>NZ_CM132111.1:4807500-6805685 GCF_053585025.1 Micromonospora sp. RB23
TGCGCCACCGCGTTCGCCCGCTCGATGTCGTCGAGGATCGTGCGGATCTCCGTCCGGTCCATCGTGGGGTGGTCGATCCAGGCCAGGAAGTCGTCGATCACCCGCTCGAAGACGACGTTGTTCTCCCACAACGTGTCGTCCGCGTCGAAGATCAGCACCTGTGCCCGTCGGCGGGCCTCCTGGTCCGCGGTCATGCCGGCCCCTCCTCGCGATCATGA
Source organism: Micromonospora sp. RB23 (assembly GCF_053585025.1). Taxonomy (NCBI): domain Bacteria; kingdom Bacillati; phylum Actinomycetota; class Actinomycetes; order Micromonosporales; family Micromonosporaceae; genus Micromonospora; species Micromonospora sp. RB23. The sequence continues at coordinate 4,807,719 of NZ_CM132111.1, forward strand.
TCGTGCGGACGCGACTCTAGGGCATACCGCCCCGGGCACCCACCGGGTTTCCGTCGGCCGGGCAGGGCCACCAGAGCAGCCTCTCGGTGATCATCGCCTCCCGCTCCTCCTGCGCCTCCGGGCGCAGACGACCGCCGCGGGTGAGCATGACGACCCCGTGCAGCAGGCTCCATCCCACCTCGGCGAGGGTGTCCAGATCGCGCCCCTGCGCCAGCGGGAGCAGGGCCGCCCGCAGCGCGGCGAAGACGGCTCTCGGCGCCGCCGGCACCCCGGCCGCGCCGAGGGCGAGGTCCGGGGTCAGCGCGAGCATCGCGTCGTAGACAGCCGGATTGGCGTACGCGAAGTCGAGGTACGCGGCCGACATGACCGCCCACGCCCGCTCGGGGCAGGGGTTGTCGGCGTGCGCCGCCGTCAGCGCGGCGGCCAGATCGGCGAAGCCGTGCACCGCGACGGCGGCCAGCACCGCCTCCTGGTCGGCGAAGTGCCGGTAGAGGTCGCCGAGGTCCATGTCGGCCCGTTCGGCGACCCGACGGGCGCTGAGGCCGACCCAGCCCTCGGCCTCGGCCAGCTCGCGGGCGGCGGCGACGATGAGCAGGCGTCGCTCGTGTTCGATGGCCTCCTCGGCAGGTACGGACACCGGCCGAGCGTAACGACCCACACTGTCCGCACCTGCCTCGTGACGGATTGGTGACTGATCGCCTCCTCCCCCGCCGTGAACCGGCTCGCTGCCGTACCCGATGGTCGTTCGTTAGGTGATCAGGTCACCGCGACGGGAGGGCACGTGGTCGTTCGACGGCGTCGGCCCGCCGAGGCGGTCGACGGGTGAGGCAGGTCCCCGGTGGCGGGCTGGTACGCGGCGCGGACACCCGCGAGCGGGCCACCTTCCTGGAACTGTTCCTCGACCTCGTCTTCGTCTTCGCCCTCACCCGGATCTCCATTCGGCTGATCGACGACTTCACCGGGGGCGAGCGCGGGGTGCTCGCGGGCCTCGGTCAGGCGCTGGTGCTGTTGCTGGCGCTGTGGGCGGTCTGGACGTTGACGGTCTGGTCCACCAGTTGGCTCGACCCCGAGGCGATGATCGTCCAGGCCGTCATCGTCATCACGATGGCCGGCGCGATGACGATGGCGGTCGCGGTGCCCGACGGATTCGGCGCGCGGGCCTCCCTCTTCGCCATCACGCTCGTGACCCTCCAGGTCGGCCGGGTGGCGTACTTCCACATCGCCGGGCACGGCCAGCCCGATCCGCAGCAGTCCGTCCGCATCATGTTCTGGCTCGGCCTGACCGCGCCGTTCTGGGTCGTCGGTGGGCTGGTGAACGACGGCGACGTCCGTGGCTGGCTCTGGGCCCTCGCCGTGCTGGTCGACCACACGGGGTCGTACCTCGGGTGGCCGACCCCCCGGCTCGGCGCGCAACGGCTCGGCGTGCGGGGCATCGCGGCCGAGCACCTGGCCGAGCGGTATCAGCAGTTCCTGCTCATCGCGCTCGGTGAGGCCATCTTCGTCATCGGGCTGGCCTTCAGCGGCAGCAGCTTCCACGCCGCGCAGACGGCCGCCTTCGTGCTCGCGTTGGCGACGACAGTCCTGCTGTCGCGGATCTACTTCCACCTGGCCGGAGGGACGCTGGACACCGCCATCGGCACCTCCGGTGACCCCGCCCGGCTCGCCACCCAGATGGCGTTCGCGCACCTGGCGATGATCGCGGGGATCGTGCTGACCGGCGTGGGGATGGAGCTGTACATCACCGAGCCGTTCGGCCACCTTCCGGCGGCCTGGCTCATCGCCGTCCTCGGCGGCCCGGCGCTCTTCCTCGCCGGACGGGCGGCCCTGGAGTACCAGGTCTTCGACCGGGTCTCCCGATCGCGGGCGGTCGGCCTGCTGGCCCTCGCCCTGTCGGTGCCGGTGACACTCCCCCTGCCGCCGTTGCCCGCCGGTGCGACCGCCGCACTGGTGCTGCTCGGTGTCGCCGCCGCGGACGCCCGACGATCCCGGCACCGGCCCGGCGAGGCCTCCATGCCACCGTTCTGACCGGCGTCGTCGTTCACCGCCGCAGCACCGTGGCCCGGCGCATGTGCGACAGCTTCTCGGGGTTGCGGACGGCGTACAGACCGGTGACGAGACCGTCGTCGACGCGCGCCGTCAGGACGGTGTCGAGGTCACCGTCGATCCGGACGATCAACGCCGGGCAGCCGTTGACCTCGGCCGGGTGCAGTGACAGCGCGGCGACCTCCACCTGCCGCGAGGCCAGCAGACGGGCCACCTTGTCCGCGCCGACGACGGGCCGCAGCACGGCCTGCTTGATGCCGCCGCCGTCGCCCAGCAGGACGACGTCGGGCGCCAGGATGTCGAGCAGGCCCTGCACGTCGCCCAGCTCGACCGCCCGCTGGAACGCCTCCAACGCGCGCCGCGCCTCGGTCGCGGAGACCGGGCCGCGCGGCCGGCGCGCGGCGACGTGTGCCCGCGCCCGGTGGGCGATCTGGCGGACCGCGGCGGGGCTCTTCTCCACGGTCGCGGCGATCTCGTCGTAGTCCATCTCGAACACCTCCCGCAGGACGAACACCGCCCGTTCCGTCGGGCCGAGCGTCTCCAGCACGAGCAGCATCGCCATCGAGACGTGCTCCGCCAGCTCGACGTCATCGGCGACGTCGGGCGTGGTCAGCAACGGCTCGGGCAGCCAGGAGCCGACATAGGACTCCCTGCGCCGGCCGATCGTCCGCAGCCGGTTGAGCGACTGGCGGGTGGTGATCCGGACCAGGTAGGCGCGCTCGTCCCGTACCGCCGCGTGGTCGGCGTCCGCCCATCGCAGCCAGGTCTCCTGGAGTACGTCCTCCGCGTCGGCCGCCGAGCCGAGCATCTCGTACGCCACCGTGAAGAGCAGGTTCCGGTGCGTGACGAACGCGTCCACGGCGGGATCCATGTGCGACTCCTGTCCTCGACGTCGGTTCACCACCACCCGACACCGGTCGACGGCCTCCTGTGACACCACGGGCCTGTGCAGCACATCACCCACCGGGGTGAGTCACAGCCACCGGGCCGGCGGTGTCTCGTGGTCGACCCGATCGAAAGGAACGTCCATGAACATCGCGCTGTGGATCGCGGCCGGACTGCTGGCCACGGTGGCGCTGGCCGGCGGCATCACCAAGACGTTCGTACCCCGCGAGAAGCTGGCCTCGCACCGCGGCGGCGGGTGGGCCGGGGACGCCAGCGACGGCTTCGTCAAGACCCTGGGGGTGCTCGAACTCCTGGCCGCCGTCGGTCTGCTCCTGCCCGCCGTGCTGGACATCGCGCCGGTCCTGGTGCCGCTCACCGCCATCTGCTGGGTACTGCTGATGGTCGGCGCGATGATCACACATGTGCGCTACCAGGAGGCGAGGTTCGTCGCGGTGAACGCCGTGTACCTCGCCCTGGCCGCCTTCGTGGCCTGGGGTCGGCTCGGCCCCGAGTCCTTCACCGGCTGACATTCACTGGATCTCCACACCGCCTCGCTAGCCTGGCCCGATGACCTCGCCTCGACGCCTCTTCCTGGCCGGGCTCGGCGTCGTGGGCCTGCTGGCCTGCGGTTGGGGCCTGTGGTTTTTGTCGCTGTGGGCGTTCGGCGACGAGGGATCGTTGCCGCCGAAGTGGCGGATCCCGGACGTGCCCGCCGGGGCGACCGTCGTCGACGAGAGCGAGACGTGCGCCTCCGGCGGGTGCTCGTGGCAGGTCACGGTCGCGCCCCCGGCCGGGCAGTCCCCGGCGCAGCTGGCCGAGCAGATGGGCCTCTCCGAGCAGCAGAACCTGCCGCCGAAGCTGCTCGACCCCGGGTCCGTCTACGTGGTGGCCGAACCCAGGAACGGCCAGCTGATCATCCACGTCGGCTACGGATAGCCCGACGTCGACGCCTGCTCGGCACAATTGCCCCGCACCCGCATGATCGTGCTCGATCCAGGATGTAGTGGCCTCCCGCGCCGAGGACACCACTACAACAAGGATCGAGCGCGATCATGCTGCGCCCATCCCAAGATCCGCACACTTTCGGTGAAGTTGCTGCTTCCCGCCGCCGTGATGCCGCAACATCCCTGAAGTTGCGCGGATCTTGGCCACGGCGCCGCGCGGCACGGCGCCGCGCGGCACGGCGCGGGCAGGGGTCAGCGGCGCAGGGTGAGGATCAGGTCGGCAACCAGAGCCGTCCAGCCGGTCTGGTGCCAGGCGCCCAGTCCGGCGCCGTTGTCGCCGTGGAAGTACTCGGGGAAGGCGACCAGGTCCCGCCAGTCGGGGTGGGTCTGGAACAGCCGCGCCGCGCCGTAGATCGGTCGGCGACCCCAGTCGTCCTGCGTGAAGAGCGAGATCAGCCGGCTCGACAGGTCGTCGGCGATCTCATCCAGCGAGAGCTTCACCCCCGAGCGCGTCGGATACTCCACCTGGAGGTAGTCACCGAAGAACGCCGCGTAGTCGCGCAGCGCGCTGATCAGCAGGAAGTTCGTCGGCATCCAGATCGGCCCGCGCCAGTTCGAGTTGCCCCCGAACAGGCCGCTCGTCGACTCGGCCGGCTCGTAGCCGACGGAGAACTCCTGGCCGCCGAGGTTGACCGAGAACGGCTTGTCCAGGTGTGCGCGGGACAACGTGCGGAGGCCGAAGTCGGAGAGGAACTCGTCGGGGTCGAGCATCCGGGCGAGCAGCCGGACCACCTGATCCTGGCCGACCATGGACAGCAGCCGCTGCTGACGGCCGTCCGGGCCGATCCGTCGGGTGCCGATGACCTCGGCGTACTCGGGGCGGTTGGTGAGGAACCAGCGCAGCCGCGCGCCCAACTCCGGCAGGTGGTGCAGGGTCTTGGCGGTGAGGCGGGTGGTGGCGGCCAGCGGCAGCAGCCCGACCACCGAGCGGACCTTCAGCGGCACCTTCGTGCCGTCGGCGAGCCGCAGCACGTCGTAGAAGAACGCGTCCTCGTCGTCCCACAGCCCCTGCTCGTACGCGGCCGCCGCGATGTAGAGGAAGTGCTCGAAGAACTTGGTGGCCGTGTCCACCCAGGTCCGGTCGTGCTCCGCCAACACGATGGCCATGTCGAGCAGGTTGAGCGCGTACATGGCCATCCAGCCGGTGCCGTCGGACTGCTCCAGCACGCCGGCCACCGGCAGCGCCGCCGAGCGGTCGAACGGCCCGACGTTGTCCAGCCCGAGGAACCCGCCCTCGAAGACGTTGTTGCCGCCGGTGTCCTTGCGGTTGACCCACCAGGTGAAGTTGAGCAGCAGCTTGTGCATCACCCGGCCCAGGAACTCGAAGTCCTTGCCGCCGTCGATCTCGAACACCTTGAGCGCCGCCCACGCGTGCACCGGCGGATTCACGTCGCCGAACGCCCACTCGTACGCCGGGATCTGGCCGTTGGGGTGCAGGTACCACTCGCGTAGCAGGAGCAGGATCTGCTCCTTGGCGAAGCCCGGGTCGACCCGGGCGATGCTCACGCAGTGGAAGGCCAGGTCCCAGGCCGCGTACCAGGGGTACTCCCAGGGGTCGGGCATGGAGATCACGTCGAAGCTGGTCATGTGCCACCAGGCGCTGTTGCGCCCGTGCCGACGCCCGGCCGGCGGTGTCGACCCCGGGTCGCCGTCCAGCCAGCGCTTGACGTCGAAGTGGTAGAACTGCTTACCCCACATCAGCCCTGCGATGGCCTGCCGGGCCACCAGCGCCTCGTCGGCGGTGGCGGCCTCGGGGATCACGTTGGCGAAGAACCGGTTCGCCTCGGCCCGCCGGGCCCACACCACCGCCTCGAAGCCGTCGCGCAGGTCCGCCGGGGGCGGTGGGCAGGCGGCGGGGGGCGACGCGGTACGGGTCAGCCGCAGCCGGATCTGGCGCTGCCCGCCGGCCGGCACGTCGAGCACGTAGTGCAGCGCGCCCTTGGTGCCCTCGCGGGCCGGGTTGACCGTGGGCGCGCCGTTGACGACGTGGTCGTTGATGCCGTCCTTCGGGTACGGCGAGCGGCCCGGCAGCCCCCAGAGCCGTTCGGCGTTGGTGTCGTTGTCGCAGAGCAGCGGCACCGGGCCGCCGTCGCCCTCGAGCAGCAGTTGGCCGAGCACCCGGTGCTCACCGACCAGCCGGGTGCCGTCACCGGTCAGCCGTGGCATCCGGTCGCCGCCGGGCAGCCCCCAGGCCCAGGTGTTGCGGAACCACAGGGTGGGCAGCACGTGCAGGGTCGCCGCCTCATCGCCCCGGTTGGCCACGGTGATCACCATGCAGAGGTCGGTCGGGGACGCCTTGGCGTAGTCGACGGTCACCGCCCAGTACCGGTCGTCGTCGAAGATGCCGGTGTCCACCAGCTCGTACTCGGTGTCGTCCCGGCCGCGCAGCGCGTTCACCGCGACGAGTTCGTCGTACGGGAAGGCGGCCTGCGGGTAGTGGTAGCGCCAGCGCATCCAGGAGTGCGTCGGGGTGCTGTCGAGGTACCACCAGTACTCCTTGGCGTCCTCCCCGTGGTTGCCGCTGTCGCCGCCCAGGCCGAACATCCGCTCCTTGAGGATCGGGTCCCTGCCGTTCCACAGCGCCAGGGCGAAGGCGAAGGTCTGCCGGTCGTCGCAGACGCCCGCCATCCCGTCCTCGCTCCACCGGTAGGCTCTGGACCGCGCATGGTCGTGTGGGAAGTAGTCCCACGCCGTACCGTGCTCGCTGTAGTCCTCCCGTACCGTCCCCCACGCCCGTTCGGACAGATAGGGACCCCATGCACGCCAGTCCTGCTCCCCCGAGTCGGCCTGCGCGAGCCGAAGCCGCTCAGCGTCGGGTGGCGAGGCGTCGGAGGACGATCCGTCAGTGATCACGTGCACATCTTTGACGCCGCCGCGGTACTTCACCACAGCGGCCATTCTCGCCGTGGCGTGTTACACCTCGACGGCGGTGGAGGAAAGTTGATCGACATTAATTTCGGTCCGCAGGTCTGCGGCGACCTGACCAGCGCGTCCACCCGGGAGTGGCTGGTGCCCGACGGCCTCGGCGGGTACGCCATGGGCACCGTGGGCGGGCTGCGGACCCGCCGGTACCACGGCCTGCTGGTGGTGCCGGGTGACACTCCGGCGTCCCGCCAGGTGGGACTGGTCAGCCTCGACCCGGCGGTCACCCTGCCGTCCGGGGCGCGGGTACGCCTCGGCGCGCACGAGTGGTCCTCCGGCGACGTCGACCCGCGCGGGTTCGAGCTGCTGGAGCGTTTCGAGCTGGTCGACGGGCTCCCCCGCTGGCGGTGGCGGATCGGCGCCGTCGTGATCGAACGCGAGCTTGCCATGCTGCCCGGCCGCTCCTGCGTGGCGGTCGTGCACCGACTGGTCGCCGGCGGTCCGGTCCGGCTGGAGCTGTCCGCCGCGTGCACCTGGCGCGACGCGCACGGTGAGCGGCGGGCCGACGGGCCGACGCCACAGGTCGAGGCCGTCGCCGACGGCGCGGTGGTCGAGGGCGCGTACCGGCTCGCCGGCCCCGGCTGGACGCCGGAGGGGCAGTGGTGGCTGGGCGTGCACCACCGCGAGGAGGCCAGCCGGGGGCTGCACCCGGACGAGGACGTCTGGTACGCGGGCCGCTTCGCCGGCGAGCTGGAACGCCCCGGTGACACGGTGTCGGTGCGGGCCTGGGCGGGTCGGCTGGACGAGGAGCCGCCGCCGGCCGACGAGATCGTGACGACGGCCCGGCGACGCAACCGGCAGGTGGTGGCGACGGCGAGGCCGGCCGACGACGTGGACGCCACGCTGGCGCTGGCCGCCGACGCGTTCGTGGTCCGCACCCGGCAGGCGGCGGTCGACGTGGTGGCCGGGTATCCGTGGTTCGGGGCCTGGTCGCGGGACACGATGATCTCGTACGAGGGGCTGTTCCTCTGCACGGGCCGGGCCACCGAGGGGCGGGAGTTGCTGCGGGCGTACGCGGCGACGCTCTCCGAGGGGATGCTCGCCAACACCGCCGACACCGGCCGGGTGGAGTACAACACCGTCGACGGCACCCTGTGGTTCCTGCACGCGGTGAGCCGGCACGTGACGGTCACCGGCGACACCGACCTCGGCGACGAGCTGCTGCCCGCGCTGCGCGGGGTCGTCGACGCGCACGTGGCCGGCACCCGGTACGGGATCGCCGTCGACCAGGCCGACGGGCTGCTCACCCAGGGCGCCCCGGGCACCGCCCTGACCTGGATGGACGCCCGGGTCTACGGCGTGCCGGTCACCCCGCGCACGGGCAAGCCGGTCGAGGTCAACGCGTTGTGGATCAACGGGTTGGCCGGGCTCGCCGAGTTGACGGAGCTGGCCGGGCAGGACGCGGGCGAGGTGTGGCGACTGCACGGGCGGGCCACCGCCTCGTTCCGGGCGCGGTTCCCGGCCCCGACCGGATGGCTGTACGACGTGCTGGACGCGCCCGCGCCGGCGTACCCGTTGGGTGGGGCCGCGCTGCACGACGACGACGCGTTGCGCCCCAACCAGTTGCTGGCCTGGTCGTTGCCGTTCGCGCCGTTGGAGCCGGACGAGGCGACGCTGCGCCGGATCGGCAACGGACTGCTCACCCCGCTCGGGCCGCGCAGCCTCGCGGAGGATGCGCCCGAGTTCGTGGGTCGCCACCGGGGCGGCCCGGCCGAGCGGGACGGCGGGTATCACCAGGGCACGGTGTGGCCGTGGCTGCTCGGGCCGTACGTGGACGCCGCCCGTCGGGGGAAGATGTCAGTCGATGATGTATTGATTGGCATTGAGTCCCATCTGACCGAATATGGGCTAGGATCGGTAAGTGAGACGGCCGACGGTGTCGCGCCGCACTCCGCGACCGGCTGCCCGTTCCAGGCGTGGTCGGTGGCCGAGTTGCTGCGGGTGCGCCGAAAGGGCCAGTAGCGCTTTACATGACCGCAACGGCGGTGTCTCCGCTGGTTATCTCGGCGCCGGCAGGATTGGCCCCGATCCAGACGCGACGGCGACATCGACTCCGGTGTCGGTCGGCGCGCGCCCGGGGACAACTCAAAGGGGGCCGCATGTCACCCGATGCCCACGTGATCGACATCAACCCCGCCCGGCAGCTACGGGTGCTGATGCTGTCGTGGGAGTACCCGCCGGTGCTCGTCGGTGGCCTCGGCCGCCACGTCCACGCCCTGTCCGTCGCCCTGGCCGCCGCCGGGCACGAGGTCACCGTCGTCACCCGCCACGCCGAAGGCGCACCCCTGGAGGAGTACGCCGACGGCGTCCGCATCCTGCGCGCCCCCGAAGACCCCGTCACGTTCCCCCTGGCCACCGGCTCCCTGCTCGCCTGGACCATGGCCTTCAACCACACCCTCACCCGCACCGCCCTGCGCGCCACCCAGGCCGGCGCCTACGACGTCATCCACGCCCACGACTGGCTCGTCGCCCACACCGCGGTCACCCTCTCCGAACACCTCGACCTGCCGCTGGTCACGACCATCCACGCGACCGAGGCCGGACGGCACCAGGGCTGGCTGCCCGAGGAGATGAACCGCACCATCCACGGCGTCGAACACTGGCTCAGCGGCGCCTCCACGCGGGTGATCACCTGTTCGGGTTACATGCGGGACCAGGTCAGCGGGCTGTTCGACGTCCCGACCGGGCTGGTCGACGTGGTCCCCAACGGGGTCGACGACCGGGCCTGGCGGGCCCGACCACGTGCGGTCGCGTCGGCCCGCGCGCGGTTCGCCGCGGACGGTCCCCTGGTCGGGTACGCCGGCCGACTGGTCTACGAGAAGGGCGTCCAGCATCTCGTGCACGCCGTGCCCCGACTGCGCGAGCGGCACCCCGGGCTGCGCGTGGTGATCGCCGGCGACGGTCCGTACCGCCCCGAGTTGGAAGCCGAGGCCCGTCGCCTGGCGCTCGGCTCGACCGTCCGCTTCACCGGCTTCCTCGACGCCACCCAACTGCCGGCGGTGCTCGGCGCCACCGACGCGACGGTCGTGCCCAGCCTCTACGAGCCGTTCGGCATGGTGGCTCTGGAGGCCGCGGCCGCCGGGGCGCCCCTCGCGGTGGCCCGTACCGGCGGCCTCGCCGAGATCGTCGAACCGGGCGTCACCGGCGTGACGTTCCCACACAGCGATCCGGTCGCCCTCGCGGGCGCGGTCGACCGACTGCTCGGCGACGAGGTCTTCGCCCGGCGGGTGGCCCGACGGGCCCGGACCATGGTCGGCGAGCGCTACGGGTGGGCCGCCATCGCGGCCCGCACCGCCGCCAGCTACGCCGCCGCCCGCCGCGAACACGGCCCGCTCCAGGCTCGCCGGGCCGCCGCCCGACTGGCCGGCGGCCGGAACCGGATCGCCATCCCGGAGGGCAATCTGCTCGCCGCCGCCGACCACGCCGCCTGTTGAGGTAGGTCGGAAGACCTATAGGTACGCTCCGATCCGCTGGTTAGGGTGTTAACCCGGACAGCGGCTGAGAAGGAGCGTGCGCAGGTGCTGATCGCCGGTCGGTACCGGCTGCTCGACCTGGTGGGCCGCGGGGGTATGGGTCGGGTCTGGCGAGCCCACGACGAGATGCTGCACCGCGAGGTCGCCGTCAAGGAGGTCGTACCGCCGAGCTGGTTGGCCGACCACGAGCGGGCCGAGCTGCGCTCGCGCACCCTGCGCGAGGCGCGCACCGCGGCCCGGCTCAACCACCCCGCCGTGGTCCGGCTCTACGACGTCGTCCCGGTCGAGGGCAGTCCGTGGATCGTCATGGAGTACGTCCCCTCGCGCACCCTGCAGGACGTGCTCGACGCCGAAGGGCCCCTCGATCCGGTCCGTGCCGCCCGGATCGGCCTGGCCCTGCTCGACGCCCTGGAGGCCGCGCACACCGCCGGGGTGCTGCACCGCGACATCAAGCCGCAGAACGTGCTCGTCGCCCACGACGGCCGGGTGATGCTCACCGACTTCGGCCTGGCCACCTTCGACGGCGGGGACGGCGCGATGACCCGCCCCGGGATGGTGCTCGGGTCCCCTCAGTACGTCGCCCCGGAGCGGGCCGCCGAGGGGGTGTCCACGGTGGCCGCCGACCTGTGGTCGCTGGGCGCCACCCTGCACGCCGCCGTGGAGGGCCGCTCCCCGTACGCCCGCAGCAACGCGATGGCCACCCTCAGCGCGCTGGCCGCCGGCCCACCGGACCCGGCGCCGCACGCCGGTCCGCTCGCGCCGGTGCTCGACGGGCTGCTGCGCCGCGACCCCCACGAGCGTCTCGACCACGACGGGGCCCGCCGGCTGCTCACCGCCGCCGCGGGCCCGACCGGCATCTCGACCTCGACGGTGTCCACTTCCGGGGAAGTCGCCCACTCCACCACCCCGCAGCCCGTGCCCGACCCGATCGGCGCCGGCGTCGCCCCACCCGGAGACGCTCCTGTCGATGATCGCCCCAGCCTCGGCCCGGATGTGCGGTACTCGGAGGACGCCGGCACCAGCACGACGGGGCGCGCGGCCCGCCGGCCGGCGACGCGTCGGGCGGCGCTCGTCGTGACGGCGTTGCTCGTGGCGGCCGCCGCCGGGGTGGGCACCGCGCTGGCCGTCGCCGACGATGCCCCGACCGACACCGCCGGGCCGACCACGACGCCGACCGCAGGGCAGGTGGACGACGGTCGCGGGCCGGACGGGGACGACGGCGACGGCCGGGGCGGCCCGCACCGCGGCGGCCCCGGTAGGCCGCCGCCCGGGGGCCGCGACGTGCCCCCGCCGCCGTTTCCCTGCGTCCGGCCGGACATCGTCGGCACACCGGTCACGGCCGGGTCACCCGGTGCGGGCGAGCGGTTCCGGCCACCACCGGGGTGGGTGTGGTACGCCGACGCCACCGGGTTCCGGGTCTCCGTCCCGGCGACCTGGTACCACTCGCGCGACGGGGCGGTGGCCTGCTTCCAGGATCCGGCCACCGGCCGGGCGCTGAGCGTTGCCGAGGGCGGCGCGGCCGACCCGATGACCCGGCTGCGCGCGGCCCGGGACGAGGCCGCCCGGGCCGGGGCGCTGCCCGGCTACGACGAGATCCGGCTCGCCCGCGGCGACGCGGACGCGGAGTGGGAGTGTCGGTGGGACGCCCCGGACGGCCCGCGGATCCACGCCCGGCAACAGATTGTGGGCGAGTCGCGCTGGACGTTGGGTTGGATCACCGACGACCGCGACTGGACCACCGCCGACGGAGACTGGTCCACTGTGCGAAAGAGTTTCCGACCACCCCGCTGACCTGCGCCGTATGGCCCTTCTCAGCCCTCCGTCCGGCGTGGATCGAGGCCGCTCAGCGGATGAGAAAAACGGCGACGGTGGCTATCGTGTAACTCAGGGTGACCGAGGGGGAGCGACCGTGCAGCAGTTGCTGATCGCGGGTCGGTACCGGCTGCTCGACCTGGTCGGCAGCGGCGGGATGGGCCGGGTGTGGCTGGCCCGCGACGAGATGCTGCACCGGGACGTGGCGGTGAAGGAGGTCGTGCCGCCGGCCTGGCTGGCCGAGTCCGAGCGTGCGGAGCTACGACTGCGGACGCTGCGCGAAGCGCGCACCGCCGCGCGGCTCAACCACCCCAACGTCGTCCGCCTGTACGACGTGGTGCACGACGGGGAGAACCCGTGGATCGTGATGGAGTACGTGGCATCCCGGTCCGTGCAGCAGATCATCAACGCCGAGGGGCCGCTCAGTCCCGCCCGTACGGCTCAGATCGGGCTTGCGGTGCTCGCCGCGTTGCGGGCCGCGCACGCCGCCGGTGTCCTGCACCGGGACGTCAAGCCGCACAACGTGCTGGTCGCCGACGACGGGCGGGTGGTGCTCACCGACTTCGGCCTGGCCACCTTCGACGGTGGCGACGGGGCGATGACCGGTCCGGGCCTGGTGCTCGGCTCCCCGCAGTTCGTGGCACCGGAGCGGGCGCGCGACGGCGTGTCGGATCCGCGTACCGACCTGTGGTCGCTGGGCGCGACGCTCTACGCGACGGTCGAGGGGCAGTCCCCGTACGCCCGGTCCAGCGCGATGGCGACGCTCAGCGCGCTGGCCACCGAGCCACCGGATCCGATGCGCCGGGCCGGCCCCCTGAGTGCGGTGATCCGCGGCCTGTTGCAGCGCGACCCCTGGCGGAGATTGACCGCCAGCGAGGCCGAACCGTTGCTGCGCGCCGCGGCGGCGACCGACCACGACCGGCCCGCGCCGGCACGGTCCACAGCGGTGGCGGCGGTCCGCGGCGCGGCCCGGGCCGCCGCGTCCGCCCCGGCCGACGTGGAGGGTCCCCCGCGCGACGCGGCGACGCCGATCCACCGGCCGGCGAACCGCGCCGTCGGCCGACGCGGACGGCTCATCGCGTGGGGTGGCGCCGCGACCGCAATGGCCCTGCTCGTCAGTGGTGGCGTCACGGCGGCGCTGCTGCACCGCCCGGACGAACGCACCCCGCCGTCCGGCTCCGGCGGCGGCGCGACCGCCGCACGACCGGCCGCGTTCGCCTGCGCCACGCCCCCGCCACCGACGGCCACGCCGGTGCCCTCGGTACCCCCACCGAAGGACGCACGGTACGGGCTGCGGGACGGCTGGACCTGGCACGACGACCCGAGTGGCTTCCGCATCGCCGCCCCGGTGGGCTGGGCACGCTGGACCGAAGGGGCGGTGACCTGCTTCCGGGAGCCCAGCGGTGCGCGCGTGCTCAGCGTCGAGGCGGGACCGCTGCGCACCGATCCGGTGGCGCACCTCGACGCCGAGGAGGAACGGCTTGTCACCGCCGACGCGCTCCCCGGCTACCGCAAGGTGGACATCTCCGCGCTGGACGTCTTCGACGGCGGGGCCCTCTGGGAGTGCAGCTGGGAGAACGCCGCCGGCGATCGGGTGCACAGCATCCGGCTGCTCGCCAACACCTCGGCCGGGCGCGCCTACACCGTCTCGTGGTTGACAAAGGAGTTCGACTGGCAGGTCAACGCGGCATACTTCGTGATGATCCGGCAGAGCTTCACGCCCACCCTCTGACACTGTCCGCAGTGGACGGTCCTACTGACGCCCCTGCGACACCGACGCTGGCGACAGTGGCGTAGTTTTGGCGCTCAAGATCCCTGGGGAGGGTGAGCCGAAGATGATGGGACCGTCGCACGCGCTGTCCGGCGCGGCGGTATGGCTGGCCGGGTCCTGGGCGCTGGACCAGTTCGCCGACTACCACCAGTCGCCTCTGGCGCTGGCGGTGGGCACGGCGGTGTGCGCGGGTGGAGCGCTCTTCCCGGACCTCGACCTGTCCGGCAAGGTGACCCGCAACCAGGGTGGCGCCACGGTCGCCCGCACGTTCGGGGTCTTCTCGCTCTTCGTCGCCGAGGTGATGGAGAAGATCTCGCTCGGCGTCTACTACGCGACGAAGCTCAGCAAGGACCCGCGTCGTAACAACGGGCACCGGACGCTCACCCACACGCTCCCGTTCACCCTGCTCGTCGGCTGGGGCACCACCGCGCTGTGCGCCGCGTACGGCAAGTGGGCGGTGATCACGATCCTGTTCTTCATGTTCGGCCTCGCCCTGCGCGGGCTCTTCGACGAGTGGGCCGAACGGGCCGGCTGGGTGATCGTGACGCTCGCGTCCGCGGGGGCCGCCTGGTTCACCTTCGCCAACCTGCCGGGCGGACGTGGCTATCCGCTGATCGGTACGGCCGTCGGAGTGGGCTGCTTCGTGCACATCCTCGGCGACATGATCACCAGAGCCGGGGTGCCGATCCTCTGGCCGATCCCGATCCGCCGCCGCATGTGGACGATGATCGGCCTCCCGAACAGCATCGCGCTGCGCACCGGCAGCAAGACCGAGGTCGTCGTACTGCGCGCCGTGCTGACCGTGGTCGTGGTGCTCGCTACCGCCGGTCTGATCGCGCCCTCGGTCCTGCAACGCTTCAACATCGACGTGTAAACCCCCCGCCCCGCCCCGCCCCGCCCCGCCACGCCCCGCCCCGCCGCACCGCACCGCACCGCACCGCACCGCACCCGCAGCGTCGATCTTGCACTTGTGGATGCCGATCTGTCCGGCTTCGCACCTTGTGCCGCCACAGAAACCGCAAGATCGACGTGATGAAAGGGCGTCACCGACATCAAGATCGCGCTCGATCCAGGATCCAGCGGCCTTCCGTCGCGCCGACACCACTAGATCCTGGATCGAGCGCGATGATGCGAGGCTGGCCGGGCGAGGAGCACGCGAGACCAATCCAGTCGCGCCGATCTTGCACTTACGGTTGACGAAATGTTGGGGTTGGCGCGCTTTGTCGGCGCAGGAAGTGCAAGATCGCCGCGCTCCCTGTGTCGCGCCCCGCCGCGCCCCCTGTGTCGTGCCCCGCCGCGTCTCGCGCCCCACCCCTGCGCCGCCCCAAGATCCTCACAAGATCAGGGAAGTTGCTGCCTCAGGTGCGCGGGAAGCAGCAACTTCCCCGAGGTTGCTGCCCTACGCACGCCGAGGCACGCCGAGGCTCGCCGAGGCACGCCGAGGCACGCCGAGGCACGCCGAGGCTCGCCGAGGCTCGCCGAGGCACGCCCAGGCTCGCCGAGGCACGCCGAGGCTCGCCCAGACACCCGCCCCGCACGGTGTGGGCGTGCCCTGACATCCCCGCGGATCGCCGGGTGCCGGCACGCGGGACTTCTTTTCGACATCGGCTATTGACGGTGCCGTAACACGTGGCCTAGCGTCTGTCGAAACGTTTAGTCGAAACGCTTCGACGATCATTCGGAAGCGTTCCACTCCAGGCCGGAGGAGGTGCGTGGTGGCCACGATGCACGACGTCGCCCGCCTCGCGCAGGTCTCGGTCAGCACCGTGTCGTACGTGCTCACCGGCACCCGGCCGATCTCCCAGGCCACCCGCGCCAAGGTGCTCGCGGCCATGGCCGAGCTGGATTACCAGCCCAACGCCATGGCCCGGGGGCTGGCCAGCCGGCGCAGCCGCATCCTGGGTCTGCTGATGCCGATGGACGAGCGTGGTCTGGGCGCGACGGAGACCGCGTTCGTCACCGGCGCCGCCGCTGCGGCCAGCGCGGTCGGCTACCACCTCGTGCTCTCGCCGGTCGGCGGCGGCGACCTGGACGACCTGCGACGGCTGGCCACGCAGCGGATGCTCGACGGCGTCGTGCTGATGGAGGTGCAGCTCGCCGACGAGCGGGTCACCGTGCTCCAGGAGGCGGGCGTGCCGCTGGTGCTCATCGGGCGCACCGGCGACGCCGCCGGGCTCTCCTTCGTCGACATCGACTTCGACCAGACCGTGCGGGAGGCCGTCGCGCATCTGGTCGGCCTGGGGCACCGCCGGATCGTGTACGTCAACCACTCGGCGGCCACGCTCGCCAGTGGCTACGGCCCCGCGTTGCGTACCCGGGACGCCTTTGTCACGGCCATGACCGGCCACGGCCTGGAGCCGATCATGATCCCGGCCGAGGACAGCGCCGCCGGCGGGCGGGCGGCCCTGGCCGCCGCGCTCGCCCGGGCCCCGGAGCTGACCGCCGTGCTGGCGATGAACGAGACGGCGCTCTTCGGCATCCTCGGCGAACTGGCCGGGCGGGGGCTGTCGGTGCCCGGCGACGTCTCGGTGGTCTCGATGGTCACCTCGCCGCAGGTGGCCGAGCTGGCCACCCCGGCGCTGACCGCGATGACGTCGCCCGGGTCGGCCCTGGGGCGGATCGCGATCGAGGCGCTGGTCCGCCACCTGGACGGGGCCGGCGACGAGCGCCACCAACAACTGCTGCCGTGCGTGCTGGAGATCCGGGGTTCGACCGCCGCACCGCGAACAGAGCGACCCCATGGGGGCTGACCAGTAAAAACGGCCCGCCGCCGCGCGGCAACGCGACGACGGGCCCAGTGAGATACCGGGCTCGATACTCAACGAGGAGGATAGCAATGCAGCGATTCCGCCGGATCGTCGCGGCGATCGCCCTGGCGGCGACCGCGACGACCACCGTGGCCGCCTGCGGCGGCGGCGAGAGCGAGGACGACAGCGGGGCCAAGACCCTCAAGCTCTGGCACTACGAGAGCGAGAACAGCGCCATGGGGGTGGGCTGGAACAAGGCGATCGAGATCTTCAAGGCCGAGCACCCGGGCGTCGAGGTGCGCTTCGAGCGCAAGGCGTTCGAGCAGATCCAGCAGAACGCCGGCATGATCATCAACTCGTCCGAGGGCCCGGACATCATGGAGTACAACAAGGGCAACGCGACGGCCGGCCTGCTGTCGTCGCAGGGTCTGCTGACCGACCTGAGCGCCGAGGCCGACAAGCGCGGCTGGGCCGGCAAGCTCAGCCCCAGCCTGCAGACCACCGCCCGGTACAGCGACAAGGGCGTGATGGGGTCGGGCAACTGGTTCGGCGTGCCCAACTACGGCGAGTACGTCACGGTCTACTACAACAAGGACCTGTTCGACCGCAACGGCGTCAAGGTGCCGACCACGCTGGCCGAGATGACCGCCGCGATGGACACCTTCGTCAGCAAGAAGATCACCCCGCTGGGCATGGCCGGCGCGGAGTACCCGGCCGGGCAGCTCTTCTACCAGTTGGCGCTCTCCAAGGCCGACCGGCAGTTCGTCGACAACTACCAGCTCTACAAGAACCCGGTCGACTTCAAGGCCGACCCGCTCAAGTACGGCGCGGACACGTTCGCCGAGTGGGTGCGCAAGGGCTACGTCGCCAAGAACTCGGCGAGCCTCAAGGCCGAGGACATGGGCACCGCGTTCATCGCCGGGAAGACCCCCATGATCGTCTCGGGTAGCTGGTGGTACGGCCGGTTCAAGACGGAGATGAAGGCCAACTGGGACACGTTCCTCTTCCCCGGCAACACCCTCAACGCCGGGTCGTCGGGCAACATCTGGGTGGTGCCGTCGAACAGCAAGGCCAAGAGCCTGGCGTACGACTTCATCGACATCACCCTGCGCCCGGAGATCCAGGACCTGATCGGCAACAACGGTGGCGTTCCGATCGCCGCCGACGCCTCGAAGATCAGCGACCCGAAGGACCGCAAGCTGATCGAGGACTTCAACACGGTCAGCAAGTCCGACGGCCTGGCCTTCTACCCGGACTGGCCGGTGCCCGGCTACTACGACGTGCTGGTCGGTGGCTTCCAGGGCCTGATCAACGGTTCGAAGACCCCGGATCAGGTGCTCGACACGATCGCCAAGCCGTACGCCGATGGCGTCAAGGAGATCACCGGCAAGTGACACGGCGAGCGGCGGGCGCGACCGGCACGACCGGAGCGCCCGCCCGCACCGCCGGGAAGGATCTCCCATGGCAGTCTCCGAGACCGTCGCCGTCACACCGTCGACGGCGACGCCCACCCCGCCGACACCCCGCCGCCGACCGCGCGGCCGGAACGCGGCGTACTGGCTCTACCTGCTCCCCGGGGCAGTGCTCTTCCTCCTGGTCATCGGCGCGCCGCTGGTCGGCACCGGCTATTTGTCGCTGACGAAGTGGTCCGGCATCGGCGATCCCACCTTCGTCGGGTTCGACAACTACCAGCGGCTGCTGGACGACGAGGTGTTCTGGGCGTCGTTCCGCAACACCGTGGCGATGATCGTCGCGATGGTGGTGGTCCCCACCCTGCTCGGGCTGCTGCTCGCCTCGGTGCTCTTCGACGTCATCGGCCGCCGGTTCCAGCCGCGTACCGCCGCCGGCCTGCGGGCCGCCTTCTACCTCCCGCAGGTCCTGCCCGTGGTCGTCGCCGGCATCGTGTGGGGCTGGATCCTGCGCCCCGACGGCGCGTTCAACAGCCTGCTCGACGCCGTCGGCCTCGGCGCGCTGCGCCACGACTGGCTCGGCGACCCGGACACGGCGCTGCCGGCCGTGATGGCGGTGATGATCTGGGTGCAGATCGGCTACCCGGTGGTCGTGTTCATGGCCGCGTTGCAGCGGGTGGACCCGGAGCTGTACGAGGCGGCCGAGGTCGACGGGGCGAACTGGCTGCACCGGTTCCGGGCGATCACCCTCCCGCAGATCCGGCCGGAGACCTTCGTGGTGGCTCTGACCTGCACCATCGCCGCGTTGAAGGTGTTCGGACCGATCTTCGCGCTCACCCGGGGCGGCCCGGAGAACGCCACGAACGTGCCGTCCTACTTCGCCTACTACACCTTCTTCAAGAAGCTCCAGGTCGGCTACGGCTCGGCGATCTCCACGGTGCTCACACTGATCATCGTCGTGGTGGCCGGGGTCTTCATCTGGTGGCAGGCGCGCACCGAGCGCCGGGACCGGGGGTTCTGACATGGCCGTGACGCTCACTCCGGCCCCGACGCCGGTCCGCCGGCCCGTCCGCGACCGGCACCACCGCGGCGTCGGCCGCTGGGTCGTGCTCGCCGTGGTCACCGTCGGCGCGCTCGTCATGCTGGTGCCGTTCGCGTTCATGCTGCTCAACGCGTTCAAGTCGCCGGGCGACTATTCGTCGGCCGGGCCGCTGAGCTGGCCGAGCGAGTTCTACACCAAGGGCCTGCGGACGTACTGGAACGAGGTGAACTTCCCGCTCAAGCTGTGGAACTCCGCGCTCATCGCCGGTTCCGTGGCGGTGCTCGGGGTCCTCGTGTCCCTGCTCAACGCGTACGCCCTGGGCATCGGTCGGGTCCGTGGCCGACTCTGGATCGTCGGGCTGTTCCTGTTGGCCAACATGCTGCCGCAGGAGGCGCTGATCTACCCGCTGTACTACGTGGCGAAGGAGGTCGGCCTCTACAACACCCGGCTCGCGGTGATCATCATCTTCACCGTGATCCAGAGTGCCTTCGGCACGTACCTGCTGGCCTCGGTGCTGGGTACCTTCCCGCGTTCGCTGTTGGAGGCCGCCGCGCTGGACGGGGCGGGCAAGTGGACCGTGCTGTGGCGGGTGGTCTTTCCCAACCTGCGGCCCACCCTGGCCGTACTCCTCATCTTCTTCTTCATCTGGACCTGGAACGAGTTCCTCATCCCGCTGGTCATGCTGATCGACAACCAGACGCAGACCATCCCGGTCGCGCTCGCCTCGTTGCAGGGCGACCGTCTGATGGACGCCCCGACGACGAACGCCGGCGCGCTGATCAGCCTGGTGCCGGCCATCCTCTTCTTCCTCATCTTCCAGCGCACTCTGGCGCGCGGCATCACGGCAGGAGCCGAGAAGTGAAGTTCACCGACGGGTACTGGCAACTGCGCCCGGGGGTCAGCGTGCTGCGCCCCGGCGCGGTGGAATCGGTCGAGCCGGACGAGAGCGGCTTCACCGTCTTCGCGCCGGCCGGTCAGATCACCGGTCGGGGCGACACCCTGAACCGGCCCGTCGTCACCGTCCGGTTCTTCTCCCCCGCGCCCGGCGTCGTCGGGGTGACCATCGGTCACCACAGCGGAGGACTCCCCCGCGAGCCGCACTTCGGGTTGACCACCGACGGCGCCCACCCCGTCACCGTCGACATCACCGGCATCACCGCGTCGTTGACCACCGGCGAACTGACCGCGCGGGTCACGCTCGTCGACGGCTGGCGGGTCGAGTTCCGGCACGGCGACCGCTTGCTCACCGCGTCCACCGCGCGCAGCGTCGGCATCGCCACCGACGGCGAGGGCCGCCGGTACGTGCACGAACGGCTCGCCCTCGGCGTCGGCGAGACGGTGTACGGGCTGGGCGAGCGCTTCGGCCCGTTCGTCAAGAACGGCCAGACCGTCGACATCTGGAACGCGGACGGTGGCACGGCCAGCGAGCAGGCGTACAAGAACGTGCCGTTCTATCTGAGCAGCGCCGGCTACGGCGTGTTCGTGGACCACCCGGAGCACGTGTCGTTCGAGGTCGGCTCCGAGGTCGTGGCGCAGAACCAGTTCAGTGTCGAGGGCCAGTCGCTCACCTACTACGTCATCGACGGGCCCACCCCCAAGGACGTGCTGCGCCGGTACACGGCGCTGACCGGCCGACCGGCCCGGGTGCCCGCCTGGTCGTACGGGCTGTGGCTGTCCACGTCGTTCACCACGTCGTACGACGAGAAGACCGTGACCGAGTTCGTCGACGGGATGGTCGAGCGGGACCTGCCGCTGTCGGTGTTCCACTTCGACTGCTTCTGGATGCGCCAGTTCCACTGGGTCGACTTCGTCTGGGACCCGGCGACGTTCCCCGATCCGGAGGGGATGCTGCGCCGCCTGCACGAGCGCGACCTGAAGGTGTGCGTCTGGATCAACCCGTACATCGCGCAGCGCTCGTACCTCTTCGAGGAGGGTCGGCAGGCGGGCTACCTGGTCCGCAACCCGGACGGCTCGGTCTGGCAGTGGGACAAGTGGCAGGCCGGGATGGCGCTCGTCGACTTCACGAACCCGGACGCGGTCGCCTGGTTCACGGGCAAGCTCAAGGTCCTGCTGGACATGGGCGTCGACTGCTTCAAGACCGACTTCGGTGAGCGCATCCCCACCGACGTGGTGTGGCACGACGGCTCCGACCCGCAGCGGATGCACAACTACTACTCCTACCTCTACAACAAGGCCGTCTTCGAGCTGCTGGAGACCGAGCGCGGCGAGGGCGAGGCGGTGGTGTTCGCCCGTTCCGCCACCACCGGCGGGCAGCAGTTCCCGGTGCACTGGGGTGGGGACTGCGAGGCGACGTTCGTCGCGATGGCGGAGTCGCTGCGCGGCGGGCTGTCCCTGGCGTCGTCCGGGTTCGGCTACTGGAGCCACGACATCGGCGGCTTCGAGGGCACCCCCGACCCGGCGGTGTTCAAGCGGTGGATCGCCTTCGGTCTGCTCTCGTCGCACTCCCGGCTGCACGGCTCCGGCTCGTACCGGGTTCCGTGGGCGTACGACGCGGAGGCCGTCGACGTGCTGCGGCACTTCACCCGTCTCAAGCTCAGCCTGATGCCGTACCTGGCGGCGGCGGCCGAGGAGGCGCACCGCGAGGGCATCCCGATGATGCGCCCGATGATCGTGGAGTTCCCGGACGATCCGGCCGCGGCGTACCTGGACCGGCAGTACATGCTCGGCTCCGACCTGCTGGTCGCGCCGGTGCTCAGCGCCGACGGTCAGGTCACCTTCTACGTCCCGGCCGGGACGTGGACGCACCTGCTGACCGGCGCCCAGCTGACCGGGCCGGCCTGGGTGACCGAGAAGCACGAGTTCGACAGCCTGCCGGTGCTCGCCCGGCCCGGGGCGGTCATCGCGTTCGGGGCGCGCTCCGACCGGCCCGACTACGACTGGGCGGACGGCGTCCGCCTGTGCCTCTACGCTCCGGCCGAGGGGCAACGGCGGCGGGTACGGATTCCGTCACCCGGCCGGGGGGCCGGCGCGGAGTTCGAGGTAGGTTTCCGCGACGGCGTGGCCAGGGCGGAACTGGTGGCGGGTGAATCGTCGGCGTACCACTGTGTGGTGGCCGGGACGGAGGTGGCAGGACAGTGACGGAGCGTGCCTTTCCGGAGAGTTTCCTCTGGGGTTCGGCCACGGCCGCCTACCAGATCGAGGGCGCGGCCAGCGAGGACGGCCGGGGCCCGTCCATCTGGGACACCTACAGCCACACCCCGGGGCGGACGCTGAACGGCGACACCGGTGACGTGGCCGCCGACCACTACCACCGCTGGGCGCAGGACCTCGACCACGTCGCCGAACTGGGCCTGGGCGCGTACCGCTTCTCGATCTCCTGGCCCCGGGTGCAGCCGGGTGGCGCCGGCCGGTTCAACCAGGCCGGCCTGGACTTCTACTCCCGGCTCGTCGACGGTCTGCTGGAACGCGGCATCCGCCCGGTGGCCACGATGTACCACTGGGACCTGCCGCAGGAGCTGGAGGACGCCGGTGGGTGGCCGGTCCGGGACACGGCGCTGCGCTTCGAGGAGTACGCCTCGGGGATCGTCGCCGCGCTCGGCGACCGGGTGCACACCTGGACGACGCTCAACGAGCCGTGGTGCTCGGCGTACCTGGGTTACGGCTCCGGTGTCCACGCGCCGGGGCGGACCGAGCCGGCGGCGGCGCTGGCGGCCGTCCACCACCTGAACCTCGCGCACGGTCTGGCCGGTCGCGTGGTGCGCGAGACGGCGCCGACGGCCGAGCTGTCGGTGACGTTGAACCTGCACGTCATCCGCCCCGCCTCGGACGCGGCGGCGGACGTGGACGCGGCCCGCCGCATCGACGCGCTGGCCAACCGGGCGTTCCTCGGGCCGATGATGAACGGGGCGTACCCGGCCGACCTGCTGGCCGACACGGCCGGTGTCACGGACTGGTCGTTCGTGCAGCAGGGCGACGAGAAGGTGGCCGCCGTGCCGCTGGACGTGCTGGGCGTCAACTACTACTCCAGCACCCTCGTCCGCGCCTGGGACGGGCACTCGGTCCGCTCGGACGCCGACGGTCACGGCGCGTCGGCGCACTCGCCGTGGGTGGGCGCCGAGGACGTCGACTTCCTGCCGCAGCCGGGCCCGTACACGGCGATGGGGTGGAACATCGACCCGCCGGCCCTGACCGAGCTGCTGCTGCGGCTGCGCCGGGACCACCCCGGTCAGCCCATGATGATCACCGAGAACGGCGCCGCCTTCGACGACGAGGTGGCTGCCGACGGGCGCATCCACGACGACCGGCGCATCGACTACCTGCGTCGGCACATCGCGGCTGTCGCGGACGCCCGCGAGCAGGGCGCGGACGTACGGGGCTACTTCGTCTGGTCGCTGCTGGACAACTTCGAGTGGGGTTACGGCTACGACCGCCGGTTCGGGATCATCCGGGTCGACTACGACACGCAGGAGCGCACCTGGAAGGACAGCGCGCACTGGTACCGACGCCTCGCCGCCACCGGTGAGCTGGACCAGGCGCGGGGCTGACCCGACCCACCCGCCTCGCGATCGGCGACATCGCCCGGCCGGCCCTCGGCACCGCCGTCGGCCCGGGCGGCAGGTTCTCACGAACTCCGACACGCTGGATGCGCTCGGCCGGAGCCGAGCGCATCCAGTTCGTTGATGGTCACCGCATCAACGGTCGTCCGGGGCAGGCCTGCCGGCGGAACGAGAGGGTCCCCGGCCGTCAGTCAGACGGCACCGTCGGCAGCGCGTCGATGTATCGGGCCGGCAGGGTCGTGAGCGGCGCGTCCGCGTACCCGCTATCGACGATCTCGTCCCACGATCGGAAGTACTTCTTGGCACCGCCGACGATCAGGTAGACATTCCCCTGCGGATCTTGCACCATTGTGCCGTCGCGGGGAACGCCGGAGACGCCGTCGAGATATCGGGTGGGCAGAATTGCCGGCGCCACACCGCCGTACCCGGTGTCGACGATTTCCTGTGGACTGTTGAACCAGACCATCGCGCCACCGACAAAGACGTAAATTCCGTGGTTCGGACCCGACACCACCGTGCCGTCACGCGGGATGGTGGGGAATCCGTCGAGGTATCGCGTGGGCACGACTGTCGGCGCCACGCCACCGTAGCCGGTGTCGACGATCTCCTGCGGGCTGGCGAACCAGATCCTCGCGCCACCGGCGACCACGTAGATGCCGTGCTGCGGCGCGGACACCACGGTGCCGTTGCGCGGGACGGCCGACAGCAGCCCGAACGTGCCGTTGGGAACGTCGGTCCAGGACCGTGGGTAGCCGGTGGCCGCGATCTCGTCGACACTGTCGAACCAGATGGGCGCTCCGCCGGCGATGACGGAGATCGCGCCCGCCGTCTCCCGGTACAGCGAGCCATCGGCGACGGGGAAGTCGATGATGGTGCCGCGCATCCAGTCAGCGAGATCGTCGACACGGATCTCGACCGCACCGCGCCGGGTTCCGGTCTCGCCGATGCATCCGGCCTGCCAGGACGTGCCGTTGATGGCGACCAGTTCGAGCGTGCCGGCACGTTCCCGGAAGGCGGGGCCGCCGGCATCGCCCTTGCAGATGGTCGCGTTCACCGGGTCGCGGCCCGTGACGTCGAACGTCGTCGCCGTCTGGTCGGCCCACCAGCCCACCGTGAACTGCGCGGTGTGCAGGCGGTCGGGGACCCACTCGGTCGCGGTTCGGCCGTAGCCCGCAACGCGGAGCACCTGCCCGTAGCGGGGCACGACCGAACTCAGCCGGACGGGCATGACGTTGTCGACCCGGTTCGTCAACCGGGCGAGGACCACGTTCCGCCCGGGATGCGGCACGAGTCTGTCGATGGCGACGACCGCGCCCGTGGAGGATCCCAGACTCGTGCGCCCGACGGTCGCCGTCGTCGGACGCGGCGGCGGACCGGCGACAACACCGGCCGAGCCAAAGCAACTCGTGGCCGTGATCACCCACTGCGCCGCGACCAGTGCACCCGAACAAGCGGAGCTTCCCGCCTGGCCCGGGGCCCCGATCGCCAGTTTGACGACGAACGGATAGGCGCCGTCCGGCGCTGCGACGCCGACAGCCGACTGCGCCGGCAGCCCCGACGACGTCAGGCCCGCAGCCACCATGGCAAGCGTCAAGCCAGCCCGCCAACCCATACTGGTAAATCTCACCCATTGCCCCGTCTGCTTGCTGGCACACACTGTGCTGGCTGCCCGACCAGGCAGCCAGGCGCGCAAAGGCAAGCGACAACGGCGATGTCACATCAACCCCCGTGGAAGCGAGACCGCGCAGCCACAGGCTAGTGGAGGGCAACTGCGTGCACAATGAGCGGCATACCTCATGGGCGTCAATACGACTTTGAGGTATATCGCTCACTGCCGTCCGCCCCCGTGGCGGCGACCGTGGCGGCGACCTAGACCCCGAGCCGCTGCGGCGGGACGGTGAGGCCGTAGAGCTCCATCAGCTCCGGCGTGTCGACGCGGCTGCCGTCGGCCACCGAGTCGCAGGCGATGTCGACGATCTGGTCCTTGTGTGCCAGCAGGTACGGCCGCGCGCCCACGTCGGCGCTCGCCAGTGTGGCGATGCCGGGCCAGTGTCGGCGGCCGAACAGCATCGGGTAGCCGCGCAGCCCGTCGTAGGTGGCGCAGACCAGCACGTCCGGGTACGGCAGCGCGGCCACCCGGCGTACGGCGGCGGCGGTCAGGCCCGGCATGTCGACCGGCACCACCACCACCGCCTCGATGCCCGCGTCGTCCATCGCGGCCAGGCCGGCGCGGATGGACGAGCCGACCCCGGTGCCCCACGCCTTGTTGACCACCACGGTGGCCTTGTCCAGGTCGGCGGTCTCCCGGACCGTGTCGGCTGCGGCTCCCAGCACGACCACGATCTGCGCGCAGCCCGCCTCGGTCATCGTGTCGATCATTTGGTTGACCAGTGGCTTCTCCCCCTGGTGCAGCAGCGCCTCGGGACCTCCGATACGGCGTCCGCCACCTGCGGCGATGATCATTCCTGCGGTCCGGTTCAGCTGGGGCCCCCTCAAGCGCGGGACCGTCCGTGACCGGCCGGCCCCTCCTACGGACACTGCAACGAGGAGGGCCACGAACGGGTAGCGGGGCGAAAAGGGAAAATAGTGCAACCGTTACGCAAAGGACCGCCATCGACGGGCCGATCCACCCCAGATCGCGGACCTGGCGGTATCCCGACGCGCGAACACCCCCGGGTCGCCGATCTGGAGTCGATCATCGCGCCACGGGTCCCGCACGCCGCGCAGGCCACGGTGAACCGGCTGAGGCGGGCGGATCAGGTGGCGTCGGCGTAGCAGTCGACTATGGACAGGTCGAGCGGGAAGCGCACCGGGGTGTCACCGAACAGCAGCGCGGTGGCCCGCTCGCCCGCCCGGTCCACCGCCGCCGCCACCTGCTCGGCCTGCTCGGCGGGACAGTGCGCCATCACCTCGTCGTGCTGGAAGAAGACCAGTTCGGCATCGGTGCCGGCCAACTCGGCGCGCAACGTGGCCAGCAGCGTGGAGGCCCACTCGGCGGCGGTGGCCTGGATGACGAAGTTGCGGGTGAAGCGGCCTCGGGACCGCGCGGCACGCGCCCGCGGGCTCTGCCGGTCGGCGGCCGCGTCCGGGTCGACCGGCCCCTCGTCCGGGTCGGCGAACCCGACGCCGCCCGGCGGACACGTCCGTCCCAACCAGGACCGCACCAGGCCGCCCGCCTCGCCGGTACGCGCCGCCGCCTCCACGTAGCCGAACGCCGTCGGGTAGCTGTGTCTCAGCACCGCGAGCGCGGGCACCGCCGCCCCACCGGTCTGTCCGTACATGGCACCCAGCAGCGCCACCTTGGCCCGGGGACGGTCACCGCCGAACGACTCACGGGCCAGCGCGGCGTACAGGTCGCCGGCGCCGCCCGCCGCCGCCAGCCGCGCGTCCCCGGAGACCGCGGCCAGGACGCGGGGCTCCAACTGGCCGGCGTCGGCCACCACCAGCCGCCAGCCCGGGTCGGCCACCACCGCCCGGCGGATCACCTTGGGGATCTGCAACGCGCCGCCGCCACGGGTCGCCCAGCGGCCGGAGACCACCCCACCCGGCACGTACTCCGGCTGGAACCGCCCGTCGCGCACCCACTGCTCACGCCAGGACCAGCCGTGCGCCGTCCAGATCCGGTACAGCTCCTTGTATTCGAGCACCAACGGCACCGCGGGGTGGTCGACGCCGCGCAACACCCAGGCCCGGGTGTTGGGTAATTCCACGCCGGCCCGGGCGAACGCCTTGAGCAACTCGGCCGGGGAGTCGGCGTGCAGCCGACGGACGCCGAACGCGTCGGCGATCCGGGCCGCCAACTCGGCCAACCGGCGCGGTGGCCCGCCGACCGGAGACGGCTCGCCCAACATCTCGGCGAGGATCTCGTCGTGCACGTCGGCGCGCCAGGGCAGCCCGGCTGCGCCCATCTCCGCCGCGATCAGGGCGCCAGCCGACTCGGCGGCCACCAGCAACCGGAACCGGCCGGGGTGCTCGGTCCTCACGACCCGGGCGAGTTGATCGGCGTACACCTGGGTCAGTGCCTCGATGCCCGGGCCCGGCGGGCCGGGCAGCGTGTCGAAGAGCGCGCCCTGGCCGTGGCCGGGCGGCGCGGCGGCGCGCGGTAGCGGGTCGGCCGGCACCGGCCCGCCGGTCAGGCGGGCCCAGGCGGCGGCCAGCGCACGGGGCTCACCCCACCGGCCGGCGTGCCCGAGCAGCAACGCCTCGGTCAACTCCACGTCGTGGCACCGCTCGACGCGCACCCCCGCCCGCAGCAGCGCCGGGTAGATCGTGCCGGCGGTCGCCCAGACCCAGCGCGGCCGCTCGGCCGCCTCCCGGGCGGCCACCGCGGACGCGAGATCGGTGACGGTCTCGGTCGGGCCGGCAGGGCGGCCGGCGGCGTCCAGCGGGCGCAGCTCTCCCCCACCCTGCTCATCCGCCACCACCGCCACCAGCACGAATGTGATTCTGCCTTCCCCCTCCGACAGGAAAACGGGTCGGTGGGTCGGCCCGCCGCTCGGTAGCGTGACCGAGTGCCCGTCCAGATCCCGCACCCCGACCCCGGCACCCCCGACACCCGCGGTCCGATGCGGTACCTGTGGTGGCTGGTCCGTCGCCAGCCCGGACGGGTGCTGCGCGGCAGCCTGCTCGGCACGGCCTGGATGGTCGGGCTGTCGGTCCGGCCCTACCTGATCGCCCGCGCGGTCGACGACGGGCTGCGCGACCACGACACCCGTGCCCTGGTCCTCTGGGTCGCGGCGATCGTCGTGGCGGGAGTGGGGTTGTCGTACCTGGGGATCATGCGGCACCGCACGATGACCTTCATCCGGGAGGACGCCAAGGCCCGCTCCGCCGAGGTGCTGCTGCGTCACCTGTCCCGGGTCGGCGCGGCGCTGCCCCGCCGCTCCGCTGCCGGTGAGGTGGCCACCGTCGGCGGGTCCGACATCGAGTGGTCGGCGCAGGTGCTGACGCTGACCGGGCCCGGGGTGGGGGCGGTCGTCGCGTACGGCGTCATCGCCGTGGTGCTCTGGTCGATCTCCCCGCTGCTCGCGCTCTGCGTGCTGGTGGGCGTGCCGGCGGTCGCGCTCGTCGTCGGGCCGCTGCTGCGCCGGCTCGAACGGGCCGAGTCGGTCTACCGCGGACAGCAGGGCGCGCTGACCGCCCGGTCCGGCGACATCGTGGCCGGGCTCCGCGTGCTCGCCGGGGTGGGCGGCCGGGACCTCTTCGCCCGCCGGTACGCGAGCCGATCGCAGGCCCTGCGCGCCGAGGGCTACCGCGTCGGCGCGGTGATCAGTTGGATCGACGCGGCGACGGTCGCCATCCCCGGCCTGTTCCTCGCGGCGGTGGTGTGGTTGACCGCGCGGATGGCCGTCACCGGCGACGTCACGGTCGGCGAGCTTGTCGCCGTCTACGGCTACGTGGCGACGCTGATCGTGCCGGTCTGGTTCCTGTTGGAGGGCAGTCACCAGCTCATCCGGGGTCGGGTCGCCGCCCGGCGGATCGCCGGCCTGCTCCGGCTCGCCCCGGACGACGTCGGTGGGCCGGGCCGCCGGTGGCCGGCCGGTGTCCCCGGCGCCCGCGACCCGGACGCCGTGCCCGCGCCGACCGGTCCCGCCGACCTGCGCGACCCGTCGACCGGGCTGACCGTCCGGGTCGGCCGGCTGACCGCGGTGGCCGCCGACGACCCGGCCGAGGCCGTGGCGCTGGCCGACCGGCTCGGCCGGTACGTCAGCAGCGACGTCACCTGGGGCGGGGTGCCGCTGACCGCTGTCGCCCTGGACGAGGTCCGGGCCCGGATCCTGGTCGCCGACCACGACTCGTACCTCTTCGCCGGCGCGCTGCGCGACGTGCTGAGGCCGGGAACCGACGACGACGAGGTCCGCGCCGCCCTGCGGACAGCGTCGGCCGACGACATCGTCGACGCCCTGCCGGCCGGACTGGACACCCCGCTGGATGCCCGGGCGCGGACGCTGTCCGGCGGTCAACGCCAACGGGTACGCCTGGCCCGGGCGCTGCTCGCCGAGCCGGAGGTGCTGATCCTCGTCGACCCCACCTCGGCCGTGGACGCGCACACCGAGGCCCGGATAGCCGAACGGCTACGCGCCGCGCGGGCCGGGCGGACCACGGTGCTGCTCGCCACCTCTCCCCTGCTGCTCGGCCGCGCCGATGAGGTCGCGTACCTGAGCGGGGGCCGGATCACCGCCACCGGCACCCACGACGGCCTGCTCGAATACGTCCCCGGCTACCGGCGCCTGGTGGCCCGCGGCAGCGACGACGAGCAGCACTCCGACGCCGAGGAGGCCTACCGGTGAGCCGCCTGCCGATCGCGGACCGCGGCACCGTACGTCGCGCCCTACGAGACATGATCAGCAGACATCGCCGGGCGGTCGGCGTCGTGCTGGCGCTACACAGCGCCGCCGCGCTCGCCGGGCTGGCCCCGCCGTGGCTGCTGGGCACCATCGTCGACCGGGTCACGGCGGGCGCGGACGTGGCGACGGTCGACCGGCTGGCCCTGGCCATCGCCGGCTGCGTCGTGGTGAGCGCGCTGCTCGCCCGGTACGCCCAGTACGCCGGTCACCGCTTCGGCGAACGCGCCGTCGCCGAGCTGCGCGAACAGTTCGTCGACCGGACACTCGCCCTGCCCGTGTCGGTCGTGGAGCGGGCCGGCGCCGGGGACCTGGCGACCCGCAGCTCGGTCGACGTGGCGACCGTCGGCACCACGGTCCGCGACGTCGCGCCCACCATCGTCATCGCCTCGGTGCAGTTGACGTTGCTGTTCGGCGCGGTGTTCCTGCTGCACCCCCTGCTCGGGCTCGCGGCGCTGGCCGGGCTGCCGTCGATCGTGGCCGCGACCCGGTGGTACCTGCGGCGGGCCAGCTCCGCGTACCTCACCGAGGGCGCGGAGGCGGCCGAGTTGACCGAGGCGTTGACCACGACCGCCGAGGGCGCCCGCACCGTCGAGGCGCTACGGCTCACCGACGACCGCGTCCGGTACGGCACCGCCCGCGTCGCCCGGGTGTGGCAGGCCCGCCGGGCGACGCTCGCCCTGCGTACGGTGTTCTTCTCCGTGGTCGAGGCCAGCTATCCCCTGCCGATCGCCCTGGTCCTGCTCGTCGGCGGCTACCTGCTCTCCGCCGACCTGGTGTCCCTCGGGTCAGTGGTCGCCGCCGCGCTCTACCTGCAACAGGCCATCGACCCGATGGACCGCCTGTTGCAGTGGACCGAGCAGGCGCAGCGTGGGTTCGCGTCGTACGCCCGGGTGCTCGGGGTCGGGCTGGTCCCACCCGAGCCGCCCGGCGGCACGGCCACGTCGCGGGGCGAGCGGCTCGTCGTCCGGGGGGCGCGGTTCTCGTACGCCGACGGCCATGACGTGCTGCACGGCATCGACCTGGAGGTGCGGCCCGGCGAACGGCTGGCGATCGTCGGTCCCTCGGGCGCGGGCAAGTCGACGCTGGCCCGGCTGCTCGCCGGGATCGACGCGCCGCGGCAGGGCGTCGTCAGCATCGGCGGTTGCCCGGTCACCGACCTGGACCCGGCCGAACGACGACGGCGGATCGCCCTGGTCACCCAGGAGCACCACGTCTTCATCGGCTCGGTCCGCGACAACCTGGCGTTCGCCGCCCCGGACGCGACCGACGAGCAGATGCGGGCCGCGCTCGCCACGGTGGGCGCCGACTGGTTCGACGCGCTGCCCGACGAGCTGGACACCGCGCTCGGCGACGGAGCCCGGCAGCTCGGCGCGGCCGAGGCCCAGCAGTTGGCGCTGGCCCGGTTGGTGCTCGCCGACCCGCACACGCTGATCCTGGACGAGGCGACCGCGGCTCTCGACCCGAGCACCGCCCGACGGACCGAGCGGGCCCTCGCGGCCGTGCTCGTCGGGCGGACGGTCATCGCCATCGCGCACCGGCTGAACACCGCGCACGACGCCGACCGGGTGGCCGTCCTGGCGGACGGCCGGATCACCGAGATCGGCAGCCACGACGACCTCGTCGCAGCCGGCGGGGCGTACGCGGCGCTCTGGCGCTCGTGGCACGCCCGCGCCGACGCGCGGTGACCGGCGTTACTTGACCGCGCCGGAGGTGAGGCCCGCCTGGATCTGACGTTGGAAGACCGCGTACACGATGATCATCGGGAGGATGGCGATGGTCAGCGCGGCGAACAGCCCGGACCAGTCGGCCTCGTAGCCGGCGTTGACCGAGATGTCGGCGATGCCCTGGGTGAGCACCCACTTGTCCTTGGCGTTGGAGAGCAGCACCAACGGGAGCTGGTACTGCGCCCACTGTCCGATGATGTTGAAGATCGCCACGCTGATCAGGCCCGGCTTCGCCATCGGCATCATGACCTGGAAGAACAGCCGGGTGTGCCCACAGCCGTCGATCATCCCCGCCTCGGCGACCGAGGACGGCAGCGTCTTGAAGAACGCGGCCAGGAAGAAGATCGTGAACGGCAGCGAGTAGGCGATGTAGACCAGGATGACGCCCTGGTAGGTGTCCAGCATGCCGAGCTGCTTCACCACGAAGAACAGCGGCACCAGGGCCAGGAACACCGGGAACGCCAGCCCGGAGACGAACAGGAAGTAGATCGCCCGGTTGCCCCAGAACTTGTAGCGCGCCAGCACGTACGCGGCCATCGAGCCGAGCAGCATGGTGCCGAAGGTGCTGCACGCGACCACGAAGACGCTGTTGAGGAAGTACCGGCCGACGTGCGCCTTGGTCCAGGCCCGGCCGAAGTTCTCCCAGCGCAGCTCCGCCGGGAGCGTCCACGGGCTGCTGAAGATCTCACTGGTGTTCTTGAACGCGGCGAGGAAGGTCCACAGGATCGGGACGATCACGATCACCGCCCACACGGCGAGCGCGATGTGCCCGAGGCTGGCGAAGAGCCGTACCTCCGAGCGGGGCCCCTTGCCACCCCGACCGCCGGACGCGGACGGATCGCCGGTCTTCGGCGGTAGCGCCGCCGGCGTCGGCGGCAGCGTCGACTGCGGGTTCATCAGTACTCCACGCTTTCCCGCTTGGTGAGCCGCAGCGTCAGCGCCGCGAACGTGATGGTGAGGAAGAAGAGCGCCACGCCCATCGCGGAGGCGTAACCGTACTTCGAGTAGACGAACGCGTTGCGGTAGATCTCCATGGCCAGGACGGTGGTGGCGCCGTCCGGGCCACCGCCGTCCACCGAGAGCACGGCCACGATGGCGAACGCGTCGAACGCCGCGATGCCCAGGTACACCCACGCGACCTGGAGGGTGTCCCAGAGCAGCGGCAGGGTGACCCGGAAGAACAGCGTCACCCTGGTCGCCCCGTCCATCTCCGCGGCCTCGTAGATCTCGCCCGGGATGGAGGCCATCCCGGCCGAGAAGAGCACCACGTAGAAGCCGACGGCCTGCCAGACCAGCACCGCGATGATCGACCAGAGCGCCAGGTTCGGCTTGATGAGGAAGAGGATCGGCTCCAGGCCGAACTTCATCAACACACCGTTGATCAGGCCGGACTCGTTCGGCCGGTAGACCATCTGGAACAGCACCGCGATGATCGCCACCGCCAGGACCTGGGGGAAGAAGAACACCACCCGGTAGAACTTCGCCCCCCAGACCCCCTGGCGTTGGCCACCGCTGCTCTTGCCACCCACGTTGAGCAGGAAGGCGAAGAACAGCGCGATGGCGATCGTGATCAGCGGCAGGGCAAGCAGCAGTACGCCGTGGTGCTGGACCGCCTTCCAGAAGGCGCCGTCGTCGAGCAGCCTCCGGTAGTTGTCGAAGCCCACCCACTGCGGGGCGGAGAGCCCCCGCCAGTTGGTCATCGAGATCTGGAACGCCTGAATGTACGGCCAGATCACGAATGTCACGTACAGCGTGACCGGGAGGAACAGGAACCCGACCACGAACGGATACTTGCCGTGCCGCATGACCCTAGCTCCGATCGATCAGCGCTTGAACTTGGCGACCGAGCTGTCCTTCTTGATCGCGTCGGCGCGCTTCTGGATCCGCTCCACGAAGGCGTCCGCGTTGATCCGGCCGAACATCAGCTCGTTGGTGGCGCTGCGCGCCTCCGTGTCGAGCTCCTTGTACCAGCCGTCGAAGTACAGGTTGAACACGTCCTGGCCGGCCGCCTTGAGCGCGGCCTGCGAGCTGGCCACACCGGGCGGGAAGGCGAAGCCCTCCGAGCCGGCGGTGACCACGGTCGGGGCCTTGACGACCTCGGTGAAGCCCTTCGCGCCCGCCTTGGACAGCATCTGGCGCATGTACTCCAGACCGCCCTTGGGGTTCTTGCTCTTCGCCGAGACGAAGTAGCCCTCGCCCGCGGTGGCCCGCAGGGCGGTGGCCGGCAGCTTGTCCGACGCGGTGAGGCTCGGCACCGGCATGAGCTGGTAGTCGAAGCCGGCCGGGGTGTCCTTCTTCTGCTCACCCTCCAGCCAGTCACCGCTGGGGTAGAGGGCGACCTTGTACTGGTTCTGCCGCAGCTGGACGTCGGTGTGCTTGAGCCCCTCGAAGCTCTTGTCGCTGAACTTCGCCCCGACCTCGGCCCACGCCGCGGCGGCCTGCTTGACCGCGTCCTGCTTCCAGGCGCCGTCCTCCAGGTTGTCGATGTTCTTCAGCACGTCCGTGCCACCGATCTTGGCAGCATGGGTGAGGATCACGTTCCACTGGTAGTAGGCCGCGTTCGCGCCCGCGTACCCGTACGGCGTGATGCCCTTGGCCTTGATGGCGGTGAGCAGCTTGATGAAGTCGTCCCAGGTCTTCGCCGGCGCCCAGCCGTTGTCCTTGAACAGCTTGCCGGAGTACCAGATGCCGAAGACGGTGGAGACGTAGTACAGCACGTACGGCTTGCCGTTGAACGAGCCCGCCTCGACGGTGCCCGGCACGACGGTGTCGCGGACCTTCTTGGCCGGGTCGTCGACCGACGGGGCGTCCCACAGCTCGGTGAGGTCCTGGAGCTGACCGTCGGCGACCAGCGAGCCGAAGTCGATCAGCTTCTCGCCCGAGTTGTTCACGAACTCCGGCGGGTTTCCGGACGCGAACCGCGGCTGAAGCACCGTGGAGACGGCCTGCGTGGACTGGTGCTTGATCTCCGCCTTGGGGAACGCCGCCTTGTACAGCGGCTCGTGCACGTCGGTCGCGTACTTCTCGCCGTAACCACCATTGAAGATGATCACCTCGATCGGCGCGTCCTCCTTGACGCCCAGCGGGTTCTTCTCGCTCTTGGTGCCTTCGGCGGCCTTCTCGTTGTCCTTGTCACCGCCGCTGCTCGTCGCGCAGGCGCTGAGCAGGCCGATGGCCGGAGTGGCGAGCATGCCCACGGCGGCGGCGCGACGCAGCACCGTGCGACGGTCGAGCGCGGCCGGGTGCTCGGGGGTAATCGACATCGTCGTCTCTCCTTGTGGAATTCGGGTCAGGCGGTACGCCGGAGACGCCCGGCGTACCGCGACTCGAGGGCGATGTTGTGCTCGTCCCCGCCGGGGACGTTGGCGGAGAGGTAGATAGGGGGTACCTCCCCGGCCTGGTGGAACCGTCGTACGACCTCGGCGGTCAGCAACTGCGCCAGCAGCGCCGTGGTGACCGAGGAGACCGCACAGACCGCGCCGCCGCCCTCGAGCGGCAGCAGTGCGTCACCGTACGGCGCGCCGTTGTCCAGCACGACGTCGGCGAGGTCGGCGAGCCGTTGACCGGACGGGTGCCGTGGCGCCACCCGCGCGGTGTGCTCGACCGAGGTGACCGCGATCAACGGATGACCGCGCTCGGTGACCAGCGCCGCCAGCTCGACCACCGAGCCGTTGATGCCGGACTGGGACGCCACCACGAACACGTCGCGCGGCTGGGGCGCCGCGAGCGCGTAGATCTGGTGGGCGATGGAGGGATCACGTTCCAGCTTCGGGTCGGCGAGCACGTCACGCGGGGCGTCGCCGTGCACCACCAGGTCCCGTACCGAGAGCCGGTTCGTGGGGACGAGCCCGCCCGCGCGGGCGACCAGCTCGGCGGCGAACGCCTCGGAGTGCCCGGCCCCGAACGCCTGGAGCACGCCGCCGGCGCGCAGGCTGTCGGCGATCAGGTCGGCGGCCCGGGTGATCCCGTCGGCCTCCGAGTCGAGCAGGCGGTCGAGCACCGGGCGGACGGCGTCCGCGTACCCCTGAGCACTGATCATGACAGGCTTCCCTTCGCGGCCTTGTGCCCGTCGACGGCCTGCGCGGTACGCCGGAAGGCCGCGTGGGCGCGGTCGTGGGTGCGCTGGGCGACGGCGATGTAGAGCAGGTCGAGCACCACCAGTTGCGGGTGGCGGGCGGAGAGGGCGTCCGGCCGGAAGGTGGTCGCCTGGCTGGCCGTGAGCAGCACGATGTCGGCCAGCTCGGCCAACGGCGAGCGGGGGAAGCCGGTCAGGGCGAGGGTCGTGGCGCCCCGGCTGCCCGCCTCGGCCAGCATCTCGATGGTCTCCCGGGTCTGGCCGGTGTGCGAGATGCCGAGCGCGACGTCGCCGACGCCGAGCAGCGCCGCGCTGGCCAGTCCCTCGTGCACGTCGCTCCAGGCCCAGGCCGCCACCCCGATGCGGTGCAGACTGAACTGCATCTCCTCGCCGACGAGCGCGCTGCCGCTGGCCCCGAAGATGTTCACCCGGTTCGCGCCGGCGATCGCCACCGCGGCGCGTTCCACCTCGCCGAGGTCGAGCAGCGCGGCGGTGTCGTGCATGGCCCGGGTGTCGGCGGCCATGATCTGGTCGAGGACCCGGGCGAGGGGGTCGTTCGGCTGGATCTCGCGGCCGATGTCGACGGTCCAGCCGGCCGAGCGGGCCCGGCCGGTCTCGGCGGCGATGCCGAGGCGCAGGTCGGCGTACCCCTCGAAGCCCATGGCCCGGCAGAAGCGGGTGATGGTGGCCGGTGAGGTGCCGCTGCGCTCGGCCAGCTCCACGATGGTCGAGCGCGCCGCGGCCTCGGGGTCGCTGAGCACGTGGTCGGCGACCCGGCGCAGCGCGCCGGTCAGCTCACTGAGCCCGTTGCGGACCCGGGCCAGCACCCCGTCGGAGGCCGCGCTCCTTCGGTCGATCCCGTGGGCGTCGACCACCGCGGTCCCCGCGGCAGTGTCCACCTCGTGATCAACCATGGGACGCCTCACCTTTCCGAAAAGACTGTTAACTGTTAGTGGTAAAAGTTCTTACTGAAGGGCCCTCCGTGTCAAGACTGTGGGCGAAGTTTTCAAACTGTTACCTGGCGCACAGCCCCCGCGAGCCACCCGGAGTTGCCCCACCGGGCCGCGCCGACCAGCATGAACAGGCCCATGACCGCGCACCGCAAGGAGGCCCGTGCCGATGTCCGACACCGTCGTGGTCGGCCTCGACGTCGGGGGTACGTCCACCCGGGCGACCGCCCTGACCCTCGCCGGCGAACGCCTCGGCACCGGTAAGGCCGGCGGCGGCAATCCCACCAGCCACGGCGCCGAACGCGCCGCCGCCGAGGTGTCGACCGCGTTGCGCGCCGCGCTCGCCGACGTCGACCCGACCCGGGTGGCCGCCGGCACCATCGGGCTGGCCGGAGCGGCCCGGCTGCTCGCCGACCCCGCCGGACGGGCCGCCTTCGACCGGGCCTGGTACGACGCCGGCCTGCGCTGCCCCTACACCGTGCACGGCGACGCCCTCGTCGCCTACGCCTCCGGCACCGCCGAACCCGACGGGACGATCCTCATCGCCGGCACCGGCGCGATCACCGCGCAGGTCGTCGACCTGCGGCTCGACCGCGTCGCCGACGGTCACGGATGGCTGCTCGGCGACGCCGGATCGGGCTTCTGGCTCGGCCGCGAGGCGGTCCGCCGACTCCTCGCCGACCTGGACACCGGTGCTGTCCCCGGCGCGCTGGGCGCGGCCGTGCTCACCGAACTGGTGGGCAGTGCCGACGTCGCCCCCCGATCACGCGACACCGTGGACGCCACGATCCAGGCGGTCACCCGCCGACCGCCGATCGACCTCGCACGGCTGGCGCCACTCGTCGTCACCGCCGCGACCGACGGCGAACCCGTCGCCACCGCGCTGATCGCCGAGGCCGCCGCCCACCTGGCCGAGAGCGTCACCCGCATCCGCCCGGCGCAGTCGACGACGCCGGTCGTGCTCGGCGGCGGACTGCTCATCGCGGACACCCCGCTCGCCACGGCCGTCCGCGCCGAGATCGGTCGACGCTGGCCGTCGGCGCCCCTGCGTACCGCCGGCGACGGGGCAGCCGCGGCCGCCTGGCTCGCCGCCCGCGACCTACCCGAGCTCGCCGACCCGGCAGCCCTGCACGCGCTCCTCTTCCCCACCCCCTGACCCCGCCCTGGCGCGGCCACGCCGGACGGGCGCCTGCCATGTGGGCCCCCGCCACGCGAACCCGTGCCGTACCGGCCCGCCGCCACGGGGCCGCGCCGTCATGATCGCGCTCGAACCAGGGTGTAGTGGCCTCACGCCGCGCGGAGGGGACTACATCCAGGAACGAGCACGATCATGGCGCAGGCCCGACCCTCCACACGCACCTCAACGTGCCCGACCCGCGGCCGCGCCGCCCAAGATCCGCGCACTTTCCCTGAAACTGCTGCCTCAACGAGCCGGGAGGCAGCAGTTTCAGCGATGTTGTGCAGATCTTGAAGGGCACGCGAGGCGGCGGCCGGGAGGAGCAGGGGTGATCGGTATCGGTCAGGTTTGGGTGGGGAACCCGAGGTCGACGCCACCGTGGCGCGGGTCCAGCCACCGGCTGGTGACCACCTTGCCCCGGGTGAAGAACCGCACCCCGTCCTCGCCGTGGGCGTGCAGGTCGCCGAAGAGGGACGACTTCCAGCCGCCAAACGAGTGGTACGCCATGGGCACCGGGATCGGCACGTTGATGCCGACCATGCCCACCTCCACCTCGTGCTGGTAGCGCCGCGCCGCGCCGCCGTCGTTGGTGAAGATGGCAGTGCCGTTGCCGTACGGGCTGGCGTTGACCAGTTCCACGGCCTCGTCGTACGAGCCGACCCGCACGACGCTGAGCACCGGCCCGAAGATCTCGTCGGTGTAGATCGTCATGTCCGGTGTGACCCGGTCGAACAGGGTCGGGCCGAGCCAGAACCCGTCCGGGTCGCCGTCGGGCGTCACGTCCCGGCCGTCGACCACCGGCACCGCCCCGGCGGCAACGCCCGCGTCCACGTAGGACCGCACCCGCTCGGCGTGCGCGGCGGTGACGAGCGGACCCATGTCGCATCCCCGCCGGCCGTCCCCCGTGCGCAGTCCGGCCATCCGGGCGGCGATCCGCTCCACGAGGGCGTCCGCCACCGGCTCCACGGCCACCAGCACCGAGATGGCCATGCACCGCTCCCCCGCCGAGCCGAACCCGGCGTTGACCGCCGCGTCGGCCGCCAGGTCGAGGTCGGCGTCGGGGAGCACCACCATGTGGTTCTTCGCCCCACCGAGCGCCTGGACCCGCTTACCGGCGGCGGTGCCGCGCTGGAAGACGTGCCGGGCGATCGGCGTGGACCCGACGAACGACACCGCACGCACCTCCGGATGGTCCAGCAGCGCGTCGACGGCCTCGGCGTCGCCGTTCACCACGTTGAACACCCCGTCCGGCAGGCCGGCCTCGGCGAACCACTCGGCCAGCAGCAGCGCCGCGCCGGGGTCCTTCTCGCTCGGCTTGAGCACGACAGCGTTGCCGCAGGCCACCGCCACCGGCACGAACCACAGTGGCACCATCACCGGGAAGTTGAACGGCGAGATCACCGCCACCACGCCGACCGGCTGCCGGATCGTGTACGAGTCGACCTCGGTGGAGACGTTCTCGCTGAACGCGCCGCGCAGCGCCGAGGGCAGGCCGCAGGCGTACTCGATGACCTCCAGGCCACGCTGCACCTCGCCGGCGGCGTCGGCGAGCACCTTGCCGTGCTCGGCCGTGATCACCTCGGCGAGCCGGTCGCGGCGGGCGTGCACCAGTTCCCGGAACGCGAACAGCACGGCGGACCGCCGGGCCAGCGACGCGTCGCGCCAGTCGCGGGCCGCGCGGGCGGCGGACCGCACCGCCACATCCACGTCCGCGGTCGAGGCCAGCTCGACCTCGGCGGTACGACGACCCGTGGCCGGATCGAACACGTCGCCCCGCCGCTCGGACGTGCCACCCACACGCTTGCCGTCCACGAAGTGGCCGATGCTCATGCCGCCCGGACCGCCGGTGCTCACGCCGCCCGGACCGCCGGTGCTCACGCCGTCACCTCCGCCGACGAGCGGATCGCGTCGACGAGGATCGCCAGGCCCTCGCGGGCCTCCTCCTCGGTAAGCGTCAACGGTGGACCCATCCGCAGCACGTTGCCGTACAGGCCGCCCTTGCCGGTGAGCAGACCGCCGGCGCGGCACGCCTCGAAGACCCGGTTGGTCATCGCCGGGTCCGGCTCGCCGCTGCCCGACCGGACGAACTCGACGCCGAGCATGAGCCCCTTTCCCCGTACCTCGGCGACGCAGTCGAGACCGCCCACGGCGGACCGCAGGCCGTCGGCGAGGATCGCGCCGACGCGGGCGGCGTTCGCCTGGAGGTCGTGCGCGATCAGGTAGTCGAGCACCGCGTTGCCGGCGGCCGTCGAGATCGGGTTGCCGCCGAAGGTGGAGAAGCTGATCCCCGGCACCGCCTGGAGCACCTCGGCCCGGCCGACCACCCCGGCCAGGGCGAAACCGTTGCCGATGCCCTTGGCGAAGGTGAGCAGGTCCGGGGTGATGCCGTGCGCCTGGTAGCCCCAGAAGTGCTCGCCGGTACGCCCCCAGCCGGTCTGCACCTCGTCGGCGATGAACAGAATGCCGTGCTCGTCGAGGACCTTCTTCCACGCGGCGAAGAGCCCGTCCGGTGGGTGCACGAACCCGCCCACGCCCTGGATCGGCTCGGCGATCAGCGCGGCCACGTCGCCGGACGTCTGGGTGGCCAGCACCTCACGCAGGTCCTCCACGGCCGCGTCGACGCGCTCGTCGGCGCTCAACCGTGCCAGCAGGCCGCGTACCCGGTCACCGGAGTGCAACCAGGCCACCTGCAACGGGTTGAGCGCGCTGGCCGACCAGGTGCGGTTGCCGGTGACGCCCATCGCCGCGTACGACCGACCGTGGTAGCTGTTGCGCACCGCCAGGACCTGGTGCGAGCGGCGGTGGTTGGTGGCGAACAGCAGCGCCGCCTCGTTCGCCTCGGTGCCCGAGTTGGTGAAGAACACCCGGGCGTCCGGGATCCCGGAGCGCTGGGCGATCTTCTCGGCCAACTCGACCTGCTGACGGATCAGGTAGAGCGTCGAGGTGTGCACGATGCCGGTGGCGAGCTGCCGCTCGACGGCCTCCCGGATCTCCGGGATGTCGTAGCCGATCATGTTGGTCAACACGCCGCCGAAGAAGTCCAGGTAGCTGCGGCCCTGCGCGTCGGTGACCCGGCGACCCGAGCCGGAGACCAGCTCGATCGGCTCGTCGTGATAGAGGGGCATCCAGGACGGGAGCACGGCCCGGTGCCGGGCCAGCAGGTCGTCGGTCATCGTGGCACCCTTCAGCGGCGTTCGTGGATACCGCACGCTCCCACCGCCGGCCGGCGCGGACAACTGGCAGGGTGTAGCGCAGAGCGGGTACGACCTGACAGTCACGCCGCCCGCGGACGCCACGGCAGGTGCAGGGCGGCGGCGACCACCGCGAAGGCCGCCCAGCCGGTCCCCAGCGCGCCGACCGTCGAGACGTCCTGGACGTAGTGGTGGGCGGCGAGGAACGCGACGAGCGCGAGGCTGTTGCGGGCGAAGTGCCAGGTGAACTCGGACAACTGGTGTCGCGCCTCGACGGCCACCAGCACCCCCGAGTACGGGAACGTCACCACCATCGCCCGCAACACGGCCCCGAGCAGCGCGGTGAGGACCGCCCCCAGGAAGATCACCACCAGCTTGAGCGGCACGGGCAGCCCTGGTGCGGCTGGCCCGTCAGCGCTGACGGTGACCGGTCGGGCGCGACGTTTGCGCAGCAGCATGCCCGCCGCCCAGAGCACGAGCGTGCCGGCGAGAGCCACCTCGAACGGGACGTCGACGGCCACCAGGCCGGCGCTCAACGCCACGTAGACGGCGATCCCCGCGCCGTCGGCGAGCAGGATGGGCCAGCGCAGCCGCTGGTGGGTGAGCGCCACGGTGACGAAGAAGAGGTTGAGCCCGAGCACGCCGAGCACCTGCGCGCCGCCGACGCCGTACCCGGTGGTGACCAGGGCGAGCGTCATCGGCAACGGAAGGCTGTAGACCAGCGCCCGGAGCCGTACCGAGCGGATCACGCTCACCGCCCAGACCACGGCCGTCACCAGCAGGACGGCGCTCCACGTCATGGCGCCGGCGTCGTGTCCTCGAAGGTCGCCATGCTCGCGCAGGCGTCGAACACCCGGGTCAGTCGCTCGACGTCCGCGCGGTTGACGGAGAACTGGTTCTCGCCGATCTCGCCGTGGGCGGTCATCCGGGCCTCCCAGCAGCTCGACGAGTCCCAGAGCGTCAGGTTGACGAGGAGGTGCGAACCCACCGCGCCGAAGGGCAGCAGACCCACCCGGGCCCCGGCCGCACGTTGCCGGCCCACCAGCTCGGACAACTCGTCGGTCATCGCGGCGTAGACGAAGACCCGGGTGATCCGTACCCCCCGGCGCAGGGCGTCGAGGTTCGCCTCCCAGTAGCGGCGGCCGATCTCGCCACGCCACCAGCTCAGCTCCCCACTCGCCCGGGGCATCACGTTCGTCAACGCGTCCAGCCGGTGTCCACAGGCGCGGGTCGCGCCGAGCAGGTCCTCGTCCTCGTCGCCCCGGCGGATGATGCGCCCCTGCGCGAACCCCTCGGCCTCCAGCCGGAACTGCTCGTAGCGTCGCCGCGCCTCCACCGCGACCCGCGTACCGGCGTGCTGCTCCGTCGCCTCCCGCATCGCGACGACCACCTCCGTGGCGGTGTGCGCGAGCCACGGTGGACCGTCCAGCAGCGTCCGCAGGTGGAACCGGCGCTCCGCGCGGGCCAGCGAGTCCACCAGCAGCGAGATGGTGATGCCCATCAGGCCGGCCAGCAGCGACTCCACGCCCGAGGCCGCGCCGGTGAGGTCGAGCAGGACGCTGAGGGTGATCGACAACGTGATGCCGACCAGCGCCACCGGGTCGGTGTGCGCCACCAGGCGGAGGAAACCGCTCGCGGAGGTGCCACCCCTGCGCCGCGGGCGCGCCACGTCACGGGTCATCGAAGTCCCCCCATCAGCCGCTGCGACCAGCGTAAAGACCAGCCACAACAGCGAGCCGGTAGCATCCGGCAGGTGCAGGAAGCGCAGACAGGTACGGTCGCCGAGCGGATCACCCCCGACGTCGAGGCCTGGGTCCGCTCCACCCCGCTGCGCGGCCTCGTCCGGCACTTCGGCGGTGACCAGCCGCCCGGTGACCTCGCCGAGGCGCTGCGGTTCCTGGACGACTTCTCCGCCCGCCACTGGGACTTCCGCAACGGCCGGGAACGACCCGACGCGCGCGAGCCGGACCTCGATCCGGCCACCGCGACGCTGGTCCTCGACGCGGCCGCCGCGCTCGGGCTCGTCCACCCGGTGCCACCGGCCCGGTCCGCGTACGCCCACCTGGTCGTGCTCGGCGGTCTGGCGCACGCGTGCGTACGGCGCGTCGGGTACGCGAAGCACCTGCTGCGCGCCGGCCTGACGGTGCGCGGCGAGGTGGCCGTGCTGGGCAGCTTCCGACCGCTGTCCGAATGGGAACGGGCCACCCTCGCCGACGCCGGTCTGCCGGCCGACGAGACCGAGGTGGACGTGCTGGACACCGCCGTGCGGCGGGTGTTCGAGGTGGCCGAACCGACGGAGCAGGCCGGTGTGGACACCGGCCACCCGCA
Source organism: Micromonospora sp. RB23 (assembly GCF_053585025.1). Taxonomy (NCBI): domain Bacteria; kingdom Bacillati; phylum Actinomycetota; class Actinomycetes; order Micromonosporales; family Micromonosporaceae; genus Micromonospora; species Micromonospora sp. RB23. Next base: position 4,851,136 of record NZ_CM132111.1, read on the forward strand.
CCACTCCTGGTCGTCGCGGACCTACCGACCGGCGGGTCTCCCACCGGTCCGGGTGCTGGCCGCGCCGTCCAGCGAACCGGACCGGCGACGGGCGCACACCGCCGACACGCAACGGTTCTGGGCCGGGCACGCGCGGCTCGCCCCGGGTGACGAGGTGCTGATGGTCACCGCGCCCATCTACGTGCCGTTCCAGCACTGCGACGCGCTGCGCACCCTGGCCCTGCCGTACGGCTGCGGCATCGACACGGTCGGGGTGGATCCGGCGGTGGCCGATCCGGCGGTGCTGCCCGAGCAGACCCTCACACCGGGCCGCTACCTCCAGGAGGTCCGCTCGGCGATCCGCTCGATGCGCGCCCTGCACGAGAGCCTGCGCTGAGCCGGCGGAGTCCCGGCGCGGGGCTCAGCCGGCGGCGTCAGGGCGTCGGGCTCAGCCGGCGGTGTCGCGGACGGCCTGGGCGAAGACCTCGGAGCGGTGCTCGAAGTTGCGGAACCGGCCGTAGCTGGGGGCGGCCGGGGACAGCAGCACGACCCCGCCCGCCGGGGTGACCTCCCGGGACAGCCGTACCGCGTCCACCAGGTCGTCGACCAGCTCCGTCCGCACCTTCGGCAGGTTCGCCAGCACCTCGACGATCCGGGCGCCGCTGTCCGGGATGCCGATGACGGTCAGCTCGCGCTCGGCCAGATGCTCGGCCAACGGGGTGTAGTCCAGACCCCGGTCGTTGCCGCCGACGATCACCGTCAACGGCCGCCCGTCGTACGCGTCGATGGCGTGCATGGCCGCGTACGGGCTGGTGGCCAGCGTGTCGTCGACGAAGGTCAACCCGGACGGGTCGATGATCTCGGTGAGCCGGTGGGCGAGCCCCTGGAACTCGGCGACGGCGACGGCGAGGTGATCCTTCGCGGTCACCACGTCGACGCCGAGCGCGTCGAGCACGGCGAGCGCGACGCACAGGTTGCCCTCGTTGTGCCGGCCCACCAGCGGCAGCACCGCACGCGGGAAGAGCGGCTGGTCACCGAGGTGGAACCAGGGAGTGCCGTCGGCCCCGGTGGCGACGTGGGTGGTGTCGGGACGGCCGGCCCGCACCGCGGGCAGCTCACCCAGTTCGGCGGCGAGCCGCGGGTCTGCGCCGTTGACCACGATCGTCTCCGGATCGTGGGCGAGCAGGTTGAGCTTGTCGCGGTAGTACTCCCGTTCCCCGCCGTGCGCGTCCAGGTGTTCGGGGAACAGCGCGGTGACCACGGCGACCCGGGGTGAGTCGGTGAGGTCGCTGCACTGGTAGCTGGACAGCTCCAACACGTACAGCTCGGCGTCGGGCAGGTCGAGGGTGGGCACCCCGATGTTGCCGCCGAAGACGTTGGATCGGCCCATCGCGGTGAGCAGGTGACTGATCAGGCTGGAGGTGGTGCTCTTGCCCTTGCTGCCGGTGACCCCGACGGTGCGGGCGGCGTGGTCGGCCATCCACAGGGCGGTGCCCTGGGTCACCGGGACGCCGCGTCGCCGCAGCTCGACCAGCCACGGATGGGTCTGCGGCACTCCGGGCGAGCGGACCACCACGTCCGCGGCGGCCAGCCGGGCGAAGCCCTCCTCACCGCTGACCAGCGGCGCCGCCTCGGCCAGCGGCCCGTCCCACGGCAGGGACAGGAAGTTGGCGCTGTCGTCGACGGCGACCAGCTCGGCGGGGCCGTGCGCCGCGATGGCGGTCACAGCGGCCCGGCCCTCCCGACCGGTGCCCCAGACGGCGACGGTACGTCCGCGCAGGTCAGACAGGCGCACGGGGCTCTCCTCGGGGGTCACGGCGGCGGCTGGCGGGGCCCGGTCCGGACACGGCCGGACGAACCAGGGCCTAGTATGGCGTGTGCCCAACGAGCAGCTCCGGCGGATGGACGCCTTCACCTTCCCGTCCTACTCGATCGACTTTGCCACCGGCGAGGTGTTGTTCGACTACGCGTTGACCGGCCCGGGCGGCGAGCAGCGGTTCACCGAGGTGATCACGCTCCCGCTGCCGGCGGAGCCGCCGTCGGACGAGACGGTGGCCACCCTCAACCGGGTCCTGGAGGTGCTGCACCTCGTCGCCGGGGTCAGCTACTACAAGACCGCCGCGCCGCCCCGACTGGTGCTGCCGGCGCCGCTGGGCGCGGCCACCGTCGACTACGTCACGGCCGTCTACACCAAGGGCCTCGCCGAGTACGCGTACCGCAACGAGCTGCCGTACGTGCTGGAACTGCGCCCGGAGGTGCCGGCCGGCTCACCGGAGTCGCCGCGCGTCTACGACAACTCCGACCGTCGCCCGCTCTCGGCCGTCGGCGGCGGCAAGGACTCGATCGTGAGCCTGGAGGCGCTGCGCCGCGCCGAGTTGGACCCGGTGCCGTTCTCGGTGAACCCGAACCACGTGATCGTCTCCGTGAACGAGGCGTCCGGGCTGACCCCTCTCGCCGCCCGCCGGCGGATCGACCCGGTGCTGTTCGACCTCAACGCCGCCGGCGCGCTGAACGGCCACATCCCGGTCACCGCCATCAACTCCCTGATCGCGGTGGCGACCGCCGTGCTGCACGGTCTGGGGCCGGTGGTGATGTCCAACGAGCGTTCCGCGTCCGATCCGAACCTGATCTGGAACGGTCACGAGATCAACCACCAGTGGTCCAAGGGTGTGGAGGCCGAGGGGCTGCTGCGAGGGGCGCTGGCGGAGCACGCCGGGCTCACCGAGCCGTACTTCTCCCTGCTGCGGTCGCTGTCCGAGCTGCACATCGCCCGGCTGTTCGCCGAGTTCACGCGGTACGACGACGTGGTGACCAGTTGCAACGCCGCCTTCAAGCTGCGCGACGCGTCCGAGCGCTGGTGCCGGAACTGCCCGAAGTGCCGATTCGTCTTCCTGGCCATGGCGCCGTTCATGCCCCGGGAACGGGTCACCCACATCTTCGGCGGCGACATGCTCGCCGACCCGGACCAGATCCCCGGCTACCGGGAGCTGCTGGGCGTCGACGGGCACAAGCCGTTCGAGTGCGTGGGCGAGGTCGAGGAGTCGGTGGTGGCGCTCGGCCTGCTCGCCGAGCAGGACCAGTGGCGCGACGCCCCGGTGATCAACGCCCTGGCGGAGGCGGTCCCGGAGACGGCCTGGTCCGCAGTGGCGCACACGGACGTCTTCACCCCCGGCGGCCCCAACCACATCCCCCCAACCTACGCAAAAGCCCTAACCTCCCTCTCCTAACCCCCCCACCCCGCCTACCCACCCCACCCCTCCACCCGCTTGCTCGCGGTGATCAAGAGGTTGGCGTCACGGAAGAGGACTTTCCTGACGCCAACCTCTTGATCACAGGGGGGAAGTGGGGTGGAGGCGGGGTGGGGGTCCGGGGGTTAGGGGGTGCGGACTGCTTCCAGGGCCAGGAGGGCCACGTGGAGGGAGAGGCTCGCCTCCACCGAGTCGAGGTCCACGTCGAGGATGCGGGCTATCCGGGCCAGACGTTCGTAGAACGCCGGTCGGGACAGGTGCGCGGCGGCCGCGCCGGCTGACTTGTTGCGCCCCTGCTCCAGGTACGCGCGCAGGGTGTCGAGCAGCCGCTCCCGGGGATGCTGGGCGTCGTACTCCAGGAGTGGGCCGAGTTCCCGCTCGACGAAGGTCTGGAGCCGGGGCTCGTCGCGCAGCAGGTGCAGCAGCCCGGCCAGACCCACGTGCGGCAGCCGGAAGACGGGCAGGTCACGCCGGTCCCGACGGGCGGCCTCGGCGATCTGCCGCGCCTCGACGAGCGACCGTCGGGCCTCGCGCAGACTGTTCACGCCGGATCCGGCGGCGACGATCACCCCGGCGGAGGCGTTGGACGCGGCCCGGCCCGTGGCGGCGTCGAGGCGTACCCGACGAAGGGCGTCGGCGAACGTGGACAGCGCGCGGTCCTCGGCGGCCGGGTCGGTCAGGGCCAGGAGCGCGCCCACCGAGTTGTCGTCGACGGCGCTGGTCAGCGCCGCCAGTTTGGTTTCCCGCAGCGCCTGGCCGACGTCCTCGGAGAGGTCGCGCAGCCGGGCCTGACCGGCTTCGGGGCCACCCTCGCCGGCGGGGTCGTCGGCCCGGTGGCGGACCATCACGCCGACGAGGTGCCGACGGTCCAGCGCCACACCGAGCGCCTTGGCACGCAACGCCACCTCGTCGACCGGCCGGGAGTGGTCGAGCAGAGCCGTGAGCAGGGTGCGGTGGAGCTGCCGTTCCAACCCCTCGGCATCGCGGCGGATCAACCGGCCCAGCGCGAGGGTGGACGCGGCCCGCTCGACGAGGATGCTCAGCCGGTTGGGGGGAGCGGCAGTGGGCGCGTCGCCGCTCGCCGGCCAGCGCAGCAGCAGCCGTCCCCAGTCCTGGCCCCGGGCGCCGACGACGGTCACCAACCAGCCGTTGTCCGGGTCGTACGCGGTGCGCCCGGCTGGCCGGATACGCCGGGAGTGCTGCTCCCAGCCGTCCAGCAGCAGCTCGGCGCTCTCCCCCGCCGGGTCGTATCCGAGGACCTGCCGGGACAGGTTCTCCAGCACGACCGGGCACCCGGACAACTCGGCGGCCTGCCGGATCACCTCGGCCGCGTCGGCGCCCTCGACGGAGAGGTCGGTGAACCGCTGGTGGATCTCCTCGGCGGCGCGCAGCTCGGTGAGCTGCGCGTCGACGATCAGGGCGTGCACCGCCTCGGTGATCCGCACGAACGGGGTGGCCCGGCGCAGCTCGACCAGGGGCAGGCCGCGCCGCTCCGCGGCGGCGATCATCACCCGGGGTACGCCGCTGACGTAGCGGCGGCCCAGCTCGACGACGAGCCCGGAGACGCCGACGTCGGCGAGGTCGCCGATGAACGCCCGCAGCCCCGCGTCGTCGGCCGGCAGCCCGATCCCGGTGGTGAGCACCAACTCGCCGCCGCCGAGGAGGGTGGCGATGTCGGGCACCTCGGCGACGTGCACCCAGCGGACCGGGCGGTCCAGCCCGGCGTCCCCGGCCACCACGCGCGGAGCACCGTGGCGGACGGGGTCCAGGGCCAGAACCTCACGGACGGTAGGGAACACGGCCGTCACGCTACCGTCCGTGACCCCGGACCTCGACCGGCCGGGTACCCGATCAGTCGACGCCGAACTCCATGGCCGCGCGGTCGAGCGCCTCGTCCTCGGCGGTGGCGACGCCCCGGGAGGCGATGGCTTCCGCGCCGCCCTCGGGCATCGCGCCGATCAGCCCGGTGGAGGCCGCCTGCGCCGCGCCGATCATCCGCTGGCTTCCCGCGCCGCCGACCATGCCGAGGGAGGCGTACTGCTCCAGCTTGGCGCGCGAGTCGGCGATGTCGAGGTTGCGCATGGTGAGCTGACCGATCCGGTCGGACGGACCGAACGCCGAGTCCTCGGTACGCTCCATCGACAGCTTGTCCGGGTGGTAGCTGAACGCCGGGCCGGTGGTGTCGAGGATCGAGTAGTCCTCGCCCCGCCGCAGCCGCAGCGTCACCTCACCGGTGACCGCCGTACCGACCCAGCGCTGCAACGACTCGCGCAGCATCAGCGCCTGCGGGTCCAGCCAACGGCCCTCGTACATGAGGCGACCGAGGCGGCGACCCTCGCTGTGGTAGTTGGCCAGGGTGTCCTCGTTGTGGATGGCGTTGACCAGCCGCTCGTAGGCGGCGTGCAGCAGCGCCATGCCGGGCGCCTCGTAGATGCCCCGGCTCTTGGCCTCGATGATCCGGTTCTCGATCTGGTCGGACATCCCCAGGCCGTGCCGACCGCCGATGGCGTTGGCCTCCAGCACCAGGTCGACGGCGCTGCCGAACTCCTTGCCGTTGATCGTCACCGGGCGGCCCTGGTCGAAGCCGATCGTGACGTCTTCGGTGGGGATCTCCACCGACGCGTCCCAGAACTTCACGCCCATGATCGGGCTGACCGTCTCGATGCCGGTGTCGAGGTGCTCCAGGGTCTTCGCCTCGTGCGTGGCGCCCCAGATGTTGGCGTCGGTGGAGTACGCCTTCTCGGTGCTGTCCCGGTACGGCAGGCCGCGCTCGAGCAGCCACTCCGACATCTCCTTGCGCCCACCCAGCTCGGTGACGAAGTCGGTGTCGAGCCACGGCTTGTAGATGCGCAGCATCGGGTTGGCCAGCAGGCCGTAGCGGTAGAACCGCTCGATGTCGTTGCCCTTGAAGGTCGAGCCGTCGCCCCAGATCTGGACGTCGTCGGCGATCATCGCGCGGACCAGCAGGGTGCCGGTCACCGCCCGACCCAGCGGGGTGGTGTTGAAGTACGCCCGCCCGCCCGAGCGGATGTGGAAGGCGCCGCAGGTCAGCGCGGCGAGGCCCTCCTCGACGAGGGCGGCGCGGCAGTCGACGAGTCGGGCGACCTCGGCGCCGTAGCTGAGCGCGCGGCCGGGGACCGAGCCGATGTCGGGCTCGTCGTACTGGCCGATGTCAGCGGTGTACGCGCAGGGAATCGCGCCCTTGTCGCGCATCCACGCGACAGCTACAGAGGTGTCGAGGCCGCCGGAGAAGGCGATGCCGACACGTTCGCCGATGGGCAGGGAGGTGAGAACCTTGGACACGGGAAAGATTATTCAACAAGACGCATGGTCATGCAAGCGTATCGGCGCGTCCCAGTTCCCAGAACGCCACGGCCGCCGCGGCGGCGACGTTCAACGAGTCCACACCCCGCCGCATCGGCAGGACCACCCGCACGTCGCTCGCCGCCTGTGCCGCCGCCGTCAGGCCGGGGCCCTCGGCGCCCAGCAGCAGCGCGGCCCGCTCGCGCTGCGCCGGAGTCAACAGCTGCATGGGTACGGCATCCGGCGCCGGCGTCATGGCGAGCACGGTGAACCCCGCCTCCCGCACCTCGTCCAGACCGGCCGGCCAACGGTCGAGCTTGGCGTACGGCAGCGCGAAGACCTCCCCCATGCTCACCCGCACGCTGCGCCGGTAGAGCGGGTCGGCGCAGGACGGCGACAGCAGCACCGCGTCGATGCCCAACGCGGCCGCGCCCCGGAAGATCGCGCCCAGGTTCGTGTGGTTGTTGACGTCCTCCAGGATCACCACCCGGCGCGCGCCGGCGAGCACCTCGGCCGCCGTCGGCAACGAACGGCGGTGGAACGACGCCAGCACCCCCCGGTGTACGTGGAAGCCGGTGGCCTGTTGCAGCACGTCCTGGGTGGCGGCGTAGACGGGCGCGTCGCCGGTGTCCAGGTCGGCGAGCTGGTCGACGCGCTTGGCGTCGACCAGGTACGACCGGGCCGGGTATCCGGCGCGTAGGGCCCGGCGCAGCACCAGCTCGCCTTCGGCGATGAACAGGCCGTGCGGTGGCTCCCAGCGAGTGCGCAACTCGACGTCGGTGAGCGCGCGGTAGTCGGCGATCCGGTCGTCGTCAGGGTCGGTGATCTGGTGGACGGGCACCCGACGATTCTGCCGGACGGCCGGCCGCCGCTCCGACGTCCGCCCCGCGGGGGTGTTTTGTGCTGCCGGGAACGGGAACGACCGATCGTGTACCGGACTCGACGGGAAGGACCAGCCAGGTGAGCGCAGACCACACGGCACCGGCCGAAGGGGGCACCCTGCCCCGGCGTCCGACCGTCGCGGACCACATCGTCTCCCGCCTGTTCAGTTGGGGCGTACGCCGCTACTTCGGCTATCCCGGCGACGGCATCAACGGCATCACCTCCGCTCTGCAACGCACCAACGAACGCGCACAGTTCGTCCAGGTGCGGCACGAGGAGACCGCCGGGTTCGCCGCGTCGGCGCACGTCAAGTACGGCGGCGGGCCGCTGGGGTGTGCGCTGGTGACCAGCGGCCCCGGCGCCATCCACCTGCTCAACGGCCTGTACGACGCCAAGCTCGACCACCAGCCCGTGGTCGCCCTGCTCGGGCACACGGCGGTCACCGCCGAGGGCGGTGGTTACTACCAGGAGGTCGACCTGCTGGCCCTTTACAAGGACGTGGCGGCGGCGTTCCTGGCCCAGCTCGACCACCCCGCGCAGGTACGCCACTTGGTCGACCGGGCGTGCCGTACGGCGCTGGCCCGGCGTACCGTCACCGCGCTGGTGCTCCCCTCGGACATCCAGGACGAGCCGGCCGTCGTGGATCCCCCGCACGCGCACGGCTACTACCACACCAGCAACGTGCCGAGCAGCACGCCGACCGTCCCTCCGACGGCCGACGTGCGCCGCGCGGCCGAGGTGCTGCGCGGCGGCGAGCGGGTGGCCATGCTGGTCGGGCAGGGCGCGCTCGGCGCCGAGGACGAGGTGCGCGAGATCGCCCACCGGCTCGGCGCCGGGGTGGCCACCGCGCTGCTCGGCTTCGCCACCGTCGACCACCGTGAGCCGTGGGTGACCGGTGCGATCGGGCTGCTCGGGACGCGGCCGAGTTGGCAGCTCATGACCGGCTGCGACCGGCTGCTGATCGTGGGCAGCAACATGCCGTACTCGGAGTTCTATCCGCCACCCGGGCAGGCCCGCGCGGTGCAGATCGACCTGGACGGCACGCAACTCGGGCTCCGGTACCCGACGGAGGTGAACCTGACCGGCGACGCCCGGCCCACCCTGCGGGCGCTCCTGGACGAGCTGGGCCCCGGCCCCGGACCGACCGCCTGGCGGGCGGAGATCGCCGAGGCCACCTCGGCATGGCGACGCGCCCAACGCGACCTGGCCGAGCAGACCGCCGACCCGGTCAACCCGCAACTGCTGTTCAGCACGCTCAGCGACCGGCTCCCCGACGACGCGATGCTCGCCGTGGACTGCGGCACGGCGACCGCCTGGTACGCCCGGCACGTGCAGGTCCGGCCCGGGATGCTGGCCAGCCTCTCCGGCACGCTGCTGTCCATGGGCGGCGCGATGCCGTACGCGCTGAGCGCCAAGTTCGCCCACCCGGACCGGCCGCTGATCGCGATGATCGGTGACGGTGCGATGCAGATGAACGGGGTCAACGAGCTGATCACGGTGGCGAAGTACTGGCGCGGCTGGGCCGACCCGCGGTTCGTGGTGCTGGTGCTCAACAACCGGGATCTGGCGTTCGTGAGCTGGGAGCAGCGCTCCAGCGAGGGCACGCCGATGTTTCCGGACAGCCAGCAGCTCCCGGACATCGGCTACCACCAGTGGGCGCAGGTGCTCGGCCTGCACGGTGAACTCGTCGACTCGCCGGAGCAGGTGACGGGCGTCTGGGACCGGGCGCTCGCCGCCGACCGCCCGGTGGTCATCAACGCCCTGGTCGATCCGGCCGAGCTGATGCTGCCGCCGCACTTCACCGCCGAGCAGGCCCGCAAGACCGCCGCGGCGGTCCTGCGCGGCGACACCGACTGGGCCGGCATCATCCGCCGCGGCCTACCCGCGACGATCGCCAGCTACCGCCCCCGCCGCCGGGAGCGCTGAACCTGACCTGCTCCTCCGCGATCTTGCACTTTCAGTGGGGACAAAGCGCCACAGGAGCAGTGAATCGGCAACCGAAAGTGCAAGATCGCGGGGATGGTGGGGCGGGGTCCGGGGGCGCTAGCCGTCGTCACCATCAGGGCTGGACAGGGCTTCCCGTGCGGTTTGGAGGATCTCGTCCGACAGGGGTGTCTGGCCCACCGCTCGGGCCAGCGTGAGCGCACCGACCATCGTCGCGAGATCGACGAGCGCCAGCCGGCGGGCTTCGTCCCCGTCCCGGCCGGGCGCGTCCTCGATGTCCGTCAATCGCCTGATGGTCTCCTGAACACCTACCGCGTACGACGTGCGGAGCGGGCTGCCGGCGGGCGACCGGGCGGCGTCGGCGGCCAGCGCGGTATTGGCACATCCCGTGCCGGGTGTGTCGCGATGCTCGGGCGACAGGTAGTGCCGCAGCAGCGCGGCCCGTGCTTCCGAGGAGTCGGGGAGGTCGTCGGAGAACTGGTCCAGCAGGGCCAGGAGTTCGCCGAAGGCCGTCGTCGCGGCGATGCCCAACAACTCCTCCTTGGAGCTGAAGTGCTTGTAGAACCCTCCGTGGGTCAGCCCGGCGGCACCCATGAGGTCCTGCACGCTCATGCCCGCCGCGCCGCGTTCACGGAGCAGTCTCGAGGTGACGGCCACCACTTCCTCGCGGTGTCGCGCCGCTTCCGCACGTGACGTCCTGCCCATCGCGCTCCCCCTCTCACGTGCTCTCCGGTCGACCCGCCAATTATAGAGTACGACTCTAATCCAAAACTTGCCGCCGCCGCAGACCTCGGTTAGATTATCTGCGTCATCTAAAACTCGGAGGGTTGGAGATCCCCATGAGCACCTACCTGATCAACCACCTGCGCATCCCCGGCGGCATCCCGAACGAGGCAGGGCTGTCGTACCTGGAACAGGTCGAGGCCACCGTGCACCCCTACGGCGGCAAGTGGCTCGCCCAGGGCGACGTGGACGTGGTCGAGGGAGCCTGGCCCGGCTCCGTCGTCCTGATGGAGTTCCCCACCCGCGCCGACGCCGAGAAGTGGTACAACTCGCCGGAGTACCAGGCGATCCTGCCGCTTCGGACGAACAACGCGGTCTCGGACATCATCCTGGTCGACAGCCTGGCCCCGGACTTCACCGTCGCCGGTTTCGCCCAGCAGGTGCGCGCCGCGATCTCGGCAGCCTCCGCCAACAGCTGAGGCTGCGCCCGGGCGTGGGTCACTCCGCGGTCACCGCCGAGCCTGGCGGTGGCCCCGGATTGTCTTGACCCAGCCGCGGACCCGTGGAAACAGCGCGGCGGCCCGGCCCGAGGTGGGCCGGGCCGCCGCTGAGATCCGGGGGTCAGCCCCGACGGTCGAGCCAGCGTTGCAGGGCCGAGCGCGGGTCCTGCTCCGGGGTGGGCTGCTGGCGTTCGGGGACGGCCGGGCGCTCCACCGGGCGGCGGGGTTCACCGGCCAACTCCTTGCTGGGCGGTGCGAACGCCTTCTCCGGCTGGCCCTTCACGGCGGTGGCGATGACCCGCGCGACCGCGTCGATCACCCTGCTCTGCACCGCCGAACCCACCGAGTCGCCCGGGTCGTCGGGGTTGGCGGCGATGCCCGCGACGGCCACCTGCGGGGTGAAGCCGACGAACGTCTCGGTGGCGTTCTCCTCCGAGCTGCCCGTCTTACCGGCCACCGGCCGGCCGTCGAGGATGTCGTTCACCCCGGTGGCGGTCCCGCCGTTGCACTGCCCGTACGGCGACTGCTGGCCCACCGGGCAGCGGGCCGCGTCGGTCGCGGCGCGCGCCACGTCGGCGTCGAGGACCCGTCTGCAGGACGGCTCGCCGACCGGCACCTTCGTGCCCGTCGAATCGGTCACCGAGACCACCGGCAGCGGCGTGCAGTAGGTGCCCTCGGCGGCCACCGTGGCGTACGCGTTCGCCAGGTCGAGGGGGGTGGTGGCGGCCACGCCGAGGGTGAACGATCCCCAGTTCGCGGCGTTGTTCTTCGCGAACGCGGCGTCGGTGTCGGCGCGGAACGAGATGCCCAGCCGCTGCGCCATCTCGACCACCTTGTCCTGGCCGACCTGCTCGGCCAGCCACACGAAGTACGTGTTCACCGAACGGCCGAAGCCGTCCCACATCATCCGGTACCCGTCCATCCAGTCCGGGTTGGCGTTTGCCGGGCACCAGTGGCCGTCACAACTGCCCGGCCCCTCGGCCGGGTACCGGGTGGGCAGCTTGGCGGGGGCGTCGAACCCGGTCGAGAGGGTACGGCCCGACTCCAGCGCCGCGAGCATGGTGAACAGCTTGAACGTCGAGCCCGCCTGGTACCCGTCGACGCTGGCCCCACCGGAGATCAGCGGGTTGACGGTGTTGGGGTAGTTGGCCTGCCCGGCCGGGTTGTCGGCGAGGCTGTAGTGCCGGTTGACCGCCATGGCGAGCACCCGCCCCGTGCCCGGCTGGACGGCCGCGATCGGCAGGGCGCGCTTGTTGTCGTACCCGTAGACCTTGGTGGCCTGTTGCTGCGCGGTGGCCTGGATCTTCGGGTCGAGCGACGTGACGACGGTGTACCCGCCCGACCGCAACGCCTGCTCGCGCTCGGCGGGGGTGGCCCCGAAGGCCGGCTGGGTCAGCCACCACCGGCGCAGGTAGTCGCAGAAGTAGCCCCAGTCGTCGTGCCCCTGGGCGACAGCGGTGCAGCCGTTGGGCTGGGCGGTGGGGTGCAGGGCCAACGGCTCCGCCTTGGCCTGGGCGGCCTGCGCGGCGGTGATCGCCCCGGTGGCGACCATCGAGTCCAGCACGTACGACCGGCGGGCCAGAGCCTGGTCCTTGTCGCCGCTGATCGGGCTGTACGCGTCCGGGGACTGCACCAGGCCGGCGAGCAGCGCCGACTCGGCAAGGGTCAACTGCGCCGGCGCCTTCCCGAAGTAACGCTGGCTGGCCGCCGCGATCCCGTACGCGCCGGAGCCGAAGTAGGCGATGTTCAGGTACCGGCCGAGGATCTCGTCCTTGCCGAGGCTCTTGTCCAGCGCGCCCGCGTACCGGATCTCCTGGATCTTCCGACCGACGGTGGGGTCGGTCGCGGCGGCGCGCTCCTCGGGGGTACGGGTCGGGTCGGTCTTGAGGACGTTACGCACGTACTGCATGGTCAGGGTGGAGCCGCCCTGCTCGGTGCCTCCGCCCCTGACGTTGGCGACCAGCGCCCGGGCCAGGCCGCGCAGGTCCGCGCCGCCGTGGTCGTAGAACCGCCGGTCCTCGGCCGCCACGATCGCCTGCCGCATCACCGGGGCGATGTCCGCCAACGCGACGTCGGTCCGGTTCACGTCGTAGAACGTGGTGATCAGCGTCTTGCCGTCGTTGGCGTAGAGGTACGAACGCTGCGGCGTGGCCGGGGTCTTCAACGAGGCCGGCAACGCGGCGTACGACCCGATCGCGGCGCGTGCGGCGAACCCGACCAGCAGGTTGCCCGGCAGCGCGGCCACGGCCAGGACGAGCCCGGCCAGCACGCCGGCGAGCAGCACGGTGAACAGCCGCGACAGCGGCGAGCGGGAGGCGGCCATGCAACCCAGGATTGCCACGGTTTGTGGCAATCGACCAAGCCTGGGCCACGATTGTCAGGCAATTCACCGGAAACGTGGCGCGAATCGCCTGGTCAACCGCCCAGCACGCTGCTCCAGCGGATGAAACCGGGCAACAGGAGCACGGCGCACACCAGCGCCAGACCCGTCATCAACAGCGGCAGCCGTGCCCGCCGCAACGCGCGACGAAGGTACTCCTGGCGGATCTCCTGCTTCTCGGGTTCGCTGAAGTCGCGATCGATGTAGAGGTCGGCGTCCCGTTCCGCCGCCTGGAACAGGTGTGCCGCCCACGTCAGGAAAGCGGCGGCGACCACCCAGAGCGCCGAGTCCACCGCGACCTTGCCGGTCGACACGTCCGCGTCGGCCGGACCGGTGGAGACGGAGGTCAGCATGTTGATCCCGGCACCGGCGAAGAGCCCGGCCAGAAAGTTCAGTGTCGATGGCGCTGGTACCGCGATGCTCACGAGCGTACGTCCGATCTCGTGTCGGGTCAGGGCATGTCCGGCCAGGCGACGCCGCAGACCTCGCGGCCGAGGGCGTCGATCTGTTCCAGCAACTCCCGATCGGCCCGCTCGTCGAGCTGGGCCGTCAGCTTCCCGAGCCGCGCCCGGTAGGCCAGGTGCTCATTGATCACCCTGTCGACCGCCGGGGTACGCATCGGCCCGTCCCGCTTGGCGATGCGGTCGCGGATGGTCCCCTCGATCTGCTCGCACCCCTTCTGCCACTCGCGGAGTTGGCGCGCGGTCAGGGTCACCCCGGCGGAGGACGACGAGACGATCTCGGCCACGACGGCCACCTCCGCGGGCTCGGACGGGTCCGTCCGCCCCTGGTTGATGACGTCGCCTAACAGTTTCAGGCTCTCCAACCGCACGATCCGCCAGACGATGTCGGCGAGTTGCGCCGCCACGAAGGGAATGCGCAACCGCTCCTCCGGCGCGGTGGCCAGCAACGTCGGACTTCTCCGCTCGGTGGCGATCCGCTGGAACAGCGTCATCAGATGCTCCCGGGCGCCGTTGACGGCGCCGGTGCAGAGCAGCGTGGCGTCCAGCACCTGCGACATGTCGATCTCCCGCCCCGGGGTGGCCCACTCCCCTTCGCGTCCCATCAACCAGGCGTGCGCGGTCTTCATGTCGGGCCACATCTCCACGTCGGCGCGTACCAGGGCGCTGAGGCACATGGCGGTGGTGGCCTCCTCGCGGTTCCACGAACCGGTGCCGCTGCGCCACCAGTTGTCGAACGGCCCGCCCTCGGACACCGGCCGCAGAAGCCAGTTGCAGGCGCGCTTCACCACCGGGTGGTCGAAGCGCAGGTTCGCCTGGCACAGGCCGAGGACCACCCGCGCGGTCACCCACGGCACCCGCGCCGGATAGAAGTTGCCGTCCTCCTCCTGGGCCTGACGGGCCACCTCGACGAGCTGGTCGATCCGTTTCTGGTCCTGGTGGACGACCGGCGCGGCGCCCTCGAAGCCGAGCAGGAGACCGAGGACCCAGTTGCGGTACATCCGGTCGGTGTCCAGCTCGTCGGCGGTCATGCCGGCGAGGTGCGGCGCCGGCCCGAGGATCGCGTCCTCCTGCGCCATCGACTGTTGGATCTCGACGAAGTCCTCGTGGTCGGCGGTCACCCCACCCACCGGCTCAGGCAGCAGGCTGCCTGGCGCGTCGTAGCTCCAGCGGCTCCGAACCCCCTTGGCGATCTCGTACCAGGAGTCGACATGGTTGAGCTGGCTGAGCGCGCTCGCCGCGAAGACGGCGGCTCCGAGATTGTCCCCCCAGGACGGGTCCTCGACACTTCGCTTGCGCATCGACCGACCAAGTCGGATCAAGGTTTCCCAGGTGCTCAGCAGGTGCAGGGTGTCGGTACGCGCCAGGTCCGGCGAGACCAGTTGGTCGAGCCGCCCGAGCGTCGCCTGCATCAGGCGCTCCCCGCCACGCTGCAGGTGCAGCCACACGTTCCGCTCAGGGCGCTTCCACCGGTCGTCCGCGTCCCAGTGCCGGCGGGCGTGGTTCATCACGAGCTGTGCCCGGCGGCGGGAGCCGATCAGGTACGCGCCGTCGATCTGGTAGACGAGACCGTCGTCGCGCAACTGTCGCAACGTCGCCTCCAACGAGCCGGCCTCCCGGGTGGCCATCTGAAGCTCGAAAAACCCCAGGCAGGCCAGGCGGTAGAGCACCTCGCGCTGGTCATCGCTCGTCACCTGCCTGGTGTAGAACTCCTCCAGGTCCGCCTCCGTCGGCACGGTGCCACGCTCTTCGTACAACTCGATGGCGGTCAACGCGATGTGTGCGTCGTTCTGTGCCAGCCGTTTGATCGTCGGCCAGCTCGCCTCGTCGACGCCGCTGTCGATGAGCAACTGCTGGACCAACCACCGCCCCTCGGCGAGAACCTGGCGCAGGTCACGAGTGGGTTCACCGCGAGCGAGGATGTCGGCTGCCGACTTCCAACTCGACGCCAGCACCTGCAGGTCGAGCTTGAAGTCCGACCGCAGCCGGGTCACGCAGGCGAACAGCTCGTTCAGCAGCGGCAGGTTGGCGTGCAGGTTCTCCACCACGACCAGGTATCGGCCGCTGCGGCTGCCCTCCTGCTCCAGCAGGGCCAGCACGATCGACTCCGGACCGTCGGCCGGGTCGGTGAGGTTGAGCCACACGACCGCGTCGCCCTTGTCGAGCCGCTTCTCCGCGGCATTGGCCACCAGCGCGGACTTACCGCAGCCGTGCTCCCCGATGACGACCACGTCCCGGCCGGCCTCGAGATGCTGTTCGACCTGGGTGGCGCTGGCCGTCGAGCGGTGCAGCCGAGCGTAGTAACCCATCACCTTCTCGGGAGGCAGGGTGGCGTGCCCGACCCGCCGGGGGCGCCAGCCGGGACCGAACGGATCCTTCTGCAGCGCGTACGAGAGCAGCGCCAACGGTGTGACACCGTGGGCCTCGTTGCCGTTGACCGTGGCCCGGACGACCTTTTCGGAAAGTCTCGCCTCGGTGGGCTGCCCCATCGTGTCGACCCGGATGAGCAGTTCGTGCCCCATGTCGTCGCGGAACTCCGGCGTGACGCTCACGACCCGCAGCGCGGCGGGCCGTTCGTCGAGCATGCGGGTCTGGGCGATGAGGTCGTTCTGGGCCGCGGTGAGCAGATCCCATGCGCTCGCCGTCGGGCTGAGGGCGCTCGCGGCCAACCAGGGCGAATAGTCGGGCACCGACCCCCCCTTCGGCGATCACCGTGGGTCAAACGCGTCACCACGACAGGTAAATGCTAACCGTCAGTCCTTCCGCTGTCGCAGGGCAGGTCCACACGCAGACGGAGGTACTTGGTCCGCACCAGCTCACCGTCGACGGCCTTGACGTCCGAATCGGACACTCGGAAACCGGCCCGGTTGAACGCCGCCCGGACCTCGTCGGCATCCCCGAGGTCGTGGCTGGCCATCCGGGTCGCGTAGCGGCGCGCGGCGTCGGCGAGCTCGTCGAGCTCCACCGAGAGCAGTCCGCGCCAACCGGCGGCCCGCTCGCGGAACCTCAGCTCGAAGTCGTCGACGAGATCCAACACCCGGTGGCGGTCGTCCTGCTCCTCGTCGTCCTTGGGCCACTCGTTGCCGGGATGCAGTCGAACGGTGGTGATCACCGAGCCGCCCGGATTCAGCAGGGTGGACCAGCTACCGATCACGACATCCGCCGAGGCGCGGTTGAAGCGGGTGAGGAACGCATCGGCCAGCACCAGGTCGAAGCGACCGTCCTCGACGAGCCGGGCGACCTCCTCGGGGCGGGTCACGTCGGCCTGGTGTACCTGGACGCGGGAGCCGACCTGCTTGGCGTACCAGTCACAGGCGAGGAGCGGCGTCCGGCACTTGTCGAGCACGTGCACGTCCAGGTCGGCAGGAATTTGGCCCATGGCCGAGCGCACCGCCTCCAGGAGGAAGGCGAGGATGGTGTAGTCGGCCGTGCCGCTGATCAGCACCCGTCGCGCGCCCCCGCTGATCGCCTGGGCCAGCTGGTGCGCGTAGAACTCGGCGTGCCACTGAGGGCTGCTGACCATGTCGAACAGGCGGAGGTACTGCCAGGACTGGTGGTACCAGGAGCACCCGTTCTTGTCCAGGTGGGACGGTCCGCAGGACATCGGGGCCATCGCGTACAACATGTTCGCCGACTGGAGCAGCCAGCGGGTCAACTCCGGGCCGGGCCGACGCGGCCGGCCACGGTCCGGGAGGCAGGACTTCGTCATCAGACGGTCCCAGAGCAGCCGGGCCCGATTCACCTCCTCGGAGTGGCCACTGACCACCCAGGACGCGAGGCCGTCCCCGCCCACCTCCTGCCGGACCACGACCTGGCCGTCGATCAGCCACATGTCCGTCATCGGCACGATGGGTCTCTCGCCGGCGATGAAGACGGGGACGATGACCGCGTCCAGATCGTGCCGACGGTCTTCCGCCAACTGCTTGTCGATCTCCCCGGTGCCCACGTCCTCCCCCGGCACCAGGTACATCCGACGCACGGTCACGCGTTGCGCCAACTGGCGGAACACCGCCCGGGAGAATGGATCGGCGGGCCGACTCACCGCGGTGTACGGGACGATCTGACACAGTTCGTCGTGTACGCCCGCGACGAGCCCCTGCACCAGCTCGTCCATCGCCGCACCGGGCAGCCGCACGCAGTTGGGATCGGTGCCCTCGTAGGACGCCCGGTAGAAGAGGCTGGCCCGACGCGCCCGGTCGATCAGGTCGGCGGGCGAGACCTTCCCAGGTGCCCCCTTTCGTTCGGTCATGTCCGCCACTCCCTCACCCTCGCGAAGCCGTGATCACCAAATGGTGGCTGCCGGGCGCCAACGCGGCGTCCTGGATGAGCCACCCTGTGTCCCTGACGGCGGCGATGACGTCGGGATAGTTGAACCTGCGAGACTGGAAGCAGCGGATGCGGTGACCTGCCGGCACCTGCGTGCCGTCCAGGACACCGGGGCGTCGGAGGACCGCTTCGCCGGTCACCACCCCGTCCCGCCAGCGCAGCACGAAGTCCAGGTCGACCTCGGGCAGGCCGGCGGCGCGCAGTGGTTCCAGGGCCGCGTCACGGAACTCCGCGCACCGGTACGGCGACAACACCGTCGCTTCCGGCTCGTCCGGGTGGCCCACCACCACGCTCAGGACGAGCACGTCGTGCGGGCGCAGTGAGGCACGGATGTTCATCAGGGCGTCGGACGGGCATTCCAGGTTGCCGAGGGTGTGCCCGAGCAGGCAGACCACCACCGGCTCAGGGCCGGGCCGCCACCGTTCCACGCTCTCGGACGCGCCAGACTCGATGTCCCACACGTGAGAGTCAACGCTCATCTGCCCGTTGGCGAAGTGGGCCAGCCGGTGACAGGCGATGGCGAGCAGCGTGGCGCTGAAGTCCAACGCGAGGTAGCGCCGGCAGGGATGACCCAGGCTGGTCAAGCGGCCGAGGAAGGCGCTGCTGCGTCTGCCGTTGCCGGGGCCGATCTCCGCCACCGCCAACGCGCCGGCGGTCAACGCCCGTGCGGCCAGGAGGGCTTCGGCCTCGTGCCGGGCGGAGGCGAGCATGCTCAGGTAGTCGTCCGTGCCGGCGTACGCGTCGTGCGTGTGGGCCGCACTTCCGGCGTACGCGAACTTGAGTGGCAGCCGGCCGGCGCGGATGGCAGCCAGCGCGGCCCGGCGGTGTCGTTCGCACTCGAAGTGTGGGGACTCGCACCGAGCCGCTTCACCGGTGGGACCTGGTGGCACCGGCAGGTCGATGGCACCCGTGCCTCCCGCGCCGATCGTCTCCGCCACAATGCCCTCCGACGAAGCCAGAGCTGCCGTCGACCTGATAGTAGGGCAATGACGCTGGACAATGGTTCTCTTGCCCACAGGTTGTTTCACGATCTGCGATCGCGACACCTTATTCGGCAGGGCTAGCAGACCCAAAAGCCCGCCGCTATCGGCCATCGGCCGCGTCATTCTGACCGAACGGCTCACCCTGAGGCCCGCAGAGCGAATGCCGTCTCGGGGCGAGTCAGTCTGTCCGGCCACTACGATTGCGCAACTGTTGCACGGCCGCCCGGGCCGCGGTGGTGAACGTGGGAGCGGTGAACTGGTGTCGTTGCCAGTCACCGTGCAGTCCACCGATGTCGTCCACCCCCTCCTCCACCAGCAGCACCATGTACTTGTTGAAGGCGAGGGCGGCACCTTTCTCCTCGACCAGCCAGGCGCTCGTCGCGAACTTCTCCCCCGGGTCGGCGAACTGCCGGGCCCGGGTCATCAGAGATACGAAGAACTCGCACTCCCGAATACGGTTGAGCACCGCCATTCCCACGTATCCGTCCGCCGCCCGACCGGTGATCACGGTGAAGCCGTTGTCCTCCAACAATCCGCTGAGACCCCGGACGTACCCGTCCTCTTCCTTGAACCGGTACGACAGGAAGACGCTGTTACGGGCAATCTTCGGCCGCACCAGGCCAGGGTCGGGGCGGACATGCTCCAGAATCCGCACCTGGTCCACGTCCTCGACCAGCCGCTCCAATTCGTCGTCGCCACTGCTGGTCGCCCGGTCCCGCACCTCGCCGATGAGCCGATCCGCGCGCGACCTGCCCGTGGCGAGCAACCGGAACGCCTGGCAGTTGGTCAGGACCAGGTCGACCTCCGCCGACAACATGGCGGGCGGTGTGCGCTTGTCCAGGGTGAAGACTTCTCGAAGCCGGTTGCGGTCTCCGTGGTAGAAGGTCACCGCCTGCTGCTCCACCCGGGCCAGGTCGACATAGAGCACCGCGGCGGTTCCTCCGTCTGTCCTGGTGAGGAGGAACCGCCCTGCCTGGGCCAGATCGGTGCTGAGTGGGTCGACGATGACGACGTCGAACTGCCCCTCGTCCGACTCGCGGAGGGCGTCGGCGAGACTTTCGACCGCCACCACCCGCTCGACCAACGGACTGGAGGCGAGTTCCTGGTAGAGCCGTCCGGCGGCGGCGTTGTCGCTATCGCAGAGCAGCACGGTCAATCGGGGAAGGACAGCCACGATATTGCTCCATGAATGTCGGCATGACCGGGAATGGAGCACCAATGGTGGCACGTCCACCGGTGGGTCGCTTCCACGTTGCGTCGCCCGACAATGACCAAACGGATTCGTTCCGCGCCATTGGGACGGGCCGACATGGGCTGTGTGCTTCCTCAACCACGCGGCTGGGCCGCCGGTGGATGCCCGGCGTGGCGGTGTCGACGGGTGGCCGGCCGAGAGGGCTGTCGGCCGCCGCGGCGCTCCGCTCTGGCCCGCGACCTGCATCGCCGTCCGCGACAACGCACCGGCGACCGCTCCGAGGGGCCGACCGGTACGCCATCGCGCGAACCGTCGCCGCACCTCGTCACCGTGCGGCTCGTCGCAATAGGCGTGCGGCCACCACCGTCAGAGATCCGACAGGTCCCCGATCGCCATTCCACCGATCGTCGCCAATCCCCTTCGCGATGACGGCGAATCTCCACCGAGGCCCGGCACGGATTTCCGTGAGCGAATCAGGCTGCGGAAATGGGACCCTCCGGAGCGGCGGGTGGCGGCGTCGACAGGCTGGCGTTGGCCGCGTCGTGCGCCGTTTCGCGGGGCATCAGGCGGCCGCTGCGGTAGCCGATGCCGATGCCGGCGATCAGGACGAAGATCGCGCCGAACGTCTGGAGCGACCCGATCAGGGCGCCGCCGAGGCCCAGCAACGGCGCCGCGATGATCAGCATGACCCCGTCGCCGAGGCTGAAGGTCCCCGAGCGGGCCACCGCCCATCCGGTGAGGAACCACCCCAGGCTGTAGAACGTCGCGCCGAGCAGGACCAGCGACCGCGCGGTGGTGCCGAAGACCGGCGTCTGCTCCTCGAATCCGGCGAACGGCAGCATCAGCACCGTGCCGGCGATGCTGACCAGCAGCCCGGCGGCGGCCACCCGGCGGCTGCGGGTCGCGGCCAGCAGGCCGGTGAGGGCCAGCAGCGCGAGCAGGCCGAGCCAGACCGCCGCCACCCAGCCGATCAGGTACACCGCCTGGCCGTCCGCCGGGTACGGGTCGTTGCCCACCCCGCCGTCACTGGCCATCGCCACGGCGCCGTAGAGGATGGCGTACGCGGGCAGCAGCCACACCGCGGCCCGCGCGAACCGGCGTACCGACCAGGCCCAACTGGCGTTCGTGGCCGGCGCGAGCGGGGTGGGCTCGCCGACGAACGGCAGTACGCCGAAGCCGCCGCCGCTGCGCCGGGAGCCCAGGGGCGCGACCGGGTCGTGTGCGCCGGGCACCGGGGCCGAGGACCACATCCGATTCGCCGGATCCTTCATGCGTCACCTCGCTCGTCCGCGAGCGGTGCGAGACGCGCCGGGGCGCCCCGATTGCCTGGTCACCACCCGTCCTAGGACCGATCGTGGCAGGCGTCGGAGCGCCCCATGAGTCTTTCTCGCATTTAGCCGGCCAGGCGGCTGACGCCCGACGTCGACCGCGCGTCGACGCAGCGCCGCGCGGGCCGGCAGCGCGGTACGGGTCAGCCGCGCTCGCGCTGGTCCGTCGGGTCGTTGACCAGGCTGTCCGGGGTGACCGGCTCCGGCGCGGGCAACCCCTGCGGCTTGTTGCCGCCGGTGGCCTGCGCCTCGGCGACGCGTACCTCGTCGTGGATCTGCTGGGCGGCGTCGGCCGCGGCCCGCGCCGCCTCCGCGGCCTCGCGCTCGACCTGGCTCGCGTGGTCCGCGGCCTCCGGCGCGGGCACATCCCCCACCATCTGGCTCAGCCCACCGAGCGCGCCGCCCATGCCCTCCAGGGCCTTGGTCAGCTCGGCCGGGACGATCCAGACCTTGTTGGCGCTGCCCTGGGCGATCTGCGGCAGAGCCTGCAGGTACTGGTAGGCGAGGACCTTCTGGCTCGGGTTCGCCTGGTGGATCGCGTCGAACACCGTCCGGATCGCCTTCGCCTGACCCTCGGCCTGCAGGATGCGGGCCTGCCGGTCACCGTCGGCCCGCAGCACCGCGGACTGCTTCTCACCCTCGGCGGTGAGGATCTGCGACTGCTTGTGCCCCTCGGCCGTCAGGATCGCGGCGCGGCGGTCCCGCTCGGCGCGCATCTGCTTCTCCATCGAGTCGCGGATGCTGGCCGGCGGCTCGATCGCCTTGATCTCGACCCGGGTGACCTTGATGCCCCAGCGGCCGGTCGTCTCGTCCAGCACCCCGGACAGGTGCCGGTTGATCTCGTCCCGGCTGGTCAGCGCCCGCTCCAGGTCGAGCGAGCCGATCACGTTACGCAGCGTCGTCACCGTCAACTGCTCGATGGCCTGAAGGAAGCTGGAGATCTCGTACGTCGCCCGGACCGGGTCGACCACCTTGAAGTAGAGGACCGTGTCGATCGAGACCACCAGGTTGTCCGAGGTGATCACCGGCTGCGGCGGGAAGCTGACCACCTGCTCGCGCATGTCGACCTTGGTACGGACCGCGTCGATGAACGGCACCAGCAGGTTGAGACCGGGGCTCAGGGTGCGCTTGTACTTACCGAGCCGTTCCACCACGTCATGGCGCTGCTGCGGCACGATCCGCACCGCCTTGGCCAGCGTTATCACGGCGATCAGCGCCACCGCGATCACCAGCACCCCGACTATCGTCATCCCGTTCACCCTCTCGCTTCCGGCAGCTCGCCGGCGGAAGAAACATCGTCCTGCCACACCAGGGCGGTCGCGCCCCGGACCTTTATCACCCGAACCCGTTGTCCGGGCTCGAAAATCTGCGTCGTGTCGTACGGCCGGGCACTCCACAACTCCCCGTCGATCTTGACGAGGCCGTGGTCGGCGTCCACCCGCTCCAAAACCAGCGCCGAGGAGCCCTCGATCGCCTCCACGCCGAACGGCTGGTCGCCGCTCTCCAGCGCGGACCGGCCGTGCCGCTTGATCACCGGCCGGACCACCACCAGACTCAGCGCGGACACCACCGCGAAGACCAGCGCCTGCACGGCGACCGGCGCACCCAGGGCCGCAGCGCCCGCAGCGGCGAACGCGCCGACCCCGAACATGATCAGAAACAGGGTCGTCGTAAAGATCTCGGCGACCGCCAACACCACACCCAGCACGATCCACACCACGGCGTCCACCCCACGATCGTGACATGCAAATGCTCGCGCGGCTTCCCCACGATGATCAGTAGGCTCGGCGAGGCCCCTTCCCGACCCCCGCTCCCAGGGGACCGACCCGAGGAGATCCGTTGCCCCTGCTGCCCGAGACCGCCCGACAGATCGACAACCAGGTCGCCCAGGCACAGGCCGACGGTCACGTTCCGTCGCTGGTGCTGGGCGTGGTCCGCGACGGCGCGCTGGCGCACCTGGCCCTCGCCGGCGAACACCCGCGCCCGGACGTCGACCTGCAGTACCGGGTGGGCTCGATCAGCAAGACGATGACCGCCACCCTGATCATGCAGCTACGCGACGCCGGCCGACTGGCTCTCGACGACCGGCTGGAGCAGCACCTGCCGGGCACCGGCCTCGGCGCGCTCACCCTGCGCCACCTCCTCGGGCACGCCAGCGGCCTGCAACGCGAACCCGAGGGCGACTGGTGGGAGCGGGCCGAGGGCGTCGACCTGCCGACCCTGCTCGCCGGGGTCACCGCCGACAAGATCGCTCACCCGCCGCACACCACGTACCACTACTCCAACCTGGCGTACGGGCTGCTCGGCGGGCTGCTCGAACGACTCACCGGGACGCCCTGGGCGGACCTGCTCGACCAGCGGATCCTCGCTCCGCTGGGCCTGCGCCGCACCACCTACGCGGCCACCGAGCCGTACGCCCGCGGCTACGTCGTCCACCCCTGGCACGGCACCTTGCGCGAGGAGCCGCGCACCGACACCGGCGCGATGGCCCCGGCCGGGCAGCTCTGGTCGACGATCGAGGACCTGGGCCGCTGGGCCGCGTTCCTGGCCGACCCCGACCCGTCGGTGCTGGCCGCCGAGACGCTGACCGAGATGTGCGCGCCCGTGGTGATCAGCGACCTCGACTCGTGGACCGGCGGGCACGGCCTGGGGCTGGAGCTCTACCGCGACGGCGAACGCGTGTACGTCGGGCACGGCGGATCGATGCCCGGGTACGTGGCCGCCCTCGTGGTGCACCGGCCCAGCCGTACCGCCGTGGTCGGCTTCGCCAACTCGTACGGCTTCCCGATCACCACGCTCGGCCGTCGGCTGCTGACCAACGTGCTGGACGCCGAACCCCCGGCGCCGCAGTCGTGGCGGCCGGCCACCGCCGCGCCCGCGGCCGAGGTCGGCGAGCTGACCGGCCGCTGGTGGTGGATGGGCACCTCGCTGGACCTGAGCTGGGACGCGGGTGACCTGGTGGCCCACGTACGCGGCGAGCGGGTGAGCCGGTTCGCCGCCGAGGGGACGGACCGCTGGCGGGGACGCTCCGGCCCGGAGAACGGCGAGATCCTGTCGGTGTTGCGCGACGACGACGGACGGGCGACGGCGATCGACATCGCCACGTTCGTCTTCACGCGCAGCCCGGACGAGGCCCCCTGACCCGCGGCACGGCGGACCAGGCGGTCAGGCCGGCTCGGTGACGAAGTCGATCAGACGCTCCATGGCGTTGATCAGCGGGGTCTCGACGTCGGCGAACGTGTTCACCCGGGACAGGATGTGCCGCCACATGTCGGCCGGCTCCGCCACCCCGAGAGCCGCGCACACACCCTCCTTCCACGGCCGCCCCGGGGGCACCACCGGCCAGGCCGCGATGCCCAGCGCCGCCGGCTTGACCGCCTGCCACACGTCGACGTACGGGTGCCCGGTGACCAGCACGTACGGCGAGGTCACCCGGGCCACGATGCGGCTCTCCTTGCTGCCCGGCACCAGGTGGTCGACGAGCACGCCGAGTCGTCGGGTCGGGCCGGGGCCGAAGTCGCGGACGGCGGCGTCCAGATCGTCGATGCCGTCGAGTGGCTCCACGACGACACCCTCGATCCGCAGGTCGTCGCCCCAGATGCGCTCGACCAGCGCGGCGTCGTGGATGCCCTCGACCCAGATCCGGCTGGCCTTGGCCACCTGGGCGCGGACGTTGTCCACGGCCACCGAACCGGACGCGGTCCGCCGACGGGCCGCCGGCACCGGCGCGCGGGTCGGCCGGCGCAGTGTCACCGGCCTCCCGTCGAGCAGGAACGCCGCCGGCAGCAGCGGGAAGTTGCGTCGTTTACCGTGCCGGTCCTCCAACACCACCGCGCCGGCCTCGAAACCCACCACCGCGCCGCAGAACCCGGAGTCGGCATCCTCGACCACGAGATCCGGTTCGGCGTCCACCTCGGGGGTGACCCTCCGCCGTCGCCAGTCCCCGGCCAGCACGTCCTCGCCGTATCGCCCCGCCATGTCGATCACGCTAGCCGCCCCTCCCCAACCCACTCCCCCCGACACACCGTCCCCACCGTCCCCACCCCACCCCACCCCGTCCCCACCCCACCCCACCCCACCACGTCGATCATGGAGTTGTGGTGGTGCACAAAGCGCCGCCAACCGCCAGCAATCAGGCACCGCAACTCCATGATCGGCGCGATCGGGGTGGGTGGTGGCGGGTTGGAGGTAGGCGGGGCAGGGCGGTAGTGGAGGGGGCGAAGGGGGCAGTTCGGGGCAGGCAGGGCGGCCGGAGCGGCAGCCGAGACAGGGCCACCGATCACCACGTACCCTTTCGGCATGTCCACCCCCGCAACGGGCGCGGCCACGCTTGCGCCGCGCCGGTCGAGCCGGTTCGTTGCCTGGGTGCGCGCGTGGCGCGCCGGGTTGGTGCCGTACGACGAGGTCGCCGACGCCATCGCCGGTGACGAGGAACACCTCGTCGCGGACGCCCCGGGCACCTGGACCGACGTCCCGCTGGGCGCCGCGCTGCCCACCCTGGCCAAGCTGTCGCCCGACGAGATCCGACTGGTGCTGCCCGCGCCGGGTGACCCACGTGGTCTGCCCGGTCCCGGAGACTTCGCCGGAGCGGCACTGGTGGCGGGTGAGGCGGTGGTGGCCGGTGGGCTGGGCCTGATCCCGCAGGTACGCAACCACACCTCCGGCTCGGGCGACTGTTTCGAGACGGTGCTGTGGCGGGTGTACCCGCTGCCGGCCGACGCGCCGGCCGCCTCGCTGTCGCTGCCGGGGGCCGCCGAGGCGGAGGCCGAGTTGGCCGCCGCGCTGGCCGAGACGACCGCTGTGCTGACCCGCCTCGACGTGGCCCAGTGGCGGCCCGAGCTGGCCGGTGCGCTGGCCGCACTGCGCCGCCCGGACGGCACCACCGATCTGCCGCCGGGGTTCGACCCGCGAGCCCGCCGGCTGTTCGCCCGGGCGGCGGTGCTCGACCGGGTGCTGGCGTTGGCCGGGCACGCCGCCCCGGGCGGCGCGATCAACAACTACGAGGCGCAGCAACGGGACGCGGCGCTGCGCCCGCTCACCGCGGCCTGCCGCCAGGCCCTGGTGGCCGCCTGCAACGCCCCCCTACGCCCCTAACGCCACCGCCCCGCCTCACCGCACCCCCCGTCACCGCCCCCCGCCTCGTCGATCTTGCACTTTCTGCTGCGACCTTAAGGACGTAACGCCCCATACCGTCGACAGCAAATGCAAGATCGACGAGGACGGGAGCGAGCGGCAAAGGGCGAGCGGCGGGGTTAGATTTCGTCGAGCAGGTCGGCGACCGAGTTGACGATGCGGGACGGGCGGTACGGGTAGCGCTCGGCTTCGGTACGGCTGCTGATGCCGGTGAGCACCAGGATGGTCTCCAGCCCGGCCTCCAGGCCACAGAGGACGTCGGTGTCCATCCGGTCACCGATCATCGCGGTGGTCTCCGAGTGCGCGTTGATCGTGTTCAGGGCCGATCGCATCATCATCGGGTTGGGCTTACCGACGAAGTACGGCTCCACCCCCGTCGCCTTGGAGATCATGGCGGCGACCGAGCCGGCGGCCGGCAACGCGCCCTCCACGGACGGGCCGGTCACGTCCGGGTTGGTGCAGATGAACCGGGCCCCGTCGTTGATCAGCCGGATCGCCTTGGTGATCGCCTCGAAGCTGTAGGTGCGGGTCTCGCCGAGCACCACGTAGTCCGGGGCGAAGTCGGTGAGCACGTACCCGACCGCGTGCAGCGCCGTGGTCAGACCGGCCTCGCCGATGACGTACGCGGTGCCACCCGGTCGCTGGTCGGCGAGGAACTGGCCGGTGGCCAGAGCGGAAGACCAGATCGACTCCTCCGGCACGTCCAGCCCCATCCGGCTCAACCGGGCCGTCAGGTCCCGCGGCGTGTAGATCGAGTTGTTGGTCAGCACGAGGAACGGCTTGCCGGAGGCGCGGAGCCGGTTGACGAACTCCGGCGCCCCGGGCACCGGCTGGCCCTCGTGCACCAGCACACCGTCCATGTCGGTGAGCCAGCTCTGCACGGGCTTGCGGTCATGCATCGGTGCCCCCAGCAGGCGTCGGTCGGCGGGTCGGTACGCAGCAGACGGTCGGGCAGGTGTCCCACATGGGCAGGTCGCCGAGGCGCCGGCGGAGCTGCGCGCCGTCCGGGTCGGTCCGTTCGGTGGCCAGTTCCCGGACCATCGCCACGAAGCGCGGGTCGGTGCCCGGGGTGCCGGCGCGGACGAAGTCCAGGCCGAGCTGCTTGGCCGTCTCCAGGGCCTCGGTGTCCAGGTCCCACACCACCTCCAGGTGGTCGGAGACGAATCCGATCGGGCTGACCACCACGCTCGTCGTGCCGTCCTCGGCGAGCGCGCCGAGGTGGTCGTTGATGTCGGGTTCCAGCCACGGCACGTGCGGGGGGCCGGACCGGCTCTGCCACACCAGGTCGTACGCCAGGTCGGGTGCGGCGGCCGCGGCCACCAGCCGGGCGGTCTCGCGTAGCTGCGCCTCGTAGCGGCCGCCGTGCGGACCGGCGTTGGCCGCCATCGAGGACGGGATGGAGTGGGCGGTGAACACCAGTCGGGTGGTGTCCCGCTTGGCGGGGTCGAGTTGGGCGAGGGCGGCCCGGACCGCGTCGACGTGGGGCTCGACGAAACCGGGGTGGTCCCAGAACTGCCGCAGCTTCTCGATCACCGGCGCGTCGGCTCCGACGGCGGCGCGGGCGGCGGCGATGTCCTCCTGGTACTGCCGGCAGGACGAGTACCCGCCGTAGGCGCTGGTGACGAAGGCCAGCGCCCGGGTCACGCCGTCGTCGCGCATCTGGCCCACGGTGTCGGCGAGCATCGGATCCCAGTTGCGGTTGCCCCAGTAGACGGGCAGATCGACACCGTGCGCGGCGAAGTCGGCGCGGACGGCGGCCAGCAGGTCACGGCACTGCTGGTTGATCGGGGACACCCCACCGAAGTGCTGGTAGTGCTCGGCGACCTCGGCCAGCCGCTCGGGCGGCACCCCCCGGCCACGGGTCACGTTCTGCAGGAACGGCATCACGTCCTCCGGCCGTTCCGGCCCGCCGAAGGACACCAGCACCACCGCGTCGTACGCCATGGGGGTCATTCTTCTACCTCGCCCACGACGGCCCGGCGACGCCCCCCGGTCCGGACGCGCAGATCACGCGCGCGGCCCCCGGGGGCGTCGCCGGAAGGAGCGTCAGGCGCCGATGGCGTGGTACCCGCCGTCGACGTGCACGATCTCGCCGGTGGTGGCCGGGAACCAGTCGGACAGCAGCGCCAGGCAGGCCCGCGCGGCGGGCTCCTGGTCGGTGAGGTTCCAGCCGAGCGGGGCGCGCTCGCTCCAGGCGGTCTCGAACTGGTCGAAGCCGGGGATCGACTTGGCGGCGATGGTACGCAGCGGCCCGGCGGCGACCAGGTTGCTGCGGATGCCCTGCTTGCCCAGGTGCAGGGCCAGGTAGCGGGACGCGGACTCCAGGCCGGCCTTGGCCACGCCCATCCAGTCGTAGACCGGCCACGCCTTGGTGGCGTCGAAGGTCAGGCCGACCACCGCACCGCCGCTCGACATCAGCGGCAGTGCCGCCATCGCGAGGGACTTGTACGAGTAGGTCGAGACGTGCAGGGCGGTCGCCACGTCCTCCCACGGCGCGTCGAGGAAGCCACCGCCGAGGCAGCTCTGTGGGGCGAAGCCGATCGAGTGCACCACGCCGTCGAGCCCGTCGACGTGCTCGCGGACCCGGTCGGCGAGGCTGGCCAGGTGCTCGGCGTTGGTCACGTCGACCTCGATCACCGGCGCGGGCTCGGGCAGCCGCTTGGCGATCCGCTCGACCAGGGAGAGCCGGCCGAAGCCGGTGAGCACGACCTGAGCGCCGTTCTCCTGGGCGAGCTTCGCCACCGAGAAGGCGATCGAGGCGTCGGTGATGACACCGGTGACGAGCAGCCGCTTACCGGCGAGCAGTCCGGACATGCAGGGTTTCCTCCGTAGTCAGAGAAGGTCAGTGGCCCATGCCGAGGCCGCCGTCGACCGGGATCACGGCGCCGGAGACGTACCCGGCGGCATCCGAGGCCAGCCAGGTGACCACTGCGGCCACCTCGTCCGGGCTGGCCATGCGGCCGGCCGGGATGGACTTGCGGATCTCCGCCTTGCGGTCGTCGGACAGGCCGGCGGTCATGTCGGTGTCGATGAAGCCGGGCGCCACCACGTTCGCGGTGATGTTGCGGCTGCCCAGCTCGCGGGTGATCGAGCGGGCGACGCCGACCAGGCCGGCCTTGCTGGCGGCGTAGTTGACCTGACCGGCGCCGCCGGAGAGGCCCACCACGGACGAGATGAAGATCATGCGGCCCCACTTGGCCCGCAGCATCTTTCCGGAGGCGCGCTTGGCGACCCGGAACGCGCCGGTGAGGTTGGTGTCGACCACACCGGTGAACTGCTCCTCGGACATCCGCAGCAGCAGCGTGTCGTCGGTCATTCCGGCGTTGGCGACCACCACCTCGACCGGACCCAGCTCGGCCTCGACGGCGGTGAACGCGGCGTCGATCGAGGCCGCGTCGGTGACGTCGGCCCGTACGCCGAACAGCCCCTCGGGGGGCTCGCCGCTGCGGTGGGTGACCGCCACCCGGTCGCCCTGCTTGGCGAAGGCCTGCGCGATGGCCAGGCCGATTCCCCGGTTGCCGCCGGTCACCAGCACGGTACGGGCCACGGTTCCTCCTTGCGACTGCTCAGCATGACGCGTCGGAGCCTAGGCGTTACCCGCAAGTAAGCGCTAACGGGTGTGGCGTCCCACCCAGGTACGACGTGGGGATCAACCTGCGGGGGCACGCCCGGTGGCACCCCCGCCCCGTAGCCTCCGGATGGTGAACCGGCAACCTGTCGTCGTGGCCCTGGGAGCGCTGGGGCAGACCCTGTGGGGGCGGGACGCCCCCGCCGGTCGACCGCTGCGGGCCCGCTGGCCCCGACTGGCCCGAGCCGTCACCCCGATCGGACTGCTCGCCGCGCTCGGCTTCTTCTGGATCACCTTGGGCGTGGAGCTGGACCTGGGCCTGCCGACGCTGGTGGCGGTGCTGTTCGCGGCCATGACCGTGGCGCCGCTGCTGGCACTGGCCCGGCGTCCGTTGTTGGCCTGGCGGTTGACCGTGCTGGCACTGCTGGTGTGCACGTTCAACGCGCCGGCCGACCTGCCCGGCCCGTGGACCCCGCCGTTGGCCCTCGGGTCGGTCGCGGTGGTCGCGGTGACGCTCGCGCGGGTTGACCGACCGGTGCTGGCGTGGGTGGTGGCGATCACGGCGGTGCCGGTGCTCACCCTGGTCCGCCCCGAGAACCGGGCCGCAGTCCTGGCGCTGCTCGGCGCGCTGGCGATCGTCGGCGACCTGGTCCGGCGCAACCGGCTGTCCCGCCGGGCGCTCGCGGCGCAGACCGAACTGAGCGAGCGGGAGCAGGAGCGCCGCGCGGTGTTGGAGGAGCGCACCCGGATCGCCCGTGAGCTGCACGACGTGGTCGCACACCACATGTCGCTGATCGCCGTGCAGGCCGAGACCGCGCCGTACCGCCTCGACGACGTGCCCGCCCCGGCCGCCGCCGAGTTCGCCGCCATCGCCGGCTCGGCCCGCGACGCGCTCACCGACATGCGGCGGCTGCTGGGGGTGCTGCGCAGCGAGGCCAACGGGCCGCAGACCGCTCCGCAGCCCGACCTGGCCGACCTGGGCGCGATGGTGGACGCGGCCCGCCGCGCCGGGCTGGCCGTGACCCTGGACGCCGACGCGGGTCCGGTGCCCGCGCCGGTCGGGCTGGCCGCGTACCGCATCGTCCAGGAGGGCCTGGCGAACGCGGCCCGGCACGCGCCCGGCGCCGCGGTGCGCGTCACCGTGCGTTCCGGTCCGGGCGGTCTGGGAGTACGCGTCGACAACTCCCCGCCCGACGCCCCACCGACGACCGACGGCGGCCCGGGGCACGGGTTGACCGGCATGCGGGAGCGCGCCACCTCGCTCGGCGGTACGTTCACCGCCGGGCCGCTGCCCGACGGCGGGTACGCGGTGGCGGCCGAACTGCCGTACGAGGTGGGGAGCCCGAACACGTGATCAAGGTGCTGATCGTCGACGACCAGGCGATGGTCCGGCAGGGCTTCGGCGCGCTGCTCGCCGCCCAACCCGACCTGCTCGTGGTGGGTGACGCCGCCGACGGCGCGCAGGGGGTCGCCGCCGCCCGCCGGCTCGACCCGGACGTGGTGCTGATGGACGTGCGGATGCCGGTCCTGGACGGGCTGGCCGCCACCCGTCAACTGTTGGGCGACCGCTCGGCGCAGCGCCCCCGGGTGCTCATCCTCACGACGTTCGACCTGGACGACTACGTGTACGAGGCGCTGCGCGCCGGCGCGAGCGGCTTCCTGTTGAAGGACGCGCCCGCAGCCGACCTCGTGCAGGCGGTGCGGGTGGTGGCCGCCGGGGACGCGCTGCTCGCCCCGGCGGTGACCCGCCGGCTGATCGCCGAGTTCGCCGCCCGCCCGGACCGCCGCCGGCCCCGCCCCACCGACCTGGCCGGGCTGACCCCACGCGAGACCGAGGTGCTGCGGTTGATCGCCCGGGGCCGCAACAACGCGGAGATCGCCGCGGATCTGGTGGTGGCGGAGCAGACCGTGAAGACGCACGTCGGGCGCATCCTGGCCAAGCTGGGCCTGCGCGACCGCGCCCAGGCCGTGGTGCTGGCGTACGAGACGGGTCTGGTCGCCGCCGGCGAGTAGTCCCACAGGGTCAGCCGGAAGACGGCTCCCCGGTACGACGCCCGCGACCCGGGCGCACCCGCACTCTCCCCTTCGGACGTCATTCGGGGAGGGAGAACGTGATGCGACGACGAGGTGCCACACGTGTCGCGGTGAGCGCGTTGCTCGGCGTGAACCTGGTTCTGCCCGGCCCACCGGAGCCGGTCGCGCCGGTGGGGTTCGTCGAGGCGTACCCGGAGACGGCGGCGGCGATGCGCGCGGCCGGCTCCCCGTACGCGGACTGGGCGGCGGGCGGACGCCGGTTCCTGGCCTTCGACCCGCGCGGCGACGGACGGGCGGTGGAGGTGCTCGGCGACCTGGCCGGCGCGGACCGGATCGCGGTGCTCGTGCCGGGGGTGGGCAGCACGCTCGCCGACTTCGACCGGGGACTGGGCGGGGTGGCGCGGCGGGCGCCGTCGGTGCAGGCGGCGCAGTTGTACGGGCAGGTCCGGTCGGGCGACCCGACGGCTCGGATCGCCGTGCTGGCCTGGCTCGGCTACGACCCGCCCGACGGGTTGGTGGGCGCCGCCAGCGACGCCGACGCCCGACGTGGGGCGACCGGACTGGCGCGGCTGCTGCGGGAGTTGGCCGCTCGCCGTCCGGCCGCGACGATCACGCTCATCGGGCACAGCTACGGGGCCCTGGTGGCGGCGCTGGCGGCAGCGCACGCCCCGGCACAGGTCACCGACGTGGTCAGCCTCGGCGGCGTCGGCGCCGGGGTGCGGCACGCCGACGATCTCCGCGCCGGACTGCGGTTCTGGGCGGCCGAGGCGCCGTCGGACTGGATCCGCCGGGTGCCGCCGGTGCGGTTCGCCGGCCTCGGCTACGGGCGTCGACCCGGCGATCCGGCGTTCGGGGCCCGACCATTGCCGGTGGACGGGGTGTCCGGGCACGACGGCTACCTGGCCACGGGCACCGCCACGCTGATCGCGGTCGCGGCGGTCGTGCGGGGCGCCGGTCCGGGCGAGGACGCCCGATGAGCCGCGACCGCACGGTCGACGCGCTGCGGGCGTACGCGATCGGCGGGGTGGTGCTCGGGCACTGGCTGGTCACCGGGCTGGTGCTGACCGGCGACGGCGGGCTGCGCCAGGCCAGTCCGCTGACCACGCTGCCCGCCCTGGCGCCGGTCACCTGGGTGTTGCAGACGCTCGGCCTGTTCTTCTTCGCCGCCGGCTTCGGTTCGGCCCGGTCGTTGGCCCGTCACCGGGGCACCTCGGGCGGCTGGCTGGCCCGCCGTTCGCGCCGGTTGCTGCTGCCCACGGTGGCGCTGCTGGGCACCGGCGCCGCCGTGCTGCTGGCCGCCACCGTCGCGGGCGCGCCGGACGACACGCTCGCCGTCGGGCTCCGGCTCGCGACCAGTCCGCTCTGGTTCCTGGCGCCGCTGCTGCTCCTGGTCGCCGTCAGCGGCCCGCTGCGTGCGGCCGTACACCGCTGGGGAGTGACGCGCTGCGCGCTGCCGGCGGTGGCCGTGGTGGCGGCGAGCGACCTCGCGGTCCGCCTGCTGCCCGACGGCGTCACCGTGCCACCGGTCAGCGTGGTGGCGGCCTGGTCGGTGCCGTACCTGCTCGGCGTCGCGTACGCCGACGGGCGGCTGGCCGGCCGGCGGGCGGCGGGACTGCTGGCAGGTGGCGGCGCCGTGGCGCTGGCCGTGCTGGTGGCGGTGGGCTATCCGGTCAGCGCGGTCGGCGTGCCCGGTGCCGGCGTGTCCAACCTGAACCCGCCGTCGCTGCTGGTGGTGGCGCTGGCGGTCACCCAGGTCGGGCTGGGCCTCCTGGCCCGGGCCGGGTGGGAACGGCTGCTGGACCGGCGACTGCCCGGCCGGGCGGTGGCCGCCGTGAACGGCGACGCCGTGCGGATCTACCTGTGGCACCAGCCGGTGCTGGTCGCGGTGACCGCGCTCACCGCGCGGGGTGGTCTGGCCCTGCCGGGCCTGCACACCACGCCGGACGGCCCGGGGTGGGTGCTGGCCCGGTTCTGCTGGTTGCCACTGCTCGCCACGGTGCTGATCACGGTGGTACGCGGCGGGCGCGGGAGCGGCTCGGCAGCGCGTCCGGCCAGGCCGGGCCGCCCGGGCGGTCGAGCGCTCGCGGACCGGTCGGCCGAGTGCGTGCCGGGACGGGCTCAGGTGTACGATCATCGACGTTCGGACCGGGCCGACCTGTAGGAGGTGATCGCTGTGCGAGATAGCGATCCTCCTAGTCGTGGCCGGGCCGATGGTCAGCCCCGCTGAGCCACGACTCAGTCTGGCGAGCTGACCCCGCTCCGCTCCCCACCACCTCGGCCGACGCCGGGGTGTGTGCCGCGCCGTCCGGTCACCGGACGGTCGCCGGGAGCCGCCCGGTCACGACTTCGATGTGCGCGTCCCCACCCCCTGCGGTCCGCCCCCGCTCGCGGACCGTCCAGTCGCCACTCGGAGCCGTCCATGAGCCGCTACGTCGCCCCGCTGGGCTTCACCCTCGCCGCCGTCTGGGTGGCCGTCGTCTTCGTCCTGGCCGGCGGCGGTCACTGACCACCGCCGGCCGTTCCTTCTCCGGTCGTCCGCTGTCCCGGCCGTCGGCCGGTCCGGCCTCTGCCGTCGGCCGGTCCGGCCTCTGCCGTCGGCCGGTCCGGCCTCTGCCGTCGGTCACCCGGTCGACGGGTCAGATCATCCGTGACGACCAGAGCAGGCTGAGCGCGCCGGCGCAGAGCGCCAGCAGCAGCGCCACCCCGGCGTACCACTGGGTCACCTCGCGCGGCTCGGTCCGGAAACCGATCGAGCTGCCCATGTCCTGGTAGACCTGCTTCAGCTCGCTCACCGAGGCCGCCTCGTAGAAGTAGCCCTCGGTCGTCTCGGCCAGCTCGGCGAGGGCCAGCCGGTCCACCGGCACCCGTTGGAGCTGCCCGCCGATGTCGACCTGACCCGTGTCGGTGCCGAACGCGATGGTGGAGACCGGCACGTTGGCCGCCTGCGCGGCCGCCGCCGCCTCCTCCACCGACCGGCCGGAGGTGCGGAACCCGTCCGACAGCAGCACGATCCGCGCCGGTGGGATACCCGCCGCACCATCGGCCGGCACCGACCGGATCGCCTCCAGGCAGGTGAACACCGCCTCGCCCGTCGCGGTCGCCTCGGCCAGCACCAGCCCGTCGATCGCGGCGGTCACCGCGTCCCGGTCCTTGCCCGGCGGCACCAGCACGTTCGCCGCCTTGGCGAACGAGACGAGGCCCAGGTTGTAGCTCTCGGGCAACTCGCCCACGAACTGCTTGGCCGCCTCCTGCGCGGCCTCCAGCCGGTTCGGCGCCACGTCGTCGGCCTGCATCGACAGGGACACGTCGATGGCGAGCATCACGGTCGCACGCTCCAACGGCTCCTTCGTGTCGACCGCGGGGCGGGCCAGGGCCGTGGCGAGCACCAGCAGGCAGAGCAGGAACGCGGTCGCCGGAACGTGCCGCCGCCAGCCCAGGCCCTTCGGCGCGACGGTACGCAGCAGGTCCACGTTGGTGAACCGCATCGCGTACGCCCGGCGGTGCAGTTGCCGCCAGACGTAGAACGCGGCGAGCGCGAGCACCGGCAGCACGGCCAGCAACCACCACGGTTGCAGAAAACGGATCATCGTGTCGTCCCCCGGGTACGCGCGTGCCGCTGCGCGGCCACGAAACGCACCATGTCCAGCAGCCAGTCTCGGTCCGTACGCAGACGCAGGTGGGCCGCGCCGGCGCCGCGCAGCGCGGCGGCGATGGTGGCCCGTTGGGCGGCGGCGGCCTCGGCGTAGCGCTGCCGCAGCCGAGGGTCGGCGGTCTGCACCTCGTGCAGCTCACCGCTCTCCGGGTCGACCACCGGCAGCACCCCCACGTCGGGCAACTCCAACTCGCGCGGGTCGACCACCTCGATCGCCAGCACGTCGTGCCGGACGCGCAGTTTGCGCATCGGCCGGGCCCACTGCTCGGCCGGCGCCAGGAAGTCCGAGACCACCACGGCCACCCCGCGCCGCCGGGGCGGCCGGTTGAGCATGTCGACGAGAGCGCCCAGGTCGCCCCGACCGGGCTGGATCGTCGTGCCGGCCACGGCGCGCAGCAGACCCTGCGCCTCCTTGCGACCGGAGCGGGCCGGCAGGCGGGTGAACGCGCCGGGACCGGTCGCGGGCGTACCGCCCCGCCAGCGCCGCGCGGGCGTGGACGCGCCGCCGCCGGTGCCGATCACCGCGCCGATGCGGTTGCCGCCGCGCACGGTCAGGTGGGTGATGGCGGCGGCGGCGGCCACCACCACCTCCCGCTTGAGCCACTGCCCGGTGCCGAAGTCCAGGCTGGCCGACAGGTCCAGAGCCAGCCAGGTCTCCAATTCCCGGTCCGCGACCGTACGCCGCACGTGGGCGGTCGTGGTCCGCGCGGTCACCGGCCAGTCCATCCGGCGTACGTCGTCACCGGGGCGGTACTCCCGCGACTCCCCCGCCTCGCTGCCCGGCCCGGGGAGCAGACCGGCGTAGTCGCCCTGGAGCAGACCGTCGAGCTTGCGGGTGACCAGCAACTGGAGTCGGGAGAGCACGGCCTCGCTGCGGTCGCCCAGAGGGGCGGGACGAGGGGTGGGTGAGGTCACGGCCGCTGCCCGGGCCAACCCGCGCCAGGTGGTGGCGTGCTCGACGGCGGGGTGGCCTGCTGCCGGGGCGCGACCGACGGAAGCGGAATCGTCGACATCACCCGCTGCACGATGTGGTCGGCCGGCACGTCGTCGGCGAGCGCGTCGTAGCTGAGCACCAGCCGGTGACGCAGGATGTCCGGGGCGATGTCCTGGACGTCCTGCGGCAGGGCGTAGTCGCGTCCCCGCAGCAGCGCCAGCGCGCGGGTGGCCCGGACCAGACCGAGCGAGGCGCGCGGGCTGGCCCCGTACTGGATCAGTTGGGCGACGTCCGGCATGCCGTGCTCCGCGGGCGTACGGGTGGCCAGCACCAGACGGACCGCGTAGTCGACGAGCGCGTTGTGCACGAAGACCTGGTCGGCCTTGCGTTGCAGCGCGATCAGCTCGGGAGTGTCGAAGACCGCCGTCGGTTCCGGCGCGGCCACGCCCATCCGGTAGACGATCTCCCGCTCCTCGGCGTCGGTCGGATAGCCCACCACGATCTTCATGAGGAACCGGTCCCGCTGGGCCTCCGGCAGCGGGTAGACGCCCTCCTGCTCGATCGGGTTCTGGGTGGCCATCACCAGGAACGGATCGGGCACCCGGTGACTCTCCCCGCCGATGGACACCTGCCGCTCGCTCATCACCTCCAGCAGCGCCGACTGCACCTTGGCCGGAGCGCGGTTGATCTCGTCGGCGAGCAGGAAGTTGACGAAGACCGGGCCCAACTCCACGTCGAACTTCTCGCTCGACTGCCGGTAGATCCGGGTGCCCATGATGTCGGCCGGCACCAGGTCGGGGGTGAACTGCACCCGGGCGAAGGACCCGCCGACGACCTTGGCGAGGGTCTCCACGGCCAGGGTCTTGGCCACGCCGGGAACGCCCTCGAGCAGGCAGTGGCCGCGCGCGAGCAGCGCGACGAACATCCGCTCGACCATCCGGTCCTGGCCGACGATCACCCGTTTGATCTCGAACAACGCCTTTTCCAACAGCGTGGCGTCCTGCGCGGGCGTGGTCACCGGGGCGGGCGCCTGGGGTGTCGCCCCGTTGGGCGTCGGGGCGTCGGGCGTGGTCGGCTGGGCCACCGGTCCTCCACAGCGTTGGTCGGTCGTCGCGGCTGGTGCGGTATCAAGACTCGCATGCCTTCCTGAGTGTCGAGGTGGGGAGAAGCCGAATTTCGCCGCGCCGTCCCAAGCATCGAATCGCGCGTCACGGGTGGACAGGCACCGGGCCGCCGCGTGTACGATTCATCCCGTCGCCGGGCGGCTCCCCCCGTGGCCGCCCGGCGCTCAAACTTCCGCCTCCGGCGGCCCTAGACTGGCCCGGATGAGCGTCCCCACCCCCGCCGACGAAGCCCTGGTCTGTTCGGCACGAGGCTGCCGCGCCCCCGCCGTCTGGGCGCTGGAGTGGAACAACCCCCGCCTGCACACCGCCGATCGGCGCAAGACCTGGCTGGCCTGCGCCGACCACCGGGACACGCTCGGAGCGTTCCTGGACGCCCGTGGCTTCCTCCGTACCGTCACTCCGGTGTCCGGATCGCCTACCCTCGACGTGTGAGCGAGCGATGAGGCACAGCAGCGCGGCGGCGCGGAACGGATCTGCTCGGTGAGCGCGGAGGACCGCACCGACCCACCGGTCTCCCCCGGCCCCACCGCCCCGTCCCCGATGACCACCCCGGCGGCGCCGCCCGGCATCGCGCCGCCGCCCGGGGCTTTCCCGGCACCCGGCACGCTCGGCCCGGACCCGTCCCCACCGGACGCGTCGTCGCCAGCCCCCCTTCCGCCGAACGCCCTGCCCCCGTCCGCCGGCCACGCCACCCTCGCGCCCCCACCCGACCTGCCGCCTCCGGGTCTCCTGCCGTCCGGGTCGGGTCCTGGGACGTCGGCCCACGGCCCGTTGGAGCCGTGGCCCGACACCGTCCGGTGGCAGCCGATCTCCACCGACCTGATCTGGGTGGAGTTGATCCGACTCGCCGTCGTGGTGGCCATCGGCCTGGCCGTGACGGCCGTCGGCTGGGCGCTGAGCGGTCACTGGCTGTTCGGGCTCGCCCTCGCCGTCGTGGTGGTGCTCGGCGCGTGGCGGGCCACGGCCATCGTCCGGGCGGTACGCGCCTGGGGCTACGCCGAGCGCGACGACGACCTGCTCGTACGGCACGGGCTGCTGGTCCGGCGGCTGTCCATCGTCCCGTACTCCCGCATGCAGTTCGTCGACGTGAGCGCCGGCCCGCTGGAACGCGCCTTCGACCTGGCCACCGTGCAGTTGCACACGGCGGCGGCCGCCAGTGACGCCCGGGTGCCCGGCCTGCGTCCGGCGGAGGCATCCCGACTGCGCGACCGACTCACCGCGCTCGGTGAGGACCGGGCGGAGGGGCTGTGACGACCCACGCGGGCGACCGCCGACGCCACCGGACGCCGGCCCGATGAGCGAGATCCCCGTCGAGCCGGGCACGGTAAGGCCGCCCTCCGACGGCAGCGCGCCCCCTGCCGGGCCGCCGTACGCCGGTGCGCCGCCGCATCACACGGGATCCCCGGATGCCGGCGGGACGCCGTATCCGGTCGGGCCGCCGCATGCCGCCGGTTCGCCGTATCCGGTCGGGCCAGATTATTCGGCCGGCCCGTCCGGGGCGGTCCAGCCCTGGCCGGCCCCCGGAAGCGGCGGTGCCGGGGAACCGCGACAGCGGCTGCACCCGCTCAGCCCGCTGCTGCACGGCGCCAAGTCGTTGGTCGTCGTTGTCGCCGGGCTGT
Source organism: Micromonospora sp. RB23 (assembly GCF_053585025.1). Lineage (NCBI taxonomy): Bacteria > Bacillati > Actinomycetota > Actinomycetes > Micromonosporales > Micromonosporaceae > Micromonospora > Micromonospora sp. RB23. The sequence goes on from NZ_CM132111.1 coordinate 4,890,449, forward strand.
CCTGGTCGACGCTGTCGCGGGTCGGCTTCGGTTGGTTCGCCGCCATGGTGGTGGTACTGGCGCTCGGCGCGACCGTCCTGTCGGTGATCAGTTGGTACAACACCGGCTACCACGTGGTGGGCCGCGAACTGCGGGTCCACGAGGGGCTGCTCTGGCGGCGTACCCGGGCCATCCCGCTGGAGCGGTTGCAGGCCGTGGAGGTGGTCCGGCCCCTGCTCGCCCAGCTCACCGGCCTGGCCGAGCTGCGCCTGGAGGTCGTCGGCGGAGGCAAGACCGAAGCGCCGCTGGCGTACCTCGGGGTGGCCGACGCGACCCGCCTGCGGGAGCGGCTGCTGGCGCTCGCCGGGCGCGCGGCGCCGCCCGCCGGCACCACGCCCGCGACGCAGGTCGAGACGCCGGCGGCCGTACGGGGCCGACCGCTGCACGCGGTACGCAACCAGAACCTCCTGGTCAGCCAGTTGCTCACCCCGCAGGCGTTCCTGCTTCCGTTCGGTGTGGCCTTCGTCGTGGTGCAGTTCGTCACCGCCGGGTCGTGGTCGTTCATCGCGGTGGCGAGCACGCTCACCGCGATGGCCGGTGTGCTCCTCCAGCCGATCCGCCGGGTCCTCGACGACTGGAACTTCCGGCTGGCCCGCGACGGCCACACCCTGCGCGTGCACAACGGCCTCCTGGAGACCCGCGCGCAGACCGTGCCGCTGGATCGGGTCCAGACCGTGCGGGCCACCTGGCCGCTGCTGTGGCGGGTCAACGACTGGCTGCGCCTGCGGTTGGAGGTGGCCGGCTACTCGGTCGCGGAGGCCGACGACCGCAACCGCCCGGACCGGCTGCTGCCGGTGGGTGACCTGCCGACCGCCACGATGATCGTCGGCGAGGTGCTGCCCGGCGTACGCCTGGACGCGCTGACGCTGAGTCCGCCACCGCCCCGGACGCGCTGGCTGCACCCGCTCGGACGCGGCGCGCTGGGCGCGGGCCTGTTCGACCGGGTCTTCGCCACCCGCTCCGGGCTGCTCACCCGACAGTTGGCGATCGTGCCGTACGCCCGGATCCAGAGCGTGCGCGTCGTACAGGGGCCGGTGCAGCGCCGGCTGCGGCTCGCGACCGTGTACGCGGACACGGCCGGCGGCTCGGGCGCGGCGGCCCAGGACCGCGACCTCGCCGAGGCCTGGGCCCTGGCGGCCGACCTGACCCGCAGAGCCCACCAGGCCCGCCGCCCCACCCCCTAACCCCGACCCACCCCACCTCGCGTTGATCATGAGGTTAGCGCCCTCCCGCATGGCGTGTCGGGGCGATAACTTCATGATCAACGGGGTCGGGCCGGGTTGGGTCGGGGTGGGGGTCAGTGGTCGGCGGGGACCGCGTGGTGGGTGGTGGTGCTGTCCGGTTCCCGGGGGGTCGGGGGATCGGGCTGGTTGGCCGGGGGGTCGGCGGGGTCGGGGGGCGGTTGCGTTCCGGCCTTCGGGTGGCGGGCGCGCAGCGACCTCCAGGCACGTTCGGCCAGGCCGACGACCAGGTAGGTCAGCCCGACGTACGTCCAGCCCACCAGCACGTCGATCACGTAGTGCTCGCCGGAGTAGACCAGCGTGAAGGTCATCGCCAGGGGGTACGCGAGCAGCAGTGGCCACCACCGCCGGCGGGTGGTGTGCAGGAAGAACAGCACCACGAACAACGCCCACGCGGTGTGCAGCGACGGCATCGCGGCGACCGGGTTCGAGGCGATCTGGCCGGCGTTGAGCACGTTGCCGGCGCCGTGCATGCCGAACGCCTTCCAACCCCGGGTGGAGATCCGGGCGACCTCGGTGAGCAGGCCGTTCTGGGCGGCCCACCACGGCGGGGCGGCCGGGTAGATGAAGTAGGTGGCCAGGCCGGCGGCGCACAGGAAACCCCAGCGCCGCATGTAGGCGGCCCAGCGGTGGCGGTCGCGTAGCCAGAGCACGGCGGCGGCGGCCAGCGCCACCACGAAGTGCGAGAAGTACACCCAGCTCGCCGCGATGTCCCACCAGTGCACCTGCGGGCGGTAGAGGTGCTCCTGCAACCAGACGGTGGGCACCTCCCCGCCGGTGGCCCAGCCGAACATGAACCGGTCGGCGACGATCAGCTCCATGGCGTGCGGGGTCGCGCCGTTGTCGGCGAACCCGCGCGAGAGGTTGTACGCGGCCAGCAGCAGCACCACCGGCACCCAGTCCCGGGCGAAGCGCAGGTGGCTGCGCCAGGGGCGGTCGCTGTTCCAGGCGATGGTTCCGAGCCAGATCCACACGAAGGCGTACGCCGGGTCGGTGGGCAGCCCGATGCCGAGCCACGCGGCGACGAAGGCGACCGCCCAGATCGTCATGGCGACGATGCGCCGACGGCCCGCTTCCGGGGACGCGGGCGGGTCGGTCCGGGCGGGGGGCTGGGGGTCAGTCACGACGGCCATCGCGGTCAAGGTTAACGACGGCTACGGCATCGACCGACGGGTACCACCCGGCAGGGCGGGACCGGGATCGCCGGGCGCGTGCTCGACGGGATCTCCGAGCACCTAGGCTGACGACCATGCAGGAGCAGCCCGAGCCGGCCCTCGCGCCGGGTCTGACCGCCCAGGTCGAGCTGACCGTCACCGACGCGGACACCGCCCAGGCGGTCGGTTCGGGGGACGTACCGGTGCTGGGCACGCCCCGGGCGCTCGCGCTCGCGGAGGCGGCCACCGTCGCGGCCACGGCCAGCGCGATGTCGCCCGGGTCGACGACGGTCGGCACCCGGGTCGAGTTGGAACATCTCGCGCCGACGGTGGTGGGCCGCACGGTACGGGCGCAGGCGCTGCTGACGACCGTCGACGGTCGCCGGTTGTCGTTCGAGGTCAGCGTCGCCGACGGCGACCAGACGGTGGCCCGGGGCAGGGTGGACCGGCTCGTGGTGGACCGGCAACGCTTCGTCGACCGGGCCGGGCGGGCGTCGTGAGCGGCGGGTTCGTCGAGGTCGCCGACCGGGTGTACGTGCGTGTCGAGCCCCTGCTGCGGGTCAACGTCACGCTCGTCGTCGGCGACGACGGCGCGCTGCTGGTGGACACGCTCTCCTCGGCGGGGCAGGCCACCGAGCTGGCCGCGGCCGTCCGGGCGATCACCGACCGGCCGTTGACCCTGGTCAACACGCACCACCACTACGACCACTGCTTCGGCAACGCCGTCCTGGCCGGCGACCCCGCCCGCCCGGTGTACGCGCACGAACGGGCCGCCGCCGCTCTGCGCGATGACCCGGAGCGGCTGCGCCGCGAGGCGTACGACGAGGTGCGCGCGGAACACCCGGAGCTGGCGGCGGACCTGGCCGACACCCCGCTGCTGGCGCCGACGCACACCGTGCACACGGAGACGGCGCTCGACCTGGGCGGCCGGCGGGTGGTGCTGCGGCACCCGGGGCGCGGGCACACCGAGGCCGACCTCGTGGCGCACGTGCCCGACGCGGACGTGCTCGTCGCCGGCGACCTGGTGGAGCAGAGCGGCCCGCCCGCCTTCGAGGACTCGTACCCCCTGCAGTGGCCGGACGCGGTCGCGGACCTGCTGCGGCTGACGACGCCGGGCACGGTCGTCGTGCCGGGGCACGGTGATCCGGTGGACGTCGGGTTCGTCCGCGCCCAGCACGCCGAGCTGGTACGGCTGGCCTGGCTGATCCGGGCCGCGCACACCGGCAGCGCGCCGCCGGAGCGGGTGGCCGCCGAGGCGCCCTTCGGCGCCCGGGCGGCCCTGATCGCCGCCCGTCGCGGCTACGCCGAGCTGAACGGCGAAGCCTGACCCCTCAAACCCGCGCCGATCTTGCACTTCCTGCGCCGACATAGCCCTGAATAAGGGACATGTTGTCAACAGAAAGTGCAAGATCGGCGCGGAAAAGGGGCGGAGAGCTAGACCGCGGTGCGGCGCCACTGTTGGTTGGTGGCGGTGGTGCAGGTGGATTGGACTGCTCGGGCGCCGTCGGTGGTGGCGGCGTTGAGGATGGTCAGGCACTTGTTGCTGTGCCTTGCTACCAGCTGTACTGCGCCGGTGCCTTGGTCCTGGACGCGCCACTGCTGGTTGGTGCCGCCGTTGCAGGTCCACTGGGTGACCCGGACGCCGTCGCCGGTTGCGCTCGCGCCGCCGTACACGTCGAGGCACTTGCCGCTGTGCGCGCTGACCACCGTCTGGTAGCCGTTACCGGCGTCCTGGAAGCGCCACCGCTGGTTGGCCTGCCCGTTCGCGCTCCACTGCACGATGTCGGCGCCGTCGTTCGTGGCGTTGTTGGAGACGTCCAGCAGCTTCCCGCTGTGCTGGGCGGCGAGGGTGTACGCGGTCGGTACGGGCACGGTGCTTCCCGGGGTCAGCCGGTACAGCCCGGCGCCGTGGGCCGGGAGCGACCGGGTGAGGGTCCCGGTCACCGTGCCCAGGGCCGCGCCGGACCACAGGTCGGTCACGGTGGCCGATCCGATCCCGAGGTCGGCCAGGTTGACCGAGACGTTCGCCGTGCCGCTCTCGCGGTTGAACAGGGCGAGGTAGCGGTCGGTGCTGCCCGGCACGTCGGCGGTCCACGCCTGCCGGGTGCCGCCGGTGAGCTGACGGTTGTTGGCGCTGTTCTGGTCGACGGCGAGCACGGCGGCATTGGTCATCAACGCCAGCTCCGAGGCGCGGTTCTCGACCAGGTTGCCGCCCCACATCAGCGGCGCGCGGTTGATCGCCCAGAGCGTCATCAGGGTGCGCTGCTCGTCCGCGCTCAGGTTGGAGTAGCGGGCTGATCCGACCGGCCCGTACTTCGACAGTCGGCCGATGGGGATCATGTCCGGGTCGGGCCAGGCGCCGGTGGCGCGGTACGGGGTCCAGTTGCGGAGTTGGTCGAAGAGGGCGTCGACGGACGACCAGTTGTCCCACAGGTCGTTGACGATCCGCCACATGTGCGCGTTGGCCTGGACGTGGCTGCCACTGGCCAACGGGGTCGCGCCGGGCGACAGGCTCAGCACCATCGGCCGGCCGCTGCGCTGGATGGCCAGTTTGTAGCCCTCGATCTCCGCCTGCCGGTAGGTCGGCGCGGCGATGTCGTCCACCTTCACGAAGTCGATCCCCCAGGACGCCAGCAGTTGGAACACCGAGTCCAGGTAGCTCTGCGCGCAGGGGTTGGACATGTTCAGGCCCCACATGAGGTTGAGCCAGGCCGCGGTGGTGCTGTTGTTGATCTGGTTGGCGCGGCAGCTGGTGCCCGAGATCGGGACGTTGTCGGCCACCGCCTGGCGGGGGATGCCCCGCATCAGGTGGATCCCGACCTTCAGGCCCTGGGCGTGGATGTAGTCGGCGAGCGGCTTGAACCCGTTGTTGCCGGTGGCGGAGGGGAACCGGGTGGTGTCGGGCAGCAGCCGGCCGTTGCCGTCCATGCGGAGCCGGGGTTGCAGGTTGGAGTCCTGGTTGGGGCTGTTGTTGTGCCGCCCGGGGTAGTACCAGGCCCAGTCGATCACGATGTACTGCCAGCCGAACTGCCGCAGGTTGGTGGCCATGTAGTCGGCGTTGGCCCGTACGTCGGCCTCGGTGACGCTCCAGTTGAACGAGTCGTAGCTGTTCCACCCCATCGGCGGGGTGCTGGCCGTTCCGTTGTCCCAGGCGTGCGCCGGCTCCGGCGCTCTGGCGGCGACGCCGCCCACGGCGATCAGGGCGACGACCAGCACGGCGGCGAGGCGGCGGAATGTCGGTGGTACCGAGACGAGTCTCATCGGAGTCTCCCGGATAACACGCAGGAAATAGGCAGACGCCGATGTTAACGTTCACATAACAGGGACGTCAACCAGCCGTCACCCGTCCTCAAACGCCGAAGCGGCGTTCGACGTCGGCGCGGGTGGGCATGGCGGTGGCCCCGCCCGGCGACTCGCAGACCAGGCCGGCGACCCGCAGCGCGAACGCCACCGAATCGACCCAGCCCGCCGGATCGGACGGCTCGCCGTCGCGCAGCAGATCGGCGATGAGCGCGGCCATGACCGAGTCGCCGGCGCCGGTGGCGTCGATGGCGTTCACCTTCGGCGCCGGCACCCGCACCGGGTCGGCCTCGGCGGCGGCCAGCACCGCGCCCGCCGCCCCGAGCGTCACCACCACGGTGGACGCGCCCAACTCCCGCAGGTAGGCGGCCACCCCCTCGACCGGCTCGCCCGGATAGAGCAGCGCGGCGTCGGCGGTACTCAACTTGACCAGGTGCGCGCCCGCGGCGAACTCCGCCACCACCTGCCGCAACCCGTTCAGCGCGGTCGGCCCGTCGAGCAGCCGCGGGCGGACGTTCGGGTCGAGGACCCGCAGACCGGTGGCGAGCGACCAGGCCCGGCGGGCGGCGGCCAGCGGGCCCGGCTCGAGCAGCACGATCGAGCCGCAGTACAGCACGTCGGCGCCCTCCGTCAGCGCCAGGTCCAGGTCGTCCGGGCCGAGCAGACCGTAGGAGGGCGGCTCGCCGTAGAAGCGGAAATCCGGCTCCGCTCCGGCGTACGTGACCACCGCGAGCGTCGTCGGCGCGGACACCGTGACCGCACCCGCCAGGCCGACGCCGACCTCGCCCAGGAAGGCACGGATCCGCCCGCCCAGCACGTCGTCACCGAGCGAGCCGACGAACTCCGCCGCCCCGCCGAGACGGGTCACCCCGACGGCGACGTTGAGCGGGCCGCCACCGATGGCCTGCCGGTAGACCCGCTCCCCGTCGACGTCGCCGTCGAGCAGGTCGACGAGCGCCTCGCCGAGCACCAGCGCGTACCCCATCGGAGCCCCCTCGTCGTCGGCGGCCGCGACGGCCGTCTGGCACCAGGCTGGCACAGCGCACGCCCTGGTGGGCGGCGAAGGCGCAGCGCCGCGATCAGCCCGGGTGGTGGATCGGTCCGTCGAGCGCGGCCAGCGGGCGGCCGGTGCCGCCCCACCGGGCGGCGACGATCTGCGCGGCCACGCTGACCGCGGTCTCCTCGGGGGTACGACCACCGAGGTCCAGCCCGATCGGTGAGGCCAACCGACCGAGTTGTTCGGCGCTGAGCCCCGCCTCGCGCAGCAGCTTGTGCCGTTCGTCGTGGGTACGCCGCGACCCCATCGCGCCCACGTACGCCAGGGGTTGGCGCAGGGCCAGTGCCAGCAGCGGCACGTCGAACCTCGGGTCGTGGGTGAGCACGCAGACGACCGTGCGCCCGTCGACCCGGCCGGCGTCGACCTCGTCCCGCAGGTAGCGGTGCGGCCACCGCACCACCACCTCGTGCGCCTCGGGGAAACGCCGTGCGGTGGCGAACACGGGCCGGGCGTCGCAGACGGTCACCCGGTAACCGAGGAACGCGCCGATGCGGGCCACCGCCGCCGCGAAGTCGATCGCCCCGAAGACGATCATCCGGGGCGCGGTGGCGTACGCGGCCACGAAGAGACTGAGGCCGCTGCCCCGGCGCTGCCCCTGGTAGCCGTACTCAAGGACGCCGCTGTGCCCGGCCGCGAGCAGCCCGAGCGCGTCGGCGGACACGGCGTCGTCCAGCCGGTCGTCGCCGAGTGAGCCCGTCACCTGCCGCCCGGTCAGCGCCAGCCGGCGACCCAGCCGCCCCGCCGGGTCGGACGTGTCACCGGCGTCGGCGGCCACACACGTGATGACCGCGGCCGGCTCACCGGCCTGCCGCGCGGCGGCGACCAGGTCGAGCTGCGCCAGGGCGTCGCCGTCGAACCGCTGCACGAAGACGTCCAGCATGCCGCCGCAGGTCAGGCCCACGGCGTACGCCTCGTCGTCGCTGACGCCGTAGCGGACCAGCTCCGGTACGCCGGTGTCGAGCACGTGGCGGGCCCGCTCGTAGAGGTCCGCCTCCACGCAGCCGCCGGAGACGCTGCCGGTGACCGTCCCGTCGGCGGCGACGAGCATGGCGGCGCCGGGCGGCTGCGGCGCGGAACGCCAGGTGGCGACCACGGTGGCCAGGGCGACCCGTTCGCCGGTCCGGCAGCGGCGGCGCAGCTCGTCGAACACGTCGGGCACGCGCTGCCGCCTCCTTCGCCTGCGCGACGCCGGGGCCGGCGCGGAACCGCGCGGACAGCCCTCGCCACCATGAGTGATCAGAGCATCACTATAGGAGAGCGGAGGCCGGCTCGATCGGGAGTCGCCGGAGCCGGCACAGCCCAGCCGTGTTTGACACATCGAGGAACGACTATTGCGTCGGCGGCGGATGCCGTGGTGGGATGACGCGTACCGGGCGGTGCGAGGGCTGCCGCGCCGCCGGTTGCCGGGTTGTTGGACGCGAGGGCACACCGGTCCTGGACAGGACCGTCGATGGCGCGCGTCCGCCGGCCCGTCTTCTGCCGGAGCGCGCCAGGGTGATCGTCGTATCCGCTTGCTGCGGGGCGGCTCGGGCGGCACGCCTCGCGAGTCAGGAGAACCCGTGAACCGTTCCCGTACGGCCGCAGTGCTCACCGCGGCCCTGACCTTTGCGCTGGGCGCCGTCGCCCTGGCGTCCAGTCCACAACCGGCGGCCGCGCACGGCGCGGCGATGACGCCGGGCGCCCGCACCTACCTCTGCTGGCAGGACGGCATGAGCCAGACCGGCGAGATCAGGCCGAACAACCCGGCGTGTGCCGCCGCCGTGGCGCAGAGCGGCACGAACTCGCTCTACAACTGGTTCAGCGTGCTGCGCTCCGACGCCGGTGGCCGTACCACCGGCTTCATCCCGGACGGCCAGCTGTGCAGCGGTGGCAACACCGGCTACCGGGGCTACGACCTGCCCCGCACCGACTGGCCGCTGACCCACCTGACCTCCGGCGCGCGGTTGGACTTCCGGTACAGCAACTGGGCGCACCACCCGGGCACCTTCTACTTCTACGTGACGAAGGACAGCTGGAGCCCGACCCGTGCGCTGGCCTGGAGTGACCTGGAGACGCAGCCGTTCCTGACGGTGACCAACCCGCCGCAGCGCGGCGCGGTCGGCACCAACGACGGTCACTACTACTTCAGCGGCAACCTGCCGTCGGGCAAGAGCGGCCGGCACATCATCTACTCCCGCTGGGTGCGTTCGGACTCGCAGGAGAACTTCTTCGGCTGCTCCGACGTGACCTTCGACGGTGGCAGCGGCCAGGTGACCGGCGTGGGTCCGGGCGGGTCGAACCCGACCACCCCGCCGCCCACGACCCCGCCGCCGACCACTCCCCCGCCGACGACTCCCCCGCCCACCACGCCTCCGCCCACCACGCCTCCGCCGACCACCCCGCCGCCGACCACGCCGGCGCCGACCGGTGACTGCATGGCGGTCTACAAGGTGACCAGCACCTGGCAGGGCGGATTCCAGGGCGAAGTCACGATCATGAACCACGGCAGTACGCCGTTCTCCGGCTGGACCGCGAGCTGGACCTGGCCCAGCGGACAAGTGATCAACCAGATCTGGAGTGCCACACAGACGACGTCCGGCGCCTCGGTGACCGCGACGAACGTCTCGTACAACGGCACGGTCGCGCCGGAGGGCACGACGACGTTCGGCTTCCTGGCGAGCAGCACAGGAACGAACAGCCTCCCGACGGTCACCTGCGCCCGTCGCTGAGGTACCCCTGAAATGATCAAGAGGTTTGCGTCATCCGGAGCGCTTCCGGTGACGCAAACCTCTTGATCGACAGGGCCTCGGGTCAGCGGACCATGGAGCCGACCACCGGCTTCGTCAGCAGGGCCGACTGGTTGCGCTGGATGCCCGGGTCAAGCGTCTTGGCCACGAAGATGGCGTGCCAGATGCAGAAGATCAGCACCGTCCACACCTTGCGGGAGTGGTCGAACTCCTCCCGCTTGTGCTCGTCGAGCAGCCGCAGCGCGTACGACAGGTCGAGCAGGTCACCCGCGCCCGAGGTGCTCAGCACGTGGCGGGCCCACTCGTACATCTCGCCGCGCAGCCAGACCCGGGTCGGGGTCGGGAAGCCCAGCTTCTTCCGATTGACGATCGCCGGCGGGACGACACCCTGCAACGCCTGACGCATCGCGTACTTGGTGGCGTCGGAGCGCGGCGGCAGCTTCAGGTCCACCGGGATCTTCGCGGCGACGTCGAACACCTCGCGGTCGAGGAACGGCACCCGCACCTCCAGCGAGTGTGACATCGAGATCCGGTCGGCCTTGACCAGGATGTCGCCGCGCAGCCAGGTGTAGAGGTCGACGTACTGCATCTTGGTGACGTCGTCCAGCTCGGTGCACTCGGCGTAGATCGGGGCGGTCACGTCGGTGTAGCGCACCGAAGGGTCGTAGCGACGCAGCAGGTGCTGCTTCTCCTCCTCGGTGAACATCCGGGCGTTGCCGTAGTAGCGCTCCTCGATCGGCGTGGTGCCGCGCTCCAGGAAGCTCTTGCCCTTGACGCCCTGCGGGATGGCCTTGGAGACCGCGCGCAGGCCCTTCTGCACGCCACCGGGCAGACCGTTGACGGCGCCCAGCGACAGCGGCTCCCGGTAGATCGTGTAACCGCCGAAGAACTCGTCGGCCCCCTCACCGGAGAGCACCACCGTGACGTGCTCGGCGGCCTTCTTCGCCACGAAGTACAGCGGCACCAGCGCCGGGTCGGCCACCGGGTCGTCCAGGTGCCAGACGATCTTCGGCAGCGCGTCGATCATGTCCTGCGGACCGATCTTGGTGGGGATGGTGGTGACGTCCAGGTGCCGCGCCGAGTCCTGGGCCACGTCGATCTCGGAGTAACCCGGAACGTCGTAGCCGACGGTGAAGGTCAGAATGTTCGGGTTGAACTCGCGGGCCAGCGCGACCACGGCGGTCGAGTCGATGCCGCTGGACAGGAACGACCCGACCGGCACGTCGGAGCGCATGTGCATGCGTACGCTCTCGCGCAGCGTCTCGCGGATCTCGTGGTAGAGCTTCTGCTCGTCGTCGACCGGCGCGGGCCGGAACACCGGCCGGTACCACCGGCGTACGTCGATCCGCCCGCCCGGGGTCCAGGTCAGGTACTCGCCCGAGCCGATCCGGCTGATGCCCTTGTGCAGCGTGCCGGGCTCCGGCACGTACTGCAGGGTCAGGTAGTGGCTCAGGTTGGCCGCGTCCACGCCCGCGTCGCCCTGGTAGTTGCTGTGCGCGAACGGCAGCAGCGCCTTCTTCTCCGAGGCCAGGTAGAGGCCGTCGGCGGTCTCCAGGTAGTGCAGCGGCTTGATGCCGAAGTAGTCGCGGGCGCCGAACGCGCGCCGCTCCTGCCGGTCCCAGATGACGAAGGCGAACATGCCGCGCAGTCGGGTGAGCACCTGCTCGCCCCAGTAGTGGTAACCGGCGACGATCACCTCGCCGTCACCAGCGGTGGCGAACTGCGCCCCGAAGTCCCGGATCAGCTCGTCGCGCAGCTCGATGTAGTTGTAGATCTCACCGTTGAAGGTCAGCAGGTAACGGCCGTTCGCGTACGGCAGCGGCTCGTGGCTCGACGCGACGTCGATGATGGCGAGCCGCTTGTGGGCGAACACTCCGTCCGCGTACCGGCCGGACGCGTCGCCGACCACCTCGACCCCTGTCTCGTCCGGGCCGCGGTGGTGCAGGCATTCCAATGCTCCGGCGATGTGGTCGCGGTGCGCTGCGGCGTTGCCGTTCGCGCTGAAGAAGGCCAGGAGTCCGCACATGGTCGTCATCTTTCCACGCGCTCCGTCGGCCCGTCGCAGCCGTCCGTCGTTCGGGGGCGCTCCCGGCCCCCACCACCGCGAACCGGGCGCGCGGTACCGTCGGGACCAGCCACGAGCGGAAGGGAGCGGCGCTATGACCGAGGAACGCACCGACGGCACGCCGACAGACGGCACGGAATCGCACGATCCGGACTTCCCGGAGGCGTTCCTGTCGTTCATGCGGCAGGGCTGGCGCGACACCGAACTCCCGGTCACGCCGCGTCCCGAGGCCCCCAACTACGCCAAGCGGCGGGCCGCGCTCTCCGCCGCCTTCCCCGGCGAGACGCTTGTCATCCCGACCGGCGGCGAGAAGGTCCGCGCCAACGACACCGCGTACCCGTTCCGGCCGGGCAGCGACTTCGCGTACCTGACCGGTGACCACGACCCGGACAGCGTGCTGGTGCTGCGCCCGAACGGCTCGGGCCACGACGCGACCCTGTACATGCGGCCCCGCTCGTCGCGCGAGACCGACGAGTTCTTCCGCAGCCGGCACGGTGAGCTGTGGGTGGGCCGGCGGCACACCCTCGGGGAGAAGTCGACCGAGCTGGGCATGTCCACCGCCGACCTGACCGGTCTGGAGGCGGCGCTGGCCGACCTCGCTCCGGGGCGTACCCGGGTGTTGCGCGGTTTCGACGCCCAGGTGGACGCGGCCGTGCGCCCCTACGACGGGCCGCGCGCCGAGGGGCAGCCGGCCCGCGACCGGGAGCTGGCCATCGCCATCTCGGAGATGAAGCTGGTCAAGGACGAGTGGGAGATCGGCCAACTCCAGGACGCGATCGACGCCACCGTTCGCGGCTTCGAGGACGTGGCCCGTGTCCTGCCGGCCGACCGGGCCGTCTCCGAGCGGCTGCTGGAGGGCATCTTCGCGCTGCGTGCGCGCCACGACGGCAACGACGTCGGGTACGGCTCGATCGTCGGCGCGGGCGAGCACGCCACGATCCTGCACTGGGTGCACAACCACGGCGCCACCCGCCCGGGTGACCTGCTGCTCATGGACATGGGGGTCGAGGGGCGCAACCTCTACACCGCCGACGTGACCCGGGTGCTGCCGGTCGACGGCCGGTTCACCGCCCTGCAACGCCAGGTCTACGACATCGTGTACGCCTCGCAGCAGGCCGGCATGGATGCCATCCGCCCCGGCGTGAAGTTCAAGGACGTCCACCTGACCTGCATGCGGGTGCTCGCCGAGGGCCTGTCCGACCTGGGCCTGCTGCCCGTGAGCGTGGACGAGGCGATGGACGAGAAGTCCTCGGTCTACCGGCGCTGGACGCTGCACGGCTTCGGTCACATGCTCGGCATCGACGTGCACGACTGCTCGAACGCCCGCAAGGAAACGTACCGCGACGGCGCGCTGGGCGAGGGCTACGTGCTCACCGTCGAGCCCGGGCTGTACTTCCAGCCGGAGGACGAGCTGGTCCCGGCCGAGCTGCGCGGCATCGGCATCCGCATCGAGGACGACGTCCTGGTCACCGCGACCGGCGCGGTGAACCTGTCGGCCGGCCTGCCACGCACCTCCGACGAGGTGGAGACCTGGCTGGCCGAGCAGCGCGAGGCGGGCCCTCGCCTGCCCGGCTGACACACACGCACGACCCGCGGGCCGGGCCGGACGCCTCAACGTCCGGCCCGGCCCGCGCTTTCTTGCCCCCCGGCCGGCTCTTCCGGCCGACTCAGGCTTGATCGACTCGGCTTCCGGGGTGTCGGGGCGTCGGCCGTGCTCGGACACCGCGTCTTCAGGGAACGCGAGTCGATCAGACCGCGCCAAGCGCCCCACGACCGAGCAGGATGCCCGACTACCGGGCGTTTGGCCTGCTCACGCCCCTTCCGGTCAGCCCGACCCCTTAGTGGCCCGTGCCCTAACCTGAGGCATATGCGGGCTTTTCTCGGATACGTCCGCCTCGCGAAGATAGTTCTCATACGGTGAGCATCAGAGGCTACATGCCATTTGTAGCTGGTCGTGGCGCTGCGGGCGGTGCGACCCCGTCTGGTAGTAGGAAGGGCGGAAGGCTCTGATGTCCGATGACATAACGAGTACCGAGGGCGGGGCCTCCACGGCGCCGCCGACACGACGACGACGGGCGCTATGGGTCGCCGGCGTGGCCGGCCTGACCGGGGTGGTGGGCTTGGCCGCCCTCGGCGGTATCGCCGCGCGGGACGACAAGCCCACCTCCGATCGGGTGTCCGACGCCCAGCCGTCGACGAACCGGCAGAACGTCAGCGACGCCGGCGGGAACGCCGACGAGAACAAGGGAAGCGACGACGAAGGGTCCAGCGGCGACGACTGGAGCGGCTTCGACGCTCGCGGCGGTGACGACGAGCGCCACGACAAGGACCGCGGCAGGCAGGTGCCCTGCGACTCGGACAAGCTGATCCAGGCGATCACCTTCGCCAACAGCGGCGACGGAGGCGTCCTCGAACTGGCGAAGGGCTGCACCTACACGCTGACCCGCAGCCAGGACGGCAACGGTCTTCCGGTGATCACCGAGCCCATCACCCTCAAGGGCGAGCACACGGTCATCGGCCGCGCTGCCAACGCCGACTACTTCCGGATCCTGAACGTGGGTCCGGGCGGGAACCTCACCCTCAAGGGCCTGAGCATCAGGGGTGGGCAAACCATCCGGCAGGCGGCCACGGTGGAGCCGGCCACGGTCTGGGGGTCGTACTCGACCTCCGTCCCAGCCGCCACGGCGACGGCCACCACCGGCAAGCCGGCTGCGGTGAAGCCAACGACCGCAGCCAAGCCGACCACCGGGACGGCAGCCAAGCCGGCGACAGCCACGAAGGCGGCAGCCAAGCAGGCGGCAGCCAAGCCGGCGCAGCCCACGGCACCAGCCGCCACGACGGCCGAGGCGGCGGCGGCCACGAAGGCGGCGGCCAAGGGGGCGGCGGCCCGGTCCGCCACCACGGCCACGCCGACAGCGACCGCCACGCCGGTGGCCGCCACGGGGATCGTGCCGCTGGTGGAGGAGCCCGGCTTCAACGACGGTGCCGGGGTGCTCGTACAGCCCGGGGGTCGGGCCGAGATCCTGGACAGCGAACTGCTCTACAACCAGTCCGGCAGCAACGGCGGCGGGTTGGCGAACTTCGGTTCGACGCGGCTCAGCAAGAGCACGGTGGCACACAACACCGCCTTCCTCTACGGCGGCGGCATCTTCAACGCCGGCGTGCTCCAGGTCGACGAGTCCACGGTCAAGGACAACACCGGCATCATCGGTGGCGGCGGCATCGCCAACGGCGCGGCCGACATCCTCACCGACGGTGTCGACGGTGGCGCGGTCTGGGTCTACAAGAGCGAGATCACCGAGAACGAGACGCTCGGTTTCGGTGGCGGCGTCCTGGACGTCGAGGGCAGCACGACCCTGCACGACACGAGGGTCACCGACAACACGGCGGTTCTGGCGGGCGGCGGCGTGGCCGTGGCCGACAGCCAGCTCAGCCTGAAGCAGGCCACGGTGGCCAGGAACAGCACTGGCCGCGATGGTGGTGGTCTGGCGGTCGTCTCCGACAGCACCGCGACGATCGAGGACACCGTGATCACGGAGAACACCGCGGGGTCCGGCGGTGCCGGCCTCTTCAACGACGAGAGCCGCACGACGCTGCGCGACAGCGAGGTCGTCGGCAACCGGGCCATCGGTCCGTTCGCCCGTGGCGGCGGCATCCTCAACACCGAGGGGAGCGAGGTCACGCTCCACCGGACGACGGTGGCGCACAACTTCTCCACGCTCGCACCGGGGGGCATCTTCAACAGCCTCGGCGGAACCGTGTTGCTTGACGACGAGTCTGCGGTCACCGCCAACCGGCCGACGAACTGCTTCAACGTTCGGGACTGCTTCGCCTGACCGGGCGGGGCTGAACCACATAGAGGGCACGCCCCTCCGAGCCGGCAGCGGCACGGAGGGGCGTACCCGTTTCGGCTGGTCAGGGGCCTGACAGCCCGGCTTGGGGGCGGCGTGCCCGGCCGGGGCCTCCGGGCGGGTCCGCCACCAACGGTGCCGAGCGTGCCCGCCCGAGTCATCAACGCCCAACATGAACCGAATGTGGGGTTGTTTCGGATACTCCCGCGAGGCGAGGAACATTCTCATACGGTGTTCTTGGGAGCTACAACCGATTTGTAGCAGGGGACGACCGTCTGAGGGCGGCGACCCTGTCTGGTACGAGGAGAGGGCAGAGAGCTCCGATGTCCAACTACCTAACGAACAACGAAGCCTCCGGGCGGGCGACGGCCAAACGCCGTCGCAAGCTCTGGCTCGCCAGCGGCGTGGCCGGTCTGACGGGCGTGATCAGTCTCGCGGCGGTGGGCGTCGCGGGCAGCGCCGGGGCGGTCGGCCTGAACTGGAACACCGCGCAGGTCAGCAAGGACGGCGACCAGCACGGTGACGAGGGTCGTGACTGGGACAAGGACCGGGACAAGGACAAGGGCAAGGACCGGGACAAGGACCACGAGCGCGGGAAGGAGGTGCCCTGCGACACCGACAAGCTGATCCAGGCGATCGTGTTCGCCAACAACAAGCACGGCGGTGTGCTGGAGCTGGCCAAGGGCTGCACCTACAACCTGACCCGCAACGACTACGAGGGCAACGGCCTGCCGGTGATCACCGAGCGCATCACCCTCAAGGGCGAGCACACGACGATCGCCCGCGAGGCCACGGCCGACTACTTCCGGATCCTCAACGTCGGCGCGGGCGGACACCTCACCATCAAGGGCCTGACCATCAAGGGTGGTCAGACCCTGGAGCTGTTCAGCGCCGTCGAGCCGGCGGCCGTCTGGGCGTCCTACTCGGACTCCGAGGCGATCGCGGCGCAGGTGAAGGCCGGTACTCCACTGAACCAGGCCCTCGCCGCGCGGCAGGCCAACCCGAAGGCCGGCCTGAAGGCCGCGCCGAAGGTGACGGCGAAGGCCACCACGAAGGCCGCGCCGGGCGCCGTCACGCCGCTCGTCGAGGAGCCGGATGACAACGACGGCGCGGGCATCCTGGTCCAGCCGGGCGGCACGGCCGAGATCATCGAGTCCGAGGTCGTCCTCAACCAGTCCGGCGGCAACGGCGGCGGCGTGGCCAACTTCGGCACCACGAAGATCTGGCACAGCACCGTCGCGGGCAACACCGCGTTCTTCTTCGGTGGCGGTGTGTTCAACGCCGGCCTGCTCAACGTCGAGGAGTCGAAGATCAAGGACAACACCGCGATCATCGGCGGTGGCGGCATCTCCAACGGCGCCGCGAGGATCTTCACCGACGACGTCGACGGTGGCACCGTCGAGCTGAAGAAGGCCGTGATCAGCGACAACGAGACGCTGGGCTTCGGCGGCGGCTACCTCGACATCGAGGGCAACACCACCGCGTACGACACCGAGATCACCTCGAACACGGCGGTCCTCGCCGGTGGTGGTCTGGCGGCGGCGGACAGCCAGCTGAACCTGCACAAGGTGACGGTGGCGAAGAACAGCACCGCCGGGGTCGGTGGCGGTCTCGCCATCGCCTTCGACAGCGCGGTGACCGTCGAGGACAGCTGGATCAAGGAGAACACCGCCGGCTTCTTCGGCGGCGGGGTCTTCAACGCCGGCAGCGTCCTCACGCTGCGCGGCACCGAGGTCGTCGGCAACCGGGCCATCGGCCCGATCGGGGTCGGCGGCGGCATCTTCAACATCTTCGGCGAGGTCAACCTGTCGAAGACGAAGGTCGCCAACAACTTCTCGACCTTCGCGCCGGGCGGTGTGTTCACCTTCTTCGGGCCGGTGAACGTGGACGACAAGTCCGCCATCACCGCGAACCGTCCGACGAACTGCCTGGCCATTCCGGGCGGCGCCATCGAGAACTGCTTCGCCTGATCGACGAACGACGCACGAAGCACCACACGGACCGGCCCCCTTCCGCGCGACGCGGGAGGGGGCCGGTCCCCGCTCACTTCTGAACGAACACCGCCACGCTGCGCGCCGGTACGGTGAAGACGCCGGCCGCCCGGTCGAACGACGCCGTCCGCAGCGTCGGGTCGGCCGAGTTCACCAGCACCGGGTGCAGCGACACGTCCGCGCCGCGCAGACCCGTCACCGTCTGCCTCGTCGTCTCCGGAGTGCCGTTGAAGACCACCGTCAGCGACGTCCACGTGCCGCCCAGGCCGCGGGTGTCCAGGGTCATGGTCAGCACGCCCGGGGTCTCCGACTCGCCGGACAGGGGGAACGCCACCCGCCGCTGCACCTGCTCGGCGCTACCCAACCCGAACACCGGCGACGACGCCCGGATGCGCAGCAGCTCGGCGTACCGGGCGTCGGTCGTGTCGATCGCCGAACAGTCGGGCACCAGGGCCGGGTCCGCGAGCAGCGGCTTGGCGTACGGCCACTTGTCCTGGTTGTCCTGCGCCGGTGGCAGGCCGACGCCGAACCCGTTGCCGTCGGCGCAGCCCCAGCGGATCTGGTTGAACCAGTCACCGGAGTTGAACGAGTTGCGGTCCAGCGACTTCGACCGGAGCCGTTCGGTACCGGCGGTGACGAACCCGGTGCCCTGCCCCAACACCACCGTGCTGAGCGCGAGCACCTGCATCCGGGACCGGTCCGCCGCGCTGGTGTGCTGCGGCAGCTTGTACGCCAACGCGTCGTACAGGATCTCGTTGTCGTGCGCGTCGACGTACGTGACCGCCTCCCCCGGCGCGGCGGTGTACCCGGCGGGTGAGCCGTTGTAGTCCACCTGCGCCCCGGTGACCGTACGCCCGGAGGTGTCGGTGAACCGGTAGTCCCGCAGGTTGCCGGTGAGGCCCACCTTGATCAGGTCGTGGGAGTGCAGGAGTCGGGCCTTCTGCGTGGCCGTCGAGCCGTTCACCGGGTCGCCGTTGGGGTCGGTGTAGAGCCCGGAGGCGAAGCCCTGCGCGCGGGGGTTGACGTCGAACGGGCCGCCGCCACGCACCGCGTCCCGCAGCCGGTCGTTGAACGTGCCGATGCCCGTGCCGGCCATGTTGGCCTGGGTGGCCTGCTCGAACCGGGCGTCGTTGGCGACCTCGCCGAAGTTCCAGCCCTCGCCGTAGAGCATGATCGCCTTGCCGTCCACGCCGTCCCGGGCGACGGTCAGCTTGTCCAGGGCCGTACGGACGGCCAGGATGTTCGCCTTCGGGTGGTGGCCCATGAGGTCGAACCGGAAACCGTCCACCTTGTACTGACGGGCCCAGGTGACGAGCGAGTCGACCACCAGCTTGCCCACCATCGCGTGCTCGGGAGCGGTGTTGGCGCAGCAGGTGGAGTTGGCGACCGTGCCGTCGTCGAGCAACCGGTGGTAGTAGCCGGGCACCACCTGGTCGAGCACCGAGTTCGTGTCGACGCCGGCCGCCGCCGTGTGGTTGTAGACCACGTCCATGACGACCCGCAGGCCGGCGTCGTTCACCCCGGCCACCATGCGGCGGAACTCGGCGGTCCGCGCCGCCCCGCTCGGGTCGACCGCGTAGCCGCCCTCCGGAACGGTGTAGTGCAGCGGGTCGTACCCCCAGTTGTAACCGTCGGTGTCGGCGACGGCCGCGACGCACTTCTGCTGCTGGTCCGAGTCCGGCGGCAACGCCGCCAGGTCGCAGGCCGGCTGGCGCTGGTCGGCCCGCTTCTCGGGGATCGTGGCGAAGTCGAACGCCGGCAGCAGGTGCAGGTGGGTGACGCCGGCGTCGCCGAGCGCCCGCAGGTGCCTCATGCCGGCGGTCCCCGGGTCGGTGAACGCGAGGAACGTCCCCCGCCGCTCGGCCGGCACGGTCTCGTCGGCGATGGAGAAGTCGCGCACCGACAGTTCGGAGATCTGCGCCTTCGACGCGGGCACCGCGGCCGGCTTGCGCAGCGTGCGCCACCCGGGCGGGGCCAGCGCCGGGTCGTTCAGATCGACGAGCTGGCTGTGCGTGGAGTCCGCCGCGAGGGACACCGAGTACGGGTCGGTGACCGACGCGGTGACCATCCGCTGGGCGGCGGGCTGCCACGCCTGCACCCGGTAGCGGTAGTACTTCCCCGTCCAGGCGTGGCTGCCGCGTACCGACCAGACGCCGGTGCGGTCGTCGCGGCGCATCGGCACCGTCCTCGACGCGGCCGTGGGCGAGTCGAACAGTTCCAGCTCCACCGTCCGGGCGGTCGGCGCCCAGAGCGCGAGGCTCGGCGTCCGGCCGGCGAAGGTCGGACCGAGCGTGACCTGGGTGGCTCGTGAGTACACGTCGTCGAGCACGCCGGGGATCTGCACGCCGGTGGCGGCGAGCAGCTTTCCCTGGGCGTCGCGCTCGGTGACCAGGAGCTGCCCGCGCAGCGCCGCCGGCACCTTCGCCAGGTCACCCCGGTCGAGGGTGAAGGCCCGGTGGGACCACAGGTGCGGGAACGCCGCGCGCTGGGCCTCGGTGAGCCCGTTGCGCTGCGCGCGCAACGGCAGACTGGTGTACGCCCCGGACAGCTCCCCGTCGACGACGCTCACCCCGCCGGCCGGTGCGGCCACCAGGGCGTACACCCGGCCGTCGGTCGGTGGGGTCTGCCAGGCGATGGTGGACCGGTCGATCCAGTGCGCCTTCTGCTTGCCGATGTCGGTGTCCCCTCCGGCGCTGGTCGCGGTGCCCGGCAGCAGACGCCCCGGGGTGGCGGCGAGCAGCCACACCTCCCGTCCGGCGCTGGCGAAGTCGAGCCGCTGGTCGTCGGGCAGGTCCTTGGTGTCACCCTTGTGCACGATGTAGTTCAGCCCGGTGGCCCCGGCCGCCAGCGGCACCCGGAACACCGCGCCGAACGCGTCGGTCGACGTGGGCGCGAGCGGGCTGGCCCAGTCGGTCGGGTTGGCCGCGCCGTCCCACAGGTGCAGACCCCAGCCGTCGTAGTTGCCGTCGGCCCGCCGGTAGTGGATCACCGCGGTGCCCTCCTCGACCGCCGGGTCCGGCTGCCCGGTCGCCGCCTGCCTGCTCGGATAGACGGTCGCGTCGCCCTGCTTGAGCCAGATCTCACCGGTGGTCGTCACGTCGATGCTGCGGTCCTGGGCGACGTCCTTCGTGCCACCGGAGTCGACGACCACGAAACCCACGGACTTCGCGCCCGGCTTGAGCTTCACCCAGGCGAACCGGCCGTAGGAGTCCTCCCCGGCGAACGGTTGCCCCTTGGGCCACTCGGTGACGTACGCCGGGTCGATATCGCCCCAGGCGTACAGCCCCCAGTCGTCGTACCCGCCGGCCGGACGCTGGTAGTGCACCACCGCCCAGTCGCGGGATCCGCCCAGCTCGGGCGTGCCGACGACGGCGACGGACCGGGCGGTGGCGATGCGGCCCCGCCCGTCACGGACGACCGCGCGGTACTCGACACGGGTGCCGCCGGCCAGCCCGTCCAGGTCGTGGTGCACCGTGTACGGCGCGTGGTCGGCGCTGCCCAGCAACGTCCACCGGCCGCCGCCGACCCGGGCCGCCACGGTGACGGTCGCCAGCGGGTCGCCGGTCACCTTCGCGGTCACCGCCGCGCGGGTGGCCACCGACGCGCCGGGGGCGGGGGTGGTGATGGCGATGGTCGGCGCGCCGCTCGGCCGGGCGATGGGGCTGCCCGCGCGGTACACGGCCGCCGACAGCGGCGGCACGGTCAGCGTGAGTTTCCCGTCGCCGCCGGCCTTCGCGCTGGCGGAACCGCCGTAGATGCCGGTGAAGGTGACGCCGGCCGACCAGGTGTCCACGCTGACAGTCTGCGCGGTCGCGGCGTTGTTCACGGCGACGACGTACTCGGTGCGGTCCGCGGGCGCGACGCGGGAGGCGGCGAACACACCGGGACCGTCGGCGGCGTACCGGGTGACCTGGATGCCGTCGCGCAGCGCGGGGTGCGCCTGGCGTAGCCGGCCCAACTCGGAGATCGTCCGGTACAGCGGGTGGGCGGTGTCGAACTGGTCACTGGCATGGGTGCGGTCGGTGCCGAGCAGGTCGTCGTCGAGGTAGTCGGGCACCTTCGACGCGAACATGTCCTGCCGGGCGTCCCGGTCCCCACCGGGACCGGTGAAGCCCTGCTCGTCACCCGAGTAGATCACCGGCTGGCCGCGGGTGAGGAACATGAGCTGGTGGGCGAGCTGGTCGCGGCGCAGGTGACTGGCCGGGTCGGTGCCGCCGCCAGCGATGAACGAGCCGATCCGGCCCATGTCGTGGTTGCCGAGGAAGGTGGTCAGCCGGCCGGCGTCGGTGTCGCGGGCGGCGTAGAGGTCGTCGCGGGCGTACACGTCGGCGAGGGCCTTCGCCGAGCCGCCGCCCGCCGTGTAGCCCCGCGCCGCCTCCTGGAAGGCGAAGTCGATGGTGGCCGGCAGGCCGCCGCGCCGCACGTACGTCGACGTGATCTCCGGGTTGGCGCTGTAGACCTCCCCGAACACGAAGAAGTCCCGCTTGCCGGCCTTCTCGGCGGCCCGCTCGACACCCCGGGTGAACTGCGGCCAGAAGTCCATGTTGACGTGCTTGACGGTGTCCAGCCGGAACCCGTCGACGCCGGTCGCGCCGATCCAGTCGCCGTACGCCTTCGTCATCCCCCGCACCACCTCGGGACGTTCGGTCCACAGGTCGTCGAGGCCAGCGAAGTCGCCGTACTCGCTGTTCTCGCCGGAGAACGTGGAGTCGCCCCGGTTGTGGTACATGCTGGCGTCGTTGAGCCAGGCCGGCGCCTTCGCGGTCGCGTCACCCGGCTCGGGAAAAACCGGCGTGTACGGGCCGGCGTTCGCGTCGACGGTCGGGAAGTCCCGGCTGCCGTCGGCGTAGTTGCGGTCCTCGAAGGCCCGCCCCTGCGCGTCCGTGTACGGCGAGGTCGCCTTGTCCACGTAGGCGTAGCGGTCCTCGGCGTACCTGATGACGTCGGCGGTGTGGTTGACCACGACGTCGAGATAGACCTTGATGCCCCGCCGGTGCGCCAGCGAGACCAGTTCCTTGAGCTGGGCGTTGGTGCCGAAGTGCGGGTCGACCTGGGTGAAGTCGGTGATCCAGTAGCCGTGGTAGCCGGCCGAGATGTCGTCCCCCCTGGCCTGCACCGGGCGGTTCTTGAAGATCGGCGCGAGCCAGATGGCGGTGGTGCCCAGGCCCTGGATGTAGGCCAGCTTGTCGATCACGCCCTTGAGGTCGCCGCCGTGGTAGAAGCCCTTGTCGGTCGGGTCGAGTCCGGTGCGCAGCCGGTCGCCGGTGAGCCCGCCGGAGTCGTTGCGCCGGTCGCCGTTGGCGAACCGGTCCGGCAGGACGAAGTAGAACTGCTCGGCGCGCGCGGTGTCGGCGCCCGCTGCCAGCAGCGCGTCGGCGGTGGGCTCGTCACGCCACTGCACGGCGCCGGCCGCGGCCAGGGGCTCGGTGCTGGAGGGGCGGGGGTCGGCGTCGGCGTCGGCGTCGGCGCCGAGTGGACGCGCGGATTCCGGCGTACCGACGAGGGTGACGGTGAGCAGGCAGGCGAGTGCGAGCAGGGCGGTACGGGGGATCGGCGGGGGTTTCATCGACAACCTTCCTCTGGTCGTGATTGGCCGCACGCTAACCCTTGCCGCAACGATCTGCAATACCTTGCAAACAAAGTCGTAACAGGACAGCAAACTTGCGCAAGCGTCGCTCAGAACCCGCTACAACGCGCCCCGTCGACAGTGCACCCGCGCGGCGTCGTGGACGCCCGCTCCAGGTGGAAGCGCAGCGCCACCGACCCACCGGCCGGCACGTCGACCCCACTGACGTACGTGAAACCGCCGTCGAACTGCCGCACCGTCCCCTGGGGCACGCCCTCGACCCAGGTGGTCACCAACCGGCCACCGGCGAACTCGAACCGCACCGTCCACCCGCGGTCCACACCGGACGCGTTGACGATCAGCACCTCGCCGATGAAACCGCCGTCGAAGCTCTGCACCACCCGGTAGCGTCCACCCACCGCCGGCGGCTGCTGCGGCGGCGGCCGGGACGCCGGCCGCGCCGACGTCGACGCCACCGACGGGCCGACCGCCGGCGGCCGCGACATGGCCGGCGTGCTCGGCGGCAACCCGGTCGCCCGCGGCGACAACCCGGGCAGCAGCGCCGAATTCTGCGGCAGCGGCGTCGGCGACAGCCCGGACGGCGACACCGGCGCCTGCGGCAACGGCAGACCCGCCGGTGGGGGCCCGTCGTCCCGCGCCGGACTACGCCCCCGGTACGCGCCCAGGGCCACGAACAGCAGGACCACCATCACGACGACGCCGGCACCCACCACGATCCACGGCGACGACGCGATGGCCGCCGGACCGTGCGATGGTCGCGGGGCACGACGCATGCCGGACATGTACCTCCCTCAGCGGGCCGTCCGGGCAGCCTAGCGATCGACGGCCCGCCCCGGAAAGCGCCGGCGTCGCGTGCGACCCGACCCGACGCCCGGTCAGCTGAGCCGGCACTCCACCCCGTTGACCACGCACCGCACCGGACGCTGCGCCGATCCATCCCAACTGACCCGCAACCGCAGGGTCTGCGTGTCACCCGCACCCAACGACTCTCCGCCGCTGAGCACGAACGCGCCGTCACCCTGCGCCGCCACCGAGATCCCCGCCGCGCCGCTCACCCGCAGGCCCCGCGTGTCGTCCGCGAAGGCCAACTCCACCCGCCAGTCCACCGACCCGTCCGACTCGTTGGTCACCGACAGGGTGGCCTCGGTCGCGTTCCAGCCATCCGTACCGACCTTGTACTGCGCCGACAACGCCGGGTCCCTCGTCGCCAGCGCCGCCGCGCTCGTCGCCCCCGCCGACGGCGACTTCGTGGTGGCGCGCGGCGACGGCGTCCGGCTGCTGCGCGAGGCACGCGGCGACGCCGTCCGCCGCTCCAGCCCACCGGGTGTCGGCGCCGACGACGCCACGGCCGGCGTCGTCGGCAGGAACACCGGCGGCGCGGCACGCGGCGCGCCCTCCCGCTCGCGGGTACGGAACGACAACAGCGCGACCACCAACAGCACCGCCAGCGCGCAGACGCCCACCAGCACCACGATCCACGGCAACGACAGCACCACTCGCGCCGTCCGCGGACCTCCCGCGCCGTCCGGCCCCACCGCCATCAGGTCTCCCCTCGTCCCACCGACGCGACAGCGTAGCCAGCGCCGGCCGGAGGAGAAACCGGGCGGGTACGGATCAGACCGACCGGCCCCCTCCGCGCAGAAAACGGCTCGGCCGCGTCGACGGTCCGCCGCCGGTCAGGCCGTCCGGACGACCGTGCAGATCAGCGGACCCTCACCCGAGTTCCGCAGCAGGTAGCGGTACCGCTCCCCCGGCACCGCACGCCCTTGACTGTCCAGGAACTCCCACTCGACCGACACCAGGGTCAGCAGCGCCGACACCGGCTGCACGTCCTCGATGCGGGCGTGCGCGGCGATCAGTTCCCGCTCCTGGTAGTCGGGTGCGGCGCCCACGAAGGACAACGCGACCGCCGCCAGCGAGGTGAACGAGAAGCTGTACGTGTCCGCCACCACCAGCCCGGGCAGGGCGTAACAACCACCGAGGGACGGCAGGTCGCCCGAGGTCAACGCGGCGCCGTACCGGTCGAAGAAGCCGGTCAGCGTGTCGAGATCCGTGGAGGCGTTCACGGGCACAGCAATTGCCGCTCACCGGGTGGGCCAAACCTCGGCTCGAGCCCTCACCTGGGCGGAACGCGCACCTCGATCTCCGTACCCAGACGGGCGCCCCCGGCCAACCCCAGGTCGTCACCACTCCAGAACCGACCCGGGTCGTACCAGTTTGGACGCTTACCGGCCGGCAGCAGGCCCATCGCCTCGTACGTCACGGCCACGACCTCGGCGCAGTACGCCGTCTCCAACGCGCGCTCCTTGGCCGCCGAGCTGCTCGGAACGGCCGCCGTGCCCGGACTTGCTGGCGTGCCTGAGCTTTCCGGGGTGCCTGGGCCTGCCGGCGTGTCCGGGGTGGCCGGCATCCCCGGAACGGCTTGGGCGGCCCGCGACACGGCTCGAAGGGCCGCCCGGCCAGGACCCGGCATCGACGGCACCCGGCCGCGCACCCACCGCCACGCCAACTGCGCCGTCGACGGGAACGGCGTACCGTCCAGACGCGCGACGGTCCGCAGCACCGCGCGCTCCATCTCACCCTCGGCCGGCGGATCGAGCTGCCGCAGCCAGGCCCGCTGACCGTACCGGTTGGCCCACACGGAGACCGCGTCCCGCAGGTCGTGCAGCTGCACACCACGCTGGTGCGTGCCCGACCACAGGTCGGGCAGCGACTTGCCCAACTCGGCGTGCCACATGAGCGGCGGCATGTCGTCGAGCACCACCGCCATTCCGACGTGGTTGACCGGACTGTTCGTCGTGAACTGGATCGCCCGGTCCGGCACGCTACGACCCCGGAACACCCACACGTCGCCGGTGCGGGTCAACTCGACGGCCTCATCCAGGCTGATGCTCATGAGGGACTAGCCTAGGCCGATGCGGCAGGGAATGCGGTGGTGGAAGATTCTCGGTCTGGCCGGCCTCGCCGGGGTGGCAGCGTCCGGTGTGGTCATCGCCCGCGCCGAGCGGCGGCGGCGCGCGTACACCCCGGAGGAGATCCGGCAGCGACTGCGGGAACGTCACGCCCAGGCCGGTGAGTCAGCGGACTCCGCCTAACCAACCTTCCGGGCGACCTGGGGACGTCCGTGTGGAACGTGGCGTGCCGGCATGATCGTGCTCGATCATGGTTGTAGTGGCCTCGATCGCACGCTGAGGGGCCTCTTTCCTGGTTCGAGCACGATCTTGTCGGAGCATCCTCCGTGCGCAGATGCCGCCAGGTCGGCGATGTCGAGTCGATCATCACCCGTGGGGCCCGGCAGCCTGTCCCGCCTGGGTGGTTTGTCCCGTTCAGGCGCGGGTGCGGTGACGGGTCGCACCCTGGCGGCGGAAATCGCTGGCCGGGCGGGGTCGTTATACCTGGCACGCCGCCGCGACCCCGGGTCACCGGGTGGCCGCCGGGAACACCCGGCCGGCGGGCGTCGTTACACCCCCGCGCGACCGAGTACCACCCGGCCCAGAGCCGGTAGCCGCCCGCCGGGAACACCCGCCCGGCCGGCGTCGTTACACCCCCGCACGGCCGAGCAGCACCCGGCCGGCCCCCGGTCCGCGGCGGGAATGACCCGCCGGCCCGGACCGTTGCACCACCCCCCGCGCAGACCCCCCTTGTCGGGTCGCCGGGACCGATCCCCGCTTACACGGACTTTCCCGCCCGGCACGCCCCCGTGTGCCGTGTGCGTTTCCCCCGAATGAAGCAGAGGAGCACGCCATCATGCGTACCGATCTGATTCGCAAGACCGCTCTGACCGCTGCCGGCCTCGCTTTCACCGGCGGCGCCATCGCCGGCCCCGTCACCACCGCGTTCGCCGCGCAGAGCACCGCCAAGCCCGTGTCGCAGACCCAGAACGACCGCAAGGGCCACGGTGAGCGGCAGCTGGGCGTGCGCTACGAAGCCCAGCCCAACTTCTACTACTGCGGCCCCGCCGCCGCCCGCAACGCCCTGAGCGTGCAGGGCAAGAACATCAGCGTCGACGCCATGGCCAAGGAGATGGGCACCACCGAAGCCGGCACCAACTCCATCAACGACATCACCCCGGTCCTGAACAAGGAGACCGGCAAGACCGACGCCTACCACTCGGTCGAGATCAGCAAGCCCGACGCCGACGCCAAGCAGACCGACCAGCTGCGCGCCGACATCGTCAAGACCGTCGACAACGGCCGCGCCGTGGTCGCCAACATCGCCGGCACCAGCACCGACACCGACGGTGGTATCCACTCCTTCGAGGGCGGGCACTACATCAGCGTCGTGGGCTACCGCGACAACGGCAACGTGGTACGGATCGCCGACTCCGCCGACCCGAACACCGCCGCCTACGACATCACCGTCGAACACCTCGCCGACTGGATCGCCACCCGCGGCTACGCCACCAGCTAAGGAGCAACCGACAAGGGCCGGACCCCGATCACGGGGTCCGGCCCTTTCGGCGTTTCTAGTTCCGAACGGGAAGTGTTCAGGCGTGCGGTCGCCCGGCGGACGGCATCGGCTCGGCGGACGCCACTGCCGTGGATGGCACTGCCTCCGTGGATGGCACTGCCTCCGTGGACGGCACTGCCTCCGTGGACGGCACCGGCTCGGCGGCTTCCAGACGGTGGGCACGTCGACGCAGCCACCAGGTGCTGCCCAGGCCGGCCAGCACCGCGAGGACCAGGCCGGCCCAGGAGATGTCCTTGAGCCAGTGCTCGGCCGCCCGGCCGACGCTGAACAGCAGGTACGTGGTGCCGAACGCCCAGACCAGCCCACCGGCGGCGTTGGCCAGCAGGAACCGCCGGTACGGCACGTGCAGGGCCCCGGCCAGCGGGCCGGCCAGGATCCGCAGTAGCGCCACGAACCGGCCGAAGAACACCGCCCACACACCGTGCCGGGCGAAGCTCTGCTCGGCGCGGGCGAGCTGGGCGGGGCCGAGATGACGGGGGAAGCGTCGGCCCAGGCGGGCGAGCAACGGACGTCCCCCGCGACGACCCACCGCGTACCCGATGGAATCGCCGACGATGGCTCCGGTCGCGGCAGCCGTCGCCACCCACTCCGGCTCCACCACGCCGGTGGCCGCGAGCAGGGCCGAGCTGACCAGGACGATCTCACCGGGCAGCGGGACGCCCATGCTCTCCACGCCGATCACCCCGGCGACGAGCAGGTAGACCGCGACCGGCGGCAGCGACACGAGCCAGTGCTGGACGTCGAACACGGGTGACCCTCCTCCGGCCGGGCCTCGAACCCTACCCGCGGTGGGCGCGCCGGGCCGGTCCCTCGGCTCATAGCGCACACCGCGTAGCGCGTCCTAGGAGGCTAGGGGTAAGGCATGGAGGAGCGGGCCTGCCGGGTTGCGCAAATAGCAAGACGGACGTACGGTTTTGTTTGAGAACGGAATCGGCGGTAAGTGCTACCTAACCTCGGCGGCACCCCGGCCGGTGCGACAGACTGCTCAGGACTACTCACGGTCGCTGGTGTGAAGGAGTACGACGTGGCGAGCCTCGACACCTTCGGTGCGAAGACCCAGCTACGCGTCGGAGACGCGAGCTACGAGATTTTCAAGATCGACAAGGTGGACGGCCACGATCGGCTGCCGTACAGCCTGAAGATCCTGCTGGAGAACCTGCTGCGGACCGAGGACGGCGCGAACATCACCGCCGACCACATCCAGCAGCTCGGCGGCTGGGACCCGACCGCCGACCCGAGCGTGGAGATCCAGTTCACCCCGGCGCGGGTGCTCATGCAGGACTTCACCGGCGTGCCCTGCGTGGTCGACCTGGCCACCATGCGCGAGGCCGTGCGTGACCTGGGCGGCGACGCCACCAAGGTGAACCCGCTCGCCCCCGCCGAGCTGGTCATCGACCACTCGGTCATCGCCGACCTGTTCGGCCGCGAGGACGCGTTCGCCCGCAACGTCGAGCTGGAGTACGAGCGCAACAGGGAGCGCTACCAGTTCCTGCGCTGGGGCCAGACCGCGTTCAACGAGTTCAAGGTCGTCCCGCCGGGCACCGGCATCGTGCACCAGGTCAACATCGAGTACCTGGCCCGCACGATCATGGAACGCAACGGGCAGGCGTACCCGGACACCGTCGTCGGCACCGACTCGCACACCACGATGGTCAACGGCCTGGGCGTGCTGGGCTGGGGCGTCGGCGGCATCGAGGCCGAGGCCGCGATGCTCGGCCAGCCGGTCAGCATGCTGATCCCCCGGGTCGTCGGCTTCAAGCTCTCCGGCGAGATGCCGGCCGGCACCACCGCCACCGACCTGGTGCTGACCATCACCGAGATGCTGCGCAAGCACGGCGTGGTCGGCAAGTTCGTCGAGTTCTACGGCCCCGGCGTGAGCGCCGTTCCGCTGGCCAACCGGGCCACCATCGGCAACATGTCCCCGGAGTACGGCTCCACCGTGGCGATCTTCCCGATCGACGCCGAGACCGTCCGCTACCTGGAGCTGACCGGCCGCGACGCCGCGCAGGTCGCGCTCGTCGAGGCGTACGCCAAGGAGCAGGGCCTCTGGCACGACCCGGCCGCCGAGCCGTCGTACTCGGAGCGCCTGGAGCTGGACCTGGGCACCATCGAGCCGTCGCTCGCCGGCCCGAAGCGCCCGCAGGACCGGGTCCCGCTGGGCAGCGCCAAGACGTTGTTCCGCTCGGCGCTGACCGACTACGTCGCCGACGACTCCACCGGCGAGCGTGACCTCAAGCCGAGCGTGGCCCGCGAGGAGCTGCCGCGCGGCGCGAACGGCCCGGCCGACGAGGCCAGCGCCGAGTCGTTCCCGGCCAGCGACCCGCCCGCCAACGAGTTCAGCGACCCGGCCGACGAGCCGCGCGACCTGGAGACCGCGGCCACCGGCGCCGGCGGTCGGGCCAGCAACCCGATCCGGGTCACCGGCACCGACGGCGTCGAGTACGAGCTGGACCACGGCGCCGTGGTGATCGCCGCGATCACGTCCTGCACCAACACGTCCAACCCGCAGGTGATGATCGGCGCGGCCCTGCTGGCCCGCAACGCGGTCGAGAAGGGCCTGACCCGCAAGCCGTGGGTGAAGACCACCCTGGCCCCGGGCTCGAAGGTCGTCATGGACTACTACGAGCGGGCCGGGCTCACGCCGTACCTGGACAAGCTCGGCTTCAACCTGGTCGGCTACGGCTGCACGACCTGCATCGGCAACTCGGGCCCGCTGCCCGAGGAGGTGTCGGCCGCGGTCAACGAGCACGACCTGTCGGTCGTCTCGGTGCTCTCCGGCAACCGCAACTTCGAAGGCCGGATCAACCCGGACGTCAAGATGAACTACCTGGCGTCCCCGCCGCTGGTCGTCGCGTACGCCCTGGCCGGCACGATGGACATCGACCTGGCCAACGAGCCGATCGGCGAGGACAGCGACGGCAACCCGGTCTACCTGCGGGAGATCTGGCCGAACAGCGCCGAGATCCAGGACGTCATCGCCCAGGCGATCGGGGCGACCGGCTTCAGCGCCGCGTACGCCGACGTCTTCGCGGGCGACGAGCGGTGGCAGTCGCTGCCCACGCCGACCGGCGACACCTTCGCCTGGGACAGCGACTCGACCTACGTGCGCAAGCCCCCGTACTTCGAGGGCATGCAGCAGACGCCGAGCCCGGTCGTCGACATCTCCGGCGCGCGGGTGCTGGCCAAGCTGGGTGACTCGGTGACCACCGACCACATCTCGCCGGCCGGCGCGATCAAGGCGGACTCCCCCGCCGGCACCTACCTGGCCGAGCACGGCGTGCCGCGCCACGAGTTCAACTCGTACGGCTCGCGTCGGGGCAACCACGAGGTGATGATCCGGGGCACCTTCGCCAACATCCGGCTCCGTAACCAGCTCGTGCCCGGGGTGGAGGGCGGCTTCACCGTCAACCACCTCACCGGCGAGCAGACCTCCATCTACGACGCCTCGATGGCCTACCAGGAGGCCGGCATCCCGCTGGTCATCCTGGCCGGCAAGGAGTACGGCTCGGGCTCGTCGCGGGACTGGGCGGCCAAGGGCACCATGCTGCTGGGCGTACGGGCGGTCATCGCCGAGTCGTACGAGCGGATCCACCGCTCCAACCTCATCGGCATGGGCGTGCTGCCGTTGCAGTTCCCGGTGGACGTCACCGCCGAGTCGCTGGGCCTCACCGGCACCGAGATGTTCACCATCACCGGTGTGACGGCCCTGAACGACGGCGAGACCCCGCGCACGGTGACGGTCACGACCGACACGGGCGTGGAGTTCGAGGCCGTCGTGCGCATCGACACCCCGGGCGAGGCGGACTACTACCGCCACGGCGGCATCCTGCAGTACGTGCTGCGCCGCATGATCGCCAACTGATCACGTACCGGCGTCTCGCAGGCTCCTTTCCGCTTCGGCGGGAGGGAGCCTGCGTCGTGTCCAGGTGGCTCCTCGGGACGTAGCGAATGCATGGGCCATCATGTTGACCATGCAAGAGCCCTTTGTGCTGAATCCGCCAGGGACAAGCTGCCACTGGGCACTGCACCCTCCAACCGACCCCTACGGCGACGGCTACATCCTCGCTGTGCGATCAGAGATCTCCGACGAGGGCATGATGGCGAAGACGAGCGCCACGTTGGCGGGTCGGTGGGCGCCCGAGGACGAGACTCTTGAGTGGTTCTTTCAGTCCCTGGCGGACGACTGGCGGGGCTGGGAGGGCAAACGAAATTGGTGCTCGCTCGACGGTGAGCTGCAGATAGATGCGCACCATGACGGGCGGGGCCACGTAGCCATCGGCGTGACGCTGAGGCGTGCTCGGCAGGCGTATGCCGACGATGCGTGGTCGGCCCGGACGGTCTTGATGGTGGAAGCTGGCGAGGAGATGACCAGACTGGCGGCTGACATCCGTCATCTCCTCGGCGGATAGGGCCGGTCGAGCGGTACAGCCATCCGTCTTCCCGTCGCGACCGTCACTCGCCTTCGACCCGGCGGCCTTGAGTGGGCCGAGCGGGGAGATCGCGCCGATCTTGCAGTTTCTGCCGTCCACATGAGTGGGATACCCCTTTTGCCGCAGCAGAACGTGCAAGATCGCTGGGCGGGGGCGGTACCGGCCCGCCGATCATGGAGTTGTGGTGCCTGGTTTGAGGTTGCACGGGGTTTTTGTTGCCCACCACAACTCCATGATCGGCGACGCGCGGGGGTGGGGCGGGGCGGGGCGGGGCGGGGCCGGGCGGGTGGGGCGGAGTGGGGCGGGTTTGTTAGCGGGAGAGTTCGTCCGCCCGGTCGAGCAGGGCTCGGCGCTCGGCGGCGGAGCCGACCGTCGCTGCCGCCTGCCGGAACAGCGTGACGGCCCGCAGCGGATCGCCCTGCCGGGCCACCAGGTCGGCCTCGACCGCCACCGCGAGCGGATTCCCGGACAGCCCACCCTCGGCACGCGCCTCGGCGAGCAGGGCCAGCCCGGCGGCCGGCCCGTACGCGTAGCCGTGCGCGAGCGCGCGGTTCACTGCGATCACCGGCGACGGCCGGATGTCGACAAGCGCGTCGTAGGCGCCGGCGATCGTCGCCCAGTCGGTGGCGTCGACGGACGTGGCGGTGGCGTGGCAGGCCGCGATCCGGGCCTGCCACGCGTACGGCCCGTCGTCGCGTACCCGAGCAAGAGCGGCCTGGCCCTCGGCGATGGCCGCGCGGTCCCACCGCGTGCGGTCCTGCCGCGCGAGGGTGAGCAGGTTGCCCGCGGCGTCCCGACGGGCGTCCCGACGGGAGTGCTGGAACAGCAGCAGCGCCCGCAGCGCGGCGACCTCGGACTGCTGCGGCAGCAACCCGTCCAGCAGCCGGGCCAGGCGCACGGCCTCGTCGGCGAACGCCGGTTCGCCGTCGGGTACGTAGCCGGGGGTGAAGAGCAGGTACAGCACGGCGAGCACGCCCGGCAGGCGTTCGGCCAGCGCCGGTCCGCTCGGCACCCGGTACGGGATGCCGGCCTGCGCGATGCGGGTCCGGGCACGGGTCAGCCGGCGGGTCATCGTCGACTCGCTGACCAGCAGGAGGCGGGCGATGTCGACGGTCGGCACCCCGCAGACGGTCCGCAGCGTCAGCGCCACCCGGGCGTCGAGGGCGAGCGCCGGATGGCAGCAGGTGAAGATGAGCCGTAGGCGGTCGTCCACCACGTCCTCCCCCGCTCCGGCCTCGGGCTGTGGGTCCTCCGGCGCGAGCACCGCCAGCTCGTGCAGCTTGCGACGCTCGACGGCGGCCCGGCGCAGCACGTCGATCGCGCGGTTACGGGCTACCGTCATCAGCCAGCCACCCGGGTTGGCCGGCACACCGTCGCCGGGCCAGCGTTCCAGCGCGGCGGCCAGCGACTCCTGGGCGCAGTCCTCGGCCAACGCCCAGTCCCCGGTCAGTCGGATCAGGGTCGCGACAATCCGGGGGTACGCGTCCATGCCGGCGGCCGCGACGGCCCGCGCCGCCGCGGCCGGGCCGACGCTGTCCGGCGCACCGGTCGTGGTGTCGGTGCGGATCATCGGATCAGCTGGGCAGAGCGCCGAACGGGCGCAGCTCCAGCCGCCCCTCCCGGGACATCGGGTGGGTACGTGCCACCTCGATCGCCTCGTCCACGTCGGCGCAGTCGAGCAGGTCGAAGCCCACGATCACCTCGGCGGTCTCCGCGAACGGCCCCTCGGAGACCAGCAGCTCGCCGTTCCGAACACGGACCGTGGTGGCCGCGCTGGCCGGTGCCAGCACGTTGCCGGTCAGGCGGCGGCCCCGGGCGTCGTTGTCGGCCACCCACTTGTGGATGTCGGGCAGCTCGGTCGGGTCGGTGTCCGGCGCGGTGTCGCTACAGACGAACATCATGAACTTCATCGGTCGCTCCCTGTCTCTCGGGTTGTCGCCAGCATGACGAGCGGACAGGAGCGATCCGGACAGCCTCCCCGGAAAAAAACTCGGTCAGTCCCCGCTGGCGGCGCGCCGACGAGCCTCGCGGGTCTTCATGGCGTGCTCCATGAGGGTCACCAGCACCTCCTTGCTGGACTCCCGCTGCCGGGCGTCGCAGAGCAGCACCGGTACGCCCGGGTCGAGGTTCAGCGCGGTCTGCACCTCGTCGAGCCGGTACGTGCGCGCGCCCTCGAAGCAGTTGACCGCCACGACGAACGGGGTGCCCCGGCCCTCGAAGTAGTCGATCGACGGGAAGCAGTCGGCCAGCCGACGGGTGTCGGCCAGAACCACCGCACCGATCGCGCCCAGCGCCAGCTCGTCCCAGACGAACCAGAACCGGTCCTGCCCGGGCGTGCCGAACAGGTAGAGCACCAGGTCGTCGCTGATGGTGATCCGGCCGAAGTCCATCGCCACGGTGGTGGTGGTTTTGCTCTCCACCCCGGACAGGTCGTCGATGCCGACGCCGGTCTCGGTCAGCACCTCCTCGGTGCGCAACGGCCGGGTCTCGCTCACCGCTCCGACCATGGTGGTCTTGCCCACGCCGAAACCGCCGGCGACCAGGATCTTGATCGCGGTGGGCAGTGGCGTCGCTCCCGCCGGCCGGTCAGAGTGCCCGTAGTCCATTGATTACCGCCTCGAAGATGCTGTTGTCGGGAAGGCCGGCCGTGGTCTGCGGCTCGCGTACCTGCACGAGGTTGCGGGCCGCCAGGTCGCCGAGGAGCACCCGGATGGTTCCCACCGGCAGGTCGAGGTGGGCGGCGATCTCGGCGACGGACTGTATTCGCTGGCACAGGCCGACGATCGCCAGGTGCTCAGGACCGATCCCGACCTCCGGCGTCACGTCGGCGCGGGTCGCGGTGACCAGGGAGATCAGGTCGAACGTGCCGGTGACCGGGCGAGCCCGCCCGCGCGTCACCGCGTACGGGCGCACCACCGGGCCCGCATGGTCATCCACCCACTGATGTTCTGCGGAATCCCCGTGCACCGTCATGGCCGTTACCTCTCGCCAGCCGACTGTTCGGCGCCCCGCGACGGGGATGCCACGTACTTGCCGACGCGGGTGACGAGCATCGCCATCTCGTACGCGATGAGCCCGACGTCTGCGTCCTCGGTGGCGAGGACGGCCAGACAGGCGTTGCGGCCGGCGGCGGTGACGAACAGGAACGACGACTGCATCTCGATGATTGTCTGCTGCACCTGCCCGCCGCCGAAGCGCTTGCCGGCGCCCCGGGCCAGGCTCTGGATGCCGGCCGCCATCGCCGCGAGGTGCTCGCCGTCGTCCCGGCTCAGCCCCTGCGAGGAAGCCATCAACAACCCGTCGGTGGAGAGCGCGACCGCATGCTCGGCCTGCTTCACCCGGCCTACCAGATCATCCAGCAACCACGTCAGGTCGGCACTCGAAGCCGTCTTCTGGGCCACTTCGTCGTCCTCTTCTCGCCCGGCAGTTGCGCCGTATTCGTCTTGGGCTTGACCGTCACACCACGCGGGAACCCGCAGCGCCGGCGCTCGGTCAGGTGGCTTGTGGGTCCTCGTCGGTCGGCTCGGGCGTCGCGCCCGACGCGCCGCCCAGCAGCCGCGCCGCGTCGGTCCTACCGCGCCGGGTACCGGTCTGATAGGAGCTCATCATCCGGCGTACCTGCTCGGGGGGCCGTACCACGTCCTCCTCGTCGGACTCGGTCACCGCCGGATCGTCGCGCAGCTCGGGCACGATGTTCGCCTGGCGGACGCGGACCGGCAGGCCGGAGCCGGTGCGGTCCGTCTCGGCCCGCGCCGGGACCGGTCCGCCGTCGGCGTTCGGCTCGCCGCCGCCCGTTCCGGCCCGTTCCACCGCGGGCAGGCCGGTGGGCACCGTCGGGCCCTCCAGGGCCGGCTGGCCCAGGACACGCCGGGACCGGGTCGGCAGGTCCGCCGCCGCGGTGCGCTGGCGGGTGGGGAGTACGACGTCCTTGTCGCTCCCGTCCGTCTGCTCGGTGGTGGTGCTGCTCTCGGTCGGCGCCGAAGCGACCGGGGTCACCGGCTGCGGCGCGCCTTCAGCGCTGGTGTTCGTTGTCGCGGTGGCGACCGCGACCGTCGAGAGGCTGGCGGGACGACCGCCCTCGACGGGGCCGGCGGTGGTCGGGCCGGCGGGCAACGCGATGGCCGTCGGGCTGGCGGGGATCGCGCCGGAGTCCTCCGGGCCGGTTCCGTTCGCCGTGATCAGCTCCAACGGGATGAGGACGACGGCGGTGGTGCCGCCGTACGCCGATTCCTTGAGCCGGACGCGCACGCCGTGCCGCTCGGTCAGCCGGCTCACCACGTAGAGGCCGAGTCGGGCGGCGTTGGCGAGGTTCAGCTCGGACTGGTCGACGATGCGGTGGTTCGCCGCGGCCAGGTCCTCCTCGCTCATGCCGAGGCCCCGGTCCTCGATCTCGATGGCGAAGCCGTTCGCCACGAGCTGCCCGCGGACCTCCACCGTGGTGTGCGGCGGCGAGAACGACAGGCCGTTCTCGATCAGCTCGGCGAGCAGGTGGATGATGTCGCCGACCGCCCGGCCGGCGAGCGAGACGGCTCCCAGCGGCAGCACGTTGACGCGGGTGTAGTCCTCCACCTCGGCGACCGCGCCGCGCACCACGTCCACCATGGGGACGTTGCGCCGCCAGGCCCGGCCCGGGGTGGAGCCGGAGAGCACGATCAGGTTCTCCGCGTTGCGCCGCATCCGGGTGGCCAGGTGGTCGACCCGGAAGAGGTCCTCCAGCTCCTCCGCGTCGTGCTCCCGCCGTTCCATGGCGTCGAGCAGGGTGAGCTGGCGGTGTACCAGCGCCTGCGTACGCCGCGCGAGGCTGAGGAAGACCTCGCGGACGTTGCGGCGCAGCTCGGCCTGCTCGACGGCGGTGCGCAGGGCGGTCTCCTGGACGGCGTTGAACGCCTTGCCGACCTGGCCGATCTCGTCGGTGCCGAACTCCAGCGGGGGCGCCTCGGTGGCGACGTCGACCTCCTCGCCGCGACCGAGGCGGGCGACCACGCCGGGCAGCCGCTCGTCGGCGAGCTGCCAGGCGGCCTGCCGCAGCCGGTCGAGCTGGCGCAGGAGGGTACGAGCCGTGGTGATCGAGACGACGACCGAGGCGATGACGGCGAGCAGACCCAGACCGGTGGCGAGCACGAGTCGGACGACGACCATGACGGCCACGCCGGTGGCCCGACCGACGATGCCCTCACCACCGTCGACGACGGCGTCGTTCACCTCGGCGAGCGCC
Organism: Micromonospora sp. RB23; assembly: GCF_053585025.1. Taxonomy (NCBI): domain Bacteria; kingdom Bacillati; phylum Actinomycetota; class Actinomycetes; order Micromonosporales; family Micromonosporaceae; genus Micromonospora; species Micromonospora sp. RB23. The sequence goes on from NZ_CM132111.1 coordinate 4,927,575, forward strand.
GGCTCGACGGTGCCACGCCACTGTTCGGCGCTGACCGGGAGCTGGGTCGCCGGCCGGCCGTCACGGATGATGCTGTCCTGTACGGCGCGCAGCCGCGTGAACGGCTCCCCCTCGACGAGCTGCTGGTAGCGGCGCTGGTCGGCGTCGGCGAGCCGGGCCCGGGTCTCCTCGCCGAGGAACCGCTCGGCACCGACCAGGCTGACGTAGCGGGCGTACTCCGGACCGCTGATCCGGCCCGTGCCGAAGAGGCCGCTGAGCAGCGCGTCCTCCTGCGAGATCAGCTCCTTCATCCGGTTGAGCTGGATCAGGGCGGCCGCGTCGGCGGCGATCTCCTTGTCGTCGAGGCTGCCGGTGACGTCGTAGATCCGGAAGATCGATCCGATGGCTTCCGTGTAGGCGTCGGCGGCGGAGATCCGGTCCACCTTGCGGGCGAGCACGTCGGCGCGGGTCTGCTTCAGCTCCTCGACCTGCGAGATCGTGGCGTCCAGCTGGGCATCGAGGGCCGAGCTGCCGGCCACGTCGACCTGCCAGTTGCGGACCGAGCCGGCGAAGTCGTCGGCCAGTTGGGCGGCCTTGCGCTGCTCGGTCTCCAGCGCCGCGCGCTGCGCGGCGTCGGGGTTGCTCAGGTACGCCTGGGTCAGTCGCCGCTCCAACTGCAACTCCTGCAGGAGGGGTTCGCTGGGCGCGTAGACCTTGCTGTTGAGCAGCTGGACACCGAGCAGGTTGAATCCGTCACGCAGGGTGACCCAGGCCGCGAACATCCAGAGCGCGACCAGGGAGAGCAGCAGGGCGACAACCTTGGTGCGGATACTCGTACCGCGAGAACGCATTGAACCGTCCCAGGCAGGGGTTGACTCAGCTCATCAACGGGTGATCATGGAGGACGACGTCCCGCCGTGACGGGGCGTACGGGGCTGAGGCTCTGCGTACGCTAGCAGTGTCCACACAACCCCTCAAGTCGCTGTTTTTGTTGCCTGGTAACCACAATCCACCACCGATCGGTCGACCCCGCCCAGATGGACGGAGGCGAGCCGGCAGGCCGCCAGGATCGCCGCGCGAACGATCGCGGTAGGACAGTACAGCTCTTTGCCGTACCACAGTGGAGGGTCGGTCCGGCCCGACGGTTGATGCAGGTAGGCGTGGCCCCGCGTCACCGCGTCGTCGACCCGGGGCGCTCCGGTCGGCGCGGCCACCAGCACCTGCAGGGCGTACGCGGTCTCCTCGACCGTGCCACCCCACCGCCCCCACGATCCGTCGGCCCGCTGACTGTCCAGGACCCAGCGGGCCGCCCGGTCGAGCGCCTCGGCCGCCATGCCGCCCCGACCGAACTCCGCCAGCGCCAGCACGCAGCAGGCCGTGGCGTAGTACGGCGAGGCGTGCCACCGGTCCTGCCAGCGGCCGTCGGCGAGCTGGTGTGCCGGCAGCACGGCGCTGAGCCGGTCGACCGTCCGGTGGTACCGCGCGTCCGCGCCGGGGTGGGCGGCCACGTGCTGGCCGAAGGCGTCGAGCACGTGCGCGTTGGTGGTGACCGAGAAACCGTCCTCGCTCCCCGGCCAGGTGCAGAAGCCGTCCGCCGTCTCGTACGCCCAGAGGCTGGCCGGGTCGGCGGGGCGACCGAGCCGGGCCAGGGCGTCCAGCGTGACCGAGGTCGTGTCGGCGTCGGTCGGCAGGCCCTCGCCGGTGGCGACGCCCTCGGCGGCGGTGGCGCCGGCCAGGGTGCGCAGCAGGCTCGCCGGCGGGTTGACCGCGACGCCGGCGCGACGCAGGCCGCTGAGCACCCAGGCCCGTTCGAACACGGTGATCGGCGTCGGGCAGGGCACCGGCCCGTCACCGTCGCGGATCAGCGTCCGCAGGAAGGTGTGCGCGGCGGGGCCGGCGTCCGGGCCGACGACGCTGAGCCAGGCGGCGGTCGCGGCGGGTGACGCGCCGACGGCGGTGAGGGTCGGTCCGGCGTCGGCCGGTGTCGCGCCCAGCACCTCGTAGAAGTGGGCCAGCTTCGCGGGCAGCACCACCCCGGCGGCGACCGCGGCGCGGACCGCGTGCAGCCGGTCGGGGCCGAGCCCGGCCGGAAGCGCCAGCGGGGAGCGCGGCAGCCGCTCGGCGGTCGCCCGGGCCAGCCGGGACAGCCGGGACAGGCGGCCGTTGATGGACTCGACCAGCGCGGGGACGATGAGGTCCAGCGCGGGGGTGTCCGGCAGCGCGCGCGCGTGCGTGGCGAGCAGCCCGCCGGTGAGCGCGTGCAGCCCGCGCCCCACCGGCGCGACCAGGTCCGCGCCGGCCGAGCCACCGTCGGCCAGCGCCGCGAGCAGGGCGTCGGTGGCGCTGAGCGTGGGCACCAGGGCGTACCCGTCGGGTGGGCCCCACGCCCCGTCGGGGCGCTGCTCGCGCAGCAGGAACCCGATCCGCTGGTGGTGCCCCGGCAGCCAGGGCGCGTCGGCGACCAGCCGGCCGCTCTCGTACACCGAGGGGGCGACCTGCCCCCACGGTCGCAGCGCCAGGCCGGCGATCAGCTCACGCGCGGCGTCGGTCGCGGGCTCGACCAGCACGTGTCCCGTGCCCTCACTCATCGCGTGCTCCCCAGAAGTCGGACACCTGGTAGAAGCCGCCCGTGAAGGAGATCTGCCGGTGCAGGTAGTCCGCCTGACGGGGGCAGCGCTCGGCGAGGGCGGCGAGGTCGCCCCGGGCACGACTGGTCAGCTCGGCGAGCCGGGCGTGCACCCGCGCCGGGTCGTCGACCAGCAGCAGGGCGTTGAGGTCGCCCCACTCGGCGTCCCGCTCGTGCGTGGCGAGGTCGTTGACCAGCCGCAGCACCCGCTGCACGCCACGGCCGGCGTCGAGCAGGTCGGTCAGCTGGGCGAGGGTCTTGTCGTCGCCGGTGGCGATCCAGTGCGTGACGTTGACGAAGGAGCAGGCCAGGTTGTCGGCGTTGTCCAGGTAGCGGTCGAGGTCCGGCAGACGCTGCCCGGTGGTCGGGTCGGTGGGCAGGTTCTTCCAGTCCCACTCGCGCGACACGGCGGCGAGCATCCGGCCCAGCTCGTCGCGCCAGATCGGGCGCAGCCGAAGGAACGCCGGCACGGTGGCCAGTTCGTCCCGCAGGTCGGCCAGCAGCCGCGCGAGGTGCCGGCCGGGCGGGGGCGCGGCGCCGTCGGCGACCGCCAGGCAGTCGGTCACGATCGCCCGGACGTCGTCGGCGGACCGCGCCAGGTAGTCCACCTGCCAGTCGGCGGCGAAGACCCAGAGCAGGGTACGGGTGGTGATCCGCAGTTCGGCGGCGGTGTGCCACGGCGCGGTGAACGCGATCGCGGTGGCCACCGAGCTGAGCAGCGCGGCGTCGAAGGGCGCGGCGTCGAAGAGTTCCGGGTGGGCGGCGGTGACACCCTGTAGGTCGCGGACGCCCCGTACGGCGAGCGCGCACACCCGGCCCTGCTCGGCGACGGCGTCGGGCCCGGCCTGCACCGGCCACGGCGCGCCGGTCACGAGGCGACCGGACGCTCGACCGGGGTGACGATCAGCTCGGCCCGCTGCTTGGGTTGCAGCGAGGCGCCGAGCCGGGGTGTCAGGCCGACCGGCTCACGCAGCCGGAAGCGGTAGCGGCTCAGCACGGTGCTGACGATGAGCTGCGCCTCCAGCAGGAACAGGTACTGCCCGAGGCACTGGTGCGGGCCGCCGCCGAACGGGAAGTAGGAGTAGCGGTAGCGTCGACGGGGCTTCTCGGGCGCGAAGCGCTCCGGGTCGAACAGCGTCGGGTCGTCCCAGAAGGTCGACATCCGCTGCGTGACGTACGGGCTGACCAGCACGGTGCCACCGGCCTTGATCCGCACACCGCCCAGCACGTCGTCGCCCACGGCGGTACGGGGGATCATCCAGCCGGCCGGGTAGAGCCGCAGCATCTCGTCGAGCACCATGCGGCCGTAGCGAAGGTGCGGCAGGTGCTCGCGGCCGACCCGTTCGGAGCCGACCACCCGCTCGATCTCCCCGGTCATCAGCTCCGCCACGTCGGGCCGGGACGCCAGCACCGGCCACAGCCAGGAGAGCAGGGCGATCGTGGTCTCGGTGGCGGTGGAGAACATCGCCACCACGTCGCCGCGGATCGCGTACTCGTCGGGCTCGCTGCCGTCGGCGCGCGGCCGGCAGAGGGTGGAGATGATGTCCTCGCCGTCGGTGGGCCGGGCCCGGGCCTCCCGGATGATCGGCAGCACCACCTCATCGATGGTCCGCACCGCCTCGCGGAAGCGCCGGTCGCCGGGCATCGGCACCGCGTACGGCACGAACGGCACCAGCAGGCGCGGGAGCATCGCGGTGGTGACGGTGTCGAGCGCCGCGCTGATCCGCAGGGCGTCGGGTACCGAGATGCGGTCGGCGAAGAGCACCCGCATGGTGGTCCGCAGCACGATCCGGGTCAGCTCGGCCCCGCCGTCGATCGGACGGCCTTCGCGGGCCGGTTCCCACCACTCGTCGACGGCCTCGTTGATCGCCTCGGCCATCCTGTCGACGAGCGTCTCGGCCCGCTTCGCGGTGAACAGCGGTTGCAGCGCGCCCCGGCTGGACTCCCAGATCTCGCCCTCGGCGACCAGGATGGCGTCGCCGACGATCCGGCGGACCGGCCGCCACAACAGACCCTCGCCGTCGCGGGTGTAGTTGGCAACGTTGTCCCGCAGCACTCGTTGCAGATGCTCGGGATGACTGACGAGGTACGGGCGGAACGAGCCGAGGTTCAGCCGGACCACCTCGCCGCCGGCGGCGTCGGCGAAGCCGACGAGCGCGCCCAGCGGATCGCGGACCAGCGCGGGCAGGGCACGACGGAGTGGGATCATCCGGGGTTCGGTGCTGACGGGGGCGGGGCCGGCATCGGACACCTGGGACATGCGTCGTCTCCTCGTCGCCCCGACGACCTAAGCGGTCCACTTCGGCCGGTCGGGGCTGTGGAATTTTCACCTTCTGGGCGTCGGAAGCATCTCACCAATTCCAGGACACCTCTAGATCTGTGACCGGTGAGATTTCACCGATGCCCCAGACGAGCATCGATGTCCGTAGCGGCCCGTTGTCCTGAGTGGATCGTCAGGTGCCGGCACCGGCGCAGGTCGCGCCCGTACACCGATCGGCCGTCGTCGTCGGCGGGCCCGGACGACGACGGGCCCACGGTCCGGTGGGCCACGGGCCCCGTCGGTCGGGGTCGCGCCCGTGCGATCCCAGAGGGCGGGCAGCGCAGTGAGCAAGGACGCACCGGTACCCCCGAATCCGGGCGATGGCGGGCACCCTGTGCCAGGCTCTGTGGCATGGACGACAAGACCATCCTGAACCGGATCTCCGAGCTGGTAGACGAGGAGCACCGGCTGCGCGCGGAAGCCCAGGCCCACGAGTCGGGCACCGAGGGCGAGGCCAGCGAGCGCCTGCGCGCCCTGGAGGAATCCCTCGACCAGTGCTGGGACCTGCTGCGCCGCCGCCGGGCCGCCCGTGCCACCCACGGCGACCCCGACTCGCAGGGCGAACGCCCCAAGCCCGAGGTGGAGCGCTACCTGCAGTGATCGACACGGACGGGTCGGGCGGTCACCGTGGCCACCCGACCCGCTCCGGTCAGCGGATGCCCGCCTCGCGCAGCAACTCCCCGGTCAGCCTCCCGGGGTCAACGTGCTCGGCGCCCAGCCCCCGGGCCGCGAACCAGGCGCTGACCACCCGCACGTCGCGGGCCAGGAACTCGGGCCCCTGCGGGTTCGCCACCACGTCGACCACCTGCGGCAGGTCGATCACGACCAGCCGCCCGGAGTGCACGAGCAGGTTGTACGGCGACAGGTCGCCGTGGGCGTAGCCCGCCCGGGCCAGCACGCGCAGCGCCTCGACCATCTGGCCCCAGAGGTCGCGCAGCTCGGCCGGGCCGGGCCGTAGCTGGGCCAGCCGGGGCGCTGCCAGGCCCGACTCGGCGTCGCCGACGAACTCCAACATCAACTCGGTGCCCCGCACCTGCACGGGGTACGGGACGGCGATCCGGTCGTGCCCGGCGCCGATCTCCCAGAGCCGCGTCAGGGCGGCGAACTCGGCCGCCGCCCACTGCCCGGCGATCATTTGACGGCCGAAGGCCGTCCGGCCGGCCATCGCCCGCATCTCCCGGGAACGCCGCACCCGGCGACCCTCCAGGTAGCCGGCGTCGCGGTGGAACAGCCGATGCTCCGCGTCCCGGTACCGCTTGACCGCCAGCAGGCAGGACCGGTCCGTGTCCGGTACCGCGCGGCGGACCAGGTGGACGTCCGCCTCCTTGCCGGTCTTCAGCACACCCAACTCGGTGTCCTTGGCGGCCAACTCGGTGACCAACCAGGCCGGGTACGGCTGTGGCCCGTGCACCGCGTCGTCCCACGACGACCAGCGTTCGCCGGTGTCGGGATCGGGCTCGGTGTCGGGATCGACGGGCGGCTCGGTGGGCCGGGCCCGCTTCAGGAACTGCGGCTCGTCGTCGTCGAAGCGGCGTTTGCCGCGGGTCCGGCGCTCCAGCGCCGGAAGGTCATGATCGCGCACTGTGGTGAGGTTCCCTTGGTCGAGGCGGAGGTAGGCAGCGGAAAGCGACAGGTGAAGACGGTCATGACCGGCCTCCTCTCCTCGATCGGGCTGCTCGCCCGGTGCACGATGCGCCGCCCATCCTCGCGGCAGCTCCGAGCACGGGTCAACCGAATTACGGCGGGGACGCGAGCAGCGAGCCGCGTCAGCTCGCGAGCACCGTCGCGACCGCCGCGATCAGCCCGTCCACCGTGCGGCTCGGCGCGAACCGCACGTCCGACCAGGTCCGCCCCCGGTGCAGCCAGACGCTGGGCAGCCCGACCGCGGCGGCGCCGCCGATGTCCGCCTCCGGGCTGTCGCCGACCACCCACGCGCCGCGCAACGGCATGCGGACCCGCTGCGCGGCGAGCGCGAAGATCCGCGGGTTGGGTTTGCTGACCCCGGCCTCTTCGGAGATCACCCAGTCGGCGACGTAGCGGTCCAGGCCGGTACGACGGATCTTGGCGTCCTCCAGGCGTACCGTGCCGTTGCACACCACCACGGGCACCCATCCCGCGTCGTCGGCGATGCGCAGCGCGCAGGCGGTCAGCGAATCGAGCCGGGTCTGCGCCACCACCCCGTCGTGCAGCTCCTCCACCAGGTCGATCGAGGGGATACGCAGCTCGTAGCGGTCCCGGATCGCGTCGGCCAGGTCCCAGCGGTCGGTCAACCCGTCCGCGTCGAGCGAGACCAGCCAGTCGATGTCGGTGGGGGGCGCGCCGATGCCGTCCAGGAAGCGCTCACCCCAGCGGCGGAACGGCCCGGCCCGATCCAGCAGGGTGTTGTCCAGGTCCAGCAGGAGCAGTGGCACTCGGGCACCCTACGGGACCGACGTGTCCGCCAACAGACCCACGTGTTTCGACTTCACGATGGGCTTAACCGGTCAGCGACACGCGTGGGCCGCCCTGGCCCGGCAGCAGATCGGCGAGCATCGAATGGGCCGCCCGGGTGGCCGTGAGCACGGCCGGATCGAGGGTCGCCACGAGCGTGTCCGTGCCCTCGTCGGCGCCACGGGCGAGCGTACGTCCCTGCGGGTCGTAGATCGCCGCCCCACCGTTGAAGCGCCACGGGTCGCTGCCGCCGACGACGTTCGCGAAGACCACGAACATCGTGTTGTCCAGGGCCCGCGCCGCGTAGTACAGGTCCCGGCGGTGCTCGGAGCCGGCCAGGTAGCCGCTGGGACACAGGTAGGCGTGCGCGCCGTCGAGAGCGGCGGCCCGCCCGTGCTCGGGGAAGCAGCCGTCGTAGCAGATGCCCAGCCCGAGCCGCCAGTCGTCGACGAGCAGCGTGGACCCCCGCCCGCCGGGGCTGAACAGGTCGCGTTCGTCGCCCCAGAGCTGCTGCTTGTCGTACCCGACCCGGACCACGCCGACGTGGTCGACCACGAGAGCGGCGATGGTCCGCCGGTCGTCCGGGTGCCGGACGGCCGCGCCGACCACCACGGTGATCCCGGCGGTGCGTGCCGCGTCGCGCAGCGGGTCGAGCCGGCCGTCGGCGACCGCCCCGGCGGGATCGGCCGTCACGTGGGTGCCGGCCGGATCGGCGGCGAGGGTCGGTGGGTGATACGCGCACAGGTACAGCTCGGGGAGGACGACCACGCGGGCGCCCTGCCCGGCGGCGCGCCGAACCAGTTCGGCGGCCGCCGCCGCGTTGCCGGCGACGTCACCCGGTGTCGGGGTGGCCTGGACGGTGGCGACGGTCAGTGGGCCGGACGGCGCGGGGTACGAGCGGGTCACGGGTGGATCGTAAACGGCACGTTACCAAGCCGTACGTACGGTTTGCACCGCCCGGGGTGACCTGCGACGATCGAGGTGTGCCCAGAGTAAGTCAGGACCAGCTCGACGCGCGCCGGCAGGAGATCCTTGCCGCGGCCCGGGCGTGTTTCGCCCGACTCGGCTACGAGGGGGCCACCGTCCGCCGCCTCGAGGAGGCCACCGGGCTCTCCCGGGGCGCCATCTTCCACCACTTCCGCGACAAGGACTCCCTCTTTCTCGCCGTCGCGGAGGACGACGCCGCCGCCATGGTCGAAACGGTCGCCCGTAACGGTCTGGTGCAGGTGATGCGCGACCTGCTGGCCCGCGCCGTCTCGCCGGACACCACCGGCTGGCTGGGCAGCCAACTGGAGGTCTCCCGCCGGCTGCGCACCGATCCGGCGTTCGCCAAGCGCTGGGCCGAACGGTCGGCCGCGATCGCCGAGGCGACCCGGGACCGGTTGGCCCGCCAGCGCGACGCCGGGGTGCTGCGCGAGGACGTACCCATCGACGTGCTGGCCCAGTTCCTGGAGCTGGCCTACGACGGCCTGGTGCTGCACCTGGCCATGGGCCGACCGGCCGGTGACCTGGGCCCGGTGCTCGACCTGGTCGAGGAGGCGGTCCGCCGCCGCTGAGCGGTGTCTCCGTCGCCGGGGACAGCGCGGGTGCCCCGGCCGGCCCGCATGGCGACGGTGCTCCACAATGGGGCCGCCGACCCCTCCGGCGACAGGAGCAGCCGATGATCGTCCATGCCGCCTCGGGTGACACCTGGGGCATCCCCGGCCCGACCTTCCTCCGGCTCTATCTCGTGGCGGCCGTCGTCGTGGCCGCCCTCGCGGTGCTGCACCGGGTACGCCTCGCCACCGGCACCGAACCCCTCGTCGCCGAGCCGCTCGGCCCCCAGGAGGTCGCCTACCTCAACGGTGGGCCGGCCCTCGCGGTGCACGCCGCGCTGGGCGGCCTGCGGGGCAGCGGCGCGATCGACGTCGGTCCGGATCGCCGGCTGCTCACCACCGGCCCGGCCCCGACCGGACTCACCCCGCTGGAGCAGGCGATCCACTGGGCCGCCCACCAGGGCACCCGGGCCCGGGACCTCGCCCAGGACCAGCGGGTGGCCGCCGCGCTCGACCAGCTCGGGGCCAGCCTCGAAGGGCGGGGGCTGCGCGTCAGCCAGGCGCGGCGGGCCTCCGCGCGACAGTGGAGGCTCGTCCTCGCCGCACTGCTGCTGTTCGGCGTCGTACGGCTGTTCGCCGGCCTCGCCAACGGGCGGCCGGTGGGCTTCCTGCTGCTCACCCTCCTCGGTGTCGGGGTGGCCGTGCTGCTGCTCTGGCGGGTGCCCGAGACCACGCGGGCCGGTCGCCACGCGCTGCGCGACCTGCGGACCCGACACCACCACCTCGCGCCCGACTCCTCCCCCGCGTACGCGACCTACGGCGCGGCGGGCGCGGCGATGGGTGTGGCCCTGTACGGCACGGCGTCGCTGTGGGCCATCGACCCGGGCTTCGCCGAGCAGGCCGAGATCCAGCGCCAGGCGATCGCCAGCAGCGGCTGGTCGTCGGGTGCCGGCACCGGGTCGTCGGGTACGACCGGCAGCTCCTGCGGCGGTGGCAGCTCCTGCGGGGGCGGGGGCGGATGCGGCGGCGGTGGGTGCGGCGGATGACCGGCCCGTACGGCGTCGGCATCGGCTGGCGGCCCGAGATCGCCGGTTTCGTGGCCGAGCTGCCCGGGTTGCGCTTCGTCGAGGTGGTGGCCGAGTCGGTGGCGTCGACCGGGCCACTGGAGACCGGGCTGGCGCAGTTGCGCGAGCGCGGTGTGACAGTCGTACCCCATGGGGTGCGGCTCTCCCTCGGCGGCGCCGAGCCGGTCGACCCGGCCCGCGTCGCCCACCTGGCCGCGGTCGCGCAACGGGTGGACGCCCCGCTCGTCAGCGAGCACATCGCGTTCGTGCGGGCCGGCGGGCTGGAGGCCGGGCACCTGCTGCCGCTGCCCCGCAGTCGGGAGGCCGTCGACGCGGTCTGCGCGAACGTGGCCCGCGCGCAGGAGCAGCTACCGGTGCCGATCGCGCTGGAACCGATCGCCGCCCTCTTCGACTGGCCGGACGACGAGTTGGACGAGGCGGACTTCCTCACCGAGATCCTGGACCGGACCGGCGCGCTGCTGCTATTGGACATCGCCAACGTGCACGCCAACGCCCGCAACCGTGGCACCGACCCGCTCGCGCTGCTCGACCGGCTGCCGCTGGACCGGATCGGCTACGTGCACGTGGCCGGTGGGGCGGAACACGGCGGCTTCTACCACGACACCCACACCCACCCGGTGCCGCCGGAGGTGCTGGAGCTGGTTGGCGCGCTCTGCGCCCGGCACCGGCCGCCGGCGCTGCTGCTGGAACGCGACGGCGGGTACCCGCCGGCCGCCGAGCTGCGCGCCGAACTGGACGCCCTGGCCGCCGCGTCCGGCTTCCCGGCCGTGACATGACCGGAGCTGTCGCTCACGACCGGGAGAGCGGGCACGAGCCGCCGCACTCTGGTCTCGCGGCGCGGCAGGCGGAGCTGGTGGCGGCGCTGGTCGCCGGAGGTCCGCCGCCGGCCGGGTTCGCGGCGGGGCCGCTGGCCGCCGCCCGGGCCGCGCTGCTGCGCAAACGCGCCGGCGAGGTGGCCCGGCACTGGCCACTGCTCGCCGCCGGCCTCGGCGTCGCATGGCCCACGACCTTCGCCGACTGGGCCGCCGACCGCCCCACCGCCGGCTCGCTGCGCGACGGCTGGGACCTGGCCCGGACGCTGCGGCAGCGCGACTCCCTGCCGCCGTCGGGCGCGGAGGAGCTGGCCGTTCGGGAGGCGGGACTGCGCTACGACGGGCACACCGCGCCACGTCCGCGCCGGCTGCCGGCCGTGGCCCGCGCCGGCGGCGCCGTCGCGGTGCAGATCGCCGGTCGGGTACGACTGCTGCGTCCCGCCACCCGTCCACCGGCGGACGTTGGCGGGGCCCCGCCGGATGGGGCAGGATCGGCGTTATGGATCTCGGACTGACCAACCGGGTGTACGTGCTCACCGGCGCCTCCCGTGGCCTGGGTTACGCGACGGCGCAGTGCCTGGTCGCCGACGGCGCCCGGGTGGTGCTCTCGGCGCGGGACGCGGACGCGGTGGCCGCCGCAGCCGAGCAACTGGGCGGTCCGGGCAAGGCGGTCGGCGTCGCCGCCGACCTGGCCGACCCGCAGACCCCGGAACGGCTCGTCGCGGCGGCCCGTACCCACTTCGGCCGGCTCGACGGCGCGCTGATCTCGGTCGGCGGCCCGCCCGCCGGCAACGCGGCGTCGATCACCGACGAGCAGTGGCGACACTCCTTCGAGACCGTCTTCCTGGGCACCGTCCGCGCGGCACGCACGATTGCCGGGGCGCTGCCCGAGGGAGGCGCGATCGGCCTGGTGCTGTCCACCTCGGCCCGTGGTCCGGTACCCGGCCTGGGCATCTCCAACGGCCTGCGGCCCGGCCTCGTCGGCGTCGCCAAGGACATCGCCGACGACTACGGCCCGCGCGGCGTACGCGTCGTCGGCCTGCTGCCCGGCCGGATCATGACCGATCGCAACCGGCAGCTGTTCGCCGCGACCGGCGACCCGGACCGCGCCCGAGCCGAGGCGGAGGCCATCATCCCGTTGCGACGCCTCGGCGACCCGGCCGAGTTCGGTCGGGTGGCCGCGTTCGTGCTCTCCCCCGCCGCGAGCTACCTGACCGGCCTCACCGTGCCGGTCGACGGCGGCGCGCTACGCGGCCTGTGACAGCCGGCGCTCCGATTCCGGGCACCGACGGCCGTGCCGGCGCTCCGACTCCGGGCACCGACGGCCGTGCCGGCGCTGTGCCGCCGGCGCCGGGCGGTCGTGCCGGCGCGGGCGTCGCGCATCCCCGGCCTACCCGGGCGGACCTGGCCGCGGCCGCGGACCGGACCATCCCCGACGTGCTCGCCCCGGGGTTGGCGGTGCTGTTCGTCGGCATCAATCCCGGCCTCTGGTCGGCGGCCACCGGCTGGCATTTCGCCCGACCCGGCAACCGGTTCTGGCCGGCGCTGCACCTGGGCGGGTTCACTCCCCGCCTGCTGCACCCGAGCGAGCAGGACGAGTTGCCGGCCCTCGGGCTCGGCATCACCAACATGGCCGCCCGGGCCAGCGCCCGCGCCGACGAGCTGAGCCCTCAGGAACTTCTCGACGGCGCGGCGATCCTGACCGACAAGGTGGCCCGGAACCGGCCGCGGTGGGTGGCCGTGGTGGGCGTGACGGCGTACCGGATCGGTTTCCAGCGACCAAAAGCCACCTTCGGACCGCAGCCGGAGTCGCTGGCGGGGGCGCGGCTGTGGGTACTGCCGAACCCGAGCGGCCTGAACGCGCACTTCACCCCGGTGACGCTGGGCGCGGCGTTCGCCGAGCTGCGCGCGGCCACCGACCTGCCCGACCGCCGCCCAACCTGACCCACCCCCAAGCGCGCTGATCATGAAGTTGTGGCCACGACACGCCGATGCGAGTGGCAACAACTTCATGGTCAACCAGGGTGGCCGGCGGCGCCCGAGGTGCATTGCCCGGTGCCGATACCCTGCGCGCATGACCGGCATTCGCCTCGCGCTGCTCGCAGTGTCCCTGGTCCTTGTCATCGCGTTGGTCGTCGTCGTGGCACTGCGGCGTCGGCGCCGGGCCGTTCGGTCGGACGACCGGGCGGCGGGGCTGGATTCCGCACGCAAGGCGATCCGCCAGAGCGCCCGCGAGAGCCGCCAACGTCGCCGGGGCAGCCTTCGCGGCAAGGGCGGCGGCGGTGACGAGAACCGGGCCATGGACGCGGGCGTGACGAGCGATTCCGGCGGGATGCCGTAGCCCGGTCGGTCGTCGGTACGGCTGCCGGCCGGGGGATGGATCGCCTCGCACGATGATCGAGAGGTGTCGTTCCATGGTGGACGGGGAATCAACGCCGCATGGCCGACCCGCACGAGCCTGATCGGGACGAGATCCTCGCCTCGCGCCTGTGGCCCGCGGTGCTCATCCCGACCGGGGTGCTCGCCGCGCTGGTCGCCGTCGGCATCTGGCGGGCAACGTTCCCCTTCGTGCCGGTGGCCCTCCTTCTCACCACGGTCGTCGTGGCCTGGCGGCAGCGGGACGACGCCCTGCTGGCTGACGAGACCGGACTGTGGGTGCGGCGTCGCGGCCGGGTCACCCGTCGCTACCGCTGGGAGGAGATCCGCGAAGCGGGACTGACCCGGCCTGGCTTCGGCCAGGTGGCCCTGGCCGTCTACCCCGACGGCGGGCCGTGGGACGTGCCCGGCCCCAACAACGCGGTCCTCGTGGGTCGCGTCTGGATGCTGCGCAGGCCCGACCCGCAGACAACGGACCGGATGAACGCACTGCTGCGCTCCCGGGGCATCCGCACGATCGACTCGCCACGCCCCGCGACCGGCGCCTGACGGGTCAGTTGGCGGCTGCGGGCGGCATCGCCTCGTCGGCGACGTACGTGCCCAGGGGCATGACCACCGGCTCGGGACCGGTCGCGTCCACGAAGGGGCGGGGCGAGTCGGCGACCGCGAACTGGGTGCGGTACAGCTCGGCGTAGAGCCCGCCGACCGCGACCAGCTCGTCGTGCCGGCCCCGCTCGACGATCCGACCGCCGTCGAGGACGAGGATCTGGTCGGCGTCACGAACGGTGGAGAGCCGGTGCGCGATCACCAGGGCGGTACGTCCGGCGAGCGCCACCGACAGCGCACGCTGCACCGCGGCCTCGCTCTCCGAGTCCAGGTGTGCGGTCGCCTCGTCGAGGATGACGATCGACGGAGCCTTGAGCAGCAGCCGGGCGATGGCGATCCGCTGCTTCTCGCCGCCGGAGAAGCGGTAGCCGCGCTCCCCCACCGTCGTGTCCAGCCCGTCGGGCAGCGACCGGACCAGATCGGCGACCTGGGCGCCGGCGAGCGCGGCCCAGATCTCGTCGTCGGTGGCGTCGGGCTTGGCGTAGCGCAGGTTCTCGGCGATCGTCTCGTGGAACAGGTGCGAGTCCTGGGTGACCACGCCGATCTCGTCGCGCAGGGAGGCGAGCGTCGCGTCGCGCACGTCCACGCCGCCGACCAGGACCTGGCCGTCGGTGACGTCGTAGATCCGGGAGACGAGCATCGACAGCGTCGACTTGCCGGCGCCCGACGGGCCGACCAGGGCGACCATCTGCCCCGGTTCGACACTGAACGAGACGCCCTTGAGCACCGGCTCGTTGACCGTACGGTCGAGGGTGGCGACCTCCTCCAGCGAGGCGAGGGAGATCTCGGCAGCGCTCGGGTAGCGGAAGCGCACGTCGCGGAAGTCGACCCGGCCGGCGCCCCGGGGCACCGCCACGGCGTCGGGCTTCTCCACGATGCCGGGCTGGAGGTCGAGCACCTCGAAGACGCGGTCGAAGGAGACCAGCGCGCTCATCACGTCCACGCGGACGTTGGACAGCGCGGTGAGCGGCCCGTACAGGCGGGTGAGCAGCAGCGCGAGGGTCACGACCGTGCCGGCGCTGACGCCCCCGGTGACGGCGAGCCAGCCGCCGAGACCGTAGGTGAGCGCCTGCGCCAGCGAGGCGACCAGCAGCATCGCCACGAAGAACGTGCGCGAGTACATGGCGGACTGGATGCCGATGTCGCGGACCCGCTCGGCGCGGCCGGCGAACCGGCGGGCCTCGATGTCGGGCTGGCCGAAGAGTTTCACGAGCAGCGCGCCGGACACGCCGAACCGCTCGGTCATCGTCGCGTTCATCTTGGCGTCGAGGTTGTACGCCTCACGCGTGATGTCGGCCAGCCGCCGACCCACCCGACGCGCCGGGATGATGAAGATCGGAAGCAGCACCAGCGACAGCGCGGTGATCTGCCAGGACAGGGTGAACATCACGGCGGCGGTCAGCACGAGTTGGATGACGTTGCTGACCACGCCGGACAGGGTGGACGTGAACGCCCGCTGGGCCCCGAGCACGTCGTTGTTGAGCCGGCTGACCAGTGCGCCGGTCTGGGTGCGGGTGAAGAACTGCAACGGCATCCGCTGCACGTGGTCGTAGACCCGGGTGCGCAGGTCGAGGATGATGCCCTCGCCGATGCGGGCGGAATACCACCGCTGGGCCAGGGACAGCAACGCGTCGGCGACCGCCAGCCCGGCGATGAACAGCGCCAACCGGATGACGAGCCGACCGGCCTCGGTGCCGCCCCGGTTGATCGCGTTGATCACGTCACCGGCGAGCACCGGCGTGGCGACACCGATGATGGCGGCCAGCACGACGGTGGCCAGGAAGACGACGATGTCGCGCCGGTAGGGCTGGGCGAAGGCCACGATGCGACGGGCCACCCCACGCTTGAGGCGGTGGGCCGAGACCTCGTCGCGGTTACGCATCGACCGGAGCATGCTCCACCCGGCCATGCCACCGCCGGACATCGGGTTGGACACCGATCACCTCCGGGTCGTCGGGCGAACCGTACCGTCGGGTCAATTCTCCCGACAGCTGTGACAACCTCGGTCGTAACCCGGATCTTCCCGTGCGGTCCTTACTATTCGCCCTGGCCGGCGAGATCGCGGAGGCGGCGGGTCTGCGCCTCACGCTCGGCGCGCTGCTGGTCGGCGTGCGACCGCCCGGCCGCGCCCGCGAGCAGCGCCTTGATCTCCACGACCGCGTCGCGCGGCCCGGCCAACAGGCCCGCCGTGAGGTCACGGACCGCGTCGTCCAGCTCCGCCGGGGGTACGACGAGAGTGGCCAGCCCGATCCGGTCCGCCTCGGCGGCGTCGAGCCGACGGCCCGTCGCGCAGATCTCCAGCGCCCGGGAGTAGCCGACGAGCTCGACGAGACGCTTCGTGCCGGCCAGGTCGGGCACCAGCCCGAGCGTCACCTCGGCCATCGAGAATCTCGCGTCGGCGGCGAGGACCCGCAGGTCGCAGGCGAGGGCGAGCTGGAAGCCGGCGCCGATCGCGTGCCCCTGCACCGCCGCCACCGAGATGACGTCCGGCCGGTGCAGCCAGGTGAAGCCGCCCTGGAACTCGGCGATCAGATCCGCGCACTCGTCCTCGGGCAGCGTGGCCAGCTCGGCGAACGACCCCGGGCCGGACGCGCCGGCCACCGCGAGGTCGAGGCCGGCGGAGAACGCACGCCCCTCGCCCCGCACCACCACCACCCGTACGTCGCCGGGTAGGTCGCGGGAGAATTCGCTCATCGCGCGCCACATGGCCGGCGTCTGAGCGTTGAGTACGTCGGGCCGGCACAACGTCACCGTGGCGACCGGCCCGTCGCAGGTCAGCCGAACCCCGGTCGCCTCGGTGGTCACCGGACTACCCGGGGCGCGGCGTTGGTCAACGACGCGAAGGGGCGGGTCACGCCTTCTTGCGGCGCCGGGCACCGCCGCGCTGACGCAGCTGAACCCCGGACTCGGTGAGCACTCGGTGGATGAACCCGTAGGAACGGCCGGTCGAGGCCGCCAGCGCGCGGATGCTCTCCCCCGAGGTGTACCGCTTTACCAGGTCCTTGGCGAGCGTCTGACGCTCGGCTCCGACGATCCGGCGACCCTTCTCAGTGCTGGTGGCTGTGCCAGTGGCTGCCATGCTGTGTCCTCACGTCCCAGACTGTGCGGTTCGGATACGGTCCCACCTATTAGACCGCCTCGGACGATCATGCGCCAGATATCAACTCTTCGCCAACCGACACGCTATGCAATGTCAGGTTCCCGATAGAGTGATCCTCCCGAAAGGTTCCGCGCGGGCCACTTCGGCCCGTGACGCCCCCACCCGTACGCTCCCGGGGTGATCGACCTGTTCGGCACCGCAGCCGGCGCGGCCGTCGTTTTCGCCGCCACCGACATCGACGACATCGTCATCCTCACGCTGTTCTTCGTCGCGGCCCGGACCACCGGGCGGCCCCGCACCGCGCAGATCGTCGCCGGCCAGTACCTCGGCATCGGCGCGCTCGCCCTGGTCAGCGCGGTGGTCGCCGCCGGTTTGCTGGTCGTGCCGGACCCGTGGACCGGGCTGCTCGGCCTGCTGCCGATCGCGCTGGGCGTCCGCGCGCTCTGGCACCGCGACGACGACGAGCCGGCCACGGTCGTCACCGGCACCCTCGGCGTGGCCGGGGTGACCATCGCCAACGGCGCCGACAACGTAGCCGTCTACGTACCCGTGTTCCGGGCCCTCGGCCCCGGCGACAGCGCGATGTTCTTGCTGGTCTTCGTGGTGCTGATCGGGCTGTGGTGCGCCGCCGCGGCCTGGCTGGGCGGCCACCGGCGGGTGGTCGCCCTGGTGGAGCGGGCCGGGCACTGGCTGGTGCCGGCGATCTTCGTCGGCATCGGCGTGGTGATCCTGGTCAGCTCCGGCGTGCTCGGCCGGCTGGTCGACCTGCTGGGCTGACGGCCGCGCGGCGCGACCCGGCCGTCGTGCGCGGTCAGGCCAGCTCGACCAGTTCGAGGAGATCGTCGCTCCAGGCGTCCTCGTCGCCGTCGGGCAGCAGGATCGCGCGGTCCGGCTTGAGCGCGAGCACCGCGCCCGGGTCGTGCGTGACCAGCACGATCGCGCCCGGGTAGTTGGCGATCGCGTCGAGCACCTGCTCGCGGCTGACCGGGTCGAGGTTGTTGGTCGGCTCGTCGAGCAGCAGCACGTTCGCGCCCGAGCAGACCAGCGTGGACAGGGCCAGCCGCGTCTTCTCGCCGCCGGAGAGCACCCCGGCCGGCTTGTTCACGTCGTCGCCCGAGAACAGGAACGCGCCGAGGATCTTGCGCAGGTCGGTGTCGGACTGCTCGATGGCGGCGGCGCGCATGTTCTCCAGCACCGTCCGCTCCACGTCCAGCGTCTCGTGTTCCTGCGCGTAGTAGCCCAACCGCAGGCCGTGCCCCGCGTGCACCTCGCCCGTGTCGGGGCTGAGCAGGCCACCGAGCATCCGCAGCAGCGTCGTCTTGCCCGCGCCGTTGAGCCCGAGGATTGCCACCCGGGAACCCCGGTCCACCGCCACGTTGACGTCGGTGAAGATTTCCAACGAGCCGTACGACTTGGAGAGGCCGGTCGCCGTCAGGGGCGTCTTGCCGCACGGCGCGGGGCTGGGGAAGCGCACCTTCGCCACCCGGTCGGCGACGCGTACCTCCTCCAGGCCCGAGATCAGCTTCTCGGCGCGGCGGGCCATGTTCTGCGCGGCGACGGTCTTGGTGGCCTTGGCCCGCATCTTGTCGGCCTGCGCCATCAGCGCACCGGCCTTCTTCTCGGCGTTGGCCCGCTCGCGGCGGCGGCGTCGCTCGTCGGTCTCGCGGGCCTCCAGGTACGCCTTCCAGCCCAGGTTGTAGACGTCGATCACCGAGCGGGTGGCGTCGAGGAACCAGACCTTGTTGACCACCGACTCCAGCAGCGCGCCGTCGTGGGAGATCACGATCAGACCGCCCTTGTGGTTGGCGAGGAAGCCACGCAGCCAGGTGATCGAGTCGGCGTCGAGGTGGTTGGTCGGCTCGTCGAGCAGCAGGATGCCGCCGCCGTTCTCGCCGGCGTCGCGGAACAGGATCCGGGCCAGCTCGATGCGCCGACGCTGACCGCCGGAGAGGGTGCCGATGGTCTGGGCGAGAGCGCGGTCCGGCAGACCGAGGTTGGCGCAGATCCGGGCGGCCTCGGCCTCGGCGGCGTACCCACCCAGGGCGGCGAACTGGTCCTCCAGCGCGCCGTAGCGACGGACCAGCTTCTCGTCGGCGTCCTCGGCGAGGCGCTCCTCGACCTCCTTCATCTGTGACATCAGCACGTCCAGACCGCGGGCGGAGAGCACCCGGTCGCGGCCGGTGACCTCCAGGTCACCGGTGCGGGGGTCCTGCGGGAGGTAGCCGATGGCGCTGCGCTGGTCGATCTGGCCGCCGTACGGCTGCCCCTCACCGGCGAGCACCTTCAGCGTGGTGGTCTTGCCGGCGCCGTTGCGGCCGACCAGGCCGATCCGGTCACCGGGCTGCACGCGCAGGGTGGTGTCGGACAGCAGGATCCGGGAGCCGGCACGCAGTTCCAGGCCGGTTGCAGTGATCATCTCGTGGGACTCGCTCTCGGGGTCTGGAAGGCTGACACAGGGCACGCGAAAGCGCCGGCGGGCGGTGGGCCCGTCGGCGCGGGGCGGTTCAGCCTTCGCAGCGCGGCACGGCGACAAGTGTACCGGGCGCTCACGTACCACCCGCCCGGATTACCAATCAAGATCATCGGGTACCGGAACGCCTGTCCGGACCCCGTCCGGCACCCAGGCGACGAAACGACATACACACGACATTCACCGACTTCAGGCGATCGGGGTCAGCATGGAACTCAACGAGCGGGCCGAGCTCGACACCTCCCAGGCCAACGACCTGGGCCGCGGCAGCGGCGGCGGGGGCGGCGGAGGCATGGGCATCCCCATCCCGGGAGGCGGCGGCCGGGGCGGCATCATCGGCATCGTGGTCGCCGTCATCATCGCCCTGCTCGGCGGCGGCTTCGGCTTGAACGCGATGAACAACGGCGACGAGGGCGGCCAGGCCGGGGGTGACGACATCGACCAGGTGTGCTCCACCGAGAATGCCGACCGCCTTCAGGACGCGCGCTGCCGCAACCTGCTCTTCGTCAACAGCATCCAGGACTACTGGAAGAAGGCGTACCCGGAGCTGGGCAACGGCAACTACGAGCCCACCACCACGAACTTCTTCCAGCAGGCCGTCAACACCGGCTGCGGGCAGGCCGACTCGGGCGTCGGCCCGTTCTACTGCCCCGCCGACCAGAAGGTGTACATCGACCTGAGCTTCTACGACGAGCTGGCCACCCGGTTCGGGGCCAAGGGCGAGTTCGCCCAGCCGTACGTGCTCGCTCACGAGTACGGCCACCACGTCCAGGACCTGCTCGGCACCAACGCCAAGGCCGGCCAGGGCGACCAGAGCGGGCCCGAGTCCGCCTCTGTGCGGTTGGAGTTGCAGGCCGACTGCTACGCCGGCGCGTGGGCCAAGCACGCCACCGAGAGCAAGGACAAGACCGGCAAGGAGCCGCTGTTCAAGTCGATCACCGAGGCCGACATCAGCCAGGCCGTCGACACCGCCGAGGCGATCGGCGACGACAGCATCCAGGAGCGCTCCGGCGGACGGGTCAACCCCGACCAGTTCACCCACGGCACGTCCGAGCAGCGCAAGCGCTGGTTCAGCCAGGGCTACGACCAGGGCGACCCGAAGACCTGCGACACCTTCGGCACCGACCAGCTCTGACACCCGTACCGCACGATCGTGGCAGGTCCGCCCGGCGGGCCTGCCACGATCGTCGTTTCGGCGCTCAGTCGAGCTTCGACACCTGGTAGTGCCCGATCAACCAGTCGTCCCCGACCCGCCGCACGACCACACTCAGGTGCACGGTCAACGCCGGCCGGTCGACGAAGCCGAACTCGACCTCCAGATAGCCGAGGACCACGTCGGCGGCGAACCGCCGGGTCTCCCGGACCTCGTACGCGGCGGTCAGGCCGAGCGGCTGTGCGGCGTAGTACGCGGCGACACCGTCCCGGCCGACGGCGTACGGGTGCAGGCCCTGGAAGATCGCGTCCTCGGCGAAGAGCGACGCGACGCGCTCCGGCTCGTGGGCGTCGACCGCCGACCTCCACCGGTCCAGGACCGTGCGCAGGATCTCCGCCTCGCCGGCGGTCACGGCCGCCGCCCCGGCTGACCCGGGTCGTTCGGGTGCGGCGTCAGCGGCGTGACGGTCTCCCGCCGCCAGGCGCGCAGCGGCATCGACGCGAGGACCGCCTCCAACTCGTCCGCGTCGGCAGCCTCGAACAGCCCCCACGTACGCCACTCCCCCGGCGCCAGCGGCGGCCGCCACAGGCGCAGCAGACTGCCCTGCGCCGTCAACTCGGCCGAACGCGCCGCCTCACGCGCACGCATCTCGGCAACCCCGTCCTCCGACGTGCCGTCGGGCACCGTCGTCACCATGTCCACCAGGAACTCCACGCGCCCATCCTCCGACCACCCGCGCCGCACCACGCCGAGAACCCCCGTACGGGTGGCGGTCGTCTCCGCTCCGGACCCGACCGGGCGACCAGCCGGCGGCCGGGCAGCTGCCGTCGCGGTCAGCCCAGGGTTGGGCGGCTGCCGTCGCGGTTCAGTCCCGGGGCCGGGCGCTGCCGTCGCGGTCAGTCCGGGCCGGGCGCCGCCGTCGCGGTCAGCCCGGGGTTGGGCGGCTGCCGTCGCGGTCAGTCCGGGCCGGGCGGCTGCCGTCGCGGTCAGTCCGGGGCCGGGTCGCGCAACCGGATCCGTACCGCCCGGGCCGCCCCCACCGCCGCGACCAGCACCGCGTGCCGAGGCTCCGGCACGTCGAGCAGCCGCTCGGCCCGCAGCGGCACGAGCGGGGCCAGGCGCCGGTCCGCGAGCACCGTGTCCACGGCCTTCCGGTCACCGCCGCAGACCAGGGCCGCCAGCTTCGCCGCCTCCGGCAACAACAGCCGTACGGCCAGGTCGGCGGCGTCACCCAGCGCCGCCTTCGCCTGATTGTCGCGCCGCCGGGCGAACCGGTGCTGCGACCATCCACCCGCCGCGGTGCGCCCCTGCACGTACCGGGTGTCCACCTTGGATACCACCAGCTCCGTGCCCTGGGCCACACCGATCGCCACCGCACCCTTGCGGGCCAACAGCAGACCGATCCGGGACGGCGTGCCGGCGGCGGCCACGAAGGCGGCCACGTCGTCGCTGGCGGGCGACCCGGGTGGGGTGTGCAGCTCGGCGGTAGCTCCGTCGGGGGCGGTGAGCAGCAGCCCGTACTCCCGGACGGTGGTGGTGGGCGGGCCGTGCCGGTCGGCGAAGCCCTCGACCCAGCGGCCGACGCGGGCCGGATCGACCTCGACCCACCGGCCTCCCCCGGCGGCGGGTCGACTGGTCACCGCCCGACCGTACACGGACGGCTCGGGTTGACGGCCAGCCCGGCCTCCCGACCGGCGTGCGGACAGGCCGACGCGGCGTCGTGGAACGGCGGGCAGGGACGGCCGACGCGACGTCGTGGACAGCGGGGCAGCTTGGCCTTGCCCAGTCGGGGGCGGGCGGACCGTCAGTCGGGCAGCAGCGCGGCCCCTTGGGCTTGACCAATCCGGGGCAGGCGGGACCGTCAGCCGGGTAGCAGCGCGGCCACCGCCAGCGCGGCGATGAGAACGCTGGAGAGCACGCCCGTGATCAGTCGGCCCCGCGGACCGGTCAGCGCCCGACCGACCACCGTGCCGCCGCCGGCGATGAGCAGTTGCCAGCTCGCCGACGCCAGGAACACGCCGGCCACGAACAGGGCCGCCGACCACAGTCCCGCATCGGTCGTGTCCGGACGACCGAGGACCAACGCGACGAAGTAGAGCACCGTCGTCGGGTTCAGCAGGGTCAACCCGAGCAGCGCCGCGTAGGCCCGGCCCGGAGTACCCATACCCCGACCGCCGCGCGCCGACGGCGTCCGACGGGAGCGGTGGGCGACCCAGGTCCGCCAGAGGCCATGCCCGGCGAGCCCCAGCAGGACCACGGCGGCGACCACCCGCAGCGGACCGGCGACCGGCGCGATGACCCCGGCCAGGCCGGCACCGCCCAAAGCGGCCACCGAGGCGTAGAGCCCGTCGGCCGTCGCCACCGCGAGCGCCGCCGCCGCGCCGACCCGGAACGAGGTACGGGCACTGAGCCCCAGGATGAGGATCGCGATCGCGCCGACCGGGATGGCGACGCCGTAGCCGGCCACCAGGCCGGCGAGGAACGCCCCGCTCATGGCCGTCGGCGCAGGATCGAGGCCCGCCCCGGTACCGGCCGCTGTCGACGACCGGCAGTCGTCGCAGGAACCAGAACCCGCATCGCGTACGCCTCGATCACATCGGCATCCTGCACGCCACAAACACCCCTCCGCAAAGGAGTTTCGTGCGCCCCGCGTCGATCGTGAATCCTCGCGCCGTCGCGCCGTCGCGCCGATCTTGCACTTTCGGTTGCCGATCCGTCCCGCTTCGCGCTCTATGTCGCCACAGTAAGTGCAAGATCGACGGGGCGAGAGCGCCCCGCGCCCCGCGCCCCGCGCCCCGCGCCCCGCGCCCCGCGCCCCGCGCCCCGCGCCAAGATCCTCACAACATCGGTGAAGTTGCTGCATCCCCCGCGCGGGAAGCAGCAACATCGGTGAAGTTGCGTAGATCTTGACGGGGCCTGCCGACCGGTGAGCCCGCCCGGCAGGCGAGCCGCGGGCGCCAGTCGAAGATCGTGCTCGAACCACGATGTAGTGGCCTCGGTGCGCCGCCGAGGCCACTACATCCATGATCGAGCGCGATCTTGGCCGGATCGCAAGGGATCAGTGCCGCGACTCGGCCCACCGGGGGTCGCGGCCGAGGTAGGAGAGCAGCGCGGTCACGTCGTCGGCCTCCGCGCCCGGGTCGAGCGCCGCCGCGTACGCGCCGTAGGCCCGTAGCGGCTCGACGATCTGCCGGGCGACCTCGAGCAGGGGGCGGGCCAGGTCATTGTCGATCGGGGACGGCTGGCCGGTGGCCACCGCGATGTCCCAGGCGTGCACCGCCGCGTCGATAGCGGCGGCGACGGCAGCCGTGTGGACCGGCAGCGCGCCGTGCGGCAGCGGCGTCGGCACCTGCGGATCCTCGTCGGCGACGCCCACCCAGGCACCTGCCGACGCGTCGAGGGCGGCGTACAGGCCGGCGAGCTTGTTCCCCTCGATCCGCCCGGAGGGGGCGAACGGGTCCTCCTCCGGCCCCGATCCGCCGGTGATGGCCGCGACGTAGGCGAGCTGGTCGCCGGTGGCGTGCTGGAGCACCTGGGTGACCGTCCACCGCTCGCAGGGGGTGGACAGGTCCCAGGCGTCGGCGGAAATCCCCTCGGCGGTGGTCCGCAGCGCCCGGTGCGCCTCGTCGAGCACGATCCGCCACTGCCCCGCTGCCGTCTCGCTCATTGTCCCGACCCTCTCCGCTGATCCACCGGGTCTCCCCGTGAAACGGAACGTTCCGCTCCGTTCTGAACTCAGCCTAGCAGATCGGAACGATCCGTTCCACAACAAGTTTCACCAGAACGAGTCGAGCGCGGCACCCCCACAGGGCACCGCGCTCGACGAAGAAGGTCGGGAGTCGGGTCAGACGTTGAAGCCGAGGGAACGGAGCTGGTCCCGACCCTCGTCAGTGATCTTGTCCGGGCCCCACGGCGGCAGCCACACCCAGTTGATCCGGATGTCGTTGACCAGCCCGCCACCAGGACCGGTGGTGAGCGCCTGCCGGGCCTGGTCCTCGATCACGTCGGTCAGCGGGCACGCCGCCGAGGTGAGCGTCATGTCCAGGGTCGCGACGTTCTCGTCGTCGACGTGCACCCCGTACACCAGGCCCAGGTCGACCACGTTGATGCCCAACTCCGGGTCGACGACGTCCTTCATCGCCTCCTCGATGTCGGCGATCATCGCCTTACTGACGCCGCCCGCAGGGGCGGCGGCGTCGCCACCGACCGCGCCGGTCTGCGCCGTGACGGTGTCGCCGGCCTCCGGCGTCGCCGCAGTAGCCGTATCCTCGCTGCTCATGCCTTCACCTCCGGGCTCACGCCCACACCGGCGCGTGCCGCGGCGTCCTTGAACGCCATCCACGGCAGCAGCGCGCACTTGACCCGGGCGGGATAGCGGGCCACGCCCGCGAAAGCGACCCCGTCACCGAGTACGTCCTCGTCCGGCGTGACCTGGCCACGTCCGGACATCAACTCGACGAACGCCTCGTGCACCTCGAATGCTTCCCCGGCGCCCCGACCGCGCAGCAACTCGTGCAGGACGCTCGCCGACGCCTGGCTGATCGAGCAGCCCATGCCGTCGTACGAGATGTCGTGCAGCACGCTGCCGTCGGTGGCGACCCGGACGGTCACCTCGTCGCCGCAGGTCGGGTTGACGTGGTGCGCCTCCGCGACCTGGTCGGCCGGGTCGTCCGCGTCACGCAGGCCCCGCCCGTGCGGGTGCTTGTAGTGATCCAGGATGATCTCCTGGTAGAGCTGGTCCAGCTGCACCATCAGTCGAACACCTTCCGTACCTGCTCCAGACCGCCCACCAGGGCGTCGATCTCCCCGGTGGTGGTGTAGAGGTAGAACGACGCCCGGGTCATCGCCGGCACGCCGAACCGGCTGCACACCGGCTTGGCGCAGTGGTGACCCACCCGCACCTGCACGCCCAGCGAGTCGAGCACCTGGCCCACGTCGTGGGGGTGCACGTCACCCAGGGCGAACGAGATCGTGCCGCCCCGGCCGATCGGTACGGTCGGACCGAAGATCCGCAGGTCGGGCACCGAGCCGAGGGCGTCCAGCGCGTACGCCGTCAGCTCCTTCTCGTGCCACTGGACGGCGGGCATGCCGATGCCGGTGAGGTAGTCGACCGCCGCGCCGAGCGCGACCGCCTCGGCGATCGGCGGGGTGCCCGCCTCGAAGCGGGCCGGCGGCGCGGCGAACGTCGACCGGGCCATGGTCACCGTCTCGATCATCGAGCCGCCGCCCATCACCGGCGGCATGGCCGCCAGCAGCTCACCGCGCCCCCAGAGGACGCCGATGCCGGTCGGGCCGAGCATCTTGTGCCCCGTGAACACGATGAAGTCGGCGTCCAGGTCGACCACGTCGATGGGCAGGTGCGGCACGGACTGCGAGCAGTCCAGCAGCAGCAGCGCGCCCACCTCGCGCACCCGCGCGGTGATCCGGGAGGTGGCGTTGACGGTGCCGAGGATGTTCGACATGTGCACCAGCGAGACGATCTTCGTCCGTTCGGTGACCAGGTCTTCCAGGCCCGACTCGTCCAGCCGGCCCTGGTCGGTCACCGGGAACCACCGCAGGGTCGCGCCGGTGCGCTCGCAGAGCAACTGCCACGGGACGATGTTCGAGTGGTGCTCCATCTCGGAGATCACCACCTCGTCGCCGGGACCGAGCCGGAACCGGGGGTCGCCGTCCGGACGCAGCGAGGCGTTGGAGAAGGCGTACGCCACGATGTTGATCGCCTCGGTGGAGTTCTTGGTGAACACCACCTCGTCGACGCTCGGCGCGTTGATGAACGCGGCGAGCTTGGCCCGCGCCCCCTCGTACGCCTCGGTGGCCTCGGTACCCAGCGTGTGCACCGAGCGCGACACGTTGGCGTTGTGCCGCGCGTAGTGCTCGTCGAGCACGTCGAGCACCTGGCGCGGTTTGTGCGAGGTGTTGGCGCTGTCGAGGTAGACCAGCGGACGCCCGTTGATCTCACGGTCGAGGATCGGGAAGTCGGCGCGCACCCGGGCCACGTCGAAACGCGGCACGTCGTCGTACTGCGGCATCCCCTCGGGGATCGCGATGCTGGTCATCTCGGCAGCGCCCTTTCCACTCAGGCCTTGGCCGAGCCGGCCCCGGCGGCGTACCGCTCGTAACCCTCCGCCTCGAGCTTGTCGGCCAGCTCCGGGCCGCCCTGCTCGACGATCCGGCCGGCGACGAAGACGTGCACGTGGTCCGGCTTGATGTAGCGCAGGATCCGCGTGTAGTGGGTGATCAGCAGCACGCCGGTGTCGCCGGTGTCGCGGACCCGGTTGACGCCCTCGCTGACCACGCGCAGCGCGTCCACGTCGAGACCCGAGTCGGTCTCGTCGAGGATGGCGATCTTCGGCTTGAGCAGCTCCAACTGGACGATCTCGTGCCGCTTCTTCTCACCGCCGGAGAAGCCCTCGTTGACGTTGCGCTGGGCGAACGCCGGGTCCATCTGGAGGCGCTCCATGGCGCCCCGCAGTTCGCCGCCCCAGGTGCGCAGCTTCGGCGCCGCACCGTCGATGGCGGTCTTGGCGGTCCGCAGGAAGTTCGCCACCGAGACGCCGGGCACCTCGACCGGGTACTGCATGGCCAGGAAGAGGCCGGCGCGGGCGCGCTCGTCGACCGTCATGGCCAGGACGTCCTCGCCGTCGAGGGTCACCGAGCCGCCGGTGATCTCGTACTTGGGGTGACCGGCGATCGAGTACGCCAGGGTCGACTTGCCGGAGCCGTTCGGGCCCATGATGGCGTGGGTCTCACCCGACTTCACGGTCAGGTCGACGCCGGCCAGGATCGGCTTGAGCTCACCCTCGGGCAGCTTGACCGACACCTTCAGGTCGCGGATCTCCAGGGTGCTCATTATCGGGTCACTCCATTACTCGGCGTCAGGCTCAGGTAGATGTCGCCGTCGCGGACTTCGACGGGGTAGACGGGTACGGGTTCGGTCGCGGGCAGGCCGGTGGGCGCGCCGGTGCGCAGGTCGAAGCGCGAGCCGTGCAACCAGCACTCCAGCGTGCAGCCGTCGACCTCACCCTCGGAGAGGGCGACCGCGGCGTGCGAGCACTCGTCGTAGGCGGCGTAGAACTGGCCGTCCTCGGCGTGCACCAGGGCGATCGGCGTGCCGTCGACGTCCGCCCTGATGGCGGTGCCCTTCGGCACGTCCTCGGTGGAACAGATCCGGATCATCAGGCGCCGGCCTTGCTCAGGCGGGCCTCGATCGCGTCGCCCAGGCGCTCGCGCAGCGGCTCCACCGGAATCTTGTTGATCACCTCGGCGAAGAAGCCGCGGACCACCAGACGCCGGGCCTCACCCTCCGGGATGCCCCGGGCCATCAGGTAGAACAGCTGCTCGTCGTCGAAGCGGCCGGTCGCGCTGGCATGGCCCGCGCCGGCGATCTCGCCGGTCTCGATCTCCAGATTGGGTACGGAGTCCGCGCGCGCGCCGTCGGTGAGCAGCAGGTTCCGGTTGATCTCGTACGTGTCGGTGCCGGTCGCCTCGGCCTGGATCAGCACGTCGCCGACCCAGACGGTGTGCGCGTCCGCGCCCTGCAACGCGCCCCGGTAGCCGACGTAGCTGCGGCAGTCCGGCACGTTGTGGTCGACGAGCTGCCGGTGCTCCAGGTGCTGGCCGCCGTCGGCGAAGTAGACGCCGTACAGCTCGGCCTCGCCGCCCCGGCCCGTGTACTCCACCGAGGTGAACTGCCGGACCAGGTCGCCGCCCAGGGACACCTGGATGTGGACGACCTTGGCGTCCCGACCCAGCTTGATCTTCAGGTGCTGGGCCTGCACCGCGTCGTCGGCCCAGTCGGCGACCGTGACCAGGGTCAGCTTCGCGCCGTCGGCCACGGCGACCTCGACGTTGTCGGCCAGGGTGGCCGATCCGACGTGCTCCAGCACCAGGGTCGCCTCGGCGAAGCGGGCGATCTCGACGAACGTGTGCCCGAACGCCGCCTGCTCGGCGCCCGTGCCGACCACCCGCAGGGTCACCGGCTCGCCGAGCACCACATCCTGCGCCACCCGCACCAGCAGGGCGTCGGAGGCAGCGCCGTACGCCAACGCGCTGACCCGGTCCACCGGGGTGAGCACGCTGCCGACCCGCTCGTCGTCGCGGCCGATCCGGGTGACGGACACGCCCTCGGGCAGGTCGCCGTACTCGTGCCGGACCGTTCCGGTCGCGGCCGGAACGTCGGCCACCAGCCCACGGAGGCGCTTGAGCGGGGTGAAACGCCAGTCCTCCTCCAGGCCGGTGAGGGCCGGGAAGTCGGCGACGTCGTACGAGCGCAGCGCCTGCGACTTGGTGCTGGGCGGCGGCGCGGAAGCCTGGGTAGTCATCTCTTCCTTGGTCTGTTCTGTGCTACGACGACGGTGTCTGGTCGACCGGACGGTACGGGCGGCGTCAGCCGACCGCGCCCTCCATCTGGAGCTCGATGAGCCGGTTCAGCTCCAGGGCGTACTCCATCGGGAGCTCCTTGGCGATCGGCTCGATGAAGCCGCGCACGATCATGGCCATCGCCTCGTCCTCGCTCAGACCCCGGCTCATCAGGTAGAAGAGCTGGTCGTCGCTGATCTTGGAGACGGTCGCCTCGTGCCCCATCGACACGTCGTCCTCGCGGATGTCCACGTACGGGTACGTGTCCGAGCGGGAGATGGTGTCGACCAGCAGCGCGTCGCACTTGACCGTGCTGCGGCTGTGGTGCGAGCCCTCCAGCACCTGGACCAGGCCCCGGTACGAGGTCCGGCCGCCACCACGGGCGATCGACTTCGACACGATGGTGCTGCTCGTGTGCGGAGCCGCGTGCACCATCTTGGCGCCGGCGTCCTGGTGCTGGCCCTCGCCGGCCATCGCCACCGAGAGCACCTCGCCCTTGGCGTGCTCGCCGGTCATGTAGACCGCCGGGTACTTCATCGTCACCTTGGAGCCGATGTTGCCGTCGACCCACTCCATGGTCGCGCCCTCGTGGCAGACGGCGCGCTTGGTGACCAGGTTGTAGACGTTGTTCGACCAGTTCTGGATGGTCGTGTAGCGGCAGCGCGCGTTCTTCTTCACGATGATCTCCACAACCGCGCTGTGCAGCGAGTCCGAGGAGTAGAGCGGCGCGGTGCAGCCCTCGACGTAGTGCACGTACGCACCCTCGTCGACGATGATCAGCGTCCGCTCGAACTGGCCCATGTTCTCCGTGTTGATCCGGAAGTAGGCCTGCAGCGGGATCTCCACGTGCACGCCCTTCGGCACGTAGATGAACGAGCCACCGGACCACACGGAGGTGTTCAGGGCGGCGAACTTGTTGTCGCCGACCGGGATCACCGTGCCGAAGTACTCCTTGAAGATGTCCTCGTGCTCCTTGAGGGCGGTGTCGGTGTCCAGGAAGATGACGCCCTGCTCCTCAAGGTCCTCACGGATCTTGTGGTAGACGACCTCCGACTCGTACTGCGCCGCGACACCCGCGACCAGCCGCTGCTTCTCCGCCTCCGGGATGCCCAGCCGGTCGTACGTGTTCTTGATGTCCTCGGGCAGGTCCTCCCAGCTGGTGGCCTGCTTCTCGGTGGACCGCACGAAGTACTTGATGTTGTCGAAGTCGATGCCGGTGAGGTCGGCGCCCCAGGCCGGCATGGGCTTGCGGCCGAACAGCCGCAGACCCTTCAGGCGCAGGTCGAGCATCCAGGCCGGCTCGTTCTTCTTGGCCGAGATGTCCCGTACCACCGCCTCGTTGATGCCGCGCTGGGCGACCGCCCCGGCGGCGTCCGGGTCGGACCAGCCGTACTCGTAGCGACCCAGGGCGGCGAGCTGCTCTTCCTGGGTCAGGGGCTGGACGATCTGCTCGGTCATCTATCTGTCCTCACAGTGGTGACGGGATTACCGGATGGAGCACGGCCCGGCTGGGTCGGGATGTGCGTCGTGCACACCCCGTCGCCGTGCGCGATGGTGGCCAGGCGCTGCACGTGGGTGCCGACCAGACGGGAGATCACCGCGGTCTCGGCCTCGCACAGCTGGGGAAACTCGGCGGCCACGTGCGCCACCGGGCAGTGGTGCTGACAGAGCTGGCCGCCGGAGGCAATCGTGGTCGCGTTGGCAGCGTAACCCTCGGCGGTGAGCGCTCCGGCGAGTGCCTCGGCCCGCGCCAGAGGGTCGTCGCCGGCGTCCTCCATGGCGGCACGGCAGCGCGATTCGAGCGCGGAGACCTGCTCGGCGGCGAACGCCTCGACCGCGTCCGGGCCGCCGCTGCGGGCGATCCAGCGCAGGGCCGCGGTGGCCATGTTGTCGTAGTGGTGTGTGCCACAGCGCACCCGAGCCGCCTCGGTCAGCACGAACACCTTGGCCGGACGGCCCCGGCCACGACTGCCCTGCACCGCCTGCTCGCGGGCGACGACGTCACCGTCGGCGAGCATCGCGTCCAGGTGCCGGCGGATCGCCGCCGGGCTGAGGCCGAGCGCCAGACCGAGCTGCGCGGCGGTCGTCGCGCCGCGCTCCAACAGCAACTGGGTGACGCGGTCCCGGGTGGGGGTCTCCGTCGCCGAGCCGCCCAGGACGGACGGCGAGGCCCCGACGGGGGCGGACGCGGACGCGCCGACGGCCGGGACAGCCGCCGGCTGGTGCCCGGAGAGCGCCGCCGCGTTTTTCACAACGCCAACGTTACGTAATTGGCCGGAGGGTGGCAAACCCGGGCCCCGGTGATCCGAACCACCGAGTCGACGGAGTCGGACGAACCTCGATCACTACGGTGCGTAGGATTTGCGCCGTGAACCGAATCGTCCGTCCGGTATCCGGCGTCCTGCTGCGCCGCCTCGCGCTCGCCTCGATCATCGCGAACGTGGCGATCGTCGTCACCGGCGGGGCGGTCCGGCTGACCGCGTCGGGACTCGGCTGCCCCACCTGGCCCCGGTGCACCGACGACTCGTACGTCACCACCCCCGAGATGGGCGTGTACGGGGTGATCGAGTTCAGCAACCGGATGCTGACCTTCGCGGTCGGCCTCATCGCGCTGGCCACCCTGCTGGCCGTGCTGATCCACCGGCCCCGCCGACCCGGGCTCCTCGCGCTGGCCGTCGCCGTGTTCCTGGGCATCCCCGCCCAGGCGGTGGTCGGCGGCATCACGGTGCTCACCAATCTCAACCCGTGGGTGGTCGGGCTGCACTTCCTCGCCTCGATGGCGGTGATCGCCGCCGCGTACACCCTCTGGCGGCGGATCGGCGACCCGGACGGCCCGACGGTCGCCGTGGTGCCCACTCCCCTGCGCACGCTCGCCCGGGTCACCACCGGCGTCACCGTCGCGGTGCTGGTGATCGGCACCTGGGTCACCGGCAGCGGACCGCACGCCGGCGACCACGGCGCGGCCCGCAACGGCCTGGACCCGGAGTCGATCTCCCAGGTCCACGCCGACGCTGTCTTCCTGCTGATCGGCCTGTCGGTGGCGCTGATCTTCGCGTTCCGCGCGGTGGGCGCGCGACGGGCCGCCCGGGCCGCCGTGGTCCTGCTGGCGGTGGAGTTGGGCCAGGGACTCATCGGCTTCGTGCAGTACTTCACCCACGTGCCGGCACTCCTGGTCGGCGCGCACATGCTCGGCTCGTGCCTGGTGCTCCTGGCCGCGCTCGCGGTCCAGTGGTCCACCCGCGAACGCCGCCCGGTCACCCCGGAACCCCAGACCATCCCCGCAACGAAGACCGAACCCGTCCCCGCCTGACCCCCACGCGCCCCCGCCGCGCGCCCCCGCAAGATCCGCGCAACTCCAGGGATGCTGCCGCCTCCGGGATGCGGGAAGCCGCAACATCCCCGCAGTTGCGCGGATCCTGACGAGGGACGCACGCCTCACCCCGCACGCCTCACCCCGCACACGCGCCGATCTTGCACTTGTGAAGGCCGAAGTGTCGAGATTCGCCCGACAGGTCGAGACAGAAAGTGCAAGATCGGCGCGACGGGCGAGGTGTCCGCGGCCCCGCCCTCGCGTTTTGGTGCCCGCGCCTCTCGGACGCGCGACTGCGCCCCGGGCGCTGGCGCGCGTCCGGGCTGCACGCCGCCGCGGCCTGCGCTTCCGCGTCTGCACGCTCGCCCAAGATCTGCGCAAGTTCAGGGATGTTGCTGCTTCCGGGACGCGGGAGACAGCAACATCCCCGAAGTTGCGCGGATCTTGACGAGGGGCGAGGGGCGAGGGGCGCGGATCTTGACGAGGGGCGCGGGGCGCGAGGACGGGCGAGCGGCGCGGCAGACCCGGCGCGGCGGTGGGGCGCCCCGCAGTACTCATGGTCACGCTCGAACCAGGATGTAGTGGCGTCGACGTGTCCGCGATACCACTACATCCTGGATGCAGCGCGATCTTGAGCGCCGTCGCCGTCGAGTCGGCGGAGCTGGCCCAGCCGCCAACGTCGAGGCAGCGCCGCATCGGCTCCCGCCCAGCATCCGTGCACCTCCAGGCCCGTCGCCGCCTCGACACGCCACGGCGCAGCAACCCCGCCGCACGTCCCGAAGGGCCACGCCGGGACGGCGCCCCAGCCCGACGAGGTCAGGCCGGGCGGGTCAGGTGGGTGGCGATCGCGGCGGCGAGGCGGTCGGGCGCGTTGTCGGCGTACCCGAGGAAGAGCGACGGCTCGGCGAGCTCCACCTCGACCAGGACCGGGCCGCCGTCCGGGCCGGAGATCAGGTCCACGCGGGCGTAGAGCAGCTGCCGGGTGCCGCCGGGGATCGCCGCGAGGGTCCGGTCCGCGACCGCCAACTGCTCGGCCCGGGCGGTACGCGGGCTGATCTCCTCGTCCTTGTACAGCTCGTCGGGGCCGAGGTCCGGGCCGGTCAGCATCGGCCCCTTGCGGATGGCGTGACTGAACGCGAGACCGTCCGGGCCGGCCAGGAAGAGCAGCGCGGTCTCGCCCTCGGTGTCGACGGCGCGCAGGTACGGCTGGACCATTGTCGTCCGGCCAGCGGCCGAGAGGCGGCGTACGTGCGCCTCGGCCAGGGCCCGGTGCTCCGGGTCGGCCAGGTGGTAGCGGCCGGTGTCCTGGCTGCCCGCGCTGACCGCCGGCTTGATCACGTACTCGCCGGTGTCGGCGGGCGGGGACCAGGTCTCGCCCGGCTCGACCCAGGAGGTCGGCACGGTGGGCACCCCGGCGGCGCTCAGCTCGCCGAGGTAACGCTTGTCGGTGTTCCACCGCACCACGTCGGCGGGGTTGACCAGGGTGGGCACGGTGGCGGCCCAGGCGACGAACTCGTCGCGGCGCAGCGCGTAGTCCCACGGCGAGCGGAGCACGACCAGGTCGTACGCGGACCAGTCGACGTCCGGGTCGTCCCAGACGGCGGCCTCGGCGGTGATCCCCCGCGCGGCGAGCGGATCGAGGACGAGGCGGTCGTCGGGGTCCAGCTCGACCAGGCGGGAGCAGGTGACGAGAGCGACCCGGGGTTCCCCCCGGGTCGACTGGTGGTGGTTGGTCAATTCAGCTATCTATCTCAACGGGCCATCGTGCGCCGGGCCATCGACCGCCAGAGGTCGTTGCTCGGTCGCATCTGGTCCATCAGCTCACGCTCCCAGGCGTTCTCGACGGTGACTCCCGCCTTGGCGCACGCCTCCCGGGCCGTGACGGTGTCCTCGGCGAACTGGTCGCCCCACTCACCGTCGGCGCCCACGAGGACGATCCGTGCGCCGCGCTTACCGACGTACTCGATGACGGCCTTCGCGCCGCCGTGCCCGGCGGCGAACGACTTGAGACCCGCGACCAGGCCCTGCGGGGCCTGCTCGCCGGAGCTCTGCTCGGCCGTCAGCGTCGTATCGGAACCATCTGCCATGACGCGAAGCCTAAGCAGAGTTCCACTCGCGCGTGCGAGAACCATGAACCTTTTGTGATGCCAATTACCTAGAGGTTTAAGGAAGAGGACAGACTCTTTGTCCACTTAAATCAGGACTTTCCCGCCTCAACTGCCGGGGCAAACCAGGCCGCAGCCCGCGCAGGTTGAGCCGATCCGACTCATGCCGAAAGTTACTCTGATGTGACGTTAAACCGGGACAACTCATCCATGATGATGACTGTTAACAGGATTGTCGGCCAAACTCGCGCCGCGCGCGCAAAACCCACGCCGCGCGCGGGCAGGGTCAGATCAGCGCGTCGAGCGCGACGGCCACGAACACGATCGTCAGGTACGTCGTCGACCAGTGGAACAGCCGCATCGGCTTGACCGCCTCGCCCCGCGTCGCCCGCCGGCAGAGCTTGTGCGCCTCGAGAATGAAGATCGCGCCCACCACCAGGGTCGGCACCCCGTAGATCGCGCTGAGCCCCAGCGGCCAGACAGCCAGGGAGGTGAGCACGGTGAGCCAGGCGAAGATCAGGATCTCGGCGTTCACCCGGCGGGTCGAGGCGACCACGGGCAGCATCGGGATGCCGGCCCGGGCGTAGTCGTCCTTGTACTTCATGGCCAGCGGGTAGAAGTGCGGCATCTGCCAGAAGAAGACCACCGCGAACAGCGCCCAGGCCGCCGGGGCCAGTCCGCCGGTGACCGCCGCCCACCCGATGAGCACCGGCGCCGCGCCGCAGGCCCCACCCCAGAAGGTGTTCGTCGGCGTGGAGCGCTTGAGCCACATCGTGTAGACGACGTCGTAGTAGACGATCGCGGCGAGCGTCAGCCCCGCGGCGAGCAGGTTGGTGAACGCCGCCATCAGGACGATCGAGACCGCCGCCAGCACCAGACCGAAGACCAACGCGCTACGGGGCGACACGGTGTGCGCCGGCAGCGGACGCCGCTTGGTCCGCCGCATCAACTGGTCGATGTCACGGTCGATGTAGCAGTTGATGACGCTGGCCGCACCCGCGGCGAGCGAGCCACCGATGAGCACGACGGCCATCAGCCACAGCGACGGCAGGCCGCCCTCGGCGAGCATCATCGCCGGGATGGTGGTGACCAGCAGCAACTCGACGATGCGCGGCTTGGTCAGCGCCACGTACGCCGACACGATCGCGCGTACGTCCCGCCGCGCCACCGGACCCTCGGCCGCCCGTGCCGGGGACTGCCCGGCGGGGCTGCTCGCGGGGCGCTCGGTGATCATGCTCACGGATTGCCACCTTCCGGCATCAGCACGGGGAGTTCGGACCGGCGAGGCCCGCTCGGGGACCGCACACCGACCCACACACTACGCGTTGTCGTTTTGGCTGCCCGGGCGACCCGACAACGGTGCGGGCCGTCACACCACCGGGTTGAACCACCTGGCCGGCCGTCACGTACCGCACACCATGCGAGATCCCCGGGCGGACGTTTAGTCACGCTCGATAGGGTCACCAGTGAGGGTTCCGCCCATCTGCCGAGGAGCACAACCATCGTGGCTGCCAACCGACCCGAGCACTCCGCACTCAACTGGTCCGACCTCGATCGCCGGGCCGTCGACACCGTCCGCGTGCTGGCCATGGATGCCGTGGAGAAATCCGGCAACGGCCACCCGGGCACCGCGATGAGCCTCGCGCCCGCGGCCTATCTTCTTTTCAACCGGGTCATGCGGCACAACCCGGCCGACCCGAACTGGCCCGGCCGGGACCGGTTCGTGCTCTCCGCCGGCCACTCCAGCCTGACGCTGTACATCCAGCTCTTCCTGTCCGGCTACCCGCTGAGCCTGGACGACCTGAAGTCGCTGCGCCAGTGGGGCTCGATGACCCCGGGCCACCCGGAGCACGGCCACACGCCGGGCGTCGAGACCACCACCGGTCCGCTCGGACAGGGTCTGGGCAACGCCGTCGGCATGGCCATGGCGGCCCGCCGCGAGCGTGGCCTGTTCGACCCGGAGGCCGAGCCGGGCACGTCGGTCTTCGACCACAACATCTGGTGCATCGCCTCCGACGGCGACATCGAGGAGGGCATCAGCCACGAGGCCAGCGCCCTCGCCGGTCACCAGCAGCTGGGCAGCCTCACGCTGATCTACGACGACAACGAGATCTCCATCGAGGACGACACCCGTATCGCCAAGAGCGAGGACGTCGCGGCCCGCTACGAGGCGTACGGCTGGCACGTGCAGACCGTCGACTGGCGCACCGGTGACGCCGACCAGGGCGACTACCACGAGAACGTCGAGGCGCTGTACGACGCGCTGATGGCCGCCAAGGCGGAGACCACCCGCCCCTCCTTCATCGCCCTGCGCACCATCATCGGCTGGCCCGCGCCCAACAAGCAGAACACCGGCAAGATCCACGGCTCGGCGCTCGGCGGCGACGAGGTCAAGGCCACCAAGCGCATCCTCGGCTTCGACCCGGAGCAGACCTTCCAGGTCGACGAGGAGGTGCTGGGTCACGCCCGCACGGTGATGGGTCGTGGCTCCGACGCCGAGCAGGAGTGGACCGCGTCGTTCGACGCCTGGAAGAAGGCCAACCCGGAGCGCACGGCGCTCTACGAGCGGCTCGCCGGCCGGGTGCTGCCCGACGGCTGGACCGACGCGCTGCCGGTCTTCCCCGCCGACGCCAAGGGCGTGGCCACCCGCGCGGCGTCCGGCAAGGTGCTGGAGGCGCTCGCGCCGGTGCTGCCGGAACTGTGGGGCGGCTCGGCCGACCTGGCCGAGAGCAACAACACCACCATGAAGGGCGAGCCGTCGTTCATCCCGGCGGAGCACGCCACCAAGGACTTCCCGGGCGACGAGTACGGCCGCACGCTGCACTTCGGCATCCGTGAGCACGCCATGGGCGCGATCCTGAACGGCATCGCCCTGCACGGCGGCACCCGCCCGTACGGCGGCACGTTCCTGGTGTTCAGCGACTACATGCGCCCCTCGGTGCGGCTGGCCGCGCTGATGAAGCTGCCCGTGACGTACGTCTGGACGCACGACTCGATCGGCCTGGGCGAGGACGGTCCGACCCACCAGCCGGTGGAGCACCTGACCGCGCTGCGGGCCATCCCGGGCCTGGACGTGGTGCGCCCGGCGGACGGCAACGAGACGGTGTGGGCCTGGCGGCAGGCGCTGGAGCACACCGACCGACCGACCGCGCTGGCGCTGAGCCGCCAGGCCCTGCCGACCCTGGACCGGGAGGTCCTGGGCGACGCGGCGGGTGTGGCCAAGGGCGGCTACGTGCTGGCCGAGGCGTCCAACGGCAAGCCCCAGGTGATCATCATCGCCACCGGGTCCGAGGTGCAGCTCGCCCTGACCGCCCGGGAGCGGCTGGAGGCCGACGGCACCCCGACCCGGGTGGTCTCGATGCCCTGCCAGGAGTGGTTCTACGAGCAGGATGAGGCGTACCGGGAGTCGGTGCTCCCCCGCGGGGTAAAGGCACGGGTGAGCGTGGAGGCGGGCATCGCGATGTCCTGGCGCGGGATCGTCGGCGACCTGGGCGAGAGCGTCAGCATCGAGCACTACGGCGCGAGCGCCCCGTACACCGTGCTCTTCGAGCAGTTCGGGTTCACCCCCGACCGGATCGTGGCGGCGGCGCACGCCTCGCTGGCCCGGGTGGGCGACATCACCGGTTTCACGACCGGCAACTGAGGGAGCGTGGACGGCATGACCGACAAGCTGAATGAGCTCACCGCCGCGGGTGTGGCGGTCTGGCTCGACGATCTCTCCCGGGTACGTCTGAGCTCCGGCGGGCTGGACCAGCTCCGCCGCGAGAAGCACGTGGCCGGGGTCACCACCAACCCGACCATCTTCGCGAAGGCGCTCAGCGACGCCGACGAGTACAACTGGCAGCTGCGCGACCTGGCCATCCGTGGCGTGGACGTGGAAGAGGCCGTACGGATGCTCACCACGTACGACGTACGGTGGGCGTGCGACGTGATGCGCCCGTCGTACGACGGCAGCGCCGGCGTGGACGGCCGGGTCTCGATCGAGGTGGACCCGCGCAGCGCGCACGACGCCGACAAGACGGTCGCCGAGGCCAAGGCGCTCTGGTGGCTGGTCGACCGGCCGAACCTCTTCATCAAGATCCCGGCCACCGAGGAGGGCCTGTCGGCGATCACCGACACGCTCGCCGAGGGGATCAGCGTCAACGTGACGCTGATCTTCGGCCTGGACCGCTACTCGGCGGTCATGGAGGCGTTCCTGGCCGGTCTGGAGCGGGCCAAGGCCAACGGCCACGACCTGTCCACCATCGGCTCGGTCGCGTCGTTCTTCGTCTCCCGCGTCGACTCCGAGGTCGACAAGCGGCTCGAGAAGATCGGCTCCGACCAGGCCAAGGCGCTGCGCGGCAAGGCCGCCGTGGCCAACGCGCAGCTCGCGTACGAGCGCTACACCGAGGTCTTCTCCTCGGACCGGTGGAAGGCGCTCGAGGCGGCCGGCGCGCACCCGCAGCGGCCGCTGTGGGCCTCCACCTCGACGAAGAACCCGGACTACCGGGACGTCATCTACGTCGAGGAACTGATCGCCGCCGGAACGGTCAACACCATGCCGGAGTCGGTCATCCACGCGTACGCCGATCACGGCGAGACCCGCGGTGACACCGTCACCGGGTCCTACGACGCGGCCCGCAAGGTCTTCGCGGACCTGGAGTCGGTCGGGGTGGACATGGCCGACGTGATCGCCACCCTGGAGCGCGAGGGCGTGGAGAAGTTCGAGGCGAGCTGGCAGGAGCTGCTCGACGGCGTCAGCAAGTCGCTGAAGGCGGCCGGGACGGGCCAGGGCGCTCCGAACAAGGCGGCCAAGGGCAACGCGAAGGCCGCGGAGAAGGCCGGTGGCGCGTGAGCGACCGGATCAGCACGCAGCGAAGTGGAGTGACGGCATGAGTGACCTTCTCGCAGGGCCGGTGGAGGCCGCTGCCGGGCTCGCCGTCTACGGCGCGGACGCGGTCGACAAGGCCGCGCCCGCCTCGACCCGGGAGGCGCTGGTCAAGGCCGGCGTCCCCGGGCGGCTGGCCGCCAAGGACGCGGGCCTGTGGGGTCCGGACGCCGAGGCCGAGGCGAAGATCCGGCTCGGTTGGGTGGACACCCACCGGCGCAGCCGGGACCTGCTGGCGCAGCTCGCCGAACTGAAGGCGGAGCTGGCCGACCTGGACCACGTCGTGCTCGCGGGCATGGGCGGCTCGTCGCTCGCCCCCGAGGTGATCACGCAGACCCTGGGCCGGCCGTTGACCGTGCTGGACACCACCGATCCGGGCCAGGTCCGGGCGGCCCTCGGTGACCGGCTGGAACGCACCGTGGTGGTGGTCGCGAGCAAGTCCGGCTCGACGGTGGAGACCGACAGCCACCGCCGCGCCTACTGGCAGGCGTTCCTGGACGCCGGGATGACCGAGGCGGAGGCCGGCCGGCACTTCGTCATCGTCACCGACCCGGGCTCGCCGCTGGAGAAGACCGCGACCGAGATGGGCGCGTTCACCGTGCTCGCCGACCCGAACGTGGGCGGCCGGTACTCCGCGCTGACCGCGTTCGGGCTGGTGCCGTCCGCGCTGGCCGGCGTCGACGTGTCGGAGCTGATCGACCAGGCCGACGCGTTGGCCCAGTCACTCGCCGCCGACCGCGACAACCCGGCGCTGGCGCTGGGTGCCGCCCTGGGCGCCGCCGCCACGCTGGCCCGTGACAAGGTCGCCCTGGTGTCCGACGGCACCGGCATCGACGGTCTGGGCGACTGGGCCGAGCAGCTCATCGCCGAGTCGACCGGCAAGGCCGGCGTGGGCATCCTGCCGGTGGTCGTGGAGTCACCGCAGAGCCCCGGCGCGACCGGCCCCGACGTGCTGACCGTCAGCTACGGCGGCGCGCTGGCCGCCGGTGACGTGCCCGGCGGTGGCGGCGCCCCGGACGTGGCCGTCAACGGCCCGCTCGGCGCGCAGTTCCTGGCCTGGGAGTACGCCACCGCGGTGGCCGGCGTGGTGCTCGGCATCGACCCGTTCAACCAGCCGAACGTCACCGAGTCCAAGGAGAACACCAACAAGATCCTGGCCTCGGGGCTGCCGACGGAGACGCCGTCGTTCACCGAGGGCGCGATCGAGGTGTACGCGCCGCAGGGCGCCCCGGGTGACCTGGCCGGGGTGCTGCGGTGGCTGCTCGACGGGCTGGGCGAGGACGGTTACCTGGCGGTGATGGCGTACCTCGACCGGTTCGCCGACGCCGACGCGGCCCGGCTGCGGCCGCTGCTGGCCGGCGCGTCCGGCCGGCCGGTCACCTTCGGGTGGGGGCCGCGGTTCCTGCACTCCACCGGCCAGTACCACAAGGGCGGCCCGCAGGTGGGCAGCTACCTCCAGGTGACCGGCGCGGTCGCGGAGGACCTGGACGTGCCGGGTAAGCCGTACACCTTCGGCGAGTTGCAGGCGGCGCAGGCCGCCGGCGACCGGCAGGCCCTCGCCGGCCGGGAGCGTCCGGTGCTGCGGCTGCACCTGACCGACCGGGCAGCCGGCGTCGCCCAACTACTCGACGCGGCCGGTGAGCTGCGGGCGTGAGGATGGACGCTGTGACAGAAGGCGGCTCGACGAACCCGCTACGTGACCCGCAGGACCGCCGGTTGCCCCGGATCCCCGAGCCGTGCGCTCTGGTGATCTTCGGGGTGACCGGCGACCTGGCCCGCAAGAAGCTGCTCCCCGCGGTCTACGACCTGGCGAACCGGGGGCTGCTCCCGCCCGGTTTCGTGGTGCTCGGCTTCGCGCGCCGCGACTGGGGCGACGGTGACTTCGAGACGCTGGCCTGCGAGGCGGCCAAGAAGCACGCCCGTACGCCGTGGCGGGACGAGGTGTGGGCGCGGCTGGCCGGCAACATCAAGTTCGTGGGCGGCTCGTTCGACGACGACGCCGCCTTCGACCAGCTCGCCTCGACCCTGGACGAGCTGCGGCAGAGCCACGGCATCGCCGGCAACGCGGCGTTCTACTTCTCCATCCCCCCGGCTGCCTTCCCGGTGGTGCTCAAGCAGTTGGCCCGCACCGGCATGGCCGACAACGACAAGTCCGGCGGTTGGCGGCGGGTCGTGGTGGAGAAGCCGTTCGGCAACGACCTGCCGTCGGCGAAGGCGCTCAACGACCTCGTCGACGACGTGTTCACCCGGCAGGACGTCTTCCGGATCGACCACTACCTGGGCAAGGAGACGGTCCAGAACATCCTTGCCCTGCGGTTCGCCAACAACCTGTTCGAGCCGCTGTGGAACTCGAAGTACGTCGACTCGGTGCAGATCACCATGGCCGAGGACGTCGGCATCGGCACCCGGGCCGGTTTCTACGACACCGTCGGCACCGCCCGCGACGTCCTGCAGAACCACCTGCTCCAGCTCCTGGCCCTGGTGGCGATGGAGGAGCCGACCAGCTTCGACGCCGACGAGATCCGCGCCGAGAAGCTGAAGGTCCTCAAGGCGATCACCCTGCCCAAGGACGTGGCCCGGGACACGGTCCGGGGCCAGTACCTGCCCGGCTGGGTGGGCGGCGAGCGCGCGGTCGGCTACCGGGAGGAGCAGGACGTCCCCGCCGACTCCACCACGGAGACGTACGTGGCGGTGCGCCTCGGCATCCAGAACCGGCGCTGGGCCGAGGTGCCGTTCTACATCCGGGCCGGCAAGCGTCTCCCCCGGCGGGTCACCGAGGTCGCCATCATGTTCAAGAAGGCGCCGCACCTGCCGTTCAACGACGCCGACATGGAGTCGCTGGGCAACAACCAGTTGGTGATCCGGGTGCAGCCGGACGAGGGCGTGGTGCTCAAGTTCGGCTCGAAGGTGCCGGGCACGACGATGGAGGTCCGCGACATCGCCATGGACTTCCAGTACGGCGAGGCGTTCACCGAGTCCAGCCCGGAGGCGTACGAGCGACTCGTCCTGGACGTGCTGATCGGGGACCGCACCCTGTTCCCGGACGCCGCCGAGGTCGAGCAGAGCTGGCAGGTCATCGACCCGCTGGAGCACGCCTGGGCGGGCACCACGCCGGAGCCGTACCGGGCCGGCGAGTGGGGTCCACGGGCGGCTGACGAGATGCTGGCCCGCGAGGGCCGCGCTTGGAGAAGAGCATGATCGGGCTGTGGGACACCACCGGCAACGAGGTGGTCAAGGCGCTGGCCGCCGAACGGCGCAG
This sequence comes from Micromonospora sp. RB23, assembly GCF_053585025.1. Classification (NCBI taxonomy): domain Bacteria; kingdom Bacillati; phylum Actinomycetota; class Actinomycetes; order Micromonosporales; family Micromonosporaceae; genus Micromonospora; species Micromonospora sp. RB23. The sequence goes on from NZ_CM132111.1 coordinate 4,969,966, forward strand.
CGCCGGTGGTGTGGCCAGCGGCATGGCGCTCACCCTCATCGTGGTGGTGGACGAGAAGCGCGTCCGCGAGGCGGAGGCGGCGGCGACCATCGCCGCCGCCGCCCACCCGTGCCGGCTGGTGGTCGTGGTCCGCTCCGACATCGAGCGGGAGCGTAACCGGCTGGACGCGGAAATCGTGGTCGGTGGTCGTCTCGGGCCGTGCGAGGCGGTGGTCACCCGGATGTACGGGCGACTCGCCCTGCACGCCGAGTCGGTGGTGATGCCGCTGCTGGTGCCGGACGTGCCGGTGGTGACCTGGTGGCACGGTGAGCCGCCCGCCGAGATCGCCACCGACTTCCTCGGTGTGGTCGCCGACCGGCGGATCACCGACACGGCGCAGGCCACCGACCCGGTGGAGGCGCTGCGCCAGCGGGCCCGGGACTACGCCCCGGGCGACACCGACCTGGCGTGGACCCGGATCACCCCGTGGCGGACCCTGGTGGCCGGTGCGTTCGACACCACCGAGGCGAAGGTCACCGAGGCGACCATCGTCGCGCCGCCCACCGACCCGACGGCGGCGCTGATGGCCGGTTGGCTGTCCAGCCGGCTCGGCATCACCCCGCGCAGGGTGGACACCGACGATTTCCCCCGGATGCGCGAGGTGCAGTTGACCTGCGCCAACGGCGACAAGCTGACGCTGACCCGCGAGGACAGCCTGGCGGTGTTCCGGCGGACCGGCCAGGAGGACCGCACGCTGCCGCTGGTCCGTCGGCCGCTCGGCGACGAGCTGGCCGAGGAGTTGCGCCGCCTCGACGCCGACCAGGTGTACGCGGAGGCGTTGGGCGCGACCGCCGGCCTGCGCGGTCTGGAACAGCGCCCACCGCAGCGGGTGCACGTCTGGAAGGATCCGGCCACGGCCCAGCGCGCCGAGGCGGGGGTCACCGCGCACACCGGCACGAGCGGCGAGAGCTGAGCAGCACGACACCGGCAGGGCCGGGACGTCACGTCCCGGCCCTTGGCCGTCCCATTCCGGACGCTCGGCGTCCGGGCACGACGCGACAGCGACCGCCCGGCGGTCCGGAAACGAAGGCACAACCCATGAGTGAGGCGAGTGTCGCCGTCCACGCCGACGCCGATCTGCTGGCGCAGGCCGTGGCGGCCCGACTGCTGGTGAAGGTGCTCGACGCCCAGGCCGACCGGGGTGCGGCCGCGGTGGTCCTGACCGGTGGGCGTATCGCCGCCGCCGTCTACCGGGCGGTGGCGCAGCTGCCGGCCCGCGACGCGGTCGACTGGTCCCGGGTCGACGTGTGGTGGGGCGACGAGCGGTTCCTGCCGTCCGGCGACCCGGAGCGCAACGAGACCCAGGCCCGGGCCGCCCTGCTGGACTCGGTGCCGCTGGACCCGGCCCGGGTGCATGCCATGCCGGCCTCCGACGGCCCGGCCGGCAACGACCCCGAGGCGGCCGCCGCGGCGTACGCCGAGGAGTTGGCCCGCGCCGCCCGGCCGGGGCACGCCGCGCTGCCGCACTTCGACGTGCTGATGCTCGGCGTGGGCGAGGACGGGCACGTCGCCTCGGTCTTCCCGGAGCACCCGGTGCACCACGACACGCGGCCGGTCAGCGCGGTGCGGGGCAGCCCGAAGCCGCCGCCGGTGCGGACCACCCTCACCCTGGCGGCGATCAACACCGCCGAGGAGGTCTGGCTGGTGGCCGGCGGCGCCGACAAGGCACGCGCGGTGGGCATGGCGCTGGCCGGCGCGGGGCCGATGCAGATCCCGGCGGCCGGGGTGCACGGCGTGGACCGTACCCGCTGGTTGCTCGACCGCGCGGCCGCCGCCGACGTGCCGGCCCGCTTCCGCAGCCTGCGCTAGATCACCGGCACGCCGCAGGCTCCGCTGGGCCGACGGCACGCCGCAGGCTGCGCTGACCGCGACGACAGGGCCCCTCGCGCACCGCGAGGGGCCCTGTGTCGTCTATTCGCCGCGTCGGCGGCGTAGCGCGGCGAGGGCCTCGGCCAGCAACGCCTCCCCCTCCTCGGCGGTACGCCGCTCCTTGACGTACGCCAGGTGGCTCTTGTACGGCTCGGCGCGGACGCGTCCGGGCGGGTTCTCGGCGTCCAGCCCCGCGGGGAGCCCGCAGCGGGGGCAGTCCCACAGCGGCGGCGCCGTGGCGTCGGCCGCGATCCGGATGTCGGTCTGGTGGTCGTTGCGGCACCAGTAGGTGACGGCCTGTCGGGGGGCCGGTTGGTGCCGCTCGTCGGGGCGCATGGGCGCGGACCCGACGCGGGCGCCACGGATGACGTTGCCACTGGGCACGGCTGCTCGCTCCTGTCGTCGGAGGGGACCCGCCGCCGTCGGGGATGGGCGGCGGGCGACGCGGTGCAGCGGAGAAAAGACTGCGCGCGGCCCGTCGAGTGACGGACCGCGCGCAGATTGTACGACTTGGCGGGCTCGCTCAGGTGCCGCTGTTCATCTGGAGACGGAGCCAGAGGCCCAGCCCGACGATCGCCGCGAACCAGACGACACCCACCAGAACGGTGTACCGGTCCAGGTTCTTCTCGGCCACCGAGGAGCCGGCGAGGCTGGAGCTGACACCGCCACCGAACATGCTCGACAACCCGCCGCCCTTACCGCGGTGCAGCAGGATGAGCAGGGTGAGCAGAACGCTCGTGATGACCAGCAACACGATCAACGTGTATGCGAACCAGATCGGCATGGCTGGGGGCAGTCCTCTCGTAGCGATCCTCGCCCGGACAGGTCGGGCACTCCGGCACCGGCCGGTGGACGGGCGGTGTCCAGAATAGCGAGCGATCAGCGAGCGATGTGCTCGGGGAACCGGCAGATCTGCGCGAATTCCTCCGCGTCCAGGCTCGCGCCACCCACCAGGCCGCCGTCCACGTCCGGCTGGGCCATGATCGAGGCGACGTTCGACGCCTTGACCGAGCCGCCGTAGAGGACCCGTACCGCGTCGGCGGTCTCTTGGTCGAAGCGCTCCGCCAACCGCTGGCGGACCGCCCCGCAGACCTCCTGGGCGTCCTCGGGGGTGGCCGTCTTGCCGGTGCCGATCGCCCAGACCGGCTCGTACGCGATGACCACCTGGCGTACCTGTTCGGGGGTGAGCCCGGCGAGGCCGCCGTCGAGCTGGTCGGAGCAGTGCGCCACGTGGGTGCCCTGCTCGCGCACGTCCAGCCCCTCCCCCACGCAGAGGATCGGGGTCAGGCCGTGCGTGAGCGCCGCCTTCACCTTCGCGTTGACGAGCGCGTCGTCCTCGTGGTGGTACGCCCGCCGCTCGGAGTGCCCGACCACCACGTACGTGCAGCCGAGCTTGGCCAGCAGCGGCCCGGAGATGTCCCCGGTGTACGCGCCGGAGGCGTGCGGCGAGAGGTCCTGCCCGCCGTAGCCGATCAGCAGCTTGTCGCCGTCCACCGCCGTCTGCACCGTGCGCAGGTCGGTGAAGGGCGGCAGCACGACGGTCTCGACGTCGGTGAGCTGCTTCTCGGTGAGGCTCGCGGCCAGCTTCTGCACGAGCAGGTTGGCCTCGAGGTGGTTGAGGTTCATCTTCCAGTTGCCGGCCATCAGCGGCCGGCGGGTCGTGCTCGCCATGCTCAGTTCTCCAGGGCCGCGATGCCGGGGAGGGTCTTGCCCTCCAGGTACTCCAGGGAGGCGCCGCCGCCGGTGGAGATGTGACCGAAGCTCGACTCGTCCAGGCCCAACGCCCGTACGGCAGCCGCGCTGTCGCCGCCGCCGACGACGCTGAACGCGTCGGCCTTGGTGATCGCCTCGGCGATGCCCCGGGTGCCCGCCGCGAAGGCGGCCATCTCGAACACGCCCATCGGCCCGTTCCAGAAGATCGTCTTGGCCTGCGACAGCGCGGCGGCGAAGCCGGCGACCGTCTCCGGGCCGACGTCCAGGCCGAGCCGGTGGCTCGGGATGCCGTCGACGCGGACCGTGTCGTGCGCGGCGTCCGGCGCGAACGCGTCCGCGACCACCACGTCGACCGGGAGCATGATCTTGCCGTTGGCCCGCTCCAGCAGGTTGCGGCAGGTCTCGACCATGTCCTTCTCCAGCAGCGAGGTGCCCACCTCCAGGCCCTGGGCCTTGAGGAAGGTGAAGCACATTCCGCCGCCGATGAGCAGCCGGTCGACCGTCGGCAGCAGCGCCTCGATCACGGCCAGCTTGTCGGAGACCTTGGACCCGCCGAGCACCACCACGTACGGCCGCTCGGGCTCGCTGGCCAGCTTGGAGAGCACCTCGACCTCGCGCAGCACCAGCCGGCCGGCCACGTGCGGCAGCCGCGCCGGCACGTCGTACACGCTGGCGTGCTTGCGGTGCACGGCGCCGAACGCGTCGTCGACGTAGGCGTCGCCGAACGCGGCGAGCTGGTCGGCGAACGCGCCGCGCTCGGCCTCGTCCTTGCTGGTCTCACCGGCGTTGAAGCGCAGGTTCTCCAGCAGGGCGACCTGGCCGTCGGCCAGGTCGGCGACGGTGGAGCGGGCCGACTCGCCAACCGTGTCGGTGGCGAAGCGCACCGGCGCGCCCAGCAGCTCACCGAGTCGCCCGGCGACCGGGCTGAGGCTGAACTGCGGGTCGGGCGCGCCCTTGGGGCGGCCCAGGTGCGAGCAGACGACCACCTTCGCGCCGGCTTCGACCAGCGCGCCGAGGGTCGGCAGCACCGCGCGGATGCGCCCGTCATCAGTGATCGCACCGGTCTGCTTGTCGAGCGGGACGTTCAGGTCGGCGCGCACCAGCACGCGCCGACCCGACACCCCCTCGGCGAGCAGGTCGTCGAGGGTCCGGATGCTCACAGAGCTAGCCCTCCGTTCGTGACTGCGGGGCTCGCAAGCTCACTCCTCGCACTCACAGCGACGAACCGACCAGCTTGACGAGGTCGACGAGGCGGTTCGAGTAGCCCCACTCGTTGTCGTACCAGCCGACGACCTTGACCTGGTTGCCGATGACCTTGGTCAGGGGCGCGTCGAAGATGCACGACGCCGGGTCGGTGACGATGTCGGCGGAGACGATCGGGTCCTCGTTGTAGACCAGGATGCCCTTGAGCGGGCCCTCCGCGGCGGCCTTCAGCGCGGCGTTGACCTCGTCCACGGTGGTCTCCCGGCCGACCTCGACGGTCAGGTCGGTGGCCGAGCCGGTCGGGATCGGCACGCGCAGCGCGTACCCGTCGAGCTTGCCCTTCAGCTCCGGCAGCACCAGGCCGATGGCCTTCGCGGCGCCGGTGGAGGTCGGGACGATGTTCAGCGCGGCGGCGCGCGCCCGGCGCAGGTCCTTGTGCGGCGCGTCCTGCAGGTTCTGGTCCTGGGTGTACGCGTGGATCGTCGTCATCAGACCCTTGGTGATGCCGAACGTGTCCTGCAGGACCTTCGCCATCGGCGCGAGGCAGTTCGTCGTGCACGAGGCGTTGGAGATGATGGTGTGCTTCGCCGGGTCGTAGGTGTCGTGGTTGACACCCATGACCACGGTGACGTCCTCGTTCTTCGCCGGGGCGGAGATGATGACCTTCTTGGCGCCGCCGTCGATGTGCGCCTTGGCCTTGGTGCCGTCGGTGAAGAAGCCCGTCGACTCGATGACGACGTCCGCGCCGACCTCGCCCCACGCCAGCGCCGCCGGGTCCTTCTCGGCGAACGCCTTGATGGTCTTGCCACCGACGGTGATCTCGTCGGCGGTGGCCTTCACCTCGTACGGCAGGCGGCCGAGGATGCTGTCGTACTTGAGCAGGTGGGCGAGCGTGCCGTTGTCGGTCAGGTCGTTGACCGCCACGACCTCGATGTCGGCGTCGGACGCCAGCACTGCCCGGAAGAAGTTACGGCCGATTCGGCCAAAGCCGTTGATGCCAACCCGGATGGTCACAGGTCCCATCTCCTCGCGTTCTGGTCCGCCGGCTTGACTCAACGGGCCGGCGGGAATGGTGTGCGCCGACCGTTGGAGCCGGCCGTCGACGGTTCATCTCGGCCACCCCGCCGCGCGGTCTGAGGACCTGACCGCCCGAGGCGGTGGGCACGACGAGAAGTGCCGGTGTCGGCCCCCTTGCCGTACTCAGCGACCCTATCCGAGCGTGCGGGAGCATGCTGCGCCGGGTCGTGCTCCCGGCGCACCGTACGGGCCCACCGTCCTATCAGACCACGAGCATGTCGGGCGTGACGGCTGCTTCCGTATCCGGGATGCCGAGGTCCCGGGCCCGCTTGTCGGCCAGCGCCAGCAGGCGGCGGATCCGCCCGGCGATGGCGTCCTTGGTCAGCGGCGGGTCGGCCAGCGCCCCCAACTCCTCCAGCGACGCCTGCCGGTGCTCCAGGCGCAGCCTCCCCGCGTCGGTGAGGTGGTTGGGCGCCTCGTCGGCCAGGATCTCCAGCGCCCGCGTGACCCGGGCGGCGGCGGCCACCGCGGCGCGCGCCGAGCGGCGCAGGTTCGCGTCGTCGAAGTTGGCCAGCCGGTTCGCGGTGGCCCGCACCTCCCGGCGTACCCGACGTTCCTCCCAGGCCAGCACGCTGGAGTGCGCGCCGATGCGGGTGAGCAGCGCGGCGATCGCGTCGCCGTCCTTGACGACCACCCGGTCCACCCCGCGTACCTCACGGTTCTTGGCCGTGATGCCGATCCGGCGGGCCGCGCCGACCAGCGCGAGCGCCGACTCCGGTCCCGGGCAGGTGATCTCCAACGCGCTGGAGCGGCCGGGTTCGGTGAGCGAGCCGTGCGCCATGAACGCGCCCCGCCACGCCGAGACCGCGCAGCAGACGTTCGCCGCCACCACGTGCGGGGGCAGCCCTCGCACCGGCCGGCCGCGCACGTCGAGCAGGCCGGTCTGCCGCGCGAGCGCCTCGCCGTCCTTGACCACCCGGACGATGAAGTGGCTGCCCTTGCGCAGCCCGCCGGAGGCGAGCACGTGGATCTCACTCGGGTAGCCATAGACCTCGGCGATCTCCCGGCGCAGCCGACGCGCCACCGCGCCGGTGTCCAGCTCCGCCTCCACCACCACCCGGCCGGAGACGATGTGCAGCCCTCCGGCGAAGCGCAGCAGCGCGGCCATCTCCGCCCGCCGACAGCAGGGCTTGGGCACGTCGACCCGACTCAGCTCGTCCTTGACCGCAGCCGTCATCGCCATTGTGCGTCCCCTCACGGACCTGTTCCGGCGTGTCGCCGGTGATTACGTACGTGTCTAACGATCGGCGCCCAGGACAGGCACCAGCGCGGCGCCCAGGGCAGCCGGATCATGGCGGGGAGTGCCGTCGGTGACGGCGACGGGGGCGAGGACCAGGCGGGCACCCAGCGATTCTGCCGCACGTTCGACCGGTTCCGGGTCACCCACCGCCTTGGCGTCCGCCAGCACGAGATCCACCTTCAGCTCGGGCAGGTACCAGTGCAGCGCCGCCAGATGATCGGCGACCGAGAGGCCGAGGGTCTCCTTCTCCGCGGCCAGGTTCAGCGTGACCAACCGTCGGGCCGAGCTGGACACGATCGCGTCGGCCAACTGCGGCACCAGCAGGTGCGGCAGCACGCTCGTGTACCAGCTGCCCGGCCCGAAGATCAACCAGTCCGCCGCGCCGATCGCGGCGAGCGCCTCGGCGCAGGCCGCCGGGGCGGCCGGCGTCAGGCGCAGCGACTCGACCCGCCCGGTCGTGACCGCCACCTGGTGCTGACCGCGCACGGTCCGCACCTCGTCCGGCGCGTCCGGGTCGACGCCGCGCACCCGCGCCTCAATGTCGACCGGCTGACGCGACATCGGCAACACCCGCCCGACCGCGCCGAGCATCGCCCCGGCGTGCTCCAGCGCCGCCACCGGGTCGCCGAGCAGCTCCATCAGCCCGGAGAGCACCAGGTTGCCCACCGCGTGCCCGGCCAGGCCGTCCGTGCGCGCCGCGTCACCCGCCCGCGGGTCCACGTCTGTCGGGTTTCCGGCAACCGGGTCCGCGTCCGCGCCGGGCGCGCCCGCCGCCGCCGGGACCGCGGCGGTCCCGCCGTCGGGGGGTACGCGGACAGCCTGCGCCGCCGCGAAGCGGTGCTGGAAGAGCCCGGCGCTGCGTCGGGTGGCCGGATGGTCACCGGCCAACGCGACCAGGGCCTGCCGCAGGTCACCCGGGGGCAGGCCACCCCGTTCGGCGCGCAACCGGCCACTGGAACCGCCGTCGTCGCCGACCGTCACCACAGCCGTGATGTCCAGGTCGAGTTCGGGGGCGCAGTGCCGCAGCGCGCGCAGCGACGCCGACAGGCCGTGCCCGCCGCCGAACGCCACCACACGGCGCGCCGTCATTCCCGCCCCAGGTCGCGGTGCTGGGCGTTGGCCGCCAGCCCCGACTGGCGCAGCCGACCGGCCAGCTCCTCGGCGATGGCCACGCTGCGGTGCTTGCCGCCGGTGCAGCCCACGGCCACCGTCAGGTAGCGCTTGCCCTCCCGCTCGAACCCGGTGGTGGTGGCGTTGACCAGGTCGGCGTACGAGGCCACGAAGGCGTCCGCCCCCTCCTGTCCCAGCACGTACGCGCTGACCGCCTCCTCCCGCCCGGTGTGCTCGCGCAGCTCCGGCACCCAGTACGGGTTGGGCAGGAACCGGGCGTCCAGCACGAAGTCGGCGTCCGGCGGCAGGCCGTACTTGAAGCCGAACGACAGCACGGTCACCCGCAGCCGCCGGGCGTCCTCGCCGCCGAACAGCTCCTCGATGCGTCGGCGGAGCTGGTTGACGTTCAGGTGGCTGGTGTCGATGATCACGTCGGCCTGGTCACGGGCCTCCTCCAGCAGCCCGCGCTCGACGGCGATACCGTCGGCGAGCCGTCCGTCACCCTGCAACGGGTGCGAACGCCGGACGCTCTCGAAGCGTCGGATCAGCACCTCGTCGTCGGCGTCGACGAACACCACGCGGGGCGAGAAGCCGCGCTCCTTCAGCTCCCGGATCGCCCCGGCCAGGTCGGTGGAGAAGGCGCGCGAGCGCACGTCCAGGACCATCGCCGTACGCCGGGCGGCCCCACCGGCCTTGAACGCCAGCTCGGCCATGTCGAGCATGAGCGCCTGCGGCAGGTTGTCGACGACGTAGTAGCCGACGTTCTCCAACGCGCGGGCGACGGTGCTGCGACCGCCACCGGACAGTCCGGTGACCACCACCAGGGTGGTCTCCGACTCGGCCGTCGGCTGCCCGTCACCGGCTGTGTGCGCCTCGCTCACCCGTACCCCCAAGACGTGGCGCCGCGGCCGCCGTCGGCCGCGATTGGTCAATCAGCGACTCTATCCCGCCGGTCGGGGTGGGCACGGGCACGCCCGTCGCCGCGCGCCGCGGGCGTGGTAGCGCCGCCCTCCGGTGACGGAACGTTCAGGCGCGCGGGTCGCGCCGCAGGCCGGTCACGAACGACGACCAGGCGTCCCGGTCGAAGACGAGCGCCGGGCCGCCCGAGTCCTTGGAGTCCCGCACCGCCAGCCCTTCGGGGAGTACGGCCACCTCGACGCAGTTCGAATCGTTCGCGCCGCTACGGCTGCTCTTGTGCCAGGAAACCCGTGCCAGCTTCGCGGGGGTCATCGGCAGCGCTCCAAGGTGTCGGACTCAGTCCGGGACCTCGGCAGCGATCCGCGTAAGAAGGTCCGCAGACCGGTCAGGGTCGAGTGCCTTGGCCCGGAGGTGGTCGAACATGAGTCTATATCGGGCCACCTGCCGGTCCTCCTCCAGCAACAGCGTGCTGGAGTCGTTGCTGAGATACACGACGGCCGGGTCGAGCATCGGGTCGGCGTAGCGCAACAGGGTGAAGGCTCCGGCCATCGCCGCGTGCGCCCCGGCCGAGAACGGCAGGACCTGGATCTCGACCGAGGGCATCGCGCACGCTTCGATCAGGCGAGTGAGCTGCGCACGCATCACCTTCGGGCCGCCCACCACCCGTCGAACCGCCGCCTCATCCAACACCGCCCACAATGACGGCGGCAGGTCACGCGACAGTAGGGCCTTGCGGGCGAGCCTCGCCGCCACAACTCGGTCGGTCTCGTCCTGGTCGGCGGTGCTGCGGCCCGCTCTGACGATGGCGCGGACGTACTCCTCCGTCTGCAACAGGCCGGGCACGTACAGACACTCGAACGTGCTGATCGAGGTCGCCTCCGCCTCGAAGCCGACGTAGTCGTCCGGCAGCACGTCGCCGTACGCGCTCCACCATCCCTTCTGGCGCGACTGCCGGAGCAACGCGGTCAGCGACTCTCGCTCGTCCCCCGACGCGTCGTAGAGGTCGAGCAACGGGGGCAGGTCCTTCGGCATCACCCGCGAGTGTCCGAGTTCGAAGCGGATGACCTTCGTCCGGTGCCAGCCCAGGATCTTGGCGACCTCCTCGGCGGTGTGCCCGGTGCGGTCCCGCAGGCGGCGTAGCTCACGCCGCAGCCGGCGGGCCCTGATCGTCGGACTGGGCACCTGCGCCATCGCCACCATCACCTCCGTTGTGATGGATCGATTCTTGTCCAAGCGCCACGCCGGAACAAGCATCACCTCAAAGAAATCACGACGTTGCATTTTAGGCGTGGTTGGTTCAGTCTCTTGGTGAGCGCCCGCTACGGAGAGGCAGGGAATCGTGACGGACAATCGATCGTCTCGCTGGGAGCGGGAGCCACGGCAACCCCGCGACGTCCACGACGACCTGACCGCTCTGCTCGACCGGTCCGACGTGTCCGAGCGGGTCCGGGCCGCCATCGCGTTCGCGTTGGCGAAGCCGGAGGCCCTGTCGTCGTACCTCATCGCTCTGGGTCCGGCGGAGCGCGAGCGGCCGGCGGGCCGACGCTGGACGCTGCACCTGTCGTACCTGGCGACTGACCTGATGGAGGCCCGCGACCAGGCCGTGGTCTACACGGAGGGGTTGACGACCCTGCGCCCCGAGGTGGCCGCCGGGGCCGCGCTCCTGTCCCGGGCCGACGCCTGGCACCACGTCGAGCCGGTGTTCTGCGGCCGGATCGGCCCCGACAACGAGGTGTGCATGGACGTCACTGGACACCCCGGCTTCCACAGCGCGGCGGGCATCGGCGGGCTCTGCTGGGGCGACGGAGACCGCGCGAGGGGTCAGTAACGGTCGCGGTGGGTTGGGCGCGCCGGGCTGGCGTGCGGGCGGTGCTGTCGGGGAGAACTCGTAGACTCCGCGGATGGCTTCCCCGATCGACCTGCGTACCGACGACGCGCTGGCGGCGCTGCGCCGGGTGTTCGGCTACGACGCCTTCCGCGGCTTCCAGCAGCAGGTCATCGACCATGTCGTCGCCGGCGGCGACGCGCTGGTGCTGATGCCCACCGGTGGCGGCAAATCGCTCTGCTACCAGATCCCGGCCCTGGTCCGCGACGGTGTCGCGGTCGTCGTGTCGCCGCTGATCGCGCTCATGCAGGACCAGGTGGACGCGCTCACCGCGGTCGGCGTACGCGCCGGCTTCCTCAACTCGACGCAGACGCTGGACGCCCGCCGCCGCGTCGAGGCGGCCTTCGTCGCCGGCGAACTGGACCTGCTCTACCTGGCGCCGGAGGCACTCGGCGTCCGGTCCACCCTCGCGCTGCTGGACCGGGGGCGCATCGCCCTGTTCGCGATCGACGAGGCGCACTGCGTGTCCCAGTGGGGGCACGACTTCCGGCCCGACTACCTGGCCCTGTCGATGCTGCACGAGCGGTGGCCGCAGGTCCCGCGCATCGCGTTGACCGCCACCGCGACGAGCGCCACCCGCCGCGAGATCGCCAGCCGGCTGGGCCTCGACGACGCGCGGCACTTCGTGGCCAGCTTCGACCGGCCCAACATCCAGTACCGGATCGTGCCCAAGCGGGAGCCCCGCAAGCAACTGCTGGCCCTGCTGCGCGACGAGCATCCCGGCGACGCGGGCATCGTCTACTGCCTGTCCCGCGCCTCGGTCGACAAGACCGCCGAGTTCCTGACCGCCAACGGCATCGCCGCACTGCCCTACCACGCCGGCCTCGACGCGGCGACCCGCGCCGCCAACCAGCAACGCTTCCTGCGCGAGGACGGGCTGGTCATGGTGGCCACCATCGCCTTCGGCATGGGCATCGACAAGCCCGACGTACGCTTCGTGGCCCACCTCGACCTGCCCAAGTCGGTCGAGGGCTACTACCAGGAGACCGGCCGTGCGGGCCGCGACGGGCTGCCGTCGACGGCCTGGCTGGCGTACGGCCTCCAGGACGTGGTGCAGCAGCGCAAGATGATCGAGACGTCCGACGGCGACCTCGCGCACCGGCGGAACCTCGCCGCGCACCTGGACGCGATGCTCGCGCTCTGCGAGACGGTCCGGTGCCGCCGGGTGCAGCTGCTCGAGTACTTCGGCGAGGCCGAGACCTCGGCCTGCGGCAACTGCGACACGTGCCTCAACCCACCGGAGTCCTGGGACGGCACGGTCGCCGCCCAGAAGCTGCTGTCCACCGTGTTCCGCCTCGACCGCGAGCGCAACCAGCGGTTCGGCGCCGGGCACTGCGTCGACATCCTGCTCGGCAAGCAGACCGACAAGATCAGCCAGTACGGCCACGACTCGCTGACCGTCTTCGGTATCGGCACGGAGTTGAGCGAGGCCGAGTGGCGGGGCGTGGTGCGGCAACTCCTCGCCGAGGGGCTGCTCGCCGTCGAGGGCGACTACGGCACGCTCGCGCTGACCGAGGCGAGCGCCGACGTGCTGGGCCGCCGCCGTACCGTCACGATGCGCCGCGAACCGGAGAAGCCGGCATCGAGTCGCTCGTCGAAGCCGCGCGGCTCGTCCACCGTCGTGGCCGAGCTGACCCCGGCCGCCGCGTCCGTCTTCGAGCGGCTGCGCGCCTGGCGGGCGGCCACCGCGAAAGAGCAGGGCGTCCCGGCGTACGTCATCTTCCACGACGCGACGCTGCGTCAGATCGCGGGCGACGGGCCCACCTCGTTGGCCGAGCTGTCGCGCGTCAGCGGCGTCGGCGAGAACAAGCTGGCCAAGTACGGCGAGCAGATCCTGGCCGTCCTCGCCGAATGACCCCGGGCACGCCGAAAGGGCCGGACCCCGTGATGGGGGTCCGGCCCTTGTCGGTTGCTCCTTAGCTGGTGGCGTAGCCGCGGGTGGCGATCCAGTCCGCGAGGTGCTCGACGGTGATCTGGTAGGAGGCGGTGTCGGGGTTGGCGGAGTCGGCGATCGTGACGACGTTGCCGTTGTCGCGGTAGCCGGTCACGCTGATGTAGTGCCCGCCCTCGTAGGAGTGGGTGTTGCCGTCGGTGTCGACGCTGGTGCCGGCGATGTTGGCGACCACGGCCCGACCGTCATCGACGGTCTTGACGATGTCGGCGCGCAGCGTGTCGGTCTGCTTGGCGTCGGCGTCGGGGCTGCTGATCTCCACCGACCGGTAGGCGTCGGCCTTGCCGGTCTCCTTGTTCAGCACCGGGGTGATGTCATTGATCGAGTTGGTGCCGGCCTCGGTGGTGCCCATCTCCTTGGCCATGGAGTCCACGTCGATGTTCTTACCCTGCACGCTCAACGCGTTACGGGTCGCGGCGGGACCACAGTAGTAGAAGTTCGGCTGCGCCTCGTACCGCACGCCCAGCTCCCGCTCACCATGACCGTGACCCTTGCGGTCGGACACGGTCTGGGTGGTGGGCTTGGCATCGGCCATGGCGTAGGCGGCGGTCACCGGTCCGGCGATCGCGCCACCGGTGAAAGCGAGGCCAGCGGCGGTCAGAGCGGTCTTGCGAATCAGATCGGTACGCATGATGGCGTGCTCCTCTGCTTCATTCGGGGGATATGCGCGCGGCACACGGGGGGGGTGTGCCGGGCGGGAAAGTCCGTGTAAGCGGGGATCGGTTCCGGCGACCCGTCGGGGGGGTCTGCGCGGGGGGTGGTGCAACGGTCCGGGCCGGCGGGTCATTCCCGCCGCGGACCGGGGGCCGGCCGGGTGCTGCTCGGCCGTGCGGGGGTGTAACGACGCCGGTCCGGCGGGTGTTCCCGGCGGCGGTGGGCCGGGGCGAGCCAGCGTGCTCGGTGGTGCGGGGGGTGTAACGACGCTGGCCTGGTGGGTGTTCCCGGCGGCGGTGGGCCGGGGCGAGCCAGCGTGCTCGGTGGTGCGGGGGATGTAACGACGCCGGCCGGGCGGGTGTTCCCGGCGGCCTGCGACCCGGGGGTCGTGGCGGCGTGCCAGGTACAACGACCCCGCCCGGCCCACGATTCCGCCCGCCCGGTGTCACCGGCCACAGCACGCCGGCGGTCGAAACGGACAAACATCGCATCCGTGACGCCATGCGCGGCGCTCCCCGGTGTGATCGTCACTAGATCGCGGATCTGGGGGCATCCGGGCGCAGGGATACCCCCACATCGCCGACCTGGAGTGGATCAGCCGAGATGGGAACCGCCACCCGGGGGCGGTGGTCAGGGCTGGCATAACGACCGCCCCGGCTCACGAATCCGGCCTCGGCCGAGGGCCATCCTCCGCGCGCATCTTCCCCGAGACCGGAAACATCCCCCGGACGACAGTTAGCCGCTCATCGCGACCAACCTGGCCGAAATCCCCATCTCTGGCCGGGCCCGGGTTGGGGTCGACAATCCGCGCAGCGCCCACAGCGGCACCCAGCGGGCGTCCGAGCACCGGACATAGGCCCTATCTGCCGCACCTCGGCCGGGGTCGCGAGGCGGCCGCGTGAATGATCCACTCGACTTCGGCGATGTCGGGCTATTCACGGCGGGTTGATACCGCGACATCGGCGACGTCGAGTGGATCATGGTGAGGGCAGGCCCTCGACGGCTGGCCCAGGGACAGAAGTCGCCGCCGCATCGGGTGGGCTCCCCGCGCCGGGGGTCGACTGCGTGCTGTCGTCGACCCGGGGGCCCGTGTCCAGGGCGGCCAGGATCGCCTCGGCGGTACGACGACCGACCCCGGGCACCTCGGTGATCTCGTCGACGGTCGCCGTGGAGAGCCGCTTGAGCGAGCCGAAGTGCCGCAGCAACGCCTTGCGGCGTACCTCGCCGAGGCCGGAGACGTTGTCCAGTGCGGATTCGGTCATCCGCTTGGAGCGGCGCTGGCGGTGGAACGTGATGGCGAAGCGGTGCGCCTCGTCGCGGACGCGTTGCAGCAGGTAGAGACCCTCGGAGGTGCGTGGCAGGATGACCGGGAACTCGTCGTCCGGGAGCCAGACCTCCTCCAACCGCTTGGCGAGGCCACACAGCGCGACGTCGTCGATGCCCAGGTCGGCGAGGGCCTGCGCGGCGGCCGCGACCTGCGGGGCGCCACCGTCGACGACCACCAGCTGCGGCGGGTACGCGAACTTCCGGGGCCGGCCGGTGGTCGGGTCGATCAGGACGCCGACCTGCGGATCGACCGGGTCCACCGGGGCACCCGGATCGTCGGCCGACTCCACGCCCACCTCGCCCGTCTCGGCGCGCGCGTCGAGGTAACGGGCGAAGCGGCGACGCAGCACCTCGGACATCGCGGACAGGTCGTCGGTGGCGCCCCGGACGATGAACCGCCGGTACTCGCTCTTGCGGGGCAACCCGTCCTCGAAGACCACCATGCTGGCCACCACGTCGGTGCCCTGGATCTGGGAGATGTCGAAGCACTCGATCCGCAACGGCGAGGTGCGCATGCCCAGCGCCTCGCTGATCTCGTCCAGCGCCTTGCCGCGGGTGGTCAGGTCGCCGGAGCGCTTGAGCTTGTGCCGGGCCAGCGCGTCCTTGGCGTTGCGCTCGACCGTCTCGAGCAGGGTGCGCTTGTCACCCCGCTGCGGCACGCGCAACGACACCCGGCTGCCCCGGTGGCTGGTGAGCCAGTCCGCGAGCGCGTCGGCGTCCGCCGGCAGCTCGGGCACCAGCAACTCACGGGGTACGTCGGCCTCGCCGTGCTCGCCGCCGTACACCTGCGTGCAGAAGTGGTGCACCAGGTCGCCGGTGGTCAGGTCCTCGGTCTTCTCCACGACCCACCCGCGCTGGCCGCGGACCCGGCCGTCGCGCACGTGGAAGACCTGCACGGCCGCTTCGAGGGGATCGTCGGCGAACGCGACCACGTCGGCGTCGGTGCCGTCGCCGAGCACGACGGTCTGCTTCTCCATGGCCCGGCGCAGGGCGGCCACGTCGTCGCGCAGGCGGGCGGCCCGTTCGAACTCCAGCGCCTCGCTGGCCTCGGTCATCTCGCGCTCGATCTTGCGAACCATGGTGTCGGTCTTTCCGGCCATGAAGTCGCAGAACCCGTCGACGATGGCCCGGTGCTCGTCGGCCGAGACGGTGCCGACGCACGGGGCGGAGCACTTGCCGATGTAGCCCAGGAGGCAGGGACGGCCGACCTGGCCGGCCCGCTTGAACACGCCGGCCGAGCAGGTCCGGGCGGGGAACACCCGCAGCAGCAGGTCGAGGGTCTCGCGGATGGCCCAGGCGTGCGAGTACGGCCCGAAGTAACGGACACCCTTGCGTTTCGCGCCGCGCATCACCTGGAGTCGCGGGTACTCCTCGTCGAGGGTGACGGCGAGATAGGGGTACGACTTGTCGTCGCGGTAGCGCACGTTGAACCGGGGGTCGTACTGCTTGATCCAGGTGAACTCCTGCTGGAGCGCCTCGACCTCGGTGCCGACGGTGATCCAGTCCACCGACTCGGCGGTGGTGACCATCTGGCGGGTGCGCTCGTGCAGATTCCAGACGTCCCCGAAGTAGGAGTTGAGCCGGCTGCGCAGGTTCTTCGCCTTGCCGACGTAGATCACCCGGCCGGTGCCGTCACGGAAGCGGTAGACCCCCGGTGACTCCGGGATGGTGCCGGGCGCGGGACGGTAGGTCGAGGGGTCAGCCACGCCATCAAGCCTAGTCCGCACCCCCGACACCCCACCGCAGGCGCGTGATCCACTCGGCTTCCCGGAAGTCGGGGTGTCGGAGAGCCGCAGACACCCCGACTTCCGGAAACGCGAGTCGATCGCCAGGCAGACCGGCGCGACCGCCGAGCCCAGGTGGGTCAGGCCAGGGAGATCTGGTCGCCGGTGACCTTGATCTCCTTCGGCGGCAGCGGCTTGGTGGCCGGACCGGCCTTCACCGAGCCGTCCTCGATCGAGAACTTGCTGCCGTGGCAGGTGCAGTTGATGGTGCCGCCGTCGACGTTCGACACGGGGCAGTTCTGGTGCGTACAGATCGGGCTGAAGCCCTTGAACTGGCCGGCCGTGGGCTGAGTGATCACCACGCCCTCGGCGGCGAGGATCTTGCCGCCGCCGACCGGGATGTCGGCGGTGGTGGCCAGCGACTGGGCGTTCTGCCGGTCGCCGCCGCCGGCGTCACCGGTGCTGGGCACGGCGGGGCCGCCACTGGTGGGTCCGTCGCTGCCGCTGCCGTCGTCACTGCCGCAGGCAGCCAGGACGACGGCCGCGCCGACCGCCCCGACGCCGGTGAGCAGGGTACGACGGGTCTGCGTACCCGGTCCGGTCAGCGCCTGATCGTCGCTCATGCCTCGCCTCTCTCTCGCCCAGTGCGCCGGTCCGAGAGCCGGCCACACTTCTTTCCACGCGCAACTGTGCCGGATAGTTCACCCCGGCATCCGTGCTACCCCGGCAAAAGGGGCGGGGCGGGCCGTCGTCCGACCCGCCCCGAGAGAGGTACGGAGCGGTCAGCGCGCGCCGGCCGGCACCTTGCGGGTCGCCCGCGCCTTGGTCGCACCGTTGGCCTTCGCGGCCCGCGTGGTGGCCGCCGCCGCGCCCTTGGCCTCGCCGTCGAGCTTGAGGACCTGGCGCAGGAACTGGCCGGTGTGGCTCTCGACCACCTCGGCGACCTCCTCCGGGGTGCCCGTGGCGAGCACGGTGCCGCCCCGGTGGCCACCCTCCGGGCCCATGTCGATGAGCCAGTCGGCGGTCTTGATCACGTCGAGGTTGTGCTCGATGGTGATCACGGTGTTGCCCTTGTCGACCAGACCCTCGAGCACCATCAGCAGTTTGCGGATGTCCTCGAAGTGCAGTCCGGTGGTCGGCTCGTCGAGCACGTAGACCGTGCGACCGGTGGAGCGCTTCTGCAGCTCGGAGGCGAGCTTGACCCGCTGCGCCTCACCGCCGGAGAGGGTCGGCGCGGGCTGACCGAGGCGGACGTAGCCGAGGCCGACGTCGACAAGCGTCTTGAGGTGCCGGTGGATGGCCGGGATGGCGGAGAAGAACTCGGCGGCCTCCTCGATCGGCATCTCCAGCACGTCCGAGACGGTCTTGCCCTTGTAGTGCACCTCCAGGGTCTCCCGGTTGTACCGGGCGCCCTTGCAGACCTCGCAGGGGACGTACACGTCGGGCAGGAAGTTCATCTCGATCTTGATCGTGCCGTCGCCGGAGCACGCCTCGCAGCGGCCACCCTTGACGTTGAAGGAGAACCGGCCCGGCCCGTACCCCCGGACCTTGGCCTCGGTGGTCTCGGCAAAGAGCTTGCGGACGTGGTCCCAGACACCGGTGTAGGTGGCCGGGTTCGAGCGGGGCGTACGGCCGATCGGCGACTGGTCCACGCCGACGACCTTGTCCACGTGCTCCAACCCGGAGACCCGGGTGTGCCGGCCGGGCACCAGGCGGGCGCCGTTGATCTGGTTGGCCAGCACCGCGTACAGGATGTCGTTGACAAGCGTCGACTTGCCCGAGCCGCTGACGCCGGTGACCGCGATCAACTGGCCCAGCGGGAACGAGACGGTCAGGTTGCGCAGGTTGTGCTCGCGCGCGCCGTGCACCACCAGCTCGCGGTCCTTGGTCTGCGGACGGCGCTGCGCGGGTGTCGGGATCGACCGGCGGCCCGCCAGGTACGCCCCGGTGAGCGACTCCTTGTTCTTCAGCAGCGCCGGCACCGAGCCGCTGTGCACGATCTTGCCGCCGTGCTCGCCCGCGCCGGGCCCGATGTCGACGATCCAGTCGGCGACCCGGATGGTGTCCTCGTCGTGCTCCACCACGATCAGCGTGTTGCCCAGCCCGCGCAGCCGGATCAGCGTCTCGATGAGCCGGTGGTTGTCGCGCTGGTGCAGCCCGATCGACGGCTCGTCGAGCACGTAGAGCACGCCGACCAGGCCCGAGCCGATCTGGGTGGCCAGCCGGATGCGCTGCGCCTCACCGCCGGAGAGCGTGCCGGCGGGCCGGTCGAGCGAGAGGTAGTCCAGGCCGACGTCGAGCAGGAACCGCAGCCGGGCGTTGATCTCCTTGAGGACGCGCTCGGCGATCAGCTTCTGCCGGTCGGTCAGCTCGATGCCGGCGAGCAGGTCGGCGCACTCCCCCACGGACAGGTTGCAGACCTCGGCGATGCTCTTGCCCGCCAGGGTGACGGCGAGCACCTCGGGCTTGAGCCGGGCGCCCCCGCAGGCCGCGCACGGCACGTCACGCATGTAGCCCTCGTACTTGTCGCGGGACCACTCGGACTCGGTGTCGGAGTGCCGGCGCTCGATCCACTGCACCACACCCTCGAAACCGGTGTAGTAGGAGCGCTCGCGGCCGTACTTGTTGCGGTATCGCACGTGCACCTGGTCGTCGGAGCCGTGCAGGATCGTCTTCTGCGCCCGCGCCGGCAACGCCCGCCACGGGGTGTCGACGTCGAAGTGCTGGGACTCGCCGAGGGCCTCCAGCAGGCGCAGGAAGTACTCCAGGTTGTGACCGGTGGACCAGGGCTGGATGGCGCCCTCGCGCAGGCTGCGCTCCGGGTCGGGAACCAGCAGCTCCGGGTCGACCTCCTTCTTGGTGCCGAGGCCCGTGCACTCGGGGCAGGCGCCGTACGGGGCGTTGAAGGAGAACACCCGGGGCTCGAGGTCCTCGATGGCGAGCGGGTGGTCGTTGGGGCAGGCCAGGTGCTCCGAGTAACGGCGCTCCCGGTCCGGGTCGTCCTCCGGCAGGTCGACGAAGTCGAGCAGCACCAGGCCGCTGGACAGGCCCAGCGCGGCCTCGACCGAGTCGGTCAGCCGCTGCTTGGCGCTCGGCTTGACGGTGAGCCGGTCGATCACCACCTCGATGGTGTGCTTCTCCTGCTTCTTGAGCTTGGGGGGCTCGGTCAGCGGGTGGACCACGCCGTCGACGCGGGCCCGGGCGTAGCCCTTGGCCTGCAACTCGGCGAAGAGGTCGACGTACTCGCCCTTGCGGCCCCGGATGACCGGTGCGAGCACCATGAACCGGGTGCCCTCGGCCATCGCGAGGACCCGGTCGACGATCTGCTGCGGGCTCTGCTTGGAGATCCGCTCGCCACAGACCGGGCAGTGCGGCTCGCCGATGCGGGCGAAGAGCAGACGCAGGTAGTCGTAGACCTCGGTGATCGTGCCGACGGTGGAGCGCGGGTTGCGCGAGGTGGACTTCTGGTCGATCGAGACGGCCGGGCTCAGCCCCTCGATGAAGTCGACGTCGGGCTTGTCCATCTGCCCGAGGAACTGCCGGGCGTACGACGACAGCGACTCCACGTACCGCCGCTGCCCCTCGGCGAAGATCGTGTCGAAGGCCAGGCTCGACTTGCCCGACCCGGACAGCCCGGTGAACACGATGAGAGCGTCCCGGGGCAGGTCGAGACTGACGTCACGCAGGTTGTGCTCGCGCGCGCCACGGATGATGAGTCGGTCGGCCACGGTACGTGTACTCCCGGATGAAGGTGAAGCGGAGGGTCTGTCCCGCTCTGTGCTGGTTACGAGCGGTCGTACGGGCGCGGAAAACACGCCTCGGCAACTCTAGCCCCGAGGTACGACAGTTTCCCTCGCCCGCACATTCCCCCAGCTCAGCGCGGTCGGCCGCGCCACCCGCGACCGTCGACACCGGCCCGGGCCGCCGGGCACGTACCCGGCGGCCCAGCCCACTCAGTAACCCCCGGGTGACGGCGGGCGGGCCGCCCGGCGCCGCGCCGAGCGCCAGCCGCCGCGCCGCTCGGCGGCGAGCCGCGCCGCACGCCGCCGGCTCTCGTGCGCCACCTCGCCCTGCAACCGCCGCCAACTCTCCCACCGGCGGGCGGGCAGCTCGCCGGTACGCAGCGCGTCGCGGACGGCGCAGGCCGGCTCGTCGTCGTGCCGGCAGTCGCCGTACCGGCAACCCTCGGCCAGCTCCGCGATGTCGGCGAACGCCCGGTCCAACCCGGCCACGCCGTCGAGCAGACCGACCGCCCGTACGCCGGGAGTGTCGATCACCGCGCCGCCCCTGGGGATCGGCACCAGGGCCCGCCAGGTGGTGGTGTGCCGACCCTTGCCGTCGACCCGGCGGATCGCCTGGGTCGGCATCACCACCGCGCCGGCGAGCGCGTTGACCAGGCTCGACTTGCCCGCTCCGGACGGTCCGAGCAGCCCCAGGGTGCGACCCGGCGCGACCTCGGCGCGCAGCGGCGCCAGCCCGGTGCCCTGCTCGGCGCTGACCGGCAGCACGGGCACGCCGGGTGCGACCGCGGCGAGTTGGCGGGCCAGCGCGGCCGGGTCGGCCGCGAGGTCGGACTTGGTCAGCACCACGAGCGGCCGGGCCCCGGACTCGTGGACCAGGGACAGCAGCCGCTCGATGCGGCCGACGTCCGGCTCCGGGTGCACCGGCTCCACCACGGCGGCGGCGTCCAGGTTCGCGGCCAGCACCTGGCCGCTGGCGTCCTTGCCGGCGGTACGACGGACCAGCGCGGCGCGCCGGGGCAGCACGGCCGACACGGTGATCCGGCGGTCCGGCCAGTACGTGAGCAGCACCCAGTCCCCGGCGCAGGGCAGCGCGGAGGAGTCCTGGGCGGCGGCGGCCAGCACGGACGGGCCGAGGCTGGCGCGGACCGGGCCGTCGGCGGTGAGCACCGTGCAGACCCCCCGGTCCACGCGCGCCACCCGGCCCGGCTGGCGCTCGCCCCGTCGGGCGGCGTACGACGCCCGGTCGGCGTCCCAGCCGAGGGCGATCAGATCGATGGTCATGGCATCCTCATCGGTGTCGAGCTGGTGATGGCGGAACACGCGTGCCACGTCCGGCATGAACACCACCTCCGTCCGACGTCCGAGTGCCGCATGTGACGCCGACGGTAGGGCCCGGCGCGACGCGCCGAAAGCGATTTCCGTGACGACGGCGCGACGCGCGCCCGCTAGGGTCGACGCGTGCGCCCGGCCGCGCGGCCCGATCGGCGCGGCGGAACGCCACCGCACGGCCGCCGAGCACCTCCTGGACCCGGAATGGATGTCGACACGTCATGACCTACAGCGGAGATGTCACCCACGGCGGCCCACCGGCGGTACGGGAGTTGGCCGGGCTCACGATCAGCAAGTTGTCGGTCGGCCCGATGGACAACAACGCGTACCTGCTGCGGTGCTCCGGCACGGGGGACCAGGTGCTGATCGACGCCGCCAACGAGGCGCCCCGGCTGCTGGAGCTGATCGGCGACGGCGGCCTGACCGCCGTGGTCACCACCCACCAGCACATGGACCACTGGGTGGCGCTGGAGGAGGTGGTCGCCAAGACCGGCGCGCGGGCGCTGGTGCACGCCGACGACGCGTCCGGGCTGCCGATCGAGGCGGAGCACCTGGCCGAGGGCGACACAGTGGCGGTGGGTGACTGCGCCCTGGAGGTCATCCACATCAAGGGCCACACCCCGGGGTCGATCGCGTTGCTCTACCGCGATCCGGCCGGCACCGCCCACCTCTTCACCGGCGACAGCCTCTTCCCCGGCGGAGTCGGCAACACGGACAAGGACCCGCAGCGCTTCGCCGCGTTGATCGACGACGTCGAGCACAAGCTGTTCGACCAACTGCCGGACGACACCTGGTTCTACCCGGGCCACGGCAAGGACAGCACCCTGGGCGCCGAACGCCCGGCCCTCCCCCAGTGGCGAACCCGAGGCTGGTAACCCACCCCCGGACCGGGTCACCCACGGAAAAGCCCGACCGAGCCACTTCAAGCGGGTCACCCGACGCTGACCAGGAGCCACCGAAGGTCGAACAACCCGCCGACAGACCGCGACCCGACCGGCGGACCAAGACCCCGACGGGGGCGGGGGCCTGCCGTGCCCGGCGCAGGGATCAAGCCTGACCGCCCGGAGCCGGGCACGGCAGGCCCCGCCCCCCACCGCAACCACAGTCAGCAACCAAGAGCGATCAGCCAGCAAGAGCGAACAGCCGCCGCCGTGCCCCCAGCAACACGACGGTGGCCAGCACCAACCCCACGCCCATGGTCACCAGCAACGGGCTGGGCGCTCCGGGCAGCAGCGCGGCCAGCGACCGTGACGCTATGCCCAGCGCCAGGTAGAGACCGGCCCAGGCCGCCGCGCCGAGGGCGGCGCAGCCGAGGAACCGTCGGTACGACATCCGTAGCCCGCCGGCGGCCAGCGGCAACAGGGCGTTGAACACCGGCAGGAACGGCGCGACCATGACCATCCGGCCGCCGCCACGGCTGAGGATTCCCTCGGCCGCGCTCCAGCGTGACTCGCCGATCCAGCCGCCGACGCGGCTGCGGCGCAGGGGCTCGGCGTACCGGCGACCGATGAGGAAGCTCAGCGACCAGCCGGCCAGGCACCCGGCGAGCACGGCGGCGAAGGTGGCCAGCCCGATGGCCGGACGGCCCACCCCGACCGCGGCCAGGATCGCCACGTCACCGGGCACGAGCACACCCAGCAGCGGTACGGCGTCGAAGAGCATCACCAGTCCGAGTACGCCCATCAGCACCAGGATGGGCAGCTCTCCGACCTGGGCCAGCCATTGCGTCATGCCTCGTACGCTATGGCCGCCGGGCCACCGCGGACATCCGGTCGCAGCCCCTACCGCCCCCTGGTGTCCACCTCGGGGTCACCCCTGAGAGGGCCGGCGTGTCAGGTGGCTCGCAGCACCCGTACCCGACGCGGCGACGGGTCCACGGACGGCTCGGTGGTGGGCACCGGGTAGTCGGCCAGCACCAGCAGCCCGTCGGCCGGCAGGTGCCCCCGGCCGGGGTCTCCGACCAGCACCTCGGCGCCGGAGGCGACGGCCCGGCGCAGGAACGGCAGCACCCTGGCGGCCATGGGGCGGCTGTAGAAGACGTCACCGGCGACCACCAGGTCCGCGTCGGCGCCGTCGCGGTCGAGCAGGTCGTCGCCGTTGACGTCGACGGTGACCCGGTTGGCGCGCGCGTTGACCGTGACGGCCGCCACGGCGTACGGGTCGATGTCGTTGGCGACGACATCGGCGGCGCCGGCGAGCGCGGCGGCGATGCCCACGAGTCCCGACCCGGTGGCGAGGTCGAGGACGCGACGCCCCACGGCCCACTCCGGGTGGTCCAGCAGGTATCGGGCCAGGGCCTGCCCGCCGGCCCAGGCGGACGCCCAGTACGGCGGCGCCAGGGCATGCCCCGCGAGCGCCTCCATCCGGGCCCACCAGACGATCGCGTCTTCGGCGAGGTGCAGCCGCACCTCCGGGACGAACGGGGTGGGCACCAGCCGGAGCCGGTCCAGGCCGGCGCCGGGCGCGTCGATTTCGCGCTCCAGCTCGGACAGCGCGGTGGCTGCGGCACCCCTCATCGGCGCAAGCATGCCGCAGGGGAGGGTGGTCGGGGCGGCTTTGGCACGCGGGCGTCGCGGGAAGTTCATCTGAGTTCGAGCAAACACCTACGGCACTTCGGCCGGCGGATCGGGGTTTCGCCCGTTACTGTCGAACAGGTACGGGCGACCATCGGCCTCGAGGCCGGTGGTCCGCCGCTTTGAACAGGGAGAGATGCATGGCAACCGGCACGGTTAAGTGGTTCAACTCGGAAAAGGGCTTCGGCTTCATCGAGCAGGATGGTGGAGGGCCGGACGTGTTCGTCCACTACTCCGCCATCGCGACGAGCGGTTACCGGGAGCTCAACGAGGGCCAGAAGGTCGAGTTCGAGGTGACCCAGGGGCAGAAGGGCCCGCAGGCGGACAACGTCCGCCCGATGTAGCTCCGTGCCGGTGACGGCGGTCGGTTCCCGGCCGCCGTCGCAGTGCACTCACGACGCTGCCGGGGCGGCGGGCAGGTCCCGCCGCCGCCGGAGCGGTCCGATCAGCAGGATCAACGGGGTGAACGCCAACCAGGCCGTCATCACGGTGACCGCGGTGCCGACGCCGTAGCGCGCGCCGAGCGCCCCGGCCAGCACGGCCGCCAGCGGGATGGTGCCGTAGTTGAGCAGGTGCATGCTCACCGTCACGCGTCCGAGCAGGTGGTGCGGCGTGTACGTCTGCCGGAACGCGCCCTTGACCACGTTGCCGACGGCGACCCCGAGGCCGACCAGCACGCCGCCGAGCGCCGGCCAGATCAGCCCGATGCCGGGCCCGGCCAACGGGATGAGCAGGGCTGGTGGGCCGGTGAGCGCTGCCCCGATGAGCATGGCGCGGGCGCTGCCGCAGCGGCGGGCGAGGGCGGTGGCGAGCAGCGCGCCGATGATCCCGCCGATGCTCATCACACCGACCAGGACGCCCACCAGGCCCGGCGCGAGTCGTAGCTCGCGGACCAGGAACACGACCAGGACCGCCTGGTAGCCGGTCAGCCCGATGTTGCTGGCCGCCCCCATGAGCGTGAGGACCCGCAGGTACGGGTCGCGCATGACGAAGCGCAGCCCTTCGGCCATGTCCCGGCGCAGTGACCGGGATCGGTTCGTCCGGACGGGACGCGGCTCGGTGGTGTGGATGCGCAGCAGGAGGGTCGCCGAGAGCAGGAACGTCAGGGCGTCCAGCAGCAGCGCGGCGACGGCGCCGGCGAGTTGGGCGATCAGACCCGCGATGCCGGGCCCGACGACGTAGCTCACCGTCTGGGTGGCCTGGAGCTTCGCGTTGCCGTCGGGGAGTTGCTCGGGTCGCAGCAGCACCGGCAGGTACACCTGGTCGGCGGTCTCGAAGAAGACCCGCGCGACGCCCGCGCTGAGGGCCACCAGCAGCAGTTGCGCGATGGTGAGGCGGCCCAGCAGGGCGGCCACCGGCACGCTGAGGAAGGCGAGCGCGCAGATCAGGTCGCAGACCACCATGAGCGGTCGGCGCGGCAGCCGGTCCACCCACGCGCCGGCCGGCAGGCCGATCAGCAGCCAGGGCAGCCAGGCCCCGGCGGTGAGGAACGCGACCTGGAAGGTGCTGGCGTCAAGCACGGCGACCGCCACCAGAGGCAGCGCGACGACGGTGACGTTGCTGCCGATGCTGCTGACCGTCTGGGCGGCCCAGAGCAGGCGGAAGTCGCGGTGCCGCAGCAGCCCACCGACCTGTCGGTTCGGGGCGGGGTCGGTGCGGGTGGCCGCCGTCACGGCCGGGCCGGTACGCCGTGGACGAACACGAACACCGGTTGGCGCTCGGCGCTGTCGTCGGGCAACTCCCGGTCCTCCCAGCGGGCCAGCAGGGCGTTGATCTCGCTGCCCAGCTCGTCCAGCTCCTGGGGCGTGAGGTGCAGCCACCGGTCGGAGGAGAACGGCGCGTCGCCCCAGACGGCCTGGGCCGTCTCCTCGGCGGCGTGCCAGGCGCGGGCCAACGCGACGTGCCGGTCCAGGTTGAGCGAGGTGGCGGCGTCGGCGACGGCACGGTCGGCGGGATCGGTGTCGAAGTCGGCCGTGGACCAACGCACTCCCCGGGTGACAAGTTTCCACCAGCGTTCGCGGCGGTCCCGGGCCAGCTCGGGGGCTTCGGTGACCAGGTCGGCGGCGGCCAGCACCTTGAGGTGATGGCTGACGTTCGCCGGCGCCTGGTCGGTGCGTTCGGCGAGCATGCCGACGGTGGACGGTCCGTGCACCTTGAACACGTCCATCAGTCGGCGGCGCAGCGGGTGGGCCATGGCGGCCAGCACCCGCGAGTCGGTGACCTGGCGTACGGCGGGCTTCTCCATGCCAGCAGCATGGCATTCGCAAGAGGTGTTGCGCAACTATTGTTGCTCAATACTTGTTGCGAATCTTCCGACGGAGGAAGGCGGTCCGGTGGGGACGGACCGCCTTCCGTTCAGGCGACCAGCCGGCGGGCCAGCTCGTCGGCGACCTGCTTGGCGATGGTGGGGGGAATGGCCGCAGCGATCTCCTCCGGCGTCAGCCCGGCCAGCACGCCCTGGACGATCGCCTCCTCGTCGGTGAAGTCCTTCCCGGCCAGCGCGTTGAGCGTGTTCTGCAGGGCGGTGAGCTGCGCCGTCATCGACTTCAGGTTCCAGTTGCCGGTCACCGGGACACCGGTTTCGTCCCGGCCTTCCGCCATCCGGGTGTAGATCTGTCCGATCGGGTTGCGGCCGTCCAGCACGGTCAGGTTCTTGTGGACGGTGGCCAGCCAGTTGTGCTCTTCGGGGGTCATGTCGTCGTCCTCCAGGAGTCCGATGGAGCTGAGGTAGCGATTGAACAGGGGCCGCTGGTCACGGCCCGCCTTGATGGCGTCGCGGAAGAAGCTGAAGTGGGTGTGCCAGCGGTGCGAGCTGTCGCCGCTGGTGCGTTTGCCGAGCCGGTCCCACCGCTTCACGGTCGTACCGTCCGGGCTGTAGATGATCTCGCGGATGTCCCGGGTGTCGGCCGCGTTGGCGGCGCACTGGCCCACACACCACACGGAGAAGCTGGCCAGGGTGTGCCTACCGCCAGCGGAGCGGACGTCGAACTCACCGACGTCCAGCGCCGCCGCGTCCAGGGTCAGTCCGGCCCGGTCCCGGGGTGACTCGACCACCGAGTAGTCGTTCGGAACCACCCGATCCGAGCCGCAGTGATAGCCGCCCCGGTGGGCCGGGTCGCCGACGATGCCGACCTCCGCCGGATCCAGGTCGTCCGGGCCGGGGGCGTTGTCGAGGTGGGTGAGGAGCAGACGTCGAAGGGCCAACAAGTTTTCCGGGGCCCGGGTCATGGGGTCCCCCTCTCAGGTGGGGCGGGGACCGGGCACGACGTCACACCGCGTACGCGGTGTCGGGCTTCGAGCGAGCCCGGTCTGGTGATGCACGGCGCCGGGCGTTGACCCAACCATAGCCCGCATTTCCGATGAATGCCCAGCTCAGAGGCGCTCTGTTCAGAATGGAGACGAAGCCGGGGCAGTGTGGACGATCGGCAACAGCAGCGCCGAGGGGTGCGCCGGGTCGTGCAAGACCTGCCGCCGACCGGCACGCAGCGTCACGGCGGTGCCGAGAGGTTCCCCGGTGCCGGGGTTGCGTGCCCACCGCGGATGGGCGCCACCGGCGACCTGCACCCGCAGCCGATGCCCGGTGGCGAACCGGTACGCGGTCGGCCAGAGCGCCACCGGTACCCGCAGCACCCCGGACGAGTCGGCGGGGAGGCGTTCGGGTGTCACCCGCACCAGACCGTCGCACACGTTCCACGACCGGCCGCGCCGGTCCACATCGCACAACCGCACGAAGACGTCCAGGTGTGGCAGTTCGCTCCGGACGTGGATCTCGGCGCGTACCGGACCGATCACCTCGACCGGCTCGGCGAGTGGTGCGCTGGTGTAGGTCAGCACGTCGGGGCGGGCTTCGACCTGCCGGTTGTCCACCCGACCGGCGCGCTTGGCGACCAGCAGCGGGCCGCCCAGCGACGGGGTCGGGTCCGCCGGGTCGTACCGGAACTCGTCGGGCGTCGACGCGACCGGGGGACGTACCGCCAGCTCACCGCCGGGATGCAGGTGCCAGGCGGTCTCGACCGTCGGTGGCGGCCAGTCCGGCAGGTTCCGCCAGCCGCCGCCGGGACCTCCCACGTGCAGCCGGACGGGGGCGGCGCGGGACGGGCGTTCGTCGGCCGGCGGGCCGTCGAGGTGCTCGTCGAGCCAGGTCAACCCCTCCCGCAGGGCCGCCACGAACAGCCCGGGGCTGCCGTGGGTCCAGGGACCGATCACCAGGCGCGGTCGTGTGCCGGTGGCACGCAGGGTGGCGTGGTCGTCGAGCTGGGCGGGCAGGAAGATGTCGTGCCAACCGGTGACCATGACCACCGGCGACCGCACCCGGGCCACCCGGTCGGCGAAGACCCGTTCGCGCCAGTACACCGCCTCCGGGGTGTGGTGACGCAGCCACTCCTGGAAGAACGGGATGGTGACGCCGGTGGCCACCCGGTCGGCCTCGCTCAGCGGCAGGTGATCGAGGGCGGCGGCCAGCCGGGGCTGTCCCCGCTTGAGCTCCCGCTGCCGGGCCAGCCAGGGCACGGTCTGGGCGTGCAGCAGCTCGGCCCAGGTCAGCACGGTGTCGAGGGCGAACGACTCCCCCGCGTACGTCGAGTCCCGGGTCGCCGAGGCGGTCACCACCGCGACCGTCGCGCGCAGCTCCTCGCCGGCGTCGGCGGCCAGCGCCCACTGGGCGAAGCCCTGGTAGCTGACCCCGAACATGCCGAGCGCACCCGACCACCAGGGTTGGCGGCGCAGCCAGTCGAGGGTGTCGACCCCGTCGTCGCGCTCGTGCACCAGCGGGGCGAAGGTGCCGCCCGAGCCGCCGGTGCCCCGGCAGGACTGGATCACGGCGTGCCGGCCCCGCGCGGCGAGCAACCGGCCGAGCAGCCGCAACGGGCCTCCCCGGCCGTACGGGGTGCGGATCAGCACGGTCGGCGCGGACGGGCCGTCCGGCGCGTAGTGGTCGGTGCGCAGCACCACGCCGTCACGGGCCCGGACCGGGATGTCACGGGTGACCCGGACCGGGCCGGGACGTGTCGCGGGCAGCCGTAGCGCGGCGGCGGCGAGGCGGGCGACGAGCCGGCCGGGCACGGTCAGCCCGTCGCCCGGTGGGGCGCGCCGGGCCGGGCGGCACGGACGGCGTCGCGGTGTGCCCGCAGCGACTCGCCCATCTCCGCCAGGAAGCGGTGCACCACCTCCAGCTCGCCGTCGTCGAAGCGGTCCATCACGGTGTCGGTACGGGCGCCGAGCGGCCGGAAGAACTCCATCGCCAGGGTGGCGCCCTGGTCGGCGTAGTGGAGCAGCACCTTGCGCCGGTCGGTGGTGTCCCGGTCGCGGCGGATGTGCCCGGCCCGTTCCAGGCGGTCGATCAGGGCGGTGACCGAGCCGGACGACAGGTTGAGCTGCTCACCGAGGCGGCCCGGGGTGATCGGGTCGCCGAACAGTTCGGCGTCCATGACGGCGATCAGCGCGTTCAGGTCGGTCGGGTTGAGGCCGTGCAGGTTCGCGAAGGCGTGACCGACCTGCTGGGCGTCCACGGCGTACCGCCGGAGGTTGTTGGTGATCTCCGCGACCAGCTGCTCGCGGCGCGTGTCGCGCCGCCGGTACATGCCGTGAGTCGCCACCTCGCGCCGCTTCTCCCCGTCGTCGGTCTCCCGGGTTGCAGCATAGAACAGCCGCCGATAATCTCGTCCATCAAGATACTCGATGCTCGAAAGACCTAGGGGTCAGCGATGTCCGTCTTCACCAGGGTCGCGCGGGGCAGGCTCGCCGCCTGGCTCACCGTCGCCGCCGCGCTCGTCGTCGCCGCGGTCGTCTTCGGTGTCCCGCGGCCGGACAACCCGGCGCCGGTCTCCGCCACCGGCCTGGACGCCACGTGGCAGTCGACCCAGGTTCAACGCCTCCAGGACCAGTTGCCCACCAGCGACGTCCAACCGGCCATCGTGGTCGTCAGTCGCGAGGGCGGCGGAGCGTTGAACGAGGCGGACCGCGCCGCCCTGACCTCCCGCTCCGGCGACCTGGGCCGGTTCGCGGTGGGTGGCCGGGTCAGCCCCGCGCAGGTCTCGCCGGACGGTACGGTCGCGCTCGTCGCCGTCCCGCTGGACACCTCCGGTGGTCAGGAGGAGGTCACCGCACGGGTCGCCGAGCTGCGCGACGCGCTGGCGGACCTGCCCGCCCCGCTGGCCGCCGAGGTCACCGGCGCTCCCGCCCTCACCGCCGACCTGTCGTCGGTCTTCGAGGGCGCCGACGTCACCCTGCTCGCGGTGACCGCCGCGGTGGTCGCGTTGCTGCTGCTGATCACGTACCGCAGTCCGTTCCTGTGGATCGTGCCCCTGGTCGTGGTGGCCGCGACCGAACAACTCACCCTGCGCGCGGTGGACACGATCGTGCCGGCCGTCGGCATCAACCTCCAGCAGGGTCAGGTCACCGGCATCGCCAGCGTGCTGGTGTTCGGCGCCGCCACCGACTACGCCCTGTTGCTCATCGCCCGCTACCGGGAGGAGCTGCGGCGCGACCAGGACCGCTTCGCCGCGATGCGGGCCGCGCTGCGCCGTACCGCCGAGCCCATCCTGGCCAGCGGCGGCACCGTGGTGCTCGGCGTGCTCACCCTGCTGCTCAGCGAGCAGGAGACCAACCGGGCCCTCGCCGTGGCCTGCGCCACCGGCGTCGTCTTCGCCATGCTCTCGGCGTTGTTCGTGCTCCCCGCCGTGCTGGTGCTGTTCGGTCGCGGCCTGTTCTGGCCGTTCGTGCCCCGCGTCGGCGGCCCGGTACGCGAGGGCCGGCTCTGGGGGCGGCTCGGTGCGATCGTGCAGGCCCGACCGGTGGTGGTCGCGGTGCTGTCGACCCTGTTGCTCGGCGGCCTGGCCCTCGGTGGGCTCGGCATCCGCACCGGACTGTCCGAGACCGAGCAGTTCCGGGCCGCGCCCGAGGCGGTGACCGGCGCGCAGACCCTGGCCCGCGCCTTCCCCGCCGGCAGCACCCAGCCGGTCGCCGTGCTCACCACACCGGCGGCGGTACGGGCGGTCACCGACGTCGCGTCCGCCGTGCCCGGCGTCGCCTCGGCGCGACCGGGCGACGCCGGCCAGGCCGTCGCCCAGGTCGACGTGGTGCTGGACGCCGAGCCCGGAACACCCGCCTCGGACCGCGCGATCGAGGCGCTGCGTGACGCGGTCGCCGCCGTGCCCGACTCCGCTCCCCCGGCCGTCACCGGCGCCGACCCGCCGTCCGGCGCGATCGTGGGCGGCTCGGTGGCCGCGACGTACGACTCCGACGAGGCCAACGACCACGACCTGCGGCTGATCCTGCCGATCATCCTGTTGCTGGTCGGCGCGGTGCTGGTGCTGCTGCTGCGGGGCCTGGTCGCGCCGGTGCTGCTGGTGCTCACCGTGATCGCGTCGTTCTTCGCCAGCCTCGGCGCGGCGTGGCTGCTCTTCGACCACGTGCTGGACTTCCCGGCGCTGGACAGCGGCGTGCTGCTGCTCGCCTTCGTCTTCCTGGTGGCGCTGGGCGTGGACTACAACATCTTCCTGGTGACCCGGGCACGGGAGGACGCCCGCAGCGCCGGCACCCGCGACGGCATGCTCTCCGCGCTGCGGGTCACCGGAGGTGTCATCACGAGTGCCGGTGTGCTGCTGGCCGCGGTGTTCGCCGTGCTCGGCGTGCTGCCGCTGATCACGCTGACGCAGATCGGCATCATCGTGTGCATCGGCGTCCTGCTGGACACCCTGCTGGTCCGCACGGTCCTGGTGCCGGCGCTGGCCTTCCTGCTCGGTGACCGCTTCTGGTGGCCGGGCCGCGTCGAGGCCCACCCGGACGTCGAGGCTCCGGCGACGCCCGAGCCGGTGACCGCACGCGACTGACACGCACGAAAAAGGGGCGGGGTCGACCCCGCCCCTTTTCGGGTGTTCAGTAGCCCAGGCAGACGCACTCGGTCATCAGCGCCCGCACGTTGCGCACGTACGACGGGTTCGGGATGGCCAGCGGCTCGCCCTCCTGCGCCACCGCACCGTGCCCGAAGTTGTACGCGGCGATAACCGCGTTGAGCAGGCAGGAGTCCAGTTCGGCGGTGCACAGGTCCGCGTCGAGCCGGAAGTCGGACTCGAAGTACATGTCGCCGATGTACTTGGTCAGCCAGGCCAGGTAGTTGGCACCCAGGTAGGCGTTGTCCCGGTAGTCGGCGATGTCGTAGCTCTGGTCGAAGCGCTGGTTCATCCAGGTCGCGGTGCCCGGCATCACCTGCATCAGCCCGACGCCGCCGTCGCAGGCGTAGATGTTGGACTGCCAGCCGCTCTCCTGCCAGGCGGTGGCCTTGACCAGGTTGAGCGGGATCCTCAGGTCCGGCGCCGAGCTGGGCCAGTAGGTACGGGCGGCGGCGTCGGTCAGCGCCGCCTTCACGTCGGCACGGCTCGCCTGCGTGCCCTTGTAGCTGGGCTTGCAGGACGAGGGAGCGGGCTTGGGCGGCGCCGGCGGGACCCTCGTCTCGGTGGGCGCCTTGGCGACCACGCGCGGCTTCGTGGCCGGCGCCGTACGCGTCGGCTTCTTCGACGGCTTCGGGGAGGCCGACGCGCTGCGA
Organism: Micromonospora sp. RB23; assembly: GCF_053585025.1. NCBI lineage: Bacteria > Bacillati > Actinomycetota > Actinomycetes > Micromonosporales > Micromonosporaceae > Micromonospora > Micromonospora sp. RB23. Next base: position 5,002,862 of record NZ_CM132111.1, read on the forward strand.
CTCGGGGCCGCGCCCATCGCCGCCACCGCGCTCGCCGACGGGCTCGCCTCGACGGACGGCTCGTCGACCGGCTCGTCGACCGGCTCGTCGACCGGCGCGTCGGTGACCGAGACGGGGGCGGCGGACTGGTCCTGCGGCCGTTCCCCCTTGCCGGCGCACCCGACCGTGCCGCCGGCGAACAGGAGGCCGGCGAGCACGAGCGCGCCCACCCGACCGGCTCGTTGACGCATGGTGATCCTCCCCCGTCGAACAGTCGCCGCAGATTAGCAAGGTTCGACGGGTCGGGGTTGCCCCTGCGACGGCCGGGCCGGGCCGGGCGATGGCTCCCGCCCTCCGACCGCGCGGTCCCGGGTGGCCCAGGCGACCATGAACACCACCGTCCACAGCACGCCCAGCAGCACCGCCGCCGCCGTACCGCTCGCCGTGTCCAGGCCCAGGTAGAGCCGTGCGACGCCGACCCCGAGCACGCCCGCTGCGGCGGCCGTCCACGCCGCCACCGCCACCGGCCAGCGCGCGCTGCGCGACACCAACCAGGCGAGGGTGCAGAGGCTCGCCGCGACCACGGCGTTCTGGGTCGGGAATGGTCCGGCCTCGTGCCCGCTCAAGCCGCCGGGCGTACCGGTCAACTCGGCCACCACGGCAAGCACCACGAGCGGCACGAACGCGCCGACCGTGCCCACCACGCTCAGCAGGTCGGTGCGCAGCGGTCGGCGACGCCACGCCAGCACCGCCGCCACCATGGCCACCAGCACGATCAGCGCCCACCCCCGTAGCAGTGACACCACGGCCAGGGTGGCGTCGGCGGCGTCCGGGGTACGGCGGGCGGTGAACCAGGCATCGATCGCCCCGTCCAGCGCCGCCAGTCCGCTGTTGCGGACCACCACGGCGAGCAGGCCGGCGATCGCCAGCCCGGCGGCGAAGAGCAGCAGCAGCCCGGCGGCCAGGTTGAGCAGCAACGTCCAGGCCGGTCCGATCCGCATGGCCACCAGGAAGAACAGCACCCCGTACCGGGCGCTGAGCCAGCGCACCGGCGGCAGCGCGGCGGCCCGCGACAGCAGCGCGCGTGCCGGGTCGGGGTTACGGCCGAGCCAGCGGCCGGCGAGCACCACCAACAGCAGCCCCGCCAGCAACGCCAGTGCCGCGCCGGTGGCCCTGCCGAGCACCCGCGAGACCGTGTCGTACGACTCACCGGCGAGGTGACCGAGCAGGATCGAGCCGCCCACCCAGGTCGCCACCCCGGCCAGGTTCCAGGCGGCGAACCGCCGGTACGGCATGCCGGCCGCACCGGCCAGCCGGGGCACCAGGGTGCGGGCGAAAGCCACCCATCGCGCGGCGAACACGCCTCGTCCACCCAGGCGGGCGAGCATCGCGTCGGCCCTGCTCCATCGCCCGGGTCCGACCCGGTGACCCAGCCCGGCGCGCAGCCGGGGGCCGTAGCGCCGCCCGGCGCGGAACGCCAGCGCGTCGCCGGCCAACGCCGCAGCGATCATCGCGAGCAACGCCGGCCCGAGCCGCAAGGTACCGTTGTAGGTGAGGAAGCCGACGAGCAGCAGGGTAGCCTCACCCGGCACCAGCAAGCCGAAGATCACCGCGGTCTCGCCCGCCACGATCAGCGCGGCGACCAGGTAGATCCACAGGGTGGGCAGACCCTGCACCCAGGTCAGCAGGTCGTGCACTCAGGCCCCCGGGACACGGGAGCCAGCATGCCAGCCGGGGGAACCACCGGCACAGCAGTTTCACCATAGATCAGGGGCACCTGGGGGTGACCCCGACGCAGCCTGCGCGAGCGCAGGCGGAAGGATAGAGGGTATGCAGCTTCGCACCGACCTCCGCAACGTCGCCATCATCGCTCACGTCGACCACGGCAAGACCACCCTGGTCGACGCCATGTTGCGGCAGGCCGGCGCGTACGGCGCACGAGGCGAGAACACCGAGCGGGTGATGGACTCGGGTGACCTCGAGCGGGAGAAGGGCATCACGATCCTGGCCAAGAACACCGGCGTGCGGTACCTGCCCGCCGATGGTTCGGACCCGGTCACCATCAACATCATCGACACCCCCGGCCACGCCGACTTCGGCGGCGAGGTCGAGCGCGGCCTGACCATGGTCGACGGCGTCGTGCTGCTCGTCGACGCCAGTGAGGGCCCGCTTCCGCAGACCCGCTTCGTGCTGCGCAAGGCGCTGCGGGCCCGGATGCCGATCATCCTGGTGATCAACAAGGTGGACCGTCCGGACGCCCGGATCAAGGAGGTCGTGGACGACACCTACGAGCTCTTCCTCGACCTGGACGCCGACGAGGAGCAGATCGACTTCCCGATCGTCTACGCCTGCGCCCGGGACGGCATCGCCTCGCTGACCCAGCCCGCCGACGGCTCGGTGCCCGACGACAGCGACTCCCTGGAGCCGCTGTTCCGCACCCTGCTGGACACCATCCCGGCCCCGGCGTACGAGGACGACGCGCCGCTGCAGGCGCACGTCACCAACCTCGACGCGTCGCCGTTCCTCGGCCGGCTCGCGCTGTGCCGCGTCCGGCAGGGCACCATCAGCAAGGGCCAGACGGTCGCCTGGTGCCGCACCGACGGCAGCACCCAGCGGGTCCGCATCTCCGAGATGCTGATGACCGAGGGTCTGGAGCGCAAGCCGGCCGAGACCGCCGGTCCGGGCGACATCATCGCCGTCGCCGGCATCCCGGAGATCATGATCGGTGAGACGCTCGCCGACGTGGAGAACCCGGTGGCGCTGCCGCTGATCACCGTCGACGAGCCGGCCATCTCGATGACCATCGGCACCAACACCTCGCCGCTGGTCGGCAGGGTCAAGGGCTCCAAGGTCACCGCGCGGATGGTCAAGGACCGGCTCGACAAGGAGCTGATCGGCAACGTGTCGCTGCGGGTCCTGCCCACCGAGCGGCCGGACGCCTGGGAGGTGCAGGGCCGCGGTGAGCTGGCGCTGGCCATCCTGGTCGAGCAGATGCGCCGGGAGAGCTACGAGCTGACCGTCGGCAAGCCGCAGGTGGTCACCCGGGAGATCGACGGCAAGACCTGCGAGCCGGTCGAGCGGCTGACCATCGACGCCCCGGAGGAGTACCTGGGCGCGATCACCCAGCTCCTCGCCACCCGCAAGGGCCGGATGGAGCAGCTGGTCAATCACGGCACCGGCTGGATCCGGATGGAGTGGCTGGTCCCGGCGCGTGGCCTGATCGGCTTCCGCACCGAGTTCCTCACCGACACCCGGGGCACCGGCATCCTGCACCACGTCTTCGAATCGTACGAGCCGTGGTTCGGCGAGCTGCGCACCCGCAACAACGGCTCGCTTGTCGCCGACCGGTCCGGCGTGGTCACCGCCTTCGCGATGATCAACCTCCAGGAGCGCGGCCAGCTCTTCGTCGAGCCGACCACCGAGGTGTACGAGGGCATGATCGTCGGCGAGAACTCCCGCTCCGACGACATGGACGTCAACATCACCAAGGAGAAGAAGCTCACCAACATGCGGGCCTCGACCTCGGACGAGACCGAGAAGCTGATCCCGCCGCGCAAGCTCTCGCTGGAGCAGGCGCTGGAGTTCTGCCGCGAGGACGAGTGCGTCGAGGTCACCCCGACCGCGGTGCGCATCCGCAAGGTGGTGCTCGACCAGCAGCAGCGTGGCCGGGCCGCCGCCCGCCGCAAGCACGCCGGCTGACCCACACCGGCAGAGGGCGCGTCGGCCGCTTGCGGCCGGCGCGCCCTCTGCGCTTTGCCACCGGGGTACGTCCGTCCGATGTCGTCCTCCTCGACTACGGTCACCGGCATGACCTGGGATGATCTCGACGCCTCTCTGGACGCGGTGCCGGGCACCGTCTCGGCGTACGTGGGTCGACTCGACGCGCCGCCGACCTGGACCCGCCACGCCCACGCCGGCCACTACGCCGCCAGCACCATGAAGGTGGCGGTGCTGGCGGCGCTGCACCGCGCCGCCGAGGCCGGCACACTCGACCTGGACGCCGACGTCCCGGTGGTCAACGAGTTCGACTCGGCCCAACCCGGCGCGCCCCGGTTCTCCTGCGCCCCGCACTACGACAACGACGACGCGGTCTGGGACCGGCTCGGCGGCACGGCGTCGCTGCGCTGGCTGGCCGAGCGGATGATCGTGCGCTCCAGCAACCTGGCCACGAACCTGGTCATCGGGCACGTCGGGCTGCCCGCCGTGGCCGAGGTGTGGGCCCTGGCGGGCGCGCGCGACAGCGTCACCGGCCGTGGCATCGAGGACTTCGCGGCCCGCGACGCCGGCATCACCAACACCGTCACCGCCGCCGACCTGGCCGCCCTGCTGGGCGCGCTGGCCAGCGGCGCGACCACGCCCGGCCGCCTGGCCTCGCCGGCCGGCTGCGCCGCCATGTTCGACGTGCTGCTCGCCCAGGAGCACCGCGAGGACCTCGCCGCCGGCCTGCCCGAGGGCACCCGCATCGCGCTGAAGAACGGCTGGGTACGCGGTGTGCGCCACGGCGTCGGCGTGGTGCTGCCCGACGATGCTGCGCCGTACGTGATCGCCGTGTGCACCACCACCGATCTGGGTGACGGCGACGACGATGCCTGCGAACTCCTCGCCCGCGTCTCGGCCCAGGCCTGGGCGGCCCGCCACCGCCTCTGAGCCCGACGAGCTCACTCCAGCAGGTTCGTTCGCAGTGCCCCGACGATTTCGTCGGTCAACCCCAGCCCGTCGCGCAGGTACGCGTCGAACGAGCCGTGCACCCGCCGGACCTCCTGGTAACCGGCGTCGAGGTACGCGGGGCGGACCTCCAGCACGGGCAGCACCGCGTCGACGTCCAGCGCGGGTTGGCGGCGGCGCATCGCCTCGACGATCACCGCGCGCAGGCTCTCGGTCAGCGCGTTGTTGCGCAGGTAGTCGGCGCGGATCGCCTCCTCGTCGACCCCGAGGGCGGTGAGCAGGATGACGGTCAGCCAACCGGTACGGTCCTTGCCGGCCGAGCAGTGGAACAGCAGCGGCAGGTTCTCCGGGTCGGCCGCCAGGCGTACCGCCGCGCCGAAGTTGCGTCGGGCCGACTCGCCGGTGACGAACCACCGGTAGATCTCGGCCATCGCCCCCGCCGTGCCCTGCCGGGCCAACTCGGCGTACGCGTCCAGGTCGTGACCGAGCAGCACCGCCGAGACGTACGTGAAGACCGGGTGCTCCGGGTCGTGCACGGGCAGGTGCACCGTCAGTGGTTCGCCGGCCAGCCGGTCGGTCGGGGCGACGGCGATCTCCGCGCCGTCGCGCAGGTCGAGCACGCAGGCCGGCGCGAGTGTCGCGAGCACCGGCAGGTCGGCGTCGGTGAGCCGACCCAGCGCCGGGGTGCGGATGAGCTGGCCCGCGCGGACCCTGCGACCACCGGCGCCGACGAGGCCACCCAGGTCACGGGCGTTCGGCGCGCCCACCAGTTGCCAGTCCCGTACGACCATCTGGCCCCCCTACCGCCGTGTGCCTGCGTATAGGGTGCCCGACATGACGATCTCGGCGGTACGCACCCACCGGGTTTCCGCCCCCTTACACACCCCGTTCGTCACCGCGCTGCGCCGTACCACCACGGTGGACACCCTGATCGTCGAGCTGGTTGACGCCGACGGTCGGTCCGGCTTCGGCGAGGCGCCGCAGGTGTGGCAGGTCACCGGGGCCTCGGTCGCCGGCGCGGAAGCCTGCGTCCGCGAACTGCTCGGTCCGCTGCTCACCGGACGCGACCCGGACGACCTGGTGGCACGCTGCGCCGAGGTGCAGCGGGCGGTGGTGGGCAACGAGGCGGCGAAGGCGGCCGTGGACGTGGCGCTGCACGACCTGGCGGCGCGGCGTTTGGGCGTACCCCTGGCGCGGTTGCTCGGTGGCACGACCCTGCGGGTCCCGACGGACGTCACCCTCGCCGCGGGCGACGCGGTCGACCTGGCGGCGGCCGCCCGCCAGCGGCGGGCCGACGGCTTCGGCGTGCTCAAGCTCAAGGTCGGTACGGACGCGGCCGGTGACCTGGACCGGGTACGGGCGGTGCGCGCTGCGGTCGGCGCCGACGTGCGCATCCGGCTGGACGCCAACCAGGGCTGGACGCCGCGCGAGGCGGTCCGGGTGATTCGTGGCATCGAGGACGCCGAACTGGACGTGGAGTTGGTCGAGCAGCCGGTGGCCCGCTGGGACCTGGACGGGCTGGCGTGGGTCAGCGACCGCGTGTCGGTGCCGATCCTCGCCGACGAGGCGGTCTTCGGGGTCCGCGACCTGGTGGAGGTGATCCGCCGCCGTGCCGCCGACCTGGTCAACGTCAAGCTGGCCAAGTGCGGTGGCCTGCACCCGGCGCGCACGTTGCTGGAGCTGGCCCGCGCGCACGGGCTCGGCACGGTGGTCGGGTCGATGATGGAGAGTCAGGTCGGCATCGGCGCGGCGGCGAGTCTGGTGGCCGCGTACGGCACCACGGCGGTCGCCGACCTGGACGCCGCGTGGTGGCTGGCCTGGTCGCCGGTGCAGGGCGGAATCCGCTACGAAGGGCCGACAGTGGTGCTACCGAACGCGCCTGGCCTGGGTATTTCCGGTCTGACTGAAGTAAAGATGCAGACTCGTGGTTGAGGATCGTCGCTTTTCTTCATAGGGTTTCCCCGGACAGCCGACACGAGCTGGGGGTCGACGTGGAGCTTCAACCGGGCCGCGAGGCCGTCGTCCGGGTTGCGGTGGCGACGCTGTGGTCGTCCCCCGATGCGGTCCGGTCGGTCGACGGTCCCGCGCTCACCGCCGGCGTCGACATCGCGACCTGGGTCTCCGGCCTGGACACCGACCAGCAGGTCGGTGACTGCGTGTTGAGTCAGCTCCTGCTCGGCGAGCGGGTGCTGATCGACGAGTTGCGCCCGGACGGCTGGGCCCGGGTCGTCGCCGTCGAGCAGCCGGCAGCCAAGCTCGATCCCCGTGGCTACCCGGGGTGGCTCCCGGCTGACCAGCTGACCCCCGTCGAACCCAGCGTCGGCGGCGATCCGCTCGTCGTGGACGCCACCGTCACCGGGCTGCACGCCGCCCCGGACGGACCGGTGGTGCTCCCGGGAGTCGTCGTGGGCACCCGTCTCGTTCCGGCCGGCCCCGCCCGCGACGGCTGGCGGGAGGTCCACGTGCCGGGTCGGGCCGCGCCGCTCTGGCTGCCCGACGGGCACCTCGCCCCGGCGCAGAGCGGGCCGGCCAGCGCCGCCGACGCCCTCGCGGTGGCCCAGCGGCTGCTGGACGTGGCCTACATCTGGGGCGGGCTGTCGGCGTACGGCATCGACTGCTCGGGCCTGGTCCACCTGGCCTGGCGGCGGTTCGGGGTGCTCCTCCCCCGCGACGCCGACGACCAGGCCGTGGCGACGACCCCGCTCGACCTGGGCGCGGAGCGCCCCGGCGATCTCTACTTCTTCGCCCGTCCCGGCCGCAAGATCCACCACATCGGCATCGTCACGGCCGAGGCCGACGGCTCGGCGGACCGGCGGATGCTGCACGCCTGCTACCGCCGACGGCGGGTGGTGGAGGAGCCCCTGCCGGCGGACCGGACGGCCACCCTGGTGGGCGTGCACCGGGTCCGGCCGGCCGGGCCCGTCACCGGGGTCTGACCGGCCGGGCCCGTCACCGGGCCCGGAGCCTCAGCGTCGGGCCTCGGCCAGCTCGCGACGCCGGTCCCGGGCGGACTTGACCAGGCTGGCGACGGTGGCGATGCCCAGCGTGCCGATGATGACCAGCAGGGACAGCCAGATCGGGATGTGCGGCGCCCAGGCGACGTGCTCCCCGCCGTTGATGAACGGCAGGTTGTTGTCGGCCAGCGCCTCCAGCACGAGCTTGACCCCGATGAAGCCCAGCACGACGGCCAGTCCGTAGCTCAGGTAGATCAACCGGTCGAGGAGGCCGCCGAGCAGGAAGTAGAGCTGACGCAGACCCATCAGCGCGAACACGTTCGCGGTGAAGACCAGGTACGGCTCCTGCGTGATGCCGAAGATCGCCGGGATCGAGTCCAGCGCGAAGATCAGGTCGGTGGTGCCGATCGCGATCATCACGATGAGCATCGGCGTGAACAGCCGCCGCCCGCCCTCGTGGGTCGTCAGCTTCGCGTCGTCGTAGCCCTTGGAGATCGGCAGCGCGCGGCGGCTCCACCGGATCAGGACGTTCTCGGAGAACTCGTCCTCGTCCGGCTCGCCCTGACGGGCCAGGTTGACCGCCGTGTAGATCAGGAACGCGCCGAAGATGTAGAAGACCCAGGAGAACTGCGAGATCAACGCCGCGCCGGCGGCGATGAAGCCGCCGCGCATCACCAACGCCAGCACGATGCCGATGAGCAGCACCTTCTGCTGGTACTGCCGGGGCACCCCGAACCGGGCCATGATGATGACGAAGACGAAGAGGTTGTCCACCGAGAGGCTGTACTCGGTGAGCCAGCCGGTGTAGAACTGCCCCGCCGGGCTGGCCCCGGCGGTCAGCCAGACGCCGACGCCGAAGAGCAGGGCGAGACCGACGTAGAAGGCGACCCAGAGGCTCGACTCGCGCACGCTCGGCTCGTGCGGGCGCCGACCGATGATCAACAGATCGACGAGCAGCACCGCAGACAGTGCGACGAGGGTCCCCGCCCACACCAATCCGGACACGTCCAACGTTCATTCCTCCGGCAGACACGCGGCGTCGGGCACACCGTACGCCCCTGCCGGGGCCGGCGTGCCGCTGTCGCTCACTCTGGTGACTGTCGGAGGTCTCTTCCGCCCCCGGCCCGCGAACGGGACGGCGACCGACGAAGCCGGGTCGGCCGCCGAGAATCCGGCGATCGTCCGTGCTGACGACTTCGTCGCGGGGGAATACTCCCCTCCTCGGTGACCATTGTTGCCCACCACGCGCCGTGATCACACCTGGGGCGTGGTGTGCCCACGACACACCCTCTTGGTCGTCCTAGGAGGCTAGCGTGTCGGGTGCGGTGATCGGGTCCGCGAACGACCAGCCGGCGGCCAACAGGTCGTCGCAGACCTGCACGGCCCGCGCCAGCCGCTCGGCGTGCGGCCCGGCCAACTCCACCACCGGCACCCCGGACCGGGCCAGTTCGTCGCGGAACCGCCCGGTCATCCAGGCCCGCAGGTGCTCGCCGTCGCGCAGCCCGTCGTCGGCGAACGGCACGCCCCGGTGGTCGGTCAGCAGGTACAGAGCCGGCCGGCGGGCCGCCGCCCGCACCTGCGGGGACGCGCTGCCCAGGTAACGCTCCTCCCAGATCGCGGTGGCCCGCGCGTCGGTGTCGCAGAACAGCAACGGCCCCGACGACCGGGCCGCCGCGTCCTCGGCCGCCTGCTGCTCGCGCACCACCGCACGGAAGTCGTCGCGGTCCCAGCGGACGTCGAAGACCGTCGCTTCGGGCGAACGCTCCCGCAGCCGGTCGAGCTTGCGGGCTGTCAACTCCCGCCCGTACTCCGGCACCCAGACGGTGCCGTAGTGCGCGGCGAGCGCCTCGGCCATCGTGGTGGTGCCCGTCGACTCGGCGCCGACCACCACCACCCGTCGCACCAGAGCCGCCCGCACCGGCGGACTCAGCCACCGCCAGTGACCCGCCGGGTCCGCGCGGACCGCCGTCCCGGACACCGGCACGGTCCGCCGATCCGGATCGACCGCCACGGGTACGGCCCCGAAACGACGAGCCAGCTCCGGTCCGTACGCCTCCGAGGAGAAGACGGCGTCCACCCGCTCCGGCCCGACCGCCTCGCGGAACACCGCGCAGTGCGCGTCCCAGACCGCCGGGTCGGCGTAGTCCACCGGATGGTCGTCGTACCGGCCGACGAACCGGACCCACGGGGTGTCCGCGTGCGCGTCGCGCAGCCAGTCCAGCCGATCCGCGAGCGGAATGGACTCCCGGCGCGACGGCGCCACCACCACGGTGACCGTGGCGCAGCGGGCGGCCGCCGCCGCGATCAGGGCGTGGTGCCCGGCGTGCGGCGGGTAGAACTTGCCCACCACCATGCCGTGCCCGAACTCGGGGCGTCGCGCCGACTCCGGCCCACTCACGCGGTCACCCGGGCCGGGCCGGGCGGTGCCGCCCTCACCCCGTCGAGCCGACGCTCATCGGCCCGCCAGGCCCGCAACCCGACCACGCACAGCGCGAGGAAGACCAGGTACAGCACGGCCGTCAGGTGCAGTCCCTTGTAGGCGTACAGCGGGATGTAGATCAGGTCGGCGGCGATCCACAGCCACCAGCTCTCCACCCGCTTGCGGGTCTGCCCGTACGTCGCCAGCAGGGACAGCGCCGTCGTCAGCGCGTCCGGCAGCGGCACCGTCGAGTCGGTGGCCCGGTCCAACAGAACCCAGAGCGCGCCGGTGAGCAGCACACCCACGACCGCCAGCGCCACCCACTCCCGCCGGCCGGTGCGGCTCACGGTGAGCCGGGTCCGCCGTTCACCCCCGAACAACCAGTGCCACCAGCCGTAACACCCGAGCGCCACGTACACGACCTGGAGCCCGGCGTCGGCGTACAGCCCGGCCGTCCAGAACAGCAGCATGAGCAGCAGCACGTTCGCGATGCCGATCGGCCAGTTGGCGACGCGCTGCCGGGCCACCAGCCACACGTTCAGTACGCCGGTGGCGAACCCCAGCAGCTCCGCCCAGGTCGTGCCGACGCCCGCCACGCGGAACGCGGTGCCGGTGAGCCAGTCGATGATCATGTCGCCACACCTTAAGGCGTGTGTCGACGCCGGAACAGACCCCGCGGCACCCGTACGACCCCGAGCCGTGAAAGGCTTGCCGGCATGGTGCTTGAGGTCGCGCTGATCGACGTACTGCCCGGACACGAGGACGCGTTCGCCGCCGCGTACGCCCAGGGTCACCCGGTGCTCGCCGGGACCCCGGGCTGCCGCTCGGTGCGGATGACGCGGGGCATCGAGTCCCCCACCCGGTTCGTGCTGCTCGTGGAGTGGGACTCGGTCGAGGCGCACGAGAAGAACTTCCGGGACACCGAGCGGTTCACGCAGTGGCGCGCGCTCATCGGGCCGCACTTCGCCGGGCCGCCGGTGGTCGAGCACTTCCTCGACGTACCGGCCTGAGTGGATCTGTCGTACCCCGCGGTTATCGTGCCTCCCGCACGCGCGGGTCGCCGGTCCCGACGGACTCGGGGGCGCCGGGCCCGGTGGCCGCGCGGGCGAGTCTCACTGCCCGACGCGGCGGGCCAGCGTGGTGACCGTCTCCTCCGGTGACAGCGCCGCCGCCAGCAACGCCTCGGTCATCCGCTCGTACCTGTCGACGTCGAGCACGGTCGCCAGGCGGACGTCGGTGGTCAACGCCTCCAACATCACCGTCCGCGGGTCCGCCGGGTCCGGAAAGGCATACCAGGAGTACGGCGTGAGCGGGTGCAGCCCGTCGCCGGCCAGCCCGCGGGGCAGCAACCGCACCGTCACGTGCGCCAGACCGGTCACCGCCACCAGGTGCCGCAACTGCTCCCGCCAGACGTCGAGCGGCAGGTCCCCCGGGTCGCACACCGCCTCGGCGAGCACCGCCGTGTAGCGCGGCGGGTCGGCCCGGCGCAGCACCTCCTGCCGCAGCGCCCGGGCCCGCACCTCGGCCTCCACATCGACGTCGGGGGTGAGCAGCACGCCGGCGGCGACCCGGGAGCGGGCGTACGCCGGCGTCTGGAGCAGCCCCGGCACGACCGCCGGCTGGTACTCGACGATGTCGGCGGCACCCGCCTCCAGCTCGGCGTACACGCGCTGCCGCTCGCTCATCTCGCCGAGCGTCTTCCACCAGCCGCGGCTGGTGGCGGCGTCCCGCGCGATCACGATCAACGCGTCCCGGGCCGGCCCGGGCACCTGGTAGACGTCGAGCAGATCCAGCACGTCGGCGAGATCCGGACGGCTCTGCCCCAGCTCGATGCGGGACAGCTTCGACGTCGAGGCCCAGCCCAGCCGGTCGCAGACCTGCTCCAGGGTCAGCGCCTCGCGCCGGCGTAGCTGACGCAGCTCAGCGCCGAGGCGCGCGCGTCGAATGACAGGACTTGTTGGCAACGGCATCCCCGCCTCCCCATCGAGGGAGCGTACGCAGGACGATCACCCAGTGCAATACCGTGCTTGCGCACCGCAATCGAAGCGATCTCGCCAGGCGGGGGAATCCGATGCCGTCAAAGCCTCCCTTCCCTGCTCAAGGCTCAGGCCGGTGGGTGCGGGTCAGGCCGGGACGCGGCCGGTAGGTGCGGTCGGGCCGACACGCGGCTCAGGGCCGGTAGGTGCCGAACGACCACGAGATACCGGCGAGGTCACGGGCGGCATAGTCGCGGGACCCGTAGTCGGTGTCGAACGGCTCGCGGGTGATGTCCGCTCCCGCGGCACGCGCCCTGGCGCAGTGGGCGTCGACGTCAGGCAGGGCCACGTAGACGGACCAGTCGTCTTCGGCCGTCGGAGACGCCGGGCCGACCCGAGGACCCAGCATGATCATGCCGGTGTCGAGGACGAGCTCAGCGTGGGCGACCGTGCCGTCCGGCGCCTCGTGCACGGCGTGCACCTGGAAACCGAACGCGGAACAGAGCCACTCGATCGCCGCACGGGGATCGGGATACCGAAGGATCGGATAGACAGTTCGCATACCGACAAGTCTCCGGTCCAGAGTCGACCCCGGATTGGACGAATGTGACCCGGGTAGCCCGACCTGCGCGGGATCGCCGGCGGCCCGACCCGCAGGTTCCCGTAGACCGGGCTGTCGGCGCGGTCGGGACGCCCCCACGTCGCTGAACCCGGGTCGATCGTGGGGCGACACGTTGATCCACACCAGGTCGGCGACGTGGCGGCATCAGGGCAGCCGGACACCGCCAGATCGCCGACCGGGGCCGCCGGGTCTCACGTCAAACGGTGGAGCGTGCGGCGAGCAGCGCCGCCGGTGTGACGCCGGCGAACTGGTGGAAGTCCCGGATGAGGTGCGACTGGTCGTAGTAGCCACACCGGACCGCTAACTCGGCCCAGTCGATGGCCCGTCCCCGTCCGGACGGCGATCCGGTCGCGCCGACACCACGCAGTGCCGTCTGCGTGTGCTGAAAGCGCAGCAGACGGGCTGCCGTCTTCGGTGGCAGGCCGACGTCCTCCCGGAACCGGGCCGCCAGATGTCGCCGGCTCCACCCCAGCTCGGCGGCCAGCTCGCCGACACCGCCGCGTCCCCCGCTCGCGGCGAGCCATCGCCAGGCCCAGTCGAGGCGGGCGTCGACGGGTGGGGACGCCGCCAGACGGTCACTGAGTGCCGCGTCCAGGAGCGCGAAGCGCTGCGGCCAGCCGTCGGCGTCGGCCAGCCGGTGCCGTAGCTGCTCGAGCCAGCGGCCGGGGAGGTACCCGAGACCCACTGCCCGGTTCGTCAGCTCGGCGAGCGGCAGACCGAGAACGCGCCGGGCGGTCAGCGGCGTCAGCAGCAGCTCCACGCCCTCCCCCACGCCCACCGTGCGGGTGGTGCACCAGCCGTCGAAGGTGCCGGCCACGAACGAATCCACCCGCTCGACCCCACGCTCGGCGCTGCGCGGATCGGCGACGTCCAGCGGCGCGCCCCAGCCCAGGATCAGCACCACGAAGGCACCAGCGGTCTCCCGGCGGACCAGGGGCACGTCCGCGCGTTCCCGGTAGCCGATGTACCGGTCGACGAACGGACGCAAGCGGATCTCGGGCAGCCCGAGGACCAGCTCGTCGTCGACCGGCGTCATCGCATCCGACCGCCCTTCCCGCTCGCCGCACGAACCGCCCACCCGAAACACGCCCGCCCACGCCCGGGCACCGCAACCACACGGGGTCGCACATGGCCCGCCCGCGTCGAGCGCAGAGCGCGCCACGCCCGCCCACGCCACTCATGACCGTGTCGGTCGTGCGCGGCCCGGCCGTCACTTCACGCCGGCGGCGTCCATCCCGCGAAGCTCCTTCTTCAGGTCGGCGACCTCGTCGCGGATCCGCGCCGCCAACTCGAACTGCAGTTCGCGGGCGGCGGCCAGCATCTGGTCGTTGAGCTCCTGGATGAGCTGGGCGAGGTCGGCGCGGGCCATCCCCTCCCGCGACGTGGTGGCGGCGGTCGACCGGCTGCGGCTGCGGGTCTCCTTGACCGGCGCCTTACCCCGGGAGAGCTGGCGGACCGCGCCGCCGACCCGCGAGTTCTCGGTGTCCTCCGCCTCGCGGTAGATGTCGTCCAGGATGTCGTGGATCTTCTTGCGCAGCGGCTCCGGACTGATGCCGTGCGCCTCGTTGTGCGCGATCTGCTTGGCGCGACGCCGGTCGGTCTCGTCGATCGCCGCCGCCATCGACGGCGTGATCTTGTCGGCGTACATGTGCACCTGACCCGAGACGTTTCGGGCGGCCCGCCCGATGGTCTGGATCAGGGACCGACCACTGCGCAGGAAGCCCTCCTTGTCGGCGTCCAGGATCGCCACCAGCGACACCTCGGGCAGGTCCAGACCCTCGCGGAGCAGGTTGATGCCGACCAGCACGTCGTACTCGCCCTTGCGCAGCTCGCGGAGCAGCTCGACCCGGCGCAGCGTGTCGACCTCGGAGTGCAGGTAGCGCACCCGGACGCCGTTCTCCAGCAGATAGTCCGACAGGTCCTCGGCCATCTTCTTGGTCAGCGTCGTGACGAGCACCCGCTCGTCACGGTCGGTCCGCAGTTTGATCTCGTGCATGAGGTCGTCGATCTGACCCTTGGTCGGCTTGATCACGACCTCCGGGTCGACCAGGCCGGTGGGGCGGATGACCTGCTCGACGAACTCGCCCTGGGACTGCTCCAACTCCCACGTGCCGGGGGTCGCGGAGAGGCACACCATCTGGCCGACCCGCTCCAGGAACTCGTCGAACCGCAGCGGCCGGTTGTCGGCGGCGCTGGGCAGGCGGAACCCGTGGTCGATGAGCATCCGCTTACGCGAGGCGTCACCCTCATACATGCTGCCGATCTGCGGGATCGTCACGTGCGACTCGTCGACGACCGTGAGGAAGTCGTCCGGGAAGTAGTCGAGCAGACAGTGCGGCGGACTGCCGGGCAGCCGCCCGTCCATGTGCATCGAGTAGTTCTCGATGCCGGAGCAGAAGCCCACCTGGCGCATCATCTCGATGTCGTACGTCGTGCGCATCCGCAGCCGCTGCGCCTCCAGCAGCTTGCCCTGGCGCTCCAGCTCGGCCAGCCGCTCGGCCAGCTCCGCCTCGATGTCGCGGATGGCCCGCTCCATCCGTTCCGGGCCCGCCGCGTAGTGCGTCGCCGGGAAGATCACCAACTGGTCGACCTCGCGGACCACGTCACCGGTCAACGGGTTGAGGTAGTAGAGCTTCTCCACCTCGTCGCCGAACAGCTCGATGCGGACCGCCAGCTCCTCGTACGCCGGGATGATCTCCAACGTGTCACCACGGACCCGGAACGTGCCGCGCTGGAAGGCCATGTCGTTGCGCGTGTACTGGATGTCGACGAGCCGGCGCAGCAACTGGTCGCGGTCGAGCTCCTGACCGACCTTCACCTTCACCGCCCGGTCCAGGTACTCCTCCGGGGTGCCCAGGCCGTAGATCGCCGAGACGGTCGCGACCACGATCACGTCACGGCGGGTGAGCAGCGACATCGTCGCCGAGTGCCGGAGCCGCTCGACCTCCTCGTTGATCGAGGAGTCCTTCTCGATGTAGGTGTCGGTCTGCGGGATGTACGCCTCGGGCTGGTAGTAGTCGTAGTACGACACGAAGTATTCGACCGCGTTGTGCGGCATCAGCTCGCTGAACTCCTTGGCCAGCTGCGCGCACAGTGTCTTGTTCGGGGCGAGCACCAGGGTCGGGCGCTGGAGCCGCTCGATGAGCCACGCGGTGGTGGCGCTCTTGCCGGTGCCGGTCGCGCCGAGGAGCACGGAGGTCCGGTCGCCGCGCCGCACCCGGCGCTCAAGGTCGTCGATGGCGGTCGGCTGGTCGCCGGCCGGCTGGTATTCGCTGACGACCTGGAAGCGGCCGTCGAGCCGAGGAATGTCGAGCGCCATGACACCAACGGTACGCCGCAGGTCCGACATGTTCGGCCGTCGCGGAGGGTACGTGATCGGCTTCAATATTCCCATTGTGTGGCCCATGTCACCGGGACTACCCTCTTCATGTAGGCCGCTCGCGGCGGCCGACCGGGCCGGTGGCCGGGCCGTCATCACGGCAGGCCGCCCCCGGCACAGCGGTCGCAGCACCCGGCTCGTCCGGCGTGCGCACCCGTGTGGTCGCGCTCACGGCGCAGACCGGCCGCCGCGAGCGCCCCTGCTCCGCACCCCGGGCTCGTCACCCGACGCCCTCCCGCCCGTTTCACATCCGTGGACACCTCTGGAGCCCCGGCACCCTCCCCCGACACCACCCCCGCCGGCACCACGAACCGCAACGCCCGGGCCGACGCCACGAACGGCACCACGCACCGCAACGCCCGGGCCGACGCCACGAACGGCACCACGCACCGCGCCACCCGCGCGGGCAACCGGGATCGCGGCGCCCGGCGCGGCGTCAGGGAGCGCCCCACCCGCGGCGATGCCGGGGACCCCACTGCCCCCGTCGGGGCCACCGGCCACAGCGTCGGGCCGGCCCGGACCGGCCGCCGTCGCCGTACGGTGCTGCTCCTGCTCGCCCTGACCGCCGTGACGTCGGCGGCGGCGCTGGTGCTGGGGCTGCTGAGCTGGGCGCCCGACCCACCGGCACCGGCCCGGCCGCTGACCGTCGCCGAGGCCGAGCGGCTGGCCGCCGTGCGGGTCACCAACCTGCGGGACCTGCGGGCCGGTGTGCACGTCACCGCGGGCGAGGGTGCCGCCCGTACCGAGCTGGTGGGCTGGGTGGACTGGTCGCGCCCCCTGCTCTACCTGGACGTGGGCGGGCCGGGGGCGGGCGCCGACCGGGGTCTGGTGCAGAGCGCCGGGCCGGTCCTGGTGGTCCGACCGGACCCGACCGCCGTGCCCACCCCGGCCGCGCCTCCGCTGGTGCCGCCGCCGGACCGCTGGCGACTGCGTCACCTGACGCCCGGTACGAGCCTGGCGTCGGTCCTCGACCTACTCCTCGGCCTCGCCGCCGACCGCCCGGATCCGACCCCGACGGGCGGTGACGCGCGCTGGATCGCTCAGGAGGTGGCCGCGGCCGGGACGGTGGACGTGTTCCAGGGGTCACTGGCCGCCGCGACGTCCACGACCGCCAGCACCGCGGCAGCGCCCGGCACCCCGCCGGCCAGCTCGCCGACGGCCGGCACGGACGCGTCGGCCCGTTACTGGCTCGACCGGGACGGCCGGCTGCACAAGCTGGTGACACGTCTGCCCGGTGTCGGGCCGGTCACGGTGCTCCTCGACCGGATCGACCGTCCGACCCTGCATCCGGTGGACGCGCTCGGCGGTCGACCCGGTCTGCCCCGGGCGCTCACGGCGGCCGAGCAGCGGCGGTGGGACGCGCTGCCGGCCCGGCTGCGTGGCCAGGGCGGCGCCACGCTGACGCTGACCGCGCCGGTTGGCGTCGAGGTGAACCTGCGGGGTGCCGGCTGGCTGAGCTGGACCGCCCGCACCGCCTACGCGGCGGTCGCCGACCTGGGCGTACCCGATCGCCGGACCCTGCTGCACCGCGACGCCACCGGCCTGTCCCGGACGGACGTACCCGCCGACGCCGGTGGTGGTGGCACGGCGGATGCGCCCGGGCGGCCGCCGTTCCCGGTCCCCGCCGGCACGTGGCGGACCACCCGCTCGGCCCGCGACGACCTGGACGTGCTGGTCGACGCCGCGGTGGCCGCCGCCGACCCGGCGGCACGGCGGGACGCGCCCGCACGCGTCCGCGAGGACCTCGCCGACGGGCGGACGGTGGACGTCGTGGAGTTCCGCACGGACGCCGCGCGGCTGCGCTACTGGGTCGACCGGGACGGTTTGCTGCGCCGGGTGGAGCTGCTCACCCGCCCCGGCGCGTGGGCACAGCTTGACCTCGCTCCCGCCGTGGTGCCCCGCCTCCCGCCGCCACCGCGCACCGTCGTCGGACCGCGCGGAACACGCTGACCGGGAGTCAGGGTCGCCAGCCGGTCTGCGCGGCCCACTGCTCGGCCCGCAGGTACTCCTCGTCGAACCAGGGGTCGCGGGCCGTGCCGGAGTCACCGACGCGCGGCGCCGCGTCCACCAGATCGCGCTTGAACAGCAGGTACCCGGCCCGTCGGTCCGGGTCGGCGCGTAGGTGGTCCCGCATGAGCAGCGCGTACCGCCAGCCGGGCGAGTCCGCCGCCCGCACGTGCAACCGCACCGGACGACCCGGGTCGGCGCTGCCGTGCAACCGCTTCTCCCACCGCCCCCGGTCGGCCGGACGCGGGTCGTCCCACCAGTGCCCCGGGACCCGGGGGAACCCCGCGCTCGCCAGGCGCTCGGCCAGCGGCCCGTCGGCGTCCGCGAGGCTGGGCACGGCGAGCTGCACGTCGATGACGTCGTCGGTGGCGAGGCCGGGCACCGCGGTCGCGCCGATGTGGTCGATCCGCAGGTCAGCCGGGGCGAGCGCGTGGCGGATCCGGGCCGCGAGCCGCCCGTACTGCTCGGGCCAGCTGGCGTCGGCCTCCGCCGCGTCACCGCGCGCGGGCGGCGACGCGACCCGCCGCTGCCGCAGATTGTGCTCGTAGGGTTGCAGCCGCTCCCGCCACAGCGTGTCCACGGCGGTGTGCAGCTCCGCCAGACTCCCGTCGTTGGTCACCACCACGTCGGCGACCGCCCGCCGGCGGGCGTCGTCGGCCTGCGCGGCGATCCGCCGCTCGGCCTCCGCACGGGCCATCCCCCGGTCGCGCGTCAGTCGCTCCAGTCGGGTCGGCACGGCCGTCTGCACCACGACCACCAGGTGGTACGTCGGCGCGAGCCCCACCTCCACCAGCAGCGGTACGTCGTTGACGACGACCGCGTCCGGCGCCGCCGCCGCGACCAGCTCGGCGGTACGCGCCCGTACCCGGGGGTGGGTGATGGCCTCCAGCCGGCGGCGGGCGGCCTCGTCGGAGAACACCAGCGCGCCCAGCGCGGCGCGGTCCAGCGCGCCGTCGGGGTCCAACACCGCCGCGGAGAAGGTGGCGACGATCTCCGCCAGACCCTCGGTGCCCGGCGCGACGACCTCCCGAGCGACCGTGTCGGCGTCGACGAGCACCGCGCCCAACTCCACCAGCCGCGCCGCCACCGCGCTCTTGCCCGAGCCGATCCCGCCGGTCAATCCCACCCTCAGCACCCGGACAGTCAACCGGATCGCGGGCCACCCGCCAAACACACCGTCCCGACCGGTGCCGTCGCCCACCCGGGACGGTCCTGTGCCCCGCGCCGGGGCTGCTGGCGCGCGGCCCCGGGGCGACCCGGCCGGCGGGCACGTACGGCGAAGGCCCCGCCTCCGGCGATCCGAGGATCGCGGGAGACGGGGCCTGTCGTCGTTCAGCGGGTCACTTACCGCCGGCGAGCTTCTCCCGCAGAGCGGCGAGCGCCTCGTCGGTGGCCAGGGTGCCGGCCGGCTCCTCGGTCTGCCGGCTCGGGGCCGGGCTGGACGAGGAGGTGGTGCCGCCACCGGCAGCCGGGACGGCGGGGGCCGGGTTGGCAGCGGCCTCGGCGTCGGCGGCGCGAGAGGTCTGCACCTGCTTGGTGTGGGCCTCCCAGCGCTGACGGGCCTCGGCGTACTGGTTCTCCCAGGTCTCGCGCTGCTTGTCGTACCCCTCGAGCCACTCGCCCGTCTCCGGGTCGAAGCCCTCCGGGTAGATGTAGTTGCCCTCGGCGTCGTACGTCGCGGCCATGCCGTAGAGGGTCGGGTCGAAGTGCTCCTCGCCCTCGACGAAGCCCTCGTTGGCCTGCTTGAGCGACAGCGAGATCCGGCGGCGCTCCAGGTCGATGTCGATGACCTTGACCATGACCTCGGAGCCGACCTGGACGACCTGCTCCGGGATCTCCACGTGGCGCTCGGCCAGCTCGGAGATGTGGACCAGGCCCTCGATGCCGTCGTCCACGCGGACGAACGCACCGAACGGAACCAGCTTGGTGACCTTACCCGGCACGATCTGCTGGATCGCGTGGGTGCGGGCGAACTGCCGCCACGGGTCCTCCTGCGTCGCCTTCAGCGACAGGGAGACGCGCTCGCGGTCCAGGTCGACGTCCAGGACCTCGACCTCGACCTCCTGACCGACCTCGACGACCTCGGACGGGTGGTCGATGTGCTTCCAGGACAGCTCGGAGACGTGCACCAGACCGTCGACGCCGCCGAGGTCCACGAACGCGCCGAAGTTGACGATCGAGGACACGACGCCCTTGCGGACCTGGCCCTTCTGCAGCTTGTTGAGGAACTCGGTGCGCACCTCGGACTGCGTCTGCTCGAGCCAGGCCCGGCGGGACAGCACCACGTTGTTGCGGTTCTTGTCCAGCTCGATGATCTTGGCCTCGAGCTCGCGCCCGACGTACGGCTGCAGGTCACGCACGCGCCGCATCTCGACAAGGGACGCGGGCAGGAAGCCGCGCAGGCCGATGTCGAGGATGAGACCACCCTTGACGACCTCGATGACCGAGCCGCGGACGACCCCGTCCTCGTCCTTGATCTTCTCGATCGTGCCCCAGGCCCGCTCGTACTGCGCCCGCTTCTTGGAGAGGATCAGACGCCCCTCCTTGTCCTCCTTCTGAAGGACCAGGGCCTCGATGTGATCGCCAACCGTCACAACCTCGGCGGGGTCGACGTCGTGCTTGATCGACAACTCCCGAGAGGGGATGACACCCTCGGTCTTGTAGCCGATGTCGAGCAGGACCTCGTCCCGATCGACCTTGACGACGGTGCCTTCGACAATGTCGCCGTCGTTGAAGTACTTGATGGTCTCGTCGATCGCGGCGAGGAAAGCCTCCTCGGAACCGAGATCGTCGTGGGTGACCCGGGTGGCGCTCGAGGGGGCCTCGATGCTGCTCGTCATGTGGGCGGTTGCTCCGGTCGGTGGGTTGTCACAGCAGGCTGGTGTCGCGGTGACCTGTTCGCGCCAGCGGATCCGTCGCCGGACACACCGAACGATCGCCTAGTGAGATCATGATGTGGCTCCGACGACCGCGCACCTGCTCCCTGCCGAGACACACGATCCGCGAGCGCATCGTCTAGCCTACCGTGCGCATTACCACAGCGTGCAAGCCCTCCCGCCTCCTCGCCGCGCGATGACCTGCGAAAGCCGAACAATCGCCCGGAAACGACCCCTCGTGTCTCTTACGTCACAGCGGCCCCACGCGGGGGCGCTTCTTGATCGACTCGGCATCCTGCAAATCGGGGCCTCCCGCCGGCCTGCACACCCCGATTTCACAGAGGCCGAGTCGATCAGGCAGCCCTGCCGGGCGGAATCCCGCGGATGGTGGACGCGCCGCCGTACCCGACGGGGTGGGTGGGGCCTAGCGTGAGCGGGTGGATGACGACAGCCGGGTGACCCGGCGCCGTGTGGGTGACGCCGAGGTCAGGCGGGCCAACCGCGGCTGGTGGGACGCCGACGCCGACGACTACCAGGCCGAACACGGCGCGTTCCTCGGCGACGTGGACTTCGTGTGGTGCCCGGAGGGGCTGCGCGAGGCGGACGCCCACCTGCTCGGCGACGTGTCGGGACGGCGGGTGCTCGAGGTGGGTTGCGGCGCGGCGGCGGCCGCCCGTTGGCTCGCCACCCAGGGCGCGCGGCCGGTCGCCTTCGACCTGTCCGCCGGCATGTTGCGGCACGCCGCCAAGGCCGCCGACGCCACCGGGGTACGCGTCCCGCTCGTGCAGGCCGACGCGCTCGCCCTGCCGTTCGCCGACCGGTCGTTCGACGTGGCCTGCACGGCGTTCGGGGCGGTCCCGTTCGTGGACGACTCGGCGGCCCTGCTCGCCGAGGTCCACCGGGTGCTGCGTCCGGGCGGCCGGTGGGTGTTCTCGGTGACCCACCCGATGCGCTGGATCTTCCTGGACGACCCCGGCGAGGGCGGACTGAAGGCCGTGCACTCGTACTTCGACCGGTCCCCCTACGTCGAGCAGGACGAGACCGGCGTGGCCACCTACGTGGAGCAGCACCGGACCCTCGGTGACCGGATCCGGGAACTGGTCGGCGCGGGGTTCCGGCTGCTGGACCTCGTGGAGCCGGAGTGGCCCCCGGGGCACGAGGGGATCTGGGGCCAGTGGAGCCCGCTGCGCGGACGGCTCTTTCCCGGCACCGCCATCTTCGTCACCGAGCGGCCCGCCGACTGAGCGTGCCGCACCCGTTGTCCGACCTGCAACCCATCGATCGCCGGTAGGCTCGACCTCATGAGCGCCGAGCCCATCCCGACATCACCTGGCCCCTGGTGTCCGGATCCGATGCGGCAGCAGCGTGCCGACTACACGCTGGAGGACCTGCTCACCCTGCCGGACGACGCCCCCCGCGTCGAACTCGTCGACGGAGTTATCCAGGTGACACCCTCCCCCACCCTGGGCCATCAAGACATCTGCGGCCTGCTGTGGCTGTGGCTGCGCTCGCACGCCCCGGCGGATTTTCGTGCCGCCCAAGCAGTCGGAGTCGCCCTCAGCCGCAACACCAGCCGGCAACCGGACGTGCTGCTCTGTCGCGCCGAGGTGCCGTCCCACCGGTCCACGTTGCGGCCGGCGGACGTCGTGCTCGCTGTGGAGATCGTCTCGCCCGGCACGCGGCGGACCGACCGGTTCGCCAAGCCCGGTGAGTACGCCGCGGCCGGAATTCCCTTCTACTGGCGGATCGAGCAGGACCCGGTGCACGTGTACGCGTACCGGATCGGCGACCACGTCGGACCGGGCGGTGAGCGACAGTACGAGCTGGTCGCCGACGGCGCCGATGTGATCGAGCTGACCGAGCCGTTCGACATGAAGCTGCCGATCGCCGAGATCACACCGTAGTCGTTTCACCCCGGCGGGGTCGGGTAGCCGGGGGCATGGCCGAACAGAGATTCCACCAGGGCGACCGTGTCTCCTGGTCGGCACACGGCAGCCGCGCGTACGGCGTGGTGCGGGGCACGATCACCGACCGGACGCGGATTCGCGGGCGCGCGGTGAACGCGTCCCCGGACGACCCGCAGTACCGGGTCCGCAGTGACGGCACGGGCCGCGACGTGGCCCACCGCCCGGAGGCGTTGCGTCATGAGCAAGGCTGACGACCAAGGCCGGGACACCTATCGGGAGTTCACCGAGGCGGTGAACATGAAGCCCGGTGAGCTGTCGACGTGGCTGGAGACCGACGAGTCGAAGCAGGTCGGCTGGCACAAGGGCGGCCGTACCGGTGGTGGCGAGTCCGTCGGCCACGAGTCCGGCCGAAAGATCATCAACCTGCTCCGCCGCAAGCGCGCCGACCTGTCCGAGGCGGACTACAAGCACATGCGCAAGGTGGTGGGCTACGTCCGCCGGCACATGGCGCAACGCCCGTCCGGCGACGTCCGCGACACGAAGTGGCGCTGGTCCCTCATGAACTGGGGTCACGACCCCATGAAGTAACGGACCGAACCCCTGCGCGGACTCCCGCCCCAAGGCCCCACGTGCGGACCGCGCAAGATCCACGCACGACTCAAGATCCGCGCAACTTCGGTGCAGTTGCGGCCTCCGAAGCCCGGGACCCAGCAGGTACCCCGAAGTTGCGCGGATCAACGCTGGACAGGAAGCGACGCGACCACGGCGACCAGGTCAGGGGTTCCGGGGCAGCCCGACCCGCGCAGGGATCAAGCCTGACCGCCCGGAGCGGGTCGGGCTGCCCCGGAACACCCACACCGCAACCAAAAGATCAGTGATCCGCGCTGTTCCAGTCGCGGCCTTCGCCCACCGACACCTCCAGCGGCACGGACAGCGGGTACGCCCCGCCCATCTCGCGCCGTACCAGCGCCTCCAGCGCGTCCCGCTCGCCGGGCGCGACTTCGAAGACCAGTTCGTCGTGCACCTGCAACAGCATCCGGGAGCGCAGGCCGGCGTCGGCGAGCGCGGTGTCGACGTGCAGCATCGCCACCTTGATGATGTCGGCGGCTGATCCCTGGATGGGGGCGTTGAGCGCCATCCGCTCGGCGATGTCGCGGCGCTGCCGGTTGTCGCTCACCAGGTCGGGCAGGTAGCGGCGGCGACCCAGGATGGTCGAGGTGTAGCCGTCCTGACGGGCCTTGGCGACCACCTGGTGCAGGTAGTCACGGACCCCGCCGAAGCCCGCGAAGTAGTTCTCCATCAGTCCGCGCGCCTCTTCGGTGCTGATGGTGAGCTGCTGGGACAGGCCGAACGCGCTGAGCCCGTACGCCAGGCCGTAGTTCATCGCCTTGATCTTGCGTCGCTGGTCCGGGGTGACCTCGTCGACCGGCACGCCGAAGACCGACGAGGCGGTGGCGGCGTGGAAGTCGGCCCCGGAGTTGAACGCGTCGATCAGCGCGTCGTCCGACGAGAGGTGCGCCATGATCCGCATTTCGATCTGGCTGTAGTCGGCGGTGAGCAGGCACTCGTACCCCTCACCCACCACGAAAGCCCGGCGGATGCGCCGGCCCTCCTCGGTGCGGATCGGGATGTTCTGCAGGTTGGGCTCGGTGGACGAGAGCCGGCCGGTTGCCGCGACCGTCTGGTTGAAGGTGGTGTGGATCCGAGCGTCGTCGGACACGGACTTGAGCAGGCCGTCCACCGTCGACTTGAGCTTCGCGACGTCACGGTGGCGCAGCAGGTGGGCCAGCACCGGGTGGGGCTGCTGCGCGTAGAGCCACTGCAGGGCGTCGGCGTCGGTGGTGTAACCGGTCTTGATCTTCTTGGTCTTCGGCAGGCCCAGCTCGGTGAAGAGGATCTCCTGCAACTGCTTGGGCGAGCCGAGGTTGAACTCCCGGCCCACCGCCTCGTACGCACCCTGGGCGGCGGCCTTCACCTCGGCGGCGAAGTGCGCCTCCAACTCGGAGAGGTAGTCGGTGTCGGCGGCGATGCCGGTGCGTTCCATCCCGGCGAGCACCCGCATCAGCGGCAGCTCCACCCCGGCCATGAGCCGCGCGGACTGCTCGCCGTCGCGGGACAGCTCGGCGTCGATGGAGTCGGCGAGGTCGAGGGTGGCGCGGGCCTGGAGCATGAGGTTCTGCTCGGCCATCCCCTCGTCGCCGAGCCCGTCGAGGGTGAGCTGGCCGGTCTCGGGCGCGTCCACCCGCAGCTCGCGGTGCAGGTAGCGCAGGGCCAGGTCGGTCAGGTCGTAGGACCGCTGGTCGGGGCGCGCCAGGTAGGCGGCGATCTGGGTGTCGCGGACGATGCCGGCCAGCTCCCAGCCGTGCGCGGCGCAGGCCAGCACCGCGGGCTTGCTGTCGTGCAGCACCTTGGGCCGCTGCGCGTCGGACAGCCAGGAGGCGAGGGCGCTCTCGTCCGAGGCGTCGAGCCCGCTGGGGTCGACCCAGGCGGCCGCGCCGCCGGCGCTGGCCAGCGCGAGCCCGGTGATGGAGGCGGTGTGCCGGCGGTTGGGGCCGGTGTCGAGCTTGACGGCGAGCCCGACCGGGGTGCCGCTCGGGGCGTGGGCGTCCAGCCAGGCGGTGAGCGCGCCCGGCTCGGTGAGCACCTCGCCGGTCAGGTCGAAGCCGGACTCGGCCTCCGGCTCGACGGCCTCCAGGTACTGGTAGAGGCGGTCGCGCAGGATGCGGAACTCCAGCGTGTCGAAGACCTGGTGCACGGCCTCGCGGTCCCAGCCGGCCCAACGGGCGTCCTCCGGGCGCAGCGGCAGCTCCAGGTCGGAGACCAGGCAGTTGATCTCGTAGTTGCGGATCACGTCGGCGAGCCGCTCCCGCAGGCTGTCGCCGGCCTTGCCCTTGATCTCGTCGGCGCGGGCGATGACGCCCTCCACCCCGCCGTACGTGGTGATCCACTTGGCGGCGGTCTTCGGCCCGACGCCCGGAACGCCGGGCAGGTTGTCGCTGGTCTCGCCGACCAGGGCGGCGAGGTCCCGGTACCGCTCGGGGCCGACGCCGTACTTCGCCTCGATCGCCGCCGGGTCCATCCGGGCCAGGTCGGAGACACCCTTGCGCGGGTAGAGCACGGTGACCTGGTCGCCGACGAGCTGGAACGCGTCCCGGTCGCCGGTGCTGATCAGCACCGTCATGCCCTGGTCGCGGGCCTGGCAGGCGAGCGTCGCGAT
The DNA here is from genome assembly GCF_053585025.1 of Micromonospora sp. RB23. NCBI lineage: Bacteria > Bacillati > Actinomycetota > Actinomycetes > Micromonosporales > Micromonosporaceae > Micromonospora > Micromonospora sp. RB23. The sequence goes on from NZ_CM132111.1 coordinate 5,028,863, forward strand.
GACGTCGTCGGCCTCGTAGCCCTCCATCTCGACGACCGGGATCTGCAACGCCGCCAGGACCTCCTTGACGAGGCTGACTTGGCCCTTGAAGTCGGTCGGGGTCTCGCTGCGGCCGGCCTTGTACTCCGCGTACTTCTCGGTGCGGAAGGACCGGCGGGAGACGTCGAACGCCACGATGATGTGGGTGGGCTGCTCGTCGCGCAGCACGTTGATCAGCATCGAGGTGAAGCCGTAGACCGCGTTGGTCGGCTGACCCGTCGTGGTGGAGAAGTTCTCCACCGGCAGGGCGAAGAACGCCCGGTATGCCAGGGAATGTCCGTCGACGAGGAGCAGGCGCGGCGTCGTAGCTGTCACGGCAGCGACTCTAGTCCGTCGCACCGACATCCCCGGGTGGCGGCACCGCACCGGCGGGGGAAAACGCGCCACCGGCCCGAACGCCGGCGGCCGGCCACCCCACGCGGGGACGACCGGCCACCGGATCGCCGTGGCTCAGGCCACGCCGAGGTACGCCTCCTTGACCGCCGGATCGTGCAGGAGTTCCTGGCCGGTGCCCTCCTTGACGATCCGGCCGGTCTCCAACACGTACCCCCGGTGGGCCCGGGAGAGAGCCTGCTGGGCGTTCTGCTCGACCAGCAGGATCGTGGTGCCCTGCTCGTTGATCCGGGTGATGATCTCGAAGATCTGCTGGATCAGCTTCGGCGCCAGCCCCATCGACGGCTCGTCCAGCAGCAGCAGCTTCGGACGGGTCATCAGCGCCCGGCCCACCGCCAGCATCTGCTGCTCACCGCCGGAGAGCGTGCCGCCGGCCTGCTTGCGGCGCTCGTGCAGCCGCGGGAACAGGTCGAACACCATCGCCAGGTCCTTGGCGATGTCGGCCTTGTCCCTGCGGGTGTAGGCGCCCATCTCCAGGTTCTCCAGCACGGTCATGCCGGGGAAGACACCGCGCCCCTCGGGCGACTGCCCGATGCCCCGGATCACCCGCAGGTCGGCGCGTAGCCGGCTGACGTCGGTGCCGTCGAACTTGATGCTGCCGCCGGAGATGGCGTGCAGCCCGGAGATCGCCTTCATCGTCGTGGTCTTGCCGGCGCCGTTCGCGCCGATCAGCGCCACGATCTCGCCCTGGTCGACGTGCAGGCTGATGCCGTGCAGCGCCTCGATGCGGCCGTAGAGCAGCTTCAGGTTGTCGATCTCAAGCAGCATCCTCGACACCTCCCAGGTACGCCGCGATCACCTTCGGGTCGTCGCGCACCTCGGCCGGCGACCCCTCGGCGATCTTCTGCCCGAACTCCAGCACCACCAGCCGGTCCACCACGCCCATGACCAGTCGCATGTCGTGCTCGATCAGCAGAACGGTGACACCCGAGTCGCGGATCTTGCGGATGAGCTGAAGCAGGGCCACCTTCTCCGCCGGGTTGAACCCGGCGGCCGGCTCGTCGAGGCAGAGCAGCGTGGGATCGGTCGCCAGCGCCCGGGCGATCTCCAGTCGACGCTGGTCACCGTACGACAGGTTGCGGGCCAGGTCGCCGGAGCGACCCTGGATGCCCACGAAGTCCAGCAGCTCGTGTGCCTTGGCCTTGCCCTGCCGCTCCTCCCGCCAGTGCCGCGGCAACCGCAGCAGGGCGCTCGGGACGCTGGTTTTGTGGTTGGCGTCCGCGCCGACCTGCACGTTCTCCAGCGCCGTCATCTCCGGGAAGAGCCGGATGTTCTGGAAGGTACGCGCGATCCCGAGCTTGGTGATCTGGAAGCGCTTACGGCCACTGACCTTCTCGCCCCGGAACCGGATCTGGCCGGTCGTCGGGGTGTAGACGCCCGTCATCGCGTTGAAGCAGGTCGTCTTGCCCGCGCCGTTCGGCCCGATCAGCCCGAGGATCTCGCCCTCGTACAGGGTGAAGTTGACGTCGTTGAGGGCAACCACGCCGCCGAACCGCAGCGTGACGTGGTCGACCTCCAGCAGCGGCTTGCGGCCGTCGACCGGCGTGGCCGGCTCGCTGACGGCCTCGTCCGGCGTCGACGACGTCTCCGCCGGGCTGCCCACCGTCGTCCGCGCGTCGATCGCCATGTCGCGCTCGCTGGTGACGTCGCGCTCGCTACCCATCCGTGGCTCACTCAACGACAGCCACCTCCTTCTGCCGGTCCTTGAGCTCGGCGGCACGCCGCCGGTTCGGCCACAGACCCTGCGGTCGGAAGATCATCACGATGATCAGCAGGATCCCGAAGATGAAGTACCGCAACGACGTCGGGCTGACGTCGAAGTCGTTGCCGAAGACGGTGGCCGTCTCCGGCAGACCGAAGACGTCACCCACCGACCGTAGCCACTCCGGAATGTAGATGACCAGGAAGCCGCCGAGGATCGCGCCGCCGATGCTGCCGGCGCCACCGAGCAGCACCGCCGCCAACACCAGAATCGAATTCTCCAGGGAGAACGTGGACGAGTTGACGAAGTTGGCCTGGCCGGCCCACAACGTGCCGGACAGTCCGCCGACCGCCGCGCCGATCGCGAACGCCCACAGCTTGAACCGGAACGTCGGCACACCCATCAGCTCCGCGGCGTCCTCGTCCTCACGGATCGCCACCCAGGCGCGACCCACCCGGCTGTTGGCCAGATTCCGGATCAGGAAGACCGCACCGATGATTACGGTGAGCAGCAGCCAGTAGTACGGCTTGAACTCGAACTGGAAGATCGCCGTCCCGTCCGGGTACTTGCCCGGCGGGTGCCCCACCTGGGGAATGCCCCGGTCGCCGTTCAGGATCCAGTCCTGGTTCTTGGCGACGATCCGGATCATCTCCGCGAAACCGAGGGTCACGATCGCCAGGTAGTCACCTCGCAGCCGCAGCGTCGGAGCGCCGAGCAGCACACCGGACAACAGCGCCAGCGCGATCGCGATCGGCACCGTGACCAACCACGGCCACGGGCTCTCCAACCAGTTGTACTCGGTGATGAGCTTGCTCTCCGGCGACGTCAACAACGCCACCGTGTACGCGCCAACGGCGAAGAAGCCGAAGAACCCCAGGTCCAACAGGCCCGCGTAGCCCACCACGACGTTGAGACCGAGCGACAGCAACACGATCCACGCGCAGTAGAACAGCACCGCCGCCATGTCGTTGCGCGTGGTGTACAGGGGAATCCACAGACCCGGGATGTTCAGGTATTCGTAGAACCACTTGTTCGGCAGGACGTACAGGAAGGCGATGAAGGCCAGCAACCCGGTGATCCGGGCGGACTTCGGCAGCCCGTCGACCCGCCGACCGATGGCACTCGACGCGGAGTGCCAGCGCTCTCGCAGAGCGGTCATGCCCGCGCCCTCCCCAACGACTCGCCCAGCAGACCGGTCGGCCGGAACATCAGCAGGACGATCAGCACCACGAACGCGATGAGATCCCGCCACTGCGAGCCGAAGAGCGCCGACCCGTAGTTCTCGACCAGACCCAGCAGGATGCCGCCGATCGCCGCGCCCCGCAGGTTGCCGATACCGCCCAGCACCGCGGCGGAGAACGCCTTGAGCCCGAGCAGGAAGCCGATGTTGTAGCGGGTGTTTCCGCTCTTCATGTCACTGAAAACGGCAGCGACGCCGGCCATCAGACCACCCAGCACGAAGACCAACGCGATCACACGGCTCTTGTTGACACCCATCAGCGCGGCCGTGTTGGCGTCCTGCGCCACGGCGCGGATGCCCTTGCCGAACCGCGTCTTGTTAACGAACCAGTCCAGCCCGACCATCATGATGATGGCCACGCTCAGCGTCAGCATCTGCACCGGCGTGACGCTCCAACCACCGATCTTGAAGAGCGTGTCGGCGGGCAGGAGGGCCGGGGCGCCGATCTGACGCCGCTGGGTCAGCGTTCCCATCAGCTCCATCAGCGCGTACGAAGCGCCGATGGCGGTGATCAGGAAGGCCAGCGGCGGCGCGTTACGCCGTCGCAGCGGCCGATATGCGGTAACCTCGATGAGCAGAGCGACACTGCCGGACAGCAGCGCCGCGACAACGATCGCCAGAGCGATCAGCATCAACGAACGACCGACCGACGGTGCGCCGCTGTTGCTGTCGAGTCCGAAAGCCGCCCAGGTCCAGATGGCACCGAACGTGCCGATCATGAAGACCTCGGAGTGCGCGAAGTTGATCAGGCGAAGTACGCCGTAAACGAGGGTGTAGCCGAGGGCGATGAGCGCGTAGATCGCACCCTGCACCAACCCGGTTGTGGTCAGTTCCGGGAAGCCCCGGACGAGTTCTGCAAAGTCCACCGATGCTCCGAAGGGTGTTGCGTTGAGCCGATGCGGCCGGGGTTAGGCACCCCGACCGCATCGAAACAACTCTGTTCGTCACGCCCTCAAACCTGTGACCCTGACGGGATCAGGCCTTCGGGATCTCCACGTCCGGAGCCCACGCGCCGGCCTTCGCCTTGAAGGCCCACACCTTGACCTGGGCCGGGTCCAGCTCGCCGTTCGGCTCCCACTTGTAGGTCACGCCAGAGGCGGAACCGGCCTTGTTGTAGGTGGAGAGGAAGGCCTGGATGTCGGTGCGGGTGGTCTTGCCGGCCTTGATCGCCTCGAGGTAGATGTTGGCCAGGTCGAACGCCACGTCCGCGTACACGCCCGGGTCGACGTTGTACTTGGCCTTGAAGTCGGTCACGAAGGTGCCCTTGGCGGCGGTCGCCGGGCCACACGGGCAGGTCGCGATGGTGCCCTCGACGTCCTTCTGACCAGCCACCGACAGCATGTTGGCGTCGTTGATGCCGTCACCACCGATAAACGTGCCGGTCCAGCCCGCAGCCCGGAGCTGCTTGAGGAACGGCGCGGCCTCCTCGGTGTAGCCCGCGTAGAACAGCACCGTCGCGCCGCTGGTCTTCACCTTGGAGATCTGCGCGCCGAACTCCTGCGCGTTGTCCACGACCTTGTCGGTACCGATGACCAGCGAGCCGAGGCCCTTCTTGGCCTCGTCGGCCAGACCCGCGCCGTACGCGGACTGGTCGTCGATGACGAACGCCTTCTCCGCCTTCAGCACGTTCTTGATGTAGCTGGCAATCGCCGGGCCCTGGGAGAAGTCGTTACCGACGCCCCGGTGGAAGACCTTCCAGCCCTTCTCGGAGAGGCTCGGCCGCGTGGCCGACGGGCTGATGCTGGGAAGGGTCGCGGTGTCGAAGATCGGCAGTGCGACCTCGCTCTCACCGGAGAACGCCGGGCCCACCATGCCGACGATCTTCGAGTCGGCGACCGCGCTGGTCGCCAGACCGCCGGCCAGGTCGGCCTTGCCCTGCGAGTCGAACGCCTGGACGCTGACCTTGCAGTCCGCGTTCGCCGCGTTGTACTTCTCCACGGCCAGGTCGGCACCCTGCTTCATCGGGGTGACCAGGCCGGCGTCGGCGCCCGAGAGCGCCCCGAAGAAACCGATCTTGAGGTCGCACGCCTTGCTGGCGGAACCACCCGACGTGCCCTCGTCCTTCTTACATGCGCTGGCGCCGCCGGCAACAAGCGCCACGATGGCGACGCTGCCGAGGACGCGCACGAAGTTTTGCCTCAAGGCTGGAACCCTCCTCCGTCCAGAAGCCCGCTGGCGGCCTGGCAGAACGCCAAGGCCACAACGGACCGGACCGTTCACCCGGTCTGGGCCGGGACGTTATCCCACAACCACTACTCCCCGTAAGGTGTCGTAGGCGGCATTGACTCAACCGTTACCAGAAGCGGAGAACCTCGCGTTTAGATGTCACATCGGCGCCTGTCGACAACTCGTCAGACGGGCTCGAAGGGCGCGAACCACACGCGCGCCGCCACCCCGTCGTCGACGGTGACCACCATCCGACCGCCTGCCGCCGCAACCGCCGCCGATGTGTCCCCACCAGCGGAAACGTGACCTGGAAGGGCCACCGGCACCCACGACGAGGCATCCGCGGCGGACCGCCACAGCCGATGCCCGTCGGTCGCCACCGTCATCGCCAGCACCACGTCACCACCGGCGGCGGCCGACTCGACCCCCGCCACCGCGCCGGCGCCCGTCGATCCGAACTTCGCGACAGCCCGCCATTCACCCGCGGCAACCGTCGCCTCAGGCGACCATTTCCAGGCCTGGAACGCGCTCCCCCGCACCCCCAGCGCGTACACCACGGCACCCACCCGAACCAGACGCTGCACGACCTCGTCCGCGCCCGTCGCCGGCAACGCCAGCCGCGTCCAGGCCCGGCCGTCAGCCGACGACCAGACGTAGGGATCACGGTCGGCCCGATCCGCCGGCCGGCCGCCGCCACCGACCAACCATCCGTCGGGCACCGCCACCACATCCGTGGCGATCGTCGTCAACCCCGCATCACTGGCCAACCCCGGAGCGTCGTCCACCAACGCGAAGCCGGCCGCGTCCGCGGAACGCCACACCGCCGCCCCACCCGTACGGGCCCCCGCGATCAGCCACCCGCCAGCGCCACCCGCGATACGGCTCGCACTGACCGCCTCCGGCCCGCCGTACAGCTCAAACTCCGCCGGCACCTCGGTCAGACCACCGTCGGCGTCCTGCCGCCACGTCCGCACCCGCGGATTGCCGTGCGCGCCGCCCGACCGCGCCCCGATCACAGCGATCCGATCCTCGGAACACCCGACGGCGTAGAGGATCACGCGCTCGCCGTAGTAACTGATCGGACGCAATGACAACGCCGTCCACACGCGACCGTCCACACTCCGCCACGCGGCCGGCCGGGTTCCGCCGTCCGGAGCGCCCACCGCGCCCACCGCGACCCAGCGATCCGCGCAGACGGTCACGTCCCGCACGATGAGCCGACCCGGCGAACCCGGGGGGACCGGCAGATCCGCCATCGCCCACAACGGCCGGACCGGCTCGGGACGCGGGTCGTCGTCCGTGGCGCGGCAGCCCGCGAGCAGCGTGACGACAACCCCGAACACCGCGACCGCACGCCGGACCGACATATAGCCGATGCTATCGATCCGATCACCCGCCGCCGAGCGACGAACAGCGGTCAGACGCTCGGCTGCTGCGCCACCTCGCCGCCGGCGGTCTCCGCGAGGATCCGCTCGGCGACCTCCTTCATGGTCATCCGGTGGTCCATCGCCGTGCGCTGGATCCACTTGAACGCCTGCGGCTCGGTCATCCCGTACGTCGTCATCAGCGCGCCCTTGGCGCGCTCCACCGTCTTGCGGATCTCCAGGCGGTCGGTCAGGCTCGCGACCTCGGCCTCCAGGGCCGCGACCTCCGAGTACCGCGACAACGCGATCTCCACCGCCGGGACCAGGTCACTCTTCTGGAAAGGCTTGACGAGGTACGCCATCGCGCCCGCCGCCCGCGCCCGCTCCACCAGATCCCGCTGGCTGAACGCGGTGAGGATGATCACTGGGGCGATCCGCGCGCCCGCGATGCGCTCGGCGGCGGCCAACCCGTCCATGATCGGCATCTTGATGTCGAGGATGACGAGGTCGGGCTTCAGCTCCTCGGCGAGGCGCACGGCGGTCTCGCCGTCGCCGGCCTCCCCCACCACCTCGTAGCCCTCTTCGACCAGCATCTCGGCGAGGTCCAGCCGGATCAGCGCCTCGTCCTCGGCGATCAGCACGCGCCTGCGCTCGGCATCCGTCGGCGTCTCAGCCACCAGCCCTACCCCCACCATCGATCACTGCACGGTCACCACCCATGCTCCCGCATGAGAGTAGTCGGGTACAGTGAGCGTCACCCGCCGGGATGGTGGAACGGCATACACGGAAGTCTCAAACACTTCTGCCCGAAAGGGCTTGCGGGTTCGAATCCCGCTCCCGGCACTTTGTCATACACGTGTTCGATGATGCAGGGGTGCATCCACCGCAGATGCGGGCACGCGCCCGCGCCCTCCGCGCTCGGGGACAGAACATCCAGTCAGTAGCCCGGGCGCTCTCCCTGCCCTACACCACGGTCTGGCACTGGTGCGTCGACCGACCCGAACCAGCGAAGTTCGGCACAGAGCTGCGATGCTGCCGCTGCTCGCCTGATGTCGGCAATCCGACCGATCCCGAGACGTACGCCTATCTGCTTGGCCTCTATCTCGGCGACGGCCACCTGGTCACCACTGATCGGGTTCCGGTCCTGCGCATCTACTGTTCCGACGCCTGGCCCAACCTGATCGACGCCTGCGATGACGCCATGCGGGTCGTCCTCGCCAACAAGGTCCAGCGCATCCAGAAACAGGGCTGCGTTGCGGTGCAGAGCACCGGCAAGCACTGGCCCTGCCTGCTCCCTCAGCACGGTCCCGGGAAGAAGCACGAGCGGCCGATCGTCCTGGCCGACTGGCAACGGCCGATCATCGAAGGCCACCCCGGCCACTTCGTACGCGGCCTGTTCCACTCCGACGGCTGCCGCGTCGCCAACCGGGTGACCGTGCGGGGCAAGGAGTACGTCTACCCGCGCTACATGTTCGTCAACGAGTCGACCGACATCATGGGGCTCTGCCAGTGGAGCCTGGACCTGCTCGGCGTCGACTGGCGGATGAACCGCCGCAACTCGCTGTCGGTGGCGCGCCGGGACGCGGTCGCCACCCTCGACCGACACGTAGGACCAAAATCCTGACCCACCCCACCCCCAACCCCACCCGACCCACCCGGCCCGGCCCGGCCCGGCCCGGTCGATCATGAGGTTATTGGGCCGACACGCCGATGTCGCAGGCAAAAACTTCATGATCGACCGGCGTGGGGACGGCGACCCGCATGTGCGTGGGAGCCTTGCGGGGTCCACGACGAAGGGTGGGTTCTGATGCGGGTGGTCATCTTCGGGGCGACCGGCATGGTCGGTCAGGGCGTGCTGCGGGAGTGCCTGCTCGCCGAGGACGTGCGGGAGGTGCTCACCGTCGGTCGCCGGCCGACCGGTCAGCGGGACCCGAAACTGCGGGAGCTGACCGTCCCCGACGTGGGCGACCTGGAGTCGGTACGGGCGGAGCTGACCGGCGTCGACGCCTGCTTCTACTGCCTGGGGGTCTCGTCGCTGGGTCTGGACGAGGCGGCGTACACCCGGGTCAGCTACGACTACCCACTCGCCGCGGCGCGGTTGCTGGCCGAGGTGAGCCCGCAGGTCACGTTCGTCTACGTCTCCGGCGTCGGCACCGACTCGACCGGACAGGGCCGGGTGATGTGGGCGCGGGTGAAGGGGCGCACCGAGAACGCGATCATGGACCTGTTGCCGAACGGGTACGCGGCGCGTCCGGGGTTCATCCAGCCGACGTACGGGGCGGTGTCGCGGACGCGGGCCTACCGGATCGGGTACGCGGTGACCCGTCCGCTGTTCCCGGTGTTGCGGCGGCTGCTGCCGAACCAGGTGACGACGACGGACGGGATCGGCCGGGCGATGCTGCGGGTGGCCCGGGAGGGCGCGCCGACCCGGGTGCTGGGCAACCGCGAGCTGCGCTGATCAGGCGATCGTGTCGAGCGCCTGGGCGAGGTCGGCGCGCAGGTCCTCGGGGTCTTCGAGGCCGACGGAGAGGCGCAGCAGCGCGCCGTCGGGCTTCGCGTCGCCCTCGACGGGTCGGTGGGTGAGCGAGGCGGGGTGCTGGATGAGGGTGTCGACGCCGCCGAGGGACACGGCGTGGGTGATGAGCCGGCAGGCGGCGGCGACGGTGGCGGCGGCGGGCGCGCCGCCGCGTACCTCGAACGCGAGCAGGCTGCCGGGTCCGGACATCTGTCGGCCGACGAGCGCCGCCGGGTCGTACACCGAGGGGTGGTGGACCCGGTGTACGGCGGGGTGGTCGGCGAGCCAGCCGGCGAGTTTCTCGGCGGTGGCCTGTTGGGCGCGGACCCGCAGCGGCAGAGTTTGCAGGCCGCGGTGCAGGAGGTAGCCGCCGAGGGGGTGCAGGATCGCGCCGGTGACGGCGCGGACCTGGCGCAGGCGGGTCGCCCAGGCCTCGTCGCAGGCGACGACGCCGGCGAGGACGTCGCCGTGGCCGCCGATGCTCTTGGTGGCGCTGTGTAGGACGAGGGCGGCGCCGTGGCGGGCGGGTTGTTGCAGGACGGGGGTGGCGACGGTGTTGTCGACGAGCAGGGGTACGTCGCCGGCGGCGGTGGCGAGGGCGGCGATGTCGACGAGGTCGAGGGTGGGGTTGGCGGGTGTCTCGATGACGACGAGGGCGGTGTCGGGGCGGATGGCGGTGGCGACCTGGTCGGGGTGGGCCCAGGTGACGGTGGTGCCGAGCAGGCCGGTGGCGAGGACGTGGTCGGTTCCGCCGTAGAGGGGGCGGACGGCGACGATGTGGCGGTGGCCGTCGCGGGTGGCGGCGAGCAGGGTGGCGGTGAGGGCGGCCATGCCGCTGGCGAAGGCGACGGCCTGGTCGGTGCCTTCGAGGGTGGCGAGGGCGGTTTCGAAGCGGGCGACGGTGGGGTTCCAGAGCCGCTGGTAGACGGCGCTGGCGTCGGCGGGGAGGGTGCCGCCGGTGGCGAGGTGTTCGTAGGCGTTGCCGCCGTCGTCGACCGAGGGCAGCGGGTTGGTGGTGGAGAGGTCGATCGGTGGTACGTGCACGCCGAGCGTGCGCAGGTCGTCGCGGCCGGCGTGTACGGCCCGGGTGTCCACCGTCGTCATGCGGGTAGGGTCGAACATCTGCCGGTGGGCGGGCAACAGTTTGGTGGATGATTCTGCCGAGGGGCCTGGTTTTGGCCGGCGATTCGGGGCAGGATGCTCGGATGCCCCCTGAGCCGAACGATGTGCGGCGGTATCCGCCCCTGGACGAGGTGGACCGGGCGATCCTCGCCGAGTTGGTGGCGGACGGCCGGTTGCCGAACAACGCGCTCGCCGAGCGGGTCGGGGTGGCGCCGTCGACGTGTCTGGCGCGTACGCGGGCGCTGCGTGAGCGCGGTGCGATCCGGGGTTTCCACGCGGAGGTGGACCCGGCGGCGCTGGGTCTGCCGTTGCAGGCGCTGGTGTCGGTGCGGTTGACGGCGCACGAGCGGGCGGCGGTGGACGCGTTCCGGGCGCGGTCGGTGCGGCTGCCCGGGGTGGTGTCGGTGTTCCACGTGGCGGGCGCGGAGGACTACGTGCTGCACGTGCGGGCGGCGTCGGGTGACGCGTTGCGGGATTTCGTGCTGGACCATCTGGCGGTCGATCCGGCGGTGCAGCACACGCAGACCAGCCTGATCTTCGAGCAGGCGCGTGGGGTGGGCTGAGCGGCGCTCGGAATGAACGGGCAGGCCCGGGAGTTGGCACTGCGTGTGATCACCGTACCGTTGTCTGTTCTTGATCTTGCACCGGTCGCGAGGGGCGCCACCGCCGGTGACGCCCTCCGTGCCACCACCGAGTTGGCCCGGCGCACCGAGGAGCTGGGCTACCGCCGGTTCTGGGTGGCCGAGCACCACAACATGCCGGCAATCGCCAGCTCCGCGCCGGCGGTCCTGCTGGCGCACCTGGCGGCGAACACGTCGACGATCCGGCTGGGTTCGGGCGGAGTGATGCTGCCTAATCACGCGCCGCTGGTGGTCGCCGAGCAGTTCGGCACCCTGGAGGCGCTGCACCCGGGCCGGATCGACCTGGGTATCGGCCGGGCGCCGGGCACCGACCAGGTCACCGCACTGGCGCTGCGGCGCACCATGGAGGGACTGTCTGCCGAGGGTTTCCCGCGTGAGCTGGCCGACCTGATGAACTACTTCAGCGGCGAGAAGCCGGGTCAGATCGTCGCCACCCCGGGACGGGGCGAGCAGCCGGCCGTGTGGCTGCTGGGGTCGAGCGGCTTCAGCGCCCAACTGGCCGGTCTGCTGGGTCTGCCGTTCTCGTTCGCGCACCACTTCAGCTCGGCGAACACGCTGCCCGCGCTGGCGCTGTACCGGCAGAACTTCCGGCCGTCGCAGTGGCTGGACAAGCCGTACGCGATGGTGGCGGTCAACGCGGTCTGCGCCGACACCGACGAGCGCGCCGAGTGGCTGGCGGGACCGAGCGCGCTGTCGTTCCTGAAGTTGCGCTCCGGTCGGCCGGAGCCGCTGTCGACGCCGGACGAGGCGGCGGCGTACCCGTACTCGGAGTTCGAGCGGGAGTTCGTGCTGCAACGGCGCGAGGGTCAGGCGATGGGCTCGCCGGAGACGGTGCTGCGGCAGCTCACCGAGCTGCAGGAACGCACGGGCGCGGACGAGCTGATGCTCACCACGCTGGTGTACGACGTGGCCGACCGGGTGCGGTCGTACGAGTTGATCGCCGAGAAGGTGCCGGGGGCCTGCGTCGGGACGCGTGAAACACGATCTTCACGTCAGCGTCACTCCCGCGACCCGGACGGTGCCTAATGTTGGTGCCGGTGGTGGTACGGCATTCCCGGTCGGGACGGGTCGGGAATGCCGCGGTGTGGAGCACCGGGCTGCAGCTGTGCGGATTCCGCGGCTGCGGCCCGGTGCCTGCCACCTTAGGCGAACGCGATCAGTACCGCCAGGGTCGGATCAGCGTAGGTAGATGTTCGGGGTGGGTGGGCTCGGCATCTGGTCGCCGATGAAGAACCCCGGGTGTGGCGGCTGGTTGTAGGCGGTGTTCTGCCACGCGATCGCCACCCGGTACTGCGGGTCGTGCATGAGGGTGTGGATCCGGGTGCTGGTCGGAGTGGGTGTGCTGTAGATGCGCAACGCCCGGCTGTCGGTGGTCCGCCAGATCACCTCCTCGCGCCAGTCGCCCAGGATGTCGCCGGAGAGCGACGGCGTGGACTTGGTGCCGTTGTTGGACGCGACCCCGCTGCCGTCGAGCAGCCGGGTCTCGCCGCCGGTGCCGTACTTGTCGATCTTCGTGGCGTCCAGCAGCTCGCGGACCGGGTCGCCGTCCCACCAGGCGAGGAAGTTCGTCGACGACGGCTTGCGGCCGATGTTCTGCCCACGGGTGTTGGCCAGTCCGGAGACCGCCGCCGACCAGGACTCCGCGCCGGGGCTGCCGGCCCAGATGTCCGCCGAGACACCCCGGCCGTTGTCGCCGGAGGCCGGCGTGGACCACAGGATCTGACCGGTACGGGCGTCCGCGAACCAGGAGCTGGGCTTGCTGGCGTCCTCGTCGACCTTGAACACCTCCAGGCCGGCCCGGCCCGGGTCCAGGTCACCCACGTGCATCGCATCGCCGTGCCCGTTGCCCGTCGAGTAGAGCAGCCGCCCGTTGTCGTCGATGGTGGCGGCGCCGTAGACGATCTCCTGGCGGCCGTCAGCGTCGACGTCGGCCACGGAGAGCTGGTGGTTGCCCTGGCCGGCCGCCGCGCCGTTGCCGGAGGAGTTCGAGTCGAACGTCCAGCGCTTGGTCAGCGACCCGTTGCGGAAGTCCCAGGCCGCGATCACCGCGCGGGTGTAGTAGCCGCGCGCCATGATCAGTGACGGGCGTTGGCCGTCCAGGTACGCGGTGCCAGCGAGGAACCGGTCAACCCGGTTGCCGTACGAGTCGCCCCAGGACGACACGGTCCCGCGCGGCGGGTCGTAGTTGACGGTGGAGACGATCGCGCCGGTCTGGCCGTTGAACATGGTCAGGTACTCCGGGCCGGACAGCACGTAACCGCTGGAGTTGCGGTAGTCCGCCGACGACGAGCCGATGAGCTGACCGGTCCCGGAGCGGGTGCCGTCGGCCGTCTTCATGGCCACCTCGGCGCGACCGTCGCCGTCGTAGTCGTACACCTGGAACTGGGTGTAGTGCGCGCCGGCCCGGATGTTGCGGCCCAGGTCGATGCGCCACAGCCGGGCGCCGGTCAGGGTGTACGCGTCGACGTAGACGTTGCCGGTGTAGCCGGACTGGGAGTTGTCCTTGGCGTTCGACGGGTCCCACTTGAGGACGATCTCGTAGGTGCCGTCGCCGTTGAGGTCACCGACGGAGGCGTCGTTGGCGCTGTAGGTGTAGTTCTCTCCGCTGGGGGTGGTGCCGCCGGCCGGCACCTGCAGGGGCACGTCCAGGTAGCCGTTGGCGAACTGCAGAGCCGGCGCGGACGCCGCCTGCTCGGCGCCGCCCACCACGGCCCGCACGGTGTACGTCGAGCCGGCCGCCGCGCCACTGTCGAGGTAGTTGGTGGCGCCGGTGATGGGGTTGGCGTTGACCCTGGTCGAGCCGCGGTACAGGTTGAACGACACGCCCGAGGTCTCGGTGCCGAGCAGCCGCCAGGAGACCAGGTTGCCGTTGCCGGAGCGGACGCTGACCAGCCCCCGGTCGAGGTTCTCCATCTGTTTCGCCCCGGCCGGAGGGTTGGTGGGCGGCGGCGTCGTCGGCGGTGGGGTGGTCGGCGGAGGCGTCGTGGGCGGTGGGGTGGTCGGCGGTGGGGTGGTCGGGGCCGGCGTGGTCGGGTCGCCCGTGGGGGGCGCTCCGGTGCAGGTGACGCCGTTGAGCGTGAAGCTGGCCGGCGCCGGGTTGCTGCTGGTCCAGGAAGCGTTGAACCCGAACGAGGCGGTGCCGTTGGTGGCGAGCACGCCGTTGTAGTCGACGTTGCGCGCGCTCACCTGCGCCCCGGACTGGCTGACGGTGGCGTTCCACGCCTGGGAGATCTGCTGGCCGGCGGTGTACGACCAGGCGAGGGTCCAGCCGTTGACCTCCTCGCCGAGGTTGGTGATGGTGACGTTGGCGCCGAAGCCGCCCTGCCACTGGTTGGTGACCTGGTAGTCGACGCGGCAGCCGACGGCGGCGGCCGAGGCGACGACCGCGCCGACGGCGCCGGCCACGACGGCTGCCGCCGTCGAGGCGGCGAGCACGGTCAGCCGTTGTCTTGACGGGTGCATGAACTGCCTCCGGGGATCCGGTGGTGATCGCTCTGGCCCACCTGCCCTGCCCGGGTGGCACGGTGGACGGTCCGCCGCGGCGGCGACGAACGGCGATCTGGTCGGGGGTTGACGCCCTGGTACTCGGATCCGGCTCAGCCGCATCGTAGGGCAAGCGCTTTCCGGTCCGCAATATCGACGGCCGTCACCCCGTACGGCTCTTGACCGTCCCCCACGCCTCCTGATCGACTCGACCGGATGAGCGCCCCGCACATGGACCCGGACGAGTTCCGCCGCGCCGGCCACGCCGTCGTCGACTGGATCGCCGACTACTGGACGACACTGCACCAACGACCGGTCACCTCCGTCGACCCGCCGGGCACGGTGGCCGAGGCCCTGGCGGGCTCGCCGCCCACCACGGGCGGCGAACCGGTCGAGGCGGTCCTCGCCGACCTGGACACCATCGTCCTGCCGGGGCTGACGCACTGGCAGCACCCCGGCTTCTTCGGCTACTTCCCGGCGAACACGTCCGGACCGAGCCTGCTCGGCGACCTGGTCAGCTCCGGGCTCGGAGTGCAGGGCATGATGTGGGCGACGAGCCCGGCCTGCACCGAGCTGGAGACGGTCATGATGGACTGGCTGGCCGAGCTGCTCGACCTGCCGTCGCGCTTCTCGTCGACCGGGCCCGGTGGCGGCGTCATCCAGGACTCGGCGTCCTCGGCGACCCTGGTGGCCACCCTCGCCGCGCTGCACCGCGCCAGCGCGGGTCGCTGGCGCACCACCGGCATCGACCGGCGCTACCGCGCGTACACGTCGGTGCACGGGCACTCCTCCATCGAGAAGGCCGCGCGGATCGCCGGACTGGGCGCGGACGGGGTCCGGACGCTCAACGTGGATCCGGACACCCAGGCGCTGCGCCCGGACGCGTTGCGCGCCGCGATCGAGGCGGATCTGGCCGCCGGAGACGTACCCGCCATCGTGGTCGCGACGATCGGCACGACCTCCACCACCGCCATCGACCCGGTGGCGGAGATCGGGGCGATCTGCGCCGAGTACGGCGTCTGGCTGCACGTCGACGCGGCGTACGCGGGCGCCGCCGCCGTCTGCCCCGAGCTGCGCTGGTCGCACGCCGGCCTGGAGTACGCCGATTCCTACTGTTTCGACCCGCACAAGTGGCTGCTCACCGGCTTCGACTGCGACGCGTTCTGGGTCGCCGACCGCAGCGAGCTGGTCGAGGCGCTGACCGTGCTGCCGGAGTACATGCGCAACGCCGCCTCGGAGTCGGGAGCGGTGCTCGACTACCGGGACTGGCAGGTGCCACTGGGCCGGCGGTTCCGCGCCCTGAAGCTGTGGTTCGTGCTGCGCTGGTACGGGGTCGAAGGGCTGCGGGCGCACATCCGCTCCGGCGTGGCCCTGGCCGCCCGGTTCGCCGACCACCTCCGCGCCGACAACCGGTTCGAGCTGGCCGCGCCGCACCCGTTCTCACTGGTCTGCTTCCGGTTACGGACCGACGACGACACGAACACCGCACTGCTGGCCTCGGTCAACGCCACCGGGCGGGCACACCTGACCCACACCCGGGTGGCCGGCCGGTACACGCTGCGCCTGGCCGTCGGCGCACCACAGACCACCGAGGCGCACATCGACGAGACGTGGACGCTGCTCGCCGAGGCAGCGGACAAGCTGTTGGCCCGCTGACAGCCCGGGCGCTACCGCCTGCCCGATCGCCACCGATCGACGGGCCCCGCCAGGTCGCCGATGTGGCGGCATCACGGCGCGGTGACCCCGCCAGATCGCCGACGTCGCGGCGTCGCCGCCTGCAGACACCGCCACATGACCGATCCGCGGTCGACCTTCCGCCGCGACGGCGGCAGAGGAGCCGCGTCCCGGGCTGCCGCTCGGCAGGGCTGATGGCCGGCGGCAACGCCGCATCTCCCCCCGGGTGGGGGCGAGGACTCACATGAGCGTGATGCCTGTGAGTCATCTTGATGACTCACAGGCATCACGCTCACTACAGGGAAGGCACCCGCCGCGAGCACCGACGGGTGGCTGGGGAGATTCGCCCCAGCCAGCCGTCGCGCGGGTCAACGCAATCCCGGCGTTCCCGCCACGCTGAGATCGGCCGGTGTGCTACCGGCGGCAGCGCTGGGGATGGCAGAGACCGACTCAGGAAGCACCGGCAATCCAGCGGCGGGTGCCATGGCCGTCACGGTGGCAGCGGCGGCGGTGGCGCGGGCTCGGCGGGTACGGCGCAGGGCCCGCACGGCGAAGAACAGCGCGGTCAGCCAGCCGGCGGCCAGCAGGGCGTACAGGGTGGGGCGGAGCGGGCCGTCCAGCTCGGCGGACCGGATCAGGGTGCGGGCGTTGGTCAGCACGATCACGCCCCCGACGGCCGCCCCGAGCAGTTGCGCGGGAACGATACGTACCAGCCAGGCGGCCAGCGGAGCCGCGATGAGCCCGCCGATCAGCAGGGCCACGACGGTGGGGAGCAGGAACCCCTCCGTGCCCAGCCCGATCAGGAAGCCCACGCTGGCGGCGCCGGCGACCACGAACTCGGCGGTGTCGACCGAGCCGATCACCTTGCGGGGCTCCATGCGCCCGGAGACCAGCAGCGCGGGTGTGGCCACCGGACCCCAGCCCCCGCCGCCCGTCGCGTCGACGAAGCCGGCGACCAGGCCGAGTGGGCCGAGGAAGCGTCCGCGCAGCCGTCCGCCGACCCGGCCGGTACGCAGCGGTCGGGCGAAGCGCACCAGCAGGTACGTCCCCAGGGTGAAGAGGATGGCGGCCATCCACGGCGCGGCTGACTCGGTGGAGATCGAGCTGAGCAGGGTGGCGCCGGCGAACGCGCCGATCGCGCCGGGCAGCGCGATGCGGGTCACCACCCGCCAGTCGACGTTGCCGAATCGCCAGTGCGCGACCCCGGCGGCGAGCGTGGTGCCGATCTCGGCCAGGTGCACCGACGCCGACGCGGCGGCGGGAGCGACCCCGACGACCAGCAGCAACGTGGACGAGGTCAGCCCGTACGCCATGCCGAGCGAACCATCGATCAACTGCGCGACGAGCCCGACCAGAGCGAGGACCAGCAGCTTGCGCACGAGCGCCCCCTGACTTTTCGGTATCTCCTATCGACTTGGTCGACAATGCGGCACGGTGGAGCCGGGGTCAAGTGTCTGATCGGTGGATGGGACGCCACCAGGTCGACGCCGAGGCGTCAGCCCGGGGAGAGGTCAGATCCAGGCGCGCGGGTCGGCGGCCAGCTCGATGACCCGCGCGGGCAGCGCCCCCGCGGCCACGTCGGCGACGCTGACCAGCTCCAGGATCTCGCGCTCGCTGGCGCGCAGCGCGATCCAGACCTCCTGGAGGGCACGCGCCGGACCGTGGTAGCCGAGCTGTTCGGGGCGCTGCCCACGCACGTGCGCGAGCGGCCCGTCGATCACCCGGATCACCTCGGCGAGCGAGATCTCCTCGGCCGGGCGGGCCAGCCAGTAGCCACCCTCCGGACCGCGCTGGGCGTGCACGATGCCACCCCGGCGCAGCTGCAACAGGATGCTCTCCAGGAACTTCGGCGGGATCTCCTGCGCACGGGCGATCTGGTCAGCGGTGACCGGCCGACCTCGCCCGGGGCCGCTGGCCGTCGCGGCCAGCTCGGCGGCCGCGCGGAGGGCGTAGTCGACCCGGGCGGAGAGACGCATGCCGGCAAGGTTAGCCCGCAGGTCATCCGCCGGTACCGGCGACCCTCGGCCGATCGGTCACGCATCGACGAACAACCAATAACGCGGTACGCCGTGATCCACTACCTGGTGGGGCCCGAAAGGCCGATTCGAAGCGTCCTTATGCTGGGCGGGCGGAATGCCAGTCCGACCGGTTTCTTGGGCTCGGGCCGGACATAGACAAACCCCGGGGGAAGGCAACACGATGACCGATGTCGCCACACGCACCTGGGATGGCATGACCATCCCGATCGCTGGCACCTACCGCCTCGATCAGGCGCACAAGCGGATCGGTTTCCTGTCCCGTCACATGATGGTGAGCCCCGTGCGCGGCGAGTTCGCGGAGGCGACCGCGGAGATCACGGTCGCGGAGGATCCGCTGCGCTCCGGCGTGACCGCCACCATCATGGCGGCGAGCATCTCCACCGGGAGCGCCGACCGGGACACCCACCTGAAAAGCGCCGACTTCCTCGATGTGGAGCGTTATCCCACTCTCGAATATCGAAGCACGGGCATCACCTGGCAGAGCAACGACGACCCGATTTTCTACTGGGCACGACTGCGCAGCAACAGACTCGGTGGACGAGGCAGAAGTCACAATCCTCCACCGCAAGCCGAGCCCAATCGATTTGTGCTCGCCGGCGAGTTGACGGTGAAGGGGATCACCCGCGCGGTGAACCTGCAGGTGAATTTCGGCGGCGCCCGCCAGGATCCGTACGGTCAGAACATCTTCGGATTCAGCGCGACCGCCGAGATCAACCGGGAGGACTACGGCCTGCTCTGGAATGTCGCGTTGGAGAGCGGCGGCGTGCTCGTCGGTAAGACCGTGCAGATCGAGATCGCCGGCGAGGCCATCCACCAGGCGTGAGCGGTCCGGTCAGGCGCCGACGCGGCGCAGCAAACCCTCCTGCACGGCGCTGGCGATCTGGCGGCCGTCCGTGGTGAATATCCGGCCGGTCGCCAGCCCGCGTGCGCCGGACGCCGACGGGCTCCAGCAGTCGTAGAGGAACCACTCGTCCGCGCGGAACGGCCGGTGGAACCAGAGCGCGTGGTCCAGGCTCGCGCCGACCACGCCGCCCGGCCCCCACACCTCGCCGTGCACGGAGAGCACCGAGTCCAGCAGGGTGAGGTCCGAGGCGTAGGTGAGGGCGCACGCGTGCAGCAGCGGGTCGTCGGGCAACTTGCCGTCGATGCGCATCCAGACCCGCTGGTGCGGGTCGGCCGGCCGGTCGCCGGGGCGGACCCAGCCGGGCTCCCCCAGGTAGCGCACGTCGATGGGCCGGGGGATCTGGCCCCAGATGCCCAGGCGCTCCGGGTAGCGGGAGAGCCGGTCGGACATCGTCGGCACGTCCTGCGGCGGCGGCACGTCCAGCGGGGCGGGGGCCTGGTGGTCCAGCCCCTCCTCGGCCCGCTGGAACGACGCCGACATGAAGAAGATCGGCCTGTCGTGCTGGAGGGCTACCGCGCGGCGCACCGAGAACGACCGGCCGTCGCGGATGTTCTCCACCTGGTACTCGATCGGCTCGGCGGGGTCGCCGGGGCGGACGAAGTAGCCGTGCAGCGAGTGCACGAACCGCTCCGGGTCCACCGTGCGGCCGGCGGCGACCAGGGCCTGACCGGCAACCTGGCCGCCGTACACCCGTTGTGGGCCGACCGGAGGGCTCATCCCCCGGAAGGTCATCTCCCCGGTCGGGTCGAGGTCCAGCACCTCCAGCAGCTGGTCGACCGCTGCCTGGCCGACCGCGACCCGACCGTCGCTCACTGCAGCGCCCGCGCCGACGCGGCGTCGACCAGCGATCCGAGCTGGTGTACGCGCAGCGTGTTGGTCGAGCCGGGGGTGCCGGGCGGGCTGCCCGCCACGATCACCACGTAGTCGCCGGGGTTGGCCCGGTCGAGGCCGAGCAGCGCCTGGTCGACCTGGCGGAACATGTCGTCGGTGTGCTGCACGAACGGCATGAGGAAGGTCTCGACGCCCCAGGTGAGGGCGAGCTGGTCGCGCACCTCGGGAACCGGCGTGAAGGCGAGCAGCGGCAGGTCGCAGTGCAGGCGGGACAGCCGCCGCACGGTGTCGCCGGTCTGCGAGAACGCGACGAGCGCCTTGGCGTTGATGGCCCGGGCGATGGACGAGGCGGCGACGGTGAGCGCGCCACCGTGCGTACGCGGGTCGTGCTGCAACCGCGGCACGCCGATCGAACCCGCCTCGGTGGTCGTCACGATCTTGGCCATGGTGCTGACGGTGAGCACCGGGTACTTACCGACGCTCGTCTCGCCGGACAGCATGACCGCGTCCGCGCCGTCGAGCACCGCGTTGGCGACGTCGGACGCCTCCGCCCGGGTGGGGCGGGAGTTTTCGATCATGGAGTCGAGCATCTGGGTGGCCACGATGACCGGCTTGGCGTTCTCCCGGCACAGCTGCACGGCGCGCTTCTGGACCAGCGGGACCTCGTCCAGCGGCATCTCGACACCGAGGTCGCCACGGGCGACCATCACGCCGTCGAAGGCCAGCACGATGGCCTCGAGGTGCTCCACGGCCTCCGGCTTCTCGACCTTGGCTAGCACCGGACGGAAGACGCCCTCCTCGGCCATGATGTTGTGGACGAGCTTGATGTCCTCGGCCGAGCGCACGAAGGAGAGCGCCACCAGGTCGACACCGAGGCCCAGGGAGAAGCGCAGGTCCTCGGCGTCCTTGTCCGACATGGCGGGCACGCTGACCGCCACGTTCGGCAGCGAGACACCCTTGTTGTTGGAGACCGGGCCGCCCTCGGTGACCAGGCAGCGGATGTCGTTTCCGGTGACGTCGGTGACCTCGACGGCGACCCGACCGTCGTCGATCAGTAGCCGGTCGCCGGGCTTCACCTCGTGCGGCAGCTTGGTGTAGGTGCAGGAAACCCGCTCCTTGGTGCCGAGGATGTCGTCGCCGGTGATCACGACCGAGTCACCGGTGCGCCACTCGTGCGGGCCGTCGGCGAACTTGCCGAGCCGGATCTTGGGGCCCTGAAGGTCGGCGAGGACGGCGACGGGCTTGCCGGCCGCCTCGGACGCCTCCCGGACCAGTCGGTAGACGGCCTCGTGGTCGGCGTGGCTGCCGTGGCTGAAGTTGAGCCTCGCCACGTTCATACCGGCCTCGACGAGGCCCCGGATGCGCTCCGGTGACGAGGTGGCGGGACCAAGAGTGCAGACGATCTTCGCGCGGCGTGTCACGCCCATCAGGCTAGTCTCTCCTTCGGGTCGGACTCGGGGCCGACCCCTTGCAGGCAGCGGAACAGATGTCCAACGACGCGTGGCACGCGTCGGGCCGGCGGGCGTAAGCGCACCGGAACGTTGTGGCGACGGGCAACGGCGACCGCGCGCCGGGAATCGTACGCCTCCGCGCCGAGCCGGTGTCGGGCCGCTCCCGGCGACGGCCCTCTCCGACGCCCCGGGGACGGGCCGAGCGGGCACGCCGGTGAGCAGGTCACCCGGGTCGTGGGCCGTTCGGCCGGACGCGGACGAGGGCTTTCCGCCGTACGCGCGACCGTAACACCGGCGCCGGCCCCGACGCCGTCAACGGCACGACACCCGTCGTACGGCCCGACGCTCAGCTACCGGCCTTGACCAGCGGAAACTCCAGCGAGCCGGCCGGGCAGAGGAAGGTCAACACGTCCACCCGGTAGAGGCCGGCCTGCACCGCCGGGTCGGCCTCCAGCACGCTGCGCACGTCCTCGACGCTGCCGGTGCGGGCCAGCCCGAAGCCGATCGGCGGCTCCGGCGTACGGGCCGGGCCGTCCACCGAGCCGGCGACCAGGATGATCCGGCTGCGCTGCAGCGCCTGCATGTGCTCAGCGTGCTCGGCCTGCAACCGCTGCACGGTCTCCGGGGGCAGGGCCCGTCCGGCCGCACCGGGATAGATCACGATGCACTCGTACGTGTCGAGTGCGAAGTCGACCTGCGGCGCTCCCGCCATGGCGCTCCCTTTCGCCGTCGCCGGCACGCACCGGGCCGGCCGCCCGAGCCGGCGTCACCGGCACGCGCCCAGCCTCGCACGCCGAGCGGGGCGGCACCCGGCGCTCCGCGCAACTCCCCCGGGTCGGTCGCCGGAACGGACGGCACGCGGACGGTCACGTGGGCGTACCCGGGTGTGGTCACCGGCTACGGTGGACGGTCCAGGTGTCGGTGGCGGGAGGTCGGGATGAGTGACGACGGGCCGACGCCGAGCCCACTGCCGTACGCCGAGGTGACCGACGAGGCGTACGCCACGCGGGCCGCGGCGGACTTCCGGGCCGAGGAGTTCGAGTTCGCGGTGGTGCTGAGCGGGCGCTGTCCCCGGTGCGGTCACGCGAGCGCCACCACCCTCGTCGACGAGGTCTACCGCAAGGACGCCGCGACCCCCGATGAGGGCTACCGGACGCTGCTGTGCGAGTGCGAGGTCGAGCACCCGGGGTGTCCCGCCGGGCTGCGGGGCTGCGGGGCGTACTGGACGCTGTGGCTGGAGGTCGAGGCATGATCCGCCTCCGCCCCGGCCCGCCCGCGACCGTGGCCGACCTGCGCCGCGCGCAGCAACTCGCCGGACTGCTGCGCGGCGAGCTGGAGCGCGTACGTGCGGCGGCGGTGGCCTGGCGCAACGGTCTGGGTGGACTGCTGGTGGCGCTCGTCGGGTTCAGCCTGATCCGGGGCCGCTCCGACGTGACCACGCTCGCGGCCGGTTGGGGCGCGCTGGTCGGGTTGCTGCTGCTCGCCGCGTTGGCCGCGGGCGTGGCCGGAGCGCTGGCGCTGCTGCGCGCGGCACACGGCCGGCTGACGGTGACTCCCGTGGCGGCCCTCCCACCGGCTCCGCTCGGTGACCATCAGGAGGCCGCGGCGGCGGTCCGGTCCCTGCGCATCGGGGTGGGGCTGGTGCTGCTGTGCACGACGCTGCTGGTCGCGGCCGTCGGTGTGACCTGGTACGCCCCCGGCCGCTGATCCCCCGCCGTCGGTGTGACCTGGTACGCCCCCGGCCGCTGATCCCCCGCCGTCGGCGTCAGCGGCAGGCGCCGGTCAGGGGCCCAGGTGGGCGTAGCCGGCCCAGGTGTCCGGGTGGTCGGGCAGGGCGGCGCGCAGGCGGCGGACCGCCGCGTGCAGGGCCACGGCCGCGCGATCGGCCTCGATCCCCCCGTCGACCGCCAGCCCGTCGTACAGGTCGGCGCAGAGCCGGACCGTCAGCGCGTCCGAGATGGACCACAGCGCGCCGATGACGTGCCGGAAGCCGGCCAGTTGGAAGGCCGTGCCGAGGGTGAGCGCCTCGTCGGGCAGGGTCGCCCCACCGAGTACCGTCTCGCAGGCGGAGAGGACGGCCAACGCGGCCGGGCGTCCCGCCGGCCGCCACAGGTCGCGGACGCTCAGCGCGCCGCCCGCCAGCTCGAGGCGTCCCCGGTTCGGGGCGCGCAGGTCCTGCGTACCGTGGCAGGACAGGTGCGCGACGGGCTGCTCGGGCAGGGCGTCGAGCACCGTCGTCGGGCTGGCCTCCGGGCCGATGAGCGAACGCACCCGGCCGAGGTGCCGCCGGACGATCTCCTCCTCGCGCGCGACGCCGGGCAGGTCGGCCAGGCCGGCGGTCTGCGGCATGCCGACGAACAGCGCCGCGTCGACCGGCCCGGAAGGTGTCGGGCCGCCCCGGCGGGCGTGCGTCAGCGCCCGCAGCGAGGCGGTGTAGGACGGCGTCACCCGATCGAGCACCCCGTCGCCGCCGCCGGCCGGGCCGGCCGCGTGCAGCGGCAGCAGGGTGAGCACGCCCGTCGGGCACCACCACAGCCGGGGCCAACCGCCGACCGGCGGCTCGGCGTCGGTGGCCGGCTGGGTGGGCAGAGCCACGTCGAGTACGGGTACGGCGACGACGCGCCACAGCCAGTCCAGGGTCTGGGTGACCTCGGCGCGGGCCACCGCGTGCCGACGCCGCACCTGCGGTGGGGGGACGTCCGCTGCCGGGCGCGTGGTGAGCGTCGCGATCGCGGTCAGGAAGTTCGCCGTACGGACGACCAGATCGGCGAGGGTCAACTCCGGCAGCGGCGCCACGGTGACCCGACCGTCGGCGACGACCAGCGCGTCGCAGCGCCGCGCGGCGACGTTGACCAGCACCACCGGACCCCCGGCAGCGGCCCGGGCCAGTTCGTCGAAGGGCGGTGGACGGAGGAAGTCGGCGAAGCCGGGCCGGTCGCGGATCTCGGCCAGGAGGTGACGGCGGCGGGTGGCGAGGTCGTACCGCTGCTCCGGCGTCGCTCCCGTGCCGGAGGTCGCCATCCCACCGCCGCCCCACGCGACCGGCGGCACCGGCCCGGCCGGCGACGGCGACGGCGACGGCGACGGCGACGGGAAGTCGTCGAGGGCGGCCTGGAGGTCGGCGAGGCGGTCGGCGAGGCGGGGCGCCTGCGCGCGGAGCGCGGCCAGGTCCGCGCCCGCGTCGTGGGCGCGGGTGAGCAGGACTCCCCGCCCGTATTCGAGCAGCTCGACCGCACGCTCCGGGCGGTCCAGGGCGATGGCGACCGCCGCGGCGTCGCTGGCCAGCCCGGGGAAGCGGGCGAGCAGGCGGGTCTGGTCGTCGGGGTCCATGCCGTGCCAGGCCACCAGGTCGATCAGCTCGATGGCGGTGGTATACCCGTCGAGCGCGGCCGGCAGGTCGCCCGCCCGGGCGGCGTGGGACGCGTACCGGCTGGCGGCTGTCGCCCGCAGCAGCGACGGCGCGGACTCGACATCGGCGGCGGCGCGCAGCGCGGCGGTCGCCTCGGCCAACGCGCCGGAGTCACCCGCGCCGGTCTCGGCGACCCGCTCCAGGGCGGTGGCCAGGTTGCTCAGGCACATGGTGCGGGCGGGATGCTCGGGGCTCAGCTCGTCGACCGCGCCCCGGTAGGCGGCCAGCATGGCGGTGGCGTCTGCGTCGGCGTGGCCGGCCTGGTGGCGCAGCAGGAGAGCGTTGCCGAGGTTGGTGAGGATCCGGTGCCGGTCCGCGTCGGCCGACGGCCGCCGGCTCAGCCGATCGAGCTGCCGGACCGCCTCGTCCAGCGCCGGCAGGTCGCCGTTGAGGCGATGCCGCAGCAGGTGGGCCAGCGCGTGGGTGCCGACCGTCTGGGCGTACTCGGTGGGGTCGGCCTCCTGTTCGGCCAGCTCGGCGGCCTCGCGCAGGGCGGCCACGGCGGTGTCGGAGTCCTCGGCGACGCCGGCCGCGACCTCGTCGGCGGTCCGGCCGTCGACGGGCAGCGCGCCGTCGAGGAAGAGCTCGACCCGGCGGTTCAGCGCGGAGCCGTGGTTGGTCAGCGCCGGCAGGCGGTCCGGGTGCCCGGGCGGCGTCGTGTCGGTCACCTGGGCCAGCACCTGGATCGCCTCGGTCAGGGTCGCCAGGTCCTGGGTCGAGGCGAACAGCGCCTGGAGCACCAGGCCCAGGTTCGAGCGGTAGCGGGGCAGGGACGCGTCATCCGGCGCCGCGGCGGCCACGGCCGAGCGCAGGGCGACCGCGGCCGGCTCCAGCAGCGCCGGCTCGCCGGCCAGGTCGGAGAGTTGGCGCAGGGTTTCGCCGAGGTTGTTGAGCACGTGCGGTCGCAGCGGGTCGGTACGGGGCAGCAGCCGTTCCGCCTCAATCAGCGCGTCGCGGCCGGCGCGCAGCGCGCTCAACCCGCCGAGGTCGGCGTGGCCCAGGGCGAGCGCGTGGCCGAGGTCGGCGAGCCGACGCGCCCGCTGGACCGGGTCCCGGGCGGCGGCCACCCCGGCGCGCAGCACCCGTACCGCCTCGGTGACGTCGTCGGCCCGTCGCCGCAGCTCGTACCGGCTCACCAGCAGACCGGCCGCGACGTGGCGCAGGTCGTCGCCGTCCGTCCCGTCGGGCGTCGGCCCGGACCCGTCGGCGGCCCGGTACGCGTCGATCGCCCCGTCGAGGTCGGTCGGGTCGGCGGTGGTGTGGTGCCGCTCGGCGAGCAGGGTGGCGAGCCCGAACCGGGCGGTGCCGGCGAGGTCCGGGGCGAGCCCACCGAACCCGGACAACGCCGACCGGTACGCCTCGATGGCGGCGTCCCGGTCGGCGGGCGTCCGGTCGCGCGTGAACCGCTCGGCGAGCGCGGCGCCGTGCAGCGCGGCGACCCGGGGATCGGCGCTGTCCCGGGCCGCGGCGAAGGCGTCGACGGCCTCGTCGAGGTCACGTGGCCGCCGGTGCAGCCGCCACCGGTCGCGCAGCCGTTGGCCGAGGTTCATCCGCGCCATCGCGCGCACCGGTGTGCCCGGCGCGGCGGCCCGGACCGCGTCCCGCAGCGCGGTGATCGCCTCGTCCAGCGCGGCCGGGTCACGGTCGACCTCGTACGTGTCGCCCAGGACGTTGCCGAGGTTGAACAGCCTCACGGGCCGGTCCGGGTCGCCGGCACCGGTGGCCTCCAGGCTCTCCCGGTGCGCCTCGACGGCCGCCGCCAGGGCCCGACGACGGCCGAGATGCTGGAACTGGTCGCGGTGCACCTTGCCGAGGGCCGACAGGTAGTGCAGTCGCTCCGGCGCGCCGGCGGGCGTGGCGGCCAGCGCCTGTCGCAGCAGCGCCTCGGCCTGGTCGGCCGCCCGGTAGTCACGGTTGGTCTCGGCGGCGGCCATCAGGAGGACGGCCTCGACGTACCGGGCGTTCGCCGTGCCGTCGCGGGCGGCGCCGGCGGGGCGGACGGGTCGCGCCTGCGATGACGTGCCCGCATCGCCGGGGACGTGTCGGGCCGACCTCCCGGAGGTGCGGCGGGCCGGTTCCCCCGGGGCGGGCCGGGAGCGCAGCAGCTCCCGCAGCGGCGGTGGCACCCGATCCGGCGCGACGCGCAGCAGGAACTCGGTGAGCCGCAGCGCCTGGTCGAGGTCGTCGGCGTCCTCGCCCGACGGCAGTAGCTGGTAGCGGTACCAGTGCAGGCTGGCCAGGAGGGACATGCCCTCGGCGACCCGCTCGGGCAGCGGCCCGTCCGTGGGCGTGGCCGTCACCAGGTCGACGACGGCCTCGGCGTCGTGGATCGCACCGGAGTCGAGGACCGCCCGCCGGTCGCCGGTGGCCCCGAAGCGGTCCAGCCGCTCCCGCAACCGACCCACGGGATCGGGTCTGAACCGTCGCCACATCGTGCCTCCCCCGGCCGGCCGCGCCGACCAGGATCAGGCGTAGCAGACCGGACACGGAGAGCGCTAGGGCGTGTCCCGTTACACAATCGGGCGGGGGGCGGCATGACGGGCGGATCCCGGGGGACGATCACCAGTTGGCGGAGTGTCGACCTGTCCCCGCCACAGGGCACGACGATGAAGGATGGGCGTATGGCGACCGACATCAGTAAGCAGCCCGCGAAGGCGTCCGGCACGTACCGGATCGGCGGCGACGTCACGGTCAACCGCCTCGGCTACGGAGCGATGCAGATCACCGGCCCCGGCGTGTGGGGCGATCCGAAGGACCCGGCCGAGGCGGTACGCGTGCTGCGCCGGGCGATCGAGCTGGGCGTGACGTTCATCGACACCGCCGACTCGTACGGGCCGTTCGTGTCCGAGCTGCTGATCCGCGAGGCTCTGCACCCGTACGCCGACGACCTGGTCATCGCGACCAAGGCCGGGTTCACCCGGGCCGGGCCGGGCGACTGGCGGGTGGTGGGTCGGCCGGAGTACCTGCGCCAGCAGTGCGAGCTGAGCCTGCGTCACCTGGGCCTGGACAGCATCCCGCTGTACCAGCTGCACCGCATCGACCCGCAGGTCCCGCTCGCCGACCAGCTCGGCGAGCTGGCGCTGCTGCGGCAGGAGGGCAAGATCCGGCACATCGGGCTGTCCGAGGTCAGCGTGGAGCAGATCGAGCAGGCGCGGGCGATCACCGAGATCGTCTCGGTGCAGAACCTGTACAACCTCGCCAACCGCAGCGCCGAGGACGTCCTGGACTACTGCGAGCGCAACGACATGGCGTTCATCCCGTGGTACCCGATCGCCACCGGGGAGCTGGCCCGGCCGGGCGGCCCACTGGACGCGATCTCCAACGCGCACGGCGCGACGCCCGCGCAGCTCGCGTTGGCCTGGTTGCTGCGTCGGTCGCCGGTGATGCTGCCGATCCCGGGCACGTCGTCGGTGGCGCACCTGGAGGAGAACGTGGGGGCCGCCGACGTACGGCTCACCGACGACGAGTTCGAGGCGCTGGCCAAGGCGAGCTGACCGCGCCGGCCCGGACGTCGTGGACTCAGTCGGCGGCGTCCGGGCCGATCTCGCGGGCGGCACGCAGCGCCTCGGTGGCCTGGGCGGCGCGCAGCGCCTCGGTGGCCTGGGCCAGCAGGCGGGCCGAGTCCGTGCGCCCACTGACCTGCAACTCCACCTCGGTGTCCCCGGACTGGATCCGGATGCTCGCCTCCGTGCGCTGCTGGTCCACCCAGGACTGCAACAGGTTGAACAGCCCCGGCAGCAGCCCCTGGGCCAGCACCGCGATGATCACGGCGTCGCTGAAGCCGGGCCGTCCCCCGCCACCGCCGGCCGCCCGGACCACCGGCCGGTACTCCGGCCGCCGATGGATCCAGGTCAGCAGGTCGACCGCCGCGGGCTGCCGTTGCCGGGGGTTGATGGTCAGCCGTACGGGCAGCCGGGCAGCGGCGTCGCTGTCGGTCACGGTGGGTCTCCCGGTCAGTCGGAGGCGGGTTGGAAGGTGACGGTGTCACCGTCGGCGGTGGCGACACCCGCGACGGTCAGCGCGCTGTCGTCGCTGAACGGTGAGCTGGTGCCGAAGTACGTGGTGGTGCCGCTGACCTGCACCCGGCCCTGACCCTCCAGCGGCGTGGACACCTGGGCGGTGCTCGGGCCGGTCAGCTCGACGGCGACCTTCGGGTACTCCAGGATCTTCCAGGTGATCTTCTGCGCCGACCCGCCGTAGTAGCGGAACGGGCAGCCCGGCGGGGCGGCGACCGTCTGCTTGGCGCACTCGTCCAACCAGGCGCGTACCCGGGTCTGGACGGCCTCGACCGCCGTCGGCTTGAGCACGGGCGCCAGTTCCAGGATCGCCGAGCCCTCCCCCGGGCCGACCAGCAGGGTCTGGGTGGGCGTCTCGCTCAGCGCGCTGGACGGGCCGGTCGCCGTGTAGAGGCCGGGCAGCAGCACCGGCGGCGGACCCTCGGTGGCGACGGGCAGCTCCACCCCGTTGAGGCGTACGCCCGGCTCGGCGATCGACGAGTTGAGCGTTATCGGCCCACCGGCCAGACGCCAGCCGTGGAACAGGCCGGCGGTGGTCTCGTCCTCGCGGCGCAGGGTGAGGGTGGCCGTCTGCCGCGTGTCGGCGAGCCGGTACGCCACCGTGGCGGTGGCCGTGTCGTCGGCACGCTGCACCGAGGTGACCTCGACGTCGGTCGGTGGTTGGTAACCCTTGCCGCCCAGCAGCTGGGCGAGCAGCTTGTGGTCGGTGCCGTCGCCGGAGTCGGCGAGGTGGTCGAGCGCGGCCTCGCTGTCCCGATCGGCGAGGGCGGAGAAGAATCCGTCGACCGTCGCCTGGGGGCGGAAGAACGCCCACTGCACCACGCTCAACCCGCTCGCGCCGAGGCAGGCGACGAGGGCGAGAACGCCGACCAGCAGCCAGGTGCGGCGGGTACCGACCGGGCCGCTGTGGCCGAACAGCCGCTCGGCGGTGACGGCCGCGGCGGCGTCGGCGGGTACCCCGGCGTGGGCGGCCGCGCCCGCCTCCGACGCCCGCTCCAGCGCGTCGAGCCGCAGCTCGTGCGGCGGGTGCGTGGCGCAGACCGCCTCGTCCCAGCCGCTGCGTCCGCTCTCGAAGGAGAGCCGCCGCTCCAGGATGCGCCGCAGCCCGTCGACGTGCCCGGTCAGCACCGCGCCGAGGTCGGCCCGGTACTCGGCGGCCCGGACGTCGCGGGCGTGCAGGGGCAGCACCACGTACCGCATGGTGAGCAGCACCGGCCAGAAGAACAGGAACACCACGAAGTTGGTGGCCGGGTGCGGGAACGTCCGCATCAGCCAGGTGGGCAGGGCGTGGGTGAGGGTCAGCGGCAGGCCGACGCCGCGGACGAAGGCACTGGTGATCTCGTCCCCGGTACGCCAGTGCACCAGCTCGTGGCTGAGCAGCGCCGCGACCTCGTCGTCCGGCTCGGTGAGCACGGCGGTGGTGACCACCACGTGCCGGGCGTACGTGCGGGCGTTGCTCAGGACCGGGTCGTCCTCCATGAGCAGCCGCGGCACGTTCGGCAGGCCGAGTCGTCGCGCGCAGTCGTCCAGCAGGGGACGCAGTCGCGCGTTCTCCCGGCGGCTGGGCTGGCGCGCGCCGGACACCACCAGCAGGCTCGGTTCGAGCAGCACCCGGTACAGCGTGTAGACGACGCCGATCAGCGCTGCCGCGACGACCGTGCCGACCAGGCCGGTGAGCAGTGCGAGAGGCTCGTCCGCGACGGGCAGCCAGGGCAGCACCAGCACCGAGATGAAGCCGGCGAGGAAACCGACCGCGAAGCCGGCCACGCCACCCAGCACTCCGCCGGAGCGGCTGAGGAACGCGTCCAGCAGTGAGCCGATCAGCGGCGTGTCGCGTAGCGCGGTGGGGATCTGGTCGTCCATGCCGGTGCCGCCGGCGAAGAGGCCGACGGCGGCGAAGCTGAGACCGCCCCAGAACGCCAGGAGCAGCGCGATCGGCAGGTAGAACCAGGTGGCGACGAACGCGCCGAGCACGCCCCGCCAGTCCCGCAGGATTCCGGCGCGCAGCCAGACCAGGGCGTTCGGGTAACCCGGTGGCCGGTCGGCGAACCCGCCGGTGGGCGGCGGGATGTCGGCGGCCGGGGGTTCGGCGGCCCGGACGTCGAGCTGCGGCACTGTCGGCGGCGTGCTCTCCGGTGGCACACGCTGCGGCTCGGTCATGCCCACTGCTCCCTCTCGACGGACCACGTGCACACCGTCCGGAGTGGACGGCCGGAGCAGGCTATCGAGGTCGTCTGATGTCTGCCACACCCTTTCCCGGGATCGTCACGCACCCGACAGTCGCCGTCGCGGGCGCGGTGCGGCGGTCCCGCAGGGACCGCCGCACCGACGTGCTCAGACCGCGAGGCAGTTGGGTCGCACCGGGCCGTCGACCAGGGCGCCGCGCACGATGGTGTACGCCGTGCCGTCCAGCACCAGGCCCAGGTGCCCCACCACCCGCAGCGGGCAGTACGACTGGATGAGCACGTTCGTCGCGCCGTCGTTGACGGCGGCGTTGCCGGTCGGGCGGACCAGTTCGTCCTGGAGCGTGCGGACGGTGGTGTAGCGCACCGAGCCGGGGGTGTCGTCGCCGGAGTTCAGGTCGGCGAGGAACGCCGAACCGATGGTCATCTGTTGGCAGGCGACGACGCCGGCGCAGCTACCGAGGCCGAGGATCGCCGCGATGTTGGCGACGTACGTGCCGTACTGGGGTGTGCCCAGGCTGACGTACCGGCCGACGGCGGCGGTACCGCCGAGCCGTTTGAGGTAGTAGCGGCTGACCAGGCCGCCCTCGGAGTGGGCGACGACGTCGACGGTCGTCGCGCCGGTGCTGGCCCGCACCTGCTCGACGTACCCGGCGAACGCGCGGGCCGAGGCGGGTATGTCACCGAGGCCCAGCCCGGGTAGCTGGTAGACGAAGGTCCGGTAACCGTCGGCGCGCAGCCGGGTGGCGATCGGCTCGTACGCGACGGCGACGCCGCTGAGCCCGCCGACCACGATGACGGGGTTGGCCGCGGCGGCGGTGGTGGAGGCCGGAGCGACGGCGGTGGGGGCGGCGGTCGCGGTTCCCGCCGAGGCGAGGAGGGCGGCGGTGGCCAGGGACACGACGAGGACGGTCTTTCGGAGCAGCATGGCTGCACCTCCGGGGGGAGGCGCCCGACGATCCGGGCAGGTGGGTGGGGGTGTCCGGTCGACCGTGCGACGATGATGCCCGCAACAATTCGGCAACGTCAATGACTTGTTACGCGCCGGTAACCCGTTGTCCCGTCGACGGCGTGAACCGGCAAATCGGTCACACTCCACACCGGACACCGGAGGAACCCGCGCACCCCCGCGCCGCGACGACCGATGGCATGCTGTGGCCGTGGCCGCCGACGAACCCCCCGAGCGTCAGTTGCGGGTGCTGCCGTGGTGGCTGGTGCTGGTCGGCCTGCTGCTCGCCGCCGTACTGGGCTGGCTGGTGCTCGGCCTGCTGCTCACCGAGGCCGACCGGGCCGTCCTGCCGGACACCCGGGCCACGCTGCGCATCGACGCGATCCGCACCGGCCTGACCGTGGTCGCGGGCACGGGCGGCGGGCTGGCCCTGCTGCTGGCCGCGCGCCGGCAGTGGATCGCCGAGCGGGCCCAGCGCCACCAGGAGGCCGTCGCCGCCCGCGACCAGGCGCACCGGGACCGGGTGCAGGCGCACGCCGAGTCGGTGGCCGAGGCCGCGCAGCGCCAGCAGGACCGGCAGTCGTCCGCCGCCGAACACGACGCGGCCGAACGCCGGCTGACCGAGCTGTACACCCGGGCGGTCGAGCTGCTCGGCAACGACAGCGCGGCCGTACGTCTCGGCGGGCTGCACGCGCTGGAACGCCTCGGCCAGGACAATCCGTCACAGCGGTCGACGATCGTGGCGGTGCTCTGCGCGTACCTGCGGATGTCCCCACCGGACGACGAGCCGCGCGAGACGGAGGTCCGGCGGACCGCGCAGCGGGTCCTGACCCGGCACCTGCGCGCCCGGGACGAGGCGGAGTACTGGCCGGGTGTGGTGCTGGACCTGACCGGCGCGACGCTCGTCGACTTCGATGCGGCGGGCTGCACGCTCGTCGACGCGACCTGCACGGGGGCGGCGTTCGGCGGCACGACCAGTTTCGCGGGCGCGACGACGCGGGGACGGCTGCTGCTCGGGGCGGCGAGCTTCGGCGACGTGGTGTTCGCCGGCCTCACTGCCGGCGGCGAGGTGGTCCTGGACGACATCCACGTCCGGGGCACCGCGAGCTTCGACGGGGCCGAGTTTGCCGACGGCCTGTCCTGCCGGCGGTCCCACTTCGCCGGTCCGACCTCGTGGCACCGGGTGACGTTCGGTCAGCCGACCAGCTTCGACGCGACCCACTTCGAGGAGGCCGCCACGTTTCAGGAGGCGGCCTTCGACGGCGCGCTGTCGATGGAGCACACCAGGTTCGCCGGGCCGGCCAGCTTCCACTCCGCCCGTTTCGCGAACATGGCACTGTTCCGCTGGACGGCCTTCGGCGCGGAAGCCCTGTTCGACCGTGCCCGCTTCACCGACGCCGCGAACTTCGGCCGGGCCCGGTTCCACCGGATGGCCAGCTTCCGCGACGCGCACTTCAGCCGACCACCACAGGTCGAGCAGGCCCGGGCGGTGGTCGACTCCGGTCACCGGTGGCCGGCGGGCACGATCGTCAAACGGCTCGACGACGAGTGGCTGGTGCTGGTCGACAAGTGAGCGTCGTCAGCGGGTGGCCGCCGTCGGGCGCAACCCGTCGAGGGCGACACCGAGGACGCGGTCGCGCTGCTCGGGCGACGGGAACTGGGCCATGGTGAGCCCGCTGATCAGCCGCACCACGTCGTCGAAGCCGATGTCGTCGCGGACCACGCCGGCCGCCTGGGCGCGACTCATGAGCGGCTCGCCGGCGGCGTAGATCTCCGTCCGGCAGGTCCCGAAGATTTCCGAGTCGTGCAGCAACTGCTCGGCGAGCGCCCGCTTGGTGGCGACGTACGCGACGAAGCGGTGCAGCCAGGCGACGAGGGCGTCCCACGGGGGCAGCCCGGCCAGGTCCTCGGCGGAACGGCTCAGCGCCCGGACCTCCTCGACGTAGACGGCCTCGAAGAGGTGCCGCCGGGTCGGGAAGTTGCGGTAGAGGGTGCCGATGCCCACCCCGGCCCGGCGGGCCACGTCCTCCAGCGAGGCGGCCGCGCCGTTCTCGGCGAACGCGTCACGTGCGGCGGCGATCAGGGCGTCGTAGTTACGCCGCGCATCGGCCCGCTTCGGCCGCTGCGCGAAGACCTCGGGCACCTGCCCCGCGCTGGTCATGACGTGCGTCACCTCGTCCTGGTTGCATCCGGAGGCAACCCTCCGCTAGCTTAGTGGAGGCACCCCTCCGGAACTCCCGGAGGCCTGCCTCCGGATAGCTTACCTCGGGACCCGCCCGATCCGCCTGGCCACCCGATCGCCCGGACCCGACAACCTGCCCGCCGCCGACGACGGGTGACACACGTCTCCTTCCGTACCATTTCAGGAGTTTTCTCTCGTGGCAGTGACCTCCCGACGCGGCTCGCGTCGGCTCACCTTCACCGTGCTCGCGGCCGGCGCCGGGTTCTTCGCGATGCTCCAGTCGTTGATCACCCCGGTGCTACCGACCATCCAGCAGGACCTGCACACCTCCCAGAACACCGTGACCTGGGTCCTGACCGCCTACCTGCTCTCCGCGTCGATCTTCACGCCGATCCTCGGGCGCGTCGGCGACATGGTCGGCAAGGAGCGGATGCTCGTCGTCTCGCTCGCCGCCCTCGCCCTCGGCTGCCTGGTGGCCGCCGTCGCGCCGAACATCGGCGTGCTCATCGTCGCCCGGGTCGTACAGGGCATCGGCGGCGCGGTCTTCCCACTGTCCTTCGGCATCATCCGCGACGAGTTCCCCACCGCGCGGGTCGGCGGCGCCGTCGCCGCCATCTCGGCGATTGTCGCCGCGGGCGGTGG
Source organism: Micromonospora sp. RB23 (assembly GCF_053585025.1). Lineage (NCBI taxonomy): Bacteria > Bacillati > Actinomycetota > Actinomycetes > Micromonosporales > Micromonosporaceae > Micromonospora > Micromonospora sp. RB23. The sequence goes on from NZ_CM132111.1 coordinate 5,063,808, forward strand.
CCTGGGCGTCGTGCTGGCCGGCCCGATCGTCACCGCGCTGGACTACCGCTGGCTGTTCTGGATCCCGCTGGTCGTGGTGGGGTTGACCGCCGTCGCCGCACACCTGTTCATCCCCGAGTCCCCGGTGCGTACCCCGGGCCGGATCGACTGGCGTGCCACCCTGCTGCTCTCCGGCTGGCTGGTCGCGCTGCTCCTGCCCATCAGCCAGGGCGCGGCCTGGGGTTGGACCAGCACCCGCGTGCTCGGCCTGCTGGCCCTCGCCGTGGTGCTGCTGGTCGGCTGGCTGACCGCCGAGCTGCGCTCGGCCAACCCGCTGATCGACATGCGGATGATGCGCCTGCCCGGCGTCTGGACCACCAACCTGGTCGCCCTGCTCTACGGCGGCTCGATGTTCTCCGTGTACGCGTTCCTGCCCCAGTTTGTGCAGACCCCGACCGCGGCCGGCTACGGCTTCGGCGCGAGCATCAGCCAGGCCGGTCTGCTCATGCTGCCGATGCTTGTCGCCATGTTCGTCGCGGGCCTCGTCGCCGGCCGGCTCCAGGCCGTGTTCAGCGCCAAGGCGCAGCTCGCCACCGGCGCGGCGTTCAACGTGGCAGCGTCCGCGATGCTCGCCGCCGCGCACGCCACCCGCTGGGAGGTCGCCGTCGCCGGTGGCCTGGTCGGCCTCGGCATCGGCCTGGCCTTCGCGTCGATGGCCAACCTCATCGTCGCCAGCGTGCCCGCCAGCCAGACCGGCGTGGCGACCGGCATGAACGCCAACATCCGTACCATCGGCGGCGCGATCGGCGCGGCCGTGGTCAGCGGCGTGATCACCGCTCACCCGCAGGCCAGCGGCCTGCCCCGGGAGGCCGGCTTCACGGCCGGATTTCTCCTCCTCACGGCGATCGCCCTCGCCGCCGCGCTCGCGGCCCTCGCCGTCCCGTCCGCCCGGCGGGCGTCGGCCGGTCGCCGGCCGTCCGCCACGGCGATCGTCGAGTCCGAGCTAGCGGGCGAGTTCGCCACCATGCCGGCGACCCGCTGAGGTCCGCGTCGCAGCCCGGGTGGTTCGCCGCCCGGGCTGCGCCGTGTGCCGGGTACGCTGGCCGGTCGTCACCCGTCGTTCGTCAGGATGTGCCATGCCCGACCTGCTCACCGCCGACCGCATCGACGAGATCGGCACCCTCGGATCGGGGAGCCCCGACCCGGCGGCGCTGGTCACCGAGCTGGTGAGCGCCGTCGACGAGGGCCGGGTCGCCGATCCCGCCGACACCGGGTACGCCCTGCTGGTCGCCGCGGACATCCTGGAGCAGGCGGGTGACCTCGACGACGCGCTCGCCCTGGCCACCCGCGCCATCGCCGAACAGCCCGACGACAACACGTACGTCCGTGCCGTACGCGGCGGCCTGCTGCTGCGCCTCGGCCGGGTCGACGAGGGCCTGGCGGAGCTGTCCGAGCTGCGTCCGCTGCTGGAGACAGATCCCGACGCCGTCCACCTGGTCGACGAGCTGACCGAGTCCGGCCATGCTGAGACGGCGGTCGAATGGCTCACCGCCGCACTCGACGCGATGGTGGACCGCAGCCGCGCCCACCAGCACGAGTCCGAGGACGCCCAGGACACGGCCGCCGCCATGATCTACGGGTTGGCCCAGCGGCGGCACGACCTGCGCGAAGAGCTGGGCCTGCCGCACGACGAACACGACAACCTCGCCGACCGGCTACGCGACGCGACCAGCCACGCCGCCGACGCGCTCGACGACGGGCCGGCCACGCTGCTGTTCTGGCCGAAGCCGGAGTTCGACGCCCTGCTGGTGCGCTGGCCGGCACTGACCGAGAGCTACCCGAGCACCTGGGACGAGCACCGCGCCCAGACCGAGCGCGCCCTCGCCGACGCGTCCAGCCTCGGCGGCGGCGTCGGCCTGGGCGTCGTGGCGGGCACCGTCGAGGGTCTCGCGGCGTTCGCCGGCGCCGACCCCATCGACGAGGAAACCCTCGACGAGTACGCCGACAGCCTCGACGACGCCGGCATCACCTCCTGGCCGCCGGGCCGCAACGACGCCTGCTGGTGCGGCTCGGGCACGAAGTACAAGAAGTGCTGCCTGCCCCGCTCGCGCGCCTGACCGCGGCTGCGCGGCTGTTGCGGTTGTGGGGCTGTGCGGTTGTGGGACTGTGCGGTTGTGGGGCTGTGCGGCTGTTGCGGTTGTGGGGCTGTGCGGCTGTTGCGGCTGCCGGGGAGCGATGTCCCCTGACTCTCTGATGCCTGTGCGTCATCAAGATGACCCACAGGCATCACGCTCACCCGGCCGACCACCCCCACCCGACGGCCGCCCAGCACCCGCACGATCGATCGATGGTGGCGAGTCCGGCCGATGGCTACGGTGACCGTGGAAACGCACCCACTCCACTGAGGAGGACCGCCGTGCGCCGCGTCACCACCACCATCGCCCTGCTCTGCCTGTCCCTGTTCGCGCTGCTCGTACCGACGCCGGCGAGCGCGGCCACTACCGTCGAGGTCACCTCGGCGAAACTGGTCGCACGCGGCGTCGCCGTCGACATCACCATCACCGTGACCTGCGATTCCGGTCAGAACGGCGGCGCAGAATTCAGTCTGCGTCAGCGCGCCAGCGACCACGTCGCGTACGGCAGCGGCTGGGCGCCCGTCCACTGCACAGGGTCGGCGCAGGCCGTGACCGGCCGGGTCTACGCGGAAGCCGGCGGCTACGCCTTCAACCGGGGCACCGCGCTCGTCAACGGGGGCATCGAGCTGTGCACCGAAATCGACTGCGACTACTCGACGCGCTTCGACGGCGAGATCCGCATCACCCGCTGACCACCACCCGGAGTGCTCGCGTGACTCTCCCGCGAGCACTCCGACCTCGTCAGCTATCCGTCGGTTGAGCGGCGCGTGAGGACAGGGCGTCCGCGATGGCGGCGAATTCCCGCAACGCCGCCTCCAGATCTTCGACAATCTCCTGCGCGATGACCTCGGGCGGCAGGAGCGCGTCGGCGTCCTCCAGCGAGGCGTCCTTGAGCCAGGTGATGTCGAGGTTCACCTTGTCCCGGGCGATCAGCTCCTCGTAGGGGAAGGCCCGGAACCGCTCGGTCTCGACCCGCTCAGTCCTGTCCTTGCCCGGCAGGTAGCAGTCGACAAAGTCTTGGAGGTGCTCGCGACGCAGCGGATTCTGCTTGAGCGTGAAGTGCTGGTTGGTGCGGAAGTCGTACACCCAAAGCTTCTGGGTCCACGGCTCTTCACGAGCCCGCTTGCGTTCGAAGAACAGCACGTTGGCCTTGACCCCGCCAGCGTAGAAGATGCCTGTGGGCAGACGGAGCATGGTGTGCAGGTCGTACTGCTTGAGCAGCCGGCGGCGAATGGTCTCGCCCGCGCCGCCCTCAAAGAGCACGTTGTCCGGCAGGACGACCGCGGCCCGGCCGTCGATCTCCAGCAACGAGGCGATGTGCTGGACGAAGTTGAGCTGCTTGTTGGCGGTGGTGGCCCAGAAGTCGTTCCGCTCGATTTCGCGCTCCTCGCGGGAGGAACGACCATCCTCGCCGATCATCCGGATCGACGAGCTGCGGCCGAACGGCGGGTTCGCGAGGACCAGGCTGTAGCGGCGTGCCGGCTCCTTGCCGAGCGCATCCCCGATTGTGATCAAAGATTCACCGCTGGGGGTGCCTATGCCGTGCAGCAGCATGTTCATCGCGGCCAGTCGGGCGGTGCCGTCGACCAGTTCGGTGCCGGTGATCGCGCCGTTGGCGAGCCGCCGCCGCTGGTCCGGTGTGAGGTCGCTGCCGTGGTGCCGCTGGATGAAGTCGAACGCGGCGAGCAGGAAGCCGCCGGTGCCGCAGGCCGGGTCGGTGATCGTGTCGTCAGGTGTGGGTTGCATGCAGTCGACCATGGCGGCGGTCAGCGCACGCGGGGTGAAGTACTGCCCCGCACCCGACTTGGCGTCCTCAGCGCCCTTGGCCAGCAACTCCTCGTAGGCGTCACCCTTGACGTCGACGCCGGCCTGCGACCACTGCTCCTTGTCGATCAGATCGACGATCAACCGCTTCAGCTTCGCCGGGTCCTGAATCTTGTTCTGCGCCTTGCGGAAGATCGTGCCGAGGGTGCCGCCCTCGTGGGCCAGCCCGGTGAGGATGTGCCGGTACTGCACCTCCAGGGCGTCGCCCTCGGCATCGAGCAGCGTCTGCCAGCTCAGCTCGTCCGGCACGATCTGCTCGGGACGGATCGGGCGGTTGGCCCGCTCGTCGGCCATCTTGAGGAACAGCAGGAACGTCAACTGCTCCACGTAGTCGATGGTCGAGACGCCGTCGTCACGCAACACGTCGCAGTAGTTCCAGAGCTTCTGCACCAGCCGGCGCGAATCCACAGTGCTCACAGCGGCAGTGCCTCCTGCTGATAGTCGTCGCCGGTCACCCTGGTCGGCGGAGCCGCCAGCTCTTTCTGGGTACGGGAGCGCAGCCTCTGCTTGGGTGGCGCGGCAGCTCGCTCGGCTTGGATGCGTGTTAGCAGCTCCGACGCCGGCTCGTCGTTAGGGTCCTGCGGCACGAGCCGACCGGAAAACGCCGCCGCTAGCAACGCCGTCCGCAACTGCGCGGCCTTTCTTGTAACCGCTTTTGACGTCAATTTGAGACGCCCGAGATAACCCCGCACGCTGCTGCCTCTGCGCACAACTTCCCGTTGCTTATCAATCTCGGGAAGCCTGAGCGAGAACTCACGTATGGTTTTCTGGTCGATCTTAGGCATCGACCCGGCGAGCCCTTTCGCCTTCGAAATAAAGTAGCGTCGCGCGCGAGGCGATTGCAGCATCATAAGCACGTAGTCGGTCTCGACGCCGGCTCGCAGACGTATTCGAATAAGCAGATCAGGGAAGACAGCCCAGCCCTCTGGACCTCGATAGTGGGCAGCAGTGCCAACCAACTCCGGAGTGTTAGACCGCTGGATTAGTATGTCTCCCGACTTTAGCCACAGATCCCGAACCCGCACGATATCCGCGTCGGTCATCTTCGAAAAACGCTCGCTGAACTCCCCTTGGGTCACAGCAGTCAAACTAATGGTCCGCACTTTTCCCTGTTGGGACGCTGGAGCGGAGTGTCCGTTACGAAGCGGCTCAGCCAGCAAGCTCTCGAGCGGAGTATTTGGCGCAAGGGTTACCTCCTCCTCAATCGCCCGCAAGAAAGCACGCTCCAGATTCGAAAGCCGTCTAGAAGCCTGGGCAACCTGGCTTTCAGCCAACGCCAACCGGGAAAGACTCTCATCAAGGGCCGCAACTATACGCCGCTGCTCAGAGAGCGGCGGCAGTGTAACCGGAATCCGTTTCATTGCCGCCTGAGTGAGCTTAAGCCGCGTAGTTCCGTTCGCGAATCCTCGATAGTCAAAGGAGTTGAGAAAGTGGTGTAAGTATTCCAGGGTAATTGCGTTCCCGGGCCGTAGAACGTGCACGTGATTGTTCACCCACGCCGGACCCGAGATAACATACGCCTTCGGCCTACTCGGGTCAAAGAACTGCACGCCGTCTTCACCGAGCAAGACAAGATCTTCGTCAAATAATGCCTCGTCGATACAGCCGACCGGGCCTGTCGCTCCGTAGTACGGCACAGGTCCAGGACGCTGCGCCCGTTCTTTCGAACTAACTGGAACCCGCCTACTGTCAAGGACGTCAACGAGATCATCGAGGGGCGCGATAGCCCAGCCAGCAGGCAGATTTGTCACGCGGACAGCTCCTGGTTCAGTTCGTCGAGCAGCGGCTCGGCCCGCTTCCCGAAAACGCCCGCGTACCCGTCGATCCCGCCCCGCTCGCTGAACGGCGCGCCTTCCAGGTCGTCGGGGGTGATCTCCACGCTCACCGCTATCACGTCCTTGATCCTCTCCAGCCACCACGCCTGATCGGCAGTGAACGTAGCGCCCGACTGCTCCTGCCGGAGCAGCCACCCACGGAAGCGCTCCTCGACGAGGTTGCGGTACGGGCGCAGCTCCTGATCGAGCCCCAACTCATACCGGATGAGGCTGACAAGATCCGTCACCCCCCTGCTGCCGGGGGCATCTGAGGTGCGGCCGAGCAGCACGTACGACTTCCACAGCGACTCCGGCGTCCAGGCCTGCGGCGGACGGGCGATCCGCGCGGCCAACTCCTTGAGTTCGGCGTACCCGACCCTCCCGCGCCCCTCGTAGAAGACCTGCAACGCGGTGATCTCGTCGCGATGCTGCTCCAGGTAGTCGTGCCAGCTTTTCACGGTGACCTGGGCGCGTTCCTCGGGCGGCACACCGGCCGCCGAGATCAGCTTGTCCGCATTCACCTCGTCGATAGTGATGTCGTGCGCGCGACGGATCTCCAGGATGCGCTCGCGCAGGGCCGGGTTCGCGGCGAGCGGGCGCAGCGCGCCGGCCAGCAGGTCGCGTACGGCGTTTGGGCCAGCTTCCTTGGCCGGGTTGAGTTGTTCGGGGGCAATCGCGTCGACGAGGCCCCGCACGATACCGGTCAGCGGCTGGTCGGCGAGGTCGGCCAGTTCGGCGCGCTCGTCGTCGGTCAACTGCTGCTCCAGCCGCGCCAGCCGGGCGGCGAGGGTGGCCACCTCGTCTGCGTCGGCGGTCAGGGTGCCGGCTTTCTTGAGCAGGTCGCGCAGGGAGATCTGCCGTTCCGAGTGGCGTTGCAGCGGCACCGCCTCGTCCAGGTCGGCTTCGGTGACGCCCACCGCGTCGACGATGACGAAGCGGTCCTTGACCTCGGCGTCGGGCGTGACGGCCTGGAATTCTGCGGCATCGATGGTGCGGGCGCCACGGCCCTTCATCTGCTCGAAGTAGGTGGCGCTGCGGACCGGCCGGAGGAAAAACACGCACTCCAGGGGGCGTACGTCGGTGCCGGTGGCGATCATGTCGACGGTCACCGCGATGCGCAGCTCCGGGCTGTTGCGGAACGCCTGGATGAGGGTGTCCGGGTTGTCGCCGCCCTTGCGCGAAGCGTAAGTGATCTTGGCAGCGAAGTCGTTGCCGCGCCCGAAGACGTCCCGAACCATCTGCACGATCTCCTCGGCGTGGTTGTCGTCCCGAGCGAAGATCAGCGTCTTGGGCACGGTCGAGCGGCCGGGGAAGATCTCGTCAAAGAGCTTCCTTCGGAACGTCTCCAGCACCAGCCGGAGCTGCCCTCTGGAGATCACCGATCGACCGACCTGGCTGCCGCCGTACGTGAAGTCGTCCTCCAACTCCTGGTAGCGCTCGGCCCGGGTGCGGCGGTCGCGCAGCGGCACTACCGTGCCGGCCTCGATGTCGGCGCCCTTCTCGGTGATCTCGGTCTTGATCCGGTATACGTCGAAGCTGACGTTCACCCCGTCGGCGACTGCCTGCTCGTAGGTGTACTCGGAGACCAGGTTCTGCTGGAAGAAGCCCAAGGTCTGCTTGACCGGCGTCGCCGTCAGCCCGACCACGAAGGCGTCGAAGTACTCGATGACACCCCGCCACTTGCCGTAGATCGAGCGGTGGCATTCGTCGACCACGATCAGGTCGAACGTCTCCGGCGGCAGCAGCCGGTTGTAGGCGACCTCGGCCGGCTCGTCCAGCTCGTAGTCGTCGTACGCCCGGTCGTCGAGGTCGGGGTCCGGCAAATCGTCGCCACGCAGCGCCCCGTAGAGCCGCTGGATGGTGGAGATGACCACCGTGGACGATTCGAGCATCCCGGCTCCGGAGAGCCGGTCGACGACGTACAGCTCGGTGAACTTCCGCCCGTCGTCCGGGGTCTGGTAGCCCGCGTACTCCCGCAAGGTCTGCTTGCCGAGGTTGTTCCGGTCGACCAGGAAGAGGATGCGCGTCGCGCGAGCGTGCTTGAGCAGCCGGTAGCTGCTGGTAACGGCGGTGAACGTCTTGCCGGCACCCGTCGCCATCTGGATCAACGAGCGCGGACGGTCCTCCGCGAGCGAACGCTCCAGACCGTCGATCGCGTCCACCTGAGCTGGGCGCAGGCCGAGCCGGTCCAGCGCCGGCATCCGCCGCAGCCGGGCACGCAGCGTCGGCGCCGCCGGGTCGTCGTCGGCCTCCCGCATCCATCGCGCGAACGTCTCGGGCCGGTGGAAGGCAAAAACTTCCCGGGTACGCGGAAACGGGTCGAGCCGGTTGACGAAGGCCGTCTCGGTGCCGGTAGCGACGTAGCCGAACGGCAGCGGATCGTCCCGACGCCACGCGGCGAGCTTCTGCCCTGCCGTGAGCCCGTTGAGATAGCGGTCGAGCTGCGCTTCCACGCCGCGCGGCGCGGTCCCCTCCCGCTTGGCTTCGATGACACCCACCAGCCGCTGATTGACGTACAGCAGGTAGTCGGCTCGTCCGGTTGCCAGGGTCACCTCACGAACGGCGACACCGGTGCCGGCGTACAGGTTGATTTGGCTCTCGTTCTGGACGATCCAGCCGGCCGCGCCCAACTGCCGGTCGATCTCGACCCGGGTCTGCATCTCGTTGAGCGGTTCGTGCGATGCACGACGCGCGCGGGCGATGAACTCCTCGCGTCGAGCGGCCGAGACCTTCGGCGTCCCCTTGCTGTCGAGCGCCGCCTGCTCGGCCTCGGCGGACGGCGTCAGGCTCGCCACCAGGGCAGCGGCCTGATCACGACGGGCGTCGGCATCACGAACGGCACGATCCGCGGCGACCACCGCGTCGGCCTGGGCCTGCGCCAGCGACGCTTTGCCCTCCAGGAGGAGTTTGGTCTCGGCCAGCTCGTCCTTGTAACGCTGGATCTCCGCCTGGAGGCCGTCCGTGATGCTCTGCGACACCTGACGGGCAGGTGGGGTCGGAGGCACGAAGCCGATCGGTGTGCGGTCGCCGGTCAGCGCCCGGTGGAACCAGACGCCCAGCTCGAAGCATGTCCGCAGCATGTCGAGCGCCGCGCGGACCTCACCCAGGTGATCGTGTACGGCCTTGTTGCCCTGGTCACGCAGCAGGTCGAACGCGCGGTAGATCTCCGGAGTGAACGCTCCGTCCGCGTGCAGCGCCTGCACCCGCTGGAAGAAGTTCTTCTGCGGCTTCGCGCCGGTACGGCGGATCAGCTCCTTGGCAAGCTCGTCGCCGAAGGTCCGGCTCTTGAACATCGCGGCCTGGGCGTCGACGTAGACGAGCAGCTCGGCGCTCGCTCCGTAGTAGACCAGTAGCTTGTGATCACGGAGGAACCCGAAGTTGGCGGATTGCTCTGCCAGACGTCGTACCTGTCGAGGATCCACGACACTCCACGTCGCTAGCCGGCGGTGAACACGCCAGGATAGGGAAGATCACCGCAGAGCACAGCCCCCGACACACGCGGTGACACCTATCCGACAGCACCTTCTGGCAGAACAACCTGCGTCCTACGACGGTGTCGCCCGGACCGATAGGATCGAAATCGGGCTCGACATGACAGCTCAGTGCCGACAGCATCGCTTTTGGTAGCTAGCGTCGAGAGCAAGCTGAGGTGGGAGGTGGTAAGCGTATGGCTACCGCGCACGATGTCGCTGCCACAGTGCTTGGCAACCTCGGCAGCGTCACCGCCATGAAGCTGGAAAAGCTCGTTTACTACTGCCAGGGGTGGCATCTCGCGCGCGAGGGCGCCTTGCTGTTCCCCGAACCGATCGAGGCTTGGCGGGAAGGGCCGGTCGTACCACCCCTCTACCGGCACCACCGTGGGCAGCTCACGGTGTCTGACTGGCCGCAGGGGCAGGCGTCCCGCCTAACCCCGGACGAGCGTAGAACCGTCCGTTGGGTCACGGATCAGTACGGGCAGTTCTCGGCGAGCCAACTGTCCGTTATGACGCATAATGAGCTTCCCTGGCGGGCTGCCCGAGGCGGACTTCCCGAGGCGGCCAACTCCTCGGCGAGGATCAGTACTGATCTCATGCGTACCTACTACGCCCGGCAGATCGCAGATTCGGAAACTGCCGTCGGCCTCGCGACCGCGAACGCTGCCCTGGAAGGCGCTGAGTTCGACCAGAACTGGCAGGACAAGCTTCGCGACGTGGCAGCAGGGGTGATCAGCGCGGACGACCTGATCTCCGAAGAGATTGCTCGCCTCAAGGGTGAGTGATCCGTACTGCTGGCCGGGGACCGACTGCCTCAAGAACAAGCTGGGCATCACCGACCCGGATCTCCTGCGGGAAGCGGAGTTTCGCCTGACCTCGATCCGGGAGGTTCAGGCATCGCGCATGATCATTCCCGGCAACTACGGCCTCGACCATCTTCAGACGTTCCACCGGCAGCTCTTCGGCGATCTCTACGAGTGGGCCGGACAGACCAGAACCGTTGACATCAGCAAGCCGGGAGCGCGCTTCTGTCACTGGCGCTTCATCGACGACCAGGTCAGCGCAGTCCTTGGTGGATTGACGGCGGACGGCTTCCTCCTCGGTCTCAAGCACGAGGTGTTCGTCGAGACTCTCGCGCAGTACTACGGCGAGCTGAACGTGTGTCACCCGTTTCGCGAGGGCAACGGCCGGACCATCCGCGCCTTCCTTCGGCAGCTCGCCGCCGCTGCGGGCTTCCTCCTCGACTGGTCGGAACTCAACGAAGCCGACAACATCGAAGCGTGTCGGGTACACCTCGCCACGACCGACACCAGCAGGCTCGTCGCGGTCCTGCGTCCAGTCGTCCGCCGGTTGAGCTGATGCTCTCCGCCCTGGAATCTGGAGTGGTCGGAGCCCGACGAGGAGTGCCTGGTTACCCCGCCGCCTCCACGGCGGCCCAAATCTCATCGAGGTAGTCCCACCAGCGCTGGTCATCAAGCCGGAAGCTCGTCAGCAGAAATCCTCCTGCCACGAGGGTGTTGCCGACAACGTCGGCCCGAGCAGTCGAACTAGCAGCAACATTGCCGCTGGTAGCTGCGGCCAAGAGCCCGGCAAGTTCGTCACGGGCACCTAGGTCAACCCACGTACGCTCGCTAGCGATGATCTTGTCGGCCAGGTCCGACAGGTCAGCCTCGGTCGCGCCGTTACGGAAGACATCCCTGACGATGAACCCGACGACGAAGACGGCGTAGCTCACGGCCATCTGAGCCTCTTCGTCATTCAGGCCAGCGAACGCCGCGGCGAGACGGTCGCCATCCTTTGCGATGACAGCACGGTAGGCCTCCCTTACCGCCCCCTCCACACGCTCGTCAATCCGCACCGCTGCTCCTCCGCTTCTGTCGCCTGTCCCACCAGGTGGTGACTGTATCGACAGTGGACCCGAGTATCACGAGCCCAACACCCACGATCTTGTTCGGCGCCACCAGCACACCTGGCATGCCGCTGGTCAGCCCGACTCCTTGTGGGGAATAGGCGACGACCGCGTCTACCCGGCGCTCCCACCGGGGAGCCTCAGAATCTCGCTCGCGCGGTTGGAGGGCCTCCGGCGACGGACGGGCAGGTCGACCAACCCCTGGCTCGGGCGGTGGAACTGCTGGCCGCACGGGTGGTAGTCGGTGGGTTGCGCTACCACCACCCGTGGTCAGTTTCCCAGCGCGCGGACCTTGGCGATCGTCTCCTGGACGTGCTGCTTTGCCGGCTCACCGCCCTGGGATGCCTGCGCCAACGCCTGCCGGTACGCGTCGATCATGCCGACCAGCGGCCCGGCCGCGACGCCCTCCAGCGCGCCGGCCACGAGGCTCCGCGCCTCGGCCGCGTCCTGGGCCGCCGCTGCGGTCTTGGCCTTCGCCTCTTCGAGCTTCTGCGACGCCGCCGCCAACTTCGCGATGATCTGTGCTGCGCTCACGCGCATCCTCCCCCTGGTCGACCATCGCCTCCACCACCGCACTGGCGGAGACCACAAGGGAGCGTACGAGATCCGCGCACGGAGCGCGACCGCTCGATCGCCCACGCATGACCTGCGGAAGGAATTCCGGCCGGATTCACCAGATCTTGGACACCTTCCGTCCTGAGCTAACGGAGACTGTCCAAGATCTCGAAGTACTCGCCAGGACTAGCGGCGTCGAGCGGTCAGCGCTCGGCGACGAACACGCCGAGGCCGTGCACGCCTTCCACAAGGCCTTGGGTTTGCAGGACAAGAATCGCTTGACGCACAACCCCAGCCGAGACGCCGTGTTCTACACGGAGCTGGGCGGTGGACGGAAGCTTGTCCCCTGGGGCGAGTTGACCGGACGCGATTTGCTCTCGGATGTGGTCCGCGAGCTGCGCCCACTTGGGCTTGGCGGGCATCTTGTCTCCCTGGTCTGCACCGCCATTTGATCACACCCCACTAGTCAGGACAAGAACGGACTAGTGCTGTCATTGACTTGTACATACTAGTGTGGCAAAGTTCGGTGCTGCCGGCTCCTTGGTCTGCACACCCGGAGACGGTTCTTCCCCACCGCACAGGTGGAGCGCCCGGCCGGCCGGTCCCCCCGTCCGGCCGGGCGCGTCAGCGAGGAGACGACCGGACGGGAGTACCCGATGCCCGATCGACCCGACGACCAGCCCACCGACCCACCACCCTCCGCATCCCCACCAGCCCGGCGGCTCGTGTCCGAGCAGGACGTCGAGGACGCCGACGACACCCTCTTCGCCCATCCGCCACGAGTGGTCCGCAGGTGGGTCTGCGGCTGCGGAGCGGACTATCCATGCACCGACGTCCTCTTCGCCCGCCTGGTCAAGGCCACCGCGGAGGCCGGGCAGTGAACGGCGGACCACCGGACCCGCGCGACGGGCAGCGGGCCGCGCGGGCGCGCCACGGCGACACGGTGGACGACCTGCGCGGCGCCTGGCTGGCCACGATCGCCGCCGCCGACCGGGCCGGGGCGTGCCTGCACGGCGCGGGTCCACCCGGCCGGACGCTGCCCTGGCAGGAGGCGGTCACCGAGTGTTGGCGAGCGCTCGGCCTGGTCTACGCGGGGCTGGCAGCCGATCGGACATCGGCCGTCACCGCGACAGCGGGTGAGCTGCTCGCCGGGCTGCGCGCGGCTCGGGTCGACGCCGATCGGGCCGCCGCGCTGGCCGCCCGTACCCGATGGCGGTTGGCGGCCGCCGAGGACCGGCTGCGACGCCGCCACGTCAGGACCGCCGAAGACCGGTTGCGACGCCACCACATCGGGACCGCCGAGGACCCGTCCCGGCGTACCCAGGTCGCGGCGGACGCGGTCGCGGCCCGGCGGTTCGCGGCGGCCGTCACCCGGTTGGACCTGGTCGTCACCCGGCTCGCGGTCGGCGGCCGCCGCATCGACCGCTCGGTGGCGGCGCTGACCGGCGTGGGCGCGGACCCCGCGCCGTCCGTGCCGAGGAGCACCGCGAGCACCAGCGAGATCGCGCATGGCTGTCGGGTGGCGACGACGCTGGTGCTCGGACGACACCGACGACGAAGGACAGTCACGATGATCAGGGGGCGACGGTGGTGACCGACCCGCACGCGGCGCTGCGTGGCCTCCTGATGGGACGGCTGCGCGGGCACGAACGGCGGCTGCGCAGGTTCACCGAGGCGGACTGGCGGCGGTACGCGGACCTGCTCGCCGGAGCCCTGCTGGTGGCCGTGCGACGGCGGTTCGTCGCCGAACAGGACCGGGCACCGGTGATCCGGTTCGTGGCGTCGGCGCGGGAACGCTACGACGTCACGGGGACCGACGTCGATCCGGCGCTGGCCGAGGCGTTGGTGTGGGCGGCGCTCGGCGAACGCCCTGCGGTGCCCGACGACGCGCCGGCCATCGTCGCCCGGACGGTGCTGCTGCTCGGGCTACTGGAGGACGAGGGGTGCACCGAGCAGGAACGGGACGGCGTCCTCGCGGCGGCGGCGCGGGCCGCCGACAACGCCGCATCGGGCGGGGACCACGACGGGGCACCAGGACGGTAATTTCCCGACGAATCTGGCACCCTGGCGGGCGTCACGAACGGGGAGGAAGGTACGCCGGGGTGGATGCGCTGAGCCGCACGCAGCGGCCACTGGACCACGATCAGGTGCGCCGCTACGTGCAGGCGTCCTTCGGCGCGGGCCACGCGATGACGGACTGCGGGCCGATCACGGGAGGTGGCTTCGCGACGGTGTGGTGGGTGGCGCTCGACGACGGGCGCGAGGTGGTGCTGAAGGTGGCGCCCCGGCCCGACGTACCGCTGCTGCGTTACGAGCAGGGCCTCTGCGCGGCCGAGGCGCGGTACTTCCGCCTGGTGTCCACGCACGCGCCGCAGGTCCCCGTGCCGCCGTTGCTGCACCACGGCGACGATCCGTACCTGGGCGAGTGGCTGGTCAGCGGCCGCATTCCCGGCCGTTCGCTGCGGGAGTGGACGGAGTCGGAACAGCACCTCGGCGACGCCCCGGCCCGGTACGACTTCGGGGCCGCGATCGCCGCGCTGCACCGGGTCAGCGGCGACCGTTACGGGTACGACGGCGGCCGGGCCAGCGGCGTGACGTGGCGCGAGGCGTTCACCGCCATGCTCGACGGGTTGCTGGCCGACGCGGCGGACTGGGACGTCCCGCTGCCCACCCCACCGGAGCGGATCCGGGAGCTGCCCGAGCGGTACGCGTCGGTTCTGGACGAGGTACGCCGGCCCGCGCTGCTGCACTTCGACGGCTGGGACGGCAACGTGCTCGCCGAACCCGAGGCGGACGGCGACCTGCACCTGCGCGGGATCGTGGACGGCGAGCGGTTCCTCTTCGGCGACCCGCTGATGGACCTCGTGTCGCCCCTGATCTTCCGGCGGGTGGAGGACGCACCGGACAACCCGTTCCTGCGGGGCTACCGGGCCGCCGCCGACGACCCGGTGGTCTTCGACGAATCCGCCCTGCGTCGGCTCAGCCTCTACCGCCTGCACCTGTACCTGTTGATGACGGTCGAGATGCCCAGCCGGGGCATCACGCGCCAGAATCGTCCGGACCGGTTCGAGCGACTGGCCGACCTGCTGGATCACGAGCTGACCGAGCTGCGCCGGGACGGGGTTCAGCGCAGGGCGCGGAACAGCACCAGGTAGGCGCAGTAGCCCAACGGCACCAGCAGGAAGCAGATCGCGAACCCGAGCGGCAGGTAACGCGGCGGCGTACCGACGACCATGGCGGGCTTCCCCCACCGGCCCAACACCAGATAGCCCGCGAAGAACGCCAGCGCCGGCAGTCCCGCGCAGATCCACGCGCCGAGGGTGAAACCGTCGACCAGCCCGATCCCGGACGCGAGCACCAGCGTCAGCATCAACACCCCGGCCGCCGCCCCACAGGCCGCGTAGACGGCGACGGCCCGCGCGAGCGGCGACCACGTCGGCAGCAGCGCCGGCCGCTGGGCCAGCAGCTCGGCCTGCTGCCCGTGCCGGTCGGCCTCGTCGGCCATCCGGCGGGCCAACTCCAGCTCCACCACCGGGTCGACCGGCGCCGCGCGCTGCGTCGGCACCCCGCCGTCCGCCGGGCTCACGGCCGTCGGCAGCGCCAGCCGCGCCTGACCTGCCGGCAGCTCGGGGTACGCCCCGACACCCGCCCGCCCCGGCACGCCGGCTGCGCCGGCGGAATCCCCGTCCCCAGCTTCGGACGCCGCAGGCGGACCGGACCCGGCAGGCGGGCCGGGTGGCGCAGGCGGACCGGACCCGGCAGGCGGGCCGGGAGGCGCGGCGGCCGGGGGCTGGTCGGCGCCGATCGCGCGACCGAGCTGGTCGAGGCGCTGACCCTGGGCGGTCAGCCGCTGGTGCAGGTAGTCGGCGGCGGCGTGCAGGTCACGGCGGCGCGCGGACTCGGCGGCGGCGTCGCGCTCACCGGCGCTGCGGTGCTCGGCGAGCTGTCGGGCCAGCGCCGCGTACTCCTCGAAGGACACCGTCACCGCTCCCCGTCCGATTCGTGCCCGTCGCGGGCGAACGGCACGATCAACCTGGTCCGCTGGTCGTGCCGGTCCACCAGCAGCGCCCGGTCGGCGCGCGGCGTGTACGCCACGTCGTGCACCCCGAGGTGCAGGGCGAGTTCCGCCCCGGGCACGTTGAGCGCGACGAGGCAGGCGACGTCGTCGCGGTTCTGGGTGCCGCCGAGGTCGTCGGAGAGCCTGCGCAGGCCACGCCACCAGCCCAACAGGTGCACGCCGTGGGCGGGCCCCTGGCGCAGCACGGCACGTAGGTCGTCCAGGCCGGACCGGAACGTCACCGGGTCGGACGCGCCCAGCACCGGCGCGGCCGCGTCCATTCCGAACACCACCAGATATTCACGGCCGGCCGGCTCGACGGCCAACGCGATGATCCGGTCGCGCAACCCGGCCGCGTCGAGGCGGTGCACCGGATGACCGGCGGCCCGCAGCGTGGCCTCGGTCTCGGCGGCGACCGGGTCGGCGGCGGTGACCAGGGAGGCCACCTGGAAGCGGACGTCACCGGGGGTGTGCTGACGGGCCAGGCTCAGCGCCGCGGCGCGCAGCACGTCCGCGCCGGCCGGTGCGGTGCCGACGACGGCGAGATGCCGGCCGGGCGTGGTGTCCATCAGGAACAGCGCGGTGGTGCCGTGCACGTCGACCGTCCGGCCGACCAGCGCCATGGGGCGTCGGCCACCGGGGCGCAGCCCGGCGAAGGTGGGATCGTCCTCGACGCGGGCCGCCTCGTACCCCTTGAAGACCGCCGGGGCCCGCGAGCCCGGCGGGCGGGCCTGCCACAGCTCGTGACGCAGCGCGGCGAGGTCCCCGGCGGCGGCGTGCGCGTCGGGGAAGCGCAGGACGGTGTCGGCGCCGACCGCCCCGGCGGCGGTGTTGACGACGGCGGCGCCGATGGGCAGGGCCGCTGCGGCATCGTTGAGCTGGTCGAGGACGCCGCCACCGCCGGGCAGCGCCACCCGCAGCGCGAACTGCCCGAAAATCGCCTCGGCCCGGCCGTAGAGGGCCTCGATCCCGGTCATGCTCTGGCTGGCCAGCACCAGGTGGATGCCGTACGAGCGGCCCTTGCGGGCCAACTCCTCCAACAGGTCGACCGACTCGCGGGCCAGGGCGTCGTTGCCGGCCAGGAGCACGTGGAACTCGTCGATGACGGCCACGATGCGTGGCAGCGGGCTGTCCCGTGGCAGGTCGGCGAGCTTGGTGACGCCGTGCCGCTTCAACGCGGTGGCCCGCCGCTGTGCCTCGCGGCGCAGCTCCCGCAGCACCGCCAGGCCGTACTCGCGGTCGGACTCGATGCCCACCGCGCGGGCGTGCGGCAGCCAGGACGGGTCGCGGCCGGTCGGCACGAACTCGGTGAAGCTCACGCCCTCCTTGAAGTCGAGCAGGTAGAGCTGCAACTCGGCGGGCGAGTAGCGCGCGGCCAGGCCGTACAGGACGTCGAGGAGGAAGACCGTCTTGCCCGCGCCGGTACGCCCGCCCACCAACCAGTGCGGGGTGACGTCGTCGAAGGCGACCGTCAGCAGAGTGTCGAAGGCGACGGTCAGCGGCGTGGCGCCGGCCCGGCCGACGACGGTACGCAGCCCGTTGGCCGAGGACTCGGCCCAGCGCCGCTCGGGCAGCAGCGCGGCGAAGGGTAGCGCGTCGGCGCGGCGGGCGGCGGCGCCGACGTGCTCGGCGAGCGCGCGGACCGAGGCCGGCGGCGGGTCGCCGTCGAGCAGCACGGGGGCGGCGAGGCCACTGCCGTCGGCGCTGAACGGGGTGCCGGGCGGGTCGCCGACGTGCGCGTACCCGTCGCTGAGCCGGATGGCGGTGGTGCTGCCCAGCGGCGGCGACGTCTCGCCGGGCAGCCGGGACGGGTGGCCGGCGAGGAGTACGCAGACGGCGGCGGCCGGGCCGGCGTGGGTGAGCGCGGCGAGTCGGGCCAGCTCCCGTGGCGCGGGGGCGGCGGTGGCGACCACCAGCAGCACCTGCCGGGTGGCGGGGTCGGCGTGCTGGGCGGCGCGGGCGTGCCGTTCGGCGGCGTCCAGCAGGGCGGTCACCTCGGCCTCGCTGGTGGCCGGCGGGTCGAGCACCCCGGCGTCGAGCAGTGGGCGCAGCGGGCCGAACGTCGCGCCCAGCGCGGCGGTGTCGATGCCGACGACCCGGACCCGACCGGGCGGCGCGGTGGCCACGAGCCGCAGCACCAACGCCCGCAGCAGCGCGGCGACCCGCCCGTCCCGGGCGTCGGTGTCAAGTGCCAGGTGGTGGCCGCCGCCGAGCGGCACGAGCACCGCGAACCCGCCGTCCTCGGTGGACGCCTCGCCGACGCGTACCGCGACCGGCTCGTCGGTCAGGGTGGCGACGCCGGGGGTCGGTGTGGCCAGCGCGCCACCGAGGCGCGCGAGCCGGGCGACGAGGTCGGCACCGCCGGCGCGGGGCGGCGGGGGCGGCGCCGCGCCGAGCACGGACCGGGCCGCGTCCAGATGGGTACGGGCCGCCCGGTGGGCGGTGACCGCCTGCCCGTATGCCGACGCGAGCCTGCCCACGCATCGCCTCCCACGCCACGGCCGTCCGGTTCGCGCAAACCCTAACGGACAGCGGCGACGGCGGGACAGTAACCGACCCTCGCTTTCGGATCGTGGCGACGACGCTCCCCGCGCGCCCCGGGCCAGCGACGTTCACAGTTGTCGATTAGGTTTGCGATGCGAAAACCCGATGGAGGGAGTGCACCTCGTGCGTCGAGTCCTCACGGCGGCCACCGCCGCCCTGACCCTCACCACCGCCGGCACCACGCTCACCGGCGCGCCCGCCGCGGCCGCCCCGACGGCCTGGGGCCGGCCGGTCGTCACCGCCGCGCCACAACCCGGCGCGCCCGGCCTGGGCGACACCTACTTCCCCGACTACGGCAACGGTGGCTACGACGTCTCGCACTACGACGTCCGGCTGCGCTACGAGCCGGCCACCGACCGGCTCACCGGCACCACCACGATCCTCGCCACGGCGACGCAGGACCTCTCGGCGTTCAACCTGGACTTCCTGCTCGACGTCGAGTCGGTGCGGGTCAACGGCTGGGAGGCCGAGGCCAGCACCGCGGGCACGCACGAACTGGTCGTCACCCCGGCCCGCACCATCTCCCGCGGGCAGCAGCTCACCATCGTGGTGCGCTACGGCGGTGTGCCGTCCGAAACCCTGGTCGACGGCTACACCGGCTGGACGCGTACCGACGACGGGGCGCTCGCGGTGAACGAGCCCGAGTCGGCCTGGTGGTGGTTCCCGAGCAACGACCACCCACTGGACAAGGCGACGTTCGACATCTCCGTGTCGGTGCCCACCGGCGTCGAGGTGATCAGCAACGGCGTGCAGCCGAGGCCGCCCGCGGCCGAGGCCGGCAACCGCACCCGCTGGATCTGGCGGACCACCTCCCCCACCGCCACCTACCTGGCGTTCATGGCCATCGGCCAGTACGACATCGTCACCGACACCACCCCGGGCGGCCAGCCGGTGGTCAACGCGTACAGCACGTCGCTGGGCGCGCTCGGACCGGCCGCGCGGGCCAGCATCGAGCGCACCGGTGAGATCGTCGACTGGGAGAGCGGGATCTTCGGCCCGTACCCGTTCGAGGCGCAGGGTGGCGTGGCGGGGCCGGTGGACGGCATCGGCTTCGCCCTGGAGACGCAGACCCGCCCGGTGTACGGACCGGGCTTCTGGCGGCGCGGCGCCAACACGTACGTGGTGGCCCACGAGAACGCCCACCAGTGGTTCGGCGACTCGGTCTCGGTGGCCGAGTGGCGCAACATCTGGCTGAACGAGGGCTTCGCCTCGTACGCCGAGTGGCTCTGGTCGGAGGAGCAGGGCGAGGGCACCGCGCAGGAGGTTTTCGACTTCACCTACGCGAGCTACCCCGCCGACGACGAGTTCTGGCAGGTGCTGCCCGGCGACCCGGGGGCGGACCGGGTCTTCGACAACGCGGTCTACGACCGGGGCGCGATGACCCTTCACCAGCTCCGGCTGGCCGTCGGCGACGACGCGTTCTTCGAGATCCTGCCGGCGTGGACGGCCGAACACCGGTACGGCAACGGCACCATCGAGCAGTTCCAGGCCCTGGCCGAACGGATCTCGGGTCTGGACCTGGACGATCTCTTCACCACCTGGCTGTTCACCGCCGGCCGCCCCGACGTGGCAAGCGCCGCGCGCAAGGCCACGCCGCCCACCGAGCCGAAGTCCTGGGCCAAGATCCGCGAGTCCCACGAGCTGCTGTCGCACTGACCGTCCCCACGTCCCCACCCCGTCGATCATGGAGTTGTGGGCGGGCAGAAGATGCCTGATGCCCATGCCTGCCCCAAATCTGAGGCAGCACAACTCCATGATCGACGCGGTCGGAGGTGGGGGCGAGGTGGCGCACTCGACGAAGTGGGGCAACCGGAGGCCGGCTGAGCGGAGAGGTGCAGCCGAGTCAAGAGGTGCAGCCGAGTCGAGAGGTGCGGCCGAGTCGAGAGGTGCGGCCGAGTCGGGGCCGACGGGTGGTGGACGAGTGCTTTGGAGCTGATGCCGCCAACGAATCATCGGCGGGCGAGACCCACCCCGATTCTTTTGTGACATCAGCTCCAAAGCATCGGCAGCCCACCCATCACCTCCGAGGGCGGGCCGGGCCGGGCCGGGCCAAGCCGGGCCGGGCCAAGCCGGGCCGGGCCGGGCCGGGCCGGGCCGGGCCGGGCCAAGCCGGGCCGGGCCGGGCCAAGCCGGGCCGGGCCGGGCCGGGCCGGGCCGGGCCGGGCCGGGCCGGGCCGGGCCTGGGTGAAGGCGCCGCGATCGCCGCGCACCTCGGCGGGCGTGGCTGCGGGTGGGTTAGGGCCGGGTGGCTTCGACGGCGCGGATGTGTCGGTAGGCGAACCAGAGCGGCGGGAACGCCCCGACCGCGAAGGACAGGTCGACAAGCGTCCAGAACCAGGGGATGTCCCGAATCGGGCCGCAGATCAGCGCCAACGGGACGATCCCCGCACAGGCGATCATGCCGACCTGCACCACCCAGATGTTGCGCACCGGGTCCCGCAGCGGCCCCCAGAACGCCACCGCCAGCACCAGGTGGGCGAAGGCCAGCCAGTCGGTGCCGTAGAGCAGGAACGGGTAGTCCCGGCCCGCCGTCACCAGTCCGGTGTGGACGCGTTCGATCCAGTCGACGAGCGCCGGGAACTGGCCGGCGAGCGGGTCCAGCGCGCGTAGCAGCCAGCGCACCTCGATCTCCAGCGGGAACGCGGTGGCCCCGCTCAGGAAGAGGCCGATCAGCACGATCCACAGCCACCGGCGGGTACGCCGCAACCGCTCCTCGTTGTCCATGATCGGAGCGTAACGATGATCTTCGTTTCGCCCGGTCCCGGAAGCGGTGACCGCTGTCTCAGTGCCGCGCGTCCTCGCCGGCGAGGGCCAACTCGCCCAGCCGGATGGGGCGCGTGGCGGTTCCACCGGTGGCGACGACGCACACGGCGCCGGCGGGCCGTACGACGCGGGCGGCCCGCCACGCCACTCGACGTACCGGATGACGCGGCCGTGGGACGACCAGCGCGGGGGACGCCGCCCGGCCGTGCTGGCGTTCCAGGGCGACCGCCGCCGCCGTGGTGGCGATCGCGGCGACCGAGCCGGCCAGGACGAGCGTCTGCCGTGGCCCGGCGTGTTCGGCCAGCCACCCCAGCAGCGGTGCGCCGACGGCGGCCGAGACCGAGCCGGTGACCGCGAGCGCGGCGAGCACCCGGCCGCGCATCGCGCCGTCGGTGTCGAGTTGGGCACGGGTTCCGACGGTGGTGTCGATGACGACCGCGGCGGCGGCGATCGGGAGGATCACCGCGGCGAAGCCCCAGACGCCCGGGACGAGACCCGCGACGATCTGCAGACCGCTGGCCAGCAGGCCGGCGCCGACCAGCGTGGCGTAGCTCAGCGACCGCCGCCGTGCGGCGACGAGCGCGCCCACCACCGTCCCGACCGCGAACACCGTGGACAGCAGGCCGTAGCCGGACGCGCCGGCGGCCAGCGGTCCGTCGCTCATCGCCGCCATCGTCACCTGGTAGTTGCGGCCGAGGCTGCCGAGCACGAACGAGAGGGCGAGCGCGAGCAGCAGGACCGGTTGTCCGCGCAGGTAGGAGAACCCGGCGCGCACACCGTGCCGGGTCGGGCCGTCGGTCGCCATCGCCGAGGCGGGCAGGGCCCCCGGTCGTATGGCGAGCAGCGCCACCACCACGGCGGCGAAGCTCGCCGCGTTGACGCCGAAGAGCAGCGCCGGGCCGACGGCGGCGACCCCGACGGCGCCGAGGCTCATGCCGAGGATGCGTCCGGCGGAGTTGGTGAGCGAACCGAGCGCCAGCGCGTTGCCCAGCGTCTCCCGATCCACCAGCGTCGAGGACCAGCGGCCCATGACCGGCCCCTCGACCGCCGAGACAGCGCCACTGGCCAGGGAGATCGCGAAGATCAGCGGCAGGCCGCCGACCCCGGTCAGGGCGACCGCCGCGAGGCCCGCGGCGAACGCCGCGTGGGCCACCTGGGCGGTGATCAGCAGCGGACGGGCGGGGAGGCGATCGGCCAGCACGCCGCCCCAGACGCTCAGCAGCAGCGTTGGTGTCGCCTGGAGCAGCACGGCGACGCCCATCGAGGTCGCCGAGCCGGTCTCCTTCAGCACGTACCAGTTGACTCCGAGGACCTGCATCCAGGTCCCGATGACGGAGACGAAACCGGCGAGCGCCCAGATCCGGTAGTTGCGGTGGCGCAGCGCGGCGAAGGTGGCACCCGTGGCCACGACGAACCTCCAGCGATCGGCGACAGAACGGCACGCCGATCGCGGCGCGGTTCGGCAGCCGACAAGTCTTGCCGGCTCAAGCCTTTTTGCCCAGATTTGTGAATGGTTTCACCTCGGGGAATGTCCGGCCGGCACGGCGACGTCACCGTGCCGGCCGGAAACCCCTCAGCTCAGCGGGCTGCCAGCGGCTGCGCGGCCGGGCCGACCGGGGCCGGCAGCGCGCCGACACCACCGAGGTAGCCGTGGATCGCGGCGGCCGCCGCGCGCCCCTCGGCGATGGCCCACACGATCAGCGAAGCGCCCCGGTGCATGTCCCCGGCCACGAACACGCCGTCGGCGTCGGTCTGCCAGTCGTCCCGTGCGTCGACGGCGCCCCGGGCGTTACGGGCCACCCCGAACTGCTCCAACAGCGGTTGCCGCTCGGTGCCCTCGAATCCGATCGCCAGCAGCACCAGGTCGGCAGGCAACTCACGCTCGGAGCCCGGCACCACGGTGACCACCCGCCGGCCGTCCACCTTCTCGACCGTCACCTCGGCGATCCGTACCGCCCGCACCTGACCGGTGCCGTCGTCCACGAACTCCTGCACCGCCACGGCGAAGACGCGCTCGCCGCCCTCCTCGTGCGCCGGGTAGTTGCGCAGCACCCACGGCCAGGTCGGCCACGGGTCCCGGGCCTCGTCGCGCTCGGTCGGCGGCTGCGGGTACAGGTCGAGCTGGTGCACGCCCGCCGCGCCCTGCCGGTGCGCGACCCCGAGGCAGTCCGCCGCCGTGTCACCGCCACCGATGATCACCACGTGCTTGCCGGCCGCGTCGATCGGGGTGCCGTCCGGCAGCACCGCCGGCGCCAACCGGCGCTCGGCGGCCTCCTCGGTGGTCGCGGTGGCGACCGCCCGATTGGCCGCGACCAGGTGCGCCATCGCCTGGTGTACGCCCCGAAGCTCCCGCCCCGGGGTCTCCGGCGTGTCGCGGCCCTGCAACGCGCCGCAGGCCAGCAGCACCGCGTCATGCTCGGCGCGCACGTGCTCGGCGGTGACGTCGACGCCGATGTTCACGCCGGTGCGGAAGCGCACCCCCTCGGCGGTGAGCTGCGCCAACCGGGCGTCGATGTGCCGCTTCTCCAACTTGAAGTCGGGGATGCCGTACCGGAGCAGACCGCCGATCGCGTCGTCGCGCTCGTACACCGTCACGGCGTGACCGGCGCGGGCGAGCTGCTGGGCGGCGGCGAGACCGGCGGGCCCGGAGCCCACCACGGCCACCGACCGACCCGACGGCGTCGGGACCGGACGGGGGGTGAACCCACGGGCCGCCGCCGCGTCGGCGATCTCCACCTCGACCTGCTTGATCGTCACCGGCTGGCCGCCGGCGATGCCGAGGACGCACGCCGCCTCGCAGGGCGCCGGGCAGAGCCGCCCGGTGAACTCCGGGAAGTTGTTGGTGGCGTGCAGCGACTCCACGGCGGCGTCCCAGTTGCCGGTCCGCACCAGGTCGTTCCAGTCCGGGATGCGGTTGCCCAGCGGGCAGCCGTCGTGGCAGAACGGGATGCCGCAGTCCATGCACCGGGTGGCCTGCTCGCGGACCAGTTCCTCGCCGGCCGGCGGGTAGACCTCGCGCCAGTCGCTGATCCGCACCGGCACCGGTCGGCGGGCCGGCAGACGCCGGTCGTAGCGCAGGAAACCGTTCGGGTCAGGCACGTGCCACCTCCGGGGTGGCCGCCCGCGGCGCGGGCGGCACGGGCGCGGCAGGCGCGCTGAGCGCGCTCATCACCGCGTCGTCGACGTCACGGCCGGCGGCTTCGGCGGCCTTCATGATCTCCAGCACCCGGCGGTAGTCGCGGGGCACCACGGCGGTGAACTCGGCCACCGCCTCCGGCCAGCGCTTGAGCAGCTCCTCGGCGACCGCCGAACCGGTCTCGGCGACGTGCCGCTGGACCAGCTCGTGCAGCAGCGTCTGCTCCTGCTCGCGCAACGGCGCCAGGTCGACCAGCTCCGCGTTGACCCGGGCCCGGTCCAACCGGTGCACGAACGCGGTGCCGCCCGACATGCCGGCGGCGAAGTTACGGCCGGTCGCGCCGAGCACGACCACGGTGCCGCCGGTCATGTACTCACAGCCGTGGTCGCCGACGCCCTCGACGACGGCGACCGCGCCGGAGTTGCGCACCGCGAACCGCTCCCCCACCCGGCCGCGCAGGAAGACCTCGCCCGCCGTCGCGCCGTACAGGATGGTGTTACCGGCGATGATCTGGTCCTCCGCGCGCTGCCCCGGCTCGGCGTCGGGGTCGAGGAACGGCGCGGCGGCGTCCGGACGGACGACGATGCGCCCGCCGGAGAGGCCCTTGCCCACGTAGTCGTTGGCGTCGCCGTGCAGCCGCAGGGTGACGCCCTTCGGCAGGAACGCGCCGAACGACTGGCCGGCGGTGCCGTTCAGCACGAACTCGATGGTGTCCTCGGGCAGGCCGTCGCCGCCGAAGCGGCGGGTCACCTCGCCTCCGAGCATCGCGCCGACGCTGCGGTGCTCGTTGCGCACCGCCACCTCGACCCGCACCGGCGCGCCCTCGGACAGCGCCGGCCGGGCCAGCGCGATCAGCTCGTTGTCCAGAGCGTGCTCCAGGCCGTGGTCCTGGGCGCGTACCCCGCGTCGGACGGTGTCGGCGGGCAGCTCCGGCAGGTGCAGGACGGGGGCCAGGTCGAGCCCGCTGGCCTTCCAGTGCGACACCGCCGGGGCCACGTCGAGCAGCTCGCTCTGCCCGATGGCCTCCTCGATGGACCGCAGACCCAGCTCGGCCAGGTATCCCCGGACCTCCTCGGCGAGGAACAGGAAGAAGTTCTCGACGAACTCCGGGGTGCCCGTGTACCGCTCGCGCAGCACCGGGTTCTGGGTGGCGATGCCGACCGGACAGGTGTCCAGGTGACAGACCCGCATCATCACGCAGCCCGAGACGATCAGCGGCGCGGTGGCGAAGCCAAACTCCTCGGCCCCGAGCAGCGCCGCGACCAGGACGTCCCGGCCGGTCTTGAGCTGGCCGTCGACCTGCACGGTGACCCGGTCACGCAGCTTGTTGAGCAGCAGCGTCTGCTGCGCCTCGGCCAGGCCCAGCTCCCACGGGGTGCCGGCGTGCTTGAGCGAGTTCATCGGGGACGCGCCCGTGCCGCCGTCGTGACCGGAGATCAGAATGACGTCGGCCTTGAGCTTGGCCACGCCCGCGGCGACGGTGCCCACACCCACCTCGCTGACCAGCTTGACGTGCACCCGGGCCGCCGGGTTGACGCACTTCAGGTCGTGCACGAGCTGGGCGAGGTCCTCGATCGAGTAGATGTCGTGGTGCGGCGGCGGCGAGATGAGGCCGACGCCGGGGGTGGCGTGCCGGGTACGGGCGATCCACGGCCAGACCTTGTTGCCGGGCAGCTGACCGCCCTCACCGGGCTTCGCGCCCTGGGCCATCTTGATCTGAAGGTCGTCGGCGTTGACCAGGTATTCGCTGGTCACCCCGAACCGGCCGCTGGCGATCTGCTTGACCGAGGAGCGGCGCAACGGGTCGTGCAGCCGGTCGACGTCCTCGCCGCCCTCACCGGTGTTGGACTTGCCGCCGAGGCGGTTCATCGCGATGGCGAGCGTCTCGTGCGCCTCGGCGGAGATCGAGCCGTACGACATGGCGCCGGTGGCGAACCGCTTGACGATCTCGGTGGCCGGCTCGACCTCCTCGATCGGCACCGGCGGACGGACCCCGGTGCGCAGGGTGAACAGGCCCCGCAGCGAGCCGGCCTGCGCGGCGAGCGCGTCGACCTTGGACGTGTACTGGCGGAAGACGTCGTACTGCCGGCTGCGGGTGGCGTGTTGCAGCAGGAAGACCGTCTCCGGGTTGAACAGGTGCAGCTCACCGTCACGACGCCACTGGTACTCGCCGCCGACCTCCAGCCGGTCCGACTCGGCGGTGCCCGCCGGCGGCCAGGCCAGCGCGTGCCGGGCGGCCACCTCGGCGTGCACACCGGCCAGCCCGACGCCGCCGATCCGGCTCGGGGTGCCCCGGAAGTACCTGTCGATCAGCCGGCTGTCCAGGCCGACCGCCTCGAAGACCTGGGCGCCGCAGTACGACGAGACCGTCGAGATGCCCATCTTGGACATGATCTTGAGGACACCCTTGCCGAGCGCCTTGGCATAGTTGCGCACCGCCGCGGCCGGCTCCACCCCGACCAGCGCGCCCGTGGTGATCATGTCCTCCACGGACTCGAACGCCAGGTACGGGTTGACCGCCGCCGCGCCGTACCCGATCAGGACCGCCGCGTGGTGCACCTCGCGGCAGTCGCCGGACTCCACGATCAACGCCGCCTGCGTACGCGTCTGCTCGCGGACCAGGTGCTGGTGCACGGCGGCGGTGAGCAGCAACGACGGGATCGGCGCGAGATCGGCGTTGGAGTCCCGGTCGGAGAGCACCAGGATGCGCACGCCGTCCTCGATGGCCTCGGAGACGTGCCGGCAGATCTCGATCAGCCGCGCCTTGATCCCGGCCGCGCCCTCGCGGACGCGGTACAGCCCGGAGACCCGGACGGCCTTGAAGCCGGGCAGGTCACCGTCCTCGTCGATGGAGAGGATCTTCGCCAGCTCGTCGTTGTCGATGATCGGATGTGGCAACACGATCTGCCGGCAGCTCGCCGCGGTCGGGTCGAGCAGGTTGCCCTCCGGCCCGATCGTCGACGCCAGGCTGGTCACCAACTCCTCGCGGATCGCGTCCAGCGGCGGGTTCGTGACCTGGGCGAAGAGCTGGTGGAAGTAGTCGTAGAGCAGTCGCGGCCGCGTGGACAGCGGCGCGATCGGGGTGTCCGTGCCCATCGAGCCCAGCGGCTCCGCGCCGGTACGCGCCATGGGCGCGAGCAGGATCTTCAGCTCCTCCTGCGTGTAGCCGAAGGTCTGCTGGCGGCGACGCACCGAGTCGTGGGTGTAGACGGTGTGCTCGCGGGCCGGCAGGTCGTCCAGCTCGATCAGCCCGGCGTGCAGCCACTCGGCGTACGGCTCGGCGGCGGCCAACTCGGACTTGATCTCGTCGTCGTGCACGATCCGGCCGGCCACGGTGTCGACCAGGAACATCCTGCCCGGCTGGAGTCGACCCTTGGCCACCACGTGGGCGGGGTCGAGGTCGAGGACGCCCGCCTCGGAGCCCAGCACTACGAGACCGTCGTCGGTCTGCCACCAGCGCCCCGGGCGCAGCCCGTTGCGGTCCAGCACCGCACCGACGATCTCGCCGTCGGTGAAGGCGACCGACGCCGGCCCGTCCCACGGCTCCATCAGACTGGCGTGGAAGCGGTAGAACGCCCGCTTGTCCGGCTGCATGCCGGGGTCGTTCTCCCACGCCTCCGGGATCATCATGAGCACCGCGTGCGGCAGGCTCCGACCGGCCAGGTGCAGCAGCTCCAGCACCTCGTCGAAGTTCGCCGAGTCCGAGGCGGCGGGAGTGCAGACCGGGAAGACGCGCCGGATGTTGCCCGGCACGTTCGGCGAGCGCAGCAGCGCCTCGCGGGCCTGCATCCAGTTCCGGTTGCCGCGGATCGTGTTGATCTCGCCGTTGTGGGCGATGAAACGGTACGGGTGCGCCAGCGGCCAGGAGGGGAACGTGTTCGTGGAGAAGCGGGAGTGCACCAGCGCGATCGCGCTGTCGACCCGCTCGTCGCGCAGGTCCGGGTAGAACGCCGGCAGCTGGTCGGGCGTGAGCATGCCCTTGTAAACCATGGTGCGGCTGGACAGCGACGGGAAGTACGCCGGCACGCCCCGCTCGGCGGTCTCCCGCTCGGCCTGCTTACGCAGGCAGAACGCCACCCGGTCCAGCTCGATGCCCCGCAGCGGGGAGCCGGCCGGCCCGGCGGGCGAGTCGGTGAGGCGGTGCGCGGCCACGAAGACCTGCCGGACCCGGGGCATGGCCGCCAGGGCGGTGTCGCCGAGCCCGTCCGGCTCGATCGGCACGTCCCGCCAGCCGAGCACGTCCGCGCCTTCGACCAGCGCGTACTTCTCGACCACCCGACGGGCGCGCGCCTCGGCGGCGTCGTCGTCGGGCAGGAAGACCAGGCCGGTGGCGTACTCGCCGGCCGGCGGCAGCGGAACCTCGGCGACGGCGCGCAGGAACGCGTCCGGCACCTGGATCATGATGCCGGCGCCGTCGCCGGTGTTGGGCTCCGCGCCCCGGGCACCACGGTGGTCCAGGCGGCAGAGCGCGCCGAGCCCGTTGGCGACGACGGAATGGGACCGCCGTCCGTACAGGTCCGCCACGAAGGCCACCCCGCAGGCGTCGTGCTCCTGCGCCGGGTCGTAGAGGCCCTGGGCCGCAGGGCGGGGGCCGGGCGTCGGGGACGCCTGCGGGCTGTGCGGGTGCGGCTGTGTCGAATCCGCGTACGGCTGAGCCACCGGGCCTCCTGTCGTCACTCAGGTTGGATCATGGTGGGGACGACGTCGGCCCGTGGGTCTATTGAGTCTACGTTAGGGCTGGGGGCACAAGGCCACTCAAGATTGATCACACCGTCCAGAGTCTGGGACGTGTAGTCTCGCGCGGTGGATTCGGTGCGCAAGGACATCTTCGACCGGTTGGAACGTTTCTACGACGCCGTGCCCCGGGACGTCGCCGGTGTCGAGGAGCACGGCGCGCTGGTGCTGTTCGTCCGCGAAGGCGCGGGCTGGCCGTTCTACGCCCGCCCCCGCATCGACGCCACCGAGACGCCGTCGCTGGCCGACGTGACGTCCGTACGGGCACGTCAGCGCGAGCTGGGCCTGCCGGAGGCCTTCGAGTGGGTGCACGAGACCACCTCCGAGTTCCTCGCCGTGGCCCGCTCGGCCGGGTTGTCCGTGCTGGAGGCCCCGCTGATGGTCCTCGACCCGGCCGCCCTGCCCGACCCGGCGACGCTCTCCGACGTACCCGTGCGGGTGCTGGCGGCGGACTCGCCCGACTTCGCCGCGGACGTGGCCGCCCGGCGGGCCGTGGCGGCCGTGGCGTTCGGCGTTCCCGGCACCGCGCCCGGCGAGGCCGGACCGGCCGAGCGGGACGCGGCGGTCACCGAGCTGGAGTTGGCCGCGCTCGACGAGGAGCGCGCCCGCATCGCCGACGGCCGGCGGATCTCCGCGCTGGCCGGCACGCCGACCGAGGGAGCGCTGGCCAGCGGCATGGCGATGCGCGTGGACGACGTCGCCGAGATCGCCGGAGTGGCCACCCTGCCGGCCGCCCGTCGTCGCGGGATGGGCGCCGCCCTGACGGCCACCCTCGCCCGGGAGCTGCTCGCCGCCGGCACCGGGCTCGTCTTCCTCTCCGCCGGCAGCGAGGAGATCGCCCGGGTCTACCTGCGGGCCGGCTTCCGTCGCATCGGCACCGCCTGCATCGCCGAACCCGCCGCCCTGGTCCCCTGAGCCGCCCGGCCGGCGCCGGGCCGGCACGAGTCGGTCAGGCCGGCGGACGCCACTGGGCCGCGGACGCCGCGGCGCTGGAGAGCAGCCGCGAGTTGATCGTGCCGAGCGCGGCGTCGCGGGCACGCAGCGCCAGCCGGCCCCGGGTCTGCAGCACCGCGGACATGCGCCGGGTCTGCCGGACCACCGTCGCCGCCCGGGGACGGCGCACCCGGTCGTACGTCTGCACGGCGTCGGGTAGCCGGGCCTCGCGCAGCAGGGAGGCGAGGGTGGCGGCGTCCTCGAACGCGAGGCACGCGCCCTGCCCGAGGTGCGGCGGCATGGCGTGGGCCGCGTCGCCGAGCAACACCACCCCGCCCGGGCCGACGCCGAAGCCGTACGCCCGCGGCAGCGGGCGCAGCTCGCGCACCTCCTGCTGAACGAGATCGCTCGGGTCGGTGGCGTCGAGCAGCGCGCCGATCGGCGCGGGCCAGCCGGCGTACCAGCGGCGCAGGAGGGCGAGCTGGGTCTCCGGCGGCTCCGGACGGGGAGCGCCGGCCGCCGTGGCCACCCAGTAGATGCCGCCACGTGTGGAGCCGCCCGAGGAGCCCCGCTCGCCGAGCGAGGCGGCCACGAAACGGTAGCCCGCCCCGAGAACCTCACCGGCGATCGGCTGATCGGCGGGCAGTCGGGGCGCGCGGTACCAGGGGATGACGGCCCGCCAGGCCGCGCAGCCGGAGCTGACCACGCCGGCCTCGGGCGCGAGCTGGCGGCGGATGACGCTGTCGGTGCCGTCCGCGGCGACGACCAGGTCGGCCTCGATGGTGTGCCGTCCGTCGTTCACACCCGGGCGTTCGCCCGGATCGACGCGCACGTGGCGCACGGTCACCCCGGTACGCAGCTCGACCCGGTCGCCGAGGCCGGCGATCAGGGCGTCATGCAGGTCCTCCCGGTGCACCACGACGGGCATCCGGTCGGCCGGCGTCGGGCGGGGCTGCACGAGCCAGTGCCCGTCCGGACGGCGGACCCCGCCGTCGGGCAGCGGCGTGGCGATGGCGGCCAGGCCGGCGCCCAGACCCAGGGCCTGCAGGGCGCGGACGCCGTTGGGCCAGAGCACCACGGCGGTCGGCTCGGGGCGGACCCGCTCGGCACGGTCCAGGAGGGTCACCTGCCACCCGGACCGGGCCAGCGCGCCGGCGACCGCGAGGCCACCGACCCCGGCGCCGACCACCACCGCGCTTCGCATCGGACCGCCCCCGCTCAGCTGTCCCGGTCGGCGGGGCGTACGCCGGTGGCGTCGGCCCGGGCCTCGTCGCGCGCCTCGGGCGTGCCGTCCGTCGATTCGTCGGCCCGGTCACCGTCGGCCGCGTCGTCGACGGACGGCTCGACGCCCTCGGGGCGTACGTCGTCGTCGGTCGGCTCCGGTGGCGCCACGCCGGTGTCCCGCCAGGTGTCGTACTGCTCCTCGCTGACCACCCGGTAGCCCTCGGGTGCGGTGGCGCGCGCGCCGGTCTCGCGTTCGGAGATGTCGACCTGCGACAGGTCGGACGTCGTGGGCGGGGTGGGGGTGGCCGCCGCGCCGATCGGGATCAGGTACTCCCGGGGGCCACGGACCCGCACGAAGTAGGCCAACGCGCCGAGGAAGACCAGGGCCGCGGTCCACACGTTGAGCCGTACGCCGAAGATCTGGTTCGCCTCGTCGGTGCGCATCAGCTCGATCCAGAACCGGCCGGCGGTGTAACCCATGACGTACAGCGCGAACGCCCGGCCCCGCCCGAGCCGCAGCCGCTTGTCCAGGACGAGGACCAACGCCGCCACCCCGAGGTTCCACAGCAGCTCGTAGAGGAACGTCGGGTGGTAGAGGCCCGGCTCGAGAATCGGCTGGCCGGCGTCGTCGCGCAGGGCGTGCCCCGGACTGTCCGGGTCCATCCGGTGGATCTCCAGGCCCCACGGCAGCGTCGTCCGGCCGCCGAACAGTTCGTTGTTGAACCAGTTGCCCAACCGGCCGACGGCCTGGGCCAGCGGAAGCCCGGGGGCCAGCGCGTCGGCCACCACGCTGAGCGGGATGCCGAGCTGGCGGGCCGCGATCCAGGCGCCGACCGCGCCGCCCGCGACCGCGCCCCAGATGCCGAGGCCGCCCTCCCAGATGTAGAACGCCTTCAGCGGCTCGCCCCCGGCGCCGAAGTACTTCTCCGGCGAGGTGATCACGTGGTAGAGCCGCGCGCCGATGATGCCCGCGGGCACCGCCCAGACGGCGATGTCGAGCACCGCCCCGGGCGCGACGCCACGCCGGCGCAGTCGACGCTCGGTCACCCAGCAGGCCAGCACGATGCCGGCGATGATGCACAGCGCGTACGCCCGCAGCGGGAACGGTCCGAGCTGCCAGACGGCGGTGCTGGGGCTGGGCAGGGCCGCCTGGGGGGACAGCGAGGCGATGGTCACGGGTGCACACGCTACCGCTGCGGACCCCCGCAGCGGCACCCCGGGCCGCCGCACGCCGATCCCGATGACTTCTGGTTTGCGCCGCCGTAGGCTCTTTGTCCATGAGCGCGCTCACCTGGGCGGTCGCCGCGGTCGTCACCGACGCCGCCGGCCGGGTGCTGCTCTGCCGGCAGGGCCGGGGCGAACGCCGGTACGCGCTGCCCGGTGGCCGCCTCCGTCCGGCGGAGAGCCCGGTACGCGCGGCGCTGCGCGACATCCGCGCCGAGACCGGCCGGGAGATCGACCTTGTCGACCTGGTCGGCCTGTACCACCTCGTCGGCACGACGACGCACGCGCCGGCCGGGCGGGCGGGCCCGCTGCCCGACATCCTGGTGCACGTGTTCCGCGCCCGCGCCGCCGACGACGGAACCACCGACCCCCGGCCGGGTTGCCGGCTGACGTGGCACGTTCCCACGGCGCTGCCCGAGAGCGTCACCCCGCTCACCCGGATGGCCGTCACCGACGCGCTCGACGGCCGCTGCGGCGTACTCCGGGCCCTGGCCCAGAGCGTGCCCACGTCCGAGGGAGAACCGGCCGCGCGGGCGTGGCCGGTCGCGGCTCGCGACGATCGGCCGGAGGCCGGTCAGCCCCCTGGGCAGCGCGGTGAGGCGGCGACGGACCCGTCCCTCAGGCGCTGACTTCACACACCGGCCCCGCGCCGGGCCAACGGTCATCGGCGAGCCTGTGCCCCGGGAGCGCACCCGCCAGAGAGCCTGATGCCTGTGCGTCATCAAGATGACGCACAGGCATCACGGTCTTCAGCGCACGGCAGGCCCGACGCCCGCGCCGCGAACGGTCCGAAGGGTCAGCGGGCCGGGTTGCGGACGCCCTCGGCGAGTTCGGCGCTCAGGGCACGCAGCGCGGCCAGCCCTTCGGCCTCCGAGGAGGCGTCCAGCACGCACCGGACCAGCGCGCTGCCGACGATCACTCCGTCGGCGTACCCGGCGACGGTGCTGGCCTGCGCACCCGTGCCCACACCCAGGCCGACCCCGACGGGCAGGTCGGTGACCCCGCGCACCCGGGAGACGAGCGTGGGAGCGGCGTCGGAGGTACGCGCCCGCGCGCCGGTCACCCCCATCACCGCCGTCGCGTAGACGAAGCCCCGGCAGTGTTCCACCGTCATCGCGAGCCGGGCGTCGGTGGACGACGGCGACACCAGGAAGGTGCGGTCCAGCCCGTGGGCGTCCGAGGCGGCCAGCCACTCCGCCGCCTCGTCCGGGATGAGGTCCGGCGTGATCAGGCCGGTGCCACCGGCGGCGGCCAGGTCACGGGCGAACACGTCCACGCCGTACCGCTCGACGGGGTTCCAGTAGGTCATCGTGACGACCGGCGCGCCGGTCGCCGCGACGGCCTCGATGACGCGCATCGTGTCGGCCGTCCGGACCCCGCCGGCCAGCGCGATGTCGCTGGCCTTCTGGATGACCGGGCCGTCCATCACCGGATCGGAGTACGGGATCTCCACCTCGATGACGTCGACGCCGGCCTCGACCATCGCCGTCATGGCCGCGATGCTGCCCTCGACGGTCGGGAACCCGGCCGGCATACAGCCCACCAGCAGGGCCCGCCCGTCGGCCCGGGCCTTGTCGAAGGCCACCCCGATGCGACTCACCTCAGCGCTCCTTGTCGAGGATGCCGAAGTAGTCCCCGGCGGTGTGCACGTCCTTGTCACCCCGGCCGGAGAGGTTCACCACGATGGTGGGCTCCCGGCCCAGCTCGGCGGCGAGCTTCGGGGCCAGCGTCACGGTGCCGGCGAGCGCGTGCGAGCTCTCGATCGCCGGGATGATGCCCTCGGTGCGGCAGAGCAGCTCGAAGGCCGCCATCGCCTCGTCGTCGGTGACCGGCAGGTAGCTGGCCCGGCCACTGTCGTGCAGCCAGGCGTGCTCCGGCCCGACGCCCGGGTAGTCCAGACCGGCGGAGATCGAGTGCGACTCCAACGTCTGCCCGTCCGCGTCCTGCAACACGTACGTGCGGGTGCCGTGCAGCACGCCCGCCGACCCACCGGTGATGCTGGCCGCGTGCCGGCCGGTGGCGACCCCGTCCCCGCCGGCCTCGAAGCCGTACAGCCGGACGGTCTCGTCGCCGACGAAGGCGTGGAAGATACCCAGCGCGTTGGAGCCACCGCCGACGCAGGCCGTGACCGCGTCCGGCAGCGCGCCGGTCAGGTCGAGGCACTGCTGCCGGGCCTCGTCACCGATGCCCCGGACGAAGTCACGCACCATCGCCGGGAACGGGTGCGGCCCCGCGGCGGTGCCGATCAGATAGTGGGTCTCGTCGACGTTCGCCACCCAGTCACGCATCGCCTCGTTCATCGCGTCCTTGAGGGTGCGCGAGCCGGTGGTGACCGGTACGACGGTGGCCCCGAGCATCCGCATCCGGGCCACGTTGAGCGCCTGCCGCTCGGTGTCGACCTCGCCCATGTAGACCACGCACTCGAGGTCGAACAGGGCGGCGGCCGTCGCGGTGGCGACGCCGTGCTGGCCCGCCCCGGTCTCGGCGATCACCCGGGTCTTGCCCATCCGCTTGGTGAGCAGCGCCTGGCCGAGGACGTTGCGGACCTTGTGCGCGCCGGTGTGGTTGAGGTCCTCGCGCTTGAGCAGCACCCGGGCGCCGACCTTCGCGGAGAACCGGCGGGCCTCGTAGAGCAGCGACGGCGTACCCGCGTAGTCACGCAGCAGCGCGCCGAACTCGGCCCGGAAGGACTCGTCCGCGATCGCCGTACGCCACGCCCCGTCGAGCTCGTCCAGCGCGGCCACCAGGGCCTCGGGCACGAACCGACCGCCGAAGCGGCCGAAGTGGCCGGCGGAGTCGGGCTGCGGACCGGCCACCGGGGCCAGCGCGTCGGCGCTCATCGGACAATCCTCTCGGTGGGGCGTCACCCCGGCGCGGTCAGCGCACCGGCCGGGGCGTCGCCGGGTGGTTGCCGGCGTTGACCAACTCGGCCACCGCCTCGCGTGGACTCTTCTGGGTCACCAGGCCCTCGCCGACCAGGACCGCGTCGGCGCCGGCGGAGGCGTACCGGATCAGGTCGTGCGGCCCGCGGACGCCCGACTCGGCGATCTTGACGACGCTGCTCGGCAGGCCCGGCGCGATCCGCTCGAACACCGACCGGTCCACCTGAAGGGTACGCAGGTCACGGGCGTTGACCCCGATCACCTGCGCACCGGCCTCCAGGGCCCGGTCGGCCTCCTCCTCGTCGTGGACCTCGACGAGCGCGGTCATGCCCAGCGACTCGATCCGCTCCAGCAGGCCCATCAGCACGTTCTGCTCGAGGGCGGCCACGATCAGCAGGACCAGGTCGGCGCCGTGCGCACGCGCCTCGTGCACCTGGTAGCTGGAGACCACGAAGTCCTTGCGCAGCACCGGCACGGTGACCGCGGCCCGGACGGCGGCCAGGTCGTCCAGCGAACCGCCGAACCAGCGTCCCTCGGTCAGCACGCTGATGGCCCGCGCGCCACCCGCCGCGTAGTCGACGGCGAGGTCGGCCGGATCGGCGATCTCGGCCAGCCGGCCCTTCGACGGCGAGGAGCGCTTGACCTCGGCGATGACCGCCACACCGGGCTTGCGCAGCGCGGCGTACGCGTCCAGCGGCGGCGGCGCCGCCGCGGCCAGTTCACGGATCCGTTCCAACGGAACCTGCTCCTGGCGACGGGCGACGTCCTCGCGCACGCCGGCCAGAATCTCGTCGAGCACGCTTACGGACGCCGCCTGACCGGCTTCGTCCCCCTCCGCGTGCGCATGCTCAGCAGTCACCAACGGACTCCCCTCTCCGGGTGTCATGGGCCGATGCTAGGGGCACCCGACCGAGGCCGGGAGCCGGGGGTATGGCGCTGCTCACGAAAAGGCCTGCGGCATAATGGCCGACTTGCCGTGAAGGGGATGTCACGCTGCGCCACCTCCGGTATCGATCACCGTCACGCGATGAGAGCCCGGCGGCTCCGGTTGAACCGGGCCGACCCATCGATCATGCCACCCACTCCGGATCGCCGCCCGGCGACAGCGACAGCAGTCGATGTTGTGAGCAAGCTCAAGGCCGAACGGCCCCTCCCAGGTCGTGGGCGTGGCGGGACAGTTGACGGGGCGGTCACCCGGCCGAAACGTCGGCCGGTGAGCATCGTCCTCGGGCAGACTCGATGACGCGCCTGCCCCACCGTCGTCGACTCCTCGTGCGGAGTGAGCCATGAATACTGCCGAGTCGAACACCAGCATCGGACTGACCACCATCTCGCGGACCATGGCGTCGCTCGCCGTCGGGGTGGTGCACACCCTGGAGCGTGCCGTCGTCGGCGAGGGCCGGGTACGCACGGCACGCGGTAACGCCTGGGAGGCGGTCTGCGCCGACCGGGCCCGCGCCGACCGACGCGCCGAACTGGACCGCCTGGTGGCCGAGCTGACCGCCGCCCGCACCACCGCCACCCGCCCGCAGCGGGATCGTCAGCCGGTCGCCCGGGAACGGGACCCTCAGCCGGTCGGCTGATCAGCCGGCCGTCGGGTCCTCGCCCCGGTCCAACGCGTCCCACGCCTCCGTGGTCCGCCGACCGGCCATCGGGCCCGGAGCGGCAGCCGTCGTCGACCTACTCTCCGTGACGGTCCGCGCCGGCCGCTCGTACCGGGCGCCCATCGCCGGCCACCCGCCGCCCCGCAGCGCCGTCCACCCGCCGCCCACGGCGACGAGCAGACCGCCGACCAGGCAGAGCGCCGGCCACTGCCGGCTCACCACACCACCGAGGTCGGCGACCAGTCCGTAACCGGCACCGGCCGACACCGCCAGACCCAGCACGCCGAGCAGCACACCCAACAGCCGCCGTACCCGCCCCCGGGTGGCCAGCACCGCGCCACCGCCGGCCAACGCCACCACGGCCAGCGCCGGCAGCCACGGCAGCAGGGCCGCCCCGCTGCGGGTCGCACGCACCGGCGGCAGCGGCGCCGGCCGCGCGGTCACCTCGACCGACCAGCCCCGGGTCGCCATCCACAGCGCCAGGCCCGCGCCGGCAAGACAGAGCAGCATCGCGTACGTCAGCTCGCGCCGGCCCGTCGTGGGCTGCCGGCTCGGCTCCGGCCGGTCGTGGCTGGTCATCGGGCCGCCCGGAGCGTTTCGGCGGCGGCGATCGCGGCCAGCACGGCGGCGGCCTTGTCGCGGGTCTCCTGCTCCTCGGCGGCCGGATCCGAGTCGGCGACCACCCCGGCGCCGGCCTGCACGTAGGCGCGGCCGTCACGGATCAGCGCGGTCCGGATGGCGATCGCCATGTCCAGGTCACCCCCGAAGCCGAAGTAGCCGACCGTGCCTCCGTAGACGCCTCGGCGGACCGGTTCCAACTCCTCGATGATCTCCATGGCGCGCACCTTCGGCGCGCCGGAGAGCGTCCCGGCCGGAAAGGTCGCGGCGAGCGCGTCGAACGCGGAACGGTCGTCACGGAGCGTGCCGGTCACGGTGGAGACGATGTGCATCACGTGGCTGTACCGCTCGATGGTCGCGAACTCGGGCACCTGGACGCTCCCCGGCTCGCAGACCCGGCCCAGGTCGTTGCGGCCCAGGTCGACGAGCATGACGTGCTCGGCACGCTCCTTGGGGTCGGCGAGCAGCTCGGCGGCGAGGCCCGCGTCGGCGGCCGGGGTGCCGCCGCGCGGCCGGGTTCCGGCGATCGGGTGCAGCAGCGCCCGCCGCCGCCCGTCCGCCCCGGCGGTGACCTTCAGGTGCGCCTCCGGCGACGAGCCGACGATGTCGAACCCGTCGAAGCGCAGCAGGTACATGTACGGGCTGGGGTTGCTGGTGCGCAGCACCCGGTAGACGTCCAGCGGGTCGGCGTGCGTGGTCCGCTCGAACCGCTGGGACAGCACGATCTGGAAGCACTCGCCGGCCCGGATCGCCTCCTTGGCCGCCTCCACGGCCTTGACGTAGCCCCCCTCGGGGGTACGACAGACGACCTCGCCGGCCGGCGGACGCGCGACCGTCGAGATCATCGGCGGGATGGGTCGGGACAGCGCGGTGGTCATCGCGTCGAGGCGGCCCACCGCGTGGTGGTACGCGGCGGTGACGTGCGCGTCGCGGCCCGGGGCGTCCAGCGGTGGCAGCACCGCGTTGGCGACCAGGATCGCGGAGCCGTCGTAGTGGTCGAGCACCACCAGGTCGGTCGCGAGCATCATGCCCAGCTCCGGCACGCCGAGGTCGGACTCGGTCAGCTCGGGCAGCCGTTCGAAGCGACGGACGAGGTCGTAGCCGAGGTAGCCGACCATGCCCCCGGTCAGCGGCGGCAGGCCGTCGCCCGGACCCTGGGGCGGGCCGGCGAGCGCCGCGACGGTGTCCCGCAGCACCCGCACCGGGTCACCGTCGGTGGGCAGCCCGGCCGGGGGCTGCCCGAGCCAGGTCGCCGCGCCGTTCCGCTCGACGAGGGTCGCGCTGCTCCGTACGCCGATGAACGAGTACCGCGACCAGGCCATGCCCGCCGAGCCGACCCCCTGCTCGGCCGATTCGAGCAGGAACGTGCCGGGCCCGCCGGCGAGCTTGCGGTAGACCCCCACCGGAGTCTCGGCGTCGGCCAGCAGGCGTCGGGTGACCGGCACGACGCGCCAGCGGGCGGCCAGGTCGGTGAAGGTGGCCAGGTCGGGACTCACCGCGCCGTCGGTCATGCGCCGACCCGCCTCTCGTTAGCGGCGGCGAGGTCGCGCGGGATCGTGCCCACGGTGGTCACGGTGCCTCCGGCGCGGTCACCGGCAGCTCGGTGAAGAAGCACGTCCGGTGCCCCGTGTGGCAGGCCGCGCCGACCTGGTCGACGCTGACCAGCAGCGCGTCGCCGTCACAGTCCAGGGCGACCGAGCGCACGTACTGGTGGTGCCCGGAGGTGGCGCCCTTGACCCAGTACTCGCGGCGGCTGCGCGACCAGTAGGTGGCCCGCCCGGTGGTGAGGGTGCGGTGCAACGCCTCGTCGTCCATCCAGGCGACCATCAGCACCTCACCGGAGTCGTGCGCGCGTACGACGGCGGCGACCAGGCCGTCGGCGGTGCGGCGCAGCCGGGCCGCGATGGCCGGGTCGAGCCGGGACGGACGGACCGGCGCCGAGGCCACCGGGCCACTCGGTTCGCTGGGGACGCCGGTCACCGGCGCGTCAGGTACGGGCACAGTTTCCCATTGTCCCGCACGTGGCGTGGGCACCGGCGACGGCTCCCGCCGAGGGTTCGGCCGGTGACCCACGGGCCGCGCGAGCTGGGCCACGTAACGGTCGAGGCGGCCGTCGACCAGAGCGTCGGCCAGGTCGGCGCCGGAGGAGTCGGCGATCTCCCCGGCGTACGGGCGGATCAACGGCAGGGTGCCGGCGACCAGCCGCACGGCGGCGGCCCAGAGCTGCGCGGTGGCGCCCGGACGCAGGCCGAGGCAGAGGAGCATGTCGTCGCGGTAGCCGACCGGGGCGACGGGCAGCTCCAGGGCCGCCGCGAACGCCGCGCGTCGGGACGACACCCGCACCGACGGGTTCGCCGGGCGCAGCACCGACGGGCAGAGGCGGGCCAGGTCCGCCACGGCGAGCCGGACCCCGAGACGGTCGGCGGCGGCCCGGGCGGCGGCGGCCTTGCCGAGCAGGGCGATCAGCTCCTCCAACCGGGGTGGCTCGGCGGGTTGGCAGAGCACCGGCAGGTCGATCCGGGGCCGCCAGTGCGGGTCCGCCCAGAGCAGCCGGGCCGGCGCGGTCACCGGCAGTCCGAACGCCCAGTCGGCCGGTTCGCCGAGCCGGTGCACCCAGGAGCGGACGTCGCGCGCCGCCACCGAGACGTGGGTGACCCGGCCGGCGGTCTCGGCCAGGTACGCGCGACGGGCGGCGTACGGCGAGCCACCGACCAGCACGTCGAGGTCGACGTCGCTGTGCGCGGTGGCTGCCCGCCGGGCGTGACTGCCGCGCAGCAGGATGCCGACGACCGGTCGTTCGGCGGCGTCCCGCAACCGCGCGGCCCAGTCCTCGAGAAATCCGCTGTGCGGTAACGGAGCGTGACCCACGGCGCCATCGTGCCGTACGCCCGATCGGCGCGCAATGCCCGTTGCCGGACCTGCTGTCCGGTCCGAAGCCTACTGCCCGTTGTAGCGGTGGGCGCGAGGGCGGGCACGAGCGGACAGGCCGGCCGTTGCGCGGGCCGCACAATCCCCTCTAGCGTGGAATTCAACGAATGATGAGTTTCTTGGGAGGTACGCGATGGACGACGCG
This sequence comes from Micromonospora sp. RB23, assembly GCF_053585025.1. Classification (NCBI taxonomy): domain Bacteria; kingdom Bacillati; phylum Actinomycetota; class Actinomycetes; order Micromonosporales; family Micromonosporaceae; genus Micromonospora; species Micromonospora sp. RB23. The sequence goes on from NZ_CM132111.1 coordinate 5,104,289, forward strand.
ATAGGCGTCCACGACCTGGTGGTCGATCGGGGCGGACGGCGGGTGCTGGACGGCATCACCTGCGCCGTTCCGCGGGGCGCCGTCACCGGCCTGCTGGGGCCCAGCGGCAGCGGCAAGACCACGTTCATGCGCGCGGTGGTCGGCGTGCAGGTGGTGACCTCAGGCACGGTGACCGTGCTGGGCCAGCCGGCGGGCGCCCCGGCGCTGCGACACCGGGTGGGCTACCTGACGCAGGCGCCGAGCGTCTACGCCGACCTGACCGTGCGGGAGAACGCCCGCTACTTCGCCGCCCTGTACGGGCGTGGTCGGGCCGAGGCCGACGAGGCGGTGAGCGCCGTCGGGCTGGCCCGGGCGGCCGGTCAACTGGTCGCCACCCTCTCCGGCGGCCAGCGCAGTCGGGCCTCGCTGGCCTGCGCCCTGGTCGGTGATCCGGAGCTGGTCATCCTCGACGAGCCGACCGTCGGTCAGGACCCGGTGCTGCGGGCCGACCTGTGGGCCCGGTTCCACGCCATGGCCGCCGCCGGCACCACCCTGCTGGTGTCCAGTCACGTGATGGACGAGGCGGCCCGCTGTGACCGGCTGCTGCTGATCCGCGAGGGGCGGCTGATCGCCGACGACAGTCCGGCCGCGATCCGTGCCGCCGCCGGCGTGGACGACCTCGACGAGGCGTTCCTGCGGCTGATCCGGGCCGGCGAGGCGAAGGCGTCCGCCGGACGGGAGGCCTCGTCGTGAGCGCGAGGAGTGAGCCGGGTCTGCGAGCCCCGCAGTCGCGAACCAAGGAGACCTCATGAACGTGCGGATCCTGGCGGCCACCATCGGTCGCGTCCTGCGCCAGCTCCGGCACGACCGGCGGACGATCGCGCTGCTCGTGGTGGTGCCGACGGTCCTGCTCACGCTGGTCTACTACATGTACGCCGACAAGCCGACCCTGCCGGGACAGCCGTCGGTGTTCGACCGGGTCGCGCTGGTGATGCTGGGGACCTTCCCCTTCGTGATCATGTTTCTGGTGACCAGCATCGCGATGCTGCGCGAGCGCACGTCCGGCACCCTGGAACGGCTGCTCACCACCCCGCTGGGCAAGCTCGACCTGCTGTTCGGGTACGGCATCGCGTTCGGGCTGGCCGCCGCCGTGCAGGCCGCGTTGGCGGCCGGTCTGGCGTACTGGGTCTTCGATCTGCGGACTCTCGGCAGCAGCGGTCTGGTGATCGGGATCGCGGTGCTCGACGCGGTGCTCGGGGTCTCCCTCGGCCTGCTGTGCAGCGCCTTCGCCCGCACCGAGTTCCAGGCAGTACAGTTCCTCCCGGTCGTGGTGATCCCCCAGCTCCTGCTGTGTGGGCTGTTCGTGGCTCGGGACGAGATGGCCGGCTGGCTCCAGGGGCTCAGTGACGCCCTGCCGCTGACGTACGCCATCGAGGCGTTGCAGGAGGTCGGCGCCCACGCCGAGCCGACCGGGACCATGTGGCGGGACGTGGGCGTGGTGTTCGGCGCGGTGGTGTTGGCGCTGGTGCTCGCGGCGGCGACCCTGCGTCGGCGCACCGGCTGACCGACCGCCGGCGGCGGCCCGCGCGGGGCGGGTCGCCAAGCGCCGCCGGGAGACCGGCGGCGTCAGCGGACGAACGAGGGGCGGCGATGACGCGGCGTACGGGCCGACGACCCGGCAACCCGGACACCCGGGAGGCGATCCTCGACGCGGCGCGGGCGACGTTCGCCGAACGGGGGTTCGACGCCGCCCCGATCCGCGCCATCGCCGCCACCGCCGGGGTGGATCCGGCGCTGGTGCACCACTACTTCGGCACGAAGGACCAGCTCTTCCGGGCCGCGATGAACTTCCCCGTGGACCCCGCCGAACTGCTGCCGGCCGTGCTGGCGGGTGACCAGGACGGCGTCGGCGAACGGCTGGTACGCACCTTCGTCGGCATCTGGGACTCTCCGGCCGGCAGCGCGGGGGTGGCGCTGGTGCGCTCGGTGCTGAGCAGCGAGTGGACGGCGCGACTGCTGCGGGAGTTCGTCACCACGCAGGTGCTGCGCCGGGTGCTCGACCAGCTCGACGTCGACCCGGCCGAGGTCCCGATGCGGGGCGCGCTGGTCGCCACCCAGCTCATCGGGCTCGCGATGATCCGGCACGTGGTGCGGCTGGAGCCGGTCGCGTCGGCCGATCCGGAGACCCTGGTCGCCACCATCGGTCCCAGCGTCCAGCGGTACCTGACCGGGCCCCTGCCGATCTAGCGGGGCGGATGCGCGTCCGCGGGGCGGCGCAGCGGCGGGAGCAGCCGGCCCAGCTCGTCCGGACCACTGAGCGGGCACGGGAACGCCAGCCGGACGCGCCGTCGTGCGCCGGGGCGTCCGAGAGCGACCACCAGCCCGTAGCGGTCGACACGCACCACGCGCGGCGGTCCGTCCGGGGCCTCTTCGGTCAGCCCGAGCTGCCGGCGGAGGTAGTCGGTGACGGCGGCGGGGTCGTGGTGGGCGAAGTCGGCGAGCAGCAGAGCTTCGAAGGGGTGCACCGGGTCCGGCTCCGCCTCGGCGTACTCCCCCGGGTCGATCCGGTGCACGACGCCGGCCCGCTCCCAGCGGACCTCGGCCACCTCGAAGCGGAACAGCCGGAAGCGGGCGCCCACGTCGAGCAGGTCGCCGGTCGGCTCGACGGCGGCGAAGTCGACCGCGGCCCGGCGGGCCTCGTCGTCGTGCAGTTCGGCGGCCCAACCGGAGACCCAGGCCCGACCGAGCCCGGGAGCGCCGGCGGCGGGTGGCAGGTCGAGGACGTCCAGGACCACCGCGACGTCGGCGCCCCCGGCGGCGGGCTGGAGCGCGGCGCCCAGGTGGCTGGCCACCGGCACCAGCAGCAGCACCCGGCCTTCGGGGTCGGTCACGTGCCGGGCGTGGTGCGGACCCGGGCGGCGAGCCAGGTGGACGAGGCCGGGCAGGCGACCGGCGACGAGGGTGCGGACGATCTCGGCGGGGCTGGGCCGCATGGCGCAACCTCCTTCAAAGGTTAGCCTTACCTAACCGGAGCGTAGAGCACCAGCACCACCGCGTCCACCAGCCAACGCCCGCGGAAACCGAGCCGTTACCGGGTCTGCTCCAACCAGGAGGCGTACAGCAGCCCGTAGACCGAGTCGGCGTCGCGCACCAACTCGTCGTGCGGACCACGCTGCACGATGCGCCCCCGGTCCACCACGATGACCTCGTCGGCGGCCTGGGCGGTGGAGAGCCGATGCGCGATGGCGAGGGTCGTCCGCCCCCGTGTGACGGCGTCCAGGGTGCGCTGCAACCGCACCTCGGTCGCCGGGTCCACCGCGCTGGTCGCCTCGTCCAGCACCAGCAGATCCGGATCGGCCACGTACGCCCGGGCCAGCGCGACGAGCTGCCGCTCCCCGACGCTCAACGCCTCGCCACGCTCGCCGACCGGCGTGTCCAGGCCGGCGGGCAGACCGTCCAACCAGTCCGCCAGGCCCAACTCCGTGAAGGCGGCCCCCAACTCCTCGTCGGTCAGCTCCGGCCGGGCGAACCGCACGTTGTCGCCCACCGTCGCGTCGAAGAGGAACCCGTCCTGCGGCACCATCACCACCCGAGAGCGCAGCGAGTCGAAGCGCACCTGCGCCAGCGGCACCCCGGACAGCAGCACCGCCCCCGCCGACGGATCCATCAGTCGGGTGAGCAGCTTCGCGAAGGTCGTCTTGCCGCTGCCCGTCTCGCCGACCACCGCCACCCGGCTCTTCGCCGGGATCTCCAGGTCGATGTCGTGCAGCACCGGCGGCCCGCCAGGGTAGGCGAACCGCACCCCCGAGAACCGGATGTCCAACGGACCGATCGGCAGGTCCCGGCCCTGCTCCCCGGGGTCCGCGACGTCCGGGGCCACGTCCAGCACGTCCAGCACCCGCCGCCAGCCCGCGATCGCGTTCTGCGCCTCGTTGAGCACCTCGGTGGCGATCTGCACCGGCTGGATGAACAGCGTCACCAGGAACAGGAACGCGGTGAGCTGGCCGATCGACAGCGTGCCGTCCACGCCCAGCGTCACACCGAGCACCACCACGCCGGCCAGCGCCAACCCCGCCGCCAACTCACCGACCGAGCTGCCCACGATGCTGATCCGGATCGCCCGCTGCTGGGCGACGCGCTGCGCGTCGATGGCCTCGTCCAGCCGCCGCTCGGTGCGCCCCGCGATGCCGTACGCCCGGATCACCGGCGCGCCCACGACGCTCTCGCCGATCGCGCCCAGCAACGCGCCGGTGCGCTGGCGCACCGTCGCGTACGCCGCGCCGAGGCGGCGTTGCAACTGACGGATGACCAGCACCGCCGGCAGGAACGCGGCCAACACCACCAGGGTCAACTGCCAGGAGTACGCCAGCATGACGGCCGTCGTCACCACAAGCTGACCCAGGTTGACCAGCAGGATCACCCCGCCCCACTGGAGGAACTGGGTGATCTGGTCGACGTCGCTGGTCACCCGCGAGACCAGCGACCCGCGCCGCTCCGACTGCTGGTGCAGCATCGACAGGTCGTGCACGTGCCGGAACGCCCGCGTCCGCACGTTCGCCAACGCCGTCTCGCTGACCGTGAACAACCGGCGCATCATCAGGTAGCCGCACGCGGTGGTGACCACGAGGATCGCCGCCGTGACCGCCACCACCGACCAGACGACGTCCAGCCGCAGACCGCCGACGATGCCCCGGTCGATGCCCTGCTGCACGGCCACCGGAACGGCCACCCGGCCCACCATGTAGACCAGCGCCAGGGCCAGGGTGGCGGCCAGCCCGGTCCGCAGCTCGGGCGACAGGGCCAGCCCGCGCCGCAACGTCTGCCAGGTCGTCTCCGGCCGCTCGTCCCGCTGCTCGGTCGTCACCGTCGTCACCGTCGTACTCAATGGTCCACCTCGATCTCCAGGCCCGACGGCAGCGGCGCCACCTCGTCGTCGTACGCGCGCTCCTGCGCCCGGTCGACCTCCGCCTGCTCGTACGCGGTGACCAGGTCCACGTACCCGGGCACGGTGGCCAGCAGCTCGGTGTGCGTGCCCCGCGCGACCACCCGGCCCTGCTCGACGTAGATGACCTCGTCGGCGAGGGCGATGGTGGCCCGGCGGTACGCCACGACGAGGATCGACGCGGCGGGAACTCCCGGCTCACCGGCCGAGGAACGCAGGCCGGCGAGGATGGCCGCCTCCACGCGGGGGTCCACGGCGCTCGTCGCGTCGTCGAGCACCAGCAGACGTGGCCGTCCGGCGAGGGCGCGGGCCAGCGTGAGCCGCTGCCGCTGACCGCCGGAGAGCGAGGTGCCCCGCTCGCCCACCATCGTGTCCAGCCCGTCGGGCAGCGCCGCGACGAACCCGTCCGCCTCGGCCAGGCGCAGCGCCGCCCACACGGCCTCGTCGTCGATGCCCGGCCGGTCCAGGGCGATGTTGGCCCGTACGGTGTCGTCGAACACGAACGGCACCTGCGCCACGAGCGCGACCGTGCCGGCCAGCGACGCGGCGGTCAGGTCGCGCACGTCCACGCCGTCCAGCGCGACGGTGCCCGAGTCCGGGTCGACCAGGCGTACGGCCAGCGAGGCGATGGTGGACTTGCCGGCGCCCGTGGGCCCGACCAGGGCGACCGTGCGGCCGGCCGGGACGGTGAAACCGACCTCGCCGAGCACCTGCGCGCCGACCTGGTGGGCCTCGGCCGGCGGGTAGGAGAAGTGCACGTCGGCGAACGTGAGCGTGGCCGGGCCCGGGGTGGCCGGGTCGAGCGTCCGCTGCCCGTACGGCATCTCGCCGGTGGCGTCGAGGACCCGGCGCACCCGGTCCCAGCCGGCGACGCTGCGCGGCAGCTCGGCCAGCACCCAGCCGATGGCCCGCACCGGGAAGGCCAGCACGGTGAAGAGGAAGGCGACGCTGACCAGCTCGGTGACGCTGATCGCGCCCTGGCGCAGCCGGAACGCCCCGACCACGAGCACGGCCAGGGTGCCGAGGCTGGGCAGCGTCTCCAGCAGCGGGTCGAAGACGCCCCGCAGCCGGCCGACGGCGATGAGGGCGTCGCGCAGCTCACCGGCGCGGCCGGCGAACCGGGCGGTCTCCTGCGCCTCGCGGCCCATCGTCTTGACCACCAGCGCGCCGTCGAAGCTCTCGTGGGCGATGCCGCTGACCTCGGCGCGCAACCGCTGCGCGCGGGCCTGGCGGGGCGCCATCCGGCGGGAGTAGACCACGTTGAGCGCGAACAGCGCGGGGAACACCGCGAGACCGACCAGGGCCAGGGCCCAGTCGGTGGCGAACAGCGAGATGATCGCGCCGACCAGCATCACCAGCGTGCCCACCGCGAAGGGCAGCGGGGCGATCGGATACCAGGCCGCCTCCACGTCGGAGTTGGCGTTGGACAGCAGCGTGCCGGTGGCGTTGCGGTGGTGCCAGGACAGCGGCAGGTCCAGGTAGCGGCGGGTGACCCGGCGGCGGTAGGCGGCCTGGAGCCGGTACTGCATGTAGCCGGCGCCGAGTCGGCGGCCGAAGATGCCGACCACCCGCAGCACGCTGATCCCGAACAGGGCGACCGCCGCCAGCGTCAGCGCGCCGACGCCGACCTCGCCGCGCGCGATCGCCGGCACCACCACGTCGCCGACCACCGCGCCCACCACGTAGGCGCTGACGATGACCATGGAGCCGAACAGCACGCTGCCGACCACGGCAACCGCGAAGATCCGTGGCTGCTCCCGGATCGCCTGCCGCAGAACCCCCAGCCCTCTGCCGAGCACGTCCCGGCTTGTCCTGCTCGCCACGCTCTCCCCCGCCGTAAGCCACAATTATCTACCTCATCCTTACCGTTGCGGACCGGCACCGCCGACCCGGACGGGATATGTCGACCATCACGTCCTGCACGCCCGCGACGGGCGCGACGACCCGGCACCGCTCGGCGCGCGGCAGCGGAGGTCCGGGCCTACGATCGGCCCATGTCGCGGTACGCCCGAGCCGAGCGCGAGGCGCTGGCCGATCTCCTGCTGGCCCTCGGGCCCGACGCGCCGACCATCAACGAGGGCTGGGCGACCCGCGACCTCGCCGCGCACCTCGTGCTGCGCGAACGCCGCCTGGACGCCGCCGGCGGAATCCTGCTGGCGCCGCTGCGGGGGTACGCCGAACGGGTCCGCCGCCGGCTCGCCGCCGGGCCCTACCCCGAGCTGGTGGCGCGGGTGCGCCGACCGCCGGTGTGGAGCCCGATCAGCAACCCGCTGACCGACGAGCTGGTCAACACGATGGAGTTCTTCATCCACCACGAGGACGTGCGGCGGGCGGTCGCGGGTTGGCAGCCGCGCGAGCTGCCGCGCGGCCTCCAGGCCACGCTGTGGAAGCGGGCCGCTCCGATGGCCCGGCTGACGCTGCGGCGTTTCCCGGCCGACCTCTACGTCCAGGCGCCGGGGTACGGCGAGGTCTCCGTCGGCCGGGGCGGCGAACGGCTACGGGTGGTGGGCGCTCCGGCCGAGTTGGCCCTGTTCCTCTCCGGACGGCAACGGGTCGCACGGGTACAGCTCGACGGCTCCGCGTCGTCGGCCCGCCAGTTACGCAACGCCAGCCTGGGCATGTGACTTTCTGCGCTTAATCGGTCACAGCAACGTCGGACGAATGCCTCAGTCCCAACGATGCGTACCGATACCTCCTCCCGTACGCTTCACCGCGCCGTTCCGCGCCAGGGCGGCACGATGTGGGGGCACACGATGCGAAGTTTCGCAATCTCGGCGCTACGGGAACCCTCCTTCACGGCGGGGCGCCACAAGTCCACGGATCGGGTAGCCACCGAAAGCGTCGAGTGGGCGCGCGCTTTCGGCCTGGTCAACTCCGGTCAAATTCATCGACTGCAACGGGCGGACGCCGCCGGTCTGGCGGGCCGAGCCTGCCCGGACGGGCCGGTGCGGGGGCTGCGCCTCCTCACCGACCTCATCTCCTGGCTCTTCGTCATGGACGACACCTGCGACGAGGACGGCCTCGGGGCCGATCCGAGCCGGCTCGCGCCGGTCATCGCCGCCCTGCTGAACGTGCTGGACCACGCCGGCGATCCGGATGCCCCACCACCACCGGAGGCCGGCCCGCTGGGCGCCGCGCTGCACGACCTGTGCCGCCGGACCCGGGCCGAGGGCCGTGCGCCGATGCTGCTGCGATTCGTCAGCCAGGTCCGCCAGTACCTGCTGGCGCTGCTCTGGGAGGCCAGCAACCGGGAGCGCCGCCGGGTGCCGGGGGTGACGGAGTACGTCCAACTGCGTCGGCACATCGGCGGGGTGCACCCCTGTCTCACCCTGACCGACCTCGCGTCGGAGCAGCCACTCGGGCCGGCCGGACGCGCCGACGCGGCGCTGACCGCCCTGGACCTGCTGGCGGTGGACCTGGTGTGCTGGTGCAACGACCTCTTCTCGTACGGCAAGGAGAGCCGGTCCGACCCGGACGCGCACAACCTGGTGACGGTCATCGCCCAGGAGCGTGGCCTCGACGAGGCGGACGCCTTACGGGCGGCCGCGGACCGCTTCAACCGGGGGTTGGCGGCGTACCAGGCGGCGGAGAAGGAATTGCTGGCCAGCGGCGCCGAGGGGTTCCGCTCGCCGTTGGCCGCGCGACGCAACTGGGTTCGGGCCACCTACGACTGGTCGGTCGTGGCTGCCCGCTACGCCTGATTCGGGACGCCGGTCGGCGCGGCAGGGCTGCCGGACGATCACCGGCACTAGCCGATGCCCGGTATCAGGCAATACTCTTCGGTAACCACTATGACGTGACGACCGTCACGTCACCACCCCCGAAGGCGGCTACAGCGATGGCTCTCGATGTACCGTACCGTTCCATCCCGGACATGTTCCTCAAGCGCGTGGCGGCCACCCCCGACCGGCACGCGTTCGCGTCCCCGACCCCTGACGACTCGGGGCCCGACTGGTTGACCTGGGAGCAGGTCGGCCAGCGCGCCAAGGCGGTCGCCGCCGGCCTGCACGCGCTCGGCGTCGGCCAGGAGAACCCGGTCGCGATCCTCGCCAACACCCGGCTGGACTGGGTGGTCGCCGACCTCGGCATCATGTGCGCCGGCGGGGCGACCACCACCGTCTACCCGACCACCGAGCCGGCGGACGCGACGTACATCATCGCTGACTCCGCCTCGCGGGTCCTCTTCGCGGAGAACCCGACGCAGGCAGCCAAGATCGCCGGAGCCGATCTGCCGGCGCTGACCCACGTGGTGCTCTTCGACGGCACTCCCGACCCGAACGCCGCGATCCCCCAGCTCACCCTCACCGAGCTGGAAGAGCGGGGCAAGCAGGCGCTGGCCGCCGAGCCTGATCTGATCGACATGCTCGTGGCCGGCATCGGCCCCGACCACCTGGCCACCCTGATCTACACCTCCGGCACCACCGGCCAGCCCAAGGGTGTCGAGCTGTTGCACGGTGGGTGGTGCTGGGAGGCGGTGGCGCAGGCCGACGTCGGGCTCCTGCGCGACGACGACCTCCAGTACCTGTGGCTGCCGCTGGCGCACTCGTTCGGCAAGACGCTGCTGTGCGGCGCGATCCACGTCGGCCTGCCGACCTACGTGGACGGGCGGGTGGAGAAGCTGGTCGACCTGCTCGCGGTGATCCGACCGACGCTGATGTGCGGCGCTCCCCGGGTCTTCGAGAAGGTCTACAACCGGGCGGTGACCACGGCGCAGGGCGCCGGCGGCGCAAAGGCGAAGATCTTCGCCTGGGGCGTGCAGGTCGGCAAGGAGAAGATCGCGTTGGAGCAGGCCGGCAAGCCGGTGCCGGCCGGGCTCAAGCTCCGGTACGGGCTGGCCGAGAAGCTGGTGTTCAGCAAGCTCCAGGCCCGCCTGGGCGGGCGGATGCGGGTGCTGGTCTCCGGCGCCGCGCCACTGAGCCCGGAGATCGCCACCTTCTTCGCCGCCGCCAACCTGCCGATCTCGGAGGGCTACGGCCTCACCGAGACCAGCGCCGGCAACTTCGTCAACCCGCCGGACGGGCTGCGCATCGGCACGGTCGGGCGGGCGATGGGCGACCTGGAGTGCCGGATCGACACCGACGGCGAGATCCTGGTTCGGGGGCGGCCGGTCATGCGCGGCTACCACAACCTGCCCGAGGAGACGGCCGCCGCGTTCACCGAGGACGGCTTCTTCCGCACCGGCGACATCGGCACGCTCGACGAGCAGGGCTACCTGCGCATCACCGACCGCAAGAAGGACCTGGTCAAGACCTCGGGCGGCAAGTACATCGCGCCGTCGCACATCGAGGGCCTGTTCAAGGCGATCTGCCCGTACACCTCGCAGGCGGTCGTGATCGGGCAGTCCCGCAACTTCTGCACGATGCTCGTCACGCTCGACCCGGACGCCATCCGGGGCTGGGTCGCCGGCGGCCCGCTGGAGGGCCGCGACTACACCGAGATCGTCGCCTCGCCGGAGGCGCAGGCGATGGTCGAGGAGTACGTCGCCCAGCTCAACGCCAAGCTGAACCGGTGGGAGACGATCAAGAAGGTGGCCATCCTGCCGCGTGACCTGACCATCGAGGACGGCGAGATCACCCCGTCACTGAAGATCAAGCGACGGGGCGTGGAGGGCAACTTCGCCGCCGAGATCGACAAGATGTACGCCGGCACCCTCGCCGAGCTGTAGCGACGGACCGTCGGTGGCCCCGTACCCGCCCGGGTGCGGGGCCACCGGCGTTTCCGCGCCCTCTCAGGCGATGACCGACGGCTCCGGCCACCGCTGCCGGTCGCTGCGGTCCAGGTCGTAACGGACCGTGGCGATCCGCTCCACGGCCTCCTCCAGCTCTGCCGCGGGCAGGGTGAACGGCAACCGCAGGAAGCGTTCCAGGGTGCCGTCCAGACCGAACCGGGGCCCGGGCGCGAGCCGCACGCCCACCTCCTCGGCGGCTCGGGCGAGCGCACTGGAGACCGGGCCGTCCAGCTCGGCCCAGAGCGTGACGCCGCCGCGCGGCACGGTCACCCGCCAGTCCGGAAGCCGGTGCGCCAACGCGCCGAGCAACGCGTCGCGTTGGGCCGCGAGCTGCGCCCGGCGGTCGGCGACGATGGCGGCCGCGTCGGCGAGCAGGCGCACCGCGACCAACTGGTCGAGCACGGGGCTGGACATGTCGACGCCGACCCGGACGGCGGCCAGCCGCTGCACCTGCGGCGCGGAGGCGCGTATCCAGCCGATCCGCAGGCCACCCCAGTACGGCTTGCTCATCCCCCCGATGCTGACCACCCGGGAGTGCCGGTCGAACGTGGCCGTGGGTGGCGGCATCTCGACGCCGTCGAGCGGGAGGTCCACGAAGGACTCGTCGACGATGAGGTCGGTGCCCACGGCGTGGGCGGCGGCGACCACCCGCTCCCGCAACGGCGCGGGCATCAGGTGCCCGGTCGGGTTCTGGAACTCCGGGATCAGGTACGCCAGCTTGGGCCGGGTCTGCCGCAGGCTGCCCAGCAACAGGTCGGGCTCCCAGCCACCGGCGTCGGCGGACAGCCCGTGCGTGGCGATCCGGGCCCGCCGGCCGGCCAGCGCGGCGAGGGCGTTGGGGTAGGTCGGTGACTCGACCAGCACGTTCCCGCCGGGGGCCAGGGCGAGGCGCAGCACCAGGTCCAGGGCGTGCTGGGTGCCGCTGGTGACCATGATCTGGTCGGCCGACGTGGGCAGCCCGCGCGCGGTGTAGCCGGCGGCCACCGCCTCGCGCAACTCGCCGATGCCGGTCGGGTGGTAACCGGCGCCGCCCAGGTAGCGGGGCAGATCCTCGACGGCGGCGCGGGCGGCCGTGAGCAGTTGCGGCGGGGCCGCCAACGCGGCGACGCCGAGGTCGATCATGTCCCGGTCGTCCGACGGCGTCCACAGGCCGGTGCTGGCGACCCGGTGGTTGCCCGGCAGCATCGTCCAACTGCCGGCACCTCGTCGGCTGGCCAGGTGGCCGGTCTCGCGCAGCTCCCGGTACGCGGCGGTGACCGTGGTACGGCTGATCCGCAGCGCCTCGGCCAGCTCACGTTCCGCTGGCAGTCGCACGCCCAGAGGAAGCCGGGCGTCGGCGAGCAGCCCGCGTACCGCGCCGGCGAGCGCGGCGTAGTCGGGGCTACGACGACGGCCCGGCAGAGCGTGCCACTGCCCCAGCAGGCGCGCCAATTGGACGCCTCGCACCTGACCGGTCACGACCACTCCCCCGATATTGGCTTCTTCCTCCGCGAGGATTGGCACCTAGAGTGGCATGCATGGCACTGATTGGCAATCTGCGGGAGCGGCCGGTACGACGGCTCAGCCAGCTCTACGCCGGGCTCGTCCTCTACGGGCTCAGCATGGCCCTGATGGTCCGCTCCGACCTGGGCCTGGACCCCTGGGACGTCTTCCACCAGGGGCTGTCCGAGCTGACCGGGCTCTCCTTCGGCACGGTCACCATCGGTGTCGGGGCTCTGGTGCTGCTGCTGTGGATCCCGCTGCGACAGCGGCCCGGCCTCGGCACCGTCAGCAACGTGCTGGTGGTCGGCCTCGTGGTGGACGCCACCCTGGCCCTGCTGCCCGGCGGTGGCCCTCTCGGTGTCCGCATCGCCCTGTTGGTCACCGGAATCGTCGCCAACGGCGCCGCCACCGCGCTCTACCTCGGCGCCCGACTGGGTCCCGGCCCCCGCGACGGGCTGATGACCGGCTTCGTCGCCCGTCGTCCCCGTTTCTCGGTGCGACTGGTACGTACCGTCATCGAGGTCACCGTGCTCGCGCTGGGCTGGCTGCTCGGCGGCACGGTCGGCGTGGGCACCGTCGCGTACGCCCTGGCCATCGGCCCGCTGGCGCAGTTCTTCATCCCGCTCGTCGCGGTGCCCCCGGCCGAGGCCGACGCTGCCGACGAATCGACGGTCACTGCCGGTGATCCGTCGCGCGCCCCGGCCGCGCCGGCGTGAGGCGTTCACCGACCGTTCACGGACCGGCACGCCGCGCTGGTGGAAGTGGGCTCGTTGGAGGGTGGGTGTTCCCTTCCGCGTCGCTCGCCGTCATCATCTCTGCATGGGGGAGAACGGTTGGCGCTGGAGCGACGCCTGGATCTTCGTGTCGTTGGTCATCGCGAGCGGCGCCGGGCGGCACCGACGGTCCGCGACCAGCCGCCGGCCGGAGGGCGTACGTCTGACCGACGTGCTGTCCACCGCCGACCATCTCAACCACGCGATTCCCGAGCGACACGAGGTGGAGGCCGCGGTCCAGCGGCTGGTCGGCGCGGGCCTGGTCACCGTCGCCGACGGGTGGTTCCGCATCACCGCCGAAGGTGAGCAGCTCTGGCGCAGCCGCCCCCGGGCCGGCGTCGCCACCATGGTGGACACGGTGCAGGGAGTGCTGAGTCGCCGGCACACGCCGGGTCACGCCGACTGGATCCTGGAGGAGGCCGACCACGCGGCGGCCGTGCAGGAGTACGCGGTCCGCTCGATCCCCACCCCGCGCAGGTCACCCGAGGGCCACTCCGGCGGCCACTGACGTCCGACGCAGGACTTGGAGCGGGGGCCGGCGCTGACCCTCGGTCACTGCCGTGGGGGCGGATGCGGTCGCAGCCGATATACCTCGGAGTCATATTTATGCCCCTGAGGTATATCGCTCATCAGCACATCGACACGGCGGTCACGACCAGGGACGGGCCGCACGAGCCCGCTAGCGCACCGGGTGGCCGCTGCGGCGCAGCGCGTCCTTGACCTCGCCCACCGTCAGCTCGCCGAAGTGGAAGACGCTGGCCGCCAGGACCGCGTCGGCCCCGGCCCCGATCGCGGGCGGGAAGTGCGCCACCTCGCCGGCCCCGCCGCTGGCGACGACCGGCACGTCCACCACGGCCCGCACTGCGCCGATCAGTTCCAGGTCGAAGCCCGCCTTCGTGCCGTCGGCGTCCATCGAGTTGAGCAGGATCTCCCCCGCGCCCAGCTCGGCTACCTGCCGGGCCCAGCCCACGGCGTCGATGCCGGTGCCGCGCCGGCCACCGTGGGTGGTGACCTCGAACCCGCTGGGCGTGTCGCCCGTGGGCGCGCGGCGTACGTCGAGGGAGAGCACGAGCACCTGCCGGCCGAACCGGTCGGCGATCTCGGCGATCAGCTCCGGCCGCGCGATGGCGGCGGTGTTCACGCCTACCTTGTCCGCTCCGGCGCGCAGCAGCGTGTCGACGTCGCCGACCTGCCGGACCCCGCCCCCGACGGTCAAGGGGATGAAGACCGACTCGGCGGTGCGGCGCACCACGTCGAGCATGGTGCCCCGGTCGCTGGACGACGCGGTGACGTCGAGGAAGGTCAGCTCGTCGGCGCCGGCCCGGTCGTACGCGGCGGCCAGCTCCACCGGGTCGCCAGCGTCGCGCAGGTCGAGGAAGTTGACCCCCTTGACCACCCGCCCGGCGTCCACGTCGAGACAGGGGATCACCCGTACCGCCACCGTCATGCCGTCAGCCTATCCTCCGCGTACGGCACGGCGGCCGACCCGAGGGGGCCGACCGCCGCGCCGCACGTGCGTGTCACACCCGGACGAGCATCTTGCCCAGGTTCTCGCCGCGCAGCAGGCCCAGGAACGCCGCCGGGGCGTTCTCGATGCCGTCGACGACCGTCTCGTCGTAGGACAGTTTGCCCTCGCGCAGCCAGCCGGCGACGTCCTGGACGAACGTCGCGCGCACGTTGTTGTGGTCGTTGACCAGGAACCCGCGCAGGGTGAGCCGCTTGCCGATGACCAGCGCCAGGTTGCGCGGCGCGGCCGGCGGCTCGGTGGCGTTGTACTGCGCGATCATGCCGCAGATGGCGACCCGGCCGTGCAGGTTCATGGCCGAGATCGCCGCCTCCAGGTGATCGCCGCCGACGTTGTCGAAGTAGACGTCGACGCCGTCCGGGGCGGAGGCGCGCAGCGAGTCACGGACCGGGCCGTCGTGGTAGTCGAACGCGGCGTCGAAGCCGAGCGCCCGGAGCCGCTCGACCTTGGCGGCCGAGCCGGCGCTGCCGATGACCCGGCCGGCGCCCTTGAGCTTGGCGATCTGGCCCACCAGGCTGCCGACCGATCCGGCGGCGGCGGAGACGAAGACCGTCTCGCCGGGCTGCATGGCGGCGACCTCCAGCAGACCGGCGTACGCGGTCAGTCCGGGCATGCCGAGCACGCTCAGGTACGCGCTGGCCGGGGCGATGCTCGCGTCAACCGTGCGCGCGCGGCCGGCGTCGAGGAGCGCGTACTCCCGCCAGCCGAGCCCGTGCAGCACGGTGTCGCCCACGGCGATGTCGGGTGACTCGCTGGCGACCACCTCGCCGACGGCGGCCCCGTCCAGCGGGGCGTCGAGCGCGAACGGCGGCACGTACGACTTGACGTCGTTCATCCGTCCCCGCATGTAGGGGTCGACGGAGACGTACTGGTTACGGACCACGATCTGGCCCGGTCCGGGCGTCGGGACGTCGGTCTCGACGAGTCGGAAGGTGTCCTCGGTGGGCCAGCCCTCGGGGCGGCGGGCCAGGTGGATCTCGCGGTTGCTGGTCATCGGGGGGTCGTCCTCTCGTACGCGGGTGGGGTCCGGGGCCGCGACGGTCAGGCGGCCAGGGTCTCGCGGACGGTCAGCACGACGTCGATGTTGCCGCGGGTGGCGTTGGAGTACGGGCAGACCTGGTGGGCCTGCTCGACGAGCTGCTCGGCGGTCTCGCGGGCGACGGCGGGCAGGTCGACGACGAGCTGCGCGGTGAGGCCGAAGCCACCGCTGCCGTTCGGGCCGATGCCGACCTCGGCGGAGACGACGGAACCGGTCACGTCGGCCTTGGCGCGGCGGCCGACGATGCGCAGGGCGCTGTGGAAGCAGGCGGCGTAGCCGGCGGCGAAGAGCTGCTCGGGGTTGGCGCCGCCACCCTCGCCACCCAACTCCTTCGGCGACGCCAGGTCCATGGCGAAGGTGCCGTCGGAGGTCTCGACGTGGCCGTCCCGGCCATCACCGGTGGCGGTCGCGGACGCGGTGTAGAGAACCTTCATGGTGGTCACTGCTCCTTCTGTCGATGGATGGTCTCGGTGACCCGGGTGAGGGTGTCGCGCAGCGCGACGAGCTCGTCGATGCCCAGCCCGGTGGCCTGCGCGATCCGCAGCGGGACGTCGCAGAGCCGTTCCCGCAGCGCCCGACCCTGCTCGGTGAGGCCCACCTCGACCCGCCGTTCGTCGCGCGCCGAGCGTCGGCGCACCACCAGGCCCGCACTCTCCAGCCGCTTGAGCAGCGGGGAGAGCGTGCCGGAGTCGAGCCGCAGCTCGGCGCCCAGCTCGGACACCGCGGGCGGGTCGTCGGGGCGTTCCCAGAGGACCAGCAGCACCAGGTACTGCGGGTAGGTGAGCCCGACCTCGTCGAGGATCGGCCGGTACACGTCGGTGAGGGCGCGCGACGCGGCGTAGAGCGCGAAGCACACCTGCCGGCGCAGCACCAGGTCATCGGTCACCGTTGAACCGTAGCCCGCAATTAAGTTGTGCACAACCGATCAGGGTGGAAGGAGGCCGTGACGCCGGCCACCGCCGGAGTCAGCGGTCGCCGACGTACGCCTCCAACTCCACCTCGACCAGGTGGTCCGGATCGAGCAGACCGGCCACCACCACCAGCGTCGCCACCGGCCGGACCGCGCCGAAGACCGCGTTGTGCGCCCGGCCCACCTCGTCGGCGTGCAGCCGGTCCGTCACGTACATCCGGGTCCGGATCACGTCACCCGGCTCCGCGCCCACCTCGGCGAGCGCCGCCAGACCGATCCGCAGCGCCTGCGCGGTCTGCGCCGCAGCGTCCCCGACATGCACCACCTGACCGTCCACGGTGGCCGTACAGCCCGCCGTGAGGGCCAGAACCCCGGCCCGGACCACCCGGGAGTAGCCGTAGCTCTGCTCCCACGGCCCGCCCGACCCCAGCCGGGTGACGGTCACGCCTCGGCCAGGGTGCGCAGCGCCTCGGCCACCGTGAACGCGCCCGCGTACAACGCCTTACCGGCGATCACGCCCTCGACGCCCAGCGGCTCCAGCGTGGCCAGCGCCCGCAGGTCGTCCAGGGTGGACACGCCACCCGAGGCGATCACCGGCCGGTCGGTCCGCGCGCACACCTCACGCAGCAGATCCAGGTTCGGCCCGCGCATCGTGCCGTCCTTGGTGATGTCGGTGACCACGTACCGCGTGGCGCCCGCCTTGTCCAGGCGCTCCAGCACCTCGTACAGGTCGCCGCCGTCGCGGGTCCACCCCCGCGCGGACAGCGTCTGACCACGGACGTCCAGCCCGATCGCGACCCGGTCGCCGTACTCCCCGACCACCCGGTCGCACCACTGGGGGTTCTCCAGGGCGGCGGTGCCGATGTTCACCCGGGCCGCCCCGGTGCCGAGCGCCGCACGCAGCGACTCGTCGTCGCGGATGCCACCCGACAACTCGACCTGCACGTCCAACTGGCGCACCACCTCGGCGAGCAGGTGCGCATTGGTGCCCCGACCGAACGCCGCGTCCAGGTCGACCAGGTGGATCCACTCGGCGCCGTCACGCTGCCACGCCAGCGCCGCGTCCAGCGGGTCACCGTAGACACTCTCGCTGCCGGCGGCGCCCTGTACGAGCCGGACGGCCCGGCCGTCGGCGACGTCCACGGCGGGTAAAAGGGTGAGGCTCAACGTCTTCTCCTCGATCAGGTACGACGGTCCAGGGCGATCACCACGATCGCCGGCAGTACGAGCAGCAACAGCACGATCAGCGCGACACGCAGCGCCAGATCGTCGACGAACGTCCAGATCAGGATCATCGCCGCGCCGGTGAGCAACACGATCGCGGCGCGCTCACCCCGCGAATGTCGGGCCAGCCGACCGGTGCGTCCCCGCCGCACCTGCGGCGTCAAGCGGCGCAGAACCGCGCGGCGGCGCTGCCGACGTGCCACCCGGCGCTGCCGGACCGCCCGCTCCCGCGCCAGCTCCGCCTCACGTTCCGCCCGTCGGCGGGCACGTTCGCGGCTCACCGCGACGCCCGTGGGTCGGACGCCGGACGGTGTCGACGCTCAGTCACCGGCGGGCAGGGTGGCGAGCCAGTTGCGCAGCAGCGCGGCACCGGTTTCGGCGGACTTCTCCGGGTGGAACTGCGCCGCCGACAGCGGCCCACGCTCGACCGCCGCCACGAAGTCCGTGTCGTGGTGGGCCGTGGTCACCAGCGCGCCCGCGCCGGACAGCGCCGCCGGGTCGCCCATCGCGTACGAGTGCACGAAGTAGAAGCGGCTTTCCGCCGGCAGGCCGGCGAACAGCACCGAAGCCCGAGGTGCCCGGACCGTGTTCCAGCCCATGTGCGGCAGGCGGTGCGCCGCCAACCGGGTCACCCCGCCGGGCAGCAGCCCGAGGCCCTTCGACACGACCCCGTGCTCCTCGCCGTACTCGAAGAGCACCTGCATGCCCACACAGATGCCGAGCACCGGCCGGCCCGCCGCCACCCGCTCCGCGATCACCGGGCCCGCGCCGAGCGCCTCGATACCGGCCATGCACGCGGCGTACGCGCCCACCCCCGGCACCACCAGACCGTCGGCGGCGGCCGCCGCGGCCAGGTCGTCCGTCACCCGGACGGTCGCGCCGGCCGCGGCCAACGCCCGCTCCGCCGAGCGCAGGTTGCCCGAGCCGTAGTCGAGCACCACCACGTCGGCGGTCACGAGCCCGACTCCGGAATCAGCCGCAGCACCCCGGCGGCCGTGGCGAGCAGCGCCAGCAGGGCCGTCACCACGACGGCGCCCCGCGGAGCGCCCTGCCGGTGCAGCGACCACGCCCCACCGACCAGCACCCCGGCGAGGATCAACAACAGAGTCGGCAGCGCGGCCCCCATCAGAGAGCACCCTTCGTGCTCGGAATCGCGCCCGCCGCCCGTGGGTCGATCGCGGTGGCCTCGCGCAACGCCCGGGAGACCGCCTTGAACTGGGCTTCCACCACGTGGTGCGCGTCCGGGTGGCCACCGGGACGCGCCGCCCGCAGCACGTCGACGTGCAGGGTCACCCGCGCCGCCTGGCCGAACGACTCCCAGATGTGCCGCGTCATGCTGGTCGCGTAGACCGGCCCGATGTACGGCGCGAGCAGCGGCTCGTCGTGCACCACGTACGGGCGGCCGGACAGGTCCACGGCGGCCCGGACCAGCACCTCGTCCATCGGGACGGTCGCCGAACCGTACCGCCGGATGCCGGCCTTGTCGCCCAGCGCCTGGTCGAACGCGGCGCCCAGCGCGAGGGCCGTGTCCTCCATCGTGTGGTGCGCGTCGATCTCCAGGTCGCCCACGGTGCGGACGGTCAGGTCGTAGCCGCCGTGCCGGGCGATCTGGTGGAGCATGTGGTCGTAGAAGCCCACGCCGGTGCTGATCTCGGCGGCGCCCGTGCCGTCGAGGTCGATCTCGACGAGGACCTTGGTCTCCTTGGTGATCCGCTCCACCCGGGCGGTCCGGCTCATTGCTGTGCAACCTTTCGTTCGCGACTGCGGGGCTCGCAACACCGGCTCACTCCTCGCGCTCACCGGACCTTTCGGATAGCGACTGCGGGGCTGGCAAGCTCACTCCTCGCGCTCCCGTTGCACAGTCTCCATCGCAGTCAGAAAAGCATCCGTCTCGGCGGGCGTGCCGGCGGTCACCCGCAGCCAGCCGGGCAGGCCGACGTCACGGACCAGCACCCCCTGCTCCAGCAGGGCACGCCAGACCGTGGCCTGGTCGCCCCGCACCTCGAAGAGCACGAAGTTGGCGTCGCTGTCGGCCACCCGCAGGCCGCGAGCGCGCAGGGTCGCCACGATCCGGTCCCGCTGCGCCATGACTGCGGCCACCGTACCGAGCAGGGCGTCGCGGTAGGTCAGCGCCGCGCGGGCGGCGGCCTGGGTCAGCGCGGACAGGTGGTAGGGCAGGCGGACGAGCTGCACCGCCTCCACCACGGCCGGGTCGGCGGCCAGGTAACCCAGCCGGCCACCGGCGAAGCCGAACGCCTTGCTCATCGTGCGGGTCACCACGAGCCGCGGGTGGCCGGGCAGCACCGCGAGGGCGCTGACCGTGCCGGGCCGGGCGAACTCGGCGTACGCCTCGTCGACGACCACCATGCCGGGGGCGACGTCGAGCACGGCGGCGACGACCGCCGGGTCGAGAGCGGTGCCGGTCGGGTTGTTGGGTGAGCAGAGGAAAACCACGTCGGGCCGGTGCTCACGGACCTCGGCGACCGCCTCCTCGGCGGTCAACCCGAAGTCGACGCCGCGCCGCGCGGGCACCCACCGGGTGCCGGTGCCGAGGGCCAGCAGCGGGTGCATCGAGTACGACGGGACGAAGCCCAACGCGCTGCGCCCCGGCCCACCGAACGCCTGAAGAAGCTGCTGCTGGACCTCGTTCGAGCCGTTCGCCGCCCACACCTGCTCGACGGTGAGCCCGTGCCCCAGGTATTCGGCCAGGTCGGCGCGCAGCGCCACCGCGTCCCGGTCCGGGTAGCGGTTCAGGTCTCGCAGCTCGGCGGCGAGTGCCTTGCCGATCGCGTCCACCACCGACTCGGGCACCGGGTAGGAGTTCTCGTTGGTGTTGAGGCGCACCGCCACGTCGAGCTGCGGCGCCCCGTACGGCGACAGGCCACGCAGGTCGTCGCGGATCGGCAGACCGTCGAGGCCGCTCACGCCGGCTCCCCCGGAAAGCGGGCCTGCACGGCCTGGCCGTGCGCCGGCAGGTCCTCCACGGTCGCCAGGGTCACGACGTGCGGCGCGACCTCGCGCAGCGCAGCCTCGGTGTACTCGATGAGGTGCACCCCGCGCAGGAAGGACTGCACCGACAGCCCCGAGGAGTGCCGGGCGCAGCCACCGGTGGGCAGCACGTGGTTGGAGCCGGCGCAGTAGTCGCCGAGCGACACCGGCGACCAGGCGCCCACGAAGATCGCCCCGGCGTTGCGCACCCGCAGCGCCCACTCCCGGGCGTCGACCGTCTGGATCTCCAGGTGCTCGGCCGCGTACGCGTCGACCACCCGCAGCCCCGCCTCCAGGTCGTCGACGAGGACCACCCCGCTCTGCTCGCCGGTCAGCGCCGTGGTCACCCGCTCGGCGTGCTTGGTGGCCGGCACCTGCCGGGCCAGCTCCGCCTCGACCGCCTCGACGAGCGCCAGCGACGGCGTGACCAGGACACTCGCCGCGAGCGGGTCGTGTTCGGCCTGGCTGATCAGGTCGGCGGCGACGTGCGCCGGGTCGGCGGTGTCGTCGGCCAGGATGGCGATCTCGGTCGGGCCGGCCTCGGCGTCGATGCCGACCACGCCGCGCAGCAGCCGCTTGGCGGCCGTCACCCAGATGTTGCCCGGGCCGGTGACGAGGTCCACGGGCTCGCAGCGCAGGTCGCCACCCGGGTCGACGGCGGACCCGTACGCCAGCATCGCGACCGCCTGGGCGCCGCCGACCGCGTAGACCTCGTCGACGCCGAGCAGTGCGCACGCGGCGAGTACGCGGGGGTCGGGCAGACCGCCGTTGTCCTTCTGCGGCGGGCTGACCACCACCAGCGAGCGCACCCCGGCCGCCTGGGCCGGCACCACGTTCATCACCACCGTCGACGGGTACATGGCCAGGCCGCCGGGGACGTAGAGGCCGACCCGGTCGACGGGCAGCCACCGCTCGGTGACCGTGCCGCCGGGCACCACCTGGGTGACGTGGTCGGTGCGCCGCTGGTCGGCGTGCACCCTGCGGGCACGGCTGATCGACTCCAGCAGCGCGGCGCGTACCGCCGGGTCGAGCACACCCTCGGCCTCGGTGATCGCCTCGACGGGCACCCGCAGCACCTCGGGCGAGATGCCGTCGAACCGTTCGCTCGCCTCCCGGATCGCCGGGTACCCATGCTCGCGGACCGCCTCGACCAGCGGGCGGATCCGCTCGACGGCAACGGACACGTCGAGCTGGGCACGGGGCAGCAGACGGCGCGGGTCACCGAGACCGTCGCGCAGGTCGATCCGATTCAGCACCCTTGCGAGTCTAGGCGGCCCGCCCGCCGCCCACCCGAGCCGTCCGGTCGGCGGGACGGTGAGCCGGGCCACGCCGTCGCGGGCGCGATTGGTTAGGCTCGACGACGTGACCGCACGGCTGCCGGTGTTTCCGCTCGCAACGGTGCTCTTTCCCGGGTTGGTGCTGCCACTGCACATCTTCGAGGAGCGCTACCGGGCCCTGGTCCGGCACCTGGTCGACCTGCCCGAGGGCGCGCCGCGCGAGTTCGGCGTGGTGGCCATCCAGGCCGGCTGGGAGGTGGCCCCCACCGGGCCCGGCGCCCGCGCGGGCAACGGGGTCGGCGACGTCACCCTGCACGAGGTGGGCTGCACCGCCGAGCTGCGTCAGGTCACCGAACTGGCCGACGGCGGCTTCGACATCGTGACGGTCGGCCGGCGTCGCTTCCGGATCGCCGACGTCGAGGACGCCTCCGCGCCGTACCTGACGGCTTCGGTGGAATGGCTACCCGAGGCCACCGGGCCGGACGAGGTGGCCGACCTGCTGGCCGCCCGCGTGATCGCGGTGTTCCGGCAGTACCTGAGCCTGATCCGGCCGGACCCGGAGGAGATCTCCGAGCAGCTTCCGGAGGACCCGACGGTGCTGTCGCACCTGGTGGCGGCCACCGCCGCCCTGACCGTCGACGACCGGCAGCGGCTGCTCGCCATCGACGACACCGCCGCCCGGCTGCGCGCCGAGCTACGGCTGCTCAACCGCGAGGCGGCTCTGCTGCGCCAGGTGCGGGCGGTTCCGGTGCCGTTGTCGGAGCTGGCGTCCCCGCCGACACCCAACTGAACGACGCCGGGTCGGGTTCCGGGCGCAGCGACGGCCACCGCGACCAGCCGGCCAGCAGGGTGTACGTGACGGCGGCCCCGAACGCCGGCAGCAGCAGGTTGCCGTGCGGCACCGGCAGCACGTGCCCGAGCCAGTCGACGCCGCCGGCCCGCAGGTCGGCGGGTTTGCTGAAGGCCTGCCCCGCCGGGGCGGTGTCCAACAGCCGGTCGAACGTCGCCAGCCCGATCCGACGCCCCACCTGCCAGGCCACCGGGGCTGCGGCGAGCGTGCCCAGCACCGCGCCGAGCAGTCCGACCGGGCCGCGTCGCCGACGCAGCAGGAACCACAGGGCCAGCGCCGCGAGCACACCGAACGCCAACCCGAGCAGGCTGAACCAGCCGTCGGCGGCGATGGGCTGCTCCGGCTGGGGCTCGGCGTAGATCGCCCCCTCGGCGGTCTTGAGCACCGGGGTGTCCGGCGCGAACGCCGCCCAGAGCAGCCCGAGCGGCGCGCCCAGCACGGCCAGCGCGAGCGCCGAGCCGAGCACCGTCGCCACCGTCCGCAGCGGCCGGCGCGGCTCGTCGGGGGCCAGCTCCACGTCGCTCGGGTACGCCGGCACGGCGGCACTCCCGTCGGGGGCCGACCCGAACGACGGCCCGGCGGGCGGGGTGGACTCGCCCGGCGGCGGCACGGCCGACGGTTGGGGTGGCGCGGTGCGGTCGTCGGGGATGTCGGCGTGCCGCTCAGGGTCGGGGTTGTCCGGGCTCACCCGATGATCCTCTCAGGCCCCGCGACGGGCCGGGGCGCCGGTGGCGGCGAACCAGCTCACCGGGCGAACGGCTCCGCCATGGCCGCGGCGGCCCGCAGCCACGCCTGGCGGGTCTCGGGCTGGAGCTGGTGGTATTCGATCGACGATCCGGTCTCCAACGCCGGGTCGTACGGCACCACGGCCACCGCGCGGGTACGCGTCGCGAAGTGCCGTTCCAGGTCGTCCTGCAAGGACGAGCGGCCGGGCGTGGGGCAGGAGATGAGGGTGACCGCGTTGTCGGCCAGCTCCCCCATGCCCTCCTCGTGCAGCAGGTCGAGCATCCAGTCGGCGCTGAACGCCGCGTCCTCGCGGGGCACGGTGGTGACCACCAGTTGGTCGGCGGCGTGCATCACGGTGCGCCAGTTGGGGCTCTCCACGTTGTTGCCGGTGTCGACGCAGATCACGTCGTGCGTACGCCGCAACAGGTCGAGCACCCGCTTGACGGTGAACTGGTCGAGCCGTTGGGCGAAGCGGGGACTCTCCTCGCCGGCCAGCACGTCGTACGAGCCGTCGGAGGCGTGCCGGAGGTAGTCGTCCAGCCGTTCCAGCAGGGTCGCGCCCTCCAGGATCTCGATCTGGGCGAGGTCGCTGACCAGGTGCCGGATGGTGCGGGCGTGCCGGGCGCTGCCGGCGCGCAACCCGAGGGTGCCGCGCAGCTCGTTGTCGTCCCAGGCCAGTACGCCCCGCCCCCGCACGCTTCCGACGGTGGCGGCGGCGAGCACCGTGGCGGTGGTCTTGTGCACCCCGCCCTTGGGGTTGGCGAACGCGAACACCCGAGGTGTGCCCAGCTCGCGGCGGAGCACTCCGGTGGCACGCTCGGACTCTTGGTCGGCGCCCTGGGGACGCCACTCGATCCGGGGCGGGTAGCCGCGCTCGGCGACCGCCGAGCCGGGCGGGGTGACCGACGCGACCGGCGGCGGTGCGACGGGCGGGGCGGGCGGCGGTGCGACGGGCGGGGCGGGTAGCGGCGCGACCGGCGGCGGTGCGACGGTGAGTGCCTGCGGTGGCGCCGGCGGCGCGGGGGCCGGATAGCCGGTCTCCGGCTGGTAACCGGTCTCCAGCAGCGCGTACCGGGACTCGCCGGCGGGGTTGCCCGGCCGGTAGCCGTTGTCCAGGATCGCGTAGCGCGACTCCGGCTCGGCACGGCGCGGCGGCTCCGGCTCGGCCTGGTAGGCCGGCTCGGCCTGATAACCCGGCTCGGCCCGATAGGTCGGCTCGGCCCGGTAACCGGGCTCGGCGCGGTACGTCGGCTCGACCCCGTAGGTGGGCTCGGCACGGTACGTCGGCTCGGCGCGGTAGTCCGGCTCGGCGCGGTAGGCGGGCTCCGAGCGGTACGCGGGCTCGGCGCGGTAGTCCGGCTCGGCACGGTAGTCCGGCTCAGACCGGTACGCCGGCTCGGCACGGTAGTCCGGCTCAGACCGGTATCCCGGTTCGGCGCGGTAGGCGGGGTCGACCCGGTACGTCCCCTCGGCCCGGTAACCGGGCTCCTGGCCGTACGACAGATCGGCCGGATGCCCGATGGCCGACGCGCGCCCCGCGTAGCCGTTGGGGGCCGCGCGTCGCGGCAGTGGGTCCGGAGTCGCCTCGTCGGCACGGCGCTCGGGCTCGGGCTGCTCCGCCGCCCGGCCGCCCAGCCGGGCACGGTCGAGCAACGCCCGCCACCTCGGCGCTGGTTCGGCCGGCCGGCCCCAGCCGGTCTCGCTGCCCTCCACGGCCCGCCCTCCCAGCGCCATCGATCTCTGCCTGACAGGCTACGAACCAAACCCTATTCGGACCACACCTGGGGACGCACGCCGCCCGGCGTAGATCACGGTGGGGAGGTTGCCAGCAACCCGGCGTCGGACGCGTCCGGGGAGGTGGCGACAGTCGGCGGGGCGGGTTCGGTGGACTGCGCCGGGGTCGTCTCGGGTGGCGCAATCGTTACGAGCGGTGCGGGTTCCGACGATTCGCCCATCGGCACCGGCGGTCTCGGGGTGCTCGACGTCGACCCGTCACTCGCGCGCGGCGTCGGCGTCGGACTCGGCCCGTTGTCGGCCGGCGGGCGGACCACGTCACGCTGCTCGGGCAGCGGCGGCGTGAAGACCGTACGGTCGAGCCGGTACACCTCGGGCGCCGGATCGACGGCCCGCACGTCCGGGCGGGAGGCCACCCGTCGCAGCGCCTCCGGCGCGGCGCGCACCACCGCCGCGTAGACGCAGGCGCAGCCGGCCCGGTACGCCTCGGCCTCGGCGCTGGCCACGTCGGCACCGACGACGTACCGCTCCCGCAGCTCGCGTTCGGCGACGCCGTCGCCGCGCACCGCGGCGGCCCGCGCCCGGTAGTCGGCGGCCTCGCCGTCCTTACGGGCGGCCACCCGTTCCATCTGTGCGAGCACGTCGTCGGGCACCCGCAGGGCGGGGATGCGGACGATCTCGGTCTGCCGGCCGGGCAGCGGGACCCGTCCGAAGACCGTCGACACCGACACGTCGCCGAGCACCGTGGCCAGTCGGTGCGGCGGCAGGTACGCGTCGAGCGTGACCAACGCGTACGTCCCGTCCACGGCGGCCGGGGCGGCCGGGCCCAACGCGGCCAGGTCGGCCGCGGCGGAGCTGACGTAGCCCGGGACGGAGTCGCCGTCGGCCACCCCGACGCGGGTCACCTCGCCCACCGTCGTGTCGCCCACCGGGGCGTCGTCGACGGCCCAGACGGCGGTGCCCAGCACCGCCGCCGTGGAGAGCACGGCGGCCCAGGTGAGCACCCCGGATCGCGTCGGACGATCACCGAGACGGGCCACCGCCCGGGTCAGCGGCGGCAACAGCCGCTGGTCCAGCTGCCGCAGCAGGTCGCCGGCGCGCACGGGCGGGATCCCCTCGTCAGATCGATGTCGGGTGGTCGCCGCTCAGTCACGCAGGATCTCAAGCGCACGTTCCAGATCGTCAGGGTAGTCGCTGACGAACCGGACCTCGTCCCCCGAACGGGGATGCAAAAAGCTCAGTTCGCGGGCGTGCAGCCACTGACGGGACAGACCGAGGCGGGCCGAGAGGGTGGGATCGGCACCGTACGTGAGGTCACCCACGCAGGGGTGCCGCAGGGTGGAGAAGTGCACCCGGATCTGGTGGGTCCGGCCGGTCTCCAACCGGACGTCGACCAGGCTGGCGGCCGGGAACGCCTCGAGGGTGTCGTAGTGGGTGATGCTCGGCTTGCCGCCGGACACCACGGCCCAGCGGTAGTCGTGGGTGGGGTGCCGGTCGATCGGCGCGTCGACGGTGCCCCGCAGCGGATCCAGGTGGCCCTGCACCACGGCGTGGTAGCCCTTGTCGACCTCGCGGTACTTGAAGGCCCGCTTCAACGCGGTGTACGCCTGCTCGCTCTTGGCCACCACCATGATTCCCGTGGTGCCCACGTCGAGGCGGTGCACGACGCCCTGGCGCTCGGCGGCGCCGCTGGTGGAGATGCGGTGGCCGATCGCGGCGAGCCCGCCGATCACCGTCGGGCCGGTCCATCCCGGGCTGGGATGCGCGGCCACCCCGACAGGCTTGTCGACCACGACGATGTCGTCGTCGGCGTACACGACGCGCAGGCCCGGCACCGCCTGCGGCACCACGGTCGGCGGCGCGACCGGCGCGGGCAGCGTGACGTCCAGCCAGGAGCCGGCCTTGACCTTGTGGGAGTTGGGTCGGGTGGCACCGTCGACGAGGGCGTCGCCCGCGTCGACGAGGGCGGCCGCGGCGGTCCGGGAGAGACCGAACAGCCGGGACACCGCCTGGTCCAGGCGCATGCCGTCGAGACCGTCGGGTACGGGCAGGGAACGCTGGTCGCCGCCGGCGGCGAAGGCGGAGGTCATGCCCGCTCCCGCTGCTCGGCGTCGGCGGTGGCGTCCGCGTCCTTGAGGGCGCCGACACCGCCGGCCCGCCGGCCGTCGCGCTGCCGGCCGGTCAGTTCGAGCAGCACGGCCAGCACCACGCCGCAGACGAGCGAGCTGTCGGCCAGGTTGAACACCGGGAAGTACTCGCCGTACGGCCCGAAGACGCTGATCATGTCGACCACGTGGCCGTGGAAGGGGGCGGGCGCCCGGAAGATCCGGTCCATGAGGTTGCCCAGTGCCCCGCCGAGCACCAGGCCGAGGGAGATCGCCCACGGCAGCGACCGCAGCCGCAGCGCCATCCAGACGATCCAGCCGACCACACCGATGGTGATCAGCGGGAACACCCAGGTGTAGTCCGCCCCGATGCTCCAGGCGGCGCCACTGTTGCGGGTCAGGCTGAAGTAGACCAGCCCGCCCAGCACCCGCACCGGCTCGCGGTCGGTGAGGGTGGCCAGCGCGAGGTGCTTGGTCACCAGGTCGGCCAGCAGGGCCACCAGGGCCACTCCGGCGAGGATCGCGACGGCCCGGGGCCGGGGTTTACCGCCGTCCGGGTCGGTGCGGCCGGGTTGGGCGGGCGGTGCTGCGGTCATGCGCTCCCCATCGAGGTGTCTCGGCGGTGATCGCTCACCGTCTCGTCGCAGACGGGGACCGGGCTTTCAGCGCCGCTCCTCCAACTGCTTGCACGTCACGCACAGGGTGGCCGACGGGAAGGCGGCGAGGCGCTCGACCGGGATCGGGTTGCCGCACCGCTCGCACCAGCCGTAACCACCCTCGTCGAGGCGCTCCAGGGCGCGCTCGACCTGCGTGATCCGTTCCAGGATGCTGTTGGCGAGAGAGATCTCCTGCTCCCGCTCGAACGTTTTGGTGCCGGTGTCGGCCTGGTCGTCCCCGGCCGAGTCCGTCAACCGCTCGCGCTGCAGCTCGGTGATCTCGCTCAGCGTCTGATCGTACTCGGCGCGAAGCTCGTCCCGCCGCGCCGCCAGCGCCGCCCGGATCTTCTCGGTCTCCGCCGCGCTGCGGGTGGCCTTGGCCACCGGCTTGCGGCCGGCGGTCCTGGTGTCGGCTGGCTTCGCCATGGGTCGCTCCCTCGGCCGGGGAGCCGCGCGGTCGCGGCACCTGGTCAGGGGGCGTCGACGACGGCGTCCCCCGAGTACGAAAAGGGGCGCACGGCGACAATGGCCGCGCACTCCCGAGGTTGGCAAGAATACGGAACGTACAGGCGTCCGACAACGTGGCGCACCGTCGTGCCGCTGAACCGCCCCGAGCCCTGCCGAACTGGGGCAAAGGGAACGCTAGCAGATCAACCGACCGTCTCATCCCCGTACTCGCCAAACCATCGGGCCAGCCGACCCCGCCGGCTGACGGCTCGCAGCCGACGTTCGGCGGCGTCACGTACCCCACCGGTGGCGACGATCAGCAGGCTGTCGCCGGTCTTCAGCCGGGTGTCCGGGCCGGGCACGAAACCCACCCCGTCGCGCAGCACCAGGGTCACCGAGGCGCCCAGCGGCAACCGCAGCTCGTCGACGTGCACGCCGGCCAGCCGGGAGCCCGGCGGCACCTCCAGTTGCAACAGGTCGGCGCGCATCCGCTCGAGCGGGGCGGTCTCCACATGGATCTCGGTGGCCTCGGCCGGCGCGGTGGTTCCCAACCGCCGGGCGAGCGGACCGAGCGTGCCGGTCTGCACCAGAGTGAAGATCACCACCAGCACGAAGACCGCGTCGAAGAGGCGTTCCGCGCCCGGCACCCGTTGCGAGAGCGGGATGGTGGCCAGCACGATCGGCACCGCCCCGCGCAGTCCGGCCCAGGACAGGAACGCCTGCTCCCGCAGGCCCACCCGGAACGGCAACGCCGAGACCGCCACCGACAGCGGCCGGGCCAGCAGCACCAGCGCCAGCCCGGCGACCACCGCCGGCAGCACCGCCGCGTCCAACCGGCCCGGCGCGACCAGCAGCCCGAGCAGCACGAACAGCCCGATCTGCGCGAGCCAGGCCAGCCCGTCGGCGAAGCCGAGGATCGCCTGCCGGTGCGGCAGGCGGGCGTTGCCCAGCAGCACCCCCGCCACGTAGACGGCGAGGAAACCCGACGCGTGCAGCACGGCGCCGGCGGCGTACGCCAGGACGGTGATCCCCACCGCCGCGATCGGATACAGGCCGGCCGACGGCAGCGCCGCCCGGCGCAGCGCCCAGGTGCCGGCCAGACCCGCGCCCACGCCCACGGCGGCGCCGACGCCCAGCTCGTAACAGACCAGCGCGACCTCGTACCACCAGGGATGCGACAGGCCACGGTGCGAGAGCAGCACCACCAGCAGCACCACCGGGGCGTCGTTCATGCCCGACTCGGCCTCCAGCGTGGCCACCAGGCGCGGCGGCAACCGCAGCCGCCGCAGGGTGGCGAACACCGCCGCGGCGTCGGTGGAGGAGAGCACCGCGCCGTAGAGCAGCGCCAGCCGCCAGTCCAGTCCCAACAACAGGTGTACGGCGACGCCGACCACCACGATGCTGACCACCACGCCGACCGTGGAGAGCGCGGACGCCAGCGGAAGCACCGGACGCAGGGTGCTCCACCGGGCGGTGAGGCCACCCTCGGCGATGATCACGATCAGCGCGCAGAAGCCGAGGGTCCGGGTCAGGTCGACGTCGTCGAAGCGGATACCGAGCCCGGCCTCGCCGATGGCCACGCCGAGCGCCAGGTAGACCAGCAGGCTGGGCACCCCGAGGCGGGTCGAGAGCCGGACCGCGCCGACCGCCACCAGCAGCACGGCCGCGCCGAGGAGCAGCGCGATGTCCAGCCCGGGCGTCACGGTTGCCGGGCCCGGGCGGTCCTCACCCCGCGGCCCCGTCGCGCAGTCGGCGCAGCACGTCGGGCAGCTCGGGGGCGGGCCGGTCGACGAGGAAGAGCTTGTCCCGGCTGGCCGCGCCGGTGCGCAGCGACACCGCCGCCGGCCGGACGCCCAGCGCGGCGGCGAGGGCGCGGCGGGCCGCCTCGGTCGCCCGACCGTCCACCGCCGGCGCGTGTACGGCGATCACCAGAGCCGGGCCGTGCGGGCCGTCGAAGCGACCACCGACGGCGTCACGGGAGGCGGACGGCTTCACCCGTACCGCCACGGTGAGCGCGTCCTGCGGGGGCACCGGCACCGCGTCTCAGATCGGTCGGGCGTCGATGAGCAGGGCGGTGGCCGGCGCGCACGCCGCGCACGGCGTGAAGCCGAGTTCGACGGCCTCGGCGACGGGAAGCGTCTCGGGAACCCGGCCGATGAGATGCGGGCAGGCGGCCAGGTGGTAGCGGGGCCGTCCGTCCACCACCTCGACCGGGTCGGGCAGCCGGGAGATGCGGGCCGCCTCGGCGGGGGTGATCGGCTGCTCCGCGGGCTCGTCGGTCAGAGCGTCGGCGGCCACGGCGTCCGCCCGGTACGCCTCGTCGGCACGGGCCACGAACGGTGACGCCGGACTGACCGGCTCGGGGTCGGACGGCGGCTCGGGTGGTTGCCGCCACCCGATGCCGCCGTCACCGACCGTCGAAGGTACGTGCTGGACCGGCACGTCCGGCTCGGCCAGCGGTGGCCCGTACGGGGAACCCGTTCCGGCCCGGCTGGCGGAGCGGAACGCCCCACGGTCTTGCGGGCCGATCCGGCCGGGATCCGCCGAGGCGCGGTTGGCGGCTGCCTGGCGGGCGCCCACCACCAACGCCACGGCGGCCAGCAGACTGGCCGCGATGGAGATGGTCAACAGAATGCTGGAGCCACCGGCCAGGCCGAACACCAGCAGAACCACAGCGACGAGGATGAGCAGGAGACTCGCGACTATCACGGCTCACCCCCGCCGCGTCGTACCGTCCAGGCGGGGCCGGCGACCGTCACCATCTGCGGAGAACGATCGCCGGCCGGTGCTCAGCGTCCGGCTTCGAGGGCGCCGGAGCGCCCGCCGCCGTACGAGCCGGCGAGGCCCGCCGCGGCCAACCCGTTGCCGCCGGCGACCCGGCCTGCCTCGGATCGGGTCATCTCGGCTTCGAGGCCCTGGCCACGACCGTCGAGGTCCCGCAGCTGGCTCTCCAGGTACGCCTTGAGCCGGGTGCGGTACTCGCGCTCGAACTGCTTGAGCTCCTCGATGTGCTTCTGCAGGGCCGTGCGCTTGGCGTCCAGGCCGCCCATGGCCTCCTGGTGCCGCTGGCGGGCGTCCCGCTCCAGGGCGTCGGCCTTCGCGCGTGCCTCGCGGGTCACCTCCTCGGCCTTGCTGCGCGCCTCGGACAGCAGGCTGTCGGCCTCGCGACGGGCGTCGGACACGTGGTCGTCGGCGGTGCGCTGGGCCATCATCAGCACCCGCAGCGCCTGCTGCTCACCGTCGCCGGTGACGCCGGCCGGGCCGCCGGTCGCGCGGACCTGCTCCAGCTCGGCCTGCATGGCGCGGGCGGCCTGCTCGGCAGCGGACTTGTCGCGCTGGACCCGGTCGAGCTGGGCCTTGACGTCGTTGAGCTCCGCCGCCAGTCGGGCGTCGCCGCCGGGGCCGGCGGGGGCACCGCCACGGCCGCCGCGCTCCACCTGGGCGCGCAGCTCGTTGTTCTCCTCGATGAGACGGGCGAGCTCGCGCTCTACCTCGTCCAGGAAGGCGTCGACCTCCTCCTCGTCATACCCCCGCTTGCCGATCGGCGGCTTTTTGAAGGCGACGTTGTGAACGTCGGCCGGGGTCAGCGGCATCGAAACTCCTCGGGTCAGTTGCGGCCGCGAAAGCGCGTCGGTCATCAGGCAGTTGCCCCGATCGACGGCCCTAACACGAACTCCATCAGCACGAACAGGATAACCAGGAGCACAAGGGAGGCCAGGTCGATGCTCACGGTACCAATTCGCAGCGGAGGGATCACACGCCTCAACGCGTTGAGAGGGGGATCAGTGACGCTCCACACGGATTCAAGTCCTGCCGCCGCTCCGCGCCCCGGCTGCCACCGGCGGCCGTACTGCAGGACGGCGCTCAACACGAACCGGGACAGAAGAAGAAGCAGGAAGACATAAAGGACCAGGTACAACACTTGCAGCAAGATCGACAACACGGTCAGCGACGTCCCTCGGGTCGGGCGGGGTCAACTCAGGCTGAAAAAACCGCCCTCAGCGATCTTGGCCTTGTCCTCAGCGGTGACCTGGACATTGGCCGGTGAGAGCAGGAACACCCGATTGGTCACGCGCTCGATCGTACCGCGCAGCCCGAACGCCAGACCGGCCGCGAAGTCAACCAGACGGCGGGCGTCGGCCTCGTCCATCTCGGTGAGGTTGATGATCACCGGTACGCCGTCGCGGAAGTGCTCACCGATGGTGCGCGCCTCCCGGTAGGTGGTCGGGTGCAGGGTGGTGATCTGGTAGCGCTGCTCCTCCTCGGGCACGACCACGCGCTCGCGCGTCACGGCCTGCGGCGCGAGAGCCAGGTTGTCGCGCGTGTGGTATGTCAGCGCGCCCGACGTCTCGCTCGCCGGCGACCGCGTGATCGACCGTACGCTGGACCGCTCGGCCCGCTCCGGCCGCTCGGTGTCACCACGGTCGGACTCGGCGCCCCGCCCGGTCGACCGCTCGGAGAGCCGACCCCGCTCGCTCGCGCGTGGCCGGGGAGCCGGCGGCTCCTCGGTGTCGTCGTCGTCATCGTCGGCGAACTCCTCGGCGTACCGGCTCTGCCGGTAGCGCGAGTCACGGTAACCACCCTTGTCGTAGTCACCGTCGTCGTAGGCCCGCTCGTCGTCTTCCTCGACGAGACCGAGCCAGACCCCCGCCTTGCGCAGTGCACCCATCCCGCGCCCTTCCGTCCGCCGTGCGGCACTCGCCCCCGTGCCATGTCGCCCGTCGCGAATGGACAACCATGCCCATCGGACGAGGACGGCAATCCCCTGACATGCGATTCGCGTCGCGTGTCACGACCCCCACAGGATCGGCCGTCCCTGAAACAACACTGATGTAATTTGCCTGTCTCGCGGTCAGGCTACCGCAGCGTGGGACGCATTCCGAGCAACGCGCTACCGACGCGGACATGTGTCGCGCCGTAGCGGATCGCGATTTCCAGGTCGCCGCTCATTCCGGCCGACAACGCTGTCGCTCCCGGGTGGACCGACCGGAACGCCTCGGCGATCTCGGCCAGGCGGGCGAAGGCCCGCTCCGGCGGCCAGCCCAGCGGCGCGACCGCCATGAGGCCGGCCAGCCGCAGCGTGGACGCCTCGGCGACCGCCGCGGCGACCGTGTCCAGACCGGACTCCGGATCGGCCGACCCGGGCAGAGCGCCGCCCCGCGCCGGATCGCCGTCGATGCTCACCTGCACCAGGGCGTCCAGCGGCCGTTCCCGCTGTGCCGCCGCGCCGTCCAGGGCCCGGGCCAGCCGTACGCTGTCCACCGAGTGCACGACGTCGGCGTAACGCACCACCGAACGGGCCTTGTTGCGCTGCAACTGCCCGATGAAGTGCCAGCGTGGACGGACCCCTGCGGCGGCCACCTCGGCCGCCTTGCCGGCGGCCTCCTGGTCGCGGTTCTCCCCCATGTCGGTCACGCCGAGCCCGGCCAACGCCACCACGTCCCCGGCCGGGTACGTCTTGGTCACCGCGATCATCGTGACGTCGGCGGGGTCCCGGGCCGCCTGGTCGCAGGCTTCGGCGATCCGGGCCCGTACCGTCGCCAGACCGGCCGCGAGTTCGGCGCGCCGGTCCGGTCGTACCGTGGCTGAGCTGTCGGTCATCGGCGGCGCTCAGGAGCCGTTCTTGAGGAAGTCGGGGACGTCCACGTCGTCGAAGAGCACCCGGCGCGGCGACTGCGTCGGGGCCGGCAGGGTGGCCGGCGGCGGCACCGGAGTGGACTGCGGCGCCGGCTGGTTGGTGTTGGTCTTGCGGGTCGGCTCGGCCGCCTTGTACGCGGGCGTGCCGCCGTCGAAGCCCGCCGCGATGACCGTCACCCGCACCTCGTCACCGAGCGCGTCGTCGATGACCGCGCCGAAGATGATGTTGGCGTCCGGGTGGGCCGCGTCGGTGACCAGTTGGGCCGCGTCGTTGATCTCGAACAGGCCCAGGTCGGAGCCGCCGGCGATGGAGAGCAGCACGCCCCGCGCGCCGTCCATGCTCTGCTCCAGCAGCGGGCTCGAGATGGCCGCCTCGGCCGCCTCGACCGCGCGGTTCTCCCCGCGGGCGCTGCCGATGCCCATCAACGCGCTGCCCGCGCCGCTCATCACGCTCTTGACGTCGGCGAAATCCAGGTTGATCAGACCCGGGGTGGTGATCAGGTCGGTGATGCCCTGCACACCGGAGAGCAGCACCTGGTCGGCGGTGCGGAACGCGTCCATCATGCTGATGTTGCGGTCGCCGAGCGCCAGCAGCCGGTCGTTCGGGATGACGATCAGGGTGTCGCACTGGTTGCGCAGTTCGTCTATCCCGGACTCGGCCTGCACCTGGCGGCGCTTGCCCTCGAACGAGAAGGGCCGGGTCACCACGCCGATGGTCAGCGCGCCGAGCTTGCGGGCGATGTTCGCCACCACGGGCGCGCCGCCGGTGCCGGTGCCGCCGCCCTCGCCGCAGGTCACGAAGACCATGTCGGCGCCCTTGAGCACCTCCTCGATCTCGTCGCGGTGGTCCTCGGCGGCGTTCTTGCCCACGTCCGGGTTGGCGCCCGCGCCCAGCCCACGGGTCAGCTCGCGGCCGACGTCGAGCTTGACGTCGGCGTCGCTCATCAGCAGCGCCTGGGCATCGGTGTTGATCGCGATGAACTCGACGCCCTTGAGCCCAACCTCGATCATCCGGTTGACGGCGTTGACGCCGCCGCCCCCGATGCCGACGACCTTGATGACCGCCAGGTAGTTGTGCGGAGGTGTCATCTCCGGTCCTTTCCCTTCGAGATTGGCTTCGACCGACCGGGTACGGCGTGGCCAGCCCAGCGGCCGACGACAGCGCCACCAGCGAGGATCAGAGGTGAACCCTCACCCTCTACTAGAGGCTTACAGTTATGTCAACCACTGATCCTCTTCGGGGCAACGTAAGCGCCGCCGCGCGATGAGCCAAGGACCCGGTCGGCGTGTCGCCGGCCGGAGCGCGACTCGTCACGTCCGCCGCCCGCTCACCCGGTCAGCGGAAGGTCACCACGTCCGGCGCGCTGACGTCGATCCGCTCGCTGTCCTCCCCGAGCAGCGCGGTGGCCACCCGGGCCTTGTCCGGGCTCCGCGTGGCGTCTCCCCAGACCACCGTGCGGTTCCCCCGCAGCCGCAGGCTGATCCGCGCCAGACCCTCCACGCTCACCTCCGCCAGCTCGGCACGCAACTGCGGGGTCAGCGCGCCGAGCACCTCCAGCGCGGCCCGGGTGTCCGGGTCGGTGGCGGCAGGTCGGACCACCCGCACCAGCGGCAGTCCGGCCGGGCGGCGGGCCACCGTCTGGAACGCCACGCCGCTGCGGTCGATCACGGTGAACGCGTCCGCCTGCGGCACCACCGCCGCCGGCGTCCGCTCGGTCACCTTCACCACGAGCGTGCCCGGCCAGTCCCGCGACACCCTGGCCCGCTCCACCGGCGCCAACCCACCGACCCGACGCGCGGCGGCAGCGAGGTCCACCCGCGCCAGCGGCACCCCGTCGGCGACCCCCACCGCGTCACGTACCTGCACGTCCGTGACCAGCTTGGCGCCCTCGACGCGGACCGTCCGGACACCGAACAGCCCGGTGCCGAGCACCGTCCAGGCGATCAGCCCGAGCAGCGCCAGCACCCCGGCGGCCACCGCCCACGGCATCGCGGCCCGCATCCGGCGCTGCCGGGCGCGGGCCATGAACCGGCGGGTCGACGCCGGCACCGCGTCGCTGCCGGCCCGGACCAGCTGCCAACGCCGGACCGGACCGCGCCGCGGAGCGCCGCCGTCGGAAGGGCTGGTCCGCCCGCGGGCGGGGCCGGGGCTCATCCGGCCGTGGGCGTCGCGCCGTCCGGTGCGGCGGCGCCGAGGGCCGCCCCGTCGCCACCGGCCGTGGATCCTCCCGGCACCGGCTGGCCGATCGCCGGGGTCGTCGCCAGCTCCTCGACGGCGGTGGTCGCCGAGGGGTCGGCCGTACGCGCCCCCAACGCGGCCAGCAGCTCGTCACCCATCAACGAGATCGGCGGGGCGCCCATGGTCACCACGACGTCGCCCGAGCGGGCCCGCCGGACCACCTCGCCCGGCGCGGCCTCCCAGGAGTCGACGAACACCTTGCGGTCGGCGGGCAGGTCCACCGCCGCGATCAGCGCCGCCGAGCCCTCGCCGGGCTGCCGCAGCTCGCCCGGCCCGAAGACCTCCAGCAGGACCACCTCGTCGGCGATGGCCAGCGCCTCGGCGATCTCCGCCTGGTTGTCGCGGGTGCGGTACAGCCGGTAGGGCTGGAAGACGACGATCAACCGCCCGTCCCCGGCCACCTCGCGCAGCGTCTGCAACGCCAGCGTCATCGAGGTCGGGTGGTAGGCGTACTCGTCGTAGACCAGCACACCGTCCGCGACGCCCTTGCGCTCGAAGCGCCGCCGCACGCCGGGGAAGACCGCGAGCGCGGCCTCCGCCGCCTCCAGGGGCAGTTCGAGCAGGTACGCCGTCAGCACCGCCGCGGCGCTGTTGAGCCCCATGTGCCGGCCCGGCACCGGTAGCCGGAACTCGCCCAGTGACCGGCCGTCGATCGCGGCCAGGTAGCGCACGCCGCGCGCGGAGGAGGAGATCTCGGTCAGCCGCAGGTCGGCGTCCTCGGCCGCGCCGTAGGTGAACACCCGCCGTCCCTCGGCGCGCAGGGTCTCGGCCAGCCGCCGACCGCCCGGGTCGTCGGCGCAGGTGATGATGAACCCGTCCGGGTCGGTGAGCCGGGCGAACTCCGCGAACGCCGCCTCCAGCGTCGCGAAGTCGCCGTAGGTGTTCAGGTGGTCCGGCTCGACGTTGGTGATGACCGAGACGTACGGGCGGTAGATGAGGAACGAGCGGTCGCTCTCGTCGGCCTCGACCACGAAGTGCTCGCCCGTGCCGTGGTGGGCGCCCGAGCCGACCTCGGAGATCTCCCCGCCGATCACGAAGGACGGGTCCACACCGGCTTGTTGGAGGACCATCGTCACCATCGACGTGGTGGTGGTCTTGCCGTGCGTGCCGGCGACCGCGATCGCCCGCCGGCCGGTCATCGCCGCCGCGAGGGCCTCGGAGCGGTGCAGCACCCGCAGGCCGCGGCGACGGGCCTCGACCAGTTCCAGGTGGTCCTTCGGAATGGCCGAGGAGTACACGACCGTGTCCACCCCGTCCAGGTTGGACGCCTCGTGGCTGAGGTAGATGGTGCCGCCGAGCGCCCGCAGACCCGCCAGCGACGGCCATTCGCGCAGGTCGCTACCGGAGACCTGGATGCCCCGGGTGAGCAGCAGCCGGGCCACGCCGAGCATGCCCACCCCGCCCACACCGATCAGGTGCACGGCGCCGAGGTCCTCGGCGGTCAGCGTGCCGGCCGGGGTGAACTGCGCGGTCATCGGGCCACCGCCTCGAGGACGAACGAGCGCAGCGCCTCGTCACCGTCGCGCCGACCGTACGCGGAGGCCGCGGCGCCCATCGCGTACAGCCGCTGCGGGTCGCGGATCAGCGGGATGACCGCACGCTCCAGCCAGTCCGGGGTCAGCTCCGCGTCGTCGACGAGCAGACCGCCGCCGGCCTCCACCACGGGCAGGGCGTTGCGCTTCTGCTCCTGGTTGCTGTGCGGGTACGGCACGTAGATCGTCGGCAGACCGATCGCGGCCACCTCGGCCACGGTCATCGCCCCGCCCCGGGCCAGCATCAGGTCGGCGGCGGCGTAGCCCAGCTCCATCTCGGACAGGTACGGCAGCGTCACGTACGGGACCGGCAGGTCGGTGGGGATCGGCACCGGCTCGTTGCGGGCGCCCATCACGTGCAGCACCTGCACGCCGTTGCGGGCCAGCTCCTTGGCCGCCCCGGAGACCGCCAGGTTGATCGAGCGGGCGCCGGACGACCCACCCGCCACGAACAGCACCGGCAGGTCCGGCCGGAGGCCGAACCGGGCGCGGGCGGCGTTGCGCAGCGCGTACCGGTCCAGCGACGCGATGCTGCGGCGCAGCGGCACACCGACCACGGTGGCGTCGCGCAGCGACTCGGCCTGGCTCGGCTGGTGCGGGAAGCCGACCGCGATGTTCTTGGTGAACTTCATGCCGAGGCGGTTGGCGACGCCCGGCGGCACGTTCACCTCGTGGATCACCATCGGCAGCTCCCGCCGCCAGGCGGCGAGGTAGGCCGGCACCGAGACGTACCCGCCGAAGCCGACGACGGCGTCGGCCTGCACCTCGTCGATCACCTTGCCCGCCGCGCGGGCCGCGGTCCACATCCGGCCCGGGGTACGGACCAGGTTCATGTTCACCGAGCGGGGCAGCTGGTAGGCCGGGATCTGCCGCAGGTCGTAGCCGTGCGGCGGGATCAACTCGTTCTCCATGCCCTTGGGTGTGCCGAGACAGGTGATCCGGACGCCCGGGTCGTGTCGGCGCAGGCAGTCGGCGAAGGCGAGCAGCGGGTAGATGTGCCCCCCGGTGCCACCTCCCGCGAGCACCACCGAACGCAGCGGACCCATCAGCGTCTCCTCTCGCTCGCCGTACCCTGGCGGTTCCGGCCCTGCCGGACACCGCGCGGCGCGGCCTGGTCGTCCTTCCGCCGCTCCCGCGACCGGGGCACGGGCCCTCGGGCCGCCGGTGGCGTCGCCGGGCGGCGACGCCGGCCGGGAAGCGGCGGCAACGGGGCCCAGAGTAGTCGGACCCACCGGGCCGGCGGACGGGCATGCAGCGCTCTGGCCGCATCGGGTTCGGCGCGGGCGAAGGACGCCAGCATCCCGATCGCCGCCAACGTCACGACCAGGGCACTTCCGCCGTCGGAGATGAACGGCAGCGGCAGACCGGTGATCGGCAGCAGCCCGACCACCCCACCGATGTTGATGACCGCCTGGCTCACCAGCCAGGTCGTCACGGCGGCGGCGGCGAGCCTGCGGAACGGGTCGTCGACCCGCCGGGCGATCCGCAGACCGGTGTACGCGAGCACGGCGAACAGGGCGAGCAGCACGGCACACCCGATCACGCCCAACTCCTCGGCGATGATCGCGAAGATGAAGTCGTTGTGCGCCTCGGGCAGCCAGTCCCACTTGACGCTGCCCTTGCCCAGCCCGACCCCGAACCAGCCGCCGTGCTCGATGGCCAGCCGGCCCTGGTAGAGCTGGAGGCAGTCGTCGAGCTTGCACTCCTGCGGGTCGGGCGGGTTGACGAACGACGTCAACCGCGCCAGCCGGTAGTTTTCCGCGCCGCGCTCGCCGGAGCCGGCGCCCAGCGAGGCGACCGCGATGAGCAGGCCGACGCCGAGCAGACCGACCACGGTCAGCGCGCCGAAGACCCGCATCCGCACGCCGGCGGCCCAGAGCAGGCCGACCACCAGGGCCAGCAGGCAGAGCATCGTGCCGGTGTCGTTGTAGCCGACCAGCACGAAGAGCAGGCCGACCATCGGGAAGAGCGGGGTGGCCAACTCCCGCCACCAGCCCAGCGCGGCCCCCTTGCGGGCGATCACGTGCGCGCCCCAGAGGACCAGCGCGAACTTGGCCAGCTCGGACGGCTGGAGCTGGATCCCGCCGACGAACAGCCAGTTCAGCCGCGCCTCGACCGGCCCGAGCGTGACCGTCTTCAGGCCGGCGAGCCGGCCGTACGCGACCAGCACGTTGAGCACCAGCAGCAGTGCCACGGCGGTGAACAGCAGCGGCCGGCCGAGCGATCGGTACGTGCTGGCGGGCAGGCGCTGGCACGCCCAGAACGCCACGATGCCGATCACCGCGAAAATGGCCTGCTTGGTCAGCGAGGCCGAGGCGTTGCCGTCCTCGGCGTAGTCCTTCACGCTGGTCGCCGAGAAGACCATCGTCAGACCGATGAGCAGCAGCAGGCCGGCGCTGGACAGCAGCAGGTAGTAGGACGCCAGCGGCCGGTCCAGCAGGCCGCGCAGCGCGGCCAGTCCACCGGCCGCGTCCAGCACGCGCAGCGGCACGGCCGGCGCGGCCTCGCGTTGCGCTCCGCCGGGCTCCGGCCCGCGTGCGTCGTCCGGTGGCGTGGCCGCCTCCGCGCCACGGGCCGCGCCCGATGGCCGTCGCGGTCGACCGAATGTCTTGTCGTCGGTGCCGAGTTCCTCCCCCACACCGACATCATCACCGCTGAACACCCGCGAGCACTCCAGAACACCACCCCCGGCGTGTCGCCCCCACTTCCCCGCGATCTTGCACTTTCTGCGGCGGCAGAACCCGCGAGGCGGGACATTCCGGCGTACGAAAGTGCACGATCGCGGGGCCGACGAGCGGGGCCGGGGATCAGGTCATGTTGGCGAGGAACTCGCTGTAGAACAGGCCCAGGGCGATGGCCACGCCGATGCCGGCGATGATCCAGAACCGGACCACGATGTTGACCTCGCTCCAACCGGCCAACTCGAAGTGGTGCTGCAACGGGGACATCCGGAACACACGTTTTCCGGTGGTCCGGAAGGAGATGATCTGGATCACCACGGACATCGTGATGATCACGAAGAGCCCGCCGATGATCGGCAGCAGCAGGATCGTGCGGGTCGACATCGCCATGCCGGCGATCAGGCCACCCAACCCCAACGCCCCGGTGTCACCCATGAAGATCCGCGCCGGGGACGTGTTCCACCACAGGAAGCCCACACAGGCCCCGGCGGCGGCCCCGGCTATCAGCGCGATCTCCAACGGGTCCCGGACCTCGTAGCAGTACGGCTGGGTGTAGCTCGGGTCGGCGCACCAGTGCCGGTACTGCCAGAACGCGATCAACGCGTACGCGGCGAGCACCATCACCGACGCGCCCGTGGCCAGACCGTCCAGGCCGTCGGTGAGGTTGACGCCGTTCGTCGCGGCCATCACCACGAAGATGAAGATGATCACCGCGCCGACCTTGCTGACCTCCAGGAAGTCGATGTCCCGGATGAAGCTCAGCGTGGTGCTGCCCACCGTCTCGGTGTTGGTGGCCCGGCCCGTCGCGTCGGTCATCGTGCTCGGGAACCACAGCGCGATCACGCCGAAGACCGCGCCGACCAGGATCTGGCCGAGCAGCTTGCCGCGCTTGTTGAGGCCGGCGCTGTTGCGCTTGCGCACCTTCAGGAAGTCGTCGAGGAAGCCCACCGCGCCGGAGAACACCATCAGCCCCAGCAGCACCAGCGCCGTGATGGTCGGCTCCACCTGGGCGATCTGGGCGTCCGGCAGCGTGGTCAGGGCGAGGTGGCCGGCCACGTACGCGATCACCGTGGCCAGGATGAAGACCACGCCGCCCATCGTCGGCGTGCCCTTCTTGCCCTGGTGCATGGCCGGGCCGTCGGAGCGGATCGGCTGGCCGGCCTTGAGCCGGGTGAACACCTTGATCGCGATCGGGGTGCAGAACAGCGAGACGACGAAGGCCACCCCGATGGCGACGA
The DNA here is from genome assembly GCF_053585025.1 of Micromonospora sp. RB23. Classification (NCBI taxonomy): domain Bacteria; kingdom Bacillati; phylum Actinomycetota; class Actinomycetes; order Micromonosporales; family Micromonosporaceae; genus Micromonospora; species Micromonospora sp. RB23. Next base: position 5,146,001 of record NZ_CM132111.1, read on the forward strand.
TGATGGCCCTCATCGACTGGCCTCCCCGGCGGCGGCGCGCAGGGCGTCGGCCACCTCCCAGGTCCGGTACCGCGAGCCCTTGACCAGGACGACGTCGCCCGGCCGTAGCTCGCCCCGCAGCACCTCGACGGCCGCCGCCTGATCGGTGAGCAGCACCGACTCTCCTCCCCAGTTCGCTACCGCTGTCGCGCCTTCGTGGATCGGCGCGGCCGGCTCACCCACCACGAGCAGCCGGTCGACACCCAGCTCGGCCGCGAGCCGGCCGACCTCGGCGTGGCCGTCGCGCTCGAACGGGCCCAGCTCGGCCATGTAACCGAGCACCGCGACGGTACGCCTTTCACGTCCGAGGCTGGCGAGCGCCCGGAGCGCGACCGCCATCGAGGCCGGATTGGCGTTGTACGAGTCGTCGATGACCGTCACCCCGTCGGGCCGGTCGAAGACGTCCATCCGCCGGGTGGACTTCAGCCCCAGCTCGCCGAGCGCCGTGGCCAGCTCGGCCAGCGGCATGCCCAGCTCCCGCGCGACCGCGGCGGCGGCGAGCGTGTTGCCGACCTGGTGACGACCGGTCAGCGCGAGCCGCACGGCCGCCCGCCCCTCCGGCGTGACCAGGGTGTACGACGGGTGCCCCCGCTCGTCGAGCGTGACGTCCTCGGCGCGCAGGTCGGCGTCCGCCGCCTCGCCGTAGCGCACCACCCGTGCGCGCGTGCGGCTCGCCATGGCGTCCACCCGGGGGTCGTCGGCGTTCAGCACGGCCAGCCCGTCGGCCGGCAGGGCCTCGACCAGCTCGCCCTTGGCCTGGGCGATGGCCTCCTGCGAGCCGAACTCGCCGATGTGCGACGTGCCGACGTTGAGCACCACCGAGATGCGCGGCGGCACCAGCTCGCACAGGTAGCGCACGTGCCCGATGCCCCGGGCGCCCTTCTCCATCACCAGGTAGCGGGTGTCCGGTCCGGCCAGCAGCGCCGTGTACGGGTGACCCAGCTCGTTGTTGAACGAGCCGGGCGGCGCGACCGTGGCGCCGAGCCGGGCGGTGAGCTGCCCGATCAGGTCTTTCGTGGTGGTCTTGCCCGACGAGCCGGTCACCCCGATGACGGTCAGTTCGGGCAGCCTGGCCACCGCCGCGCGGGCCAGTCGACCCATCGCGGTCAGGGCGTCGTCGACCAGCACCATCGGCACCCCGGGCACCTCGCGGCTGCCGAGCACGGCCACCGCGCCGGCCTCGATGGCCGTCGCCGCGTAGTCGTGCCCGTCCACCTTCTCCCCGGGGAACGCCACGAAGAGCGAACCGGGCCCGACCTTGCGCGAGTCGAACTCGACCGAGCCGGTGACGGCGGCGGCCGGGTCGGCGGCGACGAGCCGCCCGTCGACGGCCGTGGCCACCTCGGCCAGGGTCAGGGCGATCACCGCTGACCCGCCCGGTCCGCGAAGCGGGTCCGCAGCGCCTCGGCCAGTTCGGTGCTGTCGTCGAACGGGAACACCTCGCCCGCCACCTCCTGGCCTCGCTCGTGGCCCTTGCCGAGCAGAGCGATCACGTCGCCCGGCTCGGCCAGCCGGACCGCCTCGTCGATCGCGTCCCGCCGACCGGCCACCTCGATGATCCGGGCGGCGGTGCCGGCCCGGTACGCCCCGGCGAGCACCTCGGCGCGGATCTCGGCCGGGTCCTCGGTGCGCGGATTGTCGTCGGTCACCAGCACCACGTCGGCGCCCTCGGCGGCGGCGGCCCCCATCACCGGCCGCTTGCCCCGGTCACGGTCCCCACCGGCGCCGATCACACAGATCAGTCGGCCGGCGCTCAGCTCACGCAGCGCGGCCAGCGCCGCCACGATCGCGTCCGCCTTGTGCGCGTAGTCGACGACCCCGCGCACCGGTCCGGCGACGTCGACGAGTTGCAGGCGGCCGGGGACGCCACCGCAGGCGGCCACCCCGTCGGCGGCGGCCCGCGGGTCCACCCCCGCGCCCACGAGCGCGGCGATGGCCAGCAACGCGTTGGCCACGTTGTGCCGGCCGGGCAGCGCCACCCCGGCGGACACGACCACGCCGTCCGGGCCGTGGGCGGTGAACCGCTGCGCGTACCCCTCGCCGTCGACGCCGTCGGCCCACCACGTCGCGGTCGGGTCGCCGGCCGCCGAGTAGCTGACCGTCGCCGGCTTGTAGAGCGGAGTGAGCGCCGGATCGTCGCGGTTGAGCACCTCGACCGCGCACCGACCGTCGAAGAGCTGCGCCTTGGCGGCGAAGTAGTCGGCGCTGTCGGCGTGGAAGTCCAGGTGGTCGGAGCCGAAGTTCGTGTAGCCACCCACGGTGAAGCGCACCCCACCGACCCGACCCATGGCCAGGGCGTGGCTGGAGACCTCCATGACCACGGCGGTGACCCCACGCTCCCGGGCGGTGGCCAGCATCGCGTGCAGGTCGGTCGCCTCCGGGGTGGTCCGCACGCTGTCGATCACGAGATCGCCGAGGCGGGTCTCCACGGTGCCGATCAGCCCGGTGGTGTGTCCGGCGGCGCGCAGCCCCGACTCGACCAGGTACGCCGTGGACGTCTTACCGGCCGTGCCGGTGATGCCGATGACGGTGAGGTCGGCGGTCGGGTCGCCGTACACGGCCGAGGCCAGCTCGCCGAGCACCGCGCGCGGGTCGGGTACCACCAGCGCGGGCAGGCCGCTCGCCGCCGCCAGCTCCGCGCCGGCCTGGTCGGTCAGCAGGGCAACCGCGCCGGCCTCGGCCGCGCCGACGGCGAACTCCGCGCCGTGGCGGCGGGCGCCGGGCAGGGCCGCGTACAGGTCGCCGGGGCGGACCTCCTGGCTCGCGTGGGTGGCACCCGTGACCACCACGTCGGCGGCGTCCGCCGGCAGGTCGACGGCGAGTCGGACGGCGAGGTCACCGAGCCGGACGCCGGTCACGGTACGTGGACGTGGATTGCCGGGCACGGCGTCAGACCCTACCCGGTCGTCCGGTTCCGGCCGCACAGCCGCCCCGGTGGTTCGTCGGCACTCACCGATGATGTCGCGCCTCCGCTGGTCAGCGCGGATAGACCACGAACTTGGGTGCGGAACCACTCGGGGACGGCGGCACCCGGTAGTGACGCAGCGTGAACTGCATCATGTTCCGGAATGCCGGATTGGCGATCGCCGCGCCACCGCCGCCGGGGGCGTACACGAAGACCGCGATAACGTACCGGGGCTTCTCGGCGGGGGCCATGCCGATGAAGGACGAAACCTCGCCCGGCTGCTTCTTGCCGTCGACCAGACGCCAGCCGGTGCCGGTCTTGCCGGCGACCCGGTAGCCGGGGACAGCAGCCGTGGTGCCGGTGGCGCCCTCGACAGTGGTGACCGCCTCCAGCATGGTGCGCAGCGCCGCCGCGTTCTGCGGACTGAGCACCGGACGGGTGACCGGCGGCGCTGTCGGGGTGTGCTTGCCGTCCGGGCCGATCGTCTCCTTGACCAGGTGCGGCTGCACGTACGTGCCGTTGTTGGCGATCGCGGCGTACGCGGCGGCCATCTGCAGCGGCGTCGCGTCCACGCTGTGCCCGATCGGCACCGACCCGTACGACGAGCCGCTCCACTCGTCGGCCGGCAGCAGCCGGCCGCTGGCCTCGCCGGGCAGGCCCTCGCGGGTGGGCTGCCCCAGGCCGAAGCGCTTCTGGTAGTCGATCAACCGCTCCTTGCCGAGCTTGTCGGCGACGGTGATGGCGCCGACGTTCGACGAGAAGGCCAGCATTCCCGGCACGCTCATCTTCCGGCCGTTGGCGGGGTGCGTGTCGGAGAACCAGGTGTCGCCCATCCTGATGCTGTTCGCGATGGGCAGCGTGGTGTCCGGGGTGATCACCCCCTCCTGGAGGGCCGCGCCGTAGGTGATCGCCTTGTGCACCGAGCCGGGGTCGATGACGAAGCTGGTCGCGGCGTCCTCCCGGGCGACCGGGTCGCTCGGGGTCGGCTTCGCCGCGTCGTAGGTGGGGTGGCTCGCCTGGGCCAGCACCTCGCCGGTCGGCACGTCGATGATGACGGCGGCGGCGGTCGCGCCGCGCTGCCCCGCCATCCCCGCGCTCAGGATCTGCTGGGTGCGGAACTGGAGGTCCCGGTCGATGGTCAACGCGATCGAGCTGCCCGGCTTGGCCGGAGTCGTCTTGCTGTAGCCGCCGGGGATCGGCGCGGCGAGGTCGCCGAGGCCCGCCTCGTACACCCGCCGGCCGTCCTGACCGGAGAGCACGTCGTCGTAGCGCGCCTCCAGCCCTTCCAGGCCGTCCATGTCCTGGCTGGTGAAGCCGATGAGGTTGGCCGCCAGGTCGCCGCCGGGCACCTCCCGGCGCTCGTCGCGGTGCACGCCGATGCCGGGCAGGTCCAGCGCCAGCACCTGCTTGGCCGTCGGGATCTCCACCCCCCGGGCCAGGTACTCGAACCGGGACGCGTTGCCGTTCTCCAGCTTGCGGGGCTTCATCAGGTCGATCAGCTTCGACGCCGGAATGCCGAGCAGCGGGGAGAGCGCCTTGGCGGTGGCGTCGGCGCCGACCCACGCGGGGTTCGTCCGGTCCTCGATCATCGTCGGGTCGGCGAAGACGTACCGCGCCTCGACGCTGTGCGCCAGCGGCTCGCCCGTGCGGTCGTAGATCGCGCCGCGCGGCGCGGGCAGCTCCACGGTGCGGGTCCGTTCGGGGACGCCACCACCGGCGTAGGCGGGGGTGTCGACCGTCTGCAGGAAGATCAACCGCACCCCGATGGCGACGAACAGCGCCAGGGTGAGCACGGTGCCCAGGCGCAGCCGCAGCCGTGGGTCGGCGAGCTTCGGCGGACGTGGCGGCTTGCGGGACGGCCGGCGCGCCGCCGGACGGTCGCCGCGACCGGGCGCACGCGGCGTGGTGCGGCGACGCGGCGGCGGGACGTCGCCGGGAGCGCCGCGCGGGTTCCGGGGCGCGACGGTGCGCACGACACCAGTCCGACCGGCCGCCGGAGCGGCACGTCGGCCGGAGCGGGCAGCGGCCCGGCCGCCGTCGAGCACCTGCAACGCGGGCCGGAACGGGTCGCCGGACCGCGAGCTGCCACGAGGGGTACGCCGTTGCTCGGCGTTCGTGCCGCGCGCGGGCGTGCCGCGCTCCTCCCGGACCGTCCGCCCCCTCGGGGTGTACGCCCGAGCGCCGGAGATGCCGCCGATCCCCGGCTCACCGGTGCGCGAGTCGGAGTCGGCGGAGTCACGCGCAGAACCGCGCCGGGACCCCGTGGGGTCCCGGCGCGGCTCGTCCGACCTCGGTGGCACCGGTCAGCCTCCCGCGCCCTGGCTGGTGACCGACGGCTCGCCGGTCGCCGGCTTGGGCACGCCGATGGGCTTGCCGTCCGGCATCCGGATGTACGCCGGCTCACCGGCGTCCACCAGACCCAGCCGACGCGCCTCGGCGGTCAGGTTCCCCGGCGCCTTGGCGTCGGCGATCTCCTTGTCGAGCTGCTGCTTCTCCAGGTCCAGTCGGGCCTGCTGCTGCTGCAGCTTCTCCAACCGGAACGCGTTCTCATTGATCTTGGTGTTGACCGCCAGGATGCCGAACACCCCGCCGACGACCAGCACCACGATCAGCGCCGCGAACGGCGCGCGCGGCACCGACACCGGCGGCGGCGGCGCCACCCGCAGCCGCGGCGGCCGCTTGGTCGCCGCGGCGCCGGCCTTCTCGGCCGGGCGCAGCGCGGCGCTGCCCTGGGTGGGGAACTCGCGCGCCCCCCGGGCGCGAGTCTCCCCCTGCCGGTTGACCCGATCGATGCGTGGCGTACCGTTCCCCACGCGCGGGGCTCGCTCCGCCGCGGTCCGGCCCCCCGACCGCGGTGCGCGCTGCCCGCCGCCGGTGACGTCCCGGCGGTCGCGCTTGTCAATGTTCATGTCCCCTCCCCCTCTATGTCCGTCCCTCTGCCGTCCGCCGGCGTCGCCGAATCCCCCACGGATTCCGTCGACCCCGTCCCCGGTTGGTGCATCGCCTTCACTCGTCGGCGGGACCGTTCGCGGTCGGTCCGCCCCTTTTCTGCCGCGTCCGGATCGAGCCGTTCCGCTGCCCGCAACCGCACCGAAGCGGCACGCGGGTTCGCGGCGACCTCCGCCTCCCCAGGCAGTTCGGCGCCCCGGCTGAGCAGCCGGAACGTCGGACCGGACCCGGGCAGCTCAACCGGGAGGTCGACCGGGCCCTTACTACGGACCCGGTCCGCGAGCGCCGCCTTGGTGAGCCGGTCCTCCAGCGAGTGGTAGGACAGGACCACCATGCGACCGCCCACGGTCAGTGCGTCGAGCGCGGACGGCAGCGCTGTCTCCAGCGCTGCCAGTTCTCTGTTTACCTCGATCCGTAAAGCCTGAAACGTTCTCTTTGCCGGGTGCCCGCCCGTTCGTCGGGCTGGTGCCGGGATCGACTCCCGGACCAGCTCGGCCAACCGCGCCGAGGAGGTGATCCGGGCGCGCTCGCGCTCCCGGATGATCGCCGAGGCGATCCGACCGGCGAACTTCTCCTCGCCGTACACCCGCAGCACCCGGGCCAGATCCGGATGGGCGTACGTGTTGACCACCTCTTCGGCGGTCACCCCCCGCGTCTGGTCCATCCGCATGTCCAGTGGCGCGTCCTGCGCGTACGCGAACCCGCGGTCGGGCGCGTCCAGTTGCAGCGACGAGACACCCAGGTCGAACAGGATCCCGTCGATGCCCGGATAGCCCAGCCGCTCGAGCACCTCGGGCAGCTCGTCGTAGACGGCGTGCTCCAGGTGCACACGGTCGGCGAACCGCGCCAACCGCACGCGTGCGTGGGCGAGCGCCTCGGTGTCCCGGTCGAGCCCGATCAGGACGGTCTCCGGATGCGCCTCGAGCACCGCCTCCGCGTGCCCGGCCAGGCCGAGCGTCGCGTCGACGTGCACCGTCCGGCCGCCTCGACCCAGCGCGGGGGCCAACAGCTCGAGACACCGCTCGAGCAGCACCGGCACGTGCGTGCCGCGCAACTCCCCCATGATGACCCCCACTGGTTGAAACGTCCGTTCTTCTCGCGCGCCCGTCGTGCAGACGGCGCTCCCGTCGTACCGCCAGATCCCCATCCGCTCCCGCCGGACACCGACTTCCGCCGGATTACTGGATCGTGCGCCTGGCACCGGGGAAGTGATGCCAGGAGCTCGAAAGCGGCTGGAGATCTCGCAGTACGTCGGGCGCCGTTCCGCCCTACAGACCGCCGGGCAGCACCCCCTCCTCGATGTCGGCGAAGTCGTCTTCGCTCTCGGCGAGGTAGGTCTCCCAGGCGACCTTGTCCCAGATCTCGACCCGTGTGCTCGCGCCGATGACCACCAGGTCCCGGTCGAGCGCCGCGTACTCACGAAGGTGTGCGGGGATCGTCACGCGACCCTGCTTGTCCGGCACCTCGTCGTGCGCGCTGGCGAAGAAGACCCGGCTGTAGGCCCGGGCCGCCTTGTGCGTCATCGGCTGCGCGCGCAACTGATCCGCGATGCGCTGGAACTCGGGTGTCGGAAAGACATAGAGGCAGCGATCCTGCCCTTTGGTGACCACGACACCCCCCGCCAGCTCATCCCGGAACTTGGCCGGAAGGATCAACCGGCCCTTCTCGTCCAGGCGCGGGGTATGGGTGCCGAGGAACATCGGCCCAACCCCCTCGCCCTTGAGCGGCGTTCGCGGCGCCGCTGACCCCCCGGGCCGGTGAGCCCTCCCGGCCTCACCATTGGGCCCCACTCTACTCCACTTCCCTCCACCTGCAACCAGATTCGCCCGCGTGGCGCGTCCGATCCACGTGCAAAACCGCACGTCACAGGGGGTGGAGCGCAGTGGAGGGCCCGCGCGCCCGCCCGGCGTGGTCCGCTTTCCGACATTGATCGACTCCGTCCGGCCGAGCGCGAGCCGACCGTGCGCACCGATGCCACGGCCGAACGGTTCACCGTCGGCGGCGATCTGGCGAGGCGGGCGGTCCGGTAACCTCGCTCGCGTGACGGACGCGAAAATGCCCCTACGGGCCAAGGTGGCCAGCTCCGTGTCACGGACCGCCGCGGCGCTCTCCCGGGCCGCCGGCCGTGGCGACGGATCGGTGATCGGCGGGTGGATCGGGTTGAAGATCGACCCGGACCTGCTGGCGCACCTGTCGGCCGGCCGCGCCATCGCGCTGGTCTCCGGCACCAACGGCAAGACGACCACCACCCGGTTGACCGCCGCCGCGGTCGGCGTGCTCGGCCGGGTCGCCACCAACTCGTTCGGCGCCAACATGCCCACCGGGCACACCTCGGCGCTGGCCAAGGCCGGCAGCACCCCGTACGCGGTGCTGGAGGTCGACGAGCACTACCTGGCCCAGGTGTTGGAGTCGACCGAGCCGCACGTGGTCGCGCTGCTCAACCTCTCCCGCGACCAGCTCGACCGCGCCAAGGAGGTCGCCATGATGGCGCAGCTCTGGCGCGCGGCCCTGGTGCGGCACACCAACGTGCGGGTGGTGGCCAACGCCGACGACCCGATGGTGGTCTGGGCCGCCACCCCGCCGGCCGACCCGGCCCGCGGCATCAACCCGCCGCACGTGACCTGGTTCAGCGCCGGCCAGCGCTGGCACGACGACTCCTGGGTCTGCCCCGAGTGCGGCTCCACCATCGCCCGCTCCGGCGAGCAGTGGTGGTGCACCGGCTGCGCGCTGCGCCGTCCGGAGCCGAACTGGGTCGTCGAGGACGAGGGCGTGCTCGACCCCACCGGGGCGTGGCACAAGGTCTCCCTCCAGCTCCCCGGCAAGGTCAACCTGGGCAACGCGGCGACCGCGCTGGCCGTGGCGGCCGAGTTCGGCGTACGCCCCGTCGACGCGGTGTCCCGCCTCGGCATCGTGACCTCGGTGGCCGGCCGGTACGCGCAGGTCGACCGGGACGGTCGCAACATCCGGCTGCTGCTGGCCAAGAACCCGGCCAGTTGGCTGGAGGCGTTCGACATGGCCGACGAGGCGCCCACGCTGCTCTCCATCAACGCGCGCGACCCCGACGGGCTGGACACCTCGTGGCTGTTCGACGTCGACTTCGCCCCGCTCCGCGGCCGGCAGGTGTTGATCACCGGTGACCGGGCATACGACCTCGCGGTCCGGCTGGACGTCAACGACGTGCCCTTCCAGCACGTCCGCACGTTCGACGACGCCGTCCGGTCGGTCCCGCCCGGCCGGCTCGAGGTCATCGCGAACTACACCGCGTTCCAGGACATCCGAGCGGAGTTGGACCGTGTCAACTGAGAGCCTGCGTATCGTCTGGATCTACCCCGACCTGCTGTCCACCTACGGTGACCGGGGCAACGCGCTGATCCTGGCCCGGCGGGCCCGCCAGCGCGGCATGCCGGTCGAGGTGCTGGAGGTCCGCTCCGACCAGCAACTGCCCTCCACGGCCGACATCTACCTCGTCGGCGGCGGCGAGGACGGCCCGCAGGCGCTGGGCGCGCAGCGGCTCATCGCCGACGGCGGTCTGCACCGGGCGGTCGCACAGGGCTCGGTGGTCTTCGGTGTCTGCGCCGGTTACCAGCTGCTCGGGACGTCCTTCTTCGCCAAGGGTGTGCAGTGCCGCGGCCTGGAACTGCTGGACCTGCGGTCCGACCGGGGCGAGAGCCGGGCCGTCGGCGAGCTGGCCGGCGAGATCGACCCTCGGCTGGGCCTGCCGCCGCTGACCGGCTTCGAGAACCACGGTGGTCGTACCCACCTCGGCCCGGAGGTCGCCCCCCTGGCCCGGGTCACCGCCGGCATCGGCAACGACGGCGCCACCGAGGGCGCCTGGCGCGGCAAGCTGCTCGGCACCTACTCGCACGGTCCCGCGCTGGCGCGCAACCCGGCCCTGGCCGACCTGCTGCTGCGCTGGGCCACCGGGGCACACCAGCTCCCGCCGCTGGACGACACCTGGCCCGACCGGCTCCGTAGCGAGCGCCGTTCAGCGGTGGCCGCCGCCCGGGCATGATCCGCGCTGTCCGGCGGCTGCTCCGGCAGCCGTCGGCCGCCCGGTTCGCCCTGCTCGTCGCTCTCATCGGCGGCTGCGGGCTGCTGCTGCTCCTGGTGCCCCGTCCGGATCCGGCGCGGCTGCCGGCGCTCGCCGACCGGCTGGGCGACCTCGCCCCGGTGGCGGCGATCCTCGGCGGCGCGCTGCTCCTGGTCGCGCTGGTCCCCCGCACCTTCGTGACGCTCGCCGCGGGCGCGATCTTCGGCCCTCTGGAGGGCGCCGCGTACGCCCTGGGCGCCGCGTTGGTGGCCGCCGCGATCGGGTTCACCGTCGGCCGGCTGCTGGGCCGGGAGTTCGTCGCCGAACGGGTACGCGGTCGGCTGGCCCGCCTCGACGGCTGGTTCGCCCGGCAGAGCGTGTTCGGCGTGGTCACCGTCCGGCTGCTGCCGATCGCGGGGTTCGGCCTGGTCAGCTACGGCTACGGCACGACCGGCGCGCGGGTGGCGCCGTTCCTGGCCGGCAGCGTGATCGCCTCCGCGCCGACCGCGTTCGGCTACGCGGCGATCGGCGCGGCGGTCAGCTCACCCGGCCACGTCAACTGGTACGCGGCCGCCCCCGCCAGCCTGGGCCTGATCGCCAGCGTCATCCTCGTACACCAGTGGTGGCGTGCCAACCGCCACCACCGATCCACGCGGGCCTGACCCCGGCCACCACCGGGTCGATCATGGAGTTGTGGTGGGGATCAAAGCCCTGCCGAGGGGCGAACCCGGCACCACAACTCCATGATCGACGCCGAAGGGGGTCGAGCGGGGTTACACGACTACCGAGACCATGCGGCCCTTGACCACGATGACCTTGCGTGGTTCCTTGCCGGCCAGTGACGCGGCCACCGCCTCCAGGGCCGCCGCGCGGACGGTCTCGTCGGCGGCGTCGGCGGGCACCTCGACCCGTCCCCGGACCTTGCCGTTGACCTGCACCGGGTAGGTGACCGTGTCGGCGACCAGCAGCGCCGGGTCGGCGACCGGGAAGTCCACGTACGTCAGCGAGGTGTCGTGACCCAGCTTGCGCCACAGCTCCTCGGCCACGTGCGGGGCGAACGGCGCCACCATCAGCACCAGCGGCTCGGCCACCTCGCGGGGCGTCGCCGACAGCCCGGTCAGCCCGTTCGTCAGCTGGATCAGCTTGGCGATCGCGGTGTTGAACCGGATGCCGTCCATGTCGCCACGGACCCCGTCGATCACCGTGTGCAGCAGCCGGCGGGTCGCCTCGTCGGCCGGGTCGTCGGTGACCCGCAGCTCGCCCGTCTGCTCGTCGACGACCGCCCGCCACACCCGCTGCAGGAACCGGTACGAGCCGATCACCGCGCGGGTCTCCCACGGGCGGGACACCTCCAGCGGGCCCATCGACATCTCGTACACCCGGAAGGTGTCCGCCCCGTACGCCGCGCACATCTCGTCGGGGGTCACCACGTTCTTCAGCGACTTGCCCATCTTGCCGTACTCGCGGTTGACCACCAGGTCTTCCAGGTAGTACGCGCCGTCGCGCTCGACCACGTCCTCGGCCTGCACGTAGCTGCCGCGCGAGTCGGTGTACGCGTACGCCTGGATCATGCCCTGGTTGAACAGCTTGCGAAACGGCTCGAACGACGACACGTGGCCCAGGTCGAACAGCACCTTGTGCCAGAACCGCGCGTACAGCAGGTGCAGCACGGCGTGCTCGGCCCCACCGACGTACAGGTCGGTGCCGCCGCAGTCGCCCTCGCCGCGCGGACCCATCCAGTACCGCTCGTTCTCGGCGCTGACGAACCGCTCGGAGTTGGTCGGGTCCAGGTAGCGCAGCTCGTACCAGCAGGAGCCGGCCCACTGCGGCATCACGTTCGTCTCGCGGGTGTAGCGCTTCGGCCCGTCACCCAGGTCCAGCTCCACCTCGACCCAGTCGCGGCGACGCGACAGTGGCGTCTCCGGGTTGGAGCCGGCGTCGTCCGGGTCGAACGTCTTCGGGGAGAAGTCGTCCACCTCCGGCAGCTCGACCGGCAACATCTCCTCCGGCAGGGCGATGGCCGCGCCGGAGGAGTCGTAGACGATCGGGAACGGCTCACCCCAGTAGCGCTGCCGGGAGAACAGCCAGTCGCGCAGCCGGTAGGTCACCGCTCCGGTGCCGTGCCCGTTCGCCTCCAGCCATGCGATGATCGCCGCCTTGGCGTCGGCGACCCCCAGGCCGTCCAGGTCCAGGCCGCGCTCGGGCGCGGCGCTGTTGATGGCCGGGCCGTCACCGGTGTACGCCTTGCCGTCGAAGCCCTCCGCCGGCTGCACGGTCCGGACGATGGGCAGCTCGAAGACCTCGGCGAACGCCCAGTCCCGCTCGTCCTGCGCCGGCACCGCCATGATCGCGCCGGTGCCGTAGCCGGCCAGCACGTAGTCCGCGATGAAGATCGGGATCTGCCCGCCGGTGACCGGGTTCGTGGCGTACGCGCCGATGAAGACGCCGGTCTTCTCCTTGGAGTCGGACTGCCGCTCGACGTCGGTCTTCGCGGCCGCGGCCTTGCGGTACGCCTCGACGGCCTCGGCGGGGCTGGCGTGCCCGCCGGTCCAGGCGTCCCGGGTGCCCTGCGGCCAGGCGGCCGGCGCCAGGGCGTCGACCAGCTCGTGCTCGGGCGCCAGCACCATGTAGGTGGCCCCGAAGATGGTGTCCGGCCGGGTCGTGAACACCCGGATCGGCTCCCCCGCCGTGGCGAAGTCGATGTGCGCGCCCTGCGACCGGCCGATCCAGTTGCGCTGCATCAGCTTGATGGGCTCGGGCCAGTCCAGGCTGTCCAGGTCGTCCAGCAGCCGGTCACCGTACGCGGTGATCCGCATCATCCACTGCTTCAGGTTGCGCTTGAAGACCGGGAAGTTGCCCCGGTCGGAGCGGCCGTCGGCGGTGACCTCCTCGTTGGCCAGCACGGTGCCCAGCCCCGGGCACCAGTTCACCGGCGCCTCCGAGACGTACGCCAGCCGGTGGTCGTCGACGACCTTGCGGCGCTCGGCGACGCTCAGCTCGGCCCAGGACCTGCCATCCGGGGTCGCCCGGTTGCCGCCCTCGAACTCGGCGATCAGCTCGGCGATCGGACGGGCCCGGCCGGCCTCGCGGTCGTACCAGGAGTTGAAGATCTGCAGGAAGATCCACTGCGTCCAGCGGTAGAAGTCGGTGTCGATGGTCGCCACCGAGCGCCGCTCGTCGTGCGCCAGCCCCAGACGGCGCAGCTGCGCCTTGTACCGCTCGATGTTCTGCACGGTGGTGGTCCTGGGGTGCGTGCCGGTCTGCACGGCGTACTGCTCGGCGGGCAGCCCGAACGCGTCGAACCCCATCGCGTGCAGCACGTTGTGCCCGGCCATCCGCTGGTACCGGGCGTAGCAGTCGGTGCCGATGTAGCCCAGCGGGTGGCCGACGTGCAGGCCGGCGCCCGACGGGTACGGGAACATGTCCAGCACGTACAGCTTCTCCGCGCCGGCCCGGGGGTGGCTCGGATCGGCCAGCGGGCCGGTCGGGTTCGGGGCGTGGAAGGTGCCCTCGCGTGCCCAGGTGTCCTGCCAACGGGTCTCGATCTCGTCGGCCATGGCCGCGGTGTACCGGAACGGGGGGATGTCGCCCGCCGGTGCGGCTGCCTCGCTCATCGTCTCTCCTCGCTTCGCTTCGCTTCGTCTCGGCACCGCCGGGCCGGACCGGCGGCGGGCACAAAAAAGCCCCTCGCGCAGGAGGGGCTGCCGTGCTGTCACGCCTTCAGCGCATCAGCACGGCCCGGTAAGAAGCAGGAAGACTCCGGCCATGCCCGCAGTGTACCGCGCGCCCGGTTCCGCCCGCCGACCACCGGGCGTGTCCGACCCGTTCCCCCGAGCTGGCGAATATCGGGGCGTAACCGGCGGACTACCTGCGGGGGTCGGCGATAACGACAAACATGGTTAGCCTGAGAGGCCAGTGAGATTCCTGCGGCAAACGAGGCTCGACGTCGCGAACCCAACGGCGGGTCCAGGTGCTCTCTACAGAGCTGCCGTGACGGCGACGAGGAGGAGGCCCGTGACACAACAGACCTGGGACGAGGTGGGCGGCCTGTTGCCGCACGACGAGTTCCGCGCCGCCAGCGAGGCCATCGTGGCCAACATCGAGCAGGTCATCGAGGGCAAGACCGCCACCGTGCGGCTGGCCCTGGCCGTCCTGCTCGCCGAGGGTCACCTCCTCATCGAAGACGTCCCCGGCGTCGGCAAGACCAAGCTGGCCAAGGCCCTCGCTCGGTCCATCGACTGCACGGTCCGCCGGATCCAGTTCACACCTGACCTGCTGCCCAGCGATGTCACCGGCGTCAGCGTCTACAACCAGGAGACCCACGACTTCGAGTTCCGTCCGGGGGCCGTCTTCGCCAACCTGGTGGTCGGCGACGAGATCAACCGGGCCTCGCCGAAGACCCAGTCGGCGTTGCTGGAGTGCATGGAGGAACGGCAGGTCACCGTCGACGGCGTGACCTACCAGCTGCAGACCCCGTTCATGGTCATCGCCACCCAGAACCCGATCGAGATGGAGGGGACGTATCCGCTGCCCGAGGCGCAGCGCGACCGTTTCACCGCCCGGATCGCGATGGGTTACCCGGACGCCGGCGCGGAGCTGGCGATGCTCGACGGGCACGGTGCCACCGACCCCCTGCACGAGCTGCGTGCGGTCTCCGACGCCGACATGGTCCGGCAGCTCATCGCCACCGTCCGGCAGGTGCACGTCGCGGACGCGGTGAAGCAGTACGCGGTCGACCTGGTCACCGCCACCCGTGAGGCCCCCGACCTGCGCCTCGGCGCGTCCCCCCGGGCGACGCTGCAACTGCTGCGCACGGCCCGGGCGGTCGCCGCGCTGGAGGGCCGCGACTACGTCCTCCCCGACGACCTCCAGGTCCTGGCGGTGCCGGTGCTGGCGCACCGGATCATCCCGACGGCCGACGCGCAGCTCGCCCGACGCACCACCGACGCGATCGTCTCCGAGCTGGTGCACCGGCTGCCCCTGCCGCACGACCGCCAGCGCAACCCGTACGACACCCGGCCCGCCACCGGCAACGGCCGCGCGCCCTACGAGCCGCGGAGGCCGTGACGTGCGTGCCGGGCTGCGCGGGCTGACCACCCGCGGGCGCTCGTTCCTGGCCGCCGCGGTCGCCGCGGCGGTCTCGGCCGTCATCCTGGGCGAGAAGGACCTGCTCCGGGTGGCCCTGCTGTTGGCCATCCTGCCGTTGCTGGCCGCCGCCTACGTGGGCCGCAGCCGCTACAAGCTGGCCTGCAACCGCTCGTTGGACCCGCACCGGGTTCCCGTCGGGGCCAACTCGCGGGTGGTGCTGCGCCTGCAGAACCTCTCCCGGCTGCCCACCGGCACCCTGCTGCTGGAGGACCGGCTGCCCTACGCGCTGGGCAGTCGGCCCCGCGTCGTACTGGAACGGCTCGGCGCGCACCAGGCCAGCTCCGTGGCGTACACGGTCCGCGCCGACGTGCGCGGTCGCTACGACGTCGGTCCGCTGGTGGTACGGATGACCGACCCGTTCGGTCTCTGCGAACTCACCCGCGCCTTCCCCAGCACCGACCACCTCACGGTCATCCCGCAGGTCACCCCCCTGCCGTCGGTCCGGCTCCCCGGGGAGTACGCGGGCAGCGGCGACAGCCGGGCACGTTCGGTGGCGGTGCACGGCGAGGACGACGCGGCCACCCGTGAGTACCGCCGGGGCGACGACCTGCGCCGGGTGCACTGGAAGTCCACGGCGCGCACCGGCGAGCTGATGGTGCGGCGGGAGGAGCAGCCCTGGGAGAGCCGCGCCACCGTCGTACTGGACACCCGGGCGTACGGCCACCGGGGTGACGGACCGACGGCGAGTTTCGAGTGGGCGGTCTCGGCCGCCGCGAGCATCGCCGTGCACCTGCGACAGGCCGGCTACAAGCTGCGCCTGGTCACCGGCTCGGGGGTCGACGTGGACGCCTCGGAGGGCGGTGGCGACGGCGTGCTGCTCGACCACCTGGCCGAGGTGCGGTTGGACCAGCGGGCCGAGGTCACCGGACTGGTGGAGCGGGTCCGCCAGCGCGCCGACGGCGGGCTGATCATCGGGCTGTTCGGCGCGGTGAGCGTCGCCGAGGCCGAGCTGCTGGCCGGGCTGCGCGGCAACGGCGCGACGTGTGTCGGTTTCCTGTTGGACAGCTCCACCTGGCTGAGCCTCCCCGAGAAGGCTCGCGCCGAGGCGGAGCACGCGCACGGCGCCGCCGTGCTCACCATGGTGCGCAGTGGCTGGCGCGTGGTCGGCGCCGACCACGGCAGCCGACTGCCGGCGCTGTGGCCGCAGGCGGGCCGCGGCTCCCAGGGCTTCGCCCTGCGGGCCGCGCTGGCCGAGACGGTCGCGGGCCGCGTGCGATGAACGGAAGGTCCCCCTCATGATCGCCAGCCGGAACACCGGTCTGGTGGCGGCCGCCGCGACGCTGCTCGCCGCCGCGCCGCTGTCGGCCATCTTCCAGACCTGGACGTGGCTGATCCAGTGCGCGATAGCGGTCGCCGTGGTGGCCGGGGTCGCCGCGCTGACCCGGCTCGTCCGCGCGCCGCTCTGGGGTCAGGTGCTCGGCATGCTCGCCGCCCTGCTGCTCGCCCTGACCTGGCTGTTCCCCAGCGGCAGCGAGCTGCTGGCGATGCTGCCCACGCCGGGCACGATCGGGCACTTCGCGGACCTGCTCGCCGGTTCGGCGCAGGACATGCGCTCGTACGGCGTCGAGGTCCCGGACACCGATCCGCTCCTGTTCATCACCGTGCTCGGCGTCGGCGGGGTGGCCGTGCTGGTGGACGTGCTGGCGGTGGGACTGCGCCGGCCCGCGCTGGCCGGCCTGCCGATGCTCGCGATCTACTCGGTGCCGGTCGCCGTCTACGTGGACAGCGTCCCCCCGGCGCCGTTCGTCGTGGGCGCCGCCGGTTACCTGTGGCTGCTGGTGAGCGACAACATCGACCGGGTACGCCGGTTCGGGCGGCGGTTCACCGGCGACGGTCGTGACGTGGACGTGTGGGAGGCGTCGCCGCTGGCGTCCGCCGGTCGTCGGCTCGCCGTGGTCGGTGTGGTGCTGGCCGTGGTGCTGCCGCTGGCGGTGCCCGGCCTGAGCGGTGGGCTGCTCGACAGGATCACCGAGGGCACGGGCAACGGCAACGGCAACGGCCGGGGGGTGGGTGGCTCGTCCGGCCGGATCGACCTGTTCGCGTCGCTCGCCGGCCAGCTCAACCAGTCCGAGGTGGTGGACCTGGTCAAGGTGACCACGTCGGAGCAGAACCCGTTCTACCTGCGCTACGCCGTCGCCGACGAGCTGCGCCCGAACGGCTTCCAGGCCCGCGCCGCGAGTGGCCGGCCGGCCAACCGCGATCTGCCCGACCCGAGCGAGCGGGTCGGTCCGGGGGTGCAGCAGGCCGAGTACCGGGCGACCGTCGAGGTGACCAAGAGCCTCAGCATGTCCCTGATGCCGGTGTACGCCGAGCCGGTGCGTACCCAGGACCTCAACGGCAACTGGCTGTACGACCCCAACCAGCAGATCGTGTTCTCCAACCGGGAGAGCTCGCGGGGGCGCAAGTACTCGTTCGACTACATCCGCTCGACGTACACCCCGGCGACCCTGCGGGCCGCGAAGCCCCTACCGGCCGATCACCCCGTCCGTCGACAGCAGACCGCCACCCCCGGGCCGGTGCCCGAGGTGGAGGAGCTGGTCCGGGGGCTGATCCAGGGCAAGCGGACCGACTACGACCGGGTGCTGGCCATCTACCAGCACTTCTCCGCGGACAACGGGTTCACGTACCGCCTGAGCACCGAGAGCGGCAGCAGCGGCCAGGACATCGTCAACTTCCTGACCAACAAGGTCGGCTACTGCCAGCAGTACGCCGCCGCCATGGCCTGGCTGGTCCGGTCGGCCGGAATCCCGGCGCGTGTCGCGTTCGGATTCACCAACGGCAGCGGGCGCGACGGCGACACGTACACGTTGACCAACCTCAACCTGCACGCCTGGACCGAGGTCTTCTTCGACGGGGTCGGCTGGGTGCCGTTCGACGCCACCCCGGCGTCCAGCGTTCCCGGCTCCACCCGGTCGGCCTGGGCGCCGGACACGGACGCGCCCGAGCCGTCCGCCCCGGAGACCGGCGCCACGGACAGCCCGAGCGGTGCCGACCCCTCGGCCGGGCCGGCCGGGCCGGACAACGCCGACCGGGACACCGACTCCGGGCTCTCCCTCGGGGATTCGAAGCCGGCCGAGCAGGCGCCGGTGTGGCCGTGGTGGGTGGCGGGCGTACTCGCGCTGCTGGCGCTGCTGGCGGTGCCGGCGCTCCGTCGGCGGGCGCTGCGTCGACGGCGGGCCGGCCGGGCGGACGCCGTGCCGGCCGCCACCGCCCCGGGCGACGGGCCGCCGGCCGACGACGCGCGCGGGATGGTGGTCGAGGCGGACGCGGGTCGCGCTCGCGCGGACGCCCACGCCGCCTGGGCCGAACTGCTCGACACGCTTGTCGACTACAAGGTACGGGTGGACCGGACCGAGACACCCCGGGCGACCGCGGACCGGCTCGTCCGGGATGCTCTGGCCGACGACGCCACGGCGATCGGGGCCGCGCGGCTGCTCGGCCGTGCCGAGGAACGGGCCCGGTACGCGCGGGCCCCGCTGACCGGTGAACCGTTGCCGTCGGCGCTCCGTACGGTCCGTGGCGCGCTCTCGTCCCAGGCGGATCGGCGGACCCGGGTGCTCGCCAGCGTGTTGCCGCCGTCGGTGCTGCTGCGCTGGCGGATCGCCCTGGCGGACGCGTCCGGCCGCCTGGTGGCGCTGACCGCCCGGATGCGCTACCAGCTGTTGCGCTGGAACCCGCGCCGGATGCTGGCCGATCGAGCCGCCCGCTGACCGACGCTGGTCACCAGCCCGCGCCGGGACGCCACCACGGCGTCCCGGCGCCCCAGCCCCAGCCCCAGCCCCAGCCCCAGCCCCAGCCCCAGCCCCAGCCCCAGCCCCAGCCCCAGCCCCAGCGATCTTGCACTTCCTGTCGCCACATACGGGGCATTTCACTCATACCGACGACAGAAACTGCAAGATCGGCGCGAGCATGGAGGGACGCGCGGCGCGAGCACGGCGGCGCGACGTGGGCGGGCACGGTGCGGGGCGCGCGATGCTCGGGGCATGACTGAGCGACGGCGGCCACCGGGGGTGTCCCGGTGGCCCGCTCGTCGCGGTGGTCGGCCCGCCTCAGCGGCGGGACGCGCTCAGCGGTGCCCCTCCGGGCGCTGCCGCCATCGGTCTTCCATCCGGTCCAGGATCGACCGTCGGCGACCGGGACGGCCACCGCGGGGACGACGACGACTCGTCGTGCCACCCACCACGTGCAGGTCGGGTGACTGCGCCCGCCGGTGCGACTGCACCGCGAACGCGGCCGACGCCAGCATGACGACGAAGCCCGCCACCGCCAGCGGTGGAGTCTTGATCACCGCGCCATAGACCAGTAGGGCCAAGCCAGCGATGATCACGCCGGCAGCGACGAGCAGGCGACGCCGCGCGTGGAAGCGCGGATCGCTGGCGCGCACGGCCGAGGCGAATTTGGGGTCCTCGGCAAGCGACCGCTCGATCTGCTCGAACAGCCGCTGCTCGTGCTCCGAGAGCGGCACGGCACTCCTCCCCGGTCACGTTGGTCGGGCCCACTCGGGCCGACAGACCGTGGCAGCCAACCGGCTGCTTACCCGCAAGTCTACGAGGGGGGTCGCGCGTCGGAAAGCGGGACGACCTACGGGTGGGGTGGATTTTCCTTTCGATGAGCGTCACGGTCGCCTAACAGACTGGCCGGACCTATGACGGACCGCCCGAATCGGGCAGCGGCGGCGTCGGCGGCAGCTTCCGCCTCCCGCCAACCGCGCTCGGGCGCGCCGAGGGTGAGCTGCCGGGGCGCGCCCTGCGCCGGGGTGAGCCCCTCCACCCGGACACCGACGAGGCGGATCCGCTCAGCCGGGTCCAGCGCGGTGTAGAGCGCCCAGACCGTGTCGAACATCTCCCGGGCCGTGTCGGTGGGTACGCCGAGGGTGCGGGAACGGTTGACGGTACGAAAGTCGGCCAGTCGTACCTTCAGGGTGACCGTACGCCCGACGTGGCCGGCGGCCCGCAGCCGGACGCCGACCTTCGTGCTGAGCGCGAGCAGGGCGCGGCGGATCTCCACCGGGTCGGCCACGTCGGCGTCGAAGGTCACCTCGGCGCCGATCGACTTGTCGACCTGTTCGGGGCTGACCCGGCGCGGGTCGCGCCCCCACGCCAGCTCGTGCAGGTGCGCCGCGGACGCCGCGCCCAGGGCTTTGCGCAGCATGCCCACCGGGGCCTCGGCGAGGTCCCCCACGGTGGCCAGACCGAGCCGGCGCAGCGTTTCGGCGGCCCGCTCCCCCACGCCCCACAGCGCGTCCACGCCAAGCGGGTGCAGGAAGTCGAGGACCTGCCCGGCGGGTACGACGAGCAGGCCGTCGGGCTTGGCCCGGGTGGAGCCGAGCTTGGCCACGAACTTGCTCGGCGCCACCCCGACCGAGCACGTCAGCCCCTGCTCGTCGGCGACCCGCTTGCGGATCAGCCGGGCGATGGTGGACGGCGAGCCGAACAGTTTGCGGGCGCCCGTGACGTCGAGGAACGCCTCGTCGAGGGAGAGCGGCTCGACCAGCGGGGTGACGTCCCGGAAGATCTGCATCACCGCCCGCGAGGCGGCGGAGTACGCGGCGAAGTTCGGCGGAAGGTAGACGGCGTGCGGGCAGAGGGCCCGGGCCCGGGAGGTCGGCATGGCGCTGCGCACGCCGTAGCGGCGAGCCTCGTAGCTGGCCGAGCTGACCACGCCCCGCGAGCCCACGCCACCCACCACGACCGCGCGGCCACGCAGCTCGGGTCGGGCGCGCACCTCCACCGAGGCGAAGAACGCGTCCATGTCGACGTGCAGGATGCCGCTGGCCGAGTCGTCGGCGTCCGGCCCGAAGCGCGGATCATCACCGCCTCGCGGCAACGACTGACTGCGGCCCATCGGTGCAGGCTATCCCCGAGGTACGACACCACCACCGACCGACCGGCCGGACCGTGCCCCGGTCAGCCCCGCACCACCAGCAGCGGCACGGTCAGCTCTGCGGCAGTGTCCGCCCCGTGGTACGCGACCAGCTTCGACGCCATCGGCGGCTCGGTGCGGCTGGCCAGGACGGCGTACGTGTCGTTGCAGGTCACCACCACGTCGCCGATCCGGCCCAGGTGCTCCTCGGCCACCGGTCCGAACCAGCCGGTGGCCACCATCTCCTCCCGGGTACGCACCCGGGCCGCGTCGCCGAGCACCGCCGACCAGGCGGCCACCACGTCGTCCACCGCGCCCGGCTCGGCATGCAGGTAGCGGACCCGGGCCTCGCCGGCCACCACCCGCAGGCCGTCGCGCAGCCGTGGGTCGGTGTCCAGGTCGAAGCGGTGCCCGAGCGGGATGTCGAGCTGCCCGTGGTCGGCGGTCACCAGCAGCGCCGCGTCCGGCGGCAGCCCGTCGACAAGTCGGGCGAGCAGCATGTCCACCTCGGCGGCGGCGCTTCGCCACGGCGCCGAGTCGACGCCGCTGAGGTGCCCGTGCCGGTCGAGGTCGGGGTGGTAGCCGGAGACCAGGGTCGGCCCGTCACCGGCCGACAGCGCGGCCAGCATGGCGGCGGCCACCTGGTCCGCGCCGGCGGCGCCCCGGAAGTCCCCGCCCCGGTTGGCGGCCAGGGTCAACCCGCTGCCGCCGAACTCCGGCCGGCTCACCACCGTCGTCGTCACGCCGGCGGCACGGGCCCGTTGGAGCTGGGTGGGCACCGGCTGCCAGCGCAGCGGCGACGGGTCGGCGGCCCAGTGCGTGTGGGTGAGCACCCGGTCGGTGCCGGGCACCCGCACGGTGAAGCCGAGCACCCCGTGCGCGCCGGGCGCGACGCCGGTGCCCAGCGTCACGAGGCTCGTCGGCGTGGTGGACGGGAAGCCGGCGACGAGCGGCCGACCCACCGTGGCGGCCAGCCCGGCCAGCGTCGGCGCGTACGGCGCGGCGGTCGGCACCTGGTACCAGCCGAGGCCGTCGACGAGCAGGACGGCGATCCGGCGTACCCCGGCCAGGGCGGGTGCCAGTCCGAGCGGGTCGGGCGAGTCGGGCACGCCGAGCACGGCGAGCGCGCTGGGCAGCACGTGGGCAAGCCGTCCGCCGGCCCGGTCGGGCGCGAGGACCGCCAGCGGCGGGTCGACGTCGGCCGCCGGAGGGCCGTCGACCGGCGTACGCCCGTCGGCGGGCAGCAACCGACCGGACGAGCCGGCCGACGAACCCCCGTCGGCGGGCAGGTCGCGACCGGTCATGCCGGTCGGCGGGCGAACAGGTGCAGTTGGGCGGCCAGATCCCGGTAGGGAGGCTGGGCGGCTAGGGCCAGTTCGAGCTGGACCAGGGCCGCGGGCTGCCCGTCGGAGACCGTGGCGGGCAGCAGGTCGGCGAGCACGCGTACCCCGTGGATGTCCTCGACCTCCAGCCCTGCGGCGGTGAGCAGCGCGACGGCCTCGGGTGCGTCGTAACGGCGGCGCAGGGTGTCGCGCGGCCCGGCGCTGCCGGCCGGATCGGCGGCCAGCGTGGCCGCGACGTCCAGGTGCCCGTTCATGGCCCGGCCCAGCACGGCGGCGGCCCGACCGGCCACCAGCACGCTGGCCGCGCCGCCGGGGCGCAGAGCGGTGGCCAGCGCGGCGACCACCGGCGTCGGGTCGTCGACGACCTCCAGGACGGCGTGGCAGAGCACCAGGTCGACCCCGGCCGGCTCGACCAGCCCGGCGAGGGCGTCGCCGTCGCCCTGCACGGCGACGACCCGGTCGGCGACCCCGGCCTCGGCGGCCCGTCGGGTGAGGGCGGCGAGGGCGTCGGGGCTCGCGTCGACGACGGTGACACGGTGGCCGGCCCGGGCCAGCGGGACGGCGAAACCGCCGGTGCCGCCGCCGATGTCCAGCACGGTCAGCTCGGCGTCGCCACGCCGGTCCAGCTCGGCGCGCAGCACCGACCAGATCACGGCGGTACGGGGGCTCAGCGGCGGCGCGGCGAACCGGCCTCGGGTCTGCTCCACCCGGTCGAGCCTAGTCACCCGGTCCAGTCAGCCCTTGCGGCCGGTCGTGGCGATGCCCTCGACGAAGTGTCGCTGGGCCAGGAAGAACAGAATGATCATCGGAATGGTCGCCAGGACGCTGCCGGCGAGGACGATCTCCCACTGCTGCTCGCCGCCGTAACCGAACCGGTCCAGCACGACCTTCAGCCCGCGCGGCAGGGTGTAGAGCTGCTCGTTGCGCAGGTAGATGAGCGGCTTGAGCAGGTCGGTCCAGCTGGCCTTGAACTCGAAGACGAAGGCGACCAGCAGCGCCGGACGGATCAGCGGGAAGGCCATCTTCCAGAACAGTTGCGGATAGCTCGCACCGTCCACGCGGGCCGCCTCGAAGTACTCCCGGGGCAGCGAGAGCAGGAACT
The DNA here is from genome assembly GCF_053585025.1 of Micromonospora sp. RB23. Taxonomy (NCBI): domain Bacteria; kingdom Bacillati; phylum Actinomycetota; class Actinomycetes; order Micromonosporales; family Micromonosporaceae; genus Micromonospora; species Micromonospora sp. RB23. Next base: position 5,169,379 of record NZ_CM132111.1, read on the forward strand.
GCCGCAGCAGGAAGATGTAGAACGCCGAGCCGAAGAGATTGCCCGCCCAGAGCGGCACCTGGGTGTCGGTCAGGCCCAGCTTCGACCAGATGAGGTACGTCGGGATCATGGTGACCGCGAACGGCAGCATCATCGTCGCCAGCACCAACCCGAAGAGCAGGTTGCGGCCGGGGAACCGGAAGTAGGCGAAGCCGAAGGCCACCCAGGCGCTGGAGAGCGTCACCGCCGCGGCGGCGGCCACACCGACCACCACGCTGTTGCCGAACCAGGTCAGCAGCGGCACGGCCCGCCACGCCTCGGCGTAGTTCTCCGGGGCGAACGGGGTGGGCAGGAAGCCGGGCGCGAAGACGTACTCCCGGGGGCGCAGCGAGGCGCTGACCAGCCACACGAACGGCAGCATGAAGATGATCGCGGCGCCGACCAGCGCCGCGACGAACAGCACCCGGTGCCAGAGGGGCCTGCGGGCCTCCTCGGCCGGGGGGCGGCGCGCCGCCGCCCGGGCCGGCTCGATGCCGGGTACCGGTGCGGCGGCGCTGCGTTCGACCGCGGTGGTCACGACAGCTCACCGGCTGCGGGATCGTCCTCCGCCCGGGACCGTCGGGCGTTGGCCACCGGCCCGTCGGTGACCTGGTACTCGCGCGGCTCAAGGTGCTGCCCGGGCACCCAGCCCGCGCCGAGTCGGGTCCGTCGCGCGTTGGCCACGCCGTTGTGGCCCATCATGCCGCTCACGTGTCGTCTCCTTCGTAGTACACGAACCGATTGCTGAGTTTCACCTGCACCAGCGTGATCACCAATATGATCACGAACAGCAGCCAGGCCATCGCCGAGGCGAAGCCCATGTGCAGGAACTGGAACGCCTCCTGGAACAGGTGGATGACGTAGAAGCTGGCCGCGTCGCTGTTGAACCGGGTCTGCGTCTCCCGGTTGCCGAAGTACATGGTGTAGACCTCGGTGAACATCTGCAGCGACGCGATGGTGTTGACGATCAGGGTGAAGAACAGCGAGCCGGAGATCATCGGCAGGGTGACCGAGCGGAACCGCGCCCAGGCGCCCGCGCCGTCGATGGCCGCCGCCTCGTAGAGGTCACGGGGCACGTTCTGCAACGCGGCCAGGTAGATGATGACGGTGGAGCCGAGACTCCACAGACTCATCAGGATGATCCCGGGCATCACCCAGTGCGGGTCGGTGGTCCAACTCGGACCGTCGATCCCGACCAGGCCGAGCGCCCGGTTGATCAGGCCGTCCTGGGTGTTGAGCAGCAGCAGGAACAGGATGCCGACGGCCACGGCCGGGGTCATCACGGGCAGGTAGAACACGGTCCGGAAGAAGCCCTGCAACCGGCCCACCCGCTTGAGCAGCAACGCCAGGCCGAGCGAGATGATCATCACCAGCGGTACGTGCAGCGCCGTGTAGTAGACCGTGTTGCCGAGGCTCCGGGCCACCGCCGGGTCGCTCATCAGCTCCCGGTAGTTGTCCAGGCCGGTGTACTCCGGTGGGTTGATCACGTCGTACTCGGTGAAGCTCAACCACAGGCTGGCGACCATCGGGCCGGCGTAGAAGATCAGGAAACCGGCGATCCACGGCGCCAGGAAGAGGTACGCCCAGCGGGCCTCCCGCCGGGCCAGCGACGTACGACGCCGGCCCGGGGCGGGAGCGGTGACGGTGGCCATCGTGGGCTACTTCGCGGCCTTGTCGAGCGCCGCCGTGGCCTCCTGCTGGGCCCGCTGCAACGCCTGGGCTGGCTGCGCCTGACCGGCGAGCACCCGGTTGACCGCGTCGTAGTACGCCTTGTCGAACTCCGCGCCGGCCGGTGACGCGGGCATCGCGAACGCGGCGTCCTGCACCGACCGGATGGTGGCCACCGCGTCGTCGAACCGCTTGTTGCCGGTCGGCTGGTACAGCTCGTCGAAGATCTTCTTGTCGGCCTCGGCGTTGCCGGTGTAGACGCCGGTGAACGGCTGACCGGCGGCCTTGCGGGCGTCCGACCGGGCCTTCGCGGCGGCCATCCAGGTGTCGGTGGCGGTCATCTGCTTGACGAACGCGCACGCGGCGTCGGGGTTCTTCGCGCCCTTGGTGATCACCCACGCCTGGCCGGAGGACTGGGTCAGTGGCGTGCCCTGCCGGTCGGTGAACGGCTTGACCACGAGTTCGGCGTCCGGGCTGTTCTTGGCGGCCTGGTTGAGGAACCACTCCTCCATGGGCCACGCCACGATCTGGTTCTTGGACAGCGGGTTCTGCGCGCCGAAGAAGTCGAACGTGTCCCGGAAGGACTTGAACTTGCCCCACCCGCCCTGCTGCTGGATCAGGGCGACGCCGGTCGTCAGCGCCTCGACCACCTTGGGGTCGTCCAGCTTCGCGGTACGGCCGTCGGCGGAGAGCATGTCGACCCCGTTGGCCTTGGCCCACATCGGCAGGAACTCGGGGACCTTCGGGTCGATGCCGATGCGCGACAGTCGCCCACCGGAGACCGCGCTCAGCCGGGCGTTGAGCGCGGGCAGCGCGCCCCAGTCCGCCAGGTTCACCTGGTCGGCGGTCAGGCCGGCCTTCTTGAGCAGCCCCTCGTTGAGGTACACCACCCGCACGGTGGAGAACTCGGGGATGCCGTACACCGTGCCGTCGAGGGTGACCTGCGCGCGAGCGGCCGACCGGTACTGGTCCAGGTCGACGTCCTGCTTCGTGACGCAGTCGGTCAGCGGCTGGATCGAGCCGCGCTTGGCGTACGTGCCGATCAGCTTGCGGTCCATGTAGACCAGGTCCGGCGGGTTGCCCGAGGCGACCGCGGAGAGGAACTGCTGCTCGTCGAAGGCACCCTCGGTGATCTTCAAGTCGACGTCGGGATGGTCCCGCTTGAACGCGTCCACCCGGGTGGTGGCGATCTCGTCGGAGAGGCCGAAGCCCATGGTGCTGAGCACGCCCGTGGTGGCGGTGCCACCCTTGTCGTCACCGCCGCCGCCGCCGACTCCCCCGCAACCGGCGAGCGCCAGGGTGAGGACCCCGGCGAAGGCGGTCGCCCGCAGTTTCCGTGACATGAGACCCTCCCCGGACCGGCGCGGGCCACCATGCCCGCGACCTGCACTTCTCCTCAGCCGGAGGTCTTAAACGTCAGTCGTTCAGCGGAAGTCGCGGGAGGCGGGACTGACCGGCGGCTCAATGGCGTCCAGCCGGTCGGCGACCAGGTTGGTCACCCCCTCGTGGCGTTGCAGTCGCCCCCGGACCACCAGCGCGGCGCTGGTGCGGGCCACCCGCCGGTAGCGCTGCCACAGCCCCGGTGAGCAGGTGACGTTCAACATGCCGGTCTCGTCCTCCAGGTTGAGGAAGGTCACCCCACCGGCGGTCGCCGGACGCTGGCGGTGGGTGACGATGCCGCCCACCCGGATCCGCTGGCCCGGCTCCACCCGACCGAGCCGGGCGATCGGCACCGCGCCGAGCACGTCGAGCTGCCCCCGGATGAACCGGGCCGGGTGGCTCTCCGGCGACAACCCGGTGGCCCACACGTCGGCGACCAACCGATCCACGGCCTCCATGCCGGGCAGCATGGGCGCCGCCGCGCCGGTCACCGTGCCGGGTAGCCGACCCGGTCGGTCCTGGGCCGCCGCGCCGGCGGCCCACAGCGCCTCCCGCCGGGTCAGGCCGAAACAGGCGAAGGCGTCCGCGGTGGCCAGCGCCTCCAGCTGCGCCGCGGTCAGGCCGACCCGCCGGGCCAGATCCGGCATGTCACGGTACGCCCCACCGGCCGTCCGCTCGGCCTCGATCCGCTCGGCCACATCCGACCCGAGGGTACGGACGCTGGACAGCCCCAGCCGGACGGCCGGACCACCCAGCCCCCAGGCGTGCGGCGGCTCACCAGGCTCGCTGCCCCAACGGGTGTCCGGGGTGGACTCAAGCACCGCCAGGGCCCCGCTGGCGTTGATGTCCGGACGGCGGACCTCCACCCCGTGCCGGCGGGCGTCGTCGACCAGGGTCTGCGGTGAGTAGAAGCCCATCGGCTGGGCGTTGAGCAGCGCCGCGAGGAACGGGGCCGGGTGGTAGCGCTTGAGCCACGAGCTGGCGTACACCAGGTAGGCGAAGCTCATCGCGTGGCTCTCCGGGAAGCCGTAGCTGGCGAACGCGGTGAGCTTGCGGTAGACGTCGTCGGCCAGCTCGCCGGTGATGCCCCGCTCGGCCATGCCGGCGTAGAGCCGGTCGGCGATGCGGTTCATCCGCTCGATCGAGCGTTTCGCGCCCATCGCCCGGCGCAACTGGTCGGCCTCGGCCGCGTCGAAACCGGCCAGGTCGATGGCGAGCTGCATCAACTGCTCCTGGAACAGCGGCACCCCCAGGGTCTTCTCCAGCGCGTTGCGCATCAACGGATGCGCGTACGTCACCGGCTCCTGGCCGTTCTTGCGCCGGATGAACGGGTGCACCGAACCGCCCTGGATCGGGCCGGGACGGATCAGCGCCACCTCGACCACCAGGTCGTAGAACTCGCGGGGCTTGAGCCTCGGCAGGGTGGCCATCTGGGCGCGGCTCTCCACCTGGAACACTCCGACCGAGTCGGCCCGGCAGAGCATGTCGTAGACCTCGGGATCGTCAAGCGTCATGTCGCCGAGGTCCAGCCGGGACCCGATCATGTCGTAGCCGTAGTGCAGCGCGGAGAGCATGCCCAGGCCGAGCAGGTCGAACTTCACCAGGCCCACGGCGGCGCAGTCGTCCTTGTCCCACTGCAGGACGCTGCGCCCGGGCATCCGCCCCCACTCCACCGGGCAGACCTCGATCACCGGCCGGTCGCAGATCACCATGCCGCCGGAGTGGATACCCAGGTGCCGGGGGAACGTCTGGAGCTCGTTGGCGTACTCCACCACCTGCTCCGGGATGCCCTCGACGTCGACCGTGGCGACCGAGCCCCACCTGTCGATCTGCTTGCTCCAGGCGTCCTGCTGACCGGGTGAGAAGCCGAACGCCTTGGCCACGTCCCGCACCGCCGACCGGGGCCGGTAGGAGATGACGTTGGCGACCTGCGCGGCGTGCTCCCGGCCGTAGCGGGTGTAGACGTGCTGAATCACCTCCTCCCGCCGGTCGGACTCGATGTCCACGTCGATGTCCGGCGGACCGTCCCGCTCCGGGGCGAGGAACCGCTCGAAGAGCAGCCGGTGCCGGACGGCGTCCACGTTGGTGATCCGCAGCGCGTAACAGACCGCCGAGTTGGCCGCCGAACCCCGCCCCTGGCAGTAGATGTCCTGCTCGCGGCAGAACGTGACGATGTCGTAGACCACCAGGAAGTAACCGGGGAACCCCAACTCCTCGATCATGTTCAGCTCGTGGTCGAGCTGCGCGTACGCCGCCGGGTGCGCCTGCGGCGGTCCGTACCGCTCGTGCGCCCCGTCGGCGGTCAGCTTGCGCAGCCAGCTCATCTCGGTGTGCCCCGGCGGCACCGGGTACGCCGGCAACTGCGGCGCGACGAGCTGGAGGTCGAAGGCCAGCTCGGCGCCGAACTCGGCGGCCCGCGCCACCGCGCCCGGGTACGCGGCGAACCGTGCCGCCATCTCCGCGCCGCTGCGCAGGTGGGCGGTGGCCGCCGCGGGCAACCAACCGTCGATCTCGTCCAGGCTGCGCCGGGCCCGTACCGCGGCGACCGTGGTGGCCAACCGCCGCCGGCCCGGGCTGGCGTAGTGCACGTTGTTGCTGGCCACCGTCGGCAGCCCGGCCGCGGCGGCCAACTCGGCGAGCGCGTCGTTACGGTCGGCGTCGACGGGATGGCCGTGGTCGGTCAACTCCACCGCCACCGTCTCCGCGCCGAAGAGCGCGGTCAACCGGTCCAGTTCGCGGGCCGCCGCGTCCACCCCCTCGGTGAGCAGCGCCCCCGGCACGTGCCCCTTGCGACAGCCGGTCAGCACCAGCACGTGGTCCTTCAGCTCGGCGGCGACCTCCTCCAGGTCTCCGTAGACCGGGCGGCCCTTCTCCCCGCCCCGCAACTGGGCGCGGGCGATGGTGGTGGCCAGCCGGGCGTACCCCTCATGACCGTGCGCCAGCACCAGCAGGTGCGCGCCGTGCGGGTCGGGTTCGCCGTTCTGCGGACCGGGCAGCCCGAGGGACAGCTCCGCGCCGAAGATGGTCGGCAGGTCCAGCGTGCGGGCCGCCTCGGCGAAGCGGACCACCCCGTAGAAGCCGTCGTGGTCGGTGACGGCCAACGCGGTGAGCCCCAGCCGGGCGGCCTCCTCGGCCAGCTCCTCCGGGTGGCTGGCGCCGTCGAGGAAACTGAAGTTGGTGTGCGCGTGCAGCTCCGCGTAGGGCACCACGCCGTCGGGACGGGTCAGCTGCGGCGGCTCGTACCGTTCGCGGTGGCGACTCCAGGCCGGCGAGTCACCACCGTCGGCGTCCACGGCGAGCGGATCCACCACGTGCAGGTGCCGTTCGGCGCGCGGCCGCCCGCCGCCGGCCCGGCCGGAGAGCACGCTCTCCAGCTCCGACCAGGGCATTTTCGGGTTGTGAAAGCTCATCCACCCGCTCCGACCACTCCGACCGCGCTGGTGGCGCGACCGTCCACCCTGCGGCTGGTCGGTCGCGTCGACGACGAACACGACGGCGGTCGCCCCGCCGGCGGCGAGAGGTGCGATGAGCGTGATGACTCACAGGCATCAAGATGCCTGTGAGTCATCACGCTCATCAGGACATCCGCCGCCCGGCCGGTGCCGCACCCCGCTCGGTCAGTGCGGCACCCGCCCACACCAGATCCGCCGACGCCGGGCAAGGGCCGACCGGATTCAGTCATAGATGGCCTCCACCAGCCACTGCCCGGCCTCGACGGCGAGCAGCAGAGCAGCGCCGTCGGCGAGGCTGACCTGGAACCGGGCCCGGCGGCGAGCCTCGGCCGGAGCCCACCAGCGCTCGTCCACCGGCCACGGCCCGGCCCACCCCACGATCTCCGCCGGCCGGCCGGTGCCGACCACCAGCCGCGCCGGGGCGGCGCTCACCGCCAACCGCGCGCTGATCACCACCGGCTCGCCGGCGGCGTCGTGCACGGTCGCGGCGAGCGGGCTGGGCAGCACCACGGCGGGCGCGGGCGGCGGCAGCCGGCCCGGCCACGGCGGGATGCCCCCACCCCGACCGGTCGCCAGACCAGCACCGCCACCGCCAGCACCACCGCCACCGCCAGCACCACCGCCACCGCCACCGCCGGCACCGTCGCTACCGGCACCGGCACCGGCACTGCCCGCGCCGGCAACGGCCGGTGGGCCGGGTCGGGCCGGGAGCCGCTCGTCGCCCCACGGTACGAGTCGCACCTGGTCGGCCGGGGAACGCCCACCACCGAGCACCGCCGTGACCACCGCTTCCGGGCCGAGGATGCCCTGTACGCGGCTCAATGCCCGGTGCGCCCGCTCCCGCTCCTCGCCGGTCTCCCCCCAGAGGCCGGCCTGCAGGCCGGCCTGGGCGATCACCCCGTCCGGGATCAGTCGTAGCCGGATGATGCCGGACGTCGGGCGGGCCGGGCGGGCGCCGGCGCGACCGTTGCTGCCGGAGAGCCAGCCGTCGAGCTGCCAGCGCACCCGATCGGCGATGGCGGAGGCGGTGAGCAGACCGTCGTGCCGCCACACCCGGTGCAGCTCCTGCCCGTGCTCGGTGACCGCCTCGATGCCGAGCCGGGTGCAGGCCAGCCCGTGCCCGGCAAGCCGGTCGTGCAACTGCTCGGCCAGGGCACGGCCGGCGAACGCCGCCGCGTCGACCCGGTCGATCGGCTCGTCGTACCCGGCGGTCACCGTCAGGTCGGCCGGTGGCTGCCGGACGGCGAGGGGGCGGTGGTCCCGGCCGGCGGCCAGCCGGTGGGCCAGCGCGCCGTCGAACCCGAAGCGGGCCAGCACGTCGCCGGCCGGCAGCGCGGCGAAGTCACCGAGGGTCCGCACCCCCAGGCGACGCAGCAGGTCGGCCAGCGCGGACCGGCCGAGCGCCTCGACCGGCATCCCGGCCAGGAACTCCGGCGTCCCACCCGACGCCACCACCCGGCCGGCGCGAGCGGCCAGCCCCGCGGCGAACACCCCGTCGGCGATGCCCACCTGGCTCTCCACCAGACACGACTGGGCGACGTGCTCGATGAGCCGTTCGGCGGCCGCCTCCTCACCGCCGAGGTAGCGACTCGGGCCCCGGGCGGCAACCGCACAGGCGCCCGGCCGGACCACCTCGACGCCGGCCACCAGTTCCTCCAGCGCGGCGACCACCGGCTCGAACGCCCGGGCGTCCCGGCCGGAGTCGTAGTCCACGACGGTGAGCTGCGGGCAACGACCCTGCGCCTCCCGCCTGCGCAGCCCTCGGCGTACGCCCTCGGCGCGGGCCCGCTCGGAGCAGGCGACCACCCGGTTGGCGTGCAGTACGGCGACCGGGCCGGTGGCTGGTATCCCGTCGACGATCTCGGCGGCGAGCACCGGCCAGTCCGGGCACCACAGCAGCATGGTCCGGGTCGGCGAGCCGGTCACCCCGACCCGACCAGGGCGAGCGGTACGGACGGTCGGCCCACGGTCGACCGCACCGTCCGGGGAATGACACGGGTGAGCTCGGCGCCGGGAAGCCAGACCTTGATCTCCTTGGGGCGGGCGGCTGCTCCCCGCCCACGCGCCGACACGGTGACCTCCCGGCGGCGCAGCCGGCCCCGACCCTGACCGAGCCCTTCCCAGACCCCGCGGACCACCTGCAGCGTCACGTCCGCACCGTCCCACCGGCCGTACGGGACGAGCACGCTGCCGCGCTGCCGGGCCCGGGCGGCCAGCCGGGTGGCGACCGAGGCGGAGACCGCGGCCGGTACGGCGGTGACCACGACGTCCACCCCGTCGATCAGCGCGGCGACCACGGTGGCCCATTCCGGGCCCGGGTTCGGCACCAGGGCGAGCCGGTCCAGGGAGATGCCCAGCTCGGCTGCCGCGCCCGCGCCGAACGTCGGCACTCCGACCACCGCACACCACGAGCCGGCCCGGGACGCCTCGGCCAGCAGCGCGAGCACCAGCGAGGTGCCCCCACTGTGGCGGGGCTGACCGGCGGCGACGGCGATCGTGCTGCCCCGGCGTAGACCCCGGTTGGGCAACAGCCCGGTCAGCTCGGGCGTCACCGGTAGCACGCGGTGGCCACCCACCGGATCGGGCGCGCTCGCCGGGCGTACCAGATCGGCCAGCGCGGCGGAACCGACCACCATGCGGCCCGCCATTGGACCAACCCCCCGTCGTTGCTGTGGAACAGATCAGGCCGCACCGTGACGCCAGCCGCCCGGCTTCCCTTCCAGGCGGCCGGCGTCACGGCTGTCTCACGCCGCGAGGCCGTCCAGGGCTGGTTGGTGTGCCACGCCGAGCGCGGTCTCCACCACCGTGACGAACTGTTCGGCGGCGCGGAGCAGGTCATCGGCCTCCCGGGCGCTGACCACCCGGGGGATGCCGGCCTCGGCGGCGGCTCGCTTGCTGGCGCCGGCGGCGAAGAAGCGGGCCCACTCGTCGAGCTCGGGGGCGACGGCGCAGAGCAGGACCCAGACGCTGGTGATCCGGTTGCGCCGGCTCGGGGCGGGACGGGCCCGGGCGGCGAGCAGGGCGGCCGCCGCGCGCAGCGCCGCCAGGTGGGCGGCCGCGTAGCGCAGGCCGTCGGGTCGGGTCTGGCCGGCCTCGACCAGCCCACGGCGGGCCAGGGTGAGGAGCTGGGCAGGGGTGCGGTGCGGCAGCACGTGCGCCGGCACCGTCGGTGCCTGAGCCGGGTTGGTCGGCATGGACTGTCTCCTCCACATGGCCGGGGCGTCGGCCGGGGCAGTGGTGCCACCGACAAGACGCCGAGGTCGGGTGGTGCGGAGGAAGACGCACCGGGGGTGGCCGGCCGGGTGTGGATGCTTCCCCACACCACACCCGGCCGGCGTACCGGCGGGTTCGTCGCCCGCCGCCCGGGGGTCGTGGGCGGCGGGCGACGCTCCTGCCTGATGGGACCGGGCTCGCGACTGCCCGGAAACCCAGGTGCGGCCCGCGGAGCCGCACCGGCCGGAACTGGCGCCGCGAAACACCGCGCTCCGGCTGGTTGGAACGAGCGTACGAGGCAATCGAACACTCGTTCTAACTACTGCTGACAGTACACCTCCCCTCCGACGAAAATGCAACGTGTGACGCGCCAGGACTCGCCGTGACGTGTGCCGGGGTGAACCGGCGCACACGAACCGGGAAGAATGGCGGAATGCAGCCACACCCGAACGTACGGGCGGTGCAGGACGCGCTGGACGGGGCCGGCGCGCTCGACGACGCCGGTCAGCCCAGCACGGTCCGCCTCCTGCCCGACGCGGTGCACACCGCGGCAGCCGCCGCCGAGGCGCTCGGCGTCGAGGTGGGCCAGATCGCCAACTCGCTGATCTTCGACGCGGATGACGCGCCGCTGCTCGTGCTCACCTCCGGCGCGCACCGGGTGGACACCGCCGGTCTGGCCGCGTCCATCGGCGTCAACCGGCTGCGCCGGGCCACCCCGGAGTTCGTCCGCGAGCACACCGGGCAGCCGATCGGCGGGGTCGCCCCGCTCGGTCACCCACGGACGCTGCGCACCCTGGTGGACACGGCGCTGGCGGCGTACCCGCAGATCTGGGCCGCGGGTGGCGTACCGCAGGCGGTCTTCCCGACCACCTACGCCGAACTGCTGCGCGTCACCGCCGGCACCCCGGCCGAGGTGGCGTGAGCGAGCCGAGCGAGCGAACCAGCCGGCACAGCAGCGCCGTACCGGAGCTGGTCACCCTGCACGTGTGGCGGATCGCCCGGAGCGCGCTGCCCCGGGCGCTGACCCGGATGGCGATGGATCCGCGTCGGCTGCGCGCCCTGCCGGGCGTCCGGTTCGGCAAACTGCTGGGCACCGGGACGGGCACCGGCTTCGGCCCGGGTGACGCCGACCTCACCAGGTGGGCGGCGCTGACCGTCTGGGACTCCCCCGCCGCGGCCGCCGGTTTCGACGACTCGTCGGTCGGGCGGGCCTGGGGACGCATCGCCCAGGCCCAGGCCCGGGTCGACCTGCGTCCGTTGAGCAGCCGTGGCGAGTGGTCCGGCCAGCGGCCGTTCGGCGAACCGCCGGGCGGGCGGGTGGCCGGGCCGGTGCTGGCGTTGACGCGGGCCCGGCTGCGGGCACGTCGGGCGGCCACCTTCTGGCGGGCGATCCCGCCGGTGGCCGCGGCCCTGCACGACGCGCCGGGGCTGCTCGCCCGGTTCGGCGTGGGTGAGGCCCCGTTGGGATGGCAGGGCACGGTCAGCGTGTGGCGCGACCCGACGGACCTCGTGGCGTTCGCGTACCGTCACCCGGAGCATCGGGCGGCGATCATGCGGACCCCCACCGCGGGCTGGTACGCCGAGGAACTGTTCGCCCGGTTCGAGGTACGCGACGTCCTCGGCGACCGGACGGTCCTCGGGTGGGTCGCCGACGGCGACCAGGCGACAGTGAAGGATGGACGGGCATGAGGTTGGTGCGCTGGACGCCGGACGATCTCGTCCGACGACTGGACGATGTGGTTGCCGTCTACGGCGAGGCGATGGGGTACCGCACCGACCTGTTGGAGGCTCGGCGCGGCTACATCGCCACCCACGTCCGCCGGCCGGGGTTCCGGGCCGTGGCCAGCCTGACCAGCGAGGGCCACCTCGCCGGCTTCGGGTACGGCTATCTGGGCGGCGCCGGCCAGTGGTGGCACGACCAGGTGCACCGGGCGCTGGACGGCCCGACCCGCAAGCGCTGGCTCACCCACTGCTTCGAGGTGGTCGAGCTGCACGTCCGCCCGCCCGCGCAGGGGCACGGCCTGGGCGCCGGCCAGTTGCGGGCGCTGCTCACGATGGCCGAGGGCGACACCACGCTGCTGTCCACCCCGGAGGCCGAGGAGCAGACCTCGCGGGCCTGGCGACTGTACCGGCGCTTCGGTTTCGTCGACGTGCTGCGCGACTTCCACTTCCCGGGTGACGAGCGGCCGTTCGGCGTACTCGGTCGGGACCTGCCGCTCGAGCCCCCGGCGTCATGACCAGGCGGATCTCCTGGACGCTGCTCGGCGTCCTGGTGCTCGCCCAGATCTGCTACCCGCTCACCACCGGCGCCACCCGGGCCGGGTTGACCGTGGCCACCGTCGTGCTCGGCTGGCTGCTCTCGGTCGGCCACGCGCTGCTCAGTCGGGGACCCCGGGTGGCGGCGGCGCTGGTCGCGGTGGCCACCGGCGGTGGATTCGCGATCGAGGCGATCGGGGTGGCCACCGGTGTGCCGTTCGGCAGCTACGACTACTCGGGCGAGCTGGGTCCCAAGCTGGCCGGAGTGCCGTTGATCATTCCGTTGGCGTGGACCTGGATGGCCTGGCCGGCCTGGCTGGCCGCGGTCCGCCTGACCGGCGGCGACAGCGCCCCGACCGGCGACGGCAGGGGCTCGACCGCCGGACGGTGGGTGGGCAGGATCGCGTTGGCCGCGGTGGGACTGGCGGCCTGGGACCTCTTCCTCGACCCGCAGATGGTCGCCGAGGGCTACTGGGTCTGGCGCGACGCCACCCCCGCGCTGCCCGGCCTGACCGGCATCCCGGTCAGCAACTACCTGGGCTGGCTGCTCTTCGCGGTGCTGCTGGTGAGCGCGCTGCGCCCGCTGGCCGGTCCGACCGCCGAGCGCACCGACCGGCGGGACCATCCGATGGTCGCGCTCTACCTGTGGACGTACTTCTCCAGCATCCTGGCCCACGCTGTCTTCCTGGACCTGCCCGCCTCGGCGCTCTGGGGCGCCGCCGGCATGGCGGTCACCGCCGTGCCGCTGACGGTGACGCTGCTGCGCGCCCGCCGGGCCGGCGCGACCCGCCACGAGGAGCACCGGCCGGACCGCACCGGCGTCGACGCGACCCGATGACCGTCCTGGCCGCCCTGCTGGTCGCCGTCGCCGCGCTGACCGCGCACACCTGGGTCAACGCCACCCACTGGCTGCGCCGGCCCACCGACGTACCGGACGAGGTCGACGAGCCGGTGGCCGTGCTGCTGCCGCTGCGCGACGAGGCCACCCGGGTCACGCCGTGCCTGCGCGCCCTGCTCGCCCAGCGCGGCGTACCCGGGCTGCGGATCGTGGTCCTCGACGACGGCTCCACCGACGGCACCGCCGACGTGGTCCGCGCGGTGGCCGGGGACGATCCCCGGGTCACCGTGCTCACCGGGGTCGCCCCGCCACCGGGCTGGCTGGGCAAGCCGCACGCCTGCTGGCAGCTCGCCACCCGGGCCGACCCGGACGCCACCGCGCTGGTCTTCGTCGACGCGGACGTGGTGCTCGCCCCCCACGCCGTGGCGGCGGCCGTCACCGAGCTGCGCGCCGCCCGGGTGACACTGCTGTCGCCGTACCCCCGGATCGTGGTGGCGACGGCGGCCGACCGGCTGGTCCAGCCGTTGTTGCAGTGGCTCTGGCTGACCTTCCTGCCGCTGCGGGCGATGGAGCGCTCGCCGCGGCCGTCGCTGGCCGCGGCGGGCGGGCAGTTCCTGGTGGTGGACCGGGCCGGCTACACCGCCGCCGGCGGGCATGCCGCGGTCGCCGACAAGATCCTGGAGGACGTCGAGCTGGCCCGCGCGGTCAAGCGGGCCGGCGGGCGGATCGCCCTGGCCGACGGCTCGCGGCTGGCCACCTGCCGGATGTACGACGACTGGCCGCAACTGCGCGACGGGTACTCGAAGTCGCTGTGGGCGTCGTTCGGGCACCCGGGCGCGGCGGCGGCCGTGGTGGCGGCGCTGCTGCTGCTCTACACCGCCCCACCGCTGGTCGCGCTGGGGTTCGCCTGGACAGCTCCCCGGGTGTCGATGGTTGCGCTCATCGCATACCTGCTGGGGGTCACCGGGCGGGCCCTCACCGCCCGGGCGACCGGTGGCCGGTGGTGGCCCGACGCGCTCGCACACCCCGTGTCGGTCGTGGTCCTCGGTTGGCTGACCCTGCGGTCGTACCATCTGCGGAAGCGACGCCGCCTCACCTGGCGGGGCCGTCCGGTCAGCTAGGGAGGGCACGGCATGGCGCGGATCGTGGTCGTCGGCGCCGGGGTGGGTGGCCTCGCCACCGCCGCCCGGCTGGCCGCCACCGGACACCAGGTGACCGTCTTCGAGGCCGCCGACACGGTCGGCGGCAAGCTCGGCCGGTACGCGCACGACACCCCCGCCGGGACGTTCCACTTCGACACCGGGCCGAGCCTGCTCACCCTCCCCGAGGTGTTCCACGACCTGTTCGAGGCGACCGGGGCGAAGCTCGACGAGTACCTGGACCTGGTCCCGCTGGACCCGATCGTCCGGCACGTCTTTCCCGGCGGCGGCCCGGCCCTGGACTCGTGCGCCGACCCGGCGGAGCTCGCCGCGCGGATCGGGGCCGCCCTCGGTGACCGGGCGGCCGCCGACTGGCAGCGGTTGTGGCGCCGGGCCGCGCGGGTGTGGGAGGCGTCGTCGCGGGACATCCTGCGCCGTACCGTCGACTCCCCCCGTGACCTGGCCTCGCTGGCCTGGCGGCTGGGCGACCTGGCCGCCATCGCGCCGGGCCGCACCCTGCGCGGCCTGGGCCGCCGGCACCTCTCCGACCCCCGGCTGCGGATGCTGCTGGACCGGTACGCCACCTACACCGGCGCGGACCCACGCCGGGCGCCGGCGGCGCTGGTCGCGGTCCCCTACGCCGAGTTGGCCTTCGGCGGCTGGTACCTGCGCGGCGGGCTGGGCACGCTCGCCGACGCGCTGTTGACCCGCTGCCTGGACCTGGGCGTGGTCGTGCAGACCGACACCCGGGTCACCCGGATCGACGCGACCGGCGGCCGGGTGCACGGGGTACGCCTCGCGGGCGTCGCCGCGCCGGTGCCCGCCGACGTGGTGGTGGCCAACACCGACGCCCTCACCGTCTACCGGGACCTGCTGCCGCACCCGCGCCGGCTGGCCGGACTGACCGACCGCAGCCTCGCCGGTTTCGTGCTGCTGCTCGGCGTCTCCGGCAGCACCGGGCTGGCCCACCACAACGTCTTCTTCCCGGGCGACTACGACGCCGAGTTCGACGCCGTCTTCGGCGACCCCGGTCGGGGCGTACGGGCCCGGCCGGCGGCCGACCCCACGGTGTTCGTCACCGTGGCCGACGACCCGATGGTCCGCCCGGCCGGCCACGAGGCGTGGTTCGTGCTGGTCAACGCCGCCCGGCAGGGCACCGCGGCGGGCGCGGTCGACTGGCGACGCCCCGGGCTGGCCGACGCGTACGCCGACCGCATCCTGGACGTCCTGGCCGAGCGTGGCGTGGACGTCCGGGACCGGCTGCTGTTCCGCGAGGTGCGCACCCCGGCCGACCTGGACGCCGCGACCGGAGCGCCGGGCGGCGCGATCTACGGCACCGCCGGCGGTCTGCTCCGCCCGGCCAACCGGGGCCCGGCGCACGGACTGTGGCTGGTGGGCGGCTCCAGCCACCCCGGCGGCGGACTGCCGATGGTGACCCTCTCCGCGCAGATCGTCGCCGAGGAGATCGGTCCCGCCTGGTAGGCCCGGTCGCTCAGCCGGCGTGGTCGCTCAGCCGGCGTGGTCGCTCAGCCGGCGTGGTCGCTCAGCCGGCGTCGAGGAGCGCGCGGCGGACGGTGGACAGCAGCTGTCCCAGCCCGAAGCCGGCGAGCAGCACCCACACGGCGGTCGCCATGGTGATGGTGCCGGCGGCCAGGTCCGGCTCGATCAGACCGGCCAGCCCCGCGACCACCAGACCCGCCAGCGCGACCGAGACCCGGGTGGGTCGCTCGCCGACGGTCACCGCGCCGATCTCGCGCATCCCGGCGGACACCGCGCGGGCTCGCACGTACTCGTGCAGCCAGGACAGCGCCCCGGCCGCGACGACCAGCCCGCCCGGCGCGCCGACCAGCCAGAACGCCAGCAGCCACGCCACCTCGCCGAGCCGGTCGGCCAGCGAGTCGTAGACGTAGCCGAGCCGGGTGGTGCGGGCGGTGGCGACCGCCACGGCGCCGTCCACACTGTCGGCCACGGCGGCGAGCAGCACGAACAACGCGCCGAGAAACGGGCCGTCGCCCGGCCGGGTCGCCAGCAACGGTACGCAGAAGCAGAGCAGCACCCCGACCACGGTGACCGGGGTGGGGCCGACCCGCAGCCGGCCCAGCACGTACCCGACGTGGTAGGCGAACCGCAGCCAGGCGCGCACCACCGGCGCGGCGACCCGCGGGTCGAACCCGCCGTGCAGCCGCGCCCACGCCGTGGCGTACTGGTCCCAGTTCAGCTGTGTGCCCACCTGGGGATCAACCGTCGTGCCGGGCATCAGGTGTCGCCGACTCCCCGTTCACACCCGCGCGCCGGCCCTGAGGTTCTGCCAGACCTCCCGGGTGGCGGTGGACCGGTTGAGGGTGATGAAGTGGATTCCCGGGACGCCCTCGTCCAGTAGCCGGCGGCACATCTCGCTGGCCTGCTCGATGCCGAGCTGGCGCACCGCCTCCGGATCGTCGGCCACCCGCTCGAAGCGCGCCGCCAGCGCGGGCGGGAAGGGCGCCCCGGAGAGCTGCACGGACCGCTCGATGGTGCCGATCTGGGTCACCGGCATCACCCCGGCCAGGATCGGGGTGGCGCAGCCGGCGGCGGCCACCCGGTCACGCAGGCGCAGGTAGTCGTCGGCCTCGAAGAACATCTGGGTGATCGCGAACTCGGCGCCGGCCCGGCACTTGCGGACGAACTGCGCGGTGTCGCTGGCGACGTCGGGTGAGCGGGGGTGCTTGTACGGGAAGGCCGCCACACCGACGCTGAAGTCGCCGGAGTCACGGACCAGCCGGACCAGGTCCTCGGCGTAGTCGACGCCCTCGGGATGCCGGACCCACTCGCCGCCCGGGTTGCCGGGCGGGTCACCGCGCACGGCCAGCACGTTACGCACGCCCACCCCGGCGAGCCGTCCGATGACGTGCCGCAGCTCGGCCACCGAGTGGTTGACGGCGGTCAGGTGGGCCATCGGCAACAGGGTGGTGTCGGTGGCGATCCGCTCCGTCACCGCCACGGTGGTGTCCCTGGTCGAACCGCCCGCGCCGTAGGTGATCGACACGAACGACGGACGCAGCGACTCCAGCTCGCGGATCGCCTGCCAGAGCAGCCGCTCCCCCGCCTCGGTCTTGGGCGGGAAGAACTCGAACGAGAACGTCGGCTGACGGTCACGGATGAGCGCCCCGATCGCCGGCTGCGGATTGGGGAGTACCGAGGGAAGACCGAGCGCCACGACCCGACTCTAGCGGGCGGCGCCGTCGGGACCCAGGAGCTTCCCACCGTCGTGGACGAGTTGTCCGGTCCCGAGCAGGCGGCGCGGCGGGGCGGGGGAAGTCGTCGTACCCCGGGGGTAGGAATGGGATGCGCGGAAGGGGCGGCGGGGGCGGCCCGGTTCCGGCGTGGGGGTCACGCAGCCGAGGTGCGCCCGGCCCGTTGCCCGGGCAGGTCGTCACCGCGTCGACCCGCCGGGAGGACCCATGATCTCGCCCGCACCGCCGTACCGCACGCAGCTCGGGCCGCTGCTGGTCCGGCATCGACTGGCCCGGGGGTGGAGCCAACAGCGGGCCGCCACCGAGTTGTGCGCCGCGGCGGGCGTCCCCACGTTGAGCCGTCACGAGGTGTCCCGGTGGGAGCGGCAGCGACGCGTACCCGGTGCGTTCTGGCTCGGCTGGCTCGCCGTCGTGCTGGACGTACCGCCGGTGGTGCTCGCCGAGGCGGCCGCGCGCACCCGGCGGACCGGACGGTCAGCGGCCGGTGCGTCGGGCCGGCGCGGCGCGACGGCTGCGCGGCCGACCGGGCGGGCAGGTGGGGGCCGCGCCGGTCCACGGCCCGGCGGGACTACGCGTGGCGGTGGGGCGCGGGGCGTGGGGAACCGCTAGCGTCGTGGCGTGACCCATGCTGCTCCCGTGTCCCCCGTCGACCGCGCCGGCCTGCGGCAGCGGGTCGACGAGGCGCTCACCGAGTTCCTGGCCGGCCAGCGGGCCCGGTTGGCCCTAGTGGACCAGGCCCTCCTACCGGTGGCGGAGGCGATCGAGGCGTTCGTGCTCGGTGGCGGCAAGCGCCTCCGCCCGGCGTTCGCGTACTGGGGATTCCGAGGCGCCGGCGGAGTGGACGGCGACGAGGTTCTCACCGCGCTCGCGGCACTGGAGTTCGTGCAGGCCAGCGCCCTCATCCACGACGACCTGATGGACCGTTCCGACACCCGGCGGGGCGAGCCCGCGGTGCACCGGCGGTTCGCCAGTCAGCACCGGGCGGCTGGCTGGGGTGGCGACGCGGACGGGTTCGGCGACGCCGCCGCGATCCTGCTCGGCGACCTGTGCCTCGTGTGGTCCGACGAGCTGCTGCACTCCGCCGGCCTGGACCTGCGGGCGCTGGCCCGGGCCCGGCCGGTCTTCGACGAGATGCGCACCGAGGTCACCGTCGGGCAGTACCTCGACGTGCTGACCCAGGCCACCGGGGACACCTCGCTGGAGCGGGCCGGCAAGGTTGCCCGCTACAAGTCGGCGAAGTACACGGTCGAGCGTCCGCTGCTGCTCGGCGCCGCGCTGGCCGACGCGGGCGAGGAGATCCGGACGACGTACTCGGCGTACGGGTTGCCGTTGGGCGAGGCGTTCCAGCTCCGCGACGACGTGCTGGGGGTCTTCGGCGACCCGGCGCAGACCGGCAAACCGGCCGGTGACGACCTGCGCGAGGGTAAGCGCACCTATCTGGTGGCGGCGGCCGTGGAGACGACCGACGACGCGGGTCGGGAGCTGCTGCTCGGTCAGCTCGGCAACCCGGACCTGGACGAGCAGGGTGTGGCCCGCCTGCGCGAGCTGATCCACGCGAGCGGGGCCCTGACCCGCACCGAACAGCGCATCGTGACGCTCACCGACAGCGCCCTGGCCGCCCTGGCCGCCGTCGACCTGGACACCGAAGCCCGCCAGGCCCTGGTGGACCTGGCCATAGCCGCCACCCGCCGAGCCGACTGAACCCCGCCCCGCGCGCACCACGCCTTCCCCGTTGATCATGAAGTTATCGCTGCGACACGCCGTGCCGACAGGCGACAACTTCATGATCGACGAGGTGGGAGCCCGGGGGGGGTGGGCGGTGTGGGGGGGATTAGAAGCCGAGGGCTTGGGCTCGGCGTTTGACCTCGCGGGCCTGGTCGCCGGAGAGGGCCGCGGCGGGCGTGTCGCCGGGCAGCGTGTCGTCCCGTTCGTAGAGCCAGCGCATGGCCGCCTCGTCGTCGTAGCCGTTGTCGGCGAGCAGGTTGAGCACACCGGGCAGGTGCTTGAGAACTGTCGCGTTGGCCACCAGGTCCGCGGGTATCCGGCGTACGCCGTCGCGGCGGACCGCCAACAGCTCCCGGTCGCGGATCATCTGGTGGATCTTGCTGATCGACACGTCGAGCCGCTCGGCGACGTCGGGCAGGGTGAGCCAGCCGGACGGGTCGGTGGGGCCGGCGAGCTCGGGGTCGGGTACGGATTCGGTCACCCGATCACCCTGCCACGCCGTCGCCGGCGGAGACCATCGGCACCCCGCACGAACGGCCCGCATCCGCTGGTGAGGACCGTCGGTGAGCAGCGGATCAGGGGCGGCGCCGGGCTGACGGCCACGACGGGACGGACCGGTACGTCCGCGGGCTGTAGCATCCTGTTCAACTTCCACCCCCTGGACACATAGACTCCCTGCCGATGGACACACAGGTCGCCGACACGTTGCTGGGCTCGCTGATCGACGGGCGCTACCGCATTCGCGGTCGCGTGGCCCGTGGTGGCATGGCGACCGTGTACACCGCCACCGACGAGCGCCTCGAACGCACCGTCGCGGTCAAGATCATTCACCCGACCCAGGCGCCCGAGGCGCGGGCCCGGGTCGCGAACTTCGTGGCCCGGTTCACCGACGAGGCCAAGACCATCGCCCGGCTGACCCACCCGAACGTGGTCGCGGTCTACGACCAGGGCACCCACGCCGGCCTGCCGTACCTGGTGATGGAGTACGTCCGCGGCCGCACGTTGCGCGACGTGCTGGCCGAACGACGCCGGCTCAACCCGGACGAGGCGCTGGCCATCACCGAGCAGATGCTCGCCGCGATTGCCGCCGCGCACCGTGCCGGACTCGTGCACCGCGACGTCAAGCCCGAGAACGTGCTGGTCGCCGAGGCGCCCACCGGCGGTGTCGCCAACCTGGTGGACAGCGTCGTCAAGGTGGCCGACTTCGGGCTCGCCCGCGCCGTCGAGGCCAGCGCCGACGACGAGCAGGGCAACCAACTCATGGCCACCGTGGCGTACGTCGCCCCGGAGCTGGTCACCGAGGGTCGGGCCGATCCGCGTACCGACGTCTACTCCGCCGGCATCGTGCTGTTCGAGATGCTCACCGGTCGGGTGCCGTACGACGGGGACCGTCCCGTGGACGTCGCCTGGCAGCACGTCGACCGGGACGTACCGGCGCCCTCGACGCTGGTGCCCGGCCTGCCGCCGGCCCTCGACGCTCTGGTGCAGCGCGCCACACGGCGTGACCCGTCCGCCCGGCCCGCCGACGCCGGTGCGCTGCTGACTGAGGTCCAGGTGGCCCGGGACCAGTTGGGCAACGTGAACAGCAGCAGCACCGCGGTCCTGCGCCGGGTCACCGACGAGCCGCCGGCCTCTCAGCCGACCATGATGGTCGCCGCGATCCGCCCGGCGCAGCGGCCGACCTGGGCGCGGCTGCCCGAGGGCGGTAGCCAGGGTCCGGGCCGCCGGCGGGCCGCACCGGAGCCCGCGGAAGGTCTGGCCGCCCGGTTCGCCGAGCTGCGCACCAGGATTCTGGGCACTTCTCAGGGTCGCCTGGCCTTCGGGGCCGTGGTCGTGGCGCTGGGCCTGGTGGCCGCGCTCGGCGGCTGGTGGTTCGGCGTCGGCCGCTACACGTCCGCGCCGCAACTGGTCAGCCTGAACAAGGCCGAAGCGCAGGCCCAGGCCGAACGCGCCGGCCTGACCCTGGCGTACGGAGAGCCGCGCTTCGACGAGAAGGCCCCGAAGGACAGCGTGCTGGGGCAGAGCCCGGCGTCGTCGAGCAAGATCGTCAAGGGCGGCACGATCACCCTGACCCTCTCGCTGGGCCCGGAGCGTTTCCCGGTGCCGGACGTCATCGGCAAGGAGTACGAGCTGGCCGAGGCCGATCTGGTCAACGCCCAACTGGTGGTCGCCAAGGGCTCCCCCCGCTATGACGACACCCTGCCGGCCGGCGTCGTCCTGGACAGCAACCCGAAGGTGGGCGCCGAGGTCAAGCCGGGCACGAAGATCACGCTCATCCTGAGCCGCGGCCGGGCGCCGGTGACGGTGCCGAACCTGGTGGGCAAGAGTCTGACCGAGGCGCGCACCAAACTGGGCCAGCTCGGTCTGGTCCCGGTGGAGAGTTTCAAGGACTCCGACAAGCCCAAGGACGAGATCCTCGGCCAGAGCCCGGCCGACGGCGCGGGCGTGGAGAAGGGCACCGAGGTCAAGCTGGAGATCAGCAAGGGCCCGCCGCTGGTCGTGGTGCCCCGGGTGATCGACCTGCCCTGCCAGCAGGCCAAGCAGGTGCTGGAGAGCCAGGGCTACCCGGTGACGATCGCGTTCAACCCGAACGCCACGGTCCGGATCCAGGCCCCGGGCGAAAACTCGCAGGTGCCCCCGGGCACCCCGGTCACCCTCACGTGCTTCTGATGACGGCGAACACCGCGCGGCCGGTGGGCGCGCACACCCCGACCTCCGGCGGGCTGGCCAGGGCCGCCCTGCCGTACGTGGACGCGACCGGCGCAGCCGCCGTGCAGGTGTACGTCTCCAACTCGCGGGGCTGGGCGCTGCCACCGGGCGATCCGGCGCAGGACGCGCTGTTCCGCGACGGCTGCGCCGAGCGGGGCATCCCGGCGTTCATCCACGCCTCGTTGCTGGTCAACCTGGGCTCGCCCACGCCGGCCACCGTCGAGAAGTCGGCGCTGACGCTGGCGCACGCGCTGCGCCGGGGCGTGGCGATCGGCGCGCGGGCGGTGGTGTTCCACGCCGGCAGTTCGGTCGACGAGGGGTACGCCGAGGAGGCGATGCGGCAGGTTCGTCGGGAGCTGCTGCCCCTGCTCGACTGGACGGCCGAGGCCGGCGGACCGATGCTGCTGGTCGAGCCGAGCGCCGGTGGCGGGCGTTCCCTCGCCTCGCGGGTCGAGCAGCTCGGGCCGTACCTCGACGCGGTGGACCGGCATCCGATGCTCGGCGTCTGCTTCGACACCTGCCACGCGTGGGCGGCCGGGCACGATCTGGCCGCCGAGGGCGGCATGACCGCGACCCTCGACACGCTGGTGGCCACCGTGGGAGCCGACCGGTTGCGGTTGGTGCACGCCAACGATTCCAAGGATCTGTGCGGTTCCACCCGGGACCGGCACGAGAACATCGGCAAGGGCACCATCGGCGAGCCGGCCTTCGCGGAGCTGATGGCCCACCCCGCCACCGCCGGTGTCCCCGTGGTGGTGGAGACCCCGAGCGAGAAGCAGCTGGGCCACGCCGCCGACATAGAAACCCTGAACCGCCTCAACCCTTCGAGGTGATCAAGAGGTTCGCGTCATCCGGAAGCCGGAATCTGACGCGAAGCTCTTGATCAACGCGGGCATGTCGGTCAGGCGGACAGGACCTTGGTCAGGGCGGTCGCGGCGCGGGTCACCGCGTCGTCGTCGAGGTCCAGGTGGGTGACCAGACGAGCGGTACGGGGACCGAGCACCGAGATCAGTACGCCCTCCTGGCGCGCGGCAGCGGCCAGGGCGCGGGCGTCCAACGCGTGCTTGGTCAGGTCCAGCGGAACGAGGTTGGTGCGGACCGTGGTGGCCAGCACCCCGAACGGCGCGACCGCCTCGGCGAGCCGGGCCGCCCGCACGTGGTCCTCGGCAAGCCGGTCGATGTGGTGCGCGAGCGCGTACCGGCCGGCGGCGGCGAGGATGCCGGCCTGCCGCATCCCACCACCCATCCGCTTACGGATCATCCGGGCCCGTTCGATCTTCTCCGCGCTGCCGACCACCAGCGAGCCGACGGGCGCGCCGAGCCCCTTGGAGAGGCAGACGGACAGCGTGTCGAACAGCCGGCCGTACTCGGTCAGCGGCACCCCGTCGGCGACGTGCGCGTGCCAGATCCGGGCGCCGTCGCAGTGCAGCGCCACCCCCGCGTCGTCGGCGACACCGCGCAGCTCCCGCAGAGTGGCCAGCGGGATCACGCCGCCCCCACCCCGGTTGTGGGTCTGCTCGACGGCGATCGCGCGGGTGGGTACGGCGAAGTAGCCGTCCGGACGGATCATCCCGGCGACCACCTCCGGGTCGATGTCCGCGCCGACGGCCGGCCAGGTCCGCGAGGAGATTCCGCCGTACGCGGCGGCGGCGCCGATCTCGTACGTGACGACGTGCGCGTCCGCGTCGCACAGCAGCTCCTCGCCGGGCGGCACGAGCAGTTGCAGGGCGATCTGGTTGGCCATCGACCCGCTCGGGGCGAACAGCGCCGCCTCGTGGCCGAACAGCGCCGCGACCTCCGCCTCCAGCGCGTTGACGGTGGGATCCTCGCCGTAGACGTCGTCACCGACCTCGGCGGCGGCCATCGCCTCGCGCATCCCGGCGGTCGGCCGGGTCACCGTGTCGGAACGCAGGTCAACAAGCTCAGCCACAGTCATCCTTTCGGCAGCCGGTCGCGGGTCTCGCGCACCTGGCCACGGTCATCCTTGTTCGACAGCGAGCCTCAGCCTCAGCCTCGGAGCATCTCCGCCACGAGGAAGGCCAGCTCCAGCGACTGTTGGGTGTTCAGCCGCGGATCGCAGGCGGTCTCGTACCGGTCGGGCAGGTCGAGGTCCTCGATGCCCTGGGCGCCGCCGAGACACTCGGTGACGTCCTCACCGGTCAACTCGACGTGGATGCCGCCGGGGTGAGTGTCCAGGCCCCGGTGCACCTCGAAGTAGCCGAGCACCTCGTCGACGATGCGATCGAAGTGCCGGGTCTTGTAGCCGTTGGAGGACTCGTGGGTGTTGCCGTGCATCGGGTCGCACTGCCAGACCACCTTCGCGCCGGAGGCGGTGACCTTGGACACGATCGGCGGCAGGGCGTCGCGGACCCGGTGGTTGCCCATCCGGCTGATCAGCGTGAGCCGGCCGGGGACATTGTCCGGGTTGAGCTTCTCGCACAGCTCGATCGCCTCGTCCGGGGAGGTCGTCGGGCCGAGCTTGACGCCGATCGGGTTGGCGATCCGGGAGATGAAGTCGATGTGCGCGCCGGTGATCTGCCGGGTGCGCTCACCGACCCAGAGGAAGTGGCCGGACAGCCCGTACGCCCGGCGGTCCGAGACCCGGGTGAGCGCCCGGTCGTACTCCAGGGCCAGGGCCTCGTGGGAGCAGTAGAGGGTGACGGTCCGCAGCGCCTCGTCGTCGGTCATCCCGCAGGCCCGGATGAAGGCCAACGCCCGGTCGATCTCCCGGGCGATCGCCTCGTAGCGCTCCCCCGCCGGGGAGGTCCGCACGAAGCCCTTGTTCCAGTCGTGCACGGCGTGCAGGTCGGCGAGCCCGCCGGCCAGGTACGCCCGCAGCATGTTCATCGCGGCGGCCGAATTGGCGTACGCCCGGATCATGCGCTGCGGGTCGGCCAGGCGGGCGGCGGGATCGGCCTCCAGCGAGTTGATCATGTCGCCGCGGTACGCGGGCAGGCCGCGGGCGTCGGTAGGCAGCGAGCGGGGCTTGGTGTACTGGCCGGCGACCCGGGCGACCTTGACCACCGGCAGCGACGCGCCGTAGGTGAGCACGATCGCCATCTGCAACAGGGTGCGGGCGTTGGCCAGCAGGTGGCTCTCGGTGTTGTCGGCGAAGGTCTCCGCGCAGTCACCGCCCTGGAGCAGGAACGCCTTGCCCTCGCACACCAGCGCCAGCTTCTGCCGGAGCTGGTCGACCTCGTAGGGCGCGACGACCGACGGCACGGTGTCGAGCACCTTGCAGACCTCGGCGACGGCGGCCGGGTCGGACCACGGTGGGACCTGCTCGCGGGGCAGCTCCCGCCAGCGGTCCAGGCCGAGGGCGGCGTCCTCGGCGGAGTCGACGGTCGGACGGCTGGTCTGCAGGCCCGGGCTACCCACCGCGGGATGGCTCAGCTGATGCCACTCATGGCGCATGACAGAAAGCGTACGGCGACCGCGCGGGTGACCGGGCGGCGAGGGTGACGGTTCCGGCAAGTGGGAGGTCGATCCCACCCAGGTCGGTCAGGACGCGGGTGAGGGGGACGCGGGTGCGGGGCTGGTGGCCGGACGGCCGCCCGGCGCCTCACCGGCGATGCACCAGTCGCCGCCGTCGCGTGTGACGGTGAACACCAGCGGCCGGGTGATCTTGCTCTTGCCGGCGGTGACCGAGACCGAGACGCTGACCTCCTGGCCGCGCTGACCGGACCGGACGTCGGTGATGGTCGCCTGGGGCACCTGGAAGTGGTCGGCGAAGTCGCCGTTGGGGCCGGTGGCCGCGGCGTCGAACCCGCCGTGCAGCACGGCGCAGAGCTGACTGCGGCCGGCGGCGACGTCCTTGGCGGTCATCGCGTCGAGGTACGCCTGCACGCGCTCGCGGGAGCGTGCGGCGGCCTCCTCGGCGGGCGCCCGCTGGGGCGTGGCGGTCTGCTCCTCGGCGTCGTCGCCGTCGGCCCCGCAGCCGGCGAGGACGGCCGGGAGCAGCACGAATGCGGCGGCTGTCATCGCCAGCCCGCGGTGGATCGGACGCATGACCACCTCCGTCGAACGGGAAATCGAGACCTGCCGAGCCGCGAGTCTGCCACATCGGACCCGACCCGCCCAAGGCCGGCGGCCCGGCCGACGCGTGGCGTCGACCGGGCCGCTACGGCACGGGCGGGAAGGGGCGGTGCGGGCCCCTCCCCGCCGTGTGGGTGGTGCGTCGGCGCTCGGCTCAGCCGAGACCGCCCTTGATGGCGCCGATGAGCTCGCCGTTGCTGGTGTCGCCGGAGAGCTCCCAGAAGAACGCGCCACCGAGGCCCTGGTTCTTCGCGTACGTCATCTTGCCGTTGATGGTCGACGGGGTGTCGTAGCTCCACCAGTTGCTGCCGCACTTGGCGTACGCGGTGCCGGCGATCGTGCCGGTGGCCGGGCAGGTGTTCTTGAGGACCTTGTAGTCCTCGATGCCCGCCTCGTAGGTGCCTGGCGCGGCGCCGGTGGCGCTGCCGCCCGGCGCGGCCTGCGTGACGCCGGTCCAGCCGCGGCCGTAGAAGCCGATGCCGAGCAGCAGCTTGCTGGACGGGATGCCCTTGCTCTTGAGCTTCTGGATCGCCGCGTCGGAGTTGAAGCCCTGCTGCGGGATACCGGTGTACGACGTCAGCGGCGAGTGCGGGGCGGTGGGGCCCTGGGCGTTGAACGCGCCGAAGTAGTCGTACGTCATCGGCATGAGCCAGTTGAGGTTGCCGATCGCGCCGGCGTAGTCGGTGGCGTCGATCTTGCCGCCGTTGCTGCCGTCCGCCGTGATGGCGGCGGTGACCAGGGCGTTGGAACCGAACTTCGACCGCAGCGCGCCGATCACGTTCTTGAACGCGTTCGGGCCGCTGGTGTCACAGCTCAGACCGCAGGCGTTGGGGTACTCCCAGTCGACGTCGATGCCGTCGAACACGTCCGCCCAGCGGGGGTCCTCGACCAGGTTGTAGCAGCTCTCGGCGAACGCCGCCGGGTTCTGCGCGGCCTGGGTGAAGCCGCCGGACCACGTCCAGCCACCGAACGACCAGATCACCTTGAGGTGCGGGTTGAGCGCCTTGAGCTTGCGCAGCTGGTTGAAGCTGCCGCGCAGCGGCTGGTCCCAGGTGTCGGCGACGCCGTCTACGCTCTCCGCCGCCGTGTACGCCTTGTCGTAGTCGGCGTAGCTGTCGCCGATGGTGCAGCGACCGCCGGTGGTGTTGCCGAAGGCGTACAGGATGTGGGTCAGCTTGGCGGCCGAGCCGCTGGTCTGGATGTTCTTGACGTGGTAGTTGCGTCCGTAGACGCCCCACTCGGCGAAGTAGCCGACGACCTTCTTACCGCCCGTGTTGGGTGGCGGGGTGGTGGTCGGGGGCGCGGTGGTGGGCGGTGCCGTGGTGGGCGGCGCGGTGGTCGGGGGCGCCGTGGTGGGCGGCGCGGTCGTGGTCGGTGGGCTCGTCGGGGTGCCGCCGCCGCAGGGCGCGCCGTTGACGGTGCAGTTCAGCGGCGCCTTGTACGCGCCGGTGCCGTTGTAGCCCCAGCTGAACGAGGCGCCGGGGGCGAGACCGCCGGCCCAGCTCTTCTTGACCGCGACGTAGTGGTTGCCGCTGCTGGTGACGTCGGCGTCCCACGCGCTGCTGATGGTGGTGCCGGACGGCAGGTCGAACTCGATGCGCCAGGTGGCGACCGTGGCGCTGGTGCCGTTGGTGACGGTCACCTTCGTCTCGTGACCGGTCCCCCAGTCCTGCGCCTTGGCGAACGTGGTGGTGACCGTGCCGGCGCCGAACGCGGTCGTCATCGGCACCGCCGCGACGGTCACGGCGACCACGGCGCCGGCCCAGAGGGCCCGGCGGAGCGATCTTTTCATGAGGCGTCTCCCGTACTGTTAGGAAACTTTCCAAAAGAGATGGTGAGACGGTACTCACACCGTCATCACTCCGTCAAGATGTCCATCTTTCGATTTCTCCTGGCGCGGGGAACCGGCGGTCACGACCCGCCCCGGTAGGCCCACGCCTGGCGCGTAACCTCGGTCCATGACCGTCTTCGACATCCCGATCGGCGCCCTCAACGGCGGCCCCGCGGACCTCGCCCGCTACCGCGGCAAGGCCCTGCTGGTCGTCAACGTCGCCTCCCGCTGCGGCCTCACCCCGCAGTACGCCGGCCTCCAGCGCCTCGCCGACACGTACGCCGAGCGTGGCCTCGTCGTGGTGGGCGTGCCGTGCAACCAGTTCGCGGGGCAGGAGCCGGGCAGCGCCGCCGAGATCAGCGACTTCTGCCAGGTCAACTACGGCGTGACGTTTCCGCTGACCGAGAAGGTCGACGTCAACGGGCCCGATCGGCACCCGCTCTACGCGGCGCTGGTGGACACCCCGGACGCCGACGGGCACACCGGGGACATCCGCTGGAACTTTGAGAAGTTCCTGGTGGCACCGGACGGCACGGTCGCCGGCCGCTTCGCCCCGACGGTCGAGCCCGACGACCTCCGCACTCCCATCGAAAAGATCCTCCCCGCCTGAACTCCCCCCTGGCTCCGCCCCACCTCACCCCTGGCCTGGTGATCAAGAGGTTCGCGTCAGGAATCGGCCGATCGATGACGCCAACCCCTTGATCACCGGGAGCCGGCGGGCCGGAAAGCCGGGGGGTGGCCGGGGACGGGGGCGGTCACCGGAGGGTGGAGCGATTCTCGGAAGACGGCCGGGCGACACGTGTGGGCAGTACGTTGTGCAGGACCGGCCCGCGGCGCGGCCCGGCGTTACGCGCCGCGAAGGTCGCGACTCCCGGCGAGGCAGCACATGGCGGCACGGCAGGCCGCCACCGGGCGTCCGGCAACCGGAATAACCCACCGCACCGGTCGGGAATGCGTCGTGGGTGGACGGAGTTGGGAAGCAGCATGACAACTGTGGGACTGATCGGCAGTGGCAACATCGGCAGCACGGTGGCCCGGCTGGCCGTGGCCGCCGGCTACGACGTGGTGCTGAGCAACTCGCGCGGGCCGGAGACGCTCACCGACCTGGTCGACGAGCTGGGCGAGCGGGCCAGCGCCGGCACGTCGCAGGACGCGGCGCAGGTCGGTGACCTGGTGGTGGTCACGGTGCCGCTCAAGGCGTACCGGGCGGTGCCCGTGGAGCCGCTGGCCGGCAAGGTCGTCATCGACACCAACAACTACTACCCGCAGCGTGACGGGAACTTCCCGGAGCTGGACTCCGGCGAGACCACCAGCAGCGAACTCCTCCAGCGGCACCTGCCGGAGTCGCGGGTGGTCAAGGTCTTCAACAACATCTACTTCAGGGGACTGGCCGCGCTCGCCCGGCCGTCCGGCGCCGCCGACCGCAGCGCTCTCGCGGTCGCCGGCGACGACGCTGCCGCGAAGGCCGAGGTCACTGCCTTCCTCGACCGGATCGGGTACGACGCGGTCGACGTCGGCCCGCTCGCGGAGGGCTGGCGCTACCAGCCGGACACCCCGGCGTACGGCACGCTCTACTCCGCGACCCCGACCGACTGGGAACACCCGGCGCCGGGCGACGCGGAGAAGCTGCGCGCCGCCCTGGCCGCAGCCACCCGCTGAGCACCGCCGCCCTCCGGTGACCACCTATCGGGTGGCTGTCCGGAGGGCGGCGGCCAGTTCGTCGTCGTAACTGGCGATCGGCTGACCGTCCACGTCGTACGCCACCAACCGGCCCTGCGCCATGCTGGCCGACCGGAACGAGAACGTCCGGGTGCCGGGGTAGGCCGCCAGCAGGGGGATGCTCCGGGGTGCGCCGCCCGGCGCGGAGTAGTACTCCAGTCGGGCGACCCGGGTGGAGACCACGCCGTTGACGCGTACCTTTGTCTTCTCCGCCCGGGTGCCGAACGTGACCGGCGCGTCGGTGGCGTAGGCCGCGCACTCGGCCGAACCCCGACAGACGAAGAAGTATCGCGGGTTGGCCACGTCGTCAAGGGCGTACGCCTTGAAGGTCGGGTCGGCCCCGGCGGGCAGCGGTTGCACGGCGAAGAAGGCGAGGGCCACCGCGGCCGTGACGCCCACCCGCAGCCAGGCCCGGCGCGCGGCCGGGCGACGGTTGCCCCGGGCGGCGGCAACCGCGACACCGCCGAAGCCGGCCAGGCACAGCAGGCACGTCCCGACGGTGCGGGCGTTCTCGAACAGGAACTGCACGCCGGGCCGCGTCGACACCGGCCCGAGGACCGCCCCCAGCGAGACGACCATGGTGGCGAGCAGCGCCACGCCGGCCACCCGCTGCGTGATGCCGGACGCGCCGACCAGCAGCATCGCGGCGAGCACCGGCCACACCTGGTGGTGGGTCCAGGACACCGGGGACGCGGCCACCGTGGCGCAGCCGACGAGCACGGCGGCGTGGCCGGGGCGGGCCCGCGCGGCCAACTGGCGGGCGCGAAGGAGAGCCGCCCCGCAGATCGCCGCGACCAGGGCGGCCCAGAGGACGGGAAGGGCCGCCTCATCGACGCCGACGCGCAACAGCATCCCGTGGACCGACTGGTTGCCCAACGAGGCCAGGTTGCCGATCCGTGAG
Organism: Micromonospora sp. RB23; assembly: GCF_053585025.1. Taxonomy (NCBI): domain Bacteria; kingdom Bacillati; phylum Actinomycetota; class Actinomycetes; order Micromonosporales; family Micromonosporaceae; genus Micromonospora; species Micromonospora sp. RB23. The sequence continues at coordinate 5,199,496 of NZ_CM132111.1, forward strand.
GTCTGCCGGACGGCCTCGGTCCAGTACGTCCAACTCTCACCGGGCAGCACGAGCGCCGCCAGCCCGGCGCAGGCCAGGAAGGTCGCCACCGCACGCCCGGCGTCGCGGTAGCGCCCGGTGGCGAGGAAGTAGACGACGAACAGCAGCGGGGTCAGCTTGATCGCGGCCGCCACCCCGACGAGCACTCCCCGCAGCCGTGGCGGGACGAGACCCATGCCGTCCAGCAGCGCCAGCAGCACGATGAAGATGCTGACCTGCCCGAAACGCAGGTTGCTCTGCACCGGCGCGGAGAGCATCAGCACGGTGGCCGCTACCGCCACGACCAGTGGCCGCCGGGACCGATCGGCGTCCAGCGCGACACCGACCGTCCCGGCGACGGCGACGACCGCCGCGCACGTCGCGAGCAGCCAGATCCCCTGGAGTACGCCCTCGCCGACGAGGGTGATCGGCCCCAGCGCGAGAGCGGCGAACGGCGGGTACGTGAACGGACCGCCGTTGGCGGCGCGGTACTCGTACAGCGGCCGACCGTTGTGCAGATCGGACAGCGCGCCGTAGTAGATGTGCAGGTCGGAGAGCCGGTCGTCGCGGGTCAGCACGAGCACACAGGACACCGTCGCGACGACGACGAACGCCGCCCAGAGCAGCACCACGCGTCGATCCCGCACCACCCGAGAATAGGCGAACGCGAGGCGGGCGACGGCCCGCCGGCTGTCGGCAGCCTCGGTCCCGGAGTCAGGATCATCCCTCGCCGAGGGGCAAGATCACGCTCGATCATGGATCGAGTGGCATCCCCCCGGCCCCGAGGCCACTACATCCTGGATCGAGCACGATCTTGCGGCGGCGGCACGGCCCGCACACACGGCCGGCACGCACGGCCCGGGCAGCATCCGACGGCGCGAGAGGGGAGAAACATCGCGTGTACAACTTGCGCGAGAGTCTCACGCACGGGACTCTGTCGGTGGGTTGCCGCCCGCTCACCGAACGTGCCTCGGAGGCGATATGCACACGCTCCGTACCGCGTCCCGCCGGCTGCTGGCCGGCGTCGGCGCGCTCCTGCTCGGCACCTCCCTCGCTGCCGCGATCCCGGCGTCGGCCGGCGCGGCCAGCGTCGGGTACGTCCGACTCGCCCACCTCTCCCCCGACACCCCGGCGGTGGACGTCTACCTCGCCGCCCCGGACGCCGCGAAGCCGAGGGTCTTTCCCGGCGTCGGCTACGGCGTGGTCTCCGACTATCTCCAGTTGCCCCCGGGCCGGTACGCGGTGGCGATGCGCGAGGCCGGCACGCCCGCCAGCGATCCGCCGGTGCTCACCACCGAGGTCGCGGTGCGAAGTGGCGGCGCGTACACGGTGGCCGGTGTCGGCCGGCACGCCGACCTGGGGCTGCGGGTGCTCACCGACGACCTGAGCGCTCCCGCGCAGGGCCGGGCCAAGGTGCGTGTGGTGCAGGCGTCGGTGCGTACTCCCGTCCTCGACGTGGCCGCCGCCGACGGCCCGGCGATCGCCGACGGCGTGCAGTTCGCCACCACCACCGACTACCAGCAGGTCGAGCCGGGCACCTGGAAGCTGCGGCTGACCGGCGCGGGCGGTCCGAGCACCGACGCCGAGGTGCGGCTCACCGGCGGCGCGGTCTACTCGCTGCTGGTGCTCGACGGCAGACAGGGCGGGCTCACCGCCGAGCTGCGGCAGGATGCCGAGGGCGGCACGGTCGTACCGGCGGGCGGGGTGGACACCGGCGCGGGTGGCACGGCCGGGCGCGGGCTCGGGGCGTACCCCCTGGTGGCCGGCGCCGTGGCCGCGGCGGCCGTGGTGGCGAGCCTGCTGCTGTGGCGTCGGCGGCGGCGCACCACCTGGTGAGCATCGGGCCCGCGATCCGGCGGCACCGCGACCGTCGGGCGCCGCTGGCCGCGCTGGTCGCGGCCGGCGCGGCGGTCTGCCTGGCCGCCGGCAGCGGGGTCGGGTTCGCGACGACCGGCCCGCCGCCGGTCGCGGCCTGGCACCCCGGCTGCGCCGACGGCTGCGCGTCGGTGGCCGCGTCGCCGCGACCACAGGGTCCACCCACCCGGGTACGGGTGCCGCGGATCGACGTCGACTCGGCGCTCACGGTGCTGGGCCTGGACAGCGCCGGCGTGCTCGTCCCGCCGGTCGACTTCGACACGGCCGGCTGGTACGGGGCTGGACCCGCTCCCGGCGACACCGGTCCGGCAGTGCTCGCCGGACACCTGGACTCGCGGCGCGGCCCGGCGGTCTTCGCCCGGCTCGGCGAGTTGCGCGCCGGCGACCGGGTGCAGGTGTGGCGCGGCGGGCGGTGGCTGTCGTTTCGGGTGACCGGGTCGCTGCGCACCCGCAAGGACCGGTTCCCGACGGCCACCGTCTACGGACCGACACCCGGGCCGGAGCTGCGCCTCGTCACCTGCGGGGGCGACTTCGACCGGCGGCGCGGGCACTACCGGGACAACGTGGTGGTGTTCGCGGTCCTCGACCCATGACCTGCGCGGTCAGAGCGGACGACGGCCGGGTCAGAGCGGACGACGGCCGGGTCAGAGCGGACGACGGCCGGGTCAGAGCGGGCGGCGGCCCGCGAAGCCGCACTCGGCCCGGTGGTACCAGCGCACGTCGGAGTCGCCCTCCAGCCAGCACCAGAGCACGGCACGGCCCTCGCGCTCGCCCGGAAAGTCGAGCAGCACCGGCGCGATGCCCTTGACCTGGATCTCGTGCTGGTGCAGCTCGTCGACGACGGCGTGCAGCCGGGCCTCCAGCCCCTTGACCTCGGCCAGCCCGCCGAGCGCGCTGACGCCGTGGTCGGCCAGGTCGGCGCGCAGCTCGGCCAGGTCGGCGCGGACGCGGATCAGCTCGTCGACACGCGGCTGCAGGGTGGCCACCAGGTGCCGGGCCTGGGCGAGTGTGAACACGCCGCCAGTATGCGCCACGCGCGACGGCGCGGTGACCCCGCGGAGGCCGACGTCAGTCGGCCTGGGCGGCCAGCTCGCGGGCGCGGTCCCGGGCCGCTTCCAGCGCGGCGAGCAGCGCCGCGCGGACGCCGTGTTTCTCCAGCTCGCGGACGGCGGAGATGGTGGTGCCGGCGGGCGAGGTGACCGCCTCGCGCAGCTTGACGGGGTGCTCGCCGGAGTCGCGCAGCATCACGGCGGACCCGATGGCGGTCTGCACGATCAGCTCGTGCGCCACCTGGCGCGGCAGTCCGAGCAGGATCCCGGCGTCGATCATCGCTTCCACCAGCAGGTAAAAGTAGGCCGGGCCGGAGCCGGAGAGCGCGGTGACCGCGTCCTGCTGCGACTCGGGCACCCGGATGGTCTGGCCGAGGGGCTTGAACATCTCCTCGGCGAGGCTCAGGTGCGCCCCGGTGGCATACGCGCCGGCGGAGATCGCCGTCATCGCCTGGTCGACAAGCGCCGGGGTGTTGGTCATGACCCGGACCACGGGGGTGCCCTCGGGCAGCCGGCGGCTGAAGAAGCTGGTGGGCAGCCCGGCGCAGAGCGAGATGACCAGCTTGTCGGCGGGCACCTTCGGGCCGATCTCGTCCAGCAGCGCGGCGGCGTCCTGGGGCTTGACCGAGACGGCGAGTACGGCGGCCTCGTCGACGGCGGCCAGGTTGTCGACCACCCGGACGCCGTAGCGGTCGGTCAGCTCCTGCGCGCGGGCCGGTCGGCGGGCGGTGGCGAGCAGCCGCTCCACCGGCCATCCGGACCGCAGCAGCCCGGAGAGCATCAGCTCGCCGATCTTGCCCGCGCCGATCACCGCGACCGTGTGCACCCCGGCTGACACCTGCGCCGTACCCCCTTGATGTCGGTTCGCGCCGCGGCGGGCCCGCAGGCCTGCCGCGGCGCTCACCGTGGAATCAGCTGCCGAAGAAGACCTCGGCCTCTTCGTACCGCTCGATCGGCACGGTCTTCAGCTCGCGGGTGGCCTCGGCGAGGGGCACCCGGACGATGTCCGTGCTCTGCATCGCGACCATCTTGCCCCAGTCGCCGTCGTTGGCGGCGTCGATTGCCTGCAGGCCGAGGCGGGTGGCGAGGACCCGGTCGAAGGCGGTCGGGGTGCCACCGCGCTGGATGTGGCCCAGCACCACGGTGCGGGCCTCCTTGCCGGTCTTGGCCTCCAGCTGCTCGGCGAGCCACTGGCCGATGCCGCCGAGGCGGACGTGGCCGAACGCGTCCAGCTCCTGGTTGTGCAGCACCATCTGGCCGTCGAGCGGCTGGGCGCCCTCGGCGACCACGACGATCGGGGCGTACTGGTGCTGGAAGCGCTTCTCGACGTAGCCGGCCACCTGCTCGACGTCGAACTGCCGCTCGGGCAGCAGGATCACGTTGGCGCCGCCGGCCAGGCCGGCGTGCAGGGCGATCCAGCCGGCGTGCCGGCCCATGACCTCGACGACCAGGGTGCGGTGGTGGCTCTCCGCCGTGGTGTGCAGGCGGTCGATGGCCTCCATCGCGATGTTGACCGCGGTGTCGAAGCCGAAGGTGTAGTCGGTGGCGCCGAGGTCGTTGTCGATCGTCTTCGGCACGCCGACGACGTTGACGCCCAGCTCGTGCAGCTTGGTGGCGACGCCGAGGGTGTCCTCGCCGCCGATCGCGATCAGCGCGTCCACGCCCTGCTCGGCGAGGTTGTCCTTGATCCGCTCGACGCCGTTCTCGATCTTGAACGGGTTGGTGCGGGACGAGCCGAGGATGGTGCCGCCGCGGGGCAGGATGCCACGCACGTCGGCGATGCCGAGAGGCTTGGACAGACCCTCCAGCGGGCCCTTCCAACCGTCCCGGAAGCCCACGAACTCGTGACCGTAGGTGGCGACGCCCTTGCGGACCACCGCCCGGATGACCGCGTTGAGACCCGGGCAGTCGCCGCCGCCGGTGAGCACGCCGATACGCATGATCCGCTCATCCTCCTGGAGCATCAGGTAAAGCCCGATATGCCCCAGGGTATGTGTCAGGTCAGACCATCGGCGCCGTTGCCGGCCCGGGGCGGGCCGTCACTGCGAACTGTAGCCGCACCTGCCCGCACGACGACAGCGCCCCGGGGGACGGCGGCTCAGTAGGTCACCTCGCGGTTCTCGCCGGGCGACGGCGGACGGCCGGTGACGGCGGCCTTCGCGAAGCCGAGCAGGTTGACCACGGTGCTGTTCGGCGAGTCCCAGTACTCGGCGGAGCTGGCGTGCACCTTGATCAGAGTCAGGCCGGGAGTGTCCAGCCCGTCCGGGAACCAGGTCTTGAGCAGCGGGTTCCACAACCGCTTGGCGCGCTCGCGGTCGGAACTCTCGCTGGCGGTGCCGGAGACCGACACCCAGGAGTGGTGCTTCTGGTCGGAGAAGGCCACGTTGACCTCCGGGTTCACCCGGATCTGTCGCAGTTTGGCCGAGTCGGCGTAGGCGAAGAACCACAGGTCGCCGTCGAACTCGGCCTCCTGCAGCCCCATCGGCCGGCTCACCTGCCGCCCGTCCAGCGCGATCGTGGTGAGCATGCAGATCCGCGCGGCGCGGATCAGTTCGGTGACCCGCGCCCGGGCGTCGGCGACGCTGGTCGGATCGTTGCTCATGGCGGTCTCCCTCGGCTCGACTGTCGAACCGTTGCCCAGGACAGAACCGGTCAAACCTACAGAGGTATGGCCATCGCTCAGCGCGCCGTCATCGCCCGCCAGCGGGCCAGGTTGTGCCGGGCGTCGACAAGGGCGTCGTGCCGGGCCGCGTCCGCGTCCGGCAGGGCCGGGCGGCCCCGGTCGTCCCAGAGCTGGCGCAGGTCCTTGGTGAACCGGGGGATCTCCCGGGGCAGCGCCGGCATCGCGCCCCAGAGCTGCGCGAGGACCACATGGTCGTACGCCGCGTACCAGGCCCACAGCTCCAGCTGCTCGGCCGGACGGTCCCGGACGGGCTCCATGAGGAAGTCGTACAGGTCGTCGCGGATGCGCTCCCGCGAACGCCAGGCACGGTCCGCCGGCGACGGCAGCCGGTCCAGCACGTTACGCCGGACCCAGGGCACGGCACGGGAGTCGTCGAACTCGGTGGAGACCGCGTAGAACTCGCGGCCGTACTCGTCGACGACACCGATCGAGACGAGGTCGACGATCCGGCCGTCCTCGATGAACTCGCAGTCGTAAAAGTAGCGGTAGACCATCGCGGACATCCTCACCCACCGCCGCCCGCCGGCATCCGGCGGGGGCGGGTGGAACCCCGGTTCGTCCGCGGTGGGCCGGCGCCGACCCGGGCCGCCGACCTCGCGCCGACGACGATCCCGGGGGTACGCCGCAGCTCGCGACGGTCACGGAAGTGCTTCGAGGGGTGTACAGCAAGCGACCAGACCGTCATGATCTGATGTGTACCGCTACCGGATGCCGAACCGGTGTCAGTTCACCTCGTCAGGGCCATCAGGTTCACCCGGTGAGCGATTGTGTGGTCCATGACCGGGGAGGGGTTGGGCCGGTGGAGATGCGCCTGCCGGAGCCGGGTGACGCGCTCACGGGTGTCGAGATGTTCGCCGGGCTGGAGCCCGAGGTACGCCAGCGCGTCATCGCGGCCGCCGTTCCGCGCACCTACCGCAAGGGTCAGTTGCTCTTCGTCGAGAACGACCCGGGCGAATCGTTGATCGTGCTGCGTCGCGGCGCGGTCGCCGTGTTCCGCACCGCGCCGACGGGTGAGCGGGCGGTTCTGTCGGTGATCCGTCCGCCGGACGTGCTCGGCGAGGTCTCGCTGCTGGACGCCTCCACGCGCTCCGCGTCGGCAGAGGCCATCGAGGACTGCGCGGCGCTCGCGCTCTCCCGGGGCGCGTTCATGGAGCTGGTGCATTCCAACCCACGCATCCTGGACGCGGTGATGCGGTCGCTGGGCGGCTTGATCCGCCGGCTCACCGAGCAGAACGCCGACCACGTCTTCCTCGACCTGCCGGGTCGGGTCGCCAAGACGCTGGTCCGGCTGGCTGGTGAGAGCCAGGCACCGATGATCACTATCGAGCTGAACCAGAGCCAGTTGGCGGAGATGGCCGGCGGTTCCCGGCAGAGCGTCAACCAGGCCATCGGTTCCTTCGCCAGCCGCGGCTGGCTGCGGACGGAGGGGCGTCGGATTGTGGTCACCGACGTCGCCGCGCTGCGCCGCCGGGCGGGCATGAACGACCGCTGAGCTGACTGGACGGCCCGCCGCCGTCGACCGGTGGACGAGGAACGGCCGGGTCGCCCGTGGGCGGCCCGGCCGTCGCGCTGTGTCATCGACGGATGGTTCAGACTCCGGGGCTGCCCGGGCCGGCCCACTTGTTCGGGCCCTTGCTGTCGCCGCCCGGGCCCGAGGACTGCTCGCTGACGATTCCCTCGGCCTGCAGCGTGGCGAGCGTGGCGGCGTCGACGTCCACCGACTCGCCTGCCGAGTGGTTGACCCCGTTGCCGTCGGTCCAGTCACTCTCCAGCTTGACGTACACCATTGACCTGTCCCCCTCTGGTCGTTGATCGAAGATGTGGCGGACTGAATGTAGTCGCTCAGGCCGTTGGTGGACTGTCCACAAGCCAACAGGCCGGTACCTGACAGCCCGTTCGACGGTGATACTCCTTGCGGGCGGCGGCGCTGGGGGCGTCGGCCGGTATCGCCAGTGGAGGGTGTGTCATCGCCGCGCAGTGTGGGCGCTGTGGACGCACGGCCGCCGACGGTGACCGCTTCTGCGGTGGCTGCGGCGCCGAGCTGGGTGCCGTCTGCCCGCACTGCCTGCGTCCCCTCGCCTCGGACGTCGCGTTCTGCACCTCGTGCGGGTCACCTCGGCCGGGCACGGACCGGACCGCCACGGTCGCCCCGCAGGAGGACCGTCGGCGGGTGAGCGTGCTCTTCGTCGACCTCATCGACTTCACCCCGTACGTCGAGCGCGCCGATCCGGAGCAGGTACGCGGCATGCAGACGGGCTTCTTCTCGGCGGCCCGTCGGGTGGTCGGCCAGTACGGCGGGGTGGTGGAGAAGTACATCGGCGACGCCGTGATGGCGCTCTTCGGCGCGCCGATCGCCACCGAGACCGACGCGCTGCGCTGCGTGCGGGCGGGGCTGGAGCTGCAACGGGTGCTCACCCGCTTCGCGCCGACGGGCAGCACCGAGATGCGCTTCCGGGTGGGGGTGTCCACCGGCGAGGCCCTCGTCGACGTGGCCGCCGCCCGCGACGGCGGGCAGGCGATCGTGGCCGGCGACGTGGTGAACACCGCCTCGCGGATGCAGTCGGTCGCGCCGCCCGGCGGGGTGCTGGTCTGCGGCACCACGCACGCCCTGACCAAGGACGCGATCCGCTACGAGGAGCAGCCCCCGGTCACCCTGCGCGGGCGCTCCTCGCCGACCGAGGTGTGGCTCGCCCTGTCGCCGCTGCGCCGTCAGCCCACCGACCGGGAGCCGGACACCACGCCCCTGGTGGACCGCGAGCACGAGCTGGGGATGCTGGTCAACGCCCTGCACCGGTCGTTGCGCGACCGGCTGCCCCAGGTGGTGACGATCTTCGGCCGGGCCGGGATCGGCAAGAGCCGGCTGCTGCGCGAGCTGTACCGGCACACCGGCCGGCTGGTGGACGAGCCGCTGACGTGGCGGACGGGACGCTGCCCGCCGTTCGGCGAGAACGTCACGTTCGCCGCGCTCGCCGACATCGTCAAGTCCGAGGCCGGCATCCTGGACACCGACCCGGCCGCCAGCGCGGCCCAGCGGCTGGGCGCCGCCGTCGGGGAGCTGATCGGGTCGGGTGAGCGCGACCGGGTGGTCGACGCGCTGCGTCCGCTCGTCGGGCTGCCCGGAACGCCGCTGCCGGCGGAGGAGGCGGAGTCGGCGTGGCGGCGGTTCCTGCTGGCGTTGGCGGCCCGCCGCCCCACCGTGCTGGTCTTCGAGGACCTGCACTGGGCCGACGACGCGATGCTGCGCTTCGTGGAACTGCTCGGGGCCGCGGCTCGTGAGGTGCCCCTCCTGCTGCTCTGCACCGCCCGTCCGGAACTGGTCGACCGCGACCCGAGCTGGGCCGGGACGATCACGGGTTCGGTCACCATCACTCTGCCGCCGCTGCGCGACACCGGCATCGCCGCCCTGTACGCGCACCTGTTCGGCCAGGCGGCGTTCTCCGCCGAGATGCTGACGCCGCTCATCGAGGTGGCCGGGGGCAACCCCCTCTACGCGCACGAGTACGTCCGGATGCTCATCGAGCAGGGCGCGCTGCGCCAGTCGGGGCGCGGCTGGTCGCTGGACAAGCAGCTCGAACTGACCATGCCGGAGAGCGTGCACGCCGTCATCGCCAACCGGGTGGACCTGCTGGACGCCAAGGACCGTGCGGTGCTGCTCGCCGCCTCGGTGGTCGGGGTGCAGTTCTGGCCGGGCGCGGTGGCCGCCGCGTTGGGGCAGCCGGTCGAGTCGGTCGAGCGCGCGTTGCGCCGCCTCGAACAGCGCGACTTCGTGCACGAGCAGGCCGCGTCGACGATGGCCGGGCAGGCCGAGTTCCGGTTCCGGCACGTGCTGGTGCGGGATGTCTGCTACCAGCGGCTGCCCCGCACCGAGCGGGTGGCGCGGCACGATCGGGCCGCGGACTGGCTCGACGCGCTGTCGCAGAGCCGCGACACCGACCTGGCCGAGGTCCTCGCCCACCACCGCTGGGCGGCCCACGAGATCGCGCGGTCCCTCGGCATGGAGATGCGGCGGTACGCGGGGCCCGCGCGACAGGCGCTGCACCGGGCGGCCCGCCGGGCGTACGCCCTGCACGGGCTGGACGCGGCGGCGAGCCACGCCGGCCGGGCGCTCGGCCTGGCCGACGACAGCGACCCGGTGGGCCGGCTGCAACTGGAGCTGCTGAGCACGGAGATCTCGTTCTACCGGGACGGCAACGCGTTCCTCTCCGGCGGCGGACCGGAGCAGGTGCACGCGTTGGCCGACCGGCTGGCGGCGCACGGCGACGACGCGTGTGCCGCGCGGGCGTGGACGCTGCTCGGCCAGGCGGCGTGGCTACGTGCCGACCGGGGTGAGGCGCTGGCCTGCCTGGATCGCGCGGTCCACCTGTTCGAGCAGCTTCCGGACAGCCCGCAGAAGGCCGATGCGTACGCCGAGCTGGGCCGCCTGCACATGCTCAACTACGAACGCGACCCGGCCGTGTCGGCGGCGGACACCGCGGCGGAGATCGCCGAGCGGCTGGGCCTGACCGAGACGCGGACCAACGCGCGGATCACCGCGGCCACGGCCCGCTACCAGGCCGGCGACCGGATCGGCCTGGACGAGTTGCACGCGATCGTCGAGTTCAGCCGGGCCAACCAGCTGCTCGCGCTGCCCCGGGCCACCCAGAACCTGGCCTGGGCCATCCGCGAGGAGGGCGACTGGTTGCGCTCGAACGCCCTGCTCTCGGCCGCTCCGGCGCGTACGGCCAGCGGGCAGACGCTGACCACCAGCTATTCGGCCGAGGCGATGCGGGCCTGGTTCGAGGGTGACTTCGGCCGGCTGCTCGCCGCGGCGGAGGCGTTCGTGGACACGCCGACCGGCAGTTGGGACATGCAGGTGCGGGGCCTGCGCTGCTGCCTGCTCGTGCTGCGTGACGACGAGGACCCGGCCGATCTGGCCGACGCGCTGGCCACCGCCCGACGCAGCGGCTTTCACCGGCTGCGCTGGACGATGCTGGGCATGGCCGCGCTGTGCCGGGCGTTGCAGGAGCGCCACGACGAGGCTGCGGAGCTGATCGACGAGCTGGAGCGGTCCTGGTCGGCGGTGCCGGCGCTGGCCAGCGGGGAGTGGATCGCCGCGGCCGCGTACGCCGGCGCCCTGGCCGGCCGGGACGCCGCGGTGCGGGTCCGGGCGATGCTGGACCGGGTCGGGCACCGGACACCGTGGTCGGAGGCGGCGCTGCGGACGGTGACGGCGGCGGTGGCGGCGGCCGACGGCGACCACCGGCGCGCGGCCGAGCTGCACCTGGCCGCCGCCGAGACGTACGGAAGGATTCCGGACGCGAGCGACCGGGTGCTGGCGCTGGCGCTGGCGGCCTCGGAGCTGATCCAGGCGGGTGACCCGGCCGGTGCCCGGGCGCCCCGCGCCGAGGTGCGCACCTTCGCGCTGCGTAACGACGCGCCGGGTCTGCTGGCCCTGGCCGGCCGGCCGATCAGCCCGACCGGACCGGCCGTCGCCTGCTGAGACTCAGGCGGCCACCGGCGTCTTGAGTTTCTGCGCGTAGATATCGACGTACTCGCGGCCGGAGAGCTCCATCACCTCGTACATGATCTCGTCGGTGACCGCGCGTTCGACGAACCGGTCGCCGGCCATCCCGGCGTAGCGGGAGAAGTCCAGGGGCGCGCCGAAGCGGACCCGCACCCGGCCGATCCGGGGGATCAGCCGGCCGGGCGGTTGGAGCTGGTCGGCGTTGAGCATCGCCACGGGGACCACGACCGCGCCGCTCTCCAGCGCGAGCCGGGCCACGCCGGTCTTGCCCCGGTAGAGCCGCCCGTCCGGGGAGCGGGTGCCCTCGGGGTAGATGCCGGCCACTCCCTGGGCGCGCAGCACCCGCAGCTGGGTGTCCAGGGCGGCGCAGGCGGCCTGGCCGCCGGAGCGGTCCACCGGGATCGTGCCGGTGCCGACGAAGAACACCTTCTGCAACCAGCCCTTGATCCCCTTGCCGGTGAAGTACTCGGCCTTGGCCACGAAGGTGACCCTCCGCGAGACGATCAACGGGATGAAGATCGAGTCGAAGAAGGAGAGGTGGTTGCTGGCCAGGATCACCGGCCCGGTCGCCGGCACGTGGCGCAGCCCCTCCACCTGCGGGCGGAAGATCAGCTTGAGCAGCGGACCGAGGATCACGTGCTTCAACAGCCAGTAGAGCACCGGCGTCCTTTCTGAGGGGGGCCGCGACAGCGCCGGCCGTCATCCCCGACGAGCCTACGAAGCGAGCGCTCTCACCACAACGGACGGACGCTCACCACCACGCGGCGCACGCGGTCGGCACGGCACCCAGAGACCACCCGGCGGGCCCGCGTGTGCAATATCAGGGTTCTTGCTGCTTCCCACCCGCCTGTGGCAGCAACAACAGGGAAACTGCTCGGATCTTGGCAGACGACCGCGCGGTCACTTCCGCCTCGGCGCAATCGCCGCAGCTCACCAGCGCGCCGCCCGCCCCGGACGATCTCCGAGATCGCACGTCTCGCGCAACAACGGACAAAGAGCCACCGCCGTGACCAGCGGGAGCGCCCCCGACTTTCCAAGACGCGACACAACGCACTCCCGGAACCGGCCCCTGACGTGTCACGATTCAGAGCACGACGTGCGCACGGACGTCGAGGGGGCAGGGGTGGCCGCGCCGCAGGGCGCGTTGAGGAGGATGGCCGGGTGTCAGCGGGTGGGGCCCGCCGGGGACGGCGGGACAACGGGCTCGACGCGAACGAGTACGCCGTCGTCGGCGACGTCGATCCGCGCGTCGGCGAGCACCTGCTCGACGTGCTGGCCGCCGGCGGGATCGCCGCCTACCTGCAACCGTCGGCCGACCTCAACCCGGTCACCCGTACCACCACCGTCCCGGCCCGGCCGGTCGACCGGCTCTACGTCGACCGTTCGCACCTGCGGACCGCCCGCGACTACCTCACCCAGCTCGCCGACGAGAGCACGCCGGAGCAGCCGCCGGCCCGCGACGAACCGGACATCGACGCCGAGTGGGCCCGGATCGTGGCGGGCTTCCACAGCACCTCCTCGACCACCGACGAGCGGCCCTGGCCGGCCGCCGAGGACGTGGACGAGCACGACGACCGGGACACCCGGGACGAGTCGACCGCCGGCCCCCTCGCCCGTTCCGGCGTCGACGAGGCCGGGCCGACCGCGACCGACGTCCGTCGGCTGCCGTCGGCGACCGACTTCTCCGGGATCTCGGTCGGCCGGAACACCCGGGGCGACGAGCCCTCGCTGCTGGACGGTCTGGACACCTTCGGCGCCGACCTGCCGGATGACGACGACGACACCTACCACCCGCCCCCGCCGCCACCGCTGCCCCGCGTCTCCAAGTACGCGGTGGTCGGCGCGCTCGCGGTGGTCGTCGGGTTCGTGCTCTTCCTCTTTCCGTCGCTGCTCCCGGTGGACCGCTCGGCGGTCACCCTGTTCGGCTTCACGGGCATCCTGGCCGGCTTCGTCACGCTGATCTGGCGACTGCGTCCCGGCGACGAGGAAGACGACGACCCGGACAACGGCGCCGTCGTCTAACGGCCTGTTTCATAAGAACTGGCCGGCCTGCGGCGGGTCCGGGCGGCGATCCGGCAAGGCTCAGCCGCCCTTATGGAACGGGCCCTACCCCGGCCCGCATCGCGGGACACGACCGCCCTCACTCGGCGCGTAACAGTGGTGTAACTTACTGTCAGTAGGAATACCGCTGTACGTCACTTCCCCCGCTGACTGACCGGTTTTCCCTTGCTCGTGGCGGTCAGTCCTTTGCTGATCGGAATGCCCGAGATGCGACAGAGTTCCCTCGTGGTGGTGGCCAACCGCCTCCCCATCGACGACAACCAGGCCCCGGACGGCGCCTGCGAGTGGCGACGCAGCCCCGGAGGGCTGGTCAGCGCGCTGCACCCGCTGCTGCGACACACCCCGGCGATCTGGGTCGGCTGGGCCGGCGGCACCGGTCCGGCGCCCGCACTACCGGACGTGGACGGCGTCCACATGCACACCGTCGCCCTCACCCAGGAGGACCTGCGCGACCACTACGAGGGCTTCGCCAACGCCACCCTCTGGCCGCTCTACCACGACGCCGTCGAGCAACCCGAGCACCACCGGCGCTGGTGGGAGGCGTACCAGCGGGTCAACCAGCGGTTCGCGGAGGCGACCGCCGAGGTGGCCGAACCGGGTGGCGTGGTCTGGATACAGGACTACCACCTGCAACTCGTACCCGGGCTGCTGCGCGCGCTCCGCCCCGACCTGCGCATCGGCTTCTTCCTGCACGTGCCGTTCCCGCCACCGGAGCTGTTCATGCAGCTACCGCGCCGCGCCGAGCTGCTGCGCGGCATGCTCGGGGCCGACCTGGTGGGCTTCCAACGCGCCCAGGCGGCGCACAACTTCGCCCAACTGGTCACCCGGGTGCTGGAGCTGCCCGCCACCGACCGTCGGATCGGGATCGACGACCGGGTGGTGCGCATCGGCGCGTTCCCCGTCTCGATCGACACGGCCGAGATGGCCGCCCTCGCCGCCCGCCCCGACGTGGCCGCCCGGGCCCGCCGCCTGCGGCAGGATCTCGGCGATCCCCGACAGGTCATCCTCAGCGTCGACCGGATGGACTACACCAAGGGCATCGAGCAGCGGCTCAAGGCGTACAGCGAACTGCTCGCCAGCGGCGACGTCAAGGTCCGCGACACGGTCCTCGTCCAGGTCGCCATGCCGAGCCGGGAACGCGTCGGCCAGTACCAGATCCTGCGCGAACGCATCGAACGCGAGGTGGGCCGGATCAACGGCGAGTTCGGACGGGTCGGCGAGCCGGCCATCCACTACCTCACCCAGCCCTTCGACCGGGCCGAGCTGGCGGCGCTCTACCGGGTCGCCGACGTGATGGCGGTGACCCCGCTGCGCGACGGCATGAACCTGGTCGCCAAGGAGTACGTCGCCGCCCGGGTGGACGACACCGGCGCGTTGCTGCTCAGCGAGTTCGCCGGCACCGCCGCCGAGCTGTCCCAGGCGTACCTGGTGAACCCGCACGACCTGGAGGGACTCAAGCAGGCGCTGCGCACGGCGCTGCGGGCCGACCCCGCGGACGTCACCGACCGCATGCGGGCGATGCGCGCCCACCTGCACGAGCACGACATCCGGGCCTGGGCCCGCTCCTACCTGAGCGCCCTGGACGAGACGGGCGCGCTGGTCGGTCGCCTCACCAGCACCGACGGCGCCGCACGGGTGCCGCACCCGGCGACCCGGACGACCCAGCACGCCGGCGGCTGACCGGGACGCCGGGTCACCGGCCGGCGGGCTCCTTCTCCAACCAGTCCAGGATCGCGTCGATCGGCTCGGCCCAGCGCGCGTCGAGCATCAGGTCGTGCCCCATGCCGGGGAAGAGCAGCGGCGCCGAGCCGTACCGGCGGGCGACCCGCGTCAACGTCGACGCCGGCACCACCCGGTCGTCCGGGCTGCCCAGCACCAGGACCGGAGGCTCGCCCACGGCCGGCTCGGCCTGCGGCTCGCCCAGCAACGCCCACTGCGCGCGCCGACCGGCCCGACCCAGTCGCGCCACGTAGCGGCGGGCCTCCTCGTCGGGCAGCTCCCGGCTGAACAGCTGCGTGCGGCTGAGCCGCAGCGGCCCGCCGAACACCGCCGGCAGCGTCCCGGCCGGGTTGCGGCGCACCGCCGTCCCGAAGACCCCCCAGCCGCCGAAGACCGGCGCCACCAGCACCGCGCCGCGCGCCGGGTAGCGCGCCATCGCGTGGGCCACCACGAGCGCCCCGGCGCCGTGCCCCACCAGCACCGCCTGGCGCGGCAGGCTCGCGGCCACCTGGGTCACATCATGGGCGTACGCCCGCAGCGTCGCCTCCGGCGCCGGCTCGCTGCCGCCGTGCCCCCGCAGGCTCAGCGCGTACGCCGGGAAGCCCCGCGACGCGGCGTGGCCCAGCCAGTGCTCGGCGAACGCCCACGCGCCGTGCCCGAACCCGGGAACGAACAGCAGCGGCGGACGCCCCTGCTCCACCTCGGGTACGGCGCTGAGCACCTCACGGCGCGCCGGCCGGACCGGACGAGCCCACTCCCGGCCCCGCATGATCCGCAGCTCGCTCACTTGCCCTCCAGGTCGACCAGGGCGCGCTGGACGGCGCGCAGGTAGTCGGCGTGCCCGACCTCGAACCAGTGCCGGCTGCTGTCCTTGACCTGACCCGCGTAGCGCTCCCCCGCCCGGTCCCGTACCCGCTGCGCGAAGGCCGCGGCCCGCTCGGGTCGGTCCCGTCGAGCCCGCAGCAGCCGCGCGAAGAGCACCGTCTGCCAGTGCGACAGGGTGAACAGGCCGGAGTCGGGCTGCACCAGGCCGGCGACGGCAAGCGTGGGGTGCCCCGGCGTGAAGGCGTTGAGCCAGAGCGTCGGACGGCCGGTGCCGGCGCTGTCACCGAAGACCGACGCGTCCAGGAACTCGAAACGCGGCAGGTAGCCGGTGGCGAAAATGACCAGCTCAGGGTCGATCTCGCGGCCGTCGGCCAGCTCGACGGCGTACGGGCGGAAGCGGGCGACGTCGGGCACCGGGCCGATCCCGCCGTGGCCCACGTAGTAGACGAGCTGGCTGTTGGCGATCGGGTGTGTCTCGTACACCCGGTGGTCGGGCTTGGGCAGCCCGAAGCGGGTCAGGTTGCCGACGGTCAACCGCATCGTCCAGTGGTAGAGCCACTGGCGGACCCGCAGCGGCACCCGCAGTGACAGCAGCGCGTCGTTGATCTGGTCGGCCGGACGGCCCAGGACGTACTTCGGGGCGTACCAGTAGCCGCGCCGGGTGGAGTGCCAGCAGCGCGACGCCTGCTGGGCGGCCTCGACGGCGATGTCACATCCGGTGTTGCCGGCGCCGACCACGAGCACCCGCTTGCCGCGCAGCTGCGCCGGGTCCTTGTAGGACGACGCGTGCATGATCTCGCCGCGGAACTCCTCCAGGCCCTCGTAGCGGGGCAGCTTCGGCGACCAGTTGTGCCCGTTGGCGATCACCACGGCGGCGTAGCGGGAGGTGCGTTCCGGGCCGTACCCGCCGGTGGAGCGTGTCGTCACGTCCCACCGCTCCCCCGGCGCGGGCTCGACCCGGACGACCTCGGTGCCGAACCAGATGTGCGAACGCAGGTCGAAGTGGTCGGCGTACCGCTCGAAGTACGACAGGAGCTGGCTGTGGTGGGGGTAGTCCGGCCAGGAGTCCGGCATCGGGAAGTCGGGAAACTGGGTGAACGGCTTCGACGAGATCAGGTGAGTGCTGGCGTACACCGGGCTGCGGTCGTGCCGCCAGTTCCAGGCGCCGCCGACGCCGGTCTCACGTTCGTAACAGTCCACCCCGAATCCCTGCTCGCGCAGGTTCTTGATGGCTGCCAGGCCACTGGCCCCGGCCCCGATGACGCAGACCGTGTCGCCCCGGTCGGAGAGCGTGCGGCCGTCGCGGCTCTGCGCGGACGGGATCGCATCCGGGTCGGGCCGGCCCTGGTCGGTGGAGGTGGACACCGGAACATCTCCTTTTGTGCGGCACGGGTGCCGTTCGCCGCGAAATCTTCTCCACATCGGAGCCGGATGTCCAGCCCCGGCGCGGACCGATCGGCGGGTCCCGACCGGTGGGGGTCAGGCCGTGGCGGGCAGCAGCAGGTCGACGAGGACCGGGAAGTGGTCACTCGCCCGGCGGGTCTGCGGGGTGTCCACCACGTCGTAGTCGACCACCGTGATCCGGGGATCGACGAAGAGCGCGTCGATGCGCCGCCGCGGGTCGGCGCACGAGTAGGTGAGCCGTTCCGCCCGGTCGGCGGCGACCGCCGCGTCGGTCAGGCCGCGCGCCACCGTCGCCCAGGCCGGCCCGTCCGGCCCCTCGTTCAGGTCGGCCCCCGCCACCACCGGAGTGCTCGCCGCCTCCAGGCCGCGCCGGAACTCGGCGGCCTGCGCGGGCCGCTCCGCCGGGTCGGTGGACAGGTGCGAGCCGGCGAGCGTGAAGCGGGCGTCGCCGACCCGGCAGTCGGCGTACGCGGCGCCGCGCAGGTGCCGGCCGGGGGTCAACGGGAAGCGCTGACAACGGGTGTCGCGCACCTGCACCCGCAGGCTGGTCAGCAGCAGGTTGCCCAGGGCGGGCAGACCTCCGGCGGCGACCACCAGGCCGAACGACTCGGCCAGCGTGGCGGACTTCTGCCGCCACCGGAACCGGCGGGGTCCCTCCTGCACGATCACGACGTCCGGTTTCGCGGCCCGGACGACCGCCGCCAGCGCGGCGGTGTCGTCGCGCTGGCTGTGGATGTTGTACGACACCACCCGCAGCGGCACGCCCATTCCCCGACCGCCTCAGATCCGGCGGGCCAGGTCGGCCGCGCCGATCACACCGGCGCTGTTGCCCAGCTCGGCGGGGAGCACTTCGGCCACGGGCAGGCGACCTCGCTGCGCCAGCGCGTCGAGGTACGAGCGACGCGTCGGACCGAGCAGCAGGTCACCGGCGTCGATCACGCCGCCGCCGACGACCAGGGTCTGCGGATCGAGGATCTGCGCCATGTCGGCGAGGCTGGTGCCCAGCCACCGGCCGATCTGCGCGAACGCCTCGGCGGAGACCGGGTCGCCGCCCTGCGCGGCGGCGGTCACCATGTGGCCGGTGATCGCCTCGGGCTCGCCGCCGGCCAGCTCCAGCAGCGCGGTGGCCCGCTGCGGCTCCTGTCGGGCGCCGGCGCGGGCGAAGCGGACCAGGGCGCTGCCGCTGGCGTACTGCTCGATGCAGCCGAGCCGCCCGCAGCCGCACTGGTGCCCGTCCGGCACGGCCAGCATGTGGCCCAGCTCCGCGGCGATGCCGTGCGCGCCGCGCATCAGCTCGCCGCCGAGGACGATGCCACCGCCGACGCCGGTGCCGATGGTGAACATGATCATCGAGTCGTCGGCGGCGCGGGCGGCGCCGTAGCGGAACTCGGCCCACGCGGCCACGTTGGCGTCGTTCTCCACGATCACCGGGAGGCCGACGGCGCTGCTGACGTACTCGCGCAGCGGCTCGTCGCGCCAGGCCAGGTTGGGGGCGAAGAGCACGGTGGAGCGGCTGGCGTCGATCCAGCCGGCCGCGCCGATGCCGACGGCCTCGATCGTCCGACCGGCGGCCAGCTCGTCGACCAGCTCGATGATGACGTCGCGGGTCTTCGCGACGTCGTCGGCGGGGGTGTCCCGTCGGCTCTGCACGAGGACCGCGCCGGTGTCGTCCACGACACCGCCGGCCACCTTCGTGCCACCCACGTCGACTCCGATGGTCAGCGTCACCGCCGCCGCTCCCCTCTGCTGTGCTGTCCGGCTCGCGCGCGCCACGAGGCACGCCGGTCCGGATCGCGATGTCCCGCGCTCAGGCGCCGCCGCCCGGCGCGTCCGCGCCGGTGTCGTCGGACGCCCGCGAAGCGGGCACCACGGGTCGGCTGGTCGGCACCGGCGCGGCCACCGCCCCGGCGTCGTCGACGGGTGCCGCGGTGGTCGGGGCGGAGGTGTCCGCCGACCGGGTGGCGACCGACCAGACATCCCGCTCCGGCGCCGGTTGGGAATCATGCCCGGTGCGGGTGGCATCGCGCCACACGTGCTCGTCGACGGCCTCGGCCGAGCGGGCGGTCGGGGCGGCCCGCGGGGCCTCGCGGTCGTCGCTCGTGGGGGGCGCCGCCTGCGACGACGTGGACGGCTCCGGCACGGTCGTCGCGGTCGGCTCCGGCGGCGCGAACGCGCGGAGCAGGCTGGCCACGCCGGCGGCGAGGTCGCCCGCGCCGGTGGCGAGGCGTTCGGCGAATTCCGGACTCGGGTCGCGCAACGCGGCGATGCCACGACAGACCGGGCAGACGCAGCATTCGGCCGAACCGGTGGCGAAACCACCGGCGGTACGGCCGCCGCCGCCCGGAGCGGAACTGTGACCGAGGACACCGGCCACCATGCCGCCCAACGGGCCGAACGCCCCGCCCCCCGACCCGCTGGACGCCAGGCGCGCCCCCGCGAGCAGGGCGGCTACCAGACGCTCCGCCTCTTCCCGGGCCGAACCCGGGTCCGTTCCGCCCACCCTCGGCTCCTCTACCCTGCCGCCGGACGCGTCACTGCGCCGCACCGGGTGCTTCTACCCGGCGCTTGAGCTGCTTCAACGCGGTATCCATGATCATTTTCTCGGCCTTGCGCCGAAACATGCCGAGCATCCCCACGGACAGCTCGACCTCCAGCGTGTACGTCACCGTTGTCGTCCCGTCCGGGTTCGCCACCAGGTCGTACGAGCCACGCTGGCTCTTCTGCATCTTCGAGGGGGCGACCAGGTGCCACTGCACGCGGGACAGGTCCTCGGCGTACTCGTAGGCGAGCACGTACTCGTCGGCCATCACCCCGGCGTCGATGGTGAAACGCACCTGGCTGGCGTAGCCGTCCTCGTACTCCTCGATCACCTCGGCGCCGCGGACCGCCTCGGTCCACTCGGGGTAGCTCGGGAAGTCGCAGATGACCGCCGCCACCCGCTCGGGTGACGCGCCGATGATGATCGACTGGGTGGAGGAGTCCGCCATGGGGGGAGGCTACCCGGCTGACGCCGCCCGCACCCCGCGCCGCCCCCGCCGCGCCCTGCCTACCCCACCCGAAACGCCCGCCGGGTAGGTTTCGACAGAGCCGATGCCCTCGGGCGATGTTCGGCCCGGGCCAGTGCGAGCACGAAGGAGTGCAGGTGCGCGAGTTCTCCGTTCCGCCGATCGTCACCGTTGGCGACGCGGCCAACCTCACCGATCCGGTGTGGGACAACGCCGAGATCGCGCCGGACACCGTCCAGTTCGCCCGCGCCACCCGCTCCACCGACGGCGGCACCACCACCACCTGGGTCGAGGTGACCTGCCTGGCGTTCCGCGACGAGGTGGCGGCCGTGGCCCGGGGCCTGATCGCCGCCGGCATCGAGCCGGGCGCCCGGGTCGCCCTGATGAGCCGGACCCGCTACGAGTGGACGCTGATCGACTACGCGATCTGGGCGGCCGGCGCGGTCACCGTTCCGATCTACGAGACCTCCAGCGCCGAGCAGGCCGCCTGGATCATCGCCGACTCCGGCGCGGTCGCCGCCGTCGTGGAGACCGGCGCGCACGCCGACCTGGTCGCCGGTGTCCGCGACCGCCTGCCCGAGCTGACGAACGTCTGGCAGATCGACCAGGGCGCGGTCGACGAGCTGGTTCGCGCGGGCACGGCCGTCGAGTTGGCCGAGGTGGAGCAGCGCCGCAAGGCCGTCCGCGCCGACGACCTGGCCACCATCATCTACACCAGCGGCACCACCGGCCGCCCCAAGGGCTGCGTGCTGACCCACCGCAACATGTACGCCGACATCGCCAACGCCGTGCCGGTGCTGCCGAACCTGTTCAACGCCGGCGCGAGCACCCTGCTCTTCCTGCCGCTGGCGCACGCCTTCGCCCGGCTCATCCAGATCGGCGTGGTGCAGGCGCGGGCCACCCTCGCGCACTGCGCCGACACCAAGAACCTGGTCGGCGAACTGCAGGAGTTCCGCCCGACCTTCGTGCTGTCCGTACCCCGGGTGTTCGAGAAGGTCTACAACGCGGCCAAGCAGAAGGCCGAGGCCGACGGCAAGGGCGGCGTCTTCGCCCGCGCCGAGCAGGTCGCCATCGCGTACAGCGAGGCCCTGGAGACCCCGCGCGGGCCGGGCCTGGCGCTGCGCGCCCAGCACGCGGTCTTCGACCGGCTCGTCTACCGCAAGCTGCGCGCCGCGCTCGGCGGTCGGTGCCGCGACGCCATCTCCGGCGGCGCGCCCCTGGGCGCGCGGCTCGGTCACTTCTTCCGCGGCATCGGCGTGACGGTCCTGGAGGGGTACGGGTTGACCGAGACGTCGCCCGCCGCCGCCGCGAACCTGCCGACCGGCACCCGGATCGGAACCGTCGGCCGGCCGCTGCCCGGCGTGACCGTCCGGATCGAGGACGACGGCGAAATCCTGATCTCCGGCGAGCTGATCTTCCAGGGCTACTGGCACAACGAGGCGGCGACCACGGAGGCGCTCAGCCCCGACGGCTGGTTCCGCACGGGTGACCTGGGCCAGCTCGACGCCGACGGCTACCTGAGCATCACCGGCCGCAAGAAGGAGCTGATCGTGACCGCCGGCGGCAAGAACGTCGCCCCGGCGGTGCTGGAGGACCAGGTCCGGGCGCACCCGCTGATCAGCCAGTGCGTCGTCGTCGGGGACGCGAAGCCGTTCATCGCGGCGCTTGTCACCATCGACGAGGAGGCGCTGCCGGCCTTCCTGGCGAACGCCGGACTGCCCCCGGAGACCCCGATGGAGACGCTGCGCGAGCACGAGGGCCTGCGCGCCGAGGTGCAGTCCGCGATCGACACCGCGAACCGGGCCGTGTCGAAGGCTGAGGCGATCAAGGTCTTCCGGATCCTGCCCCGCGACTTCACCGAGGCCACCGGCGAGCTGACCCCGTCGCTCAAGGTCAAGCGGCAGGTCGTCCACAAGACGTACGCGGCGGAGATCGCCGACATCTACCGCGGCTGACTACGATCCGTCACGTGCCCGCATCCACAACCGCCGCCCCACACCCGCATCCTCTCGCCGCGGCCGCCCGCCTGGTGATGCTGGCGCTGGTCGCGATCCTGACCCTGTTCGCCACCCGCGACGTCACCCAGCTGTGGTGGATCGCGCTGCTGGCGGTCGCCGGGCTGCCCTCCCTGCTCGCGCCGCAGCACCGGCTGATCGGGCCGCTGAGCCGGGTCGCCGAGGTGGTGGTGCTGGGGCTGGCCGCGAGCCAGGTCGCCGCGGTCGCGTCGATCGGCGGCACGGTCGACGGGCTCGGCGCCTCCGCCGTGCTGCCCTACCTGGCGGTGCCGGTGACCGTCACCGCCCTGCGCCGCCGCTTCCGCGAGGGCGCGGCGCTGCTCGCGGTGACCGCCGGCACGCTGCTGGTCAGCGGCGCTCTGACCGAGGTCGACGGGGACCGTCAGCTCGGCCAGGTGGGTTACCTCGCGGTCTGCGCGCAGTGGCTGATCCTGGCCGCGCTCGGGCTCTACGCCGCCGGCACGCTGCACCGGGTGATGGCGGTACGCGCCGACGGCAAGCCCCAGCCGTACGCCGAGGCCACCCGCCTGTTGACCCAGCTGCGGACGGTGGCCCGGCAACTGCCCGGGGCGACCCTGGACCCGGGGGGCATCTCCGAGCACCTGATCGAGGAGTTGCGCACGGTGGCCCGGGCGGACCGGGGCGCGGTGCTGTCCGCCAGCGGCGGCGGCCGGCTCGTGGTCCTCGCCCAGGCCGGCGCGGATCGGGTGGACTGGGAGACGACGCTGGACGCGGACTCGGCTATCGCCGACGCCTGGGCCAGCCAGCAGGCCACCACCGCCGCCCGTTCGCAGTCCCGCTCGCACCGGGGTCCGGACGTGTCCGCGCTGATCGTCCCGCTGGTGGCGGGGGTCCGCACGGTGGGGCTGGTGGTGCTGGAGGCCGATGTCGCGCAGGCGTACCCGCCGCCGGTCGTGTCCCGGGTGACCGCGCTGACCCGCCCGGCCGCGCTGCGGCTGGAGGCGGCGCTGCTGTTCGACGAGGTCCGGTCGCTGGCCACCAACGAGGAGCGCCAGCGGCTGGCCCGGGAGATCCACGACGGGGTGGCGCAGGAGCTGGTGATGGTCGGCTACGGCATCGACAACGCCATGGCCACCGTCTTCGACGACGCGGACGAGACCGCCGAGGCGCTGCGGACGCTGCGCGCCGAGGTGACCCGGGTGATCCAGGAGCTGCGACTGAGCCTCTTCGAGCTGCGCAGCGAGGTGGACCGGCAGGGCGGGCTGGCCGCGGCGATCGCCGAGTACGCCCGCACCGTCGGCGCCTCGGGCGGGTTGCGGGTGCACCTGTCGCTGGACGAGTCCACGGCCCGCCTGCCGGCCGCCACCGAGGCCGAGCTGCTGCGCATCGCCCAGGAGGCGGTGACCAACGCCCGCAAGCACGCCGGGGCGTCGAATTTGTGGGTCACGTGTGAGGTCGACCCCCCGTACGCGCAAATAGAAGTGTCGGATGACGGTCAGGGGATGGCTGACCAGCGCCCCGACGGGCGGTACGGTCTTGCGATCATGGCCGAGAGGGCGGAACGTATCCGGGGCCGGTTGGAGATCAGGCCGCGGCAACCCAGCGGCACGACCGTGGCGGTGGTTCTCGGCACCTCGTCCCGGCGCGATAACGTGCGTGACAGCGCAGCACCAGAAGGGGAGTAACCCGAGGATGACCACAAGCCCGACACCGGCCACCCGCACCAAGGTCCTCCTTGTCGACGATCATGACCTGATCCGTAAGGGCCTGCGGCACGCCTTCGAGCGTGACCGCCAGTTCGAGGTCGTCGGCGAGGCCGCGACCGCGGCAGAGGGGGTACGCCAGGCCGGCGCCCTCCAGCCGGACGTGGTGATCATGGATTTGCGGCTGCCCGACGGCAGCGGCCTGGAGGCCACCCGCGCGTTGCGCAAGTCCAGCGCGTCGATGGGCATCGTGGTGCTGACCATGTACGCCGGCGATGACCAGCTCTTCGGGGCGTTGGAGGCCGGGGCGAGCGCCTTCGTGCCCAAGACCGCCCCGGCCGACGAGGTCGTGGCCGCCGCGCGGCACGCCGCGTCGTCGCCCAGCGCGTTCACCGCCGCCGACCTGGCCGAGGCGATGAAGCGTCGGCTCGCCCCCTCCGGTCCGCAGCTCTCCCCCCGCGAGGGGCAGGTGCTGCGGCTGCTCGCCGACGGGATGAGCGTGGCGGGCATCGCCAAGCAGCTCTTCGTCAGCGAGTCCACGGCGAAGACGCACATCTCCAAGCTCTACGAGAAGCTCGGCGCCGCCAACCGGGCCCAGGCCCTGATGACCGCGCTGCGACTCGGCCTGCTCGAAGCGCCGGACGCCCCGAAGTTCTGACCCACGCTCGTTCGTCGAGCGGAATCCCGTAACCGAAGGTCCGCGCCGGCTCGCCGCCGGCGCGGACCTTCGCGTATCGACCGACGTCCGCGACGAGTGGACGGGCACGCTATGGTCTGGCGGGTACCGCGGGGGCAGAATACCCGCGCGGGCGGTGACGCCCGCGTCGTGGACTCAAGGGGTGAGCGCATGCAGCGGCCGGACTGGGCGCCCGACACCATCGACATCGAGCGCCCGAGCGTCGCCCGGATGTACGACTACTACCTCGGCGGATCACACAACTTCGCCGCCGACCGGGCTGCCGCGCAGGCGATGGTGGCGGCCGTCCCGGAGGCGCCGCTGGCGGCACAGGCCAACCGGGCGTTCCTGCGCCGGGCGGTCCACCACCTCGCCGAGGCCGGCGTCCGCCAGTTCCTGGACATCGGTTCGGGCATCCCCACGGTCGGCAACGTGCACGAGATCGCCCAGCGGATCGACCCGGCATCGCGGGTGGTCTACGTGGACGTCGATCCGGTCGCGGTGGCGCACAGCCGGGAGATCCTGGCCGGCAACGACCGGGCGGCCATCGTCCAGGAGGACCTGCGGCACCCGGACCGGATCCTGGCGCACCCCGACACGCGTCGGCTGCTCGACCTCAGCCGGCCGGTGGCGGTGATGATCGTGGCCGTCCTGCACTTCGTCCCCGACGACGACCGCCCGGCGGAGTTGCTGGCGACGCTTCGGGACGCGTTGGCGCCCGGCAGCTACCTGGTGCTGTCGCAGGCCAGCGACGACGGCCGCGCCGGGGAGGAACGCGCCGAGGCCGAGCGCGTCTACCGGCGTACCGACAGCCCACTCACCATTCGCAACCGGGCCGAGCTGACCGCCCTCTTCGACGGGTTCGAGCTGGTCGACCCGGGCGTCGTGTGGGTGCCACAGTGGCGACCGGACACTCCCGAGAGCGCGGAGGACGCCGAGCGGGCGGTCTTCATGGGTGGCGTCGGGCGACTCGGTGACTGAGCCGCCCTCGGCGGTCACCCGCCCCGGCACCTTCGCCCGCGCCTGGGCCAAGGCGGTCTCCGGTACGAGCTACCTGCCGATGACACAGGCCCAGCTCGAGGCCCTGCTACAGAGGCTCACCGGGCAGTTGGCCCGGGCCCTGCTCGCCGAGCCGTTCGACCTGCGGGCCGGGCACCGGGTCGGCGCGGAGTTGGTCGCCGCGCACATCGCGTCCGCCGAAGGACTCGGCCGTACCGTCGAGGTGATCCAGCTCCGTCTCGTGCGGGACCTGGGACTGGTGGCCGAGGACGTCGAGGACCGGATGGCCCGACTGCTGGCCGCCGTGGCGACCGGTTACGCCCGCGCGCTGCGGGACCGCACGCTCGACGAGCAGGAGTCCATCCGCCGGGCTGCCATGAAGGCCCGGACGCAGGCCGAACGGGCGCTGCGGGCCAGCGAGGCGCGGTTCCGTCACCAGGCCACCCACGACCCGCTCACCGGGCTGCCCAACCGGACGCTGTTCACCGAGCGGCTGACCGCCGCGCTCAACGAACCGGGCCGGGGCGCCCAGCGCGTCGGGGTGTGCTTCCTGGACCTGGACCGCTTCAAGGTGGTCAACGACAGTCTGGGACACCAGGTCGGCGACCGGCTGCTGACCACGGTGGCCGACCGGCTGCGCCAGGCCCTGGGCGAGCATCTGGTGGCCCGCCTCGGTGGGGACGAGTTCGTCATCCTGGTGGAGGGCGCGGGCGGCACCGACGCGGTCGTGGAGGTCGCCGAGAGCGCTCTGGCCGCGGTCCGGACACCGGTGGTGGTCGACGGGCACGAACTCCAGGTCACGGCGAGCATCGGCATCGTCGAGCGGCAGGTGGCCGGTTCCAGCCCGAGCGACCTGATGCGGGCCGCCGACAGCACCCTGCACTGGGCGAAGTCGGCCGGAGGGGCGCGTTGGGCGCTGTACGACGCCGAGCGCAACCGCCGCGAGCTGGCCCGGTACGCCCTGTCGGCGGCCATCCCGGCAGCGCTGGAGCGGGGCGAGTTCTACCTGGACTACCAGCCCCTGACGTCGCTGCGGGACGGCCGGCTGCTCGGCGTGGAGGCGCTGGTCCGCTGGCGGCACCCGGAGTTGGGCGTCCTGCGGCCGGACAGTTTCATCGCGCTGGCGGAGGAGACCGGTCTGATCGTGCAGCTGGGCGGGTGGGTGCTCGCCGAGGCGTGCCGGGAGGCGGAGGCGTGGTCTGCGGGCGGCGCGCAGGCGCCGTTCGTGAGCGTCAACCTGGCCGTCCGGCAGGTGCACCGACCCGGTCTGGTGGCGGAGGTCCGTACGCTGCTGAGCCAGACCGGCCTGCCGCCCGAACGACTCCAGTTGGAGATCACCGAGAGCACGATGATGAGCAGCGCCAAGGAGCCCGTCCGGGCGCTACGGGTGCTGGCCGACCTGGGCGTACGCATCGCCATCGACGACTTCGGCACCGGCTACAGCAACCTGGCGTACCTGCGGGATCTGCCGGTCACCGAGCTGAAGGTGGCCGGCGAGTTCGTGGCCGGGCTGCGGTCGCCGACGGTGGGGCGTACCGACGAGCGGATCCTCGCCTCGCTGGTGTCGCTGGCGCACGCGCTCGACCTCACGGTGACCGCCGAGGGGGTGGAGACCGCCGGGCAGGCCGAGCGGCTGCGGGCGATCGGTTGCGACGCCGCCCAGGGTTGGCACTTCGGCCGTCCGGCGCCCGCCGACCGCATCCTGGCCCGCATCCGCTGAGCCCGCACGCGCAGCCGCGTCGACACCGATCAGCGTAGACAATGTCTACGGCAACCTGGTAGACACTGTCTATGGACGTGGAGACCGGAGTTCGGGCCCGACTGGTGGCTGCCGGCGTGGACCTGGTGCTGCGCGAGGGCCAGTCCGCGGTGTCCCTGCGGGAGATCGCCCGACGGGCCGGCTTGTCACACGGCGCTCCGCGCCGCTACTTCCCCACCCACGTCGACCTGCTATCGGCCATCGCCCGGGAGGGCTTCGCCGACCTCACCGCCCGGGTCGAGCGGACGATGCACACGGCCGGCGAGGAACCGCGTACCCGGTTGGTCGCGCTGGCCCGGACGTACCTGGACTTCGCCGCGGGGCACCGTGGCATGTTCGAGCTGATGTTCCGCCACGACCTGCTGGCCAGCGGTCGCCTGCGGCTGCGCGAGACGAGCCTGCCGCTGTTCACCCTCCTGACCGACCTGGTCGCCCAGACACGACGGCCGACCGACGCGCCCGCGCCGGTGGTGGCCGGCGCGCTCTGGGCCAACCTGCACGGCATCGCCCAGCTCTGGGCCTGGGGCAGCCTGCCACTGGCCACCGGCGTCAGCGACGACGACACCGTGCTGCGGGCCGCGCTCGACGCGCACCTCGGCCCCGCGCAGAACTGAACCGGAGAAGACGTGCCCCTGCTGTACGACCTCAGCAAACTGACCGTCGGATCGGCCCTGCGGCTGGGCTGGCGACCCCGCGTCGAAGGGCTGGAACACCTGCCCCGCCAGGGCGGCGCGATCCTCGCCAGCAACCACCTGTCCGTCGCCGACCAGGTGTTCCTCGCCTGCCTCACGCCCCGACACGTCACCTTCTGGGCCAAGGCCGAGTACTTCACCGGCAGCTGGCTCACCCGGCAGGTCGTCGCCGGGATGGGCGCCATCCGTGTCGAGCGCGCCGGCGGCCGGGCCGCTCTCACGGCTCTCGACGCGGCCGTGCCGGTGCTGCGCGCCGGCCGCCTCGTCGCCATCTATCCGGAGGGCACCCGGTCCCCGGACGGGCGGCTCTACCGGGGACGGGTCGGCATGACCCGGCTGGCCCGCGACGCCGAGGTGCCGATCGTCCCGGTCGGCGTGCTCGGCACCGCCGAGGTGCTCCCGGTCGACGCGCGGGTTCCCCGCCGGCACCCGGTCACCCTGCGGTTCGGCCCGGCGATCCCGGTCGCCGACCGCATCACCGGGCCGCGCGACGTCCGGACCGTCACCGACGAGGTGATGGCCGCGATCCAGGAGCTGACCAACCAGGAGTACGTCCCCCGCTACGCCCCGCCCCGGCCGGCCCGCCCCTGAGCCGGGGCGATCGGTCAGCCGGCCAGCAGGGCCGCCATCCGCTGCGCCTGCGCCTCCCAGCGCCACTCCCGCTCCACCCATGCCCGGCCGGCCGCGCCGAGTTGCCGGGCCAGATCCCGGTCGGCGAGCAGCCGGGCGACCCGGTCGGCGAGCTGCGCCACGTCCCGGCCACGGACCACGTACCCGGTCTCGCCCTCCCGGACCGCATCCGGCGCGCCACCGGAGTCGCCGGCCACCACCGGCAGGCCGGTCGCGGACGCCTCCAGATAGACGATGCCCAGCCCCTCCACGTCCAGGCCACGGTTGCGCGTGCGGCAGGGCATGGCGTAGACGTCGCCGGCCGCGTAGTGCGTGGGCAGGTCGGCCGCCGGCACCGAGCCGGTGAAGACCACGTCCCGCTCGACGCCCGTCTGGCGGGCCAGCTTCTCCAGGGTGGCCCGGTACGGCCCGCCGCCGACGATCAGCAGCGCCGCGTCGGGCACCCGGCGGCGGATCTCCGGCAGTGCCCGGATCAGCATGTCCTGGCCCTTGCGCGGCACGAGCCGGGACACACAGACCACCACCGGCCGGTCGGTCAGCCCCAACCGGGCCCGGACCGGCTCGCCGTCCACCGACGGGTGGTAGGTGTCCACGTCCACGCCGGGCGCGAGCCGCCGCAGGTCGGTCACCCCGTCCAGCACCCGGGCGAGCCGGGTACGCGTGTACTCCCCGAGGTACGTCGTCACGTCGACACCACGCCCGATGCGCCGCAGCGCCGGCCGCGCGGCCGGCAGCGCCGCCCAACCGACCTCGTGGCCGTGGGTCTGCGCCACCACCCGGCGTACGCCCGCACGCCTGCGCAGACCGCCGGCGAGCAACCCCAGCGGGGCCGCCGCGCCGAACCACACCGTGTCGCAGTCGTACGCGCGGGCGAGCCGGGCCGCCCGCCGGGCGATCAGCGGGGTGGGCAGCAGCACCCGGGTACGCTCCCGGATCACCTCGAACGGCTGGTCGGCGTCGAACTTCTCCGCACCGCGCCAGCTCGACGCGTAGACGACCACCGACCCGGCCGGCTGACGCACGGCGAGGTTGTGCACGAAGGACTGGATGCCACCCGGGCGGGGCGGGAAGTCGTTCGTGATCAGCAGCGTGCGGCTCATCGGCGTGCCTCCCGGGCGTACGCGCGGGCGGCGGCCATCCGCTCCACGGTGGACGGATGCGAGGCCGAGTAGAGGTACTCCCACCGCGGCGGGTCGGGGTCACCCAGGTTGACCGTGCCGAGACGGCGCTGCATCGACTCGAAGGCCACCGGGTCGCCGGTGAGCGCGAGCGCGTGCGCGTCGGCCCGCGCCTCCACCCGCCGCGACATCAGCGCCTGCACCGGGGTGGCGACCAGACCGGCAACCGTGACCAGGGCGATCACCAGCGGAAACGCGCGTGGATGGGCGATCGAGTCGACGCCGGCGAACCGCAGGAGCAGCCCCCAGGAACCGAGCAGGTAGAGGGCCACCACCGCGGCGGCGGCGCCCAGCGCCCCGGTCAGCGTGCCCACCGCCACGTCGGAGTCCTTCGCGTGACCCAGCTCGTGCGCCACCACGGCCGTCACCTCGGCGGGGGTGGCCTCACGCAGCAGCGTGTCGTAGACGACCACCCGGCGGGTCGGACCGAGGCCGGAGACGTACGCGTTGACCGCCCTGGTACGCCGCGAGGCGTCGGCGACGAGCACGTCGCGCACCGGAACCCCGTCGCGGGCGGCCATGCTCATCAGCTCGGTACGCAGCGGACCCTGCTCCATCGGGGTGAACTTGTTGAACACCGGCTCCACGAGCACCGGCAGCACGAACGACAGCAGCGCCACCAGCAGGGCCGCGCCCGCCGCGCCGAGGGCCCACCACCAGCGCGGCGCGAGCCGGATCACCAGGTAGAAGCCGAAGAGCGCCACCGCACCGATGACGGCGCTCACCGCGTACGACTTGAGCAGGTCGACGGCCCAGCCGCTCCAGGAGTTGGTGCTGAGCCCGTAGCGGGTCAGGATGGTCTGCCGCCAGGCGGAGAACGGGAGGGTGAGCAGGTCGGCGACGAGCACCACGGCGAGGCCGCCGAGCACCGCCTGGGCGATCCAGTGCCCACCGAAGGGCCGGCCCACCAGCTCGACCAGGCGGCTGCCCAGCGGGGTGAGCCCGAGCGCGACGGCGATCAGCAGCCCCACGGCGAGCGCGGCGTAGCCGCCGGGGCGCAGGGCGGCGCGGAACTCGCGTCCCCTGGCCACCTGGTCGGCCGGGAGATCCCGCAGCGCGGCGAGCTGGTCGGCACGGGGCGCCGGGGGTCGATGCCAGGGGATGAACACCGCGGCGGTCACCAACAGCGCCACCGTCAACCCGGCCAACGTCAGCAGCGCCCACCCACGCGGGCTCACCGGGGCACCGCCGCGGCGAGCACGCCCAGCACCCGCGCATGATGACGCCGCCAGGCGACGCCCTCGTACCGCCGCGCGACGCCGCGACCCTGTCGTAGGGCGTCGGCGCGCGGGACACCGAGGGGCCCGCCGTGCTCGCGTCGTACCCCGCTCATCCCGCCGCTCCTCCCGCCGTGACCGCCCATCCTATGGCCCGCGAAAAGCCCGCTTCGCGTGCGGTGAGCCACTTCGTCGACCGGCTGGCGAGTGGCCCGGGTGAGGGCTCAGGCCACCCGGCGGGCCCGGCGCGCGCGGGCGCCGGGCCGGGCGGGAGCGTCGGGGAGCGCGGGCGCGGCCAACACCTCGACGTCGAAGCCGGCCCGGGCGAACACCTCGATCGCCTCGACCTCGGCGGCGACCAGCCCGGCCGCCGGGGACGTGTCGTCGAACAGGGCGGTCAGCGGGCAGCCGGAACAGCCGTGGGCCCGCTTCGCGCACCCGTCGCAGTCGATCAGCATCACGCCTCCTGATCGCTCGCGATGCGCGATCGACACCCTGTCGTCGCCACCCGAGCACCGTCGGTCACATCGACGCTATCCACCGGGTACGACAGAACCGCCCGTTGAGGGCTAGATCGACTCCAGATCAGCGAAATCGGGGTATCCCGAACGCCCGGACACCCCCACTTCGCTGACCTCGTGTCGATCAAGAGCGCCGGGGCTTCGGCCCGGACGCCCCGGTCAGGAGCGGGCGAGGCGGCGCAGCAGCGAGTCGGCTCCGAGCGGGTACGCGCCGTGCCGGCGTACCCCGTCGGCGACCTCGCGGTCGGACGAGACCACGACGACCGGACGGCCCGACGGCTCGGCACGGACCAGGCGTCGGATCAGCTCGTCGGCGGTCTCGCCCTTGCGGGAGAAGAGCACCCGTACGCCACGCGGGGTGGGCGGCAGCCCGTGCATCCGTTCGGCCCCGTCGAACACCACGGTGACCTCGTCGCCGGTCTGCGCGGCGATGCCGCCCAGCCCGGTGATCAGGCGTTTGCGCTGCTGCTCCAGCGACATCTCGCCGAAGCCGCGCTTGGTGACGTTGTAGCCGTCCACGACGAGGTGCGCCCGGGGCAGGGCGAGCAGCTGGTCGAGCCGGGCCGGGTCGTCGGTGTCGCGGGCGCGGGCGGCCGGTCCCGCCGGCGCGCCGCCGGACTGCTCGGCGAACGCGTCGGCGACGAAGTCGGCCGGGAGCTTGTCGACGGGGTCGAGCGCCAGTTCCCGGCGCAGCCCGACGGCGGCCTGGCCGATGGTCTCCAGCAGCAGCCAGAGGCGGGCGTCGTCGACCGAGCGGGCCTCCTTGGCGCTGGCCCGGGCCACCCCGGCGGCGGCCTCCGCCTCGGCGAGCCGGGCGCGGGCGCGACGCAGCTCGGCGTCGACGTCCGCGCTGGCGCGGGCGGCCCGGCCGCGTTCGGTGGCGAGGAGTTCGGTGGCCTTACGCTCGCGGGCCTGCGTCTCGCGCAGCGTACGGGCCAGCTGACGGGACTCCTCACGGAGCTGACCCAGCTCCTCGCGGACACGGGCCAGCTCGTCGCGGAGCTTGTCGGCCTCGACCCGGGCCACCGCACGGTCGTGTTCGGCGCGGGTGGCCCGCTGCTCGGCCTCGCGGACCAGTTCGGCGACGACGGCGCTGTCCGCCTCGGCGCGGACCGCCGCGCCGCTGGCGTCGATCAACTCCCGCCAGCCACGCGGCCGGGCCAGGTACGCCAGCGCGGCCACCTCGACCGGGTCGGCCGCCGCCGGCGCGGTGCCCTCGACCACGGCCGCCCCGAGGTCACCGGAGTCGGCCAGCACCCGGGCGGTGACCCGCTGCCGGAACAGCGGGTCGGCGGTGAGCTGGGCGGCGATGGCCGGAGCGCCGAGACGGGCCCGCCGGTTGGGGGCGAACTTGGCCACCCGCCGCAGCGGCACCGGCACCTCGTCGGCGGGCAACCCCGGCAGCACGGCGGCGGTCAGCGCCACGATCCGCTGGCGGACCGGTTCGGGCAACGTGGGCTCCGGCTCGACACCCGAATCGGTAGGATTGTCACCGGCGTCCGGATCGCTCACCGCGCCGTCGCCCGCGACCGGATCCTCCTGCGGGAGGTGGTCGTCGTGCGGCTCGGTGAGGGGCATGTGGCAAGTCTCCCACCGCTGGCGGGCCCACCGCCTGGTGAGTGAGCCGATCTCTCATCCTAGCCCCATGGTGACTGCTGGGACGCCTGCGACGGGAGTGTCGGACCGGGGCGCTAGCGTGCCGCCGATGGCACAGGCGGAGTACGTCCAGGAGTCACTGGCCGGTCTCGACCCGGCGGTGGGCGGGGTGGACCCGGCCCTGCCGCTGTACGCGACGACCTTCGTGGTGGTCGACCTGGAGACCACCGGCGGCGCGCCGGACGGCGGCGGGATCACCGAGATCGGCGCGGTCAAGGTCCGCGGTGGCGAGGAGCTGGGGGTGCTGGCCACCCTGGTCAATCCGGGGCAGCCCATCCCCCCGTTCATCACCGTGCTGACCGGGATCACCCAGGCGATGCTGCTGCCGGCCCCGCCGATCGAGCAGGTGCTCCCCAGCTTCCTGGAGTTCATCGCCGACGCCGTGCTGGTGGCCCACAACGCCCCGTACGACGTGGGTTTCCTCAAGGCCGCCTGCGCCAGGCATGGCTACCGCTGGCCCAACCCCCGCGTGCTGGACACGGCGGCGCTGGCCCGGCGGGTGCTGACCCGCGACGAGGTGCCCAACCGCAAGCTCGGCACGCTGGCGGCGTACTTCCGCACCGCCACCCAGCCCACCCACCGCGCGTTGGACGACGCCAAGGCCACCGTCGACGTGCTGCACGGTCTGATCGGCCGCCTCGGCGGGCACCGTGTCGACACCGTCGGCGACGCCATCGAGTTCGCCCGCGCGGTCACCCCGACGCAGCGCCGCAAGCGGCACCTGGCCGAGGGGTTGCCCAAGGTGCCGGGCGTCTACATCTTCCGGGCCGCCGACGACCGGCCGCTCTACGTCGGCACCTCGGGCGACATCGCCACCCGGGTGCGCAGCTACTTCACCGCCGGCGAGAAGCGCGCCCGGATCTCCGAGATGCTGGCCGCGGCCGAGCGGGTCGAGGCCGTGGAGTGCGCGCACTCGTTGGAGGCGGAGGTCCGCGAGCTGCGGCTGATCGCCGCGCACGCCCCTCCGTACAACAGGCGGTCGAAGTACCCGGAGCGGATGGTCTGGCTCAAACTGACCGACGGGCCGTACCCCCGGTTGTCGGTCGTGCGGGACATCTCCCCCACCGACACCGCCTACCTCGGGCCGTTCAGCTCCCGGCGCGCCGCGGAGCTGGCCGCCGCCGGCTTCCACGACGCGGTCCCGCTGCGCCAGTGCACGCACCGGCTCTCGCTGCGCACCGTCACGCCGGCCTGCGCGCTGGCCGAGCTGGGTCGCTGCCCGGCGCCCTGCGAGCACCGGATCACCCCCGAGGAGTACGACGACAGAGCCGTCGCGCCATTCCGGACGGCCACCGCGAGCGACCCGCAGCCGGTGGTGGACGCGCTGCTGGCCCGGATCGACGTGCTCGCGGCCGACCAGCGCTACGAGGAGGCCGCCGTGGTGCGGTCCCGGCTGGCGGCGGTGCTGCGCGCCACGGTGCGGATGCAGCGGTTGGCGGCGCTGACCGGGATCGTCGAGTTGGCGGCGGCCCGGCCGGCCGCGCGGGGCGGCTGGGAGCTGGCCCTGGTACGCCACGGTCGGCTCGCCGGCGCCGGGGTGTCCCCGCCGGGCGTCCACCCGCGACCCACCCTGAACGCCATCCGGGCCACGGCCGAGACGGTGTCGGGCGGGCACGGGCCGGTGCCGTCGGCCACCGCCGAGGAGTCCGAGCGCATCCTGTCCTGGTTGGAGCGGCCGGAGACCCGGCTGGTCGAGATGTCGTCCGGATGGTCGTCGCCGGCGGGCGGCGCGGGCCGCTTCCGTGACCTGCTGGCGAAGGCCGAGAGCGGGGCGTCGCACCAACTCTCGACCGAACGCTCATGACCAACTGACCGATCGGACTACGTCGACTCGCTTAGGCTGTTAAGGAAGTGCAGTCCTGCCCGTTTCGTGGGCCTGCTCCCGATCACCGGGTACGGTGACCGCGGAGCCGGGGTGAGGAGGTGTCCCTCGTGGACGTCGACGCCGGACACGGCGCCGCCCTGGGGGGCGCCCTGCCAACCCAGTCGGGCGAGCTGCCCCTGACCCGCCGACTACGGTCGTTGCTCACCTGGCCGACCACCGACTCCGACCCGGTCACCCAGCTGGTCCGCACCCATCGGGGCATCCACGCCGGCACCGATCCGGCGGTGCTGCGCCGGGCGTACACGATCGCGGAGAACATGCACCGCGGGCAGTTCCGCAAGAGCGGCGAGCCGTACATCACCCATCCCCTCGCGGTGGCGCAGATCTGCGCCGAGCTGGGCATGGACACCACCACGCTGGTCGCGGCGCTGCTGCACGACACCGTCGAGGACACCCGCTACACGCTCCAGGCGCTCTCGGAGGACTTCGGCCACGAGGTGGCCCACCTGGTCGACGGGGTGACCAAGTTCGACAAGGCGTTCTACGGCAAGGCCGCCGAGGCGGAGACGGTCCGCAAGATGATCGTCGCGGCCGCCAAGGACGTCCGGGTACTGATCATCAAGCTGGCCGACCGCCTGCACAACATGCGTACGCTCGGTGTGCGCTCGGCGGCGTCCCGGGAGCGGATCGCCCGCAAGACGCAGGAGGTCCTGGTCCCGCTCTGCGACCGGTTGGGCATCCAGACCCTCAAGCGTGAGCTGGACGACGTGGTGCTGCTGCACCTGGAGCCCGACGAGCACGCCCGGCTGGCCCGGCACGTGCACGACCGGCCCGGCTGGGACGCCTACCTCGACGCCGTGGTCAGCCGCGCCCGGGTCGCCCTCAAGCGCAGCCGGGTCGACGCCGAGGTGAGCCCCCGTCCCCGGCACCTCTACTCGATCTGGAAGGACACCGTCGCCGGCGGTCACACCGCGCCGTACGACCTCCCCCGCATCTCGGTGGTGGTCGACGGCCCGGCCACCGACTGTTACGCCGCGCTGGGCGCGATCCACGGCACGTGGCGGCCGGTACCGGGGCGTTTCAAGGACTTCATCGCCTCCCCGAAGAACAACCTCTACCGCTCGCTGCACACGAGCGTCTGCGGCCCGCAGGACCGTACGGTGGAGGTGCTGATCCGCACGGAGGAGATGCACCGCTCGGCCGAGTACGGCATCGCCGCCGACTTCCGCTTCCCCCGCTCGGGCAGCAGCAGCGCGGCGGCCCGGGCCGAGCAGTTGGACTGGCTGCGCCGCGTGCTCGACTGGGAGCCGGAGGCCGCCGACCCGGCCCAGTTCTACGAGTCGCTGCGCTGCGACCTCGCCGAGGGTCAGATCCAGGTCTTCGCCGACGGCCGTCAGGTGGTGCTGCCGGCCGGCGCCACACCCGTCGACCTGGCGTACGAGCTGGGCAGTCATCGCGGTGACCACTGCCTCGCCGCCCGCATCAACGGCCGGCTCGCGCCGCTGAGCTCGGAACTGGACGAGGGCGACGTGGTGGAGATCTTCACCGAGAACGACGCCGACAACGGCTTCGAGGCCGCCGCCGCGCCGCGCGGTCCGCGCAAGGAGTGGCTGGGCTTCGTCAAGTCGCCGCACGCGCAGATGCAGATCAACAGGTGGTTCGCCGAGCACACCGAGCCGGGTATCACGATCAGCGACAAGGTACGCCTCGGTCGGGCCACCATCGGTCTCGCCCTGCGCCAGCACAACCGGGGCCTCGCCAGCGACCTGCCGCTGCTGCGGCTCTCCGAGGAGTTGGGCTACCCCGACCTGGAGACCCTGCTGGTCGCGGTCTTCGACCGGGTGATCGAACCGGACGCGGTGGTACGCCAGCTCATCGACCTTGTCGACCATCGACAGTGACTCCGGCGGCCCCAGCGCGTCCGAGGGACATTCGTGACCACTAGCCTGGGGTCATGATCCCCCGTTCCCGTGCCACCGGTCGGGCCGTCTTCTACCAGGCCTTCTACCGGTTGCCGTTGCCGGTGCGCCGGCGTCTGGTCCGGCTCGCCGTACCGAAGTACATCGTCGGCGCGGTCACCCTGGTCCGCGACGCGGAGGCGACGGGCGCGGGTCGGTTGCTGATGCTGCGCCAGCCTCCCGGCAAGGGCTGGTCGCTCCCCGCCGGCCTGCTGAACCGGGGTGAGCCCCCGGTGGTGGGCGCGGCCCGTGAACTGTTCGAGGAGTCCGGCATCCGGCTGCCGCCGTCCCGGCTGCGCCCCGCCGTGCCGAACGCGATCGTGCACGCCAAGGGTTGGGTGGACATGGTCTTCGAGACGGAGGTGCCGGCGTCCAGCACCGAACTGGTGGTGGACGGCGGGGAGGTCTTCGAGGCCGCCTGGCATCGGTTGGACGACCTGCCCAAGCTGACCTGGCCGACCGCGCGGCTGCTCGCCTACTACGACATCGGGCCGCTGGCCGGGCAGTTCCCGCCGCCGATACCCGACACCGCGCCATGACCAGGGCGAGCGGGCCGGGGGACGTCTGCGCGGTCGTGCTCGCCGCGGGCGAGGGCACCCGGCTGCGCCCGCTCACCGACCGGGTGCCCAAGGCGCTCTGCCCGGTCGGCAACGTGCCGCTCCTGGACCGGGCCCTGGATCGGTTGGCCGGACTCGGCCTGAGCGGTCCGGCACGGGTCGCGGTGAACGCCTGCTACCTCGCCGACCAGGTGGTCGCGCACGTCGGCGACCGCGCCCACCTGTCGGTGGAGCCCGGCGACCCGCTCGGCACGGCGGGCGGAGTGGCGAACCTGCGGGACTGGATCGACGGTCGAGGTGTCCTAGTCGGCAACGCCGACGCGTACCTGGCCGATCCGGCCGCCGCGCCGGGCCCCGACGTGGCCGCGCTGCTCGACGGTTGGGATGGGGACTCCGTACGCCTGCTCGGGCAGCCCGCCGCCGACCCGGACGCCCCGGGCACCTTCGCCGGGCACTGCTTCACCGGCTTCTCACTGCTGCCGTGGCGACTGGTCCGCGACCTGCCGGTGGTCTTCTCCGACCTGGTGCGCGTCGTGTGGCGTCCGGCCGAGGCGGCCGGGGCACTCGCCGTGGTGCCGTACGCGGGCACCTTCTACGACACCGGCACGCCGGCCGACTACCTGGCGGCGAACCTGCACGCGGCGGCCGGCGGCGTGCTCGTCGACGAGTCGGCCACGGTGACCGGGAACTGCGTCGAGGCGGTCGTCGGCGCGGACGCCCGGGTGGACGGCGACGTGCGGCGCAGCGTGATCTGGCCGGGCGCGACCGTACGGGAGGACGAGCGGCTGCGGAACGTGATCCGCTTCGGCGACGACGGTACGGTGCGGGTCTAGCATGGGCGACGACGCCGACGAACGGAGAAATGCCCCGTGATCACCGCGATCGTGCTGATCGACTGCGCCACCGACGCGATCCCCGAGGTGGCCGACGCCCTGGCCAACGTCCCCGGCGTCAGCGAGGTCTACTCGGTGGCTGGGCACGTCGACCTCATCGCCATCGTCCGGGTCCGCGAGTTCGACCAGATCGCGCAGGTCATCGCGGGCAGCATCTCCAAGGTGCCGGGTGTGCTGAACACGGAGTCGCACATCGCGTTCCGGGCGTACTCGAAGCTCGACCTTGAGGAGACGTTCGCGATCGGCCTCGCGGACGCCGACTGACCCCCGGGCCGCCTGCGCGGCCGGGCGGAACGCGCCGCGGCCGGTCCACCCGTTGCGGGGTGGACCGGCCGTCGCGCTACCGCGAGATCAGCTCTCGCTGGGAGCGGGCCGCTCGGTGGTGCCAAGGCCCGGTTCCGGCGACTCGGTGATCCCACCGCTCGGAGCCGGCGACTCGGTGACGCCACCCGGAGCCGGCGACGAGGTGCCCGGGCTGGGCGTGCCGCTGGCGCTGGTCTGCGGGACCGGGATGCCCAACTGGTTGGCCAGCTGGACCAGCTCGTCGTAGTGCGCCTGGAGCGTCGGCAGGGCCGTCTGGGCCAACTGGACCACCGACTGCTCGGAGCCCTGCGAGATCTCCGTCTGGGTGGCCTGGATGGCCTGGACGTGACCGGCCAGCTCACTGGTCACCCAGAGCCGGTCGAACTCCGCGCCGCTGGCGTTGTTCAACTTGTCGATGACCGCCTGCTGGTCGGCCGTGGGCTCGTTCGGCAGTTGGACGTTGAGCTGCGACGCGGTCTGCTGCACCGTCTGGTCCAGCTGGGTGTGGTCGGTCTTGAACATCGCGCCCAGGTCCTTGACCCCCTGGTTCTGGCCCTTCTGCTGAGCCAGGTCACCGGCGGTGATCTCGAAAAGGTTCACCTGGTGCACCGCCTGCAGGTACTGGGTGTCCTGCGTCGACGGCTGTGCCGCCGCCTGCGCGGCCGCTGCCGGCGCGACGCCCACCAGCACCAGCGCGGCCAACAGGCCGAGGCGTTTGAGACCCAACATGCTTCCCCCCTTGAGACGTTGGACCGCACGGATACCCGGCTCACGGGGGTTATTCCTGCGATCGCCCGACGCGCGGGGTCGACCGGTCCCGCCGTGCCCGTCCGACTCCTGCTCGGTTGGGCGACGGGACACCGACAACGACGTGACGCCCGCCGGAAGTCCGGCGGGCGTCACGTGACGGTGCTGTCGGGAGGTCAGCGGCGGCTCTCGCCGCTGCCGATCTCCGCACGATCGGGCCGGGGCTCGACCGGCGGGTGACCCGGTGAGACCGGCGCCTCGACCGGCTTCTCGATCGGGTAGAAGAAGCCCCGGACCGCCGGGCCGAGGGCCCCGAGCCGGTTCATCTTCTTCGGCACCACCCAGCCGGCGTAGTCCAGCTCACCGTGGCCGTCCGCGTGCCCGTTCGACGCGCTGAGCGGCTGGTGGACCTCGATGAACCGACCGTCCGGCAGACGCCGGATGATGCCGGTCTCGACGCCGTGCGCGAGCACCTCCCGGTCGTGCTGCTGGAGACCCAGGCAGAGCCGGTAGGTGACGTAGTACGCCAGCGGCGGGACCACCAGCAGGCCGATCCGGCCCGCCCAGGTCATCGCGTTCAGGCTGATCTGGAACTTGTCGGCGATCACGTCGTTGGCGCCCGAGAGCGTCAGCACGATGTAGAAGGCGACGGCCATGGCGCCCACGGCCGTACGGGCCGGAACGTCGCGGGGCCGCTGGAGCAGGTTGTGGCTCTTGCGGTCCTTGAGGTGCCGGGCCTCCAGGAACGGGTACATCGTCGACAGGCCGACAAGGATGCCGGGCAGCACGACCGTCGGCCAGAACAGCGGCGGGATGACGTAGTGGTCACCGATCGGGATCGGGATCTCCCACGCCGGCATGAGCCGTGTCGAGCCGTCGAGGAACATGACGTACCAGTCGGGCTGGCTGGCGGCCGAGACCACCCACGCCTCGTACGGGCCGAACAGCCAGATCGGGTTGATCTGGAACAGACCGCCCAGCAGGGCGATGACGCCGAAGACGACCATGAAGAAGCCGCCCTGCTTCAACGCGTAGCGGGGGAACATCCGCTCGCCGACCACGTTGTTGTTGGTCCGGCCGGGGCCGGGCCACTGGGTGTGCTTCTGCTTGAAGACCAGACCCAGGTGGGCGCTGATCAGCGCGAGCAGCAGGCCCGGGATGAGCAGGACGTGGGCGATGAAGAACCGGCTGATGATGATCGTGCCGGGGAACTCGCCACCGAAGATCGACGACGTCAGCCAGGAGCCCACCACCGGGATGGACAGCATGATCGCGGAGGCGATCCGCAGACCGGTGCCGGACAGGCCGTCGTCCGGCAGCGAGTAGCCGGTGAAGCCGGCCAGGAAGCCGACCCAGAACAGCAGCGAGCCGATGATCCAGTTGGTCTCGCGCGGCTTGCGGAAGGCGCCGGTGAAGAACACCCGCAGCATGTGCACGACGATCGCGGCCATGAACAGCAGCGCCGCCCAGTGGTGCATCTGCCGCATCACCAGACCGCCCCGGACGTCGAACGACAGGTCCAGGCTGGAGGCGTACGCGGCGGACATGGGCGTGCCCTGCAACGGCGCGTAGCTGCCGTCGTAGACCACCTCGGTCATCGCCGGCTCGTAGAAGAACGTGAGGAACACGCCGGTCAGCAGCAGCACGATGAACGAGAACAGCGCGATCTCGCCCAGCAGGAACGACCAGTGGTCCGGGAAGACCTTGTTCAGCAGCTTGCGCAGCGGCGTGGCCACCGCGAAGCGGTCGTCCACCCCCGTTGCGGCCTTGCCCGGCGTGGCCGCCAGGTCGAACTTTCGACGCTTCATGGCCGCTCCCAGAAGTCAGGCCCGACGGTCTCGGTGTAGTCGGACTTCGCCACGAAGAAGCCCTCGGCGTCCAGCTCGATGGGCAACTGCGGCAGCCGCCGGCTGGCAGGGCCGAAGACGGGCTTGGCGTTGTTGGTGATCAGGAACTGGGACTGGTGGCACGGGCAGAGCAGGCGGTTGGTCTGCTGCTCGTACAGGCTGGCGGGGCAGCCGGCGTGCGTGCAGATCTTCGAGAACGCCGCGTAGTTGCCCCACATGAAGTTCTCGCGGCCGATCCGCTCGTTGGCCCGGCGCGACTCCTGCGCATCGGAGTCCCGCAGGTGGATCAGGAGCGTCGGCGAGTCGGCGTGTCGGTTGCTCACGCCGTGCTCGATGCCGGGGAAGACCGTCAGCTGGCCACCGGCG
This sequence comes from Micromonospora sp. RB23, assembly GCF_053585025.1. Classification (NCBI taxonomy): domain Bacteria; kingdom Bacillati; phylum Actinomycetota; class Actinomycetes; order Micromonosporales; family Micromonosporaceae; genus Micromonospora; species Micromonospora sp. RB23. Next base: position 5,241,141 of record NZ_CM132111.1, read on the forward strand.
CTGACGTCCGCCGGGCGTACCGGGCGGCCGTCCTCGCGGACCAGACGGATCTTCTCGCCACCCTCGGCGGGGGCGAACCCGGTGGTGAACATCTGGTTGTTCTTGTGCGGCTGCGAGATCAGACCGCCGACCAGCGGCGCGGCCGCGACCGCGGCGACCGGCGCGAGACCGGCCAGCAGCGAGATGCCGAGCAGCGGACGACGCTTCACACCCAGCTCGTCGGCCATGTAGAGCATGGTCTGACCGGTGATGGTGCGGCCCTCGGAGTCCACCTGACCCTCGTGCCGGTCCTGGATCGAGACCTCCTTGGGCAGCAACTTCTTACCCCAGGTCAGGATGCCGAAGCCGACGGCCAGCAGGGCGATGCCGAGGGTGGCGCCCAGCAGCGGGGTGTAGAACTTGTCGCCCCCGCGACCCGGCGCGTACTGCCACGGCCACCAGATGTAGATGGCCAGGAACGCGGTCGCGGCCAGACCGGTGATCAGGAAGAACCCGGCGACCACGCGGGTCAGCCGACGCTCCGCCTTGGTGCCCGGCAGCACCTGCGGCTCGTAGTGGACGATCTCGATGTCGTCCCGACGGGCGCCCTCACGGACGATGTCGAACCGGCTCAGCCTGGGGTCGTTCACGTCGAGCGGCTCCCGGCCCTCGGGGGCCTGGTGCTCGGTGTGCGTGCTCATGCCGTCACCTCGCTACGGGTGGCGCCGAGCGGCACCACGGCAGTGAATCTGAAGATCCGCTCGGTCACGACTTACCCGCAATCCACAGGCTAGCGAACACGAGCGCCACGATGCCAACCAGGAAGATCGCCAGGCCCTCGGTGGACGGCCCGTACCGACCGAGGTTGAACCCGCCCGGGTCCTGGTCGGTCTTCAGCGTCTCCTGGATGTAGGCGATGATGTCGGCCTTCTGCTCCGGAGTGATCTGGTTGTCGCCGAACACCGGCATGTTCTGCGGGCCGCTCAGCATCGCCGCGTAGATCTGCCGGTCGGTCGCGGGGTGCAGGCTCGGGGCGAACTTGCCCGAGGAGAGCGCGCCGCCGCCACCGCCGAAGGCGTGGCACTGCGAGCAGTTGATCCGGAACAGCTCGCCGCCGGCCGCGACGTTGCCGTTCTCGTGCAGGTCCCCTTCGGTGCCCGGGACGACCGGACCGCCGCCGAGTTCCTGGATGTACTGGGCGAGCTGCCGGGTCTGCTCGTCGGTGAAGACCGGGGGCTTGCGGTGCGCCTGGGCCTCCTGGCGGGCCAGCGGCATACGGCCCGAGCTGACCTGGAACTCGACCGAGGCCGCGCCGACGCCGATCAGGCTCGGCCCGCGGCCCTCGACGCCCTGGGCGTTGCGTCCGTGGCAGGTCACACAGCTCACGTCGAACAGCGCCTTGCCCTCGGCTGCGGCGCCGGTGAGCGGCGGATTGTCCTGCGCCTGCGCACCGGGGGCGAAGACGGTGTAGGCGCCGCCGGCGAGCATCAGCGCCGCGATCAGCCGGACCGCGGCGCCCAGCCGGCGGCGGCCCCTGCTGCGCGCGGCGGGCCGCCCGCGCAACCGCGCGAGCAGGCCGCGTCGGCGGTCGTTGTCAGAAGTCATGAGCTGTGTCCTTAACCGGTTGGACCTTGTCTCAGGGGACGGAGCAGCGGCGCGGTTCGTGACGCGCCAAGATCACTGAAGCCAGTAGATCATGGCGTACAGGCCGATCCACACGACGTCGACGAAGTGCCAGTAGTACGACACGACGATCGCCGAGGTCGCCTGCGCCGGGGTGAACCGGCCCATGGTCGTGCGGACCATGAAGATGATGAAGGCGATGAGACCGCCGGTCACGTGCAGGCCGTGGAAGCCGGTCGTCAGGTAGAACATCGAGCCGTAGCCGTCGGCGTTGATCTTGACGCCGTCCTCCACCAGGTGGCGGTACTCGTTCACCTGGCCGAGCACGAAGATCAGGCCCATCACGAAGGTGACGGTGAACCAGCGACGCAACGCGTGCACGTCACCCTTCTCCGCCGCGAAGACGCCGAGCTGGCAGGTCACCGAGGACAGCACCAGGATCACCGTGAAGGTGGTCGCGTACGGGATGTTCAGCGACTCGGTGTGCTTCTCCCACTGCTCCGGCGCAGCCGCGCGGATCGAGAAGTACATCGCGAAGAGCGCCGCGAAGAACATGAGTTCGCTGGAGAGCCACACGATCGTCCCCACGCTGACCATGTTGGGTCGCGTCAGAGAGTGGATCCGGCTCTTGTCAATGGCTGGGGCCGCAGTCACGCCGTCATTATTGCCCCTGACCGGGGCCGGCGATCAGCGGGGTGGCAAACCCGCGCCTTCCGTGGCCCGGGCGTCAGGGTCCGGTTCGCCTGGCCTAGCCTGAAAAGCGTGCTGCACGTCGATCCCATCCTCGCCGCCACCTCGGCCGTCCCGGCCGATGTGCTCGCGGCCACCTCGGCGGGCCCCTCGACGCTGGCCGCCGGAGCCGAGGCGACCCCGCCACCGTTCACCATCGGCGCGGTGCTGACCGAGACCCGGTTGGACAGCTGGCTGGCCCTCGGCCTGGTGCTCGCCGCCGGCCTCTACCTGTACGGGGTACACCGGCTGCGGATCCGCGGCGACCGCTGGCCGGTCGCCCGTACCGTCTTCTTCATCGGGCCCGGCCTCGGCGGCATCGCGCTGGTCACGGTCAGCGGGCTGCACGCCTACGACACCGCGCTGCTGTCGGTGCACATGGTCCAGCACATGGTGCTCTCCATGGTGTCGCCGATCTTCCTGGCGCTGGGCGCGCCGATGACGCTTGCCCTGCGGACCCTGCCGGTCAGGCCGCGCAAGCGCCTCCTGGCGATCGTGCACAGCCGGATCGCCCGCGTCTACAGCTTCCCGCTGGTGGCGTTCGCCATCTTCGTGGTCAATCCGTTCGCGCTGTACTTCAGCGACCTGTACCGCTTCACGCTGGAGCACGCGTGGGCGCACGAGCTGGTGCACGCCCACTTCATCCTGACCGGCTGCGTGTTCTTCTGGCCGCTGCTCGGCCTGGACCCGCTGCCCGGCCGCTGGCCGTACCCGGCGCGGGCTCTGCTCATGCTGCTCTCCGTGCCGTTCCACACCGTGCTCGGGCTCACCATCATGCAGAGCACCACGCTCTTCGGCGGCGACTGGTACCCGTCGCTCAACCTGAGCTGGGCCGACCCCAAGGCCGACCAGGTGGTCGCCGGAGGCATCCTCTGGGCCGGCGGCGAGTTCGTCAGCGTCACCATGCTCGCGGTGCTGGTCGTGCAGTGGGTCAAGCAGTCCGAGCGGGAGGCCCGCCGCGTCGACCGCGAGCTGGACCGCCAGGAGGCCCGCGACCGTGCCGCCGACGCCGCGACCGCGTGAGCAGCGCAGACGGCACGCCCGGTGGCGGGGAGCGGGCGGCGTGTCAGGTACGTCACGTCGGCCGGTACGATCGGCGGGCAGCTACGAGGTTGGAAGCGGAGTGTCGGCATGAGTGACCGTCTGTGCACCGTCCTGCTCTACAGCGACGACCCGCAGGTCCGTGACCGGATGCGGCTCGCCGTGGGCACCCGGCCCGCGCCCGGGCTCCAGATCGAGTTCGTCGACGCGTCGACCTACGCCGAGACCATCCGGCTGGTCGACGACTACGAGATCGACCTGCTGCTGCTCGACGGCGAGGCGAGCCCCGGTGGCGGCATCGGCATCGCCCGGCAGATCAAGGACGACCGGGACGACGCGCCTCCCACCTGCCTCGTGATCGCCCGCGCCGCGGACCGATGGCTCGCCGCGTACGCCGAGGTCGACGCGACGCTGGTGCACCCGCTCGACCCGGTGACCACCGGCAGCACGGTCGCCGAACTGCTGCGGGCGCACGCACCCGCCTGACGTCCCCGCGCCAGGGGGCACCGACACGGCGCCGGCCGAGCCTGCGCCGGTTCCAGCCCACCCGCACTTCGTACGCTCGGGAGGCCCGCCATGGGCGATCGGACCTGGCCGCACCTGCTCAACACCCTGCTGCGCGGCGGGGAGCTGTCCACCGCCGACACCGCTTGGGCCATGGGCGAGATCATGGCCGGCTCGGCGACCGCGGCCCAGGTGGCGGGCTTCGCGGTGGCGCTCCGGGCCAAGGGCGAGACCTCGGCCGAGCTGGCCGGCCTGGTGGAGACGATGTTGAGTCGGGCCGTCCCGGTCGACCTTCCCGACGAGGTGCGCTCCACCGCGCTGGATGTGGTGGGCACCGGCGGTGACCTCGCCCACACGGTCAACATCTCCACCATGGCCGCGCTGGTCGTGGCCGGGGCCGGCGTCCGGGTGGTCAAGCACGGCAACCGCGCCGCGTCCTCGTCCTGCGGCACCGCCGACCTGCTGGAGTTCCTCGGCATCCCGCTCGACCTGGACCCCGACGCGATCGTGCGGTGCGTCACCGAGGCCGGCATCGGGTTCTGCTTCGCCGCCCGGTTCCATCAGGGGATGCGGCACACCGGCCCGGTCCGCCGGGAGCTGGGCGTCCCCACCGTGTTCAACTTTCTCGGCCCGCTGACCAACCCGGCCCGACCCCGTGCCGGCGCGGTCGGCTGCTTCGACGCGCGGATGGCGTCGGTGATGGCCGACGTGTTCGCCGCCCGCGGTGACTCGGTGCTGGTCATGCGCGGCGAGGACGGGCTGGACGAGTTCACCACCGCCGCGCCGACGCGGGTCTGGGCCGCGCAGAACGGCACCGTACGCGAGGCTGTGCTGGACGCGATCGACCTGGGGGTACCCCGGGCCACCCTCAGCGACCTGCGCGGTGGTGACGCCGCGTACAACGCCGGCGTGGCCCGCCGCCTGCTGGCCGGCGAGACCGGCCCGGTGCGGGACGCCGTCCTGGTCAACGCGGCGGCGGCGCTCGCGACGCAGGGCCCGCTCGACGGCGACCTGACCGAGGCGCTGCGCGCCGGACTTGACCGCGCCGCCGAGTCGATCGACTCGGGAGCGGCGGAACGCGTCCTGGAGAGCTGGATCGAGACCGCCACCACCGCCGAGGCCACGGCGACCGCCTGACCGGCACGACCGCCCGCCCTACGAGGTCGGCGACGTGGCGCTGTCAGCGTGGCGAGACGCCACGACATCGGCGAGGTGGTGCCCTCGCCGCCAGCTCGGGGACGTGGGGCGGCGGCGTCGATACCTGCTCGGGTCAGGCGGCGTGGCGGCGGGTGGGCTGGCGGCGCCGGCGCTCGGCCAGTCGGGTGACGGGGGCGACGAACGTGGCGATCACCACGGCCGCGCCGCAGCCGGTGCAGACCAGTTCGGGACAGTCTCTGCCGTGGCCGTCGACGCAGGGCGGCGCCTCGAACGGCGTCACGCCCTCGCAGACGTCGCAGTAGAGATCGCGGTGCGACATCGGGCGTCTCCTCTTCACTCCAGACGACCCGCTCCGAATGCGACAACGACGCACAACGGAAGCGGAGAACTACTCGCCTGTAGTTTCCCACGCGGGTCCGACAAATCTCCGCGCACGCCCCCGGGCACCGCCCGGATGTAGGGCCGCCCCGCGTGATCCGGTCGACATCACTGAGGGCGGGCCACCCGGACACCCCGACTTCCCGGAAAAACCGCGAAGGCCCGCTCCCCCGGTCGGGGTGCGGGCCTTCGTAGCGGTACGCGATCGGTCGGTCAGTGCTCGGCGGTGCGCCGGGTGCCGGTGTAGTACTCGAACAGCAGGCCGCAGGCGGCGAAGACGACCGCCACCAGGCCGAGGCCGATCAGCCAGAACTGCCAGAACACCATGCCCAGCGCGGCGATCGCGGCGGCCAGCGCCAGACCGAACGGCCAGTAGCTGCCCGGGCTGAAGAAGCCGACCTCACCGGCGCCGTCGGAGATCTCCGCGTCGGCCCGGTCCTCGGGGCGCAGGTCGATACGCCGGGAGACGAACCAGAAGAAGCCACCGCACATCGAGCAGAGCAGGAACGACAGCGCCAGGGCGACGGTGCCCACCCACTCGATGTTGCCGGACTCACCGTGCGTCCAGGCGCCGTAGAGGATGGTGGCGCCGAAGAGGAACCCGGCGATGATCAGGAAGATACGCCACTCGGTCTTCATGCGGCTGCCTCAGCTTCCCGTGCCGGCCGGAGCGTTGTCCGGGTTGAAGTTGCTCTGCGTCCGTCGGGTGTCGAACGGCTTCGTGGTCTGCGCGTACGGCTCCTCGCCGATCTGGGCCAGCGCCTCCTGGGTGGACTTGCCACCCTGCTTGGCCGCGAGGAACTGGTCGTACTTCTCCGGCGACACGACCCGCAGCTCGAAATTCATGAACGCGTGGTAGCTGCCGCACAGCTCGGCGCAGCGGCCGACGTACGCACCCTCGGCGTCGAGGCTGGAGACCTCGAAGACGTTGCGGATCTTGCCCGGCATGACGTCCCGCTTGAACAGCAGCTCCGGCACCCAGAAGGAGTGGATGACGTCGCGGCTGGTCTCCTCGAACCGGATGGACCGGTTGGTCGGCAGCACGAGCACCGGGATGACCTCGCTGGTGCCGAGCGTCGACGCGGTGGTCTTGGCCTCGGTGCCCTGGCCGTCACGGTAGTTGAACTGCCAGTTCCACTTGAACGCGACGACCTCGACCGTGACGTCCGGGTTCTTCGACAGCTTGTCGACGTCGGTCTGCACGATCGCCGTGTAGTAGAAGAGCACGGAGACGATCAGGATCGGCGCGATGGTGTAGAGGAACTCCATCGGCAGGTTGTAGCGGGTCTGCACCGGCAGCGCGTTGCCACGCTTGCGGTACCGCACGACACACCAGAAGATCAGGCCCCACACGAAGACGCCGACCGCGAGCGCGGCGACGCAGGAGGCGATCCACAGGTCGTACATCCGGTGCGACTCGGGCGTGATGCCACCCTGGGGCCAACCGAAGCCGTCGAACGTCTTGCCGACGTCACAGCCCGTGAGCAGAACCAGCAGTGCCACGCCCCCGAGACCGAGCCCGGCCAGCCGACCGGCACCACGTCCCCGGCGTCCACCGACCCGTGGGGCAGCACCGTGCCGTACGGCCGACGGCCGTACCTCCGAACTCCTTGCGACCACCTGGTCCTGCCTCCCTAGCGCGCCGCGGTGCGTCGTTCGTCAGCACCGGCGGCAAAGGCGTCACCGACGGTCGCAGATTACTCGACCATGACGGACTCGACCGTGGTGGGGTCACTGTCCGCCCCCATCGGGGGGATCCTGGGCATAACGTCGCGATAGCGTGGGGACCCGTGAGTGCCACCGTGAGCGGATCCCCGGTCTACCTGGACGCGGCGACGGCCGCGCCGCTGCATCCGGTCGCCCGGCAGGCGCTGCTGGCGGCCCTGGAGGACGGCTGGGCCGACCCGGGGAAGCTCTACACGCAGGCACGCCGCGCGCGTCAACTGCTCGACGCCGCCCGCGAGGCCGCCGCGCAGACGCTCGGCGTCCGCGCCGACGAACTGTCCTTCACCCCCAGCGGTACGACCGCAGCCCACGGCGCGGTGCTCGGCGCGCTCGCGGGACGACGTCGGGTCGGGGCGACCCTGGTGCACTCGGCGATCGAGCACTCCGCCGTCCTGCACGCCGCGGAACGGCACGTGGCGGCCGGCGGCGGCGCCACCGCCGTACCGGTCGACCGGGTGGGCCGGCTGGACCTGACCGCCTGGTCGGACGCCGTCCGGGCGCCCGGGGTCGCGCTGGCCGCGCTGATCAGCGCCAGTCACGAGGTGGGCACCGTGCAGCCGGTCGCCGAGGCGGCGGCCGTGTGCGCGGAGGTCGGGGTACCGCTGTACGTCGACGCGGCGCAGTCGGTCGGACGGGTGCCCCTGCCGGCCGGCTGGTCGGTGCTCAGCGCCAGCGCCCACAAGTGGGGTGGGCCACCCGGGGTGGGGCTGCTGGCGGTGCGCAAGGGCACCCGCTGGGAGTCGCCGTGGCCGGCCGACGAGCGGGAGGGTGGTCGTACCCCCGGGGTGGTGAACCTGCCCGCGGTGGTGGCGGCGGCGGCGAGCCTGCGCGCGGCGGCGGCCGACGCGGCGGCCGAGCAGGCCCGGCTGTCTCCCCTGGTGGACCGGATCCGGGCGCGGGTGGCGGCCCAGGTGCCCGACGTGGAGGTGGTCGGCGACCCGGTGCTGCGCCTGCCGCACCTGGTGACGTTCTCCTGCCTGTACGTCGACGGCGAGACGCTGCTGCACGCGCTGGACCGGCGGGGGTTCGCGGTGTCGTCCGGCTCGTCGTGCACGTCGTCCACGCTGCGGCCGTCGCACGTGTTGGAGGCGATGGGTGTGCTCTCGCACGGCAACGTGCGGGTCAGCCTGCACCGGGACACGACCGAGGAGGACGTCGAGCGGTTCCTCGCCGAGCTGCCCGGGATCGTCGCCGGGTTGCGGGCCGACGCCGGGGTGGTCGGGCTGTGACGATGCCGGACGAGGTGATCGACTGTCGGGGTCAGCGCTGCCCGCTGCCGGTGATCGCGGCCGCACGGCGAATGCCGCAGGTGCCGGTCGGCACGGTCGTCCGGGTGCTGGCCGACGACCCGGCGGCGGCGGTCGACCTCCCGGCGTGGTGCCGCATGCGCGGCCACGAGTACCTGGGCGCCCTAACGGGCCCAGAAGGCCCCGCCTACGACATCCGCCGCTCCCACTGAGGGGAACCGACTTCAGCAGGTCAGTACCGCCTGGGACAGTCGTTCGAGCTGTTCGGCGCGACCGGGCATGCTGGTCGACAGGCCGGCGATCGCGTCGACCCAGCGCCCCTTCTCCTCCGGGGAGAACCGCCCCCGGTTGGCCGCGATGAAGCTCTGGGCGTCCGTGAAGTTCCCGGCCCTGATGACGGGGAGCACCTCGAGCACCGACACCGCGACGGCGGACGTCGACGTGGCACCGCCGACGGCGCTCACCATCGACGCGAGCGCGCCGGTGGTCAGCCCGGACCCCGTCGGCACGTCGAGCTGCCCCGCCAGGTCGAGCCGGCCCACCGAGTCGAGCAGCACCCGGGGTCGTCGCGCCTCGTCGGCGGTCGCGTAGTCGAAGACGACGTCGGCCTGGCCCGCGGCGCCGAACTCCAGCACCGGCGCGAGGATGCCCAGGTCGCGCTGGTTCGGCACCCGCTCGATCATCTTCTTGACCCGGGTGAGGTTGGACTGCATCCGGTCTGTCGACCACCGTTGCGTCACGGTGCGGAAGACCGTACGGCCGGCCGCCGGTTCGGCCGCCAGGTCGACCGACCAGATCAACTCACCGAGCGCGTCGTCGATACGGGACACCGCTTCGGTGGGACGCGCCAGTCGGGCCGCCGCGTCGAGCACCGCCGGGGTGATCCGGTCCCATGTGTCGGTGCCGGGGTGGTTCCGGGGGCCCGACGCGGTCACCTTCCACCGGTGGCCCACCTGGAGGCTGCTCAATCCGGCACTGACAGGTCTGTCCAGGGTCGGATGCAGGACGGCAGCGCCGTATTTCGCCGCCACCTCGAGCACGTCGGCGCTCACCCCGCCCCGGGTGACGACCACCGGTAGCTGGTCACGTTGGGCGAACTGTTCGAGCAGGTAGTTCAGCGCGGCACGATCGGCGTCGAGCACGGCGTGGCCGATCCTCGGGGCGTCCAGCAGGACGACCGGGTAGGCGGCCCGGGCCGCCACCGGAATCAGTTGGTCGACGAGTTGGTGCGGTCGGGGGCCGCCGTGCGACGAGATGACGTGCAGGTTGGGGTGCGCGGCGATGGCGGGGGTGAGCCGCAGTGGCCACGTCGGCGGGCCGAACGGATTGAGCTGTCGACGCAGGACGAGGTACCTGTCCTCGGTGCGGAACGCGTGCTGGACCAGGTTCCACGATCGCGTGCCGAGGCCGGGACGATCGACCCTGATCTGCTCGACGGCCCCGTCCAGCAGACGACCCAGGGCGTCCGGATCGTGCAGGGTCGCGCTGTCCCGGACGAGGAGTTCGTAGGTCGGCGCCGACCAGTGCCGCAGCCGCAGCACGATGTCGGCGGGCCCGTGCAACGCCGGGTCGACCCGGAGGTCCAGCTCGGCGCTCTTGAGGTCACCGACCGCGATGTGCAGCTTCGTCGGCGAGATCACCGACGCCCAGGGTCGCGGTCGCCCCTCGGCCGACGACATCCTGGCGATGCCGGCCCACAGGTGATTCGTCCTCTCCCGCTCGCGGTCGACGGCCACCCGGTACGGCGACAGCGGATCCGACTCGGCGCGCCGGAGCGCCGCCATCGACTCGACGGACTCGACGCCGCCCGGGCCGCTCCACCCGAGGGGGTCGATCCGGCCGTGTCGGGATCGCAGAGCCGCGGCGACCGCCGTCCAGCGCGCCTCGCTCCAGGACCAGTGCGGTCCCGCCGCGCCCTGCCAGAGGCCGAGCTTGTCGAGGTGCAGAGCGAGGTCGGTACGGAGCAGCTCGCGGTCGGTGTCGTCACCGACGGCCCAGCTCTTGAGCGTGTCGAGGTCGGTGAGGATCTCGTGCAGCGCGTCCACCTCGGCGCGGTCGGCGGAGGTCAGGTGCAGCGGGCCGGCCGCCCGGAGCGGTTGCCGGGTGAGGTGTCGCGGTGGTTGGCCGGCGCGGGCCTGGTCCTGCGCCCATACGACGGCCCGTCGGACGCGCCGACTTCCGCTGACCCACACGTCGCTGAACCCGTCGCGTTGCCAGCGACCGAACCGCTTGAGTACCCCCGCCTTGGGCGGCAGCTCGATCGGCGTGATCAACTCGTTCGCCACCGCCGCCTCGCGCAGGTTGTCCCGGAGAACCTGCACGAACTGCTCGCTGGAGCGGGGCTGGCTGCTCACCTCGGCGACGGCGCCGGCGAACCGGGCCGCCTGGCGGTGCCGGGGCTCGTGGGTCCGCAGGTAGGTCTCGCCGACGCCGGTGGCCGTGAGGACGCCGACGACAGTGAGGATCAGGGGCAGCGCCACCGGAGCGGCGATCATCCCGGCACCCGCCGCGATGCCGTAACCCAACGCTCCGGCGGCGGTGGACGGCACATGCTTGTAGATCATCTGGGTACGTTTGGAGATCTCCGTGGGCCGGCCGACGAGCTGGTTGATCCTGCGCTGATCCAGGACGCGCGCGGTGTCCTGACTGAACTTCGCCAACCACGGGTAGCGCCGCGGATCGGCGGCGCGGGGCAGCACGCCGTCGGCCACGGCCTCGCCCCTGGCGATCGCGTCCAGCAGGGTCCTGACCACACCCAGCCGGAACCTGGCGTCCCAGGCCGCCACCGCCACCGCGTCGCGGAACTCGTGGTTCTTCAACGCGCTGAACCCGGCGCCGTAGGCCAGCCCTCGTCCCGCGCCGGACAGGACACCGGCGTCCGCGAGTCCGGCCGCGCTGCCGGCGAGGTGACCGATCACCTGGGACGGCACCTGCGCGGCGGAGTACTGGATGCCGACGCGCAGCATGTGGTGCCAGATGTTCGGCCTCCCGTTGGGCAGTCCGCGATCGACCAGGTCGTAACTCTGCCGCGCCTGCTGCCGACCGAACATGCCGCCGAAGCGCTTGACCAGCCGACGGCGGTGCCGCAGGTCGGCGACCTTGTTGTCCACCTCCCTCCCGACCTCCTGCGCCAGCCGGTCCACCTGTCCGACGAGGTCGGCGAGGTCGGCCTTCAGGTGCTCCGGGACGGGTGCGCCCGAGGTCAGGGACTCGGCCCACCGCCCGTACAGCTCCAGCGCGTGGTGGAACGCGACCTCCACGTACCGGTTGCGGCGGTGGTCCGGGCTGCCGCTCAACGCGCGTTCGAAGGCGCCCTTCGCCCGCCCCTCCCACAGGTCGAACACCCAGTCCGATCCGGCGCCGGCCAGCAGACCCTGCCCGCCCTGTAGCGCGGTCGAGAGGCCGGCCAGGTCCCACCGGTGCGCCTTGTGCGCCTCGGTGAGAACCTGCCCGTTCGCGTCGAGCACCGCCGGTACGTCGAGGCCCACCAGACCGGTCACCAGACCTGAGGCAGCCGCCAGCGCCAACGCGGAGGGCGCACGCTTGGTCACCTGAGCGGTGGGCAGTCCGAGCACGGTCTTCGCCGGCCGCCCGAGTTCGCCCCATCGTTTGGGGGCCGTCAGCACCGCCTTGGACGCGCCGCTGCCGCTGACGCTGGCCGCCGCCGCGTCGGACGCCGCCTGGACGATGGTCTGTGCTCCCGTCCCGGCGACCGATGCTCCCATCAGCGCCATCGCACGCGGTGGGTCGTTGGTCAGCCCACCGGCGAAGGTCGTCGCTACCGACGACGCGGCGACCATCCGCCGTGCGAGGTGGTCGGCGAAGGACGCCCTGCCATTCAGGTGGGCGAGCTGGTCCACGCCCCAGACCGCGGTGTCGGAGTGGCCGGGGTCCGCCACCGTCAGTTCATCGTCGATGGCGCGGAGCTCCGCCCGCAGCACCTCGGTGGTGTGCGGCATCGAGAGGTGCTTCTTCAGCCACCGCTTCGGTCGGGTCGTGCCCCACGTGCTGCCGCCGAAGTGAATCCGCCGCAGGATCGTCCGCTTGGTGTGCAGGGCCTCCGCGCTCTCGGCCAGCAGGGTCCGGACGAGGCCGGCGGCCCCCTCGGTGGCGAGCTGCGCGAACAGTCCGGCGAGGCCGAGCACGAGGGACCTGTCGCTCGCGTCCGAGCGGATCTTCAGTCGACCGTCGACGAGCAGCGCGGAGTCGGTCAACGCGTGCGACCACCGGTCCACGGGAACGACGTCGACGGGCACGGTGTGCTGTTCGGCGGAGAGCACCGGCCTGGTGCCGCCCGGCGCGGTGAACTCGACGGTCAGCGTCGCGGAGTCCAGGTCGATCGTCGCGGCGGGCAGGGCGCTGCCGTGAGCGAGCGCCAGTCGCACCGCCGTCGCCGCGTACCCGAGGATCTCCCGATCGCTCCCGCCCACGTCGGTGCGGTGGTGCAACATCATTCGACGGACCCGGGAGGGGTCCGCTCGCCCGTCCCGGGTGAACCGGCGTTGCATCGTGGCCAGCAGGTGCTCGCCCCGGCGCGCCGCGCCGTGGTGATCCCGCAGCACGTGCAGCGAACGCAACGCGTCGACCACCGCCAGTTCCGCCGCCCGCCGTGACCCGGACGTCACGTCGACCCGGTGCACCGCGTCGACAACCGCGTCGACCATGGCCCGGTCCTGCGGGGTCAGCGCGTTCTGCCAGCGGGACCGGTTGGCCCTGGCGAAGCGGGGTCGCGGGTCGGACTGCCACGACGCGACGTGCGGCGCGCTGGCGATCGGCGGGGCCGTCTGTCCGACCGACTCCGGTGTGGGGACGTGGTCGAGATGCTGCTCGACGAGGTGACGGGTAGGCCGGACACGCAGATAGTGGGCCTTCTCGGGCTGGTCGACCGTCCGGCCCTGCCCGTCGAGCCAGACCGATCCGGCCGGCGGCTGGGTCAGATACCGCTGCGGGGCCTGCGCTCTCGCCACGTCCACGGGGAGTCCGAACGCATCGGCCCGCGCCTGGGCGTCGAAGGAGTCCGTCAGGTCGGCGACCGCAGGGCGGTGCACCGCGTCGCCGACCACATCCACCGGCTGACGGAGAAGAGCCAACCGTGCCAGCCCGATGTCTCCCAGGTCGGGATTCGCGCGGAAGCGCACCTCCACGATCCGCTCCGGACCCGGGCGGCGGCGGACCGCGTCGCCCGCATCGTCGGGAGCCTGTGCGGAACCTATCCACAGCCCGGACGGCACCGCCACGACGGGGAGAGCGAAGAAGTACCCCGGGTCCGGAAGCACCCGGGGGGCCGAAGGTCCCACGACCGAGGCCACCTGCGAGAGCGCCGCCTGATACGCCGCGACGGCCCTGGCCGCGGCACCAACGGTCGAGCCCTCGGTGTCCGCCACGACGCCCCGGAACGCCCTCCACGCCCTGGTCGCCTCGGCCTTGGCCGCCGTGGACGGCAGGCGAGCCAGCGCACCCGTGACCCGGGCGTCCAGGCGGTCGGCGGCCTCGCGGAGCAACCCGACGGCCCGCCGATCGGACAGCCCCGCCTTGACGATGGCGACCTTGGCCAGCGCCGCAGGATCGCCCGGACTCGCCTTGAGCGCCGCCTTCGCAGTCTGCTTGGAGAGGCCGATCTCGAACTTCAGCCCCGTCTGGGCGCTCACCATCCGGGCGACGTGCGTCACCCAGGTCTCGGATTCCCCCGCCGTGAGCCTCGGCCGGATCTTGGGGCTCATCGTCCGGCCGGACTGGTCGTTGAAGATCAGGCTGTCATCGTCGGGATTGTAGTGGACCTCACCGCCAACGCGGTTCTCACCGATCAGGAACGCGCCGTCGGGTCGGAAGCGTGCACCGATGGTGGGATGCCCCAACCCGTCGAACTGCTTGCCCAGAGTCTCCGGCGGGACAAGCGCCCCGCGGACCTCGCGCGCCGTCAGGATCCGTCGCAGCCGCTCCGGCGTCGGCGTGGGCACGCCGAGCTCCGCTATCAGGTCCGACAGGTTCAAGGCGGCGACGAGGCGCTCGACCTCGCCGTCGGCCAGCGGCGGTGGAACGTCCTCGTGCGGGGCCTGATCCACCGACCGCGGCTCGCCCCGCAGCGCCTCGGCCACCGCCCGCCGGGCAGCGGCGAGCCGGAACTCCCGCAGCCGCGCCCAGTCGCGCTCGGGCACCACCTGCGAGGTGTTCTCACTGCCGAACCACGGCAGTCCATCGTGCGTCACGGAGAACTGCCACGCGACACCTGGCGCATCGGTGAAGTGCTCGGCGGTCAGCGCGGAGAGCGGCGTCCACAGCGGGTTGACGCGGATCGGTAGGCCGTCCGCGCTCCGCCCCGGCACCTTATCGGCCCGAACCGGCGCGAACTCGTGTCCCTTGATCGACTCGGGCACGACCGTCGCCCCGAAGGCCCAGTCCAGATCCACCGAGCGGCGCAGCAGGCCCTGGATCTCCACCGGGGCCAGTTGGAACACCTGCGAAAGGTCGAAGTCCGGGTGGTCCCGGAACCCGGTCCACCAGTCACCCGTCGCCCGCGGGCTCGTATCGAGCGCGGCCAGTCCCGACATCAGGTGGGCCTCGATGTCACCGGCCAGGCGAAGCCGCAGCGCCAACACCTCGTCGACGCGACCGCGGGCCTCCCGTTCCTGATGGATGCGGCTCCGGTAGCCCACCACCGAGGACAGCCAGTCGTTCAGGGCGCCTCGCACCGCCCCGGTCGACTCCGGTGGACCGCTCATCGCCGCACCCAGGGCGTCCCGCTTCGCCGGCCAGTCGACCGGCAACACGAAGCGCTGTGACTGAACCCGTCCGTCGCCGACCGGATCGTCGGGCCGCACCTCGCCGCCGAGCCAGAGCGTCCGCAGACCCAGGTCACCAGGGATCTCGGCGATGTCACGGGTGGCACCGATCAGCGTGGCGCCCACGGCAGCCAGCTCGGCCAGCAGAACGGCTCGACCCGAACCGTCCAGGTGCCCGTGTCCCGCCTCCTGGAGCGCGTCGAGCAACGCGAAGGACTGCGGATACTCGTCACGCAGCAGCCCATCCGGGTCCGGACCGACCAACTGGATCGTCGATCCGCGGTACTGCCGTCCGAACCGCTCCACGAGCTGGCGCACCACGGCGGGATGCACCGCGGAAACGTCCCGATCGGCGAAGGAACCGCTGGTGGCCGTCGAGAGCACGAACGTGGGCAGACCCGGGTCCGCTCGTTGGCCGGCGACGGCACGCACGGCCGCTCGTACCGCCACGCTCAGGTCGGGGAGAACCCGCACCGGCGTCACGCCGGTTCCGACGCCGTCGAGCAGGGCGCTGGCCGGCAGGACGAGGACGTGTTCGACGCCCTGATCGGCTGACCCGATCGGCACCACTCGGCTGGTGTCCTCGCCGGAGAGCACGTCACGCGGTACCCGCACCGGCATGCGCAGCCGGTCGGCCCGGGCGATGGCCCCGGCGAGATCGATCCCGGCGAGCACGGACGCCGGCGGGGCGTCCACCATCCGCTCGACCACAGCCCTCGGCTGGGCTCGCAGGATGTCGAACGCCAGCGCCGACCCGGCCGCGTCCTCGGCCCAGTGGACGAGGTGCAGACCGGGCACCGGAGCGGCCAGCAACACCTCCGACGGCACCGCGTCCGACCCGAGGCTCAGATGCATACCCGACGGCACCCAGCTGACGAGGAACTCGGGACAGCCCACATCCTGGATGCCCTGCACGACCACCTCCCGTTCGCCACCCGCGCCCGCAACAACGGGCTGTCGAGTTACCGGGAGGTGGCCGCGAGGTTCCCGCGAGCCGTCCGCGCGAGGAAGTACCGTCGCGCGCCGGAGCGATCCCTGTCGGGATCCGGGGCTACGGGATCAGGTGCGGACGGACCTCGTCCGCTGCCGTGTCGCCGTACGACTCGGCGAGGCGCTTGACGAACAGGTCGCGGCGTACGTCGTACTCCTGGGTGCCGACCGTCTCCAGGACGAGCGTGGCCAGCAGCGAGCCGACCTGGGCAGCCCGTTCCAGGCCGAGGCCCCAGGACAGCGCCGTGAAGAAGCCGGCCCGGAAGCCGTCGCCGACACCCGTGGGGTCGACGGCCCGGATCTCCCGGGCGATGGGTACGTGGATGGGGTCGATGCCCCGGCCGGCGATCTCGACGCCGTCCTTGCCCAGCGTGGTGACCCGCACCTTCACCAGGTCCAGCAACTGGTCGTCGCTGAGCTGCGCCTTGCTCTGCAACAGCGACTTCTCGTAGTCGTTGGTCATCAGGTACTCGGCGCCTTCGATCAGCGCCACCACGTCCTCGCCGGGCATCCGGGCGAGCTGCTGGGAGGGGTCGGCGGCGAAGGCGTACCCGCGGGTGCGGCACTCGGCCGAGTGCCGCAGCATCGCCTCCGGGTCGTTGGCGCTGACCAGCACCAGGTCCAGTCCGCCGAGCCGGTCGGCGACGGGGGCCAGCTCGATGTTGCGCGCCTCGCTCATCGCGCCCGCGTAGAACGAGGCGATCTGGCACATGTCGGTGTCGGTGGTGCACACGAACCGGGCGGTGTGCGCCACCTCACTGATGTGCACGGAGTCGCAGTCCACGCCGTGCCGCTCCAGCCAGGAGCGGTAGTCGGCGAAGTCGGCCCCGACCGCCCCGAGCAGCACCGGGCGCAGCCCGAGCTGGCCCATGCCGAAGGAGATGTTCGCCGCCACCCCGCCACGGCGGAGCACCAGGTCGTCCACCAGGAAGGAGAGCGAAACCTTGTGCAACTGATCGGCGATGAGCTGGTCGGCGAAGCGACCCGGGAAGCTCATCAGGTGATCGGTGGCGATCGAGCCGGTCACGGCGATCTTCATGTCAACCCTCAGGGTCGGGAGCAGGGCGCGGTCAGCCTACCGGCCCGGCAATCCGGACGTGTCCGGTCGGTCAGGCAACGGCAACCCGCTGGTCACCGGCGTCCTTGCGGGGCCGGACACGACGACGGGGCAGTCCCGTGGGACTGCCCCGTCGTCGGTGGCGCGTGGTGCGCGACTCTAGTTGAACGAGTCGCCGCAGGCGCAGGAGTTGCCCGCGTTGGGGTTGTCGATGGTGAAGCCCTGGGCGTCGATCCGGTCGGCGAAGTCGATCGTCGCGCCCGCCAGGTAGGGGGCGCTCATCCGGTCGACGACGACCTCGACGCCGCCGAAGTCGGTGACGACGTCACCGTCGAGCGAGCGCTCGTCGAAGAAGAGCTGGTACCGCAGGCCGGAGCAGCCGCCCGGCTGCACCGCGACCCGGAGCCGCAGGTCGTCGCGGCCCTCCTGCTCGATCAGGGCCTTGACCTTCTGCGCCGCGACGTCGGTGAGGACGACGGAAGTAGGGGCCTGGGCCTCGGTCGACTCGGTCTGCGCTGGCGTGGTCACGTGGAAGTCTCCCTGCGCGGTTTTGGGTCCGGACGCACTGGCCAACGTCGCGCGCCGTCCAGTGATTCCCGGTTGTGGTCCAGTTCCGATGGTACGCCGCCCCGGCCGGACGTACCCGCGTGGCGGGCTCCCCGCCCCAGGTGGGACGGCGGCGAGCGCTCAGCGGCTCCACTGGCGGGCCAGTCGGGCGCCCAGTTCGCGCAGCCCGTCCGCGGGGCGGCTCAGCGCGGCGTCGAGCCCGCCGGCCTCCTCGCCGCCGAAGTGCTCCACCAGGCTGTACGCGTCGGTGACCCCGGCCGAGGCGGCCTCCCGCCGGCCGGTGCTGACCTGGCCGGCGAGCACCACACAGGGAACCCCGCGGTCCCGGGCGGCCCCGGCCACCCCGGCGACGACCTTGCCGCGCAGCGACTGGTGGTCGAACGACCCCTCCCCGGTGATCACCAGGTCGGCGGTGTCCAGCGCGGCGTCCAGCCGGGTGGCGCGGGTGACCAGGCCGATGCCGGACTCGCAGCCGCCGCCCAGCGCGAGGATGGCCGCGCCGAGGCCACCGGCCGCCCCGCCGCCGGGCAGCGTGCCCAGTCCCGCCGGGCAGCCGGGCAGGTCCCGTTCCAGCACCGCCGCGAAACGCTCCAGGGCGGCGTCGAGCAGCAGCACGTCGGCCCGGTCGGCGCCCTTCTGCGGGCCGAAGACGTTGCTCGCGCCGTGCAGGCCGAGCAGGGGGTTGTCCACGTCGGTGGCGGCGACCAGCCGGGCGTCCCGCAACCGGGGTACGCCGTCCAGCGCGTCGACCGCGGCCAGCGCGGCTCCGCCGTACGGCAGCGCGACGCCGGTGGCGGCCAGCGGTGTCACGCCCAGCGCGGCCAGCATGCCCGCGCCGGCGTCGTTGGTGGCCGAGCCGCCCAGCCCGATCACCACCGTCCGGGCCCCGCTCTCCAGGGCGGCGGTCACCAGCAGACCCAGCCCGTACGACGTGGTGGCCTTCGGGTCGCGCTCGGCCTCGGCGAGCAGGTGCAGTCCGCACGCCTGGGCGCTCTCCAGGTAGGCGGTCGCGCCGTCGGCGGTGAGCAGGATCTCACCCGCCACCGGACGGCCCAGCGGGTCGACCGTCGACACCGGCAGCCGCCGGCCGCCGAGCGCGTCGGCGAGCACCTGGACGAAGCCCGGGCCGCCGTCGGCGAGTGGCCGGATCAGCAGGTCGTCGCCGTCGGTGACGCTGCGCCAACCTTCGGCCACCGCCGCGGCGACCTCCGGTGCGGGCAGGGTGCCGGCGAACTTGTCCGGGCAGAGCAGCACGCGCATGCCGAGCAGTGTGGCAGCACACACCGAGCGGAGCTGCGGCGCGCTCGCGCTGTGGGACCATGGGGTACGTGACTTCGACCTGGGTGGAACCCTCCAACACGGCGACGGCTCTGCTGCTGCTCGGCCGGGGCAGCGACCCCGACACCGAGCGCGGCGTCGAGTGTCCGGGCGACCTGCCGGCGCCCAGCGATCCCGACCTGGTGGCCCGCGCCACGGCGGCGAAGGCGAAGCTGGGCAGCAAGGTCTTCGTGCTCGGGCACCACTACCAGCGCGACGAGGTGATCCAGTTCGCCGACGTCACCGGCGACTCGTTCAAGCTGGCCCGGGAGGCGGCGGCCCGCCCGGAGGCGGAGTTCATCGTCTTCTGCGGCGTGCACTTCATGGCCGAGAGCGCCGACATCCTCACCACCGACACCCAGCGGGTGATCCTGCCCGACCTGGCGGCCGGCTGCTCGATGGCGGACATGGCCGTGCTGGGTCAGGTCGAGGCCGCCTGGGACACGCTGACCGAGCTGGGCATCGCCGGCGAGACCGTGCCGGTGACGTACATGAACTCCTCGGCGGACATCAAGGGTTTCGTGGGCCGCAACGGCGGCGTGGTCTGCACCTCGTCCAACGCCAAGCGCGCCCTGGACTGGGCGTTCGAGCAGGGTCAGAAGGTGCTGTTCCTGCCGGACCAGCACCTGGGCCGTAACACCGCCGTGCTGGAGATGGGCCTGTCGCTGGACGACTGCGTGCTCTACGACCCGCACAAGCCCGGTGGCGGGCTCACGCCGGAGCAGCTGCGCGACGCCAAGATGATCCTGTGGCGGGGGCACTGCTCGGTGCACGGCCGGTTCACGCTGGACAGCGTCAACGACGTACGGGAGCGGGTGCCGGGCGTCAACGTGCTGGTCCACCCCGAGTGCCGGCACGAGGTGGTCACCGCCGCCGACCACGTCGGCTCGACCGAGTACATCATCAAGACCATCGAGGCGGCGCCGGCCGGCTCGGCGTGGGCGCTGGGCACCGAGCTGAACCTGGTGCGCCGGCTGGCCCTGGCCCACCCGGACAAGCAGATCATGTTCCTCGACAAGGCGGTCTGCTACTGCTCGACGATGAACCGGATCGACCTGCCGCACCTGGTCTGGGCGTTGGAGGAGCTGGTCGCGGGCCGGGTGGTCAACCAGATCACGGTGGACGCCGACACCGCCCACCACGCGCGGGTGGCCCTGGACCAGATGCTCGCCCTGCCCGGCGCGTGATCACGATCCGTGACCTCGTTGGTACGCAAAAGTGCCGGATCACCGATTAATGCCACACACGCCGGTGTGACCGAGTCCTTTTTCGTCACCGAGGGCTATGCTGCCGGAGCGACGACGCGAGCGGGCCGTTTCGATATGGCCGCATCCTGGGTAGCGACAGGGTTCACGCTCCCCACCATCAACACAGCAGCACCGAAGCGCTGGAGGTTGCGTTGACCGACGACGTCCTGGTCGTGCACGGAGGAACTCCGCTCGAAGGGCGGATCCGCGTGCGCGGCGCGAAGAACCTGGTTTCGAAGGCGATGGTCGCCGCACTGCTGGGCGACAGCCCGAGCCGGCTGTTCGACGTGCCGAAGATCCGCGACGTCGAGGTGGTCCGGGGTCTGCTCGGTCTGCACGGCGTCAAGGTGACCGACGGCGCCGAGGACGGCGAGCTCGTCTTCGACCCCGCCAACGTGGAGAGCGCCAGCACCGACCAGATCAACGTGCACGCCGGTTCGAGCCGGATCCCGATCCTGTTCTGCGGGCCGCTGCTGCACCGTCTCGGGCACGCGTTCATCCCGGATCTGGGCGGCTGCCACATCGGCCCGCGTCCGATCGACTTCCACCTGCAGGCGCTGCGGGAGTTCGGCGCGACCGTCGACAAGCGGCCCGAGGGGCTGCACCTGTCCGCGCCGAACGGACTGCACGGCACCAAGTTCGCCCTGCCGTACCCGAGCGTCGGCGCCACCGAGCAGGTGCTGCTGACCGCGGTCATGGCCGAGGGCGTCACCGAGCTGCGCAACGCCGCCGTCGAGCCGGAGATCATCGACCTGATCTGCATCCTGCAGAAGATGGGCGCGATCATCAAGGTCCACACCGACCGGGTGATCGAGATCCAGGGCGTGCCGAAGCTGCACGGGTACACGCACCGGCCGATCCCGGACCGGATCGAGGCCGCGAGCTGGGCCGCCGCCGCGCTGGCCACCCGTGGTCACGTCGAGGTCCTCGGCGCGCAGCAGGCCGACATGATGACCTTCCTGAACATCTTCCGCTCGGTCGGCGGCGAGTACGAGGTCACCGACGCCCGCGCGCCGAAGCTGGGCGACCCGGGCCAGGAGGGCGGCATCCGCTTCTGGCACCCGGGCGGCGAGCTGAACGCCGTCGCGCTGGAGACGGACGTGCACCCGGGCTTCATGACCGACTGGCAGCAGCCGCTGGTCGTGGCGCTGACCCAGGCCCGTGGCCTGTCGATCGTGCACGAGACGGTGTACGAGCAGCGGCTCGGCTACACCGAGGCGCTGAACTCGATGGGCGCCAACATCCAGGTCTACCGGGACTGCCTCGGCGGCACCCCGTGCCGTTTCGGCCGGCGTAACTTCAAGCACTCGGCGGTGATCGCCGGGCCGAGCAAGCTGCACGCCGCCGATCTGGTCATCCCGGACCTGCGGGCCGGTTTCAGCCACCTGATCGCGGCGCTCGCGGCCGAGGGCACCTCCCGCGTGTACGGCGTCGACCTGATCAACCGGGGCTACGAGGACTTCGAGGCGAAGCTCGCCAACCTGGGCGCGCACGCCGAGCGCCCGTAACCTCTCGCACCACATCGTTCGGCCCCGACGGCTCCAGGTCGCGCTGCGACCTGGAGCCGTCGTCCGCCCGGTGCACCGCGATGTGCACCGGTCGCGGACGGTTGGCTACCCTTGCCGCGTGCCGTCGCTCTTTCGCCGCAAGTCCACCGACCTCGTCGACGAGGCCGTCACCTCGGTGACCCCCGAGGAGACCGCCGAGCGGTCCCGGGGTTACACCCCGGCCAAGGGCCGGGAGACGCCGAAGCGGCCGACGGTCGGCCGGCGTCCGGCCGGCCCGAGCCGCCCCCTCACCAAGGAGGAGGAGCGGGAACGGCGTCGTCAACTGCGCGCGGACGCCGCGGCCGAGTTCCGCCGCGAGGGTGGCCCCCGCGACCGGGGCCCGGAGCGGCTGCTGGCGCGCAACGTGGTCGACTCCCGTCGTACCGTCGGCACCTGGTTCTTCGGCGGCGCGCTGATCGTGCTGATCGGCTCGAACGCCGCGATGCCGCCGGTGGTCCGGTTGATCTCCAACGTGCTCTGGGGCGCCCTGGCCCTGGGTGTGGTCGTCGACTCGGTGCTGATCTGCCGCAAGATCAGCAAGTTGGTCCGGGAGCGCTTCCCGAAGACCGACCAGCGGATGGGGTCGCTCTACCTCTACGCCGTGATGCGCTCGATCACCTTCCGGCGCATGCGCGCTCCGGCGCCCGCTGTGCAGCTCGGCGACAAGGTCTGATCCCGGCGACACGTCGCCGGCACATTCGCCCTGGCCACGTTGCTGGCAAAGGACGTCGGGCAGGTGTCGTTCGTTGTACCGTGCGCGTAGTCCAGCACGGCGAACAGGTCCCGTTGTTCGTGACCGCGAACGATGATCCAGTGGAGCGAACACGCATGCCCGGAGAACCGTCGGCCAGCGTCGCCGCCGCCCTGCGCCGCGAACGCGAGCGAGCCGGGGTCTCGCTGACCGAGTTGGCCGCTCGGGCGGGGACGGCCGAATCCACGCTCTCGGCCCTGGAGTCGGGGACCGGCGACCCGAGCGTGGAGACGCTGTGGGCGATCGGTGTGGCGCTGGGCGTACCGTTCAGCCGGCTCGTGGAGCCGGCGGCCGACGACCTGCGGGTGATCCGTGCGGGCCAGGGACCCCGGGTCCGCTCCGAGCTGGCCGACTTCACCGGGACGCTGCTCAGCGCCGGGACCGCGCGGGTACGCCGGGACATCTACCTGATCGAGTTGGAGCCGGGCGCGGTCCGGGAGGCGGACGCACACACGCCGCACAGCGTGGAGCACGTGGTGGTGGCCGCCGGACGGCTGCGGGTGGGGCCCGAGAGCGACGTGGTCGACCTCGGCCCGGGTGACTACGCGACGTTCCCCGGCGACCTGCCGCACCGGTACGAGGCGCTCGTCCCCGGGACGTTCGCCGTCCTCGTCATGGAGCATCCCTGACCCGATGCTCCGGTCCGTCCGCGCGGCGGGTGGGGTATCGTCGAAGGTCAGATTCGGTTATCGACCTAAATGTCCGGAACCATCGGATAACGTTTGCGCTCGTGGGCGGTGCCACAGTGGCGGTGAACAAGCCCGCGCCGTTACCCTCCATCCGCAGCCACGCCCTGCCGGAACGGGCGACCCAACCGGCACGCGAGGCCCCAGCGCGACAATGTGCAACGAGGTGACAACGCCGTGAGCGAGCGGACGCGAGCCGGCCACCGGAGCGTGGCAGGCGGCGACCGGACGCCCAACGGCCAGCGGGACAGAACCGCGGCCACCTCACCGTCGACGGGGAACGGCCGAGCGGTCGGGTGTGGCGACGGGCTCGACGGATGAACGGCCGCTACACCGACCGGTGGCGGGATCCGAACGAACCGTCCTGGGTGGTCGAACCGACCACCGAATGGCACCCCCAGTTCCCCGGCCAGCGCTACCCCGGCGACATCGGCGCCACCCACCAGTCCCCGCCGCCCCGCGGACGAGCGAGCGCGGTGGGTCGTGCCGAGGTGCCGCCGCTCGCGCCCACCCGCCCGGACGGCACCTACCTCGGCCGCTCCTGGGCCGACGAACCTCCGGCCGAGCCCGACGATCGATGGCGGACGGACGACGAGCCCGACCAGCCCCACGGTTGGCCGCGCGGCGACGAGCGGACACCCGACGCGTCACGCCACGGCCGACCCGAGACCGCGTACTACGACCATGAGCCGTACCGGCGGCCACTTCCCGAGCCACCCCGGCGCGAGGAGCGCCGCTCCCCCGAGTCGGACCGCCGTACCGCCTGGTCCGACCGACGGGTCAGCGACGACCGGACACCCGGCCGGGAGGCCGCGTGGCACCGCGATCAGCCCGCTTTCGACGGGTACGACAGCCGCCGGCGCCGACCCGAGCCGCCCGACCGGGACCGGACGTACCCGACGTCACCACCGGTCTCCCCCGGGCCGTACTCTCCGGCGCCCCGCGGCGACTCCGGCTGGGTCCCCGAGCCCGACGAGCCACCGCGCCGACGCGGCACGTCGGAGCGACCGGCCGCCGCCCACGACCGGCAGCCCGGCGACGCGTACGGCACCCGCCCGCCCCGGAGCCCCGAGAGCCGCCCGACCGACGGCTGGGCCGCCGAAGGCCCCGGCCAGTGGGCGCCCATCGACAGCCGCTCCCGCTACCGCGCCGACGGCCAGCCCGACCGTCGCCCGGACGAAGCCCGCCGGTCGGAACGCTGGCCCGACGACGCACGCCGGCCGGAGCGGGGCGTCGCCGATGACGCACGCCGCGCGGAGCGCTGGTCTGACAACGCACGTCAGCCGGAGCGGGGCGTGGCCGACGAGCGGTCCCGGGTGGAGGCTGGCCCCGGTGTGTCCACCGAGCGGCAGCGCCGGTCGGACGAGATGTACGGGCCGCCCCAGACGTCCGAGAGCGGACGGCGACGCCGCCCCGAACCGGAGGCGCCGGAGCAGCCCCGCCGCGACGACGACCGCCGCCGTCCCGACGTCGAGCCGCGCCGCCAGCAACCCCGCGAGGCGGCAGCGCGCACCGAGGCGTACCCGGACCGCCGCCCGCGCGAGACAGCACAGCCGGAACCGTACCGGGAAGAGACCCGCCGTGACGAGGCCCACCAGCCCCGCTCGGGTGGCGGCCTGCCCTGGCCGTCGCCCGGGCCGGTGCATCCGGACCGCACCCGGGAGCCGGGCTA
Organism: Micromonospora sp. RB23; assembly: GCF_053585025.1. Classification (NCBI taxonomy): domain Bacteria; kingdom Bacillati; phylum Actinomycetota; class Actinomycetes; order Micromonosporales; family Micromonosporaceae; genus Micromonospora; species Micromonospora sp. RB23. The sequence goes on from NZ_CM132111.1 coordinate 5,266,138, forward strand.
CCGGTCCGAGCCGCACCGCGACACCGAGCCGCGCGTCGGGTCGCGGCCGCCGAGCGGGCCCGCACGGCCAGCGGTGGAGCCCGGCCGGTACGACGAACGGCAGGTACGCCCCGCCGCGAGCGCGTCGCCCACCTACAGCCGGCCCACCCCGGTGCCGCCCACACCCGTCTCCCCGGCCGCACCGGGTACCGGCCGGGCCGCCCCGGTTCCGCCCCGACCCGTCTCCCCGGCCGGGCCCGGTGCCGACCGGGTCACTCCGGCTCGGCCCGTGTCGCCGGAACGACAGGTGTCGCCCGCCGCCCCCGGACGGGACCGGCCCGTGTCCCCTGCCGCCCCCGGACGGGACCGACCTGTCTCGCCCGCCGCCGGGTGGGAGGAGCCCCGGTCAGCGACGCCCGTCTCCCCCGCGCCCGCCGACCACGAGCGGCGACCGTCCACCTCGTACGACCGACCGGAGTACGACCGGCCGGTGTCGGGCATGCCGGTGTCGCCAGCAGGAGACGTTCCGATCTCCGCCCCGCCGGCCGCGCGGCTCCGGGTGGAGTTCCTGCCCGCCCCGGTGGATCCTCCGTCGACGGACGGACAGTCGACGTCGCCCGGGCCCGATCGCCACCGACCCACCGACGCTGCGCCGACCGCGGACGCCCGGTCCACCACGCCACCGCGCTACCCGGGCCCGGACAACCGCCCGCCGGTGGCGCCGCCCCCGACGTGGCAGCGGCCGGAGCAGCCCGCCGCGCACACGACGCCGACGTCTGCCCCCTCCGACGTCGAGCCGTCGCTCCCGATCGCGCCGGGGGTGCCGCGTCGGTACGTGCCTCCGACGCCCACCGAAGCGCCCGCGCCAACCGATCCGGAGCCGGCGGAGGCGCCGGTGCGGGGGCCCGACGCCTGGTTCAGCCCCGCCGCCCAAGCGGCCGAGGCCGATCAGGACGCGACGCCGACTACCGACGCACCGCCGACCGCCGACGCCACGATTTCCGGGACGACCGAGGACTGGGCCCCGGTCGACGTACCGGCGCGGTCGGCGTCCGAGGTCGACGACGCGCACGACACCACCGCGTCGCCCGAACCGCTGGTCGACCACCCGGCCACCAACCAGCGGCCCGACGCGGGCGCAGCCGCCGCGGCACCGGTCTCCGCACCGCCCGCCGCCGCGCGACCCGTCTCCGCACCGCCGGTATCGGCGGCACCCGTCTCCGCACCGCCCGTCTCCGCACCGCCGATCGGGCCGGTGGACACTGCGCGTCCACCCTGGTCCGGCGACCTGGCCGACGACATGACGCCGGCTGCCGAGCCGGACCGGGCCGGCACGGACCCCGTATCCGGCCCGCCGGCGGAATCCGTCACGGTCGCGCCGCGCGCCTGGTCCGACGACCTGGGCGGCGGCGCGGACCACCTGTCGGCAACCGTCGCCGGGGTGTCCGCCAACGATCGCCGCCCGGTGCCCGGCGAGACGCCCGAGCGGCCGAGCGAGTCCACTGCGGACGACCTCGACGAAGTGGCAACTCCGAGAAGCACGCCGTCCGTCGACGATGTCGCCGGGCCGGATGCGTCGGACCGACCGGCGTCGCCGGCTCGACCGAGCGCCACGGACCCGTCGACCGCCACTGCGGGCGCCGACGCCGCCCTCGCAGCGCCCACCTCGGCACCACCCGCCGCCGCACCCGAACCCGTTCCCACGCCGGACGCCGCAGCGGAGAGAGCCACCACGGCACCCACCACACCGGATGCCGCGCCAGCCGCCCCAGAGGCCACCTCCGCGCCGACCGCGCCCGAAGCAGCCTCCGCCCCGCCCGCCGCCGTCGAGCCCGTCTCCGCAGCGCCTGCCGCCCCCGAACCCACCTCCACACCACAGGCCGCCCCCGAACCCACTCCCCTGCCACGGGCCGAGGCGGAACCCTTGCCCGCGCCACCAGCCGCCACCGCCGAACCCGTGTCCGCGCCACCCGCCGCCGCAGACTCGGTGTCCGCGCCACCCGCCGCCGCCGAACCCGTGTCCGCGCCACCCGCCGCCGCAGAGTCGGCATCCGCGCCACCCGCCGCCGAACCCGTCAGCCGGCCTGCCCCCATCGAGCCCGTCTCCGGGCCGCCAGCGGCATCCCCACCCGTCTCCGCAGAGCCCGTCGCCGCGGAATCCGTCCCGGCAGAGCCCGTCCCCGCCGTGCCGGCCGCCGTCATCCCCGCACCGCGTGACCCCTCCTCCGAGGCGGACGCGCCCGTGTCAGCGCCGCCAGGCACAGCGGGCCCGTCGCTGTCCGACGAGGGCGACCCGGAGCAGATCCTGGCCGCGTACCGCTGGCGGCTGGACCCGGTCACCCTGCGCGAGGAGCTGACCGAGCCGGACGGCATGCGGGCCATCCGGCGACGGCTGACCGAGAAGTTGGGTACGGCCGTCGACAACCGGGCCCGTGCGCGACTGCTCAGCCTGCGGGCGGTGGCGTCGCGGATCCTCGGCGACCTCGACGACGCCCTGGCCGACGGGCGCCTCGCCCTCACCTACGCGGAGGCGACCGGTGAACTGCGCCGGACCGCGCTCGCGCAGGCACGGCTGGCTCACGTCCTGCGCTGGCGGGGTGACTTCGCCGAGGCCGACCAGCTCTTCGCCGAGGCCAACTCGGTCGAGCTGCCCGACCGGTTACGCGCCGCCCTGCACGAGCACGCCGGGCGCTGTTGTTACGACCAGGGCCGGCTGATGGAGGCCTGCCACCACTTCGAGCGGGCGCTCGACCTGCGCGGCGCGGCCGACGCCGAACTGCTGGACCGGGTGCGGATCGCCCTCGACGCGGTCACCGTGCGGGCGTCGGCGGACGGCTTCGGCCCGTACCGCCGGGGTCGGGACGAGGTGCTCGACCGTGACCGGCCCCCGCAGCCGGACCGCGACGGACCGCTGTGGGGTTACACCGACCAGGCCGGGGAGGTGGCCATTCCCGCCCGGTACGCGGAGGCGCAGCCGTTCCACGACGGGCTGGCCTGGGTCCGGCGGCCGGACACCGACCGGTGGTCGCTCATCAACATGTTGGGTACGACGGTGATCCCACCGTCGTACCGGGCGGTGCGCCCGTTCAGCGACGGACTGGCGTGGGTGGTCACCGACGGCGGGTGGACCGCGATCGACCCGACGGGCGCGGTGCAGGTCCCGCCGAACTTCGCCGACGTACGACCGTTCCGGCGAGGGCTGGCGCCGGTGAAGCGCGAGGGCTGGGGGGCGGTCGACCGGACCGGCCGGATGGTGGTGCCGACCCGCTACCACGCCTTCGTCACCGAGTTGACCGACGCCGGGCCGGTCGACGGCTTCACCGACGAGGGTCTCGCGGTCGTCGACGTGGCCGGCCGGCGCGGTGTGGTGGATCGCACCGGCACGGTGCTGGTGCCACCGTCGTACCCGGTGGTGGTCATCCACCCGGTGGCGTTCCTGGTCAGCGGCGGCGGCCGGTGGGGTGCCCTGGACCGTCGGGGCGCGTCGCTGATCGACCTGGTGCATCCCGATCGCGAGGCGGTGCTGGAGGAGATCGACCGGCTGTTGACCGACGCCAGTCCCGTGCTCTGAGTCGCCGCTCGGCGATCGTGATCCACCGGCGTTAGGGTCGGGTCATGGAATTCCGACACCTGGGCCGCTCCGGCCTGATGGTCAGCGAGATCTCGTACGGCAACTGGATCACCCACGGTTCTCAGGTCGAGGAGGACGCGGCGTTCGCGTGTGTGCGGGCCGCCCTCGACGCGGGGATCACCACCTTCGACACCGCCGACGTGTACGCCGGCACCCGGGCCGAGGACGTGCTCGGCCGGGCGCTGGAGAGCGAGCGTCGCGAGGGCCTGGAGATCTTCACCAAGGTCTACTGGCCGACCGGGCCGGGTCGCAACGACCGTGGCCTGTCCCGCAAGCACATCATGGAGTCGATCAACGGCTCGCTGCGCCGGCTGCGTACCGACTACGTGGACCTGTACCAGGCCCACCGGTACGACTACAGCACGCCGCTGGAGGAGACGATGGAGGCGTTCGCCGACGTCGTGCACTCCGGTAAGGCGCACTACATCGGCGTCTCCGAGTGGACCGCCGAGCAGCTGCGCGCCGCTCACCCGCTGGCCCGGGAGCTGCACGTTCCGCTGGTCTCCAACCAGCCGCAGTACTCGATGCTGTGGCGGGTCATCGAGGCCGAGGTCGTACCGGCCAGCGAGGAGCTGGGCATCGGCCAGATCGTCTGGTCGCCGATGGCGCAGGGTGTGCTCTCCGGCAAGTACCTGCCGGGGCAGCCGCCGCCCGCCGGCTCCCGCGCCACCGACGAGAAGTCCGGCGCGAACTTCATCGCCCGGTTCATGAACGACGACGTGCTCACCCGGGTGCAGCAGCTCAAGCCGCTCGCCGAGCAGGCCGGCCTGAGCATGGCCCAGCTCGCCGTGGCGTGGGTGCTGCAGAACCCGAACGTCTCGTCGGCGATCATCGGCGCGTCCCGGCCCGAGCAGGTGCACGACAACGTGAAGGCGGCCGGCGTGAAGCTCGACGCCGAGCTGCTCAAGGCCATCGACGACATCGTCGAGCCGGTCACCGAGCGGGACGCGGCGAAGACCGAGTCCCCCGCCGAGCGTCCCTGACGCGGGTCCGGCCCGGTCGGCGCGAACCGCCGACCGGGCCGGTCAGCTCAGCCCGGCAGCTCAGCTCTGCCAGAAGCGGATCAGGTCGAGCCCGGCGGCGTACAGCCAGGACGGCAGGCCGAGCAGGTCACCGACCGCGAAGACCGCGTCGAAGAACCAGCCGCCGAGGCGCGGGTTCCACAGCAGCGCGAAGAGCAGCAGGAAGCCGTACGGGGCGAACAGGTCGTACATCCTGCGCCACTGTGGATTGAGCCACGGCTGGATCATGTTGCCGCCGTCCAGGCCCGGCACCGGCAGCAGGTTGAGCACGCTCGCGGTGAGTTGCAGGAACGCCAGCAGCGCCACCCCGGCCCAGAACTCGACCGGGCCGCCCGACGTCGTACCGATCCGTACCGCGAGCACGAGCAGCAACGTGAACAGCACGTTGGTCGCCGGACCGGCGAGGCTCACCAGGGTGTGCCGCAGCCGGCCCGGGATGGCGTGCCGGTCCACCCACACCGCGCCGCCGGGCAGGCCGATGCCGCCGAGCAGCACCACCACCACCGGCAGCACGATCGACAGCAGCGGGTGGGTGTACTTGAACGGGTTGAGCGTGAGGTAGCCACGGTGGGCGATGTCGCGGTCGCCGGCCCGGTAGGCGACGACCGCGTGGGCGTACTCGTGCAGGCAGAGTGACACCAGCCAGCCGGAGACCACGAACAGGAACACGTCGAAGCGGACGCTGCCGTAGCCGTTCCAGGCCAGCACCCCGCTGACCGCGAAGAGCGCGACCAGGCCGAGGAAGACCGGGCTGGGCCGGAACGCCGCACTGGGCACGCCGAGCACCAGCTTGTCGCCCGGCCGGTCGTACGCCATCACTCGGCCGTGGGCAGCAGGCTCATCCGGTACTCGACCCGGTCGTCCTCCACGAGCGCGACCGAGGTGACGCCGGACGCCGCGAGTTCACGCCAGGTCTGACCGATCCAGGATTCGGCGTCGGCCTGGCTGCCGAACGACTCCGCCGGTCCCTCGACCGTCTGGCCGTCCGTGCCCTCGTACCGCCAGCTCCACGCCATGCCGCGTCTCCCCTCGCCGCTGAAGTCCCGGTGGGACGAACCCCCGCCAGCGTAGTCGGCCCGGCGCGCGACGGCCCCTCGCCCGCCTACGGGCTGCCGGAGCGGCCGACATCCGGATCGGGACGGCCGTCGCGCGAGCGCCGGGCCGGCAGGCAGAGCGACCCCGGGCGGCCTTAAGGTACGGGCATGTCCGTTGACGGGTGGAACACGGTCCTGGTGCTCGGCGGTATCCGGTCCGGCAAGTCCGAGTTCGCCGAGTCCCTGGTCGCCGACGCGCCGGTGGTCCGCTACGTCGCCACCGCGCCCGAGGGCGACCCGGAGGACACCGAGTGGGCGACCCGACTGGCGACGCACCGCGCCCGGCGTCCGGGTAGCTGGACCACCGAGGAGACCGCCGGGGAGCCGCGTCGGTTGGCGGACGTGCTCGCGTCCGCCGAGCCGAACGAGACGCTGCTCGTGGACGACCTGGGCGGCTGGGTGACCGTGCTGCTCGACCCGGAGCACCAGCCCGCCGACGACGTGGCCACGATCGCCGAGCTGGCCGAGGCGATCCGGGCCTGCGCGGCGCGGGTGGTGCTGGTCAGCCCCGAGGTGGGGCTGTCACTGGTGCCGACGACCCCGTTGGGCCGGGCGTTCACCGACGCGCTCGGCGCGGCCAACCGCGCGGTCGCGGACGCCTGCGACGCCGTGGCGCTGGTGGTCGCCGGTCAGCCCGCCTGGTTGAAGCCGGCAGCGGTCGCCGCGTCGGCTCCGTCCGCGCCGCGGGGCGCGACCGGGAGACACGCCGTCGTCGCCGACCAGAGCCAGGGCACCCCGGCCGGCGCCGCTGCACGTCTGGACGACACCGAGCCCACCCCCGAGGTGCAGCTCCCCGAGGTTCTGACCCACACGCCACCGGTCGCCCCGAACCAGGAGCCCGGCAACCCGTGGGCCGCGCCGACCATGGCGCTGCCGATGGTGGCCACCGGGCTGGTCATCCAGCCCGGCATGGAGCTGCCGATGCCCGACGAGTACGCGGGCCCGCAGGCGGTGGACCGGCTGGCGACCCTGGACGTGCCGGGCGCCGGACTGGGCGTCCTGGACCGGGTGGTCGGCTTCGCCGCCGCCACGCAGGGCACGTCGACCCCGTCCGCCTGGGGCTCGGTACGGGTGCTGCTGCTCAACGGCGACCACGCGGGCGGCGCGTCCGCCGGCACCGTCGCCGGTGAGTCGGCACGTCGCGCCGCGCAGGCCCGCGCCGGCCGGGGCGTGCTCGCCCGGCTGGCCGCCGAGGCCGGCGCGAGCCTCCAGGTCGTGGACGCTCCGGCCGCCGCCCCGATGGAGACCCGGTCGGCGCTCAGCGGCGAGCAGGTCGAGTCGGCCCTGCGCTACGGCTGGCGGTTGGCCGAGCAGGCGGCCGACGCGGGCGTACAACTGCTGGTCCTGGGCGCGTGCGGCGCCGGCACCGAAGCGGCGGCGGCGGCCGTGCTGGCGGCCACGGCGGGCGCGGAACCGCCGTCGGTGCTGGGGCGGGTGATCACCGATTCCGGTGAGATCGACGACGCGGCCTGGATGGTTCGCTGCGCGGCCGTGCGGGACGCTCTGCACCGCACCCGCCGCTCACCGCGCAGCGCCAAGGACGTGCTGGCCGAGTTGGGTGGCGGCGACGTGGCGGTGGCCACCGGCGTGCTGCTGGGCGCGACCGCCCGCCGGGTGCCGGTGCTGCTGGACGGGCCGGTCGGCCTGGCAGCCGGAATGATCAGCCGCGACCTGGCCGGGCAGGCACGGCACTGGTGCCTGCTGGCCGACCACGGCCAGCACCCCGCCGTGCGGCTGGCGGCCGACGTGCTCGGCCTCACGCCCCTGCTCGACCTCCGCCTCGACCTCGGCGAGGGCGCGAACGCCCTGGTCGCGCTGCCGATGCTGCGCTCGGTGCTGGCACTGGCCGCCGCCCTGCCGGTCCACCCGTCGCTCGGCGGCGACGCCGAACCGGACCTCACCGACGAGCCGGAACCCGCGTACGCCGACGACGAGCCGGCGTACACCGGGCCCGACTACACCGACCCGGAGTTCGTCGAGCCGGAGCCGGCCGGGCCGGGCCCCACCCGCACCGGGGCCGACGAGCAGCCGGCGTCGGGCTGGCGTGCCGGCTGAGTCGCGGTTCGTCGCGGGCGTCCGGCTCGCCGTCACCACCTTCAGCACACTGCCGGTACGCGCCGGACGGATCGACCGCCCGGTGGCGGGTACGGCGATGGCGCTGGCCCCGGCCGTCGGCGCGCTGCTCGGCGTACTCCTGGGTGGTGTCCTGCTCCTGGCCGGGCTGCTCGCTCCCCCGCTGGTCGCGGCGGGCGTGACGGTGGCCGCCGCCGCCCTGCTGACCCGGGGACTGCACCTGGACGGGCTGGCCGACACGGTGGACGCGCTCGGCTCGTACCGACGGGGCGCCGCGGCGCTGGAGATCATGAAGAAGCCGGACGTCGGACCGTTCGGTGTCGTGGCGCTGGTGGTCGTACTCCTGGTGCAGGCCGCGGCCCTCGCCGACCTGGCCGGACGGTCGTGGCCGGCGTGCCTCGCGGCGGTGGTCGCGGCCACCGCCGCCGGCCGCCTGGGCGTCGCGGTGGCGTGCCGGCGGGGCGTGCCCGCGGCCCGGCCGGACGGCCTGGGCGCGCTGGTGGCCGGCACGGTCGGCCCGGCGGCCCTGACCGTGGGCGCGGTCGCCGTCCTGCTGCTGGCGGCGCCCGCGGTGCCGGGCCGTCCGTGGCAGGGGCCGCTCGCCGTCGCCGTCGCGCTGGCCGTCGCGGTGGCGCTGCTGACCCACGTGGTACGACGGCTCGGCGGCATCACCGGCGACGTGCTCGGGGCGACCGTCGAGGTGGTCACCACGCTGGTCTACCTGGGTGTGGTGCTGTCCGGCTGAAGCCGGCACGGACGGCCGGGTAGCGTTCGGCTCGACAACACCGGCGCGGCCACCGGGGGAACGAACATGCTCATCACGGACGACTTCCTGCCCGTACCGGTCCCGGAGTCGCTCAGCGCGACCTACCTGGTGCCGATGGCGGGACTGCCGAAGGTCAGCGCGAAGACGGCGGTGGAGGCGCTCGCGGGGCGGCTGGCCGAACCGGTGCACGGGCTCGCCCGGCAGATGCTGGACAGCCCGCTGATGAGCGTGGACACCCGGCCGATCGCCGAGTTCCCCGCGCTGCCGCCGGATCTGCTCACCGCTTTCGGCGCGACCGAGGAGCAGTTGGCCCGACTGGCGGCGGCGACGCACCTGGTGGTGGTGCAGGCCGAGTACCGGCCCGGTTGGCCGCCCGCGCACGAGTGGGCGGCACGCGCGGTGGCGGCGGCGGTCGCCGAGTCCGTCGACAGCGACGTGGTGGACGTCTTCGGCCTCCAGTTCCTCGACCCGGCGACCGCGCTGCGCTCGCTCCCCGACGAGCAGGGCCGGATCCGGCTGGTCGACTGGGTGCTGGTTCCGTACTCGTCCGACGCCGAGGGGCTGTGGTTCACCACGAAGGGGCTGCGTCGCTTCGGGCTGCTGGAGTTGCAGACCCAGGGGGTGCCCGACCACCTCACCCGCGCCTGGGGCGCGGTGATGACCGGCGCGGCCCGCCGACTGCTGCGGGACTGGACCGACGGGCTCAACGGCGCGGAGGTGCCGGCGTTCGTGCAGCTACCGGTGCTCGCCACGGTGACCGGGCACGACATCGCCGTGGCGTACGGCAACCCGGAGCAGCACGGCGCGACCGCCCCGGTGCTGCTGCGCCTGGAGCTGGACCCGGCCACCGACCCGGAGGCCGACTCGTTCCTGAGTCTGCGGCCGCCGGCCGGGCACCCCGGTCCGGACGGGCGCTACTACGCCGCCGCCTGCGCGACCCTGTTCTCCGGTATCCAGCCGGACGTGCGCTACGCCCGCTCCGGTGACGCGATGAGCCGTGCGGTGGCCACCGCGCGCGCCGCGCTGGGCGACGCCCGGGCCCGCTTCGTCGCCGGCCGGCTACCGGCCGAGTCGCAGCTCGTGGTGAAGTACGGCCTGCCGGGCGACGACGGCCCGGAGTACGTCTGGGCGGGCGTCACCTCGTGGGAGACCCCGGAGCGGATCGTCGGCGTCAGCGCGAGCGACGCGGCGACCGACGAGAGCGTCCGGATCGGCGCCCCGGTGGTGGTGGAGTCCACCGACGTCGTCGACTGGGCGCTCCTGGACGCGACGGGAGTCATCGAAGGAGGCTGGACCCAGGCAGTCCTGGACTCCGGCGAACCCCCCACCCCAACCCCCTAACCCCCCCACCCCCACCCACCCCGTTGATCATGAAGTTATTGCCACCGCTGTCGGCGTGTCTCGGCAATAACTTCATGATCAACGGGGTCTTCCGGTGCCCGGGTTAGTGGGTTGAGGGGGTTACGAAGGGGGGCTTGGTTACGGTCAGGGGGGCGCGGCGGCCGCGGATGTCGATCTCGACCTCGGCGCCCTCGGAGAGGTTGGCGTCCGTGTCCACCAGGGCCAGGGCGATGCCCTGCTTCCTCGTGGGGCTGAACGTGCCGCTCGTCACCACGCCGACCTGCTTGTCACCCACGTGCAGGGTCATACCGGGGCGCGGGATGGCGCGGTCGACGGCCACCAGGCCACGCAGCGTACGGCGGGGGCCGGCGGCCTTCTCGGCGCGCAGCGCGTCACGACCCCAGAACGCCGGCTTGTCCCAGCCGACCGCCCAACCGGAGCGGGCCTGCACCGGGGTGATGTCCAGCGAGAGATCCTGCCCGTGCAGCGGGTACCCCATCTCGGTGCGCAGCGTGTCGCGGGCGGCGAGGCCGCAGGCGCGCAGCTCGAACGCCTCGCCGGCGGCGAACAGCGCGTCCCACACGGTCACCGCGTCCTGCGCGGGCACGACCAGCTCGAAGCCCAGTTCGCCGGTGTAACCGGTACGGCAGACGGTCAGCTCCACGGCGGCGAGGCTGGCGGCGTCGAAGCTCATGTAGCCGTGCTCGGTGGGCAGGTCGAGGGCGGCGAGCAGCTCGGCCGAGCGGGGGCCCTGCACGGCCAGCACGGCGTACGCCTCGTGCTCGTCGGTGACGGTGATGCGCTCCGGCGCGGCGGCGCGCAACCGGCGTACGACCTCGGCGGTGTTCGCGGCGTTGGGGATGAGGAAGACGTGATCGTCGGCGTAGAGGTAGGCGATGATGTCGTCGACCACACCGCCGGTGGCGTCGTCACAGCACAGCGTGTACTGCGCGCGGCCGGGCCCGATGCGGCCCAGGTCGTTGCTGAGGCACGAGTTGACGAACTCGGCCGCCCCGGGACCGGTCACCCGGACCTTGCCCAGGTGCGACACGTCGAAGACCCCCACCGCCGTACGCACCGCGGTGTGCTCCTTGAGCACCCCGCCGCCGGCGTACTCCAACGGCATCTCCCAGCCCCCGAAGGGGGCGAACTTGGCGCCGGCGGCGGTGTGCCGCTCGTGCAGCGGGGAACGGCGCAGCCGGGTCGCGGCGGCGGCGGAGGTCACGTCGGTCATGGGTGGCAACTTACCGGGGGTTACGCCGCTGGTTAGCATCGGCGGGACCCCGTTGGTGTGATCGACGGGACAGCCCTGACGTCCGGCGGGTAGGTTCCGCCGGAGACCTTCACCGCTGGTACGCAAGGACGCGACCGGCCCGGCCCGCCCGGAGTAGCTTCAGTGACAACCCCCCGCACGACCACCCTGAGCCTGGTCGACACCGACCCGGCGGAGCTCGCCGTCGACGCGATCGTGATCGGCGTGCACAGCCAGACCGGAGAGCAGGACGCCACCAGCGGCCTCGCCGGCACCCTGCTGCTCGGCAGCGGCGCGGAGAGCATCGCCGTCGCGTTCGACGGCAAGCTGACCGAGACGCTGGCGCTGCTCGGCGCGACCGGTGGCCCGGGCGAGGTGATCAAGCTGGCCACGCTGGGTACCGTCACCGCTCCACTGGTCGTCGCGGTCGGGCTCGGCCCGGAGCCGTCGGGTGCCGCTCCGGCGCCGGAGACGCTGCGTCGCGCCTCCGGCGCGGCGGTGCGTGCCCTGGCGGGCGCGCCGAAGGTGGCGCTCAGCCTGCCGTTGCCCGACGACGCGGACGCGCTGGCCGCGCTGCGCGCGGTCGCCGAGGGCGCGCTGCTCGGCGGCTACCGCTTCGCCGGCTACAAGACCCGGCCGCAGCCGGCCCGGCGGGAGCCGGTGGCCGAGGTGCTCGTCGCCGTTCCGGACGCCGCCGACACGGGCGCCCAGGCGGAGATCACCCGCGCGCAGGCGGTCGCCGGCGCGGTCCGGACCAGCCGGGACTGGGTGAACACCGCCCCGAACGAGCTGCGTCCCCCGTCGTTCGCCGACGCCGTGGCCGCCGCCGCCCGTGACGCCGGCCTCGGCGTCGAGGTGCTGGACGAGGCGGCGTTGGCCGCCGGCGGGTACGGCGGCATCATCGCGGTCGGGCAGGGCTCGGAGGCCCCGCCGCGGCTGGTGAAGCTCACCTACACGCCGCAGGACGCCGGCAACGGCAAGCGGGTCGCGCTGGTTGGCAAGGGCATCACCTTCGACACCGGCGGTATCTCGATCAAGCCGGCGCAGGGCATGTGGGAGATGAAGTCCGACATGGCGGGCGCCGCCGCGGTGGGCGCGGCGATGCTGGCGATCGCCGCGTTGAAGCCGTCCGTGGCGGTCAGCGCGTACCTGCCGATGGCCGAGAACATGCCGTCGGGCACCAGCTACCGGCCGGGCGACGTGATCAGCATGTTCAGCGGCAAGAAGGTGGAGGTGCTCAACACCGACGCCGAGGGCCGGATGGTCCTGGCCGACGCCATCGCCCGCGCCTGCGCCGACGGCACGGACTACCTGTTCGAGACGTCCACCCTGACCGGCGGTCAGGTGATCGCGCTGGGCAAGCGGGTCGCCGGCGTGATGGGTACCCCCGAGCTGTGCGAGCGGGTCCGTACGGTCGGCGACGCGGTCGGCGAGCCGGCCTGGCCGATGCCGCTGCCGGACGACGTGCGCAAGGGCATGGACTCCGACGTGGCGGACATCTCGCAGGTCAACGCCGGGATGGACCGGGCGGGGCACATGCTGCAGGGCGGCGTTTTCCTGCGCGAGTTCGTGACCGACGACGTGGCGTGGGCGCACATCGACATCGCCGGTCCGGGCTACCACTCGGGCGAGGCGACCGGCTACTGGACCAAGGGCGGCACCGGCGTGCCGGTCCGCACCCTGGTGCAGCTCGTCGAGGACGTCGCCGCCAACGGCTGACGGGTCGGACGACGAGAGGGCCTCCGGCGTCACGCCGGGGGCCCTCTTCGTCAGTACAGCTCGGGGCGGCGCTTGCGGCGCTCGTTGAAGTCGCGCATCCGCTGCGGGTAGCCCATCAGCCGGACGTCGTAGACCGGGATGCCCATCCGGTACGCGAAGCGGCGCGCGCCGTCGGGGCCGTCGATGCGGCGGCGGGTCCACTCCCCGTCGTCGGCGATCAGGATGACGGTGGTTTCGGTGACCGTCGTCCTGGGCTCGATGAACGCCTCGACGCCTCGCCGGCTCCGGATGAAGTTCTCCAGATGGGCCAGATCGCCACGATCGGCCGCACGATCGTGGCTCGCCACACGCGCCTGTTTGCGACGCCGGAACAACCCCACCGGATCTCTCCCCCACCTGACGTCATCGACAACGGTGCCAAGGGTACGTGTCGATGACGTGTCGTTGGGCACCTCAGTACGCACCCTGCGCCCAGTGGTGACAAGATGACCGAGGTGGGGTGTGTCCGTGTTACACCTCCGTGACCCCCGATGCAGTGACGCGACCTGGGAGTTGGACGTGAGCGAGCCGAACGAAGCGACCTTCGACATCGTCATCCTCGGAGGTGGCAGCGGCGGTTACGCGACCGCCCTGCGCGCCGTCCAGCTGGGCCTGAAGGTCGCGCTGGTCGAGAAGGGCAAGCTCGGAGGCACCTGCCTGCACAACGGCTGCATCCCCACGAAGGCGTTGCTGCACGCGGCCGAGATCGCCGACCAGACCCGCGAGTCGGAGCAGTTCGGTGTGAAGGCCGAGCTGGTCGGTATCGACATGGCGGGGGTCAACTCGTACAAGGACGGCGTGATCGCCCGCCTGTACAAGGGCCTCCAGGGCATGTTGAAGGGCAACAAGTCGATCACCATCGTCGAGGGCCACGGCAAGCTCGTGGGCCCGAACGTGGTCGAGGTCGACGGCAAGCGCTACACCGGCCGCAACATCGTGCTGGCCTCCGGTTCGTACGCGAAGAGCCTGCCCGGCCTGGAGGTCGACGGCGAGCGGATCATCACGAGCGACCACGCGCTGACCCTGGACCGGATCCCCTCGTCGGTGATCGTGCTGGGTGGCGGCGTCATCGGCGTCGAGTTCGCCAGCGTGTGGAAGTCCTTCGGCGTGGACGTGACGATCGTCGAGGCGCTGCCCCGGCTGGTCGCCGCCGAGGACGAGGAGTCGTCGAAGGCGTTGGAGCGGGCGTTCCGTAAGCGCAGGATCAACTTCAAGGTCGGCAAGCCGTTCGAGAAGGTCGAGAAGACCGAGAACGGCGTCAAGCTGACCATCTCCGGCGGCGAGACCGTCGAGGCCGAGCTGCTGCTGGTCGCCGTGGGTCGCGGTCCGAACACCGCGAACCTCGGGTACGAGGAGCAGGGCGTCAAGATGGACCGCGGCTACGTGCTGACCGACGAGCGGCTGCGCACCAGCGTGCCGAACGTCTACGCCGTCGGCGACATCGTGCCCGGCCTCCAGCTCGCGCACCGGGGCTTCCAGCAGGGCATCTTCGTCGCCGAGGAGATCGCCGGGCAGACCCCCGCCGTCATCGACGAGGTCGGCATCCCGCGCGTCACCTACTGCGACCCCGAGCTGGCGTCGGTCGGCCTGACCGAGGCGAAGGCCAAGGAGCAGTACGGCGCCGACAAGGTCAAGACCTACAACTACAACCTGGGTGGCAACGGCAAGAGCCAGATCCTCAAGACCACCGGCTTCGTGAAGCTGGTCCGCGTCGAGGACGGCCCGGTGGTCGGCGTCCACATGGTCGGCGCCCGGGTGGGTGAGCTGATCGGCGAGGCGCAGCTCATCTACAACTGGGAGGCCTACCCGGCGGAGGTCGCCCAGCTCGTGCACGCCCACCCGACCCAGAACGAGGCCCTGGGCGAGGCGCACCTGGCCCTCGCCGGTAAGCCGCTGCACGCGCACGCCTGATCACACAAACCGCGGCGTCCGGCGACGGGCGAAGATCCCCCCAGGGGAATGAAGGAGTCTGGAGAACATGCCGGTATCGGTCACCATGCCCCGGCTCGGCGAGAGCGTCACCGAGGGCACCGTCACGCGCTGGCTCAAGCAGGAGGGCGACACGGTCGAGGTCGACGAGCCCCTGCTCGAGGTCTCGACCGACAAGGTCGACACCGAGATCCCGTCCCCCGCGGCGGGTGTGCTGAGCCGCATCGTGGTCGGCGAGGACGAGACCGCCGAGGTCGGCAGCGAGCTGGCCGTCATCGCCGGTGAGGGCGAGTCGACCGGCGGCGGCGAGGCCGCGCCGCAGGAGCAGCAGCAGGCCCCGGCCGAGTCGGTCGAGCCCGCCGCCGAGCCGACCGCCGCCGCCGAGGGCACCGCCGACCAGGTGGCGCAGGACGAGGCCCCGGCCGAGGCGCCGGCTCCGGCCGCCGCGTCGTCGGGCGAGGGCACCGCGGTCAAGATGCCGGCCCTGGGCGAGAGCGTCACCGAGGGTACGGTCACCCGCTGGCTCAAGCAGGTCGGCGACACCGTCGAGGTGGACGAGCCGCTGCTGGAGGTGTCCACCGACAAGGTCGACACCGAGATCCCGTCGCCGGTGGCCGGCACCGTGCTGGAGATCAAGGTCGCCGAGGACGAGACCGCCGCGGTCGGCGCCGACCTCGTGGTGATCGGCGCCGAGGGCGGAGCCCCGGCTCCGGCGAAGACCGAGACGAAGCCCGAACCGAAGGCGGAGGCCGCGCCGGCCCCCAAGGCCGAGCCGAAGCCGGAGCCGAAGGTCGAGGAGCCCACCCCGGGCATGTCGTACAACGAGCCGGCCGCCGAGGCGGAGACGTCGGCGCAGCCGGCGAAGGCCGAGCAGGCCGCCCAGCCGTCCGCGCCGACCGCCGCGCCGCAGCGCCCGTCCGCGCCGGCGCAGGGCGGCGAGGAGGCGGCCGGGTACGTCACGCCGCTGGTACGCAAGCTGGCCAACGAGCACGGCGTGGACCTGGCCGCGCTCAACGGCACCGGAGTGGGTGGCCGGATCCGCAAGCAGGACGTCCTCGACGCGGCCGAGAAGGCCAAGGCCGCCGCGGCCGCGCCGGCTCCGGCGGCACAGCCCGCCGCCGCGCCGTCCGCCGCCGCGCCGAAGCCGGCCGCCAAGCCGCAGCCCAGCGCGAAGCGGGGGACCACGGAGAAGCTGCCGCGGATCCGGGCGACCATCGCCAAGCGGATGCAGCAGTCGCTGCACGAGACGGCACAGCTGACCACGGTCGTCGAGGTCGACGTCACCAAGGTCGCCAAGCTGCGGGCCCAGGCCAAGGACTCGTTCCTGGCCAAGCACGGCGTGAAGCTGTCCTTCCTGCCGTTCTTCGCCCTCGCCGCCATCGAGGCGCTCCAGACCCACCCGATCATCCAGGCCAGCATGGACCTGGACGGCGGCACGATCACCTACCCGGCGGCCGAGCACCTCGGCATCGCCGTGGACACCGAGCGCGGCCTGCTCGTGCCGGTCATCCACAACGCCGGTGACCTCAACATGGGTGGCATCGCCAAGCGGATCGCCGACCTCGCCGAGCGCACCCGGAACAACAAGATCACCCCGGACGAGATGGCCGGGGCGACGTTCACGCTGACCAACACGGGCAGCAGGGGCGCGCTCTTCGACACGCCGATCGTGCCGTCGCCGCAGTCGGCGATGCTGGGCACGGGCGCCGTGGTGAAGCGTCCGGTCGTGGTCAACGACCCGAACCTGGGCGAGGTCATCGCGGTCCGGTCGATGGTCTACCTGGCCATGTCGTACGACCACCGGCTGATCGACGGCGCCGACGCGGCCCGCTTCCTGACCTCGGTCAAGGAGCGCCTGGAGGGCGGCAACTTCGAGTCGGAGCTGGGCCTGGCCTGATCCGCCGCAACGCCGAGAGGGGCGCCCCGGTCGTCGACCGGGGCGCCCCTTCGTCTGTTCCCGCTCAGCCCTTGAGCAGCGCGGTCGAGACCTCCCAGAGCCGCTCGGCGGCCTCCGGGTCCAGCGCGTACTCGGCGACGCCCGTGCGCCCGCCGGGCTGGGCCGGGGCAGCCTGTTGGCAGTTCTCGAAGTAGCGCCCGCCGACACCGTCGAGCAGCGGGGACGCGGCCGCCAGCACCGACGTGGCGGCGCCCTGCTCCACGGTCTTCCAGGCCGCCGCGTTGCCCGCCCGCATCCGGTTCAGCTCCTCATCGCTGACGTAACGCTGGAGGTTGGTGCGGATCGCGCCGGGCATCAGCGAGTTGGTGTAGATGCCGTCGTCGGCCCAGCGGCGGGTCGCCTCCACGGCGAAGAGCACGTTGGCCGTCTTCGACTGCCCGTACGCCTGCCAGGGCTCGTACTCGCGGCGGTCGTACTGGATGTCCTCGAAGACCACCGGCGAGCGCAGGTGGGCGGCGGAGCTGACCGAGACGACGCGGGCCCCGTCGGCGGCGGCGAGCGCCGGGCGCAGCCCGGTGGCGAGCGCGAAGTGCCCGAGGTGGTTGGTGGCGAACTGCATCTCCCAGCCCTGCGGGGTGCGGCTCAGGGGCGCGGCCATGATGCCGGCGTTGTTGACCAGGATGTGCAGCGGGCCGTCCCAGTTGGCGACGAAGTCGGCGATCGAACCCTGGTCGGCGAGGTCGAGCGGGGCGACCAGGACGCGGTCGTTGCCGGTGGTGCCGGTGATGTCGTCGGCGGCCTTCTGGCCGGCGTCGGGGTTGCGGACGGCCAGGGTGACCTCCGCGCCGGCGCTGGCCAGGGCACGGGCGGTCTCCACGCCGATACCGGACGATCCGCCGGTGACGATCGCCCGCCGGCCGACCAGGTCCACGCCCCGGATCACGTCCATGGCGGTGGAGTCGGGGGCGAACGACGTGGTGATCGGGTTGCTCCTCGTCATGATCCATCCTTGTCCAGGCTGGGGCGGGCCGGTCGGCCCGCCGGTACGATGGAAGCGGAGGACCCTCCGCTGCGGTCGACACTAACCGGAGTTCCCTCCGCTTGCCATGTCCTGTGCGTTACACCTGCCCAGCGAGGAGGAGACGGTGCCGGAGCCCAGCCCCCGCCGACTGCGGGCGGACGCGCTGCGCAACCGCGAACGCCTGCTTCAGGTCGCGGTCCAGGCTTTTTCCCGCCCCGGGCCGGAGGTAACGCTCGACGCCATTGCCCGCGAGGCAGGGGTGGGCATCGGCACCCTGTACCGCCACTTCCCCACCCGCGAGGCGCTGGTCGAGGCGGCGTACCGCAACGAGCTGGCCCGGCTCTGTGCCGCCGCGCCGCAGCTTGTCGACCGGTTACCGCCCGAACGCGCGCTGCGGGAGTGGATGTCGCGTTTCCTCGACTACCTCGCCACGAAGCGGGGCATGGCGGACGCGCTGCGCCTCGTCATCGCCTCCGGCGCCAACCCGTACGCGCAGAGCCGGGACCTGCTGCTGGCAGCGCTCGGCCAGTTGCTGGCCGCGGGCGTGGCGGCGGGCGCCGTCCGGGCCGACGTCGCCGCCGGCGACGTGCTGGCGGGCCTGAGTGGCATCTCCCTGGCCGCCGACGAGAGCGCCCAGGCCGACCGGCTGCTCGACCTGCTGATGGACGGGCTGCGCTTCCGCGACCCCGGCTGACCCGTTCCGTCCTCCGACCAGGCCACACGCTGCCAGAGTGGGACCGTGGGCGGTAACCGGCGGCGCGGACAGCTGGGACCGGCCGTCCCGATCGCCCCCGGGGCCCGGGTGGACAAGTTCGAGGTCTTCTTCGACCTGGTCTTCGTCTTCTCGTTCTTCATCATCACCCGCGCGACGGCCGCGAACATCTCCGGTCGTCAACTGCTGCACGCCGCCCTGGTGCTCGCCGTGCTCTGGTGGATCTGGGTGGTGCACAGCCTGGTCGCCACCCGGGTGCGGCTCGGCGAGGGCTACGTGCCGGCGCTCATGGTGATCGCGATGGTCGCGCTGTTCGCGTTCGCGCTGGGGCTGCCGCAGGCGTTCAGCGATCCGAAGGGCAGCGCGGCCGGCCCGATGCTGGTGGCCATCAGCTACGTCGTGGTCCGGGCCGTGCACATGTTCCTGTACCAGCACGTGGTGCGGGACAGCCCGCAGGAGCGACGCCAGCTCAGACGCTTCGCCCCGGAGTTGGCGGTGAGCATCCTGCTGCTGCTCGCCGCCGCGTCGATCCCGCCGCAGATCACCGACCCCGAACGGGCCGCCCTGGTCCGTGACGGGCTGTGGATCGTCGTGGTGGTGGTGCAGTACGCGACCGGCTTCATCGTCGGCACCTGGGGTTGGGGGGTGACCAGCGCGGAGCACTGGACCGAGCGCTACGACCTCATCCTGATCATCGCGCTCGGTGAGTCGATCATCTCCACCGGAGTGGGCGGCAACCTGCTCGGCAAGTCGGTCACCTGGCCGGCGGTGGCCGCCGCCGCGCTCGGCATCGTGATCACCGCCGCGCTCTGGTGGGCGCACTTCGACTTCGTCGGGCCCGCCGCCCGAATCGCCCTGCACGCGGCGGAGGGGGCTCCCCGCGTGGCGATGGCCCGCGACGCGTACGCCTACCTCTACCTGCCGATGATCGCCGGAGTGATCCTCTTCTCGATCGGCAACGAGGAGATCCTGCACAAGATCACCGATCCGTCCGGCGGCATAGCGGAAAAGATCGAGGGGCCGGCGGTGCCGATGCTCTTCGGCGGGTTGATCACGTACTTCGCCGTCAACATGCTGTTCCAACTGCGCACCCTGCACACGGTCACCTGGACCCGCGTGGGCGTCATCGTGGCGCTCACGGCGGCCCTGCCCGTCGGCCTGTACCTGCCGGCGCTCGGCGCGCTCACGCTGGCGACCGTGATCTGCGTCGGGCTGGTGGCCGTCGAGGTGATGGTGATGTCGGACTCCCGGCACGCGCTGCGGTCCGCCGTGTTCCAGGAACGCACGACGCACGAGGCCCACGAGGCGGCGTGGCGTGCCCGCTGGCACGACCTTCGGGAGCCCGACGAGCCGACCACCCCCTGACGACGCCCGTCTAGACTGCGGGCAGCGTCGCGGTGTACCCGGCACGAAAGCCGCCGAGGGAGCGCCGAGCAGTTGCTCGGCCTGACCGCGCCGGCCGACTGAGCCGAGATCACCGGCCCTCGTCGGGAGCGGGCGCGCCGGGTAGCCGCTCGTAGAAGCGGATCTTCTCCCGCAGGTGGTCGTACTGACGCTGGAGCAGGCGCATCTGCTCCTCCACCTGCTCCGCGTGCCGTTGCAGCAGCTCACGCCGCTCGTCGACGGTGTGCTCACCGGCGCGGGCCAGCGACGCGTACCGGCACATCTGGGCGATCGGCATCCCGGTGTCCCGGAGGCAGCGGAACAGCAGCAGCCAACTCAGGTCGTCGTCGGTGAAGACGCGCCGGCCACCCGACGTACGACCCACGTCGGCCAGCAGACCGATCTTCTCGTAGTACCGCAGGGTGTCCAGGCTGAAGCCGCTGCGCCGGGCGGCCTCGGCGGGGGCGTAACCGCTCATGTCCCCCGATGCTAGTTGTCCCTTGACCTGGAGCGCGCTCCAGGTTGGAGGCTGGTCCGCATGACGACGACACGCACGCTGGGACGCAGCGGCATCGAGGTGAGCGCGATCGGGATGGGCTGCTGGGCGATCGGCGGCCCGCTCTGGGGTGACGGCGGCCAGCCGTTCGGTTGGGGCGAGGTCGACGACGACGAGTCGATCCGTACGATCCACCGCGCCCTCGACCTCGGCGTGACCCTCTTCGACACGGCCAGCAACTACGGCGCCGGGCACAGCGAGCGCATCCTCGGGCGGGCTCTCGCGGGCCGCCGGTCGGAGGCGGTGATCGCCACGAAGTTCGGCAACGTCAGCGACGAGGCCAGCCGACGGGCGCTCGGCACCGACGCCAGCCCGGCGTTCGCCGTGCGCAGCCTGGAGGAGTCGCTGCGCCGGCTCGGCACCGACCACGTGGACCTCTACCAACTGCACATCAACGAACTGCCGGCGTCCGCCGCGCTCGACCTGGTCGGCACGCTGGAAGGCCTCGTCGACCAGGGCAAGATCCGGGCGTACGGCTGGAGCACCGACAACCCGGCCTCGGCGGAGACATTCGCGGCCGCCGGTCCGCACTGTGCCGTAATCCAGCACGACGAGTCGGTGCTGAACGACAACGCGGCGGTCCTGGACGTGTGCGACCGTCACGAGCTGGCGAGCCTCAACCGGGGGCCACTGGCGATGGGGCTGCTCGCCGGCTCGACCCGGGCGCTCGGCGCGGACGACGTGCGCGGCCGTACGCCCGAGTGGTTGCGGTGGTACACCGACGGCCGTCCGACGCCGGAGTGGGCGGCGCGGGTCGAGCGGGTCCGTGCGGCGCTCACCGCCGACGGCCGGACCCTCGCCCAGGGCGCGCTCGGCTGGTTGCTGGCCCGCAGCCCGCGTACGGTGCCGATCCCCGGGCTGCGCACGGTGGCACAGGCCGAGGAGAACCTGGCCACCCTGGCGCTGGGACCGCTGAGCGCGGAGTGCTACGCCGAGGTGGAGCGGCTGCTCGCCGACCTACGCACCGCCCCGTGATCTGACCGGCGAGCCGGTCCGTCCCGGCCGGCCGGCAGCATCCCGGGCGGACACTTCGCCGCCTGGGCCGGGCATGTGACGCCAGACACATTCGGCGGGACAGCGCGGTCAATCCGGCACTTGTAGCGTGTCGTCAGTCCACATCGTAGGAAGGTTCGCGTTCGGGCGATGCGTGCCGCGTGCCCGGCGATGGTGGCTCAGGAGGCGGCAATCACTCGCGACCACACGTCGACGCGCCGACGTCGTCGTGAAGCCGGAAAGCTGGCATCTCCCGGTCCGTCGAGTCCGCCCTCCGTCCAATGTTCGATGTCGCGCCGCCCTCGACCAGGGGGCGGCGCGCCTTTTCACGGGGAGCAAACATGATTCCGAGGAAGTCCGCGACTGCCGCGCCACCGGCGCGGCGCCGACAAGCCAGGTGGCGACGGGCCGCCGTGGCACGGGTCACGGTGTTGGCCCTCCTGGCCGGCCTTCTTCCGGCGCACTCGGCACGGGCGGCTGAGCCGGCGCCCGCAGCCGCGGAGCGAACGCCGGTGGTGCAGGCCTGGTTGAACGGCGGCGCCAAGGTACGGGCCGCAGCCGAGCTGGCCCTGGTCGGTTCCGACGACGACATCCGGGCATTCGTGAGCGACGGCTGGGCGAAGGCGCAGCGGCTCGACGAGCGGGACGCGGTCGTGTCGGTGATCGCCGAGGCAGGACCGGCGATGCGGGCGGCCGCCCAGGCGGCGCTCAACGCGGCCGACGCCGGTGACATGGATGCGCTTTCGACGTTCCTGAACAGCGGTTGGCAGCAGCCGACGAACACCGACACCCGGATCCGGGTCAACCAGCTGATGGCGGCTGGCGGGAATCAGGTCAAGGCGGCCGCGCAGCAGGCGCTGGACTCGGCGGACCCGGCTGTCTGGCGGCAGTTCGCGGACTCGGGTTGGCAGTCGCGGTGGTTGACGGACCAACGCGTGCGGGTCAACCAGGCGATGGCCTCGGGCGGGCCACAGGTCAAGGCGGCCGCGCAGAAGGCGCTGGACGCCGGCACTCCGGAGGCGTTGGAGTCGTTCCTGGACGGTGGCTGGTCGGTCGCCGCCGCCCGTGACCAGGAGACCGAGACGCTGACCGCGTTGCAGGCGCAGGCCCAGGCTCAGGGCGACCTGGCCAAGCAGGAGACCGATCGGGCGGTGTCCGAGGCGGCCCGGGCCAAGGAGGCCGCAGCGGCGGCGAAGCGGTCGGCGGAGCTGGCCGCCGCGGCAACCGAGGCGGCACGAAACGACACGGCCGAGGCGGCGGCGCAGGCGAAGCGGGCCGCGGTGGCGGCCCAGAAGGCGGCATCGGCGGCGAAGGTGGCCGTGCAGGCGGCGGCGTCGGCGAACCGGGCGGCGCAGGCCGCCGCGGCAGCAGCCCAGCGGGCGGCATCCGCCGCGTCGCAGGCGGAGCAGGCGGCGACGCGGGCGTACAACGCGGCGGCGGGTGCGGCGACGGATGCCACGAAGGCGGACACGGCTCGGGTCCGGGCGCAGGAGGCGCGGGACAACGCCCGCCTGGCGCGCGACTTGGCCACCACCGCGCACCTGGCGGGACAGGCGATTCAGGCGGGTCTGGAATCGTTGGACGCGGCCCGGTCGGCGGCGACCAACGCGAAGCTGGCCGCGGACGCCAACGACGACGCCGCCCGGTGGGCGAATGCGGCCGGCGCGGACGCCAAGGAAGCGGTAGCGGCGGCGAATCAGGCGCGGGCGGACGCGGACCGGGCACTGCGGGCGGCCACCGCGGCGGAGAACTACCTTCGGGTGGCGGCCACGGCGGCAGGCCGGGCACGGGACGCGGCGAACCGGGCCGCGCAGCACGCGGAGGAGGCAGCCGACGCCGCGATCGACGCGGCGAACCACGCCGGCGACGCTTCCACCGCTGCGGCACGGGCGACCGCGGCGGCCACCGCGGCGACGGCAGCGGCGCAGGCCGCGGTGGAGACGGCCAGCCAGGCGATCGAGATCTACGACGCGGCGCGCGCGGCGGACGCCGAGCGGCTCGCGGTCACGCAGGACGAGGGCACGGAAGCGGCCCGGCAGGCTGCCGCCCAGTACGACCAGGCGCAGGCCGCGGCGAAGTGGGACGCGGTACAGGCCGCGCAGCGCGACGCGGAGACCAACGGCCTCATCGCCGACGTCCTCAATCCCGCCACCGACCCGGCCGTCGCGGTGACGAAGGCCCGCAAGGTCGCGTTGAACCTCAGCCAGGCGTCCGGAACGTGGACCCGGGAAGCGGCCATGACCGCGCTCGGCGGCGCCGAGGCGCAGGTGCTGGAGTTCGTCCGCACCGGTATCGCCGAGGCCGCCGGGCAGGACGACCGGGTGGCGGTGCGCAATCTCGCCGTCACCGACAACACCGCCCTGCGGGACGCTGCTCTCGCCGCCCTGGAGGGCAGCGACGCGCAGGTGTCGCAGTTCCTCCAGACCCAGAACTACACCGGCCGGTACACCCAGGACCGGTTGAAGGTCAACCAGATCATGTCCGCGGCGAAGACGGCCGGCGACACCTACCTGGCGCAGAAGGCCCAGGAGGCGCTGGACTCCGGGGACGGCCAGAAGCTGCGTGACTTCATCGCCTCCGGCCAGTACACCGCCGCCACCATTGGCCAACGGATCCAGGTCAACACGATCCAGGCCAGCCCGGACAGTGGCCCGGAGGTGAAGGCCGCGGCGCAGATCGCGTTGGACGGACCGCCGGCCGGGCTACGAAAGTTCCTCGACGAGGGCCGCTACGCCGCGGCCGAGCGTGACCAGGACGCCGCGGCGCACCTGGCCGTGGTCGCCGGTCTGGTGCAGCGGATCAACCAGATCGCCCAGACCGCGGTGCAGAACGCCATGACGGCGCAGTCCATCGCCGCCCAGGCCCGCAAGGACGCCGCCGCGGCCGCCGACTACGCCAACCAGGCAGCCGCCTCGGCACAGAAGGCCGCCGGGTACGCGAGCCAGGCCGCCCAGTACGCCAACCAGGCCAGCCAGTCGGTCGACAAGGCGGCAGCCGCGGTCCAGACCGCCAAGGCGGCGGCGACCCGGGCCTCCGCCTCGGCGCGCAGCGCGATCCGCTCGGCGTCCTGGGCGGTCCTGTCACACGAACGGGCCGTCCAGTCCGCGGCCGAGGCCCACGCCTCGGCCACCAGCGCGTACAACTCGGCCGTCGCGGCCGGGAAGAGCGCCGGGGAGGCGATCGCCGCCGCCAATGACGCCTACCACCAGTACGAATTGGCCGAGGGCCGGGAGATCCAAGCGTGCTCGGTCACCTTCGCCGCCGAGGGGCCGTTGGGCGACTGGGAGAAGCTGCTCACCGGCGAGCGGGGTGACTACGCCGAGAACTGTGTCCGCAACGTCATCGCCGACCCCGCCGAACTGGCCAACCGCGCCTACACCAACTCGGCCTACTGCAGCGTCTACCCGGACGGCAGCCAGCTCGCCAAGAACTGCCAGGCCACCGTCCTGGACCCCGACTTCCGGGGCGGGCAGACACTGGTCATGCTCACCGCGGTGTTGCAGGGCGTTACCGCGCTGCTGGCACCCATCGCCATCGCCGTCGGCATCGGCTGCGTGCTGACCGTAGCCTGCGCCGTCGTCGCCACCACCGTGATCGACATCGGCGAGGTCGGTCTCAGCATCTACAAGTACATCAACGGTGACCAGTCACTCGCCGACACCCTGCTGCAACTCGGCAGCATCGCGGCGGAAGCACTGGTGTTCGCCGGCATCGCCAAACTCGTCGGTGCGGGCTTCCAGGCCGCCAAGCAGCTCTACACCATCAGCCGCGCCGCCAAACAGGCCGAGGCGAGCCTGCAGGCGGCGAACGTCGCGAGGGGTCGACTGTGGCTCACCTCGTGCCTGCGAGGCAACAGCTTCTCGGCCGACACGCCGGTGCTGCTCGCTGGCGGCGGCAGTAGGGCGATCGCCGACATCCGCCCGGGCGACCGGGTGATGGCGACGGACCCGATCACGGGTGCCACCAGCGCCCAGCCGGTGACCAACGCGATCCGCAACACCGACCGGCTGCTCACCGACGTGACGGTCAGGTCGGCCACCGGATCGACCACCCTGAACACCACTCCGTACCACCCGTTCTGGACGCCGGACGCCCGAAGCTGGGTGAACGCCGGCGAGCTGCGGGTGGGCAGCATGGTGCGCACCGCGAGCGGCGAGGCGGCCCGGGTGACCGGCGTGCGCACCTTCCCGGGCCGGCAGGTCATGCACAACCTGACCGTCGCCGGGAGCCACACGTACTATGTGCTGGCAGGTACGACGTCGGTGCTGGTGCACAACACCAACTGCTTCGACCCCGACGACCTCGTCTATCTCGGGAACGACTGGTACCGAACGCCGGCCGGTCTGAACTACGGGCCCGGCTCCCGGGAAAATCACCGCGTGCTACATGTGCTCACGCACATGCAGCCGAATCCCTCCAAACCGCTGCACACCGTTTTCAGCGTCACGGAGGAAGAGGTCTTTCCGCTGATCGACGAGGCGTGGCGGAAGAAAGACGGGAGCATGTTGAACGAAGCCGTGGGAGACAAGGCGTGGTGGGGAATCCCAATGGATCGACCGATCGGAACGAACGGGGAGAGATACCTCTGTCTGGTAATAGAGAACACGGACGTGGTGATCACCGCGTACCCGATCAAGGATCCGGCGAGATGCACGTACAAGAAACCTTAAAGGTCGCCTGCACGGCGTGCGGACAGGACTGGCAGACCTGGTACCGGGTTCGTGAGGACGGGCGGGTGTTCCTGCTCTGCCCGGAGTGCGACTCGATTTGGCTGCCCAGCGACGACCGTCATGGGCCTCCGACACACCATCTGGGGGCCTTCTTCGGACCGCAGCCGAAATTCTTCAACGCTTGGGCATTGATCGAGGAGTGCCCCGCGCCGCCCACCGGCTGACAGCTAACCGGTGGATGCCGATCCGTACGAGGTCGGCGTCCACCGGTGTCGCCGACGGCGCTGCGAGGGACGTAGCGACGTCAGGTGCACGGTCGCAGGGAGGGCGTACGCGGGCTCGGCGCATCCAAGCTGCCCTCCGTACCCGAAGATATGAGCATGCGGATCCTCATGGCCGGCGCGTCCGGCTTCCTCGGCACCCGGCTGGGCGACCGGCTCGTCGCCGACGGGCACCAGGTCACCCGACTCGTGCGACGAGCGCCGCGTGACCCCCACGAACGGCAGTGGAACCCGTCCGCCGCGCACCTCGACCCGGCGGTGGTCGCCGACGCCGACGCCGTGGTCAACCTGGCCGGCGCCGGTGTCGGCGACAAGCGCTGGAACGACGACTACCGGCGGTTGATCAGGACCAGCCGGGTGGACAGCACCACCACGCTCGCGACGACGATCGCCGGCCTACCGGCCGGTGACCGACCCCGGGCGCTGCTCAACTCGTCGGCTGTCGGCTGGTACGGCAACACGGGCGACCGGGTGGTCGAGGAGGACGCGCCCGCCGGCGAGGGCTTCCTGGCCGACGTATGCCGGGTGTGGGAGGCGGCGACCCGGCCGGCCGAGGACGCCGGGGTACGCGTGGTCCGGCTCCGTACCGGCCTGCCGCTGCACCGCGACGGCGGCCTGCTCAAGCCGCAGTTGCTCCCGTTCAGGCTGGGCATCGCCGGGCGGTTGGGCAGTGGCCGGCAGTGGCTGCCGTGGATCTCCATGCGGGACTGGCTGGACGCGACCCTCTTCCTGCTGACACACGACGAGATCGCCGGTCCGGTCAACGTGGTGGGGCCGAATCCGGTGACGAACGCCGAGTTCACCCGGGAGCTGGCCCGTCAGCTGCATCGTCCGGCGGTCATCCCGATCCCCGCGCTGGCCCTCAAGGTGGCCCTGGGAGGCTTCGCCCACGAAGCCCTGACGAGCACGAGGGTCCACCCCAGGGTGCTGACCGAGGCCAACTTCCCCTACGCCCACCCCACCCTGCCCGACGCCCTGAAAGCAGCCCTCCAGGATTGACCCGAACGCGTTGATCATGAAGTTAGCGCCACGACACGCCGAGGCGTCGGGCGCTAACTTCATGATCAACGGGGTCTCGCCGGGAGGGGAGGAGGGTCAGCAGCCGATCACCCAGTAGTTGGGGGCGGTCTGCTTGAGGGTGCTCGTGTAGAAGGTGTTGTAGAGGCCCATGCGCTGGTTCGAGCCGTTGGCGTAGGCGTACCCGCCGGACTGGTACGCCCGCCCGGCCGTCACGTGCGCGTAGTTGGTCGCCGTCACGCAGGTCGGCGGGGTGCTCGGGGTCGGGCTCGCCGTGGGCGTCGCGGTGGGGGTGGCCGACGGGGTCGAGGTGGCCGGCGGGGTCGTGGGCGTGGTGCCGCCGTTGTTCAGGCCGAAAAAGAGCGCGTCGCGGTACGTCGAGCAGATGGTGTCCAGGAAGTACGCGGCGGCGGTGCCACACTGGTCCGCCCCGGAGCCCGGGTCGACGGGCGTTCCGTGGCCCATCCCGGCGACGCGGTAGAGGCGTACCTCGTCGTTGCCGTACACCTCGAGGCTGGTGTTGGCGGGCAGCGACGACGTGCTGGTCGGTGTCTGCGAGATCCCCCGGACGTTGGTCCACTGGTCGCGGGACTCGGTGCCGTTGAGCGGGGTGACCGTGGTGTCCGACGTGCCGTGCCAGATGGCGACCCGGGGGCGGGGACCGGTGTAGCCGGCGTACGCGCCGCGGACCAGGTCGCCCCAGGCCGCCGGCGTCTTGTCCGTGCCGGGGTTCATGCAGCTGAACGCGTTGACCATGCTGGTGGCGCAGCGGTACGGGATGCCCGCGATGATGGATCCGGCGGCGAAGACGTCCGGGTAGGTGGCCAGCATGACCGCGCTCATCGCGCCGCCCGCCGAGAGGCCGCTGACGAAGACCCGCGAGCCGTCGACCGCGTAGTTGGCCTTGGCGTGGTCGACCATCTGCTTGATGGACAGCGCCTCGCCCTGGCCCCGGGCCGTGTCACCGGTCTCGAAGAAGTTGAAGCAGGAGTTGGCGTTGTTGCCGGAGGGCTGCTGGGCGACGATCAGCGTGAACTTCCACAGGTCGGCGTACTTCTGCCAGCCCGAGTTGGCGAAGTAGCCGGAGGCGTTCTGGACGCACCCGTGCAGCAGCACGACGGCCGGCGAGTTGGCCGGCAGGTTGTCCGGCCGGTAGGCGTACATGGCGAGGTTGCCCGGGTTGGAGCCGAAGCCGGTGACCTGGGTGAGGCTGGCGGCCTGGGCGGGCGTGGCGAGGGTGATCGCGCCCGCGACGGCGAGGACGAGCCCGGCGACCGCACCGGTCAGCCGGGCGAGGGTGGATGAGGAGCGGCGCACGACGGCCTCCTGACGGGGCAGACTGTGAACTGGGTCACGGTCAAGTTGCCGAGACGTTACGACGATGTGTCGCGGCCCCGACATGGGGCTTGTTCACACATTCACGACAGCCGTTGTGTATGCCGAACTCCTCCCGCCACGGCCGCATCGGAGCGGACAACAACCGCCGGTCTGACCGGCTCGTCCAGGTCCGATTGGTAACGTCCGCTGCGTGCCGTCCTCCCCGTCGCTGGCCACCGGGCCCGCACCAGCGTCGTCGCCGCGTACCCGTCGGGACCTCCGGGCCGACCTGATCGTCGTGCTGGTGGCGCTCGCGCTCGCCGTGTGGGTGACCAGTGGGCTGTGGCGTGACCCGAACGTCCGCACGATCACCGTCAACTCCAGCGACCAGGCGCTCTTCGAGTGGCTGCTGGCCTTCGGCGGGCACGCGGTCACCCACGGGGAGAACCCCTTCTTCACCTACCTGATCAACGTGCCGGACGGCGTGAACCTCGCGGTCAACACCTCGATCACGGTGTACGCGGTGGTGTTCGCCCCGCTCACGTACCTCGTCGGGCCACCGGTGACGTTCCTCGTGATCCTCACCCTGAACCTGTTCGCCACCGCGCTGGCCTGGTACTGGCTGCTCTCGCGGCACCTCGTACGCAGTCGGCTCGCCGCCGCCGTGGGTGGCCTCTTCATCGCCTACTCCCCCGGCATGGTCTCGCACGCCAACGCGCACCTGAACTGGACCGCCGGCTGGCTGTTCCCGCTGCTGATCTGGCGGCTGTTCGCGCTGCGCCGCCCCGGGCACTGGCTACGCGACGGGGTGATCCTCGGCGTGCTGGTCGCGGTGGCCTTCTCTATCGCCGCCGAGGGCCTGTTCTTCGCCGCTCTCGCGCTCGGCGTGTTCGTCGCCGTCTGGGCGCTGCACCCGGCCCACCGGGCCGATGCCCGCGCCGTGCTACCCACGTTCCTGCGCGGGCTCGGCGTGACCGCCGTGGTGGCCGGCGTGCTGCTGGCGTATCCGCTGTGGTTGCACTTCGCGGGGCCGCAACGGTTCCACGGCACCGGCTTCGACCCGGTGATCCACTCCGAGGACATCGCCGCGTTCGTCGCGTTCCCGCGCCGATCCCTGGCCGGGGAGGTCGGGTTGGGCACCGCGCTGGCGCCGAACCCCACCGAGGAGAACTCGTTCTTCGGCATTCCCCTGCTCGTGCTCGCCGTCGTCTGCTTCGTCGCGCTGTGGCGACGCGCCGACCCCGGCCGCCGGGCGGTCCTCTGGGCGCTGGGCGTCGTCGCGGTGATCTTCTCGGTGCTGTCCTTCGGGCCGGTCGCCAAGGTCGACGGACGGCGTACCGACCTGCTCATGCCGTTCGACATCCTCGGCCAGTTGCCGGTGGTGAACGCCGCGCTGCCCGCCCGGCTGGCGCTGGTGGTGGCCCCGGTGATCGGGGTGCTGCTGGCGTACACCGTCGACCAGCTGCGGGCCGCGCCACCCCGGCACCGCTCGACGGAGCTGGCCTGGGCGATCGGTTTCGCGGTGGCCCTGCTGCCGCTGCTGCCCACCCCGCTGCTGACCGACGAGCGGGAGCCGATCCCGGCGTTCATCACCTCCGGCACGTGGCGCGACTACGTCTCCGACGGCAACACGCTGACCCCGCTGCCGCTGACCGTGGACATCTATCCGGACGGCCAGCGCTGGCAGGCGTACGCCCTGGCGCACCGGCAGGGCGAGTTCGCCATCCCGGGCGGCTTCTTCCTGGGCCCGGGCGGCCCGGACGGGCGCGGCCGGATCGGCCCGGTGCCGCGCACCCTGAGCGCGCTCATGGACCAGGCCGGCCGCACCGGGCTGGTGCCGATCATCACCGACGGCACCCGGACGGAGGTCCAGTCCGACCTGCGGCACTGGCGGATCGAGACGCTGGTCCTCGCCGACGCGGTGCACGGCGCGAAGTTCGAGGTCGACGAGGCGGCGGTCCGGCGTACCGCCACGGCCCTGTTCGGCGAACCGCAGCGGGTCGACGACGTGTGGCTCTGGCGGGTCCCACCGGCCTGACCGAGCACTGGTGAGACGTCTCACCAGCGATCGGAGGCGGGTACGGGATTAGGCTGGATGCCGTGACGACGACGACCCCTGGCCTGACGGCCGTCCGTGCCGGCCTGCTCGACTACCAGGCCGCCTGGGACGAGCAGCGGCGCCTGCACGAGTCGGTGGTGGCCGGTGAGCGCGGCGACACCGTGCTGCTGTTGGAGCACCCGAGCGTCTACACGGCGGGCAAGCGCACCGAGCCGTGGGACCGTCCCATGGATGGCACCCCGGTCGTCGACGTGGACCGGGGCGGCAAGATCACCTGGCACGGCCCGGGTCAGCTCGTCGGCTACCCGATCCTGCGGCTGCCCGACCCGGTGGACGTCGTGGCGTACGTCCGCCGGACGGAAGACCTGCTCATCGGCGTGTGCGCCGAGTTCGGCCTGGCAGCGGGCCGGGTCGACGGGCGCAGCGGGGTCTGGGTGCCCGAGGACGACCGGGGGCCGGCCCGCAAGGTGGCCGCCATCGGCATCCGGGTGGCCCGGGGGGTCACCCTGCACGGCTTCTCGATCAACTGCGACTGCGATCTGACGTACTTCGACCGGATCGTGCCCTGCGGCATCCGTGACGCGGGCGTCACGTCGCTCACCGCCGAGCTGGGCCGCACGATCACCGTCGCCGACGTGCTGCCGGTGGTCGAGCGCCGGCTCGCCACCCTCATCGAGGTCTGAGCGGCATCCAGGTCTGCGCAGCGGCCCCCGGCGGCAACGCCGGGGGCCGCCCTGCTCACGGGGTCAGCCGGTGCAGGTCGCGCGGGAACGCGGTGACCTCCCGGACGTTGGCCGCACCCACCAGGCGGGCCACGAACCGTTCCAGGCCGATGGCGAAGCCACCGTGCGGTGGCATACCGTGCCGGAACGCGTCCAGGTAGCCGGCGTAGGGCTCGACCGGCTCGCCCCGGGCCGCCAACGCCTCCAGGTAGTCGGCGTGCCGGTGTAGCCGCTGCCCGCCGGTCACCAGCTCCACCCCGCGAAAGAGCAGGTCAAAGCCGTTCGAGTACGCCGGGCGCGCCGGGTCCGGGTGGGTGTAGAAGGGTCGTTTCGCCATCGGGTAGCCGGTGACGAAGAGTAAGTCAGACCCGTGTTCGCGCAGGGCCCACTCGCCGAGCGCCCGTTCGTGGGCGGGCGCGAGGTCCGGCTCGTCGGCGGGCGCGCGGGCGATCGTCAACGCCTCGGTGAAGTGCACGGCCGGGATCTCCGCCGGCACCCGCGGCGGCGTGACGCCGAGCGCCGCCAGGGCGGTGCCGGCCCGCTCGCCCACCGCGCCCAGCATCCGCGCCAGGGTGTCGCGCAGCACGCGCATCACGTCCCGGTGGTCGGCGACGAAGCCCAACTCCACGTCGAGCGACGTGTACTGCGCGAGGTGGCGGACCGTGTCGTGCGGCTCGGCCCGGAAGACCGGCCCCACCTCGTAGACGCGCTCGAAGACGCCGACCATGAGCTGCTTGTAGAACTGCGGCGACTGGGCCAGGTACGCGGGCCGGCCGAACCAGTCCAGCGCGAACACGTTCGCCCCGCTCTCCGTGCTGGAGCTGACCACCTTCGGCGTCTGGATCTCGACGAACCCCTGGGCGTCGAGCGCGGCCCGGAAGCCGGCCACCGCGGCCGCCGAGATCCGCAGCGCGGCCGACCGAGTGGGGTGCCGCAGCGCGGTCGGTGCGTGGTCCAACTGGGCGGGCAGGCTCGCGGTGAGCGCCGGCCGGTACAGGTCGAACGGGGGCGGCACGGCGGGCGGCCCGAGTGGACGTACCGTCGGGTCGGTCAGCTCGACCCCGGCGGGCGCCGTGGCGTTCGACGTCGCCGTGCCGACCACCTCGACGACCGTCTCCTCGGTCAGTTTCTCCAGTTCGGCGCGGACGGCCGCGTCGGTGACGACCACCTGGGCCAGGCCGGCCGCGTCGCGCACGATCAGGAAGGCCACCGACTTGAGCAGTCGGCGTCGGTGCACCCAGCCGGCGATACGCACGGTCGAGCCGATCTGGGCGGCCAGGTGGTGGGACAGGGTTCGTCGCATGGCGGACTCCTCGGTCGATCGCCACGCCGTCGCCCCCGGGGGAAGCGACGCGTCGCGTCAGCCCCAGGGAGGTGTGGGCGAGCGGGAACCTCGCGGTGCCACCACACCTTCGCCCACGCCGAAGCGAGGGCCTCGTTCGTCGCCTGGTCACCGGGGCCAGCCGGGCGGGCTCTAGTAGGCGTCGCCGCCGTTCTGCCCGCAGCTCGGGAGGGTCTTCGCGCCCCGGCGCCAGACCGCCTCTCAGCACCGGCGGCTCTCTGCGCTGGCGGGTTCGGGGTGCTACTCGGCTCCGTCGTCGCTGTTGCCGGCGACGCTAACACCCCGACCGCGAGCGTGTGACGCCATTTTTCGGCTTAGCGGTGTCCGGCGTCACAACGTCAGCGGCGTGACGCCGGTCGCCTGACGCACATAGACGGCCACCATCCGGCGTAGGCTCGTTTTCGTGACGATCGAGCACTCCGCGCCGACGACCGGCCAGGCAGCGCGCACCGCAACGGCCGCCCCCGAGGGGCGTCGCCTGCTGCGGATCGAGGCGCGCAACGCCGAGACGCCGATCGAGCGCAAACCGCCGTGGATCAAGGTCAAGGCCAAGATGGGCCCGGAGTACACCCAGTTGCGCGGGCTCGTCTCGCGCGAAGGGCTGCACACCGTCTGCCAGGAGGCCGGCTGCCCCAACATCTACGAGTGTTGGGAGGACCGGGAGGCCACCTTCCTCATCGGCGGCGACCAGTGCACCCGGCGCTGCGACTTCTGCCAGATCGACACCGGCAAGCCGGCCGAGTTCGACGCGGACGAGCCGCGTCGCGTCGCCGAGTCGGTGGTCTCGATGGGCCTGCGGTACGCCACCATCACGGGTGTCGCCCGCGACGACCTGCCCGACGGCGGTGCGTGGCTCTACGCCGAGACCGTCCGTCAGATCCACGCCCTGCAACCCGGCTGCGGTGTCGAGCTGCTCATCCCGGACTTCAACGCCGTCCCCGAGCAGTTGGCCGAGGTGTTCGGTTCCCGGCCCGAGGTGCTCGCCCACAACGTGGAGACCGTGCCGCGCATCTTCAAGCGCATCCGGCCGGCGTTCCGCTACGACCGCTCGCTCGACGTGATCCGTCAGGCGCGCGCCGACGGCCTGGTCACCAAGAGCAACCTGATCCTGGGCATGGGCGAAGAGCGGGCCGAGGTCTCCCAGGCGCTGCGCGACCTGCACGAGGCGGGCTGTGAGCTGATCACCATCACGCAGTACCTGCGCCCCTCCCCCCGGCACCACCCGGTGACCCGCTGGGTCAAGCCGGAGGAATTCGTGGAGCTGCGCGAGGAGGCCGAGGAGATCGGCTTCGCCGGGGTGATGAGCGGGCCGCTGGTGCGCTCGTCGTACCGCGCCGGCCGGCTCTACCAGCAGGCGCTCGACGCCCGCGCCGCCAGCACCGTCGCCACCGCCGGCTGACCCGCCGACAGCGCCGCACGGACCGTGCGGCGCCCGGGTGTCATGATCGTGCGATGACCGCCGGGGTACGCGACCAGCCGCGCGGCGCGGATCGCCCGCGCCCGCGGTCCGGCGCATGCCCCGGACTCCTCGGCTGGCTCACCGGCCTCGCCCTGCTCGCCGGCGTCGGCTACCGGCTCTGGCTGCTGGGCCAGGCGACTCCCCCGACGAACAGCGACGAGGCCACCATGGGGTTGGCCGCGCTGCACATCGCCCGGGGCGAGGACTTCCCGGTCTGGTTCTACGGCCAGCACTACATGGGCACGCTGGAGGCGTACCTGGCCGCGCCCGTGTTCGCGCTCGCCGGTCCGTCCCTGTTCGCCCTGCGGCTGCCCACGCTGGCGCTGTACGCGCTGTTCCTGCTGCTGGCCTGGCGGCTGACGCTGCGGTTGACCGGGGACCGCTGGTTCGGTCTGCTGGTGGTCGTCCTGCTCGCCCTCGGCGCCGACCGGATCGTCAAGAACCAGTTGATCGCCGGCGGCGGGTACCCCGAGATGAACGCCGTCGGGGTGGCGCTCGCTCTGCTCGCCGTGGACCTGGCCGCCGGCCGACCCGGGTGGCGACTGACGCGCTGGGCGACCTGGGGGTTCCTGGCTGGCCTGATGCTCTGGGTCGACCCGCTGGTGCTGCCGTACGTGGTGACGACCGGCGCGGTGCTCGTCGGGTTCCGCCACCGGGAACTGCGCGGTCGGGCCGGCGCGCTGGTCGGGGTGGCCGTCCTGCTGGGCGCCGCCCCGCTGCTCACGGACAGCCTGCTGACCGGCCGGAATCCGGTGCACGCGGTGCTCGCCGCGGGTGGCGCCGACGCCACCGCCGGCTGGGCCGCCCGGCTGCACGGCGGGTTGCTGGTCGGACCGCCGCTGGGCATGGGCTTCTGCGACCCCGGCGCCTGCGCCACCTGGCAACTGTGGTGGGCGTACGCGCTGCCGGTGTTGCTGGCCGTCGCGGCCGTCACCGCCTGGCGCACCCTGCGCCGTCCGCCCGCCCCGGCCGGCACCGACGGTGTGTCGCCCCGGGTCGCGGCGGCGGTGCGGCTCGCGCTCGTGCTGGCCGCGGCGGCGACGCTCGTCGCGTACACCGTCAGCAGTTCCTCCGGCCTGACCCCGGCGGAGAGCGCCCGGTACCTGTCCACCCTGCTCATCTGCGTGCCGGCGCTGCTGTGGCCGGTCTGGGCGCTGGCCCGGTCGGGGTCGACGGCGGCCCGGCCGGTCGCGCTCGTCGTCCTCGCCGCCACGCTGCTCACCGCCGCCTGGGCCACCGCGCAGGCGGCGCGGACGGCCCCGGCGACCCGGGCCGCCGACGCCCGGCACGCCGAGTTGGTGGCCACGCTGCGCCACCTCGGTGTACGACACGTCCGCGCCGGCTACTGGACCTGCAACCGCCTCACCTTCGCCAGCGCGGAGCGGGTGGTGTGCGCGGTCGTCGACGACGACCTGCGTCCCGGCTTCGACCGCTACCCCGCGTACCGCCGCGAGGTGGAGCGCGCGCCGGCGCCCGCCTGGGTGGCGCCGACCGGCTCGCCGCTGGCGGCCCGGCTCGACGCGCGGCTGGGCGCGGGCCAGGGCGCCCTCGACCTGGTCACCGTCGACGGCTGGCGGATCTACCTGCCGCGCGGCTGACCGCGGCCACCGCCGTCAACGCGGGGCGGCGGTCTCCGCGAGCAGGCCGAGGCGGTGCGCCAGCGCGGCGGCCTCCCCACGGTTGGTCACGTCCAGCTTGGCGATGATGCGGGAGACGTGCACGCTCGCCGTCTTGGGTGAGATGAACAGGCGCTCCGCGATGCGGCTGTTGCTGTGCCCCTCCGCGACCAGCCGCAGCACCTCCCGCTCCCGGGACGTCAGCACATCCGGGCCGGCCCCACCGGCGCCCGACCCGCGCAGACCGACCCGCCGCGCCAGGGTGGCGGCTGTCGCGGCCAGCGGCGTCGCGCCGAGCCGCCGGGCGATCTCGGCCGCCTCGGTGATCGCCGCCGCCACCTCGTCCCGCTCGCCGGCCACCGCGGCGGACTCGGCCAGCGCCAGCAACGCGCGACCCAGCGGGTACGGCTGCCCGTCGGCACGCCACGTCCGCACCGCCGCCCGCCACGCCGGCAACGCCTCGTCGTCGGCCGCCAGCAGAGCACTGACCTGGGCGGAGTGCGCCCGGGTGGCCGGGTGCCGCGCCGGCAGGTCGGACGCGAGCGCGGCCACGGCGGCGGCCAGCTCGGCGTCACCCGCCCGGGCGGCGGCACGCGCGGCAGCGCTCAGCACCGGCCAGCCCTCACGAGGAAGCTGCGGCAGGCTCTCGTCGGCCACCGCGACACGGGCCGCGCGTACCGCCTCGGTCCTGTCGT
The DNA here is from genome assembly GCF_053585025.1 of Micromonospora sp. RB23. NCBI lineage: Bacteria > Bacillati > Actinomycetota > Actinomycetes > Micromonosporales > Micromonosporaceae > Micromonospora > Micromonospora sp. RB23. The sequence continues at coordinate 5,302,723 of NZ_CM132111.1, forward strand.
CCGCCGTCAGCGCCGCCTCGATTCCCAGCTCGTGCAGGGGGAGTCGGTGGTTCGGCCACAGGTAGGGCCGGCCGAGGAAGGCCAACGCGCGCTCCACCAGCTCGTCGGCTCCCGGGTGTGCCCGGGCCAGCCGGAGACCCGCGCACACCTGGAGCCAGTGCAGACCGGTCACGCCGGACAGGTCGATCCGGGCCGCCTCGGCGCACACCGTCTCCGCCTCGTCCCAGCGGCCCAACGCGATCAGCGCCTCGGCCCGGTTGGACAGCAGGTACGCCCCGGTCGAGCGGCTGATCCCCACCCGCCGCGCCTCGGCCATCCCGGCCTCGGCCGCCTCGGCCGACTCGGCGTAGCGGCCCGCCTCGCAGAGCATGTCCGACTGGAACACCTTGGCGAGCACCAGGGCCGGCACGTCACCGGACGCCCGGGCCGCCGCCTCGGCGCGGTCCAGCTCCGCGAGCCCACGTTCGCCGTCCCGTTCGCCCTGGCAGAGCAGCGCGATCCGGGTCGCGAGCAGGGCCGGTTCCGCGCCCAGCGCCCTGGCGTCCGTGGCAGCCTCGGCGGCCACCCGGGCCGCCTGCGCAGCGTCGATCTTGACCAGGTGGGTGGCGATGTCGGCGAGCAGCCGGACCCGCTCGACGCCTAGTGGACCGCCGGCCGCCAGGCGGTACGCCTCGTCCAGCTCCCGCCGGCCGTCGCTCTTGCCGAGCAGGGCCATCAGGCGACCCCGCTGGTCCAGCAGGCGGGCCGCTCGCAGCGGCGCGGCGTCGGCGTCCACCTCGGCCAGTCCGGCGCGGGTCAACGTGATGGCCCGACTGAAGTCGCCCGCCGTCACCGCCGCGTCCAGCGTCTGCTCCAGCAGCGCCAGATGGTCCATGCCGAGCAGGTCCGCCGCGTCCGGCACCAACTCCCACAGCTCCAACGCCCGCTCCAGCAGGCGACGCTGCTCGGCGTAGGCGTACCGGTCAGCGGCGGCGCAGGCCGCGACCCGAGCGGCGACGAGGGCACGGGGATGGTCGTGCGCCGCGTACCAGTGGTGGGCGATCTCGGCCGGGGCGCGACCGGCGACGACCAGATGCGGCTGGGCCTCGATCGCGGCGGCGAACCGCGCGTGCAGCCGGGCGTGCTCGCCGGGCAGCAACTCGTCGTGCACGGCCTCGCGGACCAGAGCGTGCCGGAACTCGTAGTCGCCGTCCGGGTCGGCCACCACCAGTTGGGCGGCGACGGCGGCGCGCAGCGCGTCCTCCAACTCGGCCTCGGGCAGGCCGGCGACCTCTGCGAGCAGATCGTGGGCGAAGCGCGTGCCGCCGGCCGCGGCGATCCGCAGCACCCGCTGGGTCGGCTCGGGCAGCCGGTCCACGCGGGCCAGCAGCAGGTCACGCAGCGTCTCGGGAATCGCCGCGCAGCCGATCGGGTCGCCGGCCACCGCCAACTCCTCGATGAAGAACGGGTTGCCCTGCGTACGTTTGTGGACGTCGTCGACGGCACGCGGCGCCGGCTCGCCGCCGAGCAGGTCGGCGAGGATCGCGCCGGTACCGTCCCGGTCCAGTCGGCCCAGCTCGACCCGTTCCACACCGCGGGCCCGGTCCAGCTCGGCGAGGAACGGGCGCAGCGGGTGCCCGCGCTGCAACTCGTCGGTGCGGTACGTGCAGACCAGCAGCAGCCGGCCCGGCCGCGCGGCTCGGACCAGGAAACCGATCAGATCCCTGGTGGACCGGTCCGCCCAGTGCAGGTCCTCGACCACCAGCACCAGCGGCCGGACGTCGGCGAGCCGCTGGAACAGCTCCGCGACCAGGTCGAACAGATATCCGCGCGGCGCGTCGGTCAGCGGCCCCGCGTACGACACGGTCGACGCCGCCGGCACCCGGCCCAGCTCCGGCAGCAGACGGGCGAACTCCGCCTCGAAGCCGGCGAACACCTCCGCGCCGTCGGCCCGCAGAACCGCGCGCAGCGCCGCGGCGAACGGGGCGAACGGCAACCCCGCCTCACCCAGCTCCAGGCACTGGCCGACCAGCACCCGGGCGCCGGAGCCGGTGGCCCCGGCCGCGAAGTCCTCCAACAGCCGGGTCTTGCCCACCCCGGCCTCACCACCCACCAGCACGGTGGCCGGCTCGCCCTTCCCGGCCCGACCCAACGCGTCGTGCAGCGCCGCGATCTCGCGCTGGCGGCCGACGAGGACGGAACTGGTGGCACGTACGGTCACGGGACCGAGCATGCCATGACCCGACGACACCGCGACCCCGCCGATCGGCGGGGTCGCGGCAGCGCGTGCGGCGGTGGCGGGTGGGGCCACGGCGGTCACCGGCGGTCGTCGCCCGTGCGGCGGACCGGCTGGCGACGGCCCGTCCAGGTACGGCCGGCCCGGCGCGGCACCGAGCGGGCCAGTCGCTCCGCGGCGGCCTCGGCCCGCAGCTCGGCAGCATGGGTACGGTGCAGGGAGAGCAGGAAGTCCACGTCGTTGCCGAACATGTCAGGCTCCTTCGTCGCGTCGTCGTCCTCTGCCGACAACACTTCGCGCGAAGGCCCCACCCCGGCATGGGCACACCGCCTCATCTTCCCCAGCGGCACCCTCCTTACCTGCCCGGTCCGGGCCGCTGAGGCGACGTAAGGTACTCAGCCGGGCGGCACCCGGACGCGGATCAACGCGGGCGGCGGGGCCCACTAGACTCTGCGGCATGGCAAAGCCCCAGGAGAAGGTCTCGTTCGGCCAGCGGCTGAAGCAGATCGGGATGGTGTTCCAGTTCACCGCCAAGCAGGACCGGTGGTTCGCGCCGCTGGTCGCCGCAGCGGTGCTCATCCCGCTCGCGCTCACCGTGGTCGCGGTGATCCTCTGGGGCTGGATCTGGCTGCCATTGGGCATCCTGTTCGCCCTGCTCGCGGTGCTGATCGTGCTGAACCTGCGGTCCAATGCGGCGATGATGAACGCCGCCGAGGGGCAGCCCGGCGCGGCGGCGCAGATCATGGACAACATGCGCGGCGACTGGCGGGTCACGCCGGCCGTCAGCTCCACCACCCAGATGGACATGGTCCACCTGGTGATCGGCCGGGCGGGCGTGATCCTGCTGGCCGAGGGCAACCCCCAGCGCGTACGCGGCCTGCTCGGGCAGGAGAAGCGTCGACTGGCCAAGGTCATCGGCTCCGCCCCGCTGCACGACTACGTGATCGGCCAGCAGGAGGGCGAGCTGCCGATCCGCAAGCTGCGCACGACGCTGCTGCGGCTGCCCCGCGCGCTCAGCGGCAAGGACGTCAACGCGCTGGACAAGCGCCTCAAGGCACTCACCGCCCGTCCGCAGATGCCCAAGGGCGCGATCCCGAAGAACATGCGTCCGCCGGGCGGCGCCCGCCAGCCCCGCCGCTGACGCGACACACCGAAGAGCCGGACCCGTCGGGTCCGGCTCTTCTTCGTGTACGCCCCGCGCCTCGCGCCTCGCGCCTCGCGCCTCGCGCCTCGCGCCTCGCGCCCCGCGCCCCGCGCCCCGCGCCCCGCGCCCCGCGCCCCGCGCCCCGCGCCCCGCGCCCCGCGCCCAAGATCTGCGCAACTTCCCCGATGTTGCTGCCTCCGACGCGCCGGAAGCAGCAACATCCCCGAAGTTGTGCGGATCTTGCCGGACCGGGGCGGCCGGCGGGCGGGCGGGCCGGGGCGGGCGGGCGGGCCGGGGCGGGCGGGTGTTTGGGCGTCAGGCGCGTGGGGCGTCGACGACGACGGAGTCGACGAGCCGGTCGTGCACGCCCCGGCGGTGCTGGTCCATGATCAGCGCGGGGACGACAAGCGCCAGCAGCACGCCCCGGGCCAGCGCGCGGAGCACACCGATCCGGCCCCCGTCGTGCCAGTTCACGCAGCGGACCTTGGTGATGTACATGCCCGGCGTCTGGGCGAACAGGCCGAGGAAGAGGCCGTACTCCAGGATCAGCACGAGCACCGGCGCCCACCCGTCGCGTACCGGGTCGGCGAAGATGTTGGCCACCAGAAGGCAGAGCACCCAGTCGATGATCAATGCGCCGAAGCGCCGGCCCAGGCTCGGCGGGGTGAAGGTCGGGTCGGTGGCCGGCGCTGCCGGGACGTGCGGATTGGTCACAGCGATCAAGGGTATCCGCGCCCCGGATCGAGGCCACTGCGGAGCCGCCGCGGAGCCGTCACCACTGCGTGCCGATTCGGGCCAATGGCCTCAAGTGTCATTACACTGGCACAGCCGGTACGACGTTCGCGCAGGCTGAGTGCGTGGACAGGAGCGTCCCTGACGCTCCGCGAGGGACGTAACACGGCAGAAACACTGAAGACATGGCCGGGCAACTCCCCGGCCATAGCGTCCCCAGGACGCTAGCCACCCGTGGACGTGCCAGGAGGATGTGTGTTCGCCAATCCCGAGGAACTGCTGCGATACCTCAAGAACGAGGACGTGAAGTTCGTCGACGTGCGTTTCTGTGACCTGCCCGGCGTGATGCAGCACTTCAACCTGCCGGTCGAGTCCGTCAACGACGACCTCTTCACCGACGGCCTCGCGTTCGACGGCTCGTCGATCCGCGGTTTCCAGGCGATCCACGAGTCGGACATGCTCCTGCTCCCGGACGTCGCCACCGCGTTCATCGACCCGTTCCGCGCGCAGAAGACTCTCGCGCTGAACTTCTTCATCCACGACCCGTTCACCCGCGAGGCGTACAGCCGCGACCCGCGCAACGTCGCGAAGAAGGCCGAGGCGTACCTGGCGGCGAGCGGCATCGCCGACACCGCCTACTTCGGCGCCGAGGCGGAGTTCTACATCTTCGACTCGATCCGCCACGAGACCTCGGCGCACCAGTCGTTCTACTACATCGACTCGATCGAGGGCGCCTGGAACACCGGCCGCGACGAGGCGGGCGGCAACCTCGGCTACAAGACCGCCTACAAGGGCGGCTACTTCCCGGTGCCGCCGGTCGACCACTACGCCGACCTGCGTGACTCGATCGTGCGCCGCCTGGTCGACACCGGCTTCACCGTGGAGCGCTCGCACCACGAGGTGGGCACCGCCGGCCAGTCCGAGATCAACTACAAGTTCTCGACGCTGCTGCACGCCGGCGACCAGCTCCAGCTCTTCAAGTACATCGTGAAGAACGAGGCCTGGGCGAACGGCAAGACCGCCACGTTCATGCCCAAGCCGCTCTTCGGTGACAACGGCTCCGGCATGCACACCCACCAGAGCCTCTGGCTCAACGGTGAGCCGCTGTTCTACGACGAGACCGGCTACGCCGGTCTGTCCGACACCGCCCGCTGGTACATCGGCGGTCTGCTGCACCACGCCCCGTCGCTGCTGGCCTTCACCAACCCGACGGTCAACTCCTACCGCCGTCTGGTGCCGGGCTACGAGGCCCCGGTCAACCTGGTCTACTCGCAGCGCAACCGCTCCGCCTGCACCCGCATCCCGGTCACCGGCGCCAACCCGAAGGCCAAGCGCGTCGAGTTCCGCGTCCCGGACCCGTCGGCCAACGTCTACCTGGCCTTCTCGGCCATGATGATGGCCGGCCTGGACGGCATCAAGAGCAAGATCGAGCCGCCGACGCCGATCGACAAGGACCTCTACGACCTCCCGCCGGAGGAGTGGGGCGACGTCAAGCAGGTTCCGGGCTCGCTGCCGGCCGTGCTCGACTCGCTCGAGGCCGACCACGACTACCTGCTTGAGGGCGGCGTCTTCACCCCCGACCTGATCTCCACCTGGGTCGACTGGAAGCGCGCCAACGAGGTCGACCCGGTGCGTCTGCGCCCGACCCCGCACGAGTTCGCCATGTACTACGACTGCTGAGCCTGAAACAAAGCTCTGACCTGCACCGACAGGATCACTACTGATCTTGGGTACAGGTTGGGTACAACCTCACGGACGGCGGTCATGCCCGGCTCACAGCCGGCGTGGCCGCCGTTTCGTGTTGACCGAGCGCGCCTCGGATGAGTCTCGGGACGTGGGTGACCTCGGCGAGGCCAGCGGACACGCCGAAACCCCGGCGGCATCTCATCAACGGTGACGCCGGGGTGAGAGACCTTCGGGCTAGACGAGCCGGTTGATGCTGTGCCGAGGGAGGCTGCAGGCAATGTCGAGCGATGACCCAGCGCCGGAGGCGACCGAAGCTGCGGTTGCCGAGCTTCTCGGTCTCACCTTCCTGTGGATCCGCGCCCTGTCTGCTCACCCGGTCGAGGACCAGTCGCCGGAAACGCTGGCCAAGCGCCGCATCCAGATCCACGAGTTGGCCGACATCTGCCACAACTTGCCGGGGCTGCTCCACCCGAGCAGGCGGCATAACCTCGCCGCAGGGCTTCGCTACCTGTGGCGCACATCGTCCCAGCGCAAGCGCGAGTGGATGACCGCTTGCTGGGACCGCTCTGACTACGACTACGGCTGGCTCAGCGGTCCGGAATCCGAACAGTCGGCCGCCGGCCCTGGTAACAGCGCCCCCGGCGGGTAGGGCCTCCGGCCGACCCGGGGATGGCCTCCGGCGACGCTCGGTGCGGCCGTGGCGAAAGCGTTCCGGCATGTGTATCCCGGGGGTAGCGCCCCCTTGCAAGCAGCAGCGTTCGCAGCGGCGGTGGCGGGAGACAAGGCTCTGGCTGACAGCACCGCAGGGGCTGTGGTTGTTCAGGAAGGGAACCCGCGCGAGGTACGCGACTTCCGGTCAGAGCTGGAAAGAGCCGTCCCGAAATACACAACGTCGTAGAGCGGCCCGCTGGCACGGACCGGGATCGGGATCACGCCGCGCCGGGCCGCGCCAAGATCGTGCTCGATCCTGGATGTAGTGGTCTCGAACGCGCCGGAAACCACTACATCCACGTTCGAGCGCGATCTTCGCGTGTCCGACCGGTGGTCAGGGACGTGACCAGTGCTCCGGTCCGTTCCGCCGCACCTGTAGGAGCAGGAGCAGGAGCAGGACGGTCATCGCCACCGCGCCGGGGGCCTTGGTGAAGCGGGCCAGGTTGGTGCCGTCGGGCAGGACCAGAAAGGCCACTACCGCCACCGGCAGCGCGAACCATGTCGTCCGGGCGGCGGAGAGCGCGAGCAGTGCCAGCGGCCAGGTCGCGTACCAGGGGTGAAAGACCGGGGACAGGACGACGGTGGCGACCAGTGCGAGGCCGGCGCCGTGCAGCGCCGCGCGGCACCGCGCCGCGCCGACGGCCGATCCGTCCGAGTCGGCGGACAGCCCACCCGAGCCGGACGGCGACCCGCCCGAGTCAGCCGACAGCCCGGCCAAACCGGCGTCAGATCGCCGCCACGTTCGCCAGGTGCGCCACCAGAGGGCCACGAGCACGACCGCGAGCAGCACCAACGCGACCGCGCGGGTCACCGGCACGGCCTGCGGGTCGCGCCCGATCAGCGCGCCGGCGTAGTCGACGACGAATCCGACGGCGGTGGGCGGCGACGTCCACTGCTCGGAGTCCCCGCTGCGGGTCAGCCCGCCCACCCAGCCGAACCCCAGGCCGGTCAGCGCCGAGCTGCCCAGCACCGCGGCGACGAGGCCGCCGCCCAGCCACGCGCCGCTGCGGAACACCGTACGACCGGACGCTCCGACCAGCGCCGCGAACGGCACCACCACCACGGCGCTGGCCTTCACGGTCACCGCCAGCCCGAGCAGCGCCCCGGCGATCAGGAGCGCGGAGGGCCGGCCCGGCCGGCGGACCGCCACCAACAGTCCGCACAGCAGCAGCCCGAGCATCACGGCGTCGTTGTGCGCGCCGGCCACCAGGTGTACGCCGACCAGTGGCGCGGCCAGCGCCAGCCAGGCCGCCCGCCGGGTCGGCACGCCGGCCGCCCGGGCCAGATGCGGCAGGCAGCACGCCGCCAGCAGCACACCCGCCACCGCGATCACGCGCAGCAGCACGATCGTGCCGGTGAGCCCACCGCCGAGAACGACGGCCAGCGCCGCGAGCAGCACGAAGACCGGCCCGTACGGTGCGGGAGTGTTCCGCCAGATCGGTGCCACCGTCTCCACCCACGGGCAGCCGGCCGCCGCGACCGGAACCGCGTACGGGTCGACGCCGTGCGCGTAGGTCCAGCCCTGGCAGGCGTACGAGTAGACGTCCCGGCTGCCCAGGAACGGCGTGAGCAGCAGCGGCAGCGCCCACAGTCCGGCGGTGACGTACGCCCACCGGCCGGACGACGCACCGTCGCGCAGTGACCACCAAGCGCCGACCAGCAGCGCGGTGCCGACCAGCCAGCAGGCCAGCGTCGTCGGGCCGTGCGGGGCTTTCCAGATCGACGCGGGTGTGACGGTCAGCGGGGCGTCGGGCAACGCCCCACCGAGATACCCGGCCACCGCGAGCAGGACCGCACCGACCAGACCCGCGTACCGCGCAAGCCGGGCCGCCGACGAAGACGACGACGACAACAAGGACGACGACGACGAAGACGACGGGCTCGAAAACGGCGAAGGTGCGCCGGGAGTGGTCACCGGCGCACCTTCCCTCAGTCGACGGGGACCGGCTTTCGGGCCGCCCGAGCCGACCGTACCAACCGGATGGCCAGCACGATCACCAACAGCGTCATCAGGGGCGCACCGGCCGTCTTGGTGTACCGGGGCAGCCCGGTGCCATCGGGCAGGACCAGGAACGACGCGACCAGCGCCACCACCGTGAACCAGCCGGTACGCCGGGCGGTGGCCGCCAGCACCGCGAGGGGCCAGATCCAGTACCAGGGGTGGAACAGCGGCGCGAGGGCGACCGTGGCGGCCAGCGCCACGGCGGCGTGCCACAGGGGTTCGCGGTCGCGGGCCCGCCACCACAGCCACACCAGCAGCACCGCCAGCACCGCCATGCCGATCCCCCGGGTGACCCCGAGCGCGTCGACGTGCCCGCCGAAGGGCACCGCCAGGTAGCCGATGGTCTGCCCGACCGCCGTGGACGGCGAGGTCCAGGCGATGACGTCGCCGCCTCGGGCCAGCCCGCCGACCCAGCCGAAGTCGAGGCCGGCGGCGAAGGTCACCCCGACCACGACGGCGACCGCGCCGCCGACCACCCAGCCACCGTGGCGGATCAGCGCGCGGATCGAGTACCCGCCGACGATCGCGGCCAGCGCGGCAAACGGGACCACGACCAGTGCGGTCACCTTGATACCGGCGGCGAGACCGAGCAGCACGCCACCGGCGAGCAGCGGGCCGGGGCGTCCGGGCCGGGAGGCGATCACGGCCAGCCCGGCGACCAGCAGGCCGACCATCAGGGCGTCGTTGTGGGCGCCGGAGACCAGGTGCACGGCGACCAGCGGGCAGGCGAGCGTCAGCCAGACGGCCCGGGAGGCCGGTACACCCACCCGTCGGGCCAGCACCGGCAGGCTGACCGCCGTCAGCGCCACCCCGGCCACGGCGATCAGCCGGAACACCACGATCGCGCCGGTGAGCGAGCCGGTGGCCTTGACCACCGCGCCGGACAGCACCACGAACAGCGGCCCGTACGGCGCGGGGGTATCCCGCCAGATGTACGAGATGGTGTCCAGCCAGGGGCAGGGCAGCGCGGAGACGCCCTGCTCGTACGGGTTGATCCCGGCGGCGTAGCTGGCGCCCTGGCAGGCGTACGCGTAGACGTCCCGGCTGGCCAGCGGCGGCGCGATCAGCAGCGGCAGCAGCCAGAGCCCGACGGTGACCAGCGCCCAGCGGGTCGACGGCACGTCGTCGCGCAGGGACCACCAGGCGTACGCCAGCAGCGCGGTGCCGACCAGCCAGGCGATGAGCACCAGCGGCCCGTTCGGGCCCTGCCAGATGCTGACCGGGTTGCTGCGCAGCGGTGAGTCGGGCAGTGCGCCGCCCAGGAAAGCGGCGACGGCGAGGAGCGCCGATCCCGCCAGTCCGGTCCAGCGCGCGAGGTGGTGAGGCACGCCGGACATGCTGCCAGTACGGTTGTCGCGGTACGGAGGTGGGCATGCGGCGCAGTCGGGTGGTGGCGGTGGCCGCCGGTTGCTCCGTCGTGCTCGGCGCGCTCTGGCTGGCCCTGCCGCTGATGGGTTCGGACCTGGCCGCGCAGGTCGCCCGCGCCGACTTCTTCGCCGCCCACGGTCTCACTCCGGTGGACCTGCGCTGGTACGGCGGGGTGCAGCAGTTCGGCTACAGCCTGGTGTCGCAGCCCGTGATGGCGGTGCTCGGCGTGCGGGTGACCGGTGCGCTGGCGCTGGTGGCGTCGGCGACCGCGCTGGCGGCGTTGCTGGTCCGCAGCCCGGTGCCCCGGCCGCTGCTGGGCAGCCTGGTCGGCGTGGTCACGCTGGCCGGCAACCTGGTGTCGGGCCGGGTGACGTACGCCCTCGGTGTCGCCTTCGGGCTGGCGGCGCTGGTCGCGCTGACTCGGGGCGTACCCTCGGGTCGTCGTGTGGCGTTGGCCGCGGGCGGCGCGTTGCTGGCGTCGGCGACGAGCCCGGTGGCCGGCCTGTTCGTCGGCCTGGCGGGCGCGGCGCTGCTGCTGGCCCGCCGGTACGCCGACGGGCTGGCGCTCGGTGTCGCGGCGGCCGTGCCGCTGGCCGCGACCGCGGTGCTCTTCGGCGACGGCGGCTGGATGAACATCAGCCGCACCGACACTGTGCGGGCGGTGGTGACGAGCCTGCTGGTGGCGGCGCTGGTGGCGTACCGGCCGGTGCGGTTCGGCGCGCTGCTGGCCGCCGCCGGGGTGCTGGTCGCCGCCGGAGTGCACACGCCGGTGGGGTTGAACGCGACCCGGTTGGCGACGATGTTCGCGCTGCCGGTGCTGGCCGCCGCCGCCCGCCCGCCGGCCTGGCTCTCTACCCGCCTGGCCCGCCGGCCGAGTGTCGGGCCCGTGCCGGTGCGGCTGTTGGGTGGGATCGGCCTGGCCGCGCTGCTGGCGGCAGTGTGCGTCTGGCAGCCGCCGGTGGTCCCCGCCGACCTGCGCGGCATCGGCGACCCGAGCAGCGCGCCCGGCTACCACGCGCCGCTGCGCGCGTTCCTGGCCGGGCAGCGGCTCACCGGTCGGGTCGAGGTGCCGCCGACGCGCAACTACTGGGAGGCGGCCCGCCTCGGCGAGGTGCCGTTGGCCCGGGGCTGGCTGCGGCAGGCCGACATCGACCGCAACCCGCTCTTCTTCACCACCGTGCCCGGCGCGACCGGCACCGGCGTTCCGTTGACGGCGGCCAGCTACCGGGCCTGGCTGACCGACAACGCCGTGCAGTACGTGGCGGTGCCGGACGCCCCGCTGTCCTGGGTGGGGCGGGCCGAGGCGGAACTCGTCGAGGGCGGCCTGCCGTACCTGACCCCGGCCTGGTCCGGCGCGCACTGGCGGGTCTGGGCGGTGGCCGACCCGACGCCGCTGGTCGCCGCGCCCGCCGAGCTGGTTCGCGCGGACGGCGCGGCGGTGACCTTCCGGGCACCGGCCGCCGGCCCGGTGGCTGTCCGGGTGCGGCACAGCCGCTGGCTGACCGCCTCCGGCGGCGCGACCGTCGCCGCCGACGGGGACTGGACCGTCGTCACCGTCCCCCGCGCCGGCGAGTACACCCTCGGCTGACCTTCCTACCCCTCGAGCACGCGCTGGGCGGCGGCGCGGGAGCGGCGGCCGGTGCGCAGGTACTCGTCGAGGAACTCCCCCGGATCGTCGCGGCCGAGCAGCCGGACCACCCCCGCCAGCTCCGCGCCGTGCCGGGGCAACTGGTCGCCGGCCCGGCCCCGGACCAGCATCAGCGCGTTGCGGACCTGCGCGGCCAGGGACCAGCCGGCGGCCATCTCCGCGGCGTCCGCCGGATCGACCAGGCCGGCCCGCTCGGCCGCCGCGAGGGCATCGAGGGTACGCGTGCCGCGCAGCTCCGGAATCGCGCCCGCGTGTCGGAGCTGGACGAGTTGGACCGCCCACTCCACGTCGGCCAGCCCGCCCCGGCCCAGCTTCGTGTGGGTGGCCGGGTCGGCTCCGCGCGGCAGCCGCTCGGTCTCCACCCGGGCCTTGATCCGGCGGATCTCGACGACCTGCTCGCGGGTCAGCCCGTCGGCCGGGTAGCGCACCGGCTCGATCATCGCCTCGAACTCGGCGCCCAGGTCGGCGTCGCCGCAGACGAACCGGGCGCGCAGCAGCGCCTGCGCCTCCCACACGCGTGACCAGCGGGCGTAGTACTGGGCGTACGCGGCGAGGCTGCGCACCAGCGGACCCTGCCGGCCCTCGGGGCGCAGGTCGGCGTCGACACCGAGCGGCGGGTCGGGCGCGGGCATGCCGAGCAGTCGACGCAGCTCCTCCGCGATGGCGTGCGCGGCGGCGCTGGCGGCGCTCTCGCTGCTGCCGGCGGGCGGGTCGTAGACGAAGAGCACGTCGGCGTCGGAGAGGTAGTTCGACTCGTACCCGCCGAGCCGGCCCATCCCGATCACCGCGAAGCGCAGCCCGTCCGGGGCCGGTTGGCTGGCCCGCGCGGCCCGCAGCGCGGCGGCGAGGGTGGCGTCGGTGACGTCGGCCAGGGCCGTACCGACCTCGGTGATGTCGGCCAGACCGGGCGACGGCCGCGTCGCGCTCTCCGCCCTGGTCGGGCTGGGTGCGAGCGCGCCGGCTCGGCAGAGCACGTCCGCGCAGGCCACCCGGACCAGCTCCCGGCGGCGCAGCGCCCGCACCGCCCGGGTCGCCTCGACCGGGTCGGTGTGCCGGGCCGCCGCCGCGAGGAAGCCCTCCCGCAGCACCGGGCGCGGACGCGGCGACAGCTCGTTCTCCTCGGCCAGCAGCCGCAGCGCCTCCGGGTCGCGGGCGAGCAGGTCGGCGACGTACCGGGACAGGGCCAGGACCCGGGCCAGCCGACGGGCGACGGGACCGCCGTCGCGCAGCAGCCGCAGGTACCAGGGGGTGCTGCCCAGTTTGTCGGAGACCTTGCGGTAGTTGAGCAGCCCCCGGTCCGGCTCCGGCGCGTCGGCGAACTCGCTCAGCAGTACCGGCAGCAGGGTCCGCTGGATGGCCGCCGTACGACTCACCCCGCCGGTGAGCGCCTGGAGGTGACGCAGCGCCCCGGCCGGGTCGGCGAAACCAAGGATCTCCAGCCGGTGCCGGGCCGCCTCCGGGGTGAGCCGGAGCCCGTCGGCCGGCACCCGGGCCACCGACTCCAGCAGCGGCCGGTAGAGCAGTTTGGCGTGCAGCCGTCGTACCTCGGTGGCGTGGGTGACCCAGTCGGACCGGAAGCTCTCGACGGCGCTGCGGCCCGGCGTGGCCACGAAACCCAGCGCGGCGGCCAGCCAACGCAGCGCGCCCGGCTCGGTGGGCACGGTGTGCGTGCGGCGCAGGGCCTGGAGTTGGAGCCGGTGCTCGACGGCCCGCAGGAAGCGGTAGCCGCGCAGCAACGATTCGCCGTCGGCGCGGCCGACGTAGCCGCCGGCGACGAGCGCGCGCAGCGCCGGGATGGTGCCCGGCGCCCGCAGCGTCTCGTCGCCGCGGCCGTGTACGAGTTGCAGGAGCTGGACGGCGAACTCGATGTCCCGCAGCCCGCCCGGACCGCGCTTGATCTCGCGTTCCAGCTCCTTCGGCGGGATGTTGTCGATGATCCGGCGGCGCATCGCGCGGACGTCCTCGACCGCCTCGGGGCGTTCGGCGGCGCTCCACACCAGCGGCGCGAGCTCGTCGATCCACTCCTGGGCCAGCGGCAGGTCCCCGGCGGCCGGGCGGGCTTTGAGCAGCGCCTGGAACTCCCAGGTGCGCGCCCACCGGCGGTAGTAGGCGAGGTGGCTGGCGAGGGTACGCACCAGCGGCCCGCGGCTGCCCTCGGGCCGCAGGGCGGCGTCCACCGGCCAGGCGACCATCCCGCAGACGGATATCAGCCGGGTGGCCACCTGCGTCGCGGCGGGCAGGTCGACGTCCTCGGCGGCCACGAAGATCACGTCCACGTCGGAGACGTAGTTCAGCTCGCCGCCGCCGCACTTGCCCATGGCCACCACGGCCAGCCGGGGACGCTCGGTGCCCGCCGCCAACTCGGCGACGGCGATCTCGTACGCGGCGGCCAGCGTCGCGTCGGCCAGCGCGGACAGCGCGGCCATCGTCTGCTCCAGGGCCCGGCCGCCGGTGAGGTCGGCCGCCGCGATCCGCAGCAGGGAGAGCCGGTACGCGGCACGCAGCACCGCCACCGGGTTGCCGTCACCGACCGGTTCCAGCCGACCGTCGGCGATCGGCGCGAGCCCGTCCGGCGCGGTGCGCAGCGCCAGGCAGTGCTCGGGATTCGCCACCAGATGGTCGCCGAGCGCCGACGACGCGCCCAGCACGGCGATCAGCCGACGCCGCAGCCCCGGGTCGGCGTGCAGCTCCGCGAGCAGCGGCGACGCGTCGGTGTCGCCGGTGGTCCGTCGTTCGGCCTCGACGATGCGGTGCAGTTGACGCAGCGCCAGGTCCGGGTCGGCGGCCCGGGACAGCGCGGCGAGTAACTCCCCGGCCGTGTCGTCGACCGGCTCCTGCTCCACCGGCTGCCAGAGACCCAGCCCGTCCGGGCCGAGCAGGTCGGCGGCGCGCGCGCCGCCGTCGCCCTCGGCGGTGCCGAAGCCGTAGCGGGCGAGCCGACCGGGGGCCCTCGTCGGCCGGCTCATCAGTGCCCGAGCAGCGGCAGGCCGGGCCGGATCGTGCTGTCGTCCAACTCGCCCAGGGCCAGCGCGGCGAACCGGGCGGCGAACGGCTGCCAGACCTCCTCGACGTCCACCATCACCGAGTCGCAGGCCGCCACCACCAGCTCCGGGTCGTAGCCCAACTCGGCGAGCAGGGTCGAGTCGGTGGCCCAGTCGGCGATCATCGCGGTGTCGCACTCGATGTGGAACTGCAACCCCCAGGCCCGGTCACCGAGCCGGAACGCCTGGTGCGGATAACGGGTGGAGGCCGCCAGCAGGGTGGCGCCCCGGGGCAGCTCGGTGATCTCGTCGGAGTGCCACTGGAGCACGTCCGGGATCAGCGGCACGTACCGGAACAGCGGGTCCTGTTCGGCGGCGTCGCGCCGGCCGACCACACCGGGGCCGATCTCCGGCCCGGACGGGCTCCGTTCGACCAGCCCGGCGTGCGCCGTGGCGAGCAACTGCGCGCCCAGGCAGACGGCCAGGGTCGGCACCCGGTACCGGACCGCCTTACGCAACAGCCCCTCCACGGCCGGGAACCAGGGCGCGCCGGGCGAGCCGTCCGGCAGCGGGTACGCCTGCTGGTCGCCACCCAGCACCACCAGCGCCGCGTACCCCTCGAGGTCGGCGGGAAGTTCGTCACCGGCGTGCGGGCGGACCACCCACAACTCCAGCCCTGCCTCGGTCAGCCACTCACCCAACCGGCGCGCGTCGTCCGTCGGGTCGTTCTCGATCACCAGCGCGGTTGCCACCCGTCGAGGCTAGCGGGTGCGGCGCGCTCCGCCACGCCCCCGGCACCCGCTGGCGGTTCCGGTGCCGACGCGATGGCTAGGCTCTGCGGTTGTGATCAACGAGGAGACCGCCGTCGTCCGCCCGCCCGTCCTACGCCCGGGCGACGCCGTGCTGCTCGTCTCGCCGTCCGGGCCGACCTCGCCGGAACGGGTGGCCCGGGGCATGGAGTTGCTCACCAGCTGGGGTCTGCGCCCGATACCGGCCCCGAACGCGTACGCCCGCCATGGCTACCTCGCCGGCACCGACGACCTGCGCGCCGCCGACCTGAACGCGGCGTTCGCCGACCCCGAGATCCGTGGGGTGATCTGCACCCGGGGCGGGTACGGCGCCCAGCGGATCGTCGACGCCATCGACATGGCGGCCGTACGCCGCGACCCGAAGGTGGTGGCCGGTTTCTCGGACATCACCGCGTTGCAGCTCGCCCTGTGGCGGGGCGCCCGACTGGCCGGGGTGCACGGCCCCGGGGCGGCCTGGCGGGACGAGCGGACGCCGCTGCGCTCCGCCGAGTCGCTGCACGCGGCGCTGATGACCACCGAACCGGTGACCGTCGAGGCGGTACCCACCGAGGAGACCTTCGACGTCCGTGTCCCCGGCCGCGCCACCGGCACCCTGCTCGGCGGGAACCTGTGCCTCGTCGCCGCCTCGATCGGCACACCGGACCTGCCCGATCTGACCGGCGCGGTGCTGTTGATCGAGGACGTGCAGGAGCCCCCGTACAAGGTCGACCGGATGCTGACCCAGCTCCGCCGGTCCGGGGCGCTGGACGGGCTGGCCGGGGTGGCGGTCGGACAGTTCACCGACTGCGGCGACGGCTGGGACACCACGATCGTCGACGTGCTCACCGAGCGCCTCGGCGACCTGGGCGTACCGGTCCTCGGCGGCCTCCCCATCGGCCACGGCCCCAACCAACTGACCGTCCCGGTAGGCACCGAAGCACTCCTGGACACCGAATCCGAAACCCTGACAGTCACCCCCGCGGTCCGGTAGGTCAGCGGGGCAGGTGGGCCAGTGCGCCGGTTTCGAGGGCTGCCCACACTCCGTCGGGAGTGTGGACGATGCCGTGCGGTTCCGACTGCGGGGTGGGTAGGACCCAGCTCTCGAATCGTCCGGTCGGATCGAGGTGACCGATCCGGTTGGCGCCCCACTCGGTGAACCAGGCCCCACCCGCGGGATCGGCCACGATCGCGTGCGGGCGTGCGGCCCGGTCCGGCAGCGGATACTCGACGATCACGCCATCGGCGTCGATCCGTCCGACCTGGCCGGCGGTGATCTCCACGAACCAGACGGCGCCGTCCACGCCCGGGGCGATGCCGACCGGCCCGGCGTCCGCGGTGGGCAACGGGTACAGCGTCACCGTGCCGTCGAGGGCGATCCGGCCGATCGCGTTCGCGCGGTTGAGGGTGAACCAGAGGGCATCGTCCGCGCCGGCAGTGATCATCGAGGGGAACCCGCCGCTGACCGGCAGCGGAAAGGTGGTCACCCGGCCGTCGGTGGCCACCCGGCCGATCGTGTCGGAGGTCATCCCCGCGTACCAGAGCGCCCCGTCGGGCCCGGCCGCGATGCCACCCGGCCCGGCGCCGGGCGGCAGGGCGATCGTGCGCTGCGCGCCGTCGACGGTGATCCGACCGATCCGGTCATCTCCGGAGCGGGTGAACCAGAGCGCTCCGTCCGGGCCCGAGGTGATGATCAACGGGCGGCCCCCGGCGGGTTCCAGCGGGTAGGTCCGGACCGGGCCGTCGGGGTCCAGGCGGGCGATGCCACCGCCATGGACCAGCGTCAGCCACAGCGCGCCGTCGGGCCCGACCGTGATGCCGTACGGGCCGACGCCCGGCTCGGCGAGCGCGATCTCCCGGATCTCGACTGTCATCTCGGCGTACGTCCCTTCGTCGGCGGCGTACCGACCCTGGCCGCCCGACAAGCGACGGCACAACCGATTTCCGCCCCCCGTTTGTCAGCGCGCTGACAGGTTCGCCACGGGTCGCACCCAGGCTTACCCGTCACTGTCGGTGACGACATCGCGTATCACCTAGCCTTCTGGAGGAGAGCATGTCCCGCACCATCAGTAGGAAGCACATGCTGGCCGGTCTCGCCGCCGCCGGCGTCCTCGGCGTCGGGATCGCGGCCCCGACGATCGCCTTCGCCGCCGACACCCCGACGCCGAGCGCCAGCACCGCCCCGGTGCCCGGGGCCAAGGCCGACCGGCAGGGCCAGTTCGCCGAGGAGTTGGCCAAGGAACTGGGCGTGCCGACCGACAAGGTGACCGCCGCGCTGGAGAAGATCCGCGAGCAGCACCGGCCGGCCGATCGGCCGCAGCGTCACTCTCCCGAGGAGCGCAAGGCCGCGCTCAAGGAGCGGCTGGACCAGGCCGTCAAGGACGGCAAGCTCACTCAGGAGCAGGCCGACGCCATCACCAAGGCCGTCGAGGCCGGCGTCTTCCCGGGCGGCCACCGTGGCCCGCTCGGCCACGGCGGCCCCGCCGGACAGGGCGGCCCCGCCGGACAGGGCGGCCCCGCCGGACAGGCCGGCCCGGCCTGATCCACTCGACTTCCGTGAATTCGGGGTGTCCGGCGGTCCCGGATACCCCGACTTCCACGATGTCGAGTTGATCAGCGCCGATGTGGCGGTGTCCATCGCACTCGGACACCGCCACATCGGCGACCTGGAGTCGATCTTGCGCCTGGCAGGCCGCAGGGCACCCGCCCTCGGCGTCAGCCCTGCGCGGGTGGGGACGCGAACACGCCCAGGTGGTTGCCGGTCGGGTCGGTCAGCCGGGCCAGCGTGAGCCCGGTGGGCGTGGTCCGGGGCGGCACGAGCACCTTTCCACCGGCCGCCTCGGCCCGCCGGCAGGTCTCCGCCACGTCGGTGACCTCGGCGTAGAAGATCGTGTAGTTCGGCGTCGAGCCGTCGATCGCCCGGATCGCCCCACCGATCCCGGTGTCGCCACCAGCCCCGGTCGTCCGGTAGGAACCGGCGGCCCCGCCCTCCTCGGTGAAGGTCCAGCCGAACAGGTCGCCGTAGAAGCGCTCCGCCTCCTCCGGCCGGTCGGTACCGATCTCGAACCACGTGACGGGCGTCGCGGACATGCTTCCTCCAGGTCTTCCCGAGCCGGCCGTTCGGCCGGCTTCCGGTGCAGTCTCGAGGCCGCTCGCGACACCGTCCTGTCGGTGTTTCCGGATCACCCGGCCGGGTGGCCGCCCGGGACCGCACGCTCACACGCCCGGACCGCACCGCTCACACCGCCCGGGACCGCACGCTCAGACCGCCCGGGACGGCACGCTCAGACCAGACTCAGCGCGCGGACGCGCTCGTGCGGGATGTCCAGGTCCTCCAGGCGGAGGTCCCGGACCACCACCTCCGGCAGGGCCTCGACCTCGCGGATACGGTCGGTGCGGAAACATCGCACCTCGCCGCGCAGGCGGCACCAGGCCACCAGGTACCAGTGGTGACTGTTGCCGAGGTAGCCCAGCGGCTCGACGGCCCGGAGCGAGTCGACGCCGGCGCGGTCGGCGTACCGGATGCGCAGCACCCGCCGCGCGGCGACCGCGTGGGCGACGGTGGCCGGGACGGGCGTGGCCGGCCCGTCGCCGATCAGGTGCACCCGGCCGGCGAGCCGGTGCGCCTCGGCGGCGTCGGCGGCCGGCAGTACCGCCAGCAGTTTCCGCAGCGCGGTGGCGCCCGGCCCGGCGAACGGGGAGCCGGCGAGCCGGTGCAGCGCCACCGCCATCGCGACCGCCTCGGCGGCGGTCAGGTTGACCGGCGGCAGGGTGTGGGCGCGGTCCAGGACGTAACCGCCGGTACGCCCGGGCTCGGCCCAGATCGGCACCCCGGCCTGCTGGAGCGCGCCGATGTCCCGTTCGATGGTCCGGCTGCTGACCTCGAAGCGCACGGCCAGCCAGCGCGCGCTGCGCGGCCGCGGCGACACGGCCCGCAGCTCCTCGACCAGGGCGTAGAGCCGATCCGTGCGGTTCATGCCCGGCACGCTACGACCGGGGTACGACGCCCGCGCCCGGACGACGCCGGCTCAGGCGATGCAGGCGCAGACGACGCGGGCTCAGGCGACGCGGGCTCAGGCGATGCAGGCGCAGACGATCAGCGCGGCGCCGAAGTGCGTGGCGGCGCTGACCCGGGCGGCCGGGTGCGGCTCGGACGAGCAGATGACCTCGCCGAGCTTGCCCGGGGTGAGCAGGTCCAGCACGAAGAAGGCCAACGCCATGATGGCCAGCCCGACCAGCCCGAACACCACGGTCGAGGCGAGACCCTTGGCGAAGTCGCTGTAGCTGGTGAGGATCGCCGTGAAGACGATGCCGGCGATGCCGAGCTGGTTGGCGGCGAGCAGCAGCCCCGCGTTGGTGTTGCGCTCGACCCAGATCAGCTCCCGCAGCCGCCCCGGGGTCAGCAGGTCGACGAGCCCGAACCCGGCCGCCATGAGCCCGACGCCCACGATCCCGAACACGACGCTCTGCCAGGCACCGCTGAGCAGGTCCTCCAGCACCGACTGCCTCCCGAGTCTCCGCCCGGAAGGGGTACCGGCGCGGTGATCGAGACGATAGCGGCAGCGGGCAAGCCCGTCAGCCCCGCGCCGATGCCCTGCCCTACAGCGCCAGGTAGCGCTGCCGCTCGTACGGAGTGACCTCGCGGCGGTACTGCTCCCACTCGGCCCGCTTGTTGCGCAGGAAGAAGTCGAAGACGTGCTCGCCCAGCACCTCGGCGACCAGTTCGGACCCGGCCATCACGTCGATCGCCTCGGCCAGGTTCTCCGGCAGCGCCTCGTACCCCATGGCGCGGCGCTCGGCGCTGCTCAGCGACCAGACGTCGTCCTCGGCTCCCGGCGGCAGCTCGTAGCCCTCCTCGATGCCCTTGAGGCCCGCGCCGAGCAGCACCGCGAAGGCGAGGTACGGGTTCGTCGCCGAGTCCAACGAGCGGACCTCGACCCGGGCCGAGTTGGGCTTGCCGTACGCGGGCACCCGGACCAGCGCGGACCGGTTGAGGTGACCCCAGCAGACGTACGCCGGGCTCTCGGTGATCCGGTCCGGCAGCGCCTGCGGAAAGAGTCGCTTGTACGAGTTGACCCACTGGTTGGTGACCGCCGTGTACTCGCGGGCGTGCATCAGCAGGCCGGCGATGAAGGACTTCGCCACCTTGGAGAGCTTCATCGGGTCGCCACCGTCGTGGAAGGCGTTGCGCTCGCCCTCGAACAGCGACAGGTGGGTGTGCATGCCGCTGCCGGGCTGGTCGGTGAACGGCTTCGGCATGAAGCTGGCCTGCACACCGGTGGAGAGCGCGACCTCCTTGACCACGTGCCGGAAGGTCATGATGTTGTCGGCGGTGGTCAGCGCGTCGGCGTACCGCAGGTCGATCTCCTGCTGGCCGGGCGCGACCTCGTGGTGGCTGAACTCCACCGAGATGCCGATCCGCTCCAGCGCCAGCACGCCCTGGCGACGGAAGTCGCGGGCCACGGCGTGGGTGGTGTGCTCGAAGTAGCCGCCGGTGTCGACCGGGGTGGGCACCGAGCCGTCCTGCGGGCCGTTCTCGAGCAGGAAGAACTCGATCTCGGGGTGGGTGTAGAAGGTGAAGCCCTTCTCGGCCGCCTTGGACAATGCGCGGCGCAGCACGTGCCGGGGGTCGGCCCAGGAGGGGCCGCCGTCGGGCAGCAGGATGTCGCAGAACATCCGGGCGCTCTCGCCGCTGACCCCACCCTCGAACGGGAAGACCTGGAAGGTGGTCGGGTCGGGCATCGCCACCATGTCCGATTCGAAGACGCGCGCGAAGCCCTCGATCGCCGAGCCGTCGAAGCCGATGCCCTCCTCGAAGGCCGCTTCCAACTCCGCGGGCGCCACCGAGACGCTCTTGAGCGTGCCCAGCACGTCCGTGAACCACAGCCGGACGAACCGGATGTCCCGCTCTTCCAGCGTACGGAGGACGAACTCCTGCTGACGGTCCACTTCCCCAACCCCTCGCGACACTCTTTGTCCGCCTTGGCCGGGCTGCGCCCGACCTGACCGCCCAGTGTTCCCGGGCCTGGTTACGCAGACGTTACGCGAACCGCCGCCGCCCGTCCCCTCGTGTCCCGCCCGGCGAGCGGTACCGATGCGGCACGACGGCGGCGCGGCGTCCGCACGTGGCCGCCGTCTCGTCCGAGGGTACGGATTCGTCCGCCGAAGCTGGGGCAAGATGAGGGCATGCCCACCCTGCGTCTCGCCCTGTCCCAGGTCAACCCGAGCGTCGGCGACCTCGCCGGCAACGCCGACCTGGTCCGTCGCTGGACCCGCCAGGCGGCCGACGCCGGCGCCCAGTTGGTGCTCTTCCCGGAGATGATGTTGACCGGCTACCCGGTCGAGGACCTGGTCTTCCGGCGGTCCTTCGTCGCCGCGTCCCGGGCCGCCCTGCGGCAGCTCGCGGCCGACCTCGCCGGCGACGGTCTCGGTGACCTGCCGGTCGTGGTCGGCTACCTGGACGCCGACGGGCCGCCGCAGGTCAGCGGGGACGCCGAGCCGGGGCGCGGGGCACGCAACGCCGCCGCGCTGCTGCACCGGGGCGAGGTCGTGGCCCGCTACTTCAAGCACCACCTGCCCAACTACGGGGTGTTCGACGAGGACCGCTACTTCGTCTCCGGCGACGAGCTGACCGTCGTGCGGATCGGCGGGGTGGACGTCGCGCTGACCATCTGCGAGGACCTGTGGCAGGCCGGCGGGCCGTTCACCGCCGCCCGACAGGCCGGCGTCGGGCTCGTGGTCAACATCAACGGCTCGCCGTACGAGTTGAACAAGGACGACATCCGGCTGCCGCTGGTTCGCCGCCGGGCCGCCGAGGCGAACGCCACCATCGCGTACGTGAACATGATCGGCGGGCAGGACGAGCTGGTCTTCGAGGGCGATTCCATGATCGTCACCTCCGACGGCGACCTGCTCACCCGCGCCCCGCAGTTCGTCGAGCACCTGCTCGTGCACGACGTCGAGCTGCCGGCCGCGACCACCACCCCGGGCGGCGAGACCATCGCGGACGGCATGCGGGTGGCGTACCACACAGTGGATCCCATCCCGCCCGCGCCGACCGGTCCCGCCGTCACCGGTGGGCTGATCGAGCCGGTCGCCGACGAGGCCGAGGTCTGGCACGCGCTGGTGCTCGGCCTGCGCGACTACGTCAACAAGAACCGGTTCTCGTCGGTGGTGCTCGGTCTCTCCGGCGGCATCGACTCGGCGGTGGTGGCCGCGCTCGCCGTCGACGCGCTCGGCCCCGACCGGGTGGTCGGCGTGTCGCTGCCCAGCCAGCACTCCTCCGAGCACTCCCGTGAGGACGCCGCCGACCTGGCCAAGCGCACGGGGCTCGACTACCGCGTAGAGCCGATCCAGCCGATGGTGGACGCCTTCCTGGCGAACCTGTCGCTGTCCGGGATCGCCGTGGAGAACCTCCAGGCCCGGGTTCGCGGTGTCATCCTCATGGCGCTGTCGAACCAGGAGGGCCACCTGGTGTTGACCACCGGCAACAAGAGCGAGCTGGCGGTCGGCTACTCCACCCTGTACGGCGACTCGGTGGGCGGCTTCAACCCGATCAAGGACGTCTGGAAGACGCTGGTGTGGCGGCTGGCGAAGTGGCGCAACACGGACGCGGTCCGTCGCGGCGAGACCGCCCCCATTCCGGAGAACTCGATCGGCAAGCCGCCGAGCGCCGAGCTGAGCCCGGGCCAGCTCGACAGCGACTCCCTGCCCGACTACGACGTGCTGGACCCGATCCTCATCGGCTACGTCGACGGCGACCTGGGCCGGAACGGGCTGGTCGAGTCGGGCCACGACCCGGCCGTGGTCGACAAGGTGCTGCGACTGGTGGATACCGCCGAGTACAAGCGACGCCAGTCCGCGCCGGGCACGAAGATCTCCATGAAGGCGTTCGGCCGGGACCGTCGGCTGCCGATCACGAACCGGTGGCGCGAGCACGGCTGACCTCGTACACCCGATGGGGTTGCCGGGCCGGTGGCGCGGGCCCGGCGCCCTACCGGCGGGCTCGCGCCCGGCGAGCCCGGGTGGCGGAGTGACATCTTGCACTGTGCCCTGCCGCCGCCCCACCTCGCGGTGCGACGATCGGCGGAGCCCGGGGACCGCGCATGCGGCCTCGAGGAAGGGAGACAGTCATGATCGAGTCCACTCCGCACGAGGTGACCGCGCTGTACGGCGGACCGGCCACCCGTCGGGTCCGCACCCGCGACCTGATCGCCGCCAAGGAGCGCGGCGAACGGTGGCCGATGCTCACCTCGTACGACCAGTACACGGCGGGGATCTTCGACCGCGCCGGCGTACCGGTGCTGCTGGTCGGTGACTCGGCGGCGAACAACGTCTTCGGCTACGAGACCACTCTGCCGATCACCGCCGACGACCTGTTGCCGCTGGTACGGGCCGTGGTGCGCTCGACGAGGCAGGCCCTCGTCGTCGGTGACCTGCCGTTCGGCTCGTACGAGGAGGGCCCCGCCCAGGCGCTGCGCACCGCCGTCCGGTTCATGAAGGAGGGCGGCTGCCACGCGGTGAAGCTGGAGGGCGGTCGACGCTGTGCCGCGCAGATCGCCGCGATCGTCGGCGCCGGCATCCCGGTGATGGCGCACATCGGCTTCACCCCGCAGAGCGAACACACCCTGGGCGGCTACCGGGTGCAGGGCCGGGGCGACACGGCCGACGAGGTGTTGGCCGACGCGCGGGCGGTGGCCGAGGCCGGCGCGTTCGCGGTGGTGCTGGAGATGGTGCCGGGCGTGGTGGCCAAGCAGATCACCCACGAGCTGTCCATCCCCACCGTCGGCATCGGCGCCGGCCCGGACACCGACGCCCAGGTGCTCGTCTGGCAGGACATGGCCGGCCTGCGCACCGGCAAGGCGCCCCGTTTCGTGAAGCGCTACGCCGATCTCGCGGACGTCCTCACCGATGCCACCCGTCGCTTCGCCGACGAGGTCCGCGGCGGCGAGTTCCCCGCCGCCGAGCACACCTTCTAGGTGGTCAAGTGGCCCGGGCCGGCGGGGGGCCACGTCCACCTCCCGTCGCCCGGTCCCGGTCGCCGTGGCTGAACGGTCGCGGCGACCGCCGGGTCACACGGTGACGACGATCTTCCCCGCCGGGTGTCCATGCCGGAGGTGGCGGATCGCGTCCGCCGCCTGGGCCAGCGGATAGGTGCGGTCGACCGCCGGGGTGAGCGCGCCCGACTCGATGAGGTTCCCCAGCTCGTCCAGGTCCGTGGTGCGCTCGACTGCGCTCACGCTCCGCAGCCGTTGACCGACGAACAGGGACAGCAGCGGCGCGCGGACCATCTGCCGGTCGTAGCCGCTGAGCACGGGACCCCTGGTGTACGTGCCGCCGACGAGCGCCAGTGTCCCGTGGGGGGTGAGGGCGCGGCGCAGAAGAGAGATCGGCCGATCGCCGCCGGTGTCGATGACCACGTCGTAGATCGGGCCACGGCGGTCGACCTCTTCGGTGGTGTGGTCGAGGATGTCGTCGGCGCCGAGGGCGCGTACGAACGCGGCCCTGGCGGGCGTGCAGACGGCGGTGACCGTCGCCCCGTACGCCTTGGCGATCTGTACGGCGTGCGACCCGACGCCGCCGGACGCGCCGATGACCAGGACGCGGTGCCCTCGGCGCACCGCGCCGCTGTCGCGGACCGCACGCAGCGCCGTCATCCCGGAGACCGGCGCGGCGGCGGCCTGCGCGAACGACAGGTTGGCCGGTTTGCGGGCCAGCCGCCGCTCCGGCGCGCTCGCGAACTCGGCGTACGAGCCGCGCGGACAGGTGCCGAACACCTCGTCGCCGGGCTGGAACCGGGTCACCCGCGCGCCGACCGCAACGACCACCCCGGCCAGGTCCCGCCCACGCACCGGAACCCGGGGCCGGCGCAGCCCGCTGGCCAGCCGCGCCAGGTACGGGCGACCCGTCATGAAGATCCACACGCCGGGGTCGACCCCGGCGGCACGGACCTGGACGAGGACCTCGTCGTCCCGCACGGCCGGTTGGTCGATGTCGCGGAGGTGCAGCACGTCGGGCGGGCCGTAGCTGTCCTGGACGATGGCCTTCATGGCGCCGCCTCCTCGGGGTACTGAAAGACGTCGTCGAGACGCGCGTCGAACAATCGGGCGATCTTGAACGCCATCTCCAGCGACGGCGAGTAGCGACCCTGCTCGATGGCGATGACGGTCTGCCGGGTCACGCCGATCCGCTCGGCGAGCTCGGCCTGGGTCATCTCGCCGTGCGCGAAGCGCAGCGCGCGGATGTTGTTCGTGACGCGGGTCGGCTTCACCACTGCGGGACACCCTTGCGATAGACGATCACCTTGGCCAGCGAGCCGACCACCGCCGACAGGACGAAGCACAGGTAGATGACGTTGGCGATCCAGAACCAGTCCCACTCGGCCAGCGCCATCAGCATCGCCGACACCGCGCCGATGGCCACGAACGCCTGGCCGACGTGGTCACCGAGCCGTCCGATCTCCCGGTCACGGACGTCCTTGGCTCGGGAGGCTCCCGGGTTGACCACACCCATCCCGATCTCGGCGACGACGGCCGCGACGACGGCCCCGCCGACCGTCCACAACAGCACGGCGGCGTACGGGGTGGCGGTGAGCGGGCCGCCGTCGACCCGGTTGAGGACGACGGCGGCGTAGACGGCGTAGCCCACCACACTGACCACCAGCATGATCCAGGCGCGTTTCTCCTCGTGCGTCACGACCGCCTCCTACTGTAAAGAATTCTTGACACACCCATAGTATGGCGTCTTTGACATCGTGTCTAAAAAGTTTTACATAGGCAGCTCGCCCTCATCGATCATGGTAGCTGTTTTTGTCGTACACCTGTTCTATTCTCGGGGTGTGATTGAGGAGTTGGCGCAGGCGCGGGGCGCGGTGGTGGCATCCGCCGCCGCGCCCGTCTGGGCCCTCGCGGAGCACGACCTGGTCGCCGCGCTCGACGCCGTTCATCGGCTCGAGCAGCAGCTCGCGGCGGTCAAGCTGGCCCTGGTGCGCGAGCTGGACGGCCGGGGCACGGCGCGGGCGCAGGGCGCGTCGTCGACGGCGGTCTGGTTACGCGACCGCCTCCGGTTGACCGTGCCCGCCGCCCGCCGGTTGGTCGAATTCGCCAGCGTCCTCGACACGGGCGTTCCGGAGGTCCGCCAGGCGCTGGCCGATGGGGATGTCAGCCTGGAGCAGGCCCGCGTCATCGCCGACACCGTCGACAGCGTGCGGACCACCGCCGACGCCGAGGTCGCCACCAGAGCCGCCGGCGTCCTGGTCGACTGGGCCGGCCGGTTCGACCCCACCCTGCTGCGCAAGCTCGGCACCCGCATCCTCGACCACGTCGCCCCCGAGATCGCCGACGCCGCCGCCAAGGCCGCCCTCGACGCCGAAGCCCGCCGCGCCACCCGGGACCGTCACCTCACCCTCTCCGAGCTGACCGACGGCCGGCTCCGATTGAGCGGCACCCTCGACGCGGAGACCGCCGGCCTGCTCCGCACCGCCATCGACCCACTGACCGCGCCCTGCGGCCAGGACGACCAGCGGTCACCCGGGCAACGGCGGCACGACGCACTCGGCGACCTGTGCCGACTCGCCCTGCGCACCGGTGAGCTGCCCGAGCACGGCGGCGAGCCCACTCAACTCGTGGTCACCACCAGCTTCGACGGCCTCGCCCAACAGCTCGGCGCGGGCACCCTCGACACCGGCTTCGGGCTCACCGCCGAGACCGTCCGACGGCTGGCCTGCGACGCGGCGATCCTGCCCGCCGTGCTCGGCAGCGCCGGCCAGACACTCGACGTCGGCCGCCAACGCCGACTCGTCACCGGGCCCCTGCGCCGCGCCCTGGTACTCCGCGACCGCGGCTGCGCCTTCCCCGGCTGCGACCGACCACCACGCTGGTGCGACGCCCACCACATCCACCACTGGACCGACGGCGGCCACACCAGCCTGACCAACTCGGTGCTCCTCTGCGGCCACCACCACCGCCACCTGCACCACGGCGAGTGGACGGTCCGCCTGGGCGGCGACGGCCACCCCGAATTCGTCCCGCCCGCCTGGCTCGACCCGGAGCAGATCCCCCGCCGCAACCACTACCACCGACGAACGTGACGCTGTCCGGAGGCGATCCACTCGTACGGATGGATCCCTACTGACAAGTGCCGGCTGCGCCAGCACGGGTGCCGGTGATGACGCGGGGCTACTTCTCGCGCACCTCGCGGTTGTCGGGCAGATCGAGGTACGCCAGCAGCCGCAGCAGCCCGCTCACGTGCGAAAGGTCGTGCCGCAGCGACACGAAGCCCTCTGCACCACCCCGCTGCAAGAGGCTCGTCAACTCGGCGACATCGTCGCTGCTCTGCCCGCAGTCGATCTCCGACCCGGGCTGCTGAACCATCCGAAATGCCGCACCCAGGTCCATGTTCCAGTAGTAGTCGACGTCGAGCTGTGACAGCTGGATCTCCGGACCGAATCGGCTCTCCGCCGCGTCCAACAACATCGAGCACGCTCGGCGCAGATCCGCGATCCTCAACACCGCGTCGGAATCGGTCATGCCCCATGATCCCCCAGGGCGCGCTCAGAGGTCGGTGACGCGGATGCCGGCGTGGGCCTTGTAGCGCTTGTTGATGGCGATCAGGTTCGCCGTGAACGCCTCGATCTGGTGGGCGTTGCGCAGCCGACCGGCGTAGATGCCGCGCATCCCGGGGATCCGGGCGGCGAGCGCCCCGACGATGTCGACGAGTTCCCGGTCCTCGGTGCAGATCAGCACGTCAAGGTCGATCCGGTCGACCTCGGGGTCGGCCAGCAGTGGCGCGCTGACGTGGTTGAACGCGGCGCAGACCCGGGAGTCGGGCAGCAGCGCGGCGGCCTGCTGGACGGCGCTGCCCTCGTCGACGGTGAGCGCGTACGGGCCCTGCTTGTCGAAGCCCAGCGGGTTGACGCAGTCCACGACGATCGTGCCGGCCAGTGGCTCGGCGAGAGCGGCGACGGTGGCGGCGTGGCCGTCCCACGGCACTGCGATGATCACCACGTCGCTGCGGCGGGCCACCTCGTCGTTGGCCGCGCCGGTGATGCGGACGTCGGCCGGCATCCGGGGCAGCGCGGCGATCTCGGCGGCGGACTCGGCGGCCCGCTCGGCGGACCGGGAGCCGATCAGCACCGTCTGCCCGGCCCGGGCGAGTCGGTAGGCGAGGCCACGCCCCTGGTCGCCGGTGCCGCCGATGATGCCGACCGTCAGCCCGGAAACGTCGGGCAGCGTGCTCGCGTCGTATGCCATGGACTCATCCTCGCAAACCGCTGGGCACGCCTGTGTGGCCAGCCGCTGTGACAATCCCCGCCGGACGCCGCGGCCCTCTCAGGCCAGCTCGAACAGCACCGTGCGGGACGCCGGGTCGGCGGTGACCAGGCGGACCCGGACCCGTTCGCCGAGGGGCAGGTCGCCGAGGCAGCGGCTGCGGACCGGCGGGGCGTCCAGGGCCACCGTTCCGCCGGGCGGGCGCGGCCGGGACTTGCCGTTGGGAGGAGCGTCGACGTCGAGGACCGCCGCGTCGAACGTCTCCCCCACCCGGTGTTCCAGGAGCACCGCCTCGGTCAGTTCGACCGCGCCACGGCTGGCTGCCGAGGCGGTGCGGTCGGTGCTGGCCATCACCTCGGGCAGCCGGGGCAGCGCGGCGCGGGCCCAGTCGGGGACCTCCCGGCCCGCGTGCAGGGCCAGGCAGGCCTCGGTCGCGTACCGGTCGGCGAGGCGCCGCAACGGGGCCGTGACATGGGCGTACGCGGCCGCGACCCCACCGTGCTCCGGCTGCTCCGGGCGGCTGCCGTCGAAGGCGGTGTACGCGGCGCCGCGCATCAGTTCAGCGGCCTGGTCGATGAACGCGGCGGCACGGGGCTGCGCGGCGTCCAGGCCGGCGATCACCTCGCCGGGGCTCGCACCGTCCGGCCAGCGCACGCCCAGCGGGGCGGCGGCCGCCCGTAGGCGTTGCACCGCTTCCGGCTTCGGCCGGGGCATCGTGCGCAGCAGGCCGATCCCGCCGGCCAGCATGATGTCGGCGGCGGCCATCCCGGTCAGCAGCGAGATCTGCGCGTTGTGTTCCTCCATGGGCGCGGGCCCGCGCAACACCAGCCGCCACCCGTCGCCGTCGGGCTCCACGTCCTGCTCGGGCAGCGGCAGGTTGATGGCCCCCCGGCGTAGTCCCCGGGCGGTCAGCCGGTCGCCGATCTCGGGCAGCAGCGCGATCGGCTCGGGCAGTCGACCGGCGTCGGCCGCCGCCTGCACGCCGGTGTAGTCGAGCTTGGCCCGACTGCGTACCAGGGCGCGCTCCAGCTCGACGGCGAGCGTGCCGCCGTCGGCGTCCAGGTCGATGGTCCACACCACTGCGGCGCGGTCGTCGTCGGGCAGCAGGCTCGCCGCGCCCTCGCTCAGCGTCACCGGGTGCAGCGGCACGTTGCCGTCCGGCAGGTAGACCGTCTGCCCCCGCCGCCAGGTCTCCTCCTCCAGCGCGCCACCCGGGTGTACGTGCGCGGCGACGTCCGCGATCGCGTACCGCACGCGGTAGCCGCCGCCCGGCCGACGGGCCAGGTGCATGGCCTGGTCCAGGTCACGGGAGGTGGCCGGGTCGACCGTGACGAACGGTACGTCGGTGCGGTCGACGGACGGACGGGGTGGCGCGGCTGCCGCCGCGTCGGCCTCCCGCTGGGCCGCGGCCGGAAAACCCTCGGGCAGACCGAGCTCGCGGCGCAGCGCGCCGAAGTCGATGCGGGGGGCGAGTACGCGTCGGATGACCACGGATCAATCCTGACAGCGCCGCCGGTGATCCGCCTCCGGTGACCGGCTGAGTCCACGCCGCGCCGCCCGCCAGCTGAGGACTGCGACCAGTGTCAGCCCGGGGACGACCAGCGGTCAGCCGGTCGCCCTGCGCGCCGTGGTGCGCGTACCCCGGGGGGCGGTTGCCCGTGCGGCGACCGGACGCGACGGCGACTTGCGGGCGGTCACCTTGCGGGCCGGCGCCTTGGCGGCGGTGGTCTTCTTCGCCGGGGCCTTCTTCGCCGCCGCCTTGCGGGCGGTCGTCGACGAGGTGCCGGTCACCTTGGCGGCCGGGGCCTTCTTCGCCGCGGCCTTGCGGGCGCCGCCGGCCGGACGGGTCGCCGTCTTCTTCGCCGCCGTGGTCTTCTTCGCGGGCGCCTTCTTCGCGGCCGTCTTCTTCGCCGCCGACGCCTTGGTCGCGACCTTGCGGGCAGGTGCCTTCGCCGCGGCCGTGGTCTTCTTCGCCGCCGACGCGGTGGTCTTCTTCGCCGCGCCGGTGGTCTTCTTCGCCGTGCTCGTCGTCTTCTTCGCCGCGCTCGTCGTCCTGCTCGCGGTGGCGCTCGTGCGCGCCGTGGACGCCGGGCTCCGCTTCGTGGCGGTGGTCGTCCCGCGGGCGGACGTGGTCTTCGCGGGCGCCTTCTTGGCCGCCGTGGTCCTGGCCGTGGTCGCGGTCTTCTTCGCGGGGGCCTTACGGGCGGCCGTGGTCTTCTTCGCCGCCGCCGTGGTCTTCGTCGTCTTCGCGGCCGTCGCCTTCTTGGCGGGGGCCTTCTTCGCCGCCGTGGTCGTCTTCGTCGCCGGGGCACGCCCCGCGCCGCCGGCCGCCTTGCGGGCCGGCGCCTTCGCCGCGCCCGCGGTGGACTTGCGCACGGGGGTGGTCCGGCTCGCCGACGTGCCACGCTCCGCCGCGGCGGTCTTCTTCGCGGTGGTCTTGCGGGCAGCCGGGCGGGTGGTGGCCTGCTGTGTAACGGCCATCGTGGTTCCCTCCTTGGGGACGTGCTCTCGCGTGCGTCCTCGCGGAGCACGAACTACCGCGACGCGGGCCGTCCCGCGCCGTCTACCTGTCCTCCCCGGCCCAACGTGCGTCCTCGGCCTCCCACGCTTCGTTCCGCTCCTGCACTCGCTGCAGGGCGTTCTCCGCGTCGGCCGCCGAGTCGTACGGGCCGAGGACGTGCTTCGCCGGACACACGTCGGCGTCCGTCTCGACCCGGTGGTGTCGGGTGCACCAGTAGAACTGCCCACTGCGTCCGCTGTCGCTCATGGGAAACACTGTGCACCGCGAACCGGTCGCCCGCCACCGGATCACGCAAGTCGCCTAACCCTCTCCACAGTAGAGACGCACACCGCGCCGCGGGCGAAAACGCCGAAAGAAGTGCAGGTGGGGGCATTGGACGCGCCGGAAACGCGGGCGCTTGGCACGCGGCCTATGATCGCCCGATGGCGGTACCGGACTACATCGTGCGGATGCGCAAGCACGTCGGCCACGACCTGCTGTGGCTGCCCAGCGTCAGCGCGGTCATCCGCGACGACGCCGGCGAGCTGCTGCTCGGCCAACGCTCGGACGACGGGCGGTGGTCGGTCATCAGCGGCTTCGTCGAGCCGGGCGAACAGCCGGCCACCGCGCTGGTACGGGAGGTACGGGAGGAGACGGGTCTGGACGTGACGCCGCTGCGCCTGACCAGCGCCGTCTCCCACCCGCACACCTATCCCAACGGCGACCGTTGCGAGTACCTCAACCTGGGCTTCGTCTGCCAGGTGGTGTCCGGCACCGCACGGGTCAACGACGACGAGTCGCTGGACGTGCGGTGGTTTCCGCTGGACCGGCTGCCCGAGTTGGACAAGCACGCACTGCTGGTCATCGCCTACGCGCTGCGCGACAACCCGTCCGCCGGGCACCTGCCGCCGGGCACGAGCTGGGACGACGTGCCCGACTGAGGCTCAGGCCGCGACCCGCTCCACGGGGATCCACAGTTCGGCGTCCGCCGTGGTCCCGTCCGCGGACACCCGCACCCGGGAGATCTCCGGTCCGGGCCGGCTGCGGTACGGGTTCGACGGGAACCACTGGGTGAACACGTCCCGCCACAGGAACTGCACCGCCTGCGGGAACGCGCCGGAGGTGGTGAACACCGCCCACGTCCCGGCCTGTACGGGCAGCGCGTCCAGGTCCTGCGGTGGCGTGGCCGAGGTGACCACCCCGTGCCAGTAGTCCAGCTCGCTCCCCTCGGCCCGGCTGTCAGCCAGGTTGTCGCTGACGTTGACGATCCCGGCGGGCTCCTGGTCCGAGAGCGCCTCGATCCGGGCCGTCGTCCCGCTGTCGATGCTCCTGATGAACGCGACGATCGCCGGGTTCATCCCCTCGTGCACCAGCGGGACCCGGGCCTTGCGCCCCACCAGCGCGAACGCGTCCTTGGTGACGATTCGGTACTCCATGCTGCCGCTCCCTTCCACGGTGAGTCGGAAGGACATCCGGGGCTGGGAGCGCAGCGCCGCCCCCGTACGCCGGGCTTCTCCGGGCCCCACGCCGTGCACGGCGTGGAACGCCCGGGCGAACGCCTCGGCGGAGCCGTAGCCGTAGCGCACCGCGATGTCGAGCAGCGTCCGCTCCCCCGCCAGCACGTCCGCGCCGGCGACGGTGAGCCGGCGGCGACGGACGTACTCCGACAGCGGCATGCCGGCCAGCGCGGAGAACAGCCGCCGGAAGTGGTACTCCGACGTCAGTGCGATCCGCGCCAGGTCGGCCACCTCGACCTGCTGGTCGAGGTGCCGCTCGATGTGCGCCATGGCCTCGTTGAGCCGTTCCAGCATCCGGGCCTCCTTCCCTTACGAGCAGCAACGCTAGGTGGCCGGGCAGGGGGCCCACCCGACATCCGATGCCCGCGATGATCGGGTGCCTCAGCGGGGTGGCTGCTGCATCAGCCAGGTGGGGACCGGCTCCGGCAGCGAGCCGATGACCTCCCAGCCGGCGCGGCGGTACAGCTCGACGTTGGCCGGGTTGCTGGTCTCCAGGATCGCCGGCAGGCCGTCGGCGGCGGCGCGGGCCAGCCCGGCCCGCATGACCGCGCGACCCCAGCCGCGTCCGGCGCTGTCCGGGTGGGTGCCCAGCACACCCAGATACCAGAAGGGGTACGTCGGCAGGGCCGCGTGTACGGCGTCGTCGTAGCCCTGGACGCGGGCCCGCACGTCAGCGGGGTAACGCGCGGCGGTGCCGCCGTCCGGCGACGGCTGGAGCCCGGTTGCCTGCGGCGCGGCCGGCGGGTCCCACAGGGCGACCGAGGCGCCCGCGCCGATCGTCCAGATCGACAGCTGGTGCACCCGCCTGTCGAAGAGGTTCCCGAAGAAGGTCGCGGCGTGCCGCGGATAGGTCTCATCGTCGGGGAACAGGTGCCGCAGGATGGGGTCCTTGACGAACGCGGCGACCAGTGTGCCGACGACGGCGTCCCGGTCGGCAGGGGTGGCGATGGTGATCTCGGGCGTGGTCACAGCGTTCGACACTAGGCGGACCCGCGCGCCGAGGTGGCCCCGGACGGTCAGCCGAACGTGAAGGCGTACGCCTCGGCGCCGGGCGCGTCAAACCTGATCTCGACGGTCCGCTCGCGGATCGCGCCGTCCTGCCGGACGAGCTGGTACAGCCGCCCGTCCAGGAGGACACCGTTGCCGTCGGCGTCGACGTCCACGCCGTGCGACGGGCCGGGGGGTTCGCCGTCGAGGAGCACCCGGTACGGGATCGGCCCCTGCCCGTCGGGCGACAGCACGAGGTGCGCGTCGCGGGCGTGGAAGCGGAAGGCGACGCTCCCGCCGGCCTGTGCGAGCACCGCCTTCTCGGGGCCGATCGTCCACTCCCCGGCGAGGGCCCACTGGTTCAGGCCCAGGCGCTCGGGAAGGTCGTAGACGCGGCGTTCGTCGAGGGCGGCGCCGTGCGGCGACGCGAAGTGTCCGCCACGACCGAAGCCGAGGTACGTCTCCGGCGTGCGCAGCTGGTCCCAGTCCGCCGCCGCCTCGATGCCGGAACCCTCGACGGGTACGAGGTCCCGCTCGATGCCGAGCAGCCGCTGGACGGTCCGTTCGGACTGCTCGTAGCGGCCCTCGCCGAAGTGCTCGTCGCTGATCACGCCGTCGGCGTCGGCGAAGTAGAGCGCCGGCCAGTACTGGTTGGCGAACGCGCCCCAGATCGCGTAGTCGCTGTCGACCGCGACCGGGTAGTCGATGTCCCGAGCCGCGACGGCGGCGCGTACCCAGTCGATCCGGTGCTCGAAGCCGAACTCCGGCGTGTGCACCCCGACGACGACCAGGCCGTCGTCCCGGTAGGCCCGCGACCAGGCCCGCACGTACGGCTCCTGGCGCAGCCAGTTGATGCAGGTCAGCGTCCAGAAGTTCACGAGTACGACGCGTCCGCGCAGCTCGGCCGGGCCGAGCGGCTCGGAGTTGAGCCACTCGACCGCGCCGCCGAGCGGCGGCAGGTGCACCCGACCGAACGCGGACATCTAGCGCAGCGACCGGAAGGCGGTGCGCAGTTCCTCGGAGAACAGCTTCGGCTGCTCCCAGGCCGCGAAGTGCCCGCCGACGTCGAGCTTGTTGTAGTAGATGAGGTTCGGGTACGCCTGCTCCGCCCAGCTCTGCGGGGCCTCGTACAGCTCGTCCGGGAACACGCTCACGGCGACCGGGACGTTGACGCCCTTCGTGGCGAAGAACGAGAGCTTGTTCTCCGCGTACAGGCGGGACGCGGAGACCGCGGTGTTCGTCAGCCAGTAGAGCGAGATGTTGTCGAGGATGTCGTCGCGGGTCAGGCCCGCCTGGGCGCCCTCGAAGACCTTCGCGATCAGGGCGAGGCTCTTCGCGTCGTGGTCGAGCAGGAACGACGCCAGGCCCACCGGGGAGTCCGCCAGCGCGGTCAGCGTCTGCGGTCGCGTCGCCATCATCAGGGCGTACGCGACGTGTTTCCAGACGTAGTCCAGTTCGGTGGCGGCGCGCATCTCGTCGTCGGACAGGCCCGAGGGAAGCGACCCCATGGCGTTGTTCGCGCCGGTGGTGTCGCCCTGGAACAGCAGGTCGATCTCGGGCGGGACCGCGCCGGGCATGTTGGTGTGGATGCCGAGCAGTTCCGGCGGGGCCTGCACGCCCATCTGGTCGACGATGACCGCTCCCCAGTCGCCACCCTGGGCGACGAACCGGTCGTACCCGAGGCGCGTCATCAGCTCGGTCCAGGCGGTGGCGATCTTCTGCGGGTTCCAGCCCGTCGAGGTGGGTTTGCCGGAGAAGCCGTGGCCGGGCAGCGACGGGATCACCAGGTGGAAGGCGTCCGACGCGCTCGCGCCGTGCGCCGTCGGGTCGGTCAGCGGCTCGATGATCTTCATCTGCTCGATCACCGACCCGGGCCACCCGTGGGTGACGATGAGCGGCATCGCGTCCTCGTGCTTGGAGCGCACGTGGATGAAGTGGATGTCCACCCCGTCGATGGTGGTCATGAACTGCGGTACGGCGTTCAGGCGTGACTCGACCTTGCGCCAGTCGTACTCGTTTTCCCAGTAACGCGCGACGGCCTGGATGGTCGCGAGTGGCACGCCCTGCGACTGGTCGTCGACGATCTCCTTTTCCGGCCACCGGGTGGCCGCGATCCGC
Source organism: Micromonospora sp. RB23 (assembly GCF_053585025.1). Lineage (NCBI taxonomy): Bacteria > Bacillati > Actinomycetota > Actinomycetes > Micromonosporales > Micromonosporaceae > Micromonospora > Micromonospora sp. RB23. The sequence continues at coordinate 5,338,385 of NZ_CM132111.1, forward strand.
CGTTTCAGGTCGTCGAGGTCCGCCTGGGGGATCTCCACCGTGAAGGGGCGGATCTCCGTGGTGCCGGGCCGCGTCTTCGTCTTGACCGCCATGCCTGCTTCCTCTCTGTCGGAGTTCGCGCCTCGCGAGGGGAATCATGGGGGTGAGGGCACTGCCCGGATGTGTGCGCCGAGATGGCGCGCCGCCCCATCTCGGAGCCTAGAACGCGGCTGACCGCCCCCGTGGCGATATGGGTGTCAGCGCCAGCCGACGCGGTCGGTACGTGACCGAGCGGGTCGGCTGACGTCGACAGCCGCAATCAGAGTGGTGGGGGAAGGATCCGGTTCAGGTAGTTGGCGATCCGATCCTCGTCCAGGTCGGTGGCGCGGACGCCGACATAACCGTCGGGCCGGACGAGGATGAGCACGCCGTCGGTGGCGTCGTAGCTGGCGAAGACGTCACCGGTGGGATCGGTGTACGCACCGGCCGCAGCCTGCCCCGCTCGGACGATGGAGTACGCCCGCAGGTGCTCTCCGAAGCGCTCGGCCAACCTGCTGGCGACGGCAGCGCCGGACAACCCGAACGCCAAGGTCGTGACGTGCGTGCCACGGAAAAGGTCGAACAACCGCGTCGCGTCACCGTTCGCCGCCGCCAGCACGCCGCCCGGTGCCCGATCCCCGGCGGTGAGCGCCCCCGCCGCTGCACCGTGACGTTCGCTGAGCGAACTCGCCCGATACTGCACACCGAGCTGGGTGACGGACTGCTGCTGGCCTTCCTTCGGCAGTACGGTGGCGAGCCCGCCGACGAACATCTCCGCGGAGAGACCCAGCACGTCGAGGGCGACCGGCTGACGTTCCTCCTGATACGTGTCGAGCAGCGCGGCCGGTGCGCCGGACAGGGTGTGGGCCAGTTTCCAGCCGAGGTTGTAGGCGTCCTGGATGCCGGTGTTCATTCCCTGCGCACCGGCCGGTGTGTGGACGTGGGCGGCATCGCCGGCCAGGAAGACCCGCCCCACGCGATACCGTTCGGCCAGCCGCGCGTTGGCTCGCCAGATCGACTGCCACCGTACGTGCCGGACCCGAATATCAGCGCGGCCGCTGATATCGCTGATCAGCGCCTGCACCTGGTCGATGGAGAGAACGGCGGCAGCGCCCGCCGGCACACCGGTCTGCAACTGGAAAGCGTTGCTGGCCGGCAGTGGACACAGGGCGAGACCGGCCCCGGACGGGGATATCCACTGGTACCAGAAGTCACGGTCGAGTCCGTCGAGCTCGATGTCGGCGACCAACCACCGGGCGTCCTCGTCGGTCTCACCGAGGAAGGCGACACCACTCTGCCTGCGGACCAGGCTGGACCCGCCGTCACAACCAACCAGGTAGTCGACGCCGACCTCGGTCTCAGTCCCGCCCGCGTCGAGCTGAGCGGACACACCTGTCTTATCCTGACCGAACCGCAGCAGCCGGACATTCTGCTCGACCCGCACTCCGAACTCGGCCAGCCGGGCTCGCAGCAGTGCCTCGGTGCGGTACTGGGCGATTATCAACGGCCGGGTGTACGGCGTCGCCGCGCTGGGCTCGGTGGCGTCGGCGAGCACCTCGTGGGTGATCACCTCGCCGTTCGGTAGGTACTTGCGCAACGGCATCCGGAAACGTCCATTGGCGATGGCTCCGGCAGCCAGGTCCAGATCCTCGAGCACCTCCAAGGTCCGTGGCTGCATACCTTTACCCCGGGAGCCGGCACGGGGCTCGGCGGAGGCTTCGATGATGCGGACCCGGACGTCCCGGCGGGCGAGCTCACACGCCAGAGTGAGTCCGGTCGGTCCCGCACCCACCACCAGTACAGCCGGTTCCCGTACAAAATTCTTCACAGGCTGACGCTAGGGCCCGGTTGTTGACGATCTGACTACGTCGGAACGCCTCCGACCCGAGATCGTCAAGCGTCCGTCAACTACCCGCCCGCACCCGTCACGGAGAGCGTGCGCACCAATCCGCGCGGCGAAGGGGATCTCCCTAGCGGTCCGCCCAGGTCACGGTGGTCAGTCGGGTACCGAGCAGCCGCCGCGCCCGGGCGGCCTCACGCGCGTTCACGTCGACCAGCACCGCTCGCTCCGCGGCGGCGAGGATGGGCAGATCGGACAGCGAGTCGCTGTAGGCCACCCGCCAAGGCGGCGTCACCCCGTGGGCGGCCAGCTGCACCAATTTCGTCGCGCCGTGGTTGTGCACGATCAACCTGGGGCCACGGATGTGCGAGGCCACGAGTTCGACCTCGGCGAGGCCGATCACGTCGAGCACCGCGCGCGCCAGGGTGTACTCGCACGCGGTCGCCACGACGACGCGGTCCCCCGCCGCGAGGTGGGTACGGACCATCCGCAGCGCGGGCACGATGATCCGCCCCGGCTCGGCGCCCAGGTCGGCGCCGAAACGCCCGAGTTCGGCCCGCACCTGATCCGCGTCCCGCCCCCACAGGCCGACCCGACTCACCCAGCGCGCCGCCCGGATGCGGGAGGCGGGAACGGCGATCATGGGCGCGAGGAGGACGAGCAGGCCGACGGCCAGCGGCAGTCGGGCACCCGCGAAGGCGACGCGTCGCAGAAAGAGCCCGAACGCGTCTCCGCGCAGCAGGACGCCGTCGAGATCGAAGATGACGGTTGGGGCGGTCTCCTCGCGGTCCTGCCCCATTTCAGGTGGCGTTGGACGGTCGAGGTGGCCTGGTGGCGAAGGCGCTGGCGACCAGGAGCACGGCCGCCGGCAGGAACGCGCCGCCGATGCCCAGCCCGAGCAGCAGGCCCCACCCGCCGATGACCAACGCGGCAGCCAGGTCGACGACCCCGCCCAGCCGACCGAACCGCTGCGCCAGAGCCGGCAGTAACGCGGCGACGACCGGAACGCCGAGCAGGTAGCTGGCCGCGGGTCCGGAGTCGTCCACCGTGAAGGGCGTCAGCGCGGCGGCCACCAGCACGGTGATCGTCAGGGCCGACCACCGCAGGACCCGCCGGGCGTCGACCGGCTTGCGGACCACGACACCGACACCGACGAGCAGCACGCCCACGACCGCGCCGACCGTCACCAGGTCAATCATCCCTACCTCCCTCGACAACACGGTACGGACGCGGAGCAACGCGGAAAGCGATGATCCACTCGCCTTCGGCGAAACCGGCCTATCCCGCGCCCCCGGACACCCCAGCGTCAGGGAAGCCGAGTGGATCTACGGCCAGCCCACGACGGACTGCGCGCCCACCGATCCGGCGCGTGACGGCCTGCTCGCGGGCTTTGCGCTGCCTGCGGATCATGCGGCAACATCAGGCGGCGTGACGGCACCAGGCGCGGAATCCGCAAGCGACAGCCCGGCCAGAACGTCCCGGTCACGTCGGTTCCGGCACTGGTGGGCCGGTGCCGGGGTCGCCGCTCTGGCCGCCGTCCTCGGCGTCACCCTCGCCGTACGCGGCGGCGCCACCCCGGCGTGCGCCGCGCCGCCCAGCGGCAGCACCGTCCACAGGGGAACGGCCAGCTTCTACGACGCGGGCCGCTCGGGCGGCACCTGCTCCTTCCCGGGCCCGCCCGCGGACCGGCTCTACGTGGCCCTCGGCTCGTCGCAGTACGCCAGGGCGGCCGCCTGCGGCGGCTACCTGGACGTCACCGGCCCCAAGGGCACGGTCCGGGTGCTGGTCATGGACCAGTGCGGCGGGTGCGGAAGCAACAAGATCGACCTGTCCGACGAGGCGTTCGCCCGGATCGCCGACCGCTCGCAGGGCATCGCTTCCGTGACGTACCGGGCGGTGGTGAACCCTCCGCTCGACGGCGGCCTCAGCTTCCGGATCAAGGGCGGCGCGTCGCAGTGGTGGTTCGCGGTGCAGGTCGGCAACCACGGCAACCCGCTGCGCTCGGTCGAGGCCAAGGGCCCGACCGGCGGTTTCCGCAAGGCGGCCCGCCAGGTCGACAACTACTGGACCGTCGAGGACGGGATCGGTCCCGGCCCGTACACGATCAGGGTCACCGACGTGTACGGGCACCAGAGCACCGCCACGGGCATCCGCATGACGCCGAAGCAGGTCCAGCGCACCACGGCGTCCCTCGTCGCCGTCCCGCCTCCGCCCTCGCCGACCCCCACGCCGTCGCCTGCGCCCTCGCTCTCGCCGACGCCGGCTGAGTCAGCCGCTCCGACGACGACGGTCGAGGCCCTGGCCGGCGCGGCTCCGCTGGCCGCCGCCCGCTGCTGACCCGCGCCGCGCTGGGGGCGCTTGGCGTGCGTGCGGCGTGCGTGGGGCGTGCGTGGGGCGTGATCGACTCCAGGTCGCCGACGTGGCGGCATCCCAGTGGCGCGACACCTCCACATCGCCGACCTGGAGTGGATCACGTCCTCCGACGGCGCCTCAGGTGCTGATCGCACCCAGCACGGCGGCATTGGTGCCGCGAGCGGCACGTTCGCCGGCGGCCACCACCTCTTCCGGGGTGGCGCCACGGGCCATCGCCTTGGCCATGGCCTCCTGACGCCGCTGCTCGATCTGCTCGCTTCGCCTCTGCTTCAACCGCTTCCAGAAAGACATGCGTCGGACCATCCCCGCGCGCAGGCTGCGGCAAACCGGTCGGAGGCGCTGTGCCCGTCGTCCGCCGCAGCCTGCGCCGGCGCGGGTGCCCAGGTCCAGGCCGATGCTCGGGTCCGCGAAGGAGAGAAGAGCAACTCTCGGAGCCCGTTGACAGACGTTTCGGGCGAGTGACAGCGTTGTCATCGACTCATTTCCTCCATATGAGACGAGGAGCGCATCTTGCTCTATCGGAACTCACCCCGCCGCCGGGCGACAGCAGCCGCCGCGGCCGGCATTCTCGTCACGGGCCTGGCGCTCGCCCCCTCCGCGCCCGCCCAGGCCAAACCGCACGGCGCGCAGGACGGAGCCGTACGGTCGGGCAACGCGCGATTCGAAGTGCTGTCCCCGACCCTGATCCGCACCGAGTACCAGAAGGACGGCAGGTTCACCGACGCCGCCACGTTCAACGCCATCGGGCGCGACGACTTCGCCCGTACGCGTTTCACGAAGCGCGTCGAGAACGGCTGGCTCACCATCGACACCGGAGAGATGACGCTGCGCTACCGGGTCGGCTCCGGTGCGTTCACCGCCGACAACCTCACCGTACGGCTCAAGACCGGCAAACAGAGCGTGCAGGGCCAGCCCTGGGCCGGCCACACCGCTCCGGCCTGCGCGTTCGGCGCGCTCTGCGAGGCCGAGTCGCTGCAACTCAACGGTCCCGGCGTGGCCACCGACCACCAGGGATACACCGGGCGCGGCTTCGCGGCCGGTTTCTCCTCGTCCGGCGACTCGGTCACGTTCGCGCTCGACGCACCGGCCGGCGGCACCAAGCAGCTCGCCGTCCGCTACGCCAACAGCACCGGTGGCGACGGCCAGAATGTGGCCCGCACCCTGACCGTTCGGGTCGACGGCGACGCCGGCCGTACGCTGACACTGCCGCCCACCGCGAACTGGGACACCTGGGGCCTGGCCACCGTGCCGGTCGACCTCACCGCCGGACGCCACGAGATCAGCGTCGTACGCGGGGCCAACGACTCCGGCAACGTGAACGTCGACAGCCTCGCCGTGGTCAACCCCGGTGACCCGTTCCCCGCACCGGCCCCGCCCCAGCCGCAGCCTCTGCGGTTCGGCACTCTGGCGGAGGCCGAGACCGGCGCGCTCGCCGGCGGCGCGCGGCCCGCGAACGACCACAACGGCGCTTCGGGTACGGGTTTCCTGGCCGGCCTGGAGAGCACCAGCGCCGCCGTGGCGCTCACCGTGACGGACGTACCCGCCGCGGGTGACTACCAGGTGCAGATCCGCTACGCCAACGGCCAGGCCGGCGCCCAGCCGAGCCAGCCGCGCACCATGTCGGTGACGGCGGGAACGGCGGCACCGGTGACGGCGACCCTGCCGCCGACCAGCGGGTGGGACTACTGGAACACCGTCTCCGTCCCGGTCCACCTCGACGGCGGCACCAACACCGTGACGCTGGGCTGCCCCACCGACGCCAGTTGCAACGTCAACGTCGACACGGTCGCCGTCACGGGCAAGGACTCTCCACTGCTCGCCCCGCATGCGCCGCTCGGCGGCTACCGCCGGGGCCTGGACGGCGTAACCGGCTCCGCGCTCACCGCCCCCGGCCTGCTCTACCAGGACGGCTGGTACCTGCTCGACGACTCGGCCTCGGCCCTGCGCACCACCAAGCCACGGCCCGCGCCCGAGCAGGACGGTTACGTCTTCGCGTACGGGCAGGACTTCACCCGTGGCCTCAGGGACCTTTCGACCCTGACCGGCCCGACGAAGCTGCTGCCCCAGTGGGCGTACGGGGTGTGGTACTCCGAGTACTACGACCGCACCGCCACCGAGTTCCAGAACCTGGTGAAGCGGGCCAGGGCTGAGGGCGTACCCATGGATGTTCTTGTCCTCGACACCGACATCAAGGCGCCGGACAAGTGGAACGGCTGGAGCATCGACCCCACCCGCATCCCCGACCCGAAGGCGTTCTTCGACTGGGCGAAGAAGCAGGGCCTGCACACCGGCATCAACATCCACCCGAGCATCCTCGGCTCGGACCCGAAGTTCGCCCAGGCGCAGGCCACCGCGAAGGGCAAGCTCCAGCGCGTCGGCTGCAACGGCGGCCCCGACTGCTACACGTTCGACTTCGGCGACCCGGACCAGCTCAAGGCGTACATGCAACTGCACGACGGGATGATCCCGAAGGGCAGCAAGGGCCCCGACCTCTGGTGGCTGGACTGGTGCTGCGACAACACGAAGTCCTCGCTCGCCGGGGTGACCGGGGACGCGTGGATCAACCAGCAGTACGCCGACAAGACCGGCTTCGCCTTCTCCCGGGCGTACGGGTCGTTGCAGGCCGGCGGCTACAGCAGCCCCACCCCCGTGGCGACCGGCCCGTGGGCGGACAAGCGCACCACGCTGCACTTCACCGGTGACACCACCAGCGACTGGTCGACCCTCCAGATGGAGGTCGGCTACACGCCGGGCGAGTCGGCCGCGACCGGGCTGGCCGCCGTCAGCCACGACATCGGCGGACACACCGGCGGCCTGCGGGAGCCGGGCAGCGAACCGGGCAGCACCAAGCTGCCCGACGACCTGTACGCCCGGTGGGTGCAGTTCGGCACGTTCCAGCCCATCGACCGGCTGCACTCCAACCACAGCGACCGACTGCCCTGGCAGTACGGCCCGGCAGCGAACGCGTCGGCCAAGAAGTTCCTCAACCTGCGTAAGGAACTCCAGCCGTACACCTACGCCGCCGCCAAGGAGGCAACCCGCACGGGTACGCCGATCGTCCGCTCGATGTACCTGGCGTACCCGGACGAGCAGGCCGCGTACGCCACCGCCGGCTCGCAGTACCTCTACGGCCCGGACTACCTGGTGGCACCGGTGACGACGCCGGGCGACACCGCCACCACGTCGGTGTGGTTCCCGCCGGGCAACAGCTGGACGGACATCTTCACCGGGAAGACGTACCGGGGCGGCACCACGCAGAACATCACCACCACCCTGGACACCATGCCGGTGTTCAAGAAGCGCTAGACGAGTAGGTCCTCACCTGCTGGGGCTGTGGGCGCGGCCGGCGGTGACCGTCGGTAGCCTCCGTCGCGGCGGATGCGGCATTGAGCGGTATACCTCAGAGGTATAAATATGACTCTGAGGTATACCGCTCAGACCGGTGATGCCGGCGGGCCAGGACGACCCGCCTCGACGGTCAGGGGACGAGGGCTACGAAGCTGAGGCCCGTCGTGTGCTCTGCCAGGTCGAGGGCGGCCGCCGGGTCGTCCAGGCCGACCGTCCGCATCTCGATCGCGGAGAGGTCCAGCAGCCCGGAGCGGACCAGGTTCCACACTCTGGTCACGGTCTCGTCGTTGCTCATCCAGGAGCCGCGCAGGGTGAGCCTGCGGCGCATCAGGTCGCCGTACGGAATGGTGAGGTTTTGGCGTACGCCGCCGATGAGCACAAGGGTGCCGCGCCCCCGCAAGCTGTCGTAGGCGGCCATGGTCGCGTCCGCCGTCGGCGTAGCGCCGAGGGCGTCGAGGGCGACGTCGACCGGGCCGATACCCGCCGCATCCGTCGTACGGTCGCCGGTCAGCCGGTGGATACGCACGCGGGGGTCGAGGTCGGCCAGCCGGTCGAGCGCCTCCTTGTTGCGGCCCACCGCTGTCACCGTCCCGGCGCCCTCCGCGAGGGCCATCAGCACCGCCGCACCGCCGAGTTGGCCCGTCGCACCGATCACCGCAACGTCGCGGCCTGTCAGCGGACCCGCCGAGTGCAGGCCCGTGGCGGCGATGCAGAGCCACGGCAGGAACGACAGACGAGTCGGGTCCGGGTAGTTCTCCGCACCGGGCAGCTTGACGAGCGTTTCCTTGGCACAGAGCGCCGTCTCCGCGAAGACACCGTCGCGCCACACCGTACGCATGCGATCCGTACGCTCGCTGCCTGCCCCGGAACCGCCAAGGCCGACCCAGCCCACCAGGATCTCGTCGCCGCCTCCCGCGTCGAGCAACGCCGTGTCCAGCACGACGTCGCCCGGGGCGACGTGGAACACGTCGGGCGCCACGTCAGTCACCCGGCCGACGCAGGAGGGACCCAGGATGAGCGGCACGGGCAGGCCGCCGCGGTTGCCGTTCACCACCATTTTTGTGTACGCCGGCAGGTGCGCGGCGAGTACCTCCACGAGCACGCCACCGCCCTGAAGTGTCGGCGAGGCAACATCGGAAAGTCGTACGTCGTCGTCTTCTGAAGCAACAGTCCAAGCACGCATGGGACAAGCCTGACGACTCGGTAGAGTGGTATCCAGACCCGCTTTATTCTGGTATTGGAGGTCCCAGGGTGAGCAAGGAGCTGGGCATGTTCATTCGCAGCCGGCGCGAGCGGATAGCCCCAGTGGAGGCGGGTCTGCCGGTCACGCGGCGCCGCCGCACACCAGGGCTACGCCGGGAGGAACTCGCCCTGCTGGCCGGCATCAGCGCCACCTGGCTCACCTATCTCGAGCAGGGCCGCGACGTACGCCCCTCCGGCCAGGTGCTCGACGCCCTGGCCCGAGCGCTGCGGTTGACCGACGCCGAGCAGGAACACCTGCACCGCCTCGCCGGTGCAGGAGCCGCGCCCGAGCAGGACGTCTCCGAGGAGGCGACACCCGAGATCGCCGGCGTTCCGGCGTTGCTCGGCGACAACCCCGCGTACGTCACCGGCATCTGCTACGACGTGCTCGCGACCAACCACGCCGCAGCGGAGCTGTTCCAGGGCATGGGGCCGGGTGGCAACGTCGTACGCTGGGTATTCACCGAGCCCGCCGCCCGCCAGGTGCTGGTCGACTGGGAGCAGGAGGCGCGCAGCATCCTGGCCCGTCTGCGGGCGATCGCCGGACAGCATCCCGGTCACCCACGGGTAACCCGGCTCGTGGCCGAACTCACCGAGATCAGCCCCGAGGTACGCCAGTGGTGGCCGCAGTACGACATCCAGTTCAGCCACGCGGGCCGCAAACGCCTCCGGCATCCCCGACTGGGCGTGATCGCCGTGTCGCACGCCGCCTTCCACGTCGCCGAGCGACCCGAACAGACGCTGGTGGTCTACCACCTGCCGGACAGCACAGACCTCTCTGCGGGAGCGCCACCTTCCGCGTGAGCCGTCATGTCTGGGCCGCCGAACTGGTGGTCGACCCACGAGTCACCTACGCAGGACCTCAAGCCCGATCGGACCGGTGAGGCCGCCGGGCCAGGGACAACCACCCGAGGAACCTGGCGTGCATCGCCGGCAGGTTCGGGCGTAACCCCAGGCCGTACGCGTCGTCGATCGCGTCGTGCATCGACGCGGCCAGGTAGAACGCCAAGGCGATGGAGTGACCGTAGAACTCGGCCGCGAGAGTGAGCTGGGCCGGACGGCACGGCCAGGGAGCGGCGCAGTTGCGGCACAGCCACGCCGGACGCATCGGCAGGTGCGGGCGAGGGCGGATTGTCATCCGACCCGCACCGGACCTCGGCGGACGGGCCGGCGTTGGGCCAGCTTCGTCGGTGCGGCGGGCAGGACCGGCCAGCGCACGCCCGCACGCAGCACGTACAGCTCTCGTCGCGCCACGGCGTCGCCAGCCGCGTTGAGCTGGTACCCCTCGATCCAGACCCATCCGTCGTACGTGTGCCGCTCGGGCAGCTCGCGGATGACGCGTACGACGATCGGGCGCAGGAACTGCACGCTCGCGGCGGTGGTCAGGTGGATGACGTCGCCGGCCTTCATCGGCCTCTCGTGCTTGTCGTCGGGCACGGTCTCCCCTTGATCGCGATAGAAAGGGCCGCTCCCGTGAGTGCTCGCCCGCCCGAAGCGGCCCCGCTGCGAACGCGACCGCCGGTCTCGTGGCCCTACCAGCCGCGCCGCCTGGTGACACTCTGCTGTGGAGGCCACTACGCTCGGAAGGTGCTCGCGGGGTCCGGGCCGGAGCTGGCAGGACAGGTGCCCGGTGTGTAGCGCCTCGGGTAGTCGATCTCCGAGTTGAGGAGCGTTGAATGGCTGACGTGCCGAGTCCGCTGGCGGACTTCATCGTGGGCGAGATCCGCCGTGCTCGCGGCGCGTCCGGGATGACCCAGGACGCGTTCGGAAGGGCAGCCGGCTTCAGCGCGTCACACGTCAGCGCCGTGGAGAGCGGCACGCGAGCGCTGACGATGGACTTCATCAAGGGCGCGGATCGGGCTTTCAGCAACGACGGGCTGTTCGGACGCCTGGTGATGAAGCTCGGCGCGCCGTCATGGTTCCTGCCGTGGCTGGACGCCGAGCGCGGGGCGCGACAGCTTCGTCTCTTCGAACCACTTCTGATCCCGGGCCTCCTACAGACCGAAAACTACGCCCGCGTCGTGATGCGCTTGAACGACCTCATGTCCGCCGCGGAGGTGGACCACCAGGTCAATGCCCGCATGAGTCGGCACAAGATCCTCACCAGCGACGCTCCGCCGCAGGTGGTGGCCGTCCTGGACGAGTCCGCGCTCCACCGCGGCGGCGACGAGTACGCCGGCATCATGGCCGAGCAGATCGCCCATCTCATCGCCGTTGCCGAGCTACCGCACGTCCACGTACACGTGATCCCGGCGGGTGCCGGCCTCCACATCGGGCTGTCCGGGCCGTTCGCGTTGGCCCGGGCCAACGACGGGACGTGGGTCGGGCACCTTGAGAATCAGCTAGGCGGGATCGTGGTCAACACGGAAGATGGGCTGGATACTCTCCAGGCGAGGTGGGAGAACGTTCGGAACGAAGCACTCCCGCGCCGACAGTCCAACGAGCTGATGAAGGAAGTGCACAGCCACCATGGACCTCACTAACGCCATCTGGCGCAAGGCCCGGCGCAGCGGCTCGTCCGGGGGCAACTGCGTCGAGGTCGCGGACAACCTGCCCGGTGTCGTTGGTGTCCGGGACAGCAAGGACCCCGCCGGCCAAGCACTGACCTTCGGCCCGGCCGCCTGGCGGGCGTTCATCGCTCGGGTCGCCGCGCGGCCGTAACCGAGACCGCAGGTAGGTCGGGCGTGGCGACGGATGCGGGCACCGCATCGGCGGCCATTTCGAGGTGCCGCGCGACCCTCAGCAGATCGAACGCCCGGTAGTAGGTCTGCGAGTCATCGCGCCACGTCTCGGCGCCCATTCGCTGCCGCAGTGCTTCGACGGTTGCGCTCAGGACCTCTCGTTCGGCGGGAAGCAGTGAGCCGCCTGACGCCAGGGACGCGGTGACGCACGCGGCAAGGTCCAACGTGGTCGAGTCCGGCTCTGCCAGCAGCGCAGGTGCCTCGTGCCGACGCCAGTACCGCACGGCATGCAGGGCAGCCTGCCCGGGGGCGCCGTACCAGCACCGGGGGAAGCCGTTCGGGTTCGGATCGGCCGGGCGAGGGCTTCGCTGACCACGGCGCTTGGCGAGCTTCCGTTCGGCGGCGTAGTCGCGGAGCTCGGCGTGCCAGCCCGCACGACTCGACACCAGAGCGTCCAACGCGCGCAGCAACGCCGCCTCGTTCCGCTGGAACGGCCCGGCGATCTCCTCGAGAAAGCTCAGCGTGGCGTGGAAGCCGATCGGCCGGTACAGCTGCACGCAAGACCTCAGCGCGGACACCCGACGCCGGTAGGGCAGCTCGGGGTTGCGCACGTGGCGGGCGTAGGTGCCGAAGCTCACGCGACGACGCTAGACCGACCGGACGGGCCTGCCTACCCGACAACCAGGCGATCCCCGTCGGTCGCGACCACCGTCATTCGTGCTGACAACTCTTCCAGCGCCTAACGATCAATCCCGTAGGCACAGAACATTCCACCTTCGGGGTCATAGGAGAACCGGTTCGAGAGCTTGAGCCTCGGTGCTCCCGCACGCTGGGGTCCTCTGTTAGTCCTGCGGTGGGTCGTACGAGAAATTCACGTCGAAGTTCCCGTCACGTTCTACCGTCATGGTCACGCCGTACCACGGGGCCTTGCCTTCATTCTTTGTGGCATCCCACCAGTCCATGACCGCCTCGTTGACCTCGCTGCTGGCATCGACCGGCTCGTCGTCGAACGTGAAGTGCCCCGCCGAACCGTCGTCGTTGATGAAGGTCAGCTGTACGGAGGCGTAGTCGGCGTCCGCCTTGCACCGAGCGGTGATCGACCTCGCCCGATCGGGGAGCGCGCTGAGAAGGGCGCCACCGATCCGGTTCGTGAACTCGGCATCACGGCTCGTGAGCATTCGGTCAGCCTCCTGGTCGATTTCGGAAACGGTGTCTCTCGATTGGCCCACCATTGACCGATTCGGCGATTTCGAAGCGGACAGGTCTTCGAGAGGTCGAGTTCGAATCGTAGTGCACAGTGCCGTGAACCTCGACGGAGGAGCCTCGGTCGAGGGCGCGGGCCCACGCGTTCTCCATCCGTTTCCAAGCACCCCCGTTGAGGTTGGCGTCCATCGGGACAAGGTTCAGACCCTCGCCAGGACCACGGAAGATGTGCGCGAAGAGGTGACCGCCCGCGTCGTCGGCGCCTCGGTCGGTCCGGCCGGAAACCCGCTGCTGGTAGGGGTTGCGGTGGCCGTGTCCAGCTTGCAGGCGGCCGCTGAACGAGGTGACGCGGCCGTGCTGGTCGGTGCGGTAGGTGTAGCCGGTGCTGCGCTCGACGTACTCGGCGTTGGGGTGCAGGTTGCGGCGGTTCGCGGCGCGGCTCCACGAGCCGGGTTGGCCGGCGTCGAACTCGATCCGTCGACGAGGTGCGCGGATGACCTGGGCGGCAACGGCGACAGGTCCGCGAACGGTGGGTGCGTTGCCCGGGGTGGCCCGGCGTCCACCGCCGCCTCTGCGCCTAGCCATTGAGCACCGCATCGATGGCGAGGCTGACCAGTTGGTCGAGGATGAGCGAGGTGGCAATCTTGAAGATGGGGATTTCGAGGAGGGACGCGCCGAACGTGGCGACTGCCGTGGCGATTGCCTGAGCGATCTGTACGGCAAGGATTGCCAACTGCACGATCACCTGAATTTTCAGGGCGAGGACCACTCCCGCGCAGACGATGAGACCGGCCCCGAGCAGGGACGCCCCGGCTGGTCCTTGCTGGAGTGCCTGCGGCGCGTTGTCCGCGTTGTTCCACCAGTTACGGAAAGCGTCAGCCGCCTGGCCCTGGTTCTCGGACCACACAGGTGAGGCGGCTGCCATGGCAGCGGCGCCAGCCTCTTCGATCCGGGGCGCGAAGTCGATCCACAGCCGACCGAGCTGAAACAGCTTCTCCTCGTCGGAGGTGGGCCAGTCATATCCGAGCATGCCGAGGAGGCCGACAAGCTCACCGGGAAGTTGGAGGCCCATTAACTGAGGCCCTCACCGATAGTGGTGATCATGGATTGGATGTCGGATTCGGCCTGTTCGTAGGCGTCGCCCATGCCGACGAGGTCATCGCCAGCCGAGACGAGTTCCTCGGCGACGCTGTGCCAGCAGTCAAATGCCCACGCCGAGACCGCCGTGTAGGCGGTGCCGATGTAGGTGCCGATGGTGTCGTCACCCCATGCGCCCTCGTAGGCGGCACATGCTTGCTCGAAGGCGGCGAGTTGGTCGCTGAGGGTTTCGCCCGTGGTGGCGAGCGTTTGTCCGGCGGCTTGAATGCCTGCTGGCTCGACGTGGAAACCTGGCACCGTTCCCCCGATCGGTCGGCTGTCCAGAGGGGAGCAGTATATCGGCGAGCCTTCGGTTTCGTGGATGCTTGTCGATCTCCGGGCGGGGTCGACGGACGAGGTGCGCGCTCGTACGCTGGCGAACGGCTGGCCGAGGAGAGTGGTTATGCGTCCGAGTAGTGACGGTTTCGCGGGGATGCTCGATGAGGTGGTCGCTGCGGCAGGGAGAGTGCAGGACGCCACCCACACCGTGGCGGAACCGGTTCACGCGTCTGCCGCGAACGGGTGGCTTGAGGTGGAACTCGGCGGCGACGGCCGTCTCGCGTCGGTGAATCTTGATCCGGGAATGCTTCGGATGCCGTTGGAGCGCATCGGCGCGGCGATCGTCGAAGCCGTGAACGCGGCATTGGACGAGCAGAAGGCGCAACACGGTCAGGCGGTCGCGGCGGTGGACCTGTCGCAGGTGATCACCCAGTTGAAGCAGGTGCAAGCGGAAGCGGTGCCGCAGATGCGATCGTTCATCGACGCGATGACCCAGGCGCAGCGCGACGCCGCGGCAAGACCAGCACGCTAGCGGTACCGTCCAACCACCCATCCTGCTCGCTGAGCTGGTGGGCGACGGACGAGTCGACCTGTACGCCGGATTTTGTGCGCGGCGCGTACCCCGAGGGGTTCCGCGCCGGCGGCGGCCATCCATCTCGGCCTGCCGTTGCCGGCAGGCTCTAGCGGCCTACCCGCAGACATCGGGCGGGCAGCCCTCGAGCGTCTGCGCCGGGTCGTCATCTTGCGGTGACGGCCCTTGCTTGGCCTTGCTCCGGGTGGGGTTTACCGAGCCACCCCGGTCACCCGGGGTGCTGGTGGGCTCTTACCCCACCGTTTCACCCTTACCGTCCCCGTTGGGGTCGGCGGTCTGTTTTCTGTGGCACTGTCCCGCGGGTCGCCCCGGGTTGCCGTTAACAACCACCCTGCCCTGTGGAGTCCGGACGTTCCTCGGCGGCGGGCCGCAGCCCGCCGACGCGACCGCCCGGTCGACTCGTCCGTCGCGCTCCCATCCTAACGACGGCCGGTCTGCCGGTATTGCCGCCCCGCCTGGGCAAGATCGGGCAGCTCATGGGCGGTCCGGCGACGCCAGCTCGGAGGGCGGGGGCTAGCCTCGTGGGGCTATGGATCTCTCCCACGCCGCGCTGCTGCTCGCCGCCGGTCTCGCCGCGGGCACTGTCAACGCGGTGGCCGGTGGTGGTTCGTTGATCACGTTCCCGGCGATGATCGCGGTCGGGTTGCCGCCGGTGCCGGCGAACGTCAGCAACTCCGTCGCCGTCTTTCCCGGGTACGTCGCCAGTGTGGCGGGCAGCCGGCAGGACCTGCCGCGCCCCCGCGCGCTCGCCACGTTGGTGCCCACCACGATCCTCGGCACGATTGTCGGGGCGCTGCTGTTGCTGGCGACCCCGGCCCGCGCGTTCGAGCTGGTCGTACCCTTTCTGGTTCTCGGCGCGACCGCGGTCCTGGCCTTCCAGGACCCGCTGCGCCGCCTGGTCGGTCACCCCCGGGACCTGTCGCCACGCCAGCGGACGGTCGCGGTCCAGACGATGGTCGCGCTCGGCGCGGTGTACGGCGGGTACTTCGGCGCGGCTCTCGGGGTGATGCTGGTCGCCGGCCTGGCCCTGGTGCTCGACGCGACCCTGGCCCGGGTGAGCGCGATCAAGAATCTGCTCTCGGCCGTGGTGGGGTTGACCACGCTCGTGATTTTCGCCCTGTTCGGCCCGTTGAACTGGGCGGTGGTCGCGGTGGTCGCGCCCGCAACGCTCATTGGGGGGTACGCGGGCGCCCGGCTGGTCCGCCGGCTGCCGGCGGTGGTGCTCAAGACGCTGATCGTGGTGTTCGGTACGACGATCGGCCTCTACCTGCTCTACCGCGCCCTGCGCTGACGCGGCCCGACGTCCGAGATCCGTTCAGTACGCCTCACCCACCGGCTCCTCGGGAGCGTGCTCGGTGTTCGCGGCGGCGCGGTTCCAGCGGGACCAGAGGACCCGCTCGCCGTAGCCGGCGGCCATCATGTGCGCGAACGCCAGGTACACCAGCACTCCGACGGCGAGCACCCCGAACCCGACCCAGAACGGCAGCGCCAGGGACTGCTCGGCGAGCTTGCCGGAGATGATCGGCGCGGGCGCGGCGGCGCCCCAGCGGACCAGGTTGAACGCGCCGGTGGCGAGCCGGCGGTCGCTGGAGCCGAGGCCGAGCGCCAGGTCGGTGAGGTTGGCGTTGGCCATACCCATGCAGAGCCCGGCGAGCACGAGCACCACGAGCGCCTCGGCGGTGCTGGTGGACGTGGCGAAGAGAACCATGCAGACCAGCAGCCCGGCGATGGCCACTCCGACGGTCTGTACCGCGCCGATCCGGTGGGCGAGCCGGTGGCCGATCACCAGGATGCCGGTGGCCAGGCCCAGCCCCCAGCCGGTGAAGGCGAGCCCCAGCGGGACGACGTCCAGGCCCAGGAAGAGCGGCGTGTAGCCGAGCACGACGAAGAACACGAAGTTGTACGCGGCGGTGACCACGCAGAGCGCGATGAACGCCGGCCGGCGGTAGGTGGCGAAGATCTGGCCGACGCGTACCGGGGCCTGGCGGTTGGTGGGCTCGCGCAGCTTGCCGGCAGCCACACCGAGGGCGAGGACCATGAACACGCCGCAGACGAAGAACGGCAGCCGCCAGCTCACCTGACCGAGCAGGCCGCCGATCAGCGGGCCGACGGCGAACCCGAGGCCGAGAGCGGTCTCGAAGAGGCCGACCACCCACTCCCGGTCGACGGCCAGGTTCACCAGCACCACCATGGCCGTGGCGAAGAACATCGCGTTGCCGAGGCCCCACACGCCGCGCAGCACCGAGAGCTGCACGATGTTGCCGCTGAACGAGGCGAGGATGGCGGCCAGGCCGACCACCGAGACACCGGCGACCAGCACCGGCTTGAAGCCGAACCGGCCGCTGGCGAGCGTCGCCGGGATCATGCCCAGGGCCATGACCGCGATGTACGCGGTGAACAACAACTCGACCTGCCAGGCGGTGACCCCGATCGCCTCGCCGATGGCGGGCAGGATCGGGTCGACGACGGCGATGCCCGCGATGGCGAGGAAGGCCACCAGCGTGGTGGCGTAGATGGCACTGCGGTTTGGTTCGGACGACCGATCCACTCCGACTCCCCAATTAGCTGTATCGTACAGGTATTTACCCTGTATCCTACAGCTATGAGCGACGACGACGAGAGCACCCTCGGACTGATCGAGACCGAGGTGGCCCTGCTGATGCGCTTCGGCGAGGCCACCCGGCGGGCCACCGGGTCCGCCGAGCACCGGGTGCTCGACCGAGCGGCGTACGTCATCCTGCGGCACCTCGACGCCGCCGGCCCGCAGAACGTCTCCGCGCTCGCCGCGCGGCTCAACCTGGACGGCTCGACAGTGACCCGGCAGGTCTCCGCCCTGCAACGCGACGGCCTCATCGCTCGCGCCCCCGACCCGACGGACGGCCGAGGCACGGTCATCTCCCCCACGACCGCCGGCCTCCAGCGAATGGCCGCCGTGCAGGCCGCCCGGACCCGGCTCTACGGCGACATGCTGTCCGACTGGAGCCCCGACGACCGGGAGACCCTGGCGCGCCTACTGGGCCGCCTCAACCAGGCCCTGGTGAATCGCAACCGCCCCCGCTGAGCAGCTCCATGATCGACGCGGGAGGTCGGCGCGCTGCCATTCCCCCGCTACTGCTCCCCCGCTACTGCCCCGCTTCCGGGGCGCTGCGCCCACGCTCGGCCGTCGCGGCCAACTCAAACGGGAGTGCGAGGGCCGGCCACGTGGAAGGGTGCGGCCACGTCGGGGCGAGGGTGGTGGACGAGCGCTTTGGAGCTGATGCCATCAACGAATCACCCTCAGCAGAGTTTCCACCGATTCGTCTGTGACATCAGCTCCAAAGCGTCCGAAGCCCACTCGCCCACCAGGCAAGCCCGAGCCAGGCCAGGCCAGGCCAGGCCACGTCACGTCACGCCAGGCCAGGCCCGGCCACACCAGGCCCGGCCACACCAGGCCCGGCCACACCAGGCCCGGCCACACCAGGCCCGGCCACACCAGGCCCGGCCACACCAGGCCCGGGCCAAGCACGACACTCCAGACGGACACGCCCGCCCCGCCACCCCACGCCCGACCGACGACCTGAGCGCCGGGACCCGGACGGGTCAGTGGTCAGGCGACCGGTTCGCGGGCCGCGTCGGCGTCGCGGTCGGCGCCGGGGGTGACGCGCGGGTCGCCCTCGTCGGCGAAGTAGTCGTCCGGCTCGGTGCCGTCGACGCCCTCGGGCATCTTGGCGGCCCGCAGGATCAGCGTCAGCAGGGCGGCGACGGCCAGGTTGACCAGCACCGCCACGATGCCCACGTAGATCGTCTTGGGCGTGTCGAAGCCGAACTTCTCCAGCGGGAACGCCGAGCCTCCGAAGTGCTTCTTCGTCGGGCTGGCGACCTGGTACAGCATCCACATGCCGAGGCCCATCCCGGCAACCCAGCCGGCGATCAGCGCAGTGCGGTGGAACCAGCGGGTGTAGAGGCCCAGCGCCACCGCCGGCAGCGTCTGGAGGATGATGACGCCGCCGATGAGCTGGAGGTCGATCGAGAACTGCGGGTCGAGGAACACGATGCAGGCGACCGCGCCGACCTTGACCACCAGTGAGGTGATCTTCGAGACGTTCGCTTCCTGAGCCGGGGAGGCGTCCTTCTTCAGATACTCCTTGTAGATGTTGCGGGTGAACAGGTTCGCGGCCGCGATCGACATGATGGCCGCCGGCACCAGCGCGCCGATGCCGATGGCCGCGTACGCGACCCCGGCGAACCAGTCCGGGAACTGCTGGTCGAACAGCAGCGGCACGATCGTGTTGCTGTCCACGCTGCCGGCCGAAGCCCCCGGCAGCGGCTTCACCCCGGCCGCGATGGCCATGTAGCCGAGCAGCGCGATCAACCCGAGCAGCAGGCTGTACGCGGGCAGCGCCGACATGTTGCGCTTGATCACGTCACGGTTCCGGCTGGCCAGTACGCCGGTGATGCTGTGCGGGTAGAGGAACAGGGCCAGCGCCGAGCCGAACGCCAACGTGACGTACTGGAGCTGGTTGTTGCCGTTGAGCAGGATGCCGTCGTTCGGGTTCGGTGACGCCTGGAACTTCGCGTCCGCGGCGTCGAAGATGTCGCCCCAACCGCCGAGCTTGTACGGCAGGTAGATGACCGCCACCAGGATCACGATGTAGATCAGGCTGTCCTTGACGAACGCGATCAGCGCGGGCGCCCGCAGCCCCGACTGGTAGGTGTACGCGGCGAGGATGGCGAACGCGATGATGATCGGCAGGTGTCGGGCCAGGGTGCTGTCGCCCGTCACGCCCATCGTCTTGAGCACGGCCTCGATGCCGACCAGTTGCAGCGCGATGTACGGCATGGTGGCGACGATCCCGGTGATCGCGATCAGCAGCGCCAGCACGGGCGAGTCGAACCGCCGGCGGACGAAGTCGGCCGGGGTGACGAAGCCGTGCCGGTGCGAGACGGACCAGAGCCGGATCAGCACCAGGAAGACCAGCGGGTAGATGACGATCGTGTACGGCACGGCGAAGAACCCGGCCGCCCCGGCGCCGAACATCAGCGCCGGCACCGCCACGAAGGTGTACGCGGTGTAAAGGTCACCGCCGACCAGGAACCAGGTGATCCAGCCGCCGAAGCTGCGCCCGCCCAGGCCCCACTCGTCGAGGTGCGCCATGTCCTTCGGCGCGCGCCAGCGGGCGGCCACGAAGCCCATCGCGCTGACCAGCAGGAACAGCAGCGAGAAGACGATGATCTCGGTGAGATGGTCGCGCCACATCAGCGGGTCCCCCGCTTCTTGGTCATCTGGTACACCAGCGTCGTGGTGGCGACGCCGAGCAGGATCCAGGCCAGTTGCAGCCAGTAGTAGCGCGGGAATCCGAAGATCCGGGGCGCGTCACTGTTGAAGAACGCCGGGACCAGCGGCACCACGATGGGGATCAGGAGCAACCAGTTCCAGGGACTGTGGTCCTTCGCCCTGGATGACGCCGTGGTAGGCGCCTCCGGTTCGGGTGCAGCCATCTGACACACCTCCGGGGAGTCGAGGCACTCGATGTAACGGCCGGAGGCTACGACTCTGTGACCGCCGTCACGATCAGGGCGCGGACGGCTCTGCGCCGAACGGCGCATCGGCTGCGCCGAACGGCGGGGGGCGCGCTGCTCAGGCGGCGGGGAGGTGCGCGGTGTCGTTGACCGTGCGGACGGCGATGCCACCGTCGGGCCACAGGTCGAGCACCGAGATGCCGGCCGCGTCCAGGAAGAGCCGGTGCAGGAAGCCGTCGGTGGCGGCCAGGGCGTCGCGCAGCGCCAGCTTGATCGGCGAGACGTGCGAGACGACCACCACGGTCTCCCCGGGGTACGCCTTCGGCAGCGCGTCGACGACCCGGTGGACGCGTTCGGCCACCTGCGTGAACGACTCGCCGCCCGGCGGGGCGATCCGCGCCGACGCGAGCCAGGCGTCCATCTCCCCCGGCCACTGCTGGCGTACCTCGGCGAAGGTGCGCCCCTCCCACTGCCCGAAGTCGCACTCGATCAGGTCGGCCTCGGTGCGGACCGGAACGTCGCCGACCGCCTCGGCGATCGCCGCCGCGGTGGCCGTACAGCGGGACAGGGGTGAGCTGAGCACGGCCGCGACGGACGGCGCCAGCGCGGCCACGCGCGCGCCGGTGGCCGCGGCCTGGGCGCGGCCGCGTTCGGAGAGCGGCACGTCGCCGCGGCCGGAGTAGCGGCCCTGCTCGGTGTACGCGGTCTCGCCGTGCCGC
Source organism: Micromonospora sp. RB23 (assembly GCF_053585025.1). Lineage (NCBI taxonomy): Bacteria > Bacillati > Actinomycetota > Actinomycetes > Micromonosporales > Micromonosporaceae > Micromonospora > Micromonospora sp. RB23. Next base: position 5,359,316 of record NZ_CM132111.1, read on the forward strand.
ACGAGGATCAGGCGGGTGGCCGTGAAGCTCGGTCGGGGCTCCCAGGAGGCCGGCGCGGTCGCCGGATCGCTGCCCGTGGACGTGCCCCCGGCCGGCGCGCTGGCCGAGGCCGGTGCGCCCTGGGACGCCGGTGGGGTGGGCCGGCCGGCGGCGGCGTCCATCGCGGCGTTGGCGAGCGCGTCGGCGTGCCGGTTCTGCTCCCGCGGTATCCAGGTGAAGCGGACCGCGCCGAAACGGCCCACCAGCGCTGCCGCCTGCGCGGCGAGCGGGCGCAGGCCGGGGTGCTTGATCTGCCACCGGCCGCACATCTGCTCGACGACCAGCTTGGAGTCCATCCGGACGTCCACCTCCGCGGCGTCCAGCTCGGCGGCGGCCCGCAGCCCGGCGATCAGGCCCTGGTACTCGGCGACGTTGTTGGTCGCCGTGCCCAACGACTCGGAGCGCTCGGCGAGCACCTCGCCGGTCTCCGGGTCGCGCACCACCGCGCCGTAGCCGGCCGGTCCGGGGTTGCCCCGGGACCCGCCGTCGGCCTCGACGACGACCACGCGCGGCGCCACGACCTACAGGCCCGACTCGTTGGTACGGACCATGATCCGCCGGCAGTCCTCGCAGCGGACCACGTCGTCCGGGGCGGCCTTGCGGATGCGGGCCAGGTCGGCGCCGGAGAGTTCCAGCCGGCAGCCGCCGCAGCGGCCGGCGGTGAGCAGCGCCGCGCCCAGCCCGGTGTCCTCGCGGATCTTGTCGTAGAGGGTGACCAGTTCGGCGGGTAGGTCGGCCGCGAGCGGCTGCCGCGCGCCCCGCTTGAACTCCTCGTCCTTGGCGATCTCGGCGAGCGCGTCGTCGCGGCGCTGCTCCGTGGCGGCCCGCTTCTCCCGGGCGTCGGCGAGGCGCTGCTCCACGCCGTCCAGGACGCCCTGGGCGGTCTCCCGCTGCTCCATCAACTCCAGCTCGGCGTCCTCCAGGTCACCCTGACGCCGGTTCAGCGAGGCCAGCTCGTGCTGGAGCGCCTCCAGCTCCCGGGCCGGGCCGGTGCCGGCGGCGAGCCGGTTCTGGTCCTTCTCCTTGCGGGCGCGGACCTGCTCGACGTCCTTCTCCAGGCGGGCGATGTCCCGGTCCAGGTCGTCGACAGCCACCTGGGCCCGTACCCGCTCGTCCTCCAGCGACGACAGCTCCCGGGCCAGCGCCTCCAGTTCGGCGCGCTCCGGCAGCGAGCGGCGGCGGTGCGCGAGCTGGGCGAGGTTGGTGTCGATCGCCTGAAGGTCGAGCAGGCGGCGCTGGACCTGGGGGTCAGCCTTCACGGTCGGGCTCCTTGTCGTCCACAACGGGTGCGGCGGCGTGCACGGTCCACGGGTCGGTGTCCAGGTCGGACACCAGCGTCTCGACGCCCGGCGCCTCTCGCAGGAGGGCGGCCAGGTCGTCCAGCCACGGTCGTTCGGTCGCCCAGTGGGCGGCCTCGATCAGGGCGGGACCATCGGCGGCGACGTGCTCGCTGGCCGGGTGGTGCCGCAGGTCGGAGGTGAGAAACGCGTCCACCCCGGCGGCGGTCGCGGCGCCGAGGAAGCTGTCTCCCGACCCGCCGCTGACGGCGAGGGTACGAACCATACGCCGGGGATCGCCCGCGGCGCGAACTCCCCAGGACGTGACGGGGAGCACGGCGGCGGCGTGCCGGGTCAGCTCGGCGAGGGTCATCGGGTGGGGCAGGTCGCCGATCCGGCCGAATCCACGGTCGTCGCCGTGTGCCGGCGAGCCGGGCGCGGGCCGTTGCAGGGGGCGCAGCCCGGTCAGGCCGAACCGGGCGGCGAGCGCGTCGGAGACGCCCGGGGAGGCCACGTCGGCGTTTGTGTGCGCCGCGTACAGGGCCACGCCGGCCCGGATCAGGTCGTGGACGATCCGGCCCTTGACGGTCGTCGGCGCGACCGACGACACCCCGCGCAGCAGCAGCGGATGGTGCGCGATGATCATGTCGGCCTCGACGGCCAGCGCCTCGGCGACCGTCTCGGGCACCACGTCGACCACGCACAGCACCCGGCGGACCGGGGCGCTCGGCTCACCGAGCACCAGGCCGACACGATCCCACTCTTCGGCCCAGACGGGCGGATAGCGGCGCTCCACCTCGGCCACCACGTCGCTCACGGTGGCGGCGGATCGGCTTGTGCTCACGGCGGGCCAGCTTACCGGCGCGGAGGCCCGCAGGCGGTGACACCCGGCCCCGGCCGCGCCGGTCGGCCCTCGCCGGCCGCGAACTGGCGACGCCGTTCGAGCCGCCGGTGCGGCAGCGCCGCCGACGCGCCGGCCCGGCGGGCAGGCTCAGGCGGCGCGGTACGCGACGGTGCGCAGGGCCGCCAGCGGCATCGCCCAGGGGAAGGCGTGCATGTGCTGCTCTCCCGTACCGGGTGGGTGCAGGGCGACCACGTGGTCGCCGAAGAGCACCGTGATCCCCCAGTCGGCCAGCCGGGCCACGCCGGCCCGGAACGCCGGGTGGGCGGCCATCGCGACGTTGGTGTACGGCACGGCCACGATCGGGATGCCCTTGCCCTGCGCCTCGACGAGGAGTCCGAGCGCGAGGGTGTCGGCGATGCCCGCCGCCCACTTGTTGACCGTGTTCACGGTCGCCGGGCAGACGACCATGGCGTCGGCGGGCGGCAGCACGTCCGGGTCACCGGGATTCTTGTAGTGCGTCCGTACCGGGTGGCCGGTCTGCCGGTGAAGGGCCGCCTGGTCGACGAACTTCGCGCCGTCGGGCGTGGTGACCACGCAGACGTCCCAGTTGTCGGCCTGGGCCAGGTCCACCAGGCGGCCGACGTGACGGGCCAGCGGCGAACCGCAGGCGATGACGTAGAGCACCGCACGGTGCTCGCTGGTGTGTGCTGCGCCGGTCGTCACACCGGCTCCGCGCTCATACCCCTACTCCCATCTGCTCAGCCAACTCCGCCACCGGAGAAGGCGGCGCACCCCGTGTGCGACGAAGGACGTCGGACATCACCTCGTGGGCGATCGGCCGGCAGCGGATCTCCGACGGCGCGAGCCGGTCACCGAGCAGCAGCATCTCGCCGGCGTTGGCCACATCGCCGATCTGGGCGTACCCGCGGGCGATGTCGAGCAGGTGGTGGGCACGGCGTTCGGGTAGCAGCGCGTTGAAGTCGGGCTCGGCGATGCGGAGCTGGTGGACCTCCACCGCGCGGCCCCCGTCGCCCAGCTCGACGGCGGCGGCGGCCCGGTGCAGCTCGACGTTCGTCGGGCCGAACGACGTCCAGTAGTGGTTGTGGTCGCCGCCGAGCAGCGTGGCGGCCTCCTGCGCGCAGTTGATCAGGTCGTCGACGCTGGCCGAGTCGCCGATCCGGGACGCGGCCATGGCGCCCTGCAACAGCAGCATCCCGTAGACAGACAGCCGGGCCGGCGAGACGTCGTTGCCGCCGCCGGGAGCCAGCCGGTTGGCGATCTGGACGTTCAGCTCCAGCGCCGGCCGGGCGCGGCCCATGGCGACCAGGGCGTTGCAGACCCGCGTGGTGGCGATGCCGGCCAGCAGCGGGTCGTCGGCGCGCTGGGCCACCGCCATCGACCGGTCGGCGGCCAGCCAGGCCAGCTCGAACTCGCCGAGCTTGCGCAGCACCGAGGAGGCGATCTGGTAGACCTGCCCGAGCAGGTGCGCGGCCTCCGGCGCCTGCGCCCCACCGTAGGCGGCGTCGGCGGCCTGCGCGTCGCGCAGCAGCTTGGGCAGCGCGCGGGTGAGCATCCCGTAGCGGCCGTACTGGTAGGTGAGCCAGGCGTGGTTGACGGCCTTGCGCATGTCGTCCAGCGGGGGCGGGTACGGCACGGCGTCGAAGTAGGCGCTCATCGAGTCGTACCGCTCCAGGGCGGCCCGGATCTCCTGCACCTCGACCTGGTCGATGCAGTTCAAGGCGTCCGTACGCCGCTCCGGGTCCCGGCCCATCAGCAGTTGCACGTCCATCTGGAGGATGTCGGCGATCTCGTAGAGGACCGAGAACTTGTCCAGCCGTCGGACGCCCCGCTCGACCTTGTCGACCCAGCTCTTCGACTTGCCCAGGCGGTCCGCGAAGACCTGCTGCGACATCTTGCGCCGCCCCCGCCAGTAGGCCACTCGCCGTCCAATGGGTAGCTCGTCCATCTCCCCATCCCTCCCCTGCCACCGCCGATCGGGCGGGGCGATGTCCGCGGGTGCGGCGATCAGGCGTTCGTCTTGCAGTTTTCGCTGGTCGCACAGCCTGTACGTCAGCCGGACAGCCAGTCCTCGTACTTTTCGTGCAAGTTGCACGAGCCGTTCGTCAACCTCAACGATCGTGGGTTACGGCAGTGACGGCGCTCGAACTGCGACCTGGCGTCCGCCGGGCCCGACCGAGGGGAGATGGCACACATGTGGGGGAACGTCGGACCACGCGTCGCCGAACTGTCGCCGCTGGAACGCGTCCGGCTGCGCCGGGTCGCCATCCGGTACGCCGTACACGGGTGGGAGGTGACGCCCGGCGCCTGCCTCGCCCGCAGCAGGTTCGTGTGCGGTCGGGCCGGCTGCCCCACGGTGGGCTGCCACCCGGCGCTGGAGAACTGGGAGATGGCCGCCACCACCGACCCGGCCCGGGTGGCCACCTGGTGGCGGACACGCCCACACGGCGTGCTGCTGCCCACCGGGCGGACCTTCGACGTGCTGGAGGTACCGGCGCACCTCGGCCGGCACGTGCTCGACGCTGTACAGACCCACCCGGCCGGCACCGGCGTCCGCGGGCCCGTGCTGGTCACCCCCACCGGCCGGTGGATGTTCCTGGTGCGTCCCGGTGACCCGCTGCGGCCGGAGTTGGAGCACTGCTTCCACGTGGTCCGGCACGGGCCGGGCTCGTGGATCCCCGCGCCGCCGACCCGGCTGCCCGAGGGGACCGTCCGCTGGGCGGTCGCCCCGGAGCAGGCCCGCTGGCAGCTTCCCGACTCGTACCTGGTGCAGAACACCCTGATCGAGGCGCTGCGCGCCAGCGGGGTGACGCTTACCCACGACCTGCTTCCCGGACATCTGCCGCTGCCCCGCCGGGGCAGGTGAGCCGGGGCCGGCCGACGATTCGATCCGGTGACCGACAGCGTCGCCAAGCGGCCGGTCCTCGTTGAGCAGGTGACGGCGCGAACGCGCGCCACGAACGGGGGAACGATGTCCACACACGACCGGTCGCCGTATCCCGGCGGCACCGAGCCGCCCCGGCGCGGCCAACGAGGGCACCGCTGGGCCGGCACCCGCCCAACGGGCTCCCGCCCCGGCCGCCCGCGCCCCACCGGCGCCCGTCCCGCCACCACCCACCGCCCCCTCCGCTAGCCCCTCACCCCCGCGTCCCACCCCACCCTCACCTCGTCGATCTTGCACTTTGTGTCGCGGCATTCCCCATCACAAGGGACGGATCGACATCCGAAACTGCAAGATCGCGGAGGACGGGCGCGGAGGGCGGGGCGGGGTCAGGTTGTTTGCGGGAGGGCGGCGGAGTGGAACTGGCGGGCGTCGTCGGTGATCACCGCGTAGGTGTGGTCGGCGAGGCGGTCCAGCCAGCCGATGCCCGCCGCCCCCATGGCCAGCGCGGCGGTGGCGTAGGCGTCCGCGACGCCCAGGTCGCTGCCGACCACGGTCACCGAGCGCAGCCCGGTGGCCGGCGCTCCCCGGCGCGGGTCCTGCACGTGCCGGCCCCGCTCGTAGACGCCGGACGTGGCCACGGCGAGGTCGGTGCCGGCGAGCACCAGGCAGGTCGCCATCTCGTCCCACGGGTGCCGGATGCCGATGCGCCACGGGTCTCCGGTGGGCGAGAAGCCGCGTACGCGGACGTCGCCGCCGGCGTTCACGCAGTGGTTCGCGGCGCCGGCGGCGAGGAGGCGGTCCGAGGCGACCTGCGCCGCCCAGCCCTTCACGAATCCCGACGGGTCGAGTCCGCCGGTGGCGTACGCGTCGAAGAACCCGTCGGTGCCGCCCCACAGGTCGGCGCACGCCTCCAGGACGAAGCGCAGGTCCGCCGACGCCTCGGAGAGCAGCACCTCGCCCCGGTCGAACCGGCACACCTCGCTGTCCGGCCGGTACGTGCTGAACCGGGCGTCCACCTCGTGCATCCAGCCGAAGACGTCGTCGGCCAGTAACCGCAGGCGCGCCGGAGGGAGGTCGTCGGCGAGGTCCAGGGTGATCGTCGTACCCATGATCTGTTCGACCCGGCACAGCCCGGGTCGGGTCATCGCGGCCGGCACGTCAGAACGCCTGCTCGATCGCGGACCGCAGCGACGACTTGTACGCGTTGCTGGTGGCGGTGGCCCCGGAGACGGTGTTGAGGTTGGCGCTCTGCTTCTGCACCACCTCACCACCGGTGCCGTTGTACTTGCTGCGCACGTCGCCACTGTGGATGTCGGACTCGCCGCCGCTGGGCAGTTCCAGCGCGGTGGCGTCAATGATCTTGTTGCCGGACACCACGATCTGCACCGTCACGGTCCCGTAGCCACTGGCCGTGTCCACCGGAGGGCCGGTGACCCGTCGGGTGGTGGGTTGCTGCGGCGCCTTGGTGGTCTTCGGCGCGGTCGGCGCCTTCGCGGTGGTCTTCGTGCCGGACGGCCGGGCGGTGGTCTTGCCGGGCTTGGGCGACACGGGCGCGTCGGCGGTCTCCGACGGCTTCGGCGTCGCACCCGAGGGGTCGGGGGCTTCCGGGACGAGGCTCTCCTCGACGCCCGGTCCGCTGGGGTTGACCGGTTGCGCGGTCGGCAGGTTCTGGGCGACCGGGGTGGCGCCCGGCGAGCCCTTGAACACCACCAGGGCGGTGGTGCTGGCGGCCAGGCCGGTGATCGCGAGCAACGCGCGACGCATGCGATGCCTTCCTACAGTTCGAAGGTGGCCAGGTGGATCTGGCGGCGGGGCACGCCGGCGCGGCGCAGCGCGCGCACCGACTGCTCGACGAGGCCGGACGGCCCGCAGAGGTAGACGTCGCGCCGCGCCACGTCGGGTACCAGTTGGCGCAGCCCGTCGGGGCTCATGAGCTGGCGCGGGCCGGGGTCGTCGCGGGAGCCGATGACGTACCAGACCGACGTGTCGCGCTCCTGCGCCAGCCAGTCCAGCTCGCGGCTGAGCAGCACGTCGGCGGGGGTGCGGGCCCGGTAGATCAGGGCCGCGCCCGGCGGCAGCTCCTCGAGCATGGCCCGGATGGGCGTGATACCGCTGCCGCCGGCGATCAGCAACGCCCGTTCGCGCACCCGGTGCGCGGCGGTGAAGGTGCCCGACGGGCCCTGCGCCCACACGCGGGTACCCGGGTCGAGGTCGCGCAGGTCGGCGGTGTGCCGGCCGACGACCTTGACGGTGAGCCGCAGCCAGCGGCCGTTCGCGGCGGCGGAGACGGAGAACGGGTGCGACTGCCACCAGCAGCCGGGGGCGAGGAAACGCCAGCGGAAGTACTGGCCGCCGAGCATCGCGAGCCGGCCCAGCCGCTCACCCGTGAGGTAGATGGAGATGGTGTCGGGGCTCTCCGCGACCACGTCGGCGACGCGCAGCTTGTAGCGCAGGTTGAACGCCAGCGGCGTGATCACCCGTCCCCAGAGCAGCGCGGCGACCACCAGCAGGTACAGCGCGATCCAGCCGGTGCGGACCGGGCCCGGCTTGTAGAGCTGCGCGCCGTGGCTGAACTGGTGCCCGTAGCCGAGCAGCAGCACCAGATAGCTGGACCGGTGCAGCAGGTGCCACAGCTCGTAGGGCAGCGCGCGCCGGATCGCCCGGACGCTGCTGAACCCGACCACCATCATGATGCCGGTGGCCACGAAGGCCGAGAGCATGTCCTCGTAGCTGCCCAGCAGCGTGCCCACCTCGGCGAACACCGAGTGGTTCCGCAGGTCGGCGTACCCGACGAGGATCAGCGACAGGTGCGCCAGCACGGTGACCAGCAGCGTCGCGCCGATGTCGCGGTGCCAGCGGCCGATCTGCTCGCCGCCGATCCAGCGTTCCAGCACCGGCAGGCGACTCATCATCAGCACCTGCACGAGCAGCAGGTAACCGGCGATCAGCCCGGTGATCCGGCCCGCCGCGGTGAGGGTCGCCGCGCTGCTGCGCAGCGAGCCGGCGGGGGTGCCCAGCCACCACGGCAGCACGCTGGCCAGCAGCCCGACCAGCAGCAGCGCGGCCAGGAACCGTCGGCCGCCGGGTCCGCGCCGCTCGGGGACCTGCGGAGGTACGGGAGCAGCCGACCGGCCGCCGTGCCGGGACGAGGTCCCGGTGCGGCGGCCGGCGGCGTGGGTGCCCGGGTACGTCACGCGTACAGCTTCATCGGGGCGTACTTCATGCGCGGGAACACCTTCTGCACCTCGGCGTTGGTGAGCCCGAAGCGGCCCTGCGCCAGAGAGCCGTAGACGTTGAACATGTTGTTGTATTCCGGCACGTCGCCGGAGTCCAACTTGCTCAGGCCGTTCCAGGTGCCGAGCAGCGAACCGGCCAGCTTCTTGCCGGACAGGACGGTGACCACGCCGCCGTGGCCGTGGTCGGTGCCGCCGGTGTTCGAGCCGACCCGGCGGCCGAACTCGCTGGACACCATGATCGTCACGTCGGCGGCCTGCGGACCGAGGTCGGTGAAGAACGCCGCCATGGCGCTGGCCAGCTCGTTCAGCCGGCGGTGCAGCTGACCACCGCTCTGGGTGCCCTGGTTCTCGTGGGTGTCGTAGCCACCCATGCCGACGGTGGCGACCCGGACGTTGGCGCCGCCCTTGATGAGCTGGGCGAGCTGCTGGAACGCGTTGCCGACGCCCTCGTACTTGACGCCCGCGGCGGGCTGGTACGGCTTGGCGGCGAGCTTCTGGGCGGTGGCGAGCGCGCCCATGCCCTCCTGCACGGCCTCCTCCACCGGGTGGTTGATCCCGGTGAAGAGCCCCTTGATCGCCTTCTCGGTGGCGGCCCGGAACTTGTCGTCGCCGTTGAGCCGCAGCGAGCCGACGCTGTTCAGCGAGAGCGCACCGTTGTTGCCGACGAGCGAGCGGGGCAGCGTGCTGCCGATGCCGACGCTGCGGAACGCGGTGCCCTTGCCGAGGTTGTCGACCAGGCCGTCGAGCCAGCCCCGGCCGCCGGTCTCGTTGGGCAGGCCGCCCAGGTTGCAGGCGTCGGCGGCCTGGAAGTGGCTGCGGGACAGCCGCTCGTCGGAGACCGCCGGGATGAAGCCGAGCTGACCGGCCTTGAGGAAGCTCTCCAGCGGCTTGAACGCGCTGGTCAGCTTGAAGCCGCGGCTCAGGGCCAGCGAGTCGTTGCCGAGCAGCAGGTCGGGCCGGGCCTTGGCGAGCACCGGGTCACCGTCCGGCGCGACGAGGCTGAGCCCGTCGAGACCGCCGTAGAGGAAGACGTGGATCAGCGTGCCGGTCTTGGTGGCGGCGAACGACGCCGAGGTGGTGACGAACTGGGCGGTGGCCAGCGCGGTGGCGGTGGCCGCGGCACCGGCGACGAACGTCCGTCGGGTGACGCCGCGCCCGTCCTGCTGGGCCTCCTCCAGGTCCTCCAGCCGGCGGTAACGGTCGGCCTCGGCCGCGTTCTCGGCGGCCACGAGGTCGGCCTCGGCGCGCAGCAGCGCCTCGGCCGGGTTGTCGGCGAGCCGTCGCACGTCGGGGCATTCGGGGTGCAGGGGGAAAGAGTTGTACACAGTCTTCTCCATCGGGTGCCTCACCGGAGGTGGTGCTGGGGGGAAGCGAGGATCGCCCGCGCGACGGCGGTGATGGCCCCGTTGAACGTGGCGTCGACCTTGGCGGTCGCCGCCACACCGGCAACGCCGAGGATCAGGTTCTTCTCCCGGGTGCTCAGCTTCTGGCCCACGAGCCGCAGGGACAGCGCGTCCACGTACGCCCCGGCGGTGGCCGGCGCCTTGACCAGCTTCTCCGGCGCGGTGTACGTGAAGACGGTGCGGTAGCCGGCCACGATCTCCCCGGCCTCGTTCCAGCCGTTGACCATCGTGCCCGCCGAGGTCCACGCGACGTAGACGTCCGGGTAGCCGTCCGGGGTGGGCTGACCCATCGGGTACTGGCCCAGCTCACGCAGCTTGTCGTGGATCTGCCGCAGGCCCCGGGCGAACGGGGTGCGCTTGTTGTCGCCGTTGTCGTTCTTCGCCGACGCCTCGGGCGAGACGCCCAGGGTGCGGTACGTGGCGACCAGGTACTCCATCGGCCGGCGGACCTTCTGACCCACGGCCGCCCAGAACTCCGACGAGCTGAACAGCGTCATCAGCACCGGCTTGATCATGCCGTTGTTGCTGCTGTACGTCTTGGCCAGCCGGTCCACGAGGGACTTCGGCGGGGTGTCCGAGACGAACCGGGTCGCGAGGCTCTGCGCCACGTACTTCGCGGTCGAGGGGTGCAGCGCGATGTAGGTGATGTACTTGTCGATCGCCGCGTCCACGGCGGCGATCTCCTTGGCCGTCGGGTTGTTGACGTCCTTGATGCTGAACGTGTTGGCGTGGGTGAAGCCGAGGATCTTCACCTTGCCCATGTAGTGCTGGTTGACGCGCAGGACGTACTGGCCCTTGTCGTCCACGCCACGGCCGGTCTGGAGCATGGCGGCCTGCCGGACGTCACCCTCCTTGTAGCCGCCGTCGACGCCGACCGAGTACAGCTCCAGGTTCTCCCGGGCGAGGTTCTCGTTGATGGCGTCCTTGCGCGAGTCCTTCTGGTTCAGGTAGATCAGCAGCGCGGGGTGCTTGTTCGCCGCCACCAGCATCTCGGGGTAGCTGCCCAGCGCGTGCTTGCGCACGACGTCCTTGTCGAACGAGGTGCGGTACACCTCCCCGCCGTCGAAGTCGGCGGCGACGTGCAGGAAGTCGTTCCAGAAGTCGACCATCACCTCGAAGAGCTGACGCTTCGACCAGATCTGCCGGGCCAGGGTGGCGTCGACCACCTCCCGCTCCGGCTGGGCGCCCTGGTCGTTCAGCTTGTCCCGCTGCTCACGCAGCTGCTGTACGGAGAGCGACTGGGTGGGCAGCTCGGCGAGCTTCAGCTCGGCCTTGCTCGGCTCGATCTTGTCCGGGTCGAGCTGCGTCCGGATCCACGCGTCGATGCCCTGCTTCTTGATGTCGGCGACCACCGCGGGCGTCGCCCCGAAGGTCGCCCGCCGGGCCAGGTGCAGGATCGGGTCCTTGGCGAGCACCGTCTTGACGGTCACCGTGGTCGCCGCCGCGGCCGCGGCCGGACCGGAGAAGGTACGGCCACCGGCGGGCGCGTTCTTCTTCAGCGCCTCTCCGGCGCGCGAGCCCATGTAGCTCTCGTTCTGCTCGGTGTACGTACGCACCGTGCTGGGCTGCTGGCCGCTGGGTCGCGCCGCGGTTCCGTCCGTCACCGTGCTGCCGGTCGCGTCGGCCGCCGCCTCGTCGCCGAAGAGGTCGCGGAACTGCGGGGTCATGGCGAGCGCCGCGCCACCGGCCACGACGGCGGCGGTGCCACCGAGGGCGGCCATGGCCTTGCGCCGGCCGACCTTGCGGCCCGGCTCGTCGTCGTCGTCCAGAGTGGGCAGTCCGGCGCCGGCCGGGCGGGACGGGGCGGGACGGCCGAGGCCCTCCGGGCCCACCCACTGCGGCCCACGCGGGGCGGAGGCGGGCTGCGCGTTGTACGCGTACCCGTCGACGTACTGCTCGCGCGGGTCACCCTGCGCCGGGTAGCCGCCCTGGTAGGGGTGGGGCGAGTCGTATCCGTACGACGCGGACGCGTTGGGGTCGCCGTACGTGTCCGAGGTGTGGTGCTGGCGTCCGTCCCAGCCGCGGTCGTCCCGCGGTCGACGTGGTGGCACATTCTGGTCGGCCATGTACCAATCCCGATTTCTGATGAGCGCCGGAAGCTGCGACCGGACAGGTGCGGCAGGTGCGGCGACTGTTGCCTGAGGGGGTTGCTACGGCAAGGTAACCAAGCGCTCAGGTGCCTTCAAGGTGGGCCGAACACGCCCGTGAGGGCACTTAAGACAGCCCTCACCACGGCATTCGTGGTCAGCGGGTCACGCGGGTCGGGCTCCGACCTTCTCAGCAGGGCCGACGCGCGGCAGCCGGGTACGGATCGGACCGCGACGCCGTACGCGCCACGTTCACCGCTGTTCACCACCACAGGCAAACTTAAGGTTTGGATAAGCCGGACGTGAGGTGCTCTCACGCTGGGGAAAAGTAGGACGAGCAGGAGCGTGAGCCGCCGCCGCAGCGGGTATGCCGCCGAACCGCTGAACGCGTGAGGGGAAGGCAGCGCCATGCTCAGCAAAGAGGATCAGCGCAGGTTCGACCAGATCACCCGTCAGCTCCGGGAGAGCGACCCGGCCTTCTTCGCCCGGCTCGACCATCGGGTCCGGGCCCGTCGGGGCCGTTATCTGATGTTGTTGACCATCCTGCTGTGGGCGTCGCTCCCGGCGATGGCCGTGTTCGCCGGACGCCTGGCCGGCGCGATCTGCGCGGTGGTGCTGGTGGCCAACGCTGCGATCATGTGGCGGTTCCGCCGCCGCTGGACGTGACGGCTCATCCGGGGCCGAAGGCCCGGTACGCGCGGCGCAGCCGTTCCAGCAGGCCCGGCCCACCGATGGCCGGCGCCGGCGGACCGAGCTGGCGCAGCAGGAGATCCGGCCCGGTGGCCAGTCGGGGTGGCCGGTCGGGCAGCGGCACGGGCGCCGTCCAGAAGCGGTCCACCGCGTCCGTGAGGGGCGGAACGGCCAGTCCGGCGAGCGCCCGGGACGCGCCGGCCGGTGGCAGCACGTCGACCGCCGACGGGCCCGTGTCCACGATGGAGGACGGCGCGGGCGACGCCGGCGTGCCGGTCGCCTCGGCACGGCGGGCGCGCAGCCGGTCAAGCAGGTCCGCGCGCGATCGGCCGCGCCAGTGCAGCAGCTCGAACGGGTCCGCGTCGAACGCCTCGGCGAGCAGGTAGAACGTGGCCGCGAGGTGCTTGCACGGCACCGCGAAGTCGGGGCAGTTGCAGCGCTGCGTCAGCTCGTCGACGGCGGCGGGAAAGAGCGGGGCGCCCGCCGCGGCGAACAGCTCCTCCAGCTCGTCGGGCAGGTCCCCGGCGAGCAGGCGGGCGCTGAAGAACGCCTGCCCGGCCAACTCGTCCTCGATCCGGGACCAGAGCGTCTCCGGGAACTCCGCCAACCCGATCGAGACCTCGTACGGCCGGGGCCGGGAGCCCTGCACCTGGGCGGTGACCCGGCCGGGCGTGATGTCGAGCCGGAGGACCTGACCGGCCCGGGCGTACGACCGGCCCCGGGTCAGCCGGGTGCCGAGCGCGAACGACTCCAGCACCTCCAGGAACCGCCGGGACCACCAGGATCGTCCGATCGCGCCCCGGGTGCTGCGCGCCTTCAGTCCCCCGTCGACCTTGCGGGGGCGGCCGTAGTCGGCGAAGTCGGTCACTCCACCACCGCCCCGGCCTCCAGGGCGAACAGGTCCCGGAGCTGACCCGTGGACAGCTCGGTGATCCACTGCTCGCCGGTGCCGACCACCCGCTCGGCGAGGTTGCGCTTGTCCGCGATCAACGCGGCCACCTTCTCCTCGACCGTGCCCGCGCACACGAACTTGCGGACCTGCACGCGTCGCCGCTGCCCGATCCGGAACGCCCGGTCGGTGGCCTGGTCCTCCACCGCCGGGTTCCACCACCGGTCCACGTGCACCACGTGGTTGGCGGCGGTCAGGGTGAGGCCGGTGCCGCCGGCCTTGAGGGAGAGCACGAACAGCGGTGGACCGTCGGCGGACTGGAAACGCTGCACCATTGCGTCCCGCTCGGCCTTGCCGAGCCCGCCGTGCAGGAACAGCACCTCCCGGCCGAACCGCGCCGACAGGTGACCGCGCAGCATCGCCCCGAACTCGGCGTACTGGGTGAACAGCAGCGCCCGCTCCCCCGCCGCCAACACCTCCTCCAAAATCTCGGTGAGCCGGGCCAGCTTGCCCGAGCGCCCGTCCAGCGGGGAGCCGTCGCGCAGCAACTGGGCCGGGTGGTTGCAGACCTGCTTGAGCCGGGTCATGGTGGCCAGCACCAGCCCGCGCCGCTCGATGCCGTCGCTGGTCTCGATCCGGGCGAGCATGTCGTCGACCACCACCTGGTAGAGGGCGGCCTGCTCGGCGGTCAGGTTGCAGACCACCTCCATCTCCAGCTTCTCCGGCAGGTCCGAGATGATCGACGAGTCGGTCTTGAGCCGGCGCAGCACGAACGGGCCGGTGATCCGGCGCAGCCGCTCGGCGGCCTCGGCGTCGCCGTGGCGCTCGATCGGCTCGGCGAACCGCTTGCGGAACGTCGCGGCCGGACCGAGCAGCCCCGGATTGGCGAACTGCATGATCGACCAGAGGTCGGCGAGCCGGTTCTCCACCGGCGTGCCGGTCACCGCCACCCGCTGCCGGGCGGGCAGCGCGCGGACCGCCTCGGCCTGCCGGGTGGAGGCGTTCTTGATCGCCTGCGCCTCGTCCACCACCACCCGGTGCCAGTCGATGCCGGCCAGGTCGACGGCGTCGCGGGCGGCCACCGAGTAGGTGGTGAGGACCAGGTCCGCGCCGTGCGCGGCCGTCGTGAACTCCGCCCCCCGCGCGCGCTCCGCGCCATGGTGTACGTGCACCCGCAGCCCCGGCGTGAACTTCGCCGCCTCGCGCTGCCAGTTGCCGACCAGCGACATCGGACAGACCAGCAGCGTCGGCCCGGCGTCCGGCGGGTCTCCGGCGAGCAGCGCGAGCAGCTGCACGGTCTTGCCCAGCCCCATGTCGTCGGCCAGCACCCCGCCGAGCCCCAGCGACCGCAGGAAGGCCAGCCAGGCCAACCCCCGCTGCTGGTACGGCCGCAGCGTCCCGGCGAATCCCGGCGGCGGGTCGAGCGGGGTGAGCCGGTGTTCGACCGCCCCGGCGAGCAGGTCGCCCAGCGCGCCGTCGGCGCTCACCTCCAGCACCGGCAGCGCCCCGGTGTCCTCGCCGTCGGTGAGCCCCAGGCGCAGCAGGTCGGCGACGGTCAGCTCGCCGGCCGAGCGGAGCAGGCGCAGACCGGCGGCGAGCCGTCCCGGGTCCAGCTCCACCCACCGGCCACGCAGACGTACCAGCGGGGTCTTCAGCTCGGCCAGCGCCGCCAACTCCTCGGCCGACAGCGGCTGGTCGCCGAGCGCGATCTCCCAGCGGTAGTCGACGAGCGCGTCCAACCCGACGCCGGCCTCGGTGCCGGCCACCGTGCCGGGCGCGGTACGGCTGCGGGCGCGCAGCCGCGCGCCGAGCCGCGCCGACGGGCGCTGCCACCACGAGGGCAGCAGCACCCCGAAGCCGGCGGCGTGCAGCACCGGCGCGCCCTCGCTGAGGAACCGGTGCGCGCCCTCGACGTCCAACTCCATCGCCTCGGGGGCGGCGGTGCGCAGCGCGGCGTCCAGGTCCGGCCAGAGTCGGCTGGCCCGGCCCAGCTCCGCCAGCAGGGTTTCCTGCGGGCTGCCCGTAGGGCTGGTCGTGTGCGCCCGCCAGACCTCGGCGGCGTCGATGTGCAGGCCCGGCTCGTCGGCGCCCTGCAACCCGAACTCCAACCGCCAGCGGGTCGTGTCGGTCGAGGTGACGGGCGTGCTGTCGCCGGACGGGCGGGTGGCCAGGATGGGTTCGGTGACCTCGTCGGGGGCCGGCTCGACCAGTCGGAAGCTGGCCCGCACGGCCCCGCCGGCCGCGTCGCGCTGCCAGTCGTCCAGCTCGGTACGCAGCAGGTTCAGCGCCGCCTCATCGTCGACGGTGAAGTCGCGGTGGGGCCCGGCGAGCGCGGCCAGCCAGGCCGGCGCGGGCCCAGCCGGGCGCACTCCCCGGGCCAGGGTGGTGTTCGCGAGGGCGGCCCGGGCGGCGGCGTCGGTGAGCGTGTCGAGCGCGTCCGCCACCAGTGCGGCGGCGGTCGGCTCGCCGTCGCCCGCAGCGTCCACGGCGGCGGCTCGGGTGGCCGGCGGCAGGGCCAGGGCCAGCGAGCGGGCCCATCCGGCGTCGGTGCCGGTCAGCAGCGGACGCCACACCGCCCGCGCGACCAGTTGAGCCGCCCCCTCATCCACCGAGCCGGCCAGGGTGTGGACGCCGGGCAGGACGCGGCCCCGGGCCACCAGGTCGGCGGCGAACTCGGCCAGCTCCGCGAGGTGCCGCAGGGTCGCCCCGCACACCACCGGGAGATCGTCCAGGGCGCGGAGCAGGGGCAGGGCGTCGTCCGGGGCGTACACCAGGGTGGGAACCTGCCAGGCGGCGAGGGTGAGCCGGCCGCGGACCTCGGGTGCGACGGTCGTCCGGATCAGTTCGGGTGAGTCGGTCGGTGCGCCCGCCCGCGTGGGCAGGGTGAGCGGCGCGGTGGCCGGGCGGGCCGGCGCGGCGGCGTCGTCGAGGGCCGCGACCAGGTCGGCGTGTCCGGCGGCGAACGGGTGCGGGCGCTCCCGGGGTGGCCGACCGGAGCGCGCGACGGGAACCGGCGCGGAGCTGTCCTCGCCCCAGACGGCGAGCCCGCAGCCGGGCAGCCACAGCCCGTGGATGACCAGCACGTACTCCCCCTCGTCGCCGCTCCGGCCCAGGATAGGCGGCCCCGCGCGACAAGCCCGCGCCGATCTTGCGGTTTCTGTCGTTGACCTGCGTGGTAATGCCCGTTACGTCGGGACAGAAAGTGCAAGATCGGCGAGTCGTCGGGTGACCCGCCAGGCTCAGACGGCGCCGGTCGACCCGTCGGTCAGTTCGCGCAGGATGTCGGCGTGGCCGGCGTGCCGGGCGGTCTCCTCGACGAGGTGGACCAGGATCCAGCGCACCGACACCTCGCCGAGCTGCGGATGCGGCACCACGTGGTCGAGGTCGAACCGCGCGACGACCGCCCGGGACCGGTCGCATGCCCGCTCGTACGCCTCGACGAGCCCGTCGACCGTGTCCCGCTCGTCGAGGGTGAAGCTCGCCACCGCGTCCTCCTCGGAGCGGAGGTAGACGTCGCCGGGCTCGGGGGCCAGCAGCACCGGGAACCAGTTCCGCTCGACCAGCGCCAGGTGCTTGACCAGCCCGGCGAGCGTGGTCGCGGAGGGCACCAGCCGGCGGGCGGCCTCGTCGTCGGACAGACCCCGCACCTTGCGCACCACCATCGAGCGGTGGAAGTCGAGGAACGCCTCCAGGACGGCGCGCTCGTCGCCGACGCGGGCGAGCACCGGGCCGAGCGCCGGATCGATGGTCTGCTCTGCCATCCGCCGACACTAACCACGTGGCAGGCTTCGCGCTGCCCCGCATCCCGCTGCGAGGTGCCCGCACGACCGGCAGGATGGGCGCATGGCTTCATCCGTGCAGATCCCACTCGTCGGCGGCACGGCGGACGGGCAGACCGTGACCGTCGAGCTGGACACCAACGGCCGCCCGCCGCTCACCCACCACCACCTCGGGCCCGGTGGGCTGGCCGAGGCGCAGATCTACGAGTTGGAAGCCGCCCGCGAGGAGGCCCGCGAGTGGCGCTACCGCTGGACCGGTCCGGCGGTGTGACCGCCGGTCAGGCCCGGGTGAGGGTCTGGCTGCGCAACTGGTCCAGCACGCCACGGGTGACCTCGGAGGTGCCCCGGGCCTGCTCACAGACCTCGGCGACCCGGCGGGCGGTGGCCTCGGCGCGCTGTTCGCGTTCGTCCCACAGCCGGTCGACCTCGGCCAGCAGCGGCCCCTCCACCTCGCGCTCCACGCCCCGCAGCGCCGGCACACCGAGCCGCTGGGCCAGGTCGAAGACCTTTCCCGCGTACGGCAGTGGCAGGAACGGCGTACCCACCATCGCCGCGAAGATCAGGAAGTGCAGGCGCATGCCGACGGCCAGGTCGAAGTGGCGCATCAGCCCGAGCACCTGCTCCGGCGAGTAGCTGCCGTGCAGGATGCGACCCCGCTCGGCGGCGACCATGTGGGACAGCACCCCGTGCGAGTGCCGGATGTCGTCGCGTTCCATGGGCACGAACAGCACGTACGCGTCGATGCGGTGCACCAGGAAGTCACCGATCTGGGCCAGCAGCCGGTGGTAGCCGTCGACGTCGAGACGTTCGGCGGCCCGCCCCGGCTCCCGCACGCTGATCCCGACCAGCCGCTTGCCGACCGGCACACCCTCCTCGGCCAGCAGGTGCGTCGGAAAGTCGGCCGGCTGCAACAGGAACGCCGGGTCGGCGGTGACCGTGATGGGGTTGAGCAGTCCCGCCTCCTCCAGGACCATCCGGGACTCCTGGTCCCGGACGGTCACCTGGGTCGCGCCGGCCAGCGTCTCACGGACCATGCCGGTGTCGACCGAGTCGCTGAGCGGGCCGACCCCCACCGCGTACGTGATGAGAGGCAGGCCGCGTTCCTGGGCGACCCGGACGACCCGCAGGTAGCGGCGGGCCTCCCGGTCGTAGAGGATCCCTCCGCCGCCCAGGATCAGCAGGTCGAGCTGGGCCAGCACCAGCGCCGAGTCGGTGCGACTGACGCCCTCCCACGGCACCGCCTCGACGTCCGGGTGGGCCGCCCGGGTGTGTTCCGGGTGGCGGGAGAAGACGATGATCCGGGCGTTCGGCTCCTGCGTGCGGAGATCGGTGAGCAGGCCGGTGAGGATCGCCTCGTCGCCGAGGTTCCGGCCGCCGTACGAGCCGAGCACACCGATGGTCAGTCCGTGGCCGTGCGTCATCCGTCGCTCCTCCCCAGGTGCGGTCCGCGCGGGTTTCCCGCTGGGCAGGTGAACAGTCCCGGTTCAGCTCGGTGGGTCGATCCGCTTCGCCATCTGCTGCGAGGTGACCTCGAAGCCCAGACTCCGGTAGAGGCCGATCGCCACGGTGTTCGTGCCGAAGACGTTCAACCCCAGCTCGGGTACGCCGAGTTCGGCCAGTTCGGCCTCGATGAGCTGGATCATCCGCCGTGCGTGTCCACGTCCCTGGTGCGCCGGATGTACCTCGATGTTGTAGATCCAGGCCTGTCGGGTGTCGGCGTTCGCGGGCAGGCTCACCCAGATCCAGCCGACCTCGGTGTCGTCGACCCGCGCCACCCGCAACAGCACCCGCTCGGTGGCCGCGCCCGCCGGCAGCATCTCGCGTAGCTGCTCGGCCGACCGCTCCCGGGCCGCCTCCGAGGTCAGGCCGCGGTGCGCGACCAGGTCCTCGGCGTACCCGACCTCCAGCGGTTCCCGCAGCCGGGCCAGCTCCTGCTCGGTCATCGGGGTCAGGGCCAACTCCACCGCGGTCTCCTTCTGCTCGGTCGAATTCCGCCACCACTCCACCACACCCACCCCAGCCCCGGGCGCGGTGATCATGAGGTTAGCGGGAGAGTTGATCTCTTCGGCGCGCGCCAACCTCATGATCACCGGAGTGGGGGCGGCGGAAATCGGGTTGTCGCGGGGGTGGGCCGGGGTGCACCGTGGCGGGATGGCACCGGGGGCGGCGACGCGGATCGGCTGGGGTGATCTGCCGGTGACGGTGCGGTCCGCCGTCGAGGAGATCATCGGCGACCGGGTGGTCGAGGCGGTCTCCCAGCCGGGCGGCTACTCGCCGGGCACCGCCGACCGGGTCCGCACCGCGACCGGCCGGCGGGCGTTCGTGAAGGCGGTCAACCCGGCGTTGAACCCGGACAGTCCGGTCATGCACCGCGCCGAGGCGCGGATCGCCGGCGCGCTCCCGGCGACGGCGCCGACACCCCGCCTGCTGGGCTGCTACGACGACGGGGACTGGGTGGCGCTGGTCTTCTCCGACGCGGCCGGACGCCACCCCCGTACCCCGTGGCGGTCCGACGAGCTGACCCGCGTCCTGGACGCCCTGGAGGCGATGGCCGTCGCGCTCACCCCCAACCCCGTCGGGCACGCGCCGACCGCCGCCGACCTGCTGGCCCGGGACTTCGCGGGCTGGGACCGGATCGCCGCCGACCCGCCGCCACACCTCGATCCGTGGGCCCGGGCGCACCTCGGCGAGTTGCGGGCGGCCGCCGACGAGGGCGTCGCCGCGCTCACCGGGGACACGCTCTGCCACGTCGACGTACGGGCCGACAACCTGCTGCTCGACACCGCCGGCACGGTGACGGTGGTCGACTGGCCGTGGGCCTGCCGGGGGCCCGCCTGGCTCGACACGGCGCTTCTGCTGGTGAACGTACGGCTGCACGGCGGGCACGACACCGAGGCGCTGCTGCGCCGGCTGCCGCTCACCGCCGACGTCGACCCCGCGGCGATCACCGGCGTGTACGCCGGGCTGGCCGGCTTCTTCGCCGACACCGCCCGCCGCCCGCCGCCGCCCGGCATCCCCACCCTGCGGGCGTTCCAGCAGGCCCACGCCGACGCCCTGCTCCCCTGGCTGGCGGCCCGCCTCGGCTGAGGCCCCAGCGGTCAGCTCGCCGCGGTCGCCGCCCGGAACCGGCCTGCCAACTGCCCCAGGTCGTCCAGGCGTACGTCGCCGTCGAGTCCCCTCAGCGCGGCGGTCACCGCGCCGGCCGCGCGCCCGGCCCGCAACCCGACCTCGGCGTCCTCGACGACCAGGCAGCGCGCCGGAGGCACGTCGAGCAGCGCGGCGGCGCGGAGATAGCCCTCCGGCGCCGGCTTGCCCTCCCGGACGTCCTCCACCGTCACCAACACCTGTGGCGCGATGCCGGCGGCACCGAGCCGAGCCTCGGCCAGTCGGACGTCGGCGCTGGTCACCACCGCCCAGGGCAACCCCAGCCGGCCCAACGTCGACAGCAGATCGAGGGCGCCCGGGGTGGCGGTCACGTCGGACAGGTCGTCGTACTGCAACGCCAACTGCCGTGCCGCCGCCACGGCGACCGCCGCGTCGTCGAGAGCGGGAAGGAGCCGACGGATCGTCTGCTCGGCGGATCTGCCGTGCCCGATCGCGAGTGCCGCCGCCGGTACGACGTCGTACTCGGACGCCCACCGCTCCCAGGCCCTCTCGACGGCGGCGTCGGAGTCCACCAGGGTGCCGTCCATGTCGAAGAGCACCGCGCCGATGCCGGACATATCCACCTGACCACCTCCCCGCCCGAGCATAGGGGGCAGCCCCTCACCCCTCGCGGTCCACCGCCGGGCGCGCGGCGTCGACGAACGCGACGCGGCGGTCCGTGCGTACCTCGATGGCCGCGAGCCAGCGCTCCCGGTGCCGGTCGCGCAGCGACGCCGCCGCGTCGCCCGGCTCGCCGGCGAGCCGGCGCTGCTCGGCGTACTCCGTCGTCAGGCTGGCCACCACCGACCGGCCCGCCGCCGCGACGTCCGCCGGGCCTTGGAGCAACACCAGGTTGTACGCCTCGTCCACGGCGCGCATCGCCGCGTACGTCTCGTCGTAGCCGGGCGTGACCGCGTCCGCGCCCGGCTCGATCCACCGCCGGTCCAGCCGCCGGTACGCCGCGTCGCAGGCGCCGAGGAACCCGACGTACGCGTCGCGCCGCAGCTCCTCGCGCCGGGCGGCGGCCCGGTCGGCGCTCTCCTGCCGGGCGATGGTGAGCTGGTGGGCGAGCTGACGGCGGGTGCTGCGCGCGGCGATCAGCCCGGTCAGGGCGGCGGCGGTCAACGTGGACAGTGATGTGATCAGCGCGACGGCGACGGTGTCCTGCACGCGCCCATTGTGTCGGCAGCCGTGGCGGTCAGCGGGGCGGGTCCTCGCCGTGGGCCGACCGGGCTCAGCGTCGGTTGCGCTTGCGGAGTACGGCCCAGACTCCGCCGGCGACTGCCGCCGTGAACGGCAGCAGGCAGCAGAGGCTGAGGACCACAAGATGCCACGGTTTGATCGCGCCCATAGCCGCGAAGGCTATCGGGTGCGGTCAACTGGCTTTCCGCGGCGGTACCGTCGGCACACAGAGCCGATGCCGGGACACGGACGGGAGCGCGAGCGATGCCGAGGACGCCATCCGCGAGCCGTACGGCGGTGCTCGTCTGCCAGGGCCGCGCGGCGGCGGACGGCCTGGTCGCTCCCGGCCGGTTCGCCGACCCGACGGCCATGCGCCTGCTCCGCGCCGACGAGCGCGAGGCCGTCGAACGGGTACGCGACGATGCCGCGCCCCAGTCGTGGCGGCAACGCATCGACTACGAGACGGTTCGGGCCTGCGCCGAGATGATCGTGCCCCGCACGGTGGCGATCGACGACGCCGTACGCGCCCACCGCGGCTCGCAGGTGGTGATCCTCGGCGCGGGGCTGGACGGTCGGGCCTGGCGGATGCCGGAACTCGCGGGCCGGACGGTCTTCGAGGTCGATCACCCGAGCAGCCAGCGCGACAAGCGCGAACGCGCCGAGGGTCTGCCGGGGCCACCGCCGACGTTCGTGGCGGTGGACTTCGGGCGTGACCGGCTCACCGAGGCGCTTGCCGCCGCCGGGCACCGCCCCGACGAGCCCACGACGTGGATCTGGGAGGGCGTCGTGCCGTACCTGACCACGACGCAGGTGTCCACGACGGTCGCCGCAATCGCGGCCTGCTCGGCCCCGATGAGCCGCCTCGTCGTCAACTTCCAGCTGCCCGGGACGTCCCTGACGCTGGGTCGGCTCGTCGCGCGGATGCTGATGGCGTCCACCGGCCGGCGCAGTTTCTGGGCCACCGAGCCGTGGCGTTCGACCTGGACACCGGCCGCCATGGCCGCTCTGCTCACCCGACACGGCTTCACGGTCACCGACGACCACGACCTGCTGGACGCGGCGCGGGCCCTGTCCGTGCCGGCCCGCAGGACCACGTCGCTGGCGCACGGCCGGGTGATGGTCGCCGATCGCGTGTGACGCTCGTCCCGGGTCAGTCGACCAACCGACCGACCAGCGCGGCGAGCGTGTCGGGGTGCTCGTCGGTGACCAGGTGACCGGCGGCGGGGACGATGTCGACGTCGGCATGAAGCCGCTGTTCCGCCGCCGCGCGCAGCCGGTCCGGAGGTAGGAACACGTCGTGGTCACCGCTCGCGATCACGACCGGCGCCCTGCTCGTCGCCGCCGGCACGAGGTCGTCGGTACTCACCGGACGGGTGTGGCGGGCGACGAGCGTCATCCACTCCACCAGCTCGGCGCGGGGCGTGCGGCCGGGCGCGGACAGCAGCCGCAGCAACCGGAGGCTCGACGTGGTCCGGGGCCGCGCGAGCCAGCCCAGGAACGCCACCAGGACACGAGGGGTGACCCTGAGCCGGCACAGTCCTCCGGGCGCCACCGCGACCGTGCCCCTGATGCGGCGATGCTCGGCGGCGAGCGTCACCGCGCCACCGAAGGAGTGCCCGAACGTCACGACCGGCCCGGAGGTGGCCTCCTCGACGACCTCGCCCAGCCACGCGGCGTACCAGGCGAGCCCGCCGTCGGCGACCTCCGCCGCGTCGGAACTCAGCCCGGGCTGACCTGGGATGTCGGCGGCCACCACCCGGTACTGCCGCGCCAGGGCCGTGAGCAGCGGCAGGTAGGCGGCCGTGCTGAAGCGGTCACCGGCGACGAGGACAACCGTAACCCGGCCCGCGCCGGCGGTGAGGAGGTGCGTGTCGTGGCCGTGGGCCCGGATCACGCGTCGCTCGTGCGGGGTCGACCACGCGTCCACCTGTTGCGCGCACCACCGGCGGATGCTGTCTCGGCCCTGGGGAGTCCGGTAGATGGACGTCACCGCTGCATCCTGCACCACGGTCGGTCGGTCCACACGCCACCGGTGATCGTCCTCGACCTGCACCGGAACAAATCGATGTACATTGATGAGCGAATCGGTTCGGACGGTGGCGGTCGCCGCCCGCCCACGGAAGGACGAACGTAGTGAGACGCATCAGACTGCTTCCATCCCTGGTGGCGGCGCTCACCCTGGTCGGAACGGCGATCGTGGCGGTCACCACCCTGGCCGCTGCCCCGGCCCAGGCCGCGCCGGTCACGATCCCCAACGGCACGCAGTTCACCGACACCGCCGGCAACCTGGTGCACGCGCACGGCGGTGGGGTACTCAAGGTTGGCGACTACTACTACTGGTTCGGCGAGAACCGCAACGCCAACAACACGTTCCGGGCGGTCTCCGTCTACCGCTCCACCAACCTGCGCGACTGGGAGTTCCGCAACAACGTGCTGACCCAGTCGTCGGCGGCGGAACTGCAATCGGCCAACATCGAGCGGCCGAAGGTCATCTACAACGCCAGCACCAACCGGTACGTGATGTGGATGCACAAGGAGAACGGCACCGACTACGGCGAGGCCAGGGCCGCCGTCGCCTCCTCGGCCACCGTGGACGGCACCTACACCTACCACGGCAGCTTCCGGCCGCTGGGCAACATGTCGCGGGACATCACGCTCTACAACGACGGCGGCACCGCCTACATGATCTCCGCCGGCGACGAGAACCGCGACCTGCTCATCTACCGCCTCAGCACCGACTACCTCACCCCGGCCACGCTGGTCGGCAACTTCTGGAACGACGGCAACCGTGAGGCGCCGGCCCTGTTCAAGCGCGGTGGCACCTACTTCCTGCTCACCTCGGGCCTGACCGGCTGGAGCCCCAACCAGGCCAGGTACGCCACGGCCTCCAGCATCTCCGGTCCGTGGTCCGGCATGACAAACGTCGGGGACTCGACCACCTTCCGCTCCCAGTCGGCCTTCGTGCTCCCCATCCAGGGCACGTCGACGACGAGCTACCTCTACCTCGGCGACCGCTGGGCCGGCGCCTGGGGCGGGCCGGTCAACGACTCCCAGTACGTGTGGTTGCCGATCGCCTTCCCCTCCGCCACGACCATGAGTCTGACCTGGTATTCCACCATCACCATCGACACCGCCGCAGGCACCGTCACCGGAGAGGCGCCACTCTCCTACCGCATCACCAACCGCAACAGCGGCAAGGTGGTCGACGTGCTGGACATGGCCGTCAGCGACAACGCCGAAGTCAGGCAATGGTCCTGGAACGGGGGCGCGAACCAGAAGTGGGAGTTCCGCGACGCCGGTAGCGGCTACTTCCGGATCGTCAACCAGAACAGCGGCAAATGCCTCGACGTCGCCAACGCCTCCACCGCCAACAGCGCCAACGTCGTCCAGTACACCTGCGGCGGGGGCACCAACCAGCAGTGGCAGTGGGTCGCCACCGGCAACTACTACCAGTTGCGCGCCCGACACAGCGGCAAGTGCCTGGACGTGGTGAGCAGCGGCACGGCAGACGGCACCGACATCACCCAGTACACCTGCGGAAGCGGCCTCAACCAGCAGTGGACCCGCACCCAGTCCTGACACCGCGGAACCGGCTTGCTGGCCGTTACACGTACCGCCGCCTGCTCTCGACACCGTTGAGCGCAGGCGGCAGGCTGCGCCGATGGCGATCGACAGAAGCGGCGAGTTCTGGAAGGGCGAGGACTCCACGGACCTTGCCGACTACCTCCGCGAGTTCAAGCCCGGTGGTTACCCGGTAGCGCTGGTGAAGGAGATGGTCTGCCTCCGGTGCGCGGGCAGGACCTTCGCCGTCCTTGTCGACGACGAGGAGGGCTGCGCCGAGGTGAGCTGTGCGGGCTGCGGTGCACGTGCCTTCGTCGCGGACAGCGCCGACTACTGGATGGACGCTGACCCAGGCGACTGCGCGTGCCCATGCGGTGGCGAAGTCTTCCACGTCGCCGTCGGCTTCGCCCTGTACGCGGACGGTGAGGTCCGCTGGATCAGTGTTGGACTGCATTGTGTTCAGGACGGCACGATGGGCGTCTACGCCGACTGGAAGATCAACTACAGCCCTACTGATCATCTTCTTGATGGTGCGGCCTGACAATTCGCGGCAGGGTGCGGACCCCGCATGCCAGCCTGGGCGCGGATCACGCCTCGCTCGTGCGGGATCGACGACCCGCCGAACTGCTGCTCACACCATCGACGGCTGCTGTCCCTGCCCGTAGGCGTCACAGGTCTTCATCGTCTTCGTCTGGCGGCAGGTCGGTCCGCCACCAGATCCGCATCAGGTACTGCTCAATGCCGGAGTGCTGTCGTCGCAGGTCGGCGATACGGTCGTCGTCGCCGTCAGTGCCCATAACCGTCAGAATCTCGTGGAATGCCTCGACTGCCTGCTCACGCCCCCGATGGAAAAGCGCGACCGTATACCGGCCAGGCCCACTTGGCGGGTCAATGCCAAAAATGACCGTGCCAAAAATATCGCCAACCTGCAGATTGCCGGTAGGACAGTCCAGGTCGAACGTCAGGGGACCCGTCCACCCGGAGGCGCTCAGATCATCATCGGGGGTCTTGTCCCAGATCTCCACGTCGGCTCGCACCTTGACGAGGTCTTGGGTCACGACGACGTAGATCTCGTATCCGGTGCTCGCTGCCACATTCTCATTGGCCTCCCTGATTGCGGCCGTCGAACCCACGGCGGCGTCGCAGTAGACGTCGCGTAGGACGACCATTCGGTAGTCCGGACTCAACGTCAGGCCATGGCGGCTGTGCCGGGTCGGCATGGTTCCTCTCCTACGACGGGCAGCCAGGTTGCGACCAGGTCCTGGCTTGTCACGATCAGCCGTCCCGAGAGACAGACGACTTCATGTCGGCACCCGCCTTCATCCGGCAGCACCTCGTGCAGCATCACAGCCTGGAGCCGGGCGACGTCCAGCCCATGGTCAGCGGGCTCGATGCTGACGCTCCCATTCCCGCCGTCGCAGCCCCTAACGGCGGGAATCATCGCACCTACGGGGGCGCGACGGCGACGGTGTGCTGGAGCGCCCATCATGGGTGTCGATGGCGGGCTACAGCTCACCAACGCGCGAGTTAGCTGTACTACCCAGGGACGGGATGGCACCGGCCCGGTGAACGGGACGGTGCCTCCCTCGTCCGTCGTCAGACAATGGCCTTGAAGCGGGCCCAGCCACCTCGAGGAACGGTCCACATCAACGCACCGCCGGACAACAACCCGCCACCATCACCCGTGTACAACCGCAAATCACCATTGCCGTCGATACCAGCGATGTCCGCCTTACCGTCACCGTTGAAATCACCACCCGTGATGGCCTTGAAGTTCGCCCAACCACCCGGCTGAACGGTCCACATCAACGCACCGCCGGACAACAACCCGCCACCATCACCCGTGTACAACCGCAGGTCGCCATTGCGATCGATACCAGCGACGTCGGCCCTACCGTCACCGTTGAAATCACCACCCGTGATGGCTTTGAAGTTCGCCCAACCACCCGGCTGAACGGTCCACATCAACGCACCGCCGGACAACAACCCGCCACCATCACCCGTGTACAACCGCAGGTCGCCATTGCGATCGATACCAGCGACGTCGGCCCTACCGTCACCGTTGAAATCACCACCCGTGATGGCCTTGAAGTTCGCCCAACCACCCGGCTGAACGGTCCACATCAACGCACCGCCGGACAACAACCCGCCACCATCACCCGTGTACAACCGCAGGTCGCCATTGCCGTCGATACCAGCGACGTCGGCCCTACCGTCACCGTTGAAATCACCACCCGTGATGGCCTTGAAGCTCGCCCAACCACCTCGAGGGACGGTCCACATCAACGCACCGCCGGACAACAACCCGCCACCATCACCCGTGTACAACCGCAGGTCACCACTGCCGTCGATACCAGCGACGTCCGCCCTACCGTCACCGTTGAAATCACCGGAGCTGGGCACGGGGGCGTTCTGGGTGATCCATCCGAGCAGATCGTCGACCCGGGTCTCGACCGCGCCTCGCCGGGTTTCGGTCTCGGCGTAGCAGCCTCCCTGCCAGGACGTGTGATGGAGACCGACGAGTTCGAGACGCCCGCCCGCCTCGCGCAACGCCGGCCCTCCCGCGTCACCCTTGCAGAGGGCCGCACTCGGGGTGAGCCCCGTGATCGCGAAGGTGGTGGTGCCGGCACTCTCGACGGTGAACTGCGCGGTGTGCAGGGAGTCAGGCACCCACTCGGTGGCCGTACGCCCGAACCCTGCTGCGGTCAGTGCCTGGTCAGGAGCGGCCGGAGAGGTGGAAACAGGAACCGGGACGATGTCCCTGACCGCCCTGGCGAGCCTGGCGAGGACGAGGTCCCGGTCCGGACGTGGCACGAGGGTGGTGACCCCGAGGACATGCCCGCCCGTCGTGGTCAGGTCGGTGCGGCCGATGGTGACGGTGGTGGGCCTGGCCGGGGCACCAGGTGCCGGGGCTTGGCCGTCCACCGCGAAGCATGACGCAGCAGTGACGACCCACCACGCATTGATCAGTGCACCGGTACACGCACGCTCCCCGGTGTCGACCTTCGCCACGAAACCGAGGTTGGCCCCGGCATCAGGCACGGACCCCACGACCGCCTGTGCTGGCACACCGGCCAGGACACTGACCGCGAGCGCCGGACCGAGCAGTTTGAGAACAGTACTGACGCGATATCTCTTGTGTGACAAGGCATCCCCCGTGATGTCCCGCCCAAGGCTGGCCCTTGTGGCGGTCCGACACTAGTTCACCTACTGAGCGAGTGCTGCCCCGTGAAGCGACGATCAGGGGTGGCGGATTTTCGCCGGTGAGCCCGTCCGGCAACGTCGCGCTGAGCATCGCCATCTCCGTCGTCGTCCGGCCGCAATGGCGGCGGTGGCGACTCCGGGCAGCCAGCCCGCGCCGGGTAACTTCTGGGCGCCATCGCCCCTTAGCGTTGGTCGGCGATCGCCCCTTGCCGCCCAAGGAACTCGCGGAGAAGTCGGCAGAGGTTCGAGATGGCCAGCATGTGGTCGTCATCGCTGGCAATGCTGTCCTCGGTCGCCCCCGCACCGAAGGTTTCCGCCAGCACCAGCGCCCAGAAGGCAAGGCTGCTGCCACGGTGGCGGGCGGACATCCACCCTTGGAACGCTGCCAGCTCGCCCCGGCCACGCGCGAGGTCGAACCCTGTCACCGCCGAGAACGCTCGCTCGAACCTTGGCCGTCCGACGTACATTCCTAGCCGGTGGTCCATATGCCAGAGGAAATCTTCCCAACCCACCGAAGCATTGTTCCTGACCACGACCGCTTCGGTGCGAAGGAACCACCCGTCGGGCACGCAACGGGCACGGCCGCACCTCACCCGCGGCTGCCTGGCGGGTATCCCCCAGGGCGGATGGGCCGGAGGTAATCTTCGCCGAATGGTTCCGGTGCATTGGCGGCAACTCCTCCCGGCAACGGCTGACGATCTTCTGGACGGGGTGCAGTTTGGCGATGGTTGCCTCAGAGAGTTGACCTTCAGGTCAAACTACGGGGAAGGCGCTCAGCAGTCTGCGGTCGCGCTTCTGGATGTCCGGCGTGTCGGTGAGACTCGATGGGTACAGCTCCACATCGAGCTCTCGCGCCTTGCCCGTTGGAAGGTCGTGGACCTCGGGACCTTCTCCTGGGTGCTCGACGACGAACCCCAGCTCGTTCAGGACGAAGCCGGACTCCTCCACCTCGACTTGGACAACCCCGGCGAGGAGCGCACAGTCGATGAGATGGCAGAGCACTCCCACCTCTACCTCGCCGCTCGTCAGATCCGGTGGGCAATCACCGACACAGGATGATCCTCGGCTCGCGCCCAGAGCGACTCGTCATCCGGCGCTGAGCTACATCGACCGCGAGACCTACCCTTGCCTGACGTGAACGACCACAGCGAGATCAGGAATACGGAATGCACGATCACGACGAGCTAGCGCCCGGGGTCTGGTCCTGGCTGCAAGCCTGGTACGCGACTCAGTGCGATGGCGAGTGGGAACACGAATACGGCATTCGGATCGAGACGCTCGACAACCCCGGGTGGTCGGTCCGCATCGACCTGGGCGATACGGCACTGTCGGGAATGGCCTACGAGCGGCAAGAGCTCCGTAGAAGCGAGCACGAGTGGCTCATGACCTGGGTCGAGGAAGACCAGTTCAGGACGGCGTGTGGGCCACTCAACCTCGGCGACGCGCTACACCTGTTTCGGCCAGTGGGTCGAGACTACGAACCGCGTGGCCGGGCCGCAGGCTTGACCGAAACCTGTCACCGCCCCGGAAAATGATCTTCGCGGGGCGGTTTCTGCTGGTGGTGATTGGTGGGCGCGGCAGGTTTCGAACCTGCGACCCCTCGCTTGTAAGGCGAGTGCTCTCCCGCTGAGCTACGCGCCCCGGAACGCCCCGTCTGCGGCGGGCCGGTGGCTGGCAAGCCTACCTGCTCGCCGCCGGCCCGGCCGCATCAGGCCGTCGCGTCGGCGATGGCCTTGCGCCAGCCCTGCTGGTCGCGGGCTTCGCCGGGGCCGTTCATCTCGGCGAAGCGGACCACGCCGGCCCTGTCGATGACGAACGTGCCCCGGTTGGCGAACCCGGCGACGTCGTTGAAGACCCCGTACGCCTGGGCGACGCCACCGTGCGGCCAGAAGTCGGCCAGCATGGGGAACTGGTAGCCCTCCCGGTCGGCCCAGATCTTGTGACTGTAGGCCGAGTCGACGCTGACCGTCAGCACCTGGACGTCGTCGTTCGCGTACTCGTGGAGGTTGTCCCGCACCTCGGCCAACTCGCCCTGGCAGGTGCCGGTGAATGCCAGCGGGTAGAAGACCAGGAGCACGGCGCGCCGGCCGCGGAAGTCCGAGAGCCGGACCTCCTGGTTGTTCTGGTCCTTCAGCACGAAGTCCGGCGCCTCGGCGCCAACCTCGATGGGCATGCGGACTCCTCGGGTCGACTCGGGGGACGAGGCCAGCCCAGCGCGCCCGACGGCGAACCGTCGGGGCGCGAGGGGACGAGCGTGGGTTACTTCTTGGCCTTGGCCCCTCGGCGAAGCACCAGGCGGGCGCCGCTCCAGTCCCGGCCGGCGTTGACGGTCGAGGTCTGCTGAAGGCCGGCGGTGGGCGCGGACTCCGCGACCTCGCTCGGCTCGACGTGCCCCTCGCGCCCCGCCTTCGGGGTGAGCAGCCACACGACTCCGTTGTCGGCCAGCGGGCCGAGGGCGTCGACGAGCAGCTCGAAGAGGTCACCGTCGCCGTCGCGGTACCACACGAGCACCGCGTCGACCACCTCGTCGGTGTCCTCGTCGACCAGATCTCCACAGCGGTCGGTCAGGGCGTCGCGGAGATCCTGGTCGACGTCGTCGTCGTACCCCATCTCCATGACGACCATCCCCGGTTCGATGCCGAACCGGTCCGCCAGGCTGCGTACCCCGTCGGCGGCCTGACCAGCGGTCGCGCTCACTGTCGCGTGCCTCCTCATCTCGTCCCTGCTCGCGGCGTCGGACCGACGCCGTCAGGCAAAGTCCACACAGTTGTGCGTCTGCGCGCAAGTGGCGCACCGGGTGGAACGGAATTTACCGTGCCAGCAGCGTACGGGCACCGTCGGTAATGGCCTCCGGTGAGACCAGAACATGACGCGCAGCCGGACCTAATGGTACAAACGAGTCAACTGCGGCCACCCGCCGCGCTGCGCCGACATATCCACCATCCACCAGGGCGGCGATAACTCCCTCGCCGACGCCGCCTGACCGGCGTGTCTCGTCCACCACCAGCACCCGCCCGGTCGCCGAGGACTCCCGGATGATGTCGGCCACCGGCAGGGGCGCCAGCCACCGCAGGTCCACCACGCGGGTGCCGACGCCCTCCTCGGCGAGCACCGCCGCGGCCCGCAGCGACATCCGCACGCCGTTACCGAACGTGATGATCGTCAGGTCGTCGGCCGACCCGACCCGGTAGACCCGGGCCCGGCCGATCGGCACGTGCCCGGCCACCCACGAGCCCGGCTCGGGATAGCCGGCCAACCACTCACCGTCGCCATCGGCGTACAGGTCGCGGGTGTGGTAGAGCGCGATCGGCTCCAGGAACACGCACACGCTGCCGTCCACCGCCGCGCTCGCCAGACAGGTCCGCAGCATGGGCGCGGCGTCGTCCGGCCGCGCCGGCACCGCGACCACAAGACCAGGAACATCCCGGAGTACGGCCACCGAGTTGTCGTTGTGGAAGTGCCCCCCGAACCCCTCCTGGTACGCCAACCCGGCGACCCGCACCACCATCGGGTTGCGGAAGGCGCCCCGCGAGAAGAACTGCATGGTGGCGGCCTCGCCGCGCAGCTGGTCCTCGGCGTTGTGCAGGTACGCCAGGTACTGGATCTCCGGCACCGGCAGCATCCCGGCCAGCCCGGCGCCGAGACCCAGGCCCAGCACCGACGTCTCGTCGAGCAGGGTGTCGAAGACGCGGGCCGGTCCGAACCTGTCGCGCAGGCCCTTCGTCACGCCGTACACCCCGCCCTTGGCGGCCACGTCCTCGCCGAAGACGGCCATCTGGGGGTGGTCGAGCAGCCCGTCGGCGAGCGCCGCGTTGATGCTCTGGGCCAGGGTCATCGGTCCGACCAGCTCGGGCGGTTTGCCGCCGAACGCCTCCTCCCGGGCCGCCGCGCCCGGTCCGCTGGCCCGGGCCGCCGCGTCGGCCACCGCCCGCGCCACCCGCACCGGGCGGCGGGGGGCCAGCGCCGACACCACGTCGGCCGCGGAGGCCAGCTTGGGCTCGCCCAGCACCTCCTCGGCGAGCCGGCGTACCTGCCAGCCCGTCTCGTCGTACCGGGCCAGCAGCTCGTCGGCGGTCGCCACGCCGGCATCGACGAGCAGCCGCGCGGTGGCGACCACCGGATCCCGGTCCAGGTCCTCGGCCAGCTCGGCCGGGGTGCGGTACGCCGACTCCGCGTCCGCCCCGGCGTGGCCCATCAGCCGGACGGTGCGCAGGTGCAGCACGGCGGGCCGCCGGTACCGGCGTACCCAGGCCGCCGCCTCCTGCGCCACCGTGTACGCCCGCACCGGGTCGGCGCCGTCCGCGCTGAAGTAGCGGACGCCCGGCTTGGCGCGCAGCGTCGCCTCCACCCAGCCCTCCGGGGAGCGGACGCTGATGCCCAGCCCGTTGTCCTCGCAGACGAAGAGCACCGGGATGCGCAGGCCGGCGTGGTCGTACCAGCCGGCGGTGTTGAAGGCGGCGGTGGCGCTGGCGTGGTTGACCGACGCGTCGCCGAACGAGCAGACCACGATGGCGTCCGGCGGCCACGGGACGTGCGCCGCGCCGGCGCCGCTGCCGACCCGTACCCCCGTGCCGGTACGCCGCCCGGCGGTGTCCAGCCGGCGCAGCCGCTCCACGGCCAGTCCCATCCCGACCGCGCGGGGCAGGTGCGAGGCGATGGTGGAGGTGGTCGGCACGACGGCCAGGTCGGCCCGGCCGAACACCTTGTGCCGGCCACCGGCGATCGGCTCCTCGCTGGACGCGACCATGCCCCGCAACACGTCCCGGGCCGCCTCGGCGTACACCCCGAACCCACCGGTGGGGGCCTCGGACCCGGCCGGCTCGGAGCCGGCCGGCTCGGGTCTGGCGGGCGCGTCCGACGCGTCGGCGGCGGGCGTCGGGACCTCCGCGTCGAGCGCCGGGATGTCGCCGTCGGACGCCGGAGCAGCGGCGGCGGCGACCTGGGCCGCCCGCACGCAGTAGAACGCCCCGGAACGGTAGTGCAGCAGCGCCGGATCGGTCGGGCGCAGCGCGGCGGCGACCGCCGCGTTGCCCTCGTGCCCGGACGAGCCGATGGTGTAGAAGCCCTCCCCGAAGCTGCGCAGCCAGCGCCCGGCCAGGTCGAGCTGCCGGCTGGCCACCTGCGCGTCGAACAGGTCGAGCAGTTGGGCGCCGGTCAGCGGGGCGTCGTCGGTGACCGGATCGGCGAGGTCACGCCGTTGCGGCGCGGCGGGCAGCGCCGCCAGCGTCTCCCGGAACCGGTCGTCGAGATCTTGCGGGGTGGTCACGTCCGACAGCATTACCGACGCGGGCCACCGTCGCCCAGTGGGACACGGCCGGCACGGGTCGACTCACTGCGGGTCGCACGGCTCCGGACAACCGCCGTCGGACACCTTCCACACCAGGTCACGGAGGGTGTACAGCTCCTCGTCGCCCAGCGGCGCGAGAAGTCGGGAGTCGGACATCACCTCGGCGACCCGGCCCCGCACGACGCGACCGTCCCCGGTCACCACGAGGGTCTTCTGCCGGCGGTCGGCCGGGTCGGTCCGACGCTCGACCAGGCCGGCCTGTTCCAGCTTGTCGACCAACGCGGTCACGTTCGACCGGTCGCAGCTCAGCCGGTCGGCGAGGTCACGTGCCGGCAGGGGGCGGTCCGGGTCCAGCTCGTGCAACGCCCGGGCCGCCGCCGGGGTCAGCCCCAACTCGGCGAAGGCTACGCCCTGCCGATGCCGCAGGGACGCCGTCAGGTGCGCCATCCGACGCATCACGTCGGCGGCCAGCCCATCGCGGCCCACCGGTTCGTCCGCTACCGACACCGCGTCCCCCACCACCGCAACATCGTACGCACCACGACGACCGCCCAGCTCAGCGATCAGATCCTCCCGGGCCGTGTCGGGTGGGAGCTTGCGTCGACGCGTCCGCGACGGCCGCCGGGGCGGTCAAGATCCGCGCAACTTCGGTGAAAGTGCTGCCTCGGCGCGCCCGGAGACAGCAGTCTCGGGTTAGTTGCGGGGATCCTGGACCGGGACGTGGCCTCTGGCCGGTTGAACCCGCCCCTGCCGCAGCGGGCCGTCCATGATCGCGCTGGAACCAGGAAGTAGTGGCCTCCCGTCCGCGCGACACCACTGGATCCAGGATCGAGCACGATCTTGGCGGGGCGGGGCGGGGCGGGGCGTCAGGCGGGCAGGAACGAGAAGCGGACCTGGCGGGTCGGGTTGTCGCCATTGGTGTCGACGAGGCAGATCGACTGCCACGTGCCCAGGGCCAGCCGGCCGTCGAGCACCGGCAGCGTGGCGTACGGCGGCACGAAGGCCGGCAGGACGTGGTCCCGGCCGTGGCCGGCCGAGCCGTGCCGGTGTCGCCAGCGGTTGTCGGTGGGCAGTAGCGCGTCGATCGCGGTGAGCAGGTCGTCGTCGGAGCCCGACCCGGTCTCGATGATCGCCAACCCGGCGGTGGCGTGCGGCACGAAGACGTGCAGCAGACCGTCCCCCTCGCCGGAGACGAAGCTCTGGGCTTCGGCGGTGATGTCCCGGACGGCCGGCCGGGACCCGGTCTGGACGGTGATCACGTCACTGCGCATAGGTCGCATTCTGCCGTAGCCGACGGTCAGGAACCGCCGCCACCGCCACCGGAGTCCCCACCACCGCCGGAGAAGCCACCGCCGCCGGAGTCGCCGCCGGAGAAGCCACCGCCGCCGGAGTCGCCGCCGGAGAAGCCACCGCCGCCGGAGTCGCCGCCGAAGAAGCCGCCACCGGAGTCGCCGCTGCCGGAGTCGCCGCTGCCGGACCAGTCCCCCGCGCCGTAGTACGTCAGAGGGACGCTGGTGTCGGCGTGCCGGTGGCGCGGGCCGGGAACCCGACGAGGCCCTCGCCGGGGCGCGGGCGCGCGCAGCCCGCCGCGCAACTGGACCGCGCCGAACGCCATCGCCGCGACGCCGAGAATCGTGATCGGCAGGACGGCGGGATTCCCCGCCAGGAGCACCGGCGCGGAGACAAGCGCTCCGAGCGCGCCAACCAGGAGGATCGTGCCGCCGCTCACCACCCGCCGACCGTTCATGTTCGGCACGGTAGCGAGCCCGGACAAGTGGGCGACCGGACGGCCGTAGCGCTAAGTTACCGGCGGGTACCTGTGTTCAGCATCGCGTCCGGGGGACCTAGACGTGACGACGGGTGCCACCAGGGGGCAGGATGGCGCTAGAGACCTATCCCACACACAACCGAGGGAACGCCTGTGGCTACGGAACGCAAGCGCCCGGTGATCAGCGACGGCCTACCGAGCCAGCTTCCGGACATCGACCCTGAAGAGACCAGCGAATGGGTCGAGTCGCTTGACGGTGTCATCGACGAGCGGGGAGCCAAACGCGCCCGCTACGTCATGCTGCGCCTGCTGGAGCGGGCCCGTGAGCGCCAGGTCGGGGTTCCGCCCCTGACCACCACCGACTACATCAACACCATTACTCCGGAACGCGAACCGTGGTTCCCGGGTGACGAGCACGTCGAGCGGCGCATCCGGGCGTACGTGCGGTGGAACGCGGCGATGCTCGTGCACCGGGCCCAGCGCCCGGAGATCGGCGTCGGCGGGCACATCTCCACCTTCGCCAGCTCGGCGTCGCTCTACGAGGTGGGCTTCAACCACTTCTTCCGGGGCAAGAACCACCCGGGCGGCGGCGACCAGATCTTCTACCAGGGCCACGCCTCGCCGGGCATGTACGCGCGGGCGTTCCTGGAGGGGCGGCTCAGCGAGCACGAGCTCGACGGGTTCCGCCAGGAGCTGTCGCATCCGGGTGGCGGTCTGCCGTCGTACCCGCACCCGCGGCTCATGCCGGACTTCTGGGAGTTCCCCACCGTCTCGATGGGTCTCGGCGGTCTGAACGCGATCTACCAGGCCCGGTTCAACCGGTACCTCCAGCACCGCGGCATCAAGGACACCTCGCAGCAGCACGTCTGGGCGTTCCTCGGCGACGGTGAGATGGACGAGCCGGAGACGCTGGGCGCGATCGGCGTGGCCGCCCGCGAGGAGCTGGACAACCTCACCTTCGTGATCAACTGCAACCTGCAGCGGCTGGACGGCCCGGTCCGGGGCAACGGCAAGGTCATGCAGGAGCTGGAGGCGTTCTTCCGGGGCGCCGGCTGGAACGTCATCAAGGTGGTCTGGGGCCGCGAGTGGGACCCGCTGCTCGCCGCCGACACCGACGGCGCGCTGGTCAACCTCATGAACACCACGACCGACGGTGACTACCAGACGTACAAGGCGGAGTCCGGCGCGTACGTGCGGGAGCACTTCTTCGGCCGTGACCCGCGTACCCGCAAGATGGTCGAGCCGCTGAGCGACGACGAGATCTGGAACCTGAAGCGGGGCGGGCACGACTACCGCAAGCTCTACGCGGCCTACAAGGCGGCCACCGAGCACACCGGTCAGCCGACGGTCATCCTGGCAAAGACGATCAAGGGTTGGACGCTCGGCTCGCACTTCGAGGGCCGCAACGCGACCCACCAGATGAAGAAGCTGACGCTGGATGACCTGAAGACCTTCCGCGACCGGCTCTACCTGGACATTCCGGACAAGGCGCTGGAGGACAACCCCTACCTGCCGCCGTACTACCACCCGGGCGAGAAGTCCGAGGAGCTGGCGTACCTGAAGGAGCGCCGGGAGCAGCTCGGCGGCTACCTGCCGTCGCGGCGGACCAGCACCAAGCGGCTGACCATCCCCGGTCCGGAGCGCTTCGCCGACGTCAAGCGCGGCTCGGGCAAGCAGAAGGTGGCCACCACGATGGCCTTCGTCCGCCTGCTCAAGGACATCATGAAGGACAAGGAGTTCGGCAAGCGCTGGGTGCCGATCATCCCGGACGAGGCGCGCACCTTCGGTCTCGACTCGATCTTCCCGACCGCGAAGATCTACTCCCCGCACGGTCAGCGGTACACCTCCGTCGACCGGGAGCTGTTCCTGTCGTACAAGGAGTCGACCACCGGGCAGATCCTGCACGAGGGCATCAACGAGGCGGGTTCGGTCGCCTCATTCACCGCCGCGGGCTCGGCGTACGCCACCCACGACGAGCCGATGATCCCGATGTACATCTTCTACTCGATGTTCGGGTTCCAGCGGACCGCCGACGGGCTCTGGGCAGCGGCCGACCAGATGGCGCGAGGCTTCCTGCTCGGCGCGACCGCCGGACGCACCACGCTCAACGGTGAGGGCCTCCAGCACGAGGACGGCCACTCGATGCTGATCGCCGCCACCAACCCGGCGGTGGTCGCGTACGACCCGGCGTTCTCCTTCGAGATCGCGCACATCATGGAGAACGGCCTGCACCGGATGTACGGGGACGCGCAGGAGAACG
This sequence comes from Micromonospora sp. RB23, assembly GCF_053585025.1. Taxonomy (NCBI): domain Bacteria; kingdom Bacillati; phylum Actinomycetota; class Actinomycetes; order Micromonosporales; family Micromonosporaceae; genus Micromonospora; species Micromonospora sp. RB23. The sequence goes on from NZ_CM132111.1 coordinate 5,396,868, forward strand.
TCTTCTACTACCTGACGGTGTACAACGAGCCGATCCTGCAGCCGGCCGAGCCGGAGGGCGTGGACGTCGAGGGGCTGCTCAAGGGCATCTACCGCTACTCGCCGGCGCCACAGGTCGACGGCCCGAAGGCCAACGTCCTCGCCTCCGGGACGGGCATGCAGTGGGCGCTCAAGGCCCAGCAGCTGCTCGCCCAGGACTGGGGGGTGGCCGCCGACGTCTGGTCGGTGACCTCCTGGACCGAGCTGCGCCGCGACGCGGTGGAGACCGAGGAGTACAACCTCCTGAACCCGGGCGCCGAGGCCAAGGTGCCGTACATCGCGCAGAAGCTGGCCGACGCGGACGGGCCGAAGGTCGCGGTCAGCGACTGGATGCGCGCCGTCCCGGACCTGATCGCCCGTTGGGTACCCGGCGACTACACGTCGCTCGGCACCGACGGCTTCGGGATGTCGGACACCCGGCACGCGCTGCGCCGGCACTTCCACGTCGACGCCGAGTCGATCGTGGTCGCCACGCTGCGGCAGCTCGCCCGCAGCGGCGCGGTCGAGGCCACCGTACCGGCCGAGGCCGCCAAGAAGTACGCGATCGACGACGTCAACGCCGCCCCGGTCGGCGAGACCGGCGGCGACAGCTAAACCCGCACGACCGTAAGAGGGGCCCGGCGCTGACGCGCCGGGCCCCTCTGCGTCACCCCCACCCCCCCAACTGCGTCGATCATGGAGTTGTGGTGGGGGACGAAGCGGTGAAGTCACCCCGTTCCGGGCACCAGAAGTCCATGATCGACCCGGGCGCACGGGTGGGTGCGGGCGGCACGGGTGGGTGGGGTGCGGGTGGGCGGTGGCCGGCGTTCCTGGTGGGGACGCCGGGCCACCGCCGGGGCGGGTGGCGCTGGGAGGACGCGGCTCGTCAGCCGACGGCGGCCAGGTCGGTGAGCCGGGCCAACGAGTCCTCCAGGTCGGCGCCGACCCGACGCAGGCCGAGGCGCAGCAGGGCCGCCTTGACGGGACCGGCCGGCCAGCGCACCACGATGAGCCGCACGACCGTTCCGCCCTCCTCCTCGTCCTCGGTGAGCTGGACGTAGATTTCGGTGCGCGCCTCCGCACGGGCACCGGCCCCCTTGGCCCGCTCCCGCCAGCCGATCAGCGTCGGCTCCTGATAGGCGATCACCTCGGCCTCATGCGCCGAACGCCCCGCCTGGACGAGTTGTCGCCGCCCGAAGCCCTCTCCGGAGAGCACTTCGGCCGCGCGAACCCCCGCCAGCCAGGCCGGCAACTGCTCGGCCCGCTGGACCACGTCCCAGACCACTTCCATCGGCGCCGCCACGTGCGCACTACGTTCCACGAGGATCATTTCCGTCTTGCCTCCAGTGAGGACATCCCACGATATCGGCACTCTATGCGTCAAATCGGACTTACCTGGACGGGTTTGGAAAAAGACACGCCGATCAACCATTGCGGATTACGCCAGCCCGGCCTATGGCGCATTCATCGACGGCGTCCTAAAGTCCCGAACACGTTTCATGTTCACCGGGAGGGCGCATGTCGACCGCACCGATGCCCCAGTTCCCCGACGGCTTCCGCTGGGGCGTCTCCACCTCGGCCCACCAGATCGAGGGCGCCGCCACGGCCGACGGACGAGGAACGTCCATCTGGGACACCTTCGCCCGCGAGCCCGGCCGGATCAGCGACGGCAGCAGCGGCGCGGTCGCCTGCGACCACTACCACCGGCACGCCGAGGACGTGGCGCTGATGGCCGGGCTCGGTGTCGGGGCGTACCGGTTCTCGATCGCCTGGCCCCGCGTGCAGCCGGACGGCAGCGGCGCGACAAACGCCGCCGGCCTGAACTTCTACGACCGGCTGGTCGACGACCTGCTGGCCGCCGGCATCGACCCGGTGGCCACCCTGTACCACTGGGACCTGCCGCAACCCCTCGAGGACGCCGGCGGTTGGCTGCACCGCGACACCGCCGCCCGCTTCGGCGAGTACGCCGAGCGGACCGCCGCCCGCCTCGGTGACCGGGTCAAACTGTGGATCACCCTCAACGAGCCGTTCATCCACATGAGCCTCGGCTACGGCATGGGTGTGCACGCCCCCGGTCAGATGCTGCTCTTCGACGCCTTTCCCGTCGCCCACCACCAACTGCTCGGCCACGGACTCGCGGTACAGGCGCTGCGGGCGCACACCGCCAATCCGATCGCGATCGCCAACAACTACTCGCCCGTGCGGGTCATCGGCGACAGCGACGCCGACCGGGCCGCCGGGGCCGCGTACGAGACGTTGCACAACCGGCTCTTCACCGACCCGCTGCTCGGACGCGGGTACCCCGACCTGCCCGGTCTCGACCCCACCGTCGTCCGCGCCGGCGACCTGGACACCATCGCCGCGCCCATCGACGTGCTCGGGGTCAACTACTACAACCCCACCGGTGTACGGGCAGCTGAGGAGGGCTCGCCCCTGCCGTTCGACCTGGTACCCCTCGACGGCTACCCGCGCACCGCCTTCGACTGGCCGGTCGCCCCCGACGGGCTGCACGAGCTGCTCGGCTGGCTGCGCGACACGTACGGCGACGCCCTGCCACCCATCGAGATCACCGAGGGCGGCTGCGCGTACGACGACGAGCCGGACGCGCACGGGCAGGTGGCGGACCCGGAGCGGATCGCGTACCTCGACGGGCACCTGCGGGCGGTCCGGGCGGCCATCGACGACGGGGTGGACGTCCGCGGGTACTTCGTCTGGTCGCTGCTCGACAACTGGGAGTGGGCCGAGGGGTTCACCAAGCGCTTCGGCCTGGTGCACGTCGACTACGCCACGCAGAGGCGGACGCCGAAGTCGTCGTACACCTGGCTGCGGGACCTGATCGCGGGCAGCGCGCCGGGGTCGGCGCGGTGACCACCCTCGACCCGACGCCGGCGTCGCTGCCGGCCGCGCTCGCCGAGCCGACCGTGCCGGTCCGGCGCGGCTGGATCGGCCTGGTCTTCGCCGCCAACCTCGGCGTGTGGATGGCGTTCTTCACGCCGATCCAGGTGCTGCTGCCGCAGCAGATCGAGCGGATCGCGCCCGGCGACAAGGAGACCATGCTGGCCGTGGTCACCGGTCTGGGCGCGTTGGCGGCGGTGCTGGCGAATCCCCTGGCGGGCGCGCTGTCCGACCGGACCTGCCTGCGGATCGGCGGCCGGGAGTTCGGTCGGCGGCACGTCTGGACCGCCGGCGGCGCGGTGCTCGGCGCGGCGGCGCTCGTGCTGTTGGCCCAGCAGCGGACCATCCTCGGGGTCGCCGTCGGCTGGGTCGCCGCGCAGGTGTGCTTCAACGCGATGCTCGCCAGCCTCACCGCCGCCATCCCGGACCGGGTGCCGGTGACGCAGCGCGGTGGCGTCTCGGGCTGGGTGGGCATCCCGCAGGCGCTCGGGCTGGTCCTCGGCGCGGTACTGGTCACCGCCGTGGTCACCGGGAACGCCGCCGGCTACCTGGCCATCGCGGTGGCCATCCTGCTGCTGTCGCTGCCGTTCGCGCTGCTCACGCCCGACGACCCGCTGCCCCGCGCACACCGGCCGGCACTGCGCGTCCGGACGCTGTTCACCTCGATGTGGATCAGCCCGCGCCGGCACCCGGACTTCGCCTGGGCGTGGATCACCCGGTTCCTGGTCCAGCTCGGCAACGCGCTGGGCACCCTCTACCTGCTGTACTTCCTCACCGACGGGGTCCACTACCCCGACCCCGAGGGCGGCCTGCTCGTGCTGATCCTGCTCTACACGCTCGGCATGATGCTGACCGCCGTGGTCGCCGGCCGGCTGTCCGACCGCTCCGGGCGGCGCAAGATCTACGTGATCGTCTCCGGCCTGATCATGGCGGTGGCGGCGCTGCTGCTCGCGGTCGCGCCCACCTGGCCCATGGCGATCGTCGCCGCGCTGCTGCTCGGCGCGGGCTACGGCGTCTACCTCTCGGTGGACGCCGCGTTGATCACGCAGGTGCTACCGCGCGCCACCGATCGGGCCAAGGACCTCGGCGTGATCAACATCGCCAACTCGGCGCCGCAGGTGCTCGGTCCGGCGCTCTCCGCCCCGCTCGTGGTCCACCTGGGCGGCTACCCGACGCTCTACGCGGTCACCGCCGTGGTCACCGTCGTGGGCAGCGCCCTGGTGGTCAAGATCCGCTCGGTCGCCTAGGGCGTGTGTCAAAGCCCTCGGTCGAGCCGAGGCGGAGTTCAGGCGGCGGTCCGGCAAGGCGGAGATGGGCTCGGATACAACACCGGTATCCGAGCCCATCTCCAACGCGGCCGGCCGTCGTCTGAGCCCGCCGCAGGCCGGCCAGGGGCTTTGGCACACGCCCTAAGTCGGGGGGCCGTGACCGAAAGCGGTCGCGGGCCGCCGTAGGCTGGAGGGCGTGACGGTACGTGTGCGCTTCGCCCCCTCCCCGACCGGAATGTTCCACGTCGGCGGCGCCCGCTCGGCGCTGCAGAACTGGATCTACGCCAAGCAGCAGGGCGGGGTGTTCGTGCTGCGCATCGAGGACACGGACGCCGCGCGCAACAAGCCCGAATGGACCGAGGGCATCCTCTCCGCGCTCGACTGGATCGGCATCTCCCGGGGCAGCTACGAGGGGCCGTACTTCCAGTCCGAGAACGCCGGCGAGCACCGCGCCGCCGCCACCCGGCTCTACGAGTCGGGCCGCGCCTACTACTGCGACTGCACCCGCGAGGACGTACAGGCCCGCACCGGCTCGCAGTACCAGGGCTACGACGGCTACCACCGCGACCGCGGCCTCGGACCGGGGCCCGGGCACGCCCTGCGCTTCCGTACGCCGGACGAGGGCACGACGGTGGTCGTCGACCTGATCCGCGGCGAGCCCACCTTCGAGAACAAGCTCATCGAGGACTTCGTCATCGCCCGCGGCGACGGCTCGCCGGTGTTCCTGCTGGCCAACGTCGTGGACGACATGACCATGGGCATCACCCACGTGATCCGCGCCGAGGAGCACCTGCCCAACACGCCCAAGCAGCAGCTGCTCTGGGACGCCCTCGGGGTCAAGCCGCCGGTCTGGGCGCACGTGCCGGTGGTCGTCAACGAGAAGCGGCAGAAGCTCTCCAAGCGCCGCGACAAGGTCGCCCTGGAGGCGTACCGCGACGAGGGCTACCTCGCGGGCGCGATGCGCAACTACCTCATGCTGCTCGGCTGGGCGCCCTCGGGCGACCGGGAGATCGTGCCCTGGTCGGTCATCGAGGACGAGTTCCGGCTGGAGGAGGTCAACCCCTCCCCCGCGTTCTTCGACGAGAAGAAGCTGCGCGCCTTCAACGGCGAGTACATCCGCGCGCTGCCGGTGGCCGAGTTCGTCGACGCCTGCCAGCCGTGGCTCACCGGCACCGGGACCATCGCGCCGCCCCCGTGGCAGCCGGAGGAGTTCGACGCCGAGGCGTTCGCCGCCGTGGCGCCGCTGGCCCAGACGCGGATCGCGGTCCTCAGCGAGATCGTGCCGAACGTCGACTTCCTCTTCCTGGCCTCGCCGACGATCGACGAGGCCGCCTGGACGAAGACGATGAAGGACGGCTCCGGCGAGTTGCTGGACGCCGCCGTCGCCGCCTTCGAGGCGCTGGACTCCTGGAACGCCGAGACGCTGAAGTCGACGCTCGAGGCGGTCGGCGCAGAGCGCGGCCTCAAGCTCGGCAAGACGCAGGCGCCCGTACGGGTCGCGGTCACCGGCCGCACCGTGGGCCTGCCCCTGTTCGAGTCCCTGGAGGTGCTGGGCCGCGAGCGCACCCTGACAAGAATGCGCGCAGCCCGCCTCCGCCTCCCCTGAACCCCCCTGTCGCGCCGGCCTGCGCCTGCCCCCGCGCCGATCTTGCATCTTCGGTTGTCGACATGAGTGGAATGCCTGCTATGTCGCCACAGAAACCGCAAGATCGGCGCCGGAATGCATGGCGAACCCCCGACCCGACCCGACCCGGCCCGACCCGTCGCGACCCGTCGCGGCCCGGCCCGACCCGGCCCGGCCCGTCGATCATGGACTTGTGGTGCCGGGTTGGATGCCTTTAGGGAGACTTCGTCCCCACCACAAGTTCATGATCGACGCGGGCGGGGCGGGGCGGGGCGGGGTCGCGTGCGTCGCGGGTGGCATGCCGCGGTCGGGGTGGGCGGTTGGGCGACTAGGTTGTGTCGCTTCTGCGGCGGCGGAGCAGTAGGGCACCGGCCAGGGCGGCCAGTAGCGCCAGGGTGCCCAGCGCCCAGAGCCACCAGTTGCCGTTGGAGCCGGACTGCTCGCCGGCCGCCGGTACGGCGGACAGGGTGCCGGCGGCCGGCGACAGGGGCCCGGCGGAGGAGGCCGTGGGCGAGCCGGCCGGGGCCGCGGACGGGCCGGTGCCGGCGGCGGACGGGCTGGCGGATGGGGCGGTGCCGCTGACCGAAGGGCTGGCGGACGGGTCGGCGGCCGTACCGGTGGTGAGGGTGAACCGCACCTCGCCCTTGATCGGATGGCCGTCGTTTGACGGCAGCTGGTAGCCGACGACGTAGAGACCCGCCGCACCGGGCGTGAACGGCACGCGTACCCGGGTGCCGTCGAAGGTGGGCCTCCCGCCGGCGACCACATTGTCCGGTCCGGTTATTGTGATCTTCGTCGTAGCGGGGGGCGGCTTGGCCAGGAAACGAAGCTCGATCCGGGTGGGCGCCGTGGCCACCCGGGCGCCGTCGCGCGGATCGCTGCCGGTCAGCGAGTTGTGCGCGGCGGCCGGCGTCGCCGGGGCCAGTAACGACACACCGAACGCCACGCCGAGTACCACTGGCACGAGGCGTGCCACTCGTGTAACCCTGCCCCCCATGAACCCCTCCGTAAGGGTACGATCCGCCCGCTGATCGAACAGCTCCTCGTTAGTCGAGCAGAGATCGCAGATAGTTCCAAATACTGTTCCACAAGCTGCAATCCATCGACGTTCTGCGGAGTCTGTGAGAGTGGGACCGACCCGGTCGGTGCCGTCACCGGCCGACCGACCCGGACGTCACGGCGAAGCCATCCATCGAACGGGGCGAGGAGGCGGGATGGTCCGACAGATGAGGCGCTGGCTCGCTGTGCTGGCGGGCACGCTGGCCGCGGCACTTCTGGTGCTCGGCGTGGCCGGTCCGGTCAGCGCGGCCCCCAAGCCTGCGCCCGCCGGTGTCGACGTCACCGGCGAAGGGCTCACCGAGCCGCTGCGGCTACGGTCCGAGACCCAGCCCGCGCACGTCCTCGCGGTCATCGACCAGGTTAACTTCTTCGGTCGTACCGGAATGCCGACCGGCCCCAAGGCGGCCAGCCTCGGTCCGAAGTACACGGTCGTGGTGCTGGCCGGGGAGACCCCGAAGCAGACCTTCGACCTCTACCCCAAGGCGGCCGGCGGCCCGCGCGTCTACCGCCCGGCCAAACAGCCGGATGGGCGCAAGACCAGCGCCGGCTGGTTCCTGGGCCGGCTCAGCATGTCCGAGACGCTGCGCACCGCCGGGGTGCCGCTCGAGCGGCAGTTCGACACGGTCAGCGGCGGCGTGGGCGGCGGGGAGCGGGTGCTGCCGGAGGACACGATGGATCCGGCGCGGGACATCGACGAGGCGCTCGGTGAGTTGCAGCGGCTGCTGCTGCTCAACGTCGGGGTGATGCTGATCATCACGGTCGGCCTCGCCGGGATCGCTCTGCTGATCCGCCGCCGAACCCGCTGACGCGACCGTCGGCAGACGCCGCCGAACCCGCTGACGCGACCGCCGGAGGACGCCGCCCGGCCTACTGACGCGGTCGCCGCAAGAGGCTGGCGCGGTTCAGCGGACGACGGCGCCCGGCCGCCGTGAAGTCAGCACCAGCGGCGCGGCGGGCGCTCCCGTCGAGTGCCCCGCTGACGTGGCCGGACCGGCCCGTGCCGGTGGGCACCCGCCCATCCAGGAAGTTCACTGAGGCAACCAGCGGGGTCGTCCGACTCCGGCTCGCCCAGGGCCACCGGCTCGGCGGCCCGCTGGCGTGGGATCTCCTCGTCCGGCCGCCCGGCGGGCGTCTCGCCCGGGTGCGCCGCCGCCGGGCCGACCGGCCGGCGTGGCTTGCCGGTCACCTGCGGGTCGTGGTGCCCCAGACGGCAGGGCTCGCCCTGGGCGCAGCCGTGCTCGGCCTCCCCGTGCGCCATCCCCGGTCTCCTCACGCTCGCACTCACGCGCAGGTGCTTCCCCCGTACGTGCCCTGTCACCGTACTGGCCGGGCCCGACGGGGCGTGCAGGGCGTACCCCGGGGTCAACGCTCCGGGCGACCGGGGAACAGGGTCGCCCAGACCGGGAAGGCGACCAGCCAGATGAGGATCACGGTGGTCAGGCTGCGGATCCAGTTGCCCAGTTCACGGGTTCTTTCCGCGTCGTTCACCCAGAGAATCGCCGCGCCGAGCAGGCCGCACGCGACGGCCCAGCCGAGGAGTGCCTTGGCCCACTCGCGCCACTCGTGACGGGCACGGGCCCAGCCGTGGCGGGGCGGCCGCACGGGCGGTGGGCCGCCGGCGAAGCGGTGGGCGAAGCGCTGGTCCGCCCACCGCACCATCGAGTGCCCGAAGGCCACCGAGAAGCCGAGGTAGGCGGCGGCGAGACCGTGGCTGACGTCCGCGGTCGCGCCGCGTCGCAGGTCGATCACCGACGCGGCGAGCAGTGCCAGATCGACGAGCGGTACGCAGACCAGGAGCGCCCCGCCGAGCCGTGGCCGGCGCAGCGGATAGCGGGCCACCAGTCCGGCGGCGATCAACACCCAGAACGCGATCTCACAACCGATGATCACCGCGACCAGCATGGCGGGCTCCCCTCGTCGCCACCAGCGTCGCCCACGGTCCGGGTCGGGACCTCGACACCGGAGACGAGATCGGGGTCCTCCCTTCGACGGACCGTCCGCCGCTCCCGCGCCCGGCGTACCCCTTTCGGAGCATGGCGGAGCCGAGAGGCTCCTCCTGCGGTCGGAGTCGGAGGGCCGGCCGTTGTGGTGGGATCGGGGCATGCGACCGCCACCGTGGCTCGGCTCCGGTACGCCCGGCCGGGACCTCACGCTGGCCGGCGCGTCGCTGGCCGGCGGCCTGGTGCTCTACGGCCTGGGCATGCAGCCGCAGATCGTCCCGCACCCCGACGTGCCGCCCGCCCTGTTCCTGGGACCGCTGCTGGCGGTCTGCGCGGCCGTCGGCCTGCGCCGGGTCGCGCCACGCACCAGCCTGGCGGTGGGCACCGGGGCGCTCGTGGTGGACACGGCGCTGGGCAACTCGCTGGGCACGGTCGTGGTCTACACACAGGTGCTCTACGACGCCTGCGTGTACGGTCCGCCCCGGCTGTGGCGGTGGTTGCTGGGGATCACCGTGACGCTGAGCGTGATCGGGGCGGTGGCCGGCGTGCTCGGCTTCGGGCAGTGGCGCGGGGCCGCGGTCGGGGTGCCGGTGGTGCTCGCCGGACTGCTGCCGGTGCTGACCGGGATCAGCGTGCGGCAGTACCGCGACCAGGCCGCCGCCGAGCGGACACGGGCCGAGCAGACCGCCCGGCTGGTCGAGTTGGACCGTCGGCAGGCGGTCAGCGCCGAACGGGCCCGGATGGCCCGGGAGCTGCACGACGTGGTCGCCAACCACCTGAGCGCGGTGGCCATCCACGCCACCGCCGTGCTGTCCGTGCCGGGATTGGAGCGTGGCCAGGTGGAGTCCGCGTTGCGGGTGATCCGGGAGAGCAGCGTGCAGGGTCTGGCCGAGATGCGGCAGATGATCGAACTGCTGCGGGAGCCGGAAGGTGACGGACACGGCGTGGCGGGCACGGTGCCGGAGGCCGTCACGGCACGACTGGCCGAGGCCGACGGGTTGATCGAACGCATCCGCGCGGCCGGCCTCGCGGTGCGGTTCCGCACCGACGGCACACCGGGTCCGCTGCCGGTGGGGGTGGATCTCGCCGCGTACCGGATCGTGCAGGAGTCGCTGACCAACGCCCTCAAACACGGCACCGGCGAGGCCGATCTGACCATCGCGTACCGCCCGACGGAGGTGGTGCTGACCGTGGAGAACCCGGTACGTCCGGACGGGGCGGGACTGACGGGCGCCGGGGCCGGGCTGATCGGCATGCGGGAACGGGCGGCGCTGCTGGCCGGACGGTTCACCGCCGGGCCGCGGCACGGCCGCTGGCAGGTCCAGGCCGCGCTTCCCACCGGGGACGACCGGTGACCGAGCCGGTACGGGTGGTGCTCGCGGACGACCAGCCGGCGGTGCGGGCGGGACTGGTCCTGATCCTGGCCGGCTCGCCGGGCATCGAGGTCGTCGGCGAGGCGGCCGATGGCGACGAGGCGGTACGGCTGTGCCGGAAGGTACGCCCCGACGTGGCGGTGCTGGACGTGCGGATGCCACGCCTCGACGGCATCGCCGCGACCAGGGCGATCGTCGCCGACCGGCTCGCCGACGTGCTGGTGCTGACGACCTTCGACCGGGACGAGTACGTCTTCGGCGCGCTGCGCGCCGGCGCGGCCGGGTTCCTGCTCAAGGACACCGACGCGGCGGGACTGGTCGCGGCGGTGCACACCGTGGCGCGCGGCGAGGGGTTCATCGCTCCCACGGTGACCCGTCGGTTGATCGCCGCCTTCGCCGCCACCGCGCCGGGCGCGTCGGCCGCCAGCCGGGCCGCGCTGGAAACGTTGACCCCGCGGGAACGCGACGTGCTGGCCTGCCTCGGCCTCGGCCTGTCCAATCAGCAGATCGCCGACCGACTGGCACTGGCGGAGAGCACCACCAAGACCCACGTGAGCCGGATCCTGGCGAAGCTGGACCTGCGTAGCCGGGTGCAGGCCGCGATCCTGGCCCAGGAGCTGGGCCTGCCCGCGCCGCCGCAGAGCTGAGTCGCCGCGGAGCTGAGTCGACAGCTCCACATGGGGCACCGCCGGACGGTCGTGTTGTCGTACGCTGCGCGCCACCGGCGCCGAGGATGGCTGCCCAGAACGGAGACGACGTGCGACGGCTGTGGGGGACGACGGTTCTGATGGCGCTGACCGTGGGGGTGGGCGGCTGCGACAGCGGCCCCACCGAGCAGCCCACCTCGACCTTCGCACCCGAGGCGGGGGCGTGCCACGCCACCGCCTCCGACGACCGCAGCCCCGAGGCGTACGCCCCGATCCCCTGCTCCTCCAAGCACGAGGCGGAGACGTTCCTGGTCGGCGTCATCCGCGGTGCGGACGGTGCCGCGTCGGCCCCGCCGGAGGCGGACACCGAGGCGATGTGGCGGCTGCACGATGCCTGCGACGGCGAGGCTGCCCGCTTCCTGGGTGGTGAGTGGCGCGAGTCACGACTGGCGATGCGGGCGCTGACCCCGTCCGCGGCGCGTTGGAAGGCGGGTGAGCGGTGGTACCGCTGCGACCTGGTGGAGATGCTCGCGCTGGACCTGTGGGCGCCGAATCCTCGGGCGAACAGTCTGCGCGCCAGTCTGACCGGTGACTCGCCGCTGCGGCTGACGTGTTTCACCGAACCGGAGGAGGACGCCGAATCCCTGGTCAACCTGCCCCCGGCGTCCTGCACCGGGCCGCACGGCACCGAGTTCGCCGGCATCTGGCCGGCCGGCCCGGAGGTGGAAGAGCTCACCGAGGAGGTCATGGAGGCGGGTTGCCGGTCGACGATCGCCCGATACGTCGATGCGCCGGAGGCCGCCCTGAAGGGCCGGCTGGAGGTGTTGGCGTACGTGGCTGAGGCTGAGCCCGAGTGGCTCGCGGGTCGGCTCAGCGCGATGTGCTTCCTGCACAGCCCGCGCCAACCGCTCGACCGGTCCCTGAGGAATGCCGGCCTGAGCGCCCTGCCGGCGGCCCGCTGACCGGTGCCGGCGTTCGTGGCCTGCTCACGACGTGTCAGGCTAGGGCGGTGAGCACGGCCGAGGGTGGAGAGCTGGCGGCCACGCTGCGCCGGATCGAGCGTTCGGCGGGAGCGTTGGCCACCGCCAGCGTGGCCCGGATGGACGAGACGCTGCCGTGGTTCCGCGCTCTGCCGGCCGACCAGCGCTCCTGGGTGATGCTGGTGGCGCAGGCGGGCGCCCGATCGCTGGTGCAGTGGCTGCGTGAGGGCGGCGGTACGGCGGACAGCACGCAGGAGGTCTCCGACGACGTCTTCGACGCGGCGCCGCAGGCGCTGGCCCGGTCGATCACCCTCCAGCAGACCGTGGCGCTGATCAAGGTGACCATCGACGTCGTCGAGGAGCAGGTGTCGCAGCTCGCCGCCGAGGGCGAGGAGCAGTTGCTGCGGGAGGCCGTGTTGCGCTTCTCCCGGGAGATCGCGTTCGCCGCCGCCCGGGTGTACGCGCGGGCCGCCGAGTCGCGCGGCGCGTGGGACGCCCGGTTGCAGGCTCTGCTGGTGGACGCGCTGCTGCGGGGTGACTCGCCGGACGTGCTGGCGAGCCGTGCCGCCGCGTTGGGCTGGGCGGACGCGCCGCCGGTCGCGGTGGCGGTCGGGCACTCCCCCGGTGGGGAGGTCTCCGCGGTGCTGCACGTGGTGTACCGGCTGGCGCGGCGGATCGGTGTCGAGGTCATCGGCGGGGTGCACGGCGACCGCTTGGTGATCGTGTTGGGCGGGGCGGCGGACCCGCTGAGCGCCACCGGCAAGTTGCTGGACGCGTTCGGCGACGGCCCGGTGGTGGTCGGTCCGGCCGTACCCAGTCTGGACGAGGCGACGGAATCGGCGCGGTCGGCGCTGTCCGGCTTCCGGGCAGCGCCGGCGTGGCCGGCCGCCCCCCGACCGGTGGCGGCGGCCGACCTGTTGCCGGAGCGGGCCCTCGCCGGCGACGCGGAGGCCCGCCGGCGGCTGCGGCACGACGTGTACGCGACGCTGGTCCGCGCCGGTGGCGAGCTGCTGGAGACCCTGGACGCGTTCCTGGCCGCCGGTGGCACGCTGGAGAGCGCGGCGCGGGCGCTGTTCGTCCACCCGAACACGGTGCGGTACCGGTTGCGTCGCATCGCCGAGGTGACCGGTTTCTCGCCGCTCACGCCCCGGGACGCGTTCGCCCTTCAGGTGGCGTTGACCGTCGGTCGGCTGGACCCGGTGGTCCCGGTGGCCTCGTCGGTCCCGACCCAGACATTGACCCCGGCCGTCCGGAAATCCGCCCAAACCAGTGATGATCCCCGCCGATCTTTGTAAGAAACCTCCAAAGGTTCTAGTGCGGTTTGGTCGGCCCCGGCACAGCTTTACCCACGCGTATCCGGGAGAGTCATAGGCGTGCTCGCCGTACTTAGTCCCGGCCAGGGTTCACAGAAACCCGGCTTTCTGACCCCCTGGCTCGACCTGACCGGCACCGAAGCGCGCCTGCGCTGGTGGTCGGCGCTGGCCGGCGTGGATCTGGTGCACCTGGGCACCGCCGCCGACGCCGACGAGATCAAGGACACCGCCCGCACCCAGCCGCTGCTGGTCGCGGCCGCGCTGCTCGCCGCCGAGCACCTGCCGCTGGACGGCGTGGCGCTCACCGCCGGGCACAGCGTCGGCGAGCTGGGCGCCGCGGCGGTCGCCGGGGTGCTCTCGGCCGAGGCCGCGATCACCCTCGCCGGAATCCGCGGTCGCGAGATGGCCGCCGCCTGCGCGCTCAAGCCGACCGGCATGGCCGCCGTGCTCGGCGGCGACCCGGACGAGGTGCTCGCCGCGATCAGCGCCAACGGGCTGCACCCGGCCAACCGCAACGGCGCCGGCCAGATCGTCGCCGCCGGTGCGCTGGACGGGCTGGACACGTTCGCCGCCGCGCCTCCCGCGAAGACCCGGGTCATCCGGCTCCAGGTGGCCGGGGCGTTCCACACGCCGTACATGGCCCCGGCCGAGACCGCGCTGGCCACCGTCGCCGCCGGGATCGCCCCCGTCGACCCGGCCCGGATCCTGCTGTCGAACCTCGACGGCACCGCCGTCAGCGACGGGCACGAGCTGGTGCGACGGCTGGTCCGCCAGGTCACCGCGCCGGTCCGCTGGGACCTGTGCATGCGCGCCCTGGCCGAGCACGGGGTGACCGGCGTGATCGAGCTGCCCCCGGCCGGCACCCTCGCCGGTCTGGTCAAGCGGGAGCTCAGGGGCGAGGGCGCCCCGGAGATCGTCACCCTGAACACCCCGGACGACCTGCCGGCCGCACGGGACCTGATCGCCCGCCACGCCACGCCGGGCCAACCGCTCGCCCGCATCGGAGGACACTCATGACCGGCAGTCGCATCGTCTCGATGGGGCACTACCAGCCATCCCGGGTGGTGACCAACGACGACATCGCCCAACTGGTGGACACCAACGACGAGTGGATCCGGGACCGGGTGGGCATCGCCACCCGGCGGATCGCCGACAGCGAGACGGTGGCCGACATGGCCGCCGCGGCCGCCGGCAAGGCCCTGGCCAACTCCGGGCTCACCGCCGCCGACATCGACCTGGTCGTGGTCGCCACCTGCTCCTCGATCGACCGGAGCCCCAACGTGGCCTGCCGGGTCGCCGCCAAGCTGGGCATCGCCGCACCGGGCGCGTTCGACGTCAACACCGCCTGCTCCGGCTTCGCGTACGCCCTCGGCACCGTCGACCACGCCGTCCGCGCGGGAGCGTCGCGCAACGCGATCGTGATCGGCGCCGAGAAGCTGTCCGACTTCACCGACTGGACCGACCGCTCCACCTGCATCATCTTCGGCGACGGCGCCGGCGCCGCGGTGGTCACCGCCACCGCCGACGACGAGCCCGCCGGTATCGGCCCGGTGGTCTGGGGCTCGGTTCCGGAGAAGAGCGACGCGGTACGCATCGAGGGCTGGCGCCCGTACATCCAGCAGGAGGGGCAGGCGGTGTTCCGCTGGGCCACCACCGCCCTGGCGCCGCTGGCCCTCCAGGCGTGCGAGCGGGCCGGGGTCGACCCGTCGGAGCTGGCCGCGTTCGTGCCGCACCAGGCCAACGCCCGGATCATCGACGGCATCGCCAAGCGGCTCAACATCCCCAACGCGATCATCGCGAAGGACATCGTCGAGTCCGGCAACACCTCGGCGGCGAGCGTCCCCCTGGCCCTGTCGAAGCTCGTCGAGCGGCGGGAGGTGCCCTCGGGCGCCCCGGTCCTGCTGTTCGGCTTCGGCGGTGGCCTGACCTACGCCGGTCAGGTCGTCCGCTGCCCCTGAAGCCCCCTTGAGGCGCGTACGCGCTCCAGGAGCGGCGGTCGGCGACGCCGGCCGTCGGAGAACCCCCTATGAGAGGAACCAACCGCAATGACCCGTGACGAGATCACCACCGGCCTCGCCGAGATCCTCGAAGAGGTTGCCGGGGTGAACCCGGACGACGTGGCCGAGGGGAAGTCCTTCACCGACGACCTCGATGTCGACTCGCTCTCCATGGTGGAGGTCGTGGTGGCCGCCGAGGAGAAGTTCGGCGTCAAGATCCCGGACAACGAGGTGCAGAACCTCAAGACCGTCGGGGACGCCGTCAGCTTCATCGAGGCGCAGTCCTGATCATGAGTCGTCCTGACGTCGTCGTCACCGGGCTCGGCGCGACGACCCCGCTCGGCGGGGACGTCGCGTCGACCTGGGACGCCATGCTCGCCGGCCGCTCCGGGGTGAGTGCCCTCACCCAGGAGTGGGCCGCGCAACTGCCGGTGCGGATCGCGGCCCAGTTGGCCGTGGAGCCCTCCGAGGTGCTGGACCGGGTGAAGCTGCGCCGGCTGGACCGTTCCGAGGCGATCGCCCTGATCGCGGCGCAGCAGGCCTGGGCGGACGCCGGCCTGGCGGACGCCGGCATCGACGGTGAGCGCCTCGCCGTCAGCGTCGGCTCCGGCATCGGGGGTGCCACCACCCTGCTCGCGCAGGACGACATCCTGGAGGCGTCCGGACCGCGGCGGGTCTCCCCGCACACGATCCCGATGCTGATGCCCAACGGTCCCGCCGCCTGGGTCGGGTTGGAGCTGGGCGCCAAGGCCGGCGTGCACACGGTGGCCAGCGCCTGCGCGACCGGCGCGGAGGCGATCGCGCTCGGCCTGGACATCATCCGCGCCGGCCGGGCCGACGTGGTGGTGGCCGGCGGCACCGAGGCGGTCATCCACCCGCTGCCGATCGCCGGGTTCAGCTCGATGCGGGCCATGTCGACCCGTAACGACGACCCGGAACGCGCCTCCCGTCCGTGGGACACCGGCCGCGACGGCTTCGTCCTCGGTGAGGGCGCGGGCATCGTGGTGCTGGAGCGGGCCGACCACGCCGCGGCCCGGGGCGCCCGGGTGTACGCACGCCTCGCGGGCGCCGGTATCACCTCCGACGCGTACGACATCGTGCAGCCGCACGCCGAGGGTGAGGGCGCCATCCGGGCCATCGCCAGGGCGATCGCGGACGCGGACATCGCCAAGCAGGACATCGTGCACGTCAACGCGCACGCCACGTCGACCCCGGTCGGCGACATGCTGGAGATCGGCGCGCTGCACAAGGCGCTCGGCGACCACCCGGTGCTGGCCGCGACGAAGTCGATGACCGGTCACCTGCTGGGCGCTGCCGGCGCGTTGGAGTCGATCGCCACGATCCTGGCGATCCGCGACAGCGTCGTGCCTCCGACGATCAACCTGGACGACCCGGAGCCCGGGCTCAGCCTGGAGGTCGCCGCGCACAAGGCACGCCACATGGAGATCCCCGCCGCGCTGAACAACGCGTTCGGCTTCGGCGGTCACAACGTGGCGCTGGTCTTCGCCCGGCCCTGAGACAGCGGCCGTGAGACAGCGGCCGTGAGCTGACCGATCTGCTCGTCCACCGAGAGGGCCCCCTCGCCAGAGGGGGCCCTCTCGGCTGCTCAGCCCCGATTGCGGGGATGCTGCCGGGCGGCACGCTCGTTGCCGTGGCGGTAGTTGCCGGTCCAGCGGGCCATCACCAGTTGCGGGTCGTCGTCGACCTCGGCGAGGAAC
Organism: Micromonospora sp. RB23; assembly: GCF_053585025.1. Lineage (NCBI taxonomy): Bacteria > Bacillati > Actinomycetota > Actinomycetes > Micromonosporales > Micromonosporaceae > Micromonospora > Micromonospora sp. RB23. The sequence continues at coordinate 5,413,699 of NZ_CM132111.1, forward strand.
TCCGCCGCACGGGCGCCCCGCAGCTTGCCCGCCACCCGACCGTGATGGGTGATCACCACCGTGCCGTCGGCCCGCTGGTCGTACCGGAAGCCCTGCGCCTGGCCCATGGCCGACAGGCTGCCAGGGCGGCCCCGCCGGCGCGACCGGATTCCCGGGCCGAGGCCAGTTGCATAGCTTATGAATATAAAGACGCTATGCTTCTGACGTGAGCCGTCCCCACCCTGCTTCCGGCGCGACCGCCGCCGTCGGGGCAGCCCTCTACGGCCTGGCCACCAGGGCCGCGAGACGCCTGCCCCGGGACATGAGCCTGACGTCCGCCGCCACCCTGGCGACCCTGGCCCGGACGGGCCCCCGGCGCATCACCGATCTGGCCGCGGTCGAGGGTGTCACCCAGCCCGCGATGACCACCCTGGTCCGGGTGATGGAGGAGTCCGGCCTGGTCGAGAGGCGGGGCGACGCGTCCGACAAGCGGGTCACGCTGGTGTGCCTGACCGAGGCCGGCGCCGCCTATGTCCGGACGCGACGCCAGGCGGGGATCCACGCGTTCGAGCGGTTGATCGACCAGCTCACCGAGGACGAGGCCGAGGCGCTGGCGGCGGCCCTTCCGGCGCTGGAGCATCTGGCAGAGCTGGAAGGTCAGGACCGCGAAGGGCCGAAGCAGTGACCGGGCAACCGGTCGACGGGGTCGCGGCGGGGGCCTTCCCGGTGGCCCGCCCCGAGACGCGGCTGCTGGTCCCCGCCCTGATGTTCATCGCTCTGGTCGTGGCGGCGGTCGCCAGCCTCGGGACGCCGCTCATCACCAGCGTGGCGACGTCGTTCCACGTCTCGCTCGGCAGCGCGCAGTGGACGCTGACCATCGCGCTGCTCAGCGGCGCCGTCGCCACGCCGGTCCTGGGCCGGCTCGGAGCCGGTCCACACCGGCGGGCGACCATCCTCGCCACCCTGGCCGTCGTCGTGGCCGGCAGCGCGCTCACCGTGCTGCCCCTGCCGTTCGCGTGGCTCCTGGCCGGCAGGGCGGCCCAGGGCGTCGGGCTCGGGCTCACGGCGCTGATGATGGGCGTGGCCCGGGACCACCTCCCCGAGGAGCGCAGCGCAGCCGTGATCGCGCTGATCTCGGTGGTCTCGATCATCGGCGCCGGTGTCGGCTACCCGCTGGCCGCGCTGCTCGCCGAGTTCGGCGGAGTTCGGGCCGCCTACGGCCTCGGCCTGGTCGTCACCGCCGCCGCCCTCCTGACCGCGTGGCGCTCCATGCCCGAAGCCCCCGAAGGCCGGTCCGCCCACGTGGACGTGGCAGGCGCGGTCGTCCTGACCGCCGCGCTGCTCCTGGTGCTGTTCCTCGCCGGTGAACGGGATCTGTGGAGCCGGCACCTGGCCGTGGCGGCGGGCCTCGCCGTCGTCGCGGTGGTGCTGCTCAGCGTCTGGGCTGTCATCGAGCTGCGCAGCCCGACGCCCCTGGTCGATGTGCGGGCGGTACGGCACCCGGCGGTCGCCGGGGCGAACCTCGCCATGTTCGTCGGCGGGATCGGCATGTACCTCCTGCTCACGCTCATCACCCGGTACGCGCAGACGCCGCACGGCGTCGGCTACGGCTTCGGGCTGACGACCTTCGCGGCCGGACTGGTCCTCGTCCCGTTCTCGGTGCTGGGGTTCGTCGCCGGCAAGCTCACGCCGCGGGTCCGGGCGCGGATCGCCGACCCCCTGCTCCTGGCCGGCAGCGCCGTCGTGGTCGGCGTCGGGTTCGCCCTGTTCGCGGCGGCCCGGTCGGACCTGGTGGAACTGTTCGCGGCGATGGGCGTGCTCGGCTTCGGCGTCGGCGGCTTCTCGGCAGCGATGCCCGGCGTCATCCTGGCCGTCACCCCCAGGAGCGAGACGTCGAGCGCCATGAGCGTCAACTACGTCGTCCGCAGCGTCGGATACTCGCTGGGCAGCGCTGTCGGCGGCCTGGTCCTCGCCGCGGGCACCCGCCCGGGCCACCTCTTCCCCGACGACGGCGCCTACACCACGGCGGCGCTGGTCGGGATCGGCGCCATGGCGCTCGCGACGCTGACGAGCCTCGCTCTCGCCCGCCGACGCTCGTCCGAGACCACCAGGTGAGTCGGACACACTCACCGAACACAGGAGTTTTCATGCCCAAGGGCTACTGGGTCAGCGCCTACTGCACCATCTCCGACCCCGAGAAGCTGGCCACCTACAACGAGCTGGCCGGTCCGGCTGTCCGGGCCGCTGGCGGTCGTACCCTCGTGCGTGGCGGTCGGATCGTGGCCCACGACGCCGGAATCGCCGAGCGCACCGTCCTGGTCGAGTTCGACAGCTTCGAGGAGGCCGTCGCCGCGCACGAGAGTGCGGCCTACCAGGAGGCGTTGGCCGCACTCTCCGACGGCGTCGAGCGCGACTTCCGCATCGTCGAGGGCGTCGACTGACCGAGCCCGGCGTGCGGGTGCGTCAGCTCTTGCAGGTGGTGGCGGGGAGGCCGGACACGGCCACCGGTGACCGGCCGCCCGGGCGGGCCTTGCCGGCCAGCACGGCGGCGAGCGCGGTCATCGACGCCCGGCTGGAGGAGTACGTGGCCAGCAGCGTCGGCGACTTGGCCTTGGCCAGCACGTACGGGGTGTCCATGGCCACGGTGACGGCCGCGCCCGCGCTCAGGTCCTTCTCCCCGTCGCCGTAGCCGACCAGGTGCACCACCGTCCCGCCGCTCGGCTTCACGGTCACGCCGGCCGCTGTCAGCGCGGCGGTGAGCGCGGCCCGGGTGCTGTCCCGACCACCGGAGGAGGTGACGGTGACGGGTCCGTGCACCGCACCGCCGCAGGCTCCCCGCAGCACGGTGACCGCTCCGGCGGCCAGCGCGTCCGCAGCCGCCCGGTGCGCCGGGGTGTTGAGCGTCGACATCGGCTCGGTGGGAGCCGCCGCCAGCCGGAACTTCATGGTCAGAATCCGGGTGACCGCGTCGACGAGCCGGGTCCGGGGCAGCGATCCGCCGCGCAGGGCGGCGAGCAGCCCGTCGTACGCCTGGCCGACGTTCGGGGTCATGAGGATCAGGTCGTTGCCCGCGTTCAGCGCGCGGACGGCGGCCTCGCCGGGCGCCCACCGCTTCGCCGGCGGCATGTTCATCCCGTCGGTGATCACCACGCCCTTGAAGCCGAGTTGGCCGCGCAGCACGTCGGTGAGCAGCTTGTGCGAGAAGGTCGCCGGGGTGCCGGGGTCGATGGCCCGCGCGTCCAGGTGGCCGGACATCACGGCCATGGCGCCCGCGTCGAACCCTGCGCTGAACGGCGGCCACGCGCCACTCTGCAACGCCGCCGCGGACTGGGTGAGCACCGGCAGGTCCTTGTGCGAGTCGTCCGCGCTGTGGCCGTGCCCCGGGAAGTGCTTCAGGGTGGCCGCCACACCACTGGCCTGTAGACCCCGGACCGCGCCGCCGACCTGCGCGGCGGCGATCTTCGGGTCGGCGCCGAACGACCGGGAGCCGATCACCGTGCTGCGGGTGGCCAGCACGTCGGCCACCGGAGCGAAGTCGATGTTGATGCCCATGGCGGCGAGTTCGGCGCCGGCGGCCCGCCAGGCGGCCTCGGTCAGCTTCGGGTCGCCGGCCGCCCCCGCGGCGAGGGCGCTGGGCAGGATGGTGACCCCGTCGGTGACGCGGGTGACCACGCCGTACTCCTGGTCGGTGCCGATCAGGAAGGGCGCCGGACCGGCGGCCAGCCGCCCGGCGGCCCCACGCAACCCGGTGGTCAGGTCGTGGACCTGCTTCGGGTTGTCGACGTTTGTGGTCTCCTGGTTGCCCTTGGTGGGGTCGTCGGCGCTGAAGCCGACCAGGATCAACCCGCCGAGGCGGTACTTGGCGATCATCTCAGCGGGTGTGTCCACTCCGGCGAGCGCCTGGTTGCCGGCCGCCGAGCCGGTGGAGACCTTCGTGGCCGAGTCGCCGTAGGCGTACGGCATCAGCACCTGCCCGACCAGGTCCTCGTCGGAGAGCGTCGCGACCAGCGCGGCGGCCCGGGCGGCCGGGTCGTCGGTCGGCGGCGAGGCGGGCGCGCTCGGGGCCGCCGACGCGCCGGTCGGGCCGGGCGTCGGGTCGGGATGATCCGGGGTACCCGAGCAGCCGGAGATGAGCAGCGCGGTCAGGGCGGCGACGGCGACACCGGCGTGTCGCGGGCGAATCGGCACGCCGACCATCCCACCAGTTCCCCCTTATCGGGGCAACTTGACCTTACCGGTCGCCGCCGTACGGGTGACGCGACTCGCAGGTGGGCGGCGCGGAAGACCCCGCCATCAGCCGACCCGGGTGAGCAACGTCACCGGCGCACCGTCACCGGCGTACCGGTAGGGCTCCAGGTCAGCGTCCCACGCGGTGCCGAGCGCCTTGTCGAGGGCGTGCGACAACGCCTCCGGGGCCCGGGCGGAGGCCATCAGGGCTCGCAGCCGGTCCTCGCCGAGCTGGATGTCCCCGGCCGCGCCCACGGTGGCCCGGAACAGGCCACGGGCGGGCACGTACATGAAACGCTCGCCGTCGGCGCCCGGACTCGGCTCCTCGGTGACCTCGAAACGGATCATGGGCCACTGCCGGAGGGCAGCAGCCAGCTCGGCGCCCGTCCCCGGACGGCCGGTCCACCCGCACTCGGCCCGGCGGGCGCCGGGGTCGACGGGCTGAGCCGTCCACTGCAGGTTGACCGGCGCGGCTAGGACGCGCGCGATCGCCCACTCGACGTGCGAGCACACGGCGAGCGGGGTCGAGTGGACGTATACGACGCCACGCGTTGGCACGGTGACCTCCCGGAGAGCGAGGTGCGTCTTCCCCTACGACCTCGTCCACCCGAGTGGTTGCTGGAACACATGATGACTCCTGTGACGGATGGTGCGCCAGGGAATCGGAAAAAACGCCTCCCGGAATAGCCGGACGGATGGTCTCCGTTGCCTCTCAGGACACCGCGACGACCAGCCTGATGTCGTGGTCCTGTACAGTTCCATCGGCGGCTTCTGCCGCGTTACACCTCTGCGGGCCGACGCAGTGTCACCCGCACACAGCCCCCGGACGTTCCAGTCCTCCCGTACGTCTTGCAAGGAGTACCTCCGTGGCGAGCAACACCTCTAAGACCGCGCGCGCGTCAGTCCGGGCCGGCCAGGCTGGCCAGGGTGGCGCCCTCAGCGTGCTGGGCGAGTTCAAGTACCTCATCCCGCTCAACGGCGGCAAGCACGCCTACGTGCGCAACCTGACCAACGGCAAGACCGCGCACCTGCGTACCGACTCCGACGCCTTCGTCGAGGAGATCCGCGCGCTGGCCGCCGCCGGCCACGCCGCCAAGATCCGGGCGGAGATCAACAACCTGGCCACCGTTCACCCGAACGACGGCTGGGAGGCCACCGAGAAGCGCCTGGTCGCGGCCGGCGTCTTCGAGGGCTGAGCCTCTCCCCCACCGCATCACCGACCGCCCGCCGGGAGTTCCCGGCGGGCGGTTTCACGTCTCCACCGCCGGCCGCGCCACCGTGCGGCGGGTCCTGCGGTCCCGTTACGGCGACGCCCGGGTCGGCAGGTGTGTGGTCACTTCCTTTGGAGCTGATGTCAGGAACGAATCTGAAGCTGACGTCAGGAACGAAGCGCGTCGATCCGGTGGCGCTCTGACTCGTCTGCGACATCAGCTCCAAAGGAGTCACCGACAGGTGTTCCAGTGCCGGTTCCGCAACCTGCTCGGCGCGGGCAGCGGCTTCCAGTCCGCCATGTGCCCAGCCGGAAGCGGGCCGAGCCGGTCACCGGCTCACACCTGGGCCGGGCCGGCGTCCGGCACGTCGAGCAGGGCGACCTCGCCGGTGCTCAGGTCGTAGAGACCGCCGACCACCGCGACCCGGCCGGCGGCCACGGGCCCGGCCAGCAGGTCGTCCGCGCGCAGCGTGTGGACCGTACGCCGGACATGCCGGCGGACCGCCAGCGCGAGCACCGCCGGATCGTCGAGCCCCACCTCGATCACCGCCGGGGCGATCTCGTCGACCAGGTGGCCCAACGACCCAGCGGGGCGCTCCCCCGCCCGCAGGGCGTCCACCGTCGCGCCCACCGCACCGCACCGCTCGTGCCCCAACACCATGACCAGCGGCACACCGAGCTGACCCACCACGTACTCGATGGAGCCGCACACCGCCCGGTCGAGCACGTGCCCGCCGGTGCGGATCACGCAGATCGCCCCGAAGGTCTGGTCGAAGATCGCCTCCAGCGGCACCCGCGAGTCGATGCAGCCGAGGACCACCGCGTACGGCTGCTGGTCACCGGAGGCGGCCGCCGCGGCAGCGCTGACGTCGTGCCCGTGGATCGGCTGGCCGCTGACGAACCGTCGGTTGCCGGCGAGCAGCTCGGCGAGCGCGGCGCGGGGCGTACCACCGGCCTGCCGCCCCTGCCCTGCGACCCTCATGCCGTCCAGCCTGGCCCGCCGCCGCACGCCGTGGGCGGAGTCACGAATGTTCGCTCCGACGCGATTGGCGTGGTGTCGTGGCGGGTAGCCGGTGTTACCGCCGGGTACTCCGGTGCGGGTGATGCCTGGGCGACCCTGGGAGGTGGCGATGCCGGAGCGGTTCGAAGTCGGTATGCCCGACGGCGTACGACTGCACGTCGAGACCACCGGTCCCACGGACGCCCCGGTGACGGCGGTCCTGCTGCACGGCTGGACGCTTGACGGGCGTAGCTGGCACCGGCAGCTCGACGCGCTCACGTCGTCGTTCGGCGACGCGCTGCGGGTGGTCACCTACGACGCGCGGGGCCACGGCCGGTCGAGCTGCATGGCGCTGCCCACGGCCACCCTGGCCCAGCTCGGCGACGACCTGGCCGCCGTCCTCGACGCGGTCGCCCCGAGAGGTCGGGTGGTCCTGGTCGGGCACTCGATGGGCGGAATGACGATCATGGAGTACGCGCACCGCCACCGGGAGCACTTCGCGGAGCGTACGGCCGGCCTGGTCTTCGTCTCGACCACCGCCGAGGGGCACACGCACACCGTCTACGGGCTCTCGCCACGCATCGCCCGGCTGATCCGGCTCGCCGAGACGACCGGCGCCGGCGTGCTGGCCCGCTGCGGCTCGTGGCGAGCACCCCGGGCGCTGCTCAACGCGCTGCAACCGAGCATCCGGTGGATGCTCTTCGGCGACCGCTGCGACCCCTCCGACATCCGCCTGGTCACGTCGGCGGTGGCCCGCGCCTCGCTGCGCTCGATCGGCGGTTTCCGCGCCTCGATCGGCGCTCAGCACCGGTTGGACACCCTCGCCGCCCTCGCGCACCTGCCGGCCGCCGCCCTGGTCGGTGACCGGGACCGGCTGACCCCGCCACCGTGCGCCGAGTCGATCGCCGCGGCCCTGCCAGCCACCGAGCTGACCGTCTGCCCGGGCGCCGGGCACATGCTGATGATGGAGCGCCCGGACGAAGTGAACCTGGCCCTGACCAGCGTGCTTGGTCGGGTGTTCGCCACGGCGTCGCCGGCCGGGCGCAGCGCGAGCGCCATGCCGCCGCGGTACGAGCGCGCGGGCGCCGTCGCGGCAGCTCGCTGAGCACGTTCGCGCACCTCGGGCGCGGCGGGTCGGGTCGGGGGCCGTACCCTTCTGCGGTTGGCCCGCGCGGTTCGCGCCGCTTGCCGGCGACATCGAAGGAGCGTGCGTTGACCGACCAGACCGCCCTGGAGCAGGAGATCGCCGTCGAGCAACGGCACCTCGACCGGGTGTACGCCCGACTGTCCGAGCTGCGGCAGTCGGCGGTGCGCGCCGAGCGGGACGGCTACCGGATGGCACGGGTGGGCACGTTCGGCGCGCTCGTCGAACGCGACGCGATGGTCTTCCACGCGGCACAGCGGCGGCACACCCTCGACGCCGAGCACGAGGGGCTGGTCTTCGGCCGCCTGGACCTGCGCGACCGGCAGGTGCTGCACGTCGGACGGCTCGGCATCCGTGACGAGGACGCCACCACACTCGTCGTCGACTGGCGGGCGCCGGCCGCGTCGGCGTTCTACCAGGCCACTCCCGCGCAGCCGCTGGGCGTGGTGCGCCGCCGTACGATCCAGTCCCAGCGGGAGCGGGTCACCCGCATCGAGGACGACCTGCTCGACCCGGACGCCGCTGAAGAGGGCATGACGGTCGTCGGTGACGGCGCGCTGCTGGCCACTCTCTCCCGGGCCACCGGCCGGGGCATGCGCGACATCGTGGCGACGATCCAGCGGGAGCAGGACGAGGCGATCCGGTCGCCCGGCTCCGGGGTGACGATCGTCGCGGGCGGGCCGGGCACCGGCAAGACGGCGGTCGCCCTGCACCGGGCGGCGTTCCTGCTCTACTCCGACCGCAGCCGGTACGCCGGGGGCGGCATCCTGGTGGTCGGCCCGTCGACCGTCTTCGTCGAGTACATCGCCTCGGTGCTGCCCTCGCTCGGTGAGGACACGGCGACCCTGCACTCCCTGGGCACCCTGTTTCCGGGGATGACGGCCACCCGCACCGATCCACCCGAGGTGGCCGCGGTGAAGGGCTCGCTGCGGATGCGCCGGGTGCTGGAACGGGCGGCCCGCGACGCGGCGCCGGGGGCACCGGGTGAGCTGCGGCTGCTCTACCGGGGCGGGCTGCTGCGGTTGGACCGCCGGGAGCTGGACGCGATCCGGGACCGCGCGCTGCACCGGGGCGCGCGGCGCAACGAGGTGCGCCGGGCCGGCTTCGACGGTGTCTTCGCCGCCCTGTGGGCGCAGGCCCGGCGGGTGAACATCGGCCGGCTGCCCGAGCAGCGGGCCTTCGAGGACGAGATCGCGGAGCGGCCCGAGTTCCGGGAGTTCCTCAAGGCGTGGTGGCCGCGCCTGCACCCTCGGCACGTGCTCGGCTGGCTGGCCCGACCGGACCGGCTGCGCCGGTACGCCGGCGGGATCCTCTCCGGCGCGGAGATCCGACTGCTGGGCACGGCGTACCAAAGCCTGGATTCCGAGGGCCTGACCATCGCGGACGTGGCGCTGCTCGACGAGCTGGACGCGCTGCTCGGCAAGCCGGTGAAACCGGCGCGGGCCCGGCGCGACCCGTTCCAGCTCGCGGGCGGCGTCCGGGAGCTGAGCACCGCGGCCGACCGGCAGCGGGCCGCCCGCGCGGCGGCCCGGGAGCGGCCGGAGGACTACCGGGAGTATGCGCACGTGGTGGTCGACGAGGCGCAGGACGTCTCGCCGATGCAGTGGCGGATGATCGGCCGGCGTGGGCGACTGGCGTCGTGGACGGTGGTGGGCGACCCGGCCCAGACGGCGTGGACCGGTGACCCCGAGGAGCTGACCCGCTCCCGCGACCAGGCGCTGGGCCGGCGTAAGCGGCACGAGTTCACGCTCACCACCAACTACCGCAACTCGGCGGAGATCTTCGCGGTGGCGGCGGCGGAGATCCGCCGGCTCTATCCGGACCTGTCCCTGCCGAGGGCCGTCCGTTCCACCGGCGTCGACCCGGTCGAGCGGGTGGTGCCGCCCGCCGGACTCAGGGCCGCGGTCGTGGAGGAGGCCAGCGGCCTGTTGGCCGAGGTCGACGGCACGGTCGGGGTGATCACGCCGGTCAACCGCCGCGACGAGGTCGCCGGTTGGCTCGACGCGCTCGGCGCGGCGCGCCTGCAGGTGGTGACCAGCCTGGAGGCCAAGGGCATGGAGTACGACGGGGTCGCGCTGGTCGCCCCGAGCGAGATCCGGGCGGATCCGGGCTCCGGCGTCCGCACGCTGTACGTGGCGCTCTCGCGCGCCACCCAGCGGCTCACCACCATCGACCCGACCGGCTGACCGTCGCGTTGGCGCCGCCCGTGGACGGCCCTCACCTTACATTTGCACACATAGCGATATGAGCATATATTTGACCGGGTCCCGGGCGACGTCGGAGGGTGGGTTTCGTGGGAGCAGGACATGACCACCACCACGGGTCGGTCGCCAACGCCGCCCACCAGCATCGGGGACGGCTCTGGGCGGCCTTCGGAGTGCTCGCCACCCTGATGGTGGTCGAGGCGGTGACCGCCTTCCACACCGGCTCGCTGGCCCTGCTCTCCGATGCCGGGCACATGTTCACCGACGTACTCGGCATCGGGATGGCGCTCGCCGCGATCACCGCGACCCGACGGGCCACCGGCGACCCGCAGCGCACGTTCGGGCTCTACCGCCTCGAAGTGCTCGCCGCCCTGGCCAACGCCGTCCTGCTCTCCGGCGTGGCGGTCTACGTGGTGATCGAGGCGATCGGCCGGTTCGGCGACCCGCACGAGGTGCTGAGCGGTCCGATGCTCACGGTGGCCGTCCTCGGCCTGCTCGCGAACGTGATCGCGTTCGGGCTGCTGCGTGCCGGCGCGAAGGAGAGCATCAACCTCCAGGGCGCCTACCTGGAGGTGCTGGGCGACCTGCTCGGCTCGCTCGGCGTGATCGGCGCGGCGCTGCTCATCGCGTTCACCGACTGGTGGTGGGCCGACCCGCTGGTCGCCGTCGCGATCGGCGTGTTCATCCTGCCGCGCACCTGGCGGCTGGGGCGCGCCGCAGTCCGCATCCTCGTGCAGGCCGCCCCGGAACACCTCCAGGTCACCGCCGTGCACGACCGCCTGGCCGCGGTGCCCGGGGTGGTCGAGGTGCACGACCTGCACGTCTGGACGCTCACCTCGGGCATGGAGGTGGCCTCCGCACACCTGACGATGGCACCCGGCGCGGAGGTCGGCGCGGTGCTCACCGCGGCGCGTACCGCCCTGCGGGACGACTTCCGCATCGAGCACGCCACGCTGCAGACCGAGCCCGGGGCCGCTCCGGGCGCGTGCGGCTCCGTCGAGTGGTGAGGTCGTCCAGGGTCAGCCGTCGGCGCGCTCGTCTGTGACCGCACGGCACCGGGGTCACCGCCCTGCGCGAGGCAGGACGATGACCCCGGGCGATGCCGCCCCTTGGCGAGGGCGGTGCGGCGCGGTCAGGAACGAGTACCGACAGCGGCGGCGAAGATGTGCAGGCTGGGCGTTCCCGCCTGCACGGGAGCGACCCCCGCGACCGGCAGCTTCACCCGGGCGACGGTCTTGCCCGAAGCCAACGGCACGGTGACACCGAACACCGCGCTCGGGCTGTCGTAGCGGGTGTTGCCCTGCCGGTTCTGGTAAGCGGCAGCGGCCACCAGCGTGGTGGGCGCGGCGGGTGTCGCCGTCACGAACCAGTCCGGCGACGTCAGGGTGAACGCCTGCGTCGTGCCGTCGGTGTACGTGATCGTGCCGGTGCCGGACGCCTGGCCGTGAGCCGCCGAGAAGAGGAAGGCGAGGGTGTTACCGGAACCGGACACCGTGACGCTCTGGCCGGTGGCGATGACGTTGTCCAGCTGCCCGGTGCCGGCGCTCGACGGCCAAGTGAGCTTGACGCCGTTGAGGGTGACCGTCCCACCGCGGACCAGTTTGGCAGTCGCCAGAGCCTCGGCGGAGAAGCTGGCGCCCCCGCCGTCGAAGTCCGCCGGGTTGGTGTTGGCATCGGCGGAGACTGCCACGTTGTTGACCGCCTGGGCCAGGGTGAGCGGTGCCGGAACCGGTGCGCCGGAACCGAACAGGGTGAGCGGGATGGCGTTCGCCATCGCCTCCATACCCAGGTCGTTGGGGTGCAGGTGGTCGCCCGAGTCCATGTCCGGCCGGAACTTCGTCGGGGCTGACGGATCATGGGTGGCGGCGTCGAAGTCGACGTACGCGTCGCAACCGGAACCCGAGCTACGGACGAAGGTGTTGTACTCGCTGCGCGCCGTCTCGTCGGACGCGGTCCAGGACCAGTGACCCTCGAACGGGGTCAGCGTGGCGCAGTAGAAGGCGACGCCGGCGCCGTGAGCCTTGGCGATGAGCTGCCGGAGCCCGTTGATCAATTGGGTGCCGGTCGGCGCGCCGTTGGCCAGGTCGTTGATCGGGTTGTCCGCGAAGATCACGGACCGTACCCCCGAACGGCCGAGGACGTCCCGGTCGAAGCGGTCCAGCGCGCTCGGTCCGGTCCCGACACCCAGGAGCTGGTTGCCCGCGATGCCCTCGTTCAGCACACCCACGGTTCGGCCGGACGCGTTGAGGCGGGCCGCCAGCAGGTTCGGGTACCGATGGTTGGTGTTGAAGGACGAGCTGTGCCCCTCGGTGATCGACGCGCCCAGCGTGACCACCGCGCCCGTCGCGGCGCTGTTGATCACCTCCAGGTCGGAGACGATGAAGTAGCTGCTGAACTGCTGGATGACCGACAGCGACTGCGCGCCGACGACGTTGCCGTTGGCCATGTACTGGTCGGAGAAGGCGAACTGCTTGCTGGAGACGTTCTCGGCCCTGGTGGGCGCGTAGAAGCTGATCGCCACGTCGGACTCGGCGAGCACCTGGAAGGAGACCGGGTCGCTGACCGCCTCGCCCCCGGCCGGGATGGTCACCGACGACCGGCCGCCGAAGGTCACCGCCCTGTCCGTGGACGACACGATCGACGCGCCGGAGGACCGACGTGCCACGTGGAAGTCCTGCAACGTCAGCGCCTTGGTGTTGAACACGTTGGACAGCCGGAGTCGCGCCTGCGTGCCACCGATGCTCGTGTGCACGATCTGGCGGGTCGTGGTCTGGGCGGGGAAGACCCCGCCGGCGTTCTCGTACGCCGCCGACCACGTACCGGTCCACCCGTCGGCTGCGGTTGCGGTTGTTGCCGTGGTCCCGGCGGACGCCGCCGTGCCCGCCGTACCGGGCTGAATGACGGCGGCCGCGGCAAGCACGGCAACCGCCGAGACAACCAACGATCTGCGAAGTTGCATTACTAGATCCATCTCGATAAGTCGATTGGCCTTTCGGCCCAAACAAAGGAACCTTATCGGCGGCGCGGGTGGTACAGGAGATCCCCGAAACGGGACGTCCGCTCCGCCACCCACGATGGGAGAGGGATCCCGCGGCAGGTGAATGACCGATGGTGGCAGCGGAGACACCTTCCGTCACATCGGCTGCACAGACCCCACCAGCACCGGTAGGCTCTGTCCCGGCCACCACCCGGCGGCGCCTCCCGGCGCCGGTGGCGGCCGCCGCCTAATCGCCCGCCAGGGCGAACCGGGGAACCATGTTCCTGGGGTGCATCCGCGTCAGCGGTAGGGATCTTCCGTCCCGAACCCGTCAGCTAACCCGGTCGGCGGCTGACGGAAGGACATGCGTAGTGGCACCAGCACGACCACCCGCCGCCCGACTGGCGGCACTGATCGTCATGATGGTCACCCTCGGCGTCGCGCTCCCGATCGGCGCCGCCACCGCCGCTCCCCCCGCCGGCCTGCAGGCCGCCGCGGCGCCGGACGGCGACGAGGAGGGCGGCACCCCCGCGCTGCGGGCCCAGCTCGAAGCGGCCAGCAAGGGTTACCTCGACGCGAAGCGCGCCCTGGACACCTCCATCCAGCGGCAGCAGCAACTCGCGGTCAAGCTCAAGACCACCGAGGCCGAGATGACCGTGCGCAACGGCAAGGTCGGCGAGATCGCCGGCGTGGCGTACCGCACCGGTCGACTCAGCACCGTCTCGGCCCTGCTCAACAGCAACACCCCCGAGGGCTTCATGGACCGGGCGGCCGCCCTCGACGTGGTGGCCGCCAACGAGGACCGGGTGCTGCGCGACCTGCACGTCACCCGGGACGAGGCGAACCGCACCCGCGTCGCCCTCGACGGCGAGATCCGCGAGCAGCGCAAGCAGGTCGAGGTGATGGCCAAGCGCAAGGAGCAGGCCGAGCGGGCCCTGACCGTCGCCAACAACAAGGCACGCACCACCGCCGCCGACACCGGCTCCAACCGTGGCACCTCCACCGCCAACGCCCAGCCCGCCCCCCGCAACTCCGACGGCTCCTGGCCGTCCGAGTCGTGCAGCATCAACGACCCCACCCCGGCCAGCAGCTGCATCACCCCCCGAACCCTGCACGCGCTCAACCAGGCCAAGGCCGCCGGGTTCACCCGGTACGTCTCCTGTCACCGCAACGGCGGCTCAGGCGAGCATCCCAAGGGCCGGGCCTGCGACTTCGCCGCGCAGAAGGGCGGCTTCGGCGGGGTCGCCACCGGCGGCGACAAGACGTACGGCAACAACCTGGCCGCGTACTTCATCCGCAACGCCGACCGGCTCGCGGTGCTCTACGTGATCTGGTTCAAGCAGATCTGGCTTCCCAGCAGCGGCTGGAAGTCGTACAGCGGGGGGAACGGCGACCCCTCCAGCGACCACACCAACCACGTGCACCTGTCGGTGTACTGACCGTCGGAGCCGTCCGGGGTACGTCAGCGGGCGTACCCCGGACGTCGTCGGCGGTCGGACGACGACGCGGGGTCGGGCCGGGAGCATTCGGGTATGCCGCGAATCGCGCCCACCACCCGCAAGGCCCTGCTCACCCTGCACCTGGTCACGTCCCTCGGCTGGCTCGGGGCCGATCTGGTGCTGCTCACCCTCGGCATCGCCGCGCAACGCGGCGCTGATCCGGCCGTGGTCTACCCGGTCGCCGGGCTCGTCGGCACCGTGCTCTTCGCGCCGCTGAGCGTTCTCGTGTGGCTCATCGGTGTCGCCAGCGCGCTGCTCACCCCCTGGGGCCTGCTGCGCTACCGGTGGGTGGTGATCAAGCTGGTGATCACGACGGTGATGGTCGGGCTGGTGCTGTTCCTGCTCACCCCGAACCTGCGGCACGCGGCCGCGCTGGGCGCCGCCCTACCCGCGCGGGACCGCGCCGACCTGGTGATCGCGCCCGCCGTGTCGACCACCCTCATGATCATCGCGACGGTGCTGTCGACGTACAAGCCCTGGGGCCGCCGGGCCGGCCAACCCTGCCGCCGCGCGACGGTCGGCGCGACGCGCGCCTGATCGCGCAGGCACCTCGACGGGTCACGCGGGATTGTCGAGGGCCGCGCCGAGGCGCGCGGCCAGTGCGAGGTGCGCGGCACGGGCCTGGCGGAAGGCGTACCCGAACAGGGGTGTCGGCGCGCGCAGGGTGATGTCGACGTCGATGCGGACCAGACCGTCGGGCTCGGCACGCAGCCGGGTGTGGTTACGGACGGTGGTGGCGGGCCACTGGCGGGCCACGGTGACGATCTCGTCGGGCTCGCTGATCAGCACGTCCGCCTGGTAGGTGGTGCGGAAGCGCAGTGGGCCGGCGACCAGCCGGTCGTTGATCGTGTAGCTGGCGCGGGCGCCCGGACGGGGCGGCGTCACCTCGCGGACCCGCACGATCAGGGGATGCAGGTCACCCTGCCGGGTCAGGTCGCTCAACAGCGCCGCCGCCTCGGCGACCGAGCAGCGGGCCTGGACGGTGTAGCTGAAGGTATCGCTGCTGAGCACACCGTCTCCCGAGGTCGCTGGTCGCACGATCGTCCCGTACCCCGCCGGGACTGGCAACGGCCGGACGGACACCGTGCGTTGTCACGGCATTCGCGCAGCGTTCCCACTACGTTCGGCTGATGGGTAATCACCTGTTGCGACGAAGGGTGGGCGCGTGAACGGTGACGACCGGTGAGCGGAGGCGTGATGGTCTTCGCGCCGACACCGCAGCTGACGGTGACGGTGGACCAGCCGAGCGACCAGCCGGAGCTGCACCTGCACCCCGGCGGTCAGGGGGTCTGGCAGGCCCGCATGGTGCTGTCCCTCGGGGTCGACGTGGTGCTCTGCGCCGCGCTCGGCGGCGAGATCGGCCAAGTGCTGGAGCCGCTGCTGGTCAGCGAGGGGGTGGACCTGAAGGTCGTGGTACGCGACTCCGGCAGCGGCGCGTACGTGCACGACCGGCGCGGCGGCTCCCGGCAGGAGGTCGTGGACGTGCCCGGGGAGCGCCTGAGCCGCCACGAGCTGGACGAGTTGTACAACCTGGCGCTCGGCGAGGGGCTGCGCGCCGAGGTGAGCATCCTCAGTGGCCCGAACGCGCCGTGGCTCGTCCCGGCCGACCTGTACCGGCGTTTCGCCGCCGACCTGGGCGCCAACGGCAGCCGGGTGGTGGTCGACCTGTCCGGTGAGCACCTCGGCGCGGTGCTGGACAGCGGCGTGTTCTTCCTCAAGGTGAGCCACGAGGAGCTGATCCGGGACGGTCGAGCCCGCGACGGGAGCGGCCCCGAGCTGACGCGGGCGATGTACGACCTGCACGCCGCCGGCGCGGAGACGGTGGTGGTGAGCCGTGCGGACCAGCCGGCGCTGGCGCTCGTCGACGGGGAACTCTTCGAGGTGGAGATGCCCCGGCTGGAGGCCGCAGATCCGCGCGGAGCGGGCGACTCGATGACCGCCGGCGTGGCGGCCGTGATCGCCCGTGGAGGCGACATCCGTACGGCCATCCGCACCGGCGCGGCGGCGGGTGCGCTGAACGTCACCCGGCACGGCCTGGGCACCGGACGCCTGGACTCGATCACCGGTCTCGTGGAGCGGGTCCGACTGGTCCCGGCGGACAGCCGACAACAGGAGCGGACCACCCCCGACGAGTTGGCCGACCGGGTGGTCGAGCGATGACCCTGCGGGTGCTCGTGACCAACGACGACGGGATCGGCGCACCCGGTATCCAGGCGCTGGCCCTGGCGGCAACGCGGCGGGGGTTGGACGTGGTGGTCGCCGCGCCACTGGAGGAAGCCAGCGGCACCAGCGCCGCGATGAACGCCGTGGAGCGGGACGGGCGCGTCGTGGTGCACGACCACCCGCTGCCCGACCTGCCGGGGATCCCCGCGTACGGGGTCGGCGGCTCGCCGGGTTTCATCACGTTGATCGCGCTGCACGGCGCGTTCGGCCCGCCGCCGTCGGTGGTGCTGTCGGGCATCAACCGGGGCGCCAACGCCGGCCGGGCCGTGCTGCACTCGGGGACGGTGGGCGCCGCGTTCACCGCGGCCTCGAACGGATGCCGTGCCATGGCGGTGTCACTGGACGTGCTGAGCGCGGGCGAGGCGACGGCCGCCAGCGGTGGCGCCGCCGTCGACGCCGCGGGCCGCGTACGCGACGCCGAGCGGCACTGGAGCACGGCCGCACGGGTGGCCCTGGACCTGCTCCCCCGGCTGACCTCCGCGCCGCCGGAGAGCGTACTCAACGTCAACGCCCCCGACCTGCCGCACGAGCGGCTGCACGGGGTACGCCGTGGCGCGCTGGCCAGCTTCGGCCAGGTGCAGATGACGGTGGCGGAGTCGGGGCACGGCTTCGTGCGTACCTCGTTGGAAGAGCCCGGGCAGGCCGCGCAGCCGGGCACCGACGTGGCGTTGCTGGCCGCCGGGTACGCGTCGGTCACGGCGATCCGGGCGGTCACCGAGGTGGCCGACGTGGACCTGACCGGTCTGGACGAGCAGTTCTGACGGTCGCCGCCGCGCTCAGGCGCCGGGCAGCACCTCGGGGGTGGCGGCCCCGGCGAAGTAGGGCTCCGGCGCGCCGAAGAGACCGAGCAGGCCGGTCACCCAGAGCTGACGGTGCACGAACCGGCTCGGCTCGGTGACGACCAGCTTGACGCCGCTGACCTCGGCGGTCTGGAAGCCGGCGACCATGGCGCTGATGCCCACGGAGTCGATGAAGGTGACCAGCCTCATGTTCAGCTCGATGCGGAGCGGACGGCTCTTGGCCAGCACCTCCGCAATCGCCTCACGCACCTCGTACGCTGTGTCGACGTCGATCTCACCCCGGGGAGCGATCTCGACGACACCACCGGACAGGACCGACTTCACGATCGACAGGCTCACGCGAGCACCTCCACCCGCCCGTCCCCCGGGCGCCTCATCAGTACGCGGGCCGCGACCGAGAGTATTCCTCCAACGGCCTCGGTCGCCACCCCTCGGGATGAGCAATTCACGGATCCGAGCGCACAAAGTCGCCCATATCCCCACTTTTCGGCATCTGATCATTCAATACTTTTCGTTATCTGATCAGTCGACGATCGGTCGGAACCGACGCGTCGCCGGACCAGGGTAGCGGTCGCGGCCCGGCGAGCCCGACATCCGTCCCGCCCCGCCCGCCCGCCCCGCGTGGGGTCGGCGTGTCGCGGTCCGACCGGCCAAGGTGGTTGCCGGCGCTTTCTAGCATCGGCCCGGGACACCCACCGTGACGGAGAGGATCTTCGATGATCAAGCGACTGGCCGGGCTCGCCGGCGTGGGTCTGCTGCTCGCCCTCGTACTGGCCTGCGGTTTCGGCGGCGGAGACGACGACGATGACGATGACGACGACTTCGCCGGCGGTGTGGCTGCCGTGGCGGTGCGCTGACCTGGCGGGTGCGCCACGCGGGACCGGGTTTGCGCTCGACCGGCCCGGGGCACTGCCCAATCAGCGAACCGTGTCGCGCTGGACGGACGCCGAGGTCCGAAGTGGCCGGCGGCTTCGGCACCTGAGGAGGTAACCACGATGTTCGGAACGAATCTGCTGGACCGGCGCAGCAAGCCGGAGCGGATCGCGGACCAGGCGTGGGAGCAGCTGCTCTCCGCCGTCAGCTCCGCGGGAGACAGCGTCCGGGACACCGCGCGGTCGGCCCGTCGCAGCAGCGGTGACCTGGCCGACGGCGCCGGTGACCTGGTGGGCTCGGCGGCGGAGGAGGCACGGCGTCGCGCCTCGCGCGCCTTCGACGCGCTCGCCGGACGCCAGCCCGCGCTGCCGTGGACGCTGCTGATCGGCGCCGCGCTGGTCGGCGCGGCGGTCGGCTGGGCCGTCGGCTCCGCCGCCCGCGCCGCTGGCAGCCGGGACGACCGCGCGGTCAACGACGTCGAGTTCGTCGACGTCGACCGCCCCAACTCCCCCGTCGGACTGGACGACTAGCGAGTCAACACGCGAGCGGGCCCCGTCGACATCGCGTCGGCGGGGCCCGCTCGCGTACCGGTGGCGGCGCTTGCGCCCGGTCCGCCGGGGTGCCGGACCCCTCAGGCAGCCCCGGCGGACCGGTGTTCGTGGGTGGCCCGGACGACGCCGGGCCACCGGTCAGCGACTCGTGCAGCTCACCGAGGTGGGCGGCGAGTTGGTGCCGATCCACGAGCCGAGGAACCCGATCGTGGTGCTGGCCCCGGGGGCGAGCGCGCCGTTCCAGCCGCTGTCCACGACCGAGACGACCGCCCCGTTCTGGGTGTGGGTGCCGCCCCAGAGCTGGCTGATGCGCTGGCCGTTGGGGAAGGTCCAGCCGAGCGTCCAGCCCGCGATGGGCCTGGTGCCGGGATTGCTGACCAGGACCTCGGCCTGGAACCCGCCCGTCCAGGAACCCGTCACCCGGTACGTCGCCGCGCACCCACCGACCGGAGGCGGCGTCGTCGGGGGCGGCGTCGTCGGGGGCGGCGTCGTCGGGGGCGGCGTCGTCGGGGGCGGCGTCGTCGGAGGCGGGGTCGTCGGAGGCGGCGTCGTGGGAGGCGGGGTCGTGGGAGGCGGGGTCGTCGGCGTGCCGCCGGTGCGGTCGGCCACCAGGATGCCGCGACCGTTGGTGCCCAGGTAGACACGCCCGTAGACCCGAGGATCACCGGTCAGCGCCTCGGTCGGGTTGCCGTACTGGTGACGGTCGTCGTTGATGCGTACCCACGTCGTGCCGCCGTCGTCGGACCGGTGTACGCCGGGCTGGCCGTCCACCGTGCCGTAGAGGAAGACGGCCGGGTTGGTCCGTCCCGGCGCGGCCTTGCCGAAGCCGACGTTGCCGGAGGCGCTGACGCCGCCGAGCTTGGTGAAGCTGGCCCCGGAGTCGGTGGACCGCCAGAGCCCGCCCGGACCGGCCAGCCACAGCTCGCCGGACCTGCCGGGCAGCGCCTTGAAGCGCACGTCGGCGGTGGGCAGGCCGGTCGCCGCCGTCGCGGTGAAGCTCGCGCCGCCGTTGGTGCTCAGGTAGAGCCGGCCGGCGCTGAAGCCGTAGAACCGGTTGGGGTCGACGCGGTCGGATTCGATCGTCGCGTTCGCCGGGATGCCGGTGGACGGCGCCCACGAGTTGCCGAAGCCGACCGCGTAGACGACGCGTTGACCCGCGTCGCCGGGCGCCCAGACGAACCGGCTGCCGTCGGCCGCCGCGGCGACCGTACCGCCGGCGTTGACGCCGGACGGCTCGGTGCCCTGGAACCAGGTGGCCCCGCCGTCGGTGGAGAAGGCGACGTGGCTGTCGTTGGGCCGGTCGGAGTCGGTGAAGTTGCCGGCGCGGACCAGTGTGGCCGGCTTGCTCTCGGCGTAGTCCAGACTCGTGGTGCTGGTGAAGACCGGCTGGGTGAACAGCATCGACGGAATGGTGTCCAGGTCGACGTGCCGGAAGCCGCCGACGTCGCCGAGCGCGCTGATCAGTGGCGCGCCGCTGGGCGGACTGACCAGGTCGAGGACGGCCGTCTCCTCCAGGCCCCGGACCATCGGGCGGATCGTGAACTGACCGCCGGTGTCCCACTTGGTGAGGTCGGTGGTGCCGTAGATGGTGGCGCCGGTGCCGTACATCATGCGGTTGGAGTCGTGCGGGTCGATCTCCACCGACTCGTTCATCCAGCCGAGCTTGGGGCTCTCCTCGGGAGGCGCCGGGTTGGTGCCGAAGGTCAGCCAGGGCACCGAGCTGACGTCCATGGTGTAGCGCTTGGACCGCTGGGGGTAGCTGGTGAAGTCCCAGATGCGGGTCCAGGTCGCCCCACCGTCGGTGCTGCGGAAGAAGATCGCGTCCGGCCACCAGGAGACCTGGGTGGCCACCATCAGCGTGTTCGGGTGCTGCCGGTCGATGGTCAGGCCGCTGTAGCCGAAGTAGTCGTCGCCGCTGGTGGAGGGGATCGGGCTGATCCGCGTCCAGGCCCCGGTGGACCGGGTGAACTTCCAGACGTCGCCCTTGCCGCCGTCGTACGGGCCGCCGGTGTCGCTGGTGGCGATGTAGAGGTGGCCGCCGACCGGGTCGACGACGCCCTTGTGCGCCAGGTAGCCGGTGGGTTGCCCGGGAATCCGCGCCCAGGTGACACCGCCGTCGGTGCTGCGGTAGACCGGGTTGTCCTTGTCCGCCACACCTACGTAGATCGTCTGCGTGGTGGTGCCGGCGGTGCCGGTGCTCTTGTCGAAGCTGACCCAGGTCAGGCCCTGGTTCTGCCCGTTGTAGCCGTTCGGGTCGCTGGGGTCGGCCCGGTAGTTGCCGGCGTTCGGGAAGGCGGTGACCCGGGCCCAGGTCGCCCCGTAGTCGGTGCTGCGCCAGAGCCCGTTCCCGCCCTCGGCGCCGTAGTAGAGGACGCTGTTGCGGTTCGGGTCGACGGCCAGCCGCTCGCCCATGCCCCGGCCCGGCATGTTGCCGCCGTTCTTGAACGGCAGCTCGGTGACCTGCCAGGTGGCGCCCCTGTCGGTCGAGCGCAGGATCGCGCCGTTGTTCGGGTCCCAACCGTTGGTGTACATGCCGACGGCCGCGTACACCCGGTTGGTCTGCACCGGGTCGGTGGCGATGCTGACCACTCCGTTGTAGCCCCAGCGGTCCGCGCCGACCCAGTCGAGCAGCGGCGTCCACGACTGGCTGCCCTGCTCCCAGCGGTAGGCCCCGCCGATGTCGGTGCGGGCGTAGATCAGGTTCTTCTCGGTGGGGTTGAAGACGATGCCGGGCACGAAGCCACCGCCGCCGACCGGGACGTTGCGCCAGGTGTACGCCTCGGCGGCGGCCGGTGCGGGCGTCGATCCCGCGGCGGTGATCGGGACCGCCACGACGGCCGTGGCGAGGGTCAGCGCCGCGACGGCCACGCTGGCCAGTGATCTGGGCATCTGTGGTTCCTCTCGGGGGTGGGGACCCGGGAGTCGGGATCGACCGGGGTGACGTCGCGGCCCGGGGGACGAGCACGGCGACGCGGGGACGGATCGACCAGAAGTGGCGCGCCGCGGCCCGGGGGACGGACGACGACGCGGGGGACGGATCGGAGCTGCCCTGGCTCCAACCACCCGACGCGAGGCTCCCGCGATCGAGGAACGCACTCACCCTAACCGATTCGACGCTGCTATGGAAGCGCTCCCACCGGTCGCTGGCGAGCCTGCTTCGCACACCAGCCGCGCGGGAGCCCACCCGCATCGGGTGAGGACGGCTAACCCGCACGACCGGCAGGATCGGACCTCGGCGGGCCGGCACGGCCAACACCCCGGTCCGCCAGGAACGCGAGCGGATGGGAGGGGCAGATGGCCATCGCGACGATCACGCGTACCGACCAGGACATCCAGTCCGCCGTCCTCGACGAGTTGACCTGGGAACCCCGGGTGCAGCCGCACGAGATCGGCGTGACCGTGGCCGAGGGCGTCGTCACGCTGAGCGGACGGGTGGACAGCTACGCGAAGAAGTGGGCCGGGGAACGGGCCGCGCACCGCGTCGCCGGTGTCCGGGCGGTCGCCAACGACCTCACCGTGCAACTGGCCGGCAGCGACGAGCGCGCCGACCCGGACCTGGCCGCCGCGGCCGGCGACGCCCTGGAGTGGGACGCGTTCGTGCCCATCGAGAAGCTCCAGGTCACCGTCTCGGCCGGGTGGGTGACGCTGCACGGTGAGGTCGAGTGGGAGTACCAGCGCCGGGCCGCCGAACGGGCGGTGTGCCGGCTGACCGGCGTACGTGGGGTCAGCAACGGCATCACCGTCCAGCCGAACGCGTCGCCGGACGGCACGAACCTGGCCGGGAAGATCGTGGACGCGCTGGCCCGGGCCGGCGCCACCGAGGCCGAGCGGATCACCGTCCGGGTGCACGGCGACACGGCGGTGCTCGCCGGGCTGGTGCACTCCATGCCCGAACGCGCCGAGATCGAGCAGGTGGCCTGGTCCGCCCCCGGCATCCGGGAGGTCCAGAACCACATCGCGGTCGCCCCGGTGCTGCGCTGAGCGCGGTAACCACCCGGGACGGGTGAGCCCGTCTCACCCGTCCCGGCGGCAGGCTGGTGGCATGAGTGATCCGAACGGGCTGATCCAACCCGGGCACCCCGCCCCCGGCTTCACCCTGGCAAGCACTCCGGACGGGCGCCAGACAGGCCCCGAGCAGTTCCGGGGCCGCCCGGTCGTCCTGGTCTTCTATCCCGCCGACTGGAGCCCCGTCTGCGGCGACCAGATGTCGCTCTACCAGGCGGCAGCGCCGGTGTTCGACCAGTACCAGGCCATGGTGCTCGGCATCTCGGTGGACAGCATCTGGTCGCACCGGGCGTTCGCCGAGAGCCAGGGCATCACCTTCCCGCTGCTGTCCGACTTCGAGCCCAAGGGCGAGGTGTCCCGCCGGTACGGCGCGTACACCCCGCGGGGTGAGTCGGCCCGCGCGCTGGTGGTGGTCGACCAGGCGGGGACGGTGGCGTGGAGCTACCTGTCGGCCCCCGACGTCAACCCTGGCGCGGACGGGATCTTCGACGCGCTGGACAACCTGACCAACGAGCGGAAGGTGATGGCCGGATGACCACGCCACTGCAGGTCACCGCGCGGCTGCGCGAGCCGCTGACCGTCGAGGACCACGTCCGCGGGCCGTCCGACGCCGCGGTCACCATCATCGAGTACGGCGACTTCCAGTGCCGGTTCTGCGGCGCCGCGTACCCGAACCTGCACGAGTTGCTGCGCCAGCGCGCCGACACGGTACGGCTGGTCTACCGCTACTTCCCCATCGCCAACGTCCACCCGTACGCGGAGCGGGCGGCGGAGACGGCGGAGGCCGCGGCGGCACGGGGGAAGTTCTGGGAGATGCACGACTGGCTGTACGAGCACCAGGACCAGCTGGACCCCGTACACCTCTCGCTCGGCGTCGAGCAGCTCGGGCTGCCGACGGACGAGGTGAACGGCGAGGTGGAGCGCCGGACGTACGCCGACCGCGTACGCCGGGACTTCGTGGGCGGAATCCGCAGCGGGGTCAACGGCACGCCGACCCTCTTCGTCAACGACGTCCGGCACGACGGCGGGTACGACCTGCCCGATCTGCTGGCCGCCGTGGACGCGGCGGCGAACGCCTGATGGCCGTCGGTTGATCCGGGCGGTGACCCCGCCGCTCAGATCAGCCGCAGCTCGCGTGCCCGCCGGACCGCCTCGCGCCGGCGGGTCGCGCCGAGTTTGCGGTAGATGTTGCGCACGTGCGTCTTGACCGTGTTGACCGACAGGGACAGCTCGGCGGCGATCTCCACGTTGGACAGGATGCTCTGCAGGTACCGCAGGATGGTCAGCTCCCGCTCGGTGAGTGGCTCGTCGAGCAGACCGTCCGGACCGGCCGCCGGCCGGGGCGTGACCTCCTCGACGCCCCGGACCAGATCGCTGACCAGGGGAAAGTGCGCGGTACCCGCGTCGAGGTGGGCGGCCAGCAGGTCCCGCACCGACGGTTGCGCCCGGGTGAACGCCCGACGGGAGCCCTGCGGGCCGGCCAGGTCGAGCACCTGTTCCAGGACCCGCCCGGCACGGCGTACGTCTCCGGCCCGTTCGGCGAGCACCGCCTCCAGCAGGCCGGCGTCCAGGCGTACCGGAAGGGGCCACGCGGCGGCCGGCGGACCCTGCCAGTCCGGCAGGGCCCGCCCGGCGGCGCCGAGGTCGCCGGCCCGCAGCTCCACCCGGGCCAGGGCCACGTCGAGTGCCGGGGTGGCCGGGTCGCCGGTGACGTCCGCCAGCAGCTCACGGGCGGCGTCCAGGTCGCCCCGTTCGGCGCGGGCGTCGGCCTCGGCGGCCCGGAGCAGACTGGACAGTTCGGCGGCGGCCGGCTCGTCGGGCAGCGCCTCGCGGGCGTGCACCAGCAGCCGCTGGGCGGCGGCCGGGTCACCGGCGTCCCGGTCCAGGCCCGCGCGGCACAGCGCGAGAACCGCCGCCGCCACGGGCTCGTCGCCGGGCGAGTCGGTTGCCGGTCCGGCGAGCGCGAGGTTCGCGGCGGCCTCCTCGGGTTGGTCGCGGTGCAGGGCCACGACCGCCAACGCCAGGTACGCGTAGCCGCAGTCGAGCCGGCAGGACCAGCCCCGGCAGGCGGGCATGCCCAGCGCGTCGTGGGCCGTCTGTTCCGCTGCGCGCAGGTCACCGCGCACGGCGAGCAGCAACGCGGTGCGGCTGGCGGCGACCAGTTCGGTACGCGGCCGGCCGGCCTCCCGGGCCGCCGTCCCGGCCCGGACGAACCGTGCGTCGGGCAACCCGCCGGCGGACATCTCGACCAGGCCCAGCGCGGTCCCGATGAACGCCCGCAGGTCGGCGTCCTCGGGTGCTGACGTGTCGGTCACCGGTCCGGCGGGTGGGCCGTCCGGTGAACCGGTGGTCGGGGCGGCGGTCGGGCGGTTGCGCAGCAGTCGGGCGGCGGCGGCACGGGCCTGCCCCCGGTCACCGGCGAGCCGGGCCAGGGTCAGCTCCAGCGCGGTGGCCAACCGCAGGAACCGGTCCCGCCGTGGCGTCGGCAGCCCGTCCGCGTACGACGCGGCGGTCCGCAGGTGGCCGGTGGCGGCGCTCAGGTCACCGGCGTACGCCCGCTCGGCGGCACTGGCGAGGGCCACCTCCGGATCGGCCCCGACCGCCTCCGGGGGCGGGGAGGGCGGCGTCGGTCCAGGGACCGGGTCGTGGTCGTACCGGGTCAGCTCCGGCCAGTGTGCGACGAACAGGTCAGCGGCCAGGCTCCAGCGGCCGGCGGCGAGGGCGTGCCGCAGCCCGTCGGCCGGTCGGCCCGCGCCGGCGTACCAGTCGGACGCCCGCGCGTGCAGCTCCCGCACCTCGTCACCGGGCAGCCGGGCCAGCTCGGCGCGGAGCAGATCGGCGAGCAGCGGGTCGCAGCGGTACCAGGGTGGTCGGCTGTCCTCCCGGCGCAGCAGCCCACCGGCGCCGGCCAGGTCGGCCAGCGCCCGCTCGGCGTCCGCGCGGCCGGTCAACGCCTCGGCCAGTTCGGCGCAGACGGTCTCGGCGAGGGCCGTACGACGCAGCAGGTCCTTATCGGCCGGGTCGACGGCGGCGAGCACCTCCTCGTGCAGGTAGCCGGCGATCTCCGGCTGGTCGCCGCCGAACTGCCCCACCCACCGTTCCGGGTCCGGCTGGCCCCGCAGCGCCAGCGCGGCGATCCGCAGCGCGGCCGGCCAGCCCCCGGCGCGCTCGCGCAGGCGGCGTACCGCGGCGACCGGCAGCGGCACGCCGTGCGCGGTCAGCAGGTCGGCCGTCTCGTCGTCGGTGAACGCCAGCTCGTCCGGGCCGATCTCGGTGAGTTCGCCGGCGAGTCGGAGCCGGTGCAGGGCCAGCGGCAGGCCGGCCCGCGCGCCGACCACCAGGCGCAGCCGCTGCTCGGAGTGCCGCAGCAGGAACTCCAGCCCGTTGAGCGCGGCCGGGTCGGTGATCCGGTGCAGGTCGTCGAGCACCAGCAGCACGGGCTGTGGCGCGCCGGCCAGCCCGGCCGCCAGCAGTTCCAGTTGGTCCGGGCGCGGCGGGGCGGTGGGCAGCGGCGCGACCAGGTCGTCGTCGCCCGCGCCGGTGGCCGTGCGCAGGGCCGCCGCCAGGTACGCCCAGAGCCGGTCGCCGTCGTCGCCGGCCTCCACCGAGACCCACGCCGGCGTCGGCGCGTACTCGGGTTCGCTGAGCCGTACCCAGGTGGCGAGCAGGGTCGTCTTACCCCACCCGGCGGGTGCGGCGACCAGGGTGACCGGCCCGGCGCTGCCCTCGTCGAGGCGGCGCAGCAGGCGCGGCCGGGCCACCACCGGCTCGGGTGGCACGGTCGGCGTCAGCCGCGACGACAGCAGCGGACGCTGCTCCCCCGGCCGCGCCGCCGCCGTGCCGACCCGCGCGGAATCCTGCTGTTCCGGCACCCGGTACCCCCACCGCCCGCGTTCCACCCCCGGTCGGCGAGCGGTTACCCGGCGCGGAACGGTTCACCCCTTCCGGGCGAGCCCGCTTCACCCGGGTCCGACCGACGATCGGGGGACGTGGACCGGGAGGACGTATGGGACGAAGGGGACGGCCGAGGCGGGCGGTGTCGACCCTGGCCGGGGCGGTACGGCTGCTGCGCGTACCCCGGTGGCGTGGCCGGTCCGACGCGGACCGCCACCCCACCGCGGCCGGGTGGGAGGTGGTGACCGTGGATCGGCCCCCGGGGCAGGTGCTTCCCGACGGCCGGTGGCCGGAGCCGTTGCGCCGCCTCGACGGCGTGGTGGAGGTGCGGGTGCGACCGGCGCCGGGTGACCGGGGCACCGAGCTGGCCGCCCGGCCCCTGGCCCGTACCGCCGCGACGGCCGGCCTCGCCGCCCATCTCGTCGGCGACGACCCGCGCCTGCTGGTCCGGCGGACCCTGCGCCAGGTGAAGCAGGGCGTCGAGGCCGGCGAGGTGCTGCGCGCGGACCGCTCGGCGCTGGACCGCCCGAGGGTCCCCGGGTGAGGGCGCTGTGCTGGGTGGCCGCCGACGAGCTGGCGGTACGCGAGGTGCCCGACCCGGAGTTGCGCAACGAGCGGGACGTCATCGTCCGCGTCCGCCGCAGCGCCACCTGCGGCGGTGACCTGCCCCTGCTGGCGGGACGGGACCCGCTGCTGCGCGCCGGTGACGTGCTGGGGGCCGAGTTCCTGGGCGAGGTGGTCGAGGCCGGGCCGGCCATCCGGCGGCACCGGATCGGCGACCGGGTGGTGGTCGGCGCGGGCGTCGCGTGCGGCGGCTGCTGGTACTGCCGCCAGGGGCGGCACTCGTGCTGCGACAACGCCGGCGTCGACGTGCCGGACGTCGATCCGAGCTGGGAACGCCCCGACGCCGGCTGCTTCGGCCGGCCCCGGGCGGCGGGCGGCTTCGCCGGTGGGCACGCCGAGTACGTGCGGGTGCCGTACGCCGACGTGGGCGCGTTCCGGGTGCCGGACACGGTCGACGACGACCGGGCGCTCTTCGCCGCCGACGCGGCGCCGACCGGTTGGCTGGCGGCCGAACTGGGCGAGGTGCGACCCGGTGACGTGGTGGCGGTCTGGGGCGCAGGCGCGGTGGGCCAGTTGACCGCCCACGCCGCCGCGCTGCGGGGCGCGGCCCGGGTGCTCGTCGTCGACCGGCACGAGGAGCGGCTGCGGATGGCCGAACGGCACGCCGGGGCGGAACCGCTGGACTACCGCCGTGCCGACGTGACGGCGGAGCTGCGCGAGCGCAGCGGCGGGCGGGGCCCGGACGTGTGCGTGGTCGCGGTCGGTCCGCCGCCGCCCCGCTCGGTCGCCGACCGGTTGGCCGGCGGCGACCGCCCGGACCCGGTGCGCGAGGCGGTGCACGCCTGCCGCAAGGACGGCGTGGTGGTGGTGCTCGGTGGGACCGACGGGTTCGTCGACGCGTTCGCGCTGGGCACGGTCACCGACAAGCGGCTCACGGTGCGCGGGGCGCGCCGGCCGGACCTGCGGGACGTACCGATGCTGCTGCGCCGGATGGCCCGCGACGAGCTGCGGACCGAGCACCTGGCCACCCATCGGCTGCCGCTCGCGGACGGCCCGTCGGGGTACGCCCTGTTCGCCGACCGCGCCGACGGTTGCGTCCGGGCCGTGTTCACGCCGTGACCCGCCCTCGCCGGATCGGCGCGGGACGATGACCGGTGGCAGACTCGGGGAATGACTGGCGAGCGGGCGTACGACGTGGTGCTGTTCGGCGCGACCGGCTTCACCGGCGGGCTGACGGCCGAATACCTGGCCCGGCACGCGCCGCCCGGTTTGCGCTGGGCGTTGGCCGGGCGCGACCCCGCTCGCCTCGCCGCCGTACGCGACCGGCTCGCCGCGATCGACCCCACCCTTGCCGACCTGCCACTGCTGCACGCCGACGTGACCGACGCCGAATCGCTGCGCGCGGTGGCCGAGAGCGCCCGGGTGGTCGCCAGCACCGTCGGGCCGTTCGTGCACCACGGGGAGCCGCTGGTCGCGGCCTGCGCCCGGGCCGGCACCGACTACCTGGACATCACCGGCGAGCCGGAGTTCGTCGACCTGATGTACGTCCGCCACCACGCCGAGGCCACCCGCACCGGCGCCCGCCTGGTGCACGCCTGCGGGTTCGACTCCGTCCCGCACGACCTGGGCGTCTGGTTCACCGTCAAGCACCTGCCGACCGGCGGACCGATCAGCGTGGACGGGTACGTGCGCGCGGGCGCACGGTTCTCCGGAGGCACCTACCACTCCGCGCTCACCGCGTTCGCCCGGAGCGGCGAGGCCAGCCGGGCCGCCCGGGCCCGCCGGGAGGTCGAGCCGCGTCCCACCGACCGTCGGGTCCGGGCGGTGCCCGGGCGGCTGGCCCGCTCGGCCGAGCTGGGCATCTGGACCGTGCCGCTGCCCACCATCGATCCGCAGGTCGTCCGCCGGTCGGCCGCGGCCCGTCCGGAGTACGGGCCGGACTTCCGCTACCGGCACTTCGCCGCGCTGAAGCGGCTCCCGACGGTGCTCGCCGGCGCGGTGGGGTTCGGCGCGCTGATCGGCCTGGTGAAGGTGCCGCCCACCCGGCGGTGGCTGCTCGGGCGGCTCGCCGCCGGGCAGGGGCCCAGCGCACAGCAGCGGGCGTCGTCCTGGTTCCGGGTCCGCTTCGTCGGCACCGGGGGCGGGCAGCGCGTGGTCACCGAGGTCGCGGGCGGTGACCCCGGCTACGACGAGACGGCGAAGATGCTCGCCGAGTCGGCGCTGTGTCTGGCGCTCGACGACCTGCCGCCGACCGCCGGCCAGCTCACCCCGGTCAGCGCGATGGGGGACGCGCTGCTCGACCGGCTGGTCCGGGCCGGACTCACCTTCCGGGTGCTGGAACGGGACGAGGTCGCCCCGGGTCCGCCGCGCGGCGCGGCGGAGCGTGCGACGGGGTCGACCGCTTGACCCTCGACCAGGTCGAGGGGGCAGGATGCCCCACGTGGTGAGCGACCTGCACAGCATCGGCGAGTTGGCCCGGGCCAGCGGCCTGACCGTCAGCGCGCTGCGCTTCTACGATTCGGCGGGCGTGCTGACGCCGGCCCTGGTCGACCCGGTGACCGGCTACCGCTGGTACACCGACGCGCAGGTCGCCCCGGCCCGGCTGGTCGCGGGGCTGCGCCGGGTCGGTATGCCGGTGCCCGACATCGCCGCCGCCGTCCGCGCCGAGCCGGCCGAGGTGCACCGGCTGCTCGACGCGCACCTGCGCCGGCTGGCCGACGGGCTCGCCGACGCACGCCGCGAGATCACCCGCCTGCGCACCCTGGTCGATCCGGCCCCGGCCGTGGTGACCACGCTGCTGCTCTCCCCCGCCGAGTTCGCCGCCGCGCTCGACGCGGTGCGCTTCGCCGTCGGCGTCGACCCGGAGCTGCCGGCCCTGTCCGGGGTGCTGCTCGACGTCGAGCCGGACGGGGTGCGGCTGGTCGCCACCGACCGGCACCGCCTCGCGCTGGCCCGGGCCGGGGCCGCCGTCGACGGGCCGCCCGTGCGGGTGCTGCTGCCGGTGGGCCTCGTCGACCGGCTGCGCCGGCTGCTGGACACCGACGACGGGCCGGTACGACTGACGGTTGCCGGCGCCGAGCTGCGGGTGACGGTGGCCGGCCGGACGCTCGCCGGGGTCGCCCTGCCGTACGACTTCCCGGACTACCGGCGGCTGCTACGGGAGGCGGTCGGGGCGCGGCCGGCCGCGTACCGCATCCCGGTGGACGTGGTGGCCCTGCGCGCCGCGCTGCGCGACCCGGCCGCGCCGACGCTGGCGCGCGAGTACGCGGGCACGCCGCTGGCGGTCTCCGTCCTGGGCCTCGACGACGAGGGCGGCCTGCGGCTGCTGCACCCTGCCGAGCTGACCGGGCTGCCCGCCGATCCGAACGGCGAGCTGCGGTTCGGGGTGAACGGCGAGTACCTGCTCGACGCGCTGGACGCGGCCGGCGGCCCGCAACTGGTGCTGGAGCTGGACGGGCCGATCGCCCCGCTGGCCGTACGCCGCCCGGACGACGAGGACACCTACTCCGTGCTGATGCCGATCCGGCTGTAGAAACCGGTCGCGCTCCCCGTACCCGGGTGGAAACGTGCGCGACGGTAACATCTGATGGTTCACCAGTGAACCCCGGACGGAGGCGTACGGAGCAGCATGCTCGACATGGAGTTGATCCGGAAGGATCGCGAGGCGGTGGCGACCGCGTTGGCGAAGCGGCTGGATCCCGCCGAGGTCACCCGTTCCCTGGACGAGATCCAGCGGCTCGACCAGGAACGCCGGGCCCTGATCACGGAGATCGACGCCGAGCGGCAGCGCCGCAAGGCGGAGGCACGGGCGTACGCGCAGGCCAAGCGCGCCGGCACCGAGCCGCAGGTCTCCGCTCCCGAGGCGGAGCGCAAGCAGCTCGCCGAGCTGGAGTCCCAGTTGGACGAGGTGCAGGCGCGGCTGCGCGACGCGATGAGCGAGCTGCCGAACCTGCCCGCCGACGACATCCTCCCCGGCGGCAAGGAGGCGAACCGGGTCGTCAAGACCTTCGGTGAGCCACCGGCGATCGAGAAGGTCCGCGACCATGTGGAGCTGTCCCGCGCGCTCGGCCTGGTCGACTACGAGCGCGGCGTCAAGCTCGGCGGCTCCGGGTTCTGGATCTACACGGGGATCGGCGCCCGCCTGGAGTGGGCGCTGCTCAACTACTTCGTCGACCAGCACATCAAGGCCGGGTACGAGTTCCTGCTCCCGCCGCACCTGCTGCTCGACTCGGCCGGGTTCGCCGCCGGCCAGTTCCCCAAGTTCTACGACGACGTCTACCACCTGGACGCCGCGTCCGCGCCGCGCGGGCAGTTCCTGCTGCCCACGTCGGAGACGGCGATCCTGGGCGCGTACCAGGACGAGATCCTGGAGACCACGAAGCTGCCGTTGAAGGCGTTCGCGTACACGCCGTGCTACCGCCGGGAGTCGGCCGGGTCGCACTCGGACGAGCGCGGCACGGTGCGCGGGCACCAGTTCAACAAGGTGGAGATCTTCCAGTTCACCCTGCCGGAGCAGGCGGACGCGGCGTTGGAGGAGATGCTCGCCCACGCCGAGAGCCTGGTCGAGGGGCTGGGCCTGCACTACCAGCGCACGCTGCTCTCGGCCGGCGACGCCAGCGCCTCGATGAAGAAGACCCTCGACATCGAGGTGTGGATGCCGAGCACCGGCAAGTACAAGGAGGTCTCGTCGGTCTCCTGGGCCGGCGACTACCAGGCGCGTCGGGCGGCCATCCGCTACCGCGAGCCGGGCGGCAAGCAGACCCGCTTCGTGCACACCCTCAACGGCTCCGCCCTGGCCACGAGCCGGCTCTTCCCGGCCATCCTGGAGCAGTACCAGCAGGCCGACGGCAGCGTCCTGATCCCCGAGGTCCTCCAGGACCGCCTAGGAACAGACCGGCTGGCCCCGCGCTAGGGCGTGTGTCGAAGTCCTCGGTCGAGCCGAGGCGGAGTCCAGGCGGCGGTCCGGCAAGGCGGAGATGGGCTCGGATACCGGTGTTGTATCCGAGCCCATCTCCAACGCCGCCGGCCGTCGCCTGGGCCCGCCGTAGGCCGGCCAGGGACTTTGACACACGCCCTGACCAGCTCACCCCGCCGATCTTGCACTTTCTGTCGTCTCGATGCCCCGATCCGCGTCTGTGGGGGCGACAGAAAGTGCAAGATCGCGGGCGTGCCGGCGGGAACGTGCGGTGCGGGCTGCCAGGAGCAGCAGCGCCGCCAGGCTGACCAGGAGCAGCGCCGGGCCGATCCGGTCCAGGGCGTCGGCCAGGGCTCGCTGGATCTGGGCGGCCACCCGGATGACCGGGTCTTCGAGGGCTTCGCGCTGGCCGGCGGCGAGCCGTAGCTCGTACCGGCCGTACCAGGCGACGTAACCGCCCGCCAGCAGTAGCACCACCCCGCTGAGCCGGGGCACCAGCGCCCCGGCCACGCGCAGCCGGGCCACCAGCGAATCGCGCAGCAGCGCCACACCGACCGCGGCGACCGCGACCACCAGGCCCATCCCGAGGGCGTACGCGCCGAACAGGGCCAGCCCGCGCCCGGTCGAGCCGGCCTGGAGGCTGGTCACCACGATGGCCAGGAACGGCGCGATGGCGCAGCCGAGCGAGGCCAGCGCGTACGCCGCCCCGAACAGCGCCATCGACGGCCACGACCTGGTCAGCCGGGGCGCTCGCGCGGTCCAGCCCGGCGCGGGCAGGCGCCGGCCGGCGAGCAGCCAGCAACCGGCCACCACCAGCAGCAGCCCGAGGACCACCGTCAGCCACGGCAGCCGGGGCCGCAGCCACCCGGCCAGCGGCGCGAGCACCAGACCGAAGGCGCCGAAGACCACCACGTACCCCAGGGTGAGCCCGGCCGCCGCGGTGAGCGCGCGGCCGACCGCGCCACGGGCGTCCGACGCCCCGGCGACCAGCAGTGAGAGGTACGCGGGCAGCAACGCGAAGCCGCACGGGTTGACCGCGCCGAGCATGCCGGCGGTCAGTGCGAGCAGCAGCGGCCCGGTCACGCCCCGGCCAGCGCGGTGACGCGGGCGGTGAGCGACTCACCGTCCAGGAAGCCCTGGTGGACGACCTTGCCGTCCCGGTCGATGATCACGAAGATGCTCTGCTCGGTCACCTTGAACCGCTTCCAGAGCGCGCCCTTGCGGTCGTCGATCTGTGGCATGTCGCCGAGGTCGAACTCGGTGACGAAGTTCTTCATGTCGCGCTGCTCGCCCAGCCCGGCGACACCGACGATCGGCACGGTGTCCCGGTACTTCGGCGCGATCTCGGCCACCGTCCAGGCCTGGCTGGCGCAGGTGGCGCACCACGGCGCCCAGAACCAGAGCACCACCGGCCGGCCGGCCAGTCGCGTCGCGTCGAAGGCGCTGCCGGCGAGGGTCGTACCGCTGAAGCGCAGGGTGTCCGGGACCGGGGCCGCCGGGGCCGACGACGCGCCGGCCGAGGGGGTGACCGAGGGGGTCGGGGAGCTGGTCGGGGCCGGCGCGGTCCCGGCGGCGGCGACGTCGGGCGGCACCGTGCCGGTGCAGGCCGCCGTGGCGAGCAGGACGGCGACGAGCGCCCCCACGATGGCGGCCCGGGGCGGACACGCCGCCGCCGTCCGCCCGATCCGCTTGCCCATCCGCAGCTCCGTTCGGCAGGTGTGGTGGTCAGTGCCTTTCCCTACTCGGCCTTGGCGAGGCGCAGGGCGAGTTCCGGGCAGACCTTGACGGCCTTGAGGGCGCCCTCGCGTAGCCAGGTCGGCACGGGCGTGGCCGGGAAGGCGGGATAGCCGTTGGCGTCGAGCCGGATGAAGTCCGGCACCACGTGCGCGCAGAGGCCGTGCCCGTCGCAGCGGGACCAGTCCAGCGTGAGCTTCTGCGGGTTGGGGTCGGGCGCGCCGGGCAGGCCCATGACGCCCTTGACCCGCCGGCCGCAGCCGTCGCCGGTGCTGTGCAGCCGCAGGTCGTCGGCGAAGACCTCGATCGCGGAGAGGGCGAACCGGGCCGTACCGTCGGGGTGGCTGCACGCGCCCCGGCCCTTGACCTCGCCCGCGGCGGCGCGGACGACGTCGGCCGGTTGGCTGCCGGCCACGGCCAGGTCGACCGCGCGGGCCAGGTCCGGCAGGCCCATCTTGCACGGGCCGCACTGGCCGGCGGACTCGCCGGCCAGGTAGCGCACCACCTGCGCGGCCTCACCAAGCGGGCAGGTGTCCACACCGACCGGGATGATGATGCCCGCGCCGAGGGTGCCGCCGACCGCCGCCAGGCCCTTGCGGGAGACCTCGGCCTTCTCCGCCGCCTCGGCGGTGATCCACTTGCCGTGGTAGCCGCCCATCAGGATGCCCTGGACGTCCGGCACCTCGCACAGGTCGAGGACGTCGCGCAGCGGCATGCCCGCGGTGCACTCCACCACGGCCGGCCGGGCCGCCGCGCCGGTCACCGTGAGCAGCACGGTGCCCGGCTCGTCGTCGGTGCCGAGCGCCGCGTACTCGTACGGGCCGAGTCGTGCGCCGACGGCGAGCTGGGCGAACGTCTCGGCGTTGGACAGCAGGGTGGGCAGGCCGCTGACCCCGGAGTCGCTGGAGCGCTTCTTGGTGCCGGGCGGAATGTGCGGCAGGCCGTTGATCCCGTTGACCAGGGCGCCACCCTCACCGGAGATGAACCGGTGCGGCACGGTGACGATGGTGGTCGGCACCGGCATCCGGCGCTCGTCGAGGGCCTCCATCAGCGAGTCCCGGCCGACCCCGTCGTCCGCCACACCGATCACGATCTCGTCGGCGTCCAGCGCGTACGCGGCCAGCGCCGCGCCGTCGAGGATCAGGTGCGGGGCGCGGGTCAGCAGCACCTTGTCCTTCCAGCTCGCCGGCTCCCCCTCGGTGGCGTTGACCACCACCACCGCGGAGAGGTCCTGCCGCTCGCAGGACTCCAGCACCGCGCGCAGCTTGCGGGCGAACGGGAAGCCCGCGCCACCCTTGCCCTTGAGCTGCATACCCTCGGCGAGCCGGAGCAGCTGTGCCGGCTCCATCGGGCCGATCGGCCCGTGCACCTCCTCGTGGGCGGCCATGTCGAGTCGACCGAACTCGGCGAAGCCGGCGGTCAGTCGAGGCTCACCGACGCAGGCCACCGGAGGGACGGTCGTCCGCATCATTTCGCCTCACCCCGCAGTCCGGCCCAGTACGCCCCGTCCACCGCGTCCGCGCTGGCCTTGCGCCGCTTGGACCGGCCCTCGCCGGCGGCCCGCTTGGCGCGCCGTGACGCCAGGTCGACAAGGGTCGGGGTGTCGTCGACGGGCGGCGGCACGTCCTCAGGGACGTACCGCGCCGGCGGACGCCAGTAGTCCGGCTCCTCCGGCAGGTCGTCCTCGGCGCTGTGCCGGCCGCTGCCGCTGCGCGGGGCCGCCGAGATGGGACCACCGGAGATCGGGCCGCCGGAGATCGGGCCGGCCGAGATCGGCTCCACGGAGACCGGACCGGCCGAGATCGGCTCGGCGGCCTGCCAACGGCGCGGGCTGTCCCACGGCTCCTCGGGCTCGGCGAGAGTCCGTTGGGGCGGGGCCGAATACCGGGTGCCCTCGTCCTCGGCACGGGACCGTCGGCCGCTCCGCTCGGCGGCCGGCTCCTCGGCACGCCGCCGCCCGCTCTGGGTGGTCTCCTCGTCCCGGTCGCGGCTGCGCGAGGCGCGCCGGCGGGTCGCCGTCGTCTCCATCTCCTCCTCGGCGCTGCGGCGGGCGGAGCGGCGGGTCGCCGTCGTCTCCATCTCTTCGCGGCGGCCCTGCCGGGCGGCGGGCTCCTCGTCCCGGCGACGCCGGCTCGGCCGGGCCGGCTC
Source organism: Micromonospora sp. RB23 (assembly GCF_053585025.1). NCBI lineage: Bacteria > Bacillati > Actinomycetota > Actinomycetes > Micromonosporales > Micromonosporaceae > Micromonospora > Micromonospora sp. RB23. The sequence continues at coordinate 5,449,646 of NZ_CM132111.1, forward strand.
GACCAGCGAGCCGGGCTCGGGCACCACCGGAACGGTGAACCGCTCGGGGTCGCGCCGTCGCGGACCGGCCGGCGCCGTCCACGTGGCGGTGGTGGCCTCCGCCCAGGCCGGCCGCTTGTCCTCGGTGGTCCCGCGGCGGCGGCCCAGGCCGGCCAGCAGCGAGCGTCCACGGGCCTCGTCGGTCCCCCGGCCGGCCAGCGCCGCGTTGCGCACGGCGGCCTGGTGCTGCTCCCGGCTGCGCCGGCCGATGGTGACCGAGAGCCGCACCAGCAACGCCAGCACGACGAGCAGGACGCACCCGAGGTAGCTGAGGACCACCCAGGACGCCGCGGCCCGACCGGCGTTGAGGCCGTGGAAGATCGCGAACGGCCAGGCGAGGTACGCGGCGGAGTGCAGGGCACGCCACAGCCACTTTGGACCGACGCCGGCGAAGCGGGCGCGGATGATGCCGGTCCAGATCACGCTGACCATGAGCAGGGCGGCCACCGTGCCCAGGCCGACGTAGAGCCCCCGGCCGCCGATGAACGGGATCAGCGAGTCGGTCGCCGCGGCCCGCCCGGTGGCGATCTTGGTGAGCACATGGAAGACCAGTCCGGCCGTGCCCAGGACGCCGGTGGCGCGGTGCGCGGACTGCATCAGTACGCGGTGCGAGATGTTCAACACCAGCCGGTCGGTGGCGAGCAGTCCCAGCATCACGGTGAGACTCAGCGACACCAGGGCGATCACGCCCGCGAAGAACTCGGTGAAGAAGAAGCCGTACGCGTACGCCATCTGACCGGCGCCGGTCAGCATGGTCGCCGCCCAGAACGCGGCGAGCATCGACGCGATCAGCAACATCGTCGCCGAGCGGGACCTGGTCCGCACCCCCCGACTGCTGGTGCTGGTCCGGACCTCGGTGGCCTTCTGGTTCTGCTTTGCCCGGGCCATCTGCTCCTCGATCGTCTCGCGGCGGCGTACCACCGGCCGACCCCTGCTCCCCCATCCAGTACGGACCGGCGGCGCGCGCGGATCATCCGCCGGGAAAAAATTCTGTGCCGCGTTCGAACCAAGTGGCGTCGCGGTGCGTTGTGCACAGTCCCTTCACGTGACAGGCAGTGACGCAGGTCCATGCATTGACAGTGCTTGCAACACGCTTGTAACCTTTCGGCAAATTTCAGCATGGGTTGCAAGATTCGAGCAGCCGGTGCGCTCCCCCACCGCATCACCCCCCCACCCCCGCTCCCGTCAGGAGTCCCGATGCGCCAACGTCGACGCCGCTCGGCGACCCTCGCCCTCGGCCTGGTCGCCAGCCTGCTGGTCCCCCTCACCGCGACACCGCCCCCGGCCGCCGCCAGCCCGTCCACCGCGAAGAAGGTCATCGTCCAGCTCTTCGAGTGGAACTGGCCGTCGGTCGCCAGCGAGTGCCAGAGCACCCTCGGACCCAAGGGCTACGGCTACGTGCAGGTCTCGCCCCCGCAGGAGCACGTGCGGGGCAACCAGTGGTACATGGCGTACCAGCCGGTCAGCTACCGGATCGAGTCCCGCAAGGGCACCCGCGCCCAGTTCCAGTCGATGGTGAACACCTGCCACGCGGCCGGCGTCAAGGTGATCGTCGACGCCGTCATCAACCACATGTCCGGCCAGGACAACGGCGGCACCGGCTGGGCCGGCTCGTCGTACTCGCACTACGACTACCCGGGCATCTACCAGACCCAGGACTTCCACCACTGCGGACGCAACGGCGGCGACGACATCGCCAACTACAACGACCGGTACGAGGTGCAGAACTGCGAGCTGGTCAACCTGTCCGACCTGAAGACCGAGTCGGACTACGTCCGTACGACGATCGCCTCGTACCTCAACGATCTGCTCTCCCTCGGTGTGGACGGCTTCCGGCTCGACGCCAGCAAGCACATGCCGGCCGCCGACATCGCCGCCATCAAGGGCAAGCTGTCCCGCTCGGCGTACATCGTGCAGGAGGTCATCTACGGCGCCGGCGAGCCGGTCCAGCCGACCGAGTACACCGGCAACGGCGACGTGCACGAGTTCCGCTACGGCAAGGACCTGGCCCGGGTGTTCCGCTCCGAGCGGCTCGCCTACCTGAAGAACTTCGGCGAGGGCTGGGGGCACCTGCCCAGCGCCTCGGCGTCGGTGTTCGTGGACAACCACGACACCCAGCGCGACTCCGGTGGCGTGCTCACCTACCGCGACCGGGGCATCTACGCCCTCGCGAACGCGTTCATGCTGGCCTGGCCGTACGGGTCGCCGACCGTCATGTCCAGCTACACCTTCAGCGACCGGGACGCCGGCCCGCCCTCGGACGGCAGCAACAAGACGCTGAACACCACCTGCTACTCGGGCTGGGAGTGCGAGCACCGCTGGCCGGTGATCGCCAACATGGTCGGCTTCCGCAACGCCACCGAGGGCGCGGGCGTGGCCAACTGGTACGACAACGGCAACAACCACATCGCGTTCAGCCGCAGCGGCAAGGGCTACGTCACCGTCAACGACGAGGACTCGGCGGTGAACGGCCGCTCGTACTACACCGGGCTACCGGCCGGCCGGTACTGCGACGTCATCCACGGCACGTACGCGAACGGATCGTGCAGCGGTCCGGTGATCACGGTGGACGGTAACGGCTGGTTCGCCGTGAACGTGCCGGCGCACGACGCGGTGGCCATCCACATCGGCGCGCGGGTCTGACCTGATCCCGGGGCCTCCAGGCGGCGGGTATCGCCGAACCGGAGGCCCCGGACCGTTCATCGCCATACAGTGGTTTGGTGCAGTTTGACCGAATGTCCCCGTACCGTCGTCGCGTCGGCTGGATCGTGGGCGCTGTCGCCGTACCCGTGCTGCTGGTCGCCGCGCTGCTGGTCGGCCAGGCTCTCACCCCACACTCGACGGACCCCGACGACCAGAGCGTCGTGGTCGCCGACCCGACGCCGAACAGCGTCGAGCAGAGCCCGGAGGAGTCGGTGCCGCCGGCCGCGCCCGCCCCGGACGGGCTGCCGGTGCTCGACTACGACCCCGCGCCCAGGGGCTTCCCCGCCGACCCGGCCACGATGGACACCGCGCCACTGGCCGAGGGCGTGCACCCGACCCGGCGGATCGCCGCGTACGACGCTCCCGGCGGTCGTCCGCTGGCCTTCGTCGAACCGACGCTCGCGGGTGTCGAGCTGACCGTGCCGATCGCCCAGCGGCGGGCCGGCTGGACTGCCGTCCTGCTGCCGTCGGCGAACCGGAAGCTCGCCTGGCTGCCCCCGGGCGGGTTCGACACCGTGGCGCTGCGCGACCAGATCGTGGTGGAGCGCAAGGCGCACCGGCTCACCTGGTACCGGGCCGGCAAGGCGGTGCGCTCGTGGGAGACGAGCCTCGGCCAGTCGGGGCAGGAGACGCCGCTCGGACGCACCTTCATCCTGGGCCGCACCCCGCCACCGGAGGAGGTCTACGGCGGCGTGGACATCTACGCCCTCGGCTCGGTGCCGGACGACCCGGAGGCGGTGCCGACCGGGCTCAGGGGCGCGCACATCGGACTGCACACCTGGTACAACGACGACGAGCTGGGCGAGAACACCACAAACGGCTGCATCCGGGTGACCCGCAGCGGTCAGCGGGAACTGCTCGCCGAGGTCCGACCCGGTAGCAGCCTGGTGGTCGTCGACCAGCTCCCCACCCCACCGCCGACCGCCTGAGCCGGGCCGCTCACTCGCCCAGCAGCCACCCGTTCTGCTCGGCGATGCGCACGGCCGCGGCCCGGTTCCGCGCCCCGGTCTTGCCGATCGCCGCCGACAGGTGGTTACGCACCGTCCCCTCGGACAGGTGCAGCGTCCTCGCCAGCTCGGCGACAGCGCCGCCGCCGCGCGCCGCCCGCAGCACCTCGGTCTCCCGCTCGGTCAACGGGCTCGCCCCGGTGGCCAGGGTCTCCGCGGCCAACGTCGGGTCCACCACCCGCAGGCCGGCGTGCACCCGCCGGACGGCGTCGGCGAGCTGCCGGGCCGGGGTGTCCTTGACGACGAATCCGTTCGCGCCGGCCTCCATGGCCCGACGCAGGTAACCGGGCCGCCCGAACGTGGTCACCACCAGCACCCGGCAGGACGGCAGCGCTGCTCGCACCGCCGCGGTGGCGGCGATGCCGTCCAGGCCGGGCATCTCGACGTCCAGCAGGGCCACGTCGGGCGTGTGCCGGAGGGCCTCGGGCACCACCTCGTCGCCCCGCCCGACCTCGGCCACGACGGTCAGGTCCGGCTCCAGCGACAGCAGCGCGGCCAGCGCGCCACGCACCAGCGCCTGGTCGTCGGCGAGCAGCAGCCGGATCGGCGTGGCGGAGCCGCTCACCGGGCCTCCCCCGGCGCGTGCACCCGCAGCAGGAAGCCGGTGCCGTCGCCACGGCGGCCCACGGTCACCACGGCGTCCAGCCGGCGGGCCCGCTCACGCAGGCCGACCAGCCCGTACCCGTCGGCCTCGGGTGTGGACGGCCCCCGGCCGTCGTCACCAACCTCAACCCCGTCCGGGCGTACCCGGATCGTGCAGCACCTGGCCCCGCTGTGCCGGACCACGTTGGTCACCCCTTCGCGCACCGTCCATCCGAACAACCGGTCCCACTCGCGCGGCAGCTCCGGCGTCTCGGCCGGCACCTCGGCCGCGATGCCCGCCGCGGCGAGGGCGGACCGCGCGCCGGCCAGCTCACCGGCGAGGGTGACCTCCCGGTACGCCCCGACGGTCTGCCGCACGTCCGCCAGGGCCGCCCGCGCCAACCTCTCCACCTCGGCGATCTCGGCGGCGGCCCGGGCGGTGTCGACCTCGAGGAGCCGCCCGGCCAACTCGGCCTTGATCGCCACCACGGTCAGCGAGTGCCCGAGGATGTCGTGCAGGTCGCGCGCGGCGCGGGCCCGCTCCTCGGCGACCGCGAGCCGGCCGATCTCCTGCTGGGCGGCCTGCAGTTCGCTGTTGCGCTGGGCCAGCCGCGAGACGCCGAACATGGCGAACGAGGCGAGCAGCACCGCGAAGACGATGCCGTTCTCCGCCTCCCAGCCGGTCACCAGCCAGGACGCCAGCGCCGGAGTTCCGGCGCAGAGCGCCACCGTCGCCGCCGCCTCCCACGCCTGCAGCAGGAACACCCCCGCCGCCGCCACGTAGACCAGCGTCGCCAGCCAGTCCCCCTCGGTGCCCGGGATGCTGGCCAGCCCCACCGCGAGCAGCAGCAGCAGGCCCAACCGCGCCCGGCCGGCCGGGATCGGCAGCAGCGACTGGCGCAGCCGGCGGGCCCACTGGAACAGCAACACGTAGCCCAGGCCGAAGACGACCAGGGCCGCCACTCCGATGATTCGCCGCCACAGCTCCGGCTGGTGCAACGCGGTGGCGAGCGGCACGTTGAGGAAGAACAGCCACACGGCGGCGAGCAGCCAGCCGATGACCCGCCAGTTGCGGTTCATCGGCCGGGGCTGCCCCGTCGGAAGGTCCATCGGGTTCACGCTAGCGGTCGCGGCGGTCAGACCCGAGCGGTGTCCCGGCGGAACAGCCGGGTCGCGCCGACGCCGAAGGCCAGGGTCCAGATGACGATGTTCGCCACCGCCGCCATGCTCACGCCGTCGCCGGTGAGCGGCGAACGGGCCAGCTCACCCATGCCGTACACCGGGGTGAACTTCGCGACCTGCTGGAGCACGTGCGGCAGCACCTCGACCGGTACGAACAGCCCGCCGAACATCGCCAGCACCGCCAGGATCGGCCCGATGAACTGCATGACGTTCTCGGCCGGCACCAGGTAGCCGATGAACAGGCCGAACGCGGCGAAGACCAGCGAGCCGACCCAGGCGGCCAGCCCGGACAGCAGCCAGACGTCCAGCGGGAGGCGGACGCCGGCCGCCGCCCCCACGAGGAACTCCACGACGACCGCGAGCAGACCGAGGGTCATCGCGGTGGCCAGCTTCATCGCCACGTACGCGGTCGGCCGCAGCGGGGTGAGCCGTAGCTGCCGGCTCCACCCCAACGCCCGCTCGGTGGCGACCGCGCCACCCGCGCTTGTCGTCGCCACCATCGCCGCGTACACGGCGAGGCTGATCATGACGTACGCGGTGACGGGTCGACCGTTGTCGAGGGTCTGTCCGCGCTGCGGCAGACCGAAGATGAGGAAGAAGACGCTCGGCATGATCAGCGTGAAGGCGAGGGTACGGCGGTTACGCAGCACCCGACGCAGCTCGATGCCGAGAACCGCCGGGGCGAAGCCGCCCAGAGCGGACGGCCGGCGATCGGGCCGGGCAGGACGGTCGGTGCGGGTGGCGATGGGAGTGGACATTCGTCAGGCTCCGATGCGCTCGGTGGTCAGGGCGAGGAAGGCGTCCTCGAGGTTGCGGGAGGTGATCTCCACGTCCCGGGCGGCGGTCCGGGTGAGCAGGTGACGCGCGACCGCGTCCGAGTCGCCGGTACGCACCAGCACGCTGTCGCCGCGTACCTCCACGGCGTCGACGCCGGGCAGCGCGGCGAGCGCGGCCTGGTCCGCGCCGGGCAGGGTGGCCCGCACCGTACGGCCGGCGGCCAGGTTCTTGATCTCGGCGGTGGTGCCGTCGGCGACGACGCGTCCCCGGCGGACCAGCACGATCCGATCGGCGTACGCGTCCGCCTCGTCGAGGTAGTGGGTGGCGAAGATGACGGTCCTGCCGTCGCGGGCGTCGCGGCGCAGGGCCTGCCAGAAGTCCCGCCGACCCTCGACGTCCATGCCGGTGGTCGGCTCGTCGAGGACCATCAGGTCCGGGTCCGGCAGCAGCGCCAACGCGAAGCGCAGCCGCTGCTGCTGACCGCCCGAGCACCGCCCGACCATCCGGTCGGCGATGTCGGTGATACCGGCGCGCTCCAGCACCTCGGCCGCCGGGCGGGTGTGCCGGTAGAAGTGCGCGGTCATCCGTACCGTCTCGCCCACGGTGAGGTCCTTGAGCAGGCCGCCGGTCTGAAGCACGGCGGCGATCCGCCCCTGGGCCACCGCCTCGTCGGCGGTGCCGCCGAGAACGCGGACCGTGCCCGCGTCCGGGCGGGCCAGGCCGAGCAGCATGTCGATCGTGGTGGTCTTGCCCGCCCCGTTGGGGCCGAGGAACGCCACCACCTCGCCGGGCTGCACCCGCAGGCTCAGTCCGTCGACCGCGGTGACCGTACCGAAGGTCTTGGTGAGGCCGTTCAGCTCGACGGCCGGCTGCGTACTGGTCATGGCATAAATGCTGGGGTGTCGCGGACCTCGACTCCTGAAGCGGCCGTCACGTTCCGGCCGTGACATTTGTCAGGGCTCGGACGGCACGGCTCAGAGCCCGGCGGGCACGCAGCGTGACGGGCCGGCAGGCGAGGACCGCGACGAGCGTGATGCCTCTGCGTCATCAAGATGCCCCTGAGTCATCAAGCCCACCGGCACATCCGCCCCCGACGCAGGCATCCCGGGGGCGGCAGCGGGTAAGCGCGCCGCCGGACGCCGCGACACCGGGAGGACGCGATGGGTGCCACGCCGCAGGGCCAGGTCGACACGATCGTGCTGATCCACGGGCTCTGGATGACCCCACGAAGTTGGGAGGGGTGGGCCGAACGCTTCACCGAGCGCGGCATGCACGTCATCGCCCCCGCCTGGCCCGGCATGGACCGCTCCGTGGAGCAGTTGCGCGACGACCCCACCCCGATCGCCCAACAGAGCATGGCCACGATCGTCGCCCACTACGACCGGATCATCCGGGCGCTCCCCCGGCCGCCGATCATCATGGGCCACTCGTTCGGCGGGCTCTTCGCCCAGGTCCTCGCCGACCGGGGCCTCGGCGCGGCGGTGGTGGGTGTGCATCCGGCGGCGATCAAGGGGGTGCTGAAGGTGCCGTTGAGCCAGTTGCGCTCCGGCTTTCCGATCCTGCGCAGCCCCGCCAACCGTGGCAAGGCCGTCGCGTTCACCCCGGACGACTTCGCCTACACCTTCGGCAACACGCTGAGCCGCGAGGAGTCCGACCGGGCCTGGCAGCGGTACGCGGTCCCCGGAGCGGGCCGGGTGTTCTTCGAGGGGGCCTTCGCCAACGTCGACCCGCGCTCGCCCGCCCGCGTCGACACCGGACGCGTCGACCGGGCGCCGCTGCTGCTGATGGCCGGCGGGCAGGACCACGTGGTGCCGGCGTCGGTGGTCCGCGCGAACGCGGGGCTCTACCAGAAGTCCCGCGCGCTGACCGCGTACGAGGAGTTCCCCGACCGGTCGCACTTCACCGTCGGGGCGCCGGGCTGGGAGGCGATCGCCGACTACGCGCTGGACTGGGCGATGCGGGCGGCGGCGCTGCCCCGGGAGGCGACCATCGCCAGCGAGACCCCCCGCCGCTGACAACACTCTCGGCACGACAACCTGGGTGTCGCGTGTCGCATGGCTCGGCTGACCGGGGGTATGCGCCCAGGATGAGGGCGAGTTTCCGGATCGGTCGGATCGCGGGAGTGCCGGTCGGCGTCAACTGGAGCGTTCTGGTCATCTTCGCGCTGATCGCGTGGGGGCTGGCCGCCAACCAGTTTCCCCGCTCGTACCCGGACCGCTCGCCCGTGGCGTACACCCTTGCCGGCCTGGCCGCGGCGGTGGTCTTCTTCGTCGGCCTGCTCGCCCACGAGGTGTCGCACGCCGTGGTGGCCAAGCGCAACGGGCTGACCGTCGACGGGATCACGCTGTGGTTGTTCGGCGGCGTGGCCGAACTGAAGGGCGAGCCGCGCGACCCCGGCGCGGAGTTGCGCATCGCGGGCGTCGGCCCGCTGGTCAGCCTGCTGCTCGGGGCGTTCTTCGGTGTCATCGCGCTGCTGTTCGCGCTGGCCGGGCAGGGCGGGCTGCTCTTCGGGGCGATCGCGTGGCTGGCCGGCATCAACGTACTGCTGGCGATCTTCAACGTGCTGCCGGCCGCGCCACTGGACGGCGGTCGGCTACTGCGCGCGGCGGTGTGGAAGGCCACCGGCGACCGGACCCGGGCGTCCGTGGTCGCCGCGCGGGCCGGCTGGGTGCTCGGCGCGCTGCTCATCGGTCTCGGGCTGTGGCAGTTCCTGTCCGGCGTCGGCTTCGGCGGGCTGTGGCTGGCGCTGATCGGCTGGTTCCTGATCGGTGCCGCCGGGATGGAGGAGCGGCAGGCCCGCACCGGAACCGCGCTGCGCGGAGTCCGGGTCGCCGACGTGATGACTCCACAGCCGCAGACCGCGTCGGCGGACATGACGGTCGCCGACTTCGTCGACCACTACCTCTTCGCGTACCGGCACTCGGCGCTGCCGCTGACCGACCAGGGGCGGCCGACCGGCCTGGTCACCGTGGACCGGGTGCGGAGCGTACCGGCCGAGCGACGCGCGTCGACCACCCTCGCGGAGGTGGCCTGCCGGGCCGACGAGCTGGTGCTCGCCGAGCCGGGTGAACAGCTCAACGACCTGCTCCCCCGGCTCACCGAGTGCGCCGACGGCCGCGCCCTGGTGGTGGGGAACGACGGTCGCCTAACGGGCATAGTCTCCCCCAGCGACATCGCCCGCGCCGTCCAACGCGCCACCCTGCGCACCCCCGCCTCCTCCCGCTGATCATGAAGTTATCGCGCCGACACGCCGCGCCGGATGGCCATAACTTCATGATCACCGGGAGCCGGGCAGCGGGCCTCGGCGCCGGGCGGGTCAGCGGGGGAAGTAGTGGTTCAGCTGGTCGGTTTGGAACTTCGACTCTGGGTCCAGGTTCTTCAGCAGGGCGGTGAAGTCGGCGTACCTCGGGTAGCGGCCCGACAGGTTCTCCGGGTCGGTGACGAAGACCTTGCCCCAGTGTGGGCGCGGGGCGAACGGGGCCAGGCGCGCCTCCACCTCGGCCAGCACGGGCAGCACCGCGTCCGTGTCGTCGATCCAGGTGAAGTGGACGACGAAGCTGTCCCGCCGGTGGTTGGGGCTGAGCCACAGCTCGTCGGCGGCCACCGTCCGCAGCTCGCACACGTGCAGGACCGGGGCGATCAGGTGCGCCACGTCGGCCAGGGCGGCGAGCGCGTCGGCGGCGGCGGTACGCGGCACGTGGTACTCGGACTGCAACTCGTCGCCGCTGCTCGGGGTGAAGCCGAGCTTGAAGTGCGGCAGTCGCTCGTGCCACGGGCCCGGCTCACCGAGTTGCGGGGTGCAGTTCTCCGGGGGCATGCCGAGCACCGGGTGCCGGGGCTGCTCGGCGGCGGTGGTGCCGAGCCAGTCCGCGTCCGGCGGCGGCTGGTCCGCGAGCTGCTTGCGCCACACCTCCCGCAGGCGCGGCGTACGCCAGTCGGTGAAGACACTCACGCTGTACGCCGAGTCGAGCGCCTCGTCCAGCGCGGCCGGGTCGAGGTCGAGCCGCACGTACTGGCGCAGCTCGAAGGCCGGCACCAGGTCCAGGGTGAGCCGGGTGACCAGGCCGAGCGCGCCGAGCCCCACCACCATCCCGGCGAACGTGTCGTCGTCGCGGTCAACCCGCAGCAGGTCGCCGTCGGCGGTGACCAGCTCCAGACCGGCGACGGCGCTGGCCAGGTTGCCGTGGGTGGGACCGGAGCCGTGGGTGGCGGTGGCCACCGCGCCGGCGACCGAGATGTGCGGCAGCGAGGCCATGTTGGCCAGCGCGTACCCATGCGGGTGCAGCTGTCGGGCGAGGTCGCCGTAGCGCATCGCGCCGGTCACGGTGACCTGGCCGCGTTCGCGGTCCACCTCGACGCTCGGCGGCAGGCCGGCCAGGCTCACCAGGTCGCCGTCGGTGTCGCCGAGGCGGTTGAAGGAGTGCCCGGTGCCGAGGGCGCGGACGCGCCGACTGCCGGCGACGAGGCGACGCACCTCGTCGAGGGAGGTCGGCCGGTGGAACGCCCGGGCCGCGTACCGGACGTTGCCGGCCCAGTTGCGGCGTGGCACCTCGGGAGCTGTGGTCGACGTGGCGTTCGGTCCCGGGGTGGTCACGTGGCGGTCTCCCGATCGGTGGACTGCTGGTCGCTCAGGGCGGCGACGAGGGCGTCTAGAACCGTATCCACCTGGATCGTGTTGTAACCACGTTGGGCGCGCGGCAGACCGGCCGCTGCGGTGGCGCGTTCGATCTCACCGCGTGCCGCCTGCCGGGCCACCGCGTCGCCGGACAGCAGGGCGTCCTGGCCACGCCGGATCAACCGATCGACCCGGTCCATGGCGTAGCCGCGCAGGCCGACCGTGATGTCCGGAACGGCGAAGGCGGCGCGCCGCAGGGCGAGCAGGTCGACGAAGCGGTCCCCGGCGTGCCGGGTGAGCGCCTCGGACACCTGCTCGGGCTGCTCGCGGACCTGGTCGAGGACGAGCAGCTCGATGGCGGGCCGACCGTCGACCGGGTGGCGGGCGGTCACCAACTCGGCCGGCACGCCCTGCACAGGCACCAGCAGCAGCCGCGGCGGTGTCGGGTAGCCGTCCCGTCGAGGCGGCTCGTCGAGGACCACCGTGTCGACCTCGGACCACCGGAACTCCCGGCGCAGGCCCGGCCGCCGGATGCTCAGCCCGTCCGCGTGGATCCCGAACCGGAACGGCCGCAACGCGCTGACCAGAGCCACCGCGCCGAGCGCGATGGCACCCACCGCGATGATCGTCCGTAGCAGGGCGCGGTCGCTGGGATAGGCCAGCAGGATCACCCCGCCGAGTACGCAGGCGAGGGCGAGCGCGCGGGCCCCCCGATTCCGGCGCAATTCCACCCGTGGACCCCCGTTCCATGACCGTGGCGTCGGTCCCGACATCTTCCGCCAGACCGGGCACCAGGGACACCCGACGATCGGGCACGGTTGTTCTCGCCGTCGTCGGGGAACCCTACGCCCATGAGCAGCTACCGTGATCCGGCCCCGCGAGGCGACGTCTTCCCGTCGGAGGAGGAGCTGGACCCGACCGGCAGCGCGGTCGAGCCGGCCAGCGCGCCCCCGGACGTCCGGTTGCCGAACCACCCGGCGCCCACACCCGGTCCCCGGCCGACTCCCGCTCCCGCGCCAGCCCCGACGCCCGTACCGTCGCCAGGGCCACCGCCGCGCGAGCCCGGCGGCGGGTCGCGGTCGATCGTGACGCGGCACCTGGACGGGTCGGTCGAGATCGTCACCGACCTCGACGGTGACGGCGTCGCCGACGTCGTCCAGATCGACGTGGACGGTGACGGCGTACCGGACATCACCTATGTGGACAGCGACCGTGACGGCCGGTTGGACACCGTGCTGCGCGAGCCGGACCGGCACGCGCAGCACCGCGCCTGACGACTCACAGGTTCGCCAGCACCTCGCTCGCCACCAGGTCGAGGTGGTCGAGGTCGGTCAAGTCCAGCACCTGGAGGTAGATCCGCTGGCTGCCGATCTTGGCGTACCGGTCGATGGTGTTCAGGACCTCGTCGGGCGTGCCGGCGAGACCGTTGGCCCGCAGCTCGTCCGGGTCACGGCCGATGGCGGCGGCCCGGCGGGCCACCTCGGCGTCGTCGCGTCCGCAGCAGAGCACCAGGGCGTTGGACCAGACCAGCTCCGCCGGGTCGCGGCCGATCTCGGCGCACGCCGCGCGGACGCGGTCGAACTGCGCCGCCGAGTCCGCCGCCGACGCGAACGGCAGGTTGAACTCGTCGGCGTAGCGGGCGGCCAGCCGGGGCGTCCGCTTCGGACCCATCCCGCCGAGCAGGATCGGCGGGCGGGGCTGCTGCACCGGCTTGGGCAGGGCCGGCGAGTCGCTGACCGGGTAGTACCGGCCCGGGTGGTTGAACAGCTCGCCCGCCGGGGTGGACCAGAGGCCGGTGATGACCGCGAGCTGCTCCTCCAGCCGGTCGAACCGCTCGCCCAGCGCCGGGAACGGGATGCCGTACGCGGTGTGCTCGTCGCCGTACCAGCCGGTGCCGATGCCCAGCTCCACGCGACCGCCGCTCATCTGGTCGACCTGCGCCACGGTGATCGCCAGCGGGCCGGGGAGCCGGAACGTGGCGGCGGTCATCAGCGTGCCGAGCCGGATTCGGCTGGTGTCGCGGGCCAGACCGGCAAGCGTGGTCCACGCGTCGGTGGGGCCCGGGTCGCCGCTCACCGAGCCCATCTTCAGGTAGTGGTCGGAGCGGAAGAACGCGCCGAAGCCGGCGTCCTCGGCACGTCGGGCCACCGCGAGCAGTTGGTCGTACGTGGCGCCCTGCTGGGGTTCGGTGAAGATCCGCAGTTCCATGCTCCGAGCATAGATAGCGGCCTCCGGTGCCGCTCCGGGACCGCGACCACCATCATATGACTTGACCGGCATATGAACGAGGAGGCATATTGGGCGGGTGTCCAGCGACGTGTTCACCGTGCTCGCCGAACCCACCCGACGCCGCATCCTTGACGCGCTCCGCGAGGGCGACCACAGCGTGAACGAGCTGGTCGACGGGCTCGGCGTCAGCCAGCCGGCCGTCTCCAAACACCTGCGGGTGCTGCGCGAAGCCGGCTTCGTCTCCTGCCGGGTGGCCGCCCGGCAGCGCATCTACCGCCTCGACCCGGGCCCGCTGCGGGCGGTCGACGGCTGGCTCGACCCGTACCGCCGGCTGTGGGGTCGACACCTGGACGCCCTGCAACGGCATCTCGACAGTCAGGAGCAGTGACATGGACCGCGACTCGTTCCGCCCCAGCCCGCCCGTCGAGGCGTACGCCGAGCACGCCGGCGGCGGCGCGACCCTGGTGTTCGTCCGCGACCTGCCACACCCGCCCGCCGCCGTGTGGGCCGCGCTGACCGACCCGGGCCAGCTCGCGCAGTGGGCACCGTTCCTCGCCGACCGTGACCTCGGCAGCCCCGGCGGCGCCGTGCTCACCCTCGTCGACGGCGAGACCTCCGCCGAACAGACCGCTGTGGTACGCCGGGCCGAGCCACCCCGCCTGCTGGAGTACACCTGGGGCGACGACGTGCTGCGCTGGGAGCTGACCCCCGCGGGCGACGGCACCCGGCTCACCCTGCGGCACACCGTGGCGGACCGCGGCGTGCTGCCGATGGTCGCCGCCGGCTGGCACCTCTGCCTGGACGTGGCCGACCGGCTGCTCGACGGCGACCCGGTCGGCCCCATCCGCGGCGCGGAGGCCAAGGACTTCGGCTGGGCCGAGCTGCGCGACGCGTACGCCGAACGGTTCGGCCAGGGCTGACGCGGCACCCGCCGGAGCGGTCCGACCCGATCGTCAGAGCAGCCTGGCCAGGGCGTCCGCAGAGCTGGTCTCCGGTGCCGCCTGGTAGGCGATGATCACCTGACCGTCGGCTGCGGCGACGGCCAGCGTCTCCCGACGGAGGGTCAGTGGCCCGACGACGGGGTGGTGGAATCGCTTCACCTCGTCGCGCGTCGGCCGGACGTCGTGCGCGGTCCACAGGTCGCGGAACTGGCTGTCGGCCAGCAACTCGGCGATGAGGTCGGCCGTCGCGGGGTCGCGGGCGTCGGCTTCGGCGCGGAGCGCGGCGACGCTCTGCGCGGCGATCTCCGCCCAGTCGGGGAACAGCGTGCGCACCGTCGGGTCGCGGAACATGCCGCGGACCAGGTTCTGACCGGGCGTGTAGAGCGGGGACAGCGCCATGGCGAGCTTGTTGGCCGCCAGCACGTCGAAGCGACGGTCGCGGACGTACGCGGGCATCTGGCCGAACGAGTCGATGAGCTGCCGCACCGCCTCGGAGACCGCGGCGTGCTGCCGCGGTGGCGGCGCGGGGGTGGCCAGCGCGGTGAGATGTGCCCGCTCGTCCTGGTTCAACCGCAACGCGTTGGCCAGGGCGTCCAGCACCTGCGGCGACGGGTTGCGGTCCGTGCCCTGTTCCAGACGGGTCAGATAGTGCTGGCTGACGCCCGCGAGACGGGCAAGCTCGTCACGGCGTAGTCCTGGTACGCGTCGTCGCCCGAACGAGGTCACTCCCGCCTCGTCCGGCCGAACCCGCCCGCGACGCGCCTTCAGGAAGTCGCCAAGCGCGTTCTCGCCGCTCATTCCCCCCAGGCTAGCCCTGTCAGGGTGCTGGCAGCCCGTCGTCCGTCGGCGCAGGGTCGAGTCATGAAGACATGGTTCATCACCGGCGCGTCCCGCGGTTTCGGCCGCATCTGGGCCGAGGCCGCGCTCGAACGCGGCGACCAGGTCGCCGCCACCGCCCGGGACCGCCGCACGCTTGAGGATCTGACCGAGGGGTACGGGGACCGGATCCTGCCGCTGACCCTCGACGTGACCGACCGCCCGGCCGTGTTCGACGCGGTGTCCCGGGCCGCGGAGGCATTCGGTCGGCTCGACGTCGTCGTCAACAACGCGGGTTACGGCCTGTTCGGCATGGTCGAGGAGACGACCGAGGAGCAGGCCCGCGCCCAGGTGGAGACGAACTTCTTCGGCGCGCTCTGGGTGACCCAGGCCGCCCTGCCGGTGCTGCGGGCGCAGGGCACCGGCCACATCCTCCAGGTCTCCAGCATCGGAGGCATCGGCGCCTTCCCGACCCTGGGGCTCTACAACGCGTCGAAGTGGGCACTGGAAGGGCTGAGCGAGGCCCTGTCCGCCGAGGTCGCCCCGCTCGGGGTGAAGGTGACGATCGTGGAGCCGGGCCCGTACGGCACCGACTGGTCCGGGGACTCGGCCGCGCACACCGAGCCGATCGAGGCGTACGAGCCGGTGCGACAGGCGCGCCGGGCCGGGGCGTCCACCCGTACACCCGACGATCCGGCGCTGACCGCAGGCGTCATCCTGCAACTCGTCGACTCCGCCGAGCCGCCGTTGCGCCTGTTCCTCGGGCTGTACCCGTACCGGATCGCCGAGACGTTGTACGAGAACCGGCTCGCCACCTGGCACGACTGGCGCTGGCTGGCGGAGCAGGCCGGGCCGCCCCGGAAGGCGTGAGCGCTGGTCCACACACCCGGGGCATTCCCCGGCGTGTGCCATCGTGGGCGCCCTCGGGCGGTTCGGCGAGGCGGACCGCCCGATGACGCCGAAGCCGTCAGACGTACGGTCGGGTGGCGTACGCGGTCCGCAGCGCGGCCAGCCCGGCCGCCTTCGGCGACAGGGTGCCCCAACCGGAGTTGAAGTAGTTGGTCCGCGCGATCAGCGGCCCACGCTCGGCGTTGAGCTGCGCGATCGCCGCCGGAACGGTGGAGATCCAGGCCGCCTGGTCGGGGATTTCGGCGGACCGCACCCCGTACTCCGCGATGATCACGGGCCGGGACAGCGCCACCGGGCCGAGGTCCGCCACCGCCCAGTCCTTGGTCCGGCGGAAGCGGGCCAGCGCGGTCTGGCCGGAGGCGGTCGCGTAGGCGTTCCACTGGAGGTAGTCCAGTCGGGACATCAGCGCCTCCGGGTGGGTGCGCTGGAAGCACGCCCGGTCGAAGCCGCCCAACCCGACCGAGAAGGTGGTGCCGGCGGGCAGCGCCCTGGCCTTGAACCACGTGACGATGTACGTCACGGCCTGCACCGCCCGCGCGTCGGACTCTGCCCAGGTGTACGCCTTGCCGGCCTCGGTCGTGCCGAACTCGTGGTCCGTGTCCAGTTCGGACGCGAGTTGGATGTTCACCCCGAAGCCGAGCGCCCGGTACTGGGACAGGGCACGCGCGAACAGCCCGTCGCACTGGCCGTTGAGCACCTGGGTGTACCCGTACGCCTTCGGCCACGGGGTGACGCCGGGACGCTGCTGGATCGTCATCGACGGCGCGGGCACGGTGTAGGTGACGCCGTCCACGGTGAAGGTCTGCGGCCCGGCGCTGCCGGCGCCGTAGTGCTTCAACTCCAGGACCATGTTCATCTGCACGCCGGCCTTGCCCAGGTCGACCAGCCACGGCCGGTTGTAGCCGGGGAAGATGAAACCGTCGGCGAAGCTGCGGTACTGGGTCAACGAGCGGAAGTTGCCGCCGGCCATGTCGGCCGTGGGGTCGGCCCCGCCGGACAGGTAGTAGCCGCCGAGCACGGGTTGGCGCAGGGTGTAGTCGACCCCGGCCGTCGCCGTGTGTCCGGCGGCGTCGCGGACCTGGACGGTGACCCGGGGCATCACGCCACCGCCCGGTACACGGCCACGGAGCCGTTGTCGGAGACCCGGGTCCAGGTACGCCCGGAGTTGTCGGAGACGGTCACGGTGAGCGGGTCGATGACCGCGGTCACCTTGACCGGCGCGCTGCTGTTCCCTTGCGCGTCGGTGACCACGATGGTGACGGTCAGCGGTTTGGTGTCGGCGTCGGAGTACGTGACGGTCAGCAGCATCTGGTCACCCGGCGCGAAGACGGATGCGTTCAGGGCTGCGGTCGCGGTGGGAGCCGCCATGACAGGGCCTCTCTGATTCGGTCGCCCGGTCGGGCGCGCGGGTGAGCGACGCCGGACGAGGCGGGATCCACGATGCGTGGGTCGGCGGGGCACGTACGCGACGCGCCGGTGGGCGACGTCGCCGGCGGTGGACGGTGACACCGCTGCGGGCGCCCGTAGCGGTGTGGGGGGCGGCCGAGCCGTACGCCTCGTCGGGGCCGGCGGCTGTGCCGGGCCCGCACCGGCGGGGCCGGACCGGGTGGGCGCGGCACCGGCCCGGACCATGCTGTCCGTGCCGGGCCCGAGGACGGGGATGTGGCCCGACATCCGCCGCCTCTTTCGCCTGCCTCAAGGGTGCTCTACCAGGGGCTTTACCGTCTTGTCCGGTTAGCGACTAACGCCCCGGTGTCGCACTGTGCGTCGACCCTGGGATAGCCGATCGAAAGCTCGCCGACAGCGCGCTGTGCTGGACTAGCGGCGTGCCGCGAGCCGACGAGACGTGCCTGCACGACCTGGTGACCGAGCAGGCCGCCCGGACGCCCGACGCGGTGGCCGTGCTGGCCGACGACGGGGTGCTGCGCTACGCCGACCTGGTGGCCCGTGCCAACCGGCTCGCCCACCGCCTGCGCGCTCGCGGGGTCGATGTGGACACTCCGGTCGGGGTCGTCGCCGAACGTGGGGTCGACCTGGTCGTCGCGCTGCTCGGAGTACTGGTCGCCGGCGGCGCGTACGTGCCGCTCGACCCGGACCTGCCCGCCGAGCGGCTGGGCTACCAGCTCGACGACGCCGACCCGCCGGTGGTGTTGGCGCAGCGCCACCTGCTCGACCGGGTTCCCGGCGTCGACCCGGCGCGGTGGTGCGTCGTGGACGACGGGTCGGCGCAGCCGGGACCGACCACCCCACCGCCCCGGCGCGCCAGACCGGACAGCCTCGCCTACATCATCTACACGTCCGGTTCGACGGGCCGACCCAAGGGCGTGTGCGTGCCACACCGGGGCATCGTCAACCGGATCCGCTGGATGCAGGACACCTACCGGCTCCGCGCCGACGACGTGGTGCTGCAGAAGACCCCGTACGGCTTCGACGTGTCGGTGTGGGAGTTCTTCTGGCCGCTGGTCGCCGGGGCCCGGCTGGCGCTGGCCCGTCCGGGCGGGCACCGTGACCCCGCCTACCTGGCGGCGACGGTCGTCCGGCGGAACGTGACCACGCTGCACTTCGTGCCGACGATGCTGGCGCAGTTCCTGGCCGAACCCGACCTGCCGTCCATGCCGACGCTACGACGCGTGATGTGCAGCGGCGAGGCCCTGCCGGTCGCCCTGGCCCGGGAGGCGACCCGGCGGCTCCCGGGCGAGCTGCACAACCTGTACGGCCCCACCGAGGCGTCGGTGGACGTCTCCGCACACCGGGTCCGGCCGCCGCTGCGGGGTACGAGCGTGCCGATCGGCGTCCCGATCGCCAACGTCAGCCTGCACGTGCTGGACGACCACCTGACCCCGACGCCTACCGGAGTCGTCGGCGAGCTGTACATCGGTGGGATCGGCCTGGCCCGCGGCTACCACCGTCGCCCGGCGTTGACGGCCGAGGTGTTCGTGCCCGACCCGGGCGGCTCCGGCCGGCTCTACCGCACCGGCGACCTGGCCCGCCGGCTACCCGACGGCGAGTTCGACTTCGTGGGCCGCCGCGACGGGCAGGTCAAGATCCGCGGCAACCGCGTCGAGCTGGGCGAGATCGAGCAGACGCTGCTGGAGCACGAGGATGTCCGCGAGGCGGCGGTGACCGTGCGGCACCTCGCCTCCGGGCATCCGCAGCTGGTCGCGTACGTGGCCCCGCCCGGTTCCCCGGTGGACGAGCTGCGTGCCCGGCTGACCCGCCGGTTGCCCGACTACATGGTGCCCGCGCTGTTCGTGCACCTGGACCACCTCCCGGTCACACCGAGCGGCAAGACCGACCGGCGGGCGTTGCCCGCGCCACCCGACGACGGGCCGCAGCCGGCGGAGCCGCCAGCCGACGGGGTGCCGGCCCGACTGGCCGCGCTCTGGTCACAGGTGCTCGAGCGGGGCCGGGTGGGCCCGGACGACGACTTCTTCGCCCTGGGCGGCGACTCGGTGCTGGCCATGCGGGTGGTGGCCCTGGCACGCCGGTCCGGGCTCCGGTTGACCACCCGGCACCTGTTCGCGTACCCGACGCTCGCCGCGCTCACGCCGCACGTCCAGGTGGCCGGTCCGGCGCCGGAGCTGCGGGACGGCCCGCCGTTCGCGCTCTGCCCGGTCGACCCGGCGCTGCTGAGCGGTCCGCCGGGCGGTCCGGCGCGACCGGTCGACGGGTACCCGCTGACCCCCATGCAGGAGGGCATGCTCTTTCACACCCTGCTCTCCCCCGGTGCGGCGGACTACCTCCAGCAGCACGTCTACCGGCTGACCCGGCCGGTTGACGTGGCCGCGCTGGCGGACGCGTGGCGGGAGGCGGTACACCGGCATCCGGCGCTGCGCACGACCGTCCGGTGGGAGGACGTCGCGGAGCCGGTGCAGCTCGTCCACGAGGGGCATCCACCCGACGTGCGGGTGCTCGACGGGCCGGTCGACCTGCGACGGCTGCTGGCCGACGAGCGCCACGCCGGGTTCGACCTGGGCGCCGCGCCGCCGGTACGGCTCACCCTCGTCCGCCGGGCGACAGAGGACGTCGACCTCGTGCTCACCTTCCACCATCTGCTGCTCGACGGGTGGAGCCTGGCCATCCTGCTCGCCGAGGTGCTGGACGGGCGACGCGAGCCGGTGATCCCACCACGGCGGCACCTGCGCTGGCTGGCCGAGGCGGACCGGGCGACCGACCACTGGAAGCGGCTGCTCGCCGGCTTCGGGGCACCCACCCCTATGCCCCGGCCGCCGGTGCCCGCGCCGGGCGGCGCCGCCACCGCGGACTCCCCCACCGTCACGGGGCAGGTGGGGTTGCCGGGCACCCGCGTCGCACGGCTGCCCGTCAGCGATCGGCTGCGGGCCGCGCTGACCGGCCGCGCCGCCAGCGCCGGCGTGACGTCGTACGCCGTGACGCTCGGCGCGTGGGCGCTGGTCCTGGCCGGGTACGCCGAAAGCGACGACGTGGTGGTCGGGGTGACGGTCGCCGGCCGACCCGACGACCTGCCCGGCGCGGACGCGATCGTCGGCCTGCTGATCAACACGGTGCCGCTACGGGTGCGGTTCGAGCCCGACGCACCCTTCGCCGAGACGCTGCGGGCCGTGCAGGCCCAGCAGGTCGCCAGCCGGGAGTACGAGCACCAGTCGCTGACCGACATCACCCGCGCCAGCGAACTGCCGCCGGGCACACCGCTGTTCCACAGCATCGTGGTCTTTCAGAACCACCCGCCCCTGCCGGCCGGACTGTCCCCGGTCGACGTGGTGGAGAGCACCGGCTACCCGTTGACCCTGGTGGTGGAGCCGACCCCGGAGCTGGTGCTCCGCCTGCTGATCGAGGACGACGCGGTGAGCCCGGCCGAGGGCGGGCGGCTGTTGACCGACCTGCGCCGCGTCCTCGACGTCGTGACGGCCCACCCGGACGCCACGACCGGCGAGGTGCGGGCCGCGCTCAGGGCCGGCTGAGCACCTCGTCGATCACGGTGAGCGCACGGTCGACGTCCGCGCCGGTCACGCCCGAGTGGGTGACCGCCCGGACCCGGCCGTGCCCCAACTCGGCCAGGGCCACCCCCGCCGCGTGGGCCTCGGCGAGGAACCGCGAGCGGGTCAGCCGGTGCTCCGGCACCCGGAACATGACGATGTTGGTCTGCACCGACGCCGGATCGACCTCGATCCCGTCGATGGTGGCCAACCCGTCGGCGAGTCGGCGGGCGTTCGCGTGGTCCTCGGCGAGCCGGCCGTGCTCGCGGATCGCGATGATGCCGGCCGCCGCGATGACGCCCGCCTGGCGCATCCCACCGCCGAGCATCTTGCGGACCCGACGCACGCGCTCGATGACGTCGGCAGCACCGACCACCATCGAGCCGATCGGCGCGCCGAGCCCCTTGGAGAGGCAGAACTGCACCGAGTCGGCGTACCGGGCGATCTCCGCGACGTCGACGCCCGCGCCGACCGCCGCGTTGAAGATCCGTGCGCCGTCGAGGTGCACCGGCACGCCGCGCTCGTCGGCGAACCGGCGCACTTCGGCCAGGTAGTCCGTGGGCAGGATCTTCCCGCCGCAGCGGTTCTGCGTGTTCTCCAGGCAGATCAACGCGGGTACGGCGAACTGCGGGTCGTCGGGGTCGTCGGGGAACCCCGCGGCCAGGTCGCTCAGCAGCAGACGGCCGTCGGGCTGGTTCGGCACCGGCTGGTAGGTCACGCCGCCGCAGACCGACGCGCCGCCGGCCTCGTAGATGTAGATGTCGCTCTCCGCCCCCACGAGCAGGGCCGCGCCGCGTGGCGCGTGCGTCATGATCGTCGCCAGGTTGGCCATCGTGCCGCTGGGGGTGAGGCACGCCGCCTGTTTGCCCAGCGTGGAGGCGGCCAACTCCTCCAGCTCACGGACGGTCGGGTCCTCGCCGTACACGTCGTCCCCGAGCGGGGCACGGACCATCGCGTCGCGCATCGCCGGGGTGGGCAGGGTGAAGGTGTCGCTGCGCAGCTCGATCACGGCACGTCCACCCGCACCGTGAGCAGGTCGCCCGCCTCGGCGAGGACGGCGAGCACCTGCGCGGCGTCGTCCCCGACGGCGATCAGGTGCCCCACCCGGTCGTACGCGTTCTCCGGCGGCCGGACCGGCGTGCCCGGTCCGGCGGTGACCGTCACCCCCCGTACTCCCGGGCAGCGGCCGGCCTCCTCCACCCCGTCCACGCCGGCCAGGGTGCCGGCGCGGTCGGCGGTGAGGAAGCGGATACCCGCGTACCCCTTGCTGGTGGGGGTGAGCGTCACCGGCAGGCCGGTCGCCGCGCGCAGTTGCGCGTCGAGCAGTTCCACGCCCGTCGCGGCACGGATGAGTTCGGGGATCATCCCACCGGCCGGCCGCGGATTGATCTCGACCAGGGCCGGCCCGTCCGGCGTGAGCCGCACCTCGGTGTGCGTCGCGCCGACGCTCATGCCCACCGCCGTCAGCGCCCGGCGAACCAGGTCGGTCACCTCCGCGGCGGCCTCGGGTGGCAGCCCTGCCGGGAAGACGTGCTGCCGCTCCACGAAGTACGGCGGCGGGTCGACCCGCTTGTCGGTGATGCCCAGGCAGTGCTGGGTCTCGCCCGTGCCGAACAGTTCCACGCTCACCTCCGGTCCGTCGAGGTACGCCTCCACCAGCACCCGCCGGGCGGTGGGCAGGCCGCGCACGTTGTGGCGTACGGCGAGGACGCGCTCGGCCTGGGCGAGCGCCTCGGCGACGGTGGCGCAGAGCCGGACGCCGTTGGACCCAGAGTCGTCGACCGGCTTCACCACGCACGGCAGGCCCACCCGCTCGACCGCCGCCGCCACCCGAGCGGCGCGTGTCGCGGCCGGACTCTCCTCGACGATCGCGTAGCGGGGTTGGCGCACGCCGGCGGCGTCCAGCGCCACCCGCAGCCGACCCTTGTCCCGGCAGGTCAGCACCGCGTCGACGGGATTGCCGGGCAGCCCGAGCCAGCCGGTCAGCTCGGCCACCGCCGGGACGAAGAAGTCGCTCGTGCTCGTCACCCCGGCCAACTCCTCGCGGCGGTAGCGGGCCTGCACGAACGCGCGCAGCGCCGGCACCGACGCGGTGTCGCAGACCAGGACCTCGGCCCCCGTCCGGGCCAGTCCGCCGTATCGGGTCGGGTCGGCGGTCAGCAGCACCGGCCGAAAGCCCAGGTCGACGGCGCGGCGCAGGGCGAGCATCCCGGTGCCGGTGGTGTTGGATTCGACGAAGAGCAGGTGCCGCCGGTCGGCCGGCGGCGCGAGGGCCGCCCGTGACCACGAGGTGACCACGGTGTCCGGCTCGACGACGGCCGGCTCGGCGGCCAGCGGCAGCGCGGTGAGCCCGGTGGCGGCCCAGTAGTCGTCGTCGTAGACGGTGTCGGCGTACCGGTCGCCACGGTCGGGGAAGATGCCGACCACCCGAGAGCCGGGCGGGGTACGGCGGGCCACATCGCACAGCACCCGGTAGACCGAGCCGGACGTGTTGCCGGCGAAGATCTGCTGCTCGCGGGCCAGCTCCCGGGTGGCCACGAACGCCTCGTGGTCGTTGAGCCAGTGCACCTCGTCGATGAGCCGGCGGTCCAGGTTCGCGGGCAGGAGGCTGTTGCCCAGACCGCTCTGGAGGCGGCCCGGCTGGTCCGGCTGACCGAACAGCATGCTGCCCACGCAGTCCACCCCGACGACCCGCAGCTCGGGCAGGCGTCGGCGCAGCGCCCGGGAGCTGCCGCAGAGCGACCCGCCGCTGCCCACCGAGCCGACCAGCACGTCGAACGGGCCGAGGTCGGCGAGCAACTCGTCGGCCAGCCACCGGTAGGCCCCGGGATTGTCCGGGTTGGAGTACTGCTGCGGCCAGAACGCCCCGGGCAGCCCGACCAGTAGTTCCTGAAGCCGCTCGATCCGGGCGCTCTGCCACCCGTGCGAGGTCATCGTCGACACGACGTGCACCTCGCAGCCGAGCGCGCGCAGCTTCGCCAGCGTCACCCGGTCGATGCGGGGGTCGGTGACGATGTGCACCGGGTGCCCGAGCGAGCGGCCGACCAGGGCCACGCCGAGGGCCATGGTGCCCGACGAACTCTCCACCACCGGGTCGCCGTCGGCGAGCACACCGAGTCGACGTGCCTCGATGATCATCGCGCGGGCGACCCGGTCCTTCATCCCGTACAGGTTCTGCAGCTCCAGCTTCGCGTACACCTCGACGGCCGGCGTGTCGGGCATCCGCAGACGGACCAGCGGGGTGTGGCCGATGGCGTCGCGGATCGCATCGAAGCGCATCAGCCGCTCCCGGGAAGTTCGTCGGCGCCGAGCGACCGGTGCACGGTCACCTGGCCGGGCAGCGCGGCGCAGGCCAGGCGTACGTGGTCGATCTTCGCGGCGCGTTCCGGATCATCCTCGGCGAGCAGGACGCCGAGGGCGGTGCCGCTGTGCGCGATGACCAGGCCGTAACCCTCCACGTCGCGGCAGAGCCGGTGCACCACGTCGAAGTGCCGGCGCGGACGCAGCTTGCCGTTCAGGACGGCGCTGCGGGTGGTGACCCGGCCGACGGCGGGCAGGTCACCGGCGCGTACCGCCGCGGTGAGGGCGGTGAGCAGCTGCGCGTACTCCTGCTTGTCGGCGTCGTCGAACGGCTTGGGGATGCGGTTGAAGCGGATGGTGTCGACCGCGCCGCCCTCGTCGTGCGCCACCACGGTGAGCGGGGGCAGGACGCCGATCCTCTCCCGCAGCCGCACCTCGCGGTGGTAGAAGGCGACGATCCCGTCGTACATGACGCCGTCGGAGGGCTCGATCTGGCGCAGCAGCGACTCGATGGTGCGCTCGCTCAGCGGCATGCCGAACGCGTCCCCGACCGCCCGCGCGGTGGCCACCAGGTCCGCCGACGAGCTGGCGAAGCCCTTGCCCTCGGCCAGCTCGCCGCCCAGCTCCAGCACACCGCCGCCGGACAGGCCGAACAGCTCCATGATGGTGGCCGCCAGCCGGGCCGACTTGCGCTTGTGCCGGGGGAAGACGCGGATGTGGTCGAGGTCGTTCGTCGGCCAGAAGGTGGCGGTCGCCCACTGGGCCATCGGGAACGTCACCAGGAAGTCCCGGTCGGCGTCGGGCAGGACGCCCTGCAACAGCTCGCCGAAGGTGCCGAACGCCGTGCCGACGCCGAGCCGGCCGGTGGCCGCCAGCAGCGCGTCCCGATCGGCCGTGCACGCCCCCTCGCCCATGTCGTCAGCCGATCCCGTGGCCCACGCCGGCCGGGGCCAGCCCCAGCAGCCGGTCGGTCTCCTCGATCGCGGCCCGGTCGGTCGCGGCCCGTCGCTCCCACTGCGCCCGCAGCTCGTCGTACTCGTGCGCCTGCGTCGACAGCAGGTCGACCACTGCGGACGGCCGGGTCGAGCCGGTGGTGCGCCGAGCCGCCAGACCCGCGTGCACGTCGAACGCCTCGCGTAGCAGCGTCGCCGGGTCGACCAGCCGGTAACCCTCGGCGGCGGTGGTCGCCGCCAGCAGCTCGGGGTCGGTGTCCCGGGGTGCCCGGCCGGCCGACGCCACGGCCACCACGTACCGGCCGGCGAGCACCTGGGCCCGCCGCCACGGCACGCCCTCGCGCAGGGTCAGCAGGTTGGCCAGCGCGAACCCGCCCAGGAACTCGCGCTCGCAGGCCGCCAGCATCCTCTCGGGGCGCAGGCGCAGACCGTCCACCACGGCGGTCAGCAGCCGTAGCAGCGACGAGGTGGCGCCGATCGCGGAGTGCAGGTAGGTGCCGGCCTCCTTGGACACCTCGACCAGGTTGGCGTACGGGGTGTTGCGCTGCCCGAGCAGCGCGTCGGTGTGGAAGGCGGCCAGGTGCGCCGAGCGGCCCCGGATTCGTTCCAGGATCGGGAAGTTCTTCTTCTGCGGCATGGCCGAGGAGATGCCGCTCAACTCGTCGGGCAGGTCCAAAAAGCCCAGGTCGCTGCCACCCCAGGTGATCAGGTCGGTGACGAACCGGCTGGTCTCCGCGCCGAACAGGGACAGCTCGGCGGTGACCTCCAGCACCCAGCGCCGGGACGCCACCGCGGTCAGCGCGTGCGGCTGGGCCGCCCGGAAGCCGAGCAGCCGGGCCATCCGGTCCCGGTCCCACGGGAGGTCCTGACCGGCCATCGCGCCCGCGCCGAGGGGGCAGGTGTCGATCCCGTCGTACGTGCTCAGCAGCCGGCGCAGGGTGTGCAGCACGTGCCCGGAGAACGCGGCCAGGTGGAAGCCCGGCGTGATCACCTGCGCGGCCTGGAAGTGGGTGTAGCCGGGCATCGGCGTCGTGGTGTACGCGCCGGCCCGGCGGTGCAGGGCGGCCCCCAGCCCCAGCAGCGCCTGCGCCACTGTCACCACCTGCTGCCGGCCGAACAGCAACTGCGCGGTGGCCTGGAGATCGTTGCGGCTGCGGTCGACGTGCCAGAGCGGTAGCGGTTCGGTCAGCGCCGCCTCGACGTGCCGCTCCAGGGCGAACGCGAGATCCGACAGGTTGGCCACCGGGTCGGCGGTGAGCGCGGTCGGGCCGGCGCTGTCCAGGCCGGCCGCCACGGCTGTCGCCTGGTCGGCGGTGAGGAGCCCCATCCGCTGGTATTCCAGCGCCAGGACCTTCTCGACCGCCACGTACGACGGCAGCAGGTGCTCGACCTCGAAGTGGAACTGCGGCGCCAGCACCTCGTCGTGGAGCAGCCGGTCGGGTGGCTCGTCGATCCGCCCGGTCAGACCGGGCGGCGCGCTGGTATTCACGATCGGCCTCCCCGTTGCGCCGGCCGCAGAAACATACCCAGGCCCGGAGCGACGTGACAACCCCTGTCGATATTCGCCGGTCCGCGACATACCGCGGCGAAAGCGCATCGATAGCGGACTCTGGCACGGTGGCTGGCGGCGAGGAGGTGCCGTGACGTCACTGGACGAGATGTTCGCGCGACAGGCCCACCGGACACCGTCGGCGACGGCCGTGGTGGACGACGACGGGACGCTCGACTACGCGACGCTGGACAGGCGGGTGGGCGACCTGGCAGCCACGCTGCGTGACGCCGGTGTCCGTGCCGACCAACCCGTGGGGCTCATCCTGGACCGGTCGGCGCACATGGTGGCCGGCGTGCTGGCCGTGCTGCGCGCGGGCGGGGCGTACGTGCCGATCGAGCCGGAGACCCCCGCTGCCCGCCGGGAGGCGATCCTGGCCGACGCCGCCGTGACCGTCTGCGTGGTGGGCCCGGCCCTGGTCGACGAGGTACGGGCCACCGGCCGGACCGCGGTGGTCCCCTACGCCGCCCCCACCGACCGCGCCCCGCTGGAACCGACGTCGCCGCACCCGGACCAGCTCTGCGCGATCTACTACACCTCCGGCTCCACCGGCCGGCCCAAGGGCGTCGCCTGCACACACGGCGGCTGGGCCAACCGGATGCGCTGGATGCAGGAGCGGCACCACCTCCAGCCCGGCGAGACCGTGTTGCAGAAGACCACGCTGACCTTCGACGACGCGGCGGTCGAGCTGCTCTGGCCGCTGCTCGTCGGCGGTCGGGTCGCCATGCTCGCCCCGGGCGCGCACCGCGACCCGCGGGCCATCATCGACGCGGCGATCCGGCACGAGGTCGTGCACCTCCAGTTCGTGCCGAGCGTGTTCGACCTCTTCCTGGAGACGCTCACCGACGCCGACGTGGCCGGGCTGACCCGCCTGCGCAGTGTGCTGTGCAGCGGCGAGGCGCTGCGTCCGGAGCTGGTACGACGGTTCTTCGCGCGGTTCCCGGACGGGGTCTCGCTCGACAACACCTGGGGCGCCACCGAGGTGTCGATCGACTCGACGTACCACATCTGCCTGCCGGCCGACGGCCGCGCGGACGGCGCGAGCGTCCCCATCGGCCAGCCCATGACCGGCAACCGGGTCACCGTGCGCGACGCCCGGCACCAGACGGTCCGCGCCGGCGACGTCGGCGAGCTGTGCATCGGCGGGGTCGGCCTGGCCCGCGGCTACCAGGGGGACCCGCGCCGCACCGCCGCGGCCTTCGTGCCCGACCCGGACGGCTTCGGCGCCCGGATGTACCGCACCGGCGACCGCGGGGCGCAGCGTCCGGACGGGACGCTGACGTTCGTCGACCGGGTCGACCACCAGGTCAAGATCCGTGGTGTACGGATCGAGCTGGGCGAGGTGGAGACGGCGCTGCGCGGCCATCCGGAGGTCGCCGACGCGGTGGTGCTCGCACTCGGCACCGGCACGAAACACCTCGCCGCCTACCTGGTGCCCCGACGGGCCGACGGCCTCTCGGTGGACGACGTGCGCGCACACCTGCGGACGGTGCTGACCAGCTACGCCGTGCCCACCCATCTCAACGTGCTCGACCGGCTGCCCCTGCACCCCAACGGCAAGGTCGACCGGGCCGCGCTGGCGGCACTGCCGGCGCCCGGCGGTGACGAGGGCGCGTTGCTGGCGCCCCGGACGGTCACCGAGGAGACCGTCGCGGAGATCTGGTGCGCGGTGCTCGGCGTCGACCGGATCGGCGTCGACGCGGACTTCTTCGCCGCCGGTGGGCACTCGCTGCTCGCCGTGCGCGTCCTCAGCCGGTTGCGGCAGGCGTTCGGCCTGGACATCCCGCTGCGGCTGATCTTCGACCACCCGACGATCGCGGCGTCCGCGGCCGAGCTGGAACGGCTCGTGCTGGCGGACCTGGAGGGAGCAGCGCGGTGACGAGCGACATCGACGAGCTGTCGTACAGCGTCGTGGTGAACCACGAGGAGCAGTACTCGATCTGGCCGGCCGAGCGGCCGGTGCCGGCGGGTTGGCGGGCCGAGGGCACCACCGGCAGCCGCGAGGAGTGCCTCGACCACGTCGAGCGGGTCTGGGTGGACATGCGCCCGGCGAGCCTGCGCCGGCACCTGGACGGCGCGCCGGACGACGTGGCCTGACGTGTCGAGCACGGCGGAGCTGCTGGCCCAACGGCTGCGCGCGGCACGCGAGGCGAGCCGGGCCGCGCCGTCGCCCGCCCTGCCCCGCTGCCCCGACGACCAGCTCGTCACCTCGCCCGCCCAGGAGTCGGTGTGGCTGGCCGACCGGTTCCTCGACGGCGCACCGGACTACAACGTGGCCGAGGTGCTGCGGGTCCACGGGCCGCTCGACGCCGCCGCGCTGCGGCTCGCGTTCGGCATCGTGATGGAGCGCCACGAGGTGCTGCGCACCAGCTACCCGGAGGTGGCCGGTCGACCCCGGCCGGTGCCGCACGAGCTGGGCGAGATCCCGGTCGCCGTCCGTACGGTCGAGGACCCGTTGGCCCGGGCCCGGGAACTGGTCCGGCGGCCCTTCGACCTCGCGGCGGGCCTGCCACTGCGCGCCGAGCTGCTGACCGCCGACGAGACCGAGTGGTACGTCGTGCTGGTGGTCCACCACATCGCGGTCGACGGCTGGTCGATGGCGCTGCTCTGGGCGGAGCTGGCCGCCGCGTACCGGGCTCTGCTGGCGGGTACCGTGCCGGCCCTGCCGGACCTGCCCGTGCGGTACGTGGACCACGCGTACCACCAACGCGAACAGCTGCGCGGCGGACGACTGGCCCGGCAGCTCGACTACTGGCGTCAGCGGCTGGCCGGGTTGTCGCCGTTGGAGCTGCCGGCCGACCACCCCCGACCGCCGGTGTTCACGGGCCGGGGCGACCGGTACGACTTCGCGGTGCCCGACGCGCTCGCCGACGGTGTTCGCGAGCTGGCCACCCGCCACGGTGTGACGCTGTTCCACGCGCTGCTGGCCGGTTTCACCGCCGTGCTGCACCGGTTCAGCGGTCGTACCGACGTCGCGGTGGGCACCCTCTTCGCCGACCGGGAGCACCCCGAGCTGGAGTCGGTCGTCGGGTTCTTCGGCACCACCGTGGTGATCCGTAACCAGGTACGCCCGGACCGGCCGTTCGCGTCCCTGCTGCACGACGTCCGCGACGCCGTCGTCGACGCCCACGAGCACCGGGACGTGCCCTTCGAGCGGCTGGTCGAGGAGCTGCGCCCGGCCCGGGACCTGTCCCGCAATCCGCTGTTCCAGGCCATGTTCACCGTGCAGGACGAGGAGACCGCCCCGTTCGAGCTGCCCGGCTGCGTGGTCGAGCCGGTGCCGGTCGGCACCGGCACGGTCAAGTTCGACGTCGAGCTGGTGCTGACCCGCCGCGACGGCCGGCTCGCCGGGTTCGTCGAGTACGCCAGCGACGTGTTCGAGCCGGCCACCGTGGCGCGTCTGGTCGACAGCTACCTGTGCCTGCTCGCCGACGCGGTGGCCCACCCGGACAGCCCCGTCGCCGCGCTCACGGTGTTGCCGTCCGCCGAGCACGACCGGATCGTCGGCGAGTGGAACGACACCGCCGCCGCGTACCCGCACGACGAGCTGCTCTCCGACCTGATCGGCGAGCAGGCCCGACGGTCCCCGGACGCGGTCGCCGTCCGCTGCGACGACGCCCCGCTGACCTACGGCGAGCTGGAGCGCCGCGCCAACCGCCTGGCGCACCTGCTCGTCGACCACGGCGTCGGCCCCGACGTCACGGTGGGCGTCTGCCTGGACCGCACGCCCGAGCTGGTCGTCGCGCTGGTCGCCGTCCTCAAGGCCGGCGGCGCGTACGTGCCGGTCGACCCGGACCATCCGGCCGACCGGGTCCGGCACGTCCTCACCGACAGCGCGGCCCGGCTGCTGGTGACCACCGGCGACGTGTGGGACCGTCTCGGCGCCCCGCCCGGCCCACCGCTGCTGCGCCTGGACCGGGCGGACGACCGGCTCGCCGGGCTGCCCGACACACCACCGGCCACCGCCACGACCGCCGACGACCTGGCCTACCTGATCTACACGTCGGGCTCCACCGGGCGACCCAAGGGCGTGATGGTGCCGCACCGGGCCATCGTCAACCTGACGGTGGCGTTCGTACGGCTCTTCGAGGTCACCGAGGCCGACGTGGTCGCCGCCGTCGCCTCGCACGCCTTCGACCTGTCGCTGCCGGAACTGCTCAGTCCGCTCACCGTCGGCGCGACGGTGCTGCTCGCGTCGCGCCGGACGGCCACCGACGGCGTGGCGCTCGGCGCGCTGCTGGCCGACGGCGGGGCCACCGTCATGCAGACCACGGCGACGATGTGGCGGATGCTCGTCGACGCCGGCTGGACCGGCGGGGACCTGCGCGCCGGCGCGTCCGGCGAAACGGTGCCGAGCACGCTGGCCGCCGCGCTGCTCGGCCGGGTGTCCCGGTTCTGGTGCCTGTACGGGCCGACCGAGACGACGGTGTGGTGCACGGCGTACGAGGTGCACGCGGTCCGGCCGGACCGGCCGATGCCGATCGGTCGGCCACTGCCCAACAACACGGTGTACGTGCTGGACCAGGCCCTGCGTCCGGTCCCGGTCGGAGTCATCGGCGAGGTGTACGTGGGCGGGGTGGGGGTCGGTCGCGGGTACGCCGGGCAACCCCGGCTGACCGCCGAGCGGTACCTACCGGACCCGTTCGGCTCCGGCGGCCGGCTCTACCGCAGCGGCGACCTGGCCCGACTGCGCCCGGACGGGACGATCGAGTTCGTCGGGCGGGCGGACACGCAGGTCAAGGTGCGCGGCAACCGGATCGAGCTGGGTGAGGTGGAGGCCGCGCTGTCCGCCCACCCGGCGGTGGCCGGCGCGGCGGTGACCACCTGGGGCGAGGACGCCGACCGGCAGCTCGTCGGGTACGTGGTGTGGCGCGACGCGCCGCTGGAGGTGGCGACGCTGCGGGCGTACCTGCGCCGCACCCTGCCCGACGCGTTCGTGCCCAGCCTGCTGGTCGAGCTGCCGGAGCTGCCGCTCAGCCCCAACCGCAAGGTGGACCGCGCCGCGCTGCCCCCACCGGACGTACGCCCGGCCGGGCCCGGACACCTCGCGCCACGGACCGACCTGGAACGCCTCGTGGTGGACACCTGGACGGCGGTGCTCGGCCGGGACGGGATCGGCGTACGCGACGATTTCTTCCAGCTCGGAGGGCATTCGCTGCGGGCGTTGCAGGTGGCGTCCCGGCTCCGTGCGGCGACCGGCGTGGATGTGTCCCTGCGGACCCTGTTCGCCCACCCGACCCCGGCCGACCTGGCCGCCACGCTGACCGCCGGGGCCGCCGCGCCCGGCGGCGACCAGGCCGGGGCCACCACGGCCGCCGCCACCACGGCCGCCGCCGACCGTCCGCCGCTGACCGTCCGGCCGGCCGGGGCGGTCGCCCCGCTGTCGTACGCGCAGCGCCGGCTGTGGTTCCTCGACCGCCTCAACCCCGGCGACGGCAGCTATCTGGTGCCGAGCGTGCTGCGCCTGCGCGGACCGCTGTCGACGTCGGCGCTGGCCGGGGCGCTGCGCACGGTGCTGGCCCGGCACGACGCGCTGAACGCCCGGTTCGTCGCGGACGGCGTGGGTGACCGGCAGGTCCCCGGCCCGCCGTGCGAGGTGGTCCACACCGACCTGCCCGGCGTCGACGATTCCACCGTGCTCCGGCTCGCCAGTGAGGACGCCACCCGACCGTTCGACCTGGCGAGCGGCCCGCAGGCCCGTGCGCGGATCGTGCGGGTCGCCGACGACGATCACACGGTGGTGCTGGTGCTGCACCACGCGGCGGTGGACGGCTGGTCGCTCGGTGTGCTGTGGCGGGAGGTCGGCACCGCATATTCGGCCCTCGTCGCCGGCCGGACGCCGGAGCTGCCGGAGCTGCCGCTGACGTACGCCGACCACGCCTACTGGCAGCAGCAGCGCGGCCCGGCGG
This sequence comes from Micromonospora sp. RB23, assembly GCF_053585025.1. Taxonomy (NCBI): domain Bacteria; kingdom Bacillati; phylum Actinomycetota; class Actinomycetes; order Micromonosporales; family Micromonosporaceae; genus Micromonospora; species Micromonospora sp. RB23. The sequence goes on from NZ_CM132111.1 coordinate 5,482,112, forward strand.
CGTTCGCCGACCAGCTCGAGCACTGGCGGGTCCGACTCGCCGATCTGCCGCACTGCTCCCTGCCCACCGACCGGCCCCGGCCGGCCACCTGGTCGGGGCGGGGTGACCGGGTGGACTTCGCGCTCTCCGGCGAGACCGCGCGGGCGGTACGGGACCTGGCCCGGCGCTGCGGCGCGACGACCTTCATGGCGCTGCTCGCCGCCTTCCAGGTCGTGCTCGCCCGCTTCACCGGGCAGGACGACGTGGTGGTGGGCACGCCGGTGGCCGGCCGGGACGACGCCGAACTGGAGCCGGTGGTCGGCTGCTTCGTGAACACCCTGGTGCTGCGCGGCGACGTCGGCGGTGACCCGACCTTCGCCGGGCTGCTGGATCGGGTGCGCCGGGCCGCCGCCACCGACTTCTCGCACCGCGACGTGCCGTTCGAGCGGCTGGTCGAGGAGCTTCGGGTCGCCCGGGACCCGTCGCGCAACCCACTGTTCCAGGTGGGTTTCCGTCCGGAGGAGCGCGACGGCGCGGCGCTGCGGCTGCCCGGGGTCAGCGTGGACACGATGGACCTCGGCCCGGGCGGCGCGAAGTACGACCTGAACGTGTCGGTGGTCGACAGCCCCGACGGGCTGCGCGGCACCGTGGAGTACGCCACCGACCTGTACGACGCGGCGACCGTCGAGGCGTTCGCCGCCGCGTACGCGCGGACGGTGGAGGCGGTGGTGGCCGAGCCGGACCGGCGGCTGTCCGAGCTGGGCCCGACGGCCGACGAGCGGCGGCTCCTCGTGCGGTGGAGCGGGCTCGGCGAGCCGGCGCCGGAGCGGCCGTCGCTGCCGGAGCTGGTGGCGCGGCAGGCGGCGCGCACCCCGAACGCCGTCGCGGTGTGCCTGGCCGCGCCCCCCGACGACGCGCCCACCACCGCGCAGGAGCTGACCTACGCCGAGCTGGACGGGCGGGCCAACCGGCTGGCCCACTGGCTGCGTCGACGCGGCGTCGGCCCGGACGTCGTGGTCGGTGTGGCGCTGCCCCGCTCGATCGACCTCGTGGTGGCGCTGCTCGGTGTGCTGCGCTCGGGTGGCGCGTACGTCGCGCTGGACCCGACCGCCCCACCCGGGCGGCTCACCCACCTCGTCGCGGACAGCGCGCCCCGGCTGATCCTGACCTGCCGCGACGCGCTGGCCCGACGCGGGCCGGCCGCCGCCACCGAGGGCGTACCGGTCCACCTCCTGGACGAGGAGTGGCCTGCGGTGCTCGCCGAACCGGCCACCGGTCCTCAGCACGTGCCGCACCCCGACGACCGGGCCGCGATCTACTACACTTCGGGGTCGACAGGGGCGCCGAAGGGCGTACCGACCCCGCACCGGGGCATCGCGAACTTCCTGGCGTACCTGAGTGGGCCGATCGGGTTGACCGACCGGGACGTGGTGCTGCAACTGGCGGCGATCTCGTTCGACGCGTCCATCCGGGACATCTTCGGCCCGCTGGTGGTCGGCGGACGGGTGGTGCTGCCACCGGATGGCGCAACGCGCGACCCGTACGCCCTGCTGGCCGCGATCGAGCGGCACCGGGTGACGGCGCTGCTGACACTGGTGCCGCCGATGCTGACCGCGCTGGCCACCGCCGCCGGGAGGCCGGGCGCGGCGGGGTCGGTGCGTCTCGGCCTGGTCAGCGGCGAGGCGCTGGGCAGCCAGCACGTCCGCGCCGCCCGGCGGCTCTCCCCGAGCATCGCGCTCGTCAACCAGTACGGCCCGACCGAGGCCACGATGACCTCGACGTACCACCAGGTGGGTGACGAGGTCGGCGCGGTGCCGATCGGACGGCCCATCCCGTACGTGCGCTGTCACGTCCTCGGTCAGCGCGGTGAGCTGCTGCCTCCGGGCGCGCTGGGCGAGCTGTACCTCGGCTCGCCGGGGCTGGCCCGGGGCTACCAGCGGGCCCCCGGGTTGACGGCGCAGCGGTTCGTCCCGGACCCGTTCGGGCCACCCGGTGGCCGGCTGTTCCGCACCGGCGACCTGGTCCGCTGGCGTGCCGACGGCCGGCTGGTCTTCCACGGCCGTCGGGACCAGCAGGTGAAGATCCGCGGCGTGCGGGTGGAGCTGGGCGAGGTCGAGGCCGCGCTGGCCGCCTGCCCGGGTGTCCGCGCCGCGGCGGCGGCCGTACACGACGGGGAGCTGGCCGGCTACGTCGTGGCCGGCCCCGACGTCGACCTGGGCGGGCTGCGCGACCAGCTCGCCGACACGCTGCCCGAGCAGTCCGTGCCGGCCCGCCTGACGGCGCTGGACGCGCTGCCGCTGACCCCGCACGGCAAGCTGGACCGCTCCCGGCTCCCGGCACCGGCGCCGGTGGCCCGCGCCGACGCGCTGCCCCCGCGCGACATCCTGGAGCTGGCCCTGGTACGGATCTGGGAACGGGTGCTGGGTCACGGCCCGATCGGCGTACGCGACGACTTCTTCGCCGTCGGCGGCCACTCGCTGCGGGCGGTGGACCTCGTCGAGGCGATCCGCGTCGAGTTGGACGTCGCCGTGCCGCTCAGCGTGGTCTTCACCCACCCCACCGTGGAACGGCTCGCCGCGGTGCTGGGCAGCGCATCGGCCACCACCGACCGGTTGCTCGTTCCGCTGGCCGACGGGCCGACCACGCCGCCGCCGCTGTTCCTGGTCCATCCGCAGGGCGGCGACGTGGCCTGCTACGCGCAGCTCGCCCGGGAACTGGCCGGCGTGTGCGCGGTGCAGGGCATCGAGGCGGTCGGCTACAACACCGACGATCGGCCGTTGGCGGCCATCGAGGAGATGGCCCAGCGGTACGTCGAGGAGGTCCGGGCAGCGGTGCCGGATGGGCCGTACCGGCTGGCCGGTTGGTCCTTCGGCGGCAACGTGGCCTTCGAGATGGCGTCCCTTCTGGAGGCGGCCGGCGAGACTGTCGACTTCCTCGGCGTCCTGGACGCGCGGGCCTTCGGGCGGGAGGAGTTGGAGCCCTGGTTCACCGGGCGCAGCGAGCTGGAACGCTACGGGTTGATCGCCGAACTGGACCCGGCGCAGGTCGCCGAGCTGGCCGCCGCCGAGGAGCAGGAGGCGCTGGCCATCCTGCTGCGCGACGCGCAGCGGCGGGGTCGGGTTCCGCGCGGCGCGGACACCGCGACGCTGCGCCGGATGGTGGCGGTGTTCACCGCGAACGGCCGGGCTGCCGACCGGTACGCGCCCCGCGCGCCGATCCGCGCCCCGATCCACCTGTTCACGGCCACCGAGAGGCATCCCACGCTGACGAACCCACCGGTCAACCCGGCGAGCTGGCGGGCACGCACCCGGGGGGCGGTCTACGTGGTGCCGGTGCCGGGAAACCACCACGACCTGGTGTACGCGCCACACGCGGCCGTGCTGGCGGCCCGGATCGCCGACGTGTTGCGGGAGCGGGGTTGGACATCCGCCGACTAGGCGTGGTGGGAGGGGTCGGCCCGCTGGCCGTCGCCCACTTCTACCAGCGCCTCATCCAGCTCACCCCGGCCGTGGAGGACGACGAGCACCTGGAGGTGGTGCTCGTCGCCGAGCGGGTGCCGAGCCGCATCGCGTACCTGCGCGGTGTCGGGCCCAGCCCGGTGCCGGCGCTGCTGCGGGCGGCCAAGCACCTGGAGGCCGCCGGGGTGGACGCGGTGGTCATCCCGTCGGCGACCACGCACGCCTTCCGGGACGACGTGGCCCGGGCGGTGGCCGTACCGGTGCTGGACCTGCTGGCCGAGGTGGGCGCGGCACTGGCCGGGCGGGGACTGCGCCGGCCGGTCTTCCTGGCCACGGCACCGACCGCCCGACTACGGCTGTACGAGCCGCACCTGACCGCCGGAACCCGGCCGCTGTACCCGACGGCGGCGGCGCAGCACCGGCTCGACGGGTTGATCGACGGGGTGAAGCGGGGTGCGCCGGTCGAGACGCTGCGCGCCAGCCTGGCCGAACTGATCGCGGACGGGCCGTGGCCGAGCGACGCCGACTGTGTGGTCCTGGCCTGCACGGAGCTGCCGGTGATCGCGCCGCTCGGCGGGGCCGGGCCACTGCCGCTGGTCGACGTGACCGAGGTACTGGCCGACGCGGTGCTGGCCCGCCGCCCGACACCGGTACGCAACGGACGCTGACCGGTGGCCGCCGGGCTGGCTCAGGCCGACTCGGCGGGGCTGTGTGGCACGGGCTCGCCGGTGGCCGACAGCTCGGCGGCGTGGAGCCGCACCAGTCCGGTGAGGCGATACCGAGGCGGGCTCGCGTGCCGTGGCCGGACCTCGACGAGCTGGGCGTCGACCAGCTCCTCGACGGCGTCCTCGACGGACCCGCCCGCGAACCCCGGCAGCCGGCCGGTGAGCGCGAGCGGCAGATCCGCGTCGGGCAGCGCGCCCAGTGACCGGAACAGCAGCCGCGCCGCCGGGGAGAGCGTCGCGTAGCTGGTGGCGAGCCGGGCCCGTACGTCGAGCCCACCGAAGCTCAGCTCGTCGAGGCGGCGGCTCTCGTCGCGGAGGCGGCCGGCGAGCTGGGCGACCGTCCAGTGGGGCCGCGCGGCGAGCCGGGCGGCCGCGATCCGCAGCGCCAGCGGCAGCCCGTCGCAGAGCACGGCCAACGCCGCCGCGCCGGCCGGGTCGGCCGCCAGCCGGGGCCGGCCCAGCGCGGTCGCGAGCAGCCGTACCGAGTCCTCCACGCCGAGCGGGTCGAGGTGGACCAGGCACGCGCCGGTCAGGCCGGTGAGGCGCCGCCGGCTGGTGACGAGCACGCCCGCGCCGGTGGCGCCCGGCAGCAACGGCAGCACCTGCCGCTCGTGGGTCACGTCGTCGAGGACGACGAGCACGCGCCGGCCGGCGATCCGGTCCCGGTACCGCTCGGCCCGCTCGTCCAGGCCGCTCGGGACGGCGTCGCCGGACAGGCCGAGCGCACGCAGGAACCGCTCCAGGGCGGCCTCCGGCGGCACCGGACGACCGTCGGCGTCGAGCAGCCGCAGGTACAGCTGCCCATCCGGGTACGCCGGCGCGAGCGCGTGCGCGGCGCGGACCGCGAGGGTCGACTTCCCGACGCCCACCGGGCCGGAGATCGCCACCACCGGCACCGACGTTCCGCCATCGTCGCCCAACGCCTGACAGACCACACCCAGGGCCTCGTCCCGCCCGGTGAGTTCGGCGGGGTCGGCGGGGAGCAGCCGAGGCACCGCCGGCGGCGTGACCGCGTCGTCGGCCGGTTCGTCGGCCCGGCCGTCGGTGAGGATCGCCCGCTCCAGGCGACGCAGTTCGCCGCCGGGCTCCAAGCCCAGCTCGTCGAGGAACGTCCGCCGGGCCGACCGGTACGCGGCCAGCGCCTCGGCCGGCCGACCCGCCCCCGAGAGCGCCCGCATGTGCTGCGCGTGCAGCCGTTCCCGCAGCGGATGGGCGACGAGGAGTTCCCGCAGCTCACCGACCACGTGCTGATGCCGCCCGCGGTGCAGTTCGACGTCGAGCCAGTCCTCGGTGACGGCGAGCCGCCGCTCGTCGAGCCGGGTCGCGGCGGCCCGCACCGCCGGGCTCTCCACGCCAGCCAGCGCGGACCCACGCCACAGCGCGAGGGCCGCGCTGAAAGCTTCCGCGGCGTCGTCGAGCCGCGACCCGGCCAGCGCCTGCTGCCCGGCCAGCACCAGCCGGTCGAAGTAGTGCAGGTCCATCTCGCCGTCGGCCACCTCGATCAGGTAGCCGGGCGGGCGGGTGACGATCCGGTCCGGCAGGCCGAGCCGGGTGAGCGTCTTGCGCAGCGCCGACACGCAGATCTGCACCTGACCACGGGCGGTGCTCGGCGGAGCGTCGTCCCACAGCGCGTCGGCGAGCTGCGCGGTGGAGACCACGCAGTTCGCGTCGAGCAGCAGCGTGCCGAGCACCACCCGCTGGCGTGCCGCGGTGACCGTCAGAGTGTGCCCGGCGCCGGAGATCTCGAGGGGTCCGAGGATCCGGAAGCGCACCGGTCAGCTCCGGGCCGACGCCGCGATCTCCAGGCGCTGACGCAGCGGATGCCGCAGCGGCTTGCCGAGCGCGTTCTTGGGCAGGATGCGGACGAACTGGAGCCGGTCCGGCCAGAGCACCCGTGCCACGCCCTCGGCTTCCAGGTAGTCGTGCAGGCCGGCGAGCGTCGGGGTGTCGCCACCCCCGGGGATCACCACGGCGCAGACCAGGTCCGCCCCGGGTACGGCCGGGTCCGGGTAGCCGACCAGGACGGCCTCCACCACGTGCGGGTGCCGTTGCAACACCGCCTCGATGTCGAGCGTGGACACCCGCAGACTGTTCGCCCGCGTGATGAGGTCGACCCGTCGCCCGGTGATCCGGATGCCGCCCCGGCCGTCGTCGCGGGCCAGGTCGCCGGTGTCGAACCAGCCGTCGTCGTCGAGCAGCGACTCGTACAGCTCGCGTTGGTTGAGGTAACCCAGGCACTGGGAGGCGCCCCGGGCGTACAGCCGGCCGGCCTCCTCGCCGGGGTCGGTGTCGATCCGCACCTGCATCCACGGCACCGGACGGCCGTCGCTGTGCGCCGCCCAGTCGTCCGGGTCGTCCAGCCGCGTCACGGTGACCGCGCCGTTCTCGGTCATTCCCCACAGCGCCCGCATCGGCACCCCGAACGCCTCCCGCACGTCGGCGATGAGCTGCGGCGCGATCGGCGCCGAACCGGAGACGATCTGGCGCAGGGTCGGCGTCCGCACGGGCGCGCGCCGTTGGGCGGCGAGCATGCCGATGACGAAGCCGGGCGCGGCGTACACGAAGGTGCCACCGTGCCGGGCGATCAGCGCGACCATCAACGCCATGTCGTCGCCGGAGTCCATCACCACAGCGGTGCAGCCCAGATGGACGGGGAGGTAGACCGCGTGCGTGACCCCGGCCATGTGGGTGAGCACGCTGGGCAGCAGCACCACCTCGTCCGAGGCGAGGCCGAGTGGCTCCGCCGACGCGCGGACACACGCGTACATGGTGTTCTGGCTGTGCACGACGCCCTTCATCGGCCCGGTGGTGCCCGAGGTGTGCAGCACCAGGGCCGGCTCGTCGGGGCCGAGGGCGTCCGTCCCGTCGTCCGGGAGGCGTTCCTCCCACGGGGTGTCGACGAACACCTCCTGGAAGTCGATCGCGCCGACCCGGGCGGCGTCGCCGATCACCACCCGGTGCTCCAGCGTCGGCACGTCCAGCTCGGCGAGTCGCGCGGCGTAGTCGGTGCCGGCGAAGGTGTCCAGGGTGATGCAGACCCGGGCGCCGGTCGACTCCAGGACCTGGCGCAGCTCACGGGTGCTCAGCATCGGGAAGCCCGGCGAGCTGACCGCCCCGATCTGGTTGCAGGCCAGGTAGAGCGGGGTGAGCACCCACCGGTTCGGCAGGTAGATCATCACCACGTCGCCCCGACCCACCCCGAGTGACCGCAGCGCGCCGGCGAACCGGGCGACCATGGTGGCCAGCTCCGCGTACGTCAGCGTGCGCGCGTGCTCGCCACCCTCGTACGTGATGATCGCCGGGTGGTCCGGGCGGTCGCGCGCCGCCACGGCGAGGTCGTCGAGGAACGTCTCCGACCGCCACCAACCCGCCGCGACGTACTCCTCGGCCTGTTGCCTGTCGACAGGTGCCAATGAATCCCACATGTTCGGTCGCCTCCCGGCCATGCCCCGTCACGTCCACATGAGATGTGTCTGCGGGCGAAGCTACCACCCGGAACCGCGGCTGTCGCGTCCCCGAAAACCGCGGTTACACACAGCAAACCCGCAGCTAGCGAGCATCATCCAGTGACCTTGACAAATGATCAGACATGGACGACTCTCACCAGAGTCATAGATGCCTGTCGGGGTGCGCGGAAGCGTGGAGGTGTCATGAGGATCGGTGTTCTTGCGTGGGATCACGGCGAGGAGGACGACGACTCGCCGGTCATCGCCGAGCTGGGCCGCGAGCGCGGTCACGACACCTCGCTGTTCACCGTCGAGGAGATCGACGTCGCGGCCGCCCCGGGCGGCGGCCCGGAGGTCATGTTCAACGGTGAGCTGGGGCGCTCCTTCGACGCGGTCATCTCGCGGGCGCAACTGCACGGCGACTGGCGCGACCGGGTGGAGCGGCTGATGCTCGCCAGCAGCATCCCCGGTGTGACGATGTTCGACCCGGTCGAGGTGTGGCAGGCGGCGTACAGCAAGTTCCGGATGATGCAGGTGCTCGCCGACGCCGGCCTGCCCGTGCCACCCACCCGGGCCTGCCGGGTGCCCGCCGACGTCGAGGCGGCGAGCCGGGAGTGGGGCACCGTCGTGGTGAAACCGTCGTACGGACGCGCCGGCATCGACGTGGAGCGGATCACCAACGTCGCCGACGACCTGCCGCTGATCGAGAAGCTGCTGGCCCGCTACGGGGTCCTGGTGTGCCAGCCCTACTACCCCACCCAGTACGGCGAGTACCGGCTGACCGTCTCGGGCGACACGATGCCGATGAACATGGTCAAGTATCCGGCCGTCGGGCAGTGGAAGACCCGGACGCTGCTCGGGGCGAGCTTCGAGCGGGTGGACATCCCGCCGGAGCTGGCGGACATCTCGATCCGGGCGACCCGGGCGATGGGGATCACGCTGTCCGGCTTGGACATCCTGCCCACCGAGGACGGCTACGTGATCCTCGAGTGCAACGCCATCCCCGGCAACCTCAACATCCTCGGAAAGGAGTCCCAGCGGCTCGCCTTCGAGGCCATGTACGAGTGGGTGGAGGCCCGTACCCCCTGCTGAACTGCCCCGCGCGACGGACGGAGTGTCGATGCAGCATGCCCTGGCCGACTACGACCTGACCGAGCACGGCCCGGGCGAGCAGTTCGCCCGCGCGGTGCTCGCCGCCGAGGGTGGCGACGTCGACGTACCGATCGCCGCGTCCCTGCCCACCCTGTTTCCGCTGGCCAAGCACCGGCCCCGCTACACGGTGCGGCACCTGCTCAAGAGCGCGACGGTGACCGAGGAGCCGGTCAGCTACGTCAGCGAGGCCCCGACGCCGGGCACCCCGGAGATCGCCGGCACCAGCTACCAGGCCAGTCCGGAGGCGACCTTCGTGCCCCGGTTGGTCGAGACGAAGCTGACCGAGGTGACCGCCGCGGTGGCCGTGCCGCCGGAGCTGTTGCGCGACCCGACGCTGCTGGCCGGGTTCGTGGACTACCGGGTGCTGGTGCGGCTGGGGACCATCGAGAACGAGGTGCTGCTGCACGGCAGCGCCGACGGGGTGATCCCTTCTCTGATCGGCCTGCCGGGAGCCCGGCGGAGGGCCGCGCCAGGGGAGCTGACCGCCGAGGTGATCACCGCCGCCGGCGAGGTCGAGGAGATGGGCGGGTCGTGCGACGCGATCGTCGCCCACCCCAACCGCTACTGGGACCTGCTGGGCAGCGGGATGCTGGCCCGGCTCGGCGAGGTCGGCATCCGGGTCAGCCGGACCAGGATGATCGCGCCGGACCAGGTGCTGCTGGGCGACTTCCGGGCGGCGGTCACGCTGCTGGAGTCCGGCACGTCGCAGCTCACCCTGCGCCGGGGCGTCGGCCCGGACGGCTCCGACGTGATCAGCGCGGGCCTGCGACTCGGCCTGGCCGTGCACCTGCCGCAGCACTTCCTGCTGCTGGACCTGCGGTGAAGGTGGTCTACCTGACCGGCTGGAACCGCAGCGGCTCGACGGTGCTGGGCAACCTGCTCGGTGAGCTGCCCGGGGTCGTGCACGTCGGTGAGCTGTACTACCTGTGGCGCAACGGCGTCCTGGGCACCGGCACCAACACGTCCTGCGGCTGCGGCGAGACGCTCACCGGGTGTCCGCTGTGGAGCGGGGTCATCGCCCGCGTCGCCGGACCCGACCCGGCCGGCGAGGCCCGGCGGGTCGTACGCGAGCAGCGGCGTCACGTCCGGGTCCGGCACACCGGTGTACGGCTGGCCGAGGTCGCGGGGCGGCGGCCCAGGCCGGCCGGGGTGACCGAGGTGGCCCGCCGCATGGTCGACACGTACCGGGCGGTGGCCGAGGAGACCGACGCCGAGGTGATCGTCGACGGCTCGAAGTACCCCGCCGAGGCGGCCGTGCTGCTCGGCGACGCCGGGCTGGACCTGCGGGTGCTGCACCTGGTCCGCGACCCGCGCGCGGTCGCCCACTCGTTCGCCCGACCCAAGCAGTACCTACCGCGGATGAGCGCGGCCCGCAGCACCGGCATGTGGACCGCGATAAACGTGGCCTCGGACCGGATCGGCCGCGCCGCCGGGGAGCGTTACCTGCGGCTGCGCTACGAGGATTTCGCCGCCGCGCCGCGCGACGTGCTGAGCCGGGTGCTGCGCTGGGCCGACCTGCCCGGTGAGCCGCCCGTCGGGCCGGACGGGCGGGCCGTGCTGGGTGTCAACCACACGGTGACCGGCAACCCGGACCGGCTGCGTCGGGGGCCGACGACGATCCGACCCGACCTGGCGTGGCGGGAGGCGTTGCCGGCGCGCGCCGCGGCGGTCGCCACCACGCTCGCCGTCCCGGTGCTGCGCCGGTACGGCTATCCGTTACGACCCTGAGGGAGTGGTTGGGTATGGATCTCGGCATCGCGGGACGGGTGGCGCTGGTCGCCGGCGCCAGCAGCGGCCTCGGCCGGGCCACGGCCCGTGCGCTCGCGGCCGAGGGCTGCGCCCTGTCGCTGGGGGCGCGCAACCCCGGGCGGCTCGCCGAGGCAGCGCAGGAGCTGCGTGACGCCGGCGCTCCGGACGTGCTGACCCGAGCGGTGGACATCACCGACGAGCAGGGGGTGGCCAGCTGGGTCGCCGACACCGTGGCGCACTTCGGCGCGCTGCACATCGTGGTCGCCAACGGCGGTGAGGTGCCGGGAGGCCCGGTCGACAGCTTCGGGCTGGACGCGTACCGGCAGGCGCTGGACGCCGCGTTCCTGCCGCACGTCGGCCTCACGCTGGCGGCCCTGCCGCACCTGCGCGCGGCCGGCTGGGGCCGGGTCCTCATCGTCGCCTCGGAGACGGTCCGCCAGCCGATCCCGGAGTACGGGCTGTCCGCCGCGGCCCGGCCGGGCCTGCTGGGTTTCACCCGGGCCCTCGTGCAGGCGCTCGGGCCGGGCGACATCACGGTCAACGTGCTCGCGCCCGGCTACCACGACACCGAGGGCGTACGCGCCGACTACGGCTCAGCGGCCGACGCCCGGCTCGCGGAGATCGGCGCGGGCATCCCGCTGGGCCGGGTGGGTCGGGCCGGGGACTTCGGCGCGGTGGCCGCCTTCCTGGCCAGCGAGGCCGCCTCGTTCATCACCGGCACCTGTCTGCTGGTCGACGGCGGGCGGACCCGCGGCCTCGGCTGACCCGTCCGGGGCGTACGCGTCCATGGCGTGCAACGACCGGCCGCGCAGCGCCACGGCCACCAGCAGCAGGTACGCGCCACCGAACGCGGCCAGGGTGGACACCAGCCCGACCGCGCCGACGGACCAACCGGCGAGCAGCACGCTCAGCGGCGCCCCGCTGAGCGCGACGGCGCTGCCCAGCCCGAAGACCCGACCCCGGGCCTCCTCCGGCACGTGTTCGAGGGTGACGGTGGTGAGCAGTGGGTTGAGCGGGCCGGCGGCCAGGCCCAGCAGCAGGCAGATGCCGATCATCACGGCCGGTGGCGGGGTGGTCGCCATGGACAGCCGCAGCGTGCCGATGACCACGAAGCAGCCCAACATGGTGCGTCGCCTGCTGGCCAGCAGGCGGCGGCTGGCCGGGGCGTACAGGAAGGTGCCGAGCACGGCCCCGCAGCCGGACGCGGCGATCAACCAGCCCAGGTAGCGCCCGTCGCGCAGCACGTCGTGCGCGTAGACGGGCAGCAGCACCGGGGTGAACGCGGCGTCCAGCAGGTTGGTGACGAACACGAAGGCGGTCATCGCGGCGATCACCGGCATCCGTCGTACCAGTGTCGCGCCCTCGAGAAGTTGCCGCGCGAAGCTGGCGCGGCCGGTCGTCGGCGCGGCGGCCAGGGCGGGCACGCCGACGGCGACCAGCACGGCGGCGAGCAGCAGGCCGGCCGCGTCGACGTAGAGCCCGACAGCCGCGCCGAGGGCGGCGACCAGCAGCGCGGCGAGCGGTGCGCCGACCACCAGGCCGAGGCGGGGCGCGGCCTGGTACCACGAGTTCGCGGTCTCCAGGCGTACGCCGGCCGCGCCGGCCACCGGGCGGATCAGGCTCACCCGGGCCGCGTTCGCCGGCGTGGCGACCAGGCTGCGGGCGAACAGCAGCGCCAGCAGGGCGGGCAGCGGCAGCCCGACGGTGGCGTCCAGCACCGGCACCGAGGCGGTGAGCAGCCCGGCGAGCGCGTCGGAGAGCACGCTGACGCGTCGGCCGCCGAGCCGGTCGATCCACACGCCGCCGACCGCGCCCGCGAAGATCAACGGAAGGGTGCCGGCGAAGCCGGCGAGGCCGGTCGCCGCCGCGCTGTCCGTACGCGCCAGCACGTACAGCGGCACGGTGACGATGGTGATCGCGTTGCCGAAGGACGACAGGTAGTGCGCGCTCAGCAGCGCCACCAGGCTCCGGCGTTCGCCCCCACCGCTCATCGCAGCGCCGTCACCGCCCGGTCCACCACGGCGGCGGCGGTCACCCCGGCGCGGTCCAGCAGGTACCGCTGGTCGCCGGCGACGGCCACGAACCCGTCCGGTACCGCCACCCGCAGCACCCGGACGGGCCGTCGTTCGGTCAGCGCCTCCGCGACGGCGGCGCCCAGCCCGCCGCTGGGCCAGTGCTCCTCCACCGTGACCACCACCGGCCGTCCCGTCGCCAGGACCGCGGCGTCGAGCGCCTGGACGTCGAGCGGACGGACGGTGTGCACGTTGAGCACCGTCGCTCCCACCCCGCGCCGGGCCAGCTCGTCGGCGGCGTCCAGCGCGGCGAGCACCGGGTACGGCCCGCAGGCGGCCAGCACCACGTCACCTCCGGTGCGCAACGTCTGCACCCGGCCCAACCGCACCGCCGGCGCGTCCGGGCCTCCGGCGGCGGCGAGGGCGGCCGTCACGTCCGGCGTCGGGGCGCGGCCGAGCCGCAGGTAGACCGGACCGGGCAGGTCCAGCGACTGCCGGAACAACCGGGCGCAGGCGTCGGCGTCGGCCGGCACCACCACCGTCATGTTCGGCAGCGTACGCATGATCGCCACGTCTTCGAGGGCGTGGTGGGTCGGCCCGAGGTGGCCGGCGGCCAGCCCGCCGTGGGTCGCCACGATCCGCACCGGCAGGTCGTTGAGGGCGATGTCCACCTTCACCGCTTCGAGCGCACGCGTGCTGGCGAAGGTGGCCATCGTGTTGACCAGCGGAATGCGCCCGCTGCGGGCCAGACCGGCGGCGACGCCCATCAGGTTCTGCTCGGCGATGCCGAGGTTGACGTAGCGGTCGGCCGCCGGCCCGAAGTCCACGCCGCTGAACAGCCCGGTGTCGCTGTCCAGGCAGACCAGCCGGGCGTCCGTGGCCATCAGCTCGACGAGCAGGTCCCGGTAGACGTCCCGCCCCGCACGCGGCCCGGCCGCCGTGCTCACCGGACCCCCCGGCGTACGGCCCGCAGTGCCCGTGCCCGTTGGGCCTCCCCGAGCCGGGCGAAGTGACTACGCACCTGTCCCTCCACGTAGGGCAGTCCCCGGCCCTTGACGGTCCGGGCGATGACGGCCACCGGTCGGCCCGAGCCGGGCGAGGTCAGCGCCTCCCGCAGTGCGGCAGGATCGTGCCCGTCCACCTCGCGGACCGTCCACCCGAACGCCCGCCACCGGTCCGCCAGCGGCTCGAGCGCGATCACGTCCTCGGTGACGCTGCCCAGTTGCAGTCCGTTGCGGTCGATGACGGCGGTCAGCCGGTCGAGTCCGAGGCTGCTGGCCGCCATGGCCGCCTCCCAGACCGAGCCCTCCTGCAACTCCCCGTCACCGAGGACGACCACGCAGCGCCGGTCACTGCCGTCGAGGCGGGCGGCGAGCGCGTGCCCGACCCCGAGCGCCAGCCCGTGCCCGAGCGACCCGCTGGGCATCTCCACGCCGGGCACCTCCCGGTGCGGGTGGGCCAGGAACGGTCCGCCCGGCGCGGCGTACCCGTCGAGCCACTCCACCGGGAAGTAGCCCCGGGTGGCGAGCACCGCGTACAGCGCGATCCCACCATGGCCCTTGCTGAGCAGCAGCACGTCCCGCTCCGGAGCCTCCGGCCGGGTCGGGTCGACCCGCAGCACCTCGTGGTACAGGGTCACCAGGATCTCCACCAGCGACATCGACCCGCCCAGGTGGCCACCGTCCGAGCTGGCGCACATCCGCACGATCAACTCCCGTACGCGTACCGCGACCGCCGCCAGCTCGGCGGCGACCGGTTGGTCGGGCAGCTCGGTCGGGTCGGCCGGTTCGGCCACCGCGAGCGGCTCCCGGGACGTCACGTCAGGCCCCACTCGGGGCGAGACGGAAACCGTTGACCCGGTCGGTGGCCGGCGCCGGCGCGGGGACGTCCAGCTCGCGCAGCGCGTGTCGCAGGACGGCGATCCCGCGCAGGTAGTCGGCCAGCACGATGTGCTCGTCGTCGGAATGGTCCAAACTGCTGTCCCCGGGGCCGTAGGTGGCCATCGGGACGTCCCACTGCTCGGCGAGCACGTTCATGTCCGACGTGCCGGTTTTCACCTTCAGGGCGGGCCGGGCCCGCTGGGCGCGGATACCCGCCGAGAGCGCCCGGACCACCGGGTTGCGGTGATCGGCGCGGCAGGCGGCGACGCGGTTGACCACGGTCAGATCCCCATCCGGCGTGCGCTGCCGCAGCTCACGCAACAGCCCGTCCACGTCGTACCCCGGTGGGGTGCGGACGCTCAGCTCCGCCTCCGCCCGGACCTGGTCGGCCCGCAGCGAGACGAGGGTCGCACCGGGACGGTCGAACGAGCCGTTGCCGCTGTCCGGACCGAGCAGTTCCAGGAGCGTCGTCCAGCAGCGCACCGCCAGCTCGGACGCCTTGGCGACGGGGTTGCTGGGGTGGGTGGCCGGCACCGACACCCGGTAACGCAGGTCGAGTTTGCCCTTGTAGCCGAGCGTGATCGTCGACCAGCCGCTCGGTTCGCCCACCACCACCGCGTCGGGCCGGGGCAACCGCCGTCGGATCTCCCGCGAGCCACGCGAGGCGATCTCCTCCTCCACCGCGCCCACCACCACGATCCGTCCACCGAAGTCCGCCGCGGCGGCGGCGCACACCATGGCCGCGAGCGGCCCCTTGGCGTCCACCGCGCCGCGGCCGTAGAGCCGGCCGTCCTGGGCGCGGACGACCGGCCCGCCGGGCACCGTGTCCAGGTGGCCGATCAGCAACACCACCGGGCCGTCGCCCCGGCCGATCTCGCCGACCACGTTGCCGACCTGGTCGACGTACGCCGCGAAGCCGAGCTGCGCCATGGCGTCCACCAGGGATCGGGCGAGTGCCGCCTCGTGGTACGACGGCGAGGGCGTCTCGACCATGCGGCGCAGCAGTCCGGCCGCGAAGGTGTCGGTGACGGCGCCCGGTCGCGTCTGCGGCGTGCCGGGCTCCGGGGCGTCCTCAGGCATCTTCGCTCCTCACGGTGATCTCGGTGGCGGCGCCGGCCAGCGCCGCTCGGACCGGGTGGGTGCGCCGGCCGTCGGCGACGAGCACCCGGGCGACCCCGCCGAACAACGCCTCGCGGGCGGCGACGAGTTTCATCGCCATCCCTCGGCCGACACCGGGGGGCACGCCTGTCGTCGGCACGGCACAGCGGTCCAGCACCGACCCTTCGTCCCCCGGGTCGGCGAGTACCCCGGGCGCTCCGGTGAGCAGGACCAGCGTGCGGGCGTCCAGCGCGGCGGCGAGGGCGGCGGCGGCACGGTCGGCGTCCACGTTGACCGGTCGGCCGTCCTCGCCGAGCGCCGGCGGCGACACCACCGGCACCGCGCCGGCCGCGAGCAGCGTCCGGACCAGTTCGGCGCGTACGCCGACCAACCGGCCGCCGTGGTTGTCGCGCAGCACCATCCGACGGCCGTCGACGACCGCCCGGTGTACGACGGCACGCCGGGCCCGCAGCAGGCCGCCGTCCAGTCCGGTCAGGCCGACCGCGTCGACGCCGGCGCGGGCCAGCGCGGTGACCAGTCGGGGCTTGACCGCGCCGGCGAGGGCGAGCACGACGACCTCCAGGGTGGCCGGGTCGGTGTAGCGGGTGTCCATCCCGTCGCCGCTGACCATCCGCCGCTGCGGTACGCCCAACCGGTCGCCGAGCGCGGCGATGTCGGCGGACCCGCCGTGCACCAGCACCACCCGATGCCCGGCGCGGACCAGCTCGGCGACGTCGGCGCAGACCGCTGCCGCGTCCACCCCGGCGGTGCCGCCGCACTTGACCACCGTCACCTCGACCGGTGGGGCCGTCGGGGCGTTCACGCCGGATGCAGGCCGGGGAATTCCAGCCCCAGCCGCTCGGGCCAGCCGTAGCGGACGTTGAGGCACTGCACCGCGTTGCCGGCGCCCCCCTTGACGAGGTTGTCCAGCGCCGCGACGAGAAGCGCCCAGCCGCCGTCGGGGTCGACGGCGAACCCGACGTCGCAGAAGTTCGAGCCGGCCAGGATCTTCGGCTCCGGCAACCGGTACGTGCCACGCCGCCCCGCGACCACCCGCACGAACGGCTCGTCGCGGTAGTAGCGGCGGTACACGGCCCGGGTGGCGACCTCGTCGACACCGTCGGCGAGCGGCACCCGGCACAGCACCTGCACACCCCGGACCGCCTCCACCCCGGTCGCGGTCATCCGCGCCGGTACGCCCACCGCCTGGGCGATCTCCGCCTGGTGCCGGTGCGCGGTCGGGGCGAAGACCCGCATGGCGCCGCTGCGCTCAGCGTGCACGTTCGCCGCCGACGGAGTGCTACCGGAGCCGCTGGAGCCGGTCCGCCCGTCGACCGTCACCTCCCCCGCGCCCAGCAGGCCGGCGTCGGCGAGCGGGTGCAGGGCGAGGATCGCGGCGGTCGCCATGCAGCCCGGCACGCTGATCCGGTCGGCGTCGCGGAGCTGCTTGCGGTGCAGCTCGGGCAGCCCGGTGACGAACTCGGCGAGCAGGTCGGGCGCGGCGTGCGGGCCGCCGTAGTACGCGGCGAACACGGCGGGGTCGCGCAGCCGGAAGTCCGCCGACAGGTCGACCACCGTGTCGGCCAGGTCGAGCAGGCCGCGCATCGCGCCCATCGCCAGTCCGTGCTCGGTGGCCAGCAGCAGCACGTCGTGCCGGCCCAGGTCCTCCGGGGCGGTGAAGGTCAGCTCCGTCAGGCCGCGCAGGTTGGGGTGGGTGGAGCTGACCCGCCGGCCGGCGAGCCGGCGGGAGGTGACGGTGGTCAGCTCCACCCTCGGGTGCCCGAGCAGCAGGCGGACCAGCTCACCGCCGATGTAACCGGCCCCACCCACGACCGCCGCGCGGACCGGCCCGGCCACGGCGGTCACGCGAGCCTCGCCAGGACGTGGTCGACGATCCGACCGGCGACGTCGACGGCACCGTCGTACGCCTGCTCGAAGCCGGCGAACTCCACCCCGGAGTTGACCTCCAGGACGTACAGCCGACCGGTCTCGTCCTCGACCAGGTCGACGCCGGCGAGGTCCGCGCCGACCGCGGCGGCGGCCGTGGTGGCCAGCTCGACGATCCGGTCGGTGAGCGTGCACCGCTCGGTCCGGGCGCCACGGGCCACATTGGTACGCCAGTCGGCGCTGTAGCGGTACACCGCCCCGAGCGCCTCACCGCCGACCACCACGACCCGGATGTCCCGGTCGGGTTTGCGGACGTACTCCTGCACGTACACGATGTGCGCCTGCGGCCCGGGCAGCGCGGCGACGTACTCCAGAACCGTGCGGGCGAGGTCCGGGTCCGGCACCGTCGTGACCAGCCGGCCCCACGACCCGACCAGCGGCTTGACGACGGCCGGGTAGCCGATCGCGGCCAGCGCGGAGAGCGCCGCGTCGGGTGTGGCGGCGAGGGCGGTACGCGGGGTGGGCAGGCCGGCCGCCCGCAACGCGATGGACGTGTGCCACTTGTCGGCGCAGGTTTCGATGGCCGAGGCGGAGTTGACGCCGATCACGCCCAGTCGCTCCAGGGCTCGGGCGGCGTAGCCGGCGCGGATCTGGCCGATCTCCCGGTTGAGCACCAGCCGCCACTCGGGCGTGCCGCCGTCCAGCGGCCACCAGGCCGTCCGGGTGTCGACGTGGGCCACCGCGACGTTGCGGCGTTCCAGCGCCTCCAGGATCCGCTTGTCGTCGACCCGCAACCGGGACGTGAGCACCGCAACCGAGGCGGGTTCACTCACCCCAGTCCTCTTCGACCTCGGGCGCCGGCGCGAGCGTCACCGGCTGGACCGTGACGACCTCCAGCTCGACCTGGCACTCTCCACACTCGACCAGTTCGCTGAGCCGTGGTGGCTGGGCGAACGTCACGTCGGCGGCGCACTCGGGGCAGGGGGCGATGGTCTGTTCCTGGACTGTCACGGGAGGCTTCCGTTCCTTCGTGGGGGCCGGGTCCGCTCCGACCATAGGAATCCCACCGCCGGTCTCGCGTCCGCGCGCCGTCGACACCCGGTCAACGCCACGATGACCCCGGGACGACGGCGTGACACGGCTGTCGCAGCCGCGTTGGACCGAGTAACATCGCGATCATCGATGTGTTGAATTCACCGGCGGCAGTACGTAAGGCGGGGGAATGTCAATCCGGGTTCTTGTCTGCGACGAATTGCCAATTGTCAGAGATGGCCTCCGTACGCTGCTGGGCAGCGAGCCCGACGTCTCCGTGGTGGACACCTCGGACAGCGGCAACCACGCGATAATGTTGGCTCGCACGCATCGGGTCGATGTCATCGTGACGGGCCTGAAATTGCGCGGCATTTCCGCCGTCAATCTCATTCACAAAATCAACGCCGAGAAATTGAGCCCGCGACCCCGTTTCGTGGTGTTCGCCACCGACGACAGCGACGACCTCGTCAGCAGCGTCTTCCAGGCGGGTGTCAACGGAATCCTGATGCCGGACGCGACCTGGGAGGAGGTCGCCGCCGCGGTCCGCGCCGCCGCCGCCGGTCAGACCACCCTCGCTCCCCGGATCGCCGACCGGCTGGTCGACTGGTTCCGGCGTCGGCAGCCGTACCCGGAGGAGGTCTTCCAACCGGCGGTGTCCACCCTGACCCCACGGGAACGGCAGGTGCTGCTGCTGATGGCCGACGGAAAATCGACCGAGGAGGTCGCCAACGAGTTGTCCATCGGCCTGACCACCGTACGCACCCACGTCTACCGACTCCGGTGCAAACTCAACGTCAAGGACCGGGCCCAGTTGGTGTCCTTCGCCTACCGGGCCGGCCTCATGCAGCCCGCCTGACCCGCTGCGGCGAGCGTCAGCAGCCTCGTCGTTCCCGTTGCGTCCGGGTGGCACACTGCCGCCGTGACGACGACCCGGACGGCGCCGGCGCCGAAGGTGCACGCGTGGCAACGCGCGCTGGTGGTGGCCGGACTGGTGACCGCCGTGGCTCTGCTCGGCTGGTCGTACCTGACGAAGGGCGACACCATCGTCTTCCGGTTCCAGTGGATCCCGGTCGCGCTGACGGCGGTGCCGCTGCTCTTCGCGCGACGGCGACAGTTCACGTACGCCTGCGTCGCGGCAGGGGGCCTACTGCTCGTCGTGGCCTGCGGGCCCGTGCCGGCCGGGATCCTGCCGGCGTTGCTGGTCCTGCTGGCGACCACCGCCGACCCCCGGTGGTCGCCGTGGCGGGCCCGGCTGTCGATGCTCGTCGGCGCGGCGCTGGTGGTCGTCCCGGTCGTGACGTCGACCGGTGCCGTGCACGACGCGCTGACGTCCCCACAGGTGGGCTTCGTCGTCCACCGGGAAGCGGGTTCCGGGTTCACCGACCTCGTCGAGCGGGGAGACCTCAGCGTGCGCGGCGTGCAGACCAACCGCGCCGAGGGCGGCGAGGGTCCGATCAGCTTCGTCGAGTTCGAGCCCGGTCTGTCGGCCGACGGACAGGACCAGCTCCGCCGTCGACTGGCACAGGCGCCCGGGGTGACGAGGGTCTGCCCGTGGTATCGGAACAACCACCTGCGTTCCGCCTGCTGACCGCGCCGGATCAGCCTCGGGCCGGCTCGTCGCGCAGGCTCAGCGCCGTGGCGAGCCGACCTTCCAGGGTCGCGCGTTCCAGGTCGACGCCGGCCTCGTCGGCGACCACGGTGAGCGCCGCGATCACCCGCGAGTGCGCCGCCAGGAGCGGGACGACCCGGGGCCGCAACGGTCCGTCGGCGTAGACCGCCCCGCCCGGCTCGAACAACTCGGCCGTCCGGCCGTCGACCACGTCACGGACGATGACCATCCCGTCGCCGCTCTTGGTGACCTGGAGCAGACGGGTGCCCTGCGACAGGCGGGCGATCGCCCAGGTCCGGTTCGCGATCGGCGCGCGGTCCTCGAAGCAGAAAACCCCGCCCCCGTACGCGCCGAGGCGCAGCAACGCCCCGGGCGCGCTGATCGGATGGGCCTGCTCGGCCTCGGCCAGCGTCAACTCCCGCACCACGTCGGCGCCGAGCTGCGCGGCGACGGTCGCCGGCGTTCGACCCCGGACGAGGGTGAGACAGAAGCCCGGGTACCGGTCCTGCCCCGCCCACGCCCACTGCCGCACGTTCACGCCGTGACTGTATCGACGGCGCGGGCGTGTCCTGGCCGCGCGACGAGCGCGGCTACTGTCGAGCCATGTCGCTGCGTCCCGACGAGGTCGAGGTGTTCGAGCGCTCCCGGCCCCGGCTGGAGGCGATCGCCTACCGGCTGCTGGGCTCGGCCGGCGACGCCGAGGACGCGGTCCAGGACACGTTCCTGCGCTGGCAGGCCGCCGATCGGGAGCGCGTCGAGACGCCCGAGGCATGGCTGACGAGGGTGCTCACCAACCTGTGCCTCAACCAGCTCACCTCGGCGCGCGCCCGGCGGGAGACGTACGTGGGCACCTGGCTGCCCGAGCCCGTCCTCGCCGGAGACCGGATGCTCGGCCCGGTCGACACCGTCGAGCAGCGCGAGTCGGTCTCGATGGCGGTGCTCACCCTCATGGAGCGGCTGTCGCCCAACGAGCGCGCGGTGTACGTGCTGCGTGAGGCGTTCGGCTACTCGCACGGCGAGATCGCCGAGATCCTCGACCTCACCGAGTCGAACTGCCAGCAGATCTACCGGCGCGCCAAGCAGCACGTAGCCGCCGGCCGGGCGCGCGCCGTCGTGGATGACGCCGCCGCACGGAAGATCGTCACCGAGTTCCTCACGGCGGCCAACAGCGGCCAGATCCAGCGGCTGGTGGAGTTGTTGACCGGGGACGTGACGAGCGTCGGTGACGGCGGCGGCAAGATCCCGGCCCGTACGACGCCGGTCGTCGGCGCGCTGGCGGTGGCGAAGTTCCTGCGTGGGCTCTTCCGGCCCAGCGACGTCAAGCGGAACCTGGTGGGCGGCAGCAGCCCCGCCCTCTACGCCGAGGTCGTCAACGGCGGTCCCGCGGTCGTCGTCGTGACCGGCGAGCAGGTCGTCGGCGTCATGGCGCTGGAGGTGACGCCCGAGGGCGTCGCGGCGATCCGCGTGCAGGTCAACCCCGACAAGCTCGAACGCGTCACCCGCCAGTGGTCCGTCACCCCACACTCCGAGCCGCTCCTGCACGTCTGGTGACCCAGGTCATAGCCGCCCGCTGTCAGCAACGGCGTCGCCGCCCGGTTCAGGTAGCGACCATCGCCGAGACAGGAGCGCCGCCATGAAGCACCGCATCGTCGTCCTCGGAGCCGGCTACGCCGGAGCGATCGCCGCCGGCCGCCTCGCCCGCCGGCTGCACCCCGACGACATCGAGATCACCGTCGTCAACGCCGAGGCCGACTTCGTCGAGCGGGTACGCATGCACCAGCTCGCCACCGGCCAGGACCTCCCGCGCCGCGAGCTGAGCCGGGTGTACGCGGGCACCGGCGTGCGGGTCCGCCTCGCCCGGGTCACCGCCGTCGACGTCGACCGCCGCACCGTCGCGCTGACCGACGAGCACGGCAACGACGAGATCGCGTACGACACGCTCGTCTACGCCCTCGGCAGCACGGCGGCCGAGCACGGCGTCCCCGGCGTCGCCGAACACGCGTACGACATCGCCGGCCGACCGTCGGCGCTGCGGCTGCGTGACCGCCTCGCCCGCCTCGCGGCCGGCCAGACCGTGCTCGTGGTCGGCGGAGGTCTCACCGGCCTCGAGGCGGTCACCGAGATCGCCGAGGCCCGGCCCGACCTCGACGTCGCGATCGCCGCCCGAAGCGGCCTCGGCGACTGGCTCAACGACAAGGCGCGCCAGCACCTGCGGGACGTCGCGGACCGGCTCGGCATCACCGTCCACGAGCACACCGACGTCGTCCGGGTGGAGCCGGCCGGCGTGGTCACCGCCGCCGGTTCAACGATCCCGGCCACGGTGACCGTGTGGACGGCCGGCTTCGCCGTCCACCCCATCGCCGCCGCCACCGGTCTGACCGTCGCGGCAACCGGCCAGATCGTCGTCGACGACACCATGCGGTCGGTCTCGCACCCGGACGTGTACGCCGTCGGCGACGCCGGACTCGCCGCCGGTCCGGGCGGCAAGCCGCTGCGGATGTCCTGCGCCTCGGGCACCCCGATGGCCTGGCAGGCGGCCGACGCCATCGCCGCGCGCCTGACCGGTCGGACGAAGATGCCGAACGCGCCACTGCGCTACTTCAACCAGTGCATCAGCCTCGGCCGCC
Source organism: Micromonospora sp. RB23 (assembly GCF_053585025.1). Lineage (NCBI taxonomy): Bacteria > Bacillati > Actinomycetota > Actinomycetes > Micromonosporales > Micromonosporaceae > Micromonospora > Micromonospora sp. RB23. The sequence continues at coordinate 5,504,766 of NZ_CM132111.1, forward strand.
GCGACGGCATCATCCAGTACGTGACCGCCGACGACCGGGCCAAGCCGTCCCAGCTCACGGGCAGGCTGGCGGCGCGCTACAAGGAGGTCGTCTGCAAGGGCGCGGCCTGGGGCGTCTCCCACCCCATCCCGTACCCGGTTCGCCGCCACCGCGTCACGGCGACGCGGACGGAGAACGTCGCGAGGGTGTGACCCTCAGGAGAACGTGCGGCCCGCCCACGTCCGGAAGTCGGTCGTGGGCAGGCCGAGCGCCCGGGTGATCTCCGGACGGGCCGGGCTGCCGTTCTCGTTGATCCGTTCGACCGTGTTGACCATGCCAGGGAGCAGTCCGCGCTCGACGGCCTCCTGCGGGGTGAGCACGGGCGCGGAGATCGTCCGGCCGGTGACCTCGCTGAGGATCGCGGCCACCTCGGTCATGGTGAGCAGGTCGCCGGCGAGTTCGACGTCCAGGCCGTCGAACCGTCCCGGGTTCGTGAACGCCGTCGCCGCGGCCTCCCCGATGTCGTCGACGGCGACCCAGGGAAGCCGCGTATCCGCCGCGAAGCCGGTGATGATCGTGCCGCTGGACCAGTCGCCGAAGAGGTACGACCAGCCGACGAGGTTCTCCATGAACGTCGATGGCTTGAGCACGCTCCAGTGCGCGAAGCCGCCGGTGCGGACCATCTCGTCGATCGCCGCCTTGCTCTCCCAGTACTGCCTGTCCCAGCGGCCCTCGGCCCAGCCGGGCTGGTTGCGGTGGAAGTCGCCCGCGCCGGACACGCTGCTGTGCACGACGTGTGCCACTCCGGCCCGGCGCGCGGCTTCGACGACGTTGCGACCGCGCACCAGCTCGGCGTCGCCCCGCAGGTTCGTCACGTCGGGGAACGGGATCGAGAAGAGCCCGTCCATCCCCTCGGCGGCGGCGACCAGCGACGCCTCGTCGTCCAGATCACCCTTGACCAGTTCGGCGCCGCGCGCGGCCAGGGCCTGGGCACTGTCGGTGGAGACGTCGCGGACCAGGGCACGGACCGCGACGCCACGGTCGAGCAGTGCGCGGGCGGTGGCTCCGCCCTGCTTGCCGGTCGCGCCGATGACAAGAACAGCCATGATGCATGCCTCCCGAAATAAGTGGGGTTTCCCCCCACTTGACGTCGGCTACGATATGGGGGACCACCCCACTTTGGCAAGGCGGACCATGAGAGCCGACGCACAACGCAACTACGACCTGATCGTGAAGGCGGCCGCCGAGGCGATCGCCCGCGACGGGGCGTACGCGTCGCTGGAGGAGATCGCCCGATCCGCCGGGGTGGGGTCGGCGACCCTGCACCGGCGTTTCCCGTCGCGGTGGTCCCTGCTCCAAGCCGTCTTCCAGACGTGCGTGCGCAACCTCGCCGGCCGCGCCGACGAGCTACTGGCCGAGCCGGACGCTCTCGCCGCCCTCACCATCTGGCTGCGGGAGGTCACCGTGTACGCCACGACCACGCGTGGGCTCGCGGAGACACTGCTGAACGCGCCACCCGAGGAGAACGAGACCTGCGGCGCGACGCTCAGCGCGGCGGGCGAGAAGCTGTTACGTCGAGCCGTCGAGCAAGGTTCCGTGCGTGCTGACGTCGCCATGGCGGACGTGATGACCCTCGCCAACGCCATCTCGCTCGCCGCCCAACCGTCCGACGCGACGAAGGCGGAACGGCTCCTGGCCCTCGCCCTGGCGGGAATCCAGCCTCACGAAAGGTGACCCGCCCGTCTTGACGCGATCGTCATGCTGAAAGCCGGAGCCCTGCCCCCCTCTGGAGGACCCGTGCGCAAGCCAGTCAGGACCGCTGTGGTCCTCATCGGACTCGGTGTCGGGGCAGCGGTTGGCCCGTCCCTCGGACCGGCCGCCCTCTGGTCCGGTGTCGCGGTCGCCGCGCTCGGCGTGGCGCTCTCCCTGATCGGCACCAGCGGGTCCCACCTCGTCGAGGACGGCCTGGCCGACCGGGGGGATGCCGACCAGGCCGCCAGCGGAACGGCGGTCGCCGCTCCGCGACGGCGCAAGCGGGAGACGCCGACCCTCAGCGGCCTCGGTACCCGGGTGGAGCAGATCCTCGACCTCGCCGAGAAGCAGGCCGAGGACCACCGCGCCGTCGCGCGCCTCGAGGCGGAGAGCATCGTGACCGCCGCGCGACGGGAAGCGGAGTCGATCCTGAACCAGGCGCACCAGCAGGCGGCCGGGCTGACCGGCAGCCGCTGGGAGCCGCCAAGCTGATGGCGCCTCAGTGGTCGGTGGCGCACAGCGCCGTCTCGACGCTCTCGTTCACGTCGGCGAGCATCTGCTCACCGGTCGGCAGGCCGGTCACGGCGACGACGGCGCCCCGTCCGTCGCGGGTGACCAGGTTGCGGGTCTCGAAGCCCTGGATGTCGCCGCCGTGGCCCCAGGCTTCGCCGCCGCAGGGCAGGTCGTGACGCGCGATACCCAGCCCGTACGCGTACTCGCCGGTCGGCTCGAACCCGGGCGCGGGAACGGTCGTCATCATCGCCTTCTGCTGCGCGGGCTTGAGCAGTCGGCCGTCGACTAGCGCCTGGAAGAAGGTCCGCAGCTCGTCCGGCGTGGAGACGAGTTGCCCGGCGGCCCAGCCCAGCGACGGGTCCATGTCGGTGACGTCCACCCACGGGGCGCTCGGGGCCACCCCGACGTAGCCGTGCGGGTGCGTACCCCTCAGGCGCTGCTCCCCGACGCCGGGCCAGTAGGTGTCGCGCAGGCCGAGCGGCCTGATGATCCGGTTGGTGATCTCCTCGCCGATGGGACGCTCGGTGACCTGCTCCACGATGAGCCCGGCGAGGACGTAGTTGGTGTTGCTGTACTCCCACTTCGCGCCGGGCGCGAAGTGCGGGGCGTTCGTCAACGCGGCGTCCACCAGCCGCCGCGGCTGGTAGTACGAGTGGCTCTTGTCGACGAGGTCCTGCGACCGGGTGAACAGCACGTCGTCGTAGTCCGCCAGGCCGCTCGTCTGCTGCAACAGCTGACGTACGGTGATCGTGTTGCCGTTGTTGCCGTGACCTCGCACGACTCCGGGCAGGTAGTGCTCGACGGTGGCATCCAGGTCGATGCGCCCCTCCCCCACCAACTGCAGGACGACCACCGCGGTGAAGGTCTTGGTGTTGCTGCCGATGCGGACCTGGCCGTCCTGCGGAACCGGGCGGCGCGTCTTGAGGTCGCCGACCCCGGCGGTGTAGTCGCGGACCCGGCCGTCGGCCCCCCGCACGGAGGCGAGAACGCCGGGGAAGCCGCTGTCGCTGACCAGGTCGTCCAGTTGCCGCTGGACGGTGTCCCGTGGACCGGCCGGCCGACCGCTGTCGGTGGCGGCGAACGCGGCGGAGCCGGTCAGGGCGGTGGCGGCGACCAGTGTCGCGGCGACCGTCCGCAGGGCCCGGCGGCGCGTGGACGTGATGGCGTGCGGCGGCATGACTGCTCCTCTGTCTCGGAAACGCTTGACGCCATCAAGGGTTCAAGAATTCCGATACAGGGACGATCCCCCCAGCTGCCCTCCTTCTGGTACAGCCTGCGCTACCTCGCCGGACCGGCGGCGCCGCATCCCGGCCAATGCGACGCCCCACCGACCGGTGCTCAGTAGCGGACGTCGCTGTCGGTGAGACCCGGCGACACGACGCTCGGCTGGCCGTCCACCGTCGCGCCCGCGAAGGCGAGCCTCGGCGCGAGGAAGCGGTTGTTGAGGGCCGGGAAGTTCAGCGTCGGGGTCGACACCTCGTCGAGCCGTGCCGTCTGCTGCGGCGTCAACCGCACGTCCACAGCGGCCAGGTTCGCCTTGAGCTGGTCGAGGCGTCGGGCCCCGATCAGCACCGAGGTCACGCCCGGCCGGGCGCCGACCCAGGACAGCGCGGCCGCCGCCGGTGTCACCTCGGCATCGGCCGCGACCTCGTGCAGCACGTCGATGACCTGCCAGTCGCGCTCGGCCGGACCGCCCACCAGGGCGGCACGCGTCGTGTCCACGTCGCTGTTGCCGCGGACGAACTTGCCCGACAGCCAGCCGCTCTTGAGTGGACTCCACGGCAGTACGCCGAGGCCGTGCTCGGATGCCATCGGGATGAGCTCGCCCTCGACCGTCCGCTCCAGCAACGAGTACTCGAGCTGCATCCCGATGGCCGGCGTCCAGCCTCGGAAGTGCGCGACGACCTGCGCCTCGGCCGCCTTCCAGGCGGGCAGGTCGGACAGGCCCACGTACCGGATCTTGCCGGCGGTGACGAGGTCGTCGAGGGCGCGCAGCGTCTCCTCGATCGGGACGCCGCGGTCCCAGTTGTGCAGCCAGTAGATGTCCAGGTAGTCGGTGCGCAGCCGCCGTAGCGACTCCTCCGCCTGGGCGACAACGGCCTTACGTCCGGCGCCACCGCCGTTGGGGTCGCCGGGGAACAGGTTGCCGAAGAACTTGGAGCCGAGGATGAGCCGGTCGCGTAGGCCGGGCCGGGCGGCCAGGTAGTCCCCGATGATCTTCTCGGAGTGGCCGTTGGTGTAGATGTTGGCGGTGTCGATGGAGTTGCCGCCACGTTCCAGATACTCGGTGATCATCGCTTCGGACTCGTCGGCCGAGGCGCCCCAGCCGTGGTCCTCGCCGAAGGTCATCGCACCGAGGGTGTACGGGCTGATGCGCAGGCCAGAATGGCCGAGCGTGACGAAATTGTCGAGTGGCATGCGCCAAGTACACACCTGAGAGCCGGCTCCCCCATAGGTCGATGCTGCCACCGCATTGCCTGATCCTGCCAAACTCGGGCAGGATGGGTGGGTGACCGCGCTGCCCGAGATCCGCGACCTGGTGCTGCGCCACGTGGGGCGGCCGACACCGGACGGCCTCGTCCTGCTCCGCAGCGACTCGCCTACCGAGCCGATGCCGACCCAGACCGCGCCGGTCTTCGCGCTCGTCGCGCAGGGCACGAAGTACGCGGTGCTGGGCGACGGCGTCTTCTCGTACGGCGCTGGGCGGTTCGTCGTCGCGTCCATGGAGTTGCCGGTGATCAGCCACATCAGTCGGGCCAGTCGCGCGGAGCCGTACCTGGTGCTGGGGCTTGCCCTGCGCCCGCCACTGATCGCGGACCTGTTGTTGGACGCCCCGCCGACCCGGGGCGAGTCGGCGGCGGGCATCGCGGTCAGCACCGCCGACGGCGACCTGCTCGACGCGGTGGTACGGCTCCTGCGGCTGCTCGACCGCCCCGACGACCAGCGCGTGCTCTGGGCGGGTGTGGAGCGCGAGGTCGTCTGGCGGTTGCTGACCGGCGAGCAGGGCGGCACGGTCCGGCAGATCGGGGTGGGCGACGGCAATGTCGTGCAGATCGAACGCGCGATCCGCTGGATCCGCGAGCATCACGCCGACCTGTTCCGCGTCGAGGACGTGGCGCGCGTCGCCGGAATGAGTGTCACCTCGCTGCACCGCCACTTCCGGGCGATCACGACGATGACGCCGATCCAGTTCCAGAAGCTCGTCCGGCTGCAGGAGGCACGGGTTCGGCTGCTGGCCGACCCCGGTGACGTGGCGGGGGTCGGATACGCGGTCGGCTACGAGAGCGCGTCGCAGTTCAGCCGCGAGTACCGACGACTGTTCGGGCTGCCACCGGGCCGGGACGCCGCCCGCCTCGCCGGACTCGACCAGGCGCGGCTCGCCGGCGTGTGAGGGACGCCCGGGCCGAGCGTCGGCGTTCACGTTGCCTGCTCGTCACCGACGTCCACGGTGAGCGGTATACCTCTGAGGTATACCGCTCACCGGGACGCCTAGAACCACCCGCTCCAGGGGCGGGTCGAGCACTTCCACGTCTTGCCGTCGTTGTGCGAGACGCAGACCACCAGGATCTTCCCGATGAAGGGAAGGCCGAGGGTGAAGATGTGGATGGTGGTCTTCCGGTACGGCACGCCGGACTTCTCGGCGACGTCGGCCAACGCCCAGCCGGTGTCCGGCGCCTGCACGGTCGCCACCCGACGCAGCGAGTCGACGTCCTTGCCGTCCAGCAGCGCCTGGATCTCGTCCGCCGAGGGCTCGGCGTCACCGGTGAGCGTGTCGACGGCGTACGGTCCCTCGACGGCAACCCCGTTGACCTTCTCGAAGGCTGTCTTCGTCCCGCCGACCGTCGTGTCGCCGGAGAGATCGAGGGTGCGCAACAGATCGCCCGACCGGCGCGACAACAGGCACTCCCACACGGACTTCCCCGAGGCCACGCACATGGTCAGGCACCACTCCCGACCGCCGGGGGCGGAGGAGGCGAAGAGCAGGGTGCCGCCGCCGTCCCTGCCGTCGTACGCGCCGTCGGCCAGGTCGGCCATGGTCGTGCCGAGGATGTCCCGGCCGCCGGGCATCGTGCCCAGGACCGTGACACCGTCGACCTTCTCGCCGGCGACGAGCGCCGCGAACTGGTCGACCGAGACGTTGCGACCGCCGGTGTCGACGGCCAGCACCGTGTTCAGGTCACCGACACCCCGGCCGGTGAGGTCCTCGAACTGGCGCAGCATCGTTCCCGGGGCACCGGGCTGGTCGGTGACCGTCGTCCGGGCGTCCCCCTCGGCCGCCCGCGACGGCGCGTACGACCCCACCAGCCCGACGACAAGTGCCACGGCGATGATTCCGCCGCGCCTGGCGATGTCCCGCGCTACCAGCGACATGTGACCACCACGCCCAGGCCGCTGGGAGAGAGCCCCCAGTCGCAGTGCCGCTCGAACCAGCCACCGATGTCGCTGATCGTGTCCGCGACCCACGCGAACACCGACTTGATCGCCCCCCAGAGGCTGAAGTAGACGACGGTGGTCTCGGGTGTGCCTCCGGCCTCGTCGATGACGTCCATCGCCGACCTGGCGGCGTCCGGCTTGTCGATCGTGTCCAACACCCGTACGCCGGTGGTGTCCTTGCCGGCCAGCAGCGCCTCGATCTCCTCGGGGGTCCGCTCCTTGCCGTCGTCGACCGCCACGATCGCACGGTCGACCATCACCTCCGCGCTGCCGGTGACGGCCTGGGCGATGGCGGTGATCTCGCCGATCGTCAGGTCGTTGCCGAGCGCCGGACCGGTGAACCGCCGCACCGAGACGACGCCGGACGGGTCGACGACGATCTCGTCCGCCACGATCGCGTCGTCCGCGCCGAACGGGTCCCAGGCGAACGTCCACTGTCCGCTGCCGCAGCGGAACCGGCCGTACTCCCGGCCCTCCGGCTCGGTCCCGGTGCGGACGATCCCGCCGCGCTCGTCCACGTACTGGACCACGCAGTCGGCGCCCTTGGTCGGCGGCTTGTCGGTCTGCGCCAGCGCGGTGGTGGACGTGGCCAGCACCGTTGCGCCGGCCACTCCCATCACCGCGAGGCGGCGTGCCAAGCGACTCATCGAACACTCCGTTCCTGGATGGAAAGCTGGTGTCCGAAGAGTGCCGAGCCGCCCTGAAACGGCCCGGAAACGGCGCGGAAAGCGGGGTACGTCAGCCCGAGCGGGTGGCGTCGAGCTGCACGAGGTCGGCGCGGACCGCGTCGGCGTCCGCGTCGCCGAGTTCGTCGAGGATGCGCAGCGCGCGACGCCAGGCCGCACGTGCGGCGCCCAGGTCACCGAGGGCCCGGTGGCTACCGCCGAGGTTCACGTATGTGCTGGCCTCGGCGTACCGGTCGTGCACCTGGCCGAAGAGTTCCAGGGCCCGCTCGTAGCAGGCGACGGCCTGCCGGTCGTCGCCGAGCTGGTGGTGGGCGTGGCCGAGGCTGTCCCAGGTGTCCGCCTGACCCTGGACGTCGTCCACCTCCTGCAGCATCCGCAGCGCCTCGCCGCAGGAGGTGAGGGCGCGGTGGTGGTCACCGAGCAGCCCTTCCTGCCAACCGACCGCGTTGAGGGTGTACCCCTGCCCGGCCCGGTTCCCGGCCCGCCGGAACAGGGTCAGCGCCCGCCGGGAATGCCCGAGCGCCTGGCGGATGTCCCCCCGCCGCTCGGCGAGCTGGCCGAGGTTCAGACAGGTGTGTGCCCGTCCGGCGTCGTCGCCGGCCTCGCCGAACAGGTCGAGCGCACGCCGCAGGTGGTCGTCCGCCTCGTCGTAGCGGCGCAGCCGCGAGCAGGCGAGACCGAGGCTGCGGTGCGCGTGCCCCTGCCCGGCCCGATCCCCGATGCGGGATGCGGCGGCGAGGGCGATCTGCTGCGTACCGAGCCAGTCCTGCCAGTGTCCCTGCCGGTGCAGGTAGCCGGCCACGGTCCAGGCGAGTCGCCAGGCGTGCCCCTCGAACCCGGACCGTGCCGCCAGCGGCACGGCGGCCAGCAGGACGGGGATCTCGGCGGCGAACCACGCCGACGCGGCCGAACGGTTCCGAGGGCTCTCCGGCGTCACGCCCGGGAGCGGCGCCGGCAGACTGATCGTGCTGAAGTGCGGATGCAGCGCGAGGTCGGCGACGTGCGCGGCGTGCAGGCAGTGGTCGAGCAGCCGGTGGACCGTCGCACGGCGGTCGGCAGCCGGCTCCACCTCGTCGGCGAGACCGGCGGCATACGCGCGCAGCAGGTCGTGGAACGCGTACCGCCCGTACGAGTGCTCGGCGAGCAGATTCGCCCGGGTCAGCTCGGCGAGCAGGGGGCCGATCGCCTGCGGGCTGCTACCGGCGAGACTCGCCACGGCCGGCGCGGCGACGTCCGGGCCGGGGTGCAGGCTCAGCAGCCGGAACAGCCGGACCGCCGCCGGACTGAGGGTCCGGCACGACCAGGAGAAGACGGCCCGGACGTCGGTGGTCGCGTCCCCGCCGTGGAAGGCGTCCAGACCGCCCAGCTCGCTCGCCACCGAGGCCAACGAGAAGCGCGGGTTGGTGGCCGCCCGGGCGGCGACGATGGCGAGGGCGAGGGGCAGCCGCGCGCAGCGGTCGGCGATGTCGTCCGCCGCGGCGGGTTCGTCGGCGACCGGGCGCGGGCCGAGCCGACGGACGAGCATGTCACGGGCCTCGTCGGGGCTCAGCAGGTCGAGGACCACCGGCTGGGCGCTCTCGGTGACGACAAGTGGGACGAGCTGATCGCGGCTGGTGACGACCGCGAGGCAGTCCGGCGAGCCGGGCAGCAGCGGGCGGACCTGGTCCGCGTCGCGCGCGTTGTCCAGCACCACCAGCAGACGCCGATCCGCCACCAGCGTCCGGTACCGGCTCACCATCGAGTCCGGATCGCTCGGCATCCGTGCCGGCGGAACGCCGAGCGCCTCCAGGAAGCCGTGCAGCACCCGCGTCGGGTCGGTCGGTGTGGCCGCCGGGTCGAAGCCGCGCAGGTTGACGTAGAGCTGCCCGTCGGGAAAGCGCTCGGCAACGCGGTGCGCCCAGTGCACGACGAGGGCGGTCTTGCCGACGCCGGCCGTACCGGACACCACCACCGCGCCGCCCCGGTCGACCAGCGCGTCGAGGGCCGCCAGCTCCGACGCACGCCCGGTGAACGTGGGTACGGGCGGAGGCAACTGCGCCGCCACCGCCCGCGCGGGTACGGCCGGAGCCGGGGTGGCCGGCGCGGGCGCGGCGATCGCGGCGTCCTGGCGCAGAATGGCCGCCTGGAGATCCTTGAGCCGTGGGCTGGGGTCGATGCCGAGGTTCTCCCGGAGGCCGTCACGCAACCGCCGGTACGTGGCGACCGCCTCGCCCTGCCGACCGTCCCGGTACAGGGCGAGCATCAGGTGTGCGTGCAGGTGCTCGTCGAAGGGATGCTGTCGGACGAGCCGTTCGAGGCCGGGGACGAGTCGCGCGTGTTCACCAGCGCGGAGCCGCGCTTCGGCGAGCGCCCGCTCGGCCTCCAACCGCAGGCGGGCCAGGTGCTCGGCCTGCTCCTCGAGCCAGGGCGAGCCGGTGACGTCGGCGAGCGGCGGGCCACGCCACAGCGCCACCGCGGCGGTGAGGCGGGCCACCCGCTCCGCCCGGTCCGTCGTACGCCGAGCGAGGTCGAGGAGGTGCTCGGCGGCCTGGACGTCCGTGGAGCCCGGCCCGGTGTCGAGCAGATAACCGGGCCGACGCGCCACGATCGATCCGGGCTCGCCGAGCACCCCGCGCAGGTAGGAGACGTGGCGTTGCAGCGTGTTCTCGGCCGTCGCGGGTGGACGCTCGCCCCAGACCACGTCGACGAGTCGGTCGACGCTCACGACCCGGCCCGCGTGCAGCGCCAACGTCGCCAGGACCGCCTTGCGGCGTACCCCGTTCACCGCCTGCGGACCGTCGGCGACGACCACCTCCACCGGCCCGAGCAGCCGGACGCGTACGCCCGAGTCCGCGATCGACGTCACCGGCTCAGGCTAATTCCGCAGGCCGCAGCCTCGATCTGTTCGTCGCGCACTGGACACGAGGGGTCACCCTCGACGGTCGGCGCGGCGGAGCATCTCCTCCATCTCGGGGTCGTCCATGATCTCCCGGACCTCCTGGGCGCAGCGGCAACCGGCGGCCCACTTGGCAGCCCACCCGAGCGCCTCCTCGCGGGTGGTCACGTCGACGACCACCAACCCGCCGATGACCTCCCTGGTCTCCGGGTAGGGGCCGTCGGTGGTCGACCCGTCCGTTGCCACGATGGTGGCCTGCTGCCGTTCGAGGCCGCCGCCGAACACCCAGACGCCCGCGTCGACGGCCTCCTGGAGCACGGCGTGCGCCGCCTTGCCCACCTCGGGCAACTCCTCGGCGGGGATGTGGTCCATCGCGCCGTCGTTGAACGAGATCAGGTACCGCGCCATCTCAGAACTCCCCTTCTCCCGGGCGGCCTCCGTCGGCCGCCTCCACCCGTACCACGAACGACCCGACCCCGATTCGACAAAGGCGCCGAAGTTCGTGGCGGCAACTTCGGGGATGTTGCTGTCTGCCGCGTGGCTGTGGCAGCACCATCGGGGATGTTGTGCAGATCTTGGGCACCGATCGGACCACCTCAGCCGGGCTCCCGTACCAGGCGGTGCAGGTCCTGGCGCACCGCCGGCCATCGGTCGCCGAGCGCGTGCCTCGCGGCGCCCAGCGCGTCGACCGCGGCCATCCCCGCGCCCAGCGCCGCGTGCAGGGCGTGCACGGCATCGGCGCAGGGCCGGACGTCATCGCCCTGCGCCCTGAGGCGGGCAATCCTCCACCGGGTCTCCTCGTCCACGGTCAGCCCCCGCTCGACGGCCTCGACCGCCCGCCTCGCCAGCTCGTCGTCGCTGAACCGGAACCGCGTGGTCACCGCCCGGACGGCGAGCGCGACCGCCGCCCGTCGTACCCGATCCGGCGCGGCCCGCAGCCGCGCGTCCAGGTCGGGCTCGTAGTGACCGAAGTTCGACGGCGGCCCGGGGTCGGCCGGGATGTGCGGCAGCCGCACCGTCACCCACGGCCCGGCCTGCGGATCGGCCCCCTCGTCACTCATCCACCCGGCCGGCAGCCGCACCCCGGTCCGCTGCTCGACGAACGCCATCGCCGCGGACCGCACGTACCCGGTGCCGCGCGCGGCGCGTACGTCGTCCAGGTCGTCGGCGAACGCGGACGGGTCGTCGCCGTGCCGCCGCTCCGGGTCGTTCAGGTCCATCCAGGCGAGGATCCTGCCGTACACCGCGTACGTCAGGCCGCCGTTGCCGTTCACGGTCCACTCGACGGTGTGTACCCGCGTACCGTCACTGAGCCAGCGCAGCACCTCGGGGCGACTCAACGCGCAGCCGTTGTCCTGAAACACCAGCACGTCGGGGCCGATCTGGGCCAGGTCGGCAAGCTCGCCCGACTGGTCGTCACCCGGCTCGACACGCGTGGCACGCAGCCGCTTGATGACCCCGTCGACGGTGGCCTCGGCACTCGCCGGCTGCACCACGGCCCAGCTCAGGCCCTCGGCGAGCCAGTCCCGCTCGGCGAGGAAATCGTCGTAGTACCGCACCGCCTCCGACACCATCGGAACACGGTACGACGATCATCCACGCCGGTGGTGCCGCTGTTCCACCCGCCGATCTCCGGTGATCTCTACGAGGCTCGCAGCGCTTCCAACCGGCTGCCGAGCCGGCCGAGGAAGTCGCGGAACGCCGTCTCTCCGTGCGGTGTCTCGATCTCGTCGGTCAGTGGACCGTCGTACCGTCCGGCCTGGGCGATCGCGTCGGCGTAGGCGTCGGGACCGGCACCGAAGTAGCGGCGCTCTACCATCGCCGCTGCCATCTGATCGGCCGTCTCGTCGCTCAACTGAGGGGTGAACATCAACCCGTACAGGATCTGGTTGATGGTGCCCTTCCAGTCGTCAGTGGCCACTCGCAAAACCCTTTCCGATTCGGGCAGTCAGTTCAGCCGGGTACGGCCGTCGAAGCCGAAGAGCGGGACGTTGTTGACGCCGTTGCGGTCGGCTGCTGGCCAGGTGAAGCCCACCCAGTTGAGAGCTTCGGCCAGCTCAGGTGGCAGTTGCAGGCCCATTGGACAGCTCCAGTCCCGTCAACAGGATGGCGTTACCCGTGTCGGTCCGGCTCGACGAGGAGACTCGGCGGAGTTTAGCGGCGCGCGCAGCCCGGCGTGGCCCTGCCGACTCGTGCCGACGAGAGGGGCAGAAACTGTCGATGTCCGGCTGTACAGTTCCGCGAGTGGTACGGCTGACGGACCGGCGTCGTGACCTCGCCGGATGGCTGGTGACGCCACTGTTCACCCTCGTGGCGGCACCGGTGTTGGCCGGCATCGTCGGCGTGGTGGGAAACATGCAGAGCCACCACCGCACCCCGCCGCTGTGCAAAGAGGCAATCGCCGACAACATGTGCGAGGAGACCAGCCTCAGGGTGATCGGCTTGCATGTGGCGATCGCGAGCGCCGTGTGGTTACTGCTCTGGATCATTCCGTGGTGGCGGGGCCTTCGCACCGTGCGCGTACTGCTCGCCGTCGCCGCGACAGTCGTCCTCGTCCTCCTGCCGGTGCGCATGTTCGACTGGGACTTCGCATAGGTCGCACTGCACGTGTGCTGTTTCAGGGCTGGGCGTAGTTGGAGAAGAGCAGCCGTATTCCGGTGTTGCGGTACCCGGCGCGACGGAAGGCGGCCGCCATGGGCGCGTTGCCCATGTCGGTGGTGGCGGTGATGCGCGACTCCCCGTTGACCGCGTGAAAGCGGGTGATCTCGGCGAGCACGTCGTCCACGTAGCCGCGCCCGCGGAACTCCGGCACCACCCCGAGATAGCCGACGTTCACGTTGTACGCGGTCGCGGAGGGAATCGCCATGCCCGCCACCTCCCCCTCGCGCGTGTGGGCGATCCGCCACCACTCCCGCTTGCCCGGTGCCCTGAGATAAAAGTCCATCTCGTCGCGCGCGGTCGCGTCCACGCCCTTGGCGGCCAGGCTCGCACGGGTCTGGGCGTCCAGGCTGCCCTCGGCGATTCTCCTGAACACCGCGAGGAACTCCTCGTCGGAGGCCTCGGTGAACCGCAGCCGGCCGGTCACGGGAGGCACCCCGTCGGCGGGTGCCCACTCGAACTGCAGCCGCTCCACCTGCCGGGTGAGCCCCGCCGCGTGCGCCGCCGCCCGCCGCCACTCGACGGCCGCCGAGGTGGCGGGATCGTCACGCCAGCCACCCGTGAGGTTGATCCGGTACTGCACCGCGTGCGGGAGCCCGGCCAGTGCGACCCTGATCAGCTCGGCGGCGACGGCGGCACGGTCGCCCACGGCGGGATCCACGTCGAGGCAGTCGAGCGCGACCGGATGCGGACTGCCCTTCGGCCCCCACCACAACGCCCGTCCCACGACCCGGCCGTCGTGCTCGGCGATCCATGTCCATTCCGGCCGGTACATGCCGTCGGCCAGATCGGCCGCGTAACGGTCGGCGGGAATCCACCCGACGGGCTCGGTCACGACCCACGCGGTCACGCGATCGAGGTCTGCGGGGACGCAGGCGCGGTAGGAGATCACCCGCAGAGGCTAGAGGGTACGGCTCAGCGCGGCTGCTTGGCGCTGCTGATGAACGCCGCCCAGGCGGCCGGTGCGAAGCTCAACATCCCGGCATCCGGAGCCTTGGAATCGCGAACGTCGACCTCTACGCCCCGGTCACGCACCTCCACGCACTGGCCGTTGTTGCCCGAACGGCTCGACGTGCGCCAGGCGTTACGTTCCATGCTTGCTCAGCTCCTTGATGAACGTGACCGACTCGGCGGGTGACATCGCCAGCATCTTCAGATTGTCGTACGCCGCCGACAGCCTCGCCAGGTCGCGACTCGACTCAAGGAACAGCTCACCGGCCAGGGTCTCGATGTAGCCCAGCGACGGCTCGTCCTGCTCGAAGTCGAGCAGAGCAAAGCCGCTGCTGTCAGCCAGGTGTGCGCCGGCCTCGAAGCGCAGCACCTGGATCGTCACGTTCGGCAGCCGCGCCACCGTGACCAGGTGGTCGAGTTGCTCACGCAGCACGTCCGGGCCGCCGACCTCGGTGCGCAGCGACGCCTCGGAGAGGATGGCGTGCATCCGCAACGGATTCGGCTGCCGGCGCAGCACCTCCTGCCGGGTCATCCGCGCGGCGACCCGCTGATCGATGGTGTCCGGGTCCGTCCATCCACAGGTGTTACGGCTGTTGCCCGGCCTGCTCGCCGACAGCCGCCGGATCTGCCACGCGCACCCGCAGGAGGCAGCCGACCTCTCGGTGCGAGTGAACCGGCTCGCCGCCCACATGCTGGTCAAACTCGGCGAGGGCGACCTGGCCTGGCTGGCCGCCGACCGGGCGATGAGCGCCGCCAACGGCGACCCGCGGCGCGGCGGGCTCGCCGCGATCTCCCTCGCGCAGGCACTGCGGACTCTGGGGCGCGGCCGGCTGGCGATGACGACCGCCATGGACGCCGTACGCCAGATCGACCTTGCGCCGCGCCACCCCCGCCAGACGGGCGTAGCGGGGACCCTGCTCATCGAAGCGGCGCTCGCGGCCGCCATCAGCTCGGACGTCACCGCCGCAGGCGAACTCACCGAGCGCGCGGCCCGCCTCGCGAACGACGCCGACTGCCACGACCACGACAGCATCGCTTTCGGCGCCACTGAAGTCGACCTCGCTCACGCCCTGATGGCGACCTGGTCCGGGGATCACCACCTGGCCGTGCTCAGACACCGACGGGCCATCGGCACCAACAGCTGGCACCTGCTCCCCGCCGAACATCGAGCCGCCCACCTGATCGACATCGCGTGCGCTCACCTGAACCTCGGCGACGCGGGCGCAGCCGGCCAGGCCCTGGTCAACGCCGATCGCATCGCGCCTGCGGAGACGCGGACCCGCCCCGTCGCCCGGGAGGCGCTGACCGCCGCGCTACGAGCCGGCCCGACAACAGCCGACGTGGCCCGCTTGGCCGCCGCCGTCGGACTGGCTCGGCAATAGGTCGCTGTTCGACTCGGCTTGCAGAACATCGACGACCGCAGACTGCCCGCCGTGGGATATTCGGTGTGGCCTTCGGGCCGTCTGCACCTACCAACGTCGGACGATGCCGCTGCGACCGCCGCCGCCAAGGCCGCCATGGCCGAACAGAGTGGTTGGTACGAGCCCGATCTGGCTGCCGTGAATGACCGGCTCGTCGACATCGCGTACGAGGCCAGGGCCTCGATCACCCGCGAACGGGGACTGGATCGAGTTTGATCACGACGACGAGGGCGATCCCAAGTGGTCGAAGCAGGCCATCGCCTTCTACGTCGCGATCGCGCCGTTCGTCCGCTCCGGCGTCGTCCACTTCGAAAGTGAGGACGGCGCCCGCTGGTCCTACATCTACGCCGAGGGACGGATGACCCAACAGGGCTGGCTCGGCTGGGACGGATCGGTCGAGCCGTTCGGCGAGTAGTCGACTCGAGACACTGCCTCCCTCAAAACCATTTCAATCTTGGCCCGAGACCGCGTCACGATGTGGTCAGGCCCACAACGGAGGGCACTCCGATAAGCGTTCTTGCACGCTCATCTCGTGACCATTGGGCCCGCTTTCCATGTCGGTCCAATTGGACATCCAAGCGTAAGATCGTCGGCGAACTCTGCACGTAACTTCTGCCCCAGACCTCGCTCTTCCGCCTCGAAAAGTGCGCACAAATGACTGGCGCTACCGCCGCCACTTCCACTGTCACACCTGAACGTGAAGCAGTTAGCGACCGCCTCGACCAGCGACACCGCGTCGGCCCGCTGTCAGCCAATCCTAGCTTCGGCTAGGTTCGTCTTGCCACAGCGCGGTACTAGATTCGTCAGAGATGCAGGGGTCAGGCGACGTCCGAGCAGCGGGCACCTTGTTAGGCAGGTTGCAGGACCAGACACGCTTCCCGTGCATCTGGCTCCACTCACTCACGCTACGGAAAAACGTGGTGCCTGCAAGGTCGCCGCAGCCGACCGCAGCACGGAATGCGGACGCGAGGTTAGCCTCCGAAATCGAACCGCCAAACCTCTGATTAATAACATACGAGAGGGCCTTCATTAGATCGTGTCCGGAGCATTTTTTAGCATCGTCGGCTATCTCACTTAAGGCCATCCTGGTTGCCCCGAGTACCGTCTCGGCATCAATCCTCGATTCTGCTTTGTCGCAGGCAATTCGACACAGCAGGGCGAGATTAGGAGCACCTCCGTCCAAGTTGACGATTACATGGATCGGGAAGTCGCGGACACCGATACCCCAACCGTGAGTCTTGGAGGCGTATCTTAACGCAGAGACAGCGGCAGCAGCTCTCGTCGTAACCATAACCGGCCACTGGGGAGCCGTTCGATCGACAGATCTGAGCAGATCACGGCGACAGTAAGAGTTCATGATTCTGTTCAGCACGTTGTCCATTTGAAACATGGTGGACTCCATGTCATACGCATCTGTATAGATCACATTCGGGGTCGATAATTCAGTTTCCAGGCTGCCAACCCAGTCTCGATCTACTATCGCTAGCACTCCTTCTACATTCTGCTCATAAGCAATGACGGCTGCACCCAAAGCCACACTCTTTCCTGCGGCCGGGATCGATTCACATTCATTCACGAGATGAGTGTCTACCAAGGCGCAGTCGGTCTCACCTTCAACCAGCAAGAAGGTCCGACTGTCGACCGTACGCATGAAGAGGATTTGGGCGAATAGATCATCAGCAGTCAAGCAAGAGATCAATGATCCGCCTCCCTCTCCAGAGCCCCACTATCATCTTTACGGGAGCCCAGAGCAACCGTCCTATTCCACGATTTGTGCACAATTTGGGGCGAGTGCGTGGCCACGATAAAACGAAGGTTATTCAGCTCGCCAATTTCGCCCAAATCAGCCAAGAAACGCTGCTGCCAACCCACGTGCAGCGAAATCTCTGGCTCGTCAATCAGAACGAGAGAACCAGGGCTAACGTTAAAGAGAAGGTCGTACAGGAGAACAAGCTCATGCTGCTCTCCAGAGGAGAGCATATCGGGGGAAATCTCTACCCCGTCGGCAGCGAATAGAAAGCCCTTATCCCGATCAATGACCATATCCTTGTACTCGAAACGCGCTGTTACAATTTGCTTTAACAGGGTTACGCGCGATAGCAACGACTGAAAGGTAGCAAGCTTCTTATCCGCGTCATCCAGGTACGTCGACAGGACGACTCTTTCCCACAATTCTAGAGCACGTGGCGGCAGGGGAAGATCTTCAGCCATATCCAGTACCGCGATCGCAGTAAGAGCGTTACGAAGCTCACGCTGCTCGTCGTACCTAGCTCTAATAACGGCCTCGGTAGGCGCGTTTTCCGACACGCCCTCAGCAAGAAGTCGCCTGGGGAATGTGCGATCGAGCCGCTGGGATATCGTAGAGTTTTCCGCCAAAGCACCTCGGAGTCGGCGCGCAAGGTCGTCCGCATATTCCAACACACGCGATCTCCGCAATGGTCGACTCCTAGGGCCCGCTGCCACGCGCGGAGCGGACTGCCCAGCCAATAGCCGCTGCGTCTCGATCAGGTGGACAGAGATGGAATCGATAAATGATATCAGTTCCCCAGGCATCGGTTGGGTCGGAGGAACGCGGTGAGGAAGCAAGTCTGCGTACTTCGCCAACACTTCCTGATCGGTCATCCGCTCCGAGCTACGGTGATCACGCCAGTAGCCGCCCACTAACCTGCCAAGGGGAACGCGCCTCGCCAAATAGTCCATCACTTCTGCTGACGGCACGACGTAGGAGGGGCCAGATTCCCAAATAGCGACGTCACCGCCGGGCCTGGCCAATCTGAAGCTGACAGTTCGCGTCGATAGGGAAAATTCTCTATCGCGCAGTTTTTGATCAAATAAACTCAGCTGCTCAGAATTTGAAATCGATAGTTTGGTGCCATCATCGAAGCGGAAGTATACCGAGTCGAAGGGATACTCTAAAACCTTCGAGGGCTTGCCCGTAAATACCGCCTCGACGATTTCTAACAACTTGGTCTTCCCGACACCGTTCGGACCATGCAGAATCACGTAAGTCCAGTCGGCCGGGAAATCAATTACATGGTTGAATCTTCGGAGGAGACCCTTCGCTTCCAAGCGAATCAGTCGAGGGCCGGGAACATCGTGCACTTTGCGGCTTGTTCGTAACCGGGACGGTTGCATCCGGCAATCCTAGAGCAAACTCGCGCTATGCCGGAAGGCCCCGTACAGGCCATGTGTGCTCGGACAGATGGCGCGACTGGGCTCACGAGCAGCCAGAGCGGCAGCCGCATGCTGATCGGATTGTGAGAGCCAGGCTGCATATACGCACAGGGTTGCGTCTCCCACCGTGGCCGATCCTCCCGGCAACTGTCCGAACGTCGACACCTGTCGCGACAAACTCCGTAGACCAATGGGCACCTAAGAACATCTAGGTTCGTAGCTATGTCTAGCCGTAGGGGCATGCGGCTGGATCGCTGGGTCGCATCCGGTATCAGCGGCGTTACGACCACCGAGGGCCGGGCGAGAAAACTTGGCCTTGACGCTGCTGCGTAAGGCCGAGGGCCGACGCGCGTTCGAAGCAACCGGCCAGATGATCACACAACGCCGCTACCGTCTCTGCGTTCGGTGCCGCGCGCCGCTGCTGGTACGTCTTAGTGGCCTTGTCCCGCAGGTTCCCGGCATCGTCCAGATACAAGGCTCCGCAGCGTCAGCACGGAGCGCGTCCAGGTAGACAGCGGACCAACGCGGCTCGCGCACAGCTGACTCCGTCGCGCTCCGTTGTCATAGCCACCAACACGAACGCGCCTCGGTCTGTCCACTCTTGACTGACCAGTTCGCCGCTTAAGTGGGCCGCTGGCGGCCCCGGATTGGGCTGGGCATCCCTGGCTTCTCCGCTTGAGTTGCCGGATTAACGGAGATCCACCGCCATCGAACGCTGGTTCAGCATGCCAGACAAAATCTAGTGAATCTGCCGGATCGACGCAGGCATACCCGCACTGCGATTGAGCACCCGAAGGCAGGACCGCGCGACTGCACCGATAAGTGCCGGCCACAGAAAGTGCAAGCCGCTGTCGCGCCTTCACAGCGGTCTCGGCACTCTCGCAGCACCGCAGCACTTCTGGCTACTGATAAAGCACTGATCCAAGGTTGCACGGGTACGCGGGTCGCGCCGCTCGTCCACCTGGCGAGAACCGCGCGCGCCTTATCAGCATTTTTCCAGCGGTCGGGCAGCAGCCGAGGATGGTCCGCTGAGGTAGTGCTGCTTCTTAATGATGGAGTCGATGCCCGCGTAGACCTTCACCTTCGGTAAGTCGCCTGGGCAGCTTCGCCGGGCTGCCGCTTCTGGTGACCGTTCGCCTTCGTCATGGAAGCAGTCGTAGCGCGCTCGCACCACGAGCAGGAACACGGAAGGATCGTAATCTGATGTTTTGCCTGGTGGGGCGGACGGGACTCGAACCCGTGGCCGATGGATTATGAGTCCACTGCTCTAACCAGCTGAGCTACCGCCCCCGACACCGGGCCGGATCTTATCCCGCCCGGTGGATCACGGGCCAGCGCCGATGCGGCCCCGTCCCATCACCGCCGCCGTCGCCACAGCAGCACGATGGGCAACGCGAGGATAACAGTGAGCAGCCAGCCTGCCACGACGACGCCCCACAGCCACTCTTCGCCGGGCTCGGAACCGGCGGCGACCATGGCGTACGTCACCAGCAGGCTCACGGCGCCCACCACGAGAACCGCGACGCCGCTGACCACCATCATCGCGACCTCCCACCAGGGGCGGTCGCCGGGCGCGCGGGCCGGCTTCTCGGGTGCCGAGGGCTGCGGCATCTCGTCCGGCGTACGTGCCGGCATGCCGATGTGCCGGTCGGCCGGCACCTGGGCGTCGATGATCGGGAGTGCCGCCGGGTGCAGGTGGAACATGGTCGGCTCGATGTGCAGCACGATGGCGTCCGCGCCGATCAGCTGCCGCGCTCCGTCCGGCCAGGTGAGCATGGCGGCGCAGTCGGCGTAGCGCACGGTCAGCGGCTTGTCGTTCTGGAGCAGGGTCACTCCGTCGACGCCGATCCGCAGGTCGGCGTGGCCCTCCTTCGCCGCGTAGCCGGTGCCGTCCAGGATCTCCGTGGAGTGGGTGGGCGCGGCGACGAAACCGGCCCAGTCGGCGGTGAGCCCGCGCGGCACCATGAGCAGCGCGGAGCCCATCACCTCGCCGGCGACCTCGTGCAGGTCGGCGAGGTCGACGGCCTTCAACTCGGCCCGGTGCTCGTCGATGGTGAGGTTGGGTTCCCCGGTGAGCACGTTCAGCGCGTAACCGGGAAGTCGCGCGGCATCGACCTCGGCGGTGCCGAGCAGGTCCTCGCGCTTGGCCACGGTGGCGTCCAGGTCGGCCTGCTCGATCCGGCCGACCCGCAGCTTGGCGAGCACGTCGACGAAGCCGCCGAGAACGGCGTCCTGCTTCTCCGCCAGCGCGTCGGCGAGCGCCCGCAGCGTGGCGTTGCCGTCGCCGCGCGGGTCGTACCCCGTGGTGGTGGTGTAGGAGAGGCCGGAATCCTGGCGCAGCGACCGGTACAGATCCCGTTCCAGCACGCCGGCGAAGACGGCCGCGGCGGCGCTGCGCCGCACCACGGCGTCGAGCACCACGGCCCGGGCCCCGTGGACGAAGTACGCGGGGGTCTGCGGCAGCGCCGACGAGACCGCCGGGACCGGCTGGCGTACCCCGGTCGGCAACGACAGCCGGAGCCCCGCCGGCACCTGGTCGCCGCAGATCCACAGCACCGCGTTCTCCCGGGTGAACCAGCGGGCCGTCCACTCGCGCAGGTCGTCGGCGGTCAGCGCGTCCAGGCCCCACTCCGGGTAGCTGCTGAGCCCGAAGTCCCGGGCCTCGTGTCGCCACAGCGGGATGTCGTCGATCGCGGCGGCTCCCCGGCTGCTCCACTCGGTACGCAGGATGTCCTTCTCGACGTCGAGTCGCCCGACCGGCAGGTCGGACAGGTGCCCGCAGACGGCGGTGAGGAACGCCGCGATGTCGGTCGCGGAGCCCTGCGTGTGGAACATGGTGAACGCCGGGGCGGTCACGCCGTTGACGTGGTAGTCGGCCAGGCCGAGCGGCGCGAGCGCCAGGTGCTCGACGAGGTGGGTGGCGCCGGCGCGGGCGAGTGTCTCGTCGGCGGTGCCGACCCGGAAGGTCAGTCCGGCGCGCATCGGCCCGCCGGTGGGGGCGAGCAGCGTGGGCACCCCGTCCACGTCCAGGTGCTGGATCACGACCGACCACCCTTCGCGTACGCCTCAGCGCGGTACTCCGTGAAGGTGTCGACCCCGCTGAGGTTGCTCCAGGGGTACTTCGATCCCAGGTTGCCGAGGGCGGTGAACTGGGTCGCGGCGGCGGCCCACTGTTCGGTGAGGCAGAACATCAGCGCGAAGACCGAGCGGACCCAGACCCAGCCGGCGTCGTGCACGAAGTCCGGGTGCAGCACCGACCGTTCCGCGGCCTGGTGGATCTCGTCGATCACCTCCGACTGCTCCAGGTAGTCCGCGCCCTCCTGGTCGTCGTCGATGTCCAGCCAGCGCTCCAGGTGCGCGTCGGCGATCAGCACGGCGTTGGGAGCCCCTGCGGGGGCGGTCTGGGCGCACGCGCGGGCGAAGGCGAACATCCGGTCCCAGTCACCGCTCCACTTCGGGCAGAGCTGTTGGATGAGGCTGGCCTGTGCGGGCAGGTGGTGAGGGTGGTGGTGGGCGAGACGGTCGTAGCGGCGGCGGGCCTCGTTCTGACCCAGCTCCAGACCGCGGGCGACGGCCAGTCGTTCGGTCCAGGCTGCCGGGTCGTCGGGGTACCGGGCGGTGACGTCGATCAGCACCTGCTCGGCGCGCCGTAGGTGATCGTGGAACTGGTCGAACTGCGCCCGGCTGACGTTGCGGGCCCGGTCGGCGCTGCGGATCCGCCAGCCGTCGCAGATGAGGTGGGTGCCGTGCAGGACACCAGCGAGGTTGTCGGTGGGGTCGTCGTCGTACATGCGACGCAGGAACTCACCCGCCCCGGCGTGGTCGCCGGCCTCCCTGACAAGCAGCGTGCGCAAGGCGGGGTCACGCTCGGCGAACACGGCCTGCACGGCGGGCCAGTCGGCGGCGTCGAGCGCCTTGCGGAGATCGTTGACCTCGGGGTACGCGGCGCCAGCATCGAAGGTGGGGGCTGGCAGAGGTGCGGGCATGGCGGCGATCATAGGTGATCAACTACGGCGGCGATGCCCGCGTTTTCGGCACGAGGTCAGCCGGCGCGCAGCTCCTCGAGCACCGCGCCGGCGGCACGCCAACCGCTGGCGAGAGCGCCCTGGATCGATGGACTGTCCCGGTGGTCACCGGCCACGAACAGCCCCTGCCCGAGCGCGACCGGCTTGCGCAGCCGTCCCTGCGGGGGTGGGGCGGCGGGCAGCGCGTCCGGCACGGACACGGTGGTGAGGTGCGTCCAGTCGGCGGTGGATCGTCCGTACAGCCGGGTCAACTCGGCCCGGATGGTCGGTTCGGGCGGGGCCGTCGGACCGACCACGGAGGTGGCCACGAGGTGCCGGCCGGCCGGGGCGTAGGTCGGTACGGCATTGCTGAGCACCACCGTGTTCGCCACGATCTCCCGACGGTCACCGTCGACGAGCAGGACCGGCTCGCGAAGCGGCGGTTCGGGAGCGCTGTGGTAGTACGTCGTGTAGCTGTGCATCCGTACCGTCGACAGAGCCGGCAGCAACGCGGCCGCGGCGGGCGGGTCGGCGGCGACCACGACGGCCCGGCATCTGATGTCGCCGG
This sequence comes from Micromonospora sp. RB23, assembly GCF_053585025.1. Taxonomy (NCBI): domain Bacteria; kingdom Bacillati; phylum Actinomycetota; class Actinomycetes; order Micromonosporales; family Micromonosporaceae; genus Micromonospora; species Micromonospora sp. RB23. The sequence continues at coordinate 5,527,781 of NZ_CM132111.1, forward strand.
CCTGCGTGCGGACCAGGCCGGGCGCGACCTGCGCGACCGGGGTGTCCAGGTCGAGCAGGTCGGTCGGCAGCGGCTCGGCGATGGCCCGGGGCAGCGCGGCCATCCCCTCGGCGGGCAGGCCGATGCGGCCCCGGGCGAACGAGCGCAGCACCATCGCGAACACGTGGCTGGAGGTCGCCAACTCCCGGTCGATGAACACACCGGACAGGAACGGCCGCAACAGCTCCTCGATGATCGCGTCGGAGAGACCGGCCCGGCGCAGCGCCCTCTCGGTGGTCGTCTCCGGCGCGGCCAGCAGGCGGGACACCGGCAGCGTCGCGGCACCGGTGGCGAGCGCGGCGAAACGGAGCCGGTCGAGCAGCGAACCGACGCCGGCGAGGGCGGTACGCGGGCCGCCGCTCGGCTCGCGCAGCGGGTTGACCAGCCGCAGCAGGTCGTCGCCCCGGCGGACCAGCACGCCGGAGGTGAAGTAGCCGAGGTCCAGGCGATCGGTGTCGAGCAGCGTGCCGAGTCGCGGGTAGGCGGTGTTGAGCACCTGGAAACCGCGGTCGATCAGGTACCCGTCGACGACGTCGGTGGCGACCCGGCCCCCGAGCCGGCGGCCGGCCTCCAGCAGCCGCCACGGCACGCCGGCGCGGTGCAGCCGACGGGCGGCGGCAAGTCCGGCCAGGCCGCCGCCGACAACCACCACGTCGGTCTCAGCCAGCATCGCGCGCCTCCCGCTCACCGTTCGTCCGGGACAACCGGCCCGGCCACCAGATCTTCGGCCCGATGTCGTACGCGAGCGCGGGCACCAGCAACGACCGGACGATGATCGTGTCGATCAGTACCCCGATCGCGACCGCCGTACCCAACTCGACCAGCACCACCAACGGCAGCACGGCGAGGGCGGAGAACGTCGCGGCGAGCACGATGCCGGCGGACGTGATCACGCCACCGGTGACGGCGAGGCCGGCCAGCACACCGGCCCGGGTGCCCCGCTTGACCGACTCCTCGCGGACCCGGCTCATCAGGAAGATGTTGTAGTCGATGCCGAGCGCGACGAGGAAGACGAACGCGAACAGCGGGAACGACGAGTCCACACCGGGGAAGCCGAAGACGTGGCGGAACAGCAGCGCGCAGAGGCCGAGGGTGGCCGCGAAGCTGAGCAGCACCGTGCCGATGAGCAGCAGCGGCGCGAGGAGGGCGCGTAGCAGCAGGGCCAGGATCACCGCGATGACCACCAGCACCACCGGGATGATGACGTTCTGGTCGCGCTTCGCGGCGTCCGAGGTGTCCACGTTGATCGCGGTGAAGCCGCCGACCACGGCGTCCGCGCCCGGCACCTGGTGTACGGCCTCCCGCAGGTCGCGGATGGTCCGCTCGGCGCCGTCACTGTCCGGCGGGTCGGTCAGGGTCGCCTCCAGTTGCACCCGACCGTCGACGACCTTCGGGGCGGCGTTCTCCTGGGGTGGGCCGGTCTGCGGGCCGCCGGTGAGGGGGCGGACGTCGGCGACGCCCGGCACGTCCTTCGCCACCTGGGCGACCTGCTGCGCGGACTGCTGGGTGGTGAAAATGGTGGCCGGGCTGCCGGTGCCGGCCGGGTAGTGCCGGGCGATCACCTCCTGACCGTCCACCGAGTCGGTGCGTTGGGTGAACAGGTCGGACTGGCCGAGGATGGTCGCGCCGAGCTGGGTGAGGCCGAGCGTGAGCACCGCCAGCACGACGGCGGTGCTCAACCAGATGGGACGGGCGTGCCGGGCCACGAAACCGGCGACCCGGCTCCAGATGCCGTGCTCGGCCTGCGGGTCGGCCTGGTCGACTCGGGGACGTCGGGGCCAGAACGCCCACCGGCCGCCGAGCACCAGCAACGCGGGCAGGAAGGTGAGCATCACCAGCAGCGTGGCGGCGATGCCGATGGCGGCGACCGGACCGAGCGCCCGGTTGGAGTTCAGGCTGGACAGCAGCAGGCACAGCAGGCTGACGATGACCGTGCCGCCGGACGCGATGATGGCCGGCGCGGCGCCCCGCCACGCGGCACGCATCGCGCTCCACGGACGGTCGTGGCGGTGCAGCTCCTCCCGGTAGCGGGCGATCAGCAGCAGCGCGTAGTCGGTGCCGGCGCCGAAGACCAGCACGGTGAGGATGCCCTGTGCCTGCCCGTTCAGCTTGAGGATGTCGGCGTCGGCGAGCAGGTAGACGAAGACGGCGGCGAGGGCGTACGACATTCCCGCGGCCAACAGCGGGAAGACCCACAGGACCGGGCTGCGATAGACGATCAACAGGATGATCAACACCACGACGAGCGTGACGAGCAGCAGCGGCCCGTCGATGGCGGAGAAGACCTCGATCAGGTCGGCGAGCAGACCCGCCGGGCCGGCAACGTCCACGCTCAACCCGTCCCGGTCACCCCCGGCGATGTCGCGCACCTGTCGGACGACCGCGCCGATCTGCTCGCCCTCGGCGTCGTCCACCGGCACGACGACCTGTAGTGCCTGGCCGTCCGCACTGGGGATGGGCGGAGGCAGCGGGGTGACGACGCCCGGCACCTGGGCGAACCGGGCGGCGTCCGCGGCGACCCGCTGCCGGTCAGCGTCGGTGATCCCCGACGACCGCTCGTAGACGACAAGCGCCGGAGTGGTCTGCCGGTCGACGAATCCACCGGCGAGATCCTGGGCGCGGGTCGCCTCGGCGTCGGTGGGCAGGAACGCGGCGTTGTCGTTGGTGGAGACCTCACTGAGCCGTCCGGCGTACGGGCCGGCCACCGCGCCGATCACCAACCAGGCCAGCACGACCGCCACCGCGACCAGCGTGGCCCGGCCGAAGCCCCGTCGTCCGGACATTCGCGCTCACCCCAAGAATCGACGCATCAATCGACGCAGCGGGAGTCTAGGTCGACATCGCCATCCTGCCCGGCCCACGAGTCCCAAGCACCCCAAACCGACCCATTCCGCCCCGCGCTCCCGCGCCCCGCGCCCCGCGCCCCGCGCCCCGCGCCCCGCGCCCCGCGCCCCGCGCCCCGCGCCCCGCGCCCCGCGCCCCGCGCCCCGCGCCCCGCGCCCCGCGCCCCGCGCCCCGCGCCCCGCGCCCCGCGCCCCGCGCCCCGCGCCCCGCGCCCCGCGCCCCGCGCCCCGCGCCCCGCGCCCCGCGCCAAGATCCTCACAACATCGGTGAAGTTGCTGCATCCGACGCGCGGGAAACAGCAACATCGGTGAAGTTGCTGCCTCGAGAGCCGACCTCCCGCCCCGCACACCCGTGCCCCTCCGCGCTCGCCGGCACGATCGCGTCGATCTTGCACTTTCGGTTGCCGAAAGGCGCACTACATCCGATTTGCCACCGCATCAAGTGCAAGATCGGCGGCCCGGGGGTGGACCGCGAAGGCCAGGGGCCAGGGGGCGGGGGGCAGGGGCCAGGGGCCAGGGGCCAGGGGCCAGGGGGCGGGGGGCAGGGGCCAGGGGCGGGCCAGGGGGCGGGGGGCAGGGGGCGGGAAGGGGCCGAGGTGCGGGCGTGCCTGGGTCGGGGGCCGGGACCGCCGAGGGCCGGGGACGAGGGGTGGGGATACGGGAACGCCCGTCGGCGGGTGGCCGACGGGCGTTGGGTGGAGAAGCTCCCCCGATTGGACTCGAACCAATAACCTGCCGGTTAACAGCCGGCTGCTCTGCCAATTGAGCTACAGGGGATCGTGCACCGCTCGGAGAACCGGATCTCGCCGGCACCGTGCGACGGGGACAAGAGTACAGGACATCCCCCGGTGGTGGTCCAGTGGGTTCCACACGCAACCCGCCCACAAGCCACCCTGATCCAGCCATGATCCAGATTCCCAGGTCACGGCCGCGAAGCGAATCGCAATCGGGGCAAATCGCCATCCCGGCACAAGCATGCTTGAGCGGGGAGCAGGATGGGTAGTTAGCTGCGGACAGAGGACGCAGGCGCGAATTGGTCGCGCCCGGCGGGGCGACCCGACGGGGCGACGGCGCGTCAGGTACGGAAGGAGCCGCCATGCGCGGAAAGATCATGTTTCTTGGCGGGCTGGCTGCGGGATTCGTCCTGGGCGCCCGTGCCGGCCGGGAGAAGTACGAAGAGCTCGTGGTCCGGGGCCGCAAGGTGCTCGACCACCCGACCGTCCAGGAGGCGGCCGGGGTCGCGCAGGCTCAGGCCAACCGGCTCTACAGCGAGGGCAAGGACAAGCTCGGCCAGACCAAGCTGGGCGAGAAGCTGGGCAACGGCAGCACCGGCAAGCAGGAGCTGACCGCCGCCGACGACGCGTTCGCCGGCACGCCCGCCACCGTGGGCGCCAAGGCGGGCAGCAGCCCGGTCGGCACGACCTCCGGGTCGCCGTCGGCCACCACCCCCCGCACCAAGCCGTCCGGCTCGGGCACCAACGCAAGCACGCTCTGACCCACCCGCACGTCGACGGGCCGGCCGCCGCGAGGCGACCGGCCCGTGCTCTGTCCAGACCGTGCTCCGACTGACCAACCGGCGGACCAGCCAACCAGCGGACCAGCAGCCGACCGGCCGACCAGCGGACCAGCCCCCAACAACTGACCTGCCGAACGGCGGACCAGCCAACCAGCCCGGCGACCAGCCAACCGGCCGGGCGACCAGACAACTGGCGGACTGGCCAGCCGGCCGCCCGGCCGATCCTGGCCCGGCCCGGTGGTCGTCGGGGCCGGGCGGTGGCTCGTCAGTCCTTGCTGCTGAACGCGGCGTCGAAGGCGGCGCTCGGCGCGTCGAAAGCGAGCCGGCGCACGAACTGCAGTGCCTCGGGGGCGCCGACCAGGCGGTCCATGCCGGCGTCCTCCCACTCGACCGAGATCGGGCCGTCGTAGCCGATCGCGTTCAACGCCCGGAAGCAGTCCTCCCAGGGCACGTCGCCGTGGCCGGTGGAGACGAAGTCCCAGCCGCGGCGCAGGTCGGCCCAGGGCAGGTGCGAGGCGAGCCGGCCGCGACGGCCGTCGCCGGTACGCACCTTCGCGTCCTTGCAGTCGACGTGGTAGATGCGGTCGGCGAAGTCAAAGATGAAGTTCACCGGGTCCAGCTCCTGCCAGACGAAGTGCGACGGGTCCCAGTTGAGCCCGAACGCGGGCCGGTTGCCGATCGCCTCGAGCGTCCGCTTCGTCGTCCAGTAGTCGTACGCGATCTCGCTGGGGTGCACCTCGTGCGCGAACCGCACCCCCACCTCGTCGAAGACGTCGAGGATCGGGTTCCACCGGTCGGCGAAGTCCTGGTAGCCGCGCTCGATCATCGACGGCGGCACCGGCGGGAACATCGCGAGGGTGTGCCAGATGGACGAGCCGGTGAAGCCGACGACGGTGTTCACACCGAGCTTCGCGGCCGCCCGCGCGGTGTCCTTGATCTCCTCGGCGGCCCGCTGGCGTACGCCCTCGGGCTCCCCGTCACCCCAGATGCGGCCGGGCAGGATGTCCTTGTGCCGCTCGTCGATCGGGTGGTCGCAGACCGCCTGACCGACCAGGTGGTTGGAGATCGTGAAGACCTGGAGGTTGTGCTTGGCCAGGGTCTCCTTCTTGCGCTCGATGTACGAGTCGTCGGCGAGCGCCTTGTCGACCTCGAAGTGGTCGCCCCAGCAGGCGATCTCCAGACCGTCGTAGCCCCACTCGGAGGCGAGCCGGCAGACCTCTTCGAACGGCAGGTCGGCCCACTGGCCGGTGAAGAGCGTGATGGGTCGCGCCATTGTCCTTCTCCCCTGATGTGATGGGGATTCCGTTGTGCGGACCGGGGCGAGGGTGACCGGTCAGACCGGTACGCGGCACCGGGGCGGAACGCCGGTGGGTGCCGCGCGCACCTGAGCCCGGCGGGTTGCGCCTCCCACCGGGTCACCGGCCACCGTCACGGTCGCCGCCCCCACCCTATTTCCGCCGAGCCCATCGCGAAAGCCCCCGGATCGTCCGCCGGGCCCATCGCGAAGCCCCCGGATCGTCCCCCGGCCGCATCGCGAGGGCCGAGGATAGTCGCCCGGCCGCATCGCGAGAGCCGAGAATCGTCAGCCGGCCGCATCGCGAAAGCCCCGAAACGCCACCCGGTCGCAACACGAAAGCCCCCGAGCGAACCCTCGGGATCGTCAGCCGGTCATCTCTTCGGGGGCCGGCAGGACCGCCCGGACGGTGAAGCCGCCGCCGGGGTTCGGGCCGGCGTCCAGGGTGCCGCCGACCCGCTCGACCCGACGGCGTACCGCGAGCAGACCGCCACCGGTCCGCGCCGGGCTCTCCGCCGGTGGCGCGCCGTCGTCGCGTACCTCGATGGTGATGCCCTCGTCGTCGTAGCGCAGGCGGACCGCGACCGCCGCGCCCGGCGCGTGCCGGCACGCGTTGGTCAGGGCCTCTTCGATGACCCGGTACGCCGCCACGTCCACCGCCTCGGGCAGCGGCCGGGGCGCTCCGGCCAGGCTCCAGCGCACGGGCTGGCCTGCGGCAAAGCCCTCCACCAGCGCGTCGAGGCGGTTCAGGCTGGGCGCCGGCCCGGTCAGCGGGTCGGGCTCGTCGGCCGGGCGCAGCGCGTCGTGCAGCCGGTGGCCCTGCGCCTGGACCATCCGGAGCCACCGCGCGTAACGCCCCATGCCGGTCAAGGTACGGCAGCCGGCTGAGGGTCGGTCCGCGGCATCGGTCCGACGCGCGGGACGCCGTCGGCGCGGCGGCGGTGAGGTACCGCCGCGCCGGCGGTGTCATCAGGTGGTACGCCGGGGCCGCCGGTCATGTCCGACGGCCCCAGCGGGCTCGGTGGGTCAGGGCAGGGTCCACTTCTGGTTGGCCGCGCCGTTGCAGGTCCAGAGGTGCACGACGGTGCTGTCGGCGGAGTTGTTGCCGGACACGTCGAGGCACTTGTTCGAGGACGTGTTGCGCAGGCTGCCGTCGGACTGGGCCGCCCAGTTCTGCGCGCCGGTGCCGTTGCAGGTCCAGAGCTGGATCTTGGTGCCGTCGGCGGTGGCGCCGCCGCTGACGTCGAGGCACTTGCCGAGCGCCTTGATGGTCGAGTTCGGCGTCACGGTCCAGGTCTGCGCCGTACTGCCGTTGCAGGTGTAGATCTGGATCTGGGTGCCGTCGGCGGTCGCGCCGTTGCGGACGTCGAGGCACTTGCCGGCGAGGCCCTTGACCGGGCCGACCCCGTTCGTGCCTCCGGTGCCCTTGACGAGCGTGAAGTCGTCCACGTCGAAGAGCCCGGTGCCGCTGCCGTTGAACGTGAGGTACAGGTTCTGCGTCCCGGACGGGACGTTCGACAGCGCCGTGGTGACGTTGGCGTACGTGTCCCAGCTACCGGTGTTGGCAACCGTGGCCGTGCCCAGTACCGGGCCGGTGGCCGAGCCGGTACGGACTGCGATGGTGCCGCCCGCGCCGCCTGAGACCACCCGGGAGGTGAACGAGGTGACGCCGGTCAGGTTCACGCCGTTGTACGCGGCCCAGTCGCCCGGGTCGACGTAGCCGAGGGTCTGGCCACCGTTCGCGCCGGCCTTGGTGAACGCGCTGACGCCGTTGGCCGAGCTGAACGCCTCGGCCTGGACCGTGGTGTTGCCGGTCGGCGGGTTGCTGCCGCCCAGCTCCTTGATCCGGATGTTGCGGAAGTAGGCGTCGTCACCCGTGCCGTGGTTCTGGATGCCGATGTGGCCGGCCAGCGACCGTACCGGATCGGTGTTGGTGAAGTCGTTGATCTTCACCCCGTTGAGGAAGATCTGTAGACGCTCACCCTCGACCAGCAGCTCGTAGGTGTTCCACTCCCCCGGCGCGTTCAACGCCGCGTCCCGAGCCGCGATGTCGGCGGCCTTGTACGTGTAGACCGCGCCGGTGGTGCGGTCGACCGCGTCGGTGGCGTCGATCTGGACCTCGTAGCCGTTGTTGATCGCCGACTGCGGGTCGCTCGACGGCGGGAAGCCGATGAAGATGCCCGAGTTGTCGTCGCCGGCCAGCTTCCAGTCCAGCTTCAGCGAGTAGTTCGTGAACTGCTTCGCGCTGTACCAGTACAGGCCCATGCCGCCGACGGAGGTGAGGGTGGCGTCGGAGTTGGTGAAGTTGCCCGGGCCGGCCTGCGACCAGCCGGTGGTGGAGCCGTTGTAGAGCGGCGTGTAGCCGGTCTCGGGCCGGCAGTCGGCCTTGCTCCGGCCGGCGGCGTACCGGATGCCGCCGAGCAGGTGGTTCCGGAAGTTCGGCTCCGCGTACGACGCCTGGGTGTGCCCCGCGCCGGTGTAGAAGGAGCGGCCCCCGTTGTAGCTCTTGCACCAGCTCAGCGGGTGGTCGGCGCCCATGCCACCGCCGGAGTACGACGACTCGTCCAGGGTGGCCAGCACGTGCGCGGTGGACCGGGCGTTGGTGCGGTAGTTGTACCACTCGTCGGTGCGGGTCCAGGTCTGCGGCAGGTGGCCGGTCGCGGCGTGGCCCCGATCCTCCACCTTCATGTTGGCCTGCTGGATGGCCGGGTGCGAGGCGAACCACGCGCCGACCAGGTTGCCGTAGAACGGCCAGTCGTACTCGGTGTCGGCGGCGGCGTGCACGCCCACGTACCCGCGGCCCGAGCCGATGTACGACTCGAAGGCGGTCTGCTGGGTGGCGTTGAGGACGTCGCCGGTGGTGTTGAGGAAGACGACCGCCTCGTACTGGGCGAGGTTGCTGGTGGAGAACGCGGCGGCGTCCTCGGTGGCGGTGACGGTGAAGTTGTTGGCCGCGCCCAGATCACGGATGGTCTGGATGCCGACCGGGATCGCGTCGTGCCGGAAGCCGGCGGTCTTGGAGAAGACCAGCACGTCGTACGGGGCGTCGGCGGCGCTGGCCGGGGTGGCCGGGGTGGTGCAGGCGATGACGGCGAGGGCGGCGGTGCTCACACCGACAACGGATCGCAGGAGTCTGCGCATATCGCTCTCCTTCGGGACGGTGGGGAGGGGCTCCCGGGACGGTGGGAGCCCCTCCGCTCAGCTCAGGGCAGGGTCCACTTTTGGTTCGCGGCGGCGGTGCAGGTCCAGAGGTTCACCACGGTGCTGTCCGCGGAGTTGCTGCCGGAGACGTCCAGGCACTTGCCGGACGCCACGTTGCGCAGCGTGCCGTCGGCCTGTGCGGCCCAGTTCTGTGCCCCCGTGCCGTTGCAGGTGTAGAGCTGGATCTTGGTGCCGTCGGCGGTGCCGGCGCCGGAGACGTCGAGACACTTGCCCAACGACTTGATGGTGGAGTTCGGCGTGACCGCCCAGGTCTGGGCCGCGCTGCCGTTGCAGGTGTAGATCTGGATCTGCGTGCCGTCGGCGGTGGCGGCGTTGCGCACGTCCAGGCACTTGCCGCCCAGACCCTTGATCGGGCCGGTCCCGCCGGTCGGGGCCGAGCCGGTGACGAAGGTGAACGCGTCCAGGTCGTAGAGCGCGCCGGTGCCCGTACCCGCGAAGGTCAGGTAGAGCGTGGTGGTGCCGGTCGGCGGGTTGGTGATCGTCCCCGTGACGGTGGTGAACGTCTCCCAGCCGCCGGTCACCGGGACGGTCGCGGAGCCGAGCACCGTGCCGGTGGCCGACCCGGCCCGCACCTGGAGGGTGCCGCCGCTGCCCGCCGAGGAGACCCGGGCGGTGAAGGAGGTGACGTTGCCGAGCCGGTACGGCTGGAACGCGATCCAGTCGCCGTTGTTGATGTCGCCGACGGTCTTACCGCCCTCGGCCGGGGTCTTGCTGAACACGTTGATTCCGGACGAGCTGCCGAAGAACTCGGCCTGGCGGTGCCGCGGCGGCAGGGTGTGCTGGGTGTGCGTGGTCAGGCCACCGGCGTCGGTGTACTCGGCGTCGAAGATGGCGAAGATGTTCGCCGCGTCGTCGTGCTCGCCGTCGACCGGGATGGTGATCGAGCCGGAGCAGCCGGTCTTCGAGGTGATCTGGTGCCCGTGCTGGTCGTGCCCGAGGACGTAGGTCATCTTGACCTTGGTGCAGTCGATCGTGCCGTCCTCCGGGTCGGTCACGGTGATGCTGTACGGCACGGTGTCACCGAAGCTGAACAGCTGACCGTTGCCGGGGTTGTTGATGGTCACCGTGGGCGCGGTGTTGCCGACGTTGATCTGCACGCTGGCGCTGCCGGTGGCGCCCTGCGGGTCCCGCACGGTCAGCGTGGCCGTGTACGTGCCGTTGGTGCTGTAGGTCTTCGTCGGGTTGGCCGCCGTGGAGGTGGTGCCGTCACCGAAGTTCCACGAGTAGGTGAGCGTCCCGCCCTCGGGGTCGGACGAGCCGGCCGAGGAGAACGTCACGGTCAGCGGGGCCGCGCCGGACGTCTTGTTGGCGCTCGCGGCGGCGCTGGGCGCCCGGTTGCCGCCACCGACGTAGTCGAAGCGGTAGAGCGCCGAGTTGGCGTCGCCGTTGAAGTAGCCGGTGCCGTAGTCGAGCACGTAGTACGAGCCGTCCGGGCCGAAGGCCGAGTCCATCACCTGCTTGCCGACCCACGGGAACGTGTCGATGGTGCCCCGGGAGCCGTCCGAGTTGACGTGGATGGGCTTGATCCAGCCCCGGCCGAACTCGGTGGCGAAGAACTGCCCGTCGAACGACTGCGGGAACTTCGTGGTGGAGGTCGACGAGGCGTTGTACCGGTAGACCGGGCCGCCCATCGGCGACTCGGAGCCGCCGCCGAACTCGGTCGGCGTGCCGGCGTCGCCGGCGTACCGGATCCAGGCCGGCTGGGCCGGCGGAAGGGTGGTCAGGCCGGTGTTGCGGAACGAGTTGTTGGTCGGCCCGCCGGTGCAGTTGTACTTAGCCCCGCCGGTGTTGGTGGCGAAGTCCCACTCGTTGTACGTCTCGGTGCTGGTGTTGGTGCCCGTGCAGTACGGCCAGCCGTAGTTGCCCGGGGCCGCGATCCGGTTGAACTCCACCTGGCCGGACGGGCCACGGGTGGAGCTGGTGGAGCCGGCGTCCGGTCCGTAGTCACCCACGTAGACGACCCCGGTGCCCTTGTCCACGCTGATCCGGAACGGGTTGCGGAAGCCCATCGCGTAGATCTCGGGCCGCGTTTTGGCGGTGCCGGGCGCGAACAGGTTGCCCGACGGGATGGAGTACGTCCCGTTGGCGTTCACCTTGATCCGCAGGATCTTGCCCCGCAGGTCGTTGGTGTTGCCGGCGCTGCGCTGCGCGTCGTACGCCGGGTTGCGGCTGGTCCGCTCGTCCAGGGGCGAGTAGCCGGCGGACTCGAACGGGTTGGTGTCGTCGCCGGTGGACAGGTAGAGGTTGCCGGCGGCGTCGAAGTCGATGTCGCCGCCGACGTGGCAGCACAGGCCGCGGTCGGCCGGTACGTCGAGGACGTCGACCTTGCTGGCCTGGTTGACCGTGAAGTCGCTGTTGAGGGTGAACCGGGAGAGGCGGTTCACTCCCTGCCAGGCCGAGAAGTCGGTGCCGGTCGCGGGGGCGTCGCCGGCGGGGGTGGACAGCGGCGGCGCGTAGTAGAGGAAGATCTGCCGGTTGCTGGCGAAGTTCGGGTCGACGCCGACGCCCTGCAAGCCCTCCTCGTCGTGGTTGTAGACCGACAGCGTGCCGATCACCGAGGTGGTGCCGTTCGCGTCGGTACGCCGCAGGGTGCCGTTGCGGGCGGTGTGCAGGACCGAGCGGTCCGGCAGGACGGCCAGCGACATCGGCTCACCCATGTCGGTTACGCCACGGGCGAGTTCGACCTGTTGGAAGTCGCTGGCGTTGATCGTGTGCGCCTGCGCCGGTGTGGCGCTGGCGGTGAGGGTGACCGTGCCGGCCGCGGCCACGAGGAGCAGGGCCGATCCGGCGGAGAACCATCGTCGGGACCGTTGGTTGGGTCTGTCCTTGTTGGACATCTGTGCTGTCCCTTCCTGACGAAGAGGCCAGGGCGGGGCGCGCGCCGTCGCGCCGGATGCCGTAGCGGTGGTGGGGGTCGATGGGTTACCGCGCCGCCGGTTCACCTCGACGAAACATTGCTGTGTTGGCCCCGACACTAAGTCGCAAGTGTCGATGTGTCCATACCTTCCGGTAGCACAGCATGAACTTTCGTCGATTTGATCGAAAGTCGGCGGGTCAGGCGCGCCGGTCGATGGCCTGCGCGGCCAACGCGACCAGCGCGGCCCGGGCCTCCGCGCTCACCGCCGCGCTCCGCAGGGCGGTCAGCGCGGCCTCGGTGCGTACCCGGATCATCTGCTCGATCCGGTCCCGTGCGCCGGTGGCCTCGATGATCTCGCGCAGCTCCGCCGCGCCGTCGGTGTCCAGCGACGGATTGCCGAACAACTCCCGCAGCCGCGCGGTCTGCGACCGGTCCGCGGCGCTGCGGGCCAGCGCCATCATCACCGTGGGCTTGCCCTCGCGCAGGTCGTCCAGGATCGACTTGCCGGTGACCGCCGGATCACCGAAGACGCCCAACACGTCGTCGCGGAGCTGGAACGCATCCCCCAACGGGTCCCCGAACTCGCCGAGAGCGGCGATCAGCTCCGGCCCGGCGCCCGCCAGCGCCGCGCCGATCTGCAACGGTCGGGTGACCGTGTACCGGGCCGCCTTCATCCGTATCACGGTGAGCGCGCTGGCCACCGAACCGTCGCCCACCCCGGACACCAGGTCCAGGTACTCCCCCGCGATCACCTCGGTACGCATCAGCGCGAACACCGCGTACCCCCGGTGCACCTGCTCGGTCTCCAGCCCGCACTCGTGGAACATCTGATCCGACCAGGCCGCGCAGAGGTCGCCGCAGAGCAGCGCGGTGTTGCGTCCGTACGCCTCGGGGTCGCCGCGCCACGACGAGCGGGCGTGCAGGTCGGCGAAGAGCCGGTGCACCGACGGCTCGCCCCGGCGGCGGTCACTGCCGTCCAGGATGTCGTCGTGGATCAGCGCGAACGCGTGGAACAGTTCCAACGCCGCCGCGGCCACCACGATCGGGGTGGCGTCGGCCGCCCCGGCGCCGCGCCAACCCCAGTAGCAGAACAGCGGGCGCAGCCGCTTCCCGCCGGCCAGGACGAACCGTTGCAGCGCGGTGAACACCCCCCGGGGCGCGCCGTCGGGCCAGTCCGGGCCCTGCCGGTCCAGGAAGGCGGCCAGCTCCGCGTCGAAGCGCGCCCGCAGACCGCTGGTGTCGGTGGGCGCGACGGTGAGGGTCACGTCCGATCTCCCGGACCCTGCGCACCGGCGGCGCCTAACCCGGCCAGCTCCAGTAACAGCCCCTTGACCTCGGTGGCCGCGATCCGGTCCCGGGCGGCCGACGGGTCGGAGCAGAGCAGCACCGGAGCGTCCGCCGGATCGCTGGGCAGCCGCCCGTGTGAGCCGCGGATCGCCCGGGCGCCGGCGTCCAGGCCGACGGCGCTCATCAGGTAGCGCATGCCGAGCTTCTTGCGGGCCAGTGCCACCCCGGCGCGCGCCTTGGCGGCACCGGGATTGGCCGGGTCGAAGAACAGCTCGGCGGGGTCGTACCCGGGCTTGCGGTGGATCTCGACCAGCCGGGCGAAGTCGGGCGCGTTGGCGTCGTCGAGCCAGTAGTAGTAGGTGAACCAGGAGTCCGGCTCGGCCACCAGCACCAACTCGCCGGCGCGCGGGTGGTCCAGCCCGTGCGCGGCCTTGCCGTCGGCGTCGAGCACCTCGGCCACGCCGGGCAGCCCGGCGCAGAGCTTCGCCACCGCCGGCACGTCGGCCGGGTCCTTGACGTAGACGTGCGCGACCTGGTGGTCGGCGACGGCGAACGCCTTCGACGTCCACGGATCGAGGTACTCCATCCCGGCCTGGGTGTGCACCCGCAGCAGCCCCTCGCTGCGCAGCAGCCGGTTGACGTCGACCGGCCGGGACACGTCGGTGATGCCGTACTCCGAGAGCACCACCACGGTGGCGTCGCGGGCGCGGGCGGCGTCCAGCAGCGGCCCGAGGACGGCGTCCAACTCGGCCGCCGCCGTGGCGGCCTGCGGCGACGAGGGGCCGTACCGTTGCAGGTCGTAGTCCAGGTGGGGAACGTAGACCAGGGTCAGGTCGGGTGAGACGTCGGCCAGGATCTGCTCGGCCGCCTGGCAGATCCACTTCGACGACGGCAGCCCGGCCGTCGGCCCCCAGTAGGTGAACAGCGGGAAGGTGCCCAGCCGCCCGGTCAGCGCGTCGTGCAGCTCCGGCGGGTCGGTGTAGCAGTCCGGCTCCTTGCGGCCGTCGGCGTAGTACACCGGGCGGGGCGTGACGGTCCAGTTGACGTCCGCGCCCATGGCGTACCACCAGCAGACGTTGGCGACGGTGTAGCCCGGCTCGGCCCGGCGGGCCGCGTGCCAGAGCTTGTCCCCGCCGACCAGCGCGTTGTGCTGCCGCCACAGCAGCACCTCGCCCAGATCCCGGAAGTACCATCCGTTGCCGACGATGCCGTGCCCGCTCGGCTGCTCGCCGGTGAGGAACGTGGACTGCACCGAGCAGGTCACCGCCGGCAGCACCGTGCCCAGCTCGGCCCGGAAGCCACCGTCGGCGACGCCGCGCAGTCGAGGCATGTGCTTCAGCAGTCGCGGGGTCAACCCCACCACGTCGAGGACCACCAGTCGCCGGCTCATCGCGTCACCCCCATGCTCACGGTTCGGTCTGTGGTCAGCCCGAGGCCGACCAGTTCGTCGCGGGCGAAGGCCAACTCGGCGGCGATGCCGGCGGCCAGCTCCGCGTCGGTGCCGGGCCGCCGTGCGGCCGGCAGAACACCCCAGGTGTACGTCTCGACGTCGAGGTGGTCGCAGCCGGCTACCGGCCCCTCGAAGAGCGCTCTCAGCGCCGCGCGGAGGACCGGCAGGGTCGAGCCGAGCGGCTCCTCGGGCGGGGCGTGCAGGGGCACGTGGTAGTGCACCCGCCACGGGCCGGGAAGCTCCCGGTCCAGCGCCTCGTCGAGGTCGTCGGCGGCGTACGCCTCGTCGGCCGGGTCGGCCACGCCCGCGCAGCCGGCGCCGCGGGTCTGGTGCAGGAAGCGCGGCTCCACCCAGCGGCGCAGCGCGTCGGCGCCGCCGGCCGGGTCGGCCGCCTCGACGGCTGCGGAGACCTGCACCTTCACCACCGGCAGTCCCGCCGCCCGCAGCCGGTCCAACGCCGCCGCCGGCTCCTCCCACGCGCAGGCCAGGTGCGCGAGGTCGAGGCAGACGCCCATCCGGTCGGTGTCCATGCCGGACAGCAACGCGGCGGCCTGCCCGGTGCTCTCCACCACGCAACCGGGCTCCGGCTCGAACGCCACCCGCACCTCACGGCCGGTGTCCCGCTGCACGTCAGCCAGGCCGGCCGCGAGCTGGTCGAGCCGCCGGCGGGCGGCGTCCGCCCGGTCGGTGTCCCAGGGCCGCCGCCAGGCCAGCGGCAGGGTGGAGATCGAGCCCCGGGCCGCGTCGTCGGGCAGCAGGTCCGCGAGCACCCGGGCCAGATCCAGGGTGTACGTCAGTCGCTGCCCGGTCGTCCAGTCCGGGTGGTACACGTCCTGCTTCACCACCGGGGCCTGGAAGGCCGCGTACGGGAAGCCGTTGAGCGTGACCACCTCCAGACCGCGCGCGTCCAGCTCGGCGCGGAGCCGGCGGCGCAGCGCCGGGTCGGCGGCCAGTTCGGCGGCGACCGGGGCGGCAAGCCACAGGCCGAGCCCGAGCAGGTCGCTGCCGAGCGCCTGACGCACCGGCACGGCGTAGGTGTCCAGTTGGGCGAGGATGCCGGCCAGGTCCTCGGCGGGGTGCACGTTCGTGCAGTAGCCGAGGTGGACCGTCTCACCGCCGGGATGTCGCAGCCGCATCAGCTACCACCGCGCAGGATCGAGTTGCCGGTCTGCGGGTCCACGGCGGCGGGCTCCGCCACGTCGCCGAGATCGAGCCGACCCGACTGCCCGTAGAACTCCACCGGGTTGCGCCACAGCACCTTGTCGACGTCGTCGTCGCTGAAACCGGCCTCGGCCATCGCCTCGGCGGTGGCCCGGGTCAGCAGCGGATCGGAGCGTCCCCAGTCGGCCGCCGAGTTGACCAGCATCCGTTCGGTGCCGTACTCGCGCAGCAGCTCGACCATCCGCGACGGCGTCATCTTGGTGTCCGGGTAGATGGAGAAACCCATCCAGCAGCCGCTGTCCTTGACGAGCTTCACGGTCACCTCGTTGAGGTGGTCGACCACCACGCGACCCGCGTCGATGCCGGACTCGGCGACCACGGCGAGGGTACGTTCGCAGCCCCGGGCCTTGTCCCGGTGCGGGGTGTGCACCAGCGCCGGCAGGTCGTACGCCACGGCGAGGGCGAGCTGCGCGGCGAACGCCTCGTCCTCCTCGGGCGTCATCGAGTCGTACCCGATCTCGCCGACCGCCACGACCCCGTCCTTGTCCAGGTAGCGGGGCAGCAGGTCGAGCACCGGGCGGCAGCGCGGGTCGTTGGCCTCCTTCGGGTTGAGCGCGATGGTGGCGAAGTGGCGCACCCCGAACTGCCCGGCGCGGAACGGCTCCCAGCCGATCAGCGAGTCGAAGTAGTCGACGAACGACTCGGCGCTGGTGCGCGGCTGACCCAGCCAGAACGCCGGCTCCACCACCGCGCGCACGCCCGCGGCGGCCATCCGTTCGTAGTCGTCGGTGGTGCGTGAGGTCATGTGGATGTGTGGGTCGAAGATGCGCATGTCACGCCTCCCGGGGCAGTGCGGCGGTGAGCCGGTGGAGCAGGTCGGTGGCGTCGGCGGGCAGATCCCGGCCGGCGGCGTGCCGTTCGGCGGCGAGCGCGGCGAGCATCGCCGCCAACTCACCGTCGGCCCGGCTGTCCAGGTCCGCCACGGCGGCGAGGGGCACCCCGCTGAACACGCACTTGAGCACCGCCTGCCGCCAGGCGGCCGCATCGAGGTGCCGGGCGTACGGGCCGAGCGCGGCGGCGACGAGCCGGGTGTCGTTGGTCCGGATCGCGTCGTGCAGCAGCGGCACCCCGGCGTCGCCGATCGGCAGCAGCGGCAGCGCCCGCAGCACGGCCCGCCGTTCGGCGGCGTCGCCGTGCCGGTAGAGGCTCTCGGCGTACGCGGCGTGCTCGCCGGGCAGGCTGGTGAGCAGCAGCACCCGGGCCGCGTCGTCGGCGGTCCAGCCGGGCGCGTCGGGCAGCGCGGCCCGACCACAGCGCCGGCCCGCGGCCGGAAAGAGCCGGGTGATCGCGCCGGGCTCGGCCGCGACCCGGCGCAGCGCCGTGTCCAGCCAATCGGGATCGGGTACGCCCCGAAGCGCGGCCCGTAGTGAATCCGGTGTCATCCCGTCTCCTCCCCTTACTGCTACGCCGGCACCCCAGGTGTGCCTGTGGGCACCTCGTCTCCCGTACGGCCGCCCTGTGCGGCGGCACGCAGGAACTCGATCGACCGGGCGGCCACGGCGGGCGCGGCGTGCGAGTCGCGAGGTAGCTCCACCGCCACCAGGCCGCGGTAACCGGCATCGGCCAGGGCGGCCAGCACCGGCGGGAAATCGATCTCGCCGGCGCCGAACTCCAGGTGCTCGTGCACGCCCCGGCGCATGTCGTCGATCTGCACGTTGACCAGGTGCTCGGCGACCTCGGCGACGCACTGCGGCACCGGCCACGGCTCCAGGCACCGGCAGTGGCCGATGTCGAGGGTGATGCCGAGGCGGGCCGGCCCGCCGAGCGCCGCGTGCAGTCGACGCCAGTCGGCGATGTCCTGCACCAGCATCCCCGGCTCCGGTTCGAAGCCGAGGGTCACGCCCGCGCTGTCGGCGGCGTCGACCACGGTGGCGCAGCCGGACACGAGCCGGTCCCAGGCGCACTGCGGCGACACCGTCTCCGGTCGTACCCCGGCCCAGAACGAGACGGCCTCCGCGCCCAGGTCGGCGCCGATCCGCACCGCCCGGCGCAGGAACTCGATCCGCCGGGTGGGGTCGTCGTGCAGCAGCGTCGGGGCGTGCTTGTGCCAGGGGTCCAGCAGGTAGCGGGCCCCGGTCTCGATCACCAACCCGAGGCCCAGCTCGGACAGCCGTCGGCCGACCGCGGCGATCCGGCGGCTGAGGCCGGGCGCGAACGGGTCCAGGTGATCGTGGTCCAGGGTGAGCGCCACACCGTCGTAGCCCAGGTCGGCGATGACGGCGAGCGCGTCGTCGAGCCGGTGGTTGGCGAAGCCGTTGGTGCCGTACCCGAGGCGCAACGTCGTCGCGTCGGCCCGAACCACGTCGGCCTGGGTGGCCTCCGGCTGCGTGACGTCGGGCTGGGTGCGGCGGGGCTGGGGCACGGTCATGTCGGGGAGACCTTCCGGGCCAGCCGGCGGCCCAGCGGCGCGGCGGCCGCGACGGCGAGCCCGAGCAGGCCGGCGCCACCGCGTGCGGTGAGCGCTCCCTGGAGGGCGGGCAGGCCGGTGATCCCGGCCCCGACCGCCGCGCGGACCTTTCCGGCCGACGGATCCCGGACCACCTGGGCCTGGGCAGCGCCGTAGCGGGCGGCGTACCACCCGGCCAGCACGGCGGGCAGCGCGGCGGCTATCCCGGTCCAGGCTCGGCCCGCGCGTGTGTCCGCCCGCTCGTCGGCCGGCCCGGCTTCGACGTCGGCGGTGCGGTGGGTGTCCGTGTCGGCGGTCCGGCGCACGCCGGGGACGGCGACGGCGGCGCTCGCGGCGACCACGGCGGTGCCGGCCAGGGTACGCATCGGCAGGGCCGCGTCCGCGCCGCTGACCTCGCGACGGGACAGCGCGGTGACCGTCCAGGTGTGGGCCGCGACGGTGGCCGCCGAGGGCAGCGCCCGCGTCAGCCGGCCACCGGACGCGCCCAGCAGCACGTCCAGCCCACGGCAGGCGGCCATCACGGCGGGACCGGCTGCGGTGTTCTTGGCCAGCAGGTCGTACCCCCAGATGCTGGCGGCCAGCGGCACCGCGAGCGCGGCGGCGCGGCGACCGCCCACGGCGGCGGCCAGGCCCACGCCCGCGGCGGTGAGGCCGGCGGCGAGACCCAGCGCGGCGGTCGGGGTGACCCGGCCGCTGGGGATCGGCCGTTCGGGACGTTCGACGGCGTCGAGCCGCCGGTCGGCCCAGTCGTTGGCGGCCATGCCGGCCCAGTAGAGCAGCACCGACGCGCCCGCCAGGGCGGGGGTACGCGGGCTCAGCGCGCCGGCCGCCGCCGCGCCTGCCACGACGTCCCCGGGGACCGAGAGCGCGGCCGGCGCGCGGACCAGCTCGGCCAGGTCAGCCAGCGTGGTCATGGGCACCGTCCGGGCCGGCGTGCAGGCGCTGGGCGAAGTCGGTCAGCCGGGCCCACTGCTGGGCCAGCGAGTGGGTCGGCGCGCCGAGCGGGTCCTTGAAGAAGAAGCCCAGGTCGGCCAGGGGCCCGACGTGCCCGGCGGCGTGCGCGGCGGCGGTGAGGCGGGCCAGGTCGAGCACCAGCGGCGCGGCCAGCGCCGAGTCGCAGCCGTGCCAGGTGAACTCCATCCGCATGCCGGTGCCGAGGAAGCCGGCGAACGTGATCAGATCCCAGGCGGTCTTGAAGTCGCCCAGCTCCTCGACGTACTCGATCCGGGTGTTGCCCTGCGGGACGTACCCCAGCGTCTCGCCCAGCACGCGTTGCTTGCTCTGCACCTTGGCCGCGTTGGCGGCCGGGTCGGCGAGGGTGGCGCCGTCGCCGCCGCCGAGCAGGTTCATGCCGGACCAGGAGCGTACGGCGAGGTTGCGCATCGCGAACATCGGCGCGAGCACCGACTTGACCAGGGTCTCGCCGGTCTTGCCGTCGTGCCCGGCGTACGGCAGGCGGCGCTCCTGCGCCAGCGCGGCGAGCGCCGGCAGCCGCAGGCCGGTGGACGGCGTGAAGTCGACGTAGGGGCAGTCGGCCAGCAGCGCCGCGTACGCGTACAGGGAACTGGGCGGCAGCACCTCGTCGGGGCCGTCGAGGGCGGCGCGCAACGCGGCCGGGTCGGCGTGCCCGGGGTGCGGCCGGGGCGTGGGTTCGGTGGCGGAGACGTTGACCACGACCACCCGGTCCAGTTCGTGGCGCTCGCGGAAGCTGGTCAGGTCGCGGACCACGGCCGCGGCGCGGTCGGCCTGGGTGTCGCCGACCGGCGCGGGGCGCAACTCCTGCTCGACCACGCCCAGTTCGTCGCGGAGCGCGGCGACCAGCCGCCCGGGGATGACACCGGCGTCGGCCAGCGCCTCGGCGCGCTTGGACAGCGGGGTGGTGGCCACGTCGTGTCCGCCGAACACCAGATCGGCGAAGGCCGGTAGGGCCGGGCCGCGCAGCTCGGGAAGCTCGGTCACACAGCCGGTGGGCCCGGCCAGGCCGGCCCGCAGCGCGAGCCCCCCGACGATGCTGGTGGTCGCGACGGAACCGCGCGCTCCTACCAGCCAGACACCTGTTCGCATGGTGCTCCTTCCCCATTTCCGAGGAACCGTCGGTACCGCTAAATATAGGAATATCAGAATATGTTTCGGAAAGATACGGCCCGGTTTCGGAAAAGTTTCGGGCCGGATGGATGGGCCCCGCCCGCCCGACCCGTACCGCTGGGACGCCGGCCCGGCGTCGGCGTCGGCGGCGACGACGACGGACCGGCTCTCGGCACGGGTACGGGCAGACGGGGCTGGCAGGCAGGGTCGGTCGGCGTCTCGACCCTGCCTCCCCCGCATCCGCCGATCGGGGCGTTGGCATGCCCCGACCGGACGTCTCAGGTTGCCGCGCCCACCGGATCGTCGACCGGGGTGCGGTCCGCCGCGCGGGGGCGGACGGAAGCGGTGCGGGTGGGGGCAGCGGCGGGCGATGTCATCGGATCCTCCGGATCGCCGGGGGGTGGTGGTGGCGGTCCTCCGGTGCGGCCGGGGAATCCCGGTCCGGTCGCACCGGACGACCGTCCTTTCCGTGCGCCACCGGGCCGCGAAGGCCCGGCTGCACACTCTCCGGAGCCGACCTCGTCCCGGCCGCGGGGCGCAAACCGCGGCCGGTCCCTCGCCGGTCGGCTCCGGAAAGCCGGTTGGGCGACGGCGGCGCGAACACCGCCGTCGCGGATGGTCAGGGTCAGACGGCGACCACGGTCAGCGCCGGTTCCACATCGGTCCACGAGGAACCGGTCTCCGCCGAACGGGTCACCGCGTCCAGCACGAGCTGGACCTGCAACGCGTCGGCGAAGGAGGGCGCCGGGTCGGTGCCGGTGGCGATCGCCTCGATGAGATCGCGCATCTGGTGCGTGAAGGAGTGCTCGTAGCCGATGATGTGGCCCGGCGGCCACCACGCCGACATGTACGGGTGGTCGCCCTCGGTCACCAGGATTCGGCTGAAGCCCTGCTCCAGCGTCGGCCGGGTGGCGTCGTAGAACTCCAACTCGTTGAGGCGCTCCAGGTCGAAGACCACACTGCCCAGCGAGCCGTTGATCTCGACACGCAGGGCGTTCTTGCGGCCCGTGGCGAACCGGCTCGCCTCGTACGTGGCCAGGGCGCCACCGTCGAGCCGGGCCACGAAGACCGCGGCGTCGTCGACGGTTACCGTCCCGGTGGCCGGAGCGCCACCGTCGGTCGACTCGCCGTCGACGGTGGCCGCCAGCCCGCTCGACTCGGCCGGCAACGGCCGCTCCTTGACGAACGTCTCGGTGATCGCGCTGACGCCGGTGATCTGCTGGCCGACGACGAACTGCGTCAGGTCGATGATGTGCGCACCGATGTCACCGAGCGCGCCGGAGCCCGCCCTGTCCTTCTGCAACCGCCAGACCAGCGGGAACTGCGGATCCACGATCCAGTCCTGCAGGTACGTCGCTCGGACGTGTCGTATCACCCCGAGTCGTCCCTCGGCCACCATCTGGCGCATCATCGTGACCGCGGGGACCCGGCGGTAGTTGAACCCGCACATCGACCGCACTCCGGCGGCGCGGGCGGTGTCCGCCGCGGCGGTCATCGCCCGTGCCTCGGCCACCGTGTTGGCCAGCGGCTTCTCGCACAGCACGTGCTTGCCGGCGGCCAACGCGGCGAGGGCGATCTCGGCGTGACTGTCGCCCGGGGTGCAGACGTCGACCACGTCGATGTCGTCCCGGTTGACGAGGTCACGCCAGTCGGTCGTGTACGCGTCCCAGCCGAGCCGGTCTGCCGCGTCCGACACCGCTGTGGTGTCCCGGCCGCAGATCAGCGCCATCCGGGCCCGCGCCGGCAGGTCGTACACGCGGTTCACGGTCCGCCACGCCTGTGAGTGCGCGGCGCCCATGAACGCGTAACCGACCATGCCGATCCGCAGTTCTCTGTCTGTCGTGGACAAGGTGGGTCTCCCCCCGGTATGTCAGAACCCGAGCTTGTCGTAGCTGCTCGCGTTCTCCTTGGTGATCGTCTCGGAGGCGAGGGTCACTTCCTTGGGCACCTGCAGCTCCGTCAGGTCGCCCAGGCCCCGACCCTGCGCGATGAGCCGCGCGAGCGAGATCGCCGAGGACGCCATCGACGGGTTGTAGGTGACCGTCGCCTTGAGCACCGAGTTGTCGGCCTTGATCGCGTCGATCGCGAGCTTGGAGCCCGCGCCGCCGACCATGAAGAACTCCGACCGGTTGGCCTGCTTGACGGCCGCGAGCACACCGATGCCCTGGTCGTCGTCGTGGTTCCAGATCGCGTCGATCTTCGGCAGCGCCTGGAGGAGCTGGGCCGCCTCGCGCTGGCCGCTGTCCGAGGTGAACTCGGCCGAGCGCCGGTTGCTCACCTTGAACCCGTAGGTCGCGAGGGCGGCCTTGAAGCCCTCGCTGCGCTCGACCGTCAGCGGGATCTCCAGGCCGGCGATCTCACCGATGACCGGGTTGGCGACGCCCTTGTCCTTGAGCTGCTTGCCGATGAAGTGGCCGGCGGAGACGCCCATGCCGTAGTTGTCGCCCTTGATCACCAGTCGCGAGGCCAGCGCGTCGGGGAACGCCCGGTCGAGGTTGACGATCGGGATGCCGGCCTGCATGGCCTGGAGGGCAACGGCGTTGACCTCCTTGCCGTCGTGCGGCAGCACGACGATGATGTCCGGCTTCTGGGCGATCAGGGTGCCGAGCGTGGAGCGCTGGGCCTCCGAGTTCGACCCGCCGTCGACCTCCTTGAACTCCACGTCGGAGTACGCCGCGGCCTGCGCCTTGGCGTTGGCGTGGATCGCGCCCATCCAGCCGTGGTCGGCCGCCGGGGCGGAGAAGCCGATGACGACCTTCTTACCCGGGGCGTTGTTGCCCTCGGCGTTACCGGCGGCCTTGGTCTGCGTGCTGGCGGCCGGGGTCTCGTTGCTGGTGCAGGCGGTCAGCAGGGTGGCGGCGCCGACCGCGGCACCACCGAAGAGCAACCGGCGGCGCGACAGGTCGCGACTGTTCTGGGTCATGAACGACCTCCTGGGAGCGGGATTTCATCTGGGTGAGGGTGTGCGAGGTCCGGCCACCGTCGAAGATCTCGACGTCGCCAGGACAACGGTGCGGTGCGTCAGGTCGTGGTGGTGACCCTGTTCCGCGCGAGGAGCCGGGTGACTGACTTGAACTGGAACTGCTGGATCAGGACGGCGGCGACGATAATGCCGCCCTTGACCATGTTCTGCGCCTCGATGGAGAGGCCGTTGATGGCGAAGAGGTTCGTGATCGTGGCGAAGATGATGACGCCGAGCAGCGAGCCGACGATCGTGCCCCGACCACCGCTGAGCAGCGTCCCGCCGATGATCGCGGCGGCGATAGCGTCCAGCTCGTACAGGTTGGCCATCGCCGCCTGCGCCGAGGTCGCCTGCGAGGTGAGCATGATGGCGGCGATGCCGCAGCACAGGCCGGAGAGCGCGTAGAGCAGCATCGTGTGCCGGCGGACGTTGATGCCGGCCAGTCGCGCCGCCTCCGGGTTACCGCCCACGGCGATGGTCCGCCGGCCGAAGGTCGTCCGGTTGAGCAGGACCCATCCGGCCAGTACGACCGCGCCGAGGATGTAGACCAGGATCGGGATGCCGATGACCTTGCGGGCGGCGATGTCGTTGATGAACGTGCTGCTCGACACCTGCGTCTGCTTGTTGGAGATCGAGGCCGCCAGGCCACGCGCGGCCACCAGCATCGCGAGGGTCGCGATGAAGGGCACCAACCTGCCGTACGAGATGAGGACCCCGTTGACCAGGCCGACGCAGATGCCGACCACGAGGGCCGTGAAGATCATGCCGCCGGCGCCGTAGCTCTGGGTGGCGACCGTGGTGCACCAGACCCCGGCCAGCGCGACGATCGCCCCGACCGACAGGTCGATGCCGCCGCCGATGATCACGAAGGTCATGCCGACCGTGACCACGCCGACGACCGAGGCGAGCTGGAGGATCGCCAGGACGTTGTTCCAGACCCAGGTCGGGTCGCCGTACAGGTCCGGCTTGGTGATCGCGCCGACCACGATGAGCGCGGCCAGCACGCCGATCAGGCCGAGGTTGCGCTTCGCGCCGTCGCCACCGTCGCCCCGCCACCAGGAGAGCTTGCCGACCGATGCCGCCTTGTCGCTGGCCACCGCCGTCTCCGCCGGGTCCACCGGCGGCGACTGGGCCGGAAGCTTGGGGCGCTCCGGTGTCGCGGTGGGTGTGGGAGTCGCGTCGCTCATGCCGGTGCGCCTTCCATCAAGGACCCCGCCATCACGAGGTCAAGCACAGTGTTCTCGTCGAGTTCGCCGGCCGCCGCCTCGCGGACGACCCGGCCTTCGCGCATGACCAGCACCCGGTCGGCCAGGCCCAGCACCTCGGGTACCTCGCTGGAGACCAGCAGCACGCCGACGCCCTGCGCGGCGAGCGAGCGGATGACCTGGTACAGCTCGGCCCGGGCGCCCACGTCCACACCCCGGGTGGGCTCGTCCAGCAGCAGCAGCTTGGTGCCGCCGAGCAACCAGCGGCCGACCACCACCTTCTGCTGGTTGCCGCCGGACAGGGTGCGTACCGGCCGGTCGACGTCCCGGGGACGCAGCTCCAGGGTCTCGGCGATCCGGTCCGCCTCGGCGCGTTCCGCCGCCGCATTGGTGAAGCCGAGCCGCGCGTACCGGCCGAAGGTGGCCAGCGTGACGTTGCGGTAGATCGGCTCGCCGAGCAGCAACGCCTGGCTCTTGCGCTCCTCCGGGGCCATGCCCATGCCGGCCCGTACCGCCGCACCGACGCCGGGGCGCAGCGCCTTGCCGTCCATCCGCACCGTGCCGGCCTCCGCCAGCCGGGCGCCGTAGATCGTCTCCAGCAGCTCGGACCGGCCGGAGCCGACCAGTCCGGCGATGCCGACGATCTCCCCGGCCCGGACGGTCAGCGAGACGTCGGCGAACTCGCCGGTCCGGGTCAACCCCTCCACCTGGAGCAGGTCGGCGCCGGCGGTGTCCTCGGCCGGGCGGTCCGGGAAGACGTACTCGATGGTCCGGCCGGTCATGCGGCTGACCAGGTCGCGGGTCGGGGTGTCGCGCGCCGGCAGGTTCGCCGCCGTGGTCCGGCCGTCCTTGAGTACGGTGACCCGGTCGCCGATCTCGCGGATCTCCTCCATGCGGTGGGAGATGTAGATGACGGCGATGCCCTGCGCGGTCAGCTCGCGGATGATCCGGAACAGGTTGCCGACCTCGTCGTGGGCCAGCACCGCGCTCGGCTCGTCCATGATGATCAGTCGCGCCTCGTGCGACAGCGCGCGGGCCATGCTGACGATCTGCTTGCCGGCCGCCGGCAGAGAGCGGACCATCCGGCCGGGCGGGATCTCGCCGTGACCGAGCCGACTGAGGATCTGCCGGGTGTGCCGGGCCATCCGGCCGCGCCGGACGAAGCCCAGGCTCCGGTACTCGTGCCCGAGGAACGCGTTCTCCGCGACCGAGAGGTCTTCGACGAGGTCGAGTTCCTGGTAGATGGTGGCGATGCCGGCCTTCATGGCGGCCTGCGGGTTGGCGAAGGTGACCGGTTCGCCGCGCCACTCCACCAGCCCGGCGTCCGGCTGGTGCACGCCGGCCAGCACCTTGATGAGGGTGGACTTGCCGGCGCCGTTCTGCCCCAGCAGGCAGTGCACCTCTCCGGCGCGTACCTCGAGTTGGACCCCGTCCAGGGCGCGTACGCCGGGGAAGGTCTTGACCACGTCGGTGAGGCGCAGGACCACCTCGCCCGCGACGGTGTCGGGCGGAGCTTCGACCAGCGGCGCGGCGGCGTCGGCGTCGGCCGACCCGGTGGTGGCGGTCTCGTCGGACAGGGCCACGGTCTCCTCCTCGCTCATGATGCTTCCCCGAAGGCGACGTCGCTGGCGAGCACGGCCGCGCCGGCGACACCGGCCCGGCCACCCAACTCGGACAGCACGACGGGCAGGTTGCCGGTAGCCAGGGGCAGTGACCGGCGGTAGACCACGCTGCGGATCTCGGCGAGCAGGATGTGCCCGAGCTGGGCCAGCCCGCCGCCGATCACGATCATCGACGGATTGGTGAAGCTGACCAGGCCGGCGAGCACGCCGCCGACCCGCCGTCCGCCGTCACGGATCAACTGGATGCAGGTCACGTCACCCTCGACGGCGCCCTCGGCGACGTCCAGGGCGGTGACCGTGCCGCGCAGGCTCAACCGCTCGGCCAGGGCCGGCGACGCCCCGCTGCGGGCCGCGGCGAGCGCTTCCTTGGCCAGCGCGGCGCCGCTGAACAGCGCCTCCAGGCAGCCCGCGTTGCCGCAGGAGCACATCGGACCGTGCGCGTCGACCTGGATGTGGCCGATGTCCCCGGCGCAGCCGTCGGTGCCCCGGTAGACCTCGCCGGAGAGGTAGATGCCGCAGCCGACACCGGTGCCGATCTTCACGAAGAGGAAGTCGTCCACCGAGTGCGCCACGCCGCCGTGGCGTTCCCCGATGGCCATGATGTTGACGTCGTTGTCGACCACCGCCGGGCACGCGTGCTCACGGCTGAGCAGCTCGCGGACGGGGAACCGGTCCCAGCCCGGCATGATCGGTGGCGACACCGGCACGCCGTCGCGGAAGCTCACCGGCCCGGGTACGCCGATGCCCACCGCGTCCAGCCGCTCGTACGCCCCGTCGACCCGGGCCTTGTGCAGCAGCTCGTTGACCCTCTGCAGGGTGACCTTCGGCCCGCTGCGGATGTCGGCCGGCTCGGCGTAGTGGGCCACCGGTTCGAGGCGGCCGTTGACCACCTCGACGTCCATCGAGCTGGCGCCCAGGTCGACGGCGGCGAAGCGCAGCTTCGGGTTCAGCTCGACGAGCGTCGAGCGACGCCCGCCCCGGGAGGCGGCGAAACCGGCCTCGGCGACGTACCCCAGCGCGACCAGGCGGTCCAGCTCGGTCAACAGTCGCGGACGCGGCATCTGGAGCCGGTCGCCCAGCTCGGCGCGGGACACGGCCCCCTCGTCGCGGAGCAACCGCAACAGTCGAACGTGCAGGGGGTCGACGGTCCGCACGCGCGGTTCACCTCTTCATCGGGCTCGTTCACATCGACGCAATGCCGATGTGTTGTGTCCGACACAGTAGGAGCGCTCCGCGCCGCGTGTCCAGAGCTTCAGCCGTTCCGTTCCCAACTTTTGTCCGAAGGAACAAAAGCTAAAAGTGGATCAAGAAAAGGATAACGGCGTGCCCGCACGCGCTCGCGTGCAGTTTCATCGACCGACACGAACCCGCCCCGCCAGCGGGTCTCTGCTGACGGGGCGGGTTCGGGTGGCTCAGCCGTTGTGCGCGGCGCCCTTCTTGCGGAGCTTGCGGTCGTCGCGCAGCTCGACGTACGGCTCGTCGTCGACCGGGTGCCCCGCCGAGATGGCCCGGCCGCGCTCCAGCTCCGCGTCGAACTCGGCACCCAGCAGGATCGCGATGTTGCTCAGCCACAGCCACACCAGGAAGATGATCACCCCGGCCAGCGCCCCGTACGTCTTGTCGTACGAGCCGAAGTTGCTCACGTAGAAGGCGAACAGACCGGAGATCACCAGCCAGATCACCACGGCCAGCACCCCGCCGGGGCTGACCCAGCGGAAGCCGCCGTGCCGGGCGTTCGGCGAGGCCCAGTAGAGGATGGCGAACATCAGGCTGACCAGGATCAGCAGCACCGGCCACTTGGCGACGTTCCACACCGTGACCGCCTCGGAGCCCACGCCGATGGCGTCGCCCACCACCTCGGCGAAGCGGCCCGTGAAGACCACGATCACCGCGCAGGCCAGCAGAAGCACCCCGATCACCGCCGTCACGCCGACCCGGATCGGCAGCGTCTTCCAGATCGGCCGGCCCTCCGGCACGTCGTAGATGGTGTTCGAGGCGCGCATGAACGCGGCGATGTAGCCCGACGCGGACCAGAAGGCGGCCAGCAGACCGATGATCGCCGCGACGCTGGCCAGGCCGCCGTTGTCGTTCGCCGTGCCGATCGCGTCGTTGATGATCTTCTGGATGCTGTCGTTGGGCACCGCCTGGCTGACCGTGTCCTTGACGCCCTCGGTGGCGCTGGTGCCCAGCAGCCCGAGGATGGAGATCAGCACCAGCAGCCCGGGGAAGATGGACAGCACCCCGTAGTAGGTCAGTGCCGCCGCCCAGTCGGTCAGGCTGTCGTCCTGGAATTCGCGGACCGTACGACGGATCGCCGCCTTCCAGCCGCTGCCGGGCAAATCGGTGGGGCTGTCCGGGCCGTCGTCGGGCCCGACCGGCCCGACCGGCGCGCTGGCGCGGTCACGCTCGGTGCGGCCGCGCGTGCGGGGGTCGTGCTCGCTCCGGCCGAGCTTGCGATCGCCCGCGGTGCTCTCGTGCGCGGTGCTGTCGTGCGCGCTGCGGTCGCCGGCGGTGCCGTGGTCGCGCTCGCGCTGGGCGGAAGACTCGTCCGAGGCCATCGCCCCTCCTCGTCGTCGGCGGTGTCACCTGCGGACATGCCCCGTCGACGGCCTCGGATAACCACCTACTTGTAGAGCATCCTGCCCATCCGGCGCGAAGCCACCAGCAGACCGACCGCCATCATCGCCAGCAGGTAGAGCACGTCGAGCAGCCAGAGCCAGCCGCCGCTGCCCACCGTGAGGCCGCGGAGCAGGTGCACCGCCCGGTACAGCGGAGTGACCTCGACCAGCCAGCGCAGCAGGGTCGGGTAGGCCTGCGCCGGCACGAACGTGCCCGAGAAGAAGAACAGGGTGAACTGGACCGACCCCACGAGGTCGAAGTCCTGCCAACTGCGCATGACGGTGGCGACCGCCATGCCGAGCCCGCCGAACGCGAACCCGACCAGCACCGCCGCCGGAAGCGCGGTGACGGCCCGGGTCACGGTGGTCAGGTCGAGCGCGACCATGACCCCGAGGAACGCCGCCGAGTACGCGCTGCCGCGCAGCATCGCCCAGGCCAGCTCACCCAGGGCGATCTCGAACGGGCGGATCGGGGTGGCGATCATCCCGTCGTACAGCTTCATGTACTTCATCTTGCCGAAGAAATTGAACGTGGTCTCCGAGATCGCCCCGGTCATCGCCGAGGAGGCCAGCATCGCCGGGGCCACGAACTCGGCGTACGACACCAGCCGCCCGTCGGGCAGCGACAGGTCCCCGACCAGCGTCCCCACGCCCAGGCCGATGGAGAGCAGGTAGAGCAGGGGCTCCACGAAGCCGGAGAGCAGCAGCAGCCAGTAGACCGCCTTCAGGGCCGTGACGTTGCGCCCGATCACCGACGCCGACCGGCGGGACGCGCCGGAGACGTCGACCAGCCGGGGCAGGACCAGCGTGACCACGGGTTCTCCCTAGACGACGAGCTTGCGGCGGAAGGTGCGCAGCGCGAGCAGCCACCCGACGACCGCCCAGGCGGCCAGGTAGAGCAGGTGCCCGGCGACAGACCACTGTGGGGAGACACCGAGCGTGGCCGCACGGCACAGGTCGACGGCGTGCCACAGCGGTGTCGCGTACGCCAGCCACCGCAGCACGTCGGGCAGTGACTCGACCGGGAAGAACACCCCGGCGAACAGCGTCATCGGGACGACCGCGAACCGGAACAGCATCGCCAGCCAGTTGTCGCTGGACACCAGGGCCGAGAACGCGAACGTCGGTGCGGCCACGGCCAGCCCGAGCAACGCCACCACCGGCAGGCTGACCACCGCCCACGGCGACCGCAGCGCCCCGAACAAGCCGGTGACCAGCAGGAACACCGCAACCGTGGTGACCACCCGGAACAGCACGAACGCCAGGTGCCCGGCCAGGATGTCGCCGACGCGCAGCGGCGACGCACTCTGCGCCTGGTAGCTCTTGACCCACTGGAAGTTGCTGAACACCGGCCACGTCGAGTCACCCACGGTCACCTGGAGCGCGGTCGAGGCGATCAACCCGGGGACCAGCCAGTCCAGGTAGCGCACCCCGTCGACGCCCTGGTCGATGTAGCCCCCGACGCCCACGCCGAACCCGAGCACGGTCAGCACCGGCAGCAGGAACGACGAGAACACCCCGGCCCGCCAGGTGCGCCGCAGCCCGACCAGGTAGTAGCCGAACACCGCCGACGCCGGCGCCCACGGCGGTCCCGGTCTCGCCCGCGTCCGTTCCGCCACGCTCACCGCGCCACCCCCGCCCGCACCGACCACGACCTGTCTACCCCCGGGGTACGACAGACCGCGACCCCTTTACGCCGCGCCCGACGTTGGCGTGCCCGGCCCGGCGTGCCCAGCCCAGCCCGGCCCGGCGTGCCCAGCCCGGCCCGGCGTGCCCAGCCCGACTCGGCTTCCCGGAAGTCGGGGTTTCCACGGCCACGGGAAGCCCCGACATCCGGGAAGTCGAGTGGATCACCCGCGCCGTGCCGCGAGGCTCGCCGCACGATGATCCACTCCAGATCGGCGACGCGGCGGCATCCAATCGCCCGGACACCGCCGGATCGGCGATCTGGTGTGGATCACGCTCGACAGGCGGCGTCGGACCGGACCCGACGAACGCGCGCCACGCGTCGGCCGTGAAGGCTGCTGCGGTAGTGCCTCGTGGCAGATCAACTCGGGCTCATGGAAAGCGGGGCGTCCCGGTCCCGCAGATGCCCCGATTCGCAGGAAGCCGAGGGGACCTTGGTGCTGCGCAGGGCCACACGGTCGGACCACGCGACAGCTCAGGGGCCTACCGGGGCGACGACCTATCGGACACCGGCACCGAGCCCGACGAACGCACGCCACGCCTCGGGTTCGAAGACGAGCACCGGCCCATCCGCGTCCTTCGAATCACGCACGGCCACCGCTCCCGGCAGGTTGTCGGCCACCTCCACACAGTTGCCGCCGTCCGGGCCGCTACGAGTGCTCTTGCGCCAGCGGGCGCCAGTCACATCCATGTCTCCGCCACTTCCGCCATCAGATCGAGGGACTGCCCGTGCGATAGTGCCTCACCTCGGATCGACTCCCACACCTCGACCATCTGACGCACGTAATCGGACCGATCGATGACCTGCCCGTGGCGCTGCCCCGCAAGGTAGACAAGGTCCTCGCCCTGAGGCGCTGTAGCGATCACGAAGGGCCCTCCGAGCCCAGCGTAAGCACCCGCGAGATCCGGCACTACCTGGATTCGCACCCGCGGAAACGCCGATCCCAGCTTCACGAGGTGCTGGATCTGCTCGCGCATCACACCCGATCCACCGACGTCTCGGCGAAGCACATGCTCATCGATCAGCGCGGTGATCAACGGCGGCCGGTCGCGCGTGAGGAGTCCCTGACGGTCCAGTCTGGCTGACACGTGTTGCTCGATCTCGTCCGGCGCAAACAGACCGCCACCGGTCAGCAGAGCGCGGGCGTACCCCTCTGTCTGCAACAGACCCGGCACGCACAGCGGCTCGAACCACCGCAGCGCGGTGGTCTCCTGCTCGATGCCGGCCCAGTCGCGGAACCACGGCACGACGGTCTCGCGGCTGATCCGCCGTTGGATGCGTTCGAACCGGCCGTCGGCCGCGAGCACGACATCGCACCGACGCGCGAAGTCCAGGCTCGGCCGGCGCTCCGACGTCTCCACCTTGGCGACCAGCGCGCCCGAGTAGCTCAACGCCTCGGCGAGCGCCGCCTGTGACAGGCCCCGGTCCGCCCGGGCCAGCCGCAGCTCCTCCGCGAAGTGCTCCAGCATGGACGAACTCTCCACGGACAACCTCCGTACATCTTCGTACCGTGCCGGGCCGGCCGTCGTACGCGCTGGTCGTCGGCGCGGGGGATCTCCCACCGTAGTCGCGTCATCACCAGACTGTCACGCAGCGGAACCGCTCACGGGATCGGACGGCGGGCGGAACCAGGCCGGGAGCGCCCCGTGACCCCCGATCCGGGGCGCTCCCACCCATCGAGCAGTTCGGTTCACGACCAAGGGAGGCGCCGATGCCCCGCTACCGCCCGCACGTGGCCGCGCGTCCGTCGTGGCGCTGCCGGGTCTGCGGCGCGGCGTGGCCCTGCTCCCCGGCGCGGCTGGCGCTGCTCGGCGCGTACCGCGAGAACAGGACCGGCCTGCTCATCTACCTCGCCACGCTGCTCGAAGAAGCCACCGGAGACCTCCCGGGCAGCGACCCGCTGACCGACCGCTTCCTCACCTGGGCCAGAGCCCGGTGATCGTTGGCTGTTCAGCAGCACGACACGCCGGCTGGATTGTGGCTGAGCAGCCACCGATCACCCCGACCCACCCGCACTGGCCGCCAGCCAGCCCGGCTCGACCGCACCGCCGCCAACCAGCAGCGCCTCAGTCGACGAGGGTGCGGCCGGTCAGGTGCAGGAAGACGTCCTCCAGGCTGCTGCGTCGTACCAGCACGTTGGCCGGCTGCAACCCCAGCGCGGTCACCTCGGCGACCGCCGCGTCGCCGTCGGGCACGTACAGCAGTACGCGGTCGGGCAGCACCTCGACCCGCTCCCCCACACCGTCCAGCTTGTCGACGAACGGCGCCTGCGACTCGGCCGCGAAGCGCAGCTCGACCACCTCCCGGGTGGAGTACCGCTCGATCAACGCCCGGGGCGAGCCCTCGGCGACGATCCGCCCGCCGTCCATCACCACCAGCCGGTCGCAGAGCTGCTCGGCCTCGTCCATGTAGTGCGTGGTGAGCACCAGCGTGACGCCCTGCTGCTTGAGCCGGAACAGGCGCTCCCACACCAGGTGTCGAGCCTGCGGGTCGAGCCCGGTGGTCGGCTCGTCGAGCAGTACGAGGTCCGGCTCGTTGACCAGAGCACGGGCGATGGTCAGGCGGCGCTTCATCCCGCCCGAGAGCGGATCGACCTTGCTGTCCGCCCGCTCACCGAGCTGGACGAAGTCGAGCAACTCGTCGGCCCGCGCCCGTGCCGCCCGGCGCGAGACGCCGAAGTAGCGGGCGTAGACGGTCAGGTTCTCGCGGACGGTCAGCTCGGGGTCGAGATTGTCGAGCTGCGGGCACACCCCGAGGCGGGCGCGGATCGCCGGCCCGTCGGCCACCGGATCCAGGCGGAGGATGCGCAGGTCACCATCGCTCGGTGGCGACGTGCAGCCGATCATCCGCATGGTGGACGACTTGCCCGCGCCGTTCGGACCGAGGAAACCGAACGCCTCACCCGACTGCACCTCGACGTCGATGCCGTCCACGGCCGTGAAGTCACCGAACCGCTTCACCAGCCCACGAGCCTGAATCAGTGGTCCCCCGGTAGTCACCGCCCGACCCTAACCGCCGGGTCCGACACCCCTCCACGCAAATACGCGCTCGCCCGGCTCACCGAAAGCGAAACGCCGATCGATGCCCCACCCATCCGCCGATCGACAGGTATCGTCCCCCTGTGTCGCCCGCCAGCTCGCCCGATGGTCCGCCGTCACCCGCCCGACCAGCCAACTCATCCGGCGACGGGCCCACGACGAACGCCGGCGGCGAACCCACGAACGCTACCGACGCGCCACCCCGGCCCCGCCCACCCGCCGAGACCACAAACCCGGCCGAGGCCACAAAACGAGCCGAGACCACCGAACCAGCCCAGTCCGCGAAACCGGCCGAGGCCACAGAACCAGCCAGCGCCGCGAAACCGGCCCAAGCCACAGAACCAGCCCAGACCACCGGACCGGCCTGGGCCACCGGACCGGCCGGACCGGCCGGCGCCGCCGAGCGGGCCACCCGGGACATGGCTGCCCAGTTCGAGGACGAGAAGCCCGGCCGGGTGTTGGCCGGGCCGGCGGCCCTGCTCCTCGGCACGGTGGCGCTGGCGGTGGGCGCGCTCGCTCTCTGGCAGGTGTTCCGCCCACTCGCGCAGGGCAGCAAGTACTACCTGATCATCTTCTTGGCGGGGGTGCTCCCGCTGGTGTTCCTCGCCTACCCGGCCGACCTGCCGCGCTGGACCCGCCTACGCGGACCGCGACAAGCCACCGACAGCAGCCGGCCCACCGTCACCGACTGGCTGCTGGCCGCCCTGGCCGTGGCGGCCTGCCTGTATCCCGTCCTGCCGATCACGATCGGTACGGGGGGCGGCGGCTACAACGCGTTCCTCGACCGGCAGGGCCTGCTCGCGCCGACCGACCTGGTGCTCGGCACCGTGCTGCTGCTTCTGTTGCTGGAGGCGTGCCGGCGTACGACGGGTTGGATCCTGCCGGCGGTCTGCCTGCTGTTCCTCGGGTACGGCTACTACGGCGGGTTGCTGCCGCAGTCCTGGCCGGTCGCGCACGCCGGGCTCGACTTCCGGCAACTCGTCGACGCGTTCTACAACTCCGACAGCGGTTTCTACGGCACCCCGTTGGACGTGGCCGCGTCGTACATCGTGCTGTTCACCATCTACGGCGCGGTGTTGGAGCTGTCCGGGGCCGGGCGGTTCTTCGTCGACCTGTCGGCCGCGGCGTTCCGTCGTTCCCGTACCGCTGCCGGTCGGACGGCGGTGGCCTCGGGCTTCCTGCTCGGCACGGTCTCCGGATCGGGCGCGGCGACGACGGTGAGCATCGGCGCGGTCACGTGGCCGCTGCTGCGTCGCGCCGGCTATCCACCGGAGCGGGCCGGCGGCATGCTGGCCGCGGCCGGGGTGGGCGCGATCCTGTCCCCGCCCACGCTCGGGGCGGCGGCGTTCATCATCGCCGAGTACCTGGGCGTCTCGTACCTCCAGGTGCTCGGCTGGGCGACGGTGCCGACGGTCCTGTATTACCTGGGCATCCTGCTCTCCGTGGAGATCGACGCCCGCCGGTCCGGCGTACGACCGGTCGTGCTCGACGTCGGCTCGCCGTGGCGGCTGCTGGGCCGTTTCGGCTACCACTTCGCCTCGCTGATCGCGATCGTCGTGTTCCTCGCGGTCGGTGTCTCCGCGACGAGGGCCGTGGTCTTCGCCATCTTCCTCACCGCCGCGCTGTCGTGGCTGGACCGCTCGCACCGGCTCACCCCGGCCCGGCTAATGACCGCGCTCGTCACCGGCGTACGCGGGGTCCTCGCCGTCACCGCCGTGTGCGCCGCCGCCGGCATCATCACGGCGACCACCACGAAGACGGGGCTCGGGCCACAGGCGGCGGCGCTGTTGATCGGTGGGGCGGAGGCGGCCACGTCGGACCCGACGCTGGTCCTGGTGCTGACGGCGCTGCTCGCCGCCGTCGCGCTCAGCCTGCTGGGCCTGGCGGTGCCGGTCACCGCCTCGTTCGTGATCGGGTGGGTGATCGTCGGCCCGGCCCTGCTCGACCTGGGCGTGGCCGCGCCCGCCGCGGCGATGTTCGTCTTCTACTTCGCCGTGCTGTCCGAGGTGTCCCCGCCGACCGCGCTCGCCGCCGTGGCCGCCGCCGCCGTCACCGGGGGGCGGCTGGTGCCGACCATGTGGCAGACCCTGCGGTACGCGCTGCCGGCGTACCTGACCCCGATCGCGTTCGTCATCACTCCGGCCGGCCTCGGTCTGCTCGGCATCGGCGGCGTGCCGCGGATCGCCTTCGCCGCCGTGGTGACGGCGCTCAGCGTGGCGGTACTCGCCGTCGCCGCCGGTGGCTGGCTGCCGGGGGTCGGTCCCGCCGGCGCCCCGGAACGCGTGCTCGGCGCCGTCGCCGGCGTCACCCTGCTCTGGCTCGAACCGGTGCCGGTCGTGGTCGGCGTGGCGCTGGCCGTCATCGCGGCAGCGGGAGTGCTCGTCCGACGCGGATCCACGGGCCGACCGCGAACACCCACAGAGGGCCGACCGCGAACACCAACAGAGGAGGAACTGTGCGACGAACCGACGTACGGCTCGCGGCGGGAGTGAGCGCGCTCGCCCTCGTCCTGACGGGTGCCACCGGCTGTGGAGGCCAGAAGGGCGGCGCGGGCACGGACGACACGGCCAGTGCGGTCACCTGCGAGGTGACCCGGGAGACCCGCGTGGGTATCGCCACCGGCAACTCGACGGGCGTCTACTACGTGGTCGGCAACGCCCTGGCCGGGCAGCTGTCCGGTGCGACCGGCGGCAAGCTCACCGGCACCGCCGCCGAGACCGGCGCGTCGGTGCAGAACGTCGAGCAGTTGGTCGGCGGCCAGTACGACGTGGCGTTCTCGCTGTTCGACACGGCGGTCAACGCGGTCGAGGGCAAGGGCAGTTTCAGCGCGCCACAGCCGGTGCGGGCGTTGGCCCGCCTCTACGACAACTACACGCAGGTGGTGGTCCGCAAGGATTCCGGGATCACCTCGGTCGCCGGCATGCGCGGCAAGCGGATCTCCACGGGCTCCCCGAAGTCCGGTACGGAGGTGATCGCGAACCGGCTGCTGGAGGCCGCCGGACTCGACCCGGCCAAGGACGTCCGGGCGCAGCGACTCGACCTCGCCAAGACGGTCGACGGCGTCAAGGACGGCAGCATCGACGGGTTCTTCTGGTCCGGTGGCCTGCCCACCGGCGGCCTGACGGACCTGTTCACCACCGCCGGCGACACGGTGACGTTCGTCGACATCTCGCCGCTGCTGCCGAAGCTGACCACGCAGAGCCCCGGCTACCAGGCCGGAACGATCGGTCGGGACGTGTACCGGACGGCGACCGACACCCCGACCATCGTCGTGCCCAACGTGCTGCTGGTCCGCGAGGATCTGGACGCCAACGTCGCCTGCGCGATCACCCGGACGGTGTTCGACAAGCGCGACGTCCTGGCCCAGGCCAATCCGGCGGCCAAGGGAATCTCGCTGGAGAAGGCCCGCAGGACCCTGCCGGTGCCGCTGCACCGGGGCGCCGAGAAGGCGCTGAACGACCTGGGAGCGAGGTGAGCCTCGGTCAGAGGTCGGCCGGCGCGGTGGCGGCGCGGGCCACGCCGACCAGGCGGTCGGTCTCGGCGAGCAACGCCTCGTCGTCCGCCGGTGTGCCGGGGTCGAGTCGGACCGTCCAGGTCAGACCGTCGGCCCCGGCCGCGCGGCGGGCCGCGACGCGCGCCGCGCCGCCGGGCACCGGGTGGTGTTCGGTGTACGCGACGGAACGGGTCACCCGGGCGCGCACCTGGTGCGGCAGCTCACCGGGGTCGAGCAGCAGGTACGTCTCGGCCGGCCCGTCGGCGACCACGAGGTAGCCGTCACGCTCGACGACCGTCTCGGCGGGCGTGACGGTCAGCTCCCGGCCGGACCAGACCGCCTTGATCAGGTCGTGCCAGCCGATGCGGTGCCCCCGACCGGGCAGCCACAGCCCGAGGTTGCTGGCCACGATGACGCCGTCGCCCTCGCCGTTGCCCACCGCCGCCCAGGCGAGCACGCGCTCGTCGGCGGTCAACGGCGGCCGGTCGGCCGGGGGCAGCTTCGGCTTGCGGCTGAACAGTCCCATCTAGAGCCCTCCCGCGGCCTGCTCGCGCAGCGCCCGGGCGTGCTGTTCCAGCGACAGCAGCTCCCCGAAGGCGGCGAAGTACTCGTCCTTGTTGTTGACCGGGTTGATCCGCTGGATCCGCGACTTGAGGTCCCGGATGCGTCCCGTCACCGAGCCGAACTGCACCCGGGCCATGGTGATCGACACGTAGCGAGGGTCGGGCTCACCGTCGATCCGCAGCGGCTCCACGGCCAGCTCGCCGACCAGCGCCGCGGCGGCCAGGTCCGCGCAGGCGTCGCGGACCTTCTCGATCCACACCGCGCCGCCGGTCGCCGACGCGGCCCCGCCGGCCGCCGCCACGGCCGTACGGACGGCCACGTGCACCGGGTGGCGGTACTCGGTCGCCTCGACCGCGTCGAACATCGGCCCGGCGAGCACCGGCTGTTGCAGGGCGAGCTTCAACGCCTCGCGCTCGACCATCGACTGTGGGCTGTCGACCGACGGCTCGGCCCGGGCCGGGGCGGGCCGAGGAGCTGGCGCGGCGTCCCGGGTCGCGGACGGCGGAGTGTTGGCGGCGGCGAGCACGGCCCGCTGCACCGGTTCGATCTCCATCCCGAGGTCCATGGCGAGCTTGCGGACGTACTCGGGGCGCTTTTCCCGGTCTTTGAGCTGCGCGACCAGCGGCGCGGCCCGGCGCATGGCCTCGACCCGGCCGTCGACGGTGTCCAGGTCGAAGCGACTGATCTCGTGCCGCAGCGCGAAGTCGACGAGCGGTTCGCGGCGGGCCACCAGGTCCCGCACGGCCAGGTCCCCCTTGGCCAGGCGCAGCTCACACGGGTCCATGTTGTCGGGGCTGACCGCGATGAATGTCCGGCCGACGAAGCGCTGGTCGTCGCCGAACGCGCGCAGCGCCGCCTTCTGGCCGGCGGCGTCCCCGTCGAAGGTGAAGATGATCTCGCCGGCCACCGAGTCGGTGTCCAGCAGGAGCCGGCGCAGCACCCCGATGTGGTCCGCGCCGAACGCGGTGCCGCAGGTCGCCACCGCCGTCGGCACGTCGGCCAGGTGACAGGCCATCACGTCGGTGTAGCCCTCGACGACGACCACGCGGCCCTGCTTGGCGATCTCCCGCTTGGCCTGGTCGAGGCCGTAGAGCACATGCGACTTCTTGTAGATCGGCGTCTCGGGGGTGTTCAGGTATTTCGGGCCGTCGTCGTCGTCGAAGAGCTTGCGCGCCCCGAAGCCGATCACGTCACCCGTCAGGTCGCGGATCGGCCAGAGCAGCCGACGACGGAACCTGTCGATCAGCGTGCCCGACCGCGACTCCCGGGACAGACCGCCGGTGACCAGCTCCTGGTGGGTGAAGCCCTGCTGGCGCAGGTGCTTGGTGAGCAGGTCCCAGCCGTCCGGCGCGAACCCGCACCCGTAGCGCTCGGCGGCGGCCCGGTCGAAGCCCCGGCGGGCCAGGAACTCCCGCGCCGGTCGGGCGCCGGCGGTGCTGAGCTGCGCCCGGTAGAACTCCACGGCGGCGGCGTGCGCGGCGACCAGTCGCTGGCGCTGGCCCTGCTGGGGGCGCGGACGCGGGGCGCCCCGGTCGTCCTCGACGTAGCGGAGCTGGATGCCGGCGCGCCCGGCCAGCCGCTCGACGGACTCGACGAAGCTGAGGTGCTCGGCGTCCATCAGGAACTTGATCGCGTCGCCGCCGGCCCCGCAGCCGAAGCAGTACCAGACGTTGCGGGCCGGCGAGACGTTGAACGACGGGCTCTTCTCGTCGTGGAACGGGCACAGGCCCTTGAGGTTGCCGCCACCGGCGGACTTCAGGGTGACCGTCTCGGAGATCACATCCCCGATCGAGGTGCGTTCCCGGACCAGCGCGATGTCCTCGTCCCGGATCCGCCCAGCCATGCGCCACCCCCTCGCCGTACATCCTGCCCTGCCCGACCGACGACACGCCGGCCGGGGGACGCCGGTGTGGCGGGGGCCGCCGCCGGGCTCACCCGTTTCGCCCCGGCCGCCGGGTCCGCGCGGGGACCATGACCAGATGCGCAGGGTACGCGCCAACGGGCCCCGGCCGCCGCGATGGGTGACCGGTCGACTGCGGATGCGCGGACAGGGCCCGTTGACCGACGACACCGGTGAACGGCACGCGACCTGGTTGGAGCTGTTCCTCGACCTCATCTTCGTGTACGCGCTGGCGGCGGTCGTGCGCCGGTTGGGCGACGATCCGACCCCGTCGCCCAGCGCCGTGCTGGCCGTGCTGGGGCTCTTCGTGGTGGTCCAGTGGGCCTGGTTGGGTCAGGTGTTCTACGACACCCGCTTCGACCCGGACGACGTGCCGCACCGGATCCTGGTGCTGGTCGCGTTGGTCGGCGCGGGCACGATGACGCTCGGGGTGGACGAGGTTCCGGAGAGCGTGCTCCTGCCGGTGGGCTACCTGATCGTGCGCGGTGTGCTGCTCCTGCTGTACCTGCGGGCCCGCCCCACCAGCCCGCAGGCCCGTACGGTGACCACGATCTACCTGTGCGGCTTCGGGTCGGGCTGGCTGATCTGGCTGGCCTCGCTGGCCGTCCCCGCCGCCGCGCGTCCGACGTTGTGGATCGTCGCCATGATCATCGAGCTGGCCACCCCGTGGGTGGGCAAGCGCTGGCTCAACCGGTTTCCGGTCGATGACCAGCACCTGCCCGAGCGGATCGGGCAGTTCACCATCATCGTGCTGGGCAGCGCGCTGGCCAACCTCCTCTTCGCGGTGCCCGACCATCCCCGACCGCACATGATCGTGACGGCCGGACTGGCGTTCCTGGTGCCGGCGGCCGTCTGGTGGGTCTACGCCACCTTCGTCACCACCCGCGAGTCACGGCGCCGGCTGCGCGGCGGCCAGACGTACGCCTACCTGCACATCCCGCTCGGCGGCGCACTGCTGCTGCTCGGCTGGGCGCTCGGGCAGATGGTCCGGCTGGCCGACGACGAGGTGGTCCGGCTGCCGATGGAGCTGCGGCTCGTGCTGGCCGCCTCGATCACCGCCTGGATGTTCTGTGGGCTCGCGTTGCACTGGGTGTGGAACCGGCCGAGCGTCGGCCGCCTCGGCATCGCCGGCTACGGCGTGGGCTCTACCGTCCTGATCACCACGGCGGTGCACGAGCCGAAGCTGATGCTGTTCCTGCTCTCGGTGGCGGTCGTCGGGTACGCGGTGCTGCTCACCCGACGACTCACCGCGACGGCCGAGGACTGAGCCGGCCGACGCTCAGGCGGCGGCCGGCTCCTCGGCGGCGACCTGCCGGTTCCACTCCTGCTTCGACGAGCGCCAGCCCTCGTCGTCCATGCCGCGTCGCCAGTAACCGGAGATGGAGAGCCGGTCCAGGGGCACGCCGCGCTCGCCGCGCAGCAGCCGGCGCAGCTCCCGGACGAAGGCTGCCTCGCCGTGCACGAAGGCGTGCACCTGGCCGGCCGGGAACTCCAGCGAGCGCACCGCGTCGACCAGCGCCTCGCCCACCTGGCGTTCGCCGCGGTGGAGCCAGGTGAGGGTGACCGCTCCGGGGCTGAGCAGCTTCTGCTCGTCAGCCGGGTCGGCGATTTCCACGAAGACGTGCGCCGGCGCGTTCACCGGCAGCCGTTCCAGCGCGGCGGCGATCGCCGGCAGGGCGCTCTCGTCGCCGACCAGGAGGTGCCAGTCCGCGTCCGGGCTCGGCGCGTACGCCCCACCGGGGCCCACGAAGTGCACCGGGTCACCGGGACGCAACGCGGCGGCCCACGGGCCGGCCAGCCCTTCGTCGCCGTGGTGCACCACGTCCACGGTCAGCTCCCTCGCGCGCGGGTCCCACCGGCGCACCGTGTACGCCCGCAGTCGGGGCCACTGCTCCCGGGGCATGTCCCGGCGGATCGCGACGAGATCCAGCGGCTGCGGGTACGCGACGCCGGGCTGCGGAAACACCAGCTTGATGTAGTGGTCGGTGAACTCGCCCACCGGCAGGCCGTCCAGCTCGTCCCCACCGAGGACGAGCCGGATCAGGTGCGGGGTGGGTCGTTCGGTGCGCAGCACCCGGACCGAGGTGACGTTCCTGGGGCGTTCCGTCATGCAGTTAGGCTAACCTAAGTTGTTGAGTTGTCCACCAGACGGGTGTGCCAGCTCACCGCCGCCGGGTCGGTGAGTGAGGCAACCTGGTCGATCACCACCCGCAGCCGCGCGGCGTCGTCCGGCGCGGCACGCCACAGCGGCGCGAAGATCGGGTCGAGCCCGTCCGGCGCCCGCCGCACCAGCGCGGCCACCACCTCGGCCAACATCGTCCGCTGCCGCTCGTACCGACCCCGGAATCCGCTGCGCCGCATCACGTACCGCAGGGCGATGCCCTTGAGCAGCGCGCACTGCGCCCGGACCAGCCTCGGCACCACCAGGTCGGCGGCGTACCGGCGGTGCGGGCCGGGGCCGTACCGCTGTTCGGTGGCCTCCACCGCCGCCGACACGAACCGACCGGTCAGGCCGCTGGTGGTCGCCTTCAACGCCACCTGGGCGCGGTGGCTGCCGTCGTAGGCGGCGAGCGGGGCGAGCAGCGGGTCGGCCAACAACGCGACAAGCACCTCGGCCAGATCGTCCGGCGACTCCCCCGAGTACGCCGCGGCCACGTCGGCACAGAGCGCCGCCCGTTCGTGGGAGTCGGCGAGCAGCGGGCCCAGCGTGACGTACCCGCCGTGGATGCCGTCCTCCACGTCGTGCACCGAGTACGCGACGTCGTCCGCCCAGTCCATCACCTGCGCCTCCAGGCAGCGCCGGTCTCCCGGCGCACCGACCCGGATCCAGTCGAAGACCGCCGCGTCGTCGGCGTACACCCCGAACTTGCGCTCGCCCGGGCGGCGCGGCCACGGGTACTTGCCGATCGCGTCGAGCGACGCCCGGGTCAGGTTCAGCCCGGCGGACGACCCGTCCGGGGCGAGCACCTTCGCCTCCAGCCGGGTCAGCACCCGCAGCGTCTGCGCGTTGCCCTCGAAGCCACCGCACGGCGTCGCGAGCAGGTCCAGCGCGGCCTCGCCGTTGTGCCCGAACGGCGGATGCCCCAGGTCGTGGGCGAGCCCGGCGACGTCGACCACGTCCGGGTCACAGCCCAGCCGGGCGCCCATCTCGCGGGCGATCTGGGCCACCTCCAACGAGTGCGTCAGCCGCGTACGCAGGAAGTCGTCGGTGCCGGCGGTGTGCACCTGCGTCTTGGTGGCCAACCGGCGGAACGCGGCCGAGTGCAGCACCCGGGCACGGTCACGCTCGTACGGCGACCGACGGTGGCCGGTGTCCTTGGGCGGCTCCGCGACCAACCGGTCGGCCGGATCAGCGCTCACTGCTCAGTGCTCAGGCAGAACGCAGAACTCGTTGCCCTCCGGGTCGGCCAGCACCGTCCACTCCACGTCGCCCTGGCCGATGTCGACGTGCCGGGCGCCCATGTCGACCAGGCGCTCGACCTCGGCCTCCTGGTCGGCCGGGCGCAGGTCGAGGTGCAGCCGGTTCTTGCGTACCTTGCCCTCGGCCACGGGACCGAAGAAGAGGGCGGGGGACCGATCCGCGGACTGGCGGATCTCCACGCCGCCCGGCTTCTCGGAAATGATCTGATAGCCGAGCGCCTCGGCCCACCAGCGGGCCAGCCGCGCCGGATCGCGGGCGTCGACGGTGAGGCTCTCCCAGACGCTTGTCATTCAGTCACCCTTCCCGTTCGACGGCGTACACAATCGGCCGTTTGCGAGCGAGCCAAGGTTACGCCCGTCACGGCCGATCGACGCGCCCCGAACGCTTCGGCGAGTGGCGAACGTCGGCGGCGGCCCGGTCGTCCCGGGCCGCCGCCGTGCCGCGCGTCAGCGACTGTCCGAGCCGTCGGTCTCCACGGCAGCCCGCCCCGCTTCCAGGCGCGCCACCGGCACCCGGAACGGCGAGCAGGAGACGTAGTCCAGGCCGACGGAGTGGAAGAAGTGCACCGAGTCGGGGTCGCCGCCGTGCTCGCCGCACACGCCGAGCTTCAGCCCGGGGCGGGCGGCCCGGCCCTCCTCGGCGGCGATCCGCACCAGCCTGCCGACACCGTCGCGGTCGATCGACTCGAACGGCGAGATGCCGAAGATGCCCAGCTCCAGGTACCGCCAGAAGAACGCGCCCTCGACGTCGTCGCGGGAGAAGCCCCAGCCCATCTGCGTCAGGTCGTTGGTGCCGAACGAGAAGAACTCGGCGGCCTCGGCGATCTGGCCGGCGGTCAGCGCCGCCCGGGGCACCTCGATCATCGTGCCGATCAGCACCTCGACGCCGCTGTCCCCGACCACCTCGGCAATGATCTTTTCGGCCTCGGCGCGTACCGTCTCCAACTCCTGCACGGCCCCGACCAGCGGCACCATGATCTCCGGGCGGGCGACGCCGCCGGCGCGGACGACCGCGACGGCCGCCTCCGCGATGGCCCGCACCTGCATCGCGAAGAGGCCCGGGATGACCAGGCCGAGGCGGACGCCCCGCAGCCCGAGCATCGGGTTCTCCTCGTGCATCCGGCGGACGGCGGCCAGCAGCGCCTCCTCCTTGGCCACGTCCTCGCCGCGCTCCTGGGCGACCGCCACGTTCACGGCGAGCTGCTCCAGCGGGGGCAGGAACTCGTGCAGCGGCGGGTCGATGAGCCGGACGGTGACGGGCAGCCCGTCCATCTCCCGGAAGATCTCCTCGAAGTCGGCCCGCTGCAACGGCAGCAGCGCCGCCAGCGCCTCGTCGCGCTCGCCCTCGGCCCGGGCGAGAATCAGCCGCTCCACCAGCTCCCGCCGGTCGCCGAGGAACATGTGCTCGGTGCGGCACAGGCCGATCCCCTCGGCGCCGAAGCGCCGGGCACGGGCCGCGTCCGCGCCGGTGTCGGCGTTCGTGCGGACCGCCAGCCGCCGCTGTGCGTCGGCGTGCGTCATGATCCGGTGTACGGCCCGGACCAGCGGGTTGTCGACGTGTTCGGCGTCGAGGCTGCCCTCGAAGTACTGCACGACCTCGGACGGCATGACCGGCACCTCACCCAGGTACACCTTGCCGGTGGTGCCGTCGATGGAGACGACGTCGCCCTCGGTGACGGTGTGCCCGGCCACGGTGAACCGCTTCGCCGGCACGTTGACGTCGATCTCGTCCGCGCCGGAGACGCAGGTCTTGCCCATGCCCCGGGCCACCACGGCGGCGTGACTGGTCTTGCCGCCGCGCGAGGTGAGGATGCCCTTCGCGGCGATCATGCCGTTCAGGTCGTCCGGGTTGGTCTCGCGGCGGACCAGGATCACCGACTCACCCTCGGCGGCC
The DNA here is from genome assembly GCF_053585025.1 of Micromonospora sp. RB23. Lineage (NCBI taxonomy): Bacteria > Bacillati > Actinomycetota > Actinomycetes > Micromonosporales > Micromonosporaceae > Micromonospora > Micromonospora sp. RB23. The sequence continues at coordinate 5,572,405 of NZ_CM132111.1, forward strand.
AGCTCGACGGCCCGGGCGGAGGTGAAGACCACCTTGCCGGACGCCGCGCCGGGCGACGCGCCGATGCCCGTGGCGACCGCCTCGAACTCGTGGTCGAGCTGGAAGCGGGGGAACATGAGCTGGGCGAGCTGCGCGCCGTTGACCCGGTGCAACGCCTCGTCCTCGTCAATCAGACCCTCGTCGACGAGCTGCCCGGCGATGACGAACGCGGCGGCGGCCGTCCGCTTGCCCACCCGGGTCTGCAACATCCACAGCTTGCCGCGCTCGATGGTGAACTCGATGTCGCACAGATCCCGGTAGTGCTCCTCCAACCGGGCCATGATGGACAGCAGCTCGTCGTAGGAGGCCTTGTCCAGCCGCTCCAGGTCCTGCAACGGCACGGTGTTGCGGATACCGGCGACCACGTCCTCACCCTGGGCGTTGGCCAGATAGTCGCCGTAGATGCCCTGCGCGCCACTGCCCGGGTCGCGGGTGAAGGCGACCCCGGTGCCGGAGTCGGGGCCGAGGTTGCCGAAGACCATGGTCACCACGTTGACGGCGGTGCCGAGGTCGGCCGGGATGCGTTCCTGACGACGGTAGAGGACCGCGCGCTCGGCGTTCCACGACTCGAAGACCGCACGGATCGCCAGGTCGAGCTGCTCACGCGGCTGCTGCGGGAACTCCCGGCCGGTGTGCTTGGCAAAGATCTTCTTGTACGCGTCGACGAGCCCTCGCAGGTCATCCGCGTCCAGGTCCAGGTCGTTGTGCGTACCCTTGGCGCTCTTGACCTCGTCGAGGGCGTGCTCGAACTCCTCGCCCGGCACCTCGCAGACGGTCTTGCCGAACATCTGGATCAGCCGGCGGTACGAGTCCCAGGCGAAGCGGTCGTTCTGGCCTGCCTGCGCGGCGAGTCCCACCACGCTCTGGTCGTTGAGGCCGACGTTGAGGACCGTCTCCATCATGCCGGGCATGGAGAACTTCGCGCCGGAACGGACGGACACCAACAGCGGGTCCTGCGGGTCGCCGAGGCGCTTGCCCATTTCGCGCTCCAGCGCCTGAAGGTGCGCCTCGATCTGACCAGCGAGGCCGTCCGGCTCCCGCCCGGTCGCGAGGTACGCCTGGCACGCCTCGGTGGTGATGGTGAAGCCGGGCGGCACGGGCAGGCCGAGGTTGGTCATCTCGGCGAGGTTCGCGCCCTTGCCTCCGAGCAGGTCCTTGAGGTCCTTGTTGCCCTCGGAGAAGTCGTAGACGTACTTGTGATCGTCGGTCTCTTGCGCTGCCACCAGAGCCTCCCACGCGCGCCGGATTGACACTTAACGAAGGTTCAGGGCGAAGGTTAAGCGAAGATCGGGTGGCCTGGGACCGTTCGGTGACAATAGGCACAGCCATCACGACTATCCGCGTTCGTACCGGTTTTTGGGAACGCTTCCACGAGCACGATCACGCAATTTCTCCGGTCCTCGTATTGTTGACGACACTGGTTCTGCCGAAGCTCGCTTTTGCCATATCCGACGCGAAATAACCCCTTCCGGAGCCGTCGTCGTGTCCTCCCTCCCGCTGTCCTCCCCCGCCCCCGACCCGACCGCCGCCGCCGACCCGGTCGCGCTGCCCGCGCAGCACCAGCCGGAGGCCGGTGACCTGGCCGCGCTCGCCGCGCGGACGGCCGGTGACGACCTGCTCGCCCCGCCGGTACGCCTCGACGACGTCGTGCCCGCGCCGGAACGGGCCGAGGCGGACCCGGGGGTGACGTTCGTGCTCGACGGGGACACCGCCATCCGGGTCACCGCTCACCCGGGCGCCCGGGAGGTGGCCGACCACCTGGCCGAGCTGCTCCGCCCGGCGACCGGGTTCCCCCTGCCCGTCGCCGACACCCTCGCGGCCGACCCGGCCGGCACCCTGACGCTCACCCTGGCCGGTACGACGACACCGCCGCTCCCCACCGCCGACCCCGAGCGCACCGACCTGGGCGCGGAGGGCTACCGGCTCGACGTGAGCGCCACCGAGGTACGCGTCGTGGCCGACACCGCCGCCGGTCTGTTCTACGGCGTCCAGACGCTCCGGCAACTACTCCCGGCAGCCGTCGAGAGCCCGACCCCGGTGGCCGTCCGCTGGGCGCTGCCCGGCGGCACGATCCTGGACCGCCCGCGCTTTCCGTACCGGGGCGCGATGCTCGACGTGGCACGGCACTTCTTCGCCGTCGAGGACGTCGTGCGGGTGATCGACCACCTGGCCCGCTACAAGCTCAACCACCTGCACCTGCACCTCACCGACGACCAGGGTTGGCGCATCGCCGTCGACTCCTGGCCGAGGCTGGCGACCGTCGGCGGGGCGAGCGAGGTCGGCGGCGGCCCCGGCGGGCACTACACCAAGGACGACTACCGGCGGATCGTCTCGTACGCGTCCTCCCGGCACGTCACCGTCGTCCCGGAGATCGACCTGCCCGGTCACACGAACGCGGCGCTCGTCGCGTACCCGCGCCTCGCGCCGGACAAGGTAGCGCCCGCGCCGTACACCGGCACCGAGGTCGGCTTCAGCTACGTCGACCCGGCCGACGAGCAGACGTACGACTTCATCGCCGACGTGCTCGGCGAGGTCGCCACCCTCACCCCGGGACCCTGGCTGCACATCGGCGGCGACGAGGCGTTCAAGGTCAAGGGTGCGGTCTACACCGGTTTCGTGGAGAGGGCGCAGCGGCTCGTCGCCGACACCGGCAAGACCGTGGTGGGCTGGCACCAGCTCGCGCCGGCCGCGCACAGCGACGGACGGGTCCTGCAATGGTGGGGTACGGACGCCGACGACCCCACCACCGCCGACGCGGTCCGTCGGGGAGCCCGGCTGATCGTCTCCCCCGGCAACCACGCCTACCTGGACATGAAGTACGCCGAGGACACCCCGATCGGGCACGACTGGGCCGGCCTCATCGACGTGCGCCGCGCGTACGACTGGGATCCGGGCACACACGTCACCGGCGTGCCCGCCACGGCCGTGCTGGGTGTCGAGGCCCCGCTGTGGACCGAGTCGGTCACCTCGCTGGCCGACATCGAGTTCCTGCTGCTCCCCCGGCTCCCCGCCATCGCGGAACTGGGCTGGTCGCCCCGTACGACGCACGACTGGGCAGGCTTCCGGAACCGTCTGGCCGGGCACGGCACACGCTGGTCCACCGCCGGGATCACCTTCCACCGCAGCCCCGAGATTCCCTGGCCGGACCTTCCGACCATCCCGGGCCAGCGCCCCGCCGCGAAGGCGGACACCGCCGACCGCTGAAAGCTCGGCGGATGATCGACTCGGGATCGCCGATGTCAAGGTGTCCCGCACACCCAGATACCCCGACACCAGTGACGTCGAGTCGATCACGCCCCAACCGACGTCGAATACCCCGCATCTCCTGCGAGGGGACGCCCGGTCGCGCGAATGATCCACTCCAGGTCGCCGATGTGGGGGTGTCCCTTCGGCCCGATGCCCCCAGATCGGCGATCCCGTGATGATCACGCCGGTAGCGAAGCGCACGACGTCACGGCTGCGAGGTTCGTCCGGGTTTCGGGCTGTGGTCGGTGACACCGTGCCGGCGGAATCGGCGGCCGGGCGGGGTCGTTATACCTGGCACGCCGCCGCGACCCCGGGTCACCGAGCGGCCCCCGGGAACACCCGCCCGGCCGGCGTCGTTACACCCCCCGCACGGCCGAGCAGCACCCGGCCGGCCCCCGGTCCGCGGCGGGAATGACCCGCCAGCCCGGACCGTTGCACCACCCCCCGCGCAGACCCCCTCGTCGGGTCGCCGGAACCGATCCCCCTTACACGGACTTTCCCGCCCGGCACGCCCCCCGTGTGCCGTGTGCATATCCCCCGAATGAAGCAGAGGAGCACGCCATCATGCGTACCGATCTGATTCGCAAGACCGCCCTGACCGCTGCCGGCCTCGCCTTCACCGGCGGCGCCATCGCCGGCCCCGTCACCACCGCGTTCGCCGCGCAGAGCACCGCCAAGCCCGTGTCGCAGACCCAGAACGACCGCAAGGGCCACGGTGAGCGGCAGCTGGGCGTGCGCTACGAAGCCCAGCCCAACTTCTACTACTGCGGCCCCGCCGCCGCCCGCAACGCCCTGAGCGTGCAGGGCAAGAACATCAGCGTCGACGCCATGGCCAAGGAGATGGGCACCACCGAAGCCGGCACCAACTCCATCAACGACATCACCCCGGTCCTGAACAAGGAAACCGGCAAGACCGACGCCTACCACTCGGTCGAGATCAGCAAGCCCGACGCCGACACCAAGCAGACCGACACGCTGCGCGCCGACATCGTCAAGACCGTCGACAACGGCCGCGCCGTGGTCGCCAACATCGCCGGCACCAGCACCGACACCGACGGCAACACCCACTCCTTCGAGGGCGGGCACTACATCAGCGTCGTGGGCTACCGCGACAACGGCAACGTGGTACGGATCGCCGACTCCGCCGACCCGAACACCGCCGCCTACGACATCACCGTCGAACACCTCGCCGACTGGATCGCCACCCGCGGCTACGCCACCAGCTGACCCGCAACCCGCACCACCGACAAGGGCCGGACCCCACACGGGTCCGGCCCTTGTCGCATGCCCAGGTCACGTCGCATCACGTCACGTCACGTCGCCCAGCGACCCAGCGGCCCAGCGGCCCAGCGGCCCAGCGGCCCAGCGGCCCAGCGGCCCAGCGGCCCAGCGGCCCAGCGGCCCAGCGGCCCAGCGGCCAAGATCCTCACAACATCGCCGAAGTTGCTGCCTCAGACGCGCGGGAAACAGCAACATCGGTGAAGTTGCGCGGATCTTGGCGACCAGCGGTCGGGCGAGGGTCCGTTGGTGGTGTCACAGGTCCTTTGGAGCTGATGTCGTAGACGAATCAACGTCCGCCCGGCCGGGGCCAGGCGGGACAAGCCCGACCGAGGCAGGACCAAGCGCGACCCAAGCACGACCCAAGCACGACCCGGCGCGACCCAAGCACGACCCGGCGCGACCCAAGCGCGACCCCAGCGCGACCGAGGCGCGACCGAGGCGGCGACCTTGGAAAACATGCCCGAGGCCGGTGCTCCACCCCCGCCATCGCCAGAGTCGGCGCGAGCGGCATCGGCCAGGCAACGGTGGGCTACCCCGTGCCGTCTCCGGCCGAGCGGCGTCAGCCGCCGGAGTCGTCCATCTCGGCGCCCTCGGGGACGGTGTCGTCGTCGCGGCCGGCCAGCCAGCCGTCCGGCAGGGCGACCTTGCCCGGCGAGTTGGTACGGCCGCGCGGCTGACCCAGTGCGGTGGCCGGGAACGGCTCCGCCGGGTCGAGCTTGCCGAGCAGGTCGTCGAGCTGGGCCAGGCTCTCGATCATCGCCAGCGACCGGCGCAGTTCGCCGCCGACCGGGAAGCCCTTCAGGTACCAGGCGACGTGCTTGCGGAAGTCGGTGCAACCGTCCCGTTCACCGCGGGCCGGGTTGCGGGCGCCGGCCACGAACTGGTCGACGAGCAGCTCGGCGTGCCGGCGCATGGTCACCGCCACCTCGCCGAGGGTGGGGAGCCGTCGCTCCGGCCGACCGTTGAAGGCGGCCTCCAGGTCGGCGAAGAGCCACGGCCGGCCCAGGCAACCGCGACCGACGACGACGCCGTCGACGCCGGTGTGGGCGACCATCCGCAGCGCGTCGTCGGCCTCCCAGATGTCGCCGTTGCCGAGCACCGGCACGTCAAGGGCCTGCTTCAAGGTGGCGATAGCGTCCCAGTCGGCGGTGCCCGAGTACCGCTGCGCGGCCGTACGCCCGTGCAGGGCCACCGCGGCGACGCCGGCCTCCTGGGCGGCGAGCCCCGCCTCGACGTACGTCAGGTGGTCGTCGTCGATGCCCTTGCGCATCTTGACGGTGACCGGCACGCCGGAGGGTGCCGCGGCATCCACCGCGGCCTTCACCAGGCGCGCGAAGAGCCGGCGCCGCCACGGCAGCGCCGCGCCGCCGCCCCGCCGCGTGACCTTGGGTACGGGGCAGCCGAAGTTGAGGTCGATGTGGTCGGCCAGGTTCCGCTCGACGACGATCCGCACGGCGGCGGCGGTGATCTCCGGATCGGTGCCGTAGAGCTGGAGGCTTCGTGGCTGCTCGTCGTCGCCGAACGCGATCATGCGCAGCGTCTTCGGGTTCCGCTCGACGAGCGCCCGGGTCGTGATCATCTCGCAGACGTAGATGCCGCCGCCCTGCTCCCGGCAGAGCCGACGGAAGCCGACGTTCGTGATCCCGGCCATCGGGGCGAGCACCACCGGCGGTGACACCTGGTACGGCCCGAGGGTCAACGGGCGCAGCGCGGGCACGGTCGAGGCGGTCACCGCACAAGTGTACGGGGCCCCGACCGGCGCTTTCCGCGTCGGCCGGGGCCCCGTGCCCGGTGTCTCAGCAGCCGGGGAGGCGCTCGATGAGGTACCGCTCGACCTGGTCGAGGGAGACGCGCTCCTGCCCCATGGTGTCCCGGTTCCGGACGGTCACGGCGTTGTCGTCCAGGGTGTCGAAGTCGACGGTCACACAGAACGGGGTGCCGATCTCGTCCTGCCGACGGTAGCGGCGGCCGATCGCCTGGGAGTCGTCGAACTCCACCACCCACCGCTTGCGCAGCAGCGCGGCGAGGTCCTTCGCCTTGGGCGACAGCGCCTCGTTGCGCGACAGCGGCAGCACCGCCACCTTGACCGGGGCCAGTCGCGGGTCGAACCGCATGACCGTGCGCTTGTCCACGCCGCCCTTGGTGTTCGGCGCCTCGTCCTCGTCGTACGCCTCCAGCAGGAAGGCGAGCACCGCGCGGGTCAGACCCGCGGCCGGCTCGATGACGTACGGCATCCAGCGCTCGCCCTTGGTCTGGTCGAAGTACGACAGGTCGACGCCGGAGTGCTTGCTGTGCGTGGAGAGGTCGAAGTCGGTGCGGTTGGCGACGCCCTCCAGCTCGGCGAACTCGGTCCCGCCGAACTGGAACCGGTACTCGATGTCGACGGTGCGCTTCGAGTAGTGCGACAGCTTCTCGGCAGGGTGCTCGTACAGGCGCAGGTTGTCCGCCGAGAGACCGAGGTCGAGGTACCAGTTCCAGCGCTCCTGGAGCCAGTACTCGTGCCACTGCTCGTCGGTGCCCGGCTCGACGAAGAACTCCATCTCCATCTGCTCGAACTCGCGGGTCCGGAAGATGAAGTTACCCGGGGTGATCTCGTTGCGGAACGACTTGCCGGTCTGCGCGATGCCGAACGGCGGCTTCTTGCGGGCGACCGTCTCGACGTTCTTGTAGTTGACGAAGATGCCCTGCGCGGTCTCCGGGCGCAGGTAGTGCATCCCTTCGTCGCTCTCCACCGGGCCCAGGTACGTCTTCATGAGGCCGTTGAACATCTTCGGCTCGGTGAAGGTGCCCTTGTTGCCGCAGTTGGGGCAGTTGACCTCGGCGAGCGAGGTGGGCGCGTGGCCGTGCTTGGCCTCGTACGCCTCCTCGATGTGGTCCGCCCGGAACCGCTTGTGGCAGAACTGGCACTCGGTGAGCGGGTCGACGAACTCGGCGATGTGGCCGGACGCCTCCCACACCTTGCGGGCCAGAATCACGGCGGAGTCGAGACCGACGACGTCGTCGCGCTGCTGGACCATGGTCTTCCACCACTGCCGGCGGACGTTCTCCTTCAGCTCCACGCCGAGCGGACCGTAGTCCCACGCCGACCGGGTGCCTCCGTAGATCTCACTGGAGGGGAAGACGAAGCCTCGGCGCTTGGCGAGGCTGACGACGGCGTCGATACGGTCGGCTGGCATGTTTCCTCCTACGCCGGCTGGCGGTCGGCGGGGGCGAGATGTGGATGGATCGGTCGGTTCGGGACAACGGTACGACCACTGCCGCCCCGAGCCCAGCAGAATACCGGGGGCGGGTCAGCTCACCCCGCAGACCTCCATGCCACCGGTCTGACCGTCCTGGCCGAGGCTGACCTGCTGGCGCTCCCGATCGCCGCCGTCGAGGGTCACGTCCACCGGGACGGTCAGGCTGGTGGTGTCCACCTCACCCACCCGGAACGCGGTGACCTGCGGCTCGGCGGCTGCCCGCCGCTCGAACTCGGGGCGGGACTCGCGCCGCTGCGCGTCGTCGCAGAGCTGGTCGTACGCCCGGCCGTAGTTGCGCTCGACGAGCGCCTGGTAGTAGTCGCCGGTGACCGTGCGGCCCTGCTCGCGTACCGCCTGCACGCCGCTCACGGCCAGGCCCACGATGGCCGTCCCCCCTCCGCCGCAGCAGAGCAGCACGGCAAGGGCGCCGACGCCGAGGCCGATCCAGAGCCGGGTCCGGCGCCCCTCGGTGGGAGGCGCGGCGAAGGGCGGAGCCACACCGGGACCGGGCGGCGGGGCGGGTGCGGTCATAGGAGCAGGGTAGTGCCCGAGGGCTCAGCGGTAAGGACCTGCAGCCCGATCACTCTCGGCGACCACCACGGCTCCGCCCGGGGCGGCGCTGGCCAGCGCCTCGTACGCGGACGGCTCGTCCACCGACTCGGCGAGCAGCGGCACCGCGCTGACCTTGACCTCGAACGCGCCCAGCGCCCGCCGGTAGGTGCCGACCGACTCCCATTCGGTGACCAGTGACCAGTACCGGGGGTCGTCCAGGGCCCGGACCAGTTGGCCGCGCAGGTAGCCGGGGCAGGCGGCCAGCGCGGTGAGGGCGGCGTGCGCCCGTTCGGTGAAGCCGTCGGCGACATCGACGTCGACCACGAACCGGTTGGTCACCAGCACCGGGGGTTCCTCCTCGTAGAGTCTGTGGGATGCAGCGTACGCAGCGCCCTCTGCTGGCCCGGTTGGCCGGGGCGAACCCGACGTCGGTGTTCCTGCTCACCCTGGTGGTGGTGCTGGTGGCGTTCTTCACGCCGGGCGTGGTCGGCGGCCTGCTGACGCTGGCCCTCGCCGCCGCCCTGATCGCCCTGTTGGCGACCACGTGGTCGGTTCAGGCGCCGCAGACGAGGGTGGTCCGGCTGCTGATGCTGACCCTGCTGGTGACGGTGGGCCTGGCAAAGCTGCTCTGACATGCAAGCATGCGTTTTTGACAATCATTGTCGTTACCACGGACAGTTGGCGACATGAGCAACCGCACCACGTCCCGCGTCCTGGCCGCAGCCGCGACCGCCCTGCTTGCCCTGGGCGCCGCCGCCGGCTGCTCCAGCGGCGGCCCGGCCGGCGCCGATCCCCAACGGGTCGACGTGGTGGCCGCCTTCTACCCACTCCAGTTCGTCGCCGAGCGCGTCGGCGGCGACGCCGTCCGCGTGACCAACCTGGCCAAGCCCGGCGCCGAGCCGCACGACCTGGAGCTGAGCCCACGCCAGGTCGGTGAGATCACCGAGGCCGAGCTGATCGTCTACCTCAAGGGCTTCCAGCCCGCGGTGGACGAGGCGATCGCGCAGGACGACGACGCGCCCGTGTTCGACGTGGCCGGCGTGCAGCCACTGATGGACGCGAGCTTCGGCGGCCACAACCACGAGGGCGAGGAGGAGGACGAGAAGGGGCACGGGCACGCCAAGGACCCGCACGTCTGGCTCGACCCGATCCGGCTCGCCGGCATCGGCGACAAGCTCGCCCAACAGCTCGGCGCCGTCGACGAGAAGCACGCCGCCGACTACACCGCCCGCGCCGCCGCCCTGCGCGCCGACCTGACCACCCTCGACGGCGAGTTCGCCAAGGGGCTTGCCACCTGCCAGCGACGCGAGATCGTGACCAGCCACACCGCGTTCGGCTACCTGGCCGACCGCTACCACCTCGACCAGGTCGGCATCACCGGGCTCAGCCCCGACGTCGAGCCCTCGCCACAGCGACTCGCCCAGGTCATCGAGGAGGCGAAGGAGCACCAGGCGACCACCATCTTCTTCGAGGCGCTGGTGAGCCCGAAGGTCGCCGAGACCATCGCCGGCCAGGTCGGCGCGAAGACCGCGGTGCTCGATCCGATCGAAGGACTCGCAGCGGGCAGCGACGCCGACTACTTTTCGGTGATGCGTACCAACCTGCAGACCCTCCGGACGGCGTTGAGCTGCTCGTGAGCACCCCCGTCATCACCGTCGAGCACGGCGCCGTCGGCTACGAGGGCCGCCCCGTGCTGCGGGACGTCTCGCTCACCGTGACCGCCGGCGAGGTGGTCGCGGTGCTCGGCGCCAACGGCTCCGGCAAGTCCACGCTGATCCGCACGATCCTCGGCCTGGTGCCGCTCAGCGCCGGCTCGATCACCCTCTTCGACCGACCGTTGCGGCAGTTCCGCCAGTGGCAGCGCATCGGGTACGTCCCGCAGCGCCTCGGCGCCGGGTCGGGCGTGCCCGCCACCGTCCGCGAGGTGGTGGCCTCCGGCCGGCTGGCCCGCCGGGGCATCCTGCGCCCGCCCGGCGCCGCCGACCGGGCCGCCGTCGACGCGGCGCTGCGGGCGGTCGGGCTCGCCGACCGGGCCACCGACCCGGTGTCCACGCTGTCCGGCGGTCAGCAGCAGCGCACCCTGATCGCCCGCGCGCTGGCCGGTAAGCCGGAGCTGCTGGTCCTCGACGAACCCACCGCCGGGGTGGACGCCGCCAGCCAGGAGGCGTTCGCGGGCGCGTTGCGCGACTTCGTCGCCGACGGCGGGACGGTGCTGCTGGTGGCCCACGAGCTGGGCCCGCTGCGACCGGTGATCAGCCGCGCGGTCGTCGTCCACCAGGGCGGCATCTGCCACGACGGCGCGGTTCCGGACCCGGCCGGCCACCACGCCGAGCCCGACCACGACCACGTGCACCCGCACGGTCCCGACGAGCCCGCCGGGCTGTGGAGCAACTGACCATGGAACTCTTCCAGTACCCCTACATGCAGCGTGCCCTGATCGGCGCGCTGGTGATCGGCCTGGCCGCCCCGGCGCTCGGCATCTACCTGGTGCAGCGCCGACTGACGCTGATCGGCGACGGCATCGGGCACGTGGCGTTGACAGGTGTCGGCGCCGGCCTGCTCCTGAACCGCTCTCCCGTGCTGGTGGCGGTGATCGTCGCCACCGCCGGCGCGATCGCCATCGAGCTGGTCCGCGCCCGTGGGCGTACCTCCGGAGATCTGGCCCTGGCCCTGCTCTTCTACGGCGGCATCGCCGGTGGCGTCCTGCTGGTCGGCCTCTCGGACGCGACAAGCGCCAACCTCAACGCCTACCTGTTCGGATCGCTGCTCTCCACCTCAGCCGACGACCTGATCACCGTCGGCGTGCTCGGCGCGGCGATCCTGGTCACCATGATCGCCCTGCGGCCGGCGCTCTTCGCGATCAGCCACGACGAGGAGTACGCCCGCGTCTCCGGCCTGCCGGTGCGCACGCTCAACCTGCTGATCGCGGTCACCACCGCGGTCACGGTGACCATCGCGATGCGGGCCGTCGGGGTGTTGCTGATCAGCGCGCTGATGGTGGTGCCGGTGGCTGCCGCCCAGCAGGTCACCCGGGGCTTCCGCAGCACGATGACCGCCGCCATGGCGCTCGGGTTCTTCGCCGCCGGCTCGGGTGTCTGGGTGGCCGCCAGCGCCGACACCCCGCCCGGGGCCTCGGTGGTGCTGCTGGCGATCGCCTCCTTCCTGGTGGTGGCCATCGCCGGGGCGATCTGGCGTTCGCTGCGCCGCCGCACCGCGCCGGCGCCGGTCCCGGCGGCGGAGCCGCACGAGGTCGTCCTGGACTAGGCCTAGCCACGCCGGATCGGCGGATGACGGTGGTATTGGTTACCGTTACAAGATGACCAGCACAACGGGCTACGAGGGTTTCGACGGAGCCAGCGAACTGCTCCGAGCCCTGTCCGCGCCGATCCGGCTGGCCATCGTCAGCGAACTCGCCGACGGCGAGCGGTGCGTGCACGAGCTGGTGGAAAAGCTGGGCGCCGCGCAACCGCTGGTCTCCCAGCACCTGCGGGTGCTGCGCGGAGCGGGCGTGGTGCGGGGCTCCCGTCGGGGCCGGGAGATCGCGTACAGCCTTGTCGACGAGCACGTCGCGCACATCGTGGCGGACGCGGTCAGTCACGCGGGGGAGGGATCATGAGCGAGAGCGGCGCCGCCGTCCGCAACACCCGGCAGCGCTCGGCGGTGAGCGCGCTGCTGGGCGAGATGGAGGGCTTCCACAGCGCCCAGGACCTGCACGCGATGCTCCGACAGCGCGGCGAGCGGGTCGGCCTGACCACCGTCTACCGCACCCTCCAGGGCCTCGCCGACGCGGGCGAGATCGACGTGATGCGCCCGCCCGGTGGCGAACACCTCTACCGCCGGTGCAGCGAGGGGCACCACCACCACCTGGTCTGCCGGGCCTGTGGGCGGACGGTCGAGGTCGCCGGCCCGGCGGTGGAGAGCTGGGCCGACCGGGTCGCCGCCGAGCACGGGTACGCCGACGTCAGCCACACGCTGGAGATCTTCGGCACCTGCCCGACGTGTGTCCGCTGATGGGTCTCCGGTTCACGCCGGTCCATCCGGCGGGCAGTGACACGACGCTGCGCGACTGGCAGCACATCCACAACTCGATCATCCCGACCGCGCCCCTGTCGGCCGACGAGATCGCCGCCCGCGCCCAGCGTCACATCCTCGAGGTCGCGTACGCCGACGGGATGGCGGTGGGCTGTTCGACCGTACGACCCCCGGCACCCGATGCCGCGACCGTGATCGCACGGGTACTACCCGGGAGTCGTCGACACGGCTACGGGGAGCAGATCTACCAGCGTGGCCTGGCCCGGGCCCGTGAGCTGGGCGCGCAGAGCATCGAGACCGTCGTCCTGGCGTCCAACGACGAGGGCCTGCGGTTCGCCCGCCAGCACGGCTTCGTCGAGATCGACCGGTACGTTCTGCCAGGCGACACCATCGCCTTCGTGGACCTGCGGCTCGCCTGAGCGGGGCGTTGGCTCCAGCACCCCCGTCCGGACCGAATCGGCGGGTGCCGGGCCGCAGTCGTTCGTGGCACGCTGTCCGGCGTGAAGATCTACGCCGATCGGTTTCCGACCGCCGTCCGTCAGTTGCTCACCGACCTGCTCGTCGTCATCTGGGTGTACGTCGCGATCCGCGCCGCCCTCTGGCTGCACGACCTGGTGCAGAAGCTCGCCGTACCCGGGCAGAAGCTGGAAGGCGCGGGCGGTGGCCTCGCCGACAACCTCGCCGACGCCGGCGGCAAGGTACGTCGGGTGCCGCTGGTCGGTGACGAGCTGACCGCGCCCTTCCAGCGCGCCGCCGACGCCGCCCGCGGGCTCGCCGACGCCGGCCGGGAGCAGCAGCACCTCGTCGACCAGCTCGCCCTCGCCCTCACCGTCGCGGTGCTGATCTTCCCGCTCGGCCTGGTGCTCTTCGGCTGGCTGCCGCTGCGGCTGCGCTGGATGCGTCGCGCCGGCTCGGCCGCGAAGCTCGCCGCCGGCCCGGCCGGACGGGACCTGCTCGCGCTCCGGGCGCTGGCAACCCAACCACTGGGCCGCCTCACCCGGATCGCGCCCGACGTCGCCGAAGCCTGGCGACGCGGCGACGACGACACCGTCAACGCCCTGGCCGCCCTGGAACTACGCCACCTCGGCCTCCGCCAAAAATCCCGCTAACCCCCACCCCACCCCACCCCACTCCCGCCCGAGCCCTCACCCCGCGCCACCGGGCCCGCACCTCTCTCACTCGCTCGCCCTCGCGTACGGCCGTCCCCGCCCCGCCCCACCCCCGCCCACGCCCCGCCCACGCCCCACCCCGCCCACGCCACGCCCACGCCCCGCCCCACCCACGCCCCGCGCCGCCCACGCCCCGCCCCGCCCCACCTCGCCTCACCTCACCTCGCCTCGCCTCGCCCGTCGATCATGGAGTTGTGGTGGGTGACAAAGCATCGCCAATCCCCCATAACGGGCACCACAACTCCATGATCGACGAGGTGGGGCGGCGACCACCCCCGCGATCTTGCACTTACTGTGGTGACGTAAGGGGCATACCGTCCTGAAGCGACGACTGAAGGTGCAAGATCGACGCGGATATGGGGCGTGAGGACGCGGGGTGCGGGGCGGCGACTCGGGGGTGCGGGCCGCGGCCGTTAAGGTCTTCGGGTGTTCTACTTCCTCGTCGTCATCGCCGTGCTGCTGCTCGGCTACGCCGCCGTCCTGGTCTCCTTCGTCCGCCGGGGCAAGAGGATCCCGCCTGCCGCGTACCTCGCCCTGGCCGCGCTCAACGGTCTGATCCTGGCGGGAGTGCTGGCCTGGGCGGTCGCCCGCTGACGTGCCCCGCCCCGCCCCGCCCCGCCCCGCCCCGCCCCGCCCCAAGATCGTGCTCGAACCAGGAAGTAGTGGCGTCGGGGTCGTAGGTAGGCCACTGGATCCAGGATCGAGCGCGATCTTGCGCCGCGACCACCCCCGCCAACGCAGCGACCACCCCCGCCAACGCAGTGATCGCCCCAGCCTGCGTCGCGACCGGCCCGACACCGTCGCGACCGGCCGACACCGTCGCGACCGGCCCGACGACGCCGTGACCGGTCGCGACCGGGCCCGACACCGCCACGACCCGTCGCGACCGGCCCGACAACGCAACCGGCCACGGCCGGTGTGGCGGTTACGGCTTCGGGGGGATGCGGCGGCGGACGTCCTCGGCGGTGGACGGGCCGGGCGTCCAGCGGGCCACCCAGGGCAGCTCGGCGGGCGGGGTGACGACGCCGTCCTCCAGGCTGGCGTAGCGGCCCGCGAGGATCCGCTTGGCGGCGGCCGCGTCGACCGAGTCGGTGTTGTCCCAGAGTGCGGCGAACAGGGCGTCCACTCGGACGCGGGCCTGCCGGCAGAACAGGTCGGCCAGCTCGACGTTCTCCGGGCGGGCGTCACGCTCGGCGGACGCCCGGACGCAGACGGCGGACATCGCGAACAGCTCCGCGCCGATGTCCACGATGCGCCCCAGGAACGCCTGCTTGCGCTCCATCTTTCCCTGCCAGCGGGACATCGCGTAGAACGTCGAGCGGGCCAGCTTGCGCGAGGAGCGTTCCACCTGGCGCAGGTGGCCGGCGAGGGGGCCGAACTCGGCGTACGCCGAAGGGCTCTGGCCCTTGCCGACCGTGAGGGTCGGCAGCCACCGCGCGTAGAACGCTCCCGCCCGGGCGCCGGCGCGGGCCTTGCGGCCGAGCCCCGCCTCCGGGTCGATGATGTCGCCGGCGACCGACAGGTGGGCGTCGACGGCCTCCCGGGCGATCAGCAGGTGCATGATCTCGGTGGAGCCCTCGAAGATCCGGTTGATGCGCAGGTCGCGGAGCACCTGCTCGACGTTGGCCGGGCGTTCGCCGCGGGCGGCCAGCGAGTCGGCGGTCTCGTAGCCGCGTCCGCCCCGGATCTGGACCAGCTCGTCGGCGATCTTCCAGGCCATCTCGCTGGCGTAGAGCTTGACCAGCGCCGCCTCGATGCGGATGTCGTTGCGGTCGTCGTCGGCGAGCAGGCAGCACAGGTCGAGCATGGTCTCCATGCCGTACGTGGTCGCGGCGATGAAGGAAAGCTTCTGGGCGACAGCCTCGTGCTCGCCCACCGGCCGGCCCCACTGGACGCGGTCGGCGGCCCATCCCCGGGCCACGTTCAGCGCCCACTTGCCGGCGCCCACGCACATGGCCGGGAGCGAGAGCCGGCCGGTGTTGAGGGTGGTCAGGGCGATCTTGAGCCCCTTGCCCTCGCCGCCGATGACGTTCTCGGCGGGTACGAACACGTCGTGGAAGCGGGTCAGACTGTTTTCCAGGCCGCGCAGGCCGACGAACTCGTTGCGTCGCTCCACGGTGATGCCGGCGCTGTCGCCGTCCACCACGAAGGCGGTGATGCCGCCGCGTCGCCCCTCGGCGGCGGGCACCCGGGCCATCACCACCAGCAGGGTGGCCACGGTGCCGTTGGTGGCCCAGAGCTTCACCCCGTTGAGGCGGTAACCGGTGCCGTCCTCGGTGGGCTCGGCGGTCGTGGCGAGGCGGGCCGGGTCGGAGCCGACGTCGGGTTCGGTGAGCAGGAAGGCGGAGACCTCGCCTGCGGCGAGTCGGGGCAGGAAGCGCTGCTTCTGCTCGGCGGTGCCGAACATCTTCAGCGGTTGCGGCACCCCGATCGACTGGTGGGCCGAGAGCAGCGCCCCGATCGCCGGGCTGACCGAGCCGGCCAGCATCAGGGCCCGGCAGTAGTGCAGGTTGCTCAACCCGAGGCCGCCGTACTTCCGGTCGATCTTCATACCGAACGCGCCGAGGTCGGCAAGGCCGTGGAAGACGGAGTCCGGGATGGAGGCGTCCCGCTCGATGGCGCCGCCGTCCACCTCGGACGTGACGAAGGCGCGGAGCCGGCCGAGGAAGTCCTCGGCGCGGGCCGCGTCGTCCGGGTTGGCGCGCGGCCAGGGGTCGATGAGGTCGAGCCGGAACCGGCCGAGGAACAGCTCCTTGCCGAAGCTGGGACGGTCCCAGGTGGACTCGCGGGCGGCCTCGGCGACCCTGCGGGCCTCCTTCTCGGAGACCTGCCCGGCCTCGGCGGCCAGCGGCGCGGCGGACCCGGCAGTCCCACCAACGGACGACCCGGCAAGGCCACCAGCGGCGGACCCGGCAGTCCCACCAACGGACGACCCGGCAAGGCCACCAGCGGCGGACCCGGCATTGCTGCCAGCGGACGACGCGGCGGACCCGGCGGCGGCTTCGGAGTCGGGGCCGTCCGGTGCCGGTCGGCCATCCTGTGTCGTGGTCACGGCTGCCCCCTCGAAACTCGGTGCGGCTGCTCGACGTGCGCGACTAACGCCACGCTACCCCCGGTTGTTACCCAGGGGTAGCGTGGCGCGAACATCGAGGGCGATCAGCCGACGCTTAGAGTTTCCGGGTCGTCGTCCTCGTCGTCGATGTCGTCGTCACCCCAGTTGCGCCGGGCGAACGGCAGGATCACCCAGAAGACGAGGAACCAGATCCCGGCAAGCGCGCTCAGCACGAAGGCGATCGGCCGGTCCAGTACGAAGTCGGTGATCAGCAGCACCGCGCTGACCATCGCGATCAGCATGAAGCCGAGGCCGCCGGTCGCCATCCGGTGCGCGAACCGCACCAGTTCCGGCTTGCGCCCTTGGCGGAACAGCGCCCGGTGGAACGCCACCGGCGAAATGATCATCGCGGTGGCGGCGGCCGCGGCGAGCAGGGCGACGATGTAGACGTCGCGCTGGAACTCGCTGGTCCGGGTGAACCCGTTGCTGAACGGCAGGGTGAGCAGGAAGGCGAAGAGGATCTGCACGCCGGTCTGGGCGACCCGCAACTCCTGGAGCAGGTCAGCGAAATTGCGCTGCCACCGTTGCTTCTCGGTCTCCTTGGACACGCGCTACCTCCGGTCAGACGGTACTGCCGGCGGTCCCGGCCGCCGGCAGCAACGCCAATGCCCCACCCGAGCGGGCGCGAAACAAGCTCACGACATGTCCCGGCCACCCGCCGGACACCCGCCGGACATCGCGAGGTCGATCGACCGGCCCGGCTCAGGACCCGCGACGGATGCGGCCCGCGTACCGGGCCTCCAGCGCGTTGTTGTGCGCGTCCCCGTCCGGGATGTTCGCCGACAGGTACACCGGGGGCCGCTCCCCCGCCGCGAGCAGCCGCGCCACCACCTCCACGGTGATCTGCTGGGCCAGCAGCGCGGCCGTGATCGAGGAGACCGCGCCGACCGCGCCCCCGCCGGGCAGCGGCAGGGTCGCGTCGCCGTACGGCGCGCCGTTGTCGAGCACCACGTCGGCGAGGTCGGCCAACTTGCGCCCGGACGGGTGGCGGGAGGTCATCCGGCCGGAGTGCTGTGCGGAGGTGATCGCCACCAGCTTGTGACCGTGCTCCTTGACCAGCGTGGCGAACTCGACCATCGCGCCGTTGACCCCGGAGTTCGAGGCGAGCACGAAGACGTCGGCGGGCCGTACGGGGGCCAACTCGTAGAGCCGGTGGGCCACCGCCGGGTCCCGTTCCAGCAGCGGCCCCAGCAGGTCGGCCGGCTCGCCGCCGAGCAGCACGAGGTCCCGCAGGGCGATCCGGTTGGTGGGCACCAGCCCGCCGGCCCGGCCGGCGATCTCCATGGCGAGGGCCTCCGAGTGTCCGGTGCCGAAGGCGTGCACCACCCCGTCGGCGCGTACCGCGTCGGCGATCAGGTCGGCGGCCCGGCCCACAGCGTCGGCCTGGCTGGCGGCGACCCGGGACATCGTCTCGGTCACCACCCTCAGGTAGTCATCGGCGCTCACCGTCATATGTCCTCCGTCCGTCTGTTGCGGGCGAACCACTGCACCGCGAAGTCGACCGCCGCCCGCTGGCGTGCCAACGTCGCCGTCCCGGCGCCCACCGGACCGACGCGGACCGCCCCGGTGGCGTCGAAGTCCCGGCCCAGCGCGCCGAAGTCGCTCTCGTCGAGCCGGACGTCCTGCCACCACACCCACTCCCGGCCGCCGTCGGCGGTCCGCACCGCCGCGCCCAGTCGCTCGCGAACGGGGGCGGGACGGCGGTACTCGGCCAGGTGCAGCGAGGTGTCGACGCGGTGGTCGACCCCGAGCAGCAGCACGTCGGCGTCCAGGTCGTAGAGCCGGGCCAGCGGTGAGACCTCGCCGAGCATGTCGGCCAGAGCGTGCCCGGCGACCACCCGCTCGGCGGCCGGGCCGAGCGCCGCGAACGACACGTGCGGGTGCGTGCTGCGCAGCGCCCCGGGCCAGCAGCGGACCGTCTCGGCGAAGACGCCCATGTAGCGGCTCGGCGTGACCGCCGGGTCGAAGCCGGGCATCTCCGCGCGGATCAGCGGCCACCAGTCCACCGGCACCGGTGGGTTCCGCCACTGCGCGGGGTCGCTGTTGTCGGGGGTGTGGGTGGGCACCACGATCGTGCCGTCCGGGCCGAGCGCGTCACGCAGGGCGAGCACCAGCGCCTGCGGCCCGCCGCAGACGTAGCCCAACGCGCGCATCGCGGCGTGCACGAGCACGGTCGATCCGGGGCGTACGCCCAGCAGCCGGAACTGCGCGGCGATCGACCGACGGGTGCCGGGTCCACCGATGGCGGCCGGCACGGCTCAGGCCGTCCCGGCGACCCGCGCCAGGACCGCCTCGGCCAGCGCGGTGGGCGCGGCGTCCGGGATCCAGTGGCTCACCCCGGCCAGGGGTACGAGGCGATAGTCGCCGGTCACGTGGGCGGCGCACGCCTCGGCGGCGGTCCGGCCGATCGCGACGTCCCGGTCGCTCCACACGTAGGTGGTCGGTACGGCGACCGGGCCGACGGCGGCCAGGTCGGCGCGGGACATGGCCCGGTACCAGTTCAGGGCTGCGGTGAGCGCGCCCGGCTCGCGCATCGGCTCGGCGTAGCGGTTCACCCGGGCGGCGTCGCCCACCCCGCCCAGCAGCTTGCGCAGCGCCGTCGCGTGCCACGCCAACAGCACCTTCTCGGCCTTGCCCGGCTTGCGGAACAGGGCGATGTACGAGGAGCGGGCCTTCTGCTGGCCGTCCGTGGTGAGCGCGTGTGCCATGGCCGCCGGATGCGGCACCGACACCGCGGTCAGCGTACGGACCCGCTGCGGGTGCGCGGCGGCCACCGCCCAGGCCACGACCGCGCCCCAGTCGTGGCCGACGAGGTGCGCGGCCTCCAGATCGAGCGCGTCGAGCACCGCCACGACGTCGGCGACCAGCTCGGGGATGCGGTATTGCGGCACCTCGGCGGGGCGCGCGCCCGGCGAGTAGCCCCGCTGGTCCAGCGCGTACGTGCGCAGGCCGGCGGCGTGCAGCGGCGGCACGACGTCGTCCCACTCGCCGCTGTGCTGCGGAAACCCGTGCAGCAGCAGGACGGGGACGCCGTCGGACGGGCCGCCGGTGCGTACCTCGAACGTCAGACCCCGCGCGTCGACCTGCATGATCGTCAGCCTACCCAGCCGCGGTCGCGCCGGCCCGGACGCGCGGACGCCGGGACGCCCTGCTGGGCCGTTACCCCTGGTCGGTGCTAGCGTCAGCGAGACAACTTCACATCCGACAGGGGAGCGCACAGCGCTGAGAGTGCGGGCACGCCCGCAGACCCTCGAACCTGATCTGGGTAATGCCAGCGCAGGGAGTTCGGTCGACCTCCAGCCGCGCCGTGAGTCCGGTGCCACCGGACGCGCGGCGTGCGTCTTCTCCTGGTTCGTTCCACTGAACTGGGAGCACAGCATGGACAACACCACCAACCGTTGGCGCACGATCGACATCGTGGTGGCCTCGGTGATCGCGGTCGCCTTCGGCGTCATCTTCTGGGCCTGGGGCCTGGTGTGGAGCGCCACCGAGGGGGCGTTCGCCTTCTTCCCGCCGGCGCAGACGCTGATCTACGGCGTGTGGCTGATGCCGGCCGTGGTCGGCGGGCTGGTCATCCGCAAGCCCGGCGCGGCGCTCTACTGCGAGACGGTGGCGGCGGTCGTCTCCGCGCTGCTGGGCAGCCAGTGGGCCGGCACGGTCATCCCGCAGGGCATCGTGCAGGGCATCGGGGCCGAGCTGGCGTTCGCCGCCTTCCGCTACCGGTCGTACCGGCTGCCGACCGCCGTGCTGGCCGGCGCGCTGACCGGCCTCAGCGCGGCGCTGTTCGACTTCTTCGTCTGGAACAGCGAGACCGAGCTGGTCAACTACCGCATCCCGTACGCGCTGCTCACCATCGTCAGCGCCACGATCATCGCGGGCGTCGGCGGCTGGGCGCTCACCCGCGCCCTGGCGAACACCGGCGTCCTGGACCGTCTCCCGTCAGGCCGAACCCGCGCCCTGATCTGACGCTGTCCCGTCCGACCCTGCCTCGTTGATCAAGAGGTTCGCGTCACCGCGAGGCGGAATTCTGACGCGAACCTCTTGATCAACGACGACGGCGAACCGGGAGGAGGGGTTGTGGGGGTACTGCTGCGGGGTTTCGGGTGGCGGCACGCCGGGCGGCGGGCCTGGGCCCTGCGTGGAGTGGATCTCCGGGTGGAGGACGGGGAGCGGGTGCTGCTGCTCGGGCCTTCGGGGGCCGGCAAGAGCACCCTGCTCGCCGCCCTGGCCGGGCTGCTGCCGGAGGACTCCGGTGAGCAGGAGGGTACCGTCGAAATCGACGGGCTCGACCCCCGCAAGGGCCGGGAACGGGTCGGCATCGTCTTCCAGGACCCGCAGAGCCAGTTGGTCATGGCGCGCAGCGGCGACGACGTCGCGTTCGGGTTGGAGAACCGGGGCGTACCGACGGACGAGATCTGGCCGCGCGTCGACGCGGCGCTGCTGCGGGTCGGCTTCCCGTACCCCCGGGACCGCAACACGGCCGCCCTCTCCGGCGGCGAGCAGCAGCGCCTCGCCCTGGCCGGAGCGCTGGCGTTACGGCCCGGCCTGCTGCTGCTCGACGAGCCCACCGCCAACCTCGACCCGGACGGGGCCGCCCTGGTCCGCGGCGCGGTGGCGGGCGCGCTGGACGCCGACACCACCCTGATCCTCGTCGAACACCGGGTCGCCGAGGCCCTGCCGCTGGTCGAGCGGGTGGTCGTCCTGGAGCCCGGCGGCGGCGTCCGCGCGGACGGGTCACCCGACGCGGTCTTCGCCGCGCACGGCGACGCCCTCGCCGCCGAGGGCGTCTGGGTGCCCGGTCGCCCCATCGCGCCGCGCCGGGCCACCGCCGCCGCGGGGGCCGTGTTGCTCACCGCCGACCGGCTCGGCCTGCCACCGCGGCTGGGCCCCACCGATCTGACGGTACGCGCCGGAGAGGCCCTCGCCGTACGAGGACCGAACGGTGCCGGCAAGTCCACCCTGGCGCTGCTGCTCGGCGGACTGCTCAAACCGGGCACGGGTCGGGTCACCGCCTCGGTCGAGCTGGCCGACGCCCACCATCGCACTCCCCCGCACCGCTGGCGCGCGCCCGCGCTGGCCCGCCGCATCGGCTCGGTCTTCCAGGACCCGGAACACCAGTTCGTCACCGGCACCGTCTTCGACGAGTTGGCGCTCGGCCCACGCCGGACGGGTCAACCCGAGCCGGCCGTCAAGGAGACGGTGGCCGGGCTGCTGGAACGGCTCCGGCTGACCCGGCTCGCGGCGGCCAACCCGTACACCCTCTCCGGTGGGGAGGCGCGACGCCTCAGCGTGGCGACGGCCCTGGCCACCGCGCCCCGCCTGCTGATCTGCGACGAACCCACCTTCGGCCAGGACCGGCGGACCTGGGCCGAGCTGGTCGACCTGTTCGCCGAATTGCGCGACGCCGGGCACGGCGTCGTCAGCGTCACCCACGACGCGGACTTCGTCGCCGCGCTCGCCGACCGCACCGTCACGCTGGAGCGGTCGGCGAGCCGCAGCGCTGAACAGGAGCCACACCGATGATCAGCATCGAGCCGGTCGCCCGGCCCGGAGCGCCGCTGGCCCGCCGCAACCCGGTGGCGAAGCTCGCCGCCGCGCTGGTCTTCTCGTTCACCCTGCTGGCCACGCTCGACCCGGTGGCGCCCGCGATCGCCATCGCCGTCGAGCTGGCCGTGCTGCCACTGTTCGGCCTGCGCTACCGGGTGCTGGCCCGGCGGGCGCTGCCGCTGCTGCTCAGCGCCGTCGGCATCCTGGTCACCCTGGTGCTCTTCGCCGCCGACCAGTCCGGCCGCGTCCTGGTGGACGCCGGACCGGTGCTGGTGAGCACCGGTGTGCTGCTGACCGCGCTCGGCCTGGTGCTGCGGATCTTCGCGGTGGCCCTGCCCGGGGTGATCGTCTTCGCCACCACCGACCCGACCGACCTGGCGGACGCGTTGATCCAGAACACGAAGGCACCCGCCCGGTTCGCCGTCGGCGCGCTGGCCGCGTTCCGGCTCGTACCGCTGCTCGGCCAGGAATGGCAGATGATCAGCATGGCCCGCCGGGCACGCGGCGTCGACGCGGGACGCAACCCCGTGGCCAAGCTACGACTCTTCGCGTCCACGGCGTTCGCGCTGCTCGTCGGCGCGATCCGCCGAGGTACCCGGCTGGCCGTCGCCATGGACGCGCGCGGGTTCGACGCCGGCACACCCCGTACC
Source organism: Micromonospora sp. RB23 (assembly GCF_053585025.1). Classification (NCBI taxonomy): domain Bacteria; kingdom Bacillati; phylum Actinomycetota; class Actinomycetes; order Micromonosporales; family Micromonosporaceae; genus Micromonospora; species Micromonospora sp. RB23. Next base: position 5,595,272 of record NZ_CM132111.1, read on the forward strand.
GTGGCCCGCCGGCAGCGCTTCGGCCCCGCCGACACGCTGCTGGTCGTCGGTGCGGCCGCCCTGGCGGGCGCGGCCCTGACGACGAGCATCCTGGCCGGAACCTTCCGCCCCCTGCTCGGCTGACACCGCCGGGCAGCGTCACCTTGTGCCGGGCTGGCGGCGGCAAGATCCGCGCAACTTCGGGGATGTCGTGGCCTCGTCAGCGTGAGAGGCCACTACATCCCCGAAGTTGCTGTCATCGAGCGGCGCCCACGGGGCCGGACGGCTCGGTCAGCTACGCCGGAACGCGTAGCGGCGGGTCTGCCCCGCCGCCTGGCTGCGGCCGCCGGTCGAGCGGTTGCCCCCGCCCGTGGGCGGCCCGGCCGTCGGTGCCGACGGTCGGCTGGCCGGCAAGTGCAGATCCTCCACCGCCGGCGCGTCGACAGCCGCCGGCACATCGACAGGCAGCGCCACGTCGGTCGGGACCGCTCCGGGCCGGAGCGGCTCGACGGTCGCCGCCGGGTCGACCAGCGCCGCCCATGGCGCGGGCTCGATGGCCGACGCCGGGTCGACCAGGGCCGCCGGCAGCGCGGGCTCAACCAGCGCCGCCGGCAGCGCGGGCTCGACCCCGGCATCGGGGCCGGCCGGCAGGATCGGGCCGCGACCAGCCACCGGGCCGTGGTCGGCCGCCGGGCCCTGTCCGGGCGGGATCTTCTTCGGGGTACGGGACTTTCTCGGGTTACGCCTGGCGGGCATCCGGGCCTCCTTCGGTGCCGACCGTCCCGGCCGTTCCCGCGCTCCGGCGGTCGGTCGGATCGGCTGGTGACCGTCGTTGCGCGACGGTGCGAGTGGGAAGGGGTGCTCACCGGGGTTCGGGCAGGCTCGACGCCACCAACGACGCCGGGGAAGACGCGCGACGCCCGGGAGCGCACGGACCGCGACGCGGGGCGGCGGACCGGCTCGGAAGTGGGGCGTCAGTTACGCATGCCGAAACCCTAACCACCGCCCGGGAGGACGCGCATCCGAATTACTGGCACGATCGGCACATGCTGATCGCGTTCTCGATCACCCCACTGGGCGGCGGCGACTCGGTGGGCGACCTCGTCGCCGAGGCCGTCCGGGTGGTCCGCGAGTCCGGACTGCCGAACCGGACCGACGCCATGTTCACCACCGTCGAGGGCGAGTGGGACGAGGTGATGGCGGTGGTCAAGCGCGCGGTCGACGTGGTGGCCGCGCAGGCGCCCCGGGTGAGCGTCGTCCTCAAGGCCGACGTCCGGCCCGGGGTCACCGACGCGCTCACGGCGAAGGTGGCGCGTGTGGAGGAACGACTCGCCCAGGGGTGAGCGGCCGGTGCGACGACCGTGATCGGCGGGGTGGACGGACGGGCCGCGACCAGGCGGTGACCCGCCGTGGGACGACCTGCCCGTGATGCCGGATGCCGCGATACCGTCGCAGGGACAGTTCGACGGCGAGAGGTGGCGGCACGAATGGCTCAGCAGGCGACAGCGCAGATCGGCGTGACCGGGCTGGCGGTGATGGGCCGCAACCTGGCCCGCAACCTGGCCCGCAACGGCTTCACCGTGGCGGTGCACAACCGGTCCCCGGAACGCACCCGCAGCCTCGTCGCGGAGCACGGCGACGAGGGCACCTTCGTGCCCGGTGAGTCGATGGCCGACTTCGTGGCGTCGCTGGAGCGTCCCCGCGCGGTGATCGTGATGGTCAAGGCCGGCGCTCCCACCGACGCGGTCATCGACGAACTGGTGCCGCTGCTGGACGAGGGCGACATCATCGTCGACTGCGGCAACGCCCACTTCGCCGACACCCGTCGCCGGGAGGAGTCGCTGCGCGCGCAGGGGCTGCACTTCAGCGGCACCGGCGTCTCCGGCGGCGAGGAGGGCGCGCTGCTCGGCCCGAGCATCATGCCGGGCGGCTCCGACGAGTCGTACGCGAAGCTCGGGCCGATGTTCGAGAAGATCGCCGCGCAGGTGGACGGTGTGCCGTGCTGCACGCACGTCGGGCCGGACGGCGCCGGGCACTTCGTCAAGATGGTGCACAACGGCATCGAGTACGCCGACATGCAGCTCATCGCCGAGGCGTACGACCTGCTGCGGGCCGGCCTGGACGCGACCCCGGCGGAGATCGCGGAGATTTTCCGCGAATGGAACAGCGGCGAGCTGGAGTCGTTCCTCATCGAGATCACCGCCGACGTGTTGGCGCACACCGACGCGGCGACCGGCCGCGCGTTCGTCGACATCGTGCAGGACCGGGCCGAGCAGAAGGGCACCGGCCGGTGGACCGTGCAGAGCGCCCTGGACCTGGGCATTCCGATCACCGGCATCGCCGAGGCGACGTTCGCGCGCTCGCTGTCCGGGCACGTGGACCAGCGCGAGGCGGCCCGCAGGGCCTTCCCCGACGCCGGTGAGAAGTGGCAGGTGGCCGACCGGGACGCGTTCGTCGAGGACGTCCGCCGGGCGCTGCTCGCTTCCAAGATCGTCGCGTACGCCCAGGGCTTCGACCACATCCGCGCCGGCAGCAGCGAGTACGACTGGGACATCGACCTGGGCGGCACGGCGACCATCTGGCGTGGTGGCTGCATCATCCGGGCCCGCTTCCTGAACCGCATCCGCGAGGCGTACGACGAGCAGCCCGACCTGCCGACGTTGCTGGTCGCGCCGTACTTCGCCGAGGCGGTCAGCGCGGGCGTGCCGAGCTGGCGGCGGGTGGTGTCGGACGCGGCGCAGGCGGGTGTGCCGACGCCGGCGTTCTCGTCGTCACTGGCGTACTTCGACGCGCTGCGGGCCGAGCGGCTGCCCGCCGCGCTGATCCAGGGCCTGCGGGACAACTTCGGCGCGCACACCTACCAGCGCGTGGACCGCGAGGGCTCGTTCCACACCACGTGGGCCGGCGACAAGACCGAGTCCCCGGCGTAGGGCACGACGCGCGGCGTGATCGCGCTCGATCCACGATGTAGTGGTCTTCCGTGTCCGGGAGGCCACTACATCCATGTTCGAGCGCGATCATGAGGGTCCGGTGGCGCTCACGCGACGGTGGCGTGCATCTCCCAGACGAGGATCTCCGCCGGCTCGTCCGCGGTGACCCGTCGACCGCCGGTCATGGTGAGCCTCGCGGCGTCGCCGGTGCCGAGTGGGCCGCTGTCCTCCAGGGTGACCGTGCCGTCGGGCACGTACAGGTGCACAAAGGGCGCGTCCGGGAGGGTGACCTCGTCGCCGGGGCGGAGGCGGGCGGCGTGCAGGGTCGCGTACCGGTTGCGAATCCGGATGGCGGACGCGCCGTCGTAGCGGTCCATTCCGGAGGCGATCGGCACCAGGCCGCCGCGCAGCAACTCGTCCTCGATCTCCAACTGTTCGTAGCCGGGGTCGACACCCTCCTCGTCGGGGAGCACCCACATCTGCACGAAGTGCACGGGGTCGCTGTGCGGCTCCTGGTTGTTCAGGCGCCAGGCGTCGTTCTTCTCCGAGTGCAGGATGCCGGTGCCGGCGCTCATCCGCCGCGCCAGGCCCGGGTAGATGACCCCGGAGTGACCGGTGGAGTCCTGGTGCACGAGCGAACCGCGCAGCACCCAGGTGACGATCTCCATGTCCTGATGGGGGTGGGTCTCGAAGCCGGCGCCCGGCCGGACCACGTCGTCATTGTTGACCAGCAGCAGCCCGTGGTGGGTGTTGGCCGGGTCGTAGTGCCGGGAGAACGAGAAGGAGTGCTTCGAGTCCAGCCAGGAGATCCGGGTGGCGAAGCGGTCCTCGGCGCGGCGTACGTCGACCGCCGGCGCGGGTGCGGTCACCAGGCACGCTGCCCGGCGTCGGGGAGCGACGGCGCCCAGGTCAGGGCCGGCTCTCCGGTGGCCAGTTCGGCGATCTCACCGGTGCGCAGCGCGGGCGTGTGACCGAACTCGGCGCAGTGCTGCTCGGCGATCTCGGCGCAGATCTCGGCGACCTGCTCGCAGATCGGGTCGCCCAGGTCGGCGGCGTTCAACGCCATGATCATCTTGTACCGGAGATCCCGCACACCCAACCACCCCCACCCGACAGGTCCCGCCCCCGTTCCGAACCCTACCGACCCCCACCGCCCCAAACCCCAGAACAACCAACCCCACCCACCCCCGCACCCCGCCCCGCCCCGCCCCCCCCGCCCCCGCTCGCCTCGCCCCGCCCCGCCCCGCCGATCATGGAGTTGTGGTGGTGAACGAAAGTCGTGAATGCGGCTAGACCGGCCACCACAACTCCATGATCGACAGGGTGAGGGGATCGACAGGGTGAGACGCACGCGCGCCCCGCACGTAGTGCGGGGCGCGCGCCGGGTGGGTGGGTGGGTCAGGTGTCTCGCTTACCAGAATCGGCGACGCTTGGCCTTCTGCGGGCGGATCAGGTCCGCGCCCTTCGTCAGCAGCCGGGTCGCCCCGGAGGGACCACGCCGGGCCTCCAGGGTGTGGCTGAGCCGGCGGGCGCCGGCCGCGGCCAGTGGCACCGCGACGGCCATCACCGCCCACTGGGCAATGCGCTTCTGGATCATGTGGGTTCACCTCCGTCAGTGGCTTCTGACGGAGGTGATACCCAGCGTGACGTCTGGGTAAGCCTCGTTCAGGCGGTCGGGGCCACCGGGTTGGGCAACGCGCCCCCGAAGCGCCGGTCCCGCTGGGCGTACAGCTCGCACGCGTACCAGAGGTGGCGACGGTCGAAGTCCGGCCAGAGCGTGTCGAGGAAGACCAACTCGGCGTACGCGGTCTGCCAGAGCAGGAAGTTGGAGATCCGTTCCTCACCGGAGGGGCGCAGGAACAGGTCCACCTCCGGGATCTCCGGGTGGTAGAGGTACTTCGCGACGGTCTTCTCGGTGACCTTCGCCGGGTCCAGTCGACCGGCCGCCACGTCCCGGGCGATAGCGGCGGCGGCGTCGCCGATCTCGGCCTGCCCGCCGTAGTTGACGCAGAACTGCAGGGTCAGGGTGGAGTTGTCGCGGGACATCTCCTCGGCGGTCTGCAACTCGGAGATGACGCTCTTCCACAGCCGTCCCGGCCGCCCCGACCAGACCACCCGGACGCCCAGGTCGACCAACTGGTCGCGGCGTCGACGGATCACGTCCCGGTTGAACCCCATCAGGAACCGGACCTCGTCGGGGGAGCGCCGCCAGTTCTCGGTGGAGAACGCGTACGCCGACAGGTAGGGGATACCCATCTCGATCGCGCCCTCGATGGTGTCGAAGAGGCTGTGCTCCCCCGCCTCGTGGCCCTTGGTGCGGGCCATCCCGCGCTCCTTGGCCCACCGACCGTTGCCGTCCATCACGATGGCGACGTGCTTCGGCACCGCCCCGGCGGGCAGCGCCGGCGACCGGGCGCCGGAAGGGTGGGGTGTCGGTGGTGTCGGCTCGCGCCGACCGGGCCTCGTCGATCGGATCACTCGGCTCTCTCCCTGCTCGTGCCGTCCGCTCCGGCCTCGGCGTCACCGCGCGGCCGGAGCATCCCCGTCCCACCGCCGCCCGGCGGCGGGACCGTGCCGGCGACCGGGGTGACGCCCCGGTCGACCAGCGGCAGCGAGCGTAACGCGCGTTCCAGGTGCCACTGCAGGTGCGCCGCCACCAGGCCGCTGCACTCCCGTCGTACACCGGTGTCGGTGGCATCGGCGACGACCCAGTCGCCGGTGGCGAGCGCGGACATCAGGTCGATGGTGGCCGGCGCGGGGTGGGCCGCGCCCGGCGGCCGGCAGTCCGGGCAGACCGCGCCGCCGGCCGGCACGGAGAACGCGCGGTGCCGGCCGGGGGTGCCGCAGACGGCGCAGGCGGTCAGCGCCGGCGCCCAGCCGGCGAGGGCCATCCCCCGCAGCAGGTACGCGTCGAGCACCAGGGTGGTGTCGTGCTCACCCCGGGACAGCGCCTTCAACGCCCCCACGGTGAGCTGGAACAACCGCAGCGACGGTTCCCGCTCGACGGGTGTCAGCCGCTCGGCGGTCTCGGCGATCGCGCTGGCCGCCGTGTAGCGGGGATAGTCGCCGAGGAACCGCTTGCCGTACAGCTCGATGCCCTCGACCTGGCTGACCGTGTGCAGCGAGCTGCCGTGGTTGCCCTTGGGGTCACCGGCGAGTTGCAGGTCGACGTGACCGAACGGCTCCAGCCGGGCGCCGAACTTGCTCATGGTGCGCCGGACCCCGCGGGCGACCGCCCGCAGCCGACCGTGCCGGCGGGTCAGCAGGGTGATGATCCGATCGGATTCGCCGAGCTTCTGCACACGCAGCACCACCGCGTCGTCGCGGTAGAGCTGTCGGCGGTACCCGGCCATCGGACCATTCTCCCTCGGGGTGCGAAATCAGGGTCGGTTCGGGGTGCGGGCGAGGATGAACCCCGATGCGCCGGGCCGACGACCGCCCGTAGCGTGCTGGCCATGGCACTGCAGCAGAGCACCGCCGTCCGTCGTCGCCGCGCCGCCGCGCCCGTGGCACTGGGGTTGTCCACCGCCCTCATCCTGCTGGCCGGGTGCGACAACCTGTCGTTCCGGCGGCTCGACTACGACGACACCGAGGCGGTGAAGATCACCACCATCCGGGTCGACGGGGGCTCCGGGGACGTGATCATTCGAGGCACCGGCGCGGCGGGCGAGGCGCGGATCAAGCGGGTGGTGCGCTACCAGGGCGGCGAGCCCAAGGCCCGGTACGAGATCAAGGACAGCGAGTTGGTGCTGAACACCGACTGCGGCGACCGGTGCAGCGTCTCGTACGAGGTGACGGTTCCCGAAGGGGTGAGCGTGCAGGGCGACAGCGGCTCGGGCGACGTCGAGCTGACCAAGGTGGGCGCGGTGACGTTGCGGCTGGGCTCGGGCGACGTGCGGATCACCGAGGTCACGGGGGCGCTCGACGTGGAGACCGGCTCGGGCAACATCGACCTGAGCGAGGCCGGCTCGACGGTACGACTGCGGGCCGGCTCCGGCGACGTCAACGCCCGCCGGGTAGCCGGCGCGACGGACGCCGAGGCCGGCTCCGGCAACGTGACCATCGAGTTGGAGAAGCCGACCTCGGCGCGGGCACACGCCTCCAGCGGGGACGTCAGCCTGCTCGTACCGGCGGGCAGCTACCGGGTCCGCTCCAGCACCGGCTCCGGCGACGCGCGGATCACCGTCGCGGACGACCCGGCGGCGTCCCTGGTGCTCGACGGCTCGGCCGGCAGCGGTGACGTGACCATCAGCCAGCGCTGACCTCGACGGTCGCCGCCTCGGCGGGCAGCCGCTGGGCCGGTACGGCGGCCCGCCCCACACTCGCGCCGACGTCGGGCCGACCCGCCGTACCGGCGTGGGAGGGGGCCGGCGAGCCGACGGGGATCAGCTCCGGGGGGCGGCGGGCGGCGACGTCCTCGACCCAGCCGACGGCCAGGGTGACCAGACCGACCAGGGCGAAGACCAGCAGCACCCGTACCGCCAGTCCCACCGGGTCCTGGTGGGACCAGCCGACCACGTCGACCAGCGGGGTGAGCGCCACCACGAACGGCATGTGCCAGAGGTAGATGGTGAGCGCCCGCCGGTTGACCACGGTCACCGCCCGGTCGGCCAGCCGGCTGGGCGACAGCCAGGCCACCCCGGCCGGCGCCCGGCCCAGTACGACCAGGATGAACGCGGTCGACCAGAGCGCGTTGCCGAGGGGGTTGTCGTTGAGGTCATAGCCGCGCGGCCCGGGGTGGGTGACGATCCAGGCCCCGCCGACGGCGGCGAAGGCCAGCGCGAGCGGGTACAGCACCCGACCGGTGAGGCGGCGCAGCATCCCGTCGTGGTGGGCGAAGCCGAGCAGCCACGCGCCGAAGTACAAGCCGAACTCGCGTACCACCGCCGGCGCCGGGTAGATGCCCACCTCGATGGTCACCAGCAGCAGGTACGGGGCGAGCAGGGTGGGCAGCGGGGCCCGCCGGAACAGCCAGAACGCGACCGGCGAGGCAAGCACGAACCAGAGGTAGTCGCGCAGGTACCAGATGACGCTCAGCGCCAGGGCGCCCCAGTTGTTGGCCGGCGGGTCGGCGATCGGGAACAGCCACAGCAGCACCCGCGGGGACAGCGGCAACCCGGTGAACAGCATGGCCGGCACGAAGACCACCGCCACCACCCACAGGGACGGCAGCAGGCGGCGCAGCCGACGGCCGACCGCCGCCGGGCCGGACCGGGTGAGCGAGGCCGCCATCAGCGAGCCGGCCAGCGCGAACATCACCGACATGGCGGGGAACACCAGGGTGAGGGTCGCCCACCCGGTGACGTGGTAGACGACGACTCGGACGATAGCCAGGAAACGGAGCAGATCGAGGTATCTGTTGCGCATCAGCCTGCATCTGGATCGGGGGCGCGGGGTGCCCCACCCCTACCCGGTCCGACCCACGAACCAAACGACGCCTCAGAAACCCAGCTTGCGCAACTGCCGCGGGTCGCGCTGCCAGTCCTTCGCGACCCGGACGTGCAGGTCCAGGTAGACCCGCGAGCCGAGCAGCTCCTCGATCTGCCGGCGGGCGGTGGTGCCGACCTCCTTGAGCCGGCTCGCCCGGTGGCCGAGCACGATCGCCTTCTGGCTGGGACGCTCCACGTACACGTCGGCGTAGATCTTCATGAGCTGACCCTCGGGGATCATCTCCTCCACCACCACGGCGATGGAGTGCGGCAACTCGTCGCGGACGCCCTCCAGGGCCGCTTCCCGGATCAGCTCCGCGACCAGCACCTGCTCCGGGTCGTCGGTCAGCATGTCGTCCGGGTAGAGCTGCGGCGACGCCGGCAGGTATTTGGTCATGACGTCGACGAGCGTGTCCACCTGATGCCCGGAGACCGCGCTCACCGGCACGATCTCGGCGAACTCCCCCAGCTCGCTGACCGCGAGCAACTGCTCGGCCAACCGGCGCTTGTCCACCAGGTCGGTCTTGGTGACCACGGCCAGCACGGTCGCCTTCAGCTCGGCCAGCTCGCCCGTGATGAACCGGTCGCCGCGCCCCACCGGCTCGTCCGCCGGGATGCACAGACCGATGACGTCGACCTCGGTCCAGGTGGAGCGGACCAGGTCGTTGAGGCGCTCGCCGAGCAGCGTACGAGGACGGTGCAGGCCCGGCGTGTCCACCAGGACCAGCTGCGAATCCGGGCGGTGCAGCACCGCCCGGATGACGTGCCGGGTGGTCTGTGGCTTGTTCGACGTGATCGCGATCTTGGTGCCGACGATCGCGTTGGTCAGGGTCGACTTGCCCGCGTTGGGTCGGCCGACGAAACAGCCGAACCCGGCCCGGTACGGGCGTGCCTCCGGATCGCGCACGGGGGTCACTCGGTCACCGTGCCGAGGACCGTGCCGTCCGGGGCGGCGACGTGGATCGGCGCGTCCGCCGCGAGGTCACGCACCACGGCATGCCCCGCGCCGTCCAGCGTCGACGCCTCGGTCACCACCGCCGCCGCCTCCAGCCGGCTCGCCCCGGCGGCGACCGCCGAGGCCACCGCCAACTGGAGCGCGGTGAGGGTCAGCGAGGGCAACGCCACGCTGGCCGCCGCGTACGTCCGACCGTCCTGGTCCCGAACCGCGGCGCCCTCCACGGCACCGACCCGCGCACGGGCGCCTCGGGCCAGGACGACGAGCTTGCCGTCCTCGGCGCTCAGCGGCACCGGCGCACCGGGGGTGGGCCGGGCGGTGGGCGCGGCGGGTGTCTCAGGCATCGGCGGCTTGCCTCTCGTCGTCTCGATAGTGGTCCGGGTCGCTTCCGGGGCCGGCGTGGTCGCCGCGCCCGGTGGTGTCCTGCCTGTCGCCCGACTCCACCCTGCTGACCAGGACGGTGTCGATCCGGTTGCGTCGGCCGGTGGTGCCCTCGGCGACCAGCCGAAGGCCGGCCACCTCGGCCTGCGCTCCGGGGATCGGCACCCGCCCCAGCGACTGGGCGAGCAGGCCACCGACCGTCTCCACCTCGTCGGTGGGCAGATCGGTGTCGAACAGCTCGCCCAGGTTCTCCACCGGCAGGCGGGCCGTGACCCGCACCGAGGAGTCCGCGAGGTGTTCGACCGGCGGGCGTTCGACATCGTACTCGTCGGTGATCTCACCGACGATCTCCTCCAGGATGTCCTCGATGGTGACGAGGCCGCCGGTGCCGCCGTACTCGTCGACCACGATGACCAGGTGGTTGCGCGCCGCCTGCATCTCCGACAGCAGGTCGTCGACCGGCTTGGACTCCGGCACGAAGGTCGCCGGTCGCATCAGCTCGGCCACCGGCACCTGCTCGGCGCCCGGGTCGCCGCCGCGCGAGCGGCGGATCAGGTCCTTGAGGTAGAGCACCCCGAGGACGTCGTCGACGCTCTCGCCGATCACCGGGATGCGGGAGAAACCCGAGCGCAGGAAGAGCACCAGCGCCTGGGCGAGGGTCTTGCCCTCCTCGATCCACACCATCTCGGTGCGCGGCACCATCACCTCGCGGGCGATGGTGTCGCCGAGCGCGAAGACCGAGTGGATCATCTGACGCTCGCCGTGCTCCACGACGCCGCGCTGCTCGGCCAGGTCGACCAGCTCACGCAGCTCCACCTGGCTGGCGAACGGCCCCTCCCGGAAGCCGCGCCCCGGGGTGACCGCGTTGCCGATCAGGATGAGCAGTGACGCGAGCGGGTTGAGCGCGCGACCCAGCCAGCGGACCAGCGGCGCGACCGCCCGGCCCACGGCGTACGCGTGCTGCCGGCCGATGGTGCGCGGGGCGACACCGACCACCACGAAGCTGACGACGGTCATCGCGCCCGCGGTGACCAGCGCCGCCCGCCAACCCGCGCCGAAGCTGTCCACCGCGACCAGCGCCACCAGCGTGGTGGCGGTCAGCTCGGCGAGCAGCCGCAGCAACAGCAACAGGTTGAGGTGCCGGACGACGTCGCCGGCCACGACCTGGAGGGTACGGGCGCCGCGCACGCCGTCCCGGGCCAGTTCGGCGGCCCGGGCCGGTGAGACCGCGGCGAGCGCCGCCTCGGTCATCGCGATCACACCGGCCAGCACCACCAGGCCGGCCGCGAAGACGATCAGTTGCAGGTCGGGAAGGCCGGCCGTGGGGCCGGCCGCGAGTAACACGGGTGTGGACATCACTGGGTGCGGGTCGACCGCCAGCTTGCCAACAGTCGGGCCTGGAGGGCGAACATCTCCCGCTCCTCCTCCGGCTCCGCGTGGTCGTAGCCGAGCAGGTGCAGCACCCCGTGCACGGTGAGCAGGTGCAGTTCGTCGGACGCGGCGTGCCCGGCGGTCGCGGCCTGCTTGGCCGCCACCTCCGGGCAGAGCACGATGTCGCCGAGCAGGGCCGGCTCGCCGCCGGCCGGGGCGGTCTCGCCCGGGCCGTGGTCGACGCTTCCCTCGTCCATCGGGAAGGCGAGGACGTCGGTCGGGCCGTCCCCACCCATCCAGCGGTGGTTCAGCTCGGTCATGTAGTCGATGTCGACAAGCAGCACGGACAGCTCGGCGAGGGGGTTGACCCCCATCTCGTCGAGGGCGTGCCGGGCGACGGCGAGCACGGCGTCGGTGTCGACCTCGACACCGGACTCGTTGGCGATCTCGATGGACAACTGCTTTCCTCTGCTTTAGCGGCGGCGGCCGGCCCGGCCGCCCTGGGCGGGTCGCCCGGGTACGGCATGGACGCCCTGCGCCTGCTGGTTCTCCCGCTCGGCGTCCCAGCGGGCGTACGCGTCGACGATCTCCCCGACCAGCCGGTGGCGCACCACGTCAGAGCTGGACAACTGGGAGAAGTGCACGTCGTCGACGTTTCCCAGGATCTCCCGGACGACCCGCAGCCCGCTGCTCGTCCCGCCGGGAAGGTCCACCTGGGTGATGTCACCCGTCACGACGATCTTGGAGTTGAAGCCGAGGCGGGTGAGGAACATCTTCATCTGCTCGGGCGTGGTGTTCTGCGCCTCGTCCAGGATGATGAACGCGTCATTGAGGGTCCTACCGCGCATGTACGCCAGCGGGGCGACCTCGATCGTCCCGGCGGCCATCAGCTTCGGGATCGACTCCGGGTCGAGCATGTCGTGCAGCGCGTCGTAGAGCGGGCGCAGGTACGGGTCGATCTTCTCGTTGAGCGTGCCGGGCAGGAAGCCGAGCCGCTCGCCGGCCTCGACCGCCGGCCGGGTCAGGATGATCCGGTTGACCTGTTTGGCCTGCAACGCCTGGACGGCCTTCGCCATGGCCAGGTACGTCTTGCCGGTACCGGCCGGGCCGATGCCGAAGACGATGGTGTGCGAGTCGATCGCGTCGACGTACCGCTTCTGCCCGAGGGTCTTCGGGCGGATGGTGCGCCCACGACGGGAGAGGATGTCGAGGGTCAGGACCTCGGCGGGCCGCTCGGCACTGCCCTGCTCGAGCATGCCGACGGTACGCCGGACGGCGTCAGTGGTCAGGGTCTCGCCTTTCTCGATGAGTTCGAGCAGCTCACTGAAGACCCGCTCGGCGAGGGCGTTGTCGGCGGGAGCGCCGGTGATGGTGATCTCGTTGCCGCGGACGTGCACGTCACTGGTGACCGAGCGTTCGACGAGGCGCAGGATCTCGTCGCCCGCGCCCAGCAGATTGACCATGATCTTTGGGTCGGGCACGGTGATCCTGGTCTGCACCCGGGGCGGGCCGGGAGGTGGGGTGCCAGTCATAGGTCGGGCCGAGGGGCCCTGCGCACCTGCTCTCGATCTCGGCGCCGGCCCTGCTGGCACGGCGTGCGGACGTTACACCCATCGTATCGGGTCAACGCGGGCCGCATCGCGTCCATTTCCGCTGGCCGCGATCAACCGCCGGCCCGGAAGTCGTACCTGTCGAAGGTCTCCTGGTGGCGGGTGAACCGGTAGGTCGCCCAGTGCATCCGGACCACCGTCCGAGCCTCGTCGCGGGTCAGCCGCAGCAGCTCGCCGACCTCCCGGCCGGAGACCGTCCGGAACACGTCGGGATGGTCCGGCAGCGGTGCGAAGACCGCCGGTGGGCGGCCCGGCGGGTCGCCCTCGCGCTGCGCCCGCAGCGTGCCGTCGTGCCAGGAGAAGACGTACTCGAAACCCTCGCCCCACCAGCGACCGAGCATCCCCCGCAGGGCCGCCGGGGCGGGTGCGCCGGGCGTCCACGGGGCGATGTCGGCCGGGTCGTGCGCGGCCGCCTCCGCGAGCAGCCGGTGCGGCAGGTCGAACAACTCGGTCGCGGTACCGGACGAGCCGAGCACCGCGGCGCCCATCGCCCCGGCGGTGCCGTCGCCGCCCCGGCGGCCGTACACCCCGGCGAGGAATCCGGGCATCGCCCCGTCGTGCCCCACGTGCACCACGCGCTCGCCCTGTGGGATCAGGATCAGGCCGAGTCCGAAGCCTGCGCCCCAGAGCGTCTCGTCGGTGGTGGTCGACGGCCAGCGCATCTCGTCCAGCGTCGTCGGGGCGAGGACCGCGCCCGCCGGGTCGAGCGCCGCCGGGTCGGCGAGGAACGCCGCCCAGCGGGCCATGTCGGTCGCGGTGCTCCAGAGCTGGGCGGCCGGGCCGACCGCTCCGAAGTCGGTGGGCGGCTCGGGGTGCGCCTCGTCGGAGTACGCGTCGACCAGGAACCCGGTGGCCGCCGAGGGCCGAGGGGTCACGGTCGTGTCGGTCAGCCCCAGCGGCGTCAGGACCCGCTCGGCGAGCACCTCCGCCCAGGCACCGCCACGCAGCCGATCGACCAGCAGGCCGAGCACGGCCATGCCGAGGTTGGAGTAGTGGAACCGTCGCGCCGGAGGTAGGACCTGCTCGGCCCGGCCCAGATCGGCCACCAGCCGTGCGGCGTCCGGCGCGTCCAGGGTGTCCCAGACGTCGCCGAACGGTTCACGTTGCAGACCGGCCGTGTGCGAGAGCAGCCGGCGCACGGTCAGCTCGCCGTGCGCCGGCAGGTCCAGGTGCCGGCCCACCGGGTCGTCCAGGTCGAGCAGCCCGTCGTCGCGGCACTGAAGTGTGAGCACCGCCGTGAAGGTCTTCGTGACCGAGCCGATCCGGAACTGGGTGTGCGATCCCAGCGCGCTGTCGGTGCCGGTGCCCCCGACGGTGCAGTGCCACAGCGGCCGGTCGGCCCGGTGCAGCGCCGCCGACACCGCCGGCACGCGGGCGTCGGCCTGCACCCGGCGAACCAACCGCTCCAACCGGGCGTACGCGTCGGGGCCGGCCGTCACGCCAGGTCCCGGGCGAGCATCGGGCCGAGCGGCGCGCCGCCGAGCAGGTGGGCGTGCGCGTGGAACACCTCCTGCCCGCCGTACGCCCCGGTGTTGAACATCAGCCGGAACCCGTCGCCGAGCAGCCCCTCGTCCTCGGCCACCGCGGCGGCCGTGGCCAGCACGGCTCCGGCGAGCGCCGGGTCACCCTCGGCGAGGGTGGCGACGTCGGCGTAGTGCTCCTTCGGAATGACCAGGACGTGCACCGGAGCCTTCGGGTCGATGTCGCGGAAGGCGAGCGTGGTGTCGGTCTCGCGGACCACGGTGGCCGGGATCTCCCCGGCGACGATGCGGCAGAACAGGCAGTCGGATCCCATCGGGGCAGTGTAAGGACGGCAGGCACGGCTGAGGCAGGATGGCCGGCATGACGGATCGGGCGGTTCTGGTGACGGGGTCCTCGCGCGGCATCGGCCGGGCGGTGGCGGAGGCGTTCGCCGCCGGCGGAGACCGGGTGGCGATCCACCACCGCGACTCCGCCGAGGCGGCCGAGGAACTGCGCGCCGGGCTGCCCGGGTCGGGGCACGTCGTGGTCCGCGCCGACCTCACCGACCCCGAGGCGGTCCGCAGCATGGTCGACCGGGCCGCCGAGCAGCTCGGTGGCCTGGACGTGCTGGTCAACAACGCCGGCACGTACGGCGAGCGGGACGTCCCGCACCCGATCTTCGGCACCTCGTACGACGAGTGGCAGGCGCGCTGGCGGCAGGTGCTGGAGACAAACCTGACCGGTGCGGGCAACGTGATCTGGTGCGCCGCCCAGCACCTGCGCGAGCGGGGTGGCCGGATCGTCAACGTGTCGTCCCGGGGCGCGTTCCGGGGCGAGCCGGAGCAACCGGCGTACGGCGCCAGCAAGGCGGGGCTGAACGCGCTCGGTCAGTCTCTCGCCGTGGCGCTCGCGCCGTACGGCATCACGGTCGCCACGGTGGCGCCGGGATTCGTGGCGACCGACATGACGACCGAGCACCTGCGCGGTGAGCGGGGCGCGGCGATCCGGGCGCAGAGCCCGTTCGACCGGGTGGCCCGGCCGGAGGAGATCGCCGCCGCGGTGCACTGGCTGGCCTCGCCCGAGGCCGAGTGGGCCTCCGGCACGATCGTCGACCTGAACGGCGCTTCGTACCTGCGCAGCTGACCTCGCGACCCAAGCCCGATGCGGCGTTCACCGACGGACCGCCGGCACGCCGCACCTCCTGCCGACGGACGGCGGACGGCGGACGGCGGACGGCGGACGGCACATTGAGCGTGATGCCCGTGCGTCATCTTGATGACTGACAGGCATCACGCTCAATGCAGTGGGCGACTCCGAGCCGCCCGAACCACCGGCCCGCGAGCCAAGGCCACAGCGGCCGAAGCGGACGGGGGGCCGGCTACCAGCGGCCGAGGCGGGTGGCGAGCACGCTGAGCGCGGCCACCCCGGCCGTGGAGGTACGCAGGACCTCCGGTCCGAGGCGTACCGGCCGGCCACCGGCCTCGCGGAAGGCGGTCAGCTCGGCCGGGGCGATGCCACCCTCCGGGCCGACGACGAGGACGATCTCCCCGGCCGACGGCAGGTCGACGCCGGTCAGCGGCTCGTCGGCCTCCTCGTGCAGGACGAACCCGGCGGCGGCGCCGGCGATCCGGCGGGCGACCGTGGCGGTGGACTCGTCCGGCGCGCCGGCCACGACGGGCAGCCAGGGCCGGCGGGCCTGTTTCGCCGCCTCGCGGGCGGTGGCGACCCACTTCTCGCGTGCGCGTACGCCCCGCTCGCCGCGCCACTGGGCCACCGAGCGCGACGCCGCCCAGGGCACGATCTCGTCCACCCCGACCTCGGTCATCGCCTGCACGGCCAGCTCGCCCCGGTCACCCTTGGCGATGCCCTGCACGGTGACGATCCGGGGTACGGGCGCGTCCGCGTACCCCCGGGAGGTGACGGCGACCTCGAGGCTGCCCCGGCCGACGGCGGTGACCACGGCGGCGGCCGTGCCACCCCGACCGTCGGCGAGCAGCAACGTCTCGCCGACCCGCAGCCGCTGCACGGTGGCGGCGTGGTGTCCCTCGGGACCGTCGAGCGTCAACGTGTCGCCGGTGGGCAGCGCGTCGAGGAGGAACAGCGGCGCGGACACGTCAGGCGTGGCCGTTGAACGCGTCCCGCATCCGGGAGAAGAAGCCGCCCTGCTTGGTCAGCTCGGCGACCTCCTCGCCCCGGGTCTTGGCGAAGTCGCGCAGCATCTTCTCCTGGTCGGGGTCGAGCTTGGTGGGCGTCCGGACGTCCAGGTGCACGTAGAGGTCGCCCCGGCCGGTGCCGCGCAGGTGCGGTACGCCCCGGGCGCGCAGGCGCAGCGTGCTGGCCGGCTGGGTGCCGGCCTTGACGTCGACGGTCTCCTCGCTGTCCAGCGTCTTGATGGTGAGCCGGGTGCCCAGCGCGGCGGCGGTCATCGGCACGGTGACGCGGCAGTGCAGGTCGTCGCCCTTGCGGGAGTAGACGTCGTGCGGGCGCTCGTGGATCTCCACGTAGAGGTCCCCGGCGGTGCCACCGCCCGGGCCCACCTCGCCCTGCTGAGCCAACCGGATCCGCATCCCGTCCTCGACGCCCGCCGGGATCTTGACGGTGAGCGAACGGCGGGTGCGTACCCGGCCGTCGCCGGCGCAGGTCGGGCAGGGGTGCGGGATGGTCGTGCCGTAGCCCTGGCAGACGGTGCACGGCCGGGCCGAGACCACCTGGCCGAGGAAGGTGCGCTGCACCGACTGCACCTCGCCCCGACCGCCGCACGCCTCGCAGGTGGCCAGGTGGGTGCCGGCGGCCGTGCCCGCGCCCGAGCAGGTGGTGCAGAGCACGGCGGTGTCGACCGTGATCGGCGCCTCGACGCCGAACGCCGTCTCGTGCAGGTCCAGTTCGAGGCGCAGGATCGCGTCCGCGCCGGGCCGGGTGCGGGGACGCGGCCCACGGCCGGCGCCACCCGCGGCGCCACCGAAGAACGCGTCCATGATGTCCTGGAAACCGACGAACGGGCCGGCGCCGCCCGGACCACCCGGGCCGCCCGCGCCCCCGCCGCCCGGGGCGAGCGGATCGCCACCCAGGTCGACGATCTGCCGCTTCCGGTCGTCCGAGAGGACCTCGTACGCGGCGTTGATGTCCTTGAACTTCTCCTGGGCCTCCGGGTCCGGATTGACGTCCGGGTGGAACTGGCGTGCCAGCTTGCGGTAGGCGCGCTTGATCTCGTCATCGGAGGCTTCCCGGCTGACACCGAGGATGCCGTAGTAGTCCCTGGCCACTGCGTTCCGTGTCCTCATGTTCGTCTCGCGTTGCGCCGACCGGCGGCCGCAGCCGGCCGTCGGCCCTGACTGGTCAGTTCTGGGCCAGCAGCTCGCCCACGTAGCGTGCCACGGCGCGCACCATGGCGATATTGCCGGGGTAGTCCATCCGGGTCGGCCCCAGCACTCCCAGGCCGCCCACGATGGTGGCCCCCGGGCCGTACCCGGTGCTGACCACCGAGGCGGCACGCAGGTTGTCGAACTCGTTCTCGTCGCCGATCAGCACACGGGTCGTGCTGGGCTCGGTCTCGCCGATGAGCTTGAGGAGCACGACCTCCTCCTCCAGTGCCTCCAGGATGGGCCGCAGCGAACCCTGGAAGTCGAGCAGACCGCCCCGGGTCAGGTTGGCGGTGCCGGCCAGCGCGATGCGTTCCTCGTGCCGCTCGACGAGCGTCTCCAGCAGGACCGTGGAGAGCGTGGTCATGGCCGGGCGCAGCTGGACCGGCGCCTCCTCGACCAACGCCTGCACCAGTGGAGGCGTGTCGGACATGCGCTCGCCGGCGAGCTTCTCGTTGACCAGGCGACGCAGGTCGGTGACGTCGTCGGCGGGCACCGGCCCGGGCAGCTCCACCAGCCGCTGCTCGACCCGCCCGGTGTCCGCGATCATGACGAGCATCAACCGGGTGGTGGAGATCGGCACCAGCTCCAGGTGGCGAACCGAGGAGCGGGCGAGGCTCGGGTACTGCACCACGGCCACCTGCCGGGTCAACTGGGCGAGCAGCCGTACGGTGCGGTGGACCACGTCGTCGAGGTCGACGGCGCCGACGAGGAAGCGCTCGATGGCCCGCCGCTCGGCCGGGCTGAGCGGCTTGACGCGGGACAGCCGGTCGACGAAGAGGCGGTAGCCGCGGTCGGTGGGCACCCGGCCGGCGCTGGTGTGCGGCTGCCGGATGTAGCCCTCCTCCTCCAGCACCGCCATGTCGTTGCGGACCGTCGCCGGGGAGACCCCGAGCTGGTGCCGCTCGACCAGCGCCTTGCTGCCGACGGGCTCCTGGGTCGAGACGTAGTCCTCGACGATGGCGCGGAGCACGGCGAGCTTGCGGTCGTCCAGACCCATCCTCCGCACCTCCTGTCGCACGTCGGCCGCCGGCCCACCGGGGCCGACGGACCGTCCTGGCACTCGACTGTAACGAGTGCCAGTCTACGTCGGCGCTCCCGCCGACGCGATGATCAAGGTTGTCCGCGTCCGGCGCGTAGGACCCGACCGGCGGTGTGGCACTGGTGCGGCGTTGCTCACGGCACCTACCGTGACAACCATGACTGAACCACCTCGCCCTCCCGGCGCGGGAGACCCCGGCAGCTACCCGCCGGAGCCGAATCTCCCCGGCTCGTCCTCGTCGGCCGAGCCGCCCACCGCACCACTGTCCGGGGCACCCGGCCCGGGCGGCTATCCCCCGGCCGGTGGCTATCCGCCGCCCACCGGTGACCAACCGCCGTCGGGCGGCTACCCTCCGCCGGGTGGTTACCCTCCACCTGGGGACTACCCGCCGGGTGGCACGACTGGCGGGTATCCGACCGGCGGCGCCTTCGGCGGTCCGGGCGGCGGCTACGCCAACAACGAGGACAAGACCTGGGCGCTGATCGCACACTTCGGCGGCGCGGCCGGCATGATGATCAGTGGTGGCGTGCTCGGCTGGATCGCCCCGCTGGTGGCGCTGCTGGCCCGGGGCAACCAGTCGCCGACCGTCCGGGCGCATTCCGTGTCGGCGCTCAACTTCCAGCTCATCTGGTCGATCGTCGGCCTGGTCGGCTGGGTGCTGTCCTGCATCCTCATCGGCTTCATCGGCGTCGCGGCGGCCATCATCCTCGGGGCCGTGTGCGGCATCCTCGCCGGGATCAAGGCCAACGAGGGGCAGCTCTACCGCTACCCGCTCTCCGCGAACTTCATCAAGTGACCCGGGCCGGCCGCTCCCCCGGCCGGTCCGGCACACCGCCGCCGGCCGGGCGGAGCGTCCGGCTCAGGGCAGCAGGTCCCGCACGACCGCGTCGGCGAGCAGCCGGCCGCGCAGGGTGAGGACCGCCCGTCCGGCGGCGTACCCCTCGGCGTCCAGCAGGCCGTCGGCGAGCGCCCGCGCGGCGCCGGCCCGGCCCGCGTCGTCCAGCACCTCCAGCGGCAGTCCGCTGGCGAGCCGCAGCCGGAGCATCACGTCCTCCATGTGCGCCTCGTCCGTGGTGAGCACCTCGCGGGCCAGGCCGGGTGACGCGCCGGCCGCCAGCCGCTGGGCGTACGTCGTGGGGTGCTTCACGTTCCACCAGCGCACCCCGCCGACGTGGCTGTGCGCGCCCGGCCCGAGGCCCCACCAGTCCGCGCCGGTCCAGTAGAGCAGGTTGTGCCGGCACCGGGCCTCGTCGGTGCGCGCCCAGTTGGACACCTCGTACCAGGAGAGGCCGGCCGCGTCGAGGGCGGCCTCCGCCGCCAGGTAGCGGTCCGCCGCCACGTCGTCACTGGGGTACGGCACCTCGCCGCGCTTCATCCGGGCGGCGAGCCGGGTGCCGTCCTCCACGATGAGGGCGTACGCGCTGACGTGGTCGACACCGGAGGCGACGACCTGCTCCAGCGTGGCGGCGAAGTCCTCGGCCCGCTCCCCCGGCGTGCCGTAGATCAGGTCCAGGTTGACGTGGTCGAACCCGGCCTCGCGCGCCTCCCGGGCGGCGGCGGTGGCCCGCCCGGCGCTGTGCTTGCGGTCGAGGATCGCCAGCACCCCCGGCGACGCGGACTGCATGCCCAGCGAGATCCGGGTGTAGCCGGCGGCCCGCAGCAGCTTCAACGACTCCGGGGTGACCGACTCCGGATTCGCCTCGGTGGTCACCTCGGCGTCGGCGGCGAGCCCCCAGGTGCGGTCGATGCCGTCGAGGATGCGGGCCAGGTCGTCGGCGGGGAGCAGGGTGGGCGTGCCGCCACCGACGAAGACGGTGTCGACGCGGGGTGGCGGGCTGTCGCCGAGCACCCGGGCGGCGAGCGCCAGCTCGGCCAGCACGGTGTCGGCGTACGCCTCGCGGCTCGCGCCGCCACCCAGCTCGGCGGCCGTGTACGTGTTGAAGTCGCAGTAGCCGCAGCGACTGGCGCAGAACGGGACGTGCACGTACACGCCGAAGCCGCGCGCGCCGACCGCCGTGGTGGCGGTGGCGGGCAACGACCCGTCGACGGGGACGGTCTCACCATCTGGAAGGACGCCGGGCATGGCCACTAGTGTGCCCGGCATGACCTCTCCCGACGTGCTCGTGCGGGTCGCCACGGCCCGCGGGGTGACCACCCTCACCCTGGACAGCCCGCACAACCGCAACGCGCTCTCCACCGCGCTGATGACCCAGTTGCTGGCCGGGCTGGCGGACGCGGTGGCCGACGACCGGGTCCGCGTGATCGTGCTTGACCACACCGGTCCGGTCTTCTGCTCCGGCGCGGACCTGAAGGAGACCGCCGCGGCGTACGCGAGCGGAACCGTGCCCGCCGGCATGCTGGGCGACGTGCTGGCGGCGCTCTGGGACTGTCCGAAGCCGGTCGTGGCCCGGGTCGCCGGGCCCGCGCGGGCCGGCGGACTGGGCCTGGTCGCCGCCGCCGACCTGGCGGTCTGCGCCGACGAGGCGACGTTCGCGTTCACCGAGGTCCGCATCGGGGTGATCCCGGCGGTGATCTCGGCGACCGTGCTGCCCCGGCTGCACCCCCGCGCCGCGGCCGAGCTGTACCTGACCGGGAACACCTTCGACGGGCGGCGGGCCGCCGAGGTCGGCCTGGTGACGGCCTCGGTGCCGGCGCGGGAGCTGGACGACGCGGTGCGGGGCTACTGCGACTCCCTGGTCCGCGGCGCGCCCGGCGCGCTGGCCGGCACGAAGGATCTGCTGCGCCGGCCGGGCACCGCCGAGTTGCGTGGCGACCTGGCCCGCCTCTCCGCGCTCTCCACCGGCTACTTCCTCTCCGACGAGGGCCGCGAGGGGGTCATGGCGTTCCGCGAGAAGCGACCGGCTCGATGGGTGGCCGCTCTGGACGGCAATTCCGCTGATCATGCCGGGTAGGTGAGTTCCGCGCCTGAGCGGGAACGTCCCGATCGGTACGTGACGGCCAAGCGGAGCCGGAACCGGTCGAACGACCCGGACGACGCCGGCGGGGACGTACGCTTGTCGAACTGTCGATGTGGAGGTGTGGGTGCGAACTCGGGCAGCCGTGGCGGGCGGAGTGGTGCTCATCCTCGTCGCCGTGATCGCGATCTGGCTCGTCCTGAAGCGGGTCGGCGACGAGCTGCGGCTGCCGCTGGCGGGACGCACCTGCACGGTCCAGGCCGACGGCCGGGTGGTCCTGGACGTCGAGCAGATGGCTAACGCGGCGACCATCGCGGCGATCGGCGTCCAGCGCGGCATGCCCGAGCGCGCCGTGGTGGTCGCGCTGGCCACCGCGTACCAGGAGTCGGGGCTGCGCAACCTCGACCACGGTGACCGCGACTCGCTCGGGCTGTTCCAGCAGCGCCCGAGCAAGGGGTGGGGCACGCCGGAACAGATCCGTGACCCCCGCTACGCGGCGAACAGGTTCTACAAGGCGCTCAAGAAGGTGCGCGGCTGGGAGAAGATGCGGATCACCGACGCCGCCCAGCGGGTGCAGCGTTCGGCGTTCCCCGAGGCGTACCAGAAGTGGGCCGACGATTCCGAGGTGCTCACCAAGGCCCTGCTCGGCGACGCCACCGAAGCGGTCGCCTGCACGGTGGGGCGTACCCCGGTGATGCACGGCGCGGCGGCGGCCGCGCAGTTGACCCGCAACCTGGCGCTGGACTGGGGCGTGTCGAGCGCCGACGAGGCCAGCCAGACCGGGCTGGCGGTGACCGCCCAGGACCAACGCGACGGCTGGCGGTACGCGCACTGGCTGGTCTCGCACGCCCAGGACCACGGGGTGAAGCGGGTCCGCTTCGGCAACCTGGAGTGGACCGCGCGCAACGGCACGTGGGGCCAGGTGAACGGCACGCAGGGCCCCGCCGGCCAGGTGGTCGCCGAGGTCTTCGCCGAGGGCTGAGCGACCCGGATCTCTTAACCGGCAGTGACCGCACAATCGGACAAAACTCCGCAGACCTGACTGGCAATCATGCAAATGTGACTCTCCGCACCTGTCCCACTGCGTGCGGTCCGGCCCCGGGCCCTACCGCCGCCGCTCGCCCTCCCACCGCCCCGGCACTCGCGTTACGATCGGCGGCCTGTGCCAGAAATGGTTTCACCTCATGGGGAGGGGTACGACGCGGTGTTCGATTACGGCGACCGGACCGGCTACGAACCGATCAGCGACACTGACCGCAAGGAGTTCCACGAGCAGGGCTTCCTCCTGCTGCGCAACGTCCTGACGGAGGACCACCGGGCGGCGCTGGAGGCGGCGGTCGACCGCGTCTACGCGGAGGAGCAGGCCAAGGGCACCACCAAGAAGGACGGCACCCTGCACCTGCTGGGCTTCCTGGAGCGCGACGAGCTGTTCGGCGAGCTGCTCACCCACCCGATCGCCTTCCCGTACATGTGGGGGCTGGCCGGCTGGAACATCTACACCCACCACAACCACCTGGACGTCACCCCGCCGGCCGCCGAGCCGGAGAAGCCGTACTGGGGTTGGCACCAGGACGGGTACCGGCAGAACTCCGACCCGGAGACGATGGACCCGAACCTCCCCCGGCCGATGTTCTCGCTGAAGGTCGCGTACGTGCTGTCCGACCTGTCGGAGACCGGCCGTGGCGCCACCAAGGTCATCCCGGGCAGCCACCTGTGGAACTCGCTGGACCGTCCCAAGGACCTCAGCGTGCACAACCCGGACCCGGAGGGCACGGTGGAGATCACCGCGAACCCGGGCGACGCGTTCATCTTCGACCGTCGGCAGTGGCACTCGCGTTCGACGAACCTGTCGACCATCACCCGCAAGATGCTCTTCGTCGGCTACACCTACCGGTGGATCCGTCCGCTGGACGAGCTGCACCCCGACGTGAACGGCGAGTGGTACCGCAACCGCACGCCCGTCCAGCGCCAGCTGATCGGTGAGGGCACCCACACCGCCAACTACTGGGGCATCAACTGGGACGGGTACGTCGACGACGAGATCCCGCTGCGCAAGGAGCTCAAGGAGCGCGGTCTGCTCGACCGCAACATCCCCTGGCTGCGCTGACGTACCGCTGGAAGGAAGGCCCTCGGTCCGCCGAGGGCCTTCCTCGCGTATCAGGCCCGACCGGCGAGCCGGCGGCGGACCTTCTCCCGGATCGGCTCCGGCAGGTCGGTCGCGTCGAGCAACCGGGGCAGCAGCTCCGGCTCCAGGCTGGTCGCCCGGAACACCTCGCCGATGGTCACCCCGTGCGCGGGCCGTTCCACCACCTCGACCGGGTCGCCGGCGCCCACCTCGCCCTCGCGCAGCACCCGCAGGTACGCCCCCGGGGCGGCCCGGACGGTGAACCGCTTGATCAGATCCGGTACGCCCCAGAAGCCGGCGAACGTGGTGCAGGGCGTCCGCGGCTTGGTGACCTGAACAAGAGCGGACCCGACCAACCACTGCTCGCCGATCACGGCGCCGGTCACGTCGACCGCGTAGGTGGTCAGGTTCTCCCCGAAACCCCCCGGCCCGACGCCTCGGCCGAGTTCGGCGGCCCACCAGGCGGCGTCCTCCTCGGCATAGGCGTACACCGCCTGGTCGGGGCCACCATGCACAGGACGCTCGGCGACGAAGTCACCCGCCAGGCCACCGGCGAGCACCGCCACCGAACCCTCGACCGGACGTTTGTCGATGCCGCTGCGACCACTCGCGTCGCCGGCCCACCGCGCCTCGGTCACGATGCCGAGGTTCACCGCTGCCACCCTGCCCGTCATGACGGCCAGCCTAGCTGCGGTGCTTTCCCCGACCGGCCCTGCGTTCAGCCCTTGACGGCGCCGGCCACCAGACCGGACACCATCTTCCGCTGCACCAGCAGGAAGAAGATGATGACCGGCAGGGTGAACAGCGTGGAGGCGGCCATGACCGGCCCCCAGTTGGTGTCGTCCCGGCCGAAGAAGAAGGTCATCGCCACCGGCAGGGTGTAGCGCCCCTGGTCGTTGACGAACGTCAACGCGAAGATCAGCTCGTTCCACGCGGTGATGAAGGAGAAGATGCTGGTCGCGACCAGGCCGGGCGCGACGAGGGGGAACAGCACCCGCCGGAACGTCTGGGCCCGGCTCGCGCCGTCGATGGCCGCCGCCTCCTCCAGCTCCTTGGGCACGGCCGCGACGAAACCGCGCAGCATCCACACCGCGAACGGCAGCGAGAAGCCGAGGTACGTGAGGATCAGGCTGGGCAGGGTGTTGTAGAGCCCGAGCCGCTGAATCATCAGGAACAGCGGGATGACAAGCGCCTCCAGCGGGATCATCTGCACGATCAGCAGCATGATCAGGAAGCTGGTCCGCAGCTTGAAGCGGAACCGGGCCACCGCCGTCGCGGCGAGCAGGGCGACCAGACCACTGAGCACCACCGTCGACACCGCGACGATCGCGCTGTTGAGGAAGAAGTCGAGGAAGGTCACCCCGGGGATCAGGTTGCCGGTGAGGATCTCCCGGTAGTGCGCCAGCGTCGGATGGGTCGGCACCGGCTGCGGGGTGGACGAGAAGATCTCGCTGCTCGGCTTCAGCGACGTCGAGATCATCCAGTAAACCGGGAACGCCGCGAAGAGCGCGACCAGCAGCCCGGCGCCGTTGAGGGCGACCTTCTTCACGACTCGTCCTCCTGCTTGAGCACCATCCGCACGTAGAAGCCGGTGACCACGAGCAGGATCAACGTGAGGATCACCGCGATGGCCGCGCCGAGTCCGTACTTCGGCGGCGGCGAGAAAGCCTCGGCGTACGAGTAGATGGAGAGCATGAACGTCGGCCGGTCCTGGGTGCCGCCGGCCAGCACGAACTGCTGGGTGAAGACCTTGAAGTCCCAGATGGTGGAGAGCACGATCAGGATCCCGAAGACCGGACGCAGCAGCGGGAACGTGATCTTCCAGAAGACCCGCCACGGGCTCGCGCCGTCCACCCGGGCCGCCTCGTGCAGCTCACTCGGCACGCTCTTGAGGCCGGCGAGCACGCTCACCGCGATGAACGGGAACGAGTGCCACACGACCACCAGCGTGAGGATGGCGAAGAACAGCAGCGGCGAGTTGAACCAGCCGTAGCCGGTCCAGTCGCTGTGCCCGAACAGGGCGTTCGAGAGCCCGTCCGGCAACGCGTTGAACAGCCACGTGACCAGGCCGCTGGTGTCGTCGAAGATCCACTTCCAGACGATCGTGCCGGTCAGCGCCGGAGTGGCCCAGGCGAGCATCACACAACTGGCCACGAAGGTCGCCATCTTGCGACCGAGCCGGTTGAGCAGCAGCCCGACCAGGGTGCCCAGCACCATCGTGAGCAACACGTTCGCCGCGGCGAACAGCACCGTGTTGCGCAGCACCGTCAGGAAGAACGGGTCGGAGAGGATGTCGGTGTAGTTGCCGAGCCCCACCCACGGCCACTCCCGGTCGCCCCGCAGCTGCCGGACGCTGTTCAGCCGGTAGAAGGACATCGCCACCACCTGGCCGAGCGGCCAGAGCAGCAGCACCCCGATGATGACGAGTGCGGGCAGGAGCAGCAGGTACGGCAGGCGGTCGACCCGGCGACGCCGCCGCGCGGGGTTCTCCCGCGCGGCGGACGTCTCCGGCACCTCGGTCAGCGTGGTCACTTGGAGTTGAGGATGCTTTCCATCTCAGCGGCCGCGTCGGCGGTAGCCTTCTCGACCGTCTTCTGACCCTTCATGACCGAGCTGTTCATCGCCTGGGTCACCGTCTTGGTACGGCTGACCTCCACCCACTTCGGGGTGAGCGGCGTGAGCTTGGTGTTCTGCATGGTCGTGGCGAACGCCGCCATCACCTTGTCGTTGGCGTACGTATCGCTGGCGACCAGGTCCTTGTAGACGGGGAAGAACCCGAGGCTGCTCGCGAAGCTCTGCGAGTTCTTCTTGTTCAGCAGCACGGTCAGGTAGTCCCAGGCCAGGTCCTGGCGCTCGCTGTCCTTCCAGATCGCCACGTCCGAGCCACCGGCGAAACCGGGTGCGGCCTTGCCGTCCGGGCCGGGGATCGGGAACGTACCCCAGACCTTCTCGATCTCGGGGTTGTCCTTCTTGATGGCGGCCTGCTGCCAGCTACCGGCGAACGCCATCGCGGCCTTGCCGGTGGCGAACTGCGTCCGCGCGTCGATCTCGTTCCAGCCGGCGGCGGCCGGCGGGGCGACCTTGTGGACGGTGACCAGGTCGGTCCAGTACTTGACGGCCCGCTGCGCCTCCGGCGTCGCGTAGCCGGACTTCCACGCGCCACCCTGGTTGGTGGCGATCTCGGCGCCCGCGCCCCAGAGGAAGGAGTAGAAGGGCAGTTCGGAGTTGCCCGGCAGCGCGATGCCGTAGGTGCCCTTCTTCTTGGCCTGCACGGTCTTGGCGACGGTGACCAGCTCGTCCCACGTCTTCGGCGGCTGCACACCCGCCTCGGCGAACCAGTCGGTGCGGTAGTAGATCGCCCGCACACCCGCGTACCAGGGGACGCCGTACTGCTTGCCGTCGAGCTGCGCGTTGCGCACCAGGTCGGGCAGCAGGTCCTTGCCGTCCGCCCAGCCGCCCATCCGACCACTCACGTCGGCGAGCGCCTCCTGCGCGGCCCAGCCCTGGGTCTCGGTGTTGCCCAGCTCGGTGATGTCCGGGCCCTCACCGCCGGCGAGCGCGGCCTGGAACTTCTTGGGCGCCTCCAGCCAGGGGATGTACTGCACCACCACATCGGTGTCGGGGTGCTTCTGCCGGAACTCGGTCTCCACGCTGTCGAGGAAGGCGTTCTGGGCGTCGCCGCCCTCGCCCATCATCCAGACCGTGAGCTTGCTGTCGTCGGCCGCTTCCTCGCCTGAGCCGCCACAGCCGCCCAACACCATGGCCACCGAGGCCGCCACGGCAGTGACCGGGGCCAGCCGCTTCCACCTGTTCACGCCACATCTCCCCTCGCGCTGCCTGGAACTAACCTTCTCCGCCGCACCTTAGTACGAAGAAATCCTTTACGACAGTGGGCGGGCAGGCCGAAGCCTGGCGACCGTATCGCAGGTCGCCGACGCGCCAGAGCCGTGGAACCGGGCCGAACCCGGGCAGGACGCCACGAAAGAGCGCCCGGCCAGACGGCCGGGCGCTCTTTCAGGTCCTGCGGTGATGCCAGGTTGTTACCGGGTGACGCGGCGGCGGCCACCCACACCAGCCACCAGCGCGACCGCGATCGCCGCCACCACGACCTGCACCAGCAGCTCGGTCCAGTCGATACCAGCGGTCTCGGTCGCGATACCCATCGCCCGCGCCAGCACCGTGCCCAGCAGAGCCGCGCCGATACCGATCAGCAGGTGCAACCAGATCGGCATGTTCTGGCGGCCCGGAACAACCAGGCGGCCGAGCGCCCCGACGATGAGACCAACAACGATGGCAGTGATGATGCCCCACACGGTGAGCTCCACGGTCGCCCTCCTTCAAAGAATGTCTGACACACAACGTGTGCTTCCTGTCGTGACCGCTAAGTTCCCGACCCACCAAAAATCCAAACCGACCTGACCGCCCAGACGATCACGACTTGGTGAACAAGGGCACGGACCACCAGACCCCCGCGCCCCGCGCCCCGCGCCCCGCGCCCCGGCGATCTTGCACTTTCGGTCGTCGATAGGAGTGGAATGCCGGGGATGCCGCAGCAGAGAGTGCAAGATCGGCGCGGTCGGAGGGCTCTCCGGGCTCACGTCCGGTCGCCCGTGCCGCACCGAGGATCGTGCTCTGTCCATGAAGTAGTGGCATCGCCGCTGAGGATCACGATGGTGGCGCGGGAAGGCAGAGCGCAGGTGCGGAGCACGGGACGGCTGCCTGGCACCGGCCGAGGCGCGACATCGCGGTTCGCCGAACCAGGCCGGGCACAGCACTCAAGGGGCGCCCGGCCTGCTGGCCGGGCGCCCCTTGGAGATGTTGCGGTGCTACAGGTGTCGGTTGTTACCGGGTGACGCGGCGGCGGCCACCCACACCGGCCACCAGCGCGACCGCGATCGCCGCCACCACGACCTGCACCAGCAGCTCGGTCCAGTCGATACCAGCGGTCTCGGTCGCGATACCCATCGCCCGCGCCAGCACCGTGCCCAGCAGAGCCGCGCCGATACCGATCAGCAGGTGCAACCAGATCGGCATGTTCTGGCGGCCCGGAACAACCAGGCGGCCGAGCGCCCCGACGATGAGACCAACAACGATGGCAGTGATGATGCCCCACACGGTGAGCTCCACGGTCGCCCTCCTTCAAAGAATGTCTGACACACAACGTGTGCTTCCTGTCGTGACCGCTAAGTTCCCGACCCACCAAAAATCCAAACCGACTCACCGGCACAAGAAGTCGCCGGCGTCGATGCCGGCCGGCTGCGTCGGTTGGCACGGATCCACGTCCACACAGGTCAGACAACATGTTGCCCAGGGCGACAACCCAGAGAAGCCCGACCAAAAAATTTCCGCCCACACCCGGCCTCACCCCCTGCCCCACACCGGGTTTCACCCCGCCTCCACCCCGGTGATCAAGAGGTTCGCGTCAGAATCCGGGCTTCGGATGACGCGAACCTCTTGATCAACACGGGTAAGCGGGGGGCCGGGGCGGGGATCGGGCGGGGGTCGGGGGGTCGGGGTTACTTCTTGGGGGCCTTGGTGTCGCCGGAGTCGGAGGACAGGGCGGCGATGAATGCCTCCTGCGGGACCTCCACCCGGCCGACCATCTTCATCCGCTTCTTGCCTTCCTTCTGCTTCTCCAGCAGCTTGCGCTTACGGCTGATGTCACCGCCGTAGCACTTGGCGAGCACGTCCTTGCGGATCGCGCGGATGGTCTCCCGGGCGATCACCCGGCTGCCGATGGCCGCCTGGATCGGTACCTCGAACTGCTGGCGCGGGATGAGCGTACGAAGCTTCGCGGCGATGGTGACGCCGTAGTTGTACGCCTTGTCCTTGTGCACGATGGCGCTGAACGCGTCCACCGGCTCGCCGTGCAGCAGGATGTCCACCTTCACCAGGTCGGACGCCTGCTCGCCGGAGGGCTCGTAGTCGAGTGAGGCGTACCCCTTGGTCCGGCTCTTCAACTGGTCGAAGAAGTCGTAGATGATCTCGGCGAGGGGCAGCGTGTAGCGCAGCTCCACCCGGTCGGCGGAGAGGTAGTCCATGCCGAGCAGGCTGCCGCGCCGGCCCTGGCACAGCTCCATGACCGCGCCCACGTAGTCGTTGGGCGTCAGCACGGTGGCCCGCACCACCGGCTCGTACACCTCGGCGATCTTGCCGGTCGGGTACTCGCTCGGGTTGGTCACGACGATCTCCGCGCCGTCGTCCGTGATCGCCCGGTAAACGACGTTCGGGGCGGTGGAGATCAGGTCGAGGTTGTACTCGCGCTCCAGCCGCTCCCGAATGATCTCCAGGTGGAGCAGGCCGAGGAAGCCACAGCGGAAGCCGAAGCCGAGCGCGCCGGAGGTCTCCGGCTCGTAGTCCAGCGCGGCGTCGTTGAGCTTGAGCTTGTCCAGGGCCTCACGCAGGTTCGGGTAGTCGGACCCGTCGATCGGGTAGAGGCCGGAGTAGACCATCGGCTTGGGGTCCTTGTAGCCACCCAGCGGCTCGGCCGCCGGCCGGGCGTTGATGGTGACCGTGTCACCGACCCGGGACTGCCGGACGTCCTTCACACCGGTGATCAGGTAGCCGACCTCGCCGACGCCGAGCGCCTCGGCCTTGACCATCTCCGGTGAGATGACGCCGATCTCCAGCAGCTCGTGCACCGCACCGGTCGACATCATCTTGATCCGGTCGCGGGCGCTGATCCGGCCGTCGATGACCCGGACGTACGTGACGACGCCGCGGTACACGTCGTACACCGAATCGAAGATCATGGCCCGGGCGGACGCCGCGGCGTCGCCGACCGGCGGGACGAACTGCCGGACGATCTCGTCGAGCAGGTGCGGTACGCCCTCGCCGGTCTTGCCGGAGACCCGGATGCAGTCGGCGGGGTCACCGCCGATGAGGTGGGCCAGCTCCTCGGCGTACTTCTCCGGCTGGGCGGCCGGCAGGTCGATCTTGTTGAGCACCGGGATGATGCGCAGGTCGTTCTCGAGGGCCAGGTAGAGGTTGGCCAGGGTCTGCGCCTCGATGCCCTGCGCGGCGTCGACAAGCAGCACGGCGCCCTCGCAGGCGGCCAGCGACCGGGACACCTCGTACGTGAAGTCGACATGCCCCGGGGTGTCGATCATGTTGAGCACGGCGTGCTCGCCGGTCCGCTCGCCCTCGCGGATGGTCCACGGCATGCGAACGGCCTGGCTCTTGATGGTGATGCCGCGCTCGCGCTCGATGTCCATCCGGTCCAGGTACTGCGCGCGCATCTGCCGGGGGTCGACCACGCCGGTGAGCTGCAACATCCGGTCGGCCAGGGTCGACTTCCCGTGGTCGATGTGGGCGATGATGCCGAAGTTCCGGATGCGACCGGGGTCGGTGGCACCAGGAGCGTTCGCGCCGGGATCGAGCTTCGGTGGCACAGCGGTCCGTTCTGGTCGGCTGACGTGAACAGGCCGGCGCGCCGCCGACCCCCTCCATGTTCCCACGCCGCCGGGGTACGCCCACTGCGCGGGCGACGGATCGGTGCCCGGGCAGCCTCACTCCATCGGCGGCTCCACGAAGAGCGCGGCCAGCCGGGGCAGCCGACGGCGGGCCTCGGACTCGTCGTCGAAGTCCCAGAAGTCGTTGAGATCCGGCGTCCGGACCGGCTCGCGGTCCGTCGGCAGTTCCGACGCGGTGGCCCTGCGGTACGCCTCCCACGGCACCGCCAGCATCTGCTCGGCGGAGAACTCCTCCCCGCTGAGCGACGCGGCCCGCACCTCGGGCAGCTCGGCCAGCGAGTCGGGGTCGCCGACCGCGCGGGCGAACACCGCCCGACCCTGGGCCATCAGCCAGCCCCGGAAGTGCTCGAAGCCCTCCGCCGACGCCCCGCCGTTGATCAGGTACGCCGCGCCCCACAGGTCCGCCTTGTGCGACGCCGCCAGGACCCTCGCCTGGTGCTGGGCGTACCCGACGATGTCCTCCGGATCGCGCTCGGCGAGCAGCGCCACCGCCCGCGCGGCGACCGGCCCGGGCTCACCGCCGCCCCCGGCGCGGGCCTTGTCGATCAGCTGCCAGAAGTCCTCGGTCCTCATGGCTTGGCAGTCTGGCAGTGTCGCCGCGCGGCGCGCACGTACCCCGGGGCAGCATGGGGGGATGTCGTCCCCGCCGCTGCCCCCGGTGCCGTACCACGGGGGCGCGCTGCGCCCGTCGTGGCCGGAGCTGCCGGCGGCGCTGCGGGCCGCGATCGTCGACCGGCTCGGCGCGCCGGTGGTCAGCGTCCGGGTCGCCGCCGCCGGCTTCACCCGGGGCTTCGCCGCCGTGCTGCACACCGCCGACGGCGGCCGGGCGTTCGTCAAGGCGGCACCCGCCGTCGCGCAACCGCGCCTGAGCCACGGATACGCCCGGGAGGCCGCGATCCTCGATCGGCTGCCGGCCGACCTGCCGGCGCCCCGCCTACGCTGGACGCTGGACCACGCCGGCTGGTTCGCGCTCTGCGTCGACGCGGTCGACGGCCACATCCCACACCTGCCCTGGACGCGCGCCGAGCTGGACGCCACGCTCGCCGCGTACGCCGAGGTCGCCGCCGCGCTCGCCGACCCACCGACCGACCTGATCGCGCTCGGTCTGCCCCGCCTGGCCGACCTGGCCCGCTCGGACATCCTCTGGTGGGAGGAGGTCGCCGCCGGCCGGGAGCCGCTCCCCGCACTGCCCGCCACCGCCCGGGGCCGGCTCCCCGAGCTGGTGGCGTTGGAGTCCCGCCTCCCCGCGTACGCGGACGGGGCGACCGGCGTGATCCACGGCGACCTGCGGGTGGACAACGTGCTCATCGACCCGGACGGCCGGGCCCGGCTCTGCGACTGGACCTGGGCCTGCACCGGTCCCGCCTGGTTCGATCTGGTCACTCTGCTGCTCACCGCGTACGCCAGCGGCCTGGACGTCGATCGGATCTTCGCCGCGCACCCGGCGAACGCGGGCGCTCCCCCGGACGCGCTGGACGCCACCCTCGCCGCGTTGGCCGGCTACTACCTGACCGGGGCGGACGCGACACCGGTGACGGCCTCGCCGCACCGGTCGGCGCACCAGCGGTCCAGCGGCGAACAGGCCCTGGACTGGCTCGCCCGCCGGCGGGGCTGGCGGTGATCCGCGCGGCGGCTCACCTGAGCCTCCGTGATCCACTCGGCTGCGGCGAAGGCGGGCGGTCAGCCGGCGGCGGATACCCTGGTTTCCAGGAAGCCGGGTGGATCACCCACCGAGGGTCCGGGTGAACGCGTCGGGCGGAGCCGTTTTGGCTCGTCCCGGGCGACCTGGTAACCTGGCTCTTCGCGCGGCGATGACTCGTGTCGTCATGCCGTGCACAAGCTGACCAACCCGAGCTATAAGACGAGGCTGTCGCGTGGCGAACATCAAGTCCCAGATCAAGCGCAACCGGCAGAACGAGAAGGCCCGGCTGCGCAACAAGTCGGTCAAGTCGTCGCTGAAGACCGCCGTCCGGAAGTTCCACGAGGCTGCCGAGGCCGGTGACGTCGAGAAGGCGACCGCCCTCATGCTGGACGCCTCGCGCAAGCTGGACAAGGCCGTCAGCAAGGGCGTGATCCACTCCAACCAGGCCGCGAACCGCAAGTCCGCGATCGCGAAGCGCGTGGTTGCCCTCTCCGCCTGACGCTTCATCGTCAGACTGCATTCGGAAAGCCCCGGACCTCGGTCCGGGGCTTCCGCGTGTCCTCGAAGCCCCCGCTGGTCAGTCCAGCGGGTCCCTGCGGCGCCTGGGCCGCACCGGATCGGTCGTGACCGCCACCGGAGTCACGGCGCTCCACTCGACCCGGGCCCGGCCGACCACCGGCTCCATCTGCCGGCGGAAGCGGTCCCGCTCCTGCTCGGGCACGAGCGCGGCGGAGCGGACCACCACCGCGGCCACCATGTCGTTGAGCTTGACCATCGCCGCCACGACCACGGGTAGCACCAGCACCGCCCACCAGGTGACCAGCTCCGCGAGCGCGAGCAGCACCGCCAGGGCGATGGCGCCCTCGAAGAACAGGAAGCAGAGCACCCCACCGGGGTTGACGAACCGCAGGCCGAGGAGCCGGGCGTAGAGCGGCCGGTACCGCTCCTCGTCGGCGGACACGGTGGCCCACGCCGTACGGTTCGGCCCCGTCACCGGCTGCTGCCCTGCCGGGCCGCCGCCACCGAGAAGACCGCCCGTTCCAGGGCGTACGCCCGGTCGTCCGAGCCCCCCTTGACGGCCGCGTTGCACTCCGCGGCGACCTGCATGGCCCGGACCAGCCCTTCCGGGGTCCAGCCGCGGCCCTGTCGCTGCGCCCGTTCGATCTTCCACGCCGGCATGCCGAGGCTGCTGGCGAGCTGGTACGCGTTGCCCCGCCCGGCCGACGCCACCCGGGCCACGGTCCGCACCCCGTCGGCGAGGGCGTCGGCGATGGGCACCGGGTCGACACCGACGTGCAGGGCCCAGCGCAGTGCCTCCAGGGCGGCCGGCACGTCGCCGACCATGGTGGCGTCCGCCACGGTGAAGCCTGTCACCTCGACCCGCCCCCGGTAGTAACGGGACACCGTCTCGGCGCTGATCCGCCCGTCCGTGTCGGCCATGAGCTGGGAGCAGGCGGCGGCCAGTTCGCGTAGGTCGTTGCCGACCGCCGCGATCAGCGCCTCGGCGGCGTCGTCGGCGCATCGGCCGCCGGCCCGGCGGATCTCGTCGCGGACGAAGGCGACCCGCTCGCGGTGGCCCTTGAGCTTGGCCGCCGGGACCACCGTCGCGCCGGCCGACCGCAGCCCGTCGGCGAACGCCTTGCCCTTGGCACCGCCCAGGTGCAGTACGAGGAGCTGCACCTCCGGGTCGGGATTCTTCGCGTACGCCAGCAGCGCGGCGGCCAGGTCCTTGCGGGCGTCCTGGCCGGAACGCAGGATGAGCAGCCGCCGGCCGCCGAACAGTGACGGGCTGAGCATCTCGGCTATCTCGCCGACGGTGAGCGCACCCGCCTGGTACTCGCGGACGTCCACCTCGGGATCGGTGGCGCGGGCCCGTTCGACCGCTTCGGAGACCGCGCGCGTGGCGAGCAGCTCCTCGTCGCCGAGGACGAGCACAATGGGGGCGAGGCTGGCGGGGGTCACGTCGCCCATATTCGCACGGCCTGTGGCGGGTACGGGCCTGCTCATTCGCCGCCCGGTCGGCGCAGCCCGCACTTAGCGCAAATCCAGACATTTATCTCAGTTCACCGCCTAATTCGCGAATGACTAGCATTTCCGGCCGAGTGCGCGCAATTTCCACGCGCCTGTCACGGTGGTCGACGTCCGGGCGGCAGGCCACGATGGGCCACGGCCAGCCCGTCGGCGGTCCGGATCGCCGCCACGTCACCGTCCGTGTCGGTCCGCAGAACCCGGACACCGTGCCTGCTCAGCCGGGCCAGTAGCGCCGGGTTCGGGTGCCCGTACGTGTTGCCCGTGCCGACCGGCACCAGAGCGACAGCCGGCCGCACGGCGGCGAGGAAGTCCTCGTCCTGGTACGCCGAGCCGTGGTGCGCGACCTTCAACACGTCCGCCCGTAGCTGTCCGGGCGGCGTCCGGACCAGGACGGCGTGCTGCTCCTCGGTCTCGGCGTCCCCGGGCAGCAGGAACGAGACGCCGGCGACCGTGGCGCGCAGCACCAGCGAGTTGTTGTTCGGGTCCGAGCGGGTGCCGTCCAGCGGGTACGGCGGACCGAGCACCAGCAGCTCGACACCGCCGATCCGGTGACGTGCCCCGGCGGTGGTGTCCAGCATCGTGGCCCGGCCGCCGGTCGCCGCCGCGCGGACGGCCGCCCGACCGCTGGGCGGGTCCGTGGACGGCGGGGTCAGCACGGCGGCCACCCGTCGCCCCCGGAACACCCCGGCCACGCCGCCCACGTGGTCGAGGTGGAAGTGGCTGACCACCAGCAGCGGCACCTCCCGGATACCGAGCCGCCGCAGACACGCGTCCACCGCGCCCGGCTCCGGTCCGGTGTCGACAACGACCGCCCGGCCGGGCGCGACGGGCAGCACGAGGGCGTCCCCCTGTCCTACGGCGCAGGCCACCACCACCCAGCCGGGCGGCGGCCAGCCGCTGGCGACCAACCGGACCCCGAGCGCGCCGACCAGTACGGCGACGGCGACCACCGCCACCAGCCGGCGCACCAGCGGTCGGCGTGCGGCCACCAGCAGCGCCACGGTCAGCCCGGCCAGCAGCAGGGCGCCCCAGGCCCCGCCCGGCCACGGCAGGGTGCCGGCCGGGAGACGGGCGCCGTGGCGGGCGATGACGACCAGCCACCAGGCCGGCCAGCTCGCCAGCCACGCGACGAACCCGGCCCCGGCCGGCCAGAGCGGCGACAGCACGGCGGCCGTCACGCCCAACACGGTCGCCGGCGCGATGGCCGGCACCGCCAGCAGGTTGGCCGGCACCGCCACCAGGCTGACCGTGCCGGAGATCCCGGCGACGACCGGCCCGCAGGCCACCTGGGCTGCCGCCGGAACCGCCAACGCCTCGGCCAGCCCGGCCGGTACGCCCCGGCGGCGCAGCCCGTCCCGCCACCGTGGCGCGAGCAGCAGCAGGCCCCCGGTGGCCAGTACGGACAGCGCGAACCCGGCGTCACCGGCCAGTTCGGGGTCGACGAGCACCAGCACCGTGACGGCGGCGGCCAGTGCCGGCAGCGCGGCCCGGGGTCGGCCGACGGCCAACGCGACGAGCCCGACCGCTCCCATCGTGGCGGCCCGTACGACGCTCGGTGACGGACGTACCAGGATGACGAAGCCCACCAGCGCCACCCCGCAGAGCAGCCCGGCGAGCCATGGACCGGCGCGTGCCCAGCGTGCGACCAGCAGCACCGCACCCACCACGATCGCCACGTTGCTGCCCGAGACGGCGTTGAGGTGCGTCATGCCGGTCGCCCGGAAGTCCTCCTCGACGGCGGGCGGCAGGCGGCTGGTGTCCCCCACCACCAGCCCCGGCAGCAGGCCACCCGGGTCGTCGGGCAGCGGCGCGCAGGCCCGTTGCAGACCCGCGCGCAGGGTGCCGGCGGCGCGCTGCGCCCACGACGGCGTACCGCGCCGCTGGGGTGGACCGGTGGTGGCGAGGACCGCCGCGGTGAGGTCACCGCCGCGCGGCACGCCGAGCCGTCCCTCGGCGGTCAGCCGCTGCCCCGGCAACAGCCCTCGCCAGGCGGGGTCGGTGGCGAGGACCAGCACCCGCACCGACGCCCGGAGCCGCGTGCCGTCGGGACCGGTCAGCCGGATCAGCTCGCCCGACACCAGCAGCATGCCGGGACGCCCGGCGGAGCGGATCGGGCGCGGATCGTCACGCACGACGAGGTCGGCGGTGACCGGGGCGCGCTTCTCGGCCAGGGCGCGGACCGGCGGGGCGTCCCGGACGACCAGCCGGGCCGAGGTCGCCGCCGCGCCGCAGAGCACGCCGAGGCCGACCGCGACGACGACCCAGCCGTAGCGGCGGGCGAGCGGGCCGGGGCGACCGAGCCGGCCGAGCAGGCGCAGGACGCCCAGCGCCGTCGACACGGCGGCCCCGCCCGCCACCAGCAGCAGTGGTCGGGGGCCGACGTGCAGGCCGGCGAGCGCGGTGAGCCAGGCGGCCCCGGCCAGCCCGGCGAGCCGGAGGTCCGGTGGCGGCGGGTCGCCGACGGAAGGGGGGACGTTCACACCGTCACCAGGTCCTTGAGCTGCTCGTAGCGCGCGTCGCCGATCCCCTCGACCTGGCGCAGGTCTCCGACGGCCGTGAACCCGCCGTGCTGGTCCCGGTAGGCGAGGATGCGCTGGGCGAGCACCGGCCCCACTCCGGGCAGCGCGTCGAGCTGGGCGAGTGTCGCGGTGTTGAGGTTCAGCACTCCGCCGGGGGCCGGCGCCCCGCCGGGGGCCGGGCCGGCCGCGGGGCCGGGCGCCGGCGGGGGCGTCACCCCGACGACGATCAACTCACCGTCGGTGACCTTGCGGGCGGGATTGAGCAGCGACACGTCGACGCCGGGCAGCGGGCCACCGGCCTCGGACAGTGCGTCGGCGAGTCGGGCCCCGGCCGGTACACGCACCAGGCCGGGTCTGCGTACCTTGCCCGCGACCGCGACCACCAGCTCGCCGGACGCCGACGCGCTGCCCGGCCCCGCCACGACGGCCGGGGTGGCCTCGCCCACCGGTGGGGTGACCGGTTCCGCGTGCGGTCGGGACCGCCAGGCCCAGCCGGCGGCGGCCAGCACCACCACGAGGGCCACGGCCGCCAACGCCCGTACGCCGCGCCTGCCCGGGTCGAATGCTCCGGGGCCGGGCAGCCGCGCCGCACCGCCGCCGGGAACGACGGACACGTCCGCCGCCGACGCACCGCTCTCCGACGGAGTCGGAGACGCACCACCGCCCGACGGAGTCGGCGACCCGCCACCCGTCGCGGCCGTCAGCCGGCGCAGACGCTGACGTACCGCTGTCTCCTCGTCCTCTGCCACGCCGCGACGCTAGGACGTCGGACGCCACGACGGGCGCCTCGCGGCCCGGCCTGTGGACAGTCGACGCCACTGTGGACAACGCCCTGATCATGCTCGTGTCTGCTACGGCGCGGGAGCCGCCGGAAGGTAGCGCGCATTCATGGATGGGGATTAATGTTAGCGCTATCACGCGTGACGTCACCCCCCACCACCACCGCCGCACCTGAGGGGAACCATGGACGTAAAGAGAAGGCTGCACCGCCTGCTGGCCGCAGCGGGGACCCTGCTGGTCCTCGTCGCCGGCGCGGGCGTCTACCTGGTCACGGAGACGCCCGGCGTCGCCCGGGCGGCCGGCACCGGCCCGTGTGACATCTACGCCTCCGGCGGCACGCCGTGCGTCGCCGCGCACAGCACCACCCGAGCCCTGTACGGCGCGTACAACGGCCCGCTCTACCAGGTTCGCAGATCGTCGGACAACACCACCCGCGACGTCGGCGTGCTCAGCGCCGGTGGCGTCGCCAACGCGGCCACCCAGGACACGTTCTGCGCCAACACGAGCTGCGTCATCACGATCATCTACGACCAGTCCGGTCGCAACAACCGCCTCACGCAGGCGCCTCCGGGCGGCTTCACCGGTCCGGCGCCCGGCGGGTACGACAACCTCGCCGACGCGAAGGCGGCACCGGTCACCATCGGCGGCCAGAAGGCGTACGGCGTCTACATCGCCCCCGGCACCGGCTACCGCAACAACAACACCAACGGCGTCGCGACCGGCGACCAGCCCGAGGGCATCTACGCCGTCGTCGACGGCACGCACTACAACCAGTGGTGCTGCTTCGACTACGGCAACGCGCAGACAAACGTCCAGGCCGACGAGCGCGCGATCATGGAGACGGTCTACTTCGGCGCGAACAAGCAGTGGGGCTACGGAGCGGGCGCGGGTCCCTGGATCATGGCCGACCTGGAGTGGGGCCTGTTCTCCGGGGTGAACGCGGGCTACAACAACATCGCGTCCATCAACCACCGCTTCGTGACGGCCATGGTCAAGGGCGAGCCGAACCACTGGGCGATCCGGGGCGGGAACTCGCAGTCGGGTGGCCTGACCACCTACTTCGACGGCCGGCGTCCCAACGGCTACAACCCCATGAAGAAGGAGGGGGCCATCCTCCTCGGCATCGGTGGTGACAACAGCATCACCGGCCGCGGCACCTTCTTCGAGGGCGTGCTGACCTCCGGCTACCCGACCGCGGCCACCGAGGACGCCGTCCAGGCCAACATCGCCGCTGCCGCCTACACGCCCGCCAGCGGCGGCAACCCGCAGCAGAACGCCCAGATCGTGGGCGCGCAGTCCGGTCGCTGCGTCGACGTGCCGAACGGCACCACCACCAACGGCACCCAGGTGCAACTGTGGGACTGCATCAGCAACAGCACCGCGCAGCGCTGGACCTACACGGCCGGCAAGCAGATCCAGGTGTACGGCAACAAGTGCCTCGACGCCAACGGCCAGGGCACGGCGAACGGCACTCAGGTGATCATCTGGGACTGCCACGGCGGCACGAACCAGCAGTGGAACGTCAACGCCAACGGCACCCTCACCGGCGTCCAGTCCGGGCTCTGCCTGGACGCCAACGGGGCCGCCACCGCCAACGGCACCAAGCTGATCCTCTGGGCCTGCAACGGGCAACAGAACCAGCAGTGGTCCCTGCGTAGCTGATCGGGCAGCAGTCGGGCCGCCTCCGGATGGAGGCGGCCCGACGGCACCGGCTCAGCGGGCCTCCGGGTCGAGGCCGAGCACCGCCCGTCCCCCGTCCACCGGCAGGGTCACCCCGTTGACGAAACTCGCGGCCGGCGACAGCAGGTACGCGACCGCCTCCGCCACCTCGTCGGCCCGCCCGATCCGGCCCACCGGGTGCAGCCGGGTCAGCTCGGCGTCGATCTGCTCGGCGCGGGTGGGCTCCTGCGCGGCGAGGAACTCGGCGTGCCGCTCGGTGGCGATCGAGCCGAGCGCGACGGCGTTGGCGCGGATGCCGTGCCGCCCGTACTCGACGGCCAGCGCCCGGGTCAGCCCCTCGACGGCGGCCTTCGCCGTGGCGTACGGCAGGGCGCCCGGCACCGGCCGGTGGGCCTGGTGCGACGACACGTTCACGATGGCGCCGCCCGTGCCGGCGGCCAGGAACCGGCGTACCGCCACGGCGGCGCCCACCAGGGCGGGGCGCAGGTTCAGTCCGATCAGGTCCAGCACGGTGTCGGCCGACGCCGTGTGCAGGTCCGCGTCCCGGAAGACCGCCGCGTTGTTCACCCAGCCGGTGAGCGGGGCGACGCGTTCGGCCACCTCGGCGGCGTGCGCGGCCACCCGCTCGTCACCGGCGTCGCCGACGACCGCGAGCAGGCGGTCGGCGGCCGGGTGCCCGGCGAGCCAGTCGACCGCCTCGGCGTCGCGCTCCACGACGACGACGGTGACGCCGGTCGTCACCAGCCGGTGCGTCACGGCCCGACCGACGCCACGGCCGCCACCGGTCACCACGCACGCGCCGGCCACTGCGTCAGCTCCGGGGCCGCCGGTGCACGACCACACAGGCCAGACCCGGCCCGGCGTGTGCGGCGACCACCGCGCCCGCCTCGGAGACGTACGTGTCGTGCACGCGTTCGCCCAGGCGTGCGGTGAGCGCGGCGAGCAGCGCCTCGGCGCGCTGCGGCGCGGCCAGGTGGTGTACGCCGAGGTCGACGTCGTCGTCACCGGCGGCCTCCACGGCCAGGTCGGCGAGCCGGGCGACTCCCCGGCTGGCGGTCCGCACCTTCTCGCGCAACACGATCGCGCCGTCCGGCATGTGCATGATCGGCTTGACCGACAGGGCGGTGCCGAGCAGCGCCTCGGCGGCGTTGATCCGGCCGCCCCGGCGGAGGAACTCCAGCGTGTCGACGTAGAACCAGACGGTGGTGCGGGCGACCGCGGCGAGCGCCGCGTCGCGTACGCCGGTCAGGTCCGCCCCGGCCTCGGCGGCGGTGGCGGCGGCGAGGGCCGGGAAGCCGAGGCCCATGCCGGTGGAGCGGCTGTCGACGACCTCGACCCGACCGCCGACCTCGACGGCGGCCAGTCGGGCCGCCTCGACGGTGCCGGACAGGCCGGCGGACAGGTGTACCGAGACGACGCCGTCGGCCCCGTCGTCGAGGAGACGGCGGTACGTCCGGGCGAACTGTTCGGGCGCCGGGCGGGACGTGCTGGCCGACACCCGCCGCTCCCCCAGCGCACGGGTGGCGTCGGCGGGTTGGGTCTCCACCCCCTCCAGCCCCTCCGCGCCGTTGAGCACGACGGTCAGCGGGACGACGGTCAGCCGGTGCCGCCGCACCAGCTCGGGTGGGAGGTAGGCGGTGGAGTCGGTGACGACCGCGACGGGCATGCCCGGCACGCTAGCCGATCACGACGCCCTGCGCCGAGGTGCGAGCGCCGGCCCGGGTGGGATCGGCGCTCAGACCGCGTCGACGACGGCCGGGGCGGTGACGAGGCCGACGTTGTGGGCGCGGAGCTGCCAGCCCCGGACGTCGTCGTGCCGCAGTTCGGTCCAGTGGCAGTTAGCCAGTGAGCCGATGGTGCGCAGCACGTCGGAGGGCCAGCCGAGCAGGTGGCCGACGCCCTGGCGGGAGGCGCCGCCGTGGGTGGCGAGGACCACTGTCCCGCCGGGCGTCGCGTCGGCCGCCGCCAGGAACGCGGCGGCGACCCGCTCACCGAGTTCGTGCAGCGGCTCCAGGTCCGCACCGGGCGCCGGGTCACCGGCCCGCCAGCGGGCGTACTCGCCGGGGAACCGCTCGGCGACCTCGGTGAGGTGCAGGCCCTGCCACTGACCGAAGTGCCGCTCGCGCAGCCGGGCGTCGGTGCGTACCCCGAGGCCGGTGAGCGCGGCCAGCGCCGCGGCCGTCTCCGCGGCGCGGCCCAGGTCGCTGGACACGATGGCGTCCGGTCGCAGCGACGCGAGCAGCGGCGCGGCAGCGCGGGCCTGGTCGCGGCCCAGCTCGTTGAGGGGTACGTCGGTCTGCCCCTGGACGCGGTTCGCGGCGTTCCAGTCGGTGTTGCCGTGCCGCCAGACGATCAGCCGGGTCATTCGGCCGCGGCGGACCCGCTGGCGTCGGCCTCGACCAGGTCGCGGTCGACGAACGGGATGGTGGGGCAGTCCTTCCAGAGGCGGTCGAGCCCGTAGAACTCGCGCTCCTCGGTGTGCTGGACGTGCACCACGATGTCGACGTAGTCGAGCAGCACCCAGCGGCCGCCCCGCTCGCCTTCGCGCCGGATCGGCTTGGCCTTCTCCGGAAGCTCCAGCAGGCGCTCCTCGATGGCGTCGACGATGGCGAGCACCTGGCGCTCGTTGGGGGCGGCGGCGAGCAGGAACGCGTCGGTGATGGCGAGCTGGTCGCCGACGTCGATGATCGCGATGTCCTGCGCCTTCTTGTCGGCGGCGGCCTGTGCGGCGGCGATCGCCAGCTCGTGCGCGCGTTCGGAAACTGTCACCGTTCTCCTTCGATCAGGCGTGCGATCCTCCAAGCGTCTCACACCCGGCGAGGTCCCGAGCCGTCAGTTCTGGTCGCTTAGGTGTACGAACCGGCGTATACCGGGCGCGATCAGGACTGATAGAGGCGTCGCTTGGCGATGTACTGCACCACACCGTCGGGCACCAGGTACCAGACCGGCTCACCGCGGGCGACCCGGGCACGGCAGTCGGTCGACGAGATGGACATCGCGGGCACCTGGATCAGGCTGACCGTGTCCGCCGGGAGGTGCTTGTCGGTCAGCGCGAACCCGGGCCGGGTCACCCCGATGAAGTGGGCCAGCTCGAAGATCTCGTCCAGGTCCTTCCAGGACAGGATGCGTTGCAGCGCGTCCGCTCCGGTGATGAAGAAGAGCTGGACCTTGGGGCCGTACTCGGCCTGGAGGTCGCGCAACGTGTCGACCGTGTAGGTCGGGCCGCTGCGGTCGATGTCGACGCGACTGACCTGGAAGCGGGGGTTGGAGGCGGTGGCGATCACCGTCATGAGGTACCGGTCCTCGGCGGGGCTGACCGGCTCGTCAGCCTTCTGCCACGGCTGCCCGGTGGGGACGAAGACCACCTCGTCCAGACCGAACCGGTCCGCCACCTCGCTGGCCGCGACGAGGTGCCCGTGGTGGATCGGGTCGAAGGTGCCGCCCATGATCCCGATACGCCGGATATCTTCCTCCACCCCGTGATCGTAGGCCGGACCTCCCACCCGGTCGTCACGGCCCGAGGGCTGGTGAGGCGACTACTCGCGTGCGTATACTCGTAGGCGAGTATTTGGAGGTGCGTCATGCCGAAGCGGCGCAAGGTCGGCAACCTGCTGGCGCTGGCCGTGCTCTCCGCCCTCGTCCAGCGGCCCATGCACCCCTACGAGATGGCCAGCACGCTGCGCGCCTGGGGCAAGGACCAGGACATGGAGTTCAAGTGGGGCTCCTTCTACACGGTGATCCGCAACCTCGACAAACACGAGTTGATCACCGCTGTGGAGAGCGTCCGCGAGGGTCGGCGTCCGGAACGCACCGTCTACCGGATCACCGATGCGGGGCGCGCCGAACTGGTCGACTGGGCCCGCGAACTGGTCGGCACACCCATGCCGGAACATCCCCGCTTCCGAGCCGGCCTGTCCGTCCTCGCCGCCCTGCACCCCGACGAGGCCACCGACCTGCTCCGACAGCGGCTCGAACGGCTGGACGACGCGCTCCGCCGCGACCGCGACACGCTCGACGCCCACCTGCGCGAGATCCCGCGCCTGTTCCTCGTGGAGAACGAATACGACCTGGCCATCCGGGACGCCGAAGCCGCCTGGCTACGGGCCCTGCTGGCGGAGCTGACCTCGGGCAGCTACCCGGGGCTGGACGTCTGGCGGGCCTACCACGAGACCGGCGAGATGCCGGCCGAGCTGACCGAGCTGGCCGAGAGGACCAGCGGCGACCCCGACACCGCCGACTGAGAAAGACGGCTCCGGCGGGGTGCGCCAACACCCCGCCGGAGCCCTACCTCGAACCGACACCTGAGCAGGCACCCGGCCCGAAGCGGCAACCACGAGGATAACCGGGTTCCCTCCCAGGACGGTTCGTCCGCACCCACGCGACGACACCAGGGAGAAAGAGCATGACAACGGTACGAACCGCGCTCGTCATCGGCGGCGGCATCGCCGGGCCGGTGGC
Organism: Micromonospora sp. RB23; assembly: GCF_053585025.1. Lineage (NCBI taxonomy): Bacteria > Bacillati > Actinomycetota > Actinomycetes > Micromonosporales > Micromonosporaceae > Micromonospora > Micromonospora sp. RB23. The sequence continues at coordinate 5,639,411 of NZ_CM132111.1, forward strand.
GGCCCTCGCGCTCCACCGCGCCGGCATCACGGCCACCGTCGCCGAGGCGTACCCGGCGACCGCCACCGGAGCGGGCGGCGTCGGCGGCACCCTCGCGCTCGCGCCCAACGGCGTCGCAGCCCTGCGGGCGGTCGGCGCGGACGAGGCGGTGACGGCGATCGCCACGCCCATCCACCGCAGCGTCATGGCCGTCGGCGCCCGACGGATCGACCTGCCGATGCTGGCCGGGGTGCCACCGCTGCGGGTGGTGCACCGGGCCGAGCTGCACCGGGTGCTGCACGACCGGGCGGCCGCCGAGGGCGTCACCTTCGCGTACGGCAGGCGACTGGTCGACGTCACGCAGGCCGACGACGGCGTGACTGCGCTCTTCGAGGACGGCACCACGGCGACCGCCGACGTCCTGGTCGGCGCGGACGGCATCCGGTCCACGGTCCGTCGCCTCATCGACCCGGCCGCGCCCGGCCCCCGGTTCACCGGACTGCTCGGCTTCGAGGCGGTCGCCCGGCACCAGGTGGACGCCGGGGCCGGCACGATGACGTTCGCCTTCGGACGGCGCGGCTACTACCTCTACTGGCCGGAGCCGGGTGGCGGCACCCGCTGGGGCGCCAACCTGCCGGGGCACCGGCCGATGAGCCTCGTCGAGGCCCGTACGGTGCCCGCGCGGCAGTGGCTGGACACGTTGCGCGCCACCTACGGCGACGACGACCCGGGCGCGGAGCTGATGGCCACCAGCTCCGCCGACGACCTCCAGGTGGTCGGCGCGTTGCAGATCATGCCGCCCGTGCCGCACTGGCACCGGGGCCGCATGGTGCTCATCGGCGACGCCGCGCACGCGCCGTCGAACAGCTCCGGGCAGGGCGCGTCGCTCGCCATCGAGAGCGCGGTGCAGCTCGCCCGCTGCCTGCGGGACCTGCCCGACGTGACGTCGGCGTTCGAGGCGTACGTGCGGCTGCGTCGCACCCGGGTCGAGAAGGTCGCCGCCCGCGCGGCGCGGATCAACCACACCAAGGCGCCCGGGCCGGTCGCCCGGACGCTGATGCCCCTGCTGATGCCGCTGCTCATGCGCACGGCGATGAACCCGGAGCGCACCATCGCCCACGAGCAGCGCTACGTCATCGACTTCGACGCGCCGGTCACGGCGGAACCCGCCCTGGGCTGAGCACGAGCGCGGGGTGGCCCGGCGGCCACCCCGCGCTTCGGGTCGGCCTCAGGCCGATGCGGCGGCCACCGCCGTGCGCGCCACGAGCGCCCGCCGCAGGTCGTCGTCGGCGTCGGTGACGACCCGCCGCAGACCCGCCGTCAGGTCGTCGCGGCCCAGCAACGCCGCGGCCGCCTCCCGGGTCGGCTGCGCCACGGCGTAGCGGGGGAACGCCAGCTTCGCCACCCGGTCGGCCGTCCAGGAGGTACGCCGACGAGCGGCGGCCGGCATCTCGGCGAAGTACCGCTCGACGTACGCGGCGGTCAGGTCGGCCTGCTCGGGCTGCCAGAAGCCCTCGGCCGTCGACTCCAGCAGCCGGTTGGACAGCTCGGCGTCGCGCACGATGATCTCCCACGCCGCCTTTTTCGCGGCCGGGTCGCCCACGGCGGCCCGGCAGTACGCGGCCTGTTCCGCACCGGCGGAGCTGACGTCGACCCGCGCCTCGGCGGCGATCTCCGCCTCGCCCGCCGCGCCCAGCACCACGAGCCGGCGCAGCACCGCCCAGCGCAGCTCGGTGTCGACCGTCAGCCCCGGCGGCACGTCCCGGCCGGCGAGCCAGCCGACGAGCAGGTCGCTGTCGGTGGTCGCGGCGATCCAGCCCCGAGCGGCGGCGAGCTGCAACGACTCCCCCGCCGGCGCGTCGTCGAGCAGGCGCCGGCACGCCTGGGCGATCCGGGCCAGCGCCGCCGAACGGGCCAGCGGGTCGAGGTAACGGTCCACCAGCGACCGGCTGAGGGTCAGCACGTCCTCCGCGATGATCACCTCGGTCTCGGCGGGCAACGCCGCGACCATCAGGTCGACCAGGCCGGCCACCGGCCGTTCGCCGTCGACCACCGCGTCCAACGCCTCGCCCCAGAGCACCGCCCGGGCGAGCGGATCGGTCAGCGAAGGCAGCACCCGCGCGACGGCATCCGCCGACGCGTCGTCGAGGCGTACCTTGGCGAAGGTCAGGTCACCGTCGTTGAGCAGCAGCACCTGGGCCGCCGGCTCGCCGGTCAACGTGCCGAGCACGGTACGACCGCCGTCGACGGCCGGATCGAGATCCACCTCCGTGCGCTGGACGGTGCCGTCCGCCGCGTACCGGCCCACGCCGATGCGGTGCGGGCGCAGCACCGGGTGGGACGCGGGGGCGGTCTGCACCACGGCGACCTCGGTGTAGCGGCCGTCGCCGTCGACGGCGACCTCGGCGCGCAACGTGTTGACCTGCGGCCGGCGCAGCCACAGCTCGGCCCAACCGGACAGGTCCCGGCCGCTCGCGGCGGAGAGGCTGGTCAGCAGGTCGTCCAGGGTGGCGTTGCCGAAGCGGTGCGCGGCGAAGTGCGCGTTCAGGCCGGCGAGGAAGGCTTCGTCGCCGAGCCAGGCGACCAGTTGCCGCAGCACGCTGGCGCCCTTGGCGTACGAGATGCCGTCGAAGTTGAGCAGGCCCTCGTCGGCGTCGGCGACCTCCTGCGGCGCGACCGGATGGGTGGAGGGACGCTGGTCGGCGGCGTATCCCCAGGCCTTGCGGCGCATGGCGAACGTCGTCCACGCCTGGTCGAAGCGGGTCGCCTCGGCGGTGACCCGGTAGCCCAGGTACTCGGCGAAGGACTCGTTGAGCCACAGGTCGTCCCACCAGCGCATGGTGACCAGGTCACCGAACCACATGTGCGCCATCTCGTGGGCGATGGTGCTGGCCCGCAGCTCGCGCTGCGTGTCGGTGACCGCCGACCGGAACACGTAGTCGTCGCGGAAGGTGACGATGCCCGGGTTCTCCATCGCGCCGGCGTTGAACTCGGGCACGAACGCCTGGTCGTACTTGCCGAACGGGTAGCGCTCGGTGAAGAGCTGGTGGAACCGGTCCAGGCACCGCCCGGTGATGTCGAAGATCTCCTCGGCGTCGGCGTCCAGGTGCTCGGCGAGCGACCGGCGACAGTAGATCGCCAGTGGGATGCCGTCGTGCTCGGCCCGGCGGACGTGGTACGGCCCCGCGATCAGCGAAAAGAAGTACGTCGCCAGCGGCGCGGTCGGGGCGAACTCCCACCGCCCCGGGGCCGGCGTGGCGGCCACCTCGGCGTTGCTGGAGACCGTCCACTGCGGCGGCGCGGTGACCGAGAGGGTGAACGGCGCCTTGAGGTCGGGCTGGTCGAACGCGGCGAAGATGCGCTGGACGTTGTCGAGGAACGTCACCGCGTAGAGGTAGGTCTCGCCGTCCGCCGGGTCGACGAAACGGTGCAGCCCCTCGCCGGTGTTGGAGTACGCCATCTCCGCCTCGACGACGAGGGTGTTCGTCGTGTCCAGGTCGGCCAGGGGCAGTCGGTTGTCGGTCAACGTGGCCGGGTCGACGGCGCGGTCGTTGAGGCGTACCGAAAGAAGGTTGACGGGCTTGACCTCGGCGAAGGTCACGGTCCCGGCGGTCGCCCGGAACCGGATCTGAACGCGGGAACGGAACAGATCGCCGTCGCCGGTCAGATCGAGGTCCACCTGATAGGACTCGACAGTAATCGCCGCGCCACGCGCGGTCGCCTCTACACGGGTCAGGCTCGGCATCCGCTTATCCTGCCCGATGGGGATCGGCAGCCGGTCCCCACCTGGCCCCCGGCAGTGAAGGAAAGAATCATGGCGCAGCACCCCAAGGGCGATTTCGACCTCTCCCGCGCGGTCTGGCAACGGGCCGAGGGGGACACCTCCGAGAGCGCTGTCGAGGTCGCCTTCGTCGACGACCTGATCGGGATGCGCAACTCCGCCGAGCCGGAGGGCCCGGTGCTGGTCTTCACCCAGGCCGAGTGGGACGCGTTCGTGGCCGGCGCGCAGGACGGCGAGTTCGACCTCGACTGATCAGCCATCGGTCGTCGCCCGTGCCGGCGTCTTCGGGACGAGGACACCGGCACGGGCGGCACACGGTGGTCGCCCTGCTGGACCGGGGGCGCGCGGTGGCCCGCTCAGCCGCGCCGGTCGCCGTCGCCCCAGCCCAGACCGCCCGGGCCCGGCGCGTGGTGGAAGCCGGGATGGTCGGCGACGTCGACGCAGCGCTCTCCGTCCGGACCGACCGCACCGCAGAACAGCCGTTCGGCCCGGTGCCAGGCGTCGGCCGGCGACAGGGCCGCCGCCCCGAGCGCCAACTCCGGGCGGAGCAGGCTCAGCGCCTCCGCGTACGCCACCGCCTGCTCACGGGCGTCGGCCTCGCCGGGCGCGGTGAAGCCCAGGTGCACGGTGAAGAACCGGCGCGGTCGCGCCGGCCGACCGGGCGGACCGATCAGTGACCGCGCGGCCCGGCCCGCGCCCGGTGTCTCGACCGCCCGCCGCTGCCGCCAGCGCGGCGCCCTGTTGTCGTGCATTCGTCCTCCCCGTGGTCGTGGACCGGCGGGGTCGCCCGCGTCGACCGACGTTCCCGGCCGGCGACGGCCCCACCGGCTAAGCCAACCAGGTTCCGCCGCCCGTGGGAGGGGCCAGCGGACGCGCTGTCGGCGCGGGGATTGCGCGGCGGCCACGAGGGTAGACGTGCCGCGGCGGCGACGCGGGCCGCCGCCGGACCCTCGAGGAGGCCCGATGGCGACCATGCCGGCCGACCGCAGCCCGGACAGCACCCTCGCCCTGCTGCGTGCCGGCTACCGGTTCATCGGTGAACGCTGCGACCGCTTCGGCAGCGACGTCTTCTCGACCCGGATCCTGCTCGCGCCGACCATCTGCCTACGGGGTCGGCCGGCCGCCGCGCTGTTCTACGACAACGAGCGCTTCCAGCGCGAGAGCGCCATGCCGCTGCGGGTACAGCGGACGCTCACCGGTCGGGGCGGCGTGCAGGGGCTGGACGGCGCGGCACACACCGACCGCAAGGCCATGTTCATGTCGATCATGACGCCGGCGGCGATCGGGCGGCTCGGGCAGCTCTTCGACGCCGAGTGGCGGGCACGGATTCCCGCCTGGGAGGCGGCCGGCGCGGTGCCGCTCTACGACGAGCTGGGCCGGCTGCTGACCCGGGTTGTCTGCTCCTGGGCCGGGGTGCCGCTGGCCACGTCACAGGTCGACCGCCGCGCCGTCGACCTGCACGCCATGATCGAGGGCCCGGCGCTCGTCGGCCCACGGCACTGGCGGGGCCTGCTCGCCCGCCGCCGCGCCGAACGCTGGATCGGCGACCTCGTCGAACAGACCCGGGTCGGCATCCACCCGGCCCCGGCCGACAGTCCCCTGCGGGTCGTCGCCGAGCACCGCGACGCGCACGGGGCGCTGCTCCCCCGCCGGATCGCCGCCGTGGAACTGCTCAACCTGCTGCGTCCCACCGTCGCCGTGGACCGGTACATCGTCTTCGCCGCGCTCGCCCTGCGCGACCATCCCGGCTGGCGTCAGCGGGTCCGGGGCGACGACGGGGCCACCGAGCAGTTCGTCCAGGAGGTACGCCGCTACTACCCGTTCTTTCCGATGGCCGCGGCCCGCGTCCGGCGCTCCTTCGACTGGCAGGGCCACCACTTCCCGCAGGGCCGGCGGGTGCTGCTCGACCTCTACGGCACGAACCACCACCCGGCGCTCTGGCCCGAACCGGAGCTGTTCCGCCCCGAGCGGTTCGCCGACCGCCGCGTGGACCCGTTCGCGCTGATCGCGCAGGGCGGCGGCGACCACGCCACCGGGCACCGCTGCGCCGGCGAGTGGATCACCATCGACCTGATGAAGCGGGCGGTCACGCACCTGACCGGCGACATGCGCTACGACGTGCCGCCGCAGGACCTCCGCCTGGACCTGCGGCGCATGCCCGCGCTGCCGCCCAGCCACCTGACCCTCACCAACGTCCGCCGCGCCTGACCCCCTCATGTCCGGGTGTCACCGCTCCGCGCCGGTTTGGACGGCCGCAGAGCGGGCAGGTGCAGCGGGCCGCACGCCCGCCGCACCTCACCCGCCAGGAGACGCCGATGCCCGCTCCGGCCACCGGTGACGCCCGGCGCCCCGCGCGTCACGACACCGGCGGAACGTCCCTGCCGATGGCGTACGTCCTGCCGCTGCGCTGGCACACCGACACCGGCCTGGACGAGCTGACCCACTACCTGCGCCGGCTGAACGGCCTCGTGGACGTCATCGTGGTCGACGGGTCACCACCGGAGCTGTTCGCCCGGCACGCCGAGGGGTGGCACGGGCTGGTCCGGCACCTGCGGCCCGACGCGAGCGGGCGCGGTCTCAACGGCAAGGTGGTGGGGGTGCACACCGGGATCGACGCGGCGCGCCACGAGTACGTGGTGATAGCCGACGACGACGTCCGGTACGACGAGGCCGGATTGCACGCGGTGCACCGGCTGCTGGACCGGGTCGACCTGGTCCGGCCGCAGAACTACTTCGATCCCCTGCCCTGGCACGCCTGGTGGGACACCGGCCGGACACTGCTCAACCGTGCCCTCGGAAACGACTACCCCGGCACCCTCGCGGTACGCCGCAGCACGTTCCTCGCCATGGGCGGGTACGACCACGACGTGCTCTTCGAGAACCTGGAGCTGATCCGTACCGTGCGCGGCCACGGTGGCGTCGAGGCCGCGCCGCCCTGGCTGTACGTACGCCGGTTGCCGCCGGACGCGGCGCACTTTCGGGGCCAGCGCGTCCGTCAGGCGTACGACGACCTGGCCCAGCCGGCCCGCCTCCTGACCGCGCTCGCGGTCCTGCCCGTGCTGGCCACGGCGGTCGCGTGCCGCCGGTCCCGGCTGCTGTTTCCGATGGCGGTCACCGTGGTCGCGCTGGCCGAGGCGGGTCGCCGCCGTGCGGCCGGCGTCACCGTCTTCCCCCCGACCACCCCGCTAGCCGCGCCGCTCTGGCTGCTCGAACGTGGCGTCTGTAGCTGGCTGGCGGTAACCCAACGCCTGCTACACGGCGGAGTCCGCTACGGCGACACGAGAATCCGCACCCCGGCCCACCGCCACGAAATCCCCGCGATCTTGCACTTTCTGCTGGGACAAAAGCGGCGCTAGCCCACATGACGGCAACAGGAAGTGCAAGATCGCGGGGAGATACGGCGACGGCTCGCAGCCACCGGAGTGGCCGCGAGCCGTCGTCGACGTCGGTGTCTTCAGGAACTGACCTGCTGGCGGGCCTGCTGGGCCTGGTCCTTGACGTCCTGGGCGGCCGACTTCCCGTCGTCCTTGACCGCGTGCACGGCGTCCTGGGCGGTGGACTTCACCGACTCGGCCGCGTGCTGGGCCGGCTCGCGCAGCTCGTCCTTGAGTTCGCTGGCAACCTCGCTCAGCTTCTCCTTGACGACGCCGCTGTGCTCGCCGACCTTCTCCTTGACCTGGGCGGCCGCCTGCTGCTCCCGGCGGGAGGCCGGGATCAGCGAGGAGGCCAGCCAGCCGACGCCAAAGGCGATCAGGCCGGCGGCGAGGGGATTGCCCTGCGACTTCTGCCGGATCACGCGGGGCGCGCTGTGGGCGGCGTCGCTGACCGAGGAGGCCGCCGAGTGCGCGGCGTCGCTGACGCTGGACGCCGCCGACGACGCCCGGTCGCCCACCGAGTGGGCGGCGTGGCCGGTGCCGTGGCCGAGGTCGGAAGCGGTTCCCATGACCTTGTCCCTCACATTCTGCAGCGCGGAACGCGCCCGCTGCTTACGGTCGTCGACGATGCGGCTGGGGCTGACCTTGTACGCCAGCGCGTCCACATCGGAGCTGAGGCTGTTGCGGGTGGCTTCGATCTCCCGGCGGATCTGGTCGGGATCGGTGCTCATCGGGTGACTCCCTCCGGGTGGGGCTTGAGCGCGTCGGGGATCCGCTGCACGCTGTCGTTGGTCTGCTTGAGCCCGCGTACGTGCTGGGCGTTCTTCTTGGCCGCCGAGTAGAGGACGGCGGCGACCACGGCCCAGACCACGGCCACGATGAGCGCGGCGAGGCCGGAGTCCATGACGTTGTCCAGGAACTGCCAGATGGCGATCGACACGAAGAGGGCCACCATGTAGCCGCCGAAGCCGGCGCCGCCGAAGAGGCCCGCCGCCTTGCCGGCCTTCTTGCCCTCCTGACGGATCTCGGCCTTGGCCAGCTCGACCTCCTGGCGCATCAGCGTCGACAGGTCGGTGGTGACCTGACGCATCAGGTCACCGAGCGAGCTGCCCTTCACCTCGGCCGCGGTGTGCGGGGCACCCGCGTCGGGGTGGTACCCGGAGTCCAGTCCGGACCCCTGCGTCGGCATGCTCATGCCGCCGCCTCCCTTCGGATGACTCGGCGCCTCACGGGCGGGGGCTGCCGCTGGACGGCACGCCCGGCAGCGGGTCGGTCTGGGTCACCGGCGGCAGCGGCTGACCGGTGCTCGCCGGCTCGGTGTAGCCACCCTGACGGGCCGGGTCGCTGTAGCCGCCCGGGGTCGGGTCGGCGTAACCGCCGGAGGTCGGCTCGGTGTAGGTGCCCGGGGTCGGGTCGAGGTAGCCGCCGGCCGGGGTGGCGTCCGCGGCCGTACGGGGCGCCGGCGGCGGCGTGGGGATCACCGCGGTGCGCTCCGGGTCGTACGCCCCGGCGCCGCGGTAGCCCGAGGAGCCGTTGCCGGAGTCGTCACCGGCGGCGGAGATGCCCTTGGTCAGACGACCGGCCAGCACACCGAGCACCGCCGCGCCGACCAGGAAGGTGCCCGGGTTGCGCCGCGCGTAGTCGCGTACCTCGTTGATCAGGTCGCCGGGCTCGCGCTCCTCGAGCCAGCCGGCCACGCCGTGCACCCGGTCGGCGGCCTGGCGGGCCAGCTCGCTCACCGGACCGGCCTGGCCGCCCTGCTCGGCCATCGAGCGCATCTCGTCGGCGATCGACCGCAGACCGCCGGCCGCGCGGCGCTGCTGCTCACCGGTCTGGCTGGCGAGCTGGGTGCGGGCCTCGCCGTAGAGGTTGCGGGCCTGCCGGACGGCCTCACGGCCGACCTCGGTGCCCTGCTCCTTGGCGGTCTGGGCGACCGCGCCACCGGCGTGTGCCGCCTCGGACCCGACGTGCCGGGCCTGCTCGCGGACGCCGCCGCCGTTGGTGGACTCCTGCCCGTACGTGGAGGACGTGGGTGACAGATCGTAAGTCATGATTTCCCTTCCGCTCGGAAGTGTCTTCGCGGTTGTACTGGGGGGATGCGGCCGTGTCGCCGTGGCCGCTGACGACTCACCTACCCTCCGTTTCGGCTTCCATACCTGTTCGTGCATTTCTCTGCGCGACTGCCGGGACGGACTTCAAAATGGAGGATCGTCGGGCTGCGTCACGTCGCCGCTGCGGACAGCGACGTTCGCGGGACCGGGCAGATCCATGAAAGGGGCACCGATGGCACGAGACGCGCGGGGCGGCCGGCCTGCCGCGCACCGACCCCGGGTGCAGGTCGCCGCGCTGGTCGTGGCCGGGGTCTTCCTGCTGATCGGCGTCCTCGGCTACATCCCCGGCATCACGACCGACTACGGCGAGCTGACCTTCGCCGGGCACCACTCAGACGCCAAGCTGCTCGGCGTGTTCCAGGTCTCGATCCTGCACAATGCCGTACACCTGCTGTTCGGGCTGGCGGGTCTGGCGCTGGCCCGCAGCGTCGCCGGCGCGCGGCTCTTCCTGGCCGGCGGCGGCGCGATCTACCTCGCCCTCTGGCTGTACGGGCTGGCGATCGAGGCCGTCGACGAGGACGGCGGCGCGAACATCCTCCCGGTCAACGACGCCGACAACTGGCTGCACCTCGCGCTCGGCTTCGGCATGCTCGCGCTCGGCCTGCTGTTGTCGAACGAGGCCGGGACGGGCGGACGCCTCGACACCCCGATCGACCGGCCCTGAGCTGCGGCTCCGCGCGTTTGACGGCGACGGTGAGCGGGGTACGTCACGGGTGATGATCCGTGAAGGGGGTCGATGACGATGCCTCGCTGGATACGCGACAACGCGCTCGCCGCCGCGATGCTGGGCGCCTTCGGAGTGTTCCTGGTCCTCCAGAGCATCTTCGGCTGGCAGACCCACAACGAGGAGCTGGTCGAGTTCGGGGCGGCACCGCTGAGCTGGCCGGCGTACCTGGCCAGCGGGCACTTCGCCGAGGCCGTCTTCGAGAACTGGGAGTCGGAGTTCCTCCAGATGGGCGGGTACGTGCTGCTCACCGCGTATCTGGTGCAGCGCGGCTCGGCCGAGTCGAAGCCGGTCGACCAGACCGACCGGCCGGAGGACGACGAGCGCCGGGCCACCGCGCGGTCGCCGTGGCCGGTACGCGCCGGTGGCCTGCCCCTGGTGGTCTACCGCAACAGCCTCTCCATCGCGCTGCTGCTGATCTTCGCCGGCTCGTTCGTCGGGCACCTGCTCGGCGGCACGGCCGCGTACAACCAGGAACAGGCGTTGCAGAGCGGAGCGCCGCCGATCGGCGTGTGGGACTTCCTGGGCACGAGCGACTTCTGGTTCCAGTCCATGCAGAACTGGCAGAGCGAGTTCCTGGCGGTCGGCGCACTGATCCTGCTGAGCATCGTGCTGCGCCAGCACGCGTCGCCGGAGTCGAAGCCGGTCACCGTGGCGCACGCCGAGACCGGCGCCTGAGGCCGCGCCACCCGGACGACCGCCGCCCGCCGGCGGCCGTCAGGCCGCGACCGGGAGCCGCTTGGCGAAGCAGACGCTGTACGGGTTGCCGACGTACTCGCCGTACACCGGGATCGGTTCGTAGCCGCACGACGTGTACAGCCCGATGGCCGCCGGCAGGTACGTGCCGGTCTCCAGGCAGACCACCGTGTGCCCCTGCCGGAACGCGCACTCCTCCAGGGCGGCGAGCAGTTGCCGGGCGATGCCCCTGCCCCGGTACGCCGGCCGGACGTACATCCGCTTGATCTCGCCGGTGACGGCGTCGAGCGACTGGAGTCCGCCGCAGGCGACCGCTCGTCCGCGCACCACCACCGCCAGGTAGCGAACGTCGTCGTGGGTGGCGGTGACCTGCCCGTCCAACCCGCCGTCGGCCTCGCGCAGCTCACGCTGCTGGGCGACGACCAGGGCGGCGATCTCGGGATCGATGGCGGGCCGCGACTCGATCAGCATCACCCGACGCTAGGTGGGATGGATTTCGCGGAGGTTTCCGGCAGTCAACCCGATCACGGAGCGCAACCGGCTACTCGGCGTCGTCCTCGATGTCGTCGTCGCCCACGTCCGCGCCGATCTCGTCCGCGCCGACCTCGTCCTCCGGGCGGACCCGGCGGGCCTTGCGCGCGGCGAGCCGCTCCGCCGCCGACGCCCGGCTCGACTTCTCCTCCAGGCGTACGTCGGTGCCCCGGTTACCGGGCACGAACTCCACGCCCGCGTAGAGCGTCGGCTGCCAGTCGAACTCGCGTTCACCGATCCGGACCAGGTCACCGGGCTCGGCACCGGCCTTGGCGAGCTTGTCCTCCACGCCGAGCCGGGCCAGCCGGTCGGCGAGGTAGCCGACCGCCTCGTCGTTGTCGAAGTTGGTCTGCTTGACCCACCGCTCCGGGCGTACACCGCGCACGGTGAACGACCCGTCGGCCTCGGCCGTGATGGTGAAGCCGGCGTCGTCCACGGCCATCGGCCGGATCACGATCCGGGTCGGCTCGGCCGGCGGGGTGGCCTTACGCTCGGCCTCGACCAGCTCGGCCATCGCGTACGTCAGCTCCTTGAGCCCTTCCCGGGTGGCCGCCGAGACCTCGAACACCCGGTAGCCCCGCTCCTCGAGGTCGGGGCGGACGATCTCGGCGAGGTCCCGGCCGTCCGGCACGTCGACCTTGTTGACGGCCACCAGTCGGGGGCGGTCGGCCAGCCCGCCGTACTGGCTCAGCTCGGCCTCGATCGCGTCGATGTCGGCGACCGGGTCGCGGCCCGGCTCCAGGGTCGCCGAGTCGATCACGTGCACCAGGACCGCGCAGCGCTCGATGTGCCGCAGGAACTCCAGGCCCAGGCCCTTACCGGTGGCCGCGCCGGGGATCAGACCCGGCACGTCGGCGACGGTGAAGGTGTGGTTGTCCAGCCGGACCACGCCGAGGTTGGGCACGAGGGTGGTGAACGGGTAGTCGGCGATCTTCGGCTTCGCGGCGGAGATGACCGAGATCAGCGACGACTTGCCGGCCGACGGGAAACCCACCAGGCCCACGTCGGCGACGCTCTTCAACTCCAGCACGATGTCGAGCTGGTCGCCGGGCTCGCCCAGTTCGGCGAAGCCGGGCGCCTTGCGCCGGGCGTTGGCCAGGGAGGCGTTGCCGCGCCCGCCGCGCCCGCCCCGGGCCACCTCGAAGGTGGTGCCGGCGCCGACCATGTCGGCCAGCACGGTGCCGTCGGTGGTCTGCACGACGGTGCCGTTGGGCACCTTGAGCACCAGGTTGTGGCCGTTGGCCCCGTCCCGGTTCGACCCGGCGCCGCCCTTGCCGTTGTCGGCCTTGACGTGCGGGTGGAAGTGGAAGTCGAGCAGCGTGGTCACCTGCGGGTCGACCACCAGCGACACGCTGCCGCCGTGCCCGCCGTTCCCGCCGTCCGGCCCACCGAAGGGCTTGAACTTCTCGCGGTGGATCGAGACACAACCGTGCCCACCATCGCCGGCCTGCAGATGCAGGACGACCCGGTCAACGAACGTCGCCACGGCGTCAATCCTTCCAGCGAGGGTCGACCCCGCACTTCGAAAAAACCAAGCGGGCCGGGACCCGGAGGTCCGCGGCCCGCTCAGCGAAGAGAACTACTGCTGCGGAACAATGCTGACGGTCTTGCGACCGCGCTTGGTGCCGAACAGAACCGAGCCGGCGGCCAGGGCGAACAGCGTGTCGTCGCCGCCACGGCCGACCAGGTCACCGGGGTGGAACTTGGTGCCACGCTGCCGGATGAGGATCTCACCGGCGCTGACGACCTGACCACCGAAGCGCTTCACGCCGAGTCGCTGGGCCGCGGAGTCACGACCGTTACGCGAGCTGGACGCACCCTTTTTGTGAGCCATTGGAGGACGACCTACTTCCCGCTGGAGATGCCGGTCACCTTGACCTGGGTCAACGGCTGGCGGTGACCCTGGCGCTTGTGGTAGCCGGTCTTGTTCTTGAACTTGTGGATCCGGATCTTCGGGCCCTTGGTGTGCGCGGCGATCTCGCCGGACACCGCGACCTCGGCAAGCTTCGCCGCGTCGGTCACCAGGTCGTCACCGTCGACGAGGAGCACCGCGGTGAGCTTCACCGCGTCACCGGGGGCACCGGTGAGCTTCTCGACCTCGATCACGTCGCCCTCGGCGACCTTGTACTGCTTGCCGCCGGTCTTGACGATCGCGTACATCGGAGGCGGACTCCCTGTCGTTGAGGCTGCTGACTGGTCGTCCCCGCGGCGGCTCGCCGGGTAGCAGTGCACGGCGGCGCGGGCACACGGGAACTCGGCACACCAAAGGTGGGCCGTAGGCAAGAGTACGCCATCCCCGCTGTGGACCCCAAACCGGCCCGCCCTGGTCACCGGGCGCAGAGCTGATCGAGGCGCTGCTGGAGCCGATCCAACTCGGTCTCGTCGATCGACTCGACGTCGACGCCGAGCGCGGCGACCTCCATGCCGAGGTCACTGAGCAGCGTCCTGAGCTGCGCGTCGGCGGCCCGTGCCCCCTGCTCCCGCAGCGCGGTCCGCCAGCCGGCCAGGGCCCCCTGCGCCCGGGTCCGGGCCGCGTCGGCCGTCACGGTGTCGCCCGCGCCCACCGCCGCCATCATCCGGCCCAGTTCCTCGACGTACTCCCGGACGGCGGTGACCCCGGCCCGCCGCGCCTCGGCGCAGACCTGGGCGTCACCGCCCGCCGCGCCACCGCCCAGCGGCGTACCGACCGGACCCGTCGACCCGGAGCCCCCTGCCGCGCCGGTCGGGCCCGCGCCGCCCGAGCGGCCGTCGGAGCAGCCCGCTCCGGCCACGAGTACGACCACCAGCAGGGTACGAGCGAGCAGCCGACGCATCTTCTTCTCCTGACCGGGGCCGACCGCCGCCGGGTCGGGGTGACCGAAGCGGTGAGGTCCCTCCCCCGTCACATTGCCGGGAAAGGGACCTCGTCAAACACCGGGCCGGTCAGCCGTCAGGGGCGGGTCCGCCGGCGGGCGCCACCCCGGCGGGAACGACGACGTCCGGCGCCACCCTCGGCGGCCTCCTCGTCGCCGTCGGCGTCGGCGAGAGCGTCCGGGTCGTCCGCGGCGGCCAGTCGGGAGGACTCACCCCGCTGGCTGTCGGACACCGCCGGAGCGGCCTCCGTCTCGGTCTCGTACCGGGAGAGGTCGTACCCCATCGTGTCCTGGTAGTCGGCGTCCGGTTCGGCGCGGTTGTCGGTGTCGACGACCTCGACCACGGCGCGCTCGGCCGGGGCGCTCTTGCGCGCCCGCCGGCGGGAGGACGGCGTGCCGTTCTCCGCGGCCGGGGCGGCCGGGGCGGCCGGCGCCGACGACGCGACCGCCTTGACCTTCTCCGCGGTCCCGCCGTTGCGCGGCTTCTCCGGCACCGGCTCGGTGTGGATTATGACGCCCCGGCCCTTGCAGCAGTCGCAGGTCTCGCTGAACGCCTCCAGCAGGCCCGCGCCGATCCGCTTACGGGTCATCTGCACCAGGCCGAGCGAGGTGATCTCGGTGACCTGGTGCTTGGTGCGGTCCCGACCCAGGCACTCGGTGAGCCGGCGCAGCACCAGCTCCCGGTTCGACTCGAGCACCATGTCGATGAAGTCGATCACCACGATGCCGCCGATGTCCCGCAGCCGGAGCTGGCGGACGATCTCCTCGGCCGCCTCCAGGTTGTTGCGGGTGACCGTCTCCTCCAGGTTGCCGCCGGAGCCGGTGTACTTGCCGGTGTTCACGTCGACGACCGTCATGGCCTCGGTCTTGTCGATCACCAACGAGCCACCCGAGGGCAGGAACACCTTGCGGTCCAGCCCCTTGATGATCTGCTCGTCGATCCGGTACTCGGCGAACACGTCGTTCGTCCCGACGTGCCGACGGACCCGGTCGACCAGGTCCGGGGAGACGTGCGACAGGTACGACTCGACCATGCCGTACGACTGCTCACCCTCGATGACCAGTTCGCGGAAGTCCTCGTTGAACAGGTCCCGGACCACCCGGATGACCAGGTCGGGCTCCTCGTACAGCAGCACCGGCGCGCCGCCCTCGGCGGCCTTGGCCTGGATGTCCTCCCACTGCGCCTGCAACCGCTTGACGTCGCGGGCCAGCTCGTCCTCGCTGGCGCCCTCGGCGGCCGTACGGACGATCACGCCGGCGCCGTCCGGGACCAGCTTCTTGAGCACGTCACGCAGCCGCTTGCGCTCGGTGTCCGGCAGCTTGCGGCTGATCCCGGACGCGTTGCCGTTGGGCACGTAGACCAGGTGCCGGCCGGAGAGCGCGATGTGACTGGTCAGCCGCGCGCCCTTGTGCCCGATCGGGTCCTTGGTGACCTGCACCAGCACCGAGTCGCCGGAGCGCAGCGCCTGCTCGATCGAGCGGGCACGCCCCTCCAGCCCGGAGGTGTCCCAGTTGACCTCGCCGGCGTAGAGCACCGCGTTGCGGCCCCGGCCGACGTCGACGAACGCCGCCTCCATGCTGGGCAGCACGTTCTGCACCTTGCCCAGGTAGACGTTGCCGGCCATCGTGCCGGAGGAGTTGCGGGTGACGTAGTGCTCGACCAGCACGCCGTCCTCCAGGACCGCGATCTGGGTGCGGTCGCCGCGCTGCCGGACCGCCATCACCCGGTCCACCGCCTCCCGGCGGGCCAGGAACTCCGACTCGCTGAGGATCGGGGGCCGCGTACGCCGCTGCTCCCGGCCGTCCCGGCGACGCTGGCGCTTGGCCTCCAGCCGGGTCGAGCCGGACACGCCCTGGACCTCGTCGACCGTACGACGGGGTTCGCGGATCTTGACCACGGTCGGCACGCCGTCGTCGGCGGCGCCTTCGGTGTCACCCGCGCCGCGGCGACGGCGACGGCGGCGACGGCGGGTCATCCCGTCCCCGCCCTCGGACTCCTCGTCCTCGTCGCTCTCCCCCTCGGCCTCGGCCTCGGCGGTCTCCTCCTCGGCCTGCGCAGCCTCGTCGGACTCCTCGTCCTCGGCCTCGTCGGCCCCGCCCTTGCCCCGGCCCCGACCACGGCGGCCACGGCGACGGCGACGGCGCGCGGCGGCGCTGTCCTCGTCGTCCTCGTCCGCCTCGGTGGCCTCGTCGGGCTCCTCGGTCGGCTCCTCCTCGGCCTCGACGGCCTCGATCGGCTCCACCGGCTCCACGTCGCGGCGGCCACGCCGGCGCCGACGCGACGGCTCGGCCTCGACGACCGGTTCCTCGGCGACCGGTGCGGGCTCCGCCGGGCGGGTCACCGGCACGGCGTCCGGCTGGGGCGCCATGAACAACACGGTGGGCGCGGAGAGGGCGGCCCGACGGCGGCGGGTCCTGGGCGGCTCCGCCTCGATGGCCTCGGCCGGCTCGATGGGCTCGTCCGTCACGTTCGCCACGGCGACACCGGGCGACACGTCGCCGAGCGCCTGCTCGGCGACGCCTGCCCCGGGCGCGGTCGGCGGCTCGTTCAGCTCGGCTTCGGCCTCGCGCAGGTCGGACTCCGCCGGGTTCTCGTCGGCGGGCTCGTCGGCCGGGCCGGCCGCCTCGGACTCGGGCGCGGCAGCGGACGGCTCGGGCTCGGCGACGGCGGGCGGCTCCTCGACGGCCGGCTCCGCGGCCACGGCGGGCTCGGGCTCCGCGACGGCGGGCGGCGTCGCCTTCTTGCGCCGGGTACGGGTCACCTTGACCGGAGGAACGACCTCCGGCGACGCCAGCTCCGCGCTGGCCGCGACCAGCGGCTCCTCGGCGGTCGTCTCGACCGGGGCGGCCTTGCGGCGGCGGCGCGGGGTCTTCGGGGCGACGTCCTGGTCGCCGGAGATCGGGGCGAAAACCTCCGCCTGCGGCGACTCGACGGCGCCGACCCCACCGGTGGACGCCTCGATGGGCGCCTCGGCCTGCTCCGGCTGGTTGAGCGGGGCCGCCCGACGTCGGGTGGTCCGCGCCCGTCGCGGAGGCGCGGCGGGCTCGGCGCTCTCGGCAGCGACCTGCTCCGTGCCGGCGACCTGTTCCGTGCCGGCGGTGCTGTCGGTGGTGCTGTTCTGCGCAGCGATGTCACCGGCCGGCTGTGAACCGGTCCGTTCGCCGCCCTCGGGCTCGTTCTCGAGCATGGACGTTCTCCAGTTCTGGCTGCCCCGGGCGCGGGTGAGCGCTGCCACGCAGGGTCGCCGCAAAAGTGTTTCCGCCGGGCGCGCATGGTGCGCGACCGCCGAAGTCTGCCTGCAAGAGCGCTGACCGTCGGTCAGTGCCCAACGATGGCTGCCCCGCCGCGGTCCGCATCCAACGGATCCACGATCGCACCCTGCGCGGTCAGCGTGCCCTGAGCCAGCCGGGTCACCCTCGGCGAGACCGGCGGCTCCAGGTCGGCCACCACGCGGAGGCCGGAAAGGACGTCATCGGGCCGCACGGACGGGGTGACCTGCCGCACGACCAGTTCGAGTATCGCACACGGTACGGCCGGCACCCCGGAAGGCGTCGGCGTCGGGGAAAGGACATCGATAGACATGACAGCCGCGCGGGCGTCGAAGGTCCGTCGTCCCTGCTTGGTCATCCGCTCGACCATCACCTCGTCGGCGGCGGTGAACGCGTCCACGGCGGCGCGTAGCGTCGCCGTGGAGACCTCGGGCAGCTCGATGCGCCAGTGCGACGCCTCGATGCGGTCGGCCAGGCTGCCACCCTCGGCGATCACCACCTCCAGCACGTCCAGACCGGGCGAGAGCGCGGCGTCGAGCGCGGCCCGCAGCGCCTCCGGTTCGACCGGCGTCTGGAGGCCGATCTCCAGGTACTCCGCCTCGCTCGCCACCCCGGTCGGGGCGGCGCTGGCGTAGGAGATCTTCGGGTGCGGGGTGAAGCCCTGGGAGAAGGCGATCGGCACGGCGGCACGGCGCAGCGCGCGCTCGAAGGCCCGGGCGAAGTCCCGGTGCGAGGTGAACCGCAGCGGCCCACGCTTGGCGTACCGGATGCGGGCACGCTGCACGACCGGCGCCTGCCCACCCTCCGGCTGATTTCTCTTACTGATCGTCTCGCTCCTCGAAACTCAGCACCGCAACCGCCCGGAACCGGGTCAGGAGGCGGGGGTTCTCAGGGGGGTGATCGGCGTCAGGGGCAGAAGCTTCTTGCCGGTCGGGCCGATCTGGATCTCGGTGTCCATGGAGGGACACACGCCGCAGTCGAAGCACGGCGTCCACCGGCAGTCGTCCTGCTCGAACCCGCTGACCGAATCCTGCCAGTCCTGCCAGAGCCAGTCCTTGTCCAGGCCCGAGTCCAGGTGGTCCCAGGGCAGGACCTCCAGCTCGTCGCGCTGGCGGGTGGTGTACCAGTCGAGGTCCACCCCGAACGCGGGCAGCGTCTCGGCCGCCGCGTCCACCCAGCGCTGGTACGAGAAGTGCTCGCTCCACCCGTCGAACCGGCCGCCGTTCTCCCAGACCTTGCGGATCACCGAGCCGACCCGGCGGTCACCGCGGGAGAGCAGTCCCTCGATCAGCGACGGCTCGCCGTCGTGGTAGCGGAAGCCGATCGCCCGACCCAGCGAACGGTCCGCGTTGATGGCCTGCTTGAGCATCTTGAGCCGGCCGTCGATGACCTCCGGGCGCTCCATGGAGGCCCACTGGAACGGGGTGTGCGGCTTCGGCACGAACCCGCCGATCGAGACCGTGCAGCGGATGTCCTTGGAGCCGGTGGCGGCCCGACCGGCCCGGATCACCTCGTGGGCCATCTCCGCGATCTCGAGGACGTCCTCGTCGGTCTCGGTGGGCAGGCCGCACATGAAGTAGAGCTTCACCTGCCGCCAGCCGTTGCTGTACGCGGTGACGACCGTGCGGATCAGGTCTTCCTTCGACACCATCTTGTTGATGACCTTGCGGATCCGCTCCGATCCGCCCTCCGGGGCGAAGGTCAGACCGGTACGCCGCCCGTTGCGGGACAGCTCCTGCGCGAGGTCGATGTTGAAGGCGTCCACCCGGGTCGACGGCAGCGACAGCGACACGTTGGTGCCCTCGTACTGCTGGGCGAGGCCCGAGCACATGTCGCCGATCTCGGAGTGGTCGGCCGAGGAGAGCGACAGCAGGCCCACCTCGGAGAAGCCGGAGAACTCCAGGCCCTCACGCACCATCTGCCCCACGGTGGTGATCGACCGCTCCCGCACCGGGCGGGTGATCATGCCGGCCTGGCAGAAGCGGCAGCCCCGGGTGCAGCCCCGGAAGATCTCCACGGCGTACCGCTCGTGCACCGTCTCGGCCAGCGGCACGAGGGGCTTCTTCGGGTACGGCCACGCGTCCAGGTCCATCGTCGTGCGCTTGTGCACCCGGAACGGCACGTCCGCCCGGTTCGGCACGACGCGCTGGATCCGCCCGTCCGGGAGGTAGTCGACGTCGTAGAAGCGCGGCACGTAGACGCTCTCGGTGCGGGCCAGCCGCAGCAGCAGCTCGTCGCGGCCACCCGGGGAGCCCTCGCCCTTCCACTCCCGGACGATCGCGGTGATCTCCAGGACGGCCTCCTCGCCGTCGCCGAGCACCGCGGCGTCGATGAAGTCGGCGATCGGCTCCGGGTTGAACGCGGCGTGCCCGCCGGCCACGATCACCGGGTCGGCGTCGGTGCGGTCGGCGGCCAGCAGCGGAATGCCGGCCAGGTCGATCGCCGTGAGCATGTTGGTGTAGCCCAGCTCGGTGGAGAAGGAGATGCCGAACACGTCGAACCCGCGCACCGGCCGGTGCGCGTCGACGGTGAACTGCGGCACGCCGTGCGTGCGCATCAGGCTCTCCAGGTCGGGCCAGACCGCGTACGTCCGCTCGGCGAGGGTGTCGGGCAGCTCGTTGAGCACCTCGTAGAGGATCTGCACGCCCTGGTTGGGCAGGCCCACCTCGTACGCGTCGGGGTACATCAGCGCCCAGCGCACCGTCGCCGCGTCCCAGTCCTTGACGACCGCGCCCAGCTCACCGCCGACGTACTGGATCGGCTTGGAGACCTGCGGAAGCAACGGCTCGAGCCGGGGCCAGATCGACGGCTCCGAGCTGGAGTCGTCGCCCGAATTGGTCGCGGCCGCGCGGGGAGTCATGGACGGGGCACTCATGATGCCCAAGGGTACGCGCCCGCCCGGAGGTGGCCGCGCGCACGCCACGATGCCGCCCGACCGGCCGCCCCGGGACCCGCGCCCCGATGCCCGGGCGGCGGTGGTGGCGGCACGGTACTAACCTCGGACCGGCGCGAGAGGAGATTGCCGCGATGCCGGAGCCCCAGCCGGGAGCACGGCCGGCCGACGGGCGCACCCCTGGCCCGGAGCCGGACGACGCGCCGGCGGTCGCCGACGAGTCGACCTCCCCACCCGTACCCCCGGACCAGCCTGCCGCCCCCGACCAGCCGGAACCCGCGGCCGAACCGACCGCTGCGGCTTCGGCGGAGGCGGCGACGCCGGAGCCGGCGGCCACGCCGGACCCGACGCTGTCCGAGCCGGAGCCGACGGCCGGGAAGCCCGCGGCCGAGCCCGAGCCGGCCGGAAAGCCCGCGGCGGAGCCGGCCGGAAAGCCCGCGGCGGAGCCGGCCGGGAAGCCCGCGGCCACGCCGGACCCGACGGCCCAGGAGCCGGCGGCCGAGCCCGAGCCGGCCGCCGGGCCCGAGCCCACGGCCCGCGAGCGCGTGGGTGACAGCCCCGACTCCCCCGCCGCGCCGCCCGAGCCCGCGCCGCCCGCGCCCCGGTGGAGCGGGTCCGCGCCGGTTCCGCCCCCGCTGCCACGTCGACGCGCCTGGGGAGAGTCGGCCGAGCCGACCCCGCCGCCTCCGCTGCCGGAGCAGCCACCCGAGCACCGCACCCCGGTCGACCCGTGGGCCGGGGTGGACACCGGCGGCTGGAACCTGCCGTCCGCTGAACTGCCTTCGCTGCCGCCGACGCTTGACTACCCGGTGCCGCCGGCCACCCGGCAGTGGTCCGCGCCGCCGGTCGGTGCGCATCCCGTCTCGCCGCCGCCGCTCGGGACGCGTCCCGTCCAGCCACCTCCGGCCCACCTGCCGCCGGTCGCCTATCCGCCACCGCACGCCCGACCTGCTCCGCCGCCCCAACCCACCGCCGCCCGGCCCGCCGCGCCGGTCCGGCCGGCGCCGCCGGCGCGGGTGCCGAAGCAGCGTCGGGGCCGGCGTTCGGCCACGCCGCCCCCGGGCTGGGAGAACCCCGGGGGGTACGCGCCTCCGCCGGCACGTCGGCGGCGTCGCTGGCCGTGGGTGCTGCTGCTCAGCCTGGCCTGCTGCTGCGGCTGCCCCGCCTACTACGGCCTGCCGATCTCGTCCCAGTACCCGGCCAGCGCCGCGCTGCCCGAGCAGGTCGCCGACCTGAGCCTGCGACAGGACGACAGCAGCTCCGAGACGGCCAAGCAGTTGGAGAAAGAGGTACGCCAGGAGCACCTGCTGGCCGAGGACACCTTCGCCGGCGTCTACCGGACGGCGGACGGCAAGCAGGTGACCGTCTTCGGCGGCACCGGCTTCCGGCTGACCCCCGAGGCGGACGCGGACGAGGAGATCACGCGGCTCGGTGAGCGCTACGCGCTGGAGGCGCCCGAGACGGTACGGACCGGCGTACGGGGTCGGTACGAGCGCTGCGCGATCGGCCGGCCCGCCGAGGGCGACGTGGTGGTGTGCACCTCGGTCGACCACGGCAGCATCGCCACCGGCGTGTTCACCCGGCTCTCCGTCTCCGACAGCGCGACGTTGCTGGACACCCTGCGTACGCAGATCGTTCAGCCCAAGCAGGGTTGAGCGGCATCCGTAACGCTGTGTGAGGTTACGCGGACGGCTTGGGCTTCATAGCGATATACCTGTGAGTCATATTTATGACTCACAGGTATATCGCTGTCAGCAGTGGTTCCGGCCCGACGCAGGGACCTCGGGTCAGACCTCGCCGGTCATGTCGGCGTCGGCGCGCTTCGGGGCGTAGCGCGGGACGTACTCCTGGCCAGTGAGCTTCTGGATCTCGCTCATCACCTCGTCGGTCATCTGCCGCAGCGAGGTGCGATCGTCCGGACGGCCGGTGAAGTCCAGCGGCTTCCCGAACTTAACGGTGATCTTGGCGGTGCCGGGGCGTGGCACCCGTGCCCCGATCGGCTGCGCCCTGTCGGTGCCGATCGTGCCCACCGGGATGATCGGCACACCGGCGGCAATCGCCAGCCGGGCCGCCCCGGTCCGGCCCCGGTAGAGCTTGCCGTCCGGGGAGCGGGTGCCCTCCGGGTAGACCACCACCAGGTCACCGCCCCGCAACGCCGGGATGGCGGCGTCGAACGCGGACAGCGCGGCACGCCCACCGGCCCGTTCGACCGGGATCGCGCCCAGACCGGTGAGGACGAACTTCGAGAACGCGCCCTTCGCCCCGGTGCCGGTGAAGTACTCCGACTTGGCCCAGAAGGCCAGGTGCCTCGGCACCACCGTGCCGAGGAACAGCTCGTCCGCCACCGAGAGGTGGTTGCCGGCGAAGATGGCGCCACCGGTCTCCGGCACGTGTTCCAGACCCTCCACGGTCGGGCGGAACGCCAACCGCAGCGCGGGCGCCACGGTGAGCTTGCCGATGGTGTAGAGCAGGGGCACTGGTCCTCCGGCAGATGAGGTGCGAGCAGGCGGTGTCACGGTAGCGGACGCCTCCACACCCCGCAGACGGAGGTGGGAGGCGTCCGCGTCCGTGTTCTACGATCGACGGACGGTGACCGTCACCCGCTCGCCCTCGCCCACCTCACCGGCGAAACCGTCGAGGCCCTCGGCGAAGTCGACCGAGTCGGCCAGCACCTCACCCGACACGAACTCCATGTACGCGGCCACCGCGGCGCGTACCTCCTCGGACGCCGACACCGACACCACGATCCGGTCCGAGACGTCCAGGTCGGCGTCGCGGCGGGCCTGCTGCACCACCCGCACCACGTCGCGGGCCAGGCCCTCGGCGGCCAACTCCGGGGTGACCTCGGTGTCCAGCACGACCACGCCCTCACCGCCGGGCAGCGGCGCGGAGTGCTCGGCGTCGGCGGCCACGAGACGAAGCTCGTACTCGCCCTCGGCCAGGGTGATGCCGGCCGCCACGGGCGCGCCGTCGACAAGCTCCCAGTCGCCCGCCTTGACCGCCTTGATGACCTGCTGGACCTGCTTGCCGACGCGCGGGCCGAGCGCCCGGGGCACCACGGTCAACACCTGCTCGCAGTACGCGGACAGTTCGGCGCTGAACTCCACCGCCTTCACGTTGACCTCGTCGGCGATCAGGTCGGCGAACGGGCGCAGTTGCTCCGCCACCGGGGACGCCACGGTCAACGTCGACAGGGGCAGCCGTACCCGCAGCCCCTTGGCCTTGCGCAGCGACAGCGCCGCCGAGGCGACCGCCCGCGCGTTGTCCATGGCCGCCACGAGGTCGTGGTCGGCCGGGAACTCCTCGGCGGACGGCCAGTCGGTCAGGTGCACCGACCGCTCGCCCGTCAGGCCACGCCAGATCTCCTCCGCGGTCAGCGGCGCGAGCGGCGCCACCACCCGGCAGAGCGTCTCCAGCACCGTCGACAGGGTGTCGAAGGCGTTGGCGTCACCGGACCAGAACCGGTCCCGGGACCGGCGCACGTACCAGTTGGTCAGCGCGTCCAGGTAGGACCGGACGGTGGCGCACGCGCCCGAGATGTCGTACGCGTCCATCTGCGTGCCGACCGTCGACACCAGCTCGTTGGTCTTCGCCAGGATGTACCTGTCGAGCAGGGTGCCCGCGGCGTCTCCGCCGCCGGTCGGCTCAGCGTCGGTCCTCCGCTTGGCCCGGTAGCCGTCGGCGTTGGCGTACAGCGAGAAGAAGTACCAGACGTTCCACAACGGCAACAGCACCTGGCGTACGGCGTCGCGGATCAGCGTCTCGGTGACCGCCATGTCCCCGCCGCGCAGCACCGGCGACGACATCAGCATCCAGCGCATCGCGTCCGACCCGTACGAGTCGAACACGTGGTAGACGTCCGGGTAGTTGCGCAGGCTCTTGGACATCTTGCGCCCGTCCGAGCCGAGCAGGATGCCGTGGCTCAGGCAGTTGCGGAACGCCGGCCGGTCGAACAGCGCCGTGGCCAGCACGTGCATCGTGTAGAACCAGCCGCGGGTCTGGCCGATGTACTCGACGATGAAGTCACCCGGGTAGTGGTGCTCGAACCAGTCCGCGTTCTCGAACGGGTAGTGCACCTGGGCGAATGGCATCGACCCGGACTCGAACCAGCAGTCCAGCACCTCCGGCACCCGGCGCATCATCGACTGACCGGTCGGGTCGTCCGGGTTGGGGCGGACCAGGTCGTCCACCGCCGGCCGGTGCAGGTCGGTCAGGCGTACGCCGAAGTCCCGCTCGATGTCGGCGAGGGAGCCGTAGACGTCCAGGCGCGGGTAGTTCGGGTCGTCGGACTTCCACACCGGGATCGGCGAGCCCCAGAACCGGTTCCGGCTGATCGACCAGTCCCGGGCGTTGGCCAGCCACTTGCCGAACGAGCCGTCCTTGATGTGCCCGGGCGTCCAGTTGATCTCCTGGTTCAGCTCGACCATCCGGTCCCGGAACCGGGTCACCGCGACGAACCACGACGACACCGCCTTGTAGACCAGCGGGGTGTCGCAACGCCAGCAGTGCGGGTACGAGTGGGTGTAGGTGTCCTGCCGCAGCACCACCCCCCGCTCCTTCAGCTCCCGGATCACCGGCTTGTTGACGTCGAAGACCTGCTCACCCTGGTACGGCGGGACCAGCGCGGTGAACCGCGT
The DNA here is from genome assembly GCF_053585025.1 of Micromonospora sp. RB23. NCBI lineage: Bacteria > Bacillati > Actinomycetota > Actinomycetes > Micromonosporales > Micromonosporaceae > Micromonospora > Micromonospora sp. RB23. The sequence goes on from NZ_CM132111.1 coordinate 5,664,259, forward strand.
GTGGTCGTCCACGGTGACGATGGTGGGGATGCCGGCGGCGTTGCAGACGTTCTGGTCGTCCTCGCCGAACGCCGGCGCGAGGTGCACGATCCCGGTGCCGTCCTCGGTGGTGACGAACTCCGCGCCGAGCACCTGGTACGCGTTCTCGCCCGCCTGCTCGACGAGGAAGTCGAACAGCGGCGTGTAACGGCGTCCGACCAGGTCCCGGCCGTACACCGTGCCGACCTGCTCGTACCCGTCCAGCTCCTTGGCGTACGCGGCCAGCCGCGCCGCGCCGACGACGTACCGCTGACCCTCGCGCTCGAGCACCGCGTACTCGATGTCCGGGCCGACGGCCAGCGCCAGGTTCGACGGCAGGGTCCACGGCGTGGTGGTCCAGACGCCCAGCTTGACCGGCCCACGCAGCAGCTCCGGGGCGGACTCGTCGGCGGTCAGCCCGAACCAGACGGTCAGGGTCGGGTCGTGCCGGTCCCGGTAGACGTCGTCCATCCGGGTCTCGGTGTTCGACAGCGGGGTCTCACAACGCCAGCAGTACGCCAGCACCCGGAAACCCTCGTAGATCAGACCCTTGTCGTGCAGGGTCTTGAAGGCCCACATGACGCTTTCCATGTAGTCCAGGTCGAGGGTCTTGTAGTCGTTGGTGAAGTCGACCCAGCGGGCCTGCCGGTTGATGTACCGCTCCCAGTCCTGGGTGAACTCCAGCACCGAGGTGCGGCAGGCCTCGTTGAACCGGGCCACGCCCAGGTCGATGATCTCCGCCTTGCTGGTGATGCCGAGCTGCTTCTCGGCCACCACCTCGGCGGGCAGGCCGTGGCAGTCCCAGCCGAAGCGCCGCTCCACGTGCCGCCCGCGCATGGTCTGGTAGCGCGGCACCACGTCCTTGACGTAGCCGGTGAACAGGTGGCCGTAGTGCGGCAGGCCGTTGGCGAACGGCGGGCCGTCGTAGAAGACGTACTCGTTCTTGCCGTCGGTCCCGGCGGGACGGGCCTCGACCGACGCCTCGAAGGTCTTGTCGGCCGTCCAGTGCTCCAGCACCCGGCGCTCGACCGCGGGCAGGTCCGGGCTCGCCGGCACACCGGCGGCGGTCGGGTCGTGCAACGGATAGGCCATCGCCTGTCGCTCTCCTCGCAGCTCACTCAACGTGGGTCTGCGAGGACGAACCGTCCGGGTACGCCGACGACGGCGCTCCCGGGTGGCCCGCGGTACCACCCCGCTTGGCGGTCAGGATCGACCGCCCGCTCATTGGCCGGCTGTGACGGGCCGGACCCGTCCGGTTCTACTGGGCCGGTCACCCGGCTGTTCTTCCGGAGGCTCACCGGTGATGGCCGGGTCATCGCCTTACGGTCTCCAACGATACAAGACCCACCCGGTCCCCCGCCCCCGACTAAACCCCCGCCCGCGCCCACCCCCGCTCCCACCCCCGATGATCAAGAGGTTTGCGTCAATTTCGCGCCGGATCCTGACGCGAACCTCTTGATCACCAGGGCGAGATCTCCGGGGTGGGTGGGTTAGGGGGTTGGGAGGGTGGTGGTCCAGAGGGAGGCGCCGTCGCGGTCACGCAGGTTCACCGTCAGGGCACCGGACTCGCCGTCGATCTGTACCTCGCCGAAGTGCTGGAAGCCCTCCGCCGGGGAGGTGTTGGCCCGCGGCGGGGCGTGCACGAAGACCGCCTGCGGTCCGAAGGTGCCGTCGAGGGCGTTCGGCCCGAACGCGCCGGCGTGCGCCGGGCCGGAGACGAACTCCCAGAACGGCGTGAAGTCACCGACCGCCGCGCGGGCCGGGTCGTAGTGGTGCGCGGCGGAGTAGTGCACGTCGGCGGTGAGGAAGACCATTCCGGTCACCCCGGCCCGGTGGGTCGCCCGCAGCACCTCGGCGAACTCCAGCTCACGCCCCGCCGGCGCGCCCGGGTCGCCCTGCGCCACACCCTCCTGCGCCCCCGGACCGTCCGGCACCACGACGCCGATCGGCAGGTCGTTGGCGATCACCTTCCAGGTCGCCGTGGACCGCTTCAGCTCCCGGATGAGCCACTCCCGCTGCTCGCGGCCGAGCAGACCGCGCTTCGGGTCGGCGTACGTGTTGCCGTCGTTGGGGTCCTTGTGCGTCCGCATGTCGAGCACGAAGACGTCCAGCAGCGGCCCGTACGAGATCCGCCGGTACAGCGGCCCGTTGTCCGGCACCGGCAGCCACTCGTGGAACGCCTGTCTGGCCCGCGCGGCGAGCACGTCGACCCGCTGCTCGGTGTAGCGCGGGTCGTCCAGGATCTCCCCCGGGTACCAGTTGTTGAGCACCTCGTGGTCGTCCCACTGGTTGATCTGCGGGACCGCGGCCGCGAACTCCCGCAGGTGCTCGTCGAGCAGGTTGTAGGCGAACTGTCCCCGGTACTCGGTCAGCGTCTCGGCGACCTTGCTCTTCTCGGGGGTCACCAGGTTGCGCCAGATCCGACCGTCGGGCAGCGTCACCGACTCGACGAGCGGGCCGTCCGCGTACACCGTGTCGCCGCTGCACAGGTAGAAGTCCGGGCGGACCGCGCGCATCGCCCGGAAGATCGACAGACCGCCGAAGGCGGGGTCGATCCCCCAGCCCTGCCCGACGATGTCCCCGGTCCAGACGAACCGCACGTCCCTGCGGCGGTGCCGGCCCGGCGCGGTGGTGAACGACCCGGTCAGCGGCTCGCTCACCACCCCGTGCCGATCCAGGCTCTCCACCCGCACCCGGTAGTGCAGCCGCTCGGCGTCCGGCAGGCCCCGCAGCCGCACCTTGCCGGTGAAGTCCGCGCCGGGGCCCAGCACCGGGCCACGGAGCTGCCGCGCGCCGCGGAAGTCGGGTCGGCGGCTCACCTCGACCAGCATCCGGCCCGGGCGGTCGGCCCGCGTCCAGACCAGCGCCGAGTCGGCGGTCACGTCGCCGCTCTGCACCCCGTGGGTGAGCACGGGACGTCCCGCCGGCCGCCAGGCCGGAGCGGCGTTCGCGCCGGCGCCGCCCAGCAGAGCGCCGCCGGCGACTCCGGCCCCGGCCACCAGGCCGGCCCGCAGCAGGGTACGTCGATCAAGCTCGGTCATGCTTCCTCCCGGTCATGGGTTGACCCCGTGGGTCTACCGGGCGCAGATGACCGCGGCCGGCGGTCCGGGTGACGGGCGACGGAACGCCTGTTGTCCGAAGGGCGCGAGTGGACGGCCGGCCCCATTGAGTGACCGGGCTCATAGTCCCGGTTGTCACAGCGTGACCGGGCGGACCGTCGTAGCGGTGTCGAACCGATCAAGGAGGTTGCCGTGCAACGGATGAAGCTTTTCGAGGTCGCGCCGCAGGGATACCAGGCCGTGTCGGGTCTGGAGAAGTACGTCCAGGCGAACGTCGATCACACCGTGCTGGAACTGGTCAAGTTGCGGGCGTCGATCCTGAACGGCTGCGCGTTCTGCGTGGACATGCACAGCCGCGACGCCCTCGCCGCCGGCGAGTCGAGCCGACGTCTGTTCGCGGTGGCCGCCTGGCGGGAGGCGCTGTCGTTCTTCGACGAGCGGGAGCAGACCGCGCTGGCGCTCACCGACGCGGTGACCCGGCTCGGCGAGCACGGAGTGTCGGACGAGGTGTGGGACGCCGCCGCGAAGGTCTGGTCGGAGAAGGAGTTGGCCGATCTGGTCCTCGCGATCGCCACAATCAACGTGTGGAATCGCATCGCCGTGACGACGCACACGGAGCCCCCGGCCCAGGTGTGACGACCGAGGCGGCAGAGGCGGCCGGTGCGCTCCAGGCGCACCGGCCGATGCTGCTCGGGCTCGCCTACCGCCTCCTCGGCAGCCGGCACGACGCGGAGGACGTGCTCCAGGAGGCGTACCTGCGGTGGTTGGGCGTGGACCGCTCGACGGTGGCGGAGCCACGCCGCTACCTGTCGCGGGTGGTGACCCGGCTCGCGCTGGACCGGCTGCGGTCCCGGCAGGCGACCCGTGAGACGTACGTCGGACCGTGGCTTCCCGAGCCGGTGCCGACCGAGCCCTCGCCGTTCGGTCCGCTGGACCGCGCGGAGCTGCGTGACTCGCTGTCCACCGCGCTGCTGCACGTGTTGGAGCGGCTCACCCCGCCGGAGCGTGCCGTGTACGTCCTGCGCACCGCGTTCGACCTGCCGTACGCCGAGATCGCGGAGATCCTGGACCGGACCCCGCAGGACTGCCGGCAGCTGCACCACCGGGCGATGACGCGCGTACGCCAGGAGAACAGCCGCTTCACCGCCAGCCGTGCGGAACGCGAACGGCTGCTGGAGGCGTTCCTCGCCGCCGCCCGCGACGGGGACCTGGCGACGCTCACCCGGCTGATGGCCGCGGATGTCACGGCGTGGAACGACGGCGGCGGTCGCGTCCGCTCCGCGCGCAATCCGGTGCGGGGCGCGGACCGGGTCGCCAGGTACTACGCCGGGATCTACGGTCCGCGCCGTTCGTGGACGGCGAGCCGGCTGGAGTTGAACGGCGAACCGGCCATGCTGCTCACCCGCGCCGACGGCGGTCGGTACACGTTGACCGTCGCCGCGGCGGCCGGTCGGATCACCGGGGTCTACGTGGTGGGCAACCCGGAGAAGCTACCCCCGACCGACTGAACCGCAGGGCGGTCAGCCCAGCTCGGGGAACCAGAGCGCGATCTCGCGCTTCGCGCTGTCCAGCGAGTCGGAGGCGTGCACCAGGTTCTCCCGGTTGGAGAGCGACAGGTCGCCCCGGATCGTGCCGGCGGCCGCCTTGCGGCCGTCGGTCGCGCCGACCAGCCCACGGACCACGTCGATGACCTGGTCGCCGGAGAGGACGAGGGCGACCAGCGGGCCGCCGGTCATGAAGTCCTTCAGCGGCGGATAGAACGCCTTGTCGACGTGCTCGGCGTAGTGCGCGTCCGCGAGCGCGGCGTCCATGGTCCGGTGCGCCATCGCGTCGATCCGCAGCCCCTTGCGCTCGAAGCGGGAGAGGACCTCGCCGACCAGGCCGCGGCGGACCGCGTCGGGCTTGATCAGCACGAGGCTGCGCTCTTCCGGGCTGTTGCTGGACACGCTGGGTTCCTCCTGTACGCGCAGAACGCTTGGGCTCGGTACGGTCAGCCTAGCGACCCGGTCCCGGCGCCGGCGCGGCGGCCGGTCTTTCCTCCGGTGGCCGATCCGGCCTAGCCTGGCCCTGACCCCCGGGAGGTCCACTGTGGCGAATGGCGGGAGCCGGCCCATCGCGCCGGTACGCAAGCTGATCGGCACGGTGCTCGGCACCGTGGCCACCTTCGTCGTCCTCTTCGGGCTGGGCATGACCAGCTGGGCCATCGTCGCGCTCGGTGTCGCCCTGCTGGTGCTGGCGATCGCGTTGGCCACCGTGAAGGGCGGCGGACGCACCTGGGTGGTCGGCGTGGCGCACGTGCACAGCGCCTCCGAACCACCCACCCAGTACGCGTTCGGCCGGTGCGAGCTGCAACTGGTCATCGACGCGCCCGGCCTGCCGCCCCGATCCAAGAAGATCATCGAGCCGCGGGTGCCGGTCTCCAAGTGGCCGTCGTTGGGCCAGACCCTGCCGATCCGGGTCGCGCTGGACGACCAGCGGCACGTCAAAGTTCTCTGGGACGAGGTGCCCACCCACGCCGAGACCGCCGCGGCGGTCGCGGACCTCCCGCCCGAGTTCGGTGACATCGATCCCGTCGACGAGGTGCTGATCGAGCAGGACGCTCCGCCGTGGGCGGACCGCGCGCCCGACGACGACTTCCGGGATGCGCGCGGCGGCGACCCGTTCGGCGACCCGCGCGGCCCGGATCCGTTCCGCGACCCGCGCGGCCCCGATCCCCTGCGCGATGACCGGTCGGTCGTCGCGGAGGATCGCGAGCCGGTGGTGGTGAGCCAGACCCCGGGCGGCCCGGTGGTCCTCGAAGGCGTGGTCGTGGAGCAACAGCCCGGTGCGGGACTGCCCCGGCGGGCCACTCCCGCGCCCCGGCCTCCGGCCGAGGAGCACTTCGACCAGCCCGACGTCGACCCTGCCGACCTTGCCGACCCGGACGGCGACCGCGCCGCCGGGCCCGACGACGGCCCGGTGGACGCGACGGCGCGGGCCGCGTCCGCGCCCGGCGCGGACCGCTCGACCGACGTTCCTCCGGCGCAGCGGACGGGCCCGGCCGTCGCGGACCCGCTGGACCCGCTGGACCTGCCGCTCGACGATCCGACCCCGGCGGGAGCGGCCCGCGAGACCGTCACCGCCGAGGCCCTGGACGAGGCGATCTTCGGGTACGACGGAGCGTCGGCAGCGGATCCGGCCGGCCCGATCAGTGGCGTCGGCCTGACTCTGCTGGTCACCGACCTGTCCCGGTCGCTCGGCTTCTACCGCGACATGCTCGGCTTCACCGAGGTCGACCAGGGCACCGGCAACGCGGTGCTCGCCTTCGGCACGACCCGACTGGTGCTGCGCGAGGTGACCGGGGCGGCGCCGATCAGTCGCCGGCTCGTCCACGTCAATCTCGAGGTCGACGACATCGAGGCGGCGTACGGGCGACTGCGCGACTCCGGTGTCCGCTTCACGTACGCCCCCCGCGTGGTGAACCGGGGCAGCCGGCTGGAGGTGTGGGCGGCGGCCTTCCGGGACCCGGACGGCCACGGCATCGCGCTGACCCAGTGGCGCGAACGCGCCGACGCCTGACCCGAGCCGGCCGCTGGGCCTCCTCGGGCGTCAGCCGAGGATGACCCGGCGGACGTGCAGCGCGTACGCCCAGACCAGCGCGAAGATGACGCCCAGCACCAGCAGCGACCAGTGCAGCAGCCCGGCCAGGATCAGCAGGCCCTGCAGCACGGTGCCGGCGTGCCACGCCCAGGGGCGGCGCATCATCCCGGCGAGCAGGATGGCGGCCACCGCCAGGGCCACCACCACGGCGATCGCGGCACCGCCGAGGTCACCGCCGACAACCCGGATCGGCTGGATGGCCAGCAGCAGCACCAGCGCCTCCAGGCCGAGCGTGCCGGCACCGAGGCCCCGGACGGCGCCCTGCGGGTTACGCAGCCCGGAGCGCCGTACCTGCCCGGCCTCCGACTCCCCCACGGGCGATCCGGGCGCGCCCTGACCGGGCGTACCCGCCTCGCCAGCCGAGGATGCCTCACCGCGCGACGGGCCCGCCTCGCCGCGCGACGGGCTGGTCGGGTCGTCGGTGGCGCGGGGGTCGCGCTCGGGGCCGGTCATCGCTTCAGGAGCCGGCGGGCGTCGGCCACGGTGACCACCGAACCCGTGACCAGGACGCCGACGCCGCTGAGCTCACCGGGGACGTCCTCCTCGGCCAGCGCGACCGCCAGCTCGATCGCGTCCGGCACCTCCTCGGCTACCTCGACGCGCTCCTCCCCGAAAATCTCGACGGCGAGCGCGGCGAGTTCCTTCGTCGGCATCGCCCGTGGCGAGCTGTTGCGGGTGACCACCACGACGTCGGCCACCGGCTCCAGCAGCTCCAACAGGCTGCTCGCGTCCTTGTCGGCGAGGACGCCGACCAGCGCCACCAGCTTGCTGAACGCGAACTCCTCCTGAAGAGCGGTCACGGTCGCGGCCATGCCGTGCGGGTTGTGCGCGCCGTCCAGCAGAACGGTCGGGGCACTGCGGACCCGCTCCAGCCGACCCGGGGAGCTGGCCGTGGCGAACCCCTCCCGGACGGCTTCGACGTCGAGCTGTCGGCGGGCCCCCGCCCCGAGGAACGCCTCCACGGCGGCGAGCGCCACCGCCGCGTTCTGTGCCTGGTGCGCGCCGTGCAGTGGGATGAACACGTCGTCGTAGACGCCACCGAGACCTTGCAGCTTGAGCACCTGGCCGCCGACGGCGACCGCTCGGCTCAGGACGCCGAACTCGGCACCCTCACGGGCGATGGTGGCACCCACCTCGGAGCAGCGTTCGAGGAGGGGACGCGCGGCCTCCTCCTCCTGCGCCGCGGAGATCACGGTGGCGCCGGGGTGGATGATGCCGGCCTTGGCCAGCGCGATGTCCTGGAGCGTGTCGCCGAGCCACTCGGTGTGGTCGAGGCCGATCGGGGTGATCACGCAGACTCCGGCCTGGATGACGTTCGTGGCGTCCTCGGCGCCGCCGAGCCCCACCTCGACCACGGCGATGTCGACGGGCGCGTCGGCGAACGTGGCGAACGCCAACGCGGTCGTCATGTCGAAGTACGTCAGCGGCTCGGCCGAGCGCGCGTCCACCAGCTCCGCCAGCGGCTTGATCTCCCCGTACACCGCGGCGAACCGTTCCTCGCTCACCGGTTCGCCGTCCAGGCTGATCCGCTCCCGGACGGTCTCCAGGTGCGGACTCGTGTACCTGCCGGTGTGCAGCCCGAACGCCCGCAGCAGCGAGTCGATCATCCGTGCGGTGGACGTCTTGCCGTTGGTGCCGGTCAGGTGGATCGACGGGTACGCCCGCTGCGGACTCCCGAGCAGGTCGAGCAGCGACTCGATGCGGTCCAGCTCGAAGACCATGCGGGTGAAGCCGCGGGCGTTCAGCTCGGCTTCGGCGGCGGCGAAATCGGTACGGTCGGTCACGAGGTAAGCGTCTCCAGAGCGGCGTCGATCCGGACCAGGTCGGCCTCGGCGGTGGCGAGCCGGTCGCGGATCTTCGCGACCACCGGCTCGGGGGCCTTGCCGACGAAGGCCGGGTTGTCGAGCTTCGCCCGGGCCTGCGCGACCTCCTTCTCGGCTGCCGCGCGGTCCTTGGTCAGCCGGGCCCGCTCGGCGGCCACGTCGATCGACCCCCGGGTGTCCAACGCGACACCGACCGCGCCGGGCATGGCCAACGTCGCGCTGGCCTGGAAGTCGTCACCCGCGGGGTCGAGGCGGACCAGCGACCGGATCAGCGGCTCGTGGGCCGCGATGCCGGCCCCGGCCAGCCCGTCCAGGCGGGCCGCGACCCGCTGCGTCGGGCGCAGCCCCTGGTCGGAACGGAACCGGCGGATCTCGGTGACGACCCGCTGCACGGCCGCCAACTCGGCCTCGGCGGCGTCGTCGACAAGCGACCGGTCGGCGACCGGCCAGGCGACGGCCTGCACCGTCTCGCCACCGCTCAGCGCGAGCCACAACTCCTCGGTGACGAACGGGATGACCGGGTGCAACAGCCGCAGCAACTGGTCCAGGACGTGCCCGAGCACGCGCCGGGTGACCTCGGCCCGCTCACCGCCCTCGGTGAGCACCGGCTTGCTCAGCTCGACGTACCAGTCGCAGACGTCGTCCCAGGCGAAGTGGTAGAGCAGGTCGCACACCTTGGCAAACTCGTACGCCTCGAACTGCTCGTCGACCTCGGCGGTGACGTGGGCCAGCCGGGACAGGATCCACCGGTCGACGGTGGAGAGCTGCTCGACGGGCGGCAGGTCGCCGGTCGTGTGCGCGCCGTTCATCAGCGCGAAGCGGGTGGCGTTCCAGAGCTTGTTGCAGAAGTTGCGCGAGCCCTGGCACCACTCCTCGCTGACCGGCACGTCCTGGCCGGGGTTCGCGCCCCGGGCCAGGGTGAACCGGGTGGCGTCGGCGCCGTACCTGTCGATCCAGTCCAGCGGGTCCACCACGTTGCCGAACGACTTCGACATCTTCTTGCCGAACTGGTCGCGCACCATGCCGTGCAACGCGACCACGTCGAAGGGTGGCCGGCCGTCCATCGCGTAGAGGCCGAACATCATCATCCGGGCGACCCAGAAGAACAGGATGTCGTACCCGGTGACCAGCACGCTGGTCGGATAGAACTTCGCCAGGTCCGGAGTCTCCTCCGGCCAACCCAGGGTGGAGAACGGCCACAGGCCGCTGGAGAACCAGGTGTCGAGGACGTCCTCGTCCTGGTGCCAGCCCTCGCCGGTCGGCGGCGTCTCGTCGGGGCCCACGCACACGATCTCGCCGGCCGGGCCGTACCAGACCGGGATGCGGTGCCCCCACCAGAGCTGGCGGGAGATGCACCAGTCGTGCATGTTGTCGACCCAGGCGAAGTAGCGCTTCGCCAGCTCGGCCGGCTCGATGCGGACCCGACCGTCGCGCACCGCGTCACCGGCGGCCTGCGCGAGCGGGGCGGTGTTGACGAACCACTGCAGCGACAGCCGCGGCTCGACGGTCGTCTTGCAGCGCGAACAGTGGCCGACGGCGTGCACGTACGGGCGCTTCTCGGCGACGATCCGGCCCTGTTCGCGCAGTGCGGCCACGATCGCCGGCCGCGCCTCGAACCGGTCCAGCCCCTCGAACGGGCCGGGAACGGTGATGACGCCGCGCTCGTCCATGACGGTCAGCGAGGGCAGGTCGTGCCGCTGACCGATCTCGAAGTCGTTCGGGTCGTGGGCGGGCGTCACCTTGACCATGCCGGTGCCGAAGGACGGGTCGACGTGCGCGTCGGCGACGATCGGGATCCGTCGGCCGGTGAGCGGCAGCTCGACCTCGGTGCCGATCAGGTGCTGGTAGCGCTCGTCGTCGGGGTGCACCGCCACAGCCGTGTCGCCGAGCATCGTCTCGGCCCGGGTGGTGGCGACCACGACCTCGTCGCTGTAGCGGATGGAGATCAGCTCACCGTCGTCGTCGGTGTGCTCGACCTCGATGTCGGACAGAGCGGTCAGGCAGCGCGGACACCAGTTGATGATCCGGTTGGCCCGGTAGATGAGGCCGTCGTCGAAGAGCTTCTTGAAGATCGTCTGGACCGCGCGGCTCAGGCCGGCGTCCATCGTGAAGCGCTCCCGGTCCCAGTCGACGGAGTCGCCGAGGCGGCGCATCTGGCCGAGGATCTTGCCGCCGGACTCGGCCTTCCACTGCCAGACCCGCTCGACGAACTTCTCCCGACCGAGGTCGTGCCGGGACAGACCCTCGGCGGCGAGCTGACGTTCGACCAGGTTCTGGGTGGCGATGCCGGCGTGGTCCATGCCGGGGAGCCACAGCGCCTCGAAGCCCTGCATCCGCTTGCGCCGGGTCAGGGCGTCCATGAGCGTGTGCTCGAACGCGTGGCCCATGTGCAGTGAGCCGGTGACGTTCGGCGGCGGGATGACGATGGTGAAGGGGGGCTTGTCGCTGTCGGCGGAGGCCCGGAAGTGCCCAGCGGCTACCCACTGCTCGTACCGTCGCTGCTCTACCTCGCCGGGCTGGTACTGGCCGGCAAGGGTCGGGGCGTCGGGGCGTCGGGCATCCAGTCTCTCGGTCACCCGACAAGTCTACGAAGGGCTTCTGCGGACCTGACGTGCGCCACCTGTCGTTCGCGTACGGTGTCGGCTATGTCCGACGCACATCTCACCGAGCGGTCGCTCGACCACGGCCGTGAGCCGGTCGAACTGACCGAGGAGCCGATCCAGCTGAGCACCCGGGACGCCGGCGGCGACCCCGACGGGCGGTCCGGTGGCTGGTCCCGCCGCCGCAGGATCGGCTGGACGGTCGCCCTGGTCGTCGGTCTCGCGGGCGCGGGTGTGCTGGGGGTCGCCGGGTGGCGTGTGGCGCAGCAGAAGGACACCCGGCTGACCTCGCCCGAACAGGTGGCGGGGTTGACGCGGGACGACAGCGAGCGTGCCAAGAGCACGGCGGACTACCTCCGCAGCGGCTTGGCCGCCGACATCGACCTGGACCGCAGTTTCGGCACCGTCTACCGCGACCCCGCGGACGACAAGCGTTCGGTCCTGGTCTTCGGCGGCACGACCCTGCTCTGGCAGCCGGAGCGCGACCTGGACAGCCTCTTCGGGCTGATGTCCGACGAGACCGGCGCGGTGACGGGCCTGCGCGAGATGGACGCCGGCAAGCTGGGCGGCGTCCTGAAGTGCGGCAACACGAGCGGTGAGGGCGGCGACTTCGCGGTGTGCGGCTGGGCCGACCACGGCAGCGTCGTGATGGCGATGTTCCCCGGCAGGTCGGTGACCGATGCCGGCGCCCTGCTCCGCGACCTCCGAGCCGAAATGCAAACCCGCAACTAACGCCTCCCAAGCCGGCGTTGATCATGAAGTTAGCGTCACGACACGCCGTCACCGACGCCGCCAACCTCATGATCAACCAGGGCTGAGGGGGTGGGGGTAGGGGGGAATGCAGTTAGGGCCACCCCTGACAGGGGTGGCCCTAACTGAAAGATTGTCCGGCGGTGTCCTACTCTCCCACACCCTCACGAGTGCAGTACCATCGGCGCTGGAGGGCTTAGCTTCCGGGTTCGGAATGTAACCGGGCGTTTCCCCTCCGCCATGACCGCCGTAACTCTATGAACATATCAACCAAACCCCGGCACGTTCACGGGTGGTGTTTGTTCAGAGTTGCACAGTGGACGCGTAGCAGCTTAGTAGTCAAGTCCTCGGCCTATTAGTACCGGTCAACTGAACCCGTTACCGGGCTTACATTTCCGGCCTATCAACCCAGTCGTCTAGCTGGGGGCCTTACCCCACAAAGTGGGTGGGATACCTCATCTTGAAGCAGGCTTCCCGCTTAGATGCTTTCAGCGGTTATCCCTTCCGAACGTAGCTAACCAGCCGTGCCCCTGGCGGGACAACTGGCACACCAGAGGTTCGTCCGTCCCGGTCCTCTCGTACTAGGGACAGCCCTTCTCAAGTATCCTACGCGCACGGCGGATAGGGACCGAACTGTCTCACGACGTTCTAAACCCAGCTCGCGTACCGCTTTAATGGGCGAACAGCCCAACCCTTGGGACCTGCTACAGCCCCAGGATGCGACGAGCCGACATCGAGGTGCCAAACCATCCCGTCGATATGGACTCTTGGGGAAGATCAGCCTGTTATCCCCGGGGTACCTTTTATCCGTTGAGCGACACCGCTTCCACTCGCAAGTGCCGGATCACTAGTCCCGACTTTCGTCCCTGCTCGACCTGTCAGTCTCACAGTCAAGCTCCCTTGTGTACTTGCACTCAACACCTGATTGCCAACCAGGCTGAGGGAACCTTTGGGCGCCTCCGTTACCCTTTAGGAGGCAACCGCCCCAGTTAAACTACCCACCAGACACTGTCCCTGAACCGGATAACGGTCCGAAGTTAGATACCCAAATCAACCAGAGTGGTATTTCAAGATTGCCTCCACCCATACTGGCGTATGGACTTCACCGGCTCCCACCTATCCTACACAAGCTAACTCAAGTACCAATGTCAAGCTATAGTAAAGGTCCCGGGGTCTTTCCGTCCTGCCGCGCGTAACGAGCATCTTTACTCGTACTGCAATTTCGCCGGGCCTGTGGTTGAGACAGTGGGGAAGTCGTTACGCCATTCGTGCAGGTCGGAACTTACCCGACAAGGAATTTCGCTACCTTAGGATGGTTATAGTTACCACCGCCGTTTACTGGCGCTTAAGTTCTCCGCTTCGCCCCCGAAAGAGCTAACAGGTCCCCTTAACGTTCCAGCACCGGGCAGGCGTCAGTCCATATACATCGAATTACTTCTTCGCATGGACCTGTGTTTTTAGTAAACAGTCGCTTCCCCCTGCTCTCTGCGGCCATACAACGCTCCACCCGCGCGGGGCTTCACGTCTCCGGCCCCCCTTCTCCCTAAGTTACGGGGGCAATTTGCCGAGTTCCTTAACCACAGTTCGCCCGATCGCCTCGGTATTCTCTACCTGACCACCTGTGTCGGTTTGGGGTACGGGCCGCTAAGAACTCGCTAGAGGCTTTTCTCGGCAGCATAGGATCACTGACTTCACCTGAATCGGCTCGGCATCACGTCTCAGCCTTCATGCGCCACGGATTTGCCTATGGCACGGCCTACACGCTTACCCCGGCACAACCACCGGCCGGGCTCAGCTACCTTCCTGCGTCACCCCATCGCTTGACTACTACCCGCCAGGTTCCCACGCTCCCCACCCGCAGTCCGAAGACATAGGATGGATTGGGTGGTTAGCACAACGAGGTTCATCAGGGACGCTCTTTCGCGGGTACGGGAATATCAACCCGTTGTCCATCGACTACGCCTCTCGGCCTCGCCTTAGGTCCCGACTCACCCAGGGCGGATTAGCCTGGCCCTGGAACCCTTGGTCATCCGGCGGAAGGGTTTCTCACCCTTCTTTCGCTACTCATGCCTGCATTCTCACTCGTGCCGCGTCCACAACTGGGTCACCCCGCTGCTTCACCCCCGGCACGACGCTCCCCTACCCATCCACACACCTGCACAACACATCAAGGCGTTGCGTGGTTAAAATGTGAATGCCACAGCTTCGGCGGTGTGCTTGAGCCCCGCTACATTGTCGGCGCGGAACCACTTGACCAGTGAGCTATTACGCACTCTTTAAAGGGTGGCTGCTTCTAAGCCAACCTCCTGGTTGTCTATGCGACCCCACATCCTTTTCCACTTAGCACACGCTTAGGGGCCTTAGCTGGTGATCTGGGCTGTTTCCCTCTCGACTACGAAGCTTATCCCCCGCAGTCTCACTGCCGCGCTCTCACTTACCGGCATTCGGAGTTTGGCTGATTTCGGTAAGCTTGTGGGCCCCCTAGACCATCCAGTGCTCTACCTCCGGCAAGAAACACGCGACGCTGCACCTAAATGCATTTCGGGGAGAACCAGCTATCACGGAGTTTGATTGGCCTTTCACCCCTAACCACAGGTCATCCCCCAACTTTTCAACGTTGGTGGGTTCGGCCCTCCACGCGGTCTTACCCGCGCTTCAGCCTGCCCATGGCTAGATCACTCCGCTTCGGGTCTAGAGCATGCGACTAAAGGCGCCCTATTCAGACTCGCTTTCGCTACGGCTCCCCCACACGGGTTAACCTCGCCACATGCCACTAACTCGCAGGCTCATTCTTCAAAAGGCACGCCGTCACCCCGCAAGGCTCCGACGGATTGTAGGCGAACGGTTTCAGGTACTATTTCACTCCCCTCCCGGGGTACTTTTCACCATTCCCTCACGGTACTCGTCCGCTATCGGTCACCAGGAAGTATTTAGGCTTACCAGGTGGTCCTGGCAGATTCACGGCAGATTTCAGGGGTCCGCCGCTACTCGGGAACACCCACAGAAGGTCAGCAACTTTCACCTACCGGACTCTCACCGTCTACGGTCAGCCATTCCAGACTGTTCGACTAGCCACTGACTTTGTAACTTCTCCAACAGATGTCAGCCTGTTGAGCAGGGTCCCACAACCCCGACCACGCAACCCCTGACAGGTATCACACGCAGCCGGTTTAGCCTCAATCCGCTTTCGCTCGCCACTACTCACGGAATCACTATTTGTTTTCTCTTCCTACGGGTACTGAGATGTTTCACTTCCCCGCGTTCCCTCCACACACCCTATGTGTTCAGGTGTGGGTGACACCACATGACTGGTGCCAGGTTTCCCCATTCGGACACCCTGGGATCACAGCTTGGTTGACAGCTCCCCCAGGCCTATCGCGGCCTCCCACGTCCTTCATCGGCTCCTGGTGCCAAGGCATTCACCGTTCGCCCTTGACAACTTGACCACAAAGATGCTCGCGTCCACTGTGCAATTCTCAACAAACAACCAACCCACAACCCGATACGCCCCACACCAAACCCAGCCCTCTCGGACCAACGGTATGCGAGGCCAGGCCATGCCTGGCAGACTCCCAACCCCACAGGGCTGGACCAGTCTCTGAAAGACAACCATCGGTTGTTCTTTCAGGACCCAACAGGGTGCTTACATCCCTCCTCAGCCGCACCAGAACCCATCCGTTCCCACCACCGGTGAGGGTGGCTGTACTAGGTGATCCCAGCCGTTGCCAAGGACAAACTTGCCAGTGTCTCCGCCATCTGAGCACCCCGACCCGACATTCGCGGACCGCGGGCTCCTTACCACCTTTCGGTGGAAGGTGCTCCTTAGAAAGGAGGTGATCCAGCCGCACCTTCCGGTACGGCTACCTTGTTACGACTTCGTCCCAATCGCCAGCCCCACCTTCGACGGCTCCCTCCACAAGGGTTGGGCCACCGGCTTCGGGTGTTGCCGACTTTCGTGACGTGACGGGCGGTGTGTACAAGGCCCGGGAACGTATTCACCGCAGCGTTGCTGATCTGCGATTACTAGCGACTCCGACTTCACGGGGTCGAGTTGCAGACCCCGATCCGAACTGAGACCGGCTTTTTGGGATTCGCTCCACCTCACGGTATCGCAGCCCATTGTACCGGCCATTGTAGCATGCGTGAAGCCCTGGACATAAGGGGCATGATGACTTGACGTCATCCCCACCTTCCTCCGAGTTGACCCCGGCAGTCTTCGATGAGTCCCCGCCATAACGCGCTGGCAACATCGAACGAGGGTTGCGCTCGTTGCGGGACTTAACCCAACATCTCACGACACGAGCTGACGACAGCCATGCACCACCTGTGACCGCCCCCGAAGGACCCCCCATCTCTGGAGGTTTTGCGGCCATGTCAAACCCAGGTAAGGTTCTTCGCGTTGCATCGAATTAATCCGCATGCTCCGCCGCTTGTGCGGGCCCCCGTCAATTCCTTTGAGTTTTAGCCTTGCGGCCGTACTCCCCAGGCGGGGCGCTTAATGCGTTAGCTGCGGCACAGGGAACCGGAGAGGCCCCCCACACCTAGCGCCCAACGTTTACAGCGTGGACTACCAGGGTATCTAATCCTGTTCGCTCCCCACGCTTTCGCTCCTCAGCGTCAGTATCGGCCCAGAGACCCGCCTTCGCCACCGGTGTTCCTCCTGATATCTGCGCATTTCACCGCTACACCAGGAATTCCAGTCTCCCCTACCGAACTCTAGCCTGCCCGTATCGACCGCAGGCTTGGGGTTGAGCCCCAAGTTTTCACGGTCGACGCGACAAGCCGCCTACGAGCTCTTTACGCCCAATAAATCCGGACAACGCTCGCACCCTACGTCTTACCGCGGCTGCTGGCACGTAGTTGGCCGGTGCTTCTTCTGCAGGTACCGTCACTCTCGCTTCGTCCCTGCTGAAAGAGGTTTACAACCCGAAGGCCGTCATCCCTCACGCGGCGTCGCTGCATCAGGCTTCCGCCCATTGTGCAATATTCCCCACTGCTGCCTCCCGTAGGAGTCTGGGCCGTGTCTCAGTCCCAGTGTGGCCGGTCGCCCTCTCAGGCCGGCTACCCGTCGTCGCCTTGGTAGGCCATCACCCCACCAACAAGCTGATAGGCCGCGAGCCCATCCCAAGCCGAAAAACTTTCCACCACCAGCCATGCGACCAGCAGTAATATTCGGTATTAGCCCCCGTTTCCGAGGGTTATCCCAAAGCTTGGGGCAGGTTGCTCACGTGTTACTCACCCGTTCGCCGCTCGAGTACCCCGAAGGGCCTTTCCGCTCGACTTGCATGTGTTAAGCACGCCGCCAGCGTTCGTCCTGAGCCAGGATCAAACTCTCCAACAAAAAATTAGTTGAACAGCAAACCCTGACAACAAACAAATGTTGCCAAAGGAATCCCAACCAACAACCCACCAAAAGCAGGCTGCCAGTCCGGGGTATAAATCATAATTGGCACTGGCTTTACAAGCACCCTGTTGAGTTCTCAAAGAACAACCACACACCGATCAGAAGCCCCACATTCCGTGGAACCCCGTTTCGGGGCAACCGCTCAAACCTACTTGGTCGAACTTTCATTGTCAACCTCGTATTTGAGGTGATCAATCTGGTTCGTCCGGACCCACGATGACGCACGCCGTATCCGGCGGTCGTTACTGTCGTGGGAAGCCGCAGACCGGCCGATCGCCGCTGCGCGGCTCTCCGCCCGGCTCCTGCCGGCTTCAGAACTCTACCCGGTCGGCTTCGCGTTCGCAACCCCGTCTCCGAGGTGTTTCGCACCGCCCGATCTCAGTCTCGCTCGGCGTTCCCGCCACGAGCCTGGCGCCCGCTCTCGGCCGGTTTGTCCGGCCTCCCTCGTGCAGAGAGAAAGTTACGCGGGCAGCCGGGAGAAGGCAAATCAGGGTTCATCACTGGTTCGGGTCGGGGCGACCGGCGCGGCCCGCACCGTGGTCGGCGACGCGGGGCGCGTCGGCGTGCCAGAGTGTCAGTCATGGATGAGTCCGGGCTGGAAACCGCGGTGTTCGCCGAGGAAGCGCTGCTCGGCATCCTCCTGCCGTTCTGGCAGCTGGTGATCGGCGCGGTCGTGCTGGTGGTCCTGGTCTTCTCGGTCGGACGACTGGCCCGCCGCGGCAGGTCCCGGATGACCACGGCCCTGCTGGTCACCGCGGCGGTGATCGCCGGGCTGGCGACGATCGGCGTCCTCCTGGAGGGCTGAGTCAGAGCCGGCGGTTGGCGAGGCTCGGCAGCTCGGCCCGGATCACGGAGAGCCGGTCGAGGTCCAGGTCGGCGACGGCCACCCCCGGCCCGTCGGGCAGTTGGGTCAGGATCGTCCCCCACGGGTCGACCACCATGCTGCGGCCGAAGCAGGTGCGGCCCGGCTCGTGGTCACCGGTCTGACCGGCCGCCGCCACGAAGCACTGGTTCTCGATGGCCCGCGCCCGGAGCAGGACCTCCCAGTGGTCCCGCCCGGTGTGCATCATGAACGCCGCGGGCACCACCAGGAGTTGGGCGCCACCCTCGGTGGCGAGCCGCCGGTACAGCTCCGGGAACCGCAGGTCGTAGCAGATCGACAGCCCGACCCGGAGACCCTCCACGTCCACCACGACGGGTTGGACGCCGGGTGCCACCGTCTCGGACTCCCGGTAGGACACGCGGCCGGGGATCTCCACGTCGTACAGGTGGATCTTCCGGTAGCTGGCGGCCAGGCTGCCCGCGCGGTCGAAGACCAGCGAGGTGTTCCAGGTGTGCGCGGGATCCGGGCCGGCTTCGTGGAACGACCCGGCCAGCACCCACATGCCCAGCCGCCGTGCGACCCCGGCGAAGAAGCTGCCCACCTCGCCGTCGACCGGCTCCGGCTCGGGCAGACCGGCCTCCGGGCCGAGGTAGTCGACGTACTCGGGAAGGATGGCCAGGTCCGCGCCGCCGTCGGCGGCGCGTTCCAGCAGCAGCTCCGCGGCGGCCAGGTTGGCCTTGCGGTCGTCCCGGGCGTTGAGCTGGCAGACGGCGACGCGCATGACAGAAGAGTACGACCGGACGGGCCCGTGTGGACAGCCTCAGATGCTGGCCAGCACGAGAGCCCCCGCCGCGAACCCGAGGCCGGCGACCTGGACCGGCCGCAGCCGTTCGCGGTCGAAGGCGAGCGCCAGCAGCACCGTGCTGGCGGGGTAGAGCGCGGCGATCGCCGCCACGATGCTGAGGTGCCCTCGGGCGGCGGCGGCGAGGAAGAGCCCATTGGCGGCGCTGTCGAGCATTCCGGCGACGGCTGCCCAGCCCAGCACCCGCCGTTCGAGCCGCAGTCGCACACCCGTACCGGCGGCGAGGAGCAGGCCGAACGCGATCGAGCTGGTCCGTACCGCTGCCACCGGCCACATGCCCGCGCTCTCGCCGGCCTGACCGAGCAGCGTGAAGAAGACGCCGAAGAGCGCGCCGGCCGCGAGGGCGAGCCCCACCAGTCGGCCGGGGACCGTCGGGCGACCACCGCCTTCGCCGAAGCTGACCAGGGCGATCGCCACCACCGCGAGGCCGGCGCCGGTGAGCGCCGGGGCGCCGGGGAACGTGGCGGTGAACAGGCCGGCGACGATCGGCACCACGGCGGCGGTGATCGCGGTGACCGGCGCCACCACGGCCATCATCCCGCCGGCGAGCGCCCGGTAGAGCAGGACGATGCCGCCCGCGCCCGCCGTCCCCGCGAGCAGTCCCCAGGCGATGTCGGCGACCGTCGGTGACCCCGGCACCACGAGCACCAGAGCGACCAGCAGCGGGACGCTCATCAGCTGGGAGATGACGGTCACGGCGATCGGGTCGGCGCGGCGGGACGCCTTGCCGCCGAAGAAGTCGGCGGTGCCGAACGCGACTGCGGACACCGCTGCCAGGAGAATGGGGAACATGCGACTGTCGTACCATAATAGTGACCGTGAAGGATAGTTTGATGACCGACGCAGCGGACCGGGTAGGCACGGTGACGGCCGCGGTGGCCCGACAGGTACGGGAGCTGCGCGCCGCCCGGGGCTGGTCCTTCGAGGAGTTGGCCGGCCGGTCCGGCGTGAGCAAGGCGATGCTCGTGCAGATCGAGAGCGCGCGCACCAACCCCAGCGTCGGCACGCTGTGCCGGGTCGCCGACGCGTTCGGCGTCAACATCGCCCGGCTGCTCGAGCCCGACGAGGAGCGGACCGTACGGATCAGCTCAACGGCCGAGGCGCCCGTGCTGTGGCAGGGCGAGCACGGCGGCATGGCCCACCTGCTCAGCGGGCTCGGCGAACCCGACCTCGTCGAGCTGTGGGACTGGCGGCTGGAACCCGGAGAGCGCCACCGCTCCTCCGAGCATCCCCGGGGCACCCGCGAGGTCCTGCACGTCCTCGCCGGGGCGGTGGTCGTCCGCGTGGACGGGCAGGATCACGCCGTACGCGCCGGGGACACCATCGAGTTCCACGCCGACCGGGAGCACGGCTACCGCAACGACGCCGACGAACCAGCTCGGCTGATGATGGTGACGGTCACCCCGTCGGGCGAGTGGGACCGCCGGACACGGTCACGCCGGCCGCGTCAGTGACGAACGGCCGGCGCGACGCGGGGACGATCAGGCCGACTTCTCCTCGCGGTCCCGCCGGGCCCGACGCCCGGTGAACTCGCGCGGAACAATCGTCGGGTTGACGTTCTCCAGGACGACCTCACGGGTGATCAGCACCCGGGCGGCGTCGGGGTTGCTCGGCACCTCGTACATCGCGGAGAGCAGGACCTCCTCGATGATGGCCCGCAGGCCACGAGCGCCGGTGCCCCGCAGCATGGCCTGGTCGGCGATGGCCTCCAACGCCGCCTCGTCGAACTCCAGCTCGACGCCGTCCAGCTCGAACAGGCGCTGGTACTGCCGGACCAGGGCGTTGCGCGGCTCGGTGAGGATGCGCACCAGGGCGCTGCGGTCCAGGCTGCGCACATTGGTGATCACGGGGAGCCGGCCGACGAACTCGGGGATGAGCCCGAACTTGAGCATGTCCTCCGGCATGACCTGGCTGAAGATGTCGTCGGTCGACCGCTCGGACACCGACCGCAGTCGGGCGCCGAAGCCGGTGCCACCCTGCCCGGTGCGGGACTCGATGATCTGGTCGAGACCGGCGAACGCTCCACCGCAGATGAACAGCACGTTCGTGGTGTCGATCTGGATGAACTCCTGGTGCGGGTGCTTGCGACCGCCCTGCGGCGGGACGTTGGCGACCGTGCCCTCGAGCATCTTGAGCAGAGCCTGCTGCACACCCTCGCCGGAGACGTCGCGGGTGATCGACGGATTCTCCGACTTACGGGCGATCTTGTCGACCTCGTCGATGTAGATGATGCCGGTCTCGGCGCGCTTGATGTCGTAGTCGGCGGCCTGGATCAGCTTGAGGAGGATGTTCTCCACGTCCTCGCCGACGTAGCCCGCCTCGGTCAGCGCCGTGGCGTCCGCGATCGCGAACGGGACGTTCAGCATCCGGGCGAGGGTCTGCGCCAGGTGGGTCTTGCCGCATCCCGTCGGGCCCAGCAGCAGGATGTTGGACTTCGCCAGCTCGACGGCATCGCTGCCGGAGCCCGGCGCGTTGGCCGCCTCGGCCTGGATGCGCTTGTAGTGGTTGTAGACCGCGACGGCGAGCGCCTTCTTGGCCTGGTCCTGCCCCACGACGTAGTTGTCGAGGAACTGGCAGATCTCCATCGGCTTGGGAAGCTCTTCCCACTTCACCTCGCCGGACTCGGCCAGCTCCTCTTCGATGATCTCGTTGCAGAGATCGATGCACTCGTCGCAGATGTAGACCCCAGGCCCCGCGATGAGCTTCTTGACCTGCTTCTGCGACTTACCGCAGAAGGAGCATTTCAGTAGGTCGCCGCCGTCACCGATCCGTGCCACCTACGTTCTCCCTGCACTCGTCGGCCGGAGACCCGGCCCTGACCTGCGGAGGCTGCGCGCCGCCCGGCTTGGTTCGCTTCGCTGGCCCGACCGGCGAAGCGGTACGGACCCGACGTTACCCGCTGACGGGGCATTCTCCGACCCCCAAAACGGGTGTGTCAGAGGCCGGCCGGGAACTTCACGCCCCGGCCAACCTCTGACCCGGTACAGCTCAGCTGGCGGAGTGGGTCGCCAGCAGACCCTTCTTGCGGCTGGTCAGAATCGTGTCGACCAGCCCGTACTCCTTGGACTCCTCGGCCGTCATGATCTTGTCACGGTCGATGTCCTTGCGAACCTGCTCGATCGGGCGGTTGCAGTGGCGGGACAACATGTCCTCCAGCTGCGTCCGCATCCGCAGGATCTCCCGGGCCTGGATCTCGATGTCCGAGCCCTGCCCGTAGCCGCCCTCCGTGGCCGGCTGGTGGATGATGATCCGCGAGTTCGGAAGCGCCATCCGCTTACCCGCGGTGCCCGCCGACAGCAGCACGGCCGCGGCGCTGGCCGCCTGCCCGAGGCAGACCGTCTGGATGTCGGGGCGGACGTACTGCATGGTGTCGTAGATCGCCGTCATGGCGGTGAACGAGCCACCCGGCGAGTTGATGTACATGATGATGTCGCGATCCGGGTCGGTGCCCTCCAGCGTGAGCAGCTGGGCCATCACGTCGTTGGCCGACGCGTCGTCCACCTGGACGCCGAGGAAGATGATCCGGTCCTCGAAGAGCTTGTTGTACGGGTTGGACTCCTTGACCCCGTACGACGTGCGCTCGACGAACGACGGCAGCACGTAACGGTTGTGCACGGCCGCGAACTGGGGCGGCAGGCTAAGGTCGGTCATCGTCAGCTCCTCAGCTCAGGGTCCCGGCGCCATCCGGAACCTGAGCGGCCCCGATGATCACCTTGTCGATGAAGCCGTAGTCCATGGCCTCCTGGGCGGTGAACCAACGGTCCCGGTCCGAGTCCGCCTCGATCTGCGACTGGTCTTGGCCGGTGTGGTGCGCGACCCGCTCCTGGAACATCCGCTTCGTGTAGAGCATCTGCTCCGCCTGGATGGCGATGTCGGACGCCGTGCCGCCCAGGCCACCGGACGGCTGGTGCATCATGATCCGGGCGTGCGGCAGGGCGTAACGCTTGCCCTTGGTGCCCGCGCAGAGCAGCAGCTGACCCATCGAGGCCGCCATGCCCATCGCCACGGTCGACACGTCGTTGTCGATGAACTGCATGGTGTCGTAGATCGCCATGCCCGAGTAGACCGAGCCACCCGGCGAGTTGATCCACAGGTTGATGTCGCGGTCCGGGTCCTCCGCGGCGAGCAGCAGCAGCTGCGCGCAGATGCGGTTGGCGACCTGGTCGGTCACCTCACTGCCCAGGAAGATGATGCGCTCCTTGAGCAACCGGTTGTAGACCGAGTCGTCGAGGTTGCCAATGGAGTCGCCACCGCGCGCGTCAATCGCCCGGAGCGACTTCTTGGGGATGTGCATGTCGGTCATGGCAGCCCTTCGCTCTCCGTACCGTCTTTCCCGACACTAACCGCTGTGCGGGGCGGCAGAGTCCCGGTCGGGGCACTGTTCGCTCTCAGCGCAGCTGTGTCGGGCACCCGCGGCGCGGGCCTTCCGGGCGTACCCCGGCAGCGCTCAACTCCGGGTGTACCCGGAAAGGGTTTGGCCGCCGTGCACCGCGCAGCGGCGGACGGCGGCCGCCCGACGATCAGTGCTCGTGGTTGTGCTCGGCCTCGTTGGCGGCGCGCAGCGCGTCCAGGGTGACCGGGTTGCCGGCCGAGTCCTTGATCGTGATGCGCTCCATGACGGCCGCGAGCGCCTTGCCGCGCCGCACGTCACCGAAGACCGCGGCGGCGGCGCCGGAGCGCACCAACTGGTCGTAGTACTGCTGCGGGGCCATCCCGGCGCGCTGCGCCCGGTGCACGATCTCGTGCCCGAACTCGTCGTCGGAGACCTGCACGTCCTCCGCGTCGGCCAGCGTGTCGAGCAGGAGCTGCACCTTGACGCCCTCGGTGGCCGCCTCGGTCAGCTCGGCGTCGATCTGCTCCTCGGTCTTCTCCTCGGCCGCCAGGTACTCCTCCAGGGAGGCGCCGATCCGCTCGAGCTGGTCCACCATCGCCTGCTTGCGGCTGGCGACCTCCTCGCGCACGACGCCCTCCGGCGCCGGCACCTCGGCGGTCTCGACCAGCTGCGCCAGCGCCTTGTCGCGGGCGGCGTAGATCTGCTCGACCTGCTTGCCCTGGGTGACCCGGGACCGCAGGTCGCCGCGCAGCTCCTCGATCGTGTCGAACTCGCTGGCCATCTGCGCGAACTCGTCGTTCAGCTCCGGCAGCTCCTTCTCCTTGACCGTACGCACGGTCACCGCCACCTCGGCGTCACGGCCGGCGAAGTCGCCGCCCACGAGCTGGGTGGTGAAGGTGGTGCTGTCGCCGGCGGCGAGGCCGACCACGGCCTCGTCCAGGCCCGGCAGGAGCTGCTTGCTGCCCACCTCGTGGGAGATGTTGCTGGCCTGGCCGCCCGGGACGTCCTCGCCGTCGACGGTCGCGTTCAGGTCGATCTGCACGTAGTCACCCTCGGCGGCCGCCCGCTCGACCGTCTTGAGGGTGGCGAACCGCTCCCGCAGGTTCTTGACCTGCTCGTCGATCTCGCTGTCGTCGATCTGGAGCTCGTCGACGGTCACCTCGATGGTGGAGGCGTCCGGGATGGTGATCTCCGGGCGGACGTCGACCTCGGCGGTGAAGTTCAGCGAGTCACCGTCGTTGAACTCGGTGATCTCGACCTCGGGACGTCCCAGCGTCTTCAGGTCGTGCTCGCGCACCGCGGCCATGATGTTCTCCGGGATGGCCTCCTGGACCGCCTCGTTGAGGACGGTGCCCCGGCCCACCCGCTGGTCGATCACCGCGGTCGGCACCTTGCCCCGGCGGAAGCCCGGGACCTGGACCTGCGAACCGATCTCCCGGTACGCCTTCTTGAGGCTCGGCTCGAGCTCGACGAACGGCACCTCGATGGCGAGCCGCACGCGCGTCGGGCTCAGAGTCTCGACGGTGCTCTTCACAGGCGTACTCCTTGACGGATCTGGGTTTGATTCTGGGCCTTCGATTGGCCCATCGAGTGTAGGCGAGCCGGCAGGGCCGGCTCGCAGCGCCCGGGGCGACCCGGACGCGGACGACAGTCGGGGTGGCGGGATTTGAACCCACGGCCCCTCGCTCCCAAAGCGAGTGCGCTACCAAGCTGCGCCACACCCCGTGGCGACGTGCAGTCTATGCCGTCGCCGCGCCTCAGGCAGTGCCGGGGCGTCCGCCACCCGGACAGATCACCCATCTCATCATCTTTCGCCCCTTCAAGATCCGCGCAACATCGGGGAAGTCGCGGCTTCCCGGCGCGCGGATGCCGCAACTTCGGTGTTGTTGTGCGGATCTTGAAGGGGCGCGGCGCGGCGTCGTCACGACACGACGCCGCGGGGGCGGTGGCGCGGTCGCGCGCCCACGACCGGCATTGGGTACGCTGTCGGCGCGCCCCGTTCCGGCGGGGCCGAGCGCGGGCGTAGCTCAATGGCAGAGCTTCAGTCTTCCAAACTGACGGTGCGGGTTCGATTCCCGTCGCCCGCTCCACGAACTCCGGCCCAGGTAGACGGCACAGCCGCCGAGCCTGGGCCGTTCTCGTTCCAGTCTGTTCAATCTCCGCCTGCCGGCTGCCTACGGCCGGCGCACCGAGCGTTCTCCGGTTCAGATGGTCACGCCCGAGGTGAGCTGATCGCGGCCTCGATGCGCAGCCCGATCCCGGTAGCGACGGGACGGCGCTCGTCATCCGCTGCCGGGAACACGGGCCCCGCCGGTCCCCCTGCTCCGGGTCAGCTCGTCGGCACCAGGAGGTAGGCCCGGCGCGCACGGTCACCGCCCTCGTCACAGGCGATCGGGCAGGCGAAGCCGACGATGACGCCGTCGTCGTTGATGTCCTCGGCGGAGCGGAGCGTCACCGTCGGCGGGAGGTTCGCAACGCGCGTGTTCAGGTCGACGATCCGACCGCCCTGCCACAGGAACGCCCGCTCGTTGTAGAAGTCGGGGCTGCTGGTCCGGGCGATACCCACCACCTGGCCGGTCCCGTTCACGGCCCGCGCCTCGGAGTAGTTGCCACCGAGGGACCCGAGGTCGCGGATCGTCCCGTTGCGCCAGAGCGTCGCGCGCAGTTGACCGCTGGTGTTCTGCGAGACACCGACGACGTGACCCCGGTCGTTGATGTCCCGGGCGTACGTGGACTCGGTGACACCGCCCAGGGTGCCGAGGTCCGCCAGTGCCCCACCCTTGTAGACGAAGGCGTGCAGGCCGCCACCGGGCACGGCGGCGCCGCCCACGACGTGCCCGGAGGAGTTCACGCCGTACGCGATGCCGTCCGTACCCCAGGGGCCCGCCTGCCCGCCGAGCGTGCCCAGGTCGATGACCTTGCCGTCGCGCCAGACGACCGCCCGGGTCGGTGCCCCCTGCGTCTCGAACCGGCTGCCCACCACCACGCCGTCGTCGTTGATGTCGTTCGCCGCGCTCCCGCTGCCCGCGCCGTAGCCGGTGCCGAGGTCGGTCATGACCCCGCCGGCGTACCGGAAGGCGTGCGGTGGGTCCGTCGCGTTGACGTGGGTGGCCCCGACGACGACGCCCCGCTCGTTGATGCCCGCCGCGGAACTCGCGCCGTACGTGCCGGCGTACAGGGCGCCCAGGTCGGTCAGCACACCGTTCGTCGAGGCGAAGGCGTGGAAGTTGTAGATGCCGTCGATCGTGGAGACGCCCACCACGGTGCGGGCGTTGTTGAGGGCGTAGCCGTCGCTGGTGCGCGGCTCCCCCGTACTCGGCACACCGAGCGTGCCCAGGTCCACGAAGGTGTACGTGGGCAGCGCCGCCGCTGCCGACGCGACACCCGGCGCGGTCGCCGGTCCGGTGGTCAGCACGATCAGGAAGGCCAGACTTGTTCGTAGTCGACTCATCGACAGTCCCCTCGTTGGCTACGCATGAGGGAATGATGTCGGTCGACGTGGCCGGATGACCTTACGCCGCCCTTACCGATCAGCTCGCTTGACATGTGTCGATCCGTGCACTGGTGTAAGGACCACAAGCATCGACGTCCGTCACAGGAGGGCACATGATCGTCCGACGACGGTGGACGGCTGCCGCCACCACAGCGATCCTGATCAGTGCGGCGCTGTCCCATCCCGGCCCCGCGACGGCGGCATCCGCCGCCGAGACCGCACCGATCACCCTGGCCGCCGCCGAGACCGCCCTGGTCCGGGTGCAGTTGCGCGATCAGGCCCAGCTCGACAGGCTCGTCGCCGCCGGCGCCGACCTCGCCAACCGACCCCGGGCCCGGGACGGGCGGATCCTCGCCGACCTGGTGCTGACCGGCGCGCAGCTCGCCGACCTCACCGCCCAGGGCGCCACCGCCACACAGGTCGTGCAGCGGGCCGGCGACGGCAGCCGGCACTTCGCCGACAGCGTCCGCGCGGCGCGGGCGCGTACCGCCGCCGGGCTGGGCGCCCCGGACGCCCGCCAGCGGAGCAGCAGTACGGCCGCTGCCGTCGACACCCTCGTCGTACAGCAGGCGTACTGGTGGACCACCGGTGGGCAGACGTTTCTCCAGGCCCAGGTGGCGACCACCGCCACCGACGACCCGGATGTGGAGATCACCGTCAGCTGGCGGACCGCGGACGGCGCCACCGGGTCGTTCCCGCTCTACCGGTTCGAGGACTCGGGTGAGTACCAGTACCACTACAACCTCCCCCAGCCGGTGCCGAGCCGACCGGTCCAGTTGACCGCCACCTCCAGCCTCGGTGGCGTCAGCCGGGTCGTCACCCCCGCGCTGTGGCCGAACGCCTCCCCACCGCCGCTGCCGGTCGGCTACCAGAAGGACTTCATCGACGCGTACCTGACGCCGGTGGACATCCAGGCGCGGATCAAGCGGCTGGCCCGCCAGTACCGGGACCTGGTGGACGTCATCGACCTGCCGAACAAGACCCAGGGGTACCGCCGCAACGCCGTCGCGTACCTGGGCGACCCGGCGGTCGCCGCCGTTGTCGTGGAGTCGGTGCGCTTCGGTGACCAGGGCATGAACGGCGTGCAGGTGCGCACGGTCGACCCGGGCCGGCCCAACCGGCCGCTGACCGTCGGCTACCGCGACCGCGTCCTCACGGTCACGCTCGCCACCGACGCCGGCGGCAAGACGGTGAGCACCACCGACGATGTCGCGGCGGCTGTCAACGCCCGGCAGGCGAACCGGTTCCGGGCCGCCGTCGAGGACGGCTCGACCGGGCTGCCGATGCCGGTCGCCGGCCCGGTCCGCCTCGACGACGGGCTCCAGGGCACCGAGGTGCCGGCGAAGCCGTGGACCGTGCAGGCGCTGCGTCTGGGCGTGCACCGGGACGGCTCCCGGATCGGCGTGCTGGCGTACTCCCAGGAACACGCCCGGGAGTGGGCCACCCCGCTGGTGACGTTGGAGTTCGCCGAGCGGATGCTGGCGAACGCCCGTACCGACCCGGCCACCCGTGAACTGCTGGAACAGGTCGACGTGTTCGTCATCCCGACGGTCAACCCGGACGGGGCGAACTACTCGTTCAACGACTACAACTTCCAGCGCAAGAACCTGGTCAACCACTGTGAGGGAGCGGCCCGGGACCCGAAGTACCGCACCTCGTGGGGCGTCGACGTGAACCGCAACTACACCGTCGGGTCGTACTTCGACGGCTACGTGGGGGCCAGCGCGAACTGCCTCTCCGGCACCTACGCGGGCACGGCGGAGCTGTCCGAGGCCGAGAGCGGCAACGTCATCGCGTTGGCCAAGGCCCACCCGAACATCAGGTTCGCGATGAACGTGCACTCCTACGGCGGGTACTTCATGTGGCCGCCGGGCGCGTACCGGGCCGACGGGCGGATCACCCTGCCCCGACCGTCGATCGACGAGTCGACGATGTTCCTCGACAGCGCCCGACGGATCGTCGGCGCCATCGCCCAGGAACGCGGCACGGTCACCTGGCCGTCGCAGACCGGTCCGGTCGCCGACGTGCTGTACTCCGCCGCCGGCAACTCGGCCGACCAGCTCTACTACGAGCTGGGCATCTTCGCCTGGGACTTCGAGGTCGGCAACGACCGCTGGAACCCGGCCACCGGCGAGTGGGAGGGCGTCGGCTTCCAGCCGCCGTTCGACGAGGCGCACGGCGAGTCCCAGGAGTACGCGGGCGGGCTGGTCGAACTGGTCCGGGTGGCCCGCGATCACGCCGCCGCCGAGGCCGCCCGGGGCTGACCCGAACGACGGACGCTCCGGCCGGCCACGGATGAACCGTTGCCGGCCGGGTAAGCAGCGGCCTTGCCTGGTGGGGAGACGACCGGGTGCACGGGCGGGCGGCAACCTGCCGGCCCGTCCGTGCACACCTCTCACACGTTCGAGCTGATCCAGTTCCAGGCCGAGACGACCCATTCGGTCTGCTGGAGCCAGGCCACGCCGAGGCCGACGAGGAAGACCGCGGTGGCCAGGTGAGCGCCTCGCGCGCCACGCCGGACCCGCCCGAGCTGCCGCTCCAGCACCAATCGACCGACCGCCCGGGCCAGTGCGAACAGGCCGACCGCCACCAGCAGGCTCAGCACGAGCACCAGCAGCGGGCCGGACAGGTTGCCGCCCCCGGAGAGCGCCCAGATCCCCCAGCACACGAAGGCGAACAGCCCAGCCGCCGCGCTCCACTCGCCGCCGCGACGCAACTGCGCCAGACGCCAGCTCAGCGGGCGGCGCGGTGCCGGCTCGCCCGGCCAACCCGTGCCGGTCGGCTCCTGCTCGACCACGGGGAACGGTTCGGTCCGCGGAGTACGCGGTTGACCCACCGACGCCACACCACGGCGGAAGCCGTCCCGCTGCGCCGGCACATCGACGCCTGCCTGCGGTGGGACCTCGACGGTGCGCTCCGCCCACGGCTGCGTCTGGTCTGCCATCTCGTCCTCCCCTGTCGGGCGGCGTCTTCACCGCCCGGATTCGAGGGTAGCCAGCCGGCAAATCGGTCGCCGCCCGCCGCCGACGGCCTGGTGGCCTGGCGGCCGAGATCCACACAACTTCGCAGATGTTGCTGCCTCCGACGCCCGGGAAGCAGCAACATCCCCGATGTTGTGCGGAGCTTGACGGCGTGGGGAGGTACGGTCGGCTGATGGGTGACCCGGACCGACGCCGCCGACGGCTGCGCCACCATTCCGACTCCGACGCGGCCACGCGGAGCGCCGACGGCTCGGCGGCCAGCACGGCCGGTGTCCACGACGGCGGGGATCCGCCGCCGCGACGTCGAGGGGCCGGCGGAGACGACCGGGACGGCGAGCGGGGGTTGCGCGGGCTGGTCGGCTCCGGCTCGTCCCAGGTGGGGTTGAGCGCGGCGCTGCGGGCCCGCGACGCCGCCCGTCCGAGCGACGACGACCTCGCCGACGCGGAGGCCCGGGTGGTCGTCGTGCGCCGCAACTGGGTGCCCCGCGAGGACCTGCCCCGCTCGCCGCGCTGACGACGAACGGGCCAGCGGCGGGACAGGTCAGCGGGTCTGCGCTGCTCAGGGCAGGTCGGGCAGCTCCCGGGTCTGCTCGTACTCGGCGACCTGAATGATCCGGCGGGCGTGCCGCTCGTTCCCGGAGAACGGCGTGTTCAGGAACGCCTCGACGATGCCCGTGGCCTCGTCCAGCGTGTGCTGGCGGGCGCCCACCGCGACGACGTTCGCGTCGTTGTGCTGCCGGGCGAGCTGAGCCGTCTCGACGCTCCAGGCGAGGGCGGCCCGAACGCCGGCGACCTTGTTCGCGGCGATCTGCTCGCCGTTGCCGGACCCGCCGATGACGACCCCCAGGGAGGTCTCGTCGGCGATCACCCGGTCACCGGTGTGCAGGCAGAACGTCGGGTAGTCGTCGTCCGGGTCGTAGCTGTGCGGGCCGACGTCGACCACGTCGTACCCCTGCTTGGCCAGGTGGTTGGCCAGGTGCACCTTCAACTCGAAACCGGCGTGGTCGGATCCCAGGTAGACGCGCATACCGGGCAGTCTGTCAGGCCGCGTTCCGAAGCGCCGCAGGGGCGGCGCTTCGGAGGCGGGTACGTCACACGGTCGGGCGGTACGCGGTCAGCGCGGCAGCTCGGCGACCACCAGGCCACCGCGCGCCTTCGGGGTGAACCAGGTGCTCTTGCGGGGCATCTTCTCCCGGGCCAGGTTCACCGCGACGAAGTCCGCCACGGTCACCGGCGCGATGAGGATGGCCAGCTCGGCACGGCCGGCGTCGACCTCCCCGGTGAGCCAGCTCGCCGGATAGTCCCCGCCGACGTAGGTGATCCGCTTGTCGCCCGGGTCCAGTCCCAGCGCGTCGCGCAGCAGCAGCCGCTCGACCAGGGCGTGGTCCAGGTTTTCCAGGCGGGCGTCGGCGGTGGCGGGCAGGCGCACCGCGTACCCCTGGTCGGAGAGCCGGAGATGGACGGTGCCGCCGGCCGCCGGGACCTCGACCGGGCCGTCGATCGGCTCGATCTGGGCGCCCGCGGCGCGCAACCGGTCGAGCAGCTCGCCCGCCGTGGTGGTCAGCTCGCTGACCAGCCTGTTGTACGGCTGGATGGCCACCGACGCCGGGGTGGTCACCACGGCCAGGAAGCGCGACAACCCGCCGGTCTGGGCGGCCAGGCTGCGGTGGTTGCCGTCGGCGACGACCAGTTCGCCGCCGCCCGCCAGGGCGGTCAGCGCGTCCTGCTGCGGGCCGGGGCCGACCAGCCAGATGGCGTGGGTGCGGCCCGCCTGGTCGGTGTCGGTCGCGGCCGGCGCCCCGGCCGCGTCGGTCGCCGCCGCGAGGGCGGCGTGCAGCTCGTCGCCACTTCCGGTCTGCAGCAGGAGTACGGGTGAGAGCAGGTGACCCAGCGCCTCGGCCAGCGCGACGCGCTCGCGCACCTTGGCGATGAACACGTCCTCGTTGCGGATGACCAGGCCCGGCTCGTCGGCGCTGGTGGAGATCTGGTCGGTGTCCACCGTCGCGAACAGCCCGTACGCGGGTTCCTCACCCGGGGCGCTGATCCGGTACAGCACGATCACCTGCTCGGCGGGGGTGTAGCTGCCGTCGGCCTTGGCCTCGGCGAGCCGGGCCACCGCGGCCGGCAGCGCGTCGAGGAACGACGTCCCCAGGCTGTCCGGAGCACGGTGCGGCATCTCGATGCCGAGGGCACTGTGCGGGTTCGCTTCGATGATCGCGGTGATCTCCGCGTCGTCGGCGAACTCGTCGTAGTTCTGCGCGCCGGTGCCGCCAGTGGTGATCCAGGCCCGGGCGATCGGATGCACGACCGTCATGCCCGCTGACGCTACCGGCGTCGACGGGCCGGACGACCGGGGACCCGCGCGGCGTCCACCAGATGAAAGCGCCCGCGCGTCGACGTGTGGTCAGCCGGCGCGGCCGGACGCGCCGTTGTGCCGGCGGTGCCGTCCGGCGACGACCGGCCCGGCGTTGCCGCGCCGGCCGCCCCCGATGGGACCGGTGACCGCGTTGCGGCGAGGCGTGGCGGGCGGGCCCGGCACGGGACGCTCGGGCGGCGGCGCCGGAACGGGCCGCGGGTTCAGCGGCGGGGTCGGCACGGGACGCGGCGCGGTGGGCGCCGGCGGGGGCGGGGCGGGCTCGGCCGGGGCGGCCGCCACCACGACCAGTTCCGGCGCCGCCACGACCGACGCCGACGTCACCGGCGCGGACATCGCCGGCGCGGGCGACACCGGCGCGGGTGCGGACGTCACCGGTATGACCCGCGCGGGTGTCAGGCGCGAGGTGACCGGCACCCGGGCCACGCCGACCACGATGGGCGGCGCGAGCAGGTCCGCCACGTCGGCGGGAAGGTCGGGGCGGACCGCCGGCCAGCGGGAACCGTCGACCGACCAGTAGGCAGCGCCGGGAGTCTCGTTCACCCCCTGCCGGGTCAACTGATCGTCACCGGACGCACGGTGCTTGGCCATCGGGACTGCCTCCACGAGCTGCGGTGTGCGGCCCTGCGGGTCGCTGCGGCGGACACCGAGGGAAACGACGCCGCCCGCCCACCGGTGACGCGGTGACCGTGTCCGACACCGCAGCCCGCGCCAGGCGTCCGGCGCGACGCACCCCGCCCGGACAACCGGCGCAGTCCGGGCGGGGGCGTGTGGCGGTCGTCGTCAGTCGAAGATCGGGGACTGCTCGCGGGTGCGCTTGAGCTCGTAGAAGCCCGGGGTGCCGGCGACCAGGAGGACGCCGTCCCAGAGCCGTCCGGCGGCCTCGCCCTTCGGGCGCGGCGTGATCACCGGGCCGAAGAACGCGACCGGACGGCCGTCCGGGCCGGGCGCGTGCACGACCGGGGTCCCGACGTCCTGCCCGACGGGGCGCATGCCGGCCTCGTGGCTGGCCCGCAGCGCCTCGTCGTACTCGGTGCTGTCGGCGGCGGCGGCCAACGCCGGGTCCAGGCCGGCCTCGGTCAGCGCGGCGACGAACAACTCCGGCCCGAGCTGCTCCTTACCGAGGTGGATGCGGGTGCCGAGCGCGGTGTAGAGCCTGCGGAGCACGTCCGAGCCGTAGCGCTGCTCGGCGGCGATGCACACCCGCACCGGGCCCCAGCCGTTGTCCATCAGTTCCCGGTACTGCTCCGGCAGGTCACGGCCCTCGTTGAGCACCGAGAGGCTCATGACGTGGTAGCGGATGTCCACCTCGCGGACCTGCTCGACCTCCAACAGCCAGCGGGAGGTGATCCACGCCCACGGACAGATTGGGTCGAACCACATGTCGGCGGTGACACGATCGGTCACGGTGAGGTCCCTTCGCGACGGGTGACGCCGGCAGTCCGGCGTCTCACCTCGAATACTCACCCCACGGCGCATCGACCGGCACCCGAATGAGAGCGTGACCTCGACCACCGAGGGCTGGCCACACGTGGAAGACTCGGACCGGGCCGGACGTCACAAGCGGTCGGCAGACGGGCGCCGCCGGGCGTACGGCGAGACGTGGGATGGAGACGAACAGTGCCGGGAGTGCGTAACCTGACGCAGGTCGAGGCGACCGAGCGGGCCCGCCTGCTCGAGGTGACCGGATACGACATCAGGCTGGACCTGTCGACCGCCGTGCTGGCCGCCGACGGCCGTACCTTCCGGTCGACGACCGAGGTCAGGTTCCGCTGCGCCGAGCCGGGGGCGAGCACGTTCATCGAGGTGGCCGCCGAGTCGGTGCGGTCCGCCACCCTGAACGGCGCCCCGGTGGACCTGTCCGACTGGTCGGCGGAGAAGGGCCTGATCCTGTCCGGGCTGGCCAGCGACAACACCCTGGTCGTCGACGCGGACTTCGCCTACTCCAACAGCGGGCAGGGGCTGCACCGCACGGTCGACCCGGTCGACGGCGAGACGTACCTCTACAGCCAGTTCGAGACGGCCGACGCGCAGCGGGTGTTCGCCTGCTTCGACCAGCCCGACCTCAAGAGCGTCTACACCTGGCACGCGACGGTTCCGGCGCACTGGCGGGTCGTGTCCAACATGCCCGTGCAGAACGAGGAGCCCGCCGGCGAGGACCTGAAGACGCTCCACTTCACCGAGTCGCCGCGGATGAGCACGTACATCACCGCGCTGTGCGCCGGCCCGTACCACGAGGTGCGCGACACCCACGACGGTATCGACCTGGGTGTGTTCTGCCGGGCGTCCATGTCGCGCTACCTCGACTCCGACGACCTGTTCCTCATCACCAAGCAGGGCTTCGACTTCTTCCACGAGAAGTTCGGGGTGCGGTACCCGCTGCCGAAGTACGACCAGCTCTGGGTGCCCGACTTCAACGCCGGCGCGATGGAGAACTTCGGCTGCGTGACGCACGCCGAGTCGCACTACCTGTACCGCTCGCAGGTCACCGACTACGAGTACGAGCAGCGGGCCAACACGATCCTGCACGAGCTGGCGCACATGTGGTTCGGTGACCTGGTCACCATGCGCTGGTGGAACGACCTGTGGCTGAACGAGTCGTTCGCCGAGTGGGCCAGCCACTGGTGCAACACCAACGCCACCCGGTTCACCGAGGCGTGGACGACGTTCCTGTCGATCCGCAAGAACTGGGGTTACCGGCAGGACCAGCTCTCCTCCACCCATCCGGTCTACACCGAGATGCCGGACATGGAGGCCGTCGAGGTCAACTTCGACGGCATCACCTACGCCAAGGGCGCGAGCGTGCTCAAGCAGCTCGTCGCGTACGTGGGCGAGGAGCCGTTCGTGGCGGGGCTGCGGGCGTACTTCGGCAAGCACGCGTGGGGCAACGCCACCTTCGACGACCTGCTCACCGAGCTGGAGGCCGCCTCGGGCCGGGAGCTGCGCAAGTTCGCCGCGCAGTGGCTGGAGACCGCGCAGGTCAACACGCTGCGCCCGGAGGTGACCATCGGCGCCGACGGCACGTACGAGCAGGTGGTCGTCCGGCAGGAGGCGCCGACGGCGTACCCGACGCTGCGCACCCACCGGATCGGCGTCGGCCTGTACGACCTGGCCGACGGCCGGTTGGTCCGCCGCGAACGGTACGAGGTGGACGTGACCGGTGAGCGGACCGACCTCGCCGAGCTGCGTGGCGTCCGGGCGGCGGACGTGCTGCTGCTCAACGACGACGATCTGAGCTACACCAAGCTGCGCCTGGACGACCGGTCGATGGCGACGGTGGTGCAGCACATCGGCGGCTTCGACTCGTCGCTGGCCCGCGCGCTGTGCTGGACGGCCGCGTGGGACATGACCCGCGACGCCGAGCTGGCGACCCGCGACTACGTGGCGCTGGTGCTGGCCGGGCTGCCCGCCGAGACCGACATCAACCTGGTCACCGCCACCCTGCGCCAGGCCACCACCGCGCTGACCCTCTACGCCGACCCGGCGTGGGCGCCCACCGGCTGGGCGGGGCTGGCCCGCACGGCGAAGGACGCGCTCGCTGCCGCCGAGCCGGGCAGCGGCTTCCAGCTCGCCTGGGCCCGGGCGTTCACCTCGGCCGCCCGCTCGGAGGAGGACCTGGCCACGCTGCGTGGCTGGCTGGACGGCACCGGTGCGCCGGAGGGCCTGACCGTGGACACCGAGCTGCGCTGGACGGTGCTCGGCGCGCTGGTGGCCAACGGCGCGGCCGGCGCGCCCGAGATCGAGGCGGAGCTGGCCGGCGACCGTACGGCCAGCGGCGAGCGGGAGGCCGCGTACGCGCACGCGCTGGTGCCGACGGCGGAGAACAAGGCCGCCGTGTGGGCGTTGCTGACCGGCCCGGACTCGCTGCCGAACTGGCGGAACCGGGCGCTGTTGCAGGGCCTGGCGCACCCGGCGCAGGTGGAGCTGGTCACCCCGTACCGGGAGAAGTACTTCGCTGCGGTCGGTCAGGTGTGGGCCAGCCGGGACAGCGAGCCGGCGCAGGAGTTCGCCCAGCTCGCGTACCCGACGTACCTGGTGGACGACGACACGGTCACCGCCACCGACGCGTGGCTGGCCGGGGACGGCAACCCGGCACCGCTGCGTCGCCTGGTCGCCGAGGGCCGTGACGGCGTGCTGCGGGCGCTCAAGGCCCGCGCGAAGGACGCCGAGCAGAGCTGACACAGCGAGTACGCGGCCCGGGCCGGCGTGGGGGCGAACCCGCGCCGGCCCGGGCCATTATGGTGACGAGAGGAGGTGAACGTGATGGCACACCCGACCTACGAGTGGCGGCCCCCCGCGCGCGCGTGGCGCGAGCAGGACCTATCCGACCTGCCTGAGGATGGGAACCGCTACGAGATCATCGACGGGAGCCTGCACGTGACCCCTCCAGCCGGTCCCGAGCACCATGAGCTGGCGGACGACATCCGGATGGCGATCCGCCTGGCGGCGCCCACGGGTTGGCGGGTGATCCGGGAGATCGGGGTGCGGATCCCTGGCGGCAACCTCATCCCCGATCTGACGGTGTTGCGGCCCAACGCACCGCGTGGGCGGATGTGGGCCGAACCGGCAGACATCGCTCTCGTCCTGGAAGTCGAGTCGACAGGAAGTCGTCGCCACGATCACTTCACCAAGCCGGCCCTCTACGCCGAGGCGGGCATCGCGCACTACTGGCGGGTGGAACGGGGCAACTTCGGCCCGGTGGTCTACCGCTACCGGCTCGGCGAGGGCGAGCACTACGATCTGTTGGGCACCCTGGGTCCGGACGACCCGGTGAACGTGGACGAGCCGTGGCCGATGAAGCTGGACCCGTCGGCCTGGCCGCGCTGAGATACCCAGACACACCGAAGCCCGACCCGCTCGCAGCGGGTCGGGCTTCGTCGTACGAGGGGCGGGCTCAGCCCTTGCCGGCGTGGCTGGCGAGCTGGTCGAGCCCGTTGATGATGCCGCCGGCCAGGTCGCCGCCGCTGAACGCGCCCACCATCGAGAGCGCGGCCAGCTTGGCGTACGTGTCGGGGATGCGCTTGCGCGCGTGCCGTCCGGTGACGATCTCCAACTGCCGCTGGTTGGGCGACAGGGCGATCAGCACTGACTTGTCCGGGTCGGCGAGCTGGCGGTGCAGCCGCTGCGCGTGCTCCCGGATCGGCTCGTCGAGGCCGCCGACGAACACCGAGAAGACCAGGCCGGTGCCCTTGTCGGCCAGGCGCAGGGCCTCGTCGATGCGCAGCAGCTGCCGGGTCGAGAACGGCCCGTCCAGCACCTCGGGCGGATTCTCCGTCCCGGTCTGCTTCTCACCAACGGTCACTTGCGCCTCCGGTTCCACCGGCCGGCGCCTCGACGCTGGCCTGCTCTAGCTTGTGGCTGGTCAGCGCGGGCGCCTGCGCGCCCGCCGTCAGCGCGGTGCCGGCCGAGTCGGCCAGCTGCTCCGGGCGGCCCAGGAACCAGACCGGAGTGAAGTCGAAGGGCCGGCCCGGCCGGTAGCGCTTGGCGCCACCACCACCGCCGGTGGCACCCCCACGACTACCGGCGTACGTCAGGCCGGCGATCACCAGCACTGCCGCCAACGGGATGCCGACGAAGACCAGCACCGTCTCGGTAACAGACAATCCCAACGCCCCCAGGCGGAAGAAGGACCTCGAACAAGCGGGTCGGATGGACGATCATGATGGCGACCGGCCAACTCCGTCGCCATTCACGTTAGCGGAGTCGGCGGCCCGCCAGATTGCGGGGTGCCGATCCCATCCGTCACTGGCGTGCTCCAATTGCGCAGCGGTAGCGATGAGCCGCGCGTCGTCGCCGTACCGGCCGGTGAGCAGCACCCCGACGGGCAGCCCGTCGGTGCTCGTGGTGGCCAGGGGCAGGGAGACCGACGGGTCGCCGGTGACGTTGAAGATGGCGCAGTAGGGCGAGAAGCGCCGCTGCCGGTCGAAATCGGCCGCCGGGTCGCCGTCGGCGGTGAACCAGCCGACGGGCGCCTGCGGGGTGGCCAGGGTGGGGCAGAGCAGGACGTCGCAGTCGGCGGTGCGGGCCGCGCCGAGGCGTACGTGCGCCTGTAGTTCGCCGAGGGTCGCGGACAGCGTCCCCGCGGACACCTCGGCGCCCCGGGCGCGTAGCAGCCGGGTCAGCGGCAGCAGCTCCGATTCGCGGTGCGCCGGGACGGGGGCGAGCGCCAGGACGTACCAGATGATCTCGAAGAGCGGCCACACCGCAGGCGTGAGCGGCGGCGGCACCTCGACCACCTCGTGGCCGGCGGCGGCGAGCAGCGCGGCGGCGGAGTCGACGGCCGCGACGCAGTCGGGGTGCACCGGCTCGTCGGCGAGCATCGGCGTGGTGAACCGGCCGACCCGCAGGCGGCCGGGCTCGGCCCGCCGGGCGGCGGCCAGGTATCCGCCGGGCGGCGCGGGCGGCGACAGGTAGGGCTCCCCGGGCACCGGGACGGCCATGACGTCGAGCAGCGCGGCGACGTCGGCCACCGTCCGTCCGATCGGCCCGCTGGTGGGCAGCCCGAACGCGCCGGAGCCGAGCGGCCCGCCGGAGACCAGGCCACGGCTGGGCTTGTAGCCGACCAGGCCGCAGAGCGACGCCGGGATGCGCAGCGAGCCGCCGCCGTCGGACCCCTGGGCGACCGGGACGAGGCCGGCCGCGACCGCCGCCGCCGCGCCGCCACTGGAACCACCGGCGGTGTACGCCAACTGCCACGGATTGCGGGCCGGTGGCGCGACGCGGCCCTCGGAGTAGAGCGAGCAGCCCAGCTCCGAGGTGGTCGTTTTGCCGAGGCTGACGAGGCCGGCGGCCTTGATGAACCGGACCACGTCGGCGTCGACCGGCGGGACGAAGTCGGCGAAGGCGGCCGAGCCGAAGGTGGTGCGTACCCCGGCGGTGAGGGTGAGGTCCTTGATGGCGGTCGGTACGCCGTGCAGCGGGCCGCGCCCCTGCGCCGGCGCGGCGTCGGCGGCGCGGGCGGCGGCGCGGGCCAGCTCGGGGGTGACGGTGACGAACGCGCCCACGGTGTCGCCGAGCGCTGCCACCCGCCGCAGGTGGTGCTCGACCAGCTCGACGCTTGACAACTCGCCGCGCGCGACGGCGGCAGCCTGCTCCAAAGCGGTCAGGTCGTGCGGCTCGGCCATGTCCTCATCCTGCCGCCCGCCAGCGCCCGGTGCACCCGACACGCGGGCCGACGAAGCGGCGCTGGTCAGCCGTACAGGAAGCGCCGGGCGTTGGTGGCGCGGAGCTTGTCGCGCTGGGCGTCGGTGAGGAAGTCGGCCGCGTCGACCACCGCACCGGCGGGCCGCTCCCCCAGCGGGTACGGGTAGTCGCTGCCGACCAGCACCCGGTCCTCCCCCAGCGTGTCCACCAGCAGCCGCAGCGCCGGTGCCGCGAAGACGACCGAGTCGACGCTGAACCGGTCGACGTAGCTGCTCGGCGGGGCGACGGACGCGCCCCGGACCAGGTCGCCCCGGCGGTGCCAGGCGTTGTCGGCCCGGCCCAGCCAGAACGGGAAACTCCCGCCACCGTGCGCGAAGCAGATCCGCAGCGACCCGGGCACCCGGTCGAAGACGCCGCCCAGGATCATCGCCAGCACCGACAGGTGCGTCTCGGCCGGCATGCCGCTGAGCCACCGAGCCATCCACCGGTCCAGCCGTGGCCCGTCCGGCATGTCCCACGGGTGGACGAAGACGGGCGCGCCCACCTCGGCACAGTGCTGGAGGAAGGTGACCACACCCGCGTCGTCCAGGTCCCGGTCGCCCACGTGGTTGCCGATCTCGACGCCCACGTGCCCGGCAGCCAGGCTGCGGTCCAGCTCGGCGCAGGCGGCGTCCGGGTCCTGCAGGGGCACCTGACAGAACGGCACCAGCCGGCCGCCGCCGGCCGCGGTGACCTCAAGGGTCAGGTCGTTGAAGATCCGGGCGACCTTCACGGCCTGGTCGGCAGGACGGTCGTAGCTGAAGAAGACCGGGGTCGGCGACACCACCTGCACGGCGACGCCGTCGGCGTCCATGTCGGCGAGCCGGCGGGACGCGTCCCAGCACTCCGCGCCGATCGGGCGGAACTCCGCCTCCCCCACCATGATCATGGCGGCGCGTTCGGAGTCGACCCGCAACCACGGCCAGCCGGTGCCACCGCACGCCGCCCCGAGGTCCGGCCACCCCTTCGGTACGACGTGCGTGTGCACGTCGACCACACCAGCGGGCATCAGCCCTTGCCCGGGTGCAGGGTGCCGCAGTTCGCGCAGGTGCGCGCCGACTCGTCGGCGTAGAACGCCTGGAACACCGGCGGCAGGTCGGCGGCGATGTCGCGGACCTGCAACTCGACCTCGTGCACCTTGTGCCCGCACTCCGGGCAGTACCACTGGAACGTCTCCAGCGTGCCCTCCTCGCGGACCCGCTCGACGACCACACCGATCGAGCCGGCCTCCGGTCGCTGCGGCGAGTGCGGGGTGTTGCGCGGCAGCATCCACATCTGACCCTCGCGCACGTGCACCGTGCGCGGCCCCTGCGGGGTCATCAGGTTGATGTGCATGTTGCCCTTGACCTGGTAGAAGAACTCCTCGTACGGGTCCACGTGGAAGTCGGTGCGCTGGTTGGGGCCGCCCACCACCATCACGATGAAGTCGTCCCCGCCGGGGAACATCTCCTTGTTGCCCACCGGGGGCTTCAGCAGGTGCTGGTTCTCCGCGATCCAGCCCGGAAAGCTGAACGGCTCGGCGATCTCACTCACGACTGACCTCCCGAGGGAAGAAGGGCCACGGCCTGGATCTCGATGAGCAGGTGCGGGTGCGGCAACTGGTGCACCGCCACCGTCGTACGGGTGGGCCCGGACGTGTCGAAGAACTCCGCCCAGACCTCGTTGTAACCACCGAAGTCGTTCATGTTGACCAGGTACGACGTCACCTGGACGAGGTCGGTGAGGTCCGCGCCGACCGAGCGCAGCAGGTCCCGGATGTTCTCGATCACGGCCCTGGTCTGCGCCCGGATGTCGAGGTTCGTGGTGCCGAACTCGTCCACCTCGACACCGGCGAAGCTGTTGTCCGGCCGCCGGGACGACGTACCGGAGACGAAGACGAACCCACCCGCCACCTTGACGTGCGGAAAAGCCCCCCGAGGAACCGCCTTCCCGGCAACGACCACCCCGCTCACGACGACGCCCGCAACGACGCCGTGCCGAGCTTCTCGACGACCGCGCGGACGTGCGCGCCGGGGCGCAGCGGAACGGCGGCGGTGGCCGCGCCGGCCAGGAATACCCAGCCCGGTTCCAGTCGCACGCCGTGCCGGCCCGCCAGCCGGATTCCCTCGTCGAGCGCGCGACGCGGATCGCCGAGGATCGCCGCCGTCGAGCCGACCTGGGCCACCCGTCCGTCGATCTCCAGCAGGACGCCCAGGTTGTCCAGTCCCGCCGGCACCGGGGACCACGGGCCGATCACGAACGCGGCGGCGGAGGTGTTGTCCGCGATGACGTCCGGCAGCGAGAACCGGAAGTCGGCGTACCGGGAGTCGATCAGCTCGATGGCCGGGGCGACCGCGCGGACCGCCGTGGCGAAGTCGCCGACCGGCTCACCCGGCTCCGGAAGCCGGTCCAGCAGGAACGCGACCTCCGGCTCGACCCGGGGATGGATGTACGCGGACGGGTCGACCACTCCGCCGTCGGGCACCCGCATCGCGTCGGTGAGCCGCCCCCAGATCACCTCGTCCACGCCGACCTGGGCCATCTTCGCCTTGCTGGTGAGCCCCATCTTCAGCCCGACCAGCCGCTCACCGGCGTCGACCCGGCGCTGCGCCAGGGCGGCCTGCACGGCGTACGCGGCGTCCACGTCGAGGCCGGTCTCGGCGGCGAGCTGCGGGATCGCGGTGGCCGTGGCGGCGGCCGCGCCCAGCTTCTCGGCGATCCCCGCGATGTCCGGTCCGATCATGCTGCCTCATCCTCCGTCCGCGACCGCTTCGTGCCGGCCAGGTCGAGTGCCACGTCGACGATCATGTCCTCCTGGCCACCGACCATCCGACGCCGGCCCAGCTCGACCAGGATCGAGCGCACGTCCACGCCGTACTTCGCCGAGGCCCGCTCGGCGTGCCGCAGGAAGCTGGAGTAGACCCCGGCGTAACCGAGGGAGAGCGTCTCCCGGTCGACCTGGACGGGCCGGTCCTGCAACGGGCGGACAAGGTCGTCGGCGGCGTCCATCAGCGCGAACACGTCGCAGCCGTGCTTCCAGCCGTGCAGCTCGGCGACCGCCACGAAGACCTCCAGCGGCGCGTTGCCGGCGCCCGCGCCCATCCCGGCGAGCGACGCGTCGACCCGGACGGTCCGGCCGTGCGGCGCGTCGGGGCCGGTCGGCGCGGAGCCGAGGACGCGGCCGTGCTCGACGGCGAGCACGCTGTTGGCCACGCCGAGGGACAGGTTGTGGTGCGCGTGGATGCCGATCTGCGTCCGGGGTTCGAGCACCTGCCGGTACGCGTCGACGCGCTGCGCCACGTCGGACATCAGCAGCCGGCCGCCGGAGTC
The DNA here is from genome assembly GCF_053585025.1 of Micromonospora sp. RB23. NCBI lineage: Bacteria > Bacillati > Actinomycetota > Actinomycetes > Micromonosporales > Micromonosporaceae > Micromonospora > Micromonospora sp. RB23. The sequence goes on from NZ_CM132111.1 coordinate 5,706,909, forward strand.
GGTGACGTAGACACAGTGCGCCCCGTACGACTCCATGAGTTTGGCCTGCCCGGCCAACCCGGCCGGATCGTTCATGTGCGACATCATCAGGAACCCGGCCACGTCCATGCCGTTCTCCCGGGCCCAGGAGATGTGCTGGGCGGAGATGTCCGCCTCCGTGCAGTGGGTGGCGATGCGGACGCTCGTCACCCCGAGGGCCTTGGCGGCCTTCAGGTCGGCGATCGTGCCGATGCCGGGCAGCAGCAGGGTGGTCAGTTTCGCCGTGGTCAGCACCTCGGCGGCTGCGGAGATCCACTCGGCGTCGCTGGCCGCGCCGTGGCCGTAGTTGACGCTGGACCCGGCGAGCCCGTCGCCGTGCGCGACCTCGATGGCGGCCACCCCGGCGGCGTCCAGCGCGGCGGCGATCGTGCGCACCTGGTCGACGCTGTAGCGGTGGGCGATGGCGTGCATGCCGTCGCGCAGGGTCACGTCCTGGATGTACAGGTCCGTCATGTCACCGCTCCCGTCGCACGCAGGGCCACCAGCCGCTCGGCGGTCCGCAGCGCGGCCGACGTCATGATGTCCAGGTTGCCGGCGTACGCCGGGAGGTAGTGGCCCGCGCCGGAGACCTCCAGGAACACCGACACCTGCAACGCGGTGAGCTGACGCCCCAGCGACGGCAGGTACGCCCGCACCCGGTCGAACTGCACGTCCTGCTTGAGCCGGTAGCCGGGGACGTACTCCTGCACCGCCGCCACCATTTCGCTGACCGAGGCGGCGATGGCGGCGGTGTCGGCGTCGGCGTCCGGGCACAGGCAGTAGACGGTGTCCCGCATGAGCAGCGGTGGGTCCGCCGGGTTCAGCACGATGATCGCCTTGCCCCGCTCCGCCCCGCCGACCACCTCGATGGCCCGCGCCGTGGTCTCGGTGAACTCGTCGATGTTGGCCCTGGTGCCCGGGCCGGCGGACTTCGAGGCGATCGACGCGACGATCTCGCCGTACGCCACCGGGGTGACCCGACCGACGGCGGCGACGATCGGCACGGTCGCCTGTCCGCCGCAGGTCACCATGTTGACGTTCGGCTCGTGCAGGTGCTCGTCGAGGTTGACCGGCGGCACCACGTACGGGCCGATCGCCGCCGGGGTCAGGTCGACCACCGTACGACCGTACGACCGCAGCACCTCGTCGTGACGGCGGTGCGCGCCGGCCGACGTGGCGTCGAAGACCAGCTCGACGTCGGCGAACTCGGGCATCGCGACAAGGCCGTCCACGCCGTCGGCGGTGGTGACGACACCGAGGCGGCGGGCGCGGGCCAGGCCGTCGGAGGCCGGGTCGATGCCGGCCATCGCCACCATCCGCAGGCTGTCACTCAGCCGCAACACCTTGATCATCAGGTCGGTCCCGATGTTTCCGGAACCGAGCACCGCCACACCGGTCACTGGTTGCCTCCAACGCTGAAGCAGGTGCGCACCGAGCCGAGCCCGGAGATCCGCGCCTCGTACGCGGCCCCGGGGGTGACGGGCACCATCGGCCCGAGCGCCCCGGAGAGCACCACGTCTCCGGCACGCAGCGGATCACCGGCCCGGGCGAGGGTGGCGGCCAGCCAGTGCAGGGCGTGCAGCGGGTTGCCCAGGCAGGCCGCGCCCGCGCCGACCGAGACCGGCTCACCGGCGTGCTCCAGCACCATCCCGCACAGCCGCAGGTCGACGTCGGCGAGCCGGCGGGGCGTGGTGCCGAGCACGAACAGCCCGCTGGACGCGTTGTCGGCGATCGTGTCCACGATGGAGATGTCCCAGCCGGCGACCCGTGAGTCGACGATCTCGATGGCCGGCAGCACGTGGTCGACCGCGCGGATCAGGTCGACCGTGGTGATCCGCTCCTCGGCGAGGTCGCCGCCCAGCACGAACGCGATCTCCGCCTCGACCCGCGGCTGGAGCAGCCGGTCGATCGGCACCTCGACACCGTCGCCGACGGCCATCTCGTCGGTCAGCAACCCGAAATCCGGCTGGAACACCCCGAAGGTCTCCTGCACCGCCCGGGACGTCAGCCCGATCTTCGCGCCGACGCGGCGCTCGCCCCGGCCCTGCCAGGCCCGCGTCTGGAGCTGCTGCACGCGGTACGCGGACTCGACGTCCCCCTCCGGCAGCAACCGGCCGCGCAGCGGCGGGCACGGCTTGCCGCTGCTGCGCGCCTCGGCCAGCTCCCGGTTCGCGGCCTCGATGTCGGCTTCCACGTTCACTCCCCCGGTCACGACAGGTCCACGCAGACGTTTGTGAGTTCGGAGTAGAAGTCCAGCGAGTGCACGCCGCCCTCCCGACCGATGCCGGACGCCTTCACCCCGCCGAACGGGGTGCGCAGGTCCCGCAGGAACCAGGTGTTGACCCAGACGATGCCGGCGTCCAGCCGCGCCCCGGCCCGGTGCGCCACACCGACGTCCCGGGTCCACACCGTCGCCGCCAGGCCGTAGTCGGTGCCGTTGGCCAGGGCGTACGCCTCGTCCTCGGTGTCGAACGGCGCGACGTGCACGACCGGGCCGAAGATCTCCTCCCGGTTGGTGCGGGCGTCCGCGCCGAGACCGGCGAGCACGGTCGGCTGCACGTACGAGCCGCCGTCGCGGGCGTCGCCGAAGGTGGGCGTACCGCCGCCGGTCAGCACCTCGGCCCCCTCGGACCGGGCCAGCTCGTACGCCCCGAGCACCTTGGCCCGGTGCTGCGGGGAGATGAGCGGCATGGTCGCCGTCGCCTCGTCGGTGGGCCAGCCGTACGTCAGTTCGCCGGCCCGCTTCGCCAGCCGGGCGGTGAACTCCTCGAAGACCGGCCGCTGCACGTAGATGCGTTCGGTGCAGAGGCACACCTGACCGCCGTTGGTGAAGCTGGACCGCACCGAGCCGGCGACCGCCGCGTCCAGGTCGGCGTCGGCGAAGACCAGGCCGGCGTTCTTGCCGCCCAACTCGAAGCTGACCGCCTTCACCCCGTCGGCGGCGGCCCGCATGATCGCGCCGCCGGTGGCCGACTCGCCGGTGAAGGTGATCGCGTCCACGCCGGGATGACGGGTCAGGAACTCCCCCGCCGAGTCCGGACCGAACCCGTGCACGAGGTTGAACACCCCCTCGGGTACGCCGGCGGCGGCCATCACCTCGGCCAGCACCGTCGCCGAGGCGGGCGTCTCCTCGCTGGGCTTGACCACCACGGCGTTGCCGCAGGCCAGTGCCGGAGCGACCTTCCAGGTGAGCAGCAGCAGCGGCAGGTTCCACGGCACGATGACGGCGACCACGCCGACCGGCTTGCGGACCGCGTAGTTGAGGGCCCGGCCGCCGGTCGGGGTGACAGTGGTGAACGACTCGGTGGGCGCGGTCGCCACGATCTCCGCGAACGCCCGGAAGTTCGCCGCGCCACGCGGGATGTCCAGCGTACGGGCCTGGGCGATGGACTTACCGGTGTCGGCGACCTCGGCGGTCACCAGGTCGTCGAAGCGGCGTTCCAACTCGTCGGCCACCCGGCGCAGCACCTCGGCGCGCTCCCGCTCGCCCATCCGGCCCCACGGGCCGCGCAGGGCCGCGCGGGCGGCGGCGACCGCGTCGTCCACCGTGGACCGCGACGCCTCGGCCACCTCGAAGACCGGCTCCCCGGTCACCGGGCTGACCTTCGTGAACGTCGATGATCCGTCGACGAACCCGCCGCCCACGAAGTTGCGCAGCAGCGGCGGCCCGGCCGGCGCGCGGCCGGTCATCAGCGCCGGGTCCCAGACGTTCGTCACGCGCGCCTCCCTCGGTTGAGCACCGCCGTGATCGCGCCGGCCAGCAGCAGCGCCGCCCCACCGGCGACCGCGCCGAGCACGCGGTGCTGCCGGCGCACCCGGCGGCGCACCTCGGCGTACGGGGTGGTGGAGAAGGACACCAGCTCGTACTGCGAAACGTACCGGCCGGGCAGGGCCCGTTCCAGCGCGTGCTCCACCCGCCGACGCGCCTGGAAGACCGGTGACGCGACCTTGTCGCGCATCTCCACGAAGTTGGTCAACGCCATCTGCGCGATGGCCTCGGCGTTCTCCTGCCGGCGACGCTGGAACAGCGGCAGCGCCGCCGTCCACTCGTCGCCGCACTCGTCCAGACAGCGGTCCAACTCGACGACGTCCTCGAAGGCGCAGTTCGCGCCCTGCCCGTAGAACGGCACGATGGCGTGGGCCGCGTCACCGATCAGGCCGACGGTGCCGTTGACCTGCCAGGGCGTGCTGCGGACCGTGCCCAGCACACCGACCGGGTTGTGCTGGTAGTCGTCCACCAGGGCGGGGGCCAGCGGAATCACGTCCGGGTACTGCTCGGCGAAGTGCGCCCTGATCGCGGCCGGGTCGTCCAGGGCGGCGAAGCTGCCGGCCCCCTCGTTGGGCCAGAACAGCGTGCACGTGAACGAGCGGTCCGGGTTCGGCAGCGCGATCATCATCGACGTGCCCCGTGGCCAGATGTGCAGGGCGTCCTCGTCGAGCGCGAAATCCCCGCCCAGCGGCGGGATCGTCAGCTCCTTGTAGCCGTAGTCGAGGAAGTCCACGCTCTCGCGCAGCAAGCCGTGCGCCAGGAGCTGCCCGCGTACGGCGGAGCCCGCGCCGTCGGCGCCCAGCACGACCGACGCCTTGGCGGCGAGGAGTCCCTGCGGGGTGTCGAAGCTCAGCGAGCCGTCGGTCGGGTCGAGCCCCACGAGACGATGGTCGAAGACCACCCGTACCCCGGGCAGCGCGGTCGCGGCGTCCAGCAGAGCGTTGTTCAACGCGCCCCGGCTGATCGAGTTGATCGCCCGGTCGCCGGCCGCGCTGTACGACTGGAACTGCGGCTCGCCCTCCACCGGGTGGATCATCCGGCCACGCATCGGCAACGCGTCGGCCATCACCTGCTCGGCCAGGCCGATCCGCCGCAGCGCGTCCAGCCCTCGCTCGGAGAGCGCGAGGTTGATCGAACGTCCCCGCTCGGCCGTACCGGCGCGCGGGTCCGGCCGTCGCTCGTAGAGGGCCACCGGATAGCCCCGCCGGGCCAGGTAGCAGGCTGCCAGGCACCCGGCCAGGCCGGCGCCGATGATCGCGACCTCGTCGCGCCGCGCCGTCATGGGTTCACCTGTCCCACCGTGGCCTCCAGCGCGGCAGCGGCCCGCCAACAGTCGAGGTACGTCGAGTAGAGCGGCACCGGGGCGAAGCGGACCACATCCGGCTCCCGGGCGTCGGCGATGACGCCGTGTTCGTACCGTAGGCGTTTGGTCAGCTCGGCGGCGTTGCCGGCGCCGACGCGGACCGAGAGTTGGCAGCCCCGGCGGGCCGGGTCACGCGGGGTGACCACCCGCAACGGCCGGTCGGCGGTGACCTCGTCGAGCAGCGACTCCAGCCAGCCGGTGAGACGCAGGCTGCGGGCCCGCAGCGCCGGCATCCCGACCGCGTCGAACAGCTCCAGCGAGGTACGCACCGGACCCATCGCGAAGATCGGCGGGTTGGAGATCTGCCACGCCTCCACGGTGGACGGTGGCCGGGAGACCGGCGTCATCTCGAACCGGGTGGCCGCCGCCGTGCTCCACCAGCCCTCGAAGCGGGGCAGGTCGGGATCGCCGAGGTGGCGCTCGTGCACGAAGACGCCGGCCAACGCTCCGGGACCGGAGTTCAGGTACTTGTAGGAGCACCAGGCCGCGAAGTCGACGTCCCAGTCGTGCAGCGCGAGGGGCACGTTGCCCACGGCGTGCGCCAGGTCCCAGCCGACCACCGCGCCGGCGGCCCGACCGGCGGCCGTGATCGTCGGGATGTCCAGCAGCTCACCGGTGAGGTAGTTGACGCCGCCGAGCAGCACCAGCGCCACCCGGTCGCCCTCGGCGGCCAGGTAGTCGGTGACGTCCTCGGTGCGCAGCGCGTCCTCGCCGGGGCGCGGGCGCAGCCGGACCACGGTGTCGTCCGGGTCCAGGCCGTGGAACCTGGCCTGACTGCGCACCGCGTAGCTGTCCGAGGGAAAGGCGCTGTCCTCGATGACGATGCGGGTGCGCGCGCCGGCCGGGCGGTAGAAGCTGACCATCAGCAGGTGCAGGTTGACGGTGAGCGAGTTCATCACCACGGCCTCCGCGGGCCGGGCGCCGACCAGTCGGGCGGCCGGGCCCGTCAACAGCTCGTGGTACGGCAGCCAGGCGCGCTCGGCCTCCAGGTGCCCCTCGACGCCGAGCCGCCCCCAGGCGTCCAGGTCGGCGAGGAGTTCGTCGCGGGTGGCCCGGGGTTGCAGACCGAGCGAGTTGCCGGCCAGGTACGCCGACTCGGCGTGGTCGCCACCGTCGGCGGGTGGCACGTGGAAGAGGTGCCGGTGACCCGGGTCGGCCTCGTCGAGGCGGTGCGCCTCGTCAACAGGAATGTGCATGTCTCGCTCTCCGGTCACATCGCGGTGCGGGCCGACCACAGCTCCGGGAAGACCACCCGGGCCATGCTCCGTTGCAGCCACGCCAGGCCGGCCGAGCCGCCGCTGCCGACCTTGGCGCCCATCGTCCGCTGCACCGCCTTGACGTGGTTCCAGCGCCAGTCGCCGAACTCCTCGGCGACACCGCTGAGCGCCTCGCCCAGCAGCCGCAGATGATTGTCGGGGCCGCTGTCGGCGTAGATCCGTACCCAGGCGGCCTCGACCTCCGGTTGCGGATCGTGCTCGACCGCCACGTCCCGGCCCAGCAGATCGGCGGGGATGTCGAAGCCACGCCGGGCCAGCAGCGCGACGACGTCGTCCCAGAGGCTCGGGGCGGCCAGCGCGGCCGTGAGTGCGGCGTGCACCTCGGTCTGCCGGCGGAACGGACGGATCAGCGCCGGATCGCGCAGCCCGAGCAGGAACTCGAGATGCCGGTACATGGCGGACTGGAAGCCGCTGCCCTCACCGAGCAGGTTGCGGAACCGGTTGAAGTCGGCCGGGGTCATCCAGCGCAGGCCCTGCCAGGCGGCGTTGAGCCCCTCCAGGTGCAGCGTGGCGCGGCGCAGCGGAGCCAACGCGTCCCAGATCCGGTCGGCACGCAGGAGGCGCTGGGTCTCGCGCAGCTCGTGGCAGGTCAGCCCGAAGTACAGCTCCATGATCTGACTGACCATGAGGAACGACATCTCACCGGGGTCGTCGCTGAGGGGTTGCTGCAACTGGTGCAGCGCGCTGGCCCGCACGTACGCGTCGTACGGCACCAGGTCGGCGAACTCGAGGGTCGGCTCGCCACCGTTGCGGGCGGCGCGGGCCGCCCGTTGTCGCGGGGTCACCGGTCGCACCGTGGCGACGCGGTTCGAGGCCCGCCGCTCCGTCGATTCCACCAGACGTCTCCCTTCCCCGGACTGCCGACGTCATGATCTCGCGGCGGGATCGGCGTATGGAATGCCGGATCAACGGGACTTGCCGTCCTGACCTGACGAACAGAAGGCAGCTGGGCGAATCCGGTTCACGAAAGTAAGGTTCGAGCGTGGACGACATGGACTGGGCGCTGCTGCGCGAGTTGCAGGCCGACGCCCGGCTCTCGTTCAGCGAGTTGTCCCGCCGGGTGCACCTGTCCCCGCCGGCCGTCGCCGAGCGGGTCCGCCGGCTCGAGGAGACCGGTGTGATCACCGGGTACCACGCCCACGTCGACCTGACCCGGGCCGGCCGTACGGTGGTCGCCCTGATCCGGATGTCCTGTTACGGGGCCCGCTGCATCCTGCACGACCCGGAGGTGTCCGACTGGCCGGAGATCCTGGAGATCCATCGGATCACCGGTGACGCGTGCAGCATGCTCAAGGTGGCCGCCGGCTCGATCGGGGACTTCGAGGCGGTCATCGACCGCCTGGCCCCGTACGGCCAGCCGTCGAGCACCATGGTCCTGTCCTCCCCCCTCCCCTGGCACCCCATAACCCCCCACCCCTAACCCACCCCACCCGCGCCCTCCCCCCTCCCCTCCCTCCCCCTCCCCTCCCTCACCCCTCCCCTCCCGCGCGCCGATCTTGCACTTCCTGTCGCCGATACGCGAAGAGTGCCCGGTATGCCGCCGCAGAAAGTGCAAGATTGCGGGAGCCCAGGCAGGGCTCGCGGTCGATCATGGAGTCGTGGTGGGTAGATGGCGATGAGATGCACCTTTTGCGGGGCACCACAACTCCATGATCGACGCGGGAGGGGGGCAGGGGGCGGGGGCGGGGCGCGGAGAGGTGCGGGGCGGGCGGGGCGGGGTTTGCCTTTGCGGGACGGGGAAAGCAGCCGCGTGCCCAGGGGAGGGTTCCGGCGGTTGTCGCCGGTTGGGGGGAAATCATGCAGGGTCTTCGCACGATCAACCGCGCGCTCTCGTCCGCTCTGACGCTGGTCGGGCTCATCGGGGCGTTCGTCCTGCTGTCGGTGGCGCCGGCCCGCGCCGGTGAGAACACCTTCGTCGAGGTGACACCGAACAGCGTTCCGGCGGGCGGCCGGGTGACGATCCGGGCGAGCTGCGACAACAACAACGACCGGCAGGCCAACGTGCACTCCGACGCGTTCGGACACGTGATGCTCAGGCCGGACAACGGCTTCCTCAAGGGTGAGGTCACCGTTCCGGGCAACAAGGAGCCCGGTGACTACCAGGTCGACCTGCGCTGCCAGAACAACCAGACGGCCCAGACGATGCTGACCGTGCTCAACATGGCCTCGCCCAGCAAGGGGCCGGCGACCGGGGGCGGCGGCACCGCCGGCGGTCGGGGCACCGGCTCGGTCCTCGTCCTCGGCGGCGTGGCCCTGGTGGCCGCCGCGGTGGCGCTCGGCATGGCGGGCGGCCGGCGTCGGCCCGGAGCCGGCTCCTGACCCGGACCCACCATGACCCGCAGATCCGCGCGTGCGCGGTCGGATCATCCTGCCCGCTCCACGCGGTCGGACCGCCGTGCCCGCGTCCAGGCCGCGCGGACGCTGCGCGCCTCGGGACGCCTGGTGGCCCGCCTCTCCGGGCGGCTACGGCGGGTCGCCGGGCAGGCGGTCTGCGCCAGCGTCGCCACCACCGACCCGGACGCACGACCGCTGCCGCCCCGAGGCCAGGGTGGGCCGCCGCTGGCCCGGCGTCGGTTCGACGGTAACCGGCCGGGAGCGCCGATCCTGATCATCGCCTCGCTGATGGTGTTGATCGTGGCGATGCTCGGACTGGAGCAGGTGACCGGGGTGAGTCTGCTGCCGGACCGGATCAGCGCGGGCCTCCGGCCGCCGCCGAAGAAGTTCCCGGTGCTGCCGGCCAGCCCACCGACCGCCCTCGCCATCGACACGATCGACCTGCGCGCGCCGCTGCACGACGTGGGCATCGCCCCGGACGGCACCATCGCCGTGCCCGACGTGGCCCGCGCTCAGGAGGCCGGCTGGTACGACCAGGGTCCCACCCCGGGTCAGTACGGGCCGGCGGTGATCGTCGGGCACGTGGACACCACCACCGGGCCGGCTGTCTTCCACCGGCTACGGGAACTGCGCTCCGGCGACCAGGTCGACATCACCCGCGCCGACGGCCGGGTGGCGGTCTTCGAGGTGGACTCGGTGGAGCGGTTCGACAAGGAACGGCTCCCGGTGGACGAGGTGTACGGCGACTTCAGCCGTCCCAGCCTGCGGCTGATCACCTGTGGTGGCCGGTGGGTGGGTGGTGAGACCGGCTACTCGGACAACCTGGTGGTCTTCGCCTCGCTGGTCAAGGCCCGTGGCGGGTGATCTCCCGCGCCGCCGTCGAGGTAGGCGGCGAGCCGGGCGGCCCCGGTGAGCATGGCCCGGCCGCGCTCGGTGAGGCGTCCCCGCCACTGGGCGAGCGACGCGGCAAGGGGTTCGGCGCCGCCGGCGTCCCGCACCCGACGCAGCACGTCGGCGATGTGGCCCAGCCGGTAGCCGCCCCGGCGCAGCAGGTGGGCGAGTTCGGCGTCCCGGACGTCGTCGGGCGTGTAGACGCGGTGGCGGGTGACCCGATCGCGCTCCGGTCGCAGGATCCCGGCCGCCTCCCACTTGCGCAGCGTCGCCGGTCGTACGCCGAGCCGGTGCGCGAGCACACTGATCGGCACGGCCCGCCGCGTCTGCGGCGCCGGCTTCGAAGCGGTGAGGGTGGTGACCGCCGCCTCGACCGCGTCCAGGGTCTCCCGGTCGCGTCGTAGCAGTCCGTGGCCGTGGTCGATCGCCCGCAACGCCGTGTCGATCTCGCCCCGGTTGACGGCGCGCATGATGTCGCCGCCGGCCGCGTGACCGTGGCCCGCGACGAGGGCGAGGTACGCGTCCAGCGCCCGGGCGTGCACCTCGGTGAACCGGCGGTACCCGGTGGGGGCGCGCTCGGCCGGCGGCAGCACGCCGTCGCGTTCGTAGTTGCGGACGGCCTGCGCCGACAGCCCGTGTCGCCGGGCGAGGTCGACCGGCCGGCGTACCCCCGGGTTTGAGGGTTTTGGGGTGACCACCGTGCTCCCTCGCTCTGAAGTCTCAACCGGTGGTTCAACGATACGGTCGATGCAATGACCACTCTTCTCGACCTGCTCGCCGGCTCACCGACCCTGCTCGCGCTCGGCGAGCCGACGCATGGTGAGTCCGCCTTCCTCCAGATCCGCAACGACGCCTTCCTGATGCTGGCCGAGCACGGCTACCGCTCCATCGCCCTGGAGAGCGACCGGGCCGCCGGGCTGCTCGCCGACGAGTTCGTGCGGGGCGGGGACGTGCCGCTCGACCGCGCGCTCGCCGAGGGGTTCAGTCACGGCTTCGGCGCCGCCCCGGCCAACCGTGACCTGCTGCTGCGGATGCGGGAGTGGAACGCCGGTCGGCCTGCCGGGCAGCGCCTGCGGTTCCACGGTTTCGACGCGCCGCTGGAGATCGAGGGCGCCCCGAGCCCCCGCCGGCACCTGACGCTCGTGTGCGACTTTCTGGGCCTGGACCGGTCGGCGGAGATCGACGAGCTGGTCGGGGACGAGGCCCGGTGGAGCGACACGGCCGCCGTGTGGGAGCCGGGTCGATCGGTCGGACGCTCGACGGATGCCCAGCGGCTGCGGGTTCTGGCCGACGACCTGCTGACCGAGCTGTTTCTTCAGGCCCACCGCCGGTCCGCCGGATGGCAGGAGGCGCACGTCCACGCCACGTCCGCGGTCGCGTTGCTGCGGTACCACGCCGCGGCCGCGTCCGACCTCGCGCCCCAGGAGCGCTTCCCGCGCCTGGCCGGGGTCCGGGACGCGCTGATGGCCGAGAACCTGCTCGCGATCCGGGCCGTCGAGGCCGACCGGGGACCGACGCTGGTCTTCGCCCACAACACACACCTGCAACGCCATCCGAGCGCCATGACGATCGGTGGCGCGACGGTGTCGTGGGCCGGCGCCGGCGCGATCGTCGGGGCGCTGCTCGGCGAGCGGTACGCGGTGGTCGTCGGCACCCTCGGCGCGAGTCCCGCGCTCGGCATCGACGCGCCCGCCGCGCCGACCTACGAGGGTCGGCTCCAGCAGCGGGGCGACCTTCCCGGGTACGTCCCGACGGCCGACATCGCGCCGGCCGAACGCCGCGAGCACGACTACCGCTACTTCCCGCTGGACCAGGCGGCCGTCGAGAACGCCGACGCGGTGCTGCACATCCCCACCGGCGTCGACGCGGCCGTGCTGGCCGAGCGGATCGGCGCGCTGCCCGGCGTCGAGCAGGTCGTGGCGAGCGAGGAGAACGGGTCCCCCGAGGCCGCGTGGGGTGACCGGTTCTTCCACGTCGGGCCGGATCGCCGCCAACCGTTCGCCACCATCGTCGAGCACGACGTGCCCGGCTTCGACGAGGCCGGGCAGCTCGACCGCCCCGGCGTCTTCCGCCTCAACCTGGAGCTGGGCCGGGCCGAGTTCGAAAAGGCGTTCGGCTTCGCGCCCGGGGCCTTCGAGGAGCACCGGGACGACTTCGACTACGCCCGGCTGGACACTCTCACGCCGCACCCGGGCTACGCGCTGTACGGCTTCGCCAGCATCGTGATGCCGGGTCCGCAGATGCTGCCCGAGGTCGACCGGCTCCTCGCGATCGCGCACCGGCGGGCGGTCGACCGGCACGAGCGCGCGACGCGTCGGGCCGCCGACCAGCAGGACTGAGCCCGACCGCCGGCCCCCGGACGGCCGTCCCGGGCCGCGTGGCCCGCGGGTGCAGCCGGACCCGCACGGGTACGGGTCAGGCTGCCGCTTCGGGCTCGCGCAGGTCGAGCCAGTCGGCCCAGCGCGGGTCCGGGGCGCGGTGCCCGAGAACCCGCCATGCGGTGCCCTTCGGCGCGGCCGGCAGGGCGTGCAGCCGCCAGCCCAGCTCGGCCGGGGTCTTGTCGCCCTTGGTGTGGTTGCACCGCGCACACGCGGCGACCACGTTCTCCCAGGCGTGCCGGCCACCCCGGCTGCGCGGGAAGACATGGTCGATGGTCTCGGCCGGCCCCCGGCAGTAGGCGCACCGCCAACCGTCCCGGGCGAAGATCGCACGGCGGGACAGCCCGACGTGGGTCCGGTAGGGCACCCGGACGAAGCGGGTCAGCCGCACGACCGACGGCACCGGCAGCGCGTCCCGGGCGCTGTGCAGGATGCCGTCGCCGTCGGCGACGCAGACGGCCTTGGCCGAGAGGACGAGGATCGCGGCGCGACGCACCGACACGACACACAGGGGCTCGTAGGTGGCGTTGAGAACCAGCGCGCCGGAGCCCACCGTGGGTCGTATGTCAGGCATCGCGCTCACCCTCCCGGTTCAGCGGCTGCTACGAACCTGCCGCCGACCGGAGTCGGGCACGAGGGCCCCCACCGTCGACGCCCGTTCGATCACCGACGTCCGTTGCGCCAATAGTCCCTGATCGGACCCCGGATTGCACGTACTAATCCGGGGTCGGATGTGAAGCTCTTTTCCCCACCTGTCACGATGGCCGGTTCGCCCCGGTCCGACCCGGCGCTCCGACGCATCTCACCCGGCTGGTGGGTCGGCGGCGGCGGGTCCGAGGTGTTGCGGTACGAAGACAGGGTGAGTGCCGCCAGCGTGACGCCCCTTGCCCTGCCCGACGTCGTATCGGTGAACTGTCAGGGCAGCACCTCCTGCGAGTGGATCTACCGGATCACCCACTCGGCGTGGTTCGCCGAGGGCAGCTACTGGATCCTGCTCAAGCCGCTACGGGTGGTGCTGATCATCGTGCTGGCGATGGTGGCCCGCTGGGCGCTGCACCGCACGATCAACCGGCTGGTCCGTACGACCACCGACGGCGCGGTGCCGACGATGCTGCGCCCGCTGCGCGAGCGGGTGCCCACGGCCGCGGTCGACCCGGCCGAGTTCGTGCCGGAGCGGCGGCGGCAGCGGGCCGAGGCGATCGGTTCGGTGCTGCGCAGCATGACCACGGCGTTCGTCTTCGGGATCGCGCTGCTGATGATCCTGCGCGAGTTCAGCTTCGACCTGGCGCCGCTGCTGGCCAGCGCCGGCATCGCCGGCGTCGCGCTGGGCTTCGGCGCGCAGAGCCTGGTCAAGGACCTGATCGCCGGACTGTTCATGCTCATCGAGGACCAGTACGGCGTGGGTGACAACGTCGACCTCGGCGAGGCGACGGGCGTCGTGGAGTCGGTCGGGCTCCGCGTCACCACGGTCCGGGACGGACGTGGCGTGCTCTGGTACATCCGCAACGGCGAGATCATCCGGGTGGGCAACAAGAGCCAGGGTTGGGCGCTGGTGGTGGTGGACCTGCCGATCGGCTTCAGCGGCACGGAGGAGGCCAACGCGGTGCTGCGTACGGCCGCCGCCTCGGTCGCGGTGGACCCGGAACTGTCGCCGGAGATCGTGGAGGCGCCGGAGGTGCTGGGCGTCGAGCAGGTGACTGTGGACGGCGCCGTGATCCGTACGGTGGTCAAGACGACCGCCGACGGCCAGTTCGCCGTGGGTCGGGAGCTGCGGCGCAGGCTGGCCGAGGCGTTGGAGAACTCGGGTATCACCGCGCAGATCGCCGCCGCCCGCATCTATCCCGGTGTGCCGAGCCGGTCCCTGTCGGAGGGTGAGACCGGTCAGGGTGGCGCCACCTGACCCGGTGACACTGGCCGGGAATACAGGGGTCGCGGTCCACCCGGCCCTTGGAGTATCGTCCGTTCGTTCAGTCGGGGATGCGACGAACGATCCGTTCGCCCTAGCTAGTTGTCAGACGATCGGGCAGAATCCCGAAGCACGCGTTCCCGCTGGAGCGCGGTCACATCCTCGCTGATCCGCAGATCTGACGAGTGTTCCCGGCCCGGCGGCCACAAGCAGCCGTATCCGGGGGCCGATGGAGGCGACGGTGCCCGACGAGCGACCTTCCGTGGAAGGTCCGGCCACTTTTCGCGAAGTGTTTGCCCAACGTGAGTTCCGGGCTGTCTTCACGGCCGGGTCGCTGTCCTGGATCGGTGACTACGTCGCCAAGGCCGCCGTGACCCTCCTCGTCTACCAGCAGACCGGGTCCGTCGCGCTCTCCGCCGCCGCGTTCGCGGTGAGCTACCTGCCGTGGCTGCTCGGCGGTCCGCTGCTCGCCGCGCTGGCCGAGCGGCACCCGTACCGGCGGGTGATGGTGGCGTGTGACGTCGTCCGGATGGCGCTGATGGTGCTCATCGCACTTCCCGGTCTGCCGGTCCCGGTGGTGCTGGTGCTCCTCTTCACCGCCACGCTCGCCAACCCGCCCAGCCAGGCGGCGAAGTCCGCGCTGATGGCGCAGATCCTCACCGGCGACCGGCTGGTGGTCGGCTTGTCGTTGAACAGCAGCATCGGGCAGGCCGCGCAGGTCGTCGGCTATCTGTTCGGCGCGGCCATCGCCTCGATCGACCCGACGGCCGCGCTGCTGTTCAACGCCGCCACCTTCGGCCTCTCGGCGCTGCTGCTGCGCCTGGGCGTCCGGGACCGCCCGGCCAGCATGACGACCGCCCACCGCAGCCACCTGCTGCGGGAGACCGCCGAGGGCTTCGGGATCGTCTTCCGTACGCCGGTGTTGCGGGCCATCGCGGTGCTGGTGTTCAGCGTGATGCTCTTCTCGATCGTCCCGGAGGGGCTGGCCGCCGCCTGGGCGAACAAGGACGCCAGGAGCGACGTGGCGGCCGGCACGGCACAGGCGGTGATCATGGTCGCCAGTCCGGTGGGCTTCATCCTCGGCGGGCTGTTGGTGAGCCGGTTGTTCGGTCCCGCCCGCCGGCGGGCCCTGATGCGCCCGCTCGCGGTGCTCGCCCCGCTGGTGCTGGTGCCGGCCCTGTTCGATCCGCCACCGCTGGTGGTGGCGCTGCTGGCCGCGCTGTGCGGGTTCGCTGTCGCCGGCATGCTCCCGATGGCCAACGGGCTGTTCGTCCAGGCGTTACCGAAGGAGTTCCGGGCTCGCGCGTTCGGTGTGATGGCCACCGGTGTGCAGGTCATCCAGGGGATCGCCGTGCTGGCCACCGGGTTGCTCGCCGAACGGTTCCCCATCCCGGTGGTGGTCGGCCTCTGGAGCGCCGCCGGGGTGCTGCTGATGGCTGTCGCCGCCCTGCGCTGGCCGGACCGGCAGACGGTGGACGAGACGTTGGCGGCGGCCACGGCGGCCAACATCGCGGGCGACGTCGCCGTCAACGGGACGACGGGGCTCGTCGATCCCGGCACAGCCGGCGGTCATCGCCGGCACGCGGTCACGTGATCCACGGCGTGAGCCGACGCACGGCCTCCGGGGCGGGTCCACGGCCGACGCACCTGGCAGGATGGAACGGTGAACCCCGCAGGTGAATCCGACCGTCCCGACGCGTCGATGACGCTCTTCGAAGCGGTCGGCGGCGAACCCACCTTCCGCAGGCTGGTGGACGAGTTCTACGTCGGCGTCGCCAGCGATCCGCTGCTGCGACCCATGTACCCGGAGGAGGACCTGGGCCCGGCGGCCGACCGGTTGACCCTCTTCCTGATGCAGTACTGGGGTGGGCCGAACACGTACTCCGCGCAGCGCGGTCACCCGCGGCTGCGGATGCGGCACGCCCCGTTCCGGATCGGCGCGGCCGAGCGGGACGCCTGGCTGCGGCACATGCGCCAGGCGGTGGACCGTCTCGAGCTGGAACCGCAGCTCGCCGTCGCCCTCTGGGACTACCTGGAGCGGGCCGCGTACTTCATGGTCAACGCCATGGAGGACCCGGCCGAGCGCGCCTGACGGCGCGCACCGGGCGGCCGGGCCGCGGCCCGTCTCAGAGCAGCGCGCCCTCGTCGTGCAGCCAGTCCACGAAGCTGGTCGCCACGGCCGCGCCACAGTCGAGCATCTCGACCAGCAGCGCGTCGTGCGTGCCGGCGCCGAGGGGCACCTGCAACTCCGCGTAGATCGGCAGCTGCCCGCGCTCGGTCGGATCGCCGATGTACGCCTTGCAGAAGCGGCGGGTGTGGTTCCACTCGTTGACCACCCGGTAGGCCCGGTCGGCCCAGTCCGGCGGAACCGTGGCGTGCGGGCGGGCCCGCATCACCAGGATCTCGTCCTCCGGACCCTCGAGGGTCACCAGCACGGCGTGGCGCTCCCACATGGCCAGCAGGTTGCCGTCGCCGTCGGCCAGGTAACGCACGTCGAGTAGATCGAGTGCGTCGCAGACCCGGCGCAGGCTCACCGGCTCGATGGTGGCCGCCATCTCGGCCAGCACCGGTCGGTCGCTGCCCGGGCAGTCGTCTCCCGGCTGGCGAGGACTCGGCGGCCCGACCCGGACCGCGCTCTCCACTGTGATCCCGCTTCGGGTTTCCGGATCACCGCCGTCGGCGGGACCGGGGCGCCATGACCACCACGGCATCGCTCGTCGCACCTCACTCCCCAGCGGATCCAGCCGCCTACGGTGCGTTGGATCCGAGGATGGACGGTACCCGGACAGCCGGGTTGAAGCACCCCCCCAACGACCCCACCGGCCCAGAAGAATGAATGGGGGTCATACTTTCGGACGAGTAGTGAGGGGGGTCACGGCGAGATCGGTGGCCTTCTGCAACCAGGCCGCTCCGTACGGTCCCACCAGGCCCACCCAGCGGCCGGCGACCCGTACCCGCACCCCGGGGCGCCCCGAGGGGCCAGCCGGGTCGTCGACCGCGCCGAGAAAGCCCATCCGGACCAGTCCCTGCACCAGCCGCTGCGGCACCTCGACCGGCGGGCCCGGGGAATCGTCCGGCGTGACCACCACGGCCACGTGGTCGAGCAGCGCGTCGCGCAGGGCCCGCTGACCCACCGCGCGGCCCGCCACCCCCTCGGCACTCGCCGTACGCAGGGTGCCCGCCGCCGCGGCGGCGATCCGGCGCACCTCGACGCCCGGCAACACCTCCACCGGCTCGCTGCGCGACGGCGGCAGGGGCCAACGCCACTGCGCGTCGCGGCGCTCCGGCAACCCCGCGCCGCCGCGGCCCAGCTCGGCCAGCAGGTCGGCCGCGCCCACGGTGACGTCCCCGGGTGCGTCGCCGGCCACCGTGCAGGCGACAAGCACCTGCCACGGCAGCCGGGCCCACAGGGCGACCCGGCCGGGAGCGCCGGCCGGCCGCAGCCGCACCGGCGCCGCCGGGTCCAGCCGGACCAGCCGGGCCAGGAAGGCGCCCGCGTCGGCCACACCGGCCAGTCCGTGGCCGGACGACGACGCCGTCACCTGTTCCGCCCCCGGCCGCGTCACGATCCGCCGCCCTGCGGGGCGTACGTCAGCAGGAAGTCCCGCTCCTCGACGGTGATCCGCCGGGGCACCTGACGCGTCAGGTCGAACGGCACCAGCACCGAGCGGGCGCGACTGGCCAGCACGTCACCGTCGTACAGCTCGTAGGCGACGGTGAACCGCGACGCCTTGATCTCCTCCACCCACAGCTCGATGCGGACCGTGGGGGCGGACTCCGCGGTGGCCCGTCCGAGCGCGTAGTCGACCGGGCGCAGGTAGTCGACCTCGTGCCGGCGGATCACCACCCCGTCGGCGAACGAGCCCACTCCCCAGGCCCGGCCGCCGGCGAACATCAACGCCACCCGCGCCTCCTCGTACAGGGTGAGGAAGCGCGAGTTGTTGACGTGGCCGTACGCGTCCAGGTCGGACCAGCGCAGGGTGCAGTGGTAGACGAAACGGTCAGTCACGGGTCAGCTTGCGGTAGGTCACCCGGTGCGGTCGGGCGGCCTCCGCGCCGAGGCGGTCGATCTTGTTCTTCTCGTACGCCTCGAAGTTGCCCTCGAACCAGAACCACTTGGCCGGGTCCTGGTCGTCGCCCTCCCAGGCCAGGATGTGCGTGGCGA
The DNA here is from genome assembly GCF_053585025.1 of Micromonospora sp. RB23. NCBI lineage: Bacteria > Bacillati > Actinomycetota > Actinomycetes > Micromonosporales > Micromonosporaceae > Micromonospora > Micromonospora sp. RB23. Next base: position 5,725,010 of record NZ_CM132111.1, read on the forward strand.
CCCGGTCCAGGAACATCCGGTCGTGGGAGATGACCACGGCGCAGCCGGGGAACTCCAGCAGGGCGTTCTCCAGGCTGGACAGCGTCTCCACGTCCAGGTCGTTCGTCGGCTCGTCGAGCAGGATGACGTTGCCGCCGATCTTCAGGGTCAGCGCCAGGTTGAGCCGGTTGCGCTCGCCGCCGGAGAGCACCTTGGTCGGCTTCTGCTGGTCCGGTCCCTTGAAGCCGAACGCGGCGATGTACGCCCGCGACGGCATCTCGACCTTGCCCACCATCAGGTAGTCCAGACCGTCGGAGACGACCTCCCAGACGGTCTTGTCGCCGTTGAGGCCCTCGCGGTTCTGGTCGACGTACGACAGCGAGACGGTCGGGCCGACCCGCACCTCGCCGCCGGTCGGCTCCTCCAGCCCGACGATGGTCTTGAACAGCGTGGTCTTGCCGACGCCGTTGGGGCCGATGATGCCGACGATGCCGTTGCGCGGCAGCGAGAACGACAGGTTGTCGATGAGCAGCCGGTCGCCGAAGCCCTTGCTGAGGTTGTTCGCCTCGATGACCGTGCCACCCAGTCGCGGGCCCGGCGGAATCTGGATCTCCTCGAAGTCCAGCTTGCGGGTCTTCTCGGCCTCGGCGGCCATCTCGTCGTACCGGTCGAGGCGGGCCTTGGACTTGGTCTGCCGGGCCTTGGCGTTGGAGCGGACCCACTCCAACTCCTCGGTGAGGCGCTTCTTCATCTTGGCGTCGCGGCGGCCCTCGACGGCCAGGCGGGCGGCCTTCTTCTCCAGGTAGGTGGAGTAGTTGCCCTCGTACGGGTAGGTCCGGCCGCGGTCCAGCTCCAGGATCCAGTTGGCCACGTTGTCGAGGAAGTACCGGTCGTGGGTGATCGCCATGACCGTGCCGGCGTACTTGGCCAGGTGCTGCTCCAGCCAGGAGACGCTCTCCGCGTCCAGGTGGTTGGTCGGCTCGTCGAGCAGCAGCAGGTCGGGCGCCTCCAGCAGCAGCTTGCAGAGCGCGACCCGGCGGCGCTCACCACCGGAGAGCTGGGTCACGTCGGCGTCCGGCGGCGGGCACCGCAGGGCGTCCATGGCCAGTTCGAGCTTGGAGTCGATGTCCCACGCGTCGAGGTGGTCCAGCTCCTCCTGGAGCTTGCCCATCTCCTCCATCAGCTCGTCGGAGTAGTCGGTCGCCATCTGCTCGGCGATCTTGTTGAAGCGCTCCAGCTTGGCCTTGGTCTCGGCGACCGCCTCCTCGACGTTGCCGAGCACCGTCTTGGCGTCGTTGAGCGGGGGCTCCTGCGCGAGCATGCCGACGGTGTAGCCGGGCATGAGCCGGGCCTCGCCGTTGCTCGGCTTGTCCATGCCTGCCATGATCTTGAGGAGGCTGGACTTACCGGCGCCGTTCGGGCCGACCACACCGATCTTGGCACCCGGCAGGAAGTTCAGCGTCACGTTGTCCAGCACGACCTTGTCGCCGTGCGCCTTGCGCGCCTTTTCCAGGACGTAGATGAACTGGGCCACGGTGCGGGCTACCTCCGTCGGTTTGCTGTCGCCTGAGTGGGCGGCGCGGCGCGAGCTGAGACCTCCGCCCGCCGCCGCCGGCCGGGAGCCGGCCGCGCGCACGCCATCGTCAATCCTGACAGGTACGGCGCGCTTCGCCCACATCACCCCGCCCCAGGAGTACGCCGGCGAGCCGCGTCGCCTCTGACCGTCGAGCTGTCGACAAGATCACCTTAAGGATTCGCCGCACGCGGGGCGGGTAGGAGACTCCGGCACGGGGGCCCAGACACCGCAGCTACGCTCAGTACGCTCATCGCGGTGGACCCGTCAGTACCCGGAGGTGGCCGATCGTGACCGTCCGTAGCTCCTTTGTCGTAGTGGCGAACCGTCTGCCGGTCGACGAGGTGAGCACACCCGAGGGACGGCAGTGGCGACGCAGCCCCGGCGGGCTCGTCACCGCGCTGCATCCCGTACTCGCCGAGCACCAGGGCACGTGGGTCGGCTGGGCCGGTGGCACCGGCGCCGCGCCCGAGCCGTTCGACCTGGAGGGCATCCGGCTGCACCCGGTTCCGCTCAGCGCCGAGGAGTTGGAGCGCTACTACGAGGGCCAGTCCAACGCGACGATCTGGCCGCTGTACCACGACGCGGTGGAGACTCCGGCGTACAAGCGTCGCTGGCGTGAGGCGTACCGGCTGGTGAACGCCCGGTTCGCGGAGGCCGCCGCCGACGTGGCGGCCGAGGGCGCGACGGTCTGGGTGCAGGACTACCAGCTCCAGCTGGTGCCGGCCATGCTCCGCGAGCTACGCCCGGACCTGCGGATCGGTTTCTTCCTGCACATCCCGTTCCCGCCGATCGAGCTGTTCATGCAGATGCCGTTCCGTACCGAGCTGCTACGCGGTCTGCTCGGCGCGGACCTGGTGGGCTTCCAGCAGCGACTGGCGGCGCAGAACTTCGTCCGGCTGGCCCGGCACCTGCTCGGGCTCCGCTACGAGGGACAGATGATCCAGGTCGACGGTCGGCAGGTGAAGGCGGGCGCCTTCCCCATCTCCATCGACACGCAGGAGATGGAGCGGATGGCGGCCGACCCGGCGATCCAGGCGCGGGCCAAGCAGATCCGCGCCGAGCTGGGCGACCCGAAGACGATCATCCTGGGCGTGGATCGGCTCGACTACACCAAGGGCATCGAGTTGCGCCTGAAGGCGTTCCGCGAGTTGCTGGCTGACGGAAAGTTGACAGTTCCGGACGCCGTTATGGTGCAGGTCGCCACGCCGAGCCGCGAGCGCGTCGAGCACTACCAGGCACTTCGGGTCAAGGTGGAGCGCGAGGTTGGTCGGATTAATGGCGAATTCGGCCGAGTCGGCGTGCCTGCCGTGCATTACCTCCATCAGTCGTACAGTCGCAGTGAACTGGCCGCGATGTACGTTGCTGCGGACGTGATGATGGTGACCCCGCTGCGAGACGGCATGAACCTCGTGGCCAAGGAGTACGTCGCATCCCGTGCCGACCAGGGCGGTGCGCTCGTGCTCAGCGAGTTCGCTGGCGCCGCAACGGAGCTGCGCCAGGCATTCCTATGTAACCCGCACGACCCGGACGCGGTGAAGGACGCCCTGCTCCGGGCCGTGCACGTGGAGAAAACCGAGGCACGCCGCCGGATGCGGACAATGCAACGTCACCTGCGTACCCACGACGTGGGGCACTGGGCCAAGTCTTTCCTCTCCGAACTGGGAGTTTCCGAGGCGGAGGCCGCGTGAACACGGCCGTCAACGACGGAACGGCGATCGCCACCGGGGTGATGGACCCCGAGCTGCGATCCGCCATCGGCCGGATCGCCCGGGTTCCGCAACTCCTGATCGCCTGCGACTACGACGGCACGCTCGCGCCGATCGTGGAGGATCCCAGCACCGCCGTACCGCTGCCCGAGTCGGTGGCCGCGATCCGCGCGCTCGCCGCCCTGCCGCAGACGAGCGTCGCCGTGGTCTCCGGTCGCGCCCTGCGCGACCTGGCCGCGCTCTCCCGGCTGCCCAGCGAGGTACACCTCGTGGGCAGCCACGGCTCCGAGTTCGACATCGGCTTCGTCGAGCGCCTCTCCCCCGAGCTGGTCGCGGTCCGCACCCAGGTGCGCAACGCGCTGCGCGAGATCGCCGCCGAACACCCGGGCATCCGGCTCGAACGCAAGCCGGCAAGCGTCGCGGTGCACACCCGTGGCGTCGACCCGCAGGTCGCCGCCGCCGCCATCGAGGCCGTGCGCAACGGCCCGGCCACCTTCGACGGCGTCACCGTGACGCAGGGCAAGGAGGTCATCGAGCTGTCCGTGGTGGCCACCCACAAGGGCACGGCCGTCGACCAGCTACGGACCCAGCTCTCGGCCAGCGCGGTGCTCTTCATCGGCGACGACGTCACCGACGAGAACGCCTTCGGCAACCTGCACGGACCGGACCTCGGCATCAAGATCGGCCCGGGTGAGACCAAGGCCAGCTTCCGGGTGGCCGAGCCCATCGAGGCCGCCCGCGCACTCGGGCTGCTGCTGGAGACCCGCCGGCACTGGCTGTTCGGCGAGCGGGCGGTGCCCATCGAGCGGCACTCCATGCTGGCCAATGGTCGTACCGTCGCGCTGCTCACCCCCGAGGCCAAGGTGAGCTGGCTCTGCCACCCCAAGCCGGACTCGGCGGCGATCTTCGCCGACCTGGTCGGCGGCAGCCCGGCCGGTCACTTCAGCATCGCCCCGGAACGGGGCGGCATCCCGCTGGGCCAGCGTTACCGCTCCGGCACGATGACCGTCGAGACCCGGTGGTCCGGGCTCACCGTCACCGACTGGCTGGACAAGCCGGCCCGCGAGACGACGCCGGACGGCCCGGCCGTGGTCACCGGCGACTCCACCCTGGTCCGGGTCCTCAGCGGCAACGGCCGGGTCCGGGTGGAGTTCGCGCCGCGCCCCGAGTTCGGTCAGGTGGCCGTGCAGTTGCAGCCCGTCGGCGACGGCCTGCTGGTGCTCGGCTCGAACGAACCCGTCGCCCTCTACTCCCCCGGGGTGGAGTGGCAGGTCAACAACGACGGTGGGTACGAGACCGCCAAGGCGGTCGTCGACCTCTCCGCCGCGGGTGGACAGGTGGTGCTGGAGCTGCGCTTCGGCACGCACAGCCTGGAGCACCACCGGGTGCCGATCCACGAGCGGCAGGCCGCGGCCGAGCAGCCGTGGAAGGACTGGGTGGCCTCGCTGCGGCTGCCGTCCACGTCCCGTGACCTGGTCGCGCGCAGCGCCCTCACCCTGCGCGGGCTCTGCCACGAGACGACCGGCTCGATCCTCGCCGCCGCCACCACCTCCCTCCCGGAGGAGCTGGGCGGCGTCCGCAACTGGGACTACCGCTACTGCTGGCTGCGCGACGCCGCGCTGACCGCCCGCGCGCTCGTCGACCTCGGCTCCATCGAGGAGGCGGAGGCGTTCCTGCGCTGGGTGGACGGCTGCATCGAGCGCACCGGCGGCCACCCGGAGCGGCTGCACCCGCTCTACACCATCGACGGGTACGAGCTGGGCGCCGAGGCGGTCATCGACACGCTGCCCGGGTACGCCGGCTCCCGGCCGGTCCGGGTCGGCAACCTCGCCAACCACCAGCTCCAGCTCGACGTGTTCGGCCCCATCGCCGACCTGATCGCGGCCGTCGCCGACGCGCGCGGCTCGGTCCGCGACGACGAGTGGCGGGTCCTGGAGAACATGGTCGAGGCGGTCCGCCGCCGCTGGCACGAGCCCGACCACGGCATCTGGGAGGCGCGGCTGCCCCCACGGCACCACGTGTTCTCCAAGGTGATGTGCTGGATGACCGTCGACCGGGCGCTGCACGTGATGCGTCAGCACGGCGGCGAGGACCGGCCCGAGTGGAAGGACCTGCGCGACCGGATCGGCGCCAACGTGCTGGAGCACGGCTGGCACTCCGACGTCGAGGCGTACAGCGTCGCGTACGGGGACGAGGACATGGACGCCTCGTCGCTCTGGATCGGCCTCTCCGGCCTCCTCCCGGGTGACGACCCGCGCTTCCTGTCCACGGTCCTGAAGATCGAGGCGGACCTGCGGAGCGGCCCGGTCGTCTACCGGTACCACTGGGACGACGGCCTGCCCGGCCGCGAGGGCGGTTTCCACATCTGCACGGCGTGGCTGATCGAGGCGTACCTGCGCACCGGCCGCCGCACCGACGCCGAGGAGCTGTTCGCGCAGATGGTGCTGACCGCCGGCCCGACCGGGCTGCTCCCCGAGCAGTACGACCCGCTCGCCGAGCGCGGCCTGGGCAACCACCCGCAGGCGTACAGCCACCTGGGGCTGATCCGCTGCGCCCTCCTACTGGACAACATGCTCAAGCAGTAGTCCACGGCACGTGACGACGGGGCCGGAGCGCTAGCGCTCCGGCCCCGTCGTACGTGGCACCGCCTCGCCGATCATGGAGTTGTGGTGGGCCACAATGCGTCCATAAGTCGACAATACGGGCACCACCACTCCATGATCGCCGGGCCGGAGCCCGGCGATCTTGCACTTTCTGTCGCGACTTAAGGGGCATTCCACCCATGTCGACCACCGAACCTGCAAGATCGACGCGATTCTCACTCGACACGAGTTGGAGGAGCTGGTCGCGCGCGCTCGTCAGACGTCGAGCGCACCCACCACGTCGCCAACCACCACGACGGCTGGTGGACGGAGGTCGGCCGCCGACGCGTCGGCGGCCACCGCGTCGAGCGTCGAACGCAGCACCCGCTGGGCGCCCGTGGTGGCCTCCTGGACCACTGCGGCCGGCGTGCCCGGCGGTCGGCCGTGGGCGATCAGGGTGGCCGTGATGGCGGCGAGGTTCTTGAGCCCCATCAGGATCACCAGGGTGCCGCGCAGACCCGCCAGGGCGTCCCAACGCACCAGCGACGCCGGTGAGTCGGGTGCGACGTGCCCCGAGACCACGGTGAACTCGTGCGCCACCCCCCGATGGGTGACCGGGATGCCGGCCGCCGCCGGGGCGGCGATCGAGCTGGTCACCCCGGGCACGACGGTCACCGGTACGCCGGCGGCCGCGCAGGCCAGCAACTCCTCGCCGCCCCGACCGAAGACGTACGGGTCGCCGCCTTTGAGCCGCACCACAAATGCGCCCGCCAGCGCGCGGTCCACCAGGATCTGGTTGATCTCCTCCTGGGCCCGTGACGGGCCGTACGGGATCTTCGAGGCGTCCACCAGCTCGACGTCGGGGCGCAGCTCGTCCAGGAGCAGGCCGGGCACCAGCCGGTCGGCGACCACCACGTCCGCCTCGGTGAGCAGCCGCCAACCCTTCACGGTGATCAGCTCCGGGTCGCCCGGCCCGGATCCGACAAGTGCCACCCGGCCGCCGGTCGCCACGGCGTCGGGCCGGGCCTCCGGCGGCGCGGCGTCGCGCACCGCCAGCAGGTCGCGGATGGCGTCCCGAACGCTCATCGCCCGCCGAGGGTCACCACCGCCGAGCACCGCCACGGTGACCGGCCCCTGCCGGGTCACGGCCGGAGTCCAGGCGGTGGCGGCCGCCCGGTCGTCGGCGCGTACGCAGAAGATCCGCCGCTCGGCCGCGACGGCGCTGACCGCGGCCGCCGCGATCGGGTCGTCGATCGCCACCTGGACCAGCCAGGCACCGTCCAGGTCCTCGGGCACGAACCGGCGCGGCACCCAGCGCAGCCGACCCGCGTCGACCCGGGCCTGCAACGCCGGGGTCAGCTCCGGCGCCACCAGCAGGACGTCCGCGCCGGCGTCCAGCAGCGCCGGCACCCGCCGGGTGGCGACCGCGCCGCCACCCACCACGACCACCCGCCGTCCGTCGAGCCGCAGACCGAGGGGGTACGGGTTCGCGCTCATCCGGCACCACCGGACCGCTCGTTGGACGCGGTCACTTCTCCGCCACGCCGGCCGAGTCGAACGTGGCCACCTCGTGCAGCACCCGGACCGCGCCGGTGACCACCGGCAGCGCCAGCAGGGCGCCGGTGCCCTCGCCGAGGCGCAGCCCCAGGTCGATGAGCGGGTCGAGACCGAGGTGCCGCAACGCCACCGTCGCGCCGGGCTCGGCCGAGCGGTGTCCGGCGACCATGGCGGCGACCGCGTCCGGCGCGAACGCGGCGGCGGCGAGCGCGGCGGACACCGCGATCACCCCGTCCAGCAGGACCGGCGTACGGCGGGCGGCGGCGCCTAGGATCAGCCCGGCCAGCGCCGCGTGCTCCAGGCCACCGACGGCGGCGAGGACGCCCAGCGGGTCGGCCGGGTCGGGTGTGTGTCGGGCCAGCGCGGCTCGCACCACGGCCACCTTGTGGGCGTACGTCTCGTCGTCCACACCGGTGCCCCGACCGGTGGAGTCGAGCGGGTCGACGCCGGTGAACGCGGCGATCAGCGCGGCGGCCGGGGTGGTGTTGCCGATGCCCATGTCCCCGGTGAGCAGGATGCCGGCGCCGGCGTCGATCAGCTCGTCGGCGACCCGGACGCCGGTGAGGACCGCCGCCAGCGCCTCGTCCCGGGTGAGCGCGGCGGTCACCGACAGGTCCCGGGTCCCCCGTCGTACGGACGCGTCGACCAGCCGCGGCGCGCGCGGGTCCGGCGCGGATCCCGTCGGCTCGGGCGCGGGCAGCGGGTGGGCCACCCCGACGTCGACCACGGTGACCGACGCGCCGGCCTGCCGGGCGAACGCGTTGACGACCGCGCCGCCGGCCAGGAAGTTGCCGATCATCTGCGCGGTGACCTCCTGCGGCCACGGGGTGACGCCCTGGGCGTGCACCCCGTGGTCGCCCGCGAAGATCGCCACGGCGGCGGGCTCCGGCACCGGCGGCGGGCAGGCCCCGGCCAGCCCGGCGAGGCGTACCGACAGGTTCTCCAGCAGGCCCAGCGAGCCCGCCGGCTTGGTCAGCCGCCCGTGCAGCTCACGGGCGGCGGCCATCGCCGTCTCGTCCGGGGGCCGGATCGCCGACGTCGTGGTCTCCAGCATCATGCCTCCATGATCTCGCGCAGTGCCGCGATGAACGCGTCGGTGGTGTCTCGGTCGCGTACCGCCACCCGCAGCCAGTCCGGGCCGAGCCCCGGGAAGGTGTCGCCTCGGCGCACGGCCCAGCCCCGGTCGCGCAGGGCGGCCCGCACCCGGGTCGCGCCGGGCAGGCTCAGCAGGACGAACGCGCTCGCGGGACGGCCTGCGACGCGTACGCCCGGCAGGTCGGACAGGCGGGCGACCAGGTGGTCGCGGTCGGCGGCGAGTTCGGCGGCGATCGCGCGTTCGGCCTGGACCGCGACGGGCGTGGCGCAGGCCACGGCGGCGGCCAGCGCGGGCGTGGAGACGGCCCAGAGGGGTTGGACGGCGGCCAGGCGCGACAGCAGGGTCGCGTCGCCGAGCAGGTAGCCGATCCGCAGGCCGGCCAGCCCCCAGGTCTTGGTGAGGCTGCGCAGGACGAGCAGCCCGGGCAGGTCCCGCCGCCCGGCGAGCGACTCCGGTTCGCCGGTCTCCGCGCCGCCCGTGGTGTCGGCGAACGCCTCGTCGACCACCAGCACCCGGCCGGGTCGGGCGAGCGCGGCGATGGTCCGCGCGGGGTGCAGCACCGAGGTGGGGTTCGTCGGGTTGCCGATCATGACCAGGTCCGCGTCGGCGGGCACCAGGGACTCGTCGAGGCGGAAGCCGTCGGCCGGATCCAGCAGGACCCGCTCGACCGTGTGCCCGGCGGCCCGCAGCGCCGCCTCCGGCTCGGTGAACTGCGGGTGCACCACCACGGGCCGGCGCACGCCGCGCAGCGCCTGGGCGATGAGCACGAAGCCCTCGGCGGCACCGGCGGTGAGCAGTACCTCGTCCGGGTGACGTCCGTGCCGGGCCGCGACGGCGGCGCGGGCCGGGGCCGGGTCCGGATAGCGGGCCAGGTCGGTGAGGGTGGCGGCGATCGGGTCGGCCAGCCAGGGCGGTAGCGGCGCCCGGCGGACGTTGACCGCGAGGTCGACCAACCCGGCGGTGGCCTCGGCATCGCCGTGGTGCGCCAGGTCGGGCTCGGCGTCGACGAACGGCGACACCCCGCACGGCTGATCACGCATGTCCGCGATCCTGCCGGGAAGGTGGCCGGCGGGACAGTCGATGTCGACGTAAGCCATGTCACCACCTCGCGGGTTTATGAGTTCTTCTCATGTACGAATCGGAAATGTCATAACTTGGCGACGTGAGCAACCGACCCCTTGCTGCCGCCGGTCGTTTCGTTCCTCTCCTGCGCGCCGGGCTCATCGCCGGCATCGTGATCGCCGCCGCCGCCTACCCGCTGGTCGCCCTCACCGGGCTCGGCGCGAAGGCCACCGCGCACGCCACGGAGCAGAAGACCAGGCTGCTGACCAGAGCCCTGCCCGCCGAGACCTCCTACCTGTACGCCCCGGACGGCAAGACCGTGCTGACCATGTTCTACGAGGAGTACCGGCAGTACACGAAGCTGTCGGACATGTCGCCGAACATCCAGCAGGCGATCGTCGCCGCCGAGGACTCCCGCTTCTACCAGCACCACGGCGTCGACCCGAAGGGCGTGGCCCGCGCCTTCGTGGCCAACGCCCACTCCAGCGGGGTGTCCCAGGGCGCGTCGACGCTGACCATGCAGTACGTCCGGATGGCCCTGCGGGACAGCGCCAGCAGCCCCAAGGAGGTCCAGGAGGCCACCCAGCAGACCAGCCTGCGCAAGGTCAAGGAGATGCGCATGGCGCTGGACCTGGAGAAGGAGATGAGCAAGGAAGACATCATGGAGCGCTACCTGAACTCGGCGTACTTCGGTCACCGGGCGTACGGCATCTACGCGGCCAGCGAGATCTTCTTCTCCAAGACCCCGAAGGACCTCACCCCGGTCGAGGCGGCCACCCTCGCCGGGCTCGTCAAGTCCCCCTCCGAGTACGACCCGGCCGACTCCGACCAGAAGGAGGCCACCGGGCGGCGCAACTACGTCCTGGACCGGATGAGCCAGCTCGGTTACATGTCCCCCGACTCGGCCGCCGCCGCCAAGTCCGAACCGATCCGGCTGAAGCTCACCACCCCACCGAGCGACTGCGCCTCGATCATCGAGAAGTACCAGAGCTGGGGCTTCGCCTGCGACTACGTGAAGAACTGGTGGAGCGCCCAACCGGCGTTCGGTAGCAACCGCCTGGAACGGATGGACAAGCTGCGCCGGGGCGGCTACCGGATCGTGCTCAGCCTCGACCCCAAGGTCCAGGAGGCGGCCGAGAAGAACGTCGGCGCGAAGGAGGGCACCGGCAGCCCGTTCGCCAACGGCATCGTGGTCTCCGAACCGGGCACCGGGCGGGTCAAGGCGATGGCGGTCAACCGGAACTACTCCCTGGACCTGGCCGAGAACCCACCCAGCTCCAATCCCGAGGCCGGGCCGAAGGTGAAGGCCAACTACCCGAACACGGTGGCGCCGCTGCTCGGCGGCGGTGACCTGCCCGGCTACCAGGCCGGATCGACGTTCAAGATGTTCCCGATGCTGGCCGCGCTGGACTCGGGCATGACGCTCTCCACCTCGTTCAACGCCCCGTACCGCTACAAGTCGTCCGTCTACGACGGCTGGGCGCCGTCGAACGCCAGCGGCGCGATGACCGGCCAGCAGACCATGTGGTCCGGCTTCGGCAAGTCCGTCAACACGTACTTCGTGTGGCTGGAGGAGAAGGTGGGCGCGGAGAAGGCCGTCCGGCTCGCCGAACAGCTCGGCCTACGCTGGCGCACCGACGTCGACCGGGAGCAGGCGTCACCGGGCAAGGCCAACAAGTGGGGCGCGTTCACCCTGGGCGTCTCCGACGCCACCCCGCTGGAGATGGCGAACGCGTACGCGGCCATCGCGGCCGACGGCCGCTACTGCGAGGCCATACCCGTGCAGGCGATCATGAACCGGGACGGCACACCGGCCACGTACGCCACGCCCGGCGGCATCCAACGCGAGGTGGCCAAGCCCCGGTGCCGCCAGGTGGTCAGCGCCGACGCCGCCCGCGCGGCCACCGACGCCGCCCGCTGCCCGACCGGCGACACCCCGGCCCGCGGGGGCTGCGGCGGCTGGTCGACGGCCGACAGCGTCCGGGGTACGGTCGGCCGCCCGGTCGCCGGCAAGACGGGTACCACCGACAGCACCCGGTCGGCCTGGTTCGTCGGGTTCACGCCGGAACTGGCCGCGGCGAGCTTCATCTCCGACCCGGACAACCCGTTCAACGCGGTCGGTGACGGGCAGTCCCAGATCCCGATCGCGGCGGTGGCACAGACACTGCGCGACGGCCTCAAGGGCACACCGACCCGCCAGTTCACGCCACCGTCGGACGCCATCGTCGGATGACGGCTGGGGCTGCGCTGACCCCCGCTCGCCAGCCGGGGTCAGCGCAGCCCGCCTGGAGGAGGTCAGCGCAGCCCGCCTGGCGGAGGTCAGCGCAGGTCGGCCGCCACGAACGACCACACTTCGAGGTCGACCCGGCCACCGCCGACGAAACCGGCGTTGCGCAACAGGCCCTCGTAGGTGAAGCCGGCCTTCTCGGCGACCCGGCGGGACGCCAGGTTGCCGGGCGCGACCCGCAGCTCGACCCGCTGGAAACCGTGCTCCAGGATCAGCGCGATGGCCACCGCGTCCACCGCCTCGGCGGCCAGGCCGAAGCCCCGGGCGTGGGAGGCCATCGCGTAGGAGACCTCGGTGAGGCGGGCGCCCCAGTCGGTGCGCCGGGTCCAGAGGGAACCGACCACCTGGTCGTCCTCCCGACGGATCACCGCGTAGTGGTCACCGTCGCCGCTGTCGCGTCGCTGCCGGGCCAGGTCGGTGCACCAGGCGTGCCCGTCGATCGGGCCGGAGTCGTCGGGCAGCGGCAGCCAACGCCGCGTCAGCTTGTCGGCGAAGATCTCGCCGGCCGCCACCGCGTCGGCCGCGGTGAGCTGGCGCACCTCCGTACGCGGGGTGGAGACGGTCAACGCGGGAAACCGGCGGACCGCCACCTGACCGATCACGCCGGCACCACCGGCGGTGACACCGCCTCGACTGCCGGCTCGCCCACCGCCGCGGCCACCACCCGGGCGGCGGTCGCCGGATGACCGGCCCAGTGCAGGGTGAGCTGCGAGGCGTGCACGTTGCGCCAGACGAACCCCTCCGGCGTGCCGCCGTCCCAGCTCCACGCCGGGCGCTGACCGGCGCGCGGCGTGAGCACCGCCCGGTGCTCCTTGTGCCCGACGACCACCGTGCCGCTCGCGGCGACCACACTGTCGGTCCGGGCGGTCGCCTCCCGGTAGCCCGCCACCAGACCGTCGCGGCTCACGCCCACCGCGTCCAGCACACCGCACATCGGCAGCCCGTCCAACTCCCGGGCCAGCCAGAGCAGGCCGGCGCCCTCGGCGACCACCGGCCGGCCGGTACGCGCCAACTCGGCCACCGCGATGCAGAGCCGACGGTTGGCCGACAGCTGCTCGGCGTACGTCTCGGGCAGCGCACCGCCGACGACCAGCGCGCGGGTGCCGACGGGCAGCGCCTCGTCGCGCAGCGGATCGACCGTGACCACCTCGGCCCCGGCCGCCGACAGCAGCTCCGCGGTCTCCGGGTGGCTGAAGCTGCCACCCGGGCCACCCGCCACCGCGACCAGTGGACGCTGCGCCGGCACGACCAGCTCGCCGAGCACCTCCCCCGGGGACCAGGCCGCCGCCGGCAGGGGCGGAGCGGAACGGGCCAGCCCGAGCAGGCGTTCCAGGTCGACAGTGGCGGCGACGGCCTCACCCAGGCGGCGGACCGCACGGACGGCGTCGGCCGAGGAGTCGACCACCGGCGCGACGCCGTGCCGGCGGGACGGCAGCACGGCCGGCAGGTCCTGGCGGCGCAGCGCGCCGTAGACGGGCACACCCACGTCGTCCAACGCCTCGCGCAGCATCCCCTCGTGCCGCGACGACGCAACCCGGTTGAGGATCACCCCGCCCAGCCACAACTGCTCGTCGTACGAGCGGAAACCGTGCACCAGCGCGGCCACCGACTGACCCATCGCGGCCACGTCGACCACCAGCACCACCGGGCTGCGCAGCGCCGCCGCGGCGGCGGCCGTCGACTCCTGCTCGGGGCGGCCACCCACCGAGTCGTACAGGCCCATGCTGCCCTGCACGACCGCGAGCCCGGCACCGGCGGCGCCGTGCGCGACCAGCGGGGCGAGCCGGTCGACGCCGACCAGTCGGGGGTCGATCACCCGGCCCGGCCGGCCGGCGGCGAGACCGAGGTACGCGGCGTCGACGTGGTCCGGGCCGAGCTTGAACCCGGCGACGTCGACACCCCGCTCGGCCAGTGCGGCGAGCAGCCCGATCGCCAGCGCGTTCTTTCCGTGCCCGGAGGACGGCGCGCTGAGCACCAGGCGCGGCACGTCGGTCATCATCGACTCCTCGCGGGCGGCGGCGGGTACGCGACGGACAACCGAGGGGGTCGATCCGTCGGCGTGACGATACCCGTCCGATCCGACGGGCGAGCACCGCCAACCGGGGGTCGGCGGACCGTCCCGGGCCGGTCGCGGTGAGTGGCCCCGGTCATACGGGTAGCCTCGGTGCCGTGTACCGGTTCCTGCTGAGCCCACGCTGGTTGGGCGCACTCGCGCTGACGCTGGTCGCCGCCGCCGTCATGGTGTGGCTCGGCAACTGGCAGCTGGACCGCTACCGGGGTCGTACCGAGATCAACGAGCGCATCGACGCGGGCGAGCGGATGGCCCCGGCGCCCCTGGCCGACGCGTTCCGTCCGCCGACCGGCGGCCCCGGCACGGCCGGCCCGGCCCCGGCGAAGGACCGGGTCTGGACCCGGATCACCGCCACCGGCCGGTACGACACGTCGAACACCGTCCTGGTGCGCGGCCGGACGGTCGACAGCCGGGTCGGCTTCGAGGTGCTCACCCCGCTCGTGCTCGCCGACGGCACGGCGCTGCTGGTGGACCGGGGCTGGATCCCGCCCGCGCCGGGCGGCGCGACCGCACAGCCGTCGGTGCCCACCCCGCCCGCCGGCGACGTCACGGTCAGCGGCCGGGTACACGAGACCGAGAGTGGCGCGGGCGTGGTGGACCGCCGCGACGGGCGGCTGGAGACGCGTCGGATCGCCGTACCGCGCCTGGCCCGCGAGATGCCCTATCCGGTCTACGGCGGCTACCTGCTGTTGGACGAGCAGACCCCGGCCGCCGACGCGGCGTTCAAGGCCGTTCCGGTCGGGCACACCAACAACTGGCAGAACTTCGGCTACGTCGTGCAGTGGTGGCTGTTCGCCGCGATGGCGATCTTCGGTTACGGCTGGGTGGCCCGCCGCGAGGCACGTCGCGCGGCCGGCCTCGGCGGCACGTCAGCCCCGCTCGACCGGGCGGCCGAGTCGACCACGAGCGCGTCCGCCTGACCCCGGGCCGCCAGCCTCGACCGGCGTCAGCCGGTGACCCGGCCCGCGTGGATGGCACGGACGGCGTCGATGGTGTCGGCCTCGGCGGCGGACTTGTCGTCCCGGTAGCGCACCACGCGGGCGAACCGCAGCGCCATCCCACCGGGGTAGCGGGTGCTCGTCTGCACCCCGTCGAACGCGATCTCCACGACCTGCTCGGGGCGCACCCGGACCACCCAGTCGCCGCGCTCGACGGCGAGGCCGAGGAACCGTTCGGTCTGCCACCGCAGCAGCTCGTCGGTGAGCCCCTTGAACGTCTTGCCGAGCATCACGAAGTCGCCGGTGCGCGGGTCACGGGCCCCGAGGTGCAGGTTGGAGAGCCAGCCCTCGCGCCGGCCGCTGCCCCACTCGACGGCGAGCACCACCAGGTCGAGGGTGTGTCGGGGTTTGACCTTGACCCAGGCGGCGCCACGACGGCCGGCGTCGTAGGGAGCGTCCGGCGCCTTGACCACCACGCCCTCCTGACCCGCGTCGAGGGCGGCGGCGAACGCCGCGCCGGCCTGCTCCGGACCGTCGACCTCCATCCGACCGACCAGCAGTGACGCGTCCACCGCCCCGGCGAGCGCGGCCCACCGCTCGCGGCCGGGCAGGTCGATCAGATCCTCACCGTCGAGGTGCAGCAGGTCGAAGAAGTACGGGGTCAGCACCGTCGTGCCGGTGCTGGCGGCGGCCGCGAGCACCGCCGGGGCGACCGGCGTACGGCCGGTGGTGCTCGGTGTGGTGCGCCGGGCGGCCCGGCTGGAGGTCTGCTGGAAGGGCAGCGGGCGGCCCGTCTCGTCCAGACCGATCGCCTCGCCGTCGAGCACCAACTCCCGGCCGGGCAGGGCGCGAACCGCCGCGACGACCTCGGGCACCCGGCTGGTGATCTCGTCGAGGCTGCGGGTGAACACGGCGATGTCGGCGCCGGAGCGGTGCACCTGGATGCGGATGCCGTCGAGCTTCACGTCGACCACGGCGGGCGTGCCGGTCGCGGCCAGCGCCTCGTCGACCGAGGGGGCGCTCTGGGCGAGCATCGGCGCGAGCGGACGGCCGACCCGCAGGCCGAAGCCGGCCAGCTCTGCGGCCCCTCCGCGCAGCGCGGCCACCGCCACCGCGCGGAGATCACCGGCGAGCAGCAGTGCCCGGCGGACGGCGGCGACCGGCACCTCGGCGGCCCGGGCCACGGCGTCGGCGAGCAGCCCGGCCTGCGCGCCCTGGCGCAGCTCGCCGCCGAACAGGCCGGTCAGCAGCCGTTGCTCGTCGGCGGTGGCCGCCGCGTAGAGGGCGCCGAGCAGAGCGCGGCGGCGGGCCTGCGACCCCGAGCCGCGCACCGCGGCGATCTGCTCGATGGCCGCGTCGACGGCGGCCACGGTCAGCGTCGGCTCGGTGGCCGGCGGGGGCAGGTCACGGAGGCTCGCGTAGCCCACCCCGGTTTGGCGTTGCCGCAGTTCACCCGCGAGATAGCCCGCGCCGGGCTCCACCTCGGCCGGGTCGAGCCGGCGCAGCGCGTCGGCGAGCAGCTCCACCTTGGCCCGCCGGCCGCCGGTGGCGCCCACGGCGGCGGAGGTGGCCGCCAGGTCGATGAACCGCACGAAGCCCATCCTGCCAGTCACCTCCGACACCGCCCGGGCATTGCCGTGCCCGGGCGGTGTCGGCGCGGTGCCGCAGCCCGCCCGTCCTGTCAGGTGAGGGCGGCCGCCCTTGTGGAACAGGCACGCGGACGGCGGGAATCAGGCGGAGACGGGCTCCTCGATGCGCAGCCCTCGGGCGCGGACCTCGCCGGCCACCCGGGAGAGCACCGAGTCGAGGGCGACCAGTGCGGCGGACAGCTCACCGAGCTGCTCGTTGAGCGTGTCCTCGGACCACGCGGAGACGTCGACGTCCCCCAGTGCGCTGACGGCGGCCCCCAACCGGGCCATCACCTCGTTCGTACTCATGTTCGAAAGCCTATAGCAATCCCATCGGCGACACGCCGTAAACAGGCAGATCAGGCGCAAACTTGCCGCTACTACTCCGCTGCGGTGGCCACCTTGCCCAGCAGCAGCGCCTCCGCCAGGCAGACCTTGGCGAACTCGCCCAGATGCAGGCTCTCGTTCGGGCCGTGCGCGCGGGCGTGCGGGTCCTCCACACCGGTCACCAGGATCGCCGCCTGCGGGAACATCTCCTGGAACGTGGCGATGAACGGGATCGAGCCGCCGACACCGATGTCCACCGGGTCGGTGCCGTCCCAGGCGGTCCGGAAGGCCGAACGGGCGGCGTCGAACATCGGCCCCGACGCGTCGATCACGCACGGGTCGCCGTCGTGCTCGAAGGTGACCGTCACCTGGGCGCCCCACGGCGCGTGCTTCTCCAGGTGGGCGCGCACCGCCGCGTACGCCCGCTTGGGGTCGTCGCCCGGAGCGAGACGGACGCTGAGCTTCGCCTTCGCGGCCGGCACCAGGGCGTTCGGGGCCTCCCCGGTGGCCGGGGCGTCGATGCCGAGCACCGCCAGCGCCGGCTTGGTCCAGAGCCGGTCGGTGAGCCGGCCGGTGCCGATGAACTGCACACCCTCGGCCAGGCCGGCCTCGGCGCGTACCCGGTCCTCCGGGTAGTCGACGGCGGCGCCCACCCGACCGACCAACCCGTCGACCGCCACGTCACCGGCGTCGTCGTGCAGGGTGGCCAGCAGCCGGACCAGCGCGGTCAGCGCGTCCGGGATGGCACCGCCGAACATGCCGCTGTGTACGGCGTGGTCCAGCGTGCGCACCTCGACGAAACAGTTGACGATGCCGCGCAACGAGGTGGTCAGCGCCGGTACGCCGATGTCCCAGTTGCCGGAGTCGGCGATCACGATGACGTCCGAGGCGATCTCGTCGCGGTGCTCGACGAGCAGCCGCTCCAACGAGTCGGAGCCGAACTCCTCCTCGCCCTCGATGAACAGCACCACACCGACCGGCAGCGCGTCCCCGTACGCCCGCAGGGCCGCGACGTGCGCCATGATCCCGGCCTTGTCGTCGGCCGCGCCCCGGCCGTACAGGCGGCCGTCCCGCTCCACCGGCTCGAACGGGTCGGACTCCCACAGCGACCGGTCGCCGACCGGCTGCACGTCGTGGTGGGCGTACAGCAGCACGGTGGGCGCGCCGGGCGGGGCCGCTCGCCGGCCGATCACGGCGGGCTGTCCGCCGGAACGCACGATGTCGACGTCCAGGCCGCAGCCGCGCAGCAGCTCGGCGACCGCCTCGGCGGAACGCTCGACGTGTGAGTGGTCGAAGCCGTCGAAGGCGATGCCGGGAATGCGCACAAGGCGTTCGAGGTCGGCCCGAACACCGGGCATCTCCCGCTCGACGGCGGCCCGCACCTCGGACTCGGACATGATCGGTGAGGTCATGACCGGCATCGTATGCCGGCCTTACCCCGGCCTGCCGCCGGAGCCCGTACCCGCTGCCTGGACCCGGACGAAGTAGCGCGACGCGTCCAGCGGCAGCGCCGGCGCGCCGTCGACCACCAGATCGGCGTGCGCGGCGGTGTCGTCGGCGGCGAAGTGCCTCCGCTCACCGGCATGCCAGCGCCGTAGCTCCGGCAGGACCTCCGGCCCGTCCCGCTCCAGGGCGCGGGCCAGCCGCAGCGGCGCGGGCGCGGTCACGAAGACGGCGAGCGTCAACTCCGGCCGGACGACAGCCCGGGCGGCGCTGACCCCCTCCACGATCAGCACCGGCGTCACCGGCACCGGCACCGGGCGGGGCAGGAAACGCCGCCGCACCCAGCTGTAGCGCCGGTACGCGCCCGGCTCACCCTGGCGCAGCCGGGCCAGCACCTCGCCATCGAGCCGCGGCCAGAAGGTGAGCTGGTCGTCCCAGCCGTCGAGCAGGTCGTCGGTGTGCACCACCGGCGGCCGCCCGCCGGGCAGGGCCGCCAGGGCGTCCGCGAGGTGCGCCGCGAACCGGCTCTTGCCCGCGCCGCTCGGCCCGTCGACGGCGACCAGCCGGGTCCGCCCCAACCGCGCCGGGCCCGCGATCACCCGGCGCGCCACCTCGGCGTACGCCTCAACAACCGCCACCGGCACGGCGGGACGCTCAATAGGCCCGCCGGCGTCGTTGTCGTCTCGAAGGGTGCCGGGGTCACGCAGCGGCGGACCCCTACGGTCGATCGGTTTCCTGGCGACGAGTCCGTGCACGGTCGCAGTATGCCGCCCGGCCAGGGCCGACAGGCGAGGCCGGGCGAGACCGGGCAGGGCTGGACCGGGCGAGGCTGAGCGGTGTGACACGTGCGGCTGAGCCCGCCCGGGGCGGCCATTCTCACGTCCGGGGGAATTGGGGTGGCGACGGGTGACGGGCCGCCCGTTCGCCGCGCGAGCCGGTAGCCGAGTCGGCATGATCGGGTGGTGCTCCGAGACGTGATGAGCCCCGGCATCGAAGCCCTACTCGAACAGGCCCGCGCCGGGCTGCACCGACTGACTCCACAGCAGACCGTCGAGGCGGTCCGCGGTGGCGCTCTGCTTGTCGACACCCGTACCGACTTGCAGCGCCGCGAACAGGGTGACCTTCCCGGGGCGGTCGTCATCGACCGCACGGTGCTGGAGTGGCGGCTCGACCCGGCCAGCGCCTGGCGCATTCCGGAGGCCACCGCGTACGACCGGGAGATCATCGTGGTGTGCCGCCAGGGCTACAGCTCCAGCCTGGCCGCCGCCAGCCTCCAGACCCTCGGGCTGCGCCGGGCCACCGACATGATCGGCGGCGTGGACGCGTGGCTGGCCGCCGGCCTGCCCACCACCGACCGCCCCGCCGACATCCGCCTCTGACCCGCCCGTTATCCCACCCCGTCGATCATGAAGTTGTGGTGGCGGACGTAGGGGACCATCAGTGACGCATCAGGCACCACAACTCCATGATCGACGCCGGAGGCGGTCGGTCCGTCTCCGGGGTGGTGCTCAGGCGGGCGGGGCGCCGGGTGGGATGAAGGGGAGGTCCGGGGGTGCGCCCGTCTCGATGAGACGCCAGAGGGCGTCGGTGTCGAGGTGCTCCTCGACGAGGTCGCCGAGCAGGTCGAGCGAGCGTTCCCGGACGGCGGCGAAGCTGGTGCCCGGCGCGACCTGGAAGCCGGTACGCCCGGCCAGCCGCGCCGCCTCGGTGAGGAACCAGCGGCGGAAGCCGTCGGATTCGAACGCGCCGTGCCAGTGTGTGCCGTGCACCGCGCCGAGCACCGCTCCCTCGCCCGCGCCGTCGGCCCCGGTCAGCAGCGGAGTCAGGTCCGGGTCGGTCTGCGAGACGTACCCGTGGTGGATCTCGTAGCCGCGGACCGTCACGTCGCCCGGGCCGGCGCCCACCGACTGCCGGACGGTTTTGCGGGGATCGAAGGTGATCTCGATGGGCAGCAGACCGAGCCCGGGCACACTGCCCTGCCGACTCTCGACCGAGTCGTGGATGGCCCGGCCGAGCATCTGGAAGCCGCCGCAGAGGCCCAGCAGCGGCTTGCCGGCTGCCGCGTGGGCGGCGACCGCGTCGGCGAGGCCGGTCTCGCGTAGCCAGGCCAGGTCCGCGACTGTCGACTTCGAGCCGGGTAGGACGATCAGGTCGGCGGAGGCCAGCTCGGCCGGCTCGACGGTGAGGCGTACGCGGACACCCGGCTCGGTGGCGAGCGCCTCCACGTCGGTGGCGTTGCTGATGCGGGGCAGCCGGACGACCGCCACGTCCAGCCATTCGGCGCCGTGTGGGGCTGCGGGGCGGCCGAGTACCCGCCCATAGGCGAGGGAGTCCTCCGCGTCCAGCCACAGGTCGAGCGACCAGGGCAGCACCCCGTACGTGGGACGGCCGGTCACGTGGCGCAGCATGTCCAGCCCGGGCTGGAGCAGGCCGAGGTCCCCCCGGAACTTGTTGATCACGAAGCCGGCGACGAGAGCCTGGTCGGCCGGGTCGAGCAGGGCCACCGTGCCGAACATCGACGCGAAGACGCCGCCCCGGTCGATGTCGCCGACCACGATGGCGGGCAGGTTGGCGTGCCGGGCGAGCCCCATGTTGACGTAGTCCCCGGCCCGCAGGTTGATCTCCGCCGGGCTGCCCGCGCCCTCGCAGATCACCACGTCGTACGCGGCGCGCAGCTCGGCCAACGCCGCGTACGCGGTCTCGGCGAGCCGGGGTCGCAGCTGTCGGAAGGTGCCAGCCGTGATCGTGTCGACCGCTTCGCCGAGGAGTACCACCTGGCTGGCGAGGTCACTGCCCGGCTTGAGCAGCACCGGGTTGAAGCGCAGGTCAGGCGCGAGCCCGCACGCCGCGGCCTGCATGGCCTGGGCACGGCCGATCTCTCCACCACGCCCGTCCGGCCCGACCACGACGGCCGAGTTGTTCGACATGTTCTGCGCCTTGAACGGCGCCACCTTCACGCCCTGCCGGTGCAGCCAGCGGCAGATGCCGGCGGTGAGCACGCTCTTGCCGGCGTCCGAGGTGGTGCCGGCGACCAGCAGCCCGCCGCTCACCGCCCGCTTTCCCGCCCCGCGACGCGGCCGACCCGGCCATGCTCCGACCCGACGGGCAGCGGGCCGCCTGCCCACCGGCCACGCGGCAACGCCTCCCGGGCCGGTCCCGGGCCGCTGCGCCGTCCCGTCACGGCTCGCAGGCCGTGCCGCGCGACTGCGTCGGTGAGGCGGCCAACGGTCAGCGGGTAGGCGGCGGCCAGCCCGAGGGCCGCCAAGCCGACAGCGCCGGAGATCCGCGCGGCCCGCTTGAGGTGTCGCGCCTCGGGACGGGGGCCGTCGCCCAGGAACGGGCGGACCTCGGAGCGCCCGAAGTACCTGTTGCGGCCACCGAGGCGGACGCCGAGCGCACCGGCCATCGCCGCCTCGCACTGGCCGGCGTTGGGGCTGGGGTGGTCGTTGCGGTCCCGCCGCCACACCCGCCAGGCGCGGTCCCGGTCGCCGTGCGCGACCGGTGCGACGGCGATGGTGAGGAGCCCGGTCAGCCGGGACGGCACGAGGTTGAGCACGTCGTCCAGCCGGGCGGCCGGGGTGCCGAACCGTGCGTAGCGTTCCGATCGGTGCCCGACCATCGCGTCCAGGGTGTTCGCGGCGCGGTAGCCCAGCAGCCCGGGCAGGCCGGCGACGGCGCCCCAGAACAGCGGAGCGACCACCGCGTCGGAGGTGTTCTCCGCGACCGACTCGACGGTGGCGCGGGCCAACTCCGACTCGTCAAGGGTCGACGGGTCCCGGCCGCACAGGTTGCCGAGGCGTTCCCGGGCGGCGGGCAGGTCGCCGTCGCGCAGCGTCCGACCCATGACGGCGGCCTCGCGCCGCAGGGTACGGCCCCCCAGCACGGTCCAGGTGCCGGCGGCGACGAGGATTGCGCGGCTCACCGGCCGGTGCCGGGTGGCTACGGCGGCGACGGCCCCGAGAGCCACGGGCCCGCCCACCGCCAGTGCGGTGAACACCGCCCCGGCGGTCCGGTCCGGCCGGTGCAGGCGACGCTCCAGAGCGCCGGCCACCTGGCCGAACCCGGCGACGGGGTGCCACCGGCGCGGGTCGCCGAGCAACCGGTCCAGGGCATAACCGGCCACCAGGCCCACCGCGTTCGCCACCGGTGCTGTCCCTCGCACGCTCACCACCCCCGGCCGGCCAGCCTAGACGAGCACCGTGTGAACCGGCCGCGCCTGCCGTACTCCACCCAGCTCTCCTTCGCCCACTGCCCACGCGGGGTGACGACGCGGACCGCGCCGCCACCCCGCCCCCGTCGTGCCGCCGGCACGCACGCCGTCGGGCCGACCTATCCGGCGGCGGCGCTGCCGCCCCGGGACCGGACGCTCACGCCGGCTGCGGAACCCGCCCTCGGCCCCGCCGCCCCCGACCGGACGACGGGACGTCCGGCTGCCCCTCGTCGGGCACCGGCCCCAACTCGTCGTCGGCGTCGTCCTCCGGGTCGACGTCGTCCGTTGCCGCAGCGAGGGGGAGCCCGTCGTCGTCCAGGGAGACGTCGATCGGGCCCTGGCCCAGCGGACTGGTACGCGGTGCGGCGTACTCGGGCAGCTCGAAGTCGTCGTCGAGCGCGCCGTCCCCGGGCAGCGCGGGCGCCTCCTCGTCGGGTACCGGATCGGTGGGTTCGCCGTGCACGCGGCTGTCGGTGGCGGCGTCCTCGACGGTGCTGGTGGTCATGGTCGGCCGGTTACGCAGGAAGCGGGCGCGGCCCCGGGAGAGGTCGTGGCCGACGGCGACCGCCTCCAGTTCGTAGGGGGTGCGGTGGGTGCCGGCCTCATCGATCCAGTCGCGGGTGTAGAGCCGACCGCAGACCACCACCGGGTCGCCGACCATCACCGACGCGGCCACGCCCTCGGCGAGCTTGCGCCAGCAGTTGACGCGGACGCGCAGCGAGTTCCCGTCGACCCAACGGCCGCTGTCGCGGTCGAGGCGGCGTGCGGTGGAGGCGACCTTGAAGTTGGCCACCAGGGTGTTGCTCTCCTTGGTCCGGCGCCACTCGGGCGCCGTCAGAATATTGCCGACGATCGTGACGTACGTGTCGAACATCGTCCCTCCAGGGGATCCGGGGTCTGCCAGCGCGAGTCGACTCGGCATCGAGCCTGTGCGATGTCGGCGGGCACCGCCAGCGCCGCCATCCGGACCTGTGGACAACGGGCCACCTGTGGACAACGCCCTGATCAAGCCCCTGCTGTGGTAAAGCCGACCCACCCGGGTGGCCGATGGCGGTTCCGGAGCCGACCGAACTGGGTATGGATTTGATCAACGCACCACCGACAAGCTCCACGTCGACGAGAGGTCAGCACCATGACGATCACTACTTTCGGCACCGCGACCGCTTCCGAGGTGCGGCGATGAGCGCCGTGGCGAACCCGGCGACCGTGGGCGAGTGCCTGCGGGTCGGCGCGGGTTTCTCGCAGGGCGACCGCAACTGGATCGCCGAGCAGTTCGCCACCCTCGACGCCCGGCTGGCCGGTTTCCACGCCGACGCCACCGAGCTGGAGGTGTCGGTGAAGGACCGGGAGGCCCGGGGTCAGAAGGTCACCCTGGAGTGCTGGATCGCCGGCCGGCAGAAGATCGTCACCACCTCCACCGAGGAGGACCTGCACGCGGCCCTCAACGACGTGCGCGACGACCTGCGCCGCAAGCTCAACGACGCCAAGACCCGCCAGGAGCCCAGGAACAACAAGCACCTGCGCGACATCCCGCAGCCCCAGGGCGAGACCGACCCGATCGACGAGGACCCCGCCCGCACCGACGCAGAAACGGTCTAACTCCCCCTCTTCACCCGGTCGATCATGGAGTTGTGGTGGTCGTTACACCCGCCAAATCCCTTTCGCGAGGCACCACAACTCCATGATCGACGCGGAGAGGGGGAACCGGGAAAACAGGGAGGAGCCGGGAGCGGGGACGGCGCGGGGACGGGGAAAGGCGGCGGGGACGGGGGAACGCGGCGGGGACGGAGAAAGGCGGCGGGGACGGGGAAAGGCGGCGGGGACGGGGGAACGCGGCGGGGCTACCGCTGGGTAGGGACGGCGGCGTAGCGTCGCGGTCGTGGAACCGGACGTGTTGGGGCTGCCCTACGAGCGGCGGACGATCGAGCTGGGCACCGACGACGAAGGTCCCGTTGTCGCGACCCTGGTCCGGCGGCGGGCCGAACGCCCGACCGGTCGGGCGGTGCTCTACGTGCACGGGTTCGTCGATTACTTCTTCCAGACCCACCTGGCCGACTTCTTCGCCGAGCGTGGTTGGGACTTCTACGCGCTCGACCTGCGCAAATACGGTCGTAGCCTGCTCGCGCACCAGACGCCGAACTTCTGTCGCGACCTCAGCGACTACTTTCCCGAACTGGACGCCGCTGCCGAGATCATCCGCGGCGAGGACGGGCACGACACCCTGCTGGTGATGGGTCACTCCACCGGGGGCCTGATCATCTCGCTCTGGGCGGACGCCCGCCGCGACGCCGGCATCGTCGACGGCCTGGTCCTGAACAGTCCCTTCTTCGACCTCAACGCTCCCTGGGCGGTCCGTCGACCCCTCGCGGCCGCCGTCGCCCGGCTGGGCCGCAGGGCGCCGCACCGCGTCCTGCCTCTCGGCCTGGGCACCGTGTACGGCGAGAGCCTGCACGCCGACCACCGCGGCGAGTGGACCTATGACCTGGCCTGGAAGCCGCTGGCCGGGTTCCCGGTGCGGGCCGGCTGGCTGAACGCGATCCGCACCGGCCAGCGTCGGCTGCGCGCCGGCCTGGACATCCCGGTGCCGGTGCTGCTGGCCTGCTCGACCCGCTCGTTCCGGGGCACGAAGTGGCACGACAACGCCACCCTGGCCGACGCGGTGCTGGACGTCGAGCACATGGTCAAGTACGCGCCCCGTCTCGGCCAGCACGTCACCCTGGCCCGCTTCGACGGCGGGCTGCACGACCTCACGCTCTCCGGCCCCGCCGTACGGGCGAAGGTCCTCGACGAGGTCGGCCGCTGGGCCGAGGCGTTCCTGGCCGCCGGCCCCACCGCCCCGGCCGACGACGATGCCGACACCGACGCGCCCACGCTGCCGCAGAGCCGCCGCCCGTCGACCGACGCCGCCGAGGCAACAGCGGTCGGCGACTGAGCGGTCGAGCCAGGGTTCAGGCGTCGCCGTGCGCGGCCGACAGGACCGCGTCGATCCGGTCGAAGGTCGCCACCGGGTGCCCGCCGACGCCGGGCAACACCAGGCCGAGGCAGTACAGCGACACGTCGCCCATGGCGTCGGCCTGGACGACGAAGACGGGCGCGCCGACGTACCCCGGGGGTAGTTCGGTGGTGATCCGCACGTCGTCCCCGTCGCGGACCACGCGCTCGATCGCCACCTCCAGAGGGCGGGAGCCGTCCTCTCGTACCCCATGGGCCAGGACGAAGGCGGAGCTGGCGTCGGCGACGGCCTCGGGCCCGGCGGCGATCCCCGCCGGTACCGGCTGCACCCGCCACCGCCAGCCGCCGTCGCCCGCGTAGCGGTGCAGGCCCGCGGTCGGCAGCACCGCCACCCCGTCACCCGGAAAGCTGGACCAGCCGGGCACGATCTCGCCCTGGGCGACGGCGTCCGGCGCGACGCCGGCCGGCTCGGTGACGCTCGCCCGCAGGCCCAACTCACCGCCCGCCGTACCGACGAGGTCGGCCGCCGTCAGCAGCGCCTCCCCCACCGGGTCGTCGCCACCCTGGAAGAAGAAGGCGGTGCCGTGGGCGTCGGCCGTCCGGTAGGGCAGGATCGCCCGACCGACGACCTGGCACAGCTCGTAGGCGACGCTGCTCTCGGCGTCGGGGTCCAGCAACACCAGCCGAGGGTACGGGGAGACGACCTGCCTCCTCGCGGGAACCCGGATGCCGACCGGAGCCGCCTCGTGAGACTCTGCACGGCAACGTGGAGGCGGCACCCATCGACCCGACGCGCGGCGGGTCGGCGGTACCCTTCTGGCGCGACTTCCACGCCGCGCGCCCGTAGCTCAGCGGATAGAGCAGGGGACTTCTAATCCCAAGGCCGCAGGTTCGAATCCTGCCGGGCGCACCTTCAGCTCCACAGGTCAGCGGCCCTCCTGAAGGTGCGCTGGACGGCCCTACGAGATCGCGAAGAGCTGCTTGAGCCGGGCCTGGATCAGCGGTAGACCGACGGTGGAGACGTCGTAGTGGCCCGCCCCTTCGAGGACGGCGAGGTTCACGTCGTTGTCGTTGATCAGCATCTTGTTGACGACGTTGTAGGTGACCGTGGCGGGGCTGGTGATGTCGTCGGTCCCGTACAGCCAGAGAATCGACCCCGGCAGGGTCGCATTCTCCAACCTGCCCTGGTTCTCCGCGTAGAACCGCCTGTTCTCCGGCAACGAGTTCGGTGTGTCGCCACGGATGCCGGGATAGGTGGTGAGCCGGTGCGTCGGGGACGAGGCCAGGTAGTTCTGGATGTCCTGCTTGACCAGGCGGTTGAGGTCATCCAGGCAGGTACGCCAGTTCTCGCGGTAGAACCTCAGCATGTTCGGGCCGTAGATGGTGGTCGGGTCGATGTCGTAGCCCGCGTAGCGTTCGGTCCTGGTGAAGTAGATGGTTTCCGCATTGGCGAAGACGAGCTGTTCGATCTGGTGTTCCGTCGGTGGTAGTCCCGAGCGCGCCGCCTGCTCGATGTCGTTCCACAGGACCCGGTTCATGGCGGGCACGTCCGGTACCGGGGCGAGGGTGATGGTGCCGCGGTACTCCAGATCGGGATCCGCCATCGTGGCCCGGTCGGAGTAGTACGACGCGGCCAGGGCTGCGAAGCCTCCTTCCGACCATCCGGCCGGCACCCACTGACCCGACAGCCGGTCGCCGAGGAGTCGCTGCGCGGCCACTGCCGCGTAGACCATCGAATTTCCCTCGCTGGACAGGTTGTAGTAGCCGTGCCCCTCCGGAACACCGTCGGCCACCGGACCGAGTCCTTCGTAGTCCGGGGCGACCACGGCAATGTTCATTTTCAGGATGGCCGCCAACAGGGCGGCGTTCGGTCCGTCGGCCCACTTGCCATGCTCCTGGAGTTGCACGCTGGGTGCGCACTCCGGGGCCCACCCGACGGTCCCGTGCCCCCACACCACGAGTGGCCACCCATCGGCCGGGGGCGTCTGCGTGGGGAGGAACAGCATGGCGGTGGCGTTGATCTGGTCTCCCCGGATGCCCGGCATGCGGTAGACGACGAGTTGACCGTCGGCCACGTCGGCGATCACCGAGGGGACGTTGCGCAGGGTTGTGGGGGCACCGACAACGTCCCCGTCCGAGGCCACCTCGACGGCGCCGGTCGGACCACCGTCGGCACCCCACGCCGGTGTGGCGGCGTTCAGCAGCCCCGCCAACAGAAGCACCACCGCGACCCGGGACCGGCGGCGGCCGTGGCGTGCCCGTTGTTCGATGGGGTGGTTGGTCATCGTGCCCCCGTGGTGGTGAGGAAACGGTGCCGCCGTGCGTGACGGGGGTCCGGATCGGAGCGCCAGGGCGGCATGGCAGACGGGCTGCGCGGACGCGACACGTACCGGGCGACGTCAGCACGTCTTGGCCGAGGCGGCCTTCCCGCCGTGGCGGGAAGCGAAAATCCTCCGGATCCGGTGCCTACCGGATGAGAATAAGCCGGTACGGGCGGTGGGGCGGTGGTTTTCCTGGGCTCGGTCGTGTCGTGCAGCGCCAGAGCTACCCCGGAGCAGTGCGCGGTGACGTAGGCAGTCAGGTCCGCTTCGTCATAGCGCAGCATCGATGACGCTCTCACGCACGTTCCGGTCGCCACTTGTAAAAGTGGCTGTACAGCCGGGTCCATCGGGGGCGGAACGAGCCACCGGCGCCCGGCATACTTCGCCGCATGAGTTACGACCTGGCGGTGTGGGAGGGCGACGTGCCCGCCGACGACGATGCGGCCGGCGAGCTGTACGAGGCGCTGTACCAGCAGTACTTCGAGTTCGAGGAGCTGCCGCCGACGCCACGGATCCGCGCCTACGTCGATGCCGTCGCGGAACGATGGCCCGACCTCTACGGCCACGACGCCGGGCTCTACCCGCTGTCGAACGGACTCGTCGACGAGGCATCCGGCCCGATGGTCTACTTCACGATCCCCTTCAACCGGGCCGACGAGGTCTCGACCGCAGCAGCGCAGCTAGCAGCCGATCATGGGCTCGTCTGCTACGACCCGCAGGGGGAACACCTGCTCCCCGCTACCGCTCACGAGACCTGACCCTCGGCATTTGGACGCCGCCGCGCTGCTCGCGCTGAGTGTGACGACGCGCAGCGGGTCCGCTGATAGCGTCGCCGCGCGTCGAGCTGTGACGACTCCGATCGTCTGCGGCGAAAGGTCTGGCGTCTACTCGTAGAAGCAGCCGGCATGCAGGGCGTCCGCAAGGAGTTGCCAGGTCGGTTGCGCCGGGAGAGGTTGGCCGGCCCGCTTCTGCAGGCGGCTCCGGTCCTGTAGGAACGCCGCGCACGCCTCCAGGTAGCGGTCTGTGGTCATGTTCCCGACCGCGTCTGGATCGCGAGCGACATCATCAGCTATCCACCGCAGCCAGGTGACCAAATCGTCCAGGCTGTCGACCCGCTTCAGCGGACGGTTGTCGTCCTCGGCCATTGCCGCCTCCCCTGCATCCCGCCGCCACCATCCGCGATGTTCTTCCCACGAGAGCGCCGGCAGGCTCGAATCCTGCCGGGAGACCCCACCACCGCAGGTCAGCGGCTTGGCCCACCGGCCCGATCCACCACCGCAGCAGGGAGCGACGCCGTGATCGCCCGCCTTGGATTGGTGGTGAACCGGCGGACGGGATCTTCTTCTTGCATTGTGCCGGTCCAACCGTCGAGGACTGACTTACGGCAGGCTGGCACGATGCGGAAACTGACCTTCGGTATGAGCGTGAGCCTGGACGGCTACGTCGCCGCGCCCGGTGACGACCTCGGATGGGGTGTGCCGAGCGACGAGCTGTTCCAGTGGTGGTCCGACCGGGTGGCGGCGACGGGCACGGCGCTGTACGGGCGCAGACTGTGGGAGGCGATGAGTTCCCACTGGCCGACGGCCGACCAGCAGCCGGGTGCCACACCGGCGACGATCGAGTTCGCCGGCCGCTGGCGGGACATGCCGAAGGTGGTGTTCTCCTCGACGCTCGAGACGGTCGACTGGAACGCCCGCCTGCACACCGGCGACGCGGTCACCGAGATCACCCGGCTCAAGGACGGGGACGGCGGTCCGTTGGACATCGCCGGCGCCACCCTCGCGGCGGCGGCCATGCGGGAGGGTCTGATCGACGAGTACGCGGTCGTCACCCACCCGGTCCTGATCGGCGGTGGCAGACCGTTCTTCACCGCCATCGACAAGTGGGTGCACCTGAGCCTGGTGGAGACCCGGACGTTCCCTGGGGGCGTGCTGCTGGCCAGGTACGAGACCAGACGCTGAACACAGCTCCCGGCCAGATTCGGAGGCGGACGTCCAGGATCTGTTCGTCGTGCCCTCTTGAGGAGGACGTGTGATCCTGCGGAGATGGAGGTCTGGGATCACGATGGCAAGCTGTACGAGGTCAACTCGTACTACAGCCTGCCCGACTACGCGTGGCAGTACGAGTTGGTTGGACTGACCGGAGCACCCGGGACCGGCCCGTACATCACCGTCACGATTCCCGACGCGACGCCGGACGACGGGCCGTTCACGCCACGTCCGGCTCGCGACGTGACGTTCAGCGCCGACGGCGGGGACGTCCCCTGGCCCATCCTGCGCCGCTTCGTCGACCTGGTGGAGTCGTCCGGCGACATCGTCCGCGGCCCGGGCTGACCGTCCATCGCCGATCGCCGAGCCTGCGGCAGGATCGCGTGCACCCAGCAACCGGCAGGAAAGTGACGCAGCCCGTGTGTGCGTTCGGACCGCCGAGATCGGAATCAGCCGGGAGAAGGAAGCACAGGTGTTGGCCGCCCGGCACCAGCACGCCTCCTCCGTTGATCATGAAGTTGTCGTCACGACACGCCGAGCCCAGTGGCGCTAACTTCATGATCAACGGCGATGGGAGCGGCCCCGGCACCTGGTGACGACACGTGGCGGTACGGCCGAGCAGAAGGCACCGGAAGCCGGTGCCGGTCCGTCGCGGCGGTGCCATATGCTGCGCGCGTTCGACACGGGGGCACGGGGAGAAACACATGCGACGGTACGGCTGGGCGGCGCTCACGGCTGCGGTCCTCACGGCGACGCTGGCGGGCTGCGGCACACCCGCCGGCACCGATGGTGACCTGGCCGACGACTGGCGCCCGATGGCGGCGGCGCAGCAGTTCGTCCCGAAGGCCGACGAGTGCCACCTCATCGACGCGGCCACGTCGTACCTGGCCAGCTACTCCCCCGTCGCCTGCGACAAGACCCACAAGGTCGAGACCTTCTACGTGGGCACCTTCACCGGCGCGCTGGCCGACCGGACCGCGCCGCCCAAGACGGAGTCGGCGACGCTACGGTCGACCTTCGCCGACTGCGACAGCCGCGCCAAGAAGTTCGTGGCCGGCGAGTGGCGCGACGCCCGGCTGTCGCTACAGGTCGTGCCGGCGTCGCCGGCCGCCTGGGCCGGTGGCGCGCGCTGGTACCGGTGCGACATCTACGAGTTGAACGAGGTCAGCGGCCCGAACGGCGACAGTGACGCGGCGATCGAGCGGGCCGGCTCGCTGCGGAACGCCCTGGCCAGCCGTTCCCCGCTGCACTACGGGTGCATGAACGAGGACAGGTGGCATCTGCTGCGGCCGGTCGCCTGCACCGCCGGGCACCAGTTCGAGTACGCGGGCACCTGGACGGCCCCGGATCGCTCCTGGGCGGACGCGACCCGGGACGAAGACTCCATCCACGCGGCTTGCCGGAAGGTCATCGCCCGGTACGCGAAGGTGCCGGTGGACGGCGACCTGATCTACCGCACCGGCACCTCGTACCGCTTTCCGAACCGCCTGCTGTGGGAGCGCGGTGATCGCGGCGTGCGCTGCTACTACTGGTCCGGCGGCACCACCGTCAAGCGCTCGATCGCCGGCGGCGGCACGAAGGCGCTGCCGATCCGATAGGGCGGGTCAGCTCGGTCCCAGCAACGCCGCCAGCGCGGCATCGCCCTGCCCGAGCTGCGCTCCACCGGGTGACGCCACGACCAGGAAGCGCCGGCAGGCGTCGAGTTCCACGTACCACTCGGGTCCGCTCCCGTCGACGGCCCTGAGCACCGCGAAGCGGGACGCCGGGGTGGCGCAGTCGGCCGCCGGCCGGGTGCCGGCCAGCGCCCGCAGCACGTCCGCCTGCCGTCCGGGCGGCAGCGGCCGGCCGTACACGAAGTCACCGGCCGGCTTCCCGCCGCCGCGCTCGGACGGGGGCACCTGGTAGACGCAGAGGCGCAGCGGCCCGACCGTCGGGCCGACGCCGGCCGCGACGCGGCCGGGACGTCCCAGGGTGCTCTCCACCCACACCATGTCCGACCACCGCTGCGCGCACCCGGCGGCCTCGGCCTCCGAGGATTCGACGATCCCGACGGTACGGCTGTCGACAGTGGTCAGCCGCAGCCCGTCCAGCGCCGCGCGGACCTCCGTGCGCGGCTTGCCGCAGGCGTCCGTCGGCAGGTACGGCCGCAGCCACCGACCCTTGTCGTCGAGCAGCGCCAGCCAGGGTGGAAGGAGCATGTCGGCGGTGCAGGCGACGTCGCCCCGACCTCGTTCCTCGTCGGCCAGTCCCAGCGCGGCGACCAGCGGGCCGACGTCGTCCGCGCGGCGCTCGACGGCCACCTGCTCCCGACCACCTGCGGCCCCGGGCACGACGTCGCGGCCGCACAGCACGGCGGCGACCGGGGTGAACGCCGGGTCGATCCGTCCGACGCGCGGCTCGCCGCCGGCCGGCGGCGTCACCGCCGGTGCTCGGGGTACGGGCAGGACGCCCGCCTGCGGCGCGATCTCGGCGCAGGAGGTCCACTTCTCGGCGATCTCGGCCGGGCCGGGGCCCTTTGGCGGGGCGCCCGGTCCGGCGCAGCCGGTGAGTGCCAGGCCGCACAGCCCCAGGCCGAGCAGCGTCGCCACAAGTGTCGTTCCGCCCGAGCGCATCCCGCTCACCACCTCTCCGCCGCCCGATGAGACGGGCGGGCATCCGGCGGGGTTCCCGCGTGACGTCGCCGACTGTGGGCGACGCCGCCCGCCGGAGTCGGACCACCCGTTGCGCACAATGGGCGGATGGCACATCTGGGACTGGTCGCGTTGCTGGTGAACGAGTACGACGAGGCGATCGACTTCTACGTCGGCGGGCTCGGCTTCGAGTTGGTGGAGGACACCCCACGCCCGGACGGCTCACGCTGGGTGGTCGTGCGCCCTCCCGGAGCGCGTGAGACGGCCCTGCTGCTGGCCCGGGCCACCACCGTCGAACAGCGGGCGCGGGTGGGCGACCAGACCGGTGGCCGGGTCGGCCTGTTCCTGCACACCGAGGACTTCGCCGCAGCTCACGCCCGGATGGTCGCGGCCGGCGTACGGTTCCTGGAGGAGCCCCGACACGAGGCGTACGGCTCGGTGGCGGTCTTCGTCGACCTGTACGGCAATCGCTGGGACCTGATCCAGCCCCGCAGCGCAGAGTGACGAGAAGGCGACACCACGCATCCGGTAGGTGAACGCTCACCATTCGCCATGCTATTCTCCGATGTCGATCTCCGCCGTGCGGACCCGGTACCGGGTCGTTGTCGGAAGGACACCTCCCGATGCCGGCGACTGCCGCCCCGACCATGCCACCGCCCGCCCTCGACAATCCGGCCGGCGGGGCGTTCAGCTTCATCTTCACCACCCTGCCGGCCCTGCTGCGGCTGACGTGCGGACTGGTCGGCGCCGCCGTGGCGTTGTCGGTGCGTACCCCGCCGGTGGACGCGACCCTGCTGCTGCCCGGTGTGGCCGCGCTGACCGGCTGGTCGATCTGGTACGCGGCCCGCGCGCTGCGCCACGGGATCACGCCGGCGCTGGTCGCCGGTGACGTCGCGGTCACCGCCGCGGCCTGCCTGCTCATCCCCCGCCTGGTGGCACCCGAGGTGCTGCCGGGCGAGGGCAGTTGGATCGCGGTGCTCGCCAGCACCACGGTGATCAACGCGCAGGCCACCGCCCGGACCCGCTGGTCGATCCCGGCCGGGCTGCTGGTCACCGCCACGTACGTGGCGGGCGCACAGGCGGCCGGCAACCTCACCGAGGCCCGGGCACACGCCGCCACGCTGCTCGTGCAGACCGGCTGCACGGCGATGATGACGGCGGTGATGCGCCGCCGGATCGGTCGGGCCGACCAGGCGTTCGCCGAGCACCAGCGGCTCACCCGGGAGGCGCTGGTCGCGCGGACCGCCCGGGAGGCGGAACGCCAGCAGAACCGGGACCTGCACGACACGGTGCTCGGCACCCTGACCATGGTGGGGCTCGGCGCGGTACCCGGCCCGTCGGCCGCGTTCCGTGAGCGGTGCGCCACCGACCTGCGTACCCTCGTCGCGTTGACCGACCACGGCCCGACGCCCGGCGACGGCCCGGTGCCGCTCGACGAGCGGCTGCGCGCGGTGCCCGACCGGCTGCCCGAGCTGCCGGTGAGCCTCGAGCTGGCCGCCTGCGCGGTGCCCGCCGGGGTGGCCGACGCGATCACCGAAAGCGCCTACGCGGCGCTGTCCAACGTGGCCCGGCACGCCCCGGGCGCGCGGGCCACACTGCGGCTGAGCCGCGACGCGGTCGCCGTCGTGGCCGAGGTGGTCGACGACGGCCCGGGGTTCGACCCGGCCACCGTCCCCGCGCACCGGTACGGTCTGCGCGAGTCGATCCACGGGCGGATGGCGGCGGTCGGCGGGCGGGCCGAGGTGTGTTCCGCGCCCGGCGCCGGCACCCGGATTCGACTGGAGTGGCCCGGTGACGGCTGACCTCGGCGCGACGGCGGACCGCACCGGCACCCGTGTCGGGCCGGTGCCGGTGCCTCGACCCGGCCCGGTCGACAGGCCCACACCCGAGCAGCCGGTGCTCGCCGCGCCGGCCGCCGTCGCGCAGGCCTCCGACCGGGGCGCGCGCATCGTCGCCGTAGCCATCGCGCTGGCCTGGCACGTCGCGATCGGACTGCCGGCGGTGCTGGCGACCCGCACGGAGTTCGTCGCGCCGACGGTCGTGGTGGGCGGCTGGGTCCTGGTCGCCGTGACCGGGGCGGTGGCCGGCGTACGGCTGCTGCGCGGCACGCCGCTGCCGCCGTGGCCGCTCGCCGGGGTGCTGATCGCCGTCGACGCGGCGGTCTTCGCCGCAGTCGGCGAACGGCAGCTGTTCACCGCCGCCAACTGGGTGTGGGGCACGCTCGGCTGGTTCTTCGTGCTCGCGTTGTGGGGGCGGCGGGTCGGCGGTCTCGTCGCGCTGCTGACCACCCACGCGTTGATCGCGCTCGCGGCCGTCCTCGCGTACGCGCCGAGCACGGCCGACCTGGCCCGCTACACCATGTACGTCTACGGCACGTTCTCGCTGCCGGTGGCGGTCTTCGCCGGCAGCGCGGTGATCGTCGGCCTGGCCCGGGACCGCGCCGCCGCTGCCGCGGCGATGCACACGATCGCCGCGGAACGGGCCGCCGCAGAGCAGGGCCGGCAGGAACGCCGTGACCGGCTCGCCCTGGTGGGCGCGGCAGCCGGGCGGGTGCTCGGCGAGCTGGCCGCCGGGGAGGCGGACCCGGCCGACCCGGAGGTGCAGCGCCGGTCCGTACTGGCCGCCGCCCGACTGCGCCGCCTGATCGCCGAATCCGACGACGTGCCCGACCCACTCCTGCACGAGCTACGGGCCGCCGCCGACCTGGCCGAACGCAACGGGTTGCCGATCGACCTGGTCGCCATCGGCAACCCGCCACCGCTGCCGGTGGAGATCCGTCGCCGGCTGGCCGACCCGCTCACCAGCCTGCTCGCCGACGCCCGCGGGTGGGCCCGCCTGACCGTGGTGTCCGGCCCGGACGAGGTGGTGGTCAGCCTCGTCACGCCGGACCGGGAGGGACCGGACGCGACCGGTCCGCCCCCCGACCCCGAGGACGGACCGGTACAGCACCTTTACGAACGGGACGGGGACATCAGATGGGCGCAGACCCGATGGTCGACATGACCGGTGACCGGCCGATCGGGGTCGCGATCGTCGACGATCACCCGGTGGTAGTCGAGGGGGTACGCGCCTGGCTCGCCAGCGAACCGCGACTGACCGTGCTGGCCACCGGGGACGACCCGGACGAGGTGCTACGCGCCGCGCCCGACGCCGACGTCGTCCTGCTCGACCTGCGGCTGCACGGCCGGATGGCGCTGGACAAGCTGGCCGAGCTGAGCGCCACCGGACGGCGGGTGGTGGTCTACTCCGAGCACACCGACCCGGAGACGATGCTCGCCGCGCTGGACGCCGGAGCGGTGGCGTTCCTGGCCAAGCACGAGGGCCGGGAACACTGCGTGGCGACCGTGCTGGCCGCCGCGAGCGACCGCCCGTACGTGCCGCCGGCGCTGGCCGGCGCGATGGTCGGCGACCCGCGCCCCGACCGGCCGGCACTGTCCGACAAGGAGCGCGAGGCCCTGCTGCTCTGGTTCCAGTCGATGTCCAAGGCGTCGGTGGCGCGCCGCATGCAGATCAGCGAGCACACCGTGAAGCAGTACGTCGACCGTGCGCGGATCAAGTACACCCGGGCGGGGCGGCCCGCAGCCACAAAGGCGGCACTGCTCGCCCGTGCGATCGAGGACGGCCTCGTCCGCCCGGAGGAGATCGGCATCTACCGGTCACAGGCGACGCACGACCGGACGACCCCCTAACGGGCGTCATGACAGTGGCCGACGAATCGGCGAAGCTCAACGCACAGCCAGCTCACCGGGAGGTCGTGACGATGCATGCCGACGCGTCCCCCTTCTTCATCGGTCCGCACCGGTTCGACGCGCCGGACGACGATGCCGGCCCCACCCTCGACCGGCGGTACGACATGCGTCCGCTGCCCGGCGAGAAGATTCTCGGGCGGCACCGGCTGCTCGTGGCGGGCTACCTGCTGGGGCCGACGGAGACGCGATGCGCCTGGCAGCTTCCCGGACCGGTCTCGGTGACCGTGACCGACCAGCGGATCTGCTGGGTGGGTACCGGCTCGCAGCTCTCGCTGGTCGCCGACGACGCGCCCCGACCCCGGCCCGCCGGCCGACTGAACGGCCTGATGACCGGCCAGATCCGCTGGCAGTGGCCGTCCCGGCTGGAGCTTCCGCCCACCGACCCGGCACAACTGATGATCGTCTGCGACGCGTTGCGGACGATTCAACAGCCGGCGCTCGCGCTGGGCGGGTCACCGGGCGAGGTCATCGCGCTGGCTCGGCAGGTCCGCCGGTCGGTGGCCATGTTCCGGCTCACCCGCCCGCAACTCGTCGACCTCTCCGCCCAGGAGCGCGACGTCCTGCTGCTGCGTGCCGGCCCGGCGTTGCTCGCCGGGGAACCCCGGATCACACTGCCCGGCTCCCTGCCGGTGGAGTTCCGCTCCCGCGACGACTACTACCGCTCGGGGCCGGCGCCCAGCTCGTGGGACGGCTTCGCGGACGGCACGTCCGGGCGTCACTGAGGCTGAGGGCCGCTGGCGGCGTACCCCGGACGTCGCCGGCCACGCGCCCGGGCGTCGCCGCCCGGACGGCACTGGCGTCGTTGCCCGAGCGGCGCTGGCGGCTGGCGTCGCTGCCCGGGCATTGTCGGACCGGCGTCGTCAGAGGCTGGGGGCGCGTTCCTCCCCGTCGGCGTCCAGCGCGGCGGCCTCCTCCGGCGTCGGCGCGCTCCCGCCGAGGTGCGCCGGCAGCCACCAGGTGTCCTCCGGACCGGCCGGCGCATCCGGGTACTCGCGCTGGGCCCGATCCACGAGCGCGCTCAGCCGGGTCGTCAACTCGGCGGCCAGCACGTTCGGGTCCGGGAAGTCCGCCGGCAGGATCGGCTCGCCGATCAGGATCGTGATGGGCGTGTGGCGGCGGGTGAGGGTGCGGGGACGACCCTTCGTCCAGAGCCGCTGGGTGCCCCACAACGCGACCGGCAGCACCGGCACCTTCGCCGAGCGGGCCATCCGGACGGTGCCGCTCTTGAGTTCCTTGACGGTGAACGACCGGCTGATGGTCGCCTCGGGAAAGACGCCCACGACCTCCCCGCGCTTGAGCGCGTCGACGGCGGAGCGGAACGAGGCCGCGCCCGCCTGTCGGTCCACGGGAATGTGTCGCATGCCGCGCATCAGCGGGCCGGAGATCCGGTGCGCGAACACCGACTGCTTGGCCATGAACCGGACCAGCCGGCCCGAGGCGTTCGCGCCCAATCCCGCGAAGATGAAGTCGAGGTAGCTGACGTGGTTGCTGGCCAAAACGGCCCCGCCCGTGCGGGGTACGTGGTGGGCGCCCTCGATGGTGATCTTCAGGTCGAGGACCCGGAACATCGTCTTGGCAGCGGCGATAACGGGCGGGTACACGAGCTCCGGCATCCGCAGAATCTACCGTGCCCGGCTGGGTATCGCCTGGGCGGCGGCCCGGCGGCGACGCGGGTGGCGCGCCGCCGCCGGTAGGCCCCGCTCGCGGCTCAGTCGGAGAGGCTGTCCAGGTCGAGCCGGCCGCGGGCGAAGGCGTCCACCCGCCCCCAACGACCCGGAATGTCCAGAACCTCGATCCGGCCCATCCCGACCGGGAGACGCGGCTCGACCGCCAGGTGACCGTCGTGCGGCTCGAGACCGAGCATGGTGCGCAGCAGCAGCAGCGGCGTACCCGTCGACCAGGCCTGCGGGCTGCACGCCGTCGGGTACTCCACCGGGAACTTGGTCAGCTCCCGCGGGTAGCCGCCGAACGCCTCCGGCAGCCGCCCGTCGAAGTAGGTGGCCGCGTCCAGGATGCCGTTGGCGATGGTGGCGGCCTCCTCGGCGAAGCCGTACCGACGCAGTCCCCACGCGATGAAGGAGTTGTCGAACGGCCAGATCGTGCCGTTGTGGTAGCCGATCGGGTTGTACCGCGCCTCCCCCTCGGCGAGCGTGCGCACCCCCCAACCGGAGAACAGTCGCGGTCCGACCAGGTGCGCCGCGAGCTTCTCGGCCCGCGCCGGATCGACGATCCCGCTCCACAGGAGGTGACCGATGTTGGAGCTGAGGACGTCGCACTGACGACCGTCCGGGTCCAGGGCCAGCGCGTAGTACTCGCCGTCGGCGACCCACCAGTCCCGGTTGAACCGCTCCTTCAGCTCCGCCGCCTCCCGCTCCAACTGGTCGGCGAACTCCGGGTCATCCCAGAACAGGCGGGCCATCCGGGCCGCGCGGATCTTCGCGTCGTACGCGTACCCCTGCACCTCGCAGGTGGCCCGCGGGAACGGCGGCAGGGTGCCGTCGGAGTAGGAGATCGAGTCCCAGGAGTCCTTCCAGCACTGGTTCTCCAGGCCCGTCTCGGTGTTTCGGCGCTCGTACCAGATGTAGCCGTTGCCGATCAGGTCCGCGTAGCTGTCGATCCACCTGAGCGCGGCCCGGGACTCCTGCTCCAACTCCTTGACCAGCGCCACGTCCCCGCTCCACCGCTCGTACTCGTCGAGCAGCACGAGGAACAGCGGGGTGGCGTCCACCGATCCGTAGTAGGGCGAGTGCGGCTGCTCCTCGAAGGCGGCGGTCTCGCCGTAGCGCATCTCGTGCAGGATCCGCCCCGGATCCTCGTCCCGGAAGTCGTCGAACCGGCTGCCCTGCAGGGACGCCAGGATGCGCAGCGTCGTCTTCGACAGCTGCGGCGTGAACGGCAGCGTCTGGAGGCAGGTGAGGATGCTGTCCCGGCCGAACATGGTCATGAACCAGGGCAGACCGGCCGCGGGCAGGGTCGCGCCACCGAGCGACAGCGGCGAGAAGCGCAGCGCCGCGAGGTCGATCAGACTACGGCGGTACGTGCTGGACACCCGACCGTGCTCACTGTTGACCTTCGGCGCGTCCGCGATCCACTGCTCCAGGTCGTGTTGCAGGGCCAGCCGCTCGCCGCCGTGCACGCGTACGCCCATCCGCAGGTCCCGGTCCCCAGGCCCGACCGCGCGCGTCTGCACGTCGATCGTCGCGTCCCACTGCTCGTTCGGTTCCAGGTGGACGGTGTACGCGAAACCCCGGTTGTCGTAGCGAGCCGACACCGACGACGAGATGATCGTCTCCCGCCGGAAGTTGCCCCGGCGGTAGCCCAGGCGCAGCTTGTCGGCCTCGACCTCGGTGTAGATCTCGCCCTTCTTGTTCAGGATCTCGTCCTTGACCTGGAACAGGTCGGCGAAGTCGGCCGCCGCGTCCATCCGGATTTCCAGGTCGACCGCCTTCTCGTCGTGGTTGAGGATGGTGAGCTGTTCCCGGAAGCTGCCGCCGACCGCCCGCTCGCGGATGATCGACAACTTCGCGTCCACGTAGTGCGTGGCCATCCCCGGCACCAGGAAGAACCGGGACTCGAAGTACTGCAGATCGTCGTACGAGAGCGAGTTGAGGCGTTCCCCGTTGACGCTCAGCACCCACGTCGACAGGAAGCGGGTGTCGAGGGAGAAGAGCCCGGTCGGTTCGCTCGGCGTCGCCTCGATGTCGCCGGTGTCCTCGCAGACGACAAACGTGCTGCCGTCCAGGATCCGGATCGTGTTGCTCTGTCCCATCACCGCACCTCCCCCGCGAAGCGGCGACGCGGCCCACGGGCGTCCGGCGACCCGGGGAGGATCCGCTCCACCTGCACCAACAGCCGGGCGTCCCCCGACACCGTCATGTCCCCGCGCAACACGGCGGCAAGGCCGTGCTCACGACCGGCCGCTATCTCGTCGAACAGCATCGGGTCGGCGCCGATCACCGTGTCGGCCTCACGGTCCTCCTG
Source organism: Micromonospora sp. RB23 (assembly GCF_053585025.1). Classification (NCBI taxonomy): domain Bacteria; kingdom Bacillati; phylum Actinomycetota; class Actinomycetes; order Micromonosporales; family Micromonosporaceae; genus Micromonospora; species Micromonospora sp. RB23. The sequence continues at coordinate 5,765,093 of NZ_CM132111.1, forward strand.
GCTCACGTCGAGCCGCCCGCGGTCGATCTTCAGCAGCCAGTGCCGGGTCTGCGCCCCCTCGTGCAGGTCGATCCGCAGTGTCCCGGAGGTCTTCGCCAGCAGTGGCTCGTACCCCCGCCGGTCCAGGTCCTCGAAGAACCTCGTGGTCGCGTCCACCATCGGGTCCACTCCTTCCCCAGTCGGCCGGGCCGCCGCAATCCACCCGGCGCGCACCCGCGCACGGCCGTCATCGCACGTCCCCGCACGGGTCCCCGCACCCCACAGACCCAACCTCGCCCAAATAGGGTGACCCGCCCCGCCCCGCCCTGCCCGCCCCCGCCCCCCTCCCGCCCCCTCCCGCCCGCTCTGCCTCGGTGATCAAGAGGTTGGCGTCACCGCTCCCGGCGTGTCGTGACGCGAACCTCTTGATCACCGGGAGCGGGCGGGGCGGCGCGGGGGCCAGGGGGGCGGGCGGGGATATGGGCGCGCCGGCCCTCCGGGACGGAGGGCCGGCGGTTGTGGCGGCGTGCGTCAGTTGTTCGGCTCGTCGGCGCTGATGTCGGCCAGCACCGACTGCGGCTCACGCTCGACCGCGAGGTCACCCATGGAGACCAGGCCGATCAGGCGACCCTCGTCGACCACCGGCAGTCGGCGTACGGCGTAGGTACGCATCAGGTCCGCGGCGGACACCGCGTCGTCGTACTGGCTCACGGTGATCACATCGCGGCTGGTGATCTGGTTCAGCCGGGTCGAGCCCGGGTCCATGTTCTCCGCGACACCCCGGACCGTGATGTCCCGGTCCGTGACGATACCGACGACACTGTCGCCATCGGTCACCACCACGTCACCAATGGCACTGTCGCGCATCTCCTGCGCGGCGGCGATCAGCGTGTCGTTGCCGTCCATCGTCACCAACCGGGTCGTCATGAACTCTCCGACCGTTGTCATGGTGCTCCCCTCTCGGTGTCGGCACGGCCCGTCTACCCGCCGCCCCGCAGGGGGTAACGCGGTCGGCCGGGGCGACCCGTGCCGCGGGCTATCCGTCCGGCCGGCGCAGGCGGCGCAGCTCGTAGAGACCACTGTTCATCAGGATGTGGAACATCGGCAGCAGCAGGAAGATCGTCAACGCGAACAGCGGTTCGCTGACGAACCCGATGAGAACCGCCAACGCGTACCCCGGGATGCCGACCGCGGCCCGTTGCGGCGGTGGGGTATACCCGCCGACGGTCCCAGCACCCGCGAGGCGGGGCAGCGTGCTCCGGCGGCGCCGCCTACCGTGGATGAGGTGCGGACAGGCGAGCGTGAGCTGCGGGAGCTGGTCGCCGGCAACGCCTGGTTGGGCCGGGCGCTGACGGTGGTCCGCGACTCCGGCCTGCCCGACGCCTGGATCGGCGCGGGCGCCCTACGCGACCTGGTCTGGGGCGAGCGGTACGGCGACGGGTTCGACCCGACGACGGTCCGCGACGTGGACGTGGTCTTCTTCGACCCGGCAAGACTGTCCCGCGACGACGACCACCGGGCCACGGCCCGACTGGCCGCGGCCTGGCCGGAACCGCCGTGGGAGGCGCGCAACCAGGCAGCCGTACACACCTGGTACGCCTCGAAGTTCGGCGGAGAGCCGATCGCCCCGTACCGCAGCGTCGCCGAGGCGGTGGCCACCTGGCCGGAGTACGCCACGGCCGTGGCCGTGCGCCTGTCGGCGGACGGTGAGTTGGAGATCTGCGCCCCGTACGGCCTCGCGGACCTGCTGGGCGGGGTGTGGCGGCACAACCCGACCCGGGTGGACGTGGCGCGGTCCCGCCAGCGGCTGGCTCGCCACCGGCCCGCGCAACGCTGGCCCGGGGTGACCGTGATCGAGCCGGGCTGACCGGCATCCGGCATCGCGGCGCACCGGAAGGGGGCGTGCGCACCAGAGCGCGGGACGGCGTGACCCGTCAGGAGCGGGGCGGCATCCCGTAGATCCGCTCCACGTGCAGGCGCAGCACCAGCCGCTGCTCGGCGACCATGGCGCTGCGGTATTCCGCCCAGTCCGGGTGCTCGCCACGCAACGACCGGTAGAGCCCCACCAGTTCCTCGACCGTGGCGTCATCGACGTCGGCCGCCGTGGCGGTCAGCTCGGCCCGCCCCTCGACGACCGCGTACGCCCAGCCGTCCTCGCTGCTGACGTGGAAGCTGGCGCGCGGGTCCCGACGGAGGTTGGCGGTCTTGGCCCGGCCGTCGGTGACCGAGACCCGAATCAGGCCGGCTGCGGGATCGAACGCGTAGACCACGGTGGACATCTGCGGTCGTCCGTCACGCTTGATGGTGGCGAGCACGCCCATCGAACGACCGGCGATCAGGTCGGTCAACGCCTGCTGGTTGGGGTCCTCCGGCACGGCTTCCTCCAGGTGGCACGGTCGGCTCCGTCCATCCAAACACGATCGGCGCGCTCCCGCTCCCGACGTGCCGCCCAGCACCGACTGCGGGCCCGGACCGTGAACCGGTCGGGCCCGCAGGGGACGGTGAACGGTCAGCGCCGTTCGGCGGCGACCAACTCGGCGAGCTGTACGGCGTTGAGGGCCGCGCCCTTGCGCAGGTTGTCGTTGGAACAGAAGAGCGCCAGCCCGTACTCGACGGTCTCGTCGGCGCGGATGCGGCCCACGTAGGTCGGGTCCTGCCCGGCGGCCTGCAACGGCGTCGGCACGGCGGTCAGCGCGACGCCGGGCGCGTCGGCCAGCAGTTCGTGGGCCCGCTGCGGCGTGATCGGCCGTGCGAAGCGGGCGTTGATCTGTAGCGAGTGGCCGGTGAAGACCGGCACCCGGACGCAGGTGCCGGAGACCTTGAGGTCGGGGATTTCCAGGATCTTGCGGCTCTCGTTGCGGAGCTTCTGCTCCTCGTCGGTCTCGAACGAGCCGTCGTCGACGATCGAGCCGGCCAGCGGCAGCACGTTGAAGGCGATCGGTTCGGCGAACGAGCGCGGCGCGGGGAACTCGACGGCCGACCCGTCGAAGGCGAGCCCGGCGGCGTGCTCGGCGACCTTGCGGACCTGCTCGTCCAGTTCGGCGACGCCGGCCAGCCCGGCGCCGGAGACCGCCTGGTACGTCGAGACGACCAGGCCGACCAGACCTGCCTCGGCGTGCAGCGGGCGCAGCACCGGCATCGCGGCCATCGTCGTGCAGTTGGGGTTGGCGATGATGCCCTTCGGGCGGTCGGCCGCGGCGTGTGGGTTGACCTCGGCGACCACCAGCGGCACCAGCGGGTCCATCCGGAACGCCGACGAGTTGTCGATCACCACGGCGCCGGCCTCGGCGACCCTGGGAGCCAACTCCCTGGCCGTGCCCTTACCGGCCGAGAAGAGCACGATGTCCAGCCCGGAGTAGTCCGCCGTCGCGGCGTCCTCGACGGTCACCTCCTCGTCGCGCCACGGCAGCGTACGCCCCGCGGACCGCGCCGAGGCGAACAATCGCACCTGCTCCGCCGGGAACTTCCGCTCCGCCAGCACCTGCCGCATCACGCCACCGACCTGGCCGGTGGCCCCCACAATGCCGATCCTCATGCCCCGGAGGCTACCCACCCCACCCCCGGAACCGGGACCCCTTTCCCACCCCCCGGGTGCCACCTCACACCCGGGCCCCACCCGCGTCGATCATGAAGTTGGTGCCACGACACGCCGTGCCAGCCGACAACAACTTCATGATCAACGAGGATGTGCCGGGGTCAGGGGAGCAGGTGCAGGTCTCCCAGGGCCGCCGACTCCAGGTCTTCACGGATCACCGCCGCGTCGCCCTCGACGACCAGGGTCATCGCGTCGGGGTGCAGGTGAGCTGCCGCCGCGGCGGAGACCTGGTCCACGTCGGCGCTGAGCAGTTCCTCGCGCAGCCGGGCGTGGTAGTCGTCCGGCAGGTCGTGCACCACGAGCGTGGTCAGGGCGGACGCGATCGCCCGGGGGCTCTGCAACTCGACCGAGAGCTGCCCGGCCCGCCAGGACCGGGCCACCGCCAGCTCGTCCTCGGTCACGCCCCCGGCCTGCGTACGCGCGATCTCGCCCACCGCCTCGACCAGGGCCGGCGTGGTCACCGCGGTCTGCACGCCCGAGCTGACCGCGAACCGGCCGAACCGGCGGGACGAGGCGAACTCGCCCCGGATGCCGTACGTGTAGCCGCGCACCTCGCGGATCAGGTGGTTGAGCCGGGAGGTGAACGCCCCACCGAGGACCGTGCCGGCGAGGGTCATCGGCACGTGGTCGGGGTGCGCCCGGTGCGGCGACGGGTGGCCCAGCCGCAGCGTGGACTGCACCGAGCCCGGGCGGTCCACCAGGATGATCCGCCGGCCGGGGCGCGGCGACACCTCGATCGGGCCGCCCTGCTCGGCCGGGCCGCCTCCGGTGCCGGCGAACGCCGCAGCCGCCAGCGCGTCCAGGTCGATCCGGTCCAGGTCACCGGCGACGACCAGGGTGCCCGGCCGCAGGAACCACTCGGAATGGAAGACGGTGATGTCCTCCACGTCCAGGGCGGCAACCGAGTCCGGGTCGCCGTACATCGGTCGTCCCCACCGCGTGTCGGCGCCGAACAGGTCGGCGCGCAGCGCGGCGTCGGCGCGCGGGCCGGGGTTGGCCCAGTCCATGCGCAACGCGTTCGCCTCGTCGTCGCGGACCCGGCGCACGTCGGTCGATTCGAGCCGGGGCGTCCGGACGGCCTCGGCGAGCAGTTCCACGGCGGCGGTCAACCGGTCCACCGGGACCTGCACGCTGACCTGGAACGAATCCCAGTCCAGCCCGGTCACCAGTTCGGTGCCCAGCGCCTCGATGGCCAGCGCGTAGGCGGTGGCGTCCCGCTGCGCGGTGCCCTCCTCCATGGCCTTGGCCAGGACGCCGCCCAGCCCTTCCTTGCCGGTCAGCTCGCGGCCGGCACCGGCGTCGAGCAGCAGCAAGGCGACGGCGAGGTTCTGCCCGGGCAGGTGCGCGGCGACCACCCGGCCGCCACCTGCCGCGCGGCGGACCACCGGCGGGAACCGGTACGGGCGAGCGGCGCCCGGGCCGGGACGGTCGGTGATCAGCGTCATGCGGTCTCCTCGGGCACGTAGGTCAGGGTCACCCGGTCGGCGGCGCCGAGCACCTCGGCGGCCGTCTCGGCGATCTGCTCGGCGGTCACGGCGAGCCAGGCGGGCAGCCGGTCGGCGGCCCGGGCCGGGTCACCGAACTGGGTGGCGTACCGGCCGAGCGTGTCCGCGCGGCCGTCCACCGTCGACATCTGCCGCCACCACGCGGTGCTCAGCAGCGCCTTGGCCCGGTCCAGCTCGGCGGCGGTGACCGGCACGGTGGCCAACTCGTCGACGACCTCGGCGAGCCCTTCGGTCAGCCGTTCGGCGCTCACCCCGGGCCGGGCCGTGGCGGTGGCGATCAGCGGCGCCGGCGCGTGTGCGAGATCCACCCCGTACGCGCCGACCAGGTCGGGTTGGGCGATCCGCTCGCCGTCGGCGAGCCGCTGGTAGAGCCGACTGCCACGACCGCTGCCGAGGACCGTGGCGAGCACGGTGAGCACGTCGTACCCGGGGGTGCCGAACGGGTGACCGCGGTGCGCGACGTAGACGCGCGGCGCGGGCACGTCGGCGGTCACCGTCTCCACCGCGGGCTGCCCGGTCGCCGGGACACTGCGACCGTCCGGGGCGGCCGGGATGTCGTCGCGGGCGGGCAGCGCGCCGAAGTACTTGTCGGCCAGCGCGAACACCTCGGCGGCCGTGGCGTCGCCGACGACGGTGAGCACCGCGTTGTTCGGCGCGTAGTACATCTCGTGGAACGCCTGGAAGGTGGCCAGGTCGGCGGCGTTCAGGTCGGCCATCGAGCCGATCGTCGAGTGGTGGTACGGATGCCCCGGCGGGTAGAGCAGCGGCAGCAGCCGCAGCCAGGCGTCCCCGTACGGGACGTTCTCGTAGCGTTGCCGGCGCTCGTTCTTGACCACCTCACGCTGGTTGTCCAGCGTCTCCTGCGTGAGCGCCGGAACGAGCCCGCCCATCCGGTCGGCCTCCAGCCAGAGCGCCAACTCCAGGTGCTCGGCCGGGACCGTCTCGAAGTAGTTCGTCCGGTCCGGGTTGGTGGTGGCGTTCAGCGAGCCGCCGGAGCCCTGGATCAGCTTCATGTGCTCGGTCTTCGCCACGTTCACCGAACCCTCGAACATGAGGTGTTCGAAGAGGTGGGCGAAGCCGGTCTGCCCGGCCGGTTCGTGCCGGGATCCGACGTCGTACCAGAGGTTCACGGCCACGGCGGGCGCGGTCCGATCCTCGCTCACCACCACACGCAGGCCGTTGTCGAGTCGGGACGTCTCGATGGGCCAGGGATAACCACTGTCGGGCATGGGCACGACGCTATCCGATCTCCGGGGCGGAGCGGTGACGCGTGGCGGCTCGGCGAGCCGACCCGCTCGCCCGCATCGAGTCCGTCGCTCGGGGTACCGCAGAGGTATGACCCGACCGATGCCCGAGGGGTCCGCGCGCCGCGCCGCCGGACCGGCCGCCCGCGCCGTCGAACACGCGAGCGCCGCGCTCGGCCACCTGCGCCGCGGCCGGTTGCTGCATCCGGCGGGCGCGTCGTTCGCCGCGCGGGTGACGATCTGGGGTACGCCCGGACCGCCCGTCGGCGTCGGTCTCCTGGACAACCCCGGTGAGTACGCGGGCACGGTCCGCTTGTCCCGGGGGACGCCCACGCCAGGCGGGTGGCCGGACGTGCTGGGCCTGGCGCTGCGCGTGCACCCCGGCCAGGGGCGCCCGTTCGACCTGCTGGTCAGCTCCAGCGGCGCCGCTCCGGTGCTGCGGAACCTGCCACTGCCCCGCCGCGGCTTCTCCGGGACGTACAGCACGATCATGGGTTATCGCACGAGCCGGCGCCGACTCTGGTTGGCCGCGTTGGCCGACCCGGAAGCGGTCGACCTCGGTCGCACCCTGGCCGCTGTGACGGCCGCGGCCCGGACGGACGCGCCGCGCCTGGTGCTCGCGGTCGCGTCCGCCGTCGGGCCGTGGCGGCCGGTCGGCGAGGTCGGCCTCGGTGCCCCGCTCGACGCCCGTCAGGACGCCGCGCTGGCCTTCGACCCGGTACGCAACCTGCCGTCCGGACTCCGGGCGGCAGGTCCGCTCGCCTGGTTGCGCGAGCAGACCTACCGGGGGTCACGCCGGGCCCGTGGCGCGACGGTTCAGTCCGGCGGTTCGACGGCGACCACCGTCTGATCGGAGGTACGCCGTTCCAACACCGTGTCCGGGGCCGCGTTCTGGTCCGCCTCGCGCAGGTCCGACTCGGCGAGGATGGCCTCCGCCTGTGCCTGCGGATCGTCGCTGCCCGCCGCGACCTCCTCGGGAAGGAGGTGGTGCGCGCGGGACTCCGCCCGCTCCTGCTCGCTCTGCTCGTCAGTCATGGCACCCCTGTTACCCCGGGCCCAGCCTCCGCACGCGGTGTTCACTCCGCATCCTGGGACGAGGGACCGGCGAGCCCCGCCGGGTCGGGTAGGCTGGCCGGGTGATGAGGACGTATCCATGGTTTAGGCAGCCGGCTGGCACGCCGGTGACTTCACCATGATCTGACGTCACCACGGACCGAGCCGGCCGGGCAGGAGCTGTCGTTCCCGCCCCTCTGCGTACGAGCAGCCGGCTCGTCCCGGGCACCGGCCCCGGGCACGGTCGGCGGAAGGATGCCCACCGTGACGACCCCGGAGACCGATCGGGTCAGCGATCAGCGGATCGACCGCGTCGTGCCGCTGACCACACCCGCCCTGCTGCACCACGAGTTGCCCCTGAACGCTTCGCTCGCCGCGGCCGTCCTGAAGGACCGCCGCGCGGTGAGTCGTGTCCTCGACCGCGAGGACGACCGTCTGCTGGTGGTCGTCGGCCCGTGCTCGGTGCACGACCCGGCGGCCGCGCTGGAGTACGCCGAGCGTCTGCGCGCCGCCGCCGACCGGCTCGCCGACGACCTGCTCATCGTCATGCGGGTGTACTTCGAGAAGCCCCGCTCGACCGTCGGCTGGAAGGGCCTGATCAACGACCCCGGGCTGGACGGCAGCGGCGACGTCAACACCGGTCTGCGTCGGGCCCGAGCGCTGCTGCTCGACGTCCTGCGCCTCGGCCTGCCGGTGGGCTGCGAGTTCCTCGACCCGATCACCCCGCAGTACATCGCCGACACCGTGGGCTGGGGTGCGATCGGCGCCCGCACCGTGGAGAGCCAGGTGCACCGGCAGCTCGCCTCCGGTCTGTCCATGCCGATCGGCATGAAGAACCGCCCCGACGGCAGCATCGGCACGGCCGTGGACGCGATCCGCGCCGCCGGGGTGCCGCACGTGTTCCCGGGCATCGACTTCTCGGGCACCCCGGCGATCATGCACACGCGCGGCAACACCGACGGTCACCTTGTGCTGCGTGGCGGTGGCGGTCGGCCCAACTACGACGCGGCGTCGGTGGCGGGGGCGCTCGACCTGCTCCGCGCCGCCGGGCTGCCGGAGCGCCTGGTGATCGACGCGAGCCACGCCAACAGCGGCAAGGACCACCGCAACCAGCCACTGGTCGCCGCCGACGTGGCCGCCCAACTGGCCGCCGGCCAGCGCGGGATCACCGGCGTGATGCTGGAGTCGTTCCTCCTGTCCGGTCGGCAGGACCTCGATCCCACCCGCGAGCTGGTGTACGGCCGTTCGGTGACCGACGCCTGCCTCGGCTGGGACGACACCGCCGAGGTCCTCGACGAGCTGGCCACCGCCGTACGCGCCCGCCGGGCCACCCTGCCCGCCCTGGGGGTGTGACGGTCGGCACTGCGGTGCGCGGAACACGAGCGGGCGTCGCCTGGTTAACTGAGGTGTCGGTGTGCTCAGTGTCCCCGGGCCTCACCTAAATAGCCCTCGCGGAATACCGTTCGGCTGGAGCCGCGTCGCGCCACTCGCCGAGAGGCGACCTACACACCGACACCAGCGCCGCCCCCGGCTCACGAGGCCGGGGGCGGCGCTGTCTGTTCGGACGTCGTCGAGCCGGCTGGCGGGCCATGGGCGTGACGTTTGACCGATTCCGGCCCGGGTAGCTGATCAGCGTGACCGACGACGCATCTGTGGCCGACGAGCCGGACACCCGGGCACTCGACGACCTGCTCGACGACATCTTCCGGGGCCAGGAGCGCATCACCCAGGGGGAGATCTACCGCCGGGCCGTCGCCGCCGAGCTTCCGCCGGCCCTACTCGCCCGCATCGACGCGCTGCCCGAGGGCGAGTACGCGGTGGACGAGGCCAGCGACCTGCTGGGTGGCGACATCGGGTGAGCGGCACGTGCGCAGCCAGCGAGCCCAGCGACGCGAAGGGACGACGATCATGACGCACCACGAGGACCACGAGGAGAAGGTCCCGGCGCTGGGCCAGCCGCCGGAGGGCAGGGACACCACGCCCGAGCCGGACTTCGCCAACGAGCACGACCGCACGGCGGTGGACCGCGACATCATCACGGGCGCGGACGAGGATGAACGCGAGCCGGAGTCGCCGCACGGCTGGTCGGGCATGCAGCGTTGACGCGTACGACAGCGGGGGCCGGCGAATTCGCCGGCCCCCGCTGTGTTGCGCCCGTCCGTCGGGTCAGTCGTCGTGTCCGCCCTCAGCGGCCTGCTGGGCCGAGGCGTACGCCATCTGGAGGAAGTCGGACGCGGCCACGGCGGTGAGCGCGGTGGCCACCAGACGCGTCAGCCGGGGGGCGAGCACCAGTCCTCCGGTCAGTCCCGTGGCCACCCAGACCGCGAGGCAGAACGGGCAGCTCAGCAACTCGCCGATGGCGTGCCGGGTGGAGCTGCCCGAGTCCCGGACCTGCTCCATCACCTCGCCGCTGCCGATCGGCCGGTCGTACCGGGTGAACGGGGCGCGCAGCGGGCTGGTCACCGCGTCCTTGGACAGCAGCCGGCTGAGCTTGTGCGTGGCGATGGAGAGCAGCACCACGTCGGCGACTGCGGGACGCTCGGGCACTTGCCGGCCGGTCACCTTGACCAGGCCGGCGAGCGCTCCGGTGACGCCCGCGTAGGTGCCCATTGCCGCCAGGTAGCCACCGAGCGGTCGATGCTCGTGCGGCGCGTACGCCCGGCGTAGCCGCGCCACCCTCTGTCGCAGGCCAGTGTCGGTCACCGGTCTCCTTCCATGTCGTCGTGGTGCGAGAGTGCCGAACGGCCGGGGTGTTTCAACCGGCCTGGAGGTTGTCGGCGACCTCGCGGGCGAGGTTGGTCAGCGCCTCGTCGGCCAACTGGTCCGGGTCGGTACCCGAGCCGTCGGTCAGGTCGAGCTGGATCCGCGCGCCGCCGGAGTCGGCCGGATCCACCCGGATCTCGGCTGCCCAGTCGGCGTCGCCCCAGCGGGCCCGCAGCTCCTCCCCGCTGACCTCGGCGGGAGGGCTCCCGTCGTTGCGCAGTGGCGCGGGCAACCAGGCCGAGGCTCGGGCCGGGTCGGTGGCCGTGTTGAAGACCACCTCGGGTGGCGCGGACATGCCGCGCACGGCTCGCGCCGCCATCAGGCGTCCCGCAGACGGCTCGGGTCGACCTCCCGGCCTGGGTGGCGGGCCAGGTACTCGGTCTCCAGCTCCGCGGTACGGCGCAGATGGTTCGCGAGCGCGGAGTCCGCCGCGTGCCGCAGCGTGTCCAGCCGCGTGCGGTGCAGGCTGTGCATCTCGCGGATCAGGTCGTCGTCGGTCAGCTCCGTCGGGTCGACGCCGACCGCGTCACCGTCGAATTCGGCGCCGACCGCGTCGCCGTCGAGTTCGGCGCCCCCCGGGTCGGCGAGGTGGTCGCCGCTCCACTCGGTCACCCGCTGCTCCGGGCTCATCTCCGTACCGCCGCTGGACGCAAAGCCGTCCTCGCGTACCGATCCGGTCATCATCGCCCCCCTGGTCTCGTTTGGGCTGGCGTCTAGACGGATGCCCACACCGGGTGACGCCAAACCATCCCTTCCGCGCGCCAACTACGACGCCGCGTCGGAGACGGTCGCCGTTCCCGGTACCCTCGACGCCATGAGGTGGCTCTGGACCCCGGCGTGGATCGCACGTCACGTGGCCATGGTCGTGCTGGTGGGGAGCTTCCTCGGGCTGGGCTGGTGGCAGATCAGCCGGGCCACCGCCGGCAACAACCTCAGCTGGGGGTACGCCGTCGAGTGGCCGATCTTCGCCGGCTTCGTGGTGTACGTCTGGTGGCGCGAGGTGCGCCTGGCCCGCCGTGCCGCGCAGGGCGCCGCCGAGCCACCCGCGGACCCGGCCGTCGAGCCGGCGCCGGCAGCGACCGCCGGATCCCGACCGGGGGTACGCCGACCGGTGCGGGTGACGAGGACGCCGGTCGACGTGACGCCCGGTGACGACGCGGCCCTGGCCGCGTACAACGACTACCTGTCATGGTTGAACGCCAATCCGGGCGCCCGGCCCGGTGACTATCCCGGCTGAGCCGGGCCTGAAGAAGGACGGACGAAGTGGGCGCAGCCCTTACCCGGTACCGCGTGATCGCCTGGATCGTGGGCGTGGTGCTGATCCTGTTGGTCGTGATCGGCATGCCGCTGAAGTACGTGTTCGACAACGCGGCGGTGGTGGAGACGGTCGGCCCGGCGCACGGCTTCCTCTACATGATCTACCTGGTGGCCGCGTTCGATCTGAGCCGCCGGGCCGACTGGCCGCTGAAGCGGATGCTCCTGGTGATGCTGGCCGGCACCGTGCCGTTCGTCTCGTTCTACGCCGAGCGTCGCGTCACCGCCTGGCTCGACCGGCCCGCCACCCGTACGCCGGAGCCGGTCGCCGGCTGAATCCGACGCCGCTGCCGGCCGGGACCGTCAGCGGTTCGGCCGCCAGGGGTCGGTGGAGGCGAGCGGGTCGACCCAACCGCCGTACCGGTTGACCTCCCGGGCGCGCAGCAGCGCCCGGGTCACCTGGCCGAACTGCCGCTCGTCGTCGGCGCTGAAGAGCAGCACCTCCGCGCCCCGGTGCCACCCCCACAGCTCGTACGGTGGTGGCCGCCACCGGTCACCGACGAGGGCGAGCGTGGCCGGCAGCAGGAGCACCGCTCCGAGGATGAGGTACGCCCCGGCGGTCAACCGCTGTAGGCCGCCGCTGAAGCCGAGGAGCAGGCCCACCACGCCGATCATGGAGGCGGTGACCACGACGGCCCGGACGGCGATCCGGTCGTGCGGGCCTCGGGTGGTACGCAGGTGGGTCAGGTCGGGGATGCGGTAGCTGGTGCGGCCGACGGTGAACCGGTCGACGGTGACGATGATGCCGGGTCGCGCGTAGAGCAGCGTGGACCTGGCACCGGGCACCGTTCGCTGCGGTCGCGTCGTTGCGCCTTCACGATTCACGGATCCTCCCGCGGGTGCGGTCTGTCGGGTCGGGTCCGTGACCACCGGCGTGAGTGTCCGGTGACGGGATTCCCGGCCCCGGGCTCCATTGTGTTCGGGCGCTGCCACTCGACCTGGGCATTTACCGGGAGCGGACCGCCCACCCGTGCGGGCGACATCGCCATGAAACGGCAGCCATTTCATCTTTTATCGGGTATGGCGCGCTGTTAACCGCCGGCATGTGTCCCGAACGACGAAAGTCGCATATCGGTCAAATAACCATTAAAGGGAGCACGGCGGCCTTCACTCCCGTGTCGGTGGCCCCGCACATGCTGTCGTTCCGCAGCGGCACTTCCCGCCACTTGGTCAACATTCACCCCTGCTTCAACTGCGCAGCACAACCGTCCCGGGTTAGGTTGGGCGAGCCGGTCCGGTCCAGTGCCGTCCACCCGGACGACCCCGGCCGGTGTCGCCGAGGGCGTCAGCAGCCCCGTCGGCGGCCGTGGGAGAGGAGCCTCTCGCTCTTGTCATCCCTGAGAACCCTGCTGCGTTCCGTGGCGCTGGTCGGCCTGACGGCCGCCCTGATCGCCCCGACGGCGGCGGCGTACGCCGAGCCGTCCCCCGCCGACCTGACCCGCCGGATCGAGACGTCCTCGGCCGAGTTGGAGCGGGTCGTGGAGTCGTACAACAAGCTCACGGAGGACATGAAGGTCAACAAAGCCGCGGTGGCCCGATTACAGGCCCGTATCGGCCCGCTCGAACAGCAGGCGGAGCAGAGCCGAGCGGACGTCGCCGCACTGGCCAACAGCGCGTACAAGAGCGGTGGCCTGCGTACCGCCGACGCGCTGCTGCGACCCGGCGGCTCCACCGCCCTGCTGGACCGGCTCGGAACCCTGGACCAGTTGACCCGCCAGCGCCAGGAGCGCATCTCCGGCTTCACCGACACCCAGCGGCGGCTCCTCGACGAGAAGAAGCGGCTGGACGCGACGGTGGCCCGACAGACCGCGCAGGCCCGCGAGCTGGCGGCGGGCAGGACGCGCATCGAGAAGGACCTGGCCGAGCTGTACGAGCTGCGCCGACAGGCGTACGGGGCGGCGACCGAGCGGCCCGCGCCCAAAGCGGCGCAGGCCGAGGCCCGCAACGTGCCGGCGGTCGCCGGAGATGCCGGCGCGGCGGTTCGCTACGCCTTCGGGGCGATCGGCAAACCGTACGTCTGGGCGGGCGAGGGACCGGGCGGCTACGACTGCTCCGGCCTCACCCTGGCGGCCTGGCGGGCGGCCGGACGGTCGCTGCCGCACAGCGCCCGGATGCAGTGGGGCGCCGTCGCGCACATCGGCCGGGGTGACCTGCGCCCGGGAGACCTCGTCTTCTACAGCGGCCTCGGGCACGTCGCGCTCTACGTGGGCGACGGACAGGTGATCGACGCGCCGAGCGCCGGTCGTAACGTGCTCAAGCGCGGCATGAACATGATGTCGATCCACGGCTACGGCCGGGTCCGCTAGCTCAACCGGATACGGCGAACGGCCGGCGTCCCCCTATCGGACGCCGGCCGTTCGCCGTCATTACTACCAGGTCAGGCTGCCTGCAGCCCCTCGGCCCGGGCCAGCTCGCGGAGCCGACCGAGGGCCTGGATCTCGAGCTGCCGGATCCGCTCGCGGGACAGCGAGAAGCGGGACGCGACCTCGGTGAGCGAGTGCTCGCGGCCGTCCTCCAGCCCGTAGCGGGCCCGCATGATGCCCGCCGACCGGTCGTCGAGGTGGTTGAGCAACCCCTCGATGCGCTGCCGTTCCAGACCGCTGAGGACGATGTCCTCCGGGGACGGCGCGTCGCTGTCGGCGACGAGGTCACCGAGGTTGGTGTCGCCGTCGTCCCCGACCGGGGTGTCCAGCGAGACCGTGTCCTGCGACCAGCGACGCAGCTCGTTGACCCGCTCGACGGTGACGCCGAGCGACGCCGCGATCTGCTCCGGCTCCGGGTCGCTGCCCAGCTCACGGGTGAGCTGCCGGGTCACGTTGCGCATCCGGTTGACGTCCTCCACCAGGTGCACCGGCAGCCGGACGGTGCGCTCCTGCTGGGCGATCGCCCGGCTGATGGCCTGGCGGATCCACCAGGTGGCGTAGGTGGAGAACTTGTAGCCACGCTCGTAGTCGAACTTCTCGACCGCCCGGACGAGGCCGGTGTTGCCCTCCTGGATCAGGTCCAGCATGGGCATCCCCGAGCGCACGTAGCGACGCGCGATCGACACGACCAGTCGCAGGTTGGCGCGGATGAAGAGGTCCTTCGCGCGCTCGCCCTCGGCGACCAGCCGATCCAGGTCGGCCCGGTCGACACCGTCGGGAACGGCATCCTCGCCGAGCAGGTGCTCGGCGTAGAGGCCCGCCTCGATCGCCTTGGAGAGATCGACCTCCTTGGCGGCGTCCAGCAGTGGCGTCCGGGAGATCTCGTGCAGGTAGACGCCGACCAGGTCACGCTCCTCGGCGACCTCGTCGGTACGCATGCCGATGTTCTTGTCCACGTTGCCCACGGTCCCCTCGCTCGCGCCGGTTGCCCGGTTCCTTGCCATTCCCCACGTCCGGTCAGCCCCTGGTAACTTCTGCTGTGCCCACCGGTGCTGACACCTACACAACAGATGAGACGTGTCGGGTGTTCCATTTCGTGAGTCGAAAGTGTCACGAATGCCTGAGTAGTTGCTGAGAGCACGGTCCATGTTTGCTGTCAGCACCCGTCGGGTGGCGCGCCGCTGGGCACCTCGAACAGGCTGGTGGGTCGACGAATCACCGATCGCCCGCACCATAGGCAACACCGCCCGCCGCGCTGGCACAGCGACCCGGGTCACCACCGTGGTGCGATCCTGGTCACTGCCAGATACGCAACGCTGGGCCGGTCGGTTCATCCACGAGGGTGTTATTACCCTCCGCCCCGACTAACAATCCGGAGCCCCGTTCGCTTCCCGGGTGGTCGGACTCAGGAGGCGAGCAGTGCGAGGGCGCCGCGTACCTGGTCGGCGGAGCGGGCGAGGGCGGCCCGCGCGGCGGCCACCTCGACGCCGGAGACGAGTGTGACGAGGGCGGTCTTCAGGTCGCCGTCGGCCTCGCCGAGGGCCCGCCGGGAGACCTCCTCGGAGCACCCTGTCGCCTCGACCAGGATCGAGATCATTCGGCCCCGGAGCTTGGCGTTGGTGGCAACCATATCGATCATGAGGTTCGAGTAGACCCGCCCCAGGCGTACCATGACGGCGGTCGAGAACGCGTTCAGCACCAACTTCTGCGCCGTGCCCGCCTTCATCCGGGTCGACCCGGTGACCACCTCCGGTCCGGTGTCCACCCCGATGAACACGTCGACCGACCGGGCAGCCTCCGCCTCCGGATTGGCGCAGAGCAGCACGGTCGAGGCGTCCGTGGCGCGGGACGCGGCGAGCGCCCCGAGGACGTACGGGGTGCGTCCGCTGGCGGCCAGACCGACCACGAGGTCACCGGCACGCACACATCCGGCAGCTTCGAGCGCGCCGCCGGGTTCGTCGTCCTCGGCGTCCTCCACGGCGCGCACCATGGCGTCCGGGCCGCCGGCGAGGTGGGCGCAGAACCAGTCCCGGGGCGAGTTGAAGGTGGGCGCCAGTTCGGCCGCGTCGAGCACGCCCAGCCGGCCGGAGGTGCCGGCCCCGAAGTAGTGCACCCGGTGGCCGCCGCGCAGCGCCGCGACGGCCAGGTCGACCGTGGCGGCTATCTCGTCGAGCACGGCGGCGACCGCCGCCGGCACCCGACGGTCGGCGTCGTTGATCACCGTGAGGACGTCCCGGGTGGACATCAGGTCCAGGTCGACGCTGAGCGGGTTGCGCCGTTCGGTGGGCGCGCCCACCCGGACCGTCGGGCGGGTGGGGGGTGCTGTCAGGTCCTTGTGCGGCTCCACCGAGCCGGGCGTCATGCCCGCCTCCGGCTCGCGCCCACCCGGTGCGACTGGACCGCCTCGGCGGTCGCCTCGAGGGCCTTGCGGGCGCGGGACCGGTTGCGCGCGGCCACCCCGACGAAAAGGCAGTCGACGACGGTGAGCTGCGCCAACCGGCTGGCCGTGGCGCCCGAGCGGTAGGTTGTCTCGCGGGCCGCGGTCGTCAGGACGAAGTCGGCGACCTCGGTGATCGGCGAGCGCGGGAAGTTGGTCAGCGCCACCGTGATCGCGCCACGGGTCCGGGCCTGCTCCAGCACCTCGATCACGTCCGAGGTGGTGCCGGTGTGCGAGATGCCGATCGCCACGTCGCCGCGACCGAGCAGGGCGGCCGAGGTCAGCGCGGTGTGCACGTCCGGGAAGTAGAACGCGATGCGGCCGATGCGGTGCAGCTTCTGCTGGAAGTCCGAGGCGACGAAACCACTGGCCCCGGCGCCGTAGATGTCGATCCGACCGGCGGCGGCGATCGCCTCGACGACCTGCTCGCAGACGGCCGGGTCGAGCTGTTCGGCGGTCTCCTCGACGGCCCGTGCGTCGTTGAACGCGATGGTGGCGATGATCTGGGCGAGATCGGCGCCGGGCGGGATGTCACCGCCGACGACCCGGGCGTCCGGAGGTTCGACGCGACGGGCGGCCTCGGCGGCGAGCCGGATCCGCAACTGCGGGTAGCCGTCCATCCCGACCGACCGGCAGAACCGGATGACGGTCGCCTCGGATGTCTCCGCTGCCGTGGCGAGGTCGGTGATGGTCCTCCGGGCGGCGGCGGCCGGGTCGGACACGACCAGTCGGGCGACCCGCTGCTCGGCGGGCGACAGCGATGGCAGAAGCCCGCTGATGTGGACGATCAGCCCACCGGGCTCGTGACTCGCAGAAATCTTCGGACTCTTCGCCACGGGTGAAACTTACTTTCACGACGCGTGAGCGTCAACCATCACCGTATGTGGTGGGAAAGTGTCGAGGATCCGGATCACGCCTTTCGCACAGCCTGCCACGTGCCCAGGATCGCCGCCTCATCCGCCGGGTCGAGTCCACCCTGCGGTACGTCGCCCGGGTAGGCACTCATCCAGGAGGCCGTCGCCCGAACGGTGTCACCCAGCGGACGGATCGTCAGCCCGGCATCCAGCGCCGGGCGGGCGTCCCGGTCCATCAGGCCGGCCAACTCCGGCAGCCGTACCCACAGTGGCAGCGCGCGCTCCCCCGACCACTCGCGTACGTCGTGGGCCAGCAGGAAGTCCTGGTCGACCCAGGTGAGGTGCGGATCGTGACCGCCCAGCGCGGTCGCGACGCCCGTGAGCAGGTCGGACCGGGACATGGCCGGACCGACGCCGTCGTACGTGCCGACGAGGCCGGTGTCGGCGGCGTGCAGCAGCCAGGCAGCCAGGTCGGCGACGTCCACGAACTGCACCCGGTCGGTCGGCCGCCCCGGCGCGAGGACCTCGCCGCCGCGCGCCAGTCGTCGCACCCAGTACGGGAAGCGGTCGCTGGGGTCCTCGGCGCCGACGATCAGCCCCGGCCGACAGATGAACGACCGGTCCGCACCCATCCGCTCCCGGACCAGGCCCTCGATGCTGACCTTGCACTCGCCGTACCAGCGGTGCTCGGGGCCGACGGGCGCGTCCACGTCCGGCGGGGCCGGCGGGAGCAGCGGGGCGTCCACTGCGGTCTGACCCGGGGTGGCGTTGTCCGCGTACACCGAGACCGTCGAGACGAACGACCAGTGACCCACGTGGTCGGCCAGCGCGGCGAGCGCGTGTCGGGCGTGGCTGACCTGGCGGGTCACGTCCACCACCGCGTCGAAACCCTGACCGACGAGCGGCGACAGCGCCGCCGGGTCGTCCCGGTCCACCGACACCAGTCGCACGCCCTCCGGTACGGCGCCCGACACGCCCCGCGCTGCACAGGTCACCTCATGGCCCCGCGCGACGGCGAGCTGAGCCAGAGCCCGGCCGAGAAAACGGGTACCGCCGAGAACAAGAATCCGCGCCATGGCCCGATCCTGCGCCGCCCCGCCCCGGAAAACCCAATCCATCTGCTCTCGGCAGACAACCTCGACCTTCGGCTCGTGGATCATGAAGTTGTCGGCGCGACACGCCGACCCGGAGGGCAACAACTTCATGATCGACGAGGTGGGACATCCGGGATGGGTGGGCGGGTTTAGCGTTTGGGCATGGTGGGGCGGAGCGTGGTGGTCACCGGTGGGACCGGCGGGTTGGGCGGTGCGGTCGTCTCCTCGTTCGTCGAGGCGGGCTGGCGGGTGGTCGTACCGCGAAGGGGTGGGCCCGCCGGGTCGGAGCCGGCGGCGGACGGGTTGGTCCGGCTCGACGCGGACCTGGCCGAACCGGCGGACGTGGCGCGGGTGGTCGAGACCGCCGCGGCCGACCCGGCCGCGCCGCTGCGGGCGGTGGTGAACCTGGTCGGCGGGTACGCGAGCGGCGGCCTGGTGCACGAGACGCCGGTCGAGGAGTTCGAGCGGATGCTGAGCGTCAATCTGCGCCCCACGTACCTGGTCACGCAGGCCGCGCTGCCGCACCTCGTGGCGGCCGGAGGTGGCGCGGTGGTGTGCGTCTCCGCCCGGGCGGCGGTCAGCCCGTTCGCCGGGGCGGCCGGTTACGTCACGGCCAAGGCGGCGGTGCTGGCCTTCGCCAACGCCGTCGCGGTGGAGTACCGCTCGCGCGGGGTCCGCTGCAACACCGTGCTGCCCAGCGTCATCGACACCCCGGCGAACCGGGCCGCGCAGCCCGACGCCGACCACTCCCGCTGGGTCAGCCCGGCCGAGATCGCGCCGGTGATCCGCTTCCTGGCCTCGCCGGACTCGGCGCCGACCAGCGGAGCCACCGTCCCGGTCTACGGACGCGCCTGAACCAGCAGCGGTACGTCGCCGGGCCCGGCCCGCTTCGGCGTGGGCGGCGTCCCGGTGGACGGCCGCGCCGGACCGGGTCGGATGTCCGACGGCAGCCAGGACGACAGGTGGGCCTGGATCTGCTCGGTCACCTCCTCGGCCGGGCGGCCCGCGTCGACGAGCACGAAGCTCGGGTACTCGGGCAGGGTCCGGTAGGCGGTGTCCGCCGCGGTCAGCCAGCCCATCGACTCGTGGTCGGTGCCGCGCTCCTCGATGCGCCGGTACGCCTCCGCCGGGTCGACGGCGAGCAGGAAGGTCACCTGCGGCGTCGGGAACAGCCGGTAGCCGGCCCGGGCGAGTCGTTCCCACCGGTGCCCGCCGTGGGCGCGGATGCTGGCGTACTGGCAGGCCGAGTAGCGGTCCATGACGGCCGTCCGGCCGGTGAGCAGGCAACTGAGCAGGGCCGCGGCGATGGCCAACCAGCGCAGCACGGACTCCACCGCGAGGACGCCGTCGCGCCCGACGAGTCGTTGCGCGTCCGGCAGGCCGAGACGGTGGGCGAGCCGGCCGAGCCAGCGACGCCCGCTGGCGTTGCGGCGGTACGTGGCGGGGCGGCCGGCGGCGTTGAGCGCGTCAGCCAACCGGTGCGCCTGCGTGGTCTTGCCCGAGCCGTCGATGCCGATCAGAGCGACGGTGCGCAACCGGGCCTTGCGGCGTCGCGTCCCCGATGGTCTGGCCACCCTCCACAGGCTATCCGACCGATGCCCGCCTCCTGCGATCTTTGTTCCCGTTTGTTCCGGTTGGCACCCGACCGCGACCAGAGCAGGTGTGGGCGACCGGAATGCCGGGTACCGGAGTTCGAATCCAACCGCCTGTCCACCAACACGACCGACGGGAGTTCCAGATGGCTGAGCGCGGGGACGAGAGTCTGGTGCACACCCTGAAGAAGGTCGCCGCCGTGCTCAAGCAGTCCGAGATCCCGTTCGCCCTGGGCGGCAGCTTCGCCGTGTACGCCCACGGCGGCCACTCCAGCGACCACGACGTCGACTTCCTGATCCGCGAGGCCGACGTCGAACGATCGCTGGAGGCGCTGGTGGCCGCCGGCTTCCGTGCCGAGCGACCGCCGGAGGACTGGCTCGTCAAGGTCTTCGACGAGGAGCGGATGGTGGACCTGATCCACCGGCCGATCGAGACGCCGGTGACCGAGGAGACGTTCGCCGACACCGTCGTACGGCCGGTGGACGCCATCCACATGCCGGTTCTGTCCGCCACCCAGCTCATGGTGCACAAGCTGCTCAGCTTCTCCCAGCACTACTGCGACTTCGCCCGCGGGCTGCCGCTGGCCCGGTCGCTGCGGGAGCAGATCGACTGGGAACGGGTACGCAAGGAGACGCAGCACTCGCCGTACGCCGAGGCGTTCCTGGTGTTGCTGGACCGGCTGGAGGTGGTGCCGGAGCCCGGCGCCCCGGCAGGAGGGGAGAAACCGTGACGAACGATCAGGCCGGTGGCGCGGCGCCACCCGACGAGTACGTCGAAGCGGAGATCCAACGGTCGCTCACCGAGGATCCGGCCGTCGCCGAACAGGGGATCACCGTCGTCCGGCGCGACGACGTCCTCGTGCTCCACGGCGAGGTGGAGAGCCCGCACCGGCGGGAGGAGATCCTGCGTCTCGTGTCGGAGCGTTTCCCGGACGTGCCGATCACCAGCGACATCGGGGTGATCCGCGTCGAGGCGCCCACGGAGATCGAGCAACTGCCCTGAGGGAGGTTTCATGGTGATCCGGATCGCCGCCGTGGGCGACGTGCATCTGGACGAGGACGTGGTCGGCCGGTTCCGCCCGGCGTTGGAGGAGCTGCCGGAGTGCGCCGACGTGCTGCTGCTGGCCGGCGACCTGACCCGGCACGGCACCGAGGCCGAGGCCCGCTGCGTGGCGCAGGAGTTCGGTGGACTGGCCGTACCGGTGGTCACCGTGCTGGGCAACCACGACCACCAGTGTGATCAGGTGCCACAGGTCGTGAAGGTGCTCGAGGACGCGGGCATCACCGTGCTGGAGGGCGACGGCGTCGTCCTGGACTGCGCGGGCGGCCGGCTGGGCGTCGCCGGGGTCAAGGGCTTCGGCGGGGGGTTCGCCGGCCGGTGCGCGAGCGACTTCGGCGAGCCGGAGATGAAGGCGTTCGTCCGGACCACCAACGAGAGCGCGGACCGCCTGGGCGCGGCCCTGCGCTCGCTGGACTGCGACATGCTGGTCGCGCTCACGCACTACGCCCCGGTCCCCGACACGCTGGTCGGCGAGCCGCTGGAGATCTACCCGTTCCTGGGGTCGTACCAGTTGGGGCAGGCGATCGACTCCGCGCCGACCGCCCTGGCCCTGCACGGGCACGCGCACGCCGGCACCGAGCGCGGAATGACCCCGGGAGGGGTACGCGTCCGCAACGTGGCGCACCCCGTGATCAAGCAGGCGTACAGCGTCTTTCATGTCGGGGATCAACTCGACACGGACCAGGTTTCTCCGGTCGGAGGGTCGGGTATTCAGAGGTCATGGAGCTGATTCTCTACATTCTCGCAGTCGTACTCGTGGTCGCCGGCATCCTCGCGCTGTTCCGCCGGCAGATCCTGTGGGGCATCGTCCTCATCGTCGTCGGGCTGCTCGTCGGCCCGGGTGGTGTCAGCATCTTCAACAATTGACGCTCACACCTCATAACACCGTCATAACGGACACCGGGACCCGTCGGGGTCGCCGCGACCGGAGCTTCGTCCTCCCGACAGAAGCACCGGCCGCAGCGGCCCCGGCGCTTTTTTCTGGGGTTTGACCGGGGCGTTTCGCGGAAATATCTCGACCATGGAGGTATCTCGCCGGGCACGCCCCATCTCCGGCCGACGCTCGCGCTGGGCGCTCGCCGCGTTCGCGGCGGCGGTCTTCGTCGCCGCCGCCATCGGCGGGCTGGGAGTGCAGGGCACCTCCGACGAGTACGCGAGCCTGCGCCAGCCGGATTGGGCGCCGCCGTCATGGCTCTTCGGCCCGGTCTGGACGGTCCTCTACGCGCTGATCGCGGTCGCCGGCTGGCTGGTCTGGCGACGGGTCGGCTTCTCCCCCGCCCTGTGGGCGTGGACCGCGCAACTCGTGCTCAACGCCATCTGGACGCCGCTGTTCTTCGGCGCGGGCCGGTACGGGTTGGCGTTCGCCGAGATCGTGGTGATGTGGCTGGCGATCGGCCTCACCGTGGTGCTCTTCGCCCGGGTGTCCCGGGTCGCGGCGGCGCTGCTGCTGCCGTACTGGGCGTGGGTCACGTTCGCCGCCGCGCTGAACCTGTCGATCTGGCGTCTCAACGCCTGACCGCCCGACCGGTCTCCGGCGGGTGTCCCCGCCGGAGACCAGCGGGGGTCAGCAGCGGGGCACGTTCGGGATGTAGCCGTCGTAACCGGTGTAGACGTACGCGTCGGCAATGTAGCGGCCGCTGCCGATGCGGTCCCAGATCGAACTGGTGCCGTAGGTGCCGGTGACGGTGGTGCCACTGGTCTGGCAGGCGATGGTCACCCGGGTGCCGTCGGCGACGGTACCCACCGAGGCGTACCCCGTGCCGGGGCCGGAGCGGACGGTCAGCGGCGTGCCGCTGGTGTCGACCGTGCCGTTGCCGCTGCCCGAGGAGCACCCATTGCCGCTGGTGTAGGTCTTGGTGCCCCAGTAGAGGGCCAGGGTGCCGTTGAACCGGACCTGGATGTCGTTGCCGTTGAGGCGCTGCTCGTAGTGCAGGTGCGGACCGGTGGATCCGCCGGTGCTGCCGACCCAGCCGATCACCTTGCCGTACCCGACGGTCTGCCCGACCGAGACGTTGAAGCCGTTGAGGTGGGCGTAGTAGGTCGTGTAACCGCCGCCGTGGTCGATGCGGACGTACTTGCCGTAGCTGGTGCCGCCGAGGTCGGTGACCCGGTCGACAGTGCCGGGCGCGCTCGCCACCACCGGGTCGCCGAGGTCGTCGGTGCGGTTGAAGTCGACGGCGTACGCCGGGCTGTGGTCCGACCGGGTCTGCCCCGACCAGGACTGGCCGCACGGGAACGGCACCTTGAAGGTCGGCGCGGCCAACGCCGGGCTCGCCGGCGCGAGGGCCCCTCCCACCAGCAGGCCCGTCACCAGCAGGCTGATCCACCGCTTGCGCATGCAGCTCCTCCTATGTTCAAAACTTTCGATGAGGTGGCTCCAGCCTGACAGATATCGCCAATCTTCGAAAGAGCCCGGCGCGATGCCTGAAAAGCGCGTCCAGCCGGCGGAGACGAGGTTTCGGGATTGTTACTCGCTCGTGTCTGACAGGGGGTGGACCAGACCCGATGCAAGCGCTTACATGTGTGGCACGCCCAATCGGACCGGCGCGGGTCACCAGCGGAGACCACGCCGGCTAGGAAGGAGGACGGCATGGCGGTCTTTACCAGACCACGCCAGGCCTTCGTGATCGCCGGTGTACTCGGGCTGGCGTTCAGCGCCACCGCTTGCGGTACCGGCAATGACAAGAAGAGCGACAAAGCAGGATCTGCCGAGTGTGCCCCGTACGAGAAGTACCAGGGCAACGACGGCAAGAAGGTCTCCATCTACGCGTCCATCCGTGACGCCGAGGCCGACCTGCTGGAGCGGTCCTGGTCGCAGTTCACCGACTGCACCGGCATCGAGATCGCCTACGAGGGCAGCGGCGAGTTCGAGGCGCAGCTCCCCGTCCGGGTCGACGGCGGCAACGCCCCCGACATCGCCTTCGTGCCCCAGCCGGGCCTCGTGAAGCGGTTCGCGGACGCCGGCAAGCTGAAGTCCCTCAGCGCCGACACCAAGGCACTGGCCGAGCAGAACATGCCGGCCGACTGGCTGAAGTACGGCACCGTCAACGGAACGCTCTACGGCGTGCCGCTCGGCGCCAACGTCAAGTCCTTCGTCTGGTACTCCCCCAAGACCTTCAAGGAGAAGGGCTGGGAGGTTCCGACCACCTGGGACCAGCTCATCGCGCTCAGCGACAAGATCGCCGCGAGCGGCATGAAGCCGTGGTGCGCGGGCGTCGAGTCCGGTGACGCCACCGGCTGGCCGGCCACCGACTGGATCGAGGACGTGATCCTGCGGACGCAGGGTCCCGAGGTCTACGACCAGTGGACCACCCACGCCATCCCGTTCAACGACCCGCGGATCGTCGACGCGGTCGACCGCGCCGGCAGCATCCTCAAGAACGAGAAGTACGTCAACGGCGGCTTCGGCGGCGTCAAGAGCATCACCACCACCGCCTTCCAGGAGGCGGGTCTGCCGGTGACCACCGGCAAGTGCGCGATGCACCGGCAGGCGTCGTTCTACGCCAACCAGTTCCCCGAGGGCACCAAGGTGGCCGCGGACGGTGACGCGTTCGCGTTCTACTTCCCGGCCATCGACCCGGCCAAGGGCAAGCCGGTCCTCGGCGCTGGCGAGTTCGTCGTCGCGTACGCCGACCGTCCCGAGGTGCAGGCGGTGCAGACGTACCTCGCCTCCGCCGAGTACGTGAACAGCCGCGCGAAGCTCGGCAACTGGGTCACGGCGAACAACAAGCTGGACATCGCCAACGTGGCCAGCCCGATCGACAAGCTGTCCGTCCAGATCCTCCAGGACAAGACGGGCACCTTCCGCTTCGACGGATCCGACCTGATGCCGGCCGCCGTCGGCGCGGGAACGTTCTGGAAGGGCATGGTCGACTGGCTGAACGGCAAGCAGACCGCCCCGGTGCTCCAGGGCATCGAGAGCAGCTGGCCGAAGTGATCACGGCGGTGGCCCGGTTCGCGTGCGCGGACCGGGCCACCGGCCGATCTGGACCCGAGAGGGAGGGTTGATGGAGTTCGACTTCGCCGACGAGCAGCCGAAGCTCCTCATGCTGATGTACGGGCTGGTCGCCTTCGTAGTGGTGGTGGGCGGTCTGCTCCTGCTGCTCGACGTGGTGCCGGCCTGGTTCGCCCGACGGCGGGAAGCCCAGCTCGTCGCCGCCTCGATCAGCGGCACGCCGCTGACCCGGCGACCCAAGCAGCGGGAAGGGCTCTTCGCGCTGTTCTTCCTGCTGCCGACACTGCTGCTGCTCACCATCGGTCTTGTCGTACCGGCCATCCGCACCATGCTGCTCTCGTTGATGAACGGGGGCAGCACCGAATGGGTGGGGCTGCGCAACTACGGCTGGATGTTCTCCGACACCTCCATGGTCCGGGTCCTGATCAACACCCTGGTCTGGGTGCTGCTGGTCCCGCTGGTGGCGACCGCGTTCGGCCTCATCTACGCCGTGCTCGTGGACAAGGCCCGCTTCGAGGCGGTCGCCAAGTCACTGATCTTCCTGCCGATGGCCATCTCGTTCGTCGGCGCGAGCATCATCTGGAAGTTCGTCTACGCGTACCGCGGCGACGGCGACCAGATCGGCCTGCTCAACCAGATCGTCGTCAGCCTCGGCGGTGAGCCGAAGCAGTGGCTGCTCGAATCACCCCTGAACACGCTGCTGCTGATCGTCATCATGGTCTGGATCCAGGCCGGCTTCGCCATGGTGGTGCTCTCCGCGGCAATCAAGGCCATCCCCGGCGACATCGTCGAAGCCGCCCGGCTCGACGGCGTCAGCCCGTGGCAGATGTTCTGGCAGATCACCATGCCGAGCATCCGGCCGGCCCTGATCGTCGTGGTGGTGACGCTCACGATCGCCACGCTCAAGGTCTTCGACATCGTCCGGACCTCGACCAACGGCAACTACGACACGAGCGTGATCGCCAGCGAGATGTACAACCAGGCCTTCCGGTACGGCCAGAACGGGCAGGGCTCCGCGCTCGCGGTCTTCCTCTTCATCCTGGTCATCCCGGTCGTGATCTACCAGATCCGCAACCTCCGTCGTCAGCGGGAGGGCTGAGATGAGCACCGCAACGCCCACCGTCGCCGCCGGCGCCCAGAAGACCGCCGGCACCGCGCTCACCACCGCGGGCCGGGTTCGCAAACGGTTGAACAGCCGCACCGCGACGCTCGTGTCGATCGTCATCGCGGTGATCTGGACGATCCCGACCTTCGGCCTGCTCGTCTCCTCCCTCCGACCGGAGGACGAGATCAAGACGACCGGCTGGTGGACGGCGTTCACCAACCCGCAGTTCACCTTCGAGAACTACGAACAGGTCCTGTTCGGGCGGTCCGCGTCGTCGGGACAGCTCGCCAGCTACTTCATCAACTCGCTGGCGATCACCATCCCGTCGGTGCTCTTCCCGCTGGCCTTCGCCTCCCTGGCCGCGTACGCGCTGGCGTGGATCAACTTCCGTGGGCGGGACTGGCTCTACATCGCGATCTTCGCGTTGCAGATCGTTCCGCTCCAGATGGCCCTGGTGCCGCTGCTGAAGTTCTTCTCCACCGGCGTCACCCTCGGCGGCGTCACCCTGATGCCGGCGTGGAACCTGGTCGACGAGCAGAAGTTCGCCCAGGTGTGGTTCGCGCACACCTGTTTCGCGCTTCCGTTCGCGGTCTTCCTGCTGCACAACTTCATCTCGCAGCTTCCCGGAGACCTGATGGAGGCGGCCCGGGTCGACGGGGCCACGCACCCGAAGATCTTCCGCACCATCGTGCTGCCGCTGATCACCCCGGCGCTGGCCGCGTTCGGCATCTTCCAGTTCCTCTGGGTCTGGAACGACCTGCTGGTCGCGCTGATCTTCGCCGGTGGCGGCAACGAGACCGCACCGCTCACGGTCCGGCTGGCCGAGATGGCCGGCACCCGGGGCAACGAGTGGCAGCGACTCACCGCTGGCGCGTTCGTCTCGATCGTTGTACCGCTCGTCGTATTCCTGTCCCTACAGCGTTTCTTCGTGCGAGGTCTGCTCGCCGGCAGCGTCAAGGGCTGACCCGCTTGCCCGCCGCCGTCCGGCCCCTGAGGGCGGCGGCGGGCGACGGGTACCGAGCGGGGGAACCGTGACGAAGATTGATGATGTCGCCCGGCTGGCCGGGGTCTCCACGGCCACCGTCTCGCGGGCCCTACGCGGGCTGCCGACGGTTTCGGCCGCCACCCGACGCCGCGTGCTGGCTGCCGCCGAGCAGCTCGACTACGCGGTCTCGCCGAGCGCGTCCCGGCTCGCCGGTGGTCGCACCGGGACGGTCGCGGTGGTCGTACCCCGGATCACCCGCTGGTTCTTCAGCACCGTGGTCGAGGCCGTCGAGGAGTACCTCCACCACTCCGGTTACGACCTGCTGCTTTACAACCTCGGCGGTCGGGAGCAGATCCGCCAGCGGGTGCTGCGTACCGCCAACCTGCACAAGCGGGTGGACGCCATCATGCTGGTCGCCACGCCGCTGCGCCCGGCCGACCTGACCGCGCTGGCCGCGCTGGACCTGCCCGGGGTGACCATCAGCTCGGGCAGTCGGGTGCCCAACTGGCCCTGCGTACGCATCGACGACGTCGCCGCCGCACGCATGGCGACCCGTCACCTGCTCGACCTCGGCCACCGTCGGATCGCGCACATCTCCGGCGACCCCGACGACGAACTGGCCTACACCACCCACCTGGACCGACGCCAGGGCTACCAGTCCGAACTGAAGGCCGCCGGCCTGCGACCCGACCCGAGCCTCGACGTCGAGTCGTCGTTCACCATCGACGGTGGCAACCGGGCCGCCGCCGAACTGCTGGCCCGCGGTGAGCCGCCGACGGCGATCGTCGCGGCGTGCGACGAGATGGCGATGGGCGCCATGACGGCGCTGCGCGACGCCGGGCTGCGCGTACCGCAGGACGTCAGCGTGGTCGGCATCGACGACCACGACCTGGCGGGTGTGCTGGGCCTCAGCACCGTGGCCCAGCCGGCCGCGGAGCAGGGCCGGCTGGCCGCCCGGATAATGCTCGATCCGCTCGGGGCCCGCGCTCTGGGCCCGATCGTCGGTCAACGGACCCCCGACGGCGACTCGCCGGTGATCCTGCCCACTCGGCTGGTCGTCCGGGAGTCCACCGCACCGCCCCGGGCACACTGAAACATCAACCACGGCACGACACGGGAGACGACCCTGAACACCGACCCGACGCAGCAGACCACCACCGGCTGGTGGACCGAGGCCGCCATCTACCAGATCTACCCGCGCTCGTTCGCCGACTCCGACGGCGACGGGATCGGTGACCTGCCGGGCATCACGGCCCGCCTCGACCACCTGGTCGAGCTGGGGGTGGACGCGGTGTGGCTCTCCCCGTTCTATCCGTCGCCGCAGGCCGACGCGGGCTACGACGTGGCCGACTACCGGGACGTCGACCCGCTGTTCGGCACCCTCGCCGACGCGGACAAGCTGATCGCCGAGGCCCGCTCCCGCGGCCTGCGGGTGATCGTCGACCTGGTGCCCAACCACACCTCGTCGGCGCACCGCTGGTTCCAGGAGGCGCTGGCCGCCGCCCCGGGCAGCACCGAGCGGTCCCGGTACATCTTCCGGGACGGCCTGGGCCCGGCCGGGGAGGAGCCGCCGAACGACTGGCAGAGCGTCTTCGGCGGGCCGGCGTGGACCCGCACGATCGACCCGGACGGCCAACCCGGCCAGTGGTACCTGCACCTGTTCGACACCGGGCAGCCGGACCTCAACTGGGACAACCCGGAGGTGCACGCGGAGTTCCTGGACGTGCTGCGGTTCTGGCTCGACCGGGGAGTGGACGGCTTCCGGGTCGACGTGGCGCACGGCCTCATCAAGCAGGCGAACCTGCCCGACTGGCAGGAGCCCCAGGAGATCCTCTCCGGCAACGAGATCGACAAGCCGCGACCGCCGATGTGGGACCAGGAGGGCGTCCACGAGATCTACCGGCAGTGGCGGCAGGTCCTGGACAGCTACCCCGGCGAACGGGTGCTGGTCGCCGAGGCGTGGGTGGAGCCGGCCGAGCGGCTGGCCCGCTACGTCCGCCCGGACGAGATGCACCAGGCGTTCAACTTCGAGTACCTGCTCGCCGCGTGGACCGCGCCGGCCCAGTACGCGGTGATCACCCGGTCCCTGGAGGCGACCGACTCGGTGGGCGCGCCGACGACCTGGGTGCTGTCCAACCACGACGTGGTGCGGCACGCCTCCCGGCTCGGCCTGGCGACCGGCGGCGGCCGGCCCAACGGCATCGGCATCGGCGACCCGCAGCCGGACGCCGCGCTCGGCCTGCGCCGGGCCCGGGCGGCCACCCTGCTGATGCTCGCCCTGCCCGGCTCCGCGTACCTGTATCAGGGCGAGGAGCTGGGCCTGCCCGAGCACACCACCATGCCGGACGAGGCGCGGCAGGACCCGACCTGGGCGCGCAGCGCGCACACCCAGCGGGGCCGCGACGGCTGTCGGGTGCCGATCCCGTGGGAGGCCGACGCCCCGTCGTACGGCTTCGGACCGACCGACGCGAGCTGGCTGCCGCAGCCGCCGTCCTGGGCGGAGTACGCGCTGGACCGGCAGCGCGACGTGCCCGGCTCGACGTACGAGCTGTACCGCACGGCGCTGCGCCTGCGCCGCGAGCACGGTCTGGGCCGGGGGACGCTCGAATGGTTGTCCTCGGGCGACGAGGCACTCGCCTTCCGCAACGGCGACCTGACCGTGCTGACCAACTTCGGCGACGCCCCGATCCCGGTGCCCGCCGACGCCGAGGTGCTGGCCACCAGCGCCCCCCTGCCGGCGAACGAGATCCCCACCGACGTAACAGTCTGGCTCCGCGGCTGACCCGCTCGTCGATCATGGAGTTGTGGTGGGTGACAAAAGGCTCGACAGGGTCTTACCCGGGCACCACAACTCCATGATCGACGGAGGGGGGTTAGAGGCGGTCGGCGCGGGTGTGGAGGAGTCCGTGCACGTTTTTGATGTCCCGTGGTGAGCTGCGGGACGCCAGCCAGTACATGACGCCGGTGGGAATGAAGAAGAGTTGGAACGCGGCCAGCCCGACGGCGAAGTTCAGCGGCGGCGGAAAGGCCGTCCGTAGTCCCTGGAACGCCGCCCAGACCAGCCCGTTGCCGGCCGCCCGACCGACCCCGTTGACCAGGTTGCCGAGGCTGTAGACGGTCCCCCGGTGCTCCGGCGGGTTGACGTCGGCGATCAGCGCGAACCAGTTCGGCGAATTGGCCGAGGTCAGCGCGAGCGCCACCACGGCGACGAGCAGGCTCAACCCCACCGACGGCTCGGTGAACACGCTGGCCAGCACCGCGCCGACCACCGCGCCGCCGCTCCCGCCGTCCGGCACGTCGATGGTCACCGGCACGAAGAACAACACCAGGTAGAACGGGAGCGCGGCGAGGATGCCGACCGCCGCGACCACCGCCCGGCCCCGGGGTGTACGCCGCTGCGCCGCGTCGCCGACGAGGCCACCCACGATGGACAGGACCCCGCCGAGCTGGAACAGAGTGGCGAAAACGCTGCCGACCACGACAGCGGTCGACTCGGAGTAGCCCTGGGCCTCGGCCCGCTCGGTGAAGAGCCTCGGCAGCCACACCAGTGAGCCGAAGGCGGCCTGCGCGGTCAGCCCCTGGAGGATCAGCCACCGGTTGGTCCGCCGGTCCAGGATGCGCGGCAGGTCGGCCCGGCTGATCCGGTAGTCGTACTCGGCCCCGGCGTCCAGTGCGCCGGCCAGTTCCGGTTCGCTCTGGCCGCGTCGGATGTCGTACGTGAACAGGTACGCCAGGGTGGCGGTCAGCCCCACCCCGGTCAGCAGCAGGAACGGTCGCCGCCAGTCGGTCGCCCCGAGCAGTCCACCGACAAGCGTGCCGGCGAGCGTGCCGACGCCCTGCGACAGCCCCCAGAAGCTCATCACGAGCCCGCGGCGGGCCGGCGTGATCAGGTCGGTGACCACCGAGAAGCCCACCGAGCCGACCGCGCCGAGGCCGACCGCCGCGACGAACTGGGCGGCCAGGAACGTGAGGTACCCGCCGGCGAGGGCGCTGCCACCGGTGCCCGCCGCCCAGAGCAGCGTGCCCACCATGAGCAGCGGCTTGCGGTTGCCGCGGTCCCCGACGTACGCCCAGCCGACGGCGGCCACCGCGCTGACCAGGAAGGTGACGGCGGTGACCACGCCCAGCAGCCCGGTCGACACGTCGAACGTCCGGGCGATCGGCCCGTACAGCGGTGGGACCAGTCCGATCGCCACGTTGTCGAGCGAGGCGAGCACCACGAACACAACGACGCTGTACAGCCGGTGCGCCGGGCCTCCGCCCCGGCCGCGCGGGCGTTGCTCCCGCCCGCCACTGGTCACCGTCATGACCCGCAGCCAATCAGACGCGGCCGAGCAGGCTGGCACGCGGGTGGGCGCCGGTCACCGTTGACCGACGCCTACCCGCTCGATCCGACGCTCAGCGCCGGTCGAGCACCAGGCCGCGGGCCGCGGCGTACTGGTCACGGACGGCGGGGACGGGCTCCGCCGCGTACTCCTCGGTGCCCTTGACGTCCCACTGCGGTGGCGTCGGACCGCCCAGGGCGACCCAGGCGGCCTGGCGGGCGGCCCCGTCGGCGACGTACTCCCCGGCGGGTGGGACGACGACCGGGCAGCCGAAGACCTGCGGCGCGATCCGGCGGACCGCGGCCGACCGCGCCCCACCGCCGACCAGGATGACCCGGCGGACGGTGGCACCCTGCGCGGTCAGCGCGTCCAGGCCGTCGGCGAGGGCGCAGAGCATGCCCTCCACGGCGGCCCGGGCCAGGTGCGCGGGGGTCGAGGTACGCAGGGTCAGGCCGTGCACCGCGCCGGTGGCCAGCGGACGGTTGGGCGTGCGCTCACCCTCCAGGTAAGGCACCATGACCAGCCCGTCCGCGCCGGCTGGTGCGGAGAGGGCCAGCTCGGCGAGTTCGTCCAGGTCGACGCCGAGCATCGTGGCGGCGGCGTCCAGCACACGTGCGGCGTTGAGCGTGCACACTAGCGGCAGGAAGCGACCGGACGCGTCGGCGAAGCCGGCCACCGCGCCGCTGTCGTCGGCCGCTGGCACGTCGGCCACGCTGAACACGGTGCCGGACGTGCCGATGGAGACGACCACGTCCCCGGGCCCGGCGCCGACGCCGAACGCGGCGGCGGCGTTGTCGCCCGTGCCCGCCCCCAGCAGGGCGTCACCCCACTCCCCCGTCAGCCGGCCGGCCGACTCGGCCGGACCGAGCACCTCGGGCACCACGAGCTGCCGGCCGAACGCCCGTTCCAACAGGTCGGGACGGTAGGTGCCGGTGGCCGGGGACCAGTAGCCGGTGCCACTGGCATCCCCCCGGTCGGTCCGCAGGGCCGACAGGCCGGGCGCGCCGGCCAGCCGCCAGGTCAGCCAGTCGTGCGGCAGGCACACGGCGGCCACCCGGGCGGCCTGCTCCGGCTCGTGCCGGGCCAGCCAGCGCAGCTTGGTGATGGTGAAGCTCGCCACCGGCACGCTGCCGGTGGCGTCGGCCCAGAAGCGACGCCCAGCCTCGCCGCCGCCGGCCTCCTCGACGAGGTCGGCGGCGGCGTCGGCGGAGCGGGTGTCGTTCCACAGCAGGGCCGGACGGACCACCCGGCCCGCCTCGTCGAGGCAGACCATGCCGTGCTGCTGGCCGGCGACCGATACCGCGGCGACGTCGGCCAGCCCACCGGCCTCGTCGACGGCGCTACGCAGCGCCTGCCACCAGGCTTCCGGGTCGACCTCGGTGCCGTCCGGGTGCGGCGCCCGGCCCTGCCGGAGCAGGGCGCCGGTCTCCGCGTCCCGGATGACCACCTTGCAGGACTGTGTGGACGAGTCAACGCCCGCGACCAGCGGCATGGCGGGGCCTCAGCGGGCGCCGAGCAGGTGCTCGACGGCGAGCTGGTTGAGCCGGACGAAGGCGAAGCCCCGGGCGGCCACCGCGTCCACGTCGACGTCCTCGAACGCGGAACGGTCGGCCAGGAACTCCTCGTAGCCCTCGCCGTCGCCGAGCGTCGGCGTGCTGAGCTCGCCGACCTTGCTGGCGGCCAGTGCCTCCACGACCTCGGGGTCGGCGCGGAACGCGGCGGCGCGCTCCTTGAGCAGCAGGTAGGTGCTCATGTTCGCCGCTGCCGACGCCCACACCCCGTCCATGTCCTCGGTACGCGACGGCTTGTAGTCGAAGTGCCGGGGACCGTCGTAGGTCGGCCCGCCGTTCGGGCCGCCGTTCTCCAGGAGGTCCACCAGGGCGAACGCGTTCATCAGGTCACCGTGACCGAAGACCAGGTCCTGGTCGTACTTGATGCCACGCTGGCCGTTGAGGTCCAGGTGGAACAGCTTGCCCTGCCAGAGCGCCTGGGCGATGCCGTGGGCGTAGTTCAGCCCGGCCATCTGCTCGTGCCCGACCTCCGGGTTGAGGCCGACCAGCTCCGGGTGCTCCAGCTGGGAGATGAAGCCGAGCGCGTGACCGATGGTGGGCAGCAGGATGTCACCGCGCGGCTCGTTGGGCTTGGGCTCCAGCGCGAACCGCAGGTTGTAGCCCTTGTCGATGGAGTACTGGGTGAGCAGGTTGACGGCCTCGCGGTACCGGTCCAGGGCGGCCTGGACGTCCTTGGCGAGGTCGTACTCGGAACCCTCGCGGCCACCCCACATGACGAAGGTGCTCGCGCCCAGCTCGGCGGCCAGGTCGACCTGGCGCAGCACCTTGCGCAGCGCGAAGCGGCGGACCTCGCGGTCGTTGCTGGTGAACCCGCCGTCCTTGAAGATCGGGTGGGTGAAGAGGTTCGTGGTGACCATGGGCACCACCAGGCCGGTCTCGTCGAGGGCCTTGCGGAACCGCGCGATGTGCTGGTCGCGGGTCGCGGCGTCCGCGCCGAACGGGATCAGGTCGTCGTCGTGGAAGGTGATGCCGTACGCGCCCAGCTCGGCGAGACGGTGCACGGCCTCGACGGCGTCCAGCTCGGGGCGGGTCGCGTCGCCGAACGGGTCGCGGGCCTGCCAGCCCACGGTCCAGAGCCCGAAGGAGAACTTGTCGGCGGGGGTGGGACGAGGTGCCATGGGTGACCTCCGGGATGGTGGTGTCAGGTATTTGTTCAGCGATTGAATTATTTGCCCGCCCTATGGCAGTGTCAAGGGGTGAGCCCCACCCACGCCCCGGCCGGCGCAGCCCGCCAGGCCAGCCTGCGCGAGCTCAACCTCGCCCTGGTCCTCGGCCGGATCGCCGCCGCCGACCGCCCCCCGTCCCGGGCCGACCTGGCCACGGCCACCGGCCTGACCCGGGCCACCGTCTCCGCGGTCGTCGAGGACCTGCTCGCGGGCCAGCTGGTCAGCGAGGCCGACCCGGCGCCCCGGGCCGGCGCCGGCCGCCCGGCACGCGGGCTGGTCCTGGCTGACCAGGGCCCGGCCGGGCTCGGGCTCGAAGTCAACGTCGACTATCTGACGGTATGCGTCGTCGACCTCGCCGGCCAGGTCCGCCACCGCACCGTGCACCGGGCCGACCTGCGCCCGGTCGCGCCCGAGGACGCCCTGGCCAGACTCGTCGACCTGGCCGGGCAGGCCCGCGCCGACGCCGCCCGACAGGGCCTCACCCTCGCCGGGGCCGCGCTCGCCGTACCCGGCCTGATCGACGACTCCGGGCAGGTCCGGCTCGCGCCGAACCTCGGCTGGCGGGACGTACCGGTGCCCGAGCTGCTGAGCGCGCACCCACCCCTCACCGACCGGGTACCGGACGTACCGGCCCTGGTGGTGGACAACGAGGCCAACCTCGCCGCGCTCGGCGAACTGCACTCCCGGCCCCCCGGCCCGGCCAGCTTCCTGCACATCTCCGGCGAGGTCGGCATCGGCGCGGGGATCGTCCTGGACGGCGCGCTGTTCCGGGGCGTACGCGGCTGGAGCGGTGAGATCGGGCACCTCCCGGTGCACCCGCAGGGGCGGCCCTGCCGCTGCGGTGGGCGCGGCTGCCTGGAGCAGTACGCCGGTCAGGAGGCGATCGTGGCCGCCGCCGGACTGGTGCGGGCGGAGCTACCCGCCGACACCGCGACGTCCCGGCTGGCCGAGTTGGCCGAGAACGGCCACCCGGCCGCGCTGCGCGCCCTGCACGACGCCGGCACGGCCCTCGGGGTGGCGGTCGCCGGTGTGGTGAACCTGCTGGACCTGGACACCGTGGTACTCGGCGGCGGCTACGCCCCGCTGGCCCCTTGGCTCTGCCCGCCGGTGCTCACCGAGATCAAGGCCCGGGTGCTCACCGCCGCCTGGTCGCCGGTCACGGTCCGCCCCTCGACCCTCGGGCCGGAGGCCGCCGCCGTGGGCGCTGCCGGCTCGGTGGTACGGCGGATCGTCGCCCGACCCGCCGGCTGGCTCAACCGGGCCGGCTGACCACGGGCGAAGCGGTCTGGGCGTGCGTCGGTGCGGCTCGGTACGCTTGCCGTCGAGCAACAATCGGCAGGCGAGGAGCCCGGGAGCAGTATGCGTACAGGTCGTCGGACGCGGGCCGGCGTCGGGCGGTGACCACGATCCGACGGGGCGGCATCGCCGGTCCGGTCGACGGTGACGGGCAGACGTCACGCCGTCCGACCCGCCATGGGGGCAAGGGCCTGCCCGCCGACCCACCGCTGGCCCGCGAGCTGCTCGACGGGCTGGCCGAGGCGGTGTTGACGACCGATGCCGCCGGCCGGGTGACACTTGTCAACGCAAGGGCGGTCGAGCTGCTCCCGGAGATCGTCGCGGGCGCCGAGCTGTCCGACTGCGCGATGGCGGCGCTGGCCCGAGCCGTCCGCGACGGCAGCGGCGCGTTCGAGGCCGAGCACCACGGCCGCCACCTGCGCGGCGCCCGGCGGCAGCTCGCCGGCGACCGGTACGCCTGGTACGTCCGCGACGTCACCGAGGAGCACGCCCGCACCGACGCCCTGCTGGCCGAACGCTCCCGCACCGCCTTCCTCGCCCAGGCCGGCAGCCGGCTCGGACTCTCGTTGCACCGGGACCAGACACTGCGTACCACGGTGACCCTCGCCGTGCCGTACCTGGCCGATGCCGCGGTGGCGCTGCTCCGGCCACCCGCGCCGGCCGAGTCGCACCCCCGCTTCACGCGGTACGCCGACGACGAGCCGGCCCCGGTGACCGGGGTGGCCGACGAGGAGCTGACCGACCTCGTCCCCGATCTCGGCGCGGCGCTCGACGGCGACCTCAGCGCGCCGACCCCGTGGCCGGACGCCGCCGTCACCGAGCTGACCGCCCTGCTCCCACCCAACTTCGGCCGGCCCGGCGCGGCGCTGGTCAGTCCGATGCGTGGCCCCGGCGGCCCGGCCGGCGCCCTGCTGCTCGTCCGCCGTGCGGGGCGAGCCGGCTTCGATCCTCGCGACCGCGAGCTGGCCCGCGAATTCGCCGCGCGGGCCGGTGCCGCGCTGGCCGCCGCCGAGCTGTACGGCGAGCAGGCACACCTGGCCCGGGTGTTGCAGACCAGCCTGCTCCCGCCGGAGCTGCCGACGGTGCCCGGCGTCCGCATGGCCGGCGGCTACCGGTCCGCGGGTGACACGCTGCGCATCGGTGGGGACTTCTACGAGGTGTTCCCGCACCCGCGCGGCGCGCTGTTCGCGCTGGGCGACGTATCCGGCAAGGGCGTCGGCGCGGCCGTGCTGACCGGGCGGGTCCGCCAGTCGCTACAGACGCTACGACTCGTCGAGCAGCGCCCCCTGGAGCTGATCCACCTGCTCAACCGCACCCTGTTCGACGCCCCCGACGCGGCACGGCGCAGCCAGCTCACCACCCTGCTGCTCGGGAGGCTGGAGCACGGACCGGCAGGGGTGGATCTCCGGGTCGCCGGCGGTGGCCATCCCGCGCCGCTGCTGGTCACCGCCGCCGGCGCCGTCACGGACGTCCCGGTCGGCGGTATGCCGGTCGGCGCGCTGACCGACGCCCGGTTCGCGGAGGTACGGATGCACCTCGATCCGGGCGATCTGCTCCTCGCGTACACCGACGGGGTGACCGAGGCGACCGGCGGGCCGACCCACGCGGAGAAGTTCGGCGAGCACCGACTGCGCGGCGCGCTCGCCGCGGCGGCCGGTCTGCCTCCGGCGGCCCTGGTCGACAGGCTGCTCCAGGTCGTCGACGAGTGGGTGGGCGGACAGGCGCACGATGACATCGCCATGCTGGCGGTGTGCGCGTCGGCGCCGGTCTGAGCGCCGGACTCCCGCCGGTCAGGCGGTGCGCGCCACCGGTGGCTCTCCGGTGGCCGAGTCGCGGGGCGTGCCGGCCGCCCGCTCCGGGCCCGCCGGACCGCTCTGCCACACCGGGCGGTCCGGGCGGTCCGGGTGGTCCGACGACCTCCTCGCCCGCCCGTCCGGCCGGTCCGGGTCCTGCGGCCACTCGTCCGGCCGCCAGTCCTCGCGCCCACGCGGGGAGTCCCCGTCGTCCGGGGAGTTCCGCGCCCGCTGCCGGCGAGCAACCTCGTCGAACTCCCGCACCCCGCTCACCAGCGCGGCGCGGCCCGCCGGGCTCATCGCCGCCAACACGGCGGCCAGCCGCTCCTGGCGGTCGTTGCGCAGCTCAGCCAGGAGCCGACGAGCCTCCGGGGTGAGGTGCAGGGAGATCTCCCGCCGGTCGAAGCGCCCCGGTTCGCGCTCGAGCATCCCGGCCGCGACCAACCTGTCGCACAGCCGGCTGGCGGAACTCAGCAACATGTCCAGACGGGCGGCGAGCCGGCGTAGGTTGATCCCGTCGTACTGCTCGACCACCATCACCGCCCGTAGTTGGGCACCGGAAACCCGGCTGGCGGTCGCCTCGCGGGCCGAATCCCAGACGCCCAGCAGGGCACCCGCCGCCGCGTCCAGTGCGGCAGCCATACTCGTCGCAGGGTCCGGTGGACCGTTGTGTTCGGCCATGGTGGCCCGAGACTACTCCGAACCCACTGGTGGTCGAGCTCTGATGAAGGAGGCCTGATGAGCGAACCGGTCAATCGGGCACGACGCGCCCTGAACGAGACACCCGCCGACCGTCTCGTGGGTGGGGTCCGCGAGGTTCTCGACGAGGCGTACGGGATCGCCGAGGCGGAGCTGTACCAGGTCGACTACCGCCTCTCGGAGCTGCTGCCCCTCACCGAGGGTGACTCTCTCCGGGGCGCCGGCCATCCCGCCTGGCGTGCCTTCGACCACCAGTCGCCCGTCCTGGTCGACGGCGTCGCCTGGTTTCCGGTCAGCATGCGCGGCGAACGCCGGGGCGTTTTGCGCCTGGCGCCGGTGGCCGACGACCCGGCGGTGCTCGCCGAACTGGCCGACATCGCCACCTCGCTCGCACACGAGGTGGCCGCCGTCTCCCCCGGCACCGACGTCTACAGCGTGGCCCGACGCAGCCAGCGGCTCACACTGGCCGCCGAGATGCAGTGGGACCTGCTGCCCGGCCGCAGTCGGGTCCGTCCCTCGTTCAGCCTGGCCGGGCAGCTCGAACCGGCGTACGCGGTGCGGGGCGACGGCTTCGACTGGTCCGACGACGGGGAGCGGCTCTGGCTCTCCACGGTCAACGGCAGCGGTGAGGGTGTCGCGGCGTCACTGCTCACGTCGCTGGCCACCCACGCGCTGCGCAACGCGCGCCGGGCCGGCCTCGGGCTGGGCGACCAGGCCGCCCTCGCCGACCAGGCCATCTACGACGAGTACCGGGGCAAGCGGTACCTCTCCGTGCTGCTGATGGAGCTGGACCTGCGCTCCGGGGTGATGACGGTGGTGGACGCCGGCTCGCCACGGCTGGTCCTCCTGCGCCGGGGTGAGGTCACCGAGCAGCCGTTGGAGGCGCAGTTTCCGCTCGGCATGTTCGAGGCGACCGACTACCAGGAGCAGACCTTCACGCTGGAACGCGGTGACCGGCTGTTCGTCGTCAGCGACGGCGTCGTGGAGGCCACCGGGCAGGACGTGCGGTACGGCGAGACGGCGCTGGACCGGTTCCTGCGACGGACGGGCCCGATGGAGCCGCTGGACGCCGTCCGCTCGCTGATCGGCGACCTGCGCGCCTTCGTGGCCGGTGACCTGGTCGACGACGCCGTGGTGGTCTGCCTGGACTGGACCGGCCCGCAACCGTGAGCGTGG
The DNA here is from genome assembly GCF_053585025.1 of Micromonospora sp. RB23. Lineage (NCBI taxonomy): Bacteria > Bacillati > Actinomycetota > Actinomycetes > Micromonosporales > Micromonosporaceae > Micromonospora > Micromonospora sp. RB23. The sequence continues at coordinate 5,804,017 of NZ_CM132111.1, forward strand.
CGGTCAGTACGCGCCGCGACTGTTCAGCACCGCGCCGGCGGTCTTCCAGAGGATGGTGAGGTCCGCGGCGAGCGACCAGTTCTCCACGTAGTAGAGATCCAGCCGGATGCCGTCCTCCCAACTCAGGTCGGACCGGCCACTGACCTGCCACAGCCCGGTCATGCCGGGCTTGACCAGGAGTCGCCGGGCCACGTCGCCGTCGTAGCGGGCCACCTCGGACGGAAGCGGCGGGCGCGGCCCGACGAGACTCATCTGGCCCAGCAGGACGTTGACCAGCTGCGGCAGCTCGTCGAGCGACCACTTGCGCAGCAGCCGGCCGACCCGGGTCACCCGAGGGTCGTCACGCATCTTGAACATCAGGCCGTCGGTCTCGTTCCGGGCCGCCAGCTCGGCGAGCAGCGCGTCGGCGTTGACCACCATGGTCCGGAACTTGAACACCCCGAACTCCTGACCTCCCCGACCCACCCGGACCTGCCGGAACAGCACCGGCCCCCGGCTGTCCAGTTTGATGGCCAACGCGATGACCGCGATCAGTGGCAGGAGCAACGCCAGGGCCACCGACGACATCGACCGGTCGACGAAGCCCTTGACGAGCTTGCGCGCGCCACGGAACTCGGGCGCCTCGACGTGGATCAGGGGCAGCCCGGCGACCGGGCGGGTGTGGATCCGCGGGCCCGCCACGTCGGTGAGCGCGGGGGCCACGACGAGGTCGACGCCGGTCCCCTCCAACTGCCAGCCGAGTCGACGCAGTCGGGCCGCGGTCAGCTCGCCGGAGGCGGTCACCGCCACGGTGTCCGCGCCGATCGCCGTCGCGGCCTCCGGGATGCCCCGGAAGGATCCCACCACGGGTACGTCACCGAGCCGCTGCGCCACCGGCGCGAGCAGCGCGTCGGGGATGCACGCGCCGACCACCTGGTAGCCGGCGTACGGCTCGCGGCGCAGGGTGTGCACCAGTTCCAGGACGTGCGCGGTGTCGCCGACGACGAGTACCCGGCGGGACCAGCCAGCCCCCTTCGAGCGGGCCCGGTGCAGTCGTTTGCGCGCCGCGAACCGGGTCACCTCCAACCCGACCGTGCCGACCGCGAAGGAGATGCCGAGGAAGCCTCGGGAGACGCCGACGTCGGCGATGTAGCCGGCGATGGCGATCGCGCCGGCCAGCCGCAGGCTCGCCGAGCTGACCCGCCGGTACTCGTCCGCCCCGTAGCCGACGACCCGGTCGTCGTAGCACCCCAGCGCCTTGAGGGAGATCAGCCAGGCCAGGACCAGGCCGGGGGCCACCAGCACGTACGGGATCTTGGAGCCGACCGGCTCCTCGTCACCGAACCTGCCGACGTACCCGACGAGCAGCGCGATGATGAGGACGGCGGTGTCCAGCACCACCAGGACCCGGATGTAGGCACGTTCGTCGGCACGGGCCACCAGCCCGCTCGGCCGGTCCTCCGGCGCCGCCGAGGTGTCGGCGGGGGTCAACAGTGTCGCCGCGGTCACCGGCCCTCCCACTCTGCTCAGGACGGCCCCGGCCGACGGGTCGGGCCAGAGGCGGACCGACATTGCCGGAACACGTCGACATCCTGCCCTGACAACTATGACTGCCGATTGCTTCCGACGTATTGCCGTCACTTTTCTTCAATCCGGTGGCCATAAAAGGAACCCGCCGTACCGCTGAGCCGGTACGGCGGGTTCCTTCTGCTCAGTGGCGGGTCAGCGCGGGGCTGGGGGGCGCCGTGCGATGGCGGTGAGGAAGATGCTGCCGATCTCGCTCGGGTCCTTGGTGACGAAGACGTCCCCGCCGGTCACCTTCGTGATCGACTCCAGCTCGGCCTTGCTGACGCCCTCGCCGATACCGATCATGATGACCTGGACCGGCCGTTCCGGGTCGGCGATCTGCTTGAGCTTGGCGAGCAACTGCTGCTGGTTGAGGCCGTTGTCGTCCTCGTTCTTGCCGTCGGTGAACAGCACGATCGAGTTGACCCGTCCGGGCTGCCAGTCCTCCTGCACGGCCTGGTACGCGGCCAGCATCGTGTCGTACAGGCCGGTGTCACCGTTGGACGGCTTGACGGTGGCGAGCGCCCCCTCCAGCTGGGCCCGCTGACCGGACAGCGGCCCGATCGGCACCAGTTCGCGGTAGTCACGGTTGCCGACCAGTTTCGTGGAGAAGGTCCACAGGCCGATGGACCAGGAGTCGTCGAAGAGTCCGAGACCGCGGCGGGCCGCGTCGACGGTGACCTCCTCCCGGCTGCGGTTGTTGGCGCTGGGCACCTCGTCCTTCATCGAGCCGGAGACGTCGATGACGGCGAGCATCCGGCCGGACTGGGTGGCGATCGACCAACTCGACACGACACGCTGTATCGCGGCCGGGTCCAGGCCACCGGCCGCGGTGCCGCCGGCCGCCGGGGCGGTCGACGCGCCACCGGCAGGACTCGGCGCGCCCTGCGGGGCGTTGAAGCCGGCGCCCCAGTTGCCGTCCGGTCCGCGCAGCGACTGCGCCGCCAGGCGGTCACGGAACTTCGGCGCGGTGAGCAGCTCGAACAGCACCTTCGCCGCCGCCGCCTTGGTCGGCTCGATGCCGGGCAGCACCGCGTACGGGTAGTCCAGCGGCATCGGGGCCGGCTCCATGTAGAGCGCGGCGAGCGGCACCGGCGGCTTCTTGCTGTTGTACGCGATCACGTCTTCCTCGGACAGCGCCGCCGCACCGAGACCACTCGCGATGGTGGTCGGGTCGGTGGCGGTCGGGAAGCGGGCGAGGAGGTCGTTGCGGAGCGAGGAGCGACCGGTGGCCAGCGCCCGCAGCGCGCCCACCGTGTTGCGCTGGGCGTCGCCGCCCGCGCCGCTGGCGGCCGTGGTCAGCGAGAGCAGACCGGACAGTCCGGCCGCGTCCCGGGTCGGCTCGACGATCCCGGTACGCAACGGCTTGCTGCTGTTGACCTGCTTGAGCAGATCGGTCCAGGTGAACTTGGCGTTGGGCCAGCCGAGGCGCGTCGCGATCGGCTCGGGCATCGCCACGACGACGGGGCTGCGCGCGATGGAGGCGCCGTTGGTCGGCGCGAACGCCGTGGCGTCCTTCTTGAGGCGCAGCAGCCAGGTGGAGGAGTCCGGCACCCAGACGTCCGGGGTGACGGCCGTGCCGCTGGCCTGCCCGACGCCGGCGAGTACCGCACCGTGCTTCGCGGCCACCACGGCGGCAACGTCGACCGGGTCCGATGCCGAGACATCGACGCGGATACAGGTGGGGCCGACCGCGGCGCCGTCCTTCACCCACTGGGAAGCGGCGGCGTCCACCGCGGGCGCGAGTTCGGTGGCGACCGCCACGGCGAGTCGGATCTCTCCGGAACAGCTGGGCTGGATCAGCTCCTTATAGCCGAACCAGACGCCGGTGGTGACGACGAGAACCGTCGCCGTCGCGGCGGCGGCTGCTAGATGGAGTTTCGAACGCATTCGATGGCGGCCTGCAGACACGCTGACCATCTTGCGTATTAGGTGCCGTCTCTGCCACATCCGTTCGGACTAAAGTTACGCAGGAGAAACAGTTGATCACTGTTTAGCAACAGAGAGTGATGAATCGGCCCCACGGTGTTGCCAAACCCGTCGCACTCTCGCATTTGCTTCCGTCATTCCGTCCGCTCACGGCAGGACGCACGTCGGGCTCGCCAGCGGCACGGGCTCGCCCACCGGGGCCGGCACGCCCGTGCTCGGGTCACGCCGGAACACCCGCACCATGTCCGCCCGCTCGTCGGCGACGTACAGATGCTCCCCGACCAGCGCGAAGTGTCGCGGCCACTCCCCACCGGTGTCCACCTCGGACACCAGTGCGGGCATCTCGCCGGCCAGGTCGAAGACGGCGATGGTGCCGACACCCCGGTTCGCGACGTAGAGCCGACGGCCGTCCGGGTCGACAGCGACCTCCGACGGCTGGACGTGACCGGTACGCCCGCTCGCGTCGACCCGGCCGCGCTGGTGCAGCGACCCGTCAGCGGTCAGCTCGTACGCGGTGACCGTGCCGTCCAACTCACCGACCAGGTAGCAGCGCCGACCGTCGGGGTGACGGGCCAGGTGCCGGGGCCCGGCGCCCGGCGTCGTACGCATTCGCGGACCGCGCGGCACCAGCCGCCCGCTCGCGTTGTCCAGGTCGTACCGGTAGACCGAGTCGGTGCCGAGATCCACCGCCAGCAGGGGCTCCCGGTCGCGGCCCGGAGAGACCATGTGGGCATGCGCCCGGTCCTGGCGTTCCGGGTCGGCCCCATGGCCCTCGTGGACCACGAGGTCGGTGCGTTCGCCGGGCACGCCCTGCTCGTCGAGCGGAAAGACCGCGACGCTCCCGCTGCCGTAGTTGGCCGCCGCCAGGTGCCGACCGTCGGGCAGCACCGCCAGGTGGCAGGGCTCGGCGCCGCCGGTCGAGAAGCTGCCGAGCGCGTCCAACGCGCCGTCCGACCCGACCTGCCAGGCGCTGACCTGACCGTCGGTCAACTCGTTGACCGCGTAGAGCACCGGCCGGGCGGGGTGCCGCGTGAGGAACGACGGCGACGGCGTGACAGCCACCGTGCCGAGCGGGGTCAGGGCCCCGCTGGCCGGATCGCGGCGCGCGGCGACGATGCCATCTGCCCGCCCGCCGCTCTGCGCGGTGTAACCCCCGATGTGGACGATCTCGCCCGGACCAGTCACGCTGCACCCCTTCGCCGACATTCTGGAGTAGATCCAACCAGAGCTGCCCACGAAGTCGACCGCCTAACCGGCTTTTCGACGCCAGGGGCGGACGCGGAGGCGGCTCAGGAGGTCGGCACCGGCTCGCCGCGCTGCCGGGCCACGTGCTCGACCAGGGAGATCAACACCAGCTTTCCGGACTGCCGGTCCCGGGCGTCGCAGAGCACCATCGGCACGTCCGGGTCCAGGTCGAGCGCCCGGCGTACGGTCTCCAGGTCGAAGCGACGGGTGTCCTCGAAACAGTTCACCCCCACCACGAACGGGATGCCACGCTGCTCGAAGTAGTCGATCGAGGGGAAACAGTCGGCCAGCCGCCGCGTGTCGGCGAGTACCACCGCGCCGAGCGCTCCGAAGGCCAACTCGTCCCAGAGGAACCAGAACCGGTCCTGGCCGGGGGTGCCGAACAGGTACACCTGGAGGTCGTCGTTGATGGTGATCCGGCCGAAGTCCATCGCCACGGTGGTGGTCGTCTTGCTCTCCACCCCCGAGAGGTCGTCGGTGCCGATCCCGGCGTCGGTCAACACCTCCTCGGTCTGCAACGGCCGGACCTCGCTCAACGCGCTCACCAGCGTCGTCTTGCCGGCGCCGAAGCCTCCCGCGATAAGGATCTTCAGTGCGAGCGGGACGGTGAGGGCCGAGCCCGCATGGTCATAGCGCACGGAGTCCACTGACCACCGCCTTGAGGATGTCGTCGTTGGGAAGATCGCGACTGGCCGGCGGCTCGTGCACCGCGACCAGGCCCTGCGCGAGGAGGTCGCCGAGCAGCACCCGGATCACACCGACCGCGAGGTCCAGCTCGGCCGCCAGCTCGGCCACCGACACCGGACGGCCGGCCAACGCGACCAACCGCCGGTGCTCCGGCGGCAACTGCGGGTGGGCCGCCGGGTCGAGGTCCGCGCTGGCCAACACGAACGCGACCAGGTCAAAGCCGCCGGCGGCGGAACGCACCCGGCCGCCGGTGAGCGTGTACGGGCGGACCACCGGGCCCGCGTCGCCGTCCAGCCACTCGTGCTGGGGGCCGGGCGGCTCAGTCCGCATCACCGGCGTCCACGGTCGGTCTGGCCGAGGCGGTCAGGTTCTCCCCCACACGGATGACCAGCATCGCCATCTCGTACGCGACCAGGCCGATGTCCGCGTCCGCATCGCTGACGACGGCCAGGCAGGCCCCCTGGCCGGCGGTCGTGACGAAGAGGTACGCCGACTCCATCTCCACCACGGTCTGCCGGACCGGACCGCCGTCCACGTGGTGGCTCGCGCCCCGGGCCAGGCTGGAGAAGCCGGCGGCGAGCGCGCAGAGGTGCTCGGCGTCGGCGCGGTCCAGCTCAGCCGAGGAGCCGAGCAGGAGTCCGTCGGCGGAGAGCACCACGGCCTCCCGGGCGGCCGGCACCCGCTGCACCAGCTCGTCGAGCAACCAGTCGAGGCTGGCGCTCTGCTTCGTCGTTTCCCGCACTAGGCGTCCCTCTCAGTCGCTGTCGGTTCGAAGGCCTTCGGGGGCGCCGAGGATGCCGCATCGTCGGCGGGCCCGGCATCGGCGGCCGCTGCGGATGGGCGAGCCGGGACCGCCGTCGGCGCAGCGGCCGGGATCGCCGGCGCTGCGGAGGGCGGAGGCGCGGGGGCGCGGGTGGAGGCCGCCGGGGCGACGACGGTTGCCCGGCCCCGTGCGGTACCGGCCTGCAGGGCCGCCATCACCCGGCGTACCTCCTCGGGCGAGCGGGGCGACGGCGTGTCGGCGGCGGTCGACCGGGGCAGGGCGTTCGGGGTACGCCGCCGCACCCGCCGGGGCAACCCCTCCAGGTCGTCCGCCGTCCCGTCGGAGGACGGCTCGCCGTTCCCGGCCGGCACGTCGGACGCCGGGCCCGCGGGCAGGGCGAGGGTGTCCGGTTCGGCGGTGGCGACCGGGGACGAGGGGGTACGACCGGCGCGTGGCCGAGGGGCTGTGGTCCGTCGTACGGGCCGGGTCAGACGTCGGTCACCGGGTGCGGAGGCGATCGAGGCCGGGTCGGGGCCGGCCGGCGGTTCGGCGGTGACCAGGTCCGTGGGGATCAGCACCACGGCGGTGACGCCGCCCGCCTCGGGAGATTGCAGTCGCACGCGTACGGAGTGCCGCGCGGCCAGCCGGGCCACCACGAACAGACCGAGGCGGGCGCTCTGCGCCGGGTCGAACTCGGGCGAGCTGGTCAGCCGGGTGTTGGCGTTCTCGAGCGCGGTGGCGGACATGCCCAGCCCCTGATCGGTGACCGACAGGACGTACCCGTCGGCGACCTGCTCCCCCGTGATGGTCACCCGGGTGTCCGGCGGGGAGAAGGCGGTGGCGTTCTCGACCAGCTCGGCGAGCAGGTGGATGATGTCGCCGACCGCCCGGCCCAGCACGCCGGCCGGCTGTACGGCGGTGATGTCCACCCGGTCGTACGCCTCGACCTCGCTGATCGCCCCGCGGACCAGGTCGACCATCGCGACCGGGTTGCGCCACCCCCGGCCCGGCGCGGAGCCGGCCAGGATGACCAGGTCCTCGGCGTGCCGGCGGAGCCGGGTGGCCAGGTGGTCCACCTGGAACAGCTCGGCCAGCTCGTCCGGGTCCTCGGCGCGTCGCTCCATCCGGTCCAGCAGGTGCAACTGCCGGTGCACCAGGCCCTGGCTGCGGCGGGCGATGTTGAGGAACACCTCGTTGAGCCCACGGCGCAGGGTCACCTCGTCCACGGCTGCCTGGACGGCGGTGCGCTGCACCTCCGTGAAGGCCCGCCCGACCTGGCCGATCTCGTCGTGGCCGTACTCCAGGGGTGGCGCCTCCCGGGCGACGTCGACGTGCTCGCCGCGACGCAGCCGCGCCACCACGTCGGGGAGCCGGTGCTCGGCCAGTTCGAGGGCGGCGGTACGGACTCCGCTGAGCCGCCGGACCAGGGTGCGGCCGACCCGCAGCGCCACCAGCACCGAGACCACCACGGCGACGAGACCGAGTACCCCGGCGGCGGCGAGCCGGACCAGGATCCCGACCGCCATCGGCACCGAGCGGTCGGTGAGGTTGTCGGCCTCGGCCAGCTCGAAGTCGCGCAACTCCTGCTGTACGGCGTCGTGGCTGGCCTGCCACGCCGCGGCGTCCACGGGTGGGCGACCGGACCTGTTGGCGCCGATCAGCGCGTCCTGCATGGCCCGCAGGCTGGTGAAGTCGGGACTTTCGGTGAGCCGCTGGTACGCGGTGCGCCCGGCCTCGGGCAGGTCGGCCACCGCGCTCTCGGTCAGCCACCGCTGGTTGCCGATGGTCTGCACGAGCAGCGCGTGTTCTCCGTTGCCGAACTTCCCGGCGGTCAGCACACCGGCGAGCATCGCGTCCGTCTGGCCCAGCAGCTCGCGGGAGCGGCCCAGCGTGGTGAGGGCCAACGCCTGCCGGTTGATGGCCGGGTCGCTCAGGTTCGCCATGGCGGAGAACGCCTGGAAGGCCGCCGAGACCATGCCGCTGTAGAGGCCGATCGCGCCCGCGCGGTCCATCATCCCGTCGTCGATGAAGTCCCGCCCGGTCGGCAGCGCCGCCAGGGCGGTGACCAGCCGGTCGACGCGGTCCTCCAGCAGGTCGTCGGCGGCGTCGCGTAACGCCTCCCCGTCGACGCGGCGACGCAGCTCGGCCACGGCCCGGTCGGTGCGCAGGCGCTGCTCGGCCAACGCCGGCAGTTCGGTGTCGCCGGCGAGCTGCACCACCGAGAGGCGACGCTCGCGTTGCAGCTCGGTGACCACCGCCTCGCCGGGTCGACCCAGGTCGTAGAGCAGGGTGCGCGCGGAGAGCAGGTTCAGAGCGGGGCCGAAGGTCAGCGTCGTCGCGAAGATCCACAGCGCGAGGAGCGCGGTCACCGGCGCGACGACCAATGCGGTCAGCTTCGAGCGGATGGGCCAGTCGCGGGTTCTCATCAGACCTCGCCCGTCAAGGGGTGGCAGGAGGGGCGCCGGCACCGCCGGGCAGCGCGCTCGCCGGTCGTCTACCCGGCAGTCGGGCCGGGCACCGGCGCGCGCGCCTTGGGCAGGATACGTAATCATGCCCGGTTGCACTACCGCCGTCGGATGAGCATCCGCGCTGCGGAGGGCCCCCGCCGGCACGCGAAGCGGCCCGGCTTCGGGCTCCCCGGGTGCGCTGGTGCTGGGCGGAAAGGATCAGACGTTGCCGGCGATGCCGTACGACGGGGGCCGGCCCGCCCGCGCGGACTTTCTGGAATGAGTCAGGTTTCTGTCAGCAGCGGCGACCTCGGACCGCGATCGGCGAGGAAAGTCCACCGGATCGGGATTGGCGATCAGTGCGCGGAGGGAATACCAGACGACGAAGGAGGAGCCCATGTCGCCCACGCAGATAGTCGTCATCGTGCTCGTCGTACTGGTGATCATCGCGGCGATCGCCGTGGCCGTCCGGACGGCCGGCCGTCGCCGCGCGCTGCGCAGCCGGTTCGGACCGGAGTACGACCGGGTGGTGCAGGAGCAGGAGAGCCGATCCGCCGCGGAGCGCGAGCTGCGCGACCGGGAACGCCGGCACGCCGAACTCACGCTCACCCCGCTCAGCCCCGAGTCGCGAGCGCGTTACGCCGCCGCCTGGGAGGAGCTCCAGATCCGCTTCATCGACTCGCCGGGCGAGACCGTGGGCGACGCGGACGAACTGGTCACCCGGCTCATCGAGGAGCGGGGCTACCCGACCGGTGACTTCTCCGACCAGATCGCCCACCTCTCCGTCGAGCACGCCCGCACGCTGACGAACTACCGGGACGCGCACGAGATCCACCTGCGGAACTCCCGGGGTGAGGCGACCACCGAGGAGCTGCGTCAGGCGGTCGTGCACTACCGGGCCCTCTTCGCCGACCTGCTCGGCGAGGAGCCCATCGGTCAGCACACGCCCGAACAGCGTCCCCACCCGGACGACACTCCGCACGACGCCACGAGCCGCTGAGGAGGCCACCGATGCGCCACGAAGAGCAGCAGGTGAGCAACGACCACCCGGAGGCCGTCCGGTCCGCGCCGGTGCCGGTGCCGCCGACCCGCGACCGGGCCGCCCACTCGGACGTACCCGAGGACACCCTGGACGACCGGGGCACCTTCGACGATCCGACGGTGGGCGACGAACGGGACGCCGACGACGTCCCGACCACCGACCACGAGCGGGCCAACGGCACCGATCCGGGCGTCCTGCACGACCGGGCCGACGACGACCGGACCGACGATTCCGACCGTCGGAACCGGTCCGACGACGAGGGTGGCTTCCACGAGCCCGGCCCGCTGCCGACCGCGTTCGGCGCGACCACGGTCGCCGATGCGGTGGCCGCGTCCGCCCTGGCCAGCCCACGTCCGCAGGACCAGCCCGACCCGCGGGCCGAGCGGACCGCCGCGCCGGGCGACGGCGCCGAGGACGGCGAGCGGGAGGGCCTGCGCGCCGACCCCACCGCCGAACTGCACCGCCGTGACGGCTTCACGCAGACCGACGGGGACACGACACGGGACGCCGACGAGACCGTCGACGTCGTCGACCGACGCGACACCGCGCGGACCGTCGTGGTGCCGGGGAGCACCGAGGGCGCGCCGGAGCGCCGGAGCGACCTGACCGACTCGGTCGGCGATCCCGACGCGGCGACCGCGGGCGCGGCCGGCTACGGCAGCGCTTCCCCGGAGATGGTGGACCCGGACGCCGAACCGGTCGCCACCGAGGGCGCCGGCGCCTCGCTGGAGTCGGCCGGCACGTCGCGGCCCGCCGGTTCGACGGTCGCCTCCGACGCGGCCACGCTCCTCGACGGGGACACCGCACAGGGTTTCCGGGACCGTTGGCGGGACGTGCAACTACGGTTCGTCGACGATCCGCACGCCGCGGCCGGCGAGGCGCAGGCCCTGGTCGAGGAGGCCATCCAGGCTCTCGCCTCGGCGCTCGCGGCGCAGAAGAACACGCTGGGCGGCTGGCAGGACGCCGGCTCGGCGGATACCGAGCAACTGCGCATGGCCGTCCGCAACTACCGGGACTTCCTGGACCGCGTCCTGGGTCGCTGACCGACCGGACCACGGGGGCGCTCGGCCGACACCGGCCGGGCGCCCCTTTCGGTACGCCCCGAAATGCCGCCCGGGAGGGCACCCCGCCGCAGGCCGGCCAGTTCTCCTGAAACAGACCCCAACCCCGCGGATCAGACAGGGAGGCGTGAAAGTCCGACTACTGGGTAATAGGGCGCGCGCATCAAATCCGGTGCCAACGTCGGACGAGGGGTGACGAGATGGACGGCGGCGGTCTGCGGCTCGACATGAACGGGCTGGACTACCTGATTCTCGCGCTGTACTTCGTCACCGTCCTCGGGGTCGGCTTCGCCGCCCGGCGGGCGATCCGTACCAGCGTCGACTTCTTCCTCTCCGGCCGCTCCCTACCGGCCTGGGTGACCGGCCTCGCCTTCGTCTCGGCGAACCTCGGGGCGCTGGAGATCATCGGTATGGCGGCCAACGGGGCCCAGTACGGCGTCATGACGGTCCACTACTACTGGATCGGCGCGGTGCCGGCGATGGTCTTCCTGGGCATCGTGATGATGCCCTTCTACTACGGCTCCAAGGTCCGCAGCGTCCCCGAGTACCTGCGGCTGCGCTTCAACCGACCGACCCACCTGCTGAACGCGCTGAGCTTCGCCGTCGCCCAGGTGCTGATCGCCGGCGTGAACCTCTACGCGTTGGCCCTGGTCATGCAGGCGCTGCTCGGCTGGCCGCTCTGGACGGCGATCGTGGTCGGCGCGGCGATCGTGCTGGCGTACATCACCATCGGTGGCCTGTCCGGGGCGATCTACAACGAGGTACTCCAGTTCTTCGTCATCCTGGCCGGCCTCATCCCGGTCACCGTGATCGGCCTGGTCAAGGTCGGCGGTGTGGGTGGGCTGATGGACGCGGTCCGCGACTCGAAGCTCGGCGAGGCGGGTCTGCACGCCTGGCAGGACACCGGCGGCACCGACAACCCCCTCGGCGCGCAGTGGATCGGCATCGTCTTCGGTCTCGGTTTCGTGCTGTCGTTCGGCTACTGGACGACGAACTTCGCCGAGGTGCAGCGCGCCCTGTCGGCCAAGAACATGAGCGCCGCCCGGCGTACGCCGATCATCGCCGCGTACCCGAAGCTCTTCATCCCTCTCGTGACGATCATTCCCGGTCTCGTCGCCCTGGTGACGGTGAAGGGGCTCGGCGCGGACAAGGGCGACCTGCAGTACAACAACGCCATCCCGCTGCTGATGCGGGACCTGCTGCCCAACGGCGTGCTCGGGGTGGCGGTGACCGGCCTGCTCGCGTCGTTCATGGCCGGCATGGCGGCCAACGTGAGCGGTTTCAACACCGTCTTCACCTACGACATCTGGCAGGCGTACGTCCGCCGCGGCCGGTCCGACGAGTACTACCTGCGGATCGGCCGGTGGGCGACCGTCGGCGCCGTCGTGATCGGCATCGGGACGGCGTTCATCGCGTCCGGGTTCAGCAACATCATGAACTACATCCAGGCGCTCTTCTCCCTGTTCAACGCGCCGCTGTTCGCCACCTTCATCATCGGCATGTTCTGGAAGCGGATGAGCGCGCTCGCGGGCTTCTGGTCGCTGCTGCTCGGCACCCTGGCATCGCTGGCGACGTACCTGCTCTACAAGGGCGGCGTGATCGACTTCAACTCCGACCTGGAGGAGAGCTTCTGGGGCGCCGGCATCGCGTTCGTCACCGTGGCGCTGGTCGCCGCCATCCTCACCCCGATCACCGCACCCAAGCGCGACGAGGAGCTGCGCGGGCTGGTCTACGGAATGGGCGGCGTCGACCTGAAGGGCGACGTGCTCGCCGGGGACGCCGTCTGGTACCGCTCACCGGTGCTGTTGGGCCTGATCGCGGTCGCGCTGGCCGCCCTCTTCTACATCCCGGTCTTCTAGGAAAGGAGTCGGCAGATGAGCAACGACGGCCAGCCGGCGCAGGACCCGTTGATCGACGAGACGCAGGCAGAGGAGCGGCGGTCCGCCGCCGCCCGTCTGTTCGACATCCGCCGGGTGATCGGTGGGCTCTTCGTGGCGTACGGAATCATCGTGACGCTGATCGGCATCTTCGACAGCCGGGCCGAGATCGACAAGGCCGAGGGCGTCCGCATCAACCTGTGGGCCGGCCTGGCGATGCTCGCCTTCGGACTGGTCATGCTGCTCTGGCAGTGGCTGCGGCCGGCGGAGGCGCCGTCCGCGAACGAGCCCCAGCCCGAACGCTGAATCCCGGCCCCTGACCGGCGCCGTCCACCCGGACGGCGCCGGCGTCGCGCATGGGCGCCCGCGCACGGGGTACGCGAGGGGGATCAGGCACCGTGTCGGACACAGGAGGCAGCACCATGACCGATCGCGACCGCCGACCGCCGCTGGAGGAGAGCCCGCAAACGGCCGCTGCGGTGGACGACGACAGCACCGTGCCGGAGCTGCGGACCGGGGGCGGCCCGGACCGGGACACGCCGACCTTCACCGAACCCCGCGGGCGGCAGCCGGACCTCGCCCCGGACACCGACGACCTGCTCGGCGACCCGTACGCGGCCGGAACCGGTGCGACCGGCACGGGCACCGGCGCGGGCGGCGACAACATCCGTACCGGGGCGGAGCAGCCCTGGGAACCGGAGGACCTGGTGATGGCCCGCGGACAGGACCTCACGCCGGAGAACCTGGAGAAGGCCCGACGCGACCTGGCCGAGCACGGCCGCGCGGCGATCGAGCGCACCGTGCCCTGACCTGGGACGGAAAAGGGGGGTCCCCGGCCCGACCATGCTGGTCGGACCGGGGACCCCGGGGAACCTGCCTCCGGCAGTGCCTCACCTACTGCCGGGGGCGGGTGGGTGCGGAGCTACCCGGTCAGAGCGCCGGGTAGGCGTTCTGCATCAGCTCCCGGAACTGGGCCGAGAACCACGCGCCGGAGATCGGCGCGTTCGGCAGCGCCCCGGTCGGGTTGTTGCCGTTGCGGGCGTTACCGCCGTACGTCGGGTCGCACATCCGGTCGAAGCCCTTGCCCTCGTTGTTCGGGATCTCCGCGCTGGAGCCGTCCGACTCACCCGGGGGCTTCACCCAGACGTAGGCGTCGATACCGGTCGCCGGGTTCGCCCGGGGCCGCTCGCCGAGACCCGCGCCCGCCTGGTTGCACCAGTTGCCGGCGTGGTAGCGACGGTCGATCCGACCACCGTTGACGTACGTGTCGACGCTGGTCGTCGCGCCCGGACCGGTGGGCCGGTTGGCGCCGCCCCAGCCGTTGCGGGAGGTGTCGATCAGCATGCCGATGTTGGAGTTGAAGCCGACCGAGATCAGCTTGGTCCGGAACGCCTGGGCGAAGGACAGCTCGTCGACGTAGTAGTTCCAGTCGACCCACTTGGACTGCCGCACCGTCTGGCCGTTGACGTTGTCGGTGATCTTGAAGTTCGGCTCCACCAGCGCCGAGTAGTTCGCGGTGTTGGTGATGAAGCCGTGCACGTTGTTGACCGTGCTGCCGGAGGCGACCGCGGCGGTCTTCAGGATGTCGGCGGTCGGGCCGAAGTTGCTGTCCCAACCGAGCCAGCCGTGGTGCCCGGCGTCGATGTAGTTGTAGACGTTGCCGATCGCGCCCAGCTTGGCGAGGGCGTAGCCGACACCGTTGACGTACGCGCCGTTGGCCTTGACCGTGTCACACATGACCGTGCCGCCGGCCTGACCGGAGGTGTTGGTCACCAGGTTCGGCAGCGAGTCGATCTCGATGACGTTGATGATCCGGATGTTCCGGTACTTCGAGTCGCTCTGGATCGCGGCGATCGGGTCGATGTACTCGGACTTGTACCGGGGCAGCTCGTCCGGGCCCAGCTCGCCGTTGGAGGCGAGCGCCGAGCAGTCGCGGCCGGGCAGGTTGTAGATCACGAACTGGATGTAACCGGCGCCCTGGCGCAGCGCCTCGTCCAGGTGGTCGCGCACCCCGAAGGCGCCGTTGGAGCTGCTGTTCGGCGTGCCGTTGATCGCGGCGATCCGGTCCAGCCACACGGCGGTGGGGTTGTTCGAGACGCGGCTACCGCCGGGCTCGGCGTCCGCCTTGGCCTTCCACTCCGGGTTCACGTAACCGGGCACACCGGCGTACGGGTTGTCGACCTTCACGCCGGGGGGCGGCGTGGTGGGCGGCGGCCCCGTGGTGGGCGGCGGGGTCGTGGGCGGAGGCGTGGTGGGAGGAGGCGTGGTCGGCGGGGGCGTGGTGGGCGGCGGGGTGGTCGGGTTGCCCGTGCCACCGTTGCAGACCACGCCGTTCAGGGTGAACGACGTCGGCTTGGGGTTGCTGCCGCTCCACGCGCCGTTGAACCCGAGGGTCGTCGACGCACCGGTGGCGAGGGTGCCGTTGTAGGACATGCTGCGGGCGGTGACCTGGCTGCCGGACTGGGTGTACGTGGCCGACCAGCCCTGCTGCACCCGCTGGCTCGAGTTGGGGAAGGTCCAGCCGAGCGTCCAGCCGTTGACCGGGTCGCCGAGGTTCTTGATGGTGATGTTGGCGGTGAAGCCACCCTGCCAGTCATTCGTCGCGTAGGCGACGTCGCACTGCGTCGCCGCCTGCGCCGCCGTGACCGGGATTGTCACCAGCCCGCCGGCGACCAGAACGCCCGCGCCGGCGAGCGCGAGGGTCCGGCGTGGGCCGGACAGCCTTCTCCACACATTCATGCCACTGATCTCCTTGGGCGAGACCGGGCCTCACGTACGGCCCGGCGAGACGGCCCGTCGGGCGTCCTGCACGGACGGCCTCCGGCGCCACGGGATTCTTTGGGGGGGTGCCCGACCCGGACGGGCGGTGGTGGTTGGTGGTGATTGGCCGGCGCACGGCCGACCGATCGGCGGCCGGTTGTCGTCCGGTGAACCGGATGCCCTCGACGCCCCGCCTGCGCGGTGTGGCTCCCCGAACCGCGTTCGCCGATTCTTGCATGGGAGCGCTTCCATGGCAATGGCTCGATGCGCGGTCCACCTCTAGTCGGACGATACCCCCGAGCGGCGCAGGTGGCACCAGCTGCCCGTTACGGGGCGAGCGCGTGCGGTAGCGCGCGGCGGGGCGGCAATGCCTCGCCCGGCCCGGCGGGGCGGTCAGCACCCGGGGCGACACAGCAAGCGAAGAAAGCCGCGTACCAGCCCTTCGGCTCTTACCACCAGCAAAGGTCAAAACGCGAATCTTTCACTTCATAGGTCATGAAAAGGTCTAACGTCGGTCTTAGCTCGGTTGTCGCCGAGCTCAGGACAACAGGGATGGAGTGACGCAGGTCATGGCTAAGAAGATGCTCGGGAAGGTCGTTGCGGGCGCCGCCCTCGGTGGCGCGTCCCTCCTGGTGTTCACGCCGGGGATCGCGTTCGCCGACGGGCACCACGACCAGGACGGCAAGGTCTACGCCAAGCCGCACATCGTGAAGGCCGGCGACGAGGTCAAGCTCCTCGAGATCTGCCCGGATCGGCAGGAGCACGCGTACGTGTGGTCCAAGGTCACCGGCAAGGTCAAGCTCAAGCCGGCGCGGGACGACCGGGGTGAGGACCGCGGCGAGTGGAGCGAGGAGGAGGACTCCTACGACCACGACGACAAGGGCAAGGACGAGCACGGCAAGGACGACGACAAGGGCAAGGACGAGCACGGCAAGGACGACAAGGGCAAGGACCACGAAGGCAAGGGCGACGAAGGCAAGGACGAGCACGGCAAGGACGACAAGGGCAAGGACGACGAGGGCAAGGGTGAGCACGGCGACGCCCAGCCCGGCGGCCAGGGCGGCGGCGCTGCCGCCGACGCCTACGAGGACGAGGACAGCAAGGACTGGAAGGGCGAGGAGCACGGCCAGGAGGGCCGGGACGACCAGGACAAGAAGGACTGGGAGTCCAAGGACGAAGACAAGAAGGACTGGGAGTCCAAGGACGAAGACAAGAAGGACTGGGAGTCCAAGGGTGACGAGTCCGAGGGCCGCGACTACGGCTCCGACGACGAGTACGGCTCCGACAAGGGCTGGGAGTCCAAGGGCCACGAGTCCAAGGGTGACGAGTCCGAGGGCCGCGACTACGGCTCCGACGACGAGTACGGCTCCGACAAGGGCTGGGAGTCCAAGGGCCACGAGTCCGAGAGCCGCGACTACGGCTCCGACGACGAGTACGGCTCCGACAAGGGCTGGGAGTCCAAGGGCCACGAGTCCGAGGACCGCGACTACGGCTCCGACCACGGTCGGGACGAGCGTGGCCGGGACGAGGAGCGCGAGTTCGTTTACTACGGCGAGGCCAAGGTCGACAAGGACGCCAAGCCGGGTCGCTACGAGCTCAAGGGCTCGTGCGGCGAGGGCGAACTGGTTGTCCTGCCCCACGGCGGGGTCGACGGTGGTGACGGCGGCGTCAGCACCGGCACCGACCGTGGCCTGGCCACCGGTGGCGCGAGCCTGCTGGGCGCCGCCGCGCTCGGCGGGATCGTGCTGATGCGTCGTCGGCGGACCGATGGTTCGCTCGCCTGACGTGACGGCGACACGGGCCGGCGGCCGTCACGGAAGACCGTGGCGTGCCGCCGGCGCGGCCGTCGTCGTCACCCTTGCCATGATCGGCGCTGGCATGATCGGAGCCTCCTTGCAGACCACGCCCGCTCCCCGACCCCCACAGCCGCTGGCCCAGGCCGGCCCCGAGGTCAGCGGATCGGCGGCGCCCGACAGCGACATCCCACCCGTCAACGGGGAAGCCGCGCCGGCCGGCCTCGCCCGGTCGGCCCCGACCACCATCGAGATCCCTCGGATCGGCGTCGACGCGACGCTCATGTCGCTGGGCACCAACCCGGACGGTACCGTCCAGGTCCCCCCGCTGGAGCAGGCCGACCAGGCCGGCTGGTACGAGCCGGGTCCGAGCCCCGGTGAGACCGGCAACGCGGTCATCGTCGGGCATGTGGACTCGGCCAAGCTCGGCCCGGCTGTCTTCTTCGACCTCGGCTCGCTCGTGCCCGGTGACACGATCACGGTGCGGCGGGCGGATGGCCAACCGGCGACGTTCCGGGTCGACTCGGTGAAGTCGTACCCGAAGACGTCCTTCCCCACCGAGCTGGTGTACGGGCCGAACGACAGGCCCGGCCTGCGGGTGGTCACCTGCGGCGGCCAGTTCGACCAGGCCGCCAAGAGCTACCCCGACAACATCGTCGTCTTCGCCACTCTGGCGGCGTGACCGCGACGAACGAAACGCGGTCCGGCCGGTCGGGGGTTCCCGACCGGCCGGACCGCGTCCGGCGTACCGACTCAGGCGGCGGCGGAGGTCCGCACCAGGGTGCGGATCTGGCGCAGCAGCACGGAGAGGGCGGCGAGATCCGCACGCGACTCGTCGAACTCCCCCATCGCCCGCTGGGCGCGGTGGATCGACGTGGCGTTCGACTGCTCCCACTGCTGCACCCGCTCGTGCGGCGGCAACTCGTCCGGGGTGGAGTCGAGCACCTCGGCGGTGAGCGCGGCCAACGCGGCGTACAGGTCGTAGCGCAGCGCCATCCGCGCGAGCGTCTGCCAGCGGTCCTCCCGCGGCAGCAGGGAGATCTTCGACAGCAGCGAGTCCACCCGGAACAGGTCGGAGAGCACGAAGTAGACCGAGGCCACCTCGCCGACGTCCCGTCCGCTGCGGGTCGCGGTCTCCACCACGTCCAGCAGGCCGAAGCTGTACATCAGCCGCGTCGCCCGCTCCGCCAGTTCGCGGGGCAGCCCACGCTCGGTCATCGAGTCGATGTGCGCCACGATGCCCTGCCGCTCACTGCCGTAGAACAGCTCCTCCATCCCCGGCAGCAGGCGAGCCACGCCGTCCCGCAGACGGGCGATCTCGGCGGGCACGTCGATCGGCGAGCGTCGGTTGGTGACCAGCCAGCGCACGGCTCGGTCGAGCAGCCGACGGGTGTCCAGGTAGACGCTGGTCTGCAACTCCGGCGAGACCTTGTTGTCCAGCGCCTCCACCGCGTCCCAGAGGTCACGCAGCCCGAACACCTCGCGGACCACCACGTACGCCCGGATCACGTCCGCGGCGCTGGCTGCGGTCTCCTCGACGACCCGGAAGACGAACGAGATGCCACCGCGGTTGATCGCCTCGTTGACCAGCACGGTGGTGACGATGTCGCGCCGCAGCCGGTGCCGGCCCATCCGGTCGGCGAACCGCTCGCGCATCGGCGTCGGGAAGTAGTTGACCAGGACCTCGGACGTCCACTCCTCGTCGGCCAGCCCGTCGGTGAGGATCTCCCGCTCGAGGACGATCTTCACGTACGCGAGCAGCACGGCGAACTCCGGCGCGGTCAGCCCGGACTCGCTGCGGACCGCCAGCTCCTCGTCCGGCGGCAGCGCCTCCAACGAGCGGTCCAACGCGCCGGACCGCTCCAACTCGTTGATCATCCGACGGTGCACCGGGAGCAGCGACGCCGCCTGGGCCTGGGCGTTGTTGATCGCCCGGGCCTGGTCGTAGTTGTCCCGCAGCACCAGCTCGGCGACCTCGTCGGTCATCCCGGCCAACAGCTCGTCCCGCTCGGCGGTGGTCAGCTCGCCGTCGGCCACCGCGGTGTTCAGCAGGATCTTGATGTTCACCTCGTGGTCGGAGGTGTCCACACCGGCCGCGTTGTCGATGAAGTCGGTGTAGATCCGACCACCGGTCAACGCGTACTCGATCCGACCGAGCTGGGTCCAGCCCAGGTTGCCGCCCTCGCCCGCCACGCGGCAGCGCAGGCTGCGCCCGTCCACCCGGATCGCGTCGTTGGACTTGTCGCCCACCTCGGCGTTCGTCTGGGTGGAGGCCTTGACGTACGTGCCGATGCCGCCGTTCCAGAAAAGGTCCACCGGAGCGGTGACGATCGCCTTCATCAGCTCCTGCGGCGACATCTGCGTGACGTCGTCGTCGAGGCCGATCGCCGCCCGGACCTGCGGCGTGATCGGAATCGACTTCGCGGTACGCGGGAAGATGCCGCCCCCGGCCGAGATCAGCTCCGGGTTGTAGTCCTCCCAGGAGGAGCGGGGCAGGTCGAAGATCCGCCGACGCTCCGCGTACGAGGTGGCGGCGTCCGGGTCGGGGTCCAGGAAGATGTGCCGGTGGTCGAACGCGGCCACCAACCGGATGTGCTCGGACAGCAGCATCCCGTTGCCGAACACGTCACCGGACATGTCGCCGACGCCCACCACCGTGAAGTCCTGGGTCTGGGTGTCCAGGCCCAGCTCCCGGAAGTGCCGCTTCACGGACTCCCAGGCGCCCCGGGCGGTGATGCCCATCTTCTTGTGGTCGTACCCGGCCGAACCGCCGGAGGCGAACGCGTCGCCCATCCAGAAGTTGTGCGCCAGCGAGATCTCGTTGGCGATGTCGGAGAACGTCGCCGTGCCCTTGTCGGCGGCGACCACCAGGTACGGGTCGTCGCCGTCGTGCCGGACCACGTCGTCGGGCGGCACGATCTGCCCGCTGACGATGTTGTCGGTGACGTCAAGCATCGCGCCGACGAACTCCTGGTAGCAGGCGACCGCCTCGTCCCGGTCCCCCGGCTTCTGCTTCAGCACGAAGCCGCCCTTGGCGCCCACCGGCACGATCACCGTGTTCTTCACCATCTGCGCCTTGACCAGGCCCAGAACCTCGGTCCGGAAGTCCTCCCGGCGGTCGGACCAGCGCAACCCGCCCCGGGCCACCGGCCCGAACCGCAGGTGCACGCCCTCGAACCGCGGCGAGTACACGAAGATCTCGAACTTCGGTCGGGGCGCCGGCAGGTCCGGGAGGGCCTGCGGGTCCAGCTTGAACGCCACGTACGCCTTCGGCCGCCCCCCGACCGGCTTCTGGTAGAAGCTGGTCCGCAGGGTCGCCTCGATCAACGTCAGGTACGAGCGCAGGATCCGGTCCTGGTCGAGGCTGGCGACGTCGTCCAGCGCGCCCCGGATCGTCTCCACCAGCTCGCCGCTGCGCTGCTGCCGCTGCTCGGCGCTCAGCTCACCCGGCGCGAACCGGGTCTCGAACAGCTCCACCAACAGGCTGGCGAGCTTCGGGTACGCGATGAAGGTCTGCTCCATGTAGTCCTGCGAGAAGACCGTGCCGGCCTGCCGCAGGTACTTCGCGTACGCCCGTAGCACCACGACCTGCCGCCAGGTCAGTCCGGCGCGCAGCACCAGCTCGTTGAACCGGTCCACTTCGGCCTCGCCGCGCCAGGCCGCCGCGAAGGCGTTCTCCACGTGCGGGCGGACCTCGGCCAGCTCGTGGTGCCCCTCGGGCAGCATCAGGCCGAAGTCGTACAGGTAGACCCGACCGTCGATCCGGTCCACCTCGTACGGGTGCTCGTCGACCACCCGTACACCGAGCGAGTGCAGCACGGGCAGCACGGCGGAGAGCATCATCGGCTCGCCGTACCGGTAGACCTTGAACCGCACGTTCATCTCATCGGGCAGGTCGGCGCCCGGCACGCGGGTGCCCGGGCGAGGCGCGAGCTGCTTGCGGAACAGGTGCATCTCGAGCTGGCCGGGTTCCTCCAGCAGCTCCAGCTTGGCCAGGTCCTTCATCGCCTCGTACGGCGTGTGCCCGTCCTTGTAGCCCTCCGGGAACGCGTCGGCGTACCGGGTGAACAGGTGCTTGGCCTGCTCGTCGCCGAGCTTGCGCTCCAGCACCAGCCGGTAGTCGTCGTCCCAGAGCCGGGTGGCGTCGGCCAACTCCTCGGCCAGCAGGTCGGCGTCGATCTCGCCGGGCGGCCGGGTCGGGTCGGTGCGGACGATGAAGTGGATCCGGGCGAGCATCGACTCGGTGACCCGGGTCGTGTAGTCCACCCCGACACCGTTCAGCTCGCGCAGCAGGATGTCCTGCATGCGCAGTCGGTTCTGCGTGGTGAACCGGTCGCGGGGCAGGTAGATCAGACAGGAGATGAAGCGCCCGTACGCGTCACGGCGCAGGAACACCCGCAGTTGCCGGCGGCCCGCCATCCGCAGCACGCCGATCACCGCGTGGTACAGGTCGTCGGTCTTGATCTGGAACAGCTCGTCGCGCGGGTAGGTCTCCAGGATCTGGAGCAGGTCCTTGCCGGAGTGGCTGCGCCGGCTCAGGCCGGAGCGGTCGAGCACCTCGGCGACCTTGCGGCGCACCACCGGCAACTCCCGGACGCTGGTCCGGTACGCGGCGGTGGAGAACAGCCCCAGGAAGCGTCGCTCGCCGATGACCTCGCCGGCCTCGTCGAAGATCTTGAAGCCGATGTAGTCCAGGTACGCCGAACGGTGCACGGTGGCCCGCGAGTTGGCCTTGGTGATGATCAGGAGGCGCTTCTCCAGCACCTTCTCGTGCGCCTCGTGCGTCATCGACGACAGCGACCGGGCTTCCGGGGAGTCCGAGCGAAGGATGCCCAGCCCGGTGCCGAGCACCGCTTCGAGGGCCTTGCCGTCCACCGGGTCGGCGGAGTTCCCGTCGGGGGCGTCGACCAGGCGGTACTCGCGGTAGCCGAGGAACGTGAAGTGGTCGTGCGCGAGCCAGCGCAGCAGCTCCACGGAGTCGGTGATGTCCTTCTCCGGCACCGGCGGGCGGTTGTCCGAGGTACGGGCCGAGGCCAACTCGTCGGCGAGCGCGAGAGCGCGCTGACGCATCTTCGGCCAGTCCTCCACGGCCTCCCGTACATCGGTGAGCACCCGTTGCAGCTCGCTGCGCAACCGGTCCCGCTCGGCCGCGTCCCGGACCGGGTCGATCTCGATCCGCATCCAGCTCTCGACGATGTCGCCGGCGATCGCGTCGTCCGGCTCCACGTCGGCCGAGACCTCGGTGAGGCGACCCAGGGGCTCACGCCGGACCACCACCAGCGGGTGCACCAGCAGGTGTACGTCCAGGTGGTACGAGTTGAGCAGCGCGGTCACCGAGTCGACCAGGAACGGCATGTCGTCGGTGACGATCTCGACGACGGTGTGGTGCTGGTCGGCGTGCGGCTCGTGGATGCGCAGTTTCAACTCGCCGGGCACCCGCTGCTGCGCGAGGTCCCGGTGGGCCCGGGCCGCGTCGAGCATCTCCTCCGCCGTGAAGCCGACCAGCTCCTCGTCCGGGGCGAACCGCCAGAAGCGACCGACCAGGGTCGCCGCGTCATGGTCGTCCCCGGCGAGCGCGACGGCCTGGGCCACCAGACGCTCCGCGTTGGGTACGGGCTCGTCGAGCTCCGCGTCCTCCACGTCGTCGGTCAACGCCTCAGTCGGCAGACCCAGATCGTAGATGGTGTCGATGCTCGACCCCGTCAGCCCTGTGACGCCGGTGTCGAGACGGCCGTAGCCGTCCCCGTCGGTCGCCGAATCGAAGCTGTCGTCGTCCCGGCCGGAGTCATCCGGTCGGAGGTCGGGTTCCGGTTTGATCGCCGGACGCCGGTCCATCGGTGCCACTCCCCTCGACCCACCGCGTTGTGGGTCACTCTGCCGCCCAGCCTATGCGTGCCGTCAGCCGCCTTCGTCGGCGGACCACCGGCCGGACGTCCGGATCGGGACTTTGTCCTTTCACCCGTTGCGGGTCCGAGGTTGGCCGGTTGCGGGATACCCCGCCGCGCGATGTTCATCACACCGGCCCGGTCCGTCTTTCCTGAACGTTCAGGGCTTCACCGGACGTTGGGGACAGCGTTCGCGTACTACGGTGCAGAGCAGCACGAGATCGGAAGGACCGCTTCATGACCTTGTCCTACCCCCGCCCAAACCGGCCGAACCGCGCACGGCGGGTAGCCGCGCTCACCGCGTCCCTGCTCACCGCCGGTGTGCTGGCGGCGTGCTCCGGAGACGACGGGCCGGAAGGCAGCGTCGACGCCTTCCTCGCCGGGTGGCGCAGCGGCGACCTGCAGACGGTCGCGATGGTCGACTCGACCGGCGCGAAGATACCGGCGGCCGAGGTGAGCAAGGAGATCAAGGAGCTGTCCGGCGACCTGGCCGCCACCCCGCCCGCCCTGACCCGGCAGGGCGAACCGAAGATCACCAAGAACATCGCGACCACCACTGTCCGGGTGGACTGGACGCTGCCGGGTCAGACCCACTGGACGTACGACCGGGAGCTGCGGCTCGTCCAGGGCGACGACGACCAGTGGCAGGTGATGTGGGAGCCGCGGGTCCTCCACGAGCAGCTCACCAAGGGCGACCGGCTGGGGCTGCGCCGCGACGCCGGCTCCCGCGCCGGAGTGCTGGACGCGGCCGGCAAACCGATCGTGTCGCCGCGCCCGGTGGTCCGGGTGGGCGTGCAACCCAGCCAGGTCACCGACATCAAGAAGCTGGTGAAGGACCTCGACGCGGCTTTCAAGGCGATCCGTCCGGCCCTGGTGCCCGGCGTCGACCTGGCCGACCTGCCCAAGCGGGTCGCCGAGGCTGATCCGGGCGCGTTCGTCGAGGTGGTGACCCTGCGCGAGGAAGCGTACAAGCAGATCAAACCTCGCATCTACGACCTGCCCGGCACCAAGTTCAACTCCGACAAGCTCGATCTGGCACCGACCCGGGAGTTCGCCCGCGCGCTGCTCGGCAGCGTCGACCAGGCGCAGGCCGACGACCTCGCCGCCCACCCCGACAGGTACGTCACCGGCGACCTCGTCGGTCACGGCGGGTTGCAGGGCCAGTACGACGAGCGGTTGCGTGGTGGTCCCGGGCTGACGGTCCTGGTCGAGCGGCCCGCCGAGGACGGCAAGTTGGCGCCCACCGGCACCGAGCTGTTCCGCCGCGAACCGCAGCCGGGCCAGGCGCTGAAGACCACCCTGGACGTGGCCACCCAGAACGCGGCCGACGGGGCACTGCGCGCGGAGCCGCACCGTGCCGCGCTGGTCGCGGTACGGGTCAGCGACGGCGCGGTGCTCGCCGCCGCGAACGGTCCCGGCTCGGCCGGCGAGAATCTGGCCTTCACCGCGCAGGTGCCGCCGGGGTCCACCTTCAAAATGGTGAGCGCGCTGGGCCTGCTCGACCGGGGCGCGGTCACGCTGGACGGCCGGGTGGAGTGCAAGAAGACCTTCACCGTCGACGGTCGGTCCTTCAAGAACTCGAACAACTTCGAGTTGGGCTCGGTGCCGTTCCGCACCGACTTCGCGAAGTCCTGCAACACGGCCTTCGCCTCGCTGGCACCGAAGCTCGGCGGTGACGGGCTGGCTGCGGCCGGCCGGTCCCTGGGGCTGGAAGGTCAGTGGGACCTGGGCGTGGACTCCTTCACCGGCAAGGTGTCGACCGGCGGCAGCCCGGCCGAGCAGGCGGCCGCGTCGTTCGGCCAGGGCACCACGCTGGTCAGTCCTCTGGCCATGGCCGGCGCCACGGCGGCCGTCGCCCGGGGCCGCTTCGAGCAGCCGAAACTGCTGGTCGACCCGGCGCCGGCCAAGCCGGCTCCGGCCGGTGAGCAGCTCAAGCCCGAGTCCGTCACGGCGCTGCGCACGATGATGCGCGAGGTGGTCACCGCGGGCACCGCCAGCGCGCTCAAGGACGTGCCGGGCGGCGAGGTGTACGGCAAGACCGGCACCGCCGAGTTCGACGACAACCCGGCCCACACGCACGCCTGGTTCGTGGGCTGGCGGGGTGACGTCGCGTTCGCCGTGTTCGTGGAGAACGGCGGCTCCAGCACCGATACGGCCGTCCCGATCGCCGAACGCTTCCTGCGCGCCCTCCGAACCCCCTGACCCCCTCCCCCACCCCGGACCCTCCCACCCCCGCCGCCCTCGGTGATCAAGAGATTCGCGTCAGGTTCGAGCCGAATCATGACGCGAACCTCTTGATCACCAGAGGAGCGGACCGGCGGCGGAGGGTCCGGGCTGGGGTGGGGTTAGGCGGTGTCGGTTTCGGGGTGTTCGGCGGGGGGCGTCGGGCGCCGGAGCAGGCCTGGGCCGGCTGCGGCCGGTGGGCCGACGGGTTCGACCGCGGTCACGACGACATCCGGCCCCGAATCGACCGGCTCCGGAGGACCGGCAGGCACCGCGAAACCTGACCGCTCCGCAGGGCCAACCGACTCCGATCGAGCCGGGGTGAGCGCGCCGATCGGTACCGCGTTCGCGACCTCGGTGCCGTTCTGCCCGCCGGAAGACTCGGTCTCGTCGTGTGGCCCGTCGCCGTCGAGGGCCGGGCGAGGCACGTCGGCGGGCTCGGGGGCGAGCGTTGGCCGGCTGCTCCGGCGGGGGGCGGGCGTGGGCCGGGACGACAGCAGCCGCGGCGGCATCGCCTCCGGGGCGGTGACGGGGGCCAGACCGGCGACCACGGTGTTGACGATCTCGGCGGCGTACGAGCCGTCCGGGTCGTAGTCGGGGTCGAAGACGGTCAGCTCGACGCCGAGGCAGTGTGGTGTGTCGACCAGGCCGGCGAGCAGGATCTCCAGTTCGGCGAAGGCGATGCCGCCCGGGTCGGGGGCGTCGACGGCCGGCATCACCGCGGGGTCGAGCACGTCGACGTCGATGTGCACCCAGTAGCCCGCGCAGTCGGCAAGCTGCTCGTGCGCCCACTGCGCGGTACGGGCGGCGCCTTCGGCGCGCAGCGCCGGAACCGGCCGGGTGGTGATCCCCGCGGCCTGGAGGTCGAGGCGGTACTCGTCCTGCGCCCGGATGCCGAGCACTACGACGTCGATGTCGCGGAAGTAGGGGCGGCGGCCCTCCAACGCGGCCAGGTCGGCCTGCCCGCGCCCGGTGACCAGGGCCAGGTCCTCCCCGGCGGCCGCGCCGACGTAGGAGGCGTTGCCGGGGTGCCGGAAGTCGGAGTGACCGTCGACGAAGACCAGTCCGATCCGCCCGCCGACCGCCTCGCCGAGACGGTGCATGGCGAGCGCGGAACCGAGCAGCACGGAACAGTCGCCACCCAGTACCACCGGGAACTCGCCCCGGTCGATGATCGAGCCGATCCGCTCGGCGAGCGCGAGCGAGTAGTCGGCGATCTCCCGGGCATGACACACACCGTCCCCGGGCCGCCAGTCACCGGGGTCGTACCGGGGTGCAGTCAGGCAGCCGGCGTCGCGGGCCCGCAGCCGGGCCAACAGGTCGTGGTCGCGTAGCGCACCGGGCGCCTTGGCGCAGCCCGGCACGGAGGTGGACGTCGGCGGTCGCAGGCCGAGGTTTGTCGGCGCGTCGAGGACGGCGATCCGGCGCATCATGAGCTCCCGTCCCCGGTGGTCGGGCGGGCCGGCGAAACGCCGGCCCGCGCTGGCGTACTACGCACCCACAGTCGTGCTGCGGGCTCAGAACAGGGCGCTGGCAAGTGCCCGACGGGCCGAGGCGACCGCCGGATCGTCCGGGCCGGCGATGGAGAAGAGCGACACCAGGTGCTGGCGGACCGTCTCGCGGTCCTCGCCGGCGGTGCGCCGGACCAGGCCGACGAGGCGGGCGTACGCCTGCTCGGCCAGGCCGCTGAGCACCTCGATGTCGGCGGCCAGCAGTTGGGCCGCGACGTCGTCGGGGGCGCTCTCGGCTGCGGCCAGCGCGGTGGCCGGGTCGGCGCCCGCCACCCGGCGTGCCACGCCGACCTGGGCGAGGCCCGCCGTGGCCGCGGCGTCCGCGGGAGCGTCCGCGAGGATCTTGCGGTACGCCTGCTCGGCGGCGTCCAGGTCGCCGCTCATGAGCGCGTCGTCCGCCTCGTCGAGGCGCGGGTCCTCCGGCTCGGCGACGGTAACGCCGCCGGCCTTGAGCACGGCCTGGATCCACTGGCGGAGCTGGGCTTCGGGCACCACACCGGAGAAGGCGTCGATCGGCTGGCCGCCGACGACCGCGTAGACCATCGGGATGCCCTGGACCCGGAACATCTGGGCGATCCGCGGGTTCTCCTGCACGTCGACACGGGCCAGCACCCACGTGCCGCCGCCCTCGGCTGCCAGCCGCTCGAGCACCGGGGCGAAGTCGTCGCTCTCGGGGAAGCCGGCCGCGCCGAAGAAGACGATGACGGGCATGGCCATCGACTGCTCGAGCACCGCCGACTGGAGAGTCGCCTCGGTGACGTCGACGATGGGGGCGTCGCCGGTGGTCGGTGCGCCCGGCGTGCCGGCGGACGGACCGCCCTGCGGGGGTGCGCCGGGGCGGGTACTGGCTGGTGCGGGGCCACGCAGCGTGCTGAGGTCGACCGCGCCGCGGGTGAAGATCGACGAGGTGATCCGTGGGTCGCTCATGGTTACCTAGTCTCGCACGTGAGCCCCGATTCCCGGCTCACCCACAACTCCAACGTCGCAACTCTCACGCCCACCGAAGAAGCCGAAACGGCCCCGGGTCCCCAGCCCCGCCGATCTTGCGCTTTCGGTTGCCGCTACGTCACTTTTGCGGCTTTTGCCACCACAGAAACCGCAAGATCGACGGGGGTGGGGACGGGGTTAGAAGCGGGCGGGTTCGCGGTAGGTGCCCCACTCGGCTCGCAGGGCGTCGCAGATCTCGCCGAGGGTGGCCTCGGCACGGACGGCGTCGAGCATGGCGGGGATCATGTTCCCGTCGGTGCGGCTGACCTCGACCATCCGGGCCACCGCCGCGCGGACCGCGTCCTCGTTCCGCGCGCTCTTGCGCTCGGCGAGCACCCGGCGCTGCTCCAGCTCCACCTCGTGCGAGATGCGCAGGATCTCCAGCTCCTTGGCGACCGTGCCGGTGTGGCAGTTCACGCCGACGATCTTCTTGTCGCCCTTCTCCAGCGCCTGCTGGTAGACGAAGGCCGACTCGGCGATGTGCCCGGTGAACCAGCCGTCCTCGATACCGCGCAGGATGCCGGAGGTCATCGGGCCGATCTGGTGCGGCCCCTCACCGCCGAGCTGACGGATGCGGGCGAAGATCTCCTCCGCCTCGGCCTCGATCTTGTCGGTCAGCGCCTCGACGTACCAGGAGCCGCCGAGCGGGTCCGCCACGTTGACCACACCTGTCTCCTCCATCAGCACCTGCTGCGTGCGCAGGGCGATCTCGGCGGACTCGTCGGTGGGCAGCGCGAGGGTCTCGTCCAGCGCGTTGGTGTGCAGCGAGTTGGTGCCGCCGAGCACCGCGGCGAGCGCCTCCACGGCCGTACGAACGACGTTGTTGACCGGCTGCTGCGCGGTGAGCGACACCCCGGCGGTCTGCGTGTGAAAGCGCAACCAGAGCGCCTTCTCGCTGGTCGCTCCGTAGACCTCGCGCAACCAGCGGGCCCAGATCCGACGGGCGGCGCGGAACTTGGCGATCTCCTCGAAGAAGTCGAGGTGCGAGTCGAAGAAGAAGCTCAGCCCCGGCGCGAACACGTTCACGTCCAGCCCGCGCGACAGACCCAGCTCCACGTAGCCGAAACCGTCGGCCAGGGTGTACGCCAGCTCCTGCGCGGCGGTCGAGCCCGCCTCGCGGATGTGGTAGCCGGAGACCGACAGCGGCTTGTAGCGCGGGATCTCGGCCGCGCAGTACTCCATCAGGTCGCCGATCAGGCGCAGGTGCGGCTCCGGGTCGAAGAGCCACTCCTTCTGCGCGATGTACTCCTTGAAGATGTCGGTCTGCAGCGTGCCGTCCAGCTTGGACAGGTCGGCGCCCTGCCGCTCGGCGGCGACCAGGTACATGCAGAACACCGGCACGGCCGGGCCGGAGATGGTCATCGAGGTGGTGACGCCGGCCAGGTCGATGCCGTCGAAGAGCGCCTCCATGTCGGTGGCGGTGTCGATGGCGACGCCGCAGTGGCCGACCTCGCCGAGCGCCTGCGGGTCGTCCGAGTCGCGGCCCATGAGCGTCGGCATGTCGAACGCGACCGACAGGCCGCCACCGCCGGCGCCGAGGATCATCTTGTAGCGCTCGTTGGTCTGCTGGGCGTTGCCGAAGCCGGCGAACTGCCGGATCGTCCAGGTCCGACCGCGGTAGCCGGTGGGATACAGACCCCGGGTGTACGGGTACTCGCCCGGCCAGCCGATGCGCTCGAAACCCGGGTAGGAGGCGCCCTCGGGCGGCCCGTACACCGGATCGACGGTCATCCCGGAGAGCGTGGTGAAGTCGGCGTCCCGCTTGCGCGCGGAGTCGTACCGGGCCTGCCAGCGTGCCCGTCCGGCGGCGATCTCGTCGGCGTCCATGCGCAGGGCTCCTCCTCGGTTCCTCGACTAGCACATCGAGTGTAGAGCCCTTGCCTGAACGATCGCTAAGTCGCGCCGTACCGGCGGGTAACCAGGCGGTCCACGGTCAGACGGCGGCGGCGCCCGGCTGGTTCAGCTCGATGTCGTCCACCGTGACGTTGACCTGCGTGACCGTCAGGCCGTACTTCTCCACCGCCTCGATCACGGCGGTCCGCACCCCCTCGGTCACGTCGGCGACGACGGAACCGGCGTCGATCACCAGGACCACGTTGATGACGGCGGAGGTGCCCTTCACGTCGGCCGAGACACCGCGGCGGGCGTCGCCCACCTCGTCCAGGCCGACCTTGTCGAGCACGCTGTTGAAGAACCGGGCCACGTCACCACCGAGGTCGGCGACGCCGGGCACCGCGCGGGCGGCCGCACCGGCGATCTTCTCCACCACCTCGTCGGAAACCGACGTCACACCCCGGGCCGCGCCCGTCGTCGGCTGCGCCGCGCCGGCGTTCTCCACCGCGTCCGTCATGATCACATCTCCCCTGGTCCCGGTGCACTGTGGACCGACCGGCTCGACGGTCCACCGCGTGGCAGTCCGCTGCCGCGCGGCGCGAGCCTACTAAAACCGGAGGGCGCTTCGCGGCCGACGGCCCCGGGTCAGTTCGCCAGCTGGGCGAGCAGTTCGTCCGCCGCCGCGTACGGGTCGATCGCGCCCTCGGCGACCTTGGCGGCGAGCGTGCTCAACTCCGTACCGTCGCGCAGTGAGCCCATCCGCGCGCGGAGGGCGCCGAGGGCGATGGCCTCGATCTCGGCGGCGGCCCGCGCCTCCTGCCGGCGCCGCAGCTCGCCGTGCTCGACCAGCCAACCGCGGTGCTTGTCGAGGGCGGCGGCGATGTCGTCGATGCCCTCGCCCCGGGCCGCGACCGAGCGGACCACCTGCGGCCGCCACTGCCCCGGCCCGCGCTCGCCCAGCGCGATCATGCCCTGGATGTCGCGGACCGTGGCGTCGACGCCGTCCCGGTCGGCCTTGTTCACCACGAACACGTCGGCGATCTCCAGGATGCCGGCCTTGACGGCCTGGATGGCGTCGCCCATGCCCGGGGCGAGCAGCACGAGCGTGGTGTCGGCCAGCGAGGCCACCTCCACCTCGGCCTGCCCGACGCCGACGGTCTCCACCAGCACCACGTCGCAGCCCGCGCCCTCCAGCACCCGGACCGCCTGCGGCGTCGCCGCCGCCAGCCCGCCGAGGTGGCCCCGACTGGACATCGACCGGATGTAGACGCCCGGGTCGGTCGCGTGGTCCTGCATCCGCACCCGGTCGCCGAGGATCGCCCCGCCGGTGAACGGGCTGGACGGATCCACCGCCAGCACGCCCACGCGGTGGCCGCGCGCCCGCAGCGCGCGGACCATCTCGTTGGTGGTGGTCGACTTGCCCACTCCGGGCGAGCCGGTCAACCCGACCACCTGGGCCTGACCGGCGTACGGCGCCAGCGCGGCGGCGATCGCCGGCAGCAGCGCGTCGCCGTTCTCGACCAGGGTGATCAGGCGGGCCACCGCCCGGGGGTCACCGGCGCGGGCCCGCTCGACCAGCAGCGGTACGTCCCGGCTGCGGCGCACCGACGTGCTGCTCGCCGACGGGACGTGCTCGGCCGCTTCGCTCACTGCGCCACCTTTGTTCGCGACTGCGGGGCTCGCAGAACCGGCTCACTCCTCGCGCTCACGGCCACCTTTGTTCGCGACTGCGGGGCTCGCAGAACCGGCTCACTCCTCGCGCTCACGGCCACCTTTGTTCGCGACTGCGGGGCTCGCAGAACCGGCTCACTCCTCGCGCTCACGGCCACCTCTGTTCGCGACTGCGGGGCTCGCAGAACCGGCTCACTCCTCGCGCTCACCTGTCGCTCTCGGTCTTCCCCGGAACGTGGATGATCAGCGCGTCGCCCTGGCCGCCGCCGCCGCACAGCGCCGCCGCGCCGGTGCCGCCACCGCGCCGCTTCAGCTCCAGGGCGAGAGTGAGTACGAGACGCGCGCCGGACATGCCGATCGGGTGCCCGAGGGCGATCGCGCCGCCGTTGACGTTGACCTTGTCCGGGCTGATGCCGAGGTCACGCGTGGACTGGATACCGACCTGCGCGAAGGCCTCGTTGATCTCGATGAGGTCGAGGTCCTCGATGCTCAGGCCGCCCTTCTTGAGGGCGTGGTTGATCGCGTTGGACGGCTGCGAGTGCAGCGAGTTGTCCGGGCCGGCCACGTTGCCGTGCGCGCCGACCTCCGCCAGCCAGGTCAGACCCAGCTCCTTGGCCTTGGCCTTGCTCATCACGACCACGGCGGCGGCGCCGTCGGAGATCGGCGAGGAGCTGCCGGCGGTGATGGTGCCGTCCTTGGCGAAGGCGGGCCGCAACTTGGCCAGCGACTCGACGGTGGTGTCCGGCCGGATGCCCTCGTCGTCGCTGATCACCAGCGGGTCACCCTTGCGCTGCGGGATCAGCACCGGGGCGATCTCCTCGGCGAAGTGGCCGTTCTTCTGCGCCGCGGCGGCCCGCTGGTGGCTGGTCGCGGCGAACGCGTCCTGCTCCTCGCGGGTGATGCCGTGCCGGCTGCCGAGCCGCTCGGTCGACTCGCCCATCGAGCAGCAGTCCCAGGCGTCGCTGAGCCCGTCGTGCGCCATGTGGTCCTTGACCACCACGTCGCCGTACTTGTAGCCGGTGCGCTGACCCATCAGCAGGTGCGGGGCGTTGGTCATCGACTCCATGCCGCCGGCCACCACGATGTCGAACTCGCCGGCGCGGATGAGCTGGTCGGCGAGGGCGATCGCGTCCAGGCCGGACAGGCAGACCTTGTTGATGGTCAACGCCGGCACGGACATCGGCACGCCGGCCTCGACCGCCGCCTGCCGGGCCGGGATCTGACCGGCGCCGGCCTGGAGCACCTGCCCCATGATCACGTACTGGACCTGGTCGGGGCTGACCCCCGCACGCTCCAGGGCGGCCTTGATGGCGATCCCGCCGAGCTTGGTGGCCGGGAGGTCCTTGAGGTTGCCCAGCAGCCGGCCCATGGGGGTACGCGCGCCGCTGACGATCACCGAAGCCATGCCTGCCTCCGAGGGGGGGTGCCGAGCTGTACGCCTGAACGATGGTTCGGCCAGACTAACGCCATGACAGAGAACTCCCCCGCCGAGCCCGGTGCCGACTACGTCACAGACATCGGACTTCGCAAGATCGATCACGTGGGCATCGCCGTGGCCGACCTGGACGCCGCGATCGACTTCTACCAGCGGACCTTCGGGATGCGCTGCGTACACGTCGAGACCAACGCGGAGCAGGGCGTACGGGAAGCGATGCTGGCCGTCGGACCGACCACCGAGGGCGGCTGCGTGCAGTTGCTCGCTCCGCTCACCCCGGAGTCCACGATCGCGAAGTTCCTGGACCGCAACGGGCCGGGCGTGCAGCAGGTCGCGTACACCGTGGCGGACATCGACGTGGCCTGCGCGGCGCTGCGCGAGCGGGGGATGCGACTGCTCTACGACGAGCCGCGACGCGGCACCGCGGACAGCCGGATCAACTTCGTCCACCCGAAGGACGCGGGCGGCGTCCTGGTCGAGCTGGTCCAACCCGCCGCGACGCACTGACGAACCGACCCCCGCTCCCGGTGATCAAGAGGTTCGCGTCATTTCCGGGCCCCGGGATGACGCCAACCTCTTGATCACCCGGACGGGGCGGCCGGGGCCGTGGGGGCGGCACCGGAGGTTGTGCGCGCGGCGGTGCGCGGTTTTCGCGCTGGTCGGGCACCTTCACGCATCGGCGGATGCAGTTTTTCACAGAGGACTTCCGGCTTTAGCTACCGTTCAGTAACGTCCCGGCCCACAGGAGCGCGGCCGGTGCCGGATGTGTCGAATGCCGACATGGCGGTCGCGTCCCACCGGCGCCGACGATGGCAGCACCCGGGCCCGCGCGGGTGCGGGACGAACCGGAGGTCACCGTGCAGGACATCCTCGAAGCGATCATGGCGGCGGAGGAATCGAACGACCCGGACCGGGAACTGGCCGGCGTCGCCGGACTGCCCGTACCGGACAGTTACCGAGGCGTGGTCGTCCGCGCCGAGGAGTCCCGGATGTTCGACGGAATGTCCACCCGGGACAAGGACCCCCGCAAGGCGCTGCACGTGCAGGAGGTGCCGACGCCGGAACTCGGGCCGGGCGAAGCGCTGATCGCCGTGATGGCCAGCGCGATCAACTACAACACGGTGTGGACCAGCATCTTCGAGCCGGTGTCCACCTTCCGGTTCCTGGAGCGCTACGGTCGCGTCTCCGAGCTGACCCGCCGGCACGACCTGCCGTACCACGTGGTCGGTTCGGACGCGGCCGGCGTGGTGCTGCGAACCGGCCCCGGGGTGACCCGGTGGGTGGCCGGCGACGAGGTCGTCGCGCACTGCCTCTCGGTCGAGCTGGAGGACGCCGCCGGGCACGACGACACGATGCTCGATCCGCAGCAGCGCATCTGGGGGTTCGAGACCAACTTCGGTGGGCTGGCCGAGCTCGCCGTGGTCAAGGCCAACCAGCTGATGCCCAAGCCGCGTCACCTGAGCTGGGAGGAGGCGGCCAGCCCGGGACTGGTCAACTCGACCGCGTACCGGCAGCTGATCTCCCACCACGGCGCCAACATGAAGCAGGGCGACGTGGTGCTGATCTGGGGCGCGTCCGGTGGTCTCGGCGGGTACGCGACCCAGATGGCCCTCAACGGTGGCGCCATCCCGGTCTGCGTCGTCTCCTCGCCGGAGAAGGCCGAGCTGTGCCGCAGCATGGGCGCGGAGCTGGTCATCGATCGCGCCGCCGAGGGCTTCCGGTTCTGGAAGGACGAGGAGACCCAGGACCCGGACGAGTGGCGACGGTTCGGCGAGCGGATCCGCGAGCTGACCGGCGGGGAGGACCCGGACATCGTCTTCGAGCACCCCGGCCGGGAGACGTTCGGCGCGAGCGTCTACGTGGCCCGCCGCGGTGGCACCATCGTCACCTGCGCGTCCACGAGCGGATTCCAGCACCAGTACGACAACCGCTACCTGTGGATGCACCTCAAGCGGATCGTGGGCAGCCACTTCGCCAACTACCACGAGGCGTGGGAGGCCAACCGCCTGGTCGCGCTCGGCAAGGTGCACCCGACGGTGTCCCGCACCTACTCCCTCGAGCAGACCGGTCAGGCGGCGTACGAGGTGCACCGCAACGCGCACCAGGGGAAGGTCGGTGTGCGCTGCCTCGCGCCGTCGGACGGACTCGGTGTCCGCGACGGGGAGCTGCGGGCCCGGCACGAGGAGGCGATCAACCGGTTCCGGGGGCACTGAGCGGGACACCGGCCGGACGGATGAGCACCCGATGGCCAATGCGGTGATCGGCCATTGTTCTTCCACCCCCATTAGCCAGAACCCACGCGGGTCGAACAAAGGGCCACGGGACACACCCCGTGGCCCTTTTTCGCGTCACGCTGCGTGGCCTCCGACCGGCCCGGGAGCTGCCAAGATCGCCGATTGGTCCAGGCACGACGGCCAGGGCAGTTGACCATGTAAAGAGGAGACGAAAGCTGCGTACCGCTCTTGCGAAGCACCCTGGGGCGTCTGCCAGTATGTCCCAATGCCCCAGCAGCAGTCCTCCCCTCTCGCGTTCTTCGATAACGCGAACTCGCAGCCAGATTTCACCGTTGGCCTGCGCGGATACAACACTCACCAGGTCGATGACTTCATCGGCCGGATGACCGCCGCGCTGACCCAGTCCGAGCAGGCCCGTGCCGAGGCCGAGCAGCGGATGAACGACGCCCAGCGTCGTCTCCGCCAGGCCGAGCAGCGCATGAGTGCGCTGGAGCAGAAGCTCACCGACACCAACAAGCAGCTCGAAGAGAACAGCCGGCCCACCCTCTCCGGGCTCGGCACCCGCGTCGAGCAGATCCTCCGGCTCGCCGAGGAGCAGGCCAACGACCACCGCAACGAGGCCAAGCGCGAGTCGGAGGGCATCCTCTCCGCCGCCCGCCTCGAGGCGCGGGAGATCACGGACAAGGCCCGTGCCGAGGCCGCCGCGATGAAGGCCACCGCGGAGCGCGAGGCGGGCAACCTGCGTACCGCCGCCGAGCGGGAGGCCGCCGAGGTCCGGGTGCAGGCCCGCCGCGAGGCCGACACGCTGCGCGCCGACGCGGACCGCGAGACGAAGCAGCTGCGGACGGTCACGGCCCACGAGGTGGCCGAGCTGAAGTCGACCGTGGAGCGGGAGGTGGCCACCCTGCGCGCCACCGCCGAGCGGGAGATCACCCAGCAGCGGGCCAAGGCCGCCCGCGAGGCCGAGGAGAAGCGCGCCGAGGCCACCAAGCTGCTGACCGACGCCCGGGACAAGCGCGACAAGGACCTCCAGGCGCTGGAGCTGCAACTCGCCGAGCGGCGCGAGAAGGCCGAGCGCGAGGAGTCCGAGCGGCACGCCGCCCAGGTGTCGCAGACCCAGAAGATGGTCAGCGAGGCCGAGCAGCGCGCCCGCGCCGCCCAGGAGCGCGCCAAGGAGATCGAGCAGCGCGCCGAGGCCCGTCGGGTCGAGTCGGAGCGCAACGCCGCCGAGACGGTCGACAAGGCCAAGGCGCAGTCCGACAAGATGCTCAACGAGGCCAAGGCCGAGTCGCAGCGCCTGCTCACCGAGGCCCGCACCGAGGCCGAGCTGACCACGCAGGCCGCCCGCCGCGAGGTCGAGGACCTCACCCGGCAGAAGGACGCGGTCACCTCGCAGCTCGGGCAGATGCTCTCCGGGCTCGCCGGCATCGTGCCCGGCGTTCCGGCGTCGCCGCCCGCCGCCGCGACGAAGACCGAGACGAAGAAGACCGACGGCGCTCAGGAGCGGGTCACCGCGGAGACCGCCGGCTGACGCGAGGCGTCAGGTCGGGGCATCGACGGCGCGAGGTGACACCGGGTAACCGGTGTGACCTCGCGCCGTGTGCGTTTCCCAACCCTTGGTGTGGCGCCCTCGCCACGGAGTGAAGTAGGTCCCACAAGCGGCGTCCGTATCGCCCCAGCCGCGGGCGATGCGTGTGAGGATGGGGGCATGTCGCACGGCGAGGAACTGTTCGCTCTCGGCGGGGACGTGACCACGGAGCCCAGCTTCGAGTCCGCTCTGCGGGGGTACGAGAAGAAACAGGTTGACCGGTACGTCGCGCGTGCCGAGCACGAGATCGCGACCCTCGCCGCCGAACGGGAACAGGCCTATACACAGATCCACAAGCTCGCCGGCCAGGTTGAGGTGCTGCAGCGGGACCTGACCCAGGTCCGCAAGCAGATGAACGTGGTCGACCGGGCTTCCTTCCGGCACCTGGGGCCCCGGGTCGAGTCGATCCTCACCCTCGCCGAGGAGCAGGCCGAGCAGATCCTGTCCGCGGCCAACGAGGAGATCGACGCCCGTCGGGCCGCCGCCGAGCACATCATCGAGGAAGCCCGCGAGCAGGCCGCCCGGGCACTGAAGGACTTCGAGATCGCCCTCGCGGCCCGACGCCAGGAGGAGGAGCGCCACAGCGCCTCCCGACGCGCGGAGGCGGACGCGACCCTGCGCTCGGCCCAGGACGAGTCGGCGAAGCTGCGCAAGGCGGCGCAGGACGAGTTGGCCAAGGCCCAGCAGGAGGCCACCCAACTGCGGGACACCGCCAAGGAGATCCACACCCGGGCCCAACAGGAGGCCACCAAGCTGCGCGAGGAGGCCCGCGAGGCGCTGGCCACTGCCCGCCAGGAGGCGGCCGAGCTGCGCGAGGCGGCCAAGGAAGTACACGTCAAGGCGCAGCAGGAGGCCAAGCGGCTCACCGACACCGCGACCGAGGCGGGCCGGGCGACCCACGCCAAGGCCCAGCAGGAGGCCAAGCAGATCATCGACGACGCCTCGATGGCCGGCCGGGCCACGCGGGCCAAGGCCCAGCAGGAGGCGGAGCGACTCACCACGCAGGCGTCCGAGGCGGCCAAGCGCAGCCGGGCCGAGACCGAGGCGTACGTGCAGCGCATGCGCGGCGAGACCGAGACGTACGTGCAGCAGTCCCGGGCGCAGACGCAGCAGGAGTTGGGCGCCTGGCGGGCCGGCGTGGAGCAGGAGGTCAACTCGCGGCGCGAGGCGGCCGATCGGGAGCTGGCCCAGCGACGGTCCACCGCCGAGCAGGAGTTCGCCAAGCGCCGTGACGAGCTGGACAAGCAGCACGAGTCGCGCCAGCAGGAGCTGGAGTCAAGCTGGACCGCACGCCGCGACGAGCTGGAGACCGAGTACACCAGCCGCAAGAACGAGATCGAGCAGGGCGCGGACGCGATCCGTCAGGCGGCCGAGGCGGACGCGGCGACGCTGCGCCAGCGCGCCGAGACCGAGGCCGCCGAGATGCTGAGCCGCGCCGAGACCGAGGCGGGTGACAAGCGCCGCAAGGCCGACGAGCACGTCGCTGCCTCGCGCCGCCAGTTCGAGGAGTACGCGGCCACCACCCAGCAGCATCTCGCGACGACGCAGCAGCACCTGGCGGCGACGCAGCAGGAGGCGGCGGCGGGCCGTCAGCAGCTCGCGCAGGTGATGTTGGAGATCGCGCAGGCCCAGCAACAGCTCGCCGACCTGCGGCAGGAGACCTGGAAGGCCCGGCAGGAGTCCGACGAGATCGAGCGCCAGATGGCCGAGTTGCGGCTGCGCAACATTGCCGGCCCGGTCGACGGCCCGACGGCCCCGGCAACCGGCGACCGCCCCGACGCGCCGGCCAGTGCAGCGACCGTGGCGGCCAACGGCAGTGCCGCGACCGTGGCGACCAGCGGTGGCAGCGGTACGGCCGACGACGTCGATGCCGACGCACCGATCAAGATCGCCGGGGCAGCCAGTGGCGGGAACGGCCCGGCCGACGGTGACGGTGCAGCCGTTGGCGGCGATGCGGCAGGTGGTCTCCGGGCCCAGCCCGCCGATGCCCCGGCGAACGCCAGCACCGGCGAGGCCGGGCAGCCCACCACTCGGCCGGTGGCCGAGCCGGTGACCACGGTCGACGGTGGCGCGGCCAGCGCAGGGGTGGACGGCGAACCGACAGTGGCGGCCGTTCCGGGCGAGGGTGGCCGGGGCGCCAAGCCAACCAAGATCACCAGCACCGGCGAGAACGGCAAACGCCCCAGCAAGCCGACCACCGACGAGCGCAGCGCCAAGCCCAGCAAGGTCACGATCGAGAAGGACTGACGAACGCCCACACCGAGCGTCGAGATCTTGGACAGTTTCCGTTAACGCGTGACGGGAAGTGTCCAAGATCTGCACGGAGCCAGCAGGTTCTAGCTGATGTCCGGGGGTGGATCGATGATCGGGCGGCGGAACGGCCCCCACGCCACGAAACGTTCGAACAACTCTCTGGGCGTCGGCCCGTCGTAGGGATTGAGCTGGTAGAGGTCGTGTGCTGCCTCGTGGTAGAGCCCGGCCAGGTAGATGGTCAGCGCGACAGGGTCTTCGTCGAACTCCGCCTTGAGCAGCAGCCGGGCATCCGGGCAGGGCCATGGTCGACCGTCGGCGCGGCAGCACCACATCGGTCGCAGCGGAGTGTGCGGCGTCCGCGCACCGCAGGGTCGGGGCAACGCGGGGTACGGCCCAAGTCGCGGCTGGGGCAGCCCCGATGCCAACGTACGCTCCCGGTCACCCCGGTCCAGAGCCCGACGGCGTACATCTCGACCGGGATGCTGCGACGGGCAGCGCGCGACCGGCACGGCGGGAACCGGGCATGGGTACCTCCTCGACTGGAAACGGTTGCGCCGCCGGGACAGGGCGCGGGGCGACGACAGCCGCACGATCCGGTACGTGACAGTCTGCTGACCAGACCACTACGGTCGGAAGGCAGCACGGTGTTCGACGGCGGCACTGTGTCGACGGCGTGGCGCGCCGGGACAGCCGGTGGAATCGACCCTCGACCTGCGGAGGCACTGTGGAAGGCGACGTCGCCCCGACGGCCGACATGATCCGCGCACAGTTGCGTCGGCTGCGGACCGCAGCCGGAATGAGCCAGGAGGACTTCGGCCGGCTGGTCCACTATTCCGGCTCGATGGTGTCGGCGCTGGAACTGGGCCAACGGCCCCTGGACCGGCTGTTCCTGGCCCGCGCCGACGAGGTGCTGGCCACCGACGGCCTCCTCGTCCACCTGCTCAAGCTCGCCGAGCGAGACGGTCAGCCGAGCTGGTTCCGTCCGTGGCTGGATGCCGAGCGCAGTGCCCGCCAACTGCGGTGCTTCCAGCCCACGCTGATCCCGGGACTGCTGCAGACCGAGAACTACGCCCGTGCCGTGATCCGTTGCGACGACCTGCTCAGCGACGACGAGGTGGAACGCCGAGTCCACGCCCGCCTGGACCGCCAGTCCATCCTTGAGCAGCCCGATCCGCCGCAGTTGATCGCCGTAGTCGACGAGCGTGCGCTGCGGCACTCCGCCGAACACATGCGTGGTCTGATGTTCGAGCAACTCACCCACCTGATCACATGCGCCCAGCGGCCGCCGATCAGCGTGCACGTCGTTACCACCGACGTTGGAGTGCACGTCGGGATGTCCGGACCCTTCACGCTTGCAGCCAGCGGGGACGGTGGCTGGGTCGGCAACCTCGAAAACCAGCTTGCCGGCGTCGTGGTTGACCAAGATGGCGACGTAGCTACGCTGCTCTCACGGTGGGAAACGGTCCGGAACGAAGCGCTCTCTCATCGACACTCGATTGATTTGATGAAGGAAGTAGTGGATTCATGCACCTGAGCGGCGCAGTTTGGCGCACCTCCACTCGCAGCGGTAACAGTGAGTGTGTCGAGGTGGCGGACAACCTGCCCGGGTTCGTGGGGGTGCGGGACAGCAAGGACCCGTCGGGTACGGTCCTGGTCTTCGCGCCGGCCGCGTGGCGGGTGTTCGTGGCCGCCACGCGTCGTCTCCCCGCCGCCTGAGCCGGAGGTTCTCGGTGCCGCAGCGCGACCCGTCCGGCGACGACCCGGCTATGCCCCCTGGTCCCCCGTCAGCGAAAACGCCACCGCCGGCGGAGACGCCACCGCCGGCGGAGACGCCACCACCAGCGGAGACGCCACCGCCGGTGCCCGTGCCGGCCCCGGGTTTCGACCCGGACGAGCCCCCGGCGGTTCCGTCCGGGAAGTTCGGCACGCCGGGGCGTCCGCTGCGGCGCAGCAGTTTCCTGGTCGGCTTCACCGGCGCGCTGGGCGTGCTGTTGGCGTACACCCTCTATCTGGGGATTCGGAATGCCGGCGGCATTCTGGTGCTGGTCGTGATCGCTCTCTTCCTCGCGGTGGGCCTCAACCCGGCGGTGGTGCGCCTACGCACCTGGGGTGTGCCCCACGGCCTGGCGGTGGCGGTGGTGGCGCTGACCGTGGTGTTGCTGCTCTGCGGCGGCATCGTGGCGCTGGTCCCGCCGATCGTGACGCAGTCCGGACAGTTCATCGACCAGATCCCGAGCCTGCTCGACGAGTTGCGCCGCAATCCCACGGTCAACGACCTGGTGGAGCGGTACGACGTGGTGGAGCGGGTGCAGGGCGCGGCCAACGCCGACACCATCGGCCGGGCGCTCGGCGGAGTGCTCGGCGGGGCGCAACTGATCTTCGGCACGGTGTTCCGGACGCTGACCGTGCTGGTGCTGACCATCTACTTCCTGGCCTACTTCGACAAGCTGCGTTCCCTGGGCTACGCGCTGGTCCCCCGCTCGCGCCGCGAACGGGCCGCGTTGATCGGCGATGCGATCCTGACCAAGGTGGGCGCGTACATGGTCGGCGCGCTGAGCATCGCGGTCCTCGCTGGCGCGACCACGTTCGTCTTCGCGCTCATCGTTGGCCTGCCGTACCCGTTCGCGCTGGCCGTGGTCGTCGCGGTAACCGATCTGATCCCGCAGATCGGCGCGACCCTGGGCGCGGTGATCGTGAGCCTGGTCGGCTTCGCCGCCGACCTGCCCACCGGCATCGCCTGCGCGGTGTTCTTCCTCGTCTACCAGCAGATCGAGAACTACCTCATCTACCCGAAGGTGATGCGGCGCTCGGTGGAGGTCAACGAGGTCGCCGCCCTGCTGGCGGCCCTGCTCGGCGTGGCGCTGCTGGGCGTG
Source organism: Micromonospora sp. RB23 (assembly GCF_053585025.1). Lineage (NCBI taxonomy): Bacteria > Bacillati > Actinomycetota > Actinomycetes > Micromonosporales > Micromonosporaceae > Micromonospora > Micromonospora sp. RB23. Next base: position 5,845,659 of record NZ_CM132111.1, read on the forward strand.
GTGGGCGCGCTGATCGCCATCCCCACGGTGGCCGCGCTGCAACTGATCCTGCGCGAGGTGGTGCTCCCCCGCCAGGAACGGAACTGACCCCGCCAGGAGCGGGACCGGAGCGGAGCCGCGCGGGGTCAGTCGGCCGCCGGGCCGGGGACGGGAGTGTCGGCGAAGGCGGCCACCGTCCGGTCGGCGTACGCGCTGACGTCGCCGGCCTCCATCGGCCCGTCCCACGTCGCCGGCAGGGGCACCTCGACGGCGGGATTGACCCGCTTGACGATCTCGTCGAGCACCGTCTCCGCGTCACCCACCCAGAGGTGCTTCGCGCCGGGCACCCCGACCACCTCGGCCTGCGGCACCGCCGCGAACCGCTCGCGCGCCTCGGGCGGACGCAGGTAGTCGTCGAACTCGGGGACCAGAGCCACCAGCGGCCGACCGGACGTGGCCCAGGTCGCCAGGTCGTCCGGCGTCGAGTAGCGCAGCGGCGGGGAGAGCAGGATCGCTCCGGCCACGGCCGGGTCGCAGCCGTACCTGAGGGCCAGGTCGGTGCCGAACGACCAGCCGACCAGCCAGATGTTGGGCAGTTCGGCGAACTCCGCGTACTCGATCGCGGCGGCCACGTCGTACCGCTCGCCCACCGCGCCGTCGAAGGCGCCCTCGCTGGTGCCGCGCACACTGCTGGTGCCGCGCGTGTTGAACCGCAGCACGGCCAGGTCGGCCAGCGCGGGCAGCCGCCAGGCGGCCTTGCGGAACACGTGGCTGTCCATCATCCCGCCGTGCGTGGGCAGCGGGTGCAGGCAGACCAGGGTGGCCACCGGCGGCCGGTCGGCCGGCAGGGCCAGCTCGCCGACCAGCCGCAGTCCGTCGGCGGTGTGCAGCTCGATGTCCTCCCGGCGGCCGGGCAGGATCGAGGACGCGCGGATCGCTGTGCTCACCGCCCAAGTCTGTCGCGAAGTCGCCGCCGCCGCCCACCGAGGCACGAACAGGGTGATCCAGATCGCTGAGCCGGGACGCGAGGCGCCCGGCCGGGTCACTGAGCCGGGACGCGAGGCGCCCGGCCGGGTCGCTCAGTAGCGCGGCGCGCTCCGGCCGCGCTGCACCGCCGGGCCACGCCGCTCCCGGGCACGCCAGCAGCCGCTGTGCCAGTGCCGGCGGTCGGTCAGGTCGCCCAGGCCGTCCGCCGGCCAGGCCACCAGGTGCGCCACACCGGGTCGAATCTCCTGGTCACAACCGGGACAGCGGTACGTCTTGACCGACGCGCCCGCCCCTATCCCTCGTACCTGCCAGGCGCCGTCGGTCCACTGCTGCACCGAGGCGACGCCCTGGCGGACCCGATCGGCGTCCAGGTTGGCGTTCTCGTCCCGGCGAGGGCGGTTGCGACGGGGGCTCACAGTCACCAAGCGTACGGTCACCTCGGGCGGGACACCCCGGGCGGTCACCAGGTCGTGGGCCGGTCCAGGTGCTCGGCGACCTGCGCCCCACCCAGCACCGTCGCCGCGTCCTGCTCGGTGTAGCCCTGCGCCGGCCAGCCGAAGTTCGCGGTCAGGTGGGCCTTGGGGAAGCCGAGCAGTTCGAGTTCCCCACTCCGGAGATCGATGTTGGCTGGTTTGTCGCCGATCATGCGGTTCCCGTCGGTACGGCTCGACGCGATACCCCTGGCGTACTGCAACTCGACCTGAATGCCGCCCGGCTTGCTCCCGGAGACCATCATCTGCACGCCGAACGCGGCCGGGAACGGCGCGACCGTCACGTCGCACCGGGTGACCCGGGTACCCGGCGGAAGGCCGGTGAGCCGCAGCGGCCCCCCGCAGTGGTGCGCCTGGTCGAGCCGCAAGGCGGCTGCCACGTCGAAAAGGTCCTGCTGGTCGTCGCCGATGGCGGTGGCGCGGGCGTACACCCCGGGGGCGGGTTGCCAGTGCCGCAGCCAGACCGTCACGCCGTAGGGCCCGGTGGCGTGTGACACCGATCCGTCGAAGACGCCCTCGGCGATCAGCTCCGGTACCAGCGCCGGCAGGCCCTGGGCACGCATGGGCAGCGCCTCGGCGGACGCCGACAGCTCCAGGGTGACCGTGTCGCCGGCCACGTCGAGCCGCGCCATCTCCACGCCGCTCTGCACCGACCAGGAGAGATAGCGGAGCCCGTCCGGGACGAACCCGAAGTGCAACAACTGCGGATCGGCGCCGATGAGGTCCGGTCGGGCGGCCGCGCCCGGCACACCGTCGGCCCGGGGTGGCACGACGGGCACGGGAGCTTCCTCCGTCAGCGCCAGGCCGGGTACGACGTCCGGGCCGGAGTCGATCAGGCCGACCGGGTCGGTGGCCGCACCCAGGCCGAGGACCGCCACGACGCCGAGCGCGATGCCCGCGACAGCACGTCGGCGGCGTACCCGACTGCGCCCCTGCACGACCGCGGCGGCCAACAGCCGGTCGGTGTCCACGCTGCCCTCGGCGCGCTGGCGCAACGTCTGGTTGATCCGCTGGTCGAGGTCGGTCACGGTCGGCTCCCGTTTGTCGCCGGTGCGCCGCAGCGCTGCCGGAGGTTGGCGAGCGCCCGCATCGCGTGGGTGCGGACGGTGACCTGCGAGCACTCCAGGATCTGGGCGATGGTCGCGTCGTCGAGGTCCTCGTAGTAGCGCAGCACCAGCACCGCCCGTTGACGGTCGGGCAGGCCGAGGATCAGCCGCCACATCTCGTCCCGGTCGGCCGCCTCCCCACCCACGTCGACGCGGTGCGGCCGATCCCCGACGCCGTCGACGACCAGCTCCCGATTCGACCGGCGGCGCCACCAGGAGTTGTTGGCGTTGACCAGCATCCGGCGCACGTACACGTCGGGCCGGTCGGCGCGGGAGATCCGCCTCCACTGCACGTACGCCCGGGACAGCACCTCCTGGGTGAGGTCCTCGGCCCGGTGCTCGTCACCGGTCAACAGCCGCGCCAGCCGCATCAGGGCCGGGCCGCGACTGCCGACGTACTCCTCGAAGGTCACATCCTCCTAGACGCGGCCGGGACCCTCCGGCGTTGACCCGGTCAGCGGTGCGAGTGGTCGCGGAAGCCGCGACGGGTCTTACGGCCGAGGTAACCGGCGGTGACCAGGTGTTCCAGCAGCGGCGCGGGCGCGAAGCCCGGCTCGCGCAGCTCCAGGTACAGCTCGCGCTGGATCGCCAGCGCGACGTCCAGCCCCACCACGTCGAGCAGCTCGAACGGGCCCATCGGGTAGCCGCAGCCCAGCTTCATGGCGTGGTCGATGTCGTCGGCCGTCGAGTAGCTGGCCTCCAGCATCCTGACCGCGTCGTTCAGGTACGGGAAGAGCAGCGCGTTGACGATGAACCCGGACCGGTCGCCGCAGACCACGCCGGTCTTGCCCAGCGCGGCGCAGACCGCCCGCGCGGTCGCGGTGGCCTCCGGGGAGGTGCGAATGGTCCGGACGACCTCGACGAGCGGCATGACCGGCGCCGGGTTGAAGAAGTGCAGACCCACCACGTCGGCCGGTCGCTGGGTGGCCATCGCCACGTCGATCACCGGCAGCGACGAGGTCGTGGTGGCCAGCACCACGCCCGGCTTGCAGATCTCGTCGAGGCTCGCGAAGAGCGCCTTCTTGACGCTCAACTCCTCGACGACCGCCTCGACGACCAGGTCGACGTCGGCGAGGTGGTCGAGGGTGGCCGTCCAGGTGATCCGGCCGAGCGCCGCGTCCCGGTCGGCCTCGGCGAGCTTGCCCCGGACCACGCCCTTGTTCAGCGACGTCTTCACGGCCTCGCAGACCGATGCGGACTTCTCGGCGCCCCGGGTCACCGAGACGACCTCGTACCCGGCCTTGGCGAACACCTCGATGATCCCGGTGGCCATCGTTCCGGAACCCACAATGCCGACCTTGGTCACGACTGCGGGGCCCGCAAGCTCACTCCTCGCGCTCCCGATGCCCACCTCGGCGTAGATGGCGCGCGCGCCGTCGGCGAGCGCGGCGTCCGTCGCCGGCGGCGTCGTCCCATCGGGTACGACCTTCGGCGAACCGGGCCGCTCGTAGGTGTAGAAGCCGCGGCCGGACTTGCGGCCGAGCAGTCCCGCGGTGACCATCTGCTTGAGCAGCGGCACGGGGGCGTGCCGACGGTCCCGACCCCCTCGCCGGTACATCGTGTCCAGGATCTCGTACGCGGTGTCCAGGCCGATCAGGTCCATCAGCGCCAGTGGGCCCATCGGCAGGCCGCAACCGAGCTTCATGGCGGCGTCGATGTCCTCCCGGGTCGCGTAGTGCGACTCGAACATCGCGACCGCGTGGTTGAGGTAGCCGAAGAGCAGCGCGTTGGCGATGAAGCCGGCCCGGTCGTTGATGGTGACGTCGACCTTGCCGAGCCGGGCGCACAGCGCCTCGACGTCGGCGACGACCTCGGGCGCGGTGACGACGGTGCGGACCACCTCGACCAGCTTCATCACCGGGGCCGGGTTGAAGAAGTGGATGCCGATCACCTGGTTGGGCCGGCTGGTGGCCACCGAGATCTCGGTGACGCTCAGCGACGACGTGTTGGTGGCGAGGACGGCCTCCGGTTTGCAGACCCGGTCCAGCTCCGCGAAGATCCGCTGCTTGAGGTCGAGGTGTTCGGGCACCGCCTCGATGACCAGGTCGACGGAGTGCAGCGCGTCCAGCCCGACCTCGAAGCGCACCCGCTCGTGCAGGGCGTCGCGGTCCGCCTCGGCGAGCTTGCCCTTGGCGACCGCCCGGTCGGTGGAGCCCTTCAGGGTGGCCCGACCGCGCTCCAGCGCCGCCTCGGCGATCTCGACCGCGACGACGTCGATGCCGTTGCGGGCGAAGACCTCGACGATGCCGGCACCCATGGTGCCCAGCCCCACGACACCGACGGTGCTGAACTCGCGCGCCACGACCGGCCTCCCCAGACACTCCGTACGGCCACTGAACGGCCGCTAAGGCTTTGCGCGCGAGTCTGCCACGTGCCGCAGGGTTGTCGAGACGCCGTGGGATATTTCACCCACGGTGCGCCCTACCCGGCCTGCGCGTCGGTCAGCGCCAGCAGCTCCGCCACGAACTCCCCCGGACGTTCCAGGTGCGGGCTGTGTCCGCAGCCGGGCAACACCACCTCGCGGTACGCCCCGCCGGCCGCCGCGTACCGCTCCAGCACCGCCCGGGTCTGGCCGACCATGGGCTGCGGCGGGCAGGACTCGGCGCCCGGCCAGCCCGGTACGACACCCAGCGAACCCAGGTACGGCAGGTCGAACAGCGACGTGTCCGACACGATCACGTCGGCGTCCCCGCGCACCCACGCGATCTCGGGTTTGTGTGCGACGGCCACCAGCTCGTCGGCGATTCGGAACCAGGTCGGGGCGAGCGCGTTGAGGACTCCGCGTTCCCCCGGCGCGGTACCCGGCCAGTTCGCGGAGGGCACCGCCGTACCCGGATAGTTGTCGTCGCCGGTCGCCGTGGACAGCACGCTGTCCAGCAGCAGATCCTCGTCGACGCCCAGCGAGGCCGGGTCGGCCACGTAGGCGGCACGCAGCACCGCGCGCGGGCTGGCCGGCTCGTCTGCGCCCCGGTCGCCCTCGGCGAGCCGCGCGACGAAGTCCCGGTTGGCCGTGCCGGCGCCGGTACCGGCGAAGTCGGGCGTGGTCGGCGTACCGATCAGGTCGCGCGTGCCACCGAAGCCGTACGGAGACACCGGCGCGGCCAGCAGCAGCGCGCCCACCCGGTGCGGATGGTCGACCAGCAGCCGCATCGCCACTCCCCCGCCGAGGGAGTGGCCGACCACGACCGGTCGAGTTCCGCCACCGGCGCTGCCGGCGGTGGCGCTCTCGGCGGTGGCGCTGCCGGCGGTGGGGCTGCCGGGGGTGGCGAAGAGCGTCGGGTCGTCCAGCAGGGCGGCGACGTCGTCGGCGAAGTCCCGCAGGCCGCGCGTCGCGTCCACCGGGGCGGTAGCGGAGTCGCCGTACCCACGCAGGTCAGGGGCGACGATCCGCAGCGTCGGTGGCAGCCGCCGGATCAGCGGCTCCCAGAAAAGCGAGGACGAGCAGTTGCCGTGGATCAGGAGCACCGGAGTGCCGTCCGGCGGGCCGGCCACCCGTACCGCCTGGGTGATGCCGTTCGCCGTCACGACCCGCTGCTCGATTTCCATCCGCGGCATGCTGCCACGCCGGCTCCCGCCGGTCCAGGTGCCGACCAGCCACCCCGGGACACCGCACGGTGTGGCCGGCCACCAACTGCGGCAGGCCCGGGGTCAGCGGCGGGCCCCGGGAGGTGTGGCCAGCGGCAGCGGCAACGTCGGTCGGACATCCCGCCGGGAGACCCCGAAGCTGAGCCCGACCGGATCCGTGTGGGCGACCCCCGGATCGAACAGGCGCAGCTCGGTGCGGCCCAGCCGGATCACGTCACCGTCGGAGAGACGTTCCACCTCGGTGATCCGGCGGTCGTTGAGCCACGTGCCGTTGGTCGAACCCAGGTCGCGTAACGACGCGCCCTCGGGGGCCAGCCACACCTCGGCGTGCCGGCGACTCAGATGCGGATCGTTGATCACCACGTGGCCGGTCGGCGCCCGACCGATCACCTGCGGCTCGACCCGCAGACGAAAGCTCGCTCCGCGCATCGGCCCACCGGCGACCGTCAACAACGGCATCAGTTCCGGATGTTCCTCCATGGACAGTCAGCCCTCCACCCCACACCATTACTCCGCGCGTCAGCTTGCCATCAGACGGTAATCGTCAATACCGACCAGCCGGTCAGCTCCTCGTCACCTCCCGGTCACCCGCTGTTCGACGATTCGGACGGGCGTTTTCGTTCACCAACGCACTGACCTGCACTGATCAACGATCGGTCAGGGCGACAGGGGTCGGCGACCTGAGCTCCAACAAGGGACCTACCGGTGAGTAATCTTCGGAACTAGACTTCCGGCCATGACGGCTGTGCATGTCCCCGGCACCCCCCTCATCGAGGCGCACCAGTTGGTCTCCACCAGTCCGGCCACCGGCGTCGAGGCCGGCCGCCTCCCCGTCGCCACCGACGCGGACGTACGGCAGGCCGTCGAGCGTGCCCGCGCCGCCAGCGAGTGGTGGGCAGGTCTGGACTTCGCCGGCCGCCGCCAGCGGCTGCTGCGCTGGCGCGCGCTGCTCGCCCAGCGCGTCGAGCAGCTCGCCGAGCTGATGCACGCCGAGGGTGGCAAGCCGGTCGCCGACGGCATCGTCGAGATCGCCAGCGCGATCGAACACGTCGACTGGTCCGCCCGCAACGCTCGCCGTGTGCTCGGCCCACGCCGGGTACGGTCCCGGCTCGTCCTCGCCGAGTTCTCCGCGCACCTGGAATACCAGCCGCACGGCGTGGTGGGTGTGATCGGGCCGTGGAACTACCCGGTTCTCACCCCGCTCGGCTCCGCCGCGTACGCCCTGGCCGCCGGCAACGCCGTCGTGCTCAAGCCCAGCGAGTACACGCCCGTCGTCGGCCAGTGGCTGGTGGACACGTTCGCGGAGGTGGTGCCCGAGCAGCCGGTGTTCACCGCCGTACACGGGCTCGGCGACGTCGGTGCGGCGCTGTGCCGCTCCGGGGTCGACAAGGTGGCCTTCACCGGGTCGACCGCTACCGCCCGCAAGGTGATGGCCGCCTGCGCCGAGACGCTGACGCCGGTGCTGATCGAGGGCGGCGGCAAGGACGCGATGATCGTCGACAGCGACGCCAACCTGGACGCCGCCGCCGAGGCGTGCGTCTGGGGCGCCATGACCAACGCCGGCCAGACCTGCATCGGCATCGAGCGCGTCTACGCCGTCGACACGGTCTTCGACGCCTTCGTCGACAAGGTGGTCGACCGCGCCGGCCGGCTGACCGTCGGCCCCGAAGGCGCCGACATCGGCCCGATCACGATGCCTGGCCAGATCGACGTGATCCGCCGCCACATCGAGGCCGCGGTCAGCTCCGGCGGTCGCGCCCTGGTCGGCGGCCCGGACGCGGTGCAGCCACCGTACGTGCATCCGACCGTGCTCGTGGACGTACCGGAGGACTCGGCCGCCGTCCGCGAGGAGACCTTCGGTCCGACGGTGACCATCAGCCGGGTCCGCGACGCCGACGAGGCCGTCGCCCGCGCCAACGCCCTGTCGTACGGCCTGGGGGGTTCGGTCTTCGGCCGGCGGCGTGCGGTGAGCGTCGCGCGGCGCCTGCGCTCGGGGATGACCTCGGTCAACTCCGCCCTGACCTTCGCCGGGATGTCCACGCTGCCGTTCGGCGGCGTCGGCGACTCCGGCTTCGGGCGGATCCACGGCGAGGACGGCCTCCGCGAGTTCGCCCGCGCCAAGGCCATCACCCGGCGTCGAGCGCGCTCGCTGCTGCCGTCGATGACCTTCGACCGCACCCCGGCCGACGTGGCGCGTCTCGTCAAGGCCATCAAGGTGATGTACGGCAGATGAGTGTCGGATAGCCGATCTGCGACCCGATCGGTGTATCCACATGTTTATACGCCGTACGCACGGCGGTACATTGCGTTAAATGGGCCACAATCGATTGCGACACCGCCTTGTCGACAGTGACCAGTCGTGGAGCGCTCGGCAGCGGCGTCGTCGTTCGGAGTGGCTGGCGCGCACCTTCCCCGACATCGGCGACATGCACGTCGTCGACCTCGGCGGCCGGCTCGGCACCTGGCACCGCGCCACCGTCCGGCCGGCCCGGGTCACCGTGGTCAACCTGGAACAACCGCCCGCCGCCGTACCCGAGTGGGCCCACGTCGAGCAGGCCGATGCCTGCGACCTGCCACCCCATGTCGCCAAGGGCGCCTACGACCTGGTCTTCTCCAACTCCGTGCTGGAACACGTCGGCGGGCACGAGCGCCGACTGCGGTTCGCCGCCGCGGCGCGTTCGCTGGCCGATCGGCACTGGGTGCAGACGCCCTACCGCTACTTCCCCATCGAGCCGCACTGGATCGCGCCCGGGATGCAGTTCCTGCCGATCCGGATGCGCACAGCGCTCGCTCGCCGCTGGCCCCTGGGTCACAAACCGACCCGCAGCCACGAGGCGGCCATCCACCAGGTGCTCTGGACCGAACTGTTGGACCGTTCGCAGATGCGCCACTACTTTCCGGACTCGACGATGCTCGTCGAACGGGCCTTCGGCCTGCCGAAATCGTTGATCGCCGTACGAACGGGGTCGTGAGCTCCGGTCAGAAGAGGGTCAGCTCGTCCTTCTCGATGCCGCGCAGCCGGTCGTAGTTGACGACGACGCACCGGATGCCCCGGTCAGCGGCGAGCACCCGGGCCTGCGGCTTGATCTCCTGCGCCGCGAACACCCCGGTCACCGGGCTGAGCAGCGGGTCACGGTTCATGAGTTCGAGGTAGCGGGTCAACTGCTCCACGCCGTCGATCTCGCCCCGCCGCTTGATCTCAACGGCCACGGCGCCGGAATTCGCGTCCCGGCACAGCAGGTCCACCGGGCCGATCGCCGTCATGTACTCGCGGCGCACCAACGTGAACCCCTCGCCCAGCACGGTCGGGTTGGCCGCCAGCAACTCCTGGAGATGCGCCTCCACCCCGTCCTTGCGCAGGCCGGGATCCACACCCAGCTCGTACGAGGTGTCCTGGAAGACCTCCTCCAGGGTGATCCGCAACTCCTCGCCGGCCTTGTTGACCACCCGCCACACGCCGGGGGCCTCCTCCAGCCGACACGGCGGGCTCATCCAGTTCAGCGGCTTGTACGCACGGTCGTCGGCGTGAATCGACACCGACCCGTCCGCCTTCACCATCAACAGCCGCGTTGCCGGCGGCAGGTGAGCCGAGAGCCGTCCGACGTAGTCCACCGAGCACTTCGCAATGACCAACCGCACCCGACGAGGGTAGCCGAGCAGCCCGCGACCGCCACCGAGCGGCACTGGCGCGTCGGTGCGATGCTGAGACCGTGTTCGAAGTCCTCACCGGCACCGGCCTCGCCGCCTCAGCGGGGCTGAACGCCTACATACCCCTGCTCGTCCTCGGCCTCCTCGGCCGCTACACCAACCTGATCGACCTGCCCAGTGGCTGGACGTGGCTCGGCAACGGCTGGGTCATCGTCATCCTCGCCGTCCTGCTCGCCGTCGAGATGGTGGCGGACAAGGTGCCGGTCGTCGACCACGTCAACGACGTGGTGCAGACCGTCGTCCGACCCACCGCCGGCGGCCTCGCCTTCGGGGCCGGCTCCTCGTCCGAGACGGTCACGGTCAGCGACCCGGGGAGCTTCTTCTCCAGCCACCAGTGGGTGCCGGTAGCCACCGGCGTACTTCTCGCCTTCGGCGTGCACCTGCTCAAGTCCGCCGCACGTCCGGTCATCAACGCGACCACCGCCGGTTTCGGCGCCCCGGTTGCCAGCACCGCCGAGGACGCGACGAGCGTGGTCATGTCCCTGGTCGCGGTCATCCTGCCGGTGCTCGTACTCGCCTTCCTGGTGGGCCTGGTCGTCTTCGTCTACTGGTTCCTCCGTCGACGCTCCGAACGCCGCCGGGAACGCGAGGCGGCCCGCGCCGCCGGCTTCCGCGTCTGACACTCGGCTCAGCGCCTTCGGATACGGCGATGGCCGGCGCCCGTTGTCGGGTGCCGGCCATCGGTCGTTCTTGGCTGTTCGGTGTGTCAGCTGTTCCAGTACTGGCCGACGAGGTCGGTGGCCTGCTGCTCCCACTGCGCGTACGCGTCCGGGTAGGCCGAGACCTGCACGGTCTGCGCGGCGTCGGTCAGGGGCATGTCCTGCCAGCCGTCGACCTGCTTGAGGCCCTTGAGGAACGCGGTGGTCGAGTACTCGGGGTTGGTGATCTGCTCCGGCGTGCCCCAACCCGAGGTGGGGCGCTGCTGGAACAGACCCAGGGAGTCGTGGTCGTTGGCGTCGCCGAGGTGACCCAGGTTCTCCAGCTTGGACTCCTGCAGGCTCGTCGCGATCGAGATGACCGCGGCCCGCTCCGGCAGGCCGGCCTTCTTCGTGGCCGCGATGATGGCCTTGGCGTTGGCGGTCTGCTCACCGTTGAGGGTGATGTGCGACTGGTCGCCCTGCGGCTTGGGCGCGGCGGTCTGCACCGCTGCGGCGGCGGTGGGCTTGGCGTCCACGGCCGGGGTGGCGGCGTGGGCGGCGATCGGGCCGGCGAACACGCCACCGGCGAACGCGAGACCAGCAACGGACAGCATGCTCTTGCGGAAGATCGTGTTCATGGGGTTGCTCCTTCGGGGGTAGGAAACACCCACACGCCACCTGTTGCGGGGGGCGGTGAACATGGGGTGTCAGCACCTCGTCCGGGCGCTGTGCAAAGACGTGAAGAGGGGGGCGGCGGCCGGCGAGCCGGAGGGGCTTGCGGCGCCGGGTCGGGTGTAACGACCCGGGGGGCCGGGTCATTCCCGGGGGGCTTTGGCGGCCTGCGAGCGGGGGGCTCGTGGCGGCCGGTCCGTGTGTAACGACCCGGCGGGCGGGGCCATTCCGTGCGGCCTGCGGGCGGGTTCCTCGCGGCGGCCGGTCCGTGTGTAACGACCCGATGGGCGGGGTCATTCCCGCGGGGCGGGCGGCTCGTCGGTGCCGGGTCCGGGTGAAACGACCTGCGGTCCGGGGTCATTCCCGCAGGCGGGCGGCCCGGTGGTCCTGCGATCGTCAGGGTGTGTAACGACCCCCGGCCCGCCACGATTCCGGCCGGCGGGTGCAGCCGGTCACCACAGACACCCCACAACCGGACATAGCGCTCAGTCCCCACGACCGACGCGACCGGTAGGAGAGGCATCCAGGCGGTGATCGACTCCACATCGCCGACGTCGGGGTATCCGGGGCCGGATGACACCGCGATATCGGCGATCTCGTGTCGATCATGCGGGGCAAGGCCGGCGTGGCCGTCAAGGCCGGCGTGGCCGTCAAGGCCGGCGTGGCCGTCAACGCCGGCGTGGCCGTCAACGCCGGCGTGGCCGTCAAGCCGACAGAGAGCCGGTCAGGCCGGATGGACAGACGGGCGTATCGGGTCTGCGCAGCGCCGCAAATGCCTAATATCGGGGCAGGAACCTAGAGGAGGTCGGCATGACCACTGCAATGGAGATGCCCCGAGTCCAGGAATGCGTCGTCGCGGCGTGCGCGTACAACCAGGGCGGCGACTGCCACGCCTTCGCCATCACGATCGGCAGCATGGACCACGCGCACTGCCACACTTTCGTCGAGTCGCCGGTCCGGGGCGGGGTGGACGGTCTCACCGCGCAGGTGGGCGCCTGCCAGCGTTCCGACTGTCGGCACAACGAGCAGTTGGAGTGCCACGCCTCGTCGATCAAGGTCGGGCCGGACAACGACCTGGCCGACTGCATGACGTACGCCGGCCGCTGACCCTCCGACGGACCGTTCAGGCCAGGTCGTTGGCCTGCCGGATGACCGTCACCAGGTCGTCGATGATGCCGGTGAGGGCGAAGTCCTTCGGCGTGAAGACCCGGGCCACTCCGGCGGCGAGCAGGGTGTCGGCGTCACCGGCGGGGATGATGCCGCCCACCACCACGGGCAGGTCCGCCCGGCCGGCGGCGCGCAGCCCGTCGAGCACCGCGGGCACGGCCGCCAGGTGTGAGCCGGACAGTACGGACAGCCCGACCAGGTCGACGTCCTCCTCGACGGCGGCGGCGACGATCTGCCCGGCGGTCAGCCGGATGCCCTGATAGACGACCTCGAAGCCGGCATCGCGGGCACGTACGGCGATCTGCTCCGCGCCGTTGGAGTGCCCGTCCAGGCCGGGCTTGCCGACGAGCAACCGCAGCCGCCCACTGCCGATCTCGCGCGCGGTCGCGGCAACGCGCTCACGCACCGCCGCGAGACCCGCGTCGCCGCCGCTGCCGGTGGCGCCGGACAGGCCGGTCGGAGCCCGGTACTCACCGAAGACCTCGCGCAACGCGCCGGCCCACTCCCCGGTGGTCACCCCGGCCCGTACACACTCCAGGGTCGCCGGCGTCAGGTTGGCGGTGGTCGCGGCGTCCGCGCGGAGCCGGGCCAGTGCCGCGTCGACCGCCGCGTCGTCCCGCCCGGCACGCCATCGATGTACGGAGGCGACGGCGGCCGCCTCGACCATGGGATCGACCTGTTCGACAGCCTCGGCGCCCGCCGCCGTCAGCGGGGACGGTTCGGTCTCGGCGAAGCGGTTGACGCCGACCACCACGTCGACGCCGGCCTCCATCCGGCGGCGGCGCTCGGCCAGCGAGGCGACCAGCGCGCTCTTGAGATAGCCGGTCTCCACGGCGGCCACCACCCCGCCCATCTCCAACACGGCGTCCAACTCGACCCGCGCCCCGGTGACGATCTCGTCGACGAGCGCGGTCATCACGTGCGAGCCGGCGAAGAGGTCGGGGTATTCGAGCAGGTCCGACTCGTACGCCAGGACCTGCTGCATGCGTAGCGACCACTGCTGGTCCCAGGGACGGGGCAGACCGAGCGCCTCGTTCCAGGCGGGCAGTTGCACGGCGCGGGCCCGGGCGTCGCGGGACATGGTCACGCCGAGCATCTCCAGCACGATGCGCTGGATGTTGTTCTCCGGCTGCGCCTCGGTGAGGCCGAGCGAGTTGACCTGCACGCCGTAGCGGAACCGCCGCTGCCGGGCCTCGGTCACGCCGTACCGGTCCCGGGTGATCTCGTCCCACAGCACGCCGAACGCGCGCATCTTGGCGATCTCCTCGACGAAGCGCACGCCCGCGTTCACGAAGAACGAGACGCGCTGCACCACGTCGCCCATCCGCTCGGCGGGCACCTGTCCGGAGTCGCGGACCATGTCGAGGACGGCGACGGCGGTGGCCAGGGCGAAGCCGACCTCCTGCACGGGCGTCGCGCCGGCCTCCTGGAGGTGGTACGAGCAGATGTTGACCGGGTTCCACCTCGGCATCGCCGTCAGGGTGTGCGCGATGACGTCCGCCGTCAGCCGCAGCGAGGCCGCCGGCGGAAAGATGTACGTCCCCCGGGACAGGTACTCCTTGATGATGTCGTTCTGCGTGGTGCCGGACAGCCTGTCGGTGGTCGATCCCTGTTCCGCCGCCACGGTCCCGTAGAGGGCGAGCAGCCACATCGCTGGAGCGTTGATGGTCATCGAGGTGTTCATCTCGGCGAGCGGGATGCCGTCGAAGAGCGCCCGCATGTCGCCGAGGTGGGCCACCGGCACGCCGACCCGGCCGACCTCGCCGGCGGCCAACTCGTGGTCGGGGTCGTACCCGGTCTGGGTGGGCAGGTCGAAGGCGACCGACAGGCCGGTCTGACCCTTGGCGAGGTTGCGGCGGAAGAGCGCGTTGGTGGCGGCGGCCGACGAGTGGCCGGCGTACGTGCGCATGACCCACGGGCGGTCCCGCTCGGGCAGCCGGCTCGGCGTCTCATCCATGGCCGGAGTCTAAGTTACCGTTCAGTAGAAGAGGTTGTGGAAAACCACACAGGTCCATGTCGAGGACGCCCGGGTGCGAAGCGCCCGCGGTGGCGGGGACCGCCACACCCCGGGCACCCGCCACTTGCCGCCAGGACGCACACTGGACGTCATGGATGATGAGCTGGCCATCTCCGTCCGTGGGCTGCGCAAGGCGTACGGCGACAACGTGGCTGTGGCGGGTGTGGATCTCGACGTCCACCGGGGCGAGGTGTTCGCGTTGCTCGGCCCGAACGGCGCGGGCAAGACCACCACGGTGGAGATCCTGGAGGGCTACCGGCACCGGGATGCCGGAGAGGTGGCCGTACTCGGCGCGGACCCGGCCCGGCCGGACGCCGCCTGGCGCTCGCGGGTCGGCATCGTGCTCCAGGGCACCGGCGAGTTCGACGAGCTGACCGTGGCCGAGGTGGTCCGACACTTCTCCGGCTTCTACCCCGACGCGGACGACCCCGCCAAGGTGATCGAGCGGGTCGGGCTGGGCGCTAAGGCCAAGGCCCGTACCCACACCCTCTCCGGTGGGCAGAAGCGCCGCCTCGACGTGGCGCTGGGCATCATCGGCCGTCCCGAACTGCTCTTCCTCGACGAGCCGACCACCGGCTTCGACCCGGAGGCCCGCCGCGAGTTCTGGGAGCTGATCCGCGACCTGGCGGCCGCCGGCACCACGATCCTGCTCACCACCCACTACCTAGACGAGGCGGAGACGCTCGCCGACCGGGTCGGCGTGATCGCCGGCGGCCAACTGGTCGAGGTGGCCACGCCGGACCGGCTGGGCAACCGGCAGGAGGCCCTCGCGACGGTGTCGTGGCGTACCCCGGACGGGGTCTGGGAGAGCGCGCAGAGCGCGACGCCGACGGCCCTGGTCGCCGACCTGGCCGCGCGGTACGGCGGCGAGGTCCCCGGGCTCACGGTGACCCGGCCGACCCTGGAGGACGTCTACCTCACGATGATCGGACACGCGCGATGACGACCACGACGAAGCCGGCGACGCCGGTCGCCGCGACGCCCGGCCGACGGGTCGGCGCCGGCGCGCTCGCCCTGCGGCAGGGCCGCCTGGAGATCACCCAGTTCCTGCGCAGCCGGGAGTCCGTGGTCTTCACGATGGGCTTCCCCATCATCATGATCCTGATCTTCGCGTCGATCTTCGACGGGACGATCGGCGGCGGGGTTAAGTTCACCCAGTACTTCATCACCGGCATGATCGCGACCGGCCTGATGACGGTGAGCTTCCAGAACCTCGGCATCTGGATCCCGGTCGAGCGGGACCGGGGAATGCTCAAGCGCTACCGGGGAACACCGATGCCGAAATGGGTCTGGTTCGCCGGCAAAGTGATCATGGTGGTGGCGATCGGCATCGCCGAGACGGCCGTGCTGCTGGCCTTCGCGGTGGCGCTGTTCGACCTCGACCTGCCCGGCACCGCCGGGAAGTGGCTCACCTTCGGCTGGGTGTCCGTGCTCGGGGTCACCGCGTGCACCCTGTCCGGCATCGCCATCTCGTCGCTGGCCCGCACGGCCCGCAGCGGCTCGGCCGTGGTCACCCCGGTCTCCCTGGTGCTCCAGTTCATCTCCGGGGTGTTCTTCGTCTTCACCGACCTGCCCACGTGGATGCAGCAGGTGGCGGCGCTGTTCCCGCTCAAGTGGATGTGCCAGGGGCTGCGCGCGGTCTTCCTGCCGGAGAGCTTCGGCGCGCAGGAGCCGGGCGGCTCGTTCGAGCTGGGCCGGGTGGCGCTGGTGCTCGCCCTGTGGTGCGTGATCGGCCTGGCGCTCTGCCTGACCACCTTCCGCTGGACCACCAAGCGCGACGGCTGAGCGGACGACCGGGGCGGGCTGCCCGCCCCGGTCGCCACCTGATCAGTACGTGTAGAAGCCCTTGCCGGTCTTGCGGCCCAGGTCGCCGGCGGTGACCATGCGCTGGAGCAGCTCCGGCGGGAAGAACTTCTCGTCGGCCGTGTCGGTGTAGATGTTCTTCGAGGCGTGCAGCAGCACGTCCACCCCGGTCAGGTCGGTGGTGGCCAGCGGACCCATGGCGTGCCCGAAGCCCAACCGGCAGGCGGTGTCCAGGTCCTCCGCCGACACGACGCCGGACTCGACGAGCTTGACCGCCTCCATCACCAGGGCGGAGATCAGCCGGGTGGTCACGAAGCCGGCGATGTCCCGGTTGACCACGACCACGGTCTTGCCGATCTCCTCGGCGAAGGCCCGTGCCGTGTCGAGCGTGGCGTCACTGGTCTTGTAGCCGCGAACCAGCTCACACAGCTGCATCATCGGCACCGGCGAGAAGAAGTGGGTGCCGACGACGGCCTCGGGCCGCTCGGTGACCGCCGCGATCTGGGTGACCGGGATGGCCGACGTGTTGGTGGCGAGCACCGCGTCCGCCTTGCAGATCTTGTCCAGAGCCCGGAACACCTCGTGCTTGATCTCCAGCCGTTCGAAGACCGCCTCGACCACGATGTCCGCGTCCGCCGCGGCCTCCAGGTCGGTGGTCGGCGTGATCCGCGCGAGGGTCGCCTCGACGTCGGACGCCTCGATCTTGCCCTTCTCGGCGAACTTCTCCAGCGACTTCCGGATGCCGCCGAGTCCCCGGGTGGTGGCCGCGTCGTCCAGGTCGCGCAGCGTCACCTGCCAGCCCGCCTGGGCCGCCACCTGGGCGATGCCGGAGCCCATCAGCCCGGCCCCGACGACCGCGAGTCGACCCGCCATCTGCTTCTCCCTCGCTGCGATTGGGTGCCTGCCTGCACCCTAGGGGTCTGTGTGAAACAGACCCTAGCCCGCGAGCCTGAACGATGGCTAAGTCGGTGGTCAGATCTCCAGCGACGGCTCCTCGGGAGCGGTCCCCCGCTCCACCGCCACACCGAGCGCGCGCAGGTCGGCCACGAAGTCCGGGTACCCCCGGTCGACGTGGTGCACGTGCGAGACCTCGGTGGGCCCGTCCGCGCAGAGCGCGGCGATGATCAGCCCGGCGCCCGCGCGGATGTCGGTGGCGCGTACCGGCGCCCCGGACAGCCGCTCCCGTCCCCGGACGACGGCGTGGTGCCCGTCGGTCTTGATGTCCGCGCCGAGACGCATCATCTCGTTGGCGAACATGAACCGGCCGTCGAAGATGTTCTCCGTGATCAGGGACGCGCCGTCGCTGACCGAGGCCAGCCCGATCGCCATCGGCAGCAGGTCGGTGGCGAAGCCGGGGTACGGCAGGGTCACCACGTCCACCGCCCGGGGCCGGTCGTCCATGCGTACCCGGAAGCCGTCTCCCCGCGTCTCGACCAGGCCGCCGGCCGCGACGACCTTGTCCAGCGCGACCTCCAGGTAGGCCGGGTCCAGGCCGGTGACCGTCACGTCCCCGCGCGTCATCGCGGCGCCGAACGCCCAGGTGCCGGCGACGATCCGGTCCCCCACCGTGGCGTGCCGCACCGGCCGCAGGCCGGCCACGCCGGTGATCCGCAGGGTGGACGTGCCGGCGCCGGAGATCCGCGCGCCCATCTGGTTGAGCATCGTGCAGATGTCGACGATCTCGGGCTCCCGGGCCGCGTTGTCGATCGTCGTGGCACCCTGGGCCAGCACCGCCGCCATGACGAGATTCTCGGTAGCCCCCACGCTGGGGAAGTCCAGCACGATGTCGGCGCCGCGCAGGCCGTGCGGGGCCTCGGCGATGACGAACCCGTGCTCGCCGGAGATCTCCGCGCCCATCCGCGTCAGCCCCGAGATGTGCATGTCCAGACCCCGTGAGCCGATCGCGTCGCCGCCCGGATGGGCGACCCGCACGTAGCCACGGCGGGCCAACAGGGGGCCGAGCACGCAGATCGACGCGCGCAGCCGCCGGACCAGGTCGTAGTCGGCCTCCGCGCCCGGCTGCTCGGGTACGTCGATGGTGACCGAGCGGGACCGGGCGACCCCGCCCCGCGCCACCATCGGATCGACGGGTTCGTCCGCGTCGAACCGGACGTCACAGCCCAGCCGCCGCAGCACCTCCCCCATGATGGCGATGTCGGTGATCCGCGGGACGTTGGTGATCACGCTGCGGCCGGGAGCGAGCAGCGCGGCGGCCATCAACTTCAGCGCCGAGTTCTTGGCGCCGACGACGTGCACGGTGCCCGCCAGTCGGGCCGCACCGCAGACGCGGATGACGTCGACGTCGTTGACCGCCGTGTCACCGGCGTCGCCCGGACCCACCACCGCTGGCCAGCCGGCTGTCGTGTCCGGCCGAGCGGGGATCGTCAGTTCCGGTATCCGTAGGCTGTGCGTCATGGCCGTCCACCTCACGCGCATCTACACCAAGGCCGGCGACGCCGGCATGACCAGGCTGAGCAACAACGAGCAGGTTCCGAAGACCGATCCACGGATCGCCGCGTACGCGGATGTCGACGAGTGCAACGCGGCGATCGGCGTCGCACTCGCCCTGGGCCAGCTCGACGAGGAGCTGCGGGGCGTCCTGGCGTCGGTGCAGAACGACCTGTTCGACGTCGGCGCCGACCTGTCCACGCCCGTCGAGCCGGATCCGAAGTACCCGCCGTTGCGGGTGACCGAGGAGTACGTCGAGCGCCTGGAGGGCTGGTGCGACGAGTACAACGCGCGCCTGAGCAAGCTCGACTCCTTCATCCTCCCCGGGGGCACCGCCGGAGCGGCGCTGCTGCACGTGGCGCGGACCATCGCCCGGCGAGCCGAGCGCGCGGCGTGGGCGCTGGTCAGCCACGATCCGGACCGGACCAGCCCGCTCCCGGCAAAGTATCTCAACCGGCTCTCCGATCTGCTCTTTATCCTGTCAAGAACGGCAAATCCGGCGGGCGATGTGCTATGGGTCCCGGGCGGCAAGCGCTGAGGTCGGGCGCTCCGCACCACGTCGAGGTGTGACTTCCCCATCTGACCGCGCCCACGCGTCGGCCGAGCCGACTCCCTCGGCCCGGCCGCCCCGGCCCCGGCCCCGGCCCCGGCCCAACTTGATCAACTCCGGTTCCTTGAAGGCGGGGTGTCCAGGCCAGCAGGACACCCCGACATCAGGAAAGCTGAGTCGATCAAGCCGCTCCGCCAGCCCCGCCAGGCAGGACGCGGGCTACATCGGTAACGGCAGGTGACAGAAGACCGCGCCAGAACGACGCAGAGCGCCGCGGACGGGTTTCCGGGGGAGCCTGCCCGGCGCAGGGATCAAGCCTGACCGCCCGGAGCCGGGCGGGCTCCCCCGGAAACCCGAAAGAGCAACCACGAACCCAAGGGCGACCAGCGAAAGCCCCAAGGGCGACCACGGACGAGCCGTCAGGCAGCCGGCCAGTCCTGGGAGGCCAGACGCGGCGAGACCGCCCCCGGAGGGGCGGCCTCGAGCCAGGAGAGGAAACCGGTCACGGTCGATCGCGCCATGGCGATCTCCACCGGTGCGTGGTGACTGGTACAGCGGAGGATCACCCAGTCGGCCGGCATGGAGAGCCGTTCCTGCCCTTCGGGCAACCGACGGCGCTCGACCGCGAGACCCTTGCGGGACAGGACCCGCTTGGGGCGGAGCGCGAAGCTGAACATCCGGTACCAGCGCAGTTCGTCACCGGCGAACCGGCCGAAGCCTGGTGACCAGCCGCGCCCGTCGAGCATGGTGGTCACCCGGACGCTGAGCCGGATGATGCCACCGCTGCGGGTGACGACGGCCCGCCGGACGAAGAGTACGAGAAGCGCGACGAGAATGACGGCGACGCCGATCCCGATCCCTTCGACGATCTCCATCCCCGGTGTGGCTCAGCGGCTCTGCGCGGAAACCGGGGTAGCGCTCTCGGCCAGCACGGTGACGCCCTGGGCGCTCACCGAGAGGAAGCCGCCGGCCACCTCGTACGCGACCTGCTCTCCACCGGCCAGCTTGATGCGGACCTGGCCGGGCTCGGCGAGCTGGCCGAGCAGCGGCGCGTGACCCGGCAGGACACCGAGCTCACCCTCGGTGGTCCGGGCGACGACCATCTCGGCCTCACCGGACCAGACCTTCTCCTCGACGGCGACGAGCTCGACGTGAAGCTGCTGTGCCACGCTGTCTCCTTGCTGCGGCGACGGATTGCCGAAAGTCTAGTCGTGCCGCCGCGCCGCCCCCAACGCGGGTGGCGAGAGCTGCGCCACGACTACTTGGTCTTGTTCTGGAATTCCGGGTGCTCGAGCAGGAACGGGTCCAGTTGTTCATTGTGCAGGGCGGTGAAGAAGTCCGGGACACCTGCCTGGAACTGCTCACCCTTGTAGCTCTTGCCCTCGAAGACCGGACCGCCCGGCAGCTTGATCATCTGGATGGTGTTCGGGCGGATGTCCTTCAGGGCGAGCCCGAAGTCGACCACGCTGTTGCCCCGACCGTTGAAGATCAGCGACTGGCCGGCGGCGCGGAGCACCTTGTCCAGCTTGATCGGGTTGGCCACGACGTCGGCGCTGAACGCCTGACCGACCATCGCCTTGACGAACTGCTGCTGGTGGCGCTGCCGGCCGTAGTCGGCGTCCGGGACACCGTTCTTCGGGTAGCGCTGCCGGACGTAGTCCAGGGCCTGCCATCCCTTGAGGTGATGGTTGCCCTTCTTGTAGATCGCCTGGGGGCCGATGTAGCCCTCACCGTGCGGGTTGCCCGGCCGGGGCTTGCCGTCGGGCTGCTTGTGCTCGGACTTCACGTCCCGCTCGACGTACATGTCGACGCCACCCATCGCGTCGACGATCTTCTGAAAACCGGTGAAGTTGATGATCGCGCCGGCGTCGAACCGCTTGATGCCGGTCACGTTCTGCACCGTGCTGGCCAGCAGCTCGAAGCCGCGCGCCGCGTCCGGGTTCCCGCCGCCCGGCACCCGGCTGCCGAACGACATGGCGGCGTTGATCTTCGTGGTCTCGCCACCGAAGTTCGCCTTCTTGAACGCCGGGATGTCGACGTAGAGGTCGCGGGGCAACGAGAAGAGGTAGGCGCGGTCCATCGACGCCGGTACGTGCAACACCATGATCGAGTCGGCCAACGGCGCGGCCGTCGGCGTACGCGGGTCGATGCCGACCAGCAGGAGGTTGAGCGGACCCTTGATGTCGCTCTTCTTCTCCTTGGCGCCCGCCGCCTGGTCACCGAAGAGGTCGGCCTTACCGACGGCACCCTCGTAGCGGGCCATCAGCACCTCGGTGCCGACGAGCACGCCGCCGCTGAGCATGGTCAGCACCAGGCCGAACACGGTGCACACCTTGGCCCAGCGTGGCACGCCCCGCCACATGGACGGCTTGCGGCCCTTCTTGCCGGCCTTACCCACGCTCATCTCCGTTCGCTACGCCCACGCTGAGGAGACGGGCTCACGTCGTCGAAAGGTTGCACTCGCCGCGCCCGTGAAGGTGAGCGCGGACCGACCGTATCTCGTGTACCGCCCGAGCGACGACCACGAGTAACGGACCGCGACGATGGTAAGACGCGAAGATGAACAAAAGACTGCCCCGACATTGCCGGGGCAGTCTTTTGCGGTACGGATGTGAAGAGGGCCGTCAGGCCTTCATCAGCTCCTCAGCCTTCTTCTCGAGGTCCTCAAGACCGCCGCACATGAAGAAGGCCTGCTCGGGGAAGTGATCGTACTCACCCTCGCTGATCTTGCGGAACGCCTCGATGGTCTCCTTGATCGGAACCGTCGAGCCCGGCACGCCGGTGAACTGCTCCGCCGCGTAGGTGTTCTGCGACAGGAAGCGCTCGATCCGCCGGGCCCGGGCCACGGTGATCTTGTCTTCCTCAGAAAGCTCCTCGATACCGAGGATGGCGATGATGTCCTGCAGGTCCTTGTAGCGCTGCAGGATCCGCTTCACCTCGGTGGCGACCTGGAAGTGCTCCTGGCCGACGAACTCCGGGGCGAGGATCCGGGACGAGGACGCCAGCGGGTCCACGGCCGGGTAGATGCCCTTGTCGGAGATCGACCGCTCCAGGTTGGTGGTCGCGTCCAGGTGGGCGAACGTGGTGGCCGGGGCGGGGTCGGTGTAGTCGTCCGCCGGCACGTAGATCGCCTGCATCGAGGTGATGGCCTGGCCCCGGACGGAGGTGATCCGCTCCTGGAGCTCGCCCATCTCGTCGGCCAGGGTCGGCTGGTAACCCACGGCGCTCGGCATACGGCCGAGCAGGGTGGAGACCTCGGAACCGGCCTGGGTGAAGCGGAAGATGTTGTCGATGAAGAGCAGCACCTCCTGCTTCTTCACGTCGCGGAAGTACTCCGCCATGGTGAGCGCGGAGAGCGCCACCCGCAGACGGGTGCCCGGCGGCTCGTCCATCTGGCCGTAGACCAGCGCGGTCTTGTCGATGACGCCGGACTCGGTCATCTCGGCGATGAGGTCGTTGCCCTCACGGGTGCGCTCACCCACGCCGGCGAACACCGAGGTACCACCGAAGTTGCGGGCGACACGGGTGATCATCTCCTGGATGAGCACCGTCTTGCCCACGCCCGCGCCGCCGAACAGGCCGATCTTGCCACCCTTGACGTACGGGGCGAGGAGGTCGATCACCTTGATGCCGGTCTCCAGCATCTCGGTCTTCGGCTCCAGGTCGGCGAAGGCCGGCGCCTTGCGGTGGATGCCCCACCGGTCGTCGGCGTCGATGGTCTCGCCCTCGGTGAGGTTGAGGCACTCGCCGATCGCGTTGAACACGTGGCCCTTGACCGCGTCGCCCACCGGAACGGAGATCGGTCCGCCGGAGTCACGAACCTCCGCGCCGCGGACCAGACCGTCGGTCGGCTGCATCGAGATGGCGCGGACCAGGTTGTCACCCAGGTGCTGGGCGACCTCCAGGGTCAGCGTCTTCTCACCGCCGGACAGGCTGACGTTCACGTTCAGGGCGTTGAACAGGGCCGGCATCGCGTCGCGCGGGAACTCGGCGTCGACGACCGGGCCGATGACCCGGACCACGCGACCCGTGGCCGTCTTGGTCTCTACTGGGGCAGTCATCACACTTCACTTCCCGACGCGGCCAGCGCGTTCGCGCCGCCGACGATCTCGCTGATCTCCTGGGTGATCCCGGCCTGGCGGGCCGAGTTCATCTCACGCGTGTACTTCTCGATCATCTCTTCGGCGTTGTCGGTGGCGCTCTTCATCGCCCGCCGCCGCGCCGCCGACTCACTCGCCGCCGACTCGATCAACGCCGCGTAGATCCGCGTGTTGATGTACCTCGGCAGGAGCGCGTCGAGCAGCGCCTCCGCCTCCGGCTCGAACTCGTACGCCGGCAGTAGCCCCTCGGAGCGCGGCCGGTCTTCCACCTGCATCGGGCCGACGATCTTGGTGACCGGCGTCTGCGTCATCAGCGAGTGGAACTCGGTGTAGACGATGTGCAACTCGTCGACGCCGAGCACGCCGTCCGCACCGGCACCACCGTCGACGTCGTCCGCGCCGGCGGTGAACGCCTTGATCAGCGTCTCACCCACCGTGCGGGCGTCCTCGAACGACGGCTGCTCGCTGAAGCCCGTCCAGTTCGCCTCGATCGGCCGGTTGCGGAACCGGTAGAACCCGACGCCCTTACGCCCGATGACGTAGAGCACCGGCTCCTTGCCGTCCGCCTTGAGCCGCGCGATCAGCGACTCGGCCATCCTGATCGCGTTGGAGCTGTAACCGCCGGCCAGGCCACGGTCGCTGGTGACCAACAGGACGCCCGCCCGCCGCACCCGCTCGCGCGGGGTGAGCAGCGGGTGGTCGATCCGCGCGTTGGACGCCAGCGCCGTGAGCACGCCGGTGATGGCCTCGGCGTACGGCAGGGACGCCTGCACCCGGGCCTGGGCCTTGGCGATCCGGCTCGTCGCCACGAGCTCCATCGCCTTGGTGATCTTCTTCATCGACTTCGCCGAGCGGATCCGTTGACGAAGAACGCGAACCTGGGCCGCCATCAGATCAGCTCTCGGCCGGGCGGTCGGTCGCGCCGTCGCGGAAGCGGGTCACCGTCTCGCGGTTCTGCTCGCCCTCGAGCGGAGCGGCCGGCGCGTCGTTCACCGTGCGCTCGTCCTCCTTGTTGAGGAAGACCTGCTTGAACTCGGCGACCGCCGTGTCGAGCGCGTTGGTGATGTCGTCGTTCCACTGGTTGTCACCGATGGACGCGAGGACACCCTCGTGCTTGTGCCGCAGGTACTGGAGGAACTCCGCCTCGAAGCGCCGGACCTCACCCACCGGGACGTCGTCCAGCTTGCCCTCGGTGCCGGCCCAGACGGAGACGACCTCCTCCTGCACCGGGTACGGCGAGTAGTTCGGCTGCTTGAGCAGCTCGACCAGCCGGACACCACGGTTGAGCTGGTTCTGCGAGGCCCGGTCCAGGTCGGAGGCGAAGGCGGCGAACGCCTCCAGCTCGCGGTACTGGGCCAGGTTGAGCCGCAGCGAACCGGAGACCTTCTTCATCGGCTTCACCTGCGCGGCGCCACCCACCCGGGAGACCGAGGTGCCGACGTTGATCGCCGGACGGACGCCCTGGTTGAATAGGTCGGTCTCCAGGAAGATCTGGCCGTCGGTGATCGAGATGACGTTGGTCGGGATGAAGGCCGAGATGTCGTTGGCCTTCGTCTCGATGATGGGCAGACCGGTCATCGAGCCGCCACCCAGCTCGTCGGAGAGCTTCGCGCAGCGCTCCAGCAGACGGGAGTGCAGGTAGAAGACGTCACCCGGGTACGCCTCACGGCCCGGCGGGCGACGCAGCAGCAGCGACACGGCCCGGTACGCCTCGGCCTGCTTGCTCAGGTCGTCGAAGACGATCAGGACGTGCTTGCCGCCGTACATCCAGTGCTGTCCGATGGACGAGCCGGTGTACGGGGCCAGGTACTTGAAGCCGGCCGGGTCGGACGCCGGGGACGCCACGATGGTGGTGTACTCCATCGCGCCCGCCTCCTCCAGCTGCCCCTTGATCGAGGCGATGGTGGAGGCCTTCTGGCCGATGGCGACGTAGATGCAGCGGACCTGCTTCTTCGGGTCGCCGGTGCGCCAGTTGTCCCGCTGGTTGAGGATCGCGTCCAGGGCGACGGTGGTCTTGCCGGTCTTGCGGTCACCGATGATCAGCTGACGCTGGCCGCGGCCGATCGGCGTCATCGCGTCGATGGCCTTGATGCCGGTCTGCAGCGGCTCGGACACCGACTGCCGGGCCATCACGTTCGGAGCCTGCAGCTCCAGCTCGCGGTAACCCTCCTCGGCGATGTCGCCGAGGCCGTCGATCGGCTGGCCGAGCGCGTTGACGACGCGACCGAGGAAGGCGTCGCCGACCGGCACGGAGAGCACCCGGTCGGTGCGCTTGACGCGCTGCCCCTCCTCGAGCTTGGCGGAGTCACCGAGGACGACGACACCGATCTCCCGGACGTCGAGGTTCAACGCCACGCCGAGCGTGCCGTCCTCGAACTCCAGGAGCTCGTTGGTCTTGGTCGAGGGCAGGCCCTCGACGTGGGCGATGCCGTCGCCGGTGTCGGCGACGGTGCCGACCTCCTCGCGGGAGACGTCGGACGAGTAGGAGGAGACGTAGCGCTCCAGCGCGCCGCGGATCTCCTCCGTCGAGATGGTCAGCTCGGCCATCCTCTGCTTCCTTAAAGTTCAGGGGCCCGGGATACCTAGTACCAACCGGTCCGAATGGCGTCTGTCAATCCGGGCGCTGGGCGGCGGAGCCGCCCTGGTGCTGGACGGCGAGCCGTTCAGCGCTTCGCGAGCGCGTTGCGGGTCTCGTTGAGGCGGCGCAGGATGGTGCCGTCGTACAGGTCGGAACCGACCCGGACGCTCACGCCACCGAGAACGGCGGGGTCGACCGTCTGCTTGACGGACACCTCTCGACCGTATATCGCGGCGAGGCTGGCACCCAGTCGACGCTCGTCCTCGTCACTCAACGGGGCCGCGACGGTCACGTACGCCACCTGCCGGTCACGCCGGTCGGCGGCCAGTTCGACCAGCCGGGTGAGCGCCCCGGTGAAGGAACGCCCGCCGAACCCGGCGAGCGCCGCCTCGACGAGGCCGACGGTGACCGGACGGGCCTTGCCGGCGAGCAGCTCGCGGGCCAGGGTGGCCCGCTGCTCGACCGGGGCGACCGGGTCGGCGAGCGCGTTGCTCAGCGCCGACTGACCGGACACGACCTGGCCGAAGCGGAACAGCTCGTCCTCGACCTCGCCCAGCTCGCCGGCGGAGTCGGCGCTGGCCAGCAGCGCCTCCACGCCGAGGCGCTCGGTGCCGTCGAGCAACTCCGACGGCGCCGACCAGCGACCCGAGACAAGCGTGACGAGCAGGTCGAGCGCGTCCGCGCCGATCCGCCCACCCAGCATGTCGCCGAGCAGCGCGCCGCGGTCCTCCCCGGAACGGGCCGGGTCGGAGAGCGCCCGACGCAGCCGCGGCTCACGCCGCAGCACGGCCGCCACGGAGAGGATGGCGTCGGCGGTGGCGGCCACCGCCGACGGCTCCGCGCCGCGGACGTACGCGTCGAGGCGCTCGGCCGCGACCTTGTACGACTCCCGGCTGGCGGCCTGCATCAGCGGGCCCCCGTGCTCTCGAGACCGCTCAGGAACCGGTCGACGGTGCCCTTGCGCCGCGCCTCGTCGGCAAGCGACTCGCCGACGATCTTGCTGGCCAGGTCCACCGCGATGGTGCCGACCTCCGCGCGCAGCTCGCGCACGATGGTGGCCCGTTCGGCGGCGAGCGCGTCCTTGCCGGCCTGGATGACCCGGTCGGACTCCTCGCGCGCCTTGGCGAGGATGTCCTGGCGGATCCCCTCGGCGTCGGCCCGCGCGTCGTCACGGATCTTGGCGGCGTCGGTCCGCGCCTCGGCGAGCTGGGCGCGGTACTGCTCGAGCAGCTGGTTCGCCTCGGCCTGGGCGGCCTCGGCGCGCTTGATGCCGCCCTCGATCGCGTCGACCCGAGCCTGGAACGTCTGTTCCATGCGCGGGAAGACGAACTTCATCAGCACGAAGCAGAGCACGGCGAAGGCGACCGTGCCGACCACGATCTCCTCCCAGATCGGGATGATCGGGTTGTGGCCTGACTCACCACCCTCAGCGGCGAGGAAGAACATGGATGACCTCCCGGTCTAAGGGCGGGATCAGCCGGCCCAGATGAAGCCGAAGGCGATGCCGAACAGGGCGAGCGCCTCGATGACGGCGAAGCCGATCCAGACGTACGGCAGGGTCATCCGGGACGACTCGGGCTGCCGGGCGGTCGACTGGATGTAGGCGGCGAAGACCAGGCCAACGCCGATGCCCGGGCCGATGGCGGCGAGACCGTAGCCGATGGCAGCGGTGCTACCGGTTACCTCGGCGAGAACGCTAGCGTCCATTGGTGTGGTTCCTCCTGGTTATCACGCGTGACTCTCACGCGGGACGACAACGGTTGGTGCGTGGATCAGTGCTCTTCGGCGAGAGCGCCCTGGATGTAGCTGGCGCTCAGCACCGTGAAGACGTAGGCCTGCAGAACGATGACCAGCGCTTCGAGAAGGGTCAGCGCCACGGTCATCACCCAGGAGACCACCGACACCGGCGCCAACCAGGCGTTGGCGTTGAGCATCGCGAAGCCGCCGAGCGTGAAGACCAGCAGGAGCATGTGGCCGGCGAACATGTTCGCGAAGAGACGAACGGCCAGAGAGAACGGCCGGATGACGAAGGTCGAGAACGCCTCGATCGGGATCAGCAGCGGCAGGATGTACCAGGGTGCCGGCGGGATCAGGGCGTGCTTGAAGTACTTGCCGAAGCCGTGGTGCCGGATGCCGATGTAGTTGAACAGCACGTAGCTGATCACCGCGAGGATCGCCGGGAAGGCGATGTGCGAGTTCGGCGAGATCTGGAAGACCGGGATGATCGCGAACGCGTTCGTCAGCAGCACGAAGCAGAACAGCGTGGTGAAGTACGGCGCGAACCGCACGCCCGCATGCCCGATCATGTCGACCGCGATGTTGTTGCGCACGAAGCCGTAGATCGACTCGGCGAACCACTGCTTCTTGGTCGGCACCAGCTTCGGGTTCCGGTAGGTCGCCAGGAAGAAAATGATCAGAACGCCGACCGCGATCCAGATCATCAACGTGAACTTGGTGAACCAGTAGGAGTTCTCCGCACCCCAGGGCAGGATGCTGGGCAGGTAGAAGTCCTCCTTGCTAGGTGGGAATTCTGCCTGGCCCGCTGCCAGGACGTTCGCCTGTCCGAACACCGCGTCCCTTCCTAAGTAGGCGTGCCGAGTCGGCGGATGACCAGGATGACTCCCCCAGCCATGCCGAGCACGAAGCCGATCCCGGTGGCGATGCCACCGGTGTCGAGCCACTGGTCGACCAGCCAGCCGATGAAACCCCACACGAGCATGCCTCCGACGAGGTAGCTGAGCGCGGTCCAACCCTGACCGGCACCGGACGGATAGTCGTCCGGTTGACCGGCGGGACGGGGGGTTTGGTCATCAGCCATGACGGGGCGAACGATATCAGCCGGGAAGACGAGGCTGTGCCTCACCCCCCGCACAACCGTCGTTGTGTGGGCATCTCGGGGCTCGCGTCGTCTGTGGGCACGCTACTCCCCTTCCGCCCGTCGGAAAATGACCGGTGGCCGACACATTGCCGCGCGTCCGAAACGTGGGACACCTGGCTCGGTGACCAGGTCAGCCGGAACGGCGGGCGTGCACCGTGGTCAGCCACCAGAGATGCGCCGCCGTCCACACTGCCACCCCGGCGACGATGCCGAGGCAGAGCGGGATCAACCCCGCCCAACCGGTCGACGCCACCGCCACCAGGACGACACCCAACAGGGTGAACTTCAGCACGTACAGCCCCACGCCGAGCGGCAGCAGCAACTGCGGGTTGACCTGGTCGGCCCGTGCCAGCACCACGGTCGTGAGGGTGTAACTGAGCACCGTCACGCCCACCCCGGCCGCCGCGCCGAGCGCGGCCGGCACGCCGCCGGTCACCCCACCCACCACGGCCGCGACCACGGCCAGCGCCGCCGACGCGGCCAGCAGCACCGGCAGGTGCCGCAGCCGCCACCGTCCGTCGGTCGTGGGTTCGACCACCCCGGGCTCAGCCACGGGGGTACGCCGGGAAAGCCGCCGCCAACTCGGCCACCTCGGCGCCGATCGTGCTCAGCGCGTCGGCGCCACCCGGTTCACCCGGGTTCGTACGGACCGCGCGGGCGATCAGGGCGGCCACCTGCCGCAGCTCACCCTCCCGCATGCCCTGGGTCGTGACGCTCGGCGTGCCCACCCGGATACCCGAGGCCACCAGCGGCGGCTGCGGGTCGTACGGGATGGCGTTCTTGTTCAGCGTGATCGAGGCGGCGTCGCAGCGGGCCTCGGCCTCCGCGCCGGTCACCCCCAGCTCCCGCAGGTCGATCAGGGCGAGGTGGGTGTCGGTGCCACCGGACACCGGGCGCATTCCCTCGTCGGCCAGCCCGGCGGCGAGCGCCTGCGCGTTGCTGACCACCTGCCGGGCGTACGTCTGGAACTCCGGCTGGGCCGCCTCGCGCAGCGCGACCGCCTTGGCCGCGACCGCGTGCATCAGCGGGCCGCCCTGGGTGAACGGGAAGACCGCCTTGTCGATCCGCTGGGCCAGCGACTCGCGGCACAGGATCATGCCGCCCCGGGGACCGCGCAGCACCTTGTGGGTGGTGGCGCAGACGACGTCGGCGTACGGCACCGGCGACGGGATCGCCCGACCGGCCACCAGACCGATGAAGTGCGCGGCGTCCACCATCAGGTACGCCCCGACCTCGTCGGCGATCTCCCGGAACCGCGCGAAGTCGATCAGTCGGGGGTACGCGGTGGCCCCGCAGATGATCAGCTTGGGCCGGTGCGCGCGGGCCAGGTCGCGTACCTCGTCGTAGTCGATCAGCTCGGTGTCCGGCCGGACCGGGTAGCCCACCGGGTGGAACCACTTGCCGGAGAAGTTCACCCGGCTGCCGTGGGTGAGGTGCCCGCCGTGCGGCAGGTCCATCGCCAGCACCGTGTCCCCCGGCTGCACCAGCGCGGCGTACGCGGCCAGGTTGGCGCTCGCCCCGGAGTGCGGCTGGAGGTTGGCGTGCTCGGCCCCGAACAGCTCCTTCGCCCGGGCGATGCCGATCTCCTCGGCCCGGTCCACCTCGGCGCAGCCGCCGTAGTAGCGCCGACCCGGGTAGCCCTCGGCGTACTTGTTGGTCAACGTCGAGCCGAGCGCGGCCAGCACGGCCGGCGAGGTCAGGTTCTCGCTCGCGATCAGTTGCAGGCCACCCCGCAACCGGTCCAGCTCGCCGAGGACCACCCCGGCGATCTCCGGATCGGTGGCCCTGAGCTGGGCGAAATCCGGCCCCCAGAAGGTGCTCGTCTCGGTCTCCACAGCGAACGAGTCTAGGGCCTGTCACATCAGGGCGGCCGAGGCTCAGGGCGGCCGAGCCGAGGCGGAGCCCGGGCGGCGATCCGGCAAGGCGCGGTGGCGTACGGAATCCGGCGTTGTATCCGGACGTGACCGCAACGCCGCCGGGCGTCGCCCGGGCCCGCCGCAGGCCGGCCAGTTCTCGTGCGACGGGCCCTCGGGGGCCGCACACTGAGAGCCGTGAGATGCCTCGTCACCGGAGCCACCGGATACATCGGCGGGCGGCTGACGCCGCTGCTGCTCGCCGACGGGCACACCGTGCGCTGCCTCGCACGTAAGGCCGTACGCCTGCGCGACGTGCCGTGGGCGTCGGCGGCCGAGATCGTCGAGGGCGACCTGAGCCGGCCGGAGACGCTGCCCGCCGTGTTCGCCGACGTGGACGTCGCGTACTTCCTGGTGCACTCGCTCGGCCGGGAGGACTTCGAGGCGGCCGACCGGGCGGCGGCGACGAACTTCGCGGCGGCGGCCCGCGCGGCCGGCGTACGCCGGATCGTCTATCTCGGCGGTCCGGAGCCGGCGGCCGACGCCGAGGTCCCGTCGCCGCACCTGCGGTCCCGGGCCGAGGTGGGCCGCATCCTGCTGGCCAGCGGCGTGCCCACGGCGGTGTTGCGCGCCGCGGTGATCATCGGGTCCGGCTCGGCCTCGTTCGAGATGCTGCGCTACCTGACCGAGCGGCTGCCCGCCATGGTCACGCCCCGGTGGGTCCGCAACCGGATCCAGCCGATCGCGGTCCGCGACGTGCTGCGCTACCTGGCCGGTTGCGCCACCCTGCCGCCCGAGGTCAACCGCGGTTTCGACATCGGCGGACCGGACGTGCTGACCTTCCGCGACATGATGCAGCGCTACGCCCGGGTGGCCGGGCTGCGGCGACGGGTCATCCTGCCGGTCCGGCCGCTCACGCCGTCGCTCTCGTCGCACTGGGTCGGCCTCATCACCCCGGTACCCAACAAGATCGCCCGCCCACTGGTGGAGAGCCTGATCCACGAGGCCGTGGCCCACGAACACGACATCGCCCGGTACGTGCCCGACCCGCCGGAGGGCCTCACCGGCTTCGACGAGGCGGTGCGGTTGGCGCTGGCCAAGGTGCGCGACGCCCAGGTGGAGACGCGCTGGTCCACGGCGAGCGGCCCGGACGCGCCCGCCGAGCCGCTGCCCAGCGACCCGGACTGGTCCGGCGGCACGGTGTACACGGACGTGCGCGAACGGGCGGTGGACGCGTCGCCGGCGGCGCTCTGGCGGGTCATCGAGGGCGTGGGCGGCGAGCACGGCTGGTACTCGTTCCCCCTCGCCTGGTCGGTACGCGGCTGGCTGGACCGGCTGGTCGGCGGTGTGGGGCTGCGGCGGGGCCGACGCGACCCGCACCGCCTCCAGGTCGGCGAGGCGCTCGACTTCTGGCGGGTCGAGGAGATCGTTCCGGGCGAGCTGTTGCGGCTGCGGGCGGAGATGCGGCTGCCCGGCCGCGCCTGGTTGGAGATGCGGGCGCTGCCGGACGAGAACGGCCACAGCCGCTACCAGCAACGTGCCGTCTTCCTCCCCCGCGGACTGGCCGGCCACGCCTACTGGGGCTCGGTGACCCCGTTCCACGCGGTCATCTTCGGCGGCATGGCCCGCAACATAGCCCGCAACGCCGAACAAACCCCCTAACCCCCGAACCCCTCCCCCACCGCCCCCGCCCACCCACTCGCGCACGCCCACCCGCTCGCGCACGCCCACCCGCTCGCGCACGCCACCCGCTCGCGCACGCCACCCGCTCGCGCACGCCCACCCGCTCGCGTCGATCATGGAGTTGTGGTGCTCCGCGAAAGGGGCATCAGGACCCCTAACGCCCACCACAACTCCATGATCGACGGTGCCAGGGCGGAGCCAGGGCGGAGCGGGTGGGGTGGGTGGGGTGGGTGGGGTGGGTTAGTTGGTGGTGCGGGCGCCGGTTATTTGGAAGGCGGCGCGTTCGCTCGGCGGGACGAAGTCGCGTACCGGCTGGTTGCGGAGGGCGCTGGCGAGCACCGCGCCCACCCCGTTCACCATCCGGGCCTGCACGGCCTGACCGACCGCGTCGCGCGGGTCGTCGGGGTTGGCCGCCATCGAGGCGACCACCACCTGCGGGGTGAAGGCCACCACCGTCTCCGTCTCGTACCGCTCGGAACTGCCGGTCTTGCCGGCCACCGGACGGCCAAGCCGGGATCGCATGTCGGGCGCGGTGGCGCCGTCGCACCGCCCGTACATCGACTGGTCGCCCACCGGGCAGCGGGCCGCGTCCGCCGCCGCCCGGGCCACGTCGGTGTCGAGCACCTGCCGGCAGTCCGGCTTGGCGGCGTCCACCGGACGGCCGGTGGAGTCGTTGATCGAGACCACCGGCAGCGGCGCACACCACGTCCCCTCGGCGGCCACCGTGGCGTACGCCGAGGCCAGGTCCAGCGGGGTCGTCGCGGCGACGCCCAGGGTGAACGGGCCCCAGTCCTTCGCGCCGTAACGGGCCAGCCGCTCGTCGGAGTCGGCACGCAGCACGATGCCCAGTCGCTCGGCCATCTCGACCACCCGGTCGGCGCCGACCCGCTCGGTGAGCCAGGCGAAGTAGGTGTTCACCGACCGGCCGAACGCGGTCCACATCGTGCGGGGGCCGTCCATCGCCGAGGGGCTGGCGTTCGCCGGGCACCAGCGACCGTCACAGCTACCCGAACCGGTCGCCGGGAAGCGGGTGAGCAGTTGCGTCGGCGCCGTGAACTCGGTCGACAACGGCATGCCGGACTCCAGCGCGGCCAGCATGGTGAAAAGCTTGAACGTCGAACCGGCCTGGTACCCGTCGATGGCCCCACCCCCGGCCACGAGCTGGTTGACCGTGTTCGGGTGGTTCTTCTGCCCGACCGGGTTGTCCTCGACGCTGTAGTTGCGGTTCACCGACATCGCCAGCACCCGGCCGGTGCCGGGCTGCACCACGGCGGTGGGTACCGCCCGGGCCTCGGTGGGCCGGTAGATGCGCAGGACCTGCTCGGTGGTGGCCTGCTGCACGGCCGGGTCCAGCGACGAGACGATGGAGAACCCGCCCCGGCGCAACGTGCGCTGCCGCTCGTCGGCGCTCGAACCGAACGCCGACTGGCTGCTCCACCAGCGGGTGAACCAGTCGCAGAAGAAACCCCAGTCGGTGTGTCCCTCGGGCACGCCCGTGCAGTCGTTCGGCGTCTCGCTGGGCCGCAGCTGCAACGGCTCGGCCCGCGCCGCCGCAGCCGCGTCGGCCGGGACCTGACCCGTCTCGACGAGGCGTTCCAGCACGTACGCCCGTCGGCGCAGGGCGCTGTCGGCGTCCCCGTTGATCGGATCGTCACTGTCCGGCGACCGGACCAGACCGGCCAACAGCGCGGCCTGGGGCAGGGTCAACTCCGCGGGCGAGACCGAGAAGTAGCGCTTGCTGGCCGCCCCGATCCCGTACGCCCCGGCGCCGAAGTACGCGATGTTGAGGTAGCGGGTGAGGATGTCCTCCTTGCTCAACTCCCGCTCCAACGCCAGCGCGTACCGCATCTCCTGGAGTTTGCGGGCGGTGGTGATCTCGGTGGCCGCCTGGCGCTGCCGCTCGGTGAGCCGAGGGTCGCTGCTGAGCACGTTGCGGACGTACTGCATGGTCAGGGTGGAGGCGCCCTGCCGGGTCGCGCCGTCGCGCTTGTTCACCGTGAGGGCGCGCACCACACCGCGCAGGTCGACCCCGCTGTGCTGGTAGAACCGGACGTCCTCGGCGGCCACGATGGCCTGGCGCATCACCGGGGCGACCTCGTGCAGCGGGACGTCCACCCGGTCCTCCTGGTAGAAGGAGGTGATCAGGGTGGTGCCGTCGTTGGCGTAGAGGTTGGAGCGTTGCGCCGTGGGCGGCGTACGGAGCGTGTTGGGCAGCTCCGAGTACGGCGTGGAGAGGGCCCTGAAGCCGATCCCGAAGACCAGTGCGGCGGGCAGCGCGGCCCCGGCCAGCACCAGCCCGGCCAGCACGCCGGCGATCACCACGGTCAGCAGTTTGTCGAGTCGGGCCCGGATCATCAGCTCTCCCCGCAGGAGCCGGTCACGCTAGGACCCGTTCAGAATGACCCGGAACACCCCTTTCGCCCCTGGTTTTCCCCAAACCCGGAGGAAACTCGCACGGCGCTCAGGGCAGCAGCGTGGCCGCCAGCGGGTGGACCGTCTCCTCGATCTCGTCCGCGACCCGGGTGAAGCACTGGTCGCCGCGACCCCACGGATCGTCGAGATCGTCGGTGGGCAGCGCCGAGGCGCCCAGCCGTTTGTCGTGCGCCGCCGTCACCAGGGCCACACCCCGCGCATACACCGCCTCCGGGGTCGCCTCGGCCGCCGGCAGCGCGGCGACGTCCACCGCGCCCAGCAGCCGGCCGAACTCACCCAGCACGAAGGTGCGGGCCGCCGCGTCCGGGCGGAGCGCCACCACGTACTCCTGCTGGTCGGCCGTGGCCGTCAGGACCAGGTCGGCGGCGTCGATGTGGTCCGAGCGCAGCTTGCGCGCCGCGAACCCGTCGACGTCACCGCCACGGTCCAGGACCTGCCGTGCCGCCGGCGGGTTCATCTCCTCACCCGCGTGCCAGCCGCCGGTGCCCGCGCTGTGGCTGTACAGCAACTCCTCGGCGCTGGCCGGAGCCTCCGAACGCCGCGCCAACCGCTCCCGCACCGCGAGGGTGAGCAACCGCTCGGCCATGGGCGAGCGGCAGATGTTGCCCATGCAGACGTGCAGGACGGTGAACGGGGGCACTCAGGCCCCCTGGACGTCGAGGAGATCCGGAACGACGTCGCGCAGCTTCTCCAACGGGATCGCGCCGGCCCGCAGCAACTGCGGCACCTCGCCGGTCAGGTCCACGATCGTGCTCGGCACCGGATCGGGACAAGGCCCGGCCTCCAGGTAGGCCCGTACCGAGTAGCTGAGCTGGTCGCGCGCCTCCTCGGCGGTCACCGCCGCCGGCTGGCCCGTCTTGTTGGCCGACGAGACCGCCATCGGGCCGGTCTCGCGCAGCACCTCCAGCGCCACCGGGTGCAGCGGCATCCGTACCGCCACGGTGCCGGTCTTGTCGCCCAGGTCCCACTGCAGGCTCGGCGAGTGCTCGACCACGATCGTCAGCGCGCCCGGCCAGAACGCCTCCACCAGGTCCCGCGCTGCCGAGGGCAGCGAGAAGACCAGGCCGTCCAGGGTGTGCCGCGAGCCGATCAGCACCGGCGGCGGCATCTGCCGACCCCGCCCCTTCGCGTCCAGCAGTGCCTTGACCGCGTACGGCGTGAACGCGTCCGCGCCGATCCCGTAGACGGTGTCCGTCGGGAGGACCACCAGCTCGCCGTTCTTGACCGCCTCGATGGCCGCGGCGATACCGCGGTCCCGATCGGCGGGCGATCGGCAGTCGTAGAGCATCACGGGGAGTCAGTCTGCCACGCCGGCCCGGGCACGGTGTGCTGGCCGTCCGCCCGTCGGGACGCGGTGGCGTAGCGGGGGCGGCCGGTGAGGTCCGGATGCTCCGCGACGGCGTCGAAGCGGCCGTCGAGGGCGAGCAGCTCCGGCACCGCCTCGCCGTGGGTGTCGTCGTGCTCGACCCCGATCACACCGCCGGGTCGCAGGAGCGCCGCCGCCCGGTCGATCACCGGCCGGATCACCGCCAGCCCGTCGGCGCCCCCGAAGACGGCCTCCGCCGGATCGTGCGCGGCCACCTCGGGCGGCACCACCACGTCCACCGGCACGTACGGCGGGTTGCAGAGCAGCACGTCGACCCGACCCACCAGGTCGGCGAGCAGGTCGGGCGCGGTCACGTCGGCCTCGACCACCTCGATCGGCCGGTCCCCCGCCGCCGCCCGCTCGGCCGCGTTGCGGCGCAGCCACGCCAGCGCCGCCGCCGACCGTTCCACCGCGACCACCCGCGCCCCGGGCAGCTCCTGCGCCACCGCCAACGCGATCGCGCCGGTGCCGCTGCACAGGTCCACCACCAGCGGCTCGGGCCTGCCCCGTCCCTGCTCGACACCCCATCCGGCCAGCAGTTCCGTCTCCGGGCGGGGCACGAAGACGCCCGGACCGACCGCCAGCTCCAGGTGCCGGAAACCCGCCCGACCGGTCAGGTGCTGCAACGGCTCCCGGCCGGCGCGACGCCCGACCAGCTCGTCGAGCCGGGCCACCTGGGCGTCGTCCAGGTCGTCGGCGAGCGCCAGTCGACCTCGGGGCACGTCCAGCACGTACGCCGCCAGTAACTCGGCCTCCACCCGGGCCGGGCCCACCCCGGCCTCCGCGAGCGCACGGGCCGCCCGGGCAACCGCGGCGGACGGACGGGTACGGCCTGTCCCTTCGGAGGGGTGTTGCGGCAGAGTGGTCACACGATAATCATGAGGCGTCGCGGGCGACGCCATGAACGGGTGCGTCGAGGCGCACACGACGGGAGGTTGTGGGTGGGCTGGCTCGACCGGGTCCATGACCAGGTTGACACTCTCTCGCACGCCCGCGCTTTGCAGGAAGCAAGTCGCTCCGCGGAGTCGTACACCCTCCTGGAACGTGTGATCCGCACCACGTCGGACCCGGCCGCCCGCGCGGACGCCATGGTCCAGCGCCTCTCCGCGTTGATCAACCTCGGTCGGACGGCGGAGTTCACCCGGGCCATCGAGGAGGCGTCGGCGGCCGTCCGCGACCTCGCCGAGCCCTACCTGCACGGGCACCTCAACGCGCTGGCCGCGCTCGCCGCCCACCACCAGGGCGCGCTGGACCGCTGCGTCACCCACCTCGTCAAGGCGGCCCGGGCCCTGAACGCCGTGGACGACCCGGACCGGGACACCGCCTGGGGCTGGCACGACCTGGCGATGGCCTACAGCTACCTCAGCTTCCACGGGTACGCCCTGGGCGCGATCGAACGCGCACGGCAACTCGGGTTGACCGCCGGGATACCGGAGGAGACGTTCGCCGCGCCGGGCATCCGGCTGCGCAACGCCGTGGCGCTGGACCACAACGGCGACAGCGACGGTTGCCTGCGCGTACTGCGGGACGTGGCGGCCGATCTGGCCCAGTTCGTCCACAGCGGGCGGGCCGGTCGACTCCGTCCCAGCAGCCTCGCCGCGTACGGCTATTCGGCGGCGCGGCAGGCCGCCCTCGGCGACACGCTGGACCCGATCGGCGACGCCGTCCCGTCCCGGCTGCTCACCCACGGGGGCGACAGCGCCCGTGCCCGGGACCTGCGGCAACTCGGCATGGTCTGCCTGGCCGTCGCGGACGGTCGGCCCATCGAGGCGGTCACCCGGCTGGACACCATCCGGGTGTCCACCGAGACGCTCGGTGCGGCCGAGCCGGCCCGACTGCGCAGCATCGCGCTGGCCCGCGCCGGCGACCATCCGGCGGCCCACCGGGCGGACCGGTTGGCCTTCCGGCTGGCCGCCCAGCGCAACGACCGGCTGCGCGACGTCTACATCGACGGCATCGCCGCCCGGATCGACCACGAGGAGATGCGTCGGGAGGCGGCGCGGTACGAGGGTGAGGCGTTGACCGACCCGCTCACCGGGTTGCCCAACCGGCGGCGCCTGGAGCGGTACATCACCGCCGTCGTCACCCGCGGCGAGCGGGTCGTCATCGGCGTCTGCGACCTGGACGGCTTCAAGGCGGTCAACACCCGACACGGCCACCACTCCGGCGACCTGGTGCTGCAACGCATCGCCGGGGTGATCAACCGGGTGATGCGCCGGGGGGACTTCGTGGCCCGCTACGGCGGCGACGAGTTCGTCGTGGTGCTTCCGGACACGGGCATGACCGAGGCCGCCGAGGTGGCCCGCCGGATCGAGACGGCGGTCCGCAACGAGGACTGGGAGACGCTGGTGCCGGGCACCCCGGTCGGCGTGAGCATCGGCTTCGCCGAGGTCTCCGGTGGTAGCGGGCTGCGCGACGCGCTCAGCGTCGCCTTCGAGCAGGCCGACCGGGAGATGCTGCGCGCCAAAACCCGTCCCCGCGCAAGCTGACCCCCAAGCTGGCGTCGATCAAGGACTTGTGGTGCCCCGCAAAAGGCTCACAACGGGATGACCCACCCACCAGAACCCCATGATCGACCGGGACAGGGCGGGCGGGGCGGGGCGGGGGGTTAGCGGCGGGTCAGTTCCGTGTCGCCGGCCAGGCGGGCGGCGCGGTCGGCCTCGGCCAGGGCGTCCAGGACGCCGTCCAGGTCACCGGCGAGCGCCAGGTCCAGGTTGTACGCGGTGTAGCCGATCCGGTGGTCGGTGATCCGGTTCTGCGGGAAGTTGTAGGTGCGGATGCGCTCCGAGCGGTCCACGGTGCGTACCTGGGCCTTGCGGGCGTCCGAGGCGGCGGCGTCGGCCTGCTCCTGGGCGGCGGCGAGCAGGCGGGCCCGCAGGATCCGCATCGCCTGCTCCCGGTTCTGCAACTGGGACTTCTCGTTCTGGCACGACACGACGATGCCGGTCGGTACGTGCGTGATCCGGACCGCCGAGTCGGTCGTGTTCACCGACTGGCCGCCCGGACCGGACGAGCGGAACACGTCGATGCGCAGGTCGTTCTGGTCGATGGTGACGTCGACGTCCTCGGCCTCCGGCAGCACCAGCACGCCGGCCGCGCTGGTGTGGATCCGGCCCTGCGACTCGGTGACCGGGACGCGCTGCACCCGGTGCACGCCGCCCTCCCACTTGAGCCGCGACCAGACGCCGTTCCCGCCGTCCGGCACACCCTTGGTCTTGATCGACAGCGAGACGTCCTTGACCCCACCGAGGTCGGAATCCTGGGCGTCGATCACCTCGGTGACCCAGCCGTGCCGCTCGGCGTAGCGGGTGTACATCCGCAGCAGGTCGCCGGCGAACAGCGCCGACTCCTCCCCGCCCTCACCGGCCTTGATCTCGACGATCACGTCCTTGGCGTCGTGCGGGTCACGCGGGATGAGCAGCTCGGCGAGGCGCTCCTCCAGGGTCGGCAGGGACGCCGCGATCGAGTCCGCCTCGGCCGCGAACGACGGGTCCTCGTCGGCCAGCTCACGGGCCGCGGCCAGGTCGGCGCGGGCCTGCTCCAGCTCATCGGCGGCCTTGTGCAGCGGCACCAGCTCGGCGTACCGGCGACCCACCCGACGCGCGGTGTTCTGGTCGGCGTGGATGGCCGGATCGGCCAACCGCTTCTCCAGCTCCGCGTACTCGTCGAGGAGTCCGGCCAGACGCTCGCTGCTCATGCTGCGGATGCTCCTTCGACGATGCGGCACCGGGAGGGCCCGAGGGTGTTGACGGGCAGAACGCGGACGGCGCCCGTGTCCGGTGAAAACCGGACACGGGCGCCGAACGGGGAGTTACTTGGCCTTCTTGGCCTGAACCTTGGCGTACTTCTGCTGGAACTTCGCGACCCGACCGGCGGTGTCGAGAACGCGCTGCTTACCGGTGTAGAACGGGTGGCAGGCGCTGCAGGTCTCGACGTGGATCGCGCCGCCCTTGGCGGTGCTGCGGGTCGTGAACGTGTTACCGCAGGAGCAGCTGACCTCGGTGGTCGTGTACTCCGGGTGGATGTTTGCCTTCATCTCGCCTCGGTCCTCTCGTTGGTGGTCGCCGGGTCGCCGTCATCGCTCGTCGCGCCGTACGCGACGGGCTCGGGCGTGAACCGGAACCGGTGTGGCCGATTGACCAGTGTGCCATGGGCCGGAGCCGACCCGGTAAGCGGGCCGCACACCTCGTCCGGCATCGTCAACACAGGTCTCCCTGTCCGCATTCCCGCCGGCCGGCGGGGCATTCGTCGGGCCAACGGGGCGACTTGTGAGGCGTCGGGGTGGAACGACGAAGGGGCACGGCCGTCCTGGCCGTGCCCCTTCGCGTCACCCGGGGAGGGTCACTCCCCCGGCGTCGACTTCGCGATCTGCATCAGGAACTCGATGTTGGTGCGGGACTGCTTGAGGCGGTCCAGCAGCAGGTCCATCGCCGCCTGCGAGTCCAGCGAGTGCAGCACCTTGCGGAGCTTGTGGATGATGGCCAGCTCCTCGGGCGCGAGCAGGACCTCTTCCTTACGGGTGCCGGACGGGTTGATGTCGATGGCCGGGAAGGTCCGCTTGTCGGCGATCTTCCGGTCCAGCTTCAGCTCCGCGTTACCGGTGCCCTTGAACTCCTCGAAGATGACCGTGTCCGCCATGGAACCGGTCTCCACCAGCGCCGT
The DNA here is from genome assembly GCF_053585025.1 of Micromonospora sp. RB23. Taxonomy (NCBI): domain Bacteria; kingdom Bacillati; phylum Actinomycetota; class Actinomycetes; order Micromonosporales; family Micromonosporaceae; genus Micromonospora; species Micromonospora sp. RB23. The sequence goes on from NZ_CM132111.1 coordinate 5,886,363, forward strand.
GGCGATGATGGTCAGCGAGCCGCCGTTCTCGATGTTGCGGGCCGCGCCGAGGAAGCGCTTCGGCGGGTAGAGCGCGGTGGAGTCGATACCACCCGACATGATCCGGCCGCTGGCCGGCGCCGCCAGGTTGTACGACCGACCGAGCCGGGTCACCGAGTCGAGCAGCACGACGACGTCGTGCCCCAGCTCGACCAGGCGCTTGGCCCGCTCGATGGCCAGCTCCGCCACCGTGGTGTGGTCCTGCGGCGGACGGTCGAACGTGGCCGCGATGACCTCGCCCTTGATCGACCGCTGCATGTCGGTGACCTCTTCGGGCCGCTCGTCGACCAGCACCACCATAAGGTGGCACTCCGGGTTGTTGCGGGTGATCGCGTTGGCGATCGCCTGCAGCACCATCGTCTTACCCGCCTTCGGCGGGGACTGGATGAGCGCCCGCTGGCCCTTGCCGATCGGCATGACCAGGTCGATGACCCGGGTGGTCAGGATGTGCGGCTCGGTCTCCAGCCGCAGGCGCTCCTGCGGGTAGAGCGGCGTGAGCTTGTAGAACTCGGGCCGACGCCGCGCCTCCTCCGGCTCCATCCCGTTGATCGTGTCCAGCCGCATCAGCGGGTTGTACTTGTCCCGCCGCTGGTCGCCGCTGTTGCCGCCCTCGCGGGCCGCCCGCACGGCGCCGGTGATCGCGTCACCGCGACGCAGGCCGTACTTCTTGATCTGCGACATCGAGACGTACACGTCGTTCGGGCCGGCCAGGTAACCGGTCGTCCGCACGAAGGCGTAGTTGTCGAGGACGTCGATGATGCCGGCCACGGGGACGAGCACCTCGTCCTCGCCAACCTGCGGCTCACGGCCGCCGGTGTCCCCACCGGTGTCGCCGCGCTCGCCGCGGCCACGCCGACGGTCCCGGAAGCGGCTGCGCCGGCCCCGCCGGCCGCCGCCCTCGCCGTCCTCGTCGTCGTTGTCGCGCTCGACGCGCTGACCACGGTCGTTGCGGTCGGCGCGCTCCGAACGGTCGTTCCGGTCGGCACGCTCGTTACGGTCGCCCCGCTCGGCACGCTCGCCCCGGTCGTTGCGCTCGGCACGCTCACCACGCTCGGAGCGCTCGCCCCGGTCGTTGCGCTCGCCCCGGTCACCCCGGTCGGCACGCTCGGCCCGGTCGTTGCGGTCGGCCCGGTCGTTGCGGTCGCCCCGCTCGGCACGCTCGCCCCGCTCGGCACGCTCGCCCCGGTCGGCACGCTCGCCCCGCTCGGCACGCTCGCCCCGGTCGGAGCGGTCGTTGCGCTCGGCACGGTCGCGGCGGTTCTCGCCACGCTCGGTCCGCTCGCCGCCCTCGACCTCGTCGGTGCGGGCCTCGGCGCCACGGGGCTCAGAGGTGCCAGCCTCGGAGGTACGGGCCTCCGCCGCGGCGGTCCGGCTGCGCCGCGAACGACCGCGGCTCTCGGTCTCGGTGGCCGGCTCGGCCGGCGCCTGCTCGGTGCTGCGACCCTCGGCCGCCGGGCGGTCCACGGTCTCCCGCACCTCCTCACGGGCCGGAGCGGCCGCCGCGGCGACCTCGGCCCGCGGTCGAGGGGTTCCGGCGGCGTTGCCGCCCTGCCGCTCGGAGATCGCGGCGATCAGCTCACCCTTACGCATGCGAGCAGTGCCGGAGATGCCGAGCGACGCAGCCAGGCTCTGCAGCTCTGGCAGCAGCATCGCCGACAGACCGGTACCGCTGCGCCGACGACGGGCGGGAGCGGCAGCGGTGGCATCGCCAGCGACGTTGGAAACATCCGACGTCACGTCGGTGGTGTCGCTCAATGGATTCCTTCCCTCGATAAGGCCGGGACTGCCCGGAGTCGGAGCTCAGGTGGCCGGGCGGCCTCGGTGCACCCGCCTCGCAAGGACGCGTCGCGGGAGTCTGTGACACAGCAGCCGGTGGTTTCCCGACCCACCAACGTCGGTGGGCAGGTCTCGCCGTCTGCGGCGACCTGTGGAAACTGCGGTGCGGCGTGGGCCTTGGCAGGGGTGACGGGCTGACCGCCGAGAGCTTCGGGGGTGCGCCGCCCCGCAGGAGATCGCGTGCTTCGCGGCTGTGCTAGGTCTAGAGCGTAATCAACTCTTCCGACCTGCGGCAACAGGGTCCCGCTCGGCGTGTCCAAGTCTACCCCGGGCGACCCGCGCGCCGCTGACGTCTATCGGTAACTTCCAGATCTGCCAGTCTGTTCCCGCGTCGAGGCCCGCTGGCGGCTCGCCGAACGCCAGCACACTGGGCCCGGCCCCGGAGACAACAGCCGCCACACCCGCCTCTCGCAACGCGCTGACCAGCGACGATGTGCCCGGCATCCCCGCCGCGCGGTAATCCTGGTGCAGCCGGTCGAGGGTGGCAGGCAACAACAGCGTCGGGTCCGAGGTGAGCGCGTGCACCAGCAACGCCGCCCGTCCCGCGGTCAACGCGGCGTCGGCGTGGGGCACGGTGGCCGGCAGAGCCGCCCGCGCGGTCGCGGTCAGGCCGCGCTCGGAGGGCACGAAAACCGTGGGTCGTACGGCGTCGGCGACCGGCAGGGACACCGCACGGGCGCCGCCCGTCTCGGTCCAGGCGAGCGTGAAGCCGCCGAGCAGGCACGGCGCGACATTGTCCGGGTGGCCCTCGATCTCGGCGGCCAGTCGGAGGACAGCCGGGTCGTCCAACCGTCGTTCGCCGTCGGCGACCAGGGCACGGGCCAGCAGGACCCCGGCGACGATGGCAGCCGACGACGAGCCGAGGCCACGCGCCTGCGGTATCCGGTTGACGCACTCGACACTCAGACCCGAGGGTTGCGCGCCGAGGACGTCGAACGTGGCACGCATGGCCCGCACCACCAGGTGCTGATCGTCGTCCGGCAGCTCGCCGGCGCCCTGACCGCTCACCGCGACCCGGACCCCGCCGGACGACACCTCGGCGGCCAGGTCGTCGTACAGCCCGAGGGCGAGCCCCAGCGCGTCGAAGCCCGGACCGAGATTGGCGCTCGTCGCGGGAACCCGGACCCGGACCGGCCCGGCGGTGAAGTTCGTCGGCACGCGCTCATGCTAGGCGTGCACACCGACGATCCGGCCGCGCGCCCGCACCATGGGACCGGCCGGGTCTCAACCCGCGGCGTCGGGGACCGGTTCGGCGGCCGGACCGGTCAGCGAGAGTCGGCGGGTGGCGATCCGCCAGCCGACCGCGTACACGACCGTGACCAGCCCGCAGCCGGCCAGCACCACCCGCTCGTCCACCACGTCCACGACCAGGGCGACCGCCAGTTGACTCACCGAGATGGCCAGCGTCGCGAGCATCATGTCGGTGGCGAACACGCGTCCGCGCAGCCGGTCCGGCACCTCGCCCTGAAGGGCGAAGTTCGACATCACCCAGTTGCTGCCGCCCGCGAAGTGCGCCACGAACACCAGCAGCAGCACCAGCGGGAACCAGCGCACCACCGATGCGCCCACATAGGACAATCCGTAGAGCGACATGGACAGCGCGAGCCCGGGCAGCAGCCAGGACCGGTTGGTCAACACCCGGCGCATCAGGATGGGCCCGACCAGCGCTCCCGCACCGCGTACCGCGAAGAGCAGACCCGCGCCCAGCGAACCGACCCCGTACACGCCGGCGAGCAGCGGAAACACGGTCAGCACCCCGTTGCCCAGGCCGACCGCCGACTTGACCGTGACCAGCGCCAGCACCCGGGGCCGGTGCCCGATGTAGCCGAGCGCCTCGCGGACCGCCGCCCAGGTCCGCTGCGCCGGCAACAACGGGTCGCGGGCGGCCTGCAACGGCCGACGGATCCGCGTGGCCAGGCCCGCGGCCAGCGCCAGGCCCGCCGCCGCCACCCAGAAGCAGGCGTACGGGCCGGCGGCCGAGCTGAGCACGCCACCCAGGGAGGCGCCCACGATCGTCATGGTGCCCCAGGCCGAGCCGGCAACGGCGTTACCGGCGGCCAGCTCGTGCGGCTCCAGGACGTTCGGCAGCGCGGCCTGGGCGGCGGGCGAGTAGAACGCCTTGGCGACCGCGACGACCCCGATCGCCACCAGCGCCAACCAGGCCGTGCCACGGTCGCGGACACCCAGCAGCAACAGCACACCGGCCAGCGCGGCCACGTTCGCGGCGATCATGATTTTGCGGCGGTCGAAGCGGTCGGCGATGGTGCCGGTGTACGGCAGCAGCAGCGCCACGATGCCGGTGTCCACCGCCAGCACCAGTGCGCCCCAGACGCCGCTCCCGGTCAGGTGCGGCAGCAGCACCAGCAGCGGCACCATGACGAACCAGTCGGCGCCGAAGACCACCAGCTCGGCGAGGAAGAGGTTGCGGAAGCTCCGATTACCGGTAAGGACCGAAAGGGTGGACGCCACGGACCGGCACCCTACCCGGTCGGCGTCGGGGCTACACCCGCTCCCAGCAGCGCCGAGACGGTGACGAAGGTGTACCCGCGCTCCCGGAGTCCGGCGATCATGTCGGGAAGGCCGCGCAGCGCGACCAGACGCCGCCGCTGACCGACGTCGTGCCCGAGCAGGATCGTCCCGGGCCGGACAGCGCCCACGATCCGGCGGGCATGACCCGCCGGGTCGTCGGGGAACTCCCGCTCGACCATCTGCAACGACCAGAGCACCAGCCGATAGTTCAACCGGGCGGCCGCGTGCAGCACCGCCCCGCCCAGGTGCCCGTACGGCGGGCGGACCAGCCGGGGCGCCCGACCCGTCACGTCGGAGATCACGTCGTGGGTACGGCTCAGGTCGTCGTACACGGCGGCGGCGTCCAACTGGGCGAGGTCCCGGTGCGCCCAGCTGTGATTGCCCACCTCATGCTCGCCGAGCCGGTCGCGTACGAGGTCGGCGTGCGCGCGGACCTGACTACCGACCAGGAAGAACGTGGCGGGTACCCGGTGCGCGGCGAGGGTGTCCAGCACCATGGGAGTCCACTGTGGCGCCGGACCGTCGTCGAACGTGAGCGCGACCAGTCGCCGGGTGGTCGACCCGGACCAGACGACCGGCAGCTCTCCCGCGCCGACGTCCTGCTCCCCGTTGCCGACCGTGGCGCTGGCCGGGCCGCCGGCCAGCGGCAGCCGCCGGTGGGCCAACCAGACGTCCGTGAGGCCCGCGCCGACGGCCGCCCCGGTCACCACCAGGGCGCTTCGGCGCAGCAGGTCGCGCCGGGACCACCCGCGCGCGCCCTCGGTCATCCGCCTGCCCCGCTCTCCAATCCCGACATCTACCAGGAGTATGCAAGACGTGACACAAAGTCGAGGTCCGGTCGTTCGATCGGTGTGTTCACGGGCGCGACGTACAGCGCCCCCGGCAGGCAATCCTGCCGGGGGCGCTGCGCGATCCGTACGACTACTCGGTCGGCTCCGACGGCGGCAGCGGAGAGGTGCGGCTACGGGGCAGCCGCAGCACCTCGAACTGGTCCGTCCCGTCCACCAGCGCACCCGACGGCGCGGGGCGCGTCGCCGACGGCTGTGCGCTCTCGGCCGACGTCGCCGCCGGTGCGCTCGCCGGCACCGCCACCTGGTTGGGACCGTCCGGCTCGACGGTCTCCGACCCGCTCGGCGTGGCGTCGCCGGAACGCCGGCGGGTACGGCGTCCCCGCAGCGACTCCTTGGTGTGCTCCACCATCGAGTAGAGCGTCGGCACCAGGATCAACGTCAGCAGCGTCGAGCTGAGCAGACCACCGATCACCACGACCGCCAGCGGCTGCGAGATGAAGCCGCCCTCCCCGGTCAGCCCGAAGGCCATCGGCAGCAGCGCGAAGATCGTCGCGACCGCGGTCATCAGGATCGGGCGCAGCCGCCGCCGGCCACCCTCGACCACCGCCTCCTGGACCCCCATGCCCCGCGCCCGGTACTGGTTGATCAGGTCGAGCAGCACGATCGCGTTGGTCACCACGATGCCGACCAGCATCAGCACACCGATCAGCGCCGGCACACCCAGCGGCGTCCCGGTGATCAACAGCAGACCGATCGCGCCGGTCGACGCGAACGGGATGGAGATCAGCAGGATCAACGCCTGGGTGAGGCTGCGGAACGTGGCCACCATGATCAGGAACACGATCGCGATGGCGACGAGCACCGCCAGACCCAGGTCACCGAAGGCGTCCGACTGGTCGGCGCTGACCCCACCGATGGTGAAGGTCGCGCCCGGAACGTCGATGCCGTCGAGCCGCTTCTGGAGCTCCTTCGTGGTCGCGCCCAGGTTGGAGCCCGTCGCGGCGCCGGTCACCGAGACGCTGCGCTCACCGTCGATCCGCGTGACCTGCTGCGGCCCCTCGGCCTGCGTGACGTCCGCGATGTCGTCCAGCTTCACCGGTCCGACCGGAAGGGCCCGCAGCTCCTCCACCGACACCGGCGCGGCGGCGCTGAGCCGCAGCACCACGTCCTGCTGGCGGCCGTCGAGCGCCACCTGCCCCAGCGGAGCGCCACGGAACGCCTGCGACACGAGCTGACCCACGGCGGCCTCGGTGAGGCCCACCCGGCCGGCCGCGACCCGGTCGACGGTCACGTCCACCCGCGGCACGCGCGCGGCGAGGCTGGTGGTGACGTCCTCGACGTCCGGGACGTCGTCCATCGCCGTACGGGCCGCCTCGGTCGCGCGGGTCAGCACCTCCGGGTCGCTCGCCTGGACGATCACCTCGAGCTGGCTGGTCGACGCGTCCTGACCACCGCCGAAACTGACCTCGCCCACGCCCGTGCCGAGCTTGTCGAACTCTCGGCGCAGCTCCTCGCGTACCTGCTTGGCGTCCTTGTCGCCGTCGAGCGCCAACGACCAGCTCGCGACGTTGTTACCGCCGCCGCCCGCCCACGGCGAGTCGCTGCCACCGGCGGTCACCTGGTACGTGTCGACCCCGCCGAGCCGCTCGAGGACCCCCTCGACCTGCTTGGCCGCCGCGTCGGTGGCGGCCAGGCCGCTGCCCGCCGGCAGCTCCTGCCGGAAGCTGAGCGTGTCCTGGCCGGAGTCGTCCAGGAAGTTCGTCTCCAGTTTCTGCGCCAACCCGAAGGTGCCGAAGAGCACCAGCAGGCCGAGCCCGACGGTGATCCAGCGGGTCGACCGCTTGCGGGTGGCGAAGCCGATGACCGGCAGGTACGCCCGCTGCAAGGGGCTGCGCAGCTCCTTCTCCTCGGCCTCGCGGCGCACCGCCTCGTCGTCGACGGTGCCGCCGCGCGGCCTGAGGAACCAGTACGCCAACACCGGAATCACCGTCAGCGAGACCAGCAGCGAGGCGAGCAGGGCCACCGTGACGGTGATCGCGAACGGCGCGAAGAGCTGCCCGACGAACCCGCCCACCAGCGCGATCGGGGCGAACACCGCCACCGTCGTGAGGGTGGACGCGGTCACCGCGCCGGCCACCTCGCGGACACCGGTGATGATCGCGTGCCGCTTCTCCTCGCCGTACTCCAGATGCCGTTTGATGTTCTCCAACACCACGATCGAGTCGTCCACCACCCGACCCACCGCGATGGTCAACGCGCCGAGGGTCAACAGGTTGAGCGAGTAGTCACCGATCCACAGGGCGATCAGCGCCACCAGCACGGAGAGCGGGATGGAGACCGCGGTCACCACCGTCGAGCGCACCGACAGCAGGAACACCAGGATGACGATGACCGCCATCAGCAGACCCAGCAGGCCCTCGGTGGTCAACGACTCGATCGACTTCTCCACGAAGGGCGCCTGGTCGAAGACAACGGTCAACTCCGCGCCGGAGGCGTCCTTCAGGTCGGCCATCCGGTCACGGATCTCGTGGGAGATCTCCACCGCGTTGCCGTCCGGCGCGGCGGTGACGGCGATGCCGAGGCTGTCCTTGCCGTTGGTCCGGGTGATCGCGGTGGCCGGGGCGAGCTGCTGCTCGACCGTCGCCACGTCACCGAGCCGGACCGGGGTCGCGCCGGGCGCGACCACGATGCCGCGCAGGTCGTCCAGGGTGGCGACCGGCGTTCCGACCTGCACCGGCAGGGCCAGGCCGCCCGAGGCCACCGCGCCGGCCGGCACGGACACGCCGTTGGTCTTCAGGGCGGCGCCGATGGCGGTCGGCGCGAGCTTCGCCGCGGCCAGCTTCGCCGGGTCCGGGGTGACCACCACGACGTCGTCGCGGGCGCCGGTCACCTCGACCGTACGGACGCCCTCGATGCTCTCCAGCTCCGGCACCACCGTCGCGCGCAGCTTCTCGGCGAGCGCCCGCTCGTCCGTGCCACCGGCCGCGGCCAGCACCACCGCCGGCAGGTCGTCGGTGCTGCCCGCGATGACCTGCGGATCGACGCTGCCCGGCAACTGGGCGTCGATCCGGCTCAGCGCGGTCTGCATCTTGTTGACCACGCCGTCCAGGTCGGTGCCGAACTCGTACTCCACCTGGACGGTGGCCGATCCCTCACGGGAGGTGGAAGTGACCTTGTCCAGCCCCGGGATGCCCTGGAGGGCGTTCTCGATCGGCTCGGTCACCTGCGACTCGACGATCTCGGGTCCGGCGCCGGGGTAGGAGGCCACGATGAACGCGGCCGGGAACTCGAGCGACGGCAGCAGTTGCTGCTTCAGCGACGGCACGGCGAACGCTCCGAACGCCGTGGTCACCACCGCGATGAGGGCGACCAGCCCTCGGTTGGCGAGGCTGAATCTGGCGAGCAGCGACATCGGCCTGGCTCACTCCTGAAAGAGAATGCGGGCGGGGATACGTGAAAGTGTGCCGGACTCGATCACCGGAACCCCCGCCGCCCCCAGGAGCGGCCCACCGCCGACGGCGGAAACCCTCTCAGGCCAGGTCGAGGGCGCGGGCCGCGGCCAACGGGTCGTTGCCGATGGTCAGCGGGGCGGGTGCCGTGGAGATCGCCCACTCCGGGTCCTTCAGGCCGTGACCGGTCACCGTGCAGACCACCGTCGAACCGGCCGGCACCGCTCCCGCGGCGGCCTGCTGGAGCAGGCCCGCCACGCTGGCCGCGCTGCCCAGCTCGACGAACACGCCCACCTCTCGGGCCAGCAGCCGGTACGCCGACAGGATCTCCCGGTCGGTCACCGCCTCGATGAGGCCGCCGGAAGCTTCCCGCGCGTCCAGCGCCTTGGTCCAGCTCGCCGGGTTGCCGATCCGGATCGCGGTGGCGATGGTGGACGGCTCCGGCACCACCTTTCCGGTCACGATCGGGGCGGCGCCGGACGCCTGGAAGCCGAACATCCTGGGCGCGCGCGTGGTGGCGCCGGCCGCCTGCTCCTCCGCATAGCCCATCCAGTACGCCGAGATGTTGCCGGCGTTGCCGACCGGCAGGCAGTGGATGTCCGGCGCGTCACCGAGCGCCTCGACGATCTCGAACGCGGCGGTCTTCTGCCCGTGCAGGCGGTCGATGTTGACCGAGTTGACAAGCGCCACCGGGTGGTCCTGCGCCAGCTTGGCGGCGAGCGCCAGGCAGTCGTCGAAGTTGCCGCTGACCTGGAGCAGCTTCGCCCCGTGCACCAGCGCCTGGGCCAGCTTGCCCAGCGCGATCTTGCCCTGCGGCACCAGCACCGCGCAGGTCAGCCCGGCCCGGGCCGCGTACGCCGCGGCGGAGGCGCTGGTGTTGCCGGTGGAGGCGCAGATGATCGCCTTGTTGCCGGCCTCGACCGCCTTCGACACCGCGAGGGTCATCCCCCGGTCCTTGAAGGAGCCGGTCGGGTTCGCTCCCTCCACCTTCAGGTAGACGTCACAGCCCAACCGGGCCGAGAGCACCGGCGCCGGCAGCAGCGGCGTGTTCCCCTCGTGCAGCGTGACGACCGGCGTGGCCGCGGTGACGGGCAGCCGATCCCGGTACGCCTCGATCAGACCACGCCACATGTCGCTCTCCTCGCCTCTCTACCGCCGCGCCGACCCGAGCACCGGGTCACCCTGGACCACCCTGCCGGAGCCATCGATGGCACACCCCGGGTTACCCACCTGGCGGGACGCCCGATGGTCCAACGACTCAGTCGCCGCCCTCGACCCGCAGCACGCTCGTCACCGACCGGACGATGTCCAGACCGCGCAGTTCCTCGACGGTCGCGGCGAGCGCGGCGTCCGGCGCGACGTGGGTGACGATGACCAGCTCCGCGTCGCCGTCCCGGCCGGGAGCGCCACCCGCCGAACCCTGGCGCACGGTCGCGATCGACACGTCGTGCCGGGCGAACACGCTCGCCACCGTGGCCAGCACACCCGAGCGGTCGGCCACGTCCAGGCTGACGTGGTAGCGGGTCAGCGCCTCGCCCATCGGCCGCACCGACAGGGCGGCGTACGCGCTCTCGCTGGCCGCGCGCACGCCGGCGAGCCGGTTGCGGGACACCGCCACCACGTCGCCGAGCACCGCGCTGGCGGTCGGCGCGCCGCCCGCGCCCCGGCCGTAGAACATGAGCTGCCCGGCGGCGTCCGCCTCGACGAAGACCGCGTTGAACGCGTCGCCGACGCTGGCCAGCGGGTGGCTGCGCGGGATCATCGCCGGATGCACCCGGACGCTGACCGTCTCCTGACCGGCCGCGTCGACGCCCCGCGCCGCGATGCAGAGCAGCTTGATGGTGCAGCCCATCGCCTGGGCGCTGGCCATGTCCGCGGCGGTCACCTCGGTGATGCCCTCGCGGTGCACGTCGGCGGCGCCGACCCGGGTGTGGAACGCCAGCGAGGCGAGGATCGCGGCCTTCGCCGCCGCGTCGAAGCCCTCCACGTCGGCGGTGGGGTCGGCCTCGGCGTACCCCAGCTCGGTGGCCTCTTCCAACGCCTCGGCGAAGCCGGCGCCGGTGGCGTCCATCGCGGACAGGATGAAGTTGGTGGTGCCGTTGACGATGCCGGTGACCCGGTTGATCCGGTCTCCGTGCAGCGACTCGCGCAGCGGGCGCAGCAGCGGGATGGCACCGGCCACGGACGCCTCGTAGTAGAGGTCCCCGCCACCCTCGGCGGCGGCCTCGTGCAACGCGACGCCGTCCTCGGCGAGCAGCGCCTTGTTGGCGGTGACCACGCTCTTGCCGGCGCGCAGCGCCTCGACCAGCCAGCTCCGGGCCGGCTCGATCCCGCCCACCACCTCGATGACCACGTCCACGTCGTCGCGCTTGATCAGCCCGAGCGCGTCGGTGGTGAACAGGCTCTCGTCGATCGGCAGGTCACCGCGGTCGCGGCCGAGCCGGCGGACGGCGACGCCGGCGATCTCCAGTGGAGCGCCGATGCGGGCGGCCAGGTCGGTCGACTGCTCGTGCAACAGCCGGACCACCTCCTGGCCGACCGTGCCGCAGCCGAGCAGAGCCAAGCGCACAGGTGACGTCATCCCACATCCAATGCCAGCAGGTCCTCTTCGGTCTCCCGCCGGACGATCAGGCGCGCCTGGCCGTCGCGTACCGCGACGACCGGCGGCCGGGGCACATGGTTGTAGTTGCTGGCCATGCTCCGGCAGTACGCGCCGGTGCCGGGCACCGCGACAAGATCTCCGGGCTGCACGTCGGCGGGCAGGAATTCATCCTTCACCACGATGTCCCCGGACTCACAGTGCTTTCCCACCACGCGGGCGAGCAACGGCGTCGCGTCCGAGGCGCGCGAGGCCAGGGTCGCCGAGTACGAGGCGTCGTAGAGGGCGGTACGGATGTTGTCGCTCATGCCGCCGTCCACGCTCACGTACGTGCGGATGCCGTCGAGATCCTTGACCGTGCCGACCTCGTAGAGGGTGAAGACGGCCGGCCCGACGATGGCCCGACCCGGCTCGATCGACAGGTGCGGGACGGCCAGGTTCTCCGCCGCGCACTCCGAGTCGACGATCTTGCGGAGCCGCTTGGCCAGATCCTGCGGAGCGGCCGGGTCGTCCTGCGTGGTGTACGCGATGCCGAAGCCGCCGCCCAGGTCCAGCTCGGGCAGCTCCACCCCGCGCGCGTCGCGGATCTGCGCCTGCAGGGCGAGGACCCGACGGGCTGACACCTCGAAGCCGCTCGCGTCGAAGATCTGCGAGCCGATGTGCGAGTGCAGACCACGCAGCTCCAGCACGTCCTCGTCGAGGATCTTGAAGGCGGCGTTGGCCGCCGCTCCCCCGGCCAGGGAGAAGCCGAACTTCTGGTCCTCGTGGGCGGTCGCGATGAACTCGTGGGTGTGCGCCTCGACGCCGACCGTCACCCGGACCAGCACCCGGGGCCGCACGCCGCGCTCGCGGGCCAGCGCGGTGAGCCGGTCGATCTCGGTGAACGAGTCGACGATGATCCGGCCGACCCCGGCGTCCAACGCCCGGCTCAGCTCGGCCACCGACTTGTTGTTGCCGTGGAAGCCGATGCGCTCCGGAGGCATCCCGGCCGAGAGCGCGGTGGCCAGCTCACCGCCGGTGCAGACGTCCAGGTGCAGGCCCTCCTCGGCGATCATCCGGACCACCGCCCGGCAGAGGAACGCCTTGCCCGCGTAGTAGACGTCCTCGGTCGGGAAGGCCGCCCGGAAGTCACGGCAGCGCGAGCGCAGGTCGGCCTCGTCGAGGACGTACACCGGGGTGCCGAACTCGGCCGCGATGTCGCGGACGCTCAGGCCCGCGACGGCGACCGCGCCGTCCGGGCCGCGGGCCACCGACCGCGGCCACAGCGCCGGCACGAGGGCGTTGACGTCGGCCGGGGTACGCAGCCAGGCCGGCCCCTGGTTGCTGATGTCCGCGTGCAGCGCGCCAGCCTCGTGAGCCCGCATGTCACATCCTCTCGGGGGCGGAGACGCCGAGCAGGCGCAGGCCGTTGGCGATCACCGTGCGGGTGGCGTTGTTGAGCCAGAGCCGGGCGCGGTGCAGGTCGGTGACCTCCTCGTCGCCCAACGGCAGCACCCGGCAGTTGTCGTAGAACCGGTGGTAGGAGGCGGCGACGCTCTCCTCCAGGTAGCGGGCCACCCGGTGCGGCTCGCGCAGCTCGGCGGCCGTGGCCACCACCGCCGGGAACTCGGCGAGCGCCTTGAGCAGCTCGTTCTCCTTCTCGTGTTCCAGCAGCTCGGGGCGGAACGCCTCGGCGTCACCCGGGACCAGGCCCACCTCGGCGGCGTTGCGGGCCACGCCCGCCGTCCGGGCGGCCACGTACTGCACGTAGTAGACCGGGTTGTCGCGGGTGGCCCGGGTCCACAGCTCGATGTCGATGTCGATCGGGGAGTCGCTGGAGTAGCGGGCCAGCGCGTACCGGGAGGCGTCCACGCCGATCGCCTCGACCAGGTCCTCCAGGGTGATCACCGTGCCGGCCCGCTTGCTCATCCGCATCGGAGCGCCGTCGCGCAGCAGGTTGACCAACTGCCCGATGAGGATCTCCAGGTTCCGCTCCGGGTCGTCGCCGAAGCAGGCCGCCATCGCCTTCATCCGGCCGATGTAGCCGTGGTGGTCGGCGCCCAGCATGATCACGACCCGCTCGAAGCCGCGCTCGCGCTTGTCGAGGTAGTAGGCGCAGTCCGCGGCGAAGTACGTCCACTCGCCGTTGGACTTGCGCAGCACCCGGTCCTTGTCGTCACCGAAGTCGGTGGTCCGCAGCCAGGTGGCGCCCTCGGACTCGTACAGGTGGCCCTGCTCGCGCAGCCGCGCCAGCGCGAGATCCAGCTCGCCCCGGTCGTGCAGGTCCTTCTCGTTGAAGTAGGTGTCGAACTCCACCCCGAAGTCGCGCAGCGACGAGCGGATCTCGTCGAACATCAGCGCGACACCCTCGACCCGGAACACCTCCTGGGCGGCGGCGTCGTCCAGGCCGAGCACGTCGGGCCGGCGGGCCTGCACCTCGGTGGCGATCTCCGCGATGTACGCCCCGCCGTAGCCGTCCTCCGGCACGGCCTCGCCCTTCGCGGCGGCCAGCAGCGATTGGGCGAAGCGGTCGATCTGCGAGCCGGCGTCGTTGAAGTAGTACTCCGTGCCGACCTCGGCGCCGGTCGCGCGTAGCAGCCGGCTCAGCGCGTCACCGACGGCCGCCCAGCGGACGCCGCCGATGTGCACCGGGCCGGTGGGGTTGGCCGAGACGAACTCCAGGTTGATCGTCTCGCCGGCGAGCCGGTCGCTGCGTCCGTACTCCGCGCCGGCCTCGACGATCAGCCGGGCGAGCTGGCCGGCGGCGGCGGCGTCGAGCCGGATATTGAGAAAGCCCGGCCCGGCGATCTCCACCGACTTGATCCCGGGCGCCCGACCCAGCGCGTCGGCCAGGGCGTTGGCCAGCTCACGCGGCGGGACGCCCACCTTCTTACTCAACTGCAGAGCGAGCGTGGAGGCGTAGTCGCCGTGCTCGGGGTTGCGCGGTCGCTCCACCACCGTGCGCTCCGGCAACGCGGCGTGATCCAGGCCACGGTCGGTGAAGACGGCGTGGGCGGCGGTGAGGACGACCGAGGCGAGTTCTGCAGGAGTCACCCAACCATGTTATCGGGGGTAGACTCGGGCACTCGGCGGCTACCCTGCGCGTCAACCGGCCCGCCATCTCCCCTGACCGACCGACTTGACGAGGCACGATGAGCATCAGCACCCCGGGTGGCCCAGAGCGCCGCCCGACCGTGGTCAGCACCGGCAAGAAGCCGGCCGCGGGCCGGCCGGCGTCCGGCGCCAAGGCCGGTTCCGGCAAGCCGGCGGGCTCCCCCCGGGCCGGCGGCAAGGGCCCCCGCAAGCCGGTCGCCCCGGTCAAGGTGAGCCAGGGCCGCGCGTGGGGCCCCATCGCGCTCTTCGTCGCCGTGGGCGTGCTCGCGGCCGGCATCATCGGCTACGGCGCGTGGGCGGCGTTCCAGGGCTCCAAGCCGTGGGACAAGCGGGCCAACGCCATCGACGGCATCACCAACATCCGCAAGGCCGACCCGGAGAGCCTCAAGTACGAGGCGCACAAGGCCGGCCCGCTGACCTACAAGTACTCGCCGCCGGTGGGTGGCGTGCACAACGCGGCCTGGCAGAACTGCATGGGCGACGTGTACGACGCCCCGATCGCCAGCGAGCACGCCGTGCACAGCCTGGAGCACGGCGCGGTCTGGATCACGTACCGCCCCGACCTGCCCAAGGACCAGGTCGAGAAGCTCGCCGGCAAGGTGCGTGGCGTCGAGAAGATGCTGATGAGCCCGTACGAGGGTCTGGACAAGCCGATCTCGCTCCAGGCGTGGGGCTACCAGCTCAAGGTCGACAACGCCGACGACAAGCGGATCGACGACTTCATCAAGGACCTGCGGGTGAACGCCTCCGTCGAGGGCCCCACGGCGCTCTGCAACCAGGGCGTGACCGCCACCGGCACCACCCCGCGTGAGCTCCAGCAGCAGCCGCCCACCCAGTAAGGACGTCGATGACAGCCCCCGCCACCACCGACAGCGAGTACGACGAGGCCCCGGCCGTCCCGGACGAGGACGGCCGGGCGCCGGCGCGGCGTTACGGCGTGCTCGCGTTGGCCGCCCTGCTGGTGGTGGGGCTGTTGCTCGGGTACGCCGGCGGTCTGCTCACCCCCCGGCTCATCCGCCCCGGTGACGCCTCGGTCGAGGCGGGCTTCGCCCGGGACATGACGACCCACCACACCCAGGCCGTGGAGATGAGCCTGATCGCGTACCGGTCGGCGACGCTGCCCGAGGTCCGGCAGATCGCCGTCGACATCGCCACCGGTCAGCAGGGCGAGATCGGCGCCATGCAGACCTGGCTGCGCGAGTGGGGGCTCAGCCCGACCGGCTCGCAGCCGCCGATGTCGTGGATGTCCGACGGGGCGAGCGTCAAGGACGGGCTGATGCCGGGCATGGCCACGCCGGAGCAGATGGCCGCCCTGCGCGACGCCAAGGGCATCGAGGTCGACCGGCAGTTCCTGGCCCTCATGTACAACCACCACCTGGGCGGGATCCACATGATCGACGCGGCGCTCGCCGAGACCGACAACGCCGAGGTGGTACGCGTGGCCGAGACCATGAAGACCACCCAGCAGTCCGAGCTGAACAACCTCCGGCAGCTCCAGGCGCAGGCCAAGGGCTGATCCACTCCGAGGGCGCACCGGGCCCGCGTCACCGCAGCACCTAGGCGGGACGCGGGCCCGGCCCATTGCCGGCCACCTGTCGTAGGCGGGCCGGGCCGCAGCGGGCCGCGGTGAGATCCAGCGGGCCGCAGCGCAGCGCGGGCGGGTGCGGCCAAGCGCGGCCAAGCGCGGACGGGCGCGAGCGCGGTGCTGGGCTGGGCGCGGTGCGGGCTGGGCGCGGTGCGGGCTCGGCGCGGGCTGGGCGCGGGCGCAGGCGCGGTGCGGGCACGGGCGCGGTGCGGGCGCGGGCGTGGGGCGGGCGTGGGGCGGGCGCGGTGCGGGCGCGGGCTGGGCTGAACGTGGGGCGCGGCGCGTAGCGCAGCAGGCACGGCGCGGCGCGGTCTAGCGGGCGGGGCGCGCTCTCGGTGATCGACTCGGGTTCCTGCAAAGCGGGCTGTCCGTGCGGCCGGGACACCCCGACTTCCAAGAGCCCGAGACGATCACGGCACTCCGCGCCGCCGAGATGCGCGTTGATCCACACGAGATCGGCGATGTGGCGGTGTCCAGGCGTGCGGATGCCGCAACATCGGCGACCTGGCGACGGACCACGCCGGGTCGGCGCCGGCCCCGCCCTCGCCGCCGGGTCTGTCGGGCCGCCCGAAGACCTCCGTGCCCCATAAATGCCATATCGTAACTTGTGGGCGTTTTGCGTTGGACAGGCGATTACGTTGCTTAGAGAGTTTTCTCCACACATATCGTGACCAGTTGTGATTCGGGCTCGTTGCCCAAGACGTGGGGGTTGCACTCAGAGACGCACGGCGCTCGGTCACCAGTTGGTGCCGACGCCACACCATCGGCGGTGACGGGGCGGTGGCAGCCGTCCGTCGCGGACAGCGGCAGGGCGAGCCGGGAATGCTCAGCCGCGAGCAGGAACTCGAACTGATCGACACACTCCGGGGCGTCCACCCCGACGAGTTCGGCCTGGACGAGGAGCTGTGGACGCGGCAGAGCCTCACCACGCTCATCCAGCGCCGGTTCGACCTTCCGTTGGACGTGGGCGCGGTCGGGGCGTACCTCCGAGCCTGGGGGTTGGGTCCGCGCGAGCCGCGCGAGCGGGCCTGCGGGCTCTGCGTCAGCGCGGTCGAACGGTGGGTACGCAGCGAGTACCCGGCGATCACCCGGACGGCCCAGGAGCACCTGGCCGAGGTCTACTGGATCGGGCGGGTACGGCTGCGCGGCACGATGCCGGCCGCCGACGTGATCTCCGCCGTGTCGTCCCGGGGCCGGGTGCGCTTCATGATCACGACGCCGACGGTCGACCCGCCGCTCCCCCGCGACTTCGTACTACGCCTCAGTGGCGAGGAACAGCGCACCGTTCACCTGATCGTGGACGGGTCCTGGCCCCGCAACGAGTGGCCGCGCCGACTGCCCCGGCGGATCGTCCTGCACCCGCTGCCCAGTTGCGGACGGGCGGTCGCGGCCTGAGTACCGGGTGGGCCGGTCGCCGACACGATCGGCCCACCCGATACCGATTCGGCGTACGCGGAGGAGGTTTGCTAGTCTTCTCCAGTCGCTGAGCCCCCGTAGCTCAGGGGATAGAGCACCGCCCTCCGGAGGCGGGGGCGCAGGTTCGAATCCTGCCGGGGGCACAAGCTTTCGCGCTCCATGTCCGCTGAGAAGCGCGGACCTGGAGCGCTTGTCATTTCTGTCCCGGGGCCGAGCCCCGGACCCCACGCACCCGCCGCCGGCTCGCGTCGACCCGACCCCGCCCGGGTCAGCTCCGCGATCTTGCAGTTTCGGTTATCGGTTTGGGCGGGATGCACCTTTTGTCGCCACCGAAAGTGCAAGATCGCGGAGCGCCGCGGAGCGCCGCGGAACGCCCCGGAACGCCGCGGCACGCCCCGGAACGCCGGCGGCCTTGGGGGCAGGCGGGCTCAGCGGCCTACGTACTCCGCCAGGTGTTCTCCGGTCAGGGTGCTGCGGGTGGCTACCAGGTCGGCCGGGGTGCCTTCGAAGACGATCCGGCCGCCGTCGTGGCCGGCGCCCGGGCCCAGGTCGATGATCCAGTCGGCGTGTGCCATGACCGCCTGGTGATGCTCGACGACGATCACCGACGTGCCGGAGTCGACGAGCCGGTCCAGCAGGCCGAGCAGTTGCTCGACGTCGGCGAGGTGCAGGCCGGTGGTCGGCTCGTCGAGGACGTAGATGCCGCCCTTCTCGGCCATGCGGGTGGCCAGCTTCAGCCGCTGCCGCTCGCCGCCGGACAGGGTGGTCAGCGGCTGGCCGAGGCTGAGGTAGCCGAGCCCGACGTCGACGAGCCGGTCGAGGATGGCGTGCGCGGCCGGCGTACGCGCCTCGCCGGTGCCGAAGAACGCCTCCGCCTCGGTCACCGACATGGCGAGCACCTCGCTGATGTCCCGGCCACCGAACCGGTATTCCAGCACGGACGCCTGGAACCGGCGCCCCTCGCACTCCTCGCAGGTGGCGGCCACGCCGGCCATCATCCCCAGGTCGGTGTAGATGACGCCCGCGCCGTTGCAGCCGGGGCAGGCGCCCTCGGAGTTGGCGCTGAACAGCGCGGGCTTCACGCCGTTGGCCTTCGCGAACGCCTTGCGGATCGGGTCGAGCAGGCCCGTGTACGTCGCGGGGTTGCTCCGTCGGGAGCCGCGGATGGCGCTCTGGTCGACCGACACCACGCCGTCGGTGCCGGACACCGAGCCGTGGATGAGCGAACTCTTGCCCGATCCGGCCACGCCGGTCACGACGACGAGGACGCCGAGCGGGATGTCGACGTCGACGTCGCGCAGGTTGTGGGTGTTCGCGCCCCGCACGGCGAGTGTGCCGGACGGCGTACGCACCGAGGTCTTCAGCGCGGCCCGGTCGTCCAGGTGCCGCCCGGTCAGGGTGTCGCTGGCGCGCAGCCCGTCGACGGTGCCCTCGAACACCACCTCACCACCGGCGGTGCCGGCGCCGGGACCGAGGTCGACGACGTGGTCGGCGATGGCGATGGCCTCCGGCTTGTGCTCCACGACCAGGACGGTGTTGCCCTTGTCGCGCAGGCGCAGCAGCAGGCCGTTCATGCGGGCGATGTCGTGCGGGTGCAGCCCGATCGTCGGTTCGTCGAAGACGTACGTGACGTCGGTGAGCGATGACCCGAGGTGGCGGATCATCTTCGTGCGCTGCGCCTCGCCACCGGAGAGCGTGCCCGACGGCCGGTCGAGCGACAGGTAGCCCAGCCCGATCTCCTCGAACGAGTCGAGGAGGTGTTGCAGCCCGCTGAGCAGCGGCGCGACCGACGGCTCCTGGATGCCCCGGACCCAGGCCGCCAGGTCGCTGATCTGCATGGCGCAGACGTCGGCGATGTTCTTGCCCGCGATCTTCGACGAGCGGGCCTCGGCGCTGAGCCGGGTGCCGTCGCAGTCGGGGCAGGTGGTGAACGTGACCGCCCGGTCCACGAAGGCCCGGATGTGCGGCTGCAACGTGTCGATGTCCTTGGAGAGGAACGACTTCTGGATCTGCGGGATCAGGCCCGAGTACGTCAGGTTGATGCCCTCAACCTTGATCTTGGTCGGTTCCCGGTGGAGCAGGTCCTGCAACTCCCGCTTGGTGTACTTGCTGATCGGCTTGTCCGGGTCGAAGTAGCCGCAGCCCCGGAAGATCCGGCCGTACCAGCCCTCCATGCTGTAACCGGGGATCGTGATCGCGCCCTCGTTGAGCGACTTGCTGTCGTCGTAGAGCGCGGAGAGGTCGAAGTCGGTGACGTTGCCCATGCCCTCGCAGCGCGG
This sequence comes from Micromonospora sp. RB23, assembly GCF_053585025.1. Lineage (NCBI taxonomy): Bacteria > Bacillati > Actinomycetota > Actinomycetes > Micromonosporales > Micromonosporaceae > Micromonospora > Micromonospora sp. RB23. Next base: position 5,905,979 of record NZ_CM132111.1, read on the forward strand.
GCACATGCCGCCCAGGCGGTTGAAGGTCGCCTTCTCGGTCTTCGTCTTGCCCGCGCCGCGCTCCACGGTGATCGCGCCGGTCGCCCGGACCGAGGGGACGTTGAAGGAGAACGCGTTCGGCGAGCCGATGTGCGGCTGCCCGAGCCGGCTGAACAGGATGCGCAGCATCGCGTTGGCGTCGGTGGCGGTGCCGACGGTGGAGCGGGCGTTGGCGCCCATCCGCTCCTGGTCGACGATGATCGCGGTGGTCAGGCCGGCCAGGACGTCGACCTCGGGCCGGGTCAGCGTCGGCATGAAGCCCTGGAGGAAGGCGCTGTAGGTCTCGTTGATCATCCGCTGCGACTCCGCCGCGATGGTGCCGAACACCAGCGAGCTCTTGCCCGAGCCGGAGACCCCGGTGAACACCGTGAGACGACGCTTCGGCAGCTCGACGGTGACGTCCTTGAGGTTGTTGACGCGAGCGCCCTGTACCCGGATCAGGTCGTGGCGGTCGGCGACGTGTGCCGCGGGCGAGTCCGTGGCCTTGCTCAATCGTCTCTCCATCTACTCGGGTGGGCGGGACCCGGTCACGCTACGGGTGGCGGCATGACCTGCGCTTCTCGATTCCTGATGGGCCTGGTGACCTGCTTCGCGGTGCAGGACGGCAGCCCGACCGTCGACAGCGCCGCCTCCCGGCGGTAGGTGCTGGGTGGCATACCGACCAGTTCGGTGAACCGGGTGCTGAAGGTGCCGAGCGACGAGCAGCCGACCGCGAAACATACATCGGTGACGCTCATGTCGCCACGACGCAGCAGGGCCATGGCGCGCTCCACGCGCCGGGTCATGAGATAGCTGTACGGGGATTCGCCGTAGGCGAGCCGGAACTCCCGGCTGAGGTGCCCGGCCGACATGTGGACGCCCCGGGCGAGCGCCTCGACGTCCAGCGGCTGCGCGTACTCCCGGTCGATGCGGTCGCGGACGCGACGCAGCCGCGCGAGGTCGGCGAGGCGCTGGCTCTCCGTAGATCGGCTGGTCACCCGGAAAATCGTGCCACAGAACCCCGACAACACCGGACCGCCGGACTGCGGAGCCTGACCCGAGCCGCGCGGCGGCGGGTGGGGCGGTCGTCGGGGCGTACCGTCAGGTGGTTTCTCGGCGGGCGCGGGCCCGGCGCTTGCCCTCGTGCATGGCCTGCACGCGGGCCACCGGGATGGCGCGACCCTCGGCGACCAGGTCGGCGGGGATCTGCTGGGGTTCCGGCAGCAGCGCGACCCACGGGTCGGTTCCGGCGAGCAGCGCCGGAACCGTCCGGATGGTGAAGTCCGACGGGCTCACCCTGGTCAGGTCGGCCCAGTCGACCGGGAAGGACACCGGCATCCCGGGCCGCAGGCGCGGGCTGTACGCGGCCACGACCGTCGCCCCGCCGGAGCGGGTGGCGTCCACGAACACCTTCCCGCCCCGGTCCTCGCGGATGTACGCGGTGGTGGCGAGCGCCGGGTCGAGCCGTTCGGCGCGGACGGCGAGGGCCCGGGTGGCGGCGGCCAGCTCCTCGGCGGTGGCGTCGCCCGTGACCGGGACGAAGACGTGCACGCCCTTGGCTCCGCTGGTCTTGACCGCCCCGGCCAGACCGGCGTCGGCGAGCGCCTGGCGGACCAGCAGCGCCGCGTCGACCGCCGCGCGGAACCCGTCCCCCTCGGGCGGGTCCAGGTCGAGCACGAGGTGGGTCGGTCGGTGCGGGTCGGTCGCGGTGGCCAGGGTCGGGTGGTACTCGACCGCGCGCTGGTTGGCGAACCAGAGCAGGGTGCGCCGGTCGTCGCAGAGGGCGTACGAGATCTCCCGGTGCGACGCCTCGGCCCAGACCGCCGTCCGGCGTACCCAGTCCGGGGTGTAGCGGGGCAGGTTCTTCTGCATGAACGGCGGCTGGCCGGGCCGGACGCGGATCACCGACAGCGGCCGGTCACGGAGCTGCCCGACGATCGGCTCCCGGACGGCGTCGAGGTAGTCGACGAGGTCGCGCTTGGTCGCGTCGTCACGGTCGGACAGCGGCTGGTCCAGGTTCGTCAGGGCCACGCCGTCGCGGGTCTCGTCAGCCTCACTCACCCGATCACCCTCGCCGCCTCGGCGTCGTCGGTCAACCGGACACGGCGCTCCGATCCCGAACGATCGCCACGTCCGTCGTCGTCGGGACGCGCGTCGGCCGGCCGTCGCGGGCCGGTGGCCAGTGCCACCAGCAGCGCGGCGAGCACCAGGGCAGCGGCCACCGTGTACGCGACCCGGTAACCGCCGGCCAGCGCGACCACCTCGGTCTGGCCGGCGGACCGTAGACCGTCGCTGCGGGCCGCCGCCAGGGTCGCCAGGGCCGCCAGGCCGACCGCTCCCCCGACCTGCTGGGTCGTGTTGGCCAGACCGGAGGCGAGCCCGGCGTCGGCGTCGGTCGCGCCGGCCATGGCCAGCGTGGTGACCGCCGGCAGGGTCAGGCCGCCGGCCACCCCGAAGATCAACATCGCCGGGAGTACGTCGGCGACGTAGCCACCGTCGGCGGACAACCGGGCGAGCAGCAGGAACCCGACGACGGCCAGGCCGAGTCCGGTCAGCAGCACGGTTCGGGCGCCCCAGCGGGCGATCAGTCGGCCCGCCAGGCCGAGCGACACCACCGCGATCACCACCGGGGTGGGCAGGAAGGCCCAGCCGGTCGCCGCCGCGTCCAGCCCGAGCACCAGTTGCAGCTCCACGGCGAGCAGGAACTGGAAGCCGAAGAACGCGGCCACCATGAGGAACTGCACGGTGTTCGCCGCGAGCAGGCCGGGCACGCGCAGCAGCCGGGCCGGCAGCAGCGGGGTGGACGCCACGCGCTGGCGTACCGCGAAGCCGCCGAGCAGCAGCACGGCGAGCGCCATCGCGCCCAGGGTTCGCGGGCTGGTCCAACCGTGTTCGCCCGTACCCACGATGCCCAGCACGGCGGCCATCAGGCCGGCGGTGGCGAGCAGCGCGCCCGGCACGTCGAGGCCGGCCCGCAGACCGACGCCCCGTTCGGCGGGGAGCCGGCGTACGGCGGCGAGCAGGATCGCCGCGCCGATCGGGAGGTTCACCAGGAAGATCGAGCGCCAGCCGGCCAGCTCGGTCAGCACTCCCCCGGCCACCGTGCCGACGGATGCGCCGGCAGCCCCGGTGAAGCTGTAGACGGCGATCGCGCGGGCCCGCTCGGCCGGTTCGGGGTAGAGCCGGACGATCATGCCGAGGCTGACCGCCATGGCCAGCGCCCCGCCGACGCCCTGGCCGAACCGCGCGCCGACGAGCAGGGCCGGACCGCTTGCCGCCGCGCAGGCCGCCGAGGCCACGGTGAACAGCACGACGCCGGCCAGGAAGACCCGGCGTCGGCCGAGCAGGTCACCGAGGCGGCCGGCGAGCAGCAGCAGTCCGCCGAACGCCACCAGGTAGGCGTTGACCACCCAGGCCAGGCCGGCGGCCGTGAAGCCCAGGTCGCGCTGCACGGCGGGCAGGGCCACCGACACGACGCTGCCATCCAGAATGATCATGAGGCTGCCGGCGCAGAGCACCAGCAGCGCAGGCCAGCGGGACGGGGTGCCTCGGTCCACGGAATCCTCCTTGGTGCACGGTTTGTTACCGACGCCATCGTCTGTGACCATTGGCGGGAGCGGAAGGAGGCACTGTCGTGTCCCAGAGGAACAGCGATGTGTCCGCCCTGGTGGAGGCCGAGCTGACCTGCTCACCCGGGAACGTGCCCTTCACGCCGGGGCAGGCCCGGGCGTGCACCGTCCGTGAGGTGCTCGACCGGGTCGGCGGCAAGTGGAGCATCGGCATCCTGGTGGCCGCCTCGCACGGCCCGGTGCGCTTCACCGAGCTGGAGCGGCACATCGAGGGCATCAGCCGCCGGATGCTCACGCTGACTCTGCGCAACCTGGAACGCGACGGCCTGCTGCACCGCACCGTCTATCCGACCGTGCCACCCAAGGTCGAGTACGTGGCCACCCCGATGGCGCTGGAGCTGTACGAGTCACTGGTGGCGCTGACGAGCTGGGCCGAACGCCACCGCCGGGCCATCGCCGAGGCGCGGACCAGGTACGACGCGGAGCACGCCGACTAAACGGGAACCGGGTGTGGGGAACGCCACCCGGTTCGTCTGACCGATCGGTCAGGGTCTGACCGATCGGTCAGGCATGCTGGTTCACGGAGGTGGACCGGTGATGGCGAGAGCGGTGTCCGAGACGCACGGCGAGATCCTCGCGGCGGCGGCGCGACGGTTCGCGGTGACCGGCTACCGGGGCACCTCGTTGCAGGACATCGCCCGCGAGGTCGGCTGCTCCAAGGCCACCGTGCTCTACCACTTCGCCAACAAGGAAGCCCTGCTCGCCGAGCTGATGGCACCCGCCATCACGGTGCTGACCGACCTCGACGACCAGCTCAGCGGCCTGACCGGCGCAGCCGCCCAGGAGGTCGCCGCGGTCGGCTTCGTCGACCTCGCGGTCCGGTTCCGGCGGGAGATCGCCGTCCTGCGTGGCGAGTTCCCGGAACTGCTGTGCCAGCCGGCCTTCGCCCACATCCAGCAGATCTCCGAACGGCTGCGCGACGCGTTGGCCGGCCACTCCGACGCACCCGGCGCGCGGATCGCCGCGCTGGTGCTGCTGGCCGGCATCTCCGAGGCGTGCGCCGAGTTCGTCGACATCCCCGACGACGAGCTGCGTCCCGCTCTGCTCACCCTCGCCCGGCGGGCCGTCGAACCCGCCGGGTCACCCCAGCCCCAACCACCCACGACCGAGGACAAGGACTCCTGATGGCCACCCTGCTCTACCGGCTCGGCCGGGGCGCGTTGCGCCGGCGACGGCTCGTCGTCGCGCTCTGGCTCGTCGTACTCGTCGGTGCCGGCCTGGCCGCGGCGACCCTGCGCGGCCCGACGGCGAGCAACTTCACCATGCCCGGAACCGAGAGCCAGCGCGCGCTCGATCTGCTCGCCGAGCAGTTCCCCGCGGCCAGCGGCGCCACGGGCACGATCACCCTCAAGGCGCCCGGGGACGGCCAACTGGCCACACCGGAGGGCCAGGCCGTGGTGCAGGAACTGGTTCAGCAGGCCGGGACGCTGCCCGGCGTCGTGGGCGCGGTCAACCCGCTCCAGGTCGGGGCCGTCTCGCCCAACGGCCGGTACGCGCTGGTCCAGGTCCAGTTCGCCACCGGGGCGGACGAGGTGACCGACGCGCAGAAGACCGCGTACGAGGAGGTCGGCGCGGCGGCCAAGGCCAAGGGCTGGCAGGTCGCGCCGGGCGGTGAGGTGCTGGGCGGGGAGCCGGAGGTCGGCTCGACCGAGGCGCTCGGCGTCCTGGTCGCCGCGATCGTCCTGATCATCACGTTCGGCTCGCTGGTAGCCGCCGGCATGACGATGCTCAACGCGCTGATCGGCGTGGGCGTCGGCATGGCCGGCCTGTTCGCGCTGAGCGGCGTCATCGAGTTGACCAGCACGGCGCCGATCCTCGCGCTGATGCTCGGCCTCGCCGTGGGCATCGACTACTCGCTGTTCATCACCTCCCGGCACCGGCAGAACCTGCTCGACGGCCTGCCGCCGGACGAGGCGGTCGGCCGGGCCGTGGGCACCGCCGGCTCCGCCGTGGTCTTCGCGGGCGCCACCGTCGTCATCGCGCTCGCCGGGCTGGCCGTGGTGGACATCCCGTTCCTCACCGTGATGGGTCTCGCCGCCGCCGGCACCGTCACCGTGGCCGTCCTCGTCGCGATCACCCTCCAGCCGGCGCTGCTCGGCTTCGCCGGTCGTCGCGTCCTGCCCCGCCGGCTGCGGGCGCTCGCCAACGACGGCACGCCGGACGCCGACACGGACGTCGACCGGCCTGCGCCGACCGAGGACCAGTCCGCGTTCGGCTTCCGCTGGGCCCGGTTCGTCACCCGTTTCCGCGTACCCGTGATCCTGGTCGGGCTGCTCGGCCTGGGGCTGCTCGCGCTGCCCACGCCGGACATGCGGCTGGCGCTGCCGGGCGCGGCGACGGCCGCCGTCGGCTCTCCCGCCCGGGTGGCGAACGACCTGACCGTCGAGGGCTTCGGACCGGGCTTCACCGGACGGCTCGCGGTGGTCGTCGCGGGCGACGACGCGCAGGCGACCTCGGCCGCCGTACCGCAGGTCACCGCGCTGCTGCAACGTACCGAGAACGTCCTCGCGGTGGCGCCGCCGCAGCTCAGCCCGGACGGCCGGACGGCGCTGCTCGGCGTGGTGCCCAAGACCGGCCCGACCGACGAGGCCACCGAGACGCTGGTGCACGACGTGCGGAACTCGGTGAGCGGCATCCGGGGCGCGGACGTGCTGCTCACCGGCGTCACCGCGATCGGCATCGACGTCTCCGAGAAGCTCTCCGACGCGCTGCCGATCTACCTGCTGCTGGTGGTGGGGCTCTCGGTCCTGCTGCTGATGCTGGTCTTCCGCTCGCTGCTGGTGCCGGTCAAGGCCGCGCTGGGCTTCCTGCTCACCGTCGCCGCCACGTTCGGCATCACGGTGGCGGTGTTCCAGCAGGGACACCTCGCCGACCTGGTCGGCCTGGACACGCCCGGTCCGCTGATCAGCTTCCTGCCGATCCTGCTCATCGGCATCCTGTTCGGGCTCGCCATGGACTACGAGGTGTTCCTGGTGTCCCGGATGCGGGAGGACTTCGTGCACGGCGAGAGCGCCCGCGCGGCCACGATCAGCGGCATGGGACACGGCGCCCGGGTGGTCACCGCCGCGGCGCTGATCATGATGTCGGTGTTCGGGGGCTTCGTGTTCCTCGAGGACCCGGTGATCAAGTCGATGGGCTTCGCGCTCGCCGTCGGCGTGGCCATCGACGCCTTCGTGGTCCGCATGACCATCGTCCCGGCCGTGATGTCGCTGCTCGGTGACCGCGCCTGGTGGCTGCCCCGCTGGCTGTCCCGGGCCCTGCCGAACGTCGACATCGAGGGCGAGGGCCTGCGAGACCACCTGACGGCCCAGGAGCCGACGCGCGTCTAGCCCCCAGGCTGGTCGATCATGGAGTTGTGGTGCCCGTTGCGCCCCGACCCGGGCACTTCGTCCGGCACCACAACTCCATGATCCGCGCGTCACACCCCGGCCGGGTACGTCTCCATCTCGCCAGGCACGGCCGGGACGGCCAGCGGATGCAGGGCCGTCGTCTCGTCGCACCAGATGAGCGCGTCGTAGCGCGCGCCCAGGCGGGTCGGCACGTAGTTGCCCCAGGACTCGAACGACGGGTCGTACACCACCCCGATCGCCCGGTGGTCCGCCGGCTCGGTGACCCAGCCCGGCTGGTCGTCGCCGCCGAAGACGAGCACCGCCCGCTCGGGCATCAGCTCGTGCAACCGCCGCTCCACCGAGCCTTCCCGCGCCGGCGGCACCACCATCGCCTCCGACGGCGAACCCCAGCGGGGCGCCGCGATGACCGTGCCCCGGTAGGTGCCGAACCCGATCAGCGCCACCGCGTCGTCGCCGTGCCGCTCGCGGGCCAACTGACCAATGTTGACCATCCCGTCCGCGGCCATGTCGGTGGCCCGCGCGTCCCCCACGTGCGTGTTGTGCGCCCAGACGATCCCTCGGGCGTCCGGGCCGTAGCGGTGCAGCAGCCGGTCCAGGGTGTCCTGCATGTGGGTGTCACGGATGTTCCACGAGTCCGGACCACCGGCCACCATCGCCCGGTAGTAGCGCTCCGCGCCGGCCACCACCTCCGCGTTCTGCCAGGCCGAGAAGCGGTCCGGGCCGTCCGACATGGCCTGTTCCCGGGTACGCGCCAACAGCCGGACGACCTCCTCCTCGCACCGGGCGGAGACGAACCGGCTGGCCGCGCCGTACTCCTCGACCCGCTTGCCGTACGGCTCGAAGCACCGGTACGCGTCCTGCGCCGCCTCCAGCGAGGTCGGGTCCTCCTCCCCCAGGTAGTCGAAGATCGCCTGCATCGACTCCCAGAGGCTGTAGACGTCGAGCCCGTGGAAGCCGACCCGCTCACCCTCCGGCTGTTCCAGGTTCCACGCCCGCAACCACCGGCAGAAGCGCGCCACCTCGGCGTTGGCCCACATCCAGGTCGGCCACCGCTCGAAACGTTCCAGCGCTGCCTGCGGATCGAGGGCCCCACCGGGCGCGGCGGTGACCGAGCGGTGCACCCGGTCGCAGTCCGGCCAGTCACCCTCCACGGCCACAAACGAGAAGCCGCACTCCGCGATCAGCCGACGGGTCAACTGCTCACGCAGCCGGTAGTAGTCGTAACTGCCGTGCGTGGACTCGCCGATCATCACCACCCGGGCGTCCCGAACGCGCTCCAGCAACGGGTCGAAGTCGCTCGGCGCGCCGAGCCGCTGAACCAGCATGGCAGCGGCTACCCGGCGGTCGCGCCGACAAACCGTCGGCGCGTCGCCCGCCGACACGCCGTGCGCGTGTACGCCCCAGACGAGCGGGTAGCCAACCGACATGACCGTGTCAGGCGTGCAGTTGCAGGAGTACCTGGCCGGGCTCGACTACCCGGTCTCCCGCGAGGACCTCGTCCGCTGGGCGCAGGAGAACGGTGCCAGCACGACCATGCTGCACCTGCTTCAGGCGCTGCCACCCGAACAGTTCGAGTCCCCCGAAGAACTGACCGACGCCCTGACAACCCCCACCTAACCGCCCACCCCCGTTGATCATGAAGTTGGTGTCCGGACACGCCGACATCGCCGACCATAACTTCATGATCAACGGAGTGAAGCAAGAGGGGTCAGGGGAGGGGGATCGTGCGGGATTCCTGGCGGGCCTGCTCGGCGGCGGCGATGATCGTGACCACCTCGCGGCCGAAGCGGACGTCGCAGCGGTGGTCGCGGGCACCGGACCGGACCTGCTCGATGAGCTGGTCGATCGCCACGCCGAACGCCGTCGCGGCGTCGTTCTCGCCGTGCGGCACGGTCTCGATGCCGTTCTCGCCGTAGAACACGAACTCCCGGGCCATCGCCTCGGTCGGCGCGTCGAGGGAGAGCGAGGCGCTGCTGGTGGCACCGCCCTCGTGGGTGAGCAGCAGGTGCACCATCCCGCTCGGCCCGTCCATCGCGGCCACCTGGGTCACCTTCCCCAGCACCGGCAGGAGGATCGAGAGCGCGTGCGGGGCGATGTCCCAGAGCGCGCCGTGCTCGCGACGCCACAGCGAGCCGCCGTACGGGCTGCCCTCCTGGAAGATCGACGCGAACGCCGTGGTGCGGCCGTGCTGCCAGCCACCGGCGGCGGCGGCCGACGCGAGGAACGCGGTGACGTTCGGCTGGAACCGCTGGGTGAAGAACACCACCGAGGCGACCCCGGATGCCTCGGCGGCGGCGACGACCCGGTCGGCGTCGTCCACGGTGAGCGCCAACGGCTTGTCCAGCAGCAGGTGCCGGCCGGCGGTGGCGGCACGGACCGCGATGTCGGCCTGGACGTCCGGAGGCAGCGCGACGGCGACGGCCTCGCACTGCTCGATGAGGGCGTCCACGTCGGCGTAGGCGGGCACGCCGTACCGCTCGGCCAGCGCGGAGGCCCGCTCCGGGTTACGCCCCCACACCCCGACGAGCTCCGCGTCCGGGTGTGCGTGCAGCGCCTTCCCGTGCGTCTCGATCGCCCAGTGACCGGTGCCGAACAACCCGAACCGCAGCACGTGTACCTCCGCTGTTTCCCCCCACCGTGGCGACGCCACGGACCTCGTCCACGCTAGTCGCCCCAGCGGGTCCGTCGGCGGCGGGTCGCCAACCGGAGCAGCGCGCGTAGCCTGCTCGATCGCCCTCGATCCAGGAATTAGTGGCCTCGTTCGCACACGAAGGCACTGTTTCCTGGATCGAGCACGATCTTGCGCCGCGCGGGCCGGCGACGCGGGCCGGCGACGCGGGCCGGCGAGGCGGGCCGGCGAGGCGGGCCGGCGAGGCGGGCCGGCGAGGCGGGCCGGCGAGGCGGGTGTGGCCTGCCCCGTTTCTGGGGCAGCTCGACAGTGCCTGCGCACCCCTCGGGCAGCCGCCCACCCGGACGCGTCCCGGGACACGTCGGCCGCGTCCCGGGACACGTCGGCCGCGACGGCCAGGCAGCGCGCGGCGGGTACTACGACGGTTAGTAGGCTGTGCCGGTGACCGAGGTGACGACCGGGTGGGGCCGATGAGCAGCGCGGCGGCCAGCTCGCCGGTGGACGGACCCCTCGCGACGGCGTCCATCGTGCTGTCGCTGCTCGTCGCCGTGTGGGCGCTGGTCGCGACGGTACGCCACCGGGCGCCGGACCGGGTGCAGTTCGCCGGTCTGGCCGTACTCGAGTTGGTGTTGCTCGTGTTGGGGGTGCTGGCCCTGGTGGCGGTCGGCGGCGGGGACCGGCCGGGCGAGCCCGGCGCGTTCTTCGGCTACCTGGTCACGCTGGTCTGCCTGCCGCCGCTGGCCTGGGTGCTGGCCCGGATGGAACCGACCCGGTGGGGGTCGGCGATCGTCTGCGCGGTCTGCCTGGTGTCGCCGGTCGTGGTGGTGCGGTTGCAGCAGACCTGGGAGGTCCTCGGTGGTTGAGACACGCCCGGCCCGGCAGCGCACGAACTCCGGCCCCGGCCGTCTGTTGATCGCGGTCTACCTGCTCTTCGCCATCGCGGCGACCAGCCGGGCGGGCCTACAGATCGCCACCAAGTTCGACGAGGCGCCGGTGGCGTACCTGCTCTCCGCCCTGGCGGCGCTCATCTACATCGTGGCCGCCGTGGGTCTGGCCCGCGCCGGGCACACCGGCCGGCGGGTGGCGCTGGCGTGCTGTTCGGTGGAGCTGGTCGGGGTCGTCGTGGTCGGCATCCTGAGCCTGGCCGACAAGGCGCTGTTCCCCGACGAGACGGTGTGGTCGCAGTTCGGGAGCGGGTACGGCTACATCCCGCTCGTCCTGCCGGTGCTGGGCCTCTTCTGGCTCTGGCGCACCCGCCGCGACCCGGCCTGAGGCGGCCGGGCCGCGGGGCGAGGGCGCGGGTCAGGCCCGTGGGCCGCCGGCGACGTAGATGACCTGACCGGAGACGAAGCCGGCCCCCTCGCTCACCAGGAACGAGATGGTGTGGGCGACGTCCTCCGGGCGTCCCGGACGGCGTACCGGGATCTCGGCGGCCGCGTGCTTCTGGAAGTCCTCGAAGTCGACCTTCATGCGGGCGGCGGTGGCCGCCGTCATGTCGGTGACGATGAAGCCGGGCGCCACGGCGTTGACGGTCACCCCGAACGGCCCCAGCTCGATGGCGAGCGTCTTGGTGAAGCCCTGCAGGCCCGCCTTGGCGGCGGCGTAGTTCGCCTGGCCCCGGTTGCCCAGCGCGGAGGTGCTGGACAGGTTGACGATCCGCCCCCACTTGCGGTCCACCATGTGCTTCTGGGCGGCCTGGCTGAACAGGAAGGCGCCCCGCAGGTGGACGCCCATGACGGTGTCCCAGTCGGCGTTCGTCATCTTGAACAGCAGGTTGTCGCGGAGCACGCCGGCGTTGTTGACCAGCACGGCCGGCGCGCCCAGCTCGGCGGCGACCCGCTCGACGGCCGCCTCGACCTGGTCGCGGTCGGACACGTCGGCGCCGACGCCGAGCGCACGACCGCCCGCGGCGGCGATGGCGTCGACCGTCTCCTTGGTGGCGGCCTCGTCGATGTCGACCACTGCGACGGCCAGCCCGTCAGCGGCCAGTCGCCGGGCGGTGGCCGCACCGATACCGCGTGCGGCTCCGGTGACGATGGCGACGCGGGGCTCCTCCGACATGACTACCTCCGGGTAACTTGGGGTCGATCGGAGGAGCTTAGCGTCAGTAGCCCCGACCCCGGCATAGGCGAATCCACCGGTATCCGTACCCGGAGACCTTCACCGCGCCGAGCTTGCCCAGCTCGCCGTAGCCACGGTCGGTGAGCACGTCGATCGGCAGATCGGCCTCCGCTTCGAGGCTGCTCAGATCCACCTCGACGTCGTCGGTGCCCAGGTTGTGCAGGAAGACCATCGTGCCGGTCGGCCCGTCCGCCCGGTGCGCCAACACCCCCGGCGGCACGGCCACGTCGATGTGGGTGGTGGAGCCGGAGCCGATCTCGGGGGCCTCCCGAAGGGTACGGATCATGCGCTCGAACCAGGCGAGCAGCGACTTCGGGTCGCCACGCTGGGCGGTGACGTTGACGTTCTGGTAGCCGAACTCACCCTTGTCGATCACCGGGCGGACCAGCTTCTCCGCATCCGCCGTGGAGAAGCCGGCGTTCGGCTTGTACGACCACTGCATCGGCGTACGGATCGCCTCCCGACCGGGCAGCGACAGGTCCTCGCCCATCCCGATCTCCTCGCCGTACCGCAGCACCGGAGTGCCGCGCAGGGAGAACTGCAACGCGTACGCCAGCTCGATGCGCCGCCGGTCGTTGCCGAGCATCGGGGCGAGCCGGCGGCGGATGCCCCGGTCGTAGATGCGCATGTTCTCGTCCGGGCCGAACTCGGCGTACACCTGGTTGCGTTGTTCGGTCGTCAACCGGGACAGGTCGATCTCGTCGTGGTTGCGCAGGAAGGTGGCCCACTGCCCGCCGACCGGGAGCTTGGGGGTGTCGCGCAACGCCTCGATCAGCGACTCCGGGTCCTGCCGCGCGAGGGCGAGCATGAGCCGGCCGTTGAGCATGAAGTCGAAGAGCATGTGGATGCGGTTGCCGGAGCCGCTGGCGTCGCCGAAGAACGTCGGGAGCTGGTCCGGTTCGACGTTGGCCTCGGCGAGCAGGACGGCGTCGCCGCGCCGCCACTGCACGTGCTGGCGCATCTCGGTGAGGAACTCGAAGTCCTTCGGGGAGTCCGGGTTGCCCGGCTCGGTCAGCTCGATGATGAACGGCACCGCGTCCATCCGGAAGCCGGAGACCCCGAGCTGGAGCCAGAACGACATGATCTTCTTGACCTCGGCCCGGACCTCCGGGTTGGCGAAGTTCAGGTCCGGCTGGAACTTGTAGAAGCGGTGGTAGAACCACGACTTCGCGGTGCGGTCGTAGCTCCACGTCTCCTTCTGCTCGCCGGGGAACACCATGCCCTGGTGCCGGTCGTCGGGCTCGGTGTCGGACCAGACGAACCAGTCCCGGTACGGCGAGTCGGGCGAGGAACGGGCGGACTGGAACCACGGGTGCTCGTCGGAGGTGTGGTTGACCACCAGGTCGATGATCACGCGGATGCCCCGGTTCTGGGCCTGGTGCAGCAGCTCGGCGAAGTCGCCGAGGGTGCCGAAGCGGGGGTCCACGTTGTAGAAGTCGGTGACGTCGTACCCGTCGTCGCGGTTGGGCGACGGGTGGATCGGGTGCAGCCACAGGCAGGTCACGCCCAGCCGGGCCAGGTAGTCCAGCCGGCCGATCAGGCCACGGATGTCGCCCACGCCGTCGCCGTCGGAGTCGGCGTACGTGTCGATGTCGAGGCAGTAGACGACGGCTTCGGAATACCAACGGTCACCCATGCCGCGAAAAAGTCTCCAGATGATCTCCACGCCAAACCTGACGGGCGACGGTCGGTACCCTGCCGGGCATGGACATCGACCTCGTACCGCCGAGCGACGAGTTGGACTGGTCCCGGGGCCGGTGGTTGCACCCGCCGGTGCGCGCCGAGCACGGGCCGGCCGGTGAGCTGGTCGTCGAGGCCGGGGCGGAGACCGACTTCTGGCGGCGGACCAGCTACGGCTTCGTCCACGACAACGGGCCGGCGCTGCTGGCGTCGCTGCCCGTCGGCGCGGCCATGGAGGTGAGCTTCCTGCTCGACTTCGCCGCGCAGTTCGACCAGGCCGGCGTGCTGGTCCGGGTGGACGAGCGGACGTGGGTCAAGGCGGGCGTCGAGGTGAGCGACGGCGAGTCGCAGCTCGGCGCGGTCGTCACCCGGGAGTTCTCCGACTGGTCGGTGGCCCCGGTGCCGGGGTGGGCGGGTCAGGAGGTGACCGTGCGGGTCAGTCGGGCCGGTGACGCGCTGACCGTACGGGCGCGGGTGGCCGACGCGCCGTGGCGGCTGGTCCGACTCGCCCCGCTGGACCCGGAGGCCGAGGCGATGGCCGGCCCGTTCTGCTGCGCCCCCACGCGCGGCGGACTCACGGTGACGTTCACCCGCTGGCGGCAGGGCCCGGCCGACAGCGCGCTGCACCCCGAGGGCTGAACCCGCCGTAACGCGGGTCACCCGCAGGTGTGCCGCGCCGACCATTGGGTATCACCACCCGATCCCCTCGTAGGCCGCTCGGAAGGATGACCAATGGCGTACGCCCAGACCGGTGACCCCTCCGAGTTCACCGGCCTGACCGGGTGGGTGGCGTCCGTCATCGAGGCGATGGGTCCGGTCGGCGTGGCCCTGCTGGTCGCGTTGGAGAGCATCGTCCCGCCGATCCCCAGCGAGATCGTGCTGGCGATGGCGGGTTTCCTGGCCCACGAGGGCCAGTTCAACGTCGTCGTCGTCATGCTGGCCGCGACGGTCGGCTCGCTGGTCGGCGCGCTGGTGCTCTACTGGCTCGGCGCGGCGCTCGGCGAGGAACGGCTCAAGCGCTGGCTGGACCGCATTCCACTGGTGGACCGCGACGACCTGGAGAAGGCCGACCGCTGGTTCGAACGACACGGCCGCTGGGCGGTGCTGATCGGCCGGGTGGTGCCGGTGGTCCGCAGTCTGGTCTCCGTTCCGGCCGGGGCCAACCGGATGCCGCTGGGCGAGTTCGTCCTGCTCACCACGATCGGCAGCGGCGTGTGGAACGCGCTCATCGTCGGGTCCGGTTACGCGCTGGGCAGCCGGTGGCAGAACGTCGAGCGGTACAGCGACTGGTTCAACTACGCCATCGGCGCGGTCTTCGTCGTCATGGTGATCAGCTGGGTGGTCCGCAAGATCCGCCGCCGCCGGCAACGCGACGACCGGCGGTCGGTGACCGCCGGTCGCTGATCCGCGTCCTTCCGCAATCAGGGCGCCGGATGCGCGGCGGCGGGTGTCGGCGCTGCCTGCGGGCGGCGCAGCACCACCTGTTCCAGCGCCGACCACGCCGTCGTCGTCACCAGGTAGATCACGGCGGCGAGCGGCAGCACCAGCGCCACCAGCACGGTCGTGAACGGCAGCAGGGGCAGCAGCCGACCGAGCGTGGCCGCGCCCGGCCCCTCGACGGGCGTACCGGCCACCGTGCCGACCGCCGCCGACGCACGTCGCGCCCTCCGCGACGACCACCAGGCCAGCGCCAGCAGCGCCAGCAGCAGGCCGGCGAAGAGCGGTCCGGCCGCGCCGGCCAACCCGTCGCCGAGGTGGTGACCCAGCGGTACGCCGGCCAGCCGTTCGTCGAGCAGTCCCGTACCGCCCTCGTCGGTGGCGAACAGTCGGTACAGGACCAGCAGGAACGGCGCCTGGATCAGCAGCGGCAGGCAGCCGGCGACCGGGTTCGCGCCGGCCGAGCGGTACAGGGCGAACACCTCGCGTTGGAGGGTCGCCGGGTCATCGGCGTACCGCTGCTGTAGCTCGCGGACCTGTGGGGCGAGCGCCGCGCGGCGCCGCTCCCCGCGGACCTGCGCGACGGTCAACGGTGTGATCAGCAGCCGGACGGCGACGGTGAGCAGCACGATGGCGGCGACGGTCGCCGCGCCACCGGCCAGCGGTTCGAGCAGATCGGTGAGCCAGGACAAGGCGCCGCCGGCGACGCCGATGACGGTGTGCAGTGGTGTGAAGGCGAGCATGGGAAACCCCTCGGTCCGATTCCGGTGGGTCCTTGCGCCGTCGCGGACGGCACGTAGGACCGATGACGGTGGGATCGACCGCGCGGCGACGTGTCGCTACGCGGCGAGGGGGCGTCCGGGTGCGCGGGGGCGGGGTCGGCCGGCGGCGTCCGGATCGATCTGGCGGGGAATGCGGCGGCTCCGGGCGCGGGCGCGCAGCCCGGCCCAGCGGCGCGCGACACCGGGTGCGCGTGACGGGCCGAGCGGACGCGCGGCGAGCAGAACGGCGACGAGGACCAGTGCGGTCAGCGCGGCCCCGGCCAGCACGTCGGCCGGACGGTCGGCGAGCATGCCGAGCTGGGCGAACGCGGACATCCACGTGGCCCAGAGGAATCCCAGCAGCACCGGCACGGGCCCAGCATAGGACCCGGTGTCATGTCGCCAGGCGGATCGCCGACGGCCGGGGGCCCGACACGCGGGGACGGCGTGCCGTCACCACGTTTCCGGGCGTTACCACCGTGGGTAACCAAGCGTCCGACCGACGCGGACGGATCGCGAGCGGCAGAAACGGACGGTGGTGCGCGATGACGGGGCAGGTGGCGGAGGCGCCCGGCGGGACGACCGCGGGGACCGATGTGCTCACCGTGGGCGTCGAGGAGGAGTTCCTGCTCGTCGACCCACACACCGGCGCTGCGGTGCCCGCCGTCGACCTCGTGCTGGAACAGGTTCCGGCCGAGTTGCGCGGTCAGGTGGAGCGCGAGTTCCAGACCAGCCAGATCGAGATCGGCTCGCCACCCGGCCTGGAGCTGTCCTCCATCCGGCACTCCCTCGGCGTACTCCGCAAGGCCCTCGCCGACGCGGCCGAGCGGGCCGGCGTTCGGCTGCTGGCCATCGGCACCGGCCCGGTGGACGGCCCGGTGCCGCCGGTCGTGGACAAGCCCCGCTTCGACCGGATGATCGAACGGTTCCGGCTGCTCGTGCCCGGCCCCGGCAACAACGGCATGCACGTGCACGTGGGCGTCCCCGATCCGGAGACCGGCGTGCAGGTGCTCAACCACGTCCGGCCGTGGCTGCCGACACTGCACGCCGTCACCACCAACTCGCCCTTCGCGCGTGGCGAGGACACCGGCTACGCGAGTTGGCGGTCGGTGGAGTGGGAGCGCTGGCCGTCGGTCGCGCCGACGCCGTTCCTGGAGTCGCACGAGCACTACCAGCGGCTCATCCGTCAGTTGATCTCCAGCGGGGTGATGCTCGACGAGGGGATGCTCTACTGGTACGCCCGGCTGTCGGCGAAGTACCCGACGGTGGAGCTGCGGATCGGCGACGTCTGCCCGACGGTCGACGACGCGGTGCTGGTCGCCGCGCTGGTCCGGGCGCTGGTGGCCAGCGCGATGGACGACGTCGAGGCCGGCCGCCCGCCGCTACGGACCGACCACCATCTGCTGGTCGGCGCGCACTGGCGGGCCGCCCACGACGGCCTGGAGGGCGACGGCGTCGACGTCACCACCGGCGAGTTGCGTCCCGCGTGGGAGTTGCTGGACCGGTTCGTGGAACGGCTGCGGCCGGCGCTGGAGCGGCACGGCGACTGGGCGGAGGTGTCCGACCTGCTGGGTGGGCTGCGCCGCCACGGCACCGGCGCGGCCCGGCAGCGCGCCGTGTACGCCCGTACCGGACGGCTCGTCGACGTCGTGCAGGACGTGGCGCGACAGACCCGCGGCTGAGCACCGCGTGACAGGATGATCCTGTGGCGCAACGACTGATCGTCATCGGCGGGGACGCCGCCGGCATGTCTGCGGCGTCCCAGGCTCGCCGCCGCCGCGACCGGGACGACCTGGAGATCGTGGTCTTCGAGCGGGGCCACTTCACCTCCTACTCGGCCTGCGGCATCCCGTACTGGATCTCGGGGCTCGTGCCCGGCCCGGAGCATCTGATCGCCCGCGCGCCGGAGACGTTCCGCACGAAGTTCGACATCGACGTACGGATGCGCCACGAGGTGACGGCCATCGACCTCGAACGCCGCGAGGTGATCGCCCGGGACCTGGACAACGGCGGCGAGGTCTCCGAACGCTTCGACGAGCTGATGTACGCGACCGGCGCGACACCGACCAAGCCCCCGTGGGCGCAGGTGGACGTGGCCGGCGTGTTCGGCATGCAGACCCTCGACGACGGCGCGGCGCTGCGCGACTGGCTGGACGCCGACCCGCAGCCACGCCGGGCGGTGGTGGTGGGCGGCGGCTACATCGGCGTCGAGATGGCCGAGGCGATGATCCAGCGGGGCCTGTCCGTCACGCTCGTCGAGCAGGCCGCGCAACCCATGTCGACGGTGGACGAGGACATGGCCGAACTCGTCGCCGAGGCCATGCGCGGCCTCGGCATCACCATCCGCAGCGGCATGGCGGTGACCGGCCTCGAGCAGCGGGACGGCCGGGTGTCCGCCGTGGTCACCGCCGAGGGGCCGATACCGACCGACGTCGTGGTCCTGGGTCTGGGCGTACGCCCCAACGTCGGGCTCGCGGAGGCCGCCGGGCTGCCGCTCGGGCCGACCGGCGCGATCCGGGTGGACCGGCGGATGCGGATCCCCGGCTTCCCGGGGGTCTGGGCGGCCGGTGACTGCGTGGAGACGCTACACCGGGTCAGCGGTATGCCGGTGTACATCCCGCTGGGCACCCACGCCAACAAGCAGGGTCGGGTGGCCGGCGTCAACATCGGCGGCGGGTACGCCACCTTCACCGGTGTGATCGGCACGGCCGTGACGAAGGTCTGCGAGCTGGAGGTCGGTCGGACGGGTCTGCGGGAGCGGGACGCCTCGGCGGCCGGCTTCGACTTCGTCTCGGTGATCGCCGAGTCGACCAACCGGGCCGGCTACTACCCCGGCGCCCGGCCGATGACCGTCAAGCTGATCGCCGAGCGTCCCAGCGGCCGTCTGCTCGGCGCGCAGATCGTCGGCTGGTCCGAGGCGGCCAAGCGGATCGACACTCTGGCCGTCGCGTTGTGGAACGGCATGACGGTGGACGACATGACCGCACTGGACCTGGGCTACGCTCCGCCGTACGCGCCGGTCTGGGATCCGGTGCTGATCGCCGCCCGAAAGGCGGTCGACGCGCTCGCCGCGCTCGACCGCTGACCCGCGCCCGCCGTGGAGGTCCACCCCGTGACCCAGACCCCGACCAGGTCCGCCGCGCGCCGACGTCCGACCATGGTCGATGTCGCCCGGCACGCCGGAGTGAGCCTGAAGACGGTCTCCCGGGTGGTCAACGACGAGCCGGTGGGTCAGGAGCTGCTCGGCAGAGTGCTGGCCGCCATCACCGAGTTGGGTTTCCGGCGCAACGACATCGCGCGCAACCTGCGCTCGCGGCAGCTCAACGCCACCGTCGGGCTGTTGATCGAGGAGATCGCCAACCCGTTCTACGCGACCATCGCGAGCGTGGCCGCCGAGATCGCCGCCGCGCACGGCACGATGCTGATCACCGCCTCCTCCGAGGAGGACCCGGAGCGCGAACGCGCCGTCCTCCAGGACTTCACCCAGCGCCGCGTCGACGGGCTGCTGGTCGTACCGGCCGGCCCGGACCACTCGTTCCTGCGCCGCGAGGTCGAGCTGGGCATGCCGGTGGTCTTCCTCGACCGGCCACCGCAGGGTCTGCTCGCCGACACGGTGCTGCTGGACAACTCCGGCGGCGGGCGGTCCGGGGTCGAGGCCCTTCTCGACGAGGGGCACCGGAGGGTGGCTCTCCTGCTCGGCGCGCCGAGCGTGCCCACCATGCGCGAGCGGCTGGTCGGCGCGCGGGCGGCCCTCGCGGCGGCCGGCATCGAACCGGACGAGTCACTGGTATGCGACCGCCTGATCGCCCCCGAGGACGCCGGGCGGGCGGTCGGCGCGCTGCTCGACTCCCCGAACCCGCCCACCGCCTTCTTCTGCGGCAACAACCGGCTCACCGTGGGCGCGTTGCAGGAGTTGCACCGCCGGGGCAGCGACGCGGCGCTCGTCGGCTTCGACGACTTCGAACTGGCGCACCTGATGCCCCGGCCGCTGACCGTCGTCGCGTACGACACGCGGGAACTGGCCCGGGTGGCCACCGAGCGCCTCTTCGAGCGGATCGCCGGCGACGACTCCCCACCGTCAACGACAGTCCTCCCCACCCGCCTACTACACCGAGGCCTCCCCTAACCCCCAGCGCACGCCCGCGCCGCGCCCCAGCCCCAGCCCGCGCCGATCTTGCACTTCCTGACGCCGCTTTGCGCCGGTCCGCGCCTTATGTCGGCACAGAAAGTGCAAGATCGCGGGGGTCCTGGCGCGGCAGCCCCGGCGATCATGGAGTTGTGGTGCCTCGCGTATGCGGCAAAACACCATGGAGTGCCCACCACAAGTCCATGATCGACCCGAGCGGCGGGCGGGGGCCGGGTTAGTTCGGGGCTAGGAGGGCTTTCAGCTCGGCTTGGGTTGGGGGGTTGGCGCCTCGGCGGGCGCAGGTCAGGGCGGCCACTGTCGCCGACTGGCGGAGCACCGCCGTCCACTGCTGCTCGGTGACGGCGGCGAGCCGGTCGGCCGGCCGGTCGCCGAGCGCGTCGATGTCGGCCAGCGCGGCCAGCAGGCCCCCGGTGAACGAGTCACCTGCGCCGACGGTGTCGACCACCGTGGTGGGTACGGCAGGTTGCTCGTGCAGCACCCCGTTCGGGGCGAGCAGCCACGCGCCCTCACCGCCGCGGGTCACCACCGCGCAGGACACCCCCGCCTCGCGCCACTCGGCCATCACGTCGGCGATCGAGCGGTCCGGGTAGAGCCAGGCCAGGTCCTCGTCGCTGGCCTTGACCAGGTGCGCGAGGGGCACCTGTCGGCGTACCCGCTGCTGCTCGGCGGCCCGGTCCGTGACGATGCTCGGGCGCAGGTTGAGGTCGATCGAGAGGGTGACCGCGTCGCGGTCGCGTTCGCGGGCGAGCAGTCCCTCCAGCGCCTGCGCACCGGGGGCGAGCGCCAGGGCGAGTGACCCGGTGTGGAAGGCGATCGCCGACGAGCCGGCCAGATCGGGCAGCTCCTGCGGTGTCCACTGCCAGTCCGCCGCGCCGTCCAGCCGGAACTCGTAGCTGGCCTGACCGCTCTCGTTGAGGGTGGCGACCGCCACCGAGGTGGGTTCGGGGGCGCGGACGGCCCACCGGAGGTCCACCTGGTTGGCCGCGAGGTGCTCGGCGATCTGCTGGCCGTACTCGTCGGGGCCGAGCCGGGCCAGCAGCCGTACCGGCTGGTCGAGCCGGGCCAGGGTGACCGCCACGTTGGCCGGCGAGCCACCGGGTACCGCGCGCTGCCCCTCGGGGGTGACCACCAGGTCGATGAGGGCTTCTCCCGCCACCACGATCATGCGGTCACCGTGCCCGGGGCGAGCGGGCCGGGGCCACCGAGACCGTCGGCCGAACGGGACAGGAGTACCGCCTGGTATGCGTGGTAGACGTCGGGTCGACCGTGCCAGACCGTGTCGGCGGGCCGGTTCCGCTCGTCCAGCTCGTGCCGCCAGCCGCTGCCGTCGACGAGGTAGCGGCGCGCGTACGCCCAGAAGACCCGGTACCAGTCGGCGTAGACGGCATCCCCGGTGCGGCGGTGCAGGGTGACGGCCGCGCCGATGGCCTCGGCCAGCACCCAGTGCATCCGGGCGCGGACCACTGGCCGGTCGTCCCAGTCGATGGTGTAGACGAAGCCGTCCGCGCCGTCCACCGCCCAGCCGCGCCGCAGGGCGGCGGCGAACAGGGTACGGGCGTCGGCGAGCAGCCAGCCCGGCGGTTCGGGCAGGACGGCTTCCAGTTCGAGGAGCAGCCGTGCCCACTCCAGCCAGTGGCCCATGGTCGAGCCGTACGGCCGGAACGGGTCGGCGGGCTGGTCCCGGTTGTAGTCGAGCAGCGGCGTCCAGTCGGCGGTGAAGTGCTCGGGCAGCCGCCAGTCGTGCCGGGCGGCCTCGGTGTGCACGAGGTGGGTGGCGATCCGCAGCGCCCGGTCGGTCCAGCTCGTGTCGCCGGTGGCGGCGGCAGCGGCGAGGAACGCCTCGACCATGTGCATGCTGCTGTTCGCGCCCCGGTAGTCCTCGGTGACCGTCCAGTCCCGGTTCCACGACTCGCGGACCGCGCCCGCCTCGTCGTCCCAGAACCGGTCGAGGACCACGCTGAGCGCGTCGGCGAGCAGCCGGTCCGCGCCGGGTCGCCCGGCGCGGGCGGCGCTGGAAGCCGCGAGCAGGACGAACGCGTGGTCGTACCCGGCCTTGCGCTCGTCGATCGGCGTGCCCTGCTGGTCCACGGCGTTGAACCAGCCGCCGTACCGGTCGTCGCGCAGCAGCGTGTCGAGCGCGGCGACGCCGTGGTCGACGATGGCGGCGGCATCCGGGTCGCCGTTGCGGTGGGCGAGCGCTGCCACGTGGGTCATCCGGCAGGTGATCCAGGTGTAGACAGCTTCGCCCCGGTCCGGGGTGCGGTCGTCGGTCAACCACCAGAAGCCGCCCTCGGGTCGGACCGAGCGGCGGGCCGTGTCGAGCAGGGTGCGGGTCTGGTCGGCGAGGAAGCCGTCCTGGTCGGGCAGGTCGGCCGTCCCTGACGGGGCAGGGATCGGTTCGGCGTCGAAGCGGGGCGCGTCGGTCATCTCAGCTGGTCACCGTCGAGGAGCGAAGGGGCATACGGCAAGGATCGGCGGACGAACCGGGTCCGCGCCGGAAAACGGTCAACGGTACGGCATGCCGCCGCAGGCGCATGAGCGGAAAGCCACTGCTTTTCATCCCTTTTGCCCGTTGACAGCGTTGTCACTTCCCAACCCTGCTCCGGCGGCCGGTCGACTGTCAATTCCGCTCGCGTCACACCACCCTTGGGGATGTGGAGGACCCGTGGGTGGTCGTGGCGGACACGCCCGGCTGGATCGCCTGCGCTCCCGACCCACGCCTGAGTGAGCGGGCCAGCAGGTGGTGATCCGACCCCACCGCCCCGGTCAGTAGTGCTCGTCGATCGGCCGACGCGCCTCCTCGAACAGCGCCGGCCCCTCGTAGCGCACCGGAGGCAGCGGCGGGGTGGCCGGCTTGACCTCCTCGAACTGCTCGCTGGAGAGCGCGTACACCACCCGGCCGAGGCCGGAACGGTCGATCGCCGTCGCGCACATCGCGCAGGGCTGGCAGCTCGTGAACATGGTGGTGCCGGCGGCCACCTCGGCGGACAGCTCCCGGGCGGCCCAGCGGGCCAACTTCAGCTCCGGGTGGGCGGTGATGTCCGAATCCGAGACGACGGTGTTGTGGTCCTCGATGAGGACGACGCCGTCGGCGTCGACCAGCAACGAGCCGAACGGCCGTTCGCCGGAGGCACCGGCCTGGCTGGCGATCTCCACGGCGCGGCGGAGGAACTTCTCGTCATCGGGTGTCACGGGGCCTCCTGGGTCACGTCCTGCTGCGGAACGGTGCGAGCGTGGCACGGATCTGGTCGCCCGCGCCCCAATCGTCGTCGAACTGGGCCAGGACCGCGAGGTGCTGTCGCAATTGGACGATCGGCATCCGGGCCTGCCAGTCATCGTCGAGCGACATCAGCTCGGCGTAGACGTCGAAGAACCGCCGTGCCTCGGGCGGGGGCGACGTGGTCCAGAGATGAGCGAGGTCGACCTCGGCCCACAGGTAGGACACCGCCGGGTCGATCAACGCCGGCGTCCCGTCCGGCGTGGCCAGGATGTTCTGCGCCCACAGGTCGCCGTGCGTGAGGCACGCCGGCCGGACCGGCAGCAGCTCGGGCAGCCGCGAACAGAGCCGTTCCAGCGCAGCCCTGTCCTCCCGGTCGAGCGCGGCGTCGACACGGGGCTCGCCGAGCCACCGGAGCAGCCGGTGCTGCGCGAAGAAGACGAAGCCGTCGTCGTTCCAGGTGTTGACCTGTCGGCGACGTCCCAGCCAGTTGTCCCGCTGCCAACCGAAGCGCGGATGGGTCGTGCTCAGGTGCAGGTGGGCCAACAGGTGCGCGAACCGCTCCCAGAACGCCTCGCCGCTCGGCCTCGGCCGCAGCAGCGACAACACCAGCACGTCCCGATCCGCGAGGATCACCTCGGGCGTCTCCACACCGCCCAGGTCCCGCAGCGCGGCCAACCCGTCGGCCTCGGCGTCGAAGACGTCGTCGGCCGGCCTGTCGGCGAACGCCTTGACGAACACCGGTGGCGCGTTCCGGCGGGTGGCGATGCCCGCGAGCGCCGCGAGGCCACCCGCCGCGGGTTCGACGGCGACGACATCGCGCATCCCGGCGCGCAGCAGGCTTTCGCGTAAGAACGGCCCCGGTCGCATCACGACAGGCTTCCGGATGTCCAATCCGGTGTCCACCCGGTATGCCAGCCACCCGGAGCGCGGGCAGGATGGCGGGATGGAGCTGCCCGAAGGGCTTGGCTGGGTACGAGCGTCAGCGGTGGGCCGGGATTGGCTGGCCGCGCTGCCGACGCTGGCGGCGGAGTGTGCCGAGCGGTGGTCGCTGCGGCTCGGTCCGCCGTTCCGCTACGCGTACGCCTCGCTGGCGCTCCCCGCCGATCTGCCCGACGGCACGGCGGCGGTGCTCAAGATCCAGTTTCCGGACGAGGACAGTCGGTACGAGGCCCACGCGCTCGCCCACTGGGCCGGCGACGGCGCGATCCGACTGCTCGCCCACGACGTTGATCGACGCGCGCTGCTGGTGGAGCGCTGCCGACCCGGTACGCCCCTGCACGAGCTGCCGATGGACCGGGCGCTGGACGCGGCGGTCGACCTGCTCCCCCGGCTCTGGCGACCGGCCGGCGCGCCGTTCACCCCGCTCGCCGAGGAGGCCGCCGGCTGGCTCGACCGGATGCCGCGCAGTTGGGAGCGGGCCGGCCGGCCGTACGAGCGGCGGCTCCTCGACGCGGCGCGCGCCCTGCTGGTCGACCTGTCGGCGAGCCAGGGCGAGCAGGTGCTCGTCAACCAGGACCTGCACGCCGGCAACGTGCTCGCCGCCGAGCGCGCCCCCTGGCTGGCGATCGACCCCAAGCCGCTGCTCGGCGAGCGGGAGTTCTCGGTGGTGCCACTCGTACGCGGTCCGGAGCTGGGTCACTCGCCGGCCGCCGTCCGGCACCGGCTCGACCGGCTCAGCGCCGACCTCGGGCTGGACGTCGAACGGGTACGGGGTTGGACGATCGGCCACTGCCTGGCCTGGAGCATCGCCGACGAGGTCGTCTTCGCACACCAGGTCGAGGTGGTCCGCTGGCTGCTCGGGGGCGACTGACGCCGAGGGTCAGCCGGCCTGGCAGGTACGGCACCAGTAGAGGTTGCGGCCGACCAGCTCCCCGCGACTGACCTCGGTGCCGCAGACGTGGCAGGGCGCGCCGGCGCGGCGGTAGACGTACACCTCGCCGCCGTGACGGTCGACGCGCGCCGGCCGACCCATGGCCTCGGGCAGGTGGGCGTCGTGGACGGTGTCGATCCGACCGTGTTCCAGGGCGAGCCGCATCAACGCGACCAGGTCGGCCCAGAGGGCGTCCCAGCCGGCCCGGGTGAGCGCCCGGCCGGGCATCGTGGGGGGCAGCCCGGCCCGGAACAGCGCCTCGGTCACGAAGATCAGGCCGGTGCCGGCCACCACCGACTGGTCCAGCAGCAGCGCCGCGAGGGGCGTCGGGCTGCGGGAGATCCGGGCGTACGCCCGCTCGGGGTCGGCGTCGGCGCGCAGCGGATCCGGGCCGAGGCGGGCCCGCAGGGCGTCGACCTCGGGCGGGGTGAGCACTTCGCAGGCGGTCGGGCCGCGCAGGTCCAGCCAGTGCCGGTCGCTGGCGAGCCGCAGTCGCACCTGACCGACGGGCTCGGGTGGCGTACCGGAACCGTCGGTGAACTTGCCGTACAGCCCGAGGTGCACGTGCAGGGTCAACTCGTCGGCGAAGTGGTGCAACAGGTGCTTGCCGTACGCCTCGGTGCTGTCCAGGACGGTGCCGGAGAGCCGCGCGGCGCCCTCGGCGAAGCGGCCCTGCGGGCTGGCGGCGTGCAGCTTGTCACCGGCGAACAGCTCGGCGTGCCGGGCCGCCAGGCGGTGGATCGTGTGTCCCTCTGGCACGGGTGCCAAGGATAGCCAGCCGCGCCGTGAACGGCCTGGTCAGCCTTGGCGCTGCTCCTTCACGCCGTTGACGAACGTCGTCCAGGTGACCGGGGTGAAGGTGAGGGCCGGGCCGGTCGGGTCCTTGCTGTCGCGTACGCCCACCACGCCGGGGAGGTTGTCGGCCACCTCGACGCAGTTGCCGCCGCTCCCGCCGCTGCGGGTGCTCTTGCGCCAGCGGGCCCGGGCGAGGTCAGTCATGATGCTCCTCGATGATCGAAGTGATCGTTTTCTCTGATTCTGCCTCAGTGGACGCGAGCGTCTCCAGGTCCGACCAGACCTGTTCGAAGGCGGTCACCTCGGCCGGCTTGTCCAGGTAGAGCGCGCCCGTGATGTTCTCCAGGTAGACGGTGGTCGGCTCGGTCGACGCCCGCCCGAGGGCCTGCGGGAAGCCCAGCAGCACGAAGGTGCCGGTCTCGCTGGCCAGGGGTGGACCGGCGGCGAACGGCAGCACCCGCAGGCTCACGTTCGGCAGCGTGGCCACGGCGAGGAGGTGGCGCAACTGCCCCACCATCGCCCGCCGGTCGGGGATCGTGCGGCGCAGCACCGCTTCGGACAGGACGACCCGCAGGACGGGCGCGGTGGGCAGCCGGCGCACGAGGATGCTCTGCCGCTGCAATCTCAGCTCCACCAGCTTCTCCCGATCCTGTGCGCTCACGGTCGGGTTCTTGCGGCGGAACAACTCGCCGGCGTACTCGCGGGTTTGCAGGAGGCCGGGGATCAACTCGGAGTCGTATTGACGCAGAGTCGACGCGGACGATTCCAGGCCGACGTACAGCGAGAACCACGACGGGACGACATCGCCGTAGGAATGCCACCAACCCTTGGCGCGCGTCTCCTTCGCGAGCGCCGCCACAATGTCTCTCATTTCTTCCGGCACCCGGTAGAGAGCGCACATGGCGCGGGCGTCCACGACCCGCACCGGAACCAGCCCCTTCTCAATGCGCCACACCTTCTGCCGTGAGCAGTCCAGCGCCTGGGCAGCGGCGTCCAACGTCACCGCGGCGTCCTCGCGGAGCTGGGTGAGCAGCCGCCCGAGCTGCCGCCGAGGGACCGTGGACCCGCCTGTTGCATCCGTCATGCAACATCACCTCACCCTTCCTGCAACATTAATTGTTGCGCCTCGAACGCAATTGTCTTCCATTCCTCGTGCGTCGATACGAATCGAGGCTATGGGGGTGGGGCGCGTTGCACAAGGGGGCCAGCATGGAACACCCTGTCCCTTATTCGAGTCACCAAGAAATGGGGCGGCATTGGCCAAGGAGCAGCGCGTGTCGTACAACGAATATCTGTTGGTCACCGCGCTGACCCTCGCCCGCCGGCATCGGCCCGTGTGGAGTTGGGCGCGCTGGCGCAGGGTGTGCCGCTGCGGCGCGGACCTGCCCTGCCGGGCCCGCCACCGCATCCCGATCAACCGTGGGCACTGGCCGACGTGACCGAGCTGAAATCCGGCGACCTCCTGCTGATCGGCGCGGCCTGCTCGGTGCAGTTCTCCGGTGACCGCGCGCTGCGCCTGCGACTGGTGAGCGTGGACCCGCGACCGACGTACGACGGGTGGGTCTGGCTGACCGGCTACGTCCTGAGCGACAGGGGCCTGGCCGTCGACAAGCGGGAGGTGTACGTGCGACGCGCCGGACTGCGGGTGCTGCGCGCCACCGACAGGCCGATCCGCACCTGATCGGCGGGCCGTACCCGGAATCGGTGTCAGGAAACGCCCAGGTGGGTATTTCGGGGTCGTAGCGCGTGGGTGCCACCCCTGGACGTCGGCCACCACGCAGTCAACAGGAGGTGTGTAGTGGTCAGGATTCCTTCGCTGTCCCGGCGGTCCGAGCAGACGCCGACGCGGGACGAGAACATTGCGAGCAGCGATACCCCGGTCGAGACGGGCCGGACCGGCGACGACGGCCGACCGGTCGTGACCGACCGGGACGCCGACCAGACGACGTACCGCAGCACCACGGCGACCGGCGACGCCACGGCGACCGACGGACGGACCGGGCGCACCGGTGAGGCCGAGCGGCGGGCCGCGGAGCGCGCGGCCGTCGCCCGCGCCGCCACCGCCCGGCCGGTGGAGACCGACACCGCCCGCACGACGGAGGGCGAGGCCCGGCCGCTCGCCGCCAAGACGGGCACCGCCGCCGTCCCGACCATCGAGCGCGACAAGGACCTCGACGGTACGACCCGACGGCCGGAGCGCGACACGGACCTGGACCGGACGACGACCTCGCGGCCTGACGCGACCGACCGTCCGCTGGACACCGCCCCCGCCGGCGACACCGAGCCGACGCCGGTCACGCGCGGTCCGAAGCCGCGGGCCAGCCTGCTCGCCACCCTCGGCCTGATCGTCTCCGTGGTCGGCGCGCTGTTCGTGCTGAGCGGCACCCTGGCCGGGTACGGCATCGGGCTCGGCGCGGTCGGCGCGGTGCTCTCGGTGCTCGGCCTGATGGCGACCCGCCGCCGGCACGTCGCGGGCAAGACCGACGCGCTGTTCGGCATCCTCATCGGGCTCGCGGCCGTGGTGATCGGTGTGCTGGCGATGACCGGTCAGTTCGTCTGGCCGACCACGGACGGCGACTGGGTGCAGCGCCTCCGCGAGTGGCTTGACTCACAGTTTGTGGATCGTTTCTAGCGGGCACTGTTCCGCTCGCCGGTGGTGCACCGGCGAAGAGCCGGCGGTTCGCCGGCAGCCCGACGGTGGTTCACCAGCAGGGCGACACCCTTTCAGGGGCGGCGATTCGCCGCCCCTGAAGTGTGTCCGGGGCCAGTTCAGGCCGGTTGATCAAGAGGTTCGCGTCACCAGCGGCCGTTCTGGTGACGCGAACCTCTTGATCACCGTTGTGGGGTGAGCTGGGCCATAGGCGCAACGGATCGTTGGTCAGAGGTTGGTAGACGCAACGAATGTCTGCTCTGCGCAACTCTTGGTGGTGGATCCTGCCGCTGACGCCGCATAACGTTGAGCAACGGCGCCAGCCCGTGGGCCGTGGTGGCCGGGCGCGCCCGACCCCTGGGAGCAGGACAATGACGATGGACGCCACCAGCCAGCGCCTCCTGATGTGCCGGCCGACGTACTTCGCCGTCGACTACGCCATCAACCCCTGGATGGACCCGAGCGCGCCGGTCGACGCCGCGCTGGCCGTCCGCCAGTGGGAGCAGCTTCGCCAGACGTACCTTGACCTGGGCCACACCGTCGAGGAGATCACTCCGGTACCCGGCCTGCCCGACATGGTCTTCGCCGCCAACGGTGGCACCGTGATCGACGGCAAGGCGATGGCCGTGCAGTTCCGCGACCCGCAGCGCGCCGACGAGGCGCCGGCCTACCGGGCCTGGTTCGAGGCCGCCGGCTTCGAGATGTACGACCCGAAGCACGTCAACGAGGGTGAGGGCGACGTCCTGCTGGCCGGCGACCACCTGCTGGCCGGCACCGGCTTCCGCACCGCCCACGCCGCGCACGCACAGTTGCAGGAGGTCTTCGGCTACCCGGTGATCACCATGCAGCTCGTCGACCCGCGCTTCTACCACCTGGACACGGCGCTGACCGTCCTCGACGAGCGGACCGTGGCGTACCTGCCGGAAGCCTTCTCCCCCGGCAGCCAGGCCGTGCTGCGCCGGCTCTTCCCCGACGCCGTGCACGCCACCATGGCCGACGCCGAGGTGCTGGGCCTGAACGCGGTCAGCGACGGCCGGCACGTGGTGCTGCCCGCGCAGGCCACCGACCTGGCCGCCAAGCTGCGCGACCGGGGTTACGAGACCATCGGCGTCGACCTGTCCGAACTCCGTAAGGCCGGCGGCGGACCGAAGTGCTGCACGCTGCGACTCCGTCAGGGAAAGGCAAGCAAGTGATCGTGGACGACAAGCTGCGTACGCCGGGAGCGGTCCGGGACGCCGAGCGCTGGACGGCGCACAACTACCACCCGCTGCCGGTCGTGATCTCGTCGGCCGAGGGCGCGTGGCTCACCGACGTGGACGGCAAGCGCTACCTGGACTGCCTCGCCGGCTACTCGGCGCTCAACTTCGGGCACCGGCACCCGCAGCTCATCGCCGCCGCGCACGCCCAGCTCGACCGGCTGACGCTGACCAGCCGCGCGTTCATCCACGACCAGTTCGCCGACTTCTGCCGGGAGCTGGCCGAGCTGTGCGGCAAGGACCTCGTGCTGCCGATGAACACCGGCGCCGAGGCGGTCGAGACCGGGATCAAGGTGGCCCGCAAGTGGGGCTACCAGGTCAAGGGCGTACCGGCCGGTCAGGCCAACATCATCGTGGCCGACGGCAACTTCCACGGGCGGACGACCACCATCGTCAGCTTCTCCACCGACGAGGACGCCCGAGCCGACTTCGGGCCGTACACCCCGGGGTTCACGGTCGTGCCGTACGGCGACCTGGACGCCCTCGCCGCCGCGATCGACGAGAACACCGTCGCCGTGCTGCTGGAGCCGATCCAGGGCGAGCAGGGCGTGGTGGTGCCGCCGGAGGGTTACCTGCCCGGCGTACGCCAGGTCTGCACCGAGCGGAACGTGCTGTTCATCGCCGACGAGATCCAGTCGGGTCTGGGGCGTACCGGGCGCACCTTCGCCTGCGAGCACGAGGGCGTCGTGCCGGACATGTACCTGCTGGGCAAGGCGCTCGGCGGCGGCATCGTGCCGGTCTCCGCGGTGGCCGCGAACACCGACGTGCTGGGCGTGCTCAAGCCCGGTCAGCACGGCTCCACCTTCGGCGGCAACCCGCTGGCCTGCGCGGTGGCCACCGAGGTCGTACGGCTGCTGGCGACGGGCGAGTTCCAGCGCCGCTCGGCCGAGCTGGGCGAGCGGCTGCGGGCCGGCCTGGAAGGGCTGGTGGGCAAGGGCCTCGTCGGCGTACGTGTCCGGGGCCTCTGGGCCGGTCTGGACATCGACCCGGCGCTGATGAGCGGCCGTGAGGCGTGCGAGCGCCTGATGGAGCGCGGCATCCTCGCCAAGGACACCCACGGCTCCACCATCCGCCTGGCCCCACCCCTGGTGATCACCGAAGCCGAGATCGACCAGGCGCTGACGGCGCTAACCGAGATCCTGGCCGCGTAACACCGCCGCCGACCCCGCCGCCGGGCCCCGCGGACCCCGCGTTGATCATGAAGTTAGCGCCAGCCGCCTCGGCGTGTCGTGACGCTAACTTCATGATCAACCGGGGCGGCCGGACCGGTCCTCAGGGGCGGGGTAGGCGCATTGCCATCGTGGGGGCCTCGGCCATCACCGAGGTGGGGGTGAACGGGGCCCCGGTGGGCAACTCCTCGGCGCGGCCGATCTGCACGCCCGGGTACAGCTCGATCATGTCGTTCTCGCCCAGCACCCGGGACTGCTGCGGGGCGAGCGGAATCCGATCCGCCTCAGCCATCGAGCCGGCCGGGCGGATGCCCGAGCCGTTGGTGCTGATGTCGGTCACGATGACCTCACCGACCCGCAGCTCGAAGTGGACGTGACCACGGCTGATCCAGCGACGGGCCTCGTCGTTGAGCCACTGCCCGAGCATGATCCCGCCCTCCTGCTCCGGCGCCCGGCCAGCCACCACCGGCTGCTCCTCGCTCAGCACGAACCGCCGCCGGACCAGGCCGCCGACGCGTACCGCGAGCACCTCCGTACGCGGACGCGGGCCCACGTCACCGAGCCGAGCGCCGTGCCGGGGGCAGGTCGGTACGCCGTTGCGCAGCGAGGGCGGCGGCTGCGCGGCCGGACTGCGGTCCGCACCGCCGGCGAGGTCCGCGAACGCGCCACCCCCACCACCGCCGCCGAACAGCGCGCACCCCGACTCCGGGCACCGCCACTCACGGGCCAGCAGCTTCGCCCCGGTGGGCGAACGCTTGCCGGCGACCGGAGCGTGCCCGCCGCCGACGTGCGCGATGAACACCGGACCGCCCGCGCCCGGCACCGGGGCGACGACCCGGCCGGGCTGCTCGACCAGCCACGGGAACCGCCCACGCAGCCCGTCGAAACGGACCCGGGTGAGCACCGGCACGCCCAGCAGGTCGGCCACCTCCAGCATCCGGTCACCGGGATTGTCGAGCACCTCGACCAGCCCGTCGTCCGCCCAGCGGCGCACCACCATCCGCTCGTTGGAGGTCAGGTCGGCGTCGGAGAGCAGCGCGCGGTGCACCACCGCGTACACCTGGACGCTGTCCTCCTCCAGCTCACGGGAGAGCGCGTCGATGACCATGCCGAGGCGCAGCAGGCTCGCCGGCCGACCGCCGTCGATGTCCTGGTAACGGATGATCTCGGCCAGGTCGAGCACCGCCCGGGCCAGCGACGGGTCCGTGCAGACCCGCCCCTCGATGGCGTCGAGCACCTTGCTGATCTCGAACCTCATGCGGCGCTCCGAATGATCGTGCCGATCCGGTGGCCGAGGGACCAACCCGTCAGCCAACCCAGCTCGTCTCGCACCGTCTCCACGGTGAGCAGGTCTGCCATGCGCCGACCCTACCGGTGCGGCGGCTCGCAGCCGCGCAGCGGCCGGCGGCCCGTCAGCCGCGCAGCGGCCGGCCCACCTCGTGCAGGTGAGCGAGCGCCTGCCGGTACGACTCGACCAGACCCGTCTCCGCGTACGAGACGCCCTGCTCGGCACAGTAGGCGCGCACGATCGGCTGCGCCCGGCGCAGGTTGGCCCGGGGCATGTTCGGGAACAGGTGGTGCTCGATCTGGTAGTTGAGCCCACCCAGCGCGGTGTCGACCAGCCGGCTGCCCCGCACGTTGCGGGAGGTCAGCACCTGCTTGCGCAGGAAGTCCAACTCGTCCTCGGCGGTCGGCATCGGCATACCCTTGTGGTTCGGCGCGAACGCGCAGCCCATGTAGAGGCCCCACAGGCCCTGGTGCACGGCGGCGAACAGCAGCGCCCTGCCCGGCGACATGACCGCCAGCAGCAACGCCACGTAGCCGACGGAGTGCGCCACGAGCAGCGCCGCCTCGACCGCGCGGTGCCGCATCGGGGTGGCGTACCGGCCGTCCGGTCCCCGACCGACGATCGCCCGGATGCTCGCCACGTGCAGGTTCAGACCTTCCAACAGCAACATCGGAAAGAACAGGTACGCCTGCCGCCGCGCCAGCCACCGACCGAACCCTCGCGTGCCCAGCGCCTGCTCGTACGTCCACACCAGGGCGCCCGCCCCGACGTCCGGGTCCTCGTCCTCGTGGTTCGGGTTGGCGTGGTGCCGGTTGTGCTTGTCAACCCACCAGCCGTAGCTGAGCCCCACCGCCGCGTTGCCGGCGACCAACCCGACCAGCTCGCTGGGAAGGCGACGACGGAACATCTGGCGGTGTCCCGCGTCGTGGCCCAGGAACGCGACCTGGGTGGTGGCGACCGCCAGCACGACGGCGAGCGCCACCTGCCACCAGGAGTCGCCGACGAGGACCACGGCGACCCAGCCGGCCACGAACGCGCCGAGGGTGAGCACGATCCGCGCGACGTACGAGGCGGGCCGCCGTTCCAGCAGGCCGGCCTGGCTGATCCGCCGGGACAACTGTGCGTAGTCGCTACCCCGCCGCCGTACCGGTCGTTCCGCCACCGCTCCGAGCGCCATCGCTGCTCCCCCGTTCGACGTTGGGCCCACACCGGCTGGTCCGGGCGCACTGTCAACTCTCGCCGGAAACGTTGCGCTGAGTAACCCTGGGAACCCCCGAACCGGGGGTAGGGCGGGCCCTACCCCCCGGTCCGGCGTCAGCCCAGCCGGGCCACCACGGCGCGCAGTCGGGCCAGGTCACGCCGCCGCCGCTCGTAGCTCGCGGCCAGCCCGATCAACGCCAAGCCGCCGACGCCCAGGTAGATCCACCGGGGCAGCAGGTCCCATCCCCGGGCCAGCTCGTGCAACGCCAGGGCCGCCAACACCGCACCCCCGACCAGCACCGGCGCCTGCCAGCGACGGCTCGCCCCGGCCAGCACGACGCCCAGCGCCGCCGCCCCGAGCAGCAACCGCCGCCACGGCTGCGGATCCGTCCCGGCCAGCACCGACACCAGGCTCGGTACCAGCGCGGCGACGAGCCCCGGACCGAGCGCCGGCCAACTGGTCAGCCCCGGCCGGGTCCGCAACGCCAGCAGCCCCGCCCCGACGGCGAGCGCTGCCGCCGGCAGGGTGTACGCCTCCAGCACCGTCACCCCGCCGGCCGCGAGCAGCACCCACGCCCCGAGCAGCTCACTGACCGCCGCGACGGCGGCGAACCGCCACCGTCGACCGGCCGGCTCGCCCCGCCGCAGCAGCCGCAGCGCCACGGCCACCCCCCACAGCACGCAGACCGTCGCGAGCTGCCGGGCCGACTCGACGGCGAGCACCGCCGCCACCAGCGCCACCGCCTGCGCGGCGGCATCCAACACCCGCCCGACGGGCGCGCGCCGACCGCTCGCGGCGGCGGCGAGAACGAGCACGGCCACCCCCAGCAGCGGGTACGCCGCCGACCGCACCGGCTGCCCGGCGGCGAGCGGCGCCGTCACCGCCAACGCGCACGCGGCCCCCACCGCCGCGACGGCGCCGACGACCCGTACCTCGCCGACCCGCGCCCCGACGGCGACGACCACGGCCGCCACCAGGAGCGCGCCCTCGGCGGCGAGGGTGCCGGGCCGGGTGGCCAGGAGCCCGGTCACCCCGGCCGCGACGAGCACCGCACCCGTGGGTACGACGAGCGACGCCAGCGCCCGCCGGGCCGTCATCAGAGCGGCGAGCACCAGGGCGGACACCCCGGCGAGCAGGGTGACGGCCGGCAGCACCGGCCAGGGCGCGCCCACCGCGACGAGCAGCACCGGCAGCGCGGCACCGGCGAACGGAACGCCGGCGAGCAGCGGTGGGCGTACCCGCCAACCGGCCAGGACCGCCGCCACCGCCAGCGTGACGAGGGCCAGCCCGGCGGGGAGCAGCCCACGGTCGGCGACGACGGTCGGCGCGCCGGACCAGACCGATCCCTGAATGCCGTACGGAGCGAACAGCGCCACGAGCACCGCCGGCAGCGCGGCCAGCACCGCGACCCCCGCCAGCACGACACCCGCCGCCACCAGCACACCCGGCGCGCCGACCACCGGCGACCCGGTGACCGCCGGCCGTTCCCCCGGCCCGGCCGGTTCGTCACCGGTCGTCGACAGGTCGCCCCAGCGGGCGACGAGCGCGACACCGAGCGCCGCCAGCGCGGCGTACACCGTCACCGGCTCGTCCCCCGCCGCCAGCAGCGGCGCGACCCCGGCCGCCAGCGCGGCGACCACCGAGCCCGTCACCGCGTACCCGACGAGGTCGACCCGGTGGCGACGCACCGGGAACGCCGCGACCAGCGACAGCCCGGCGGCGGCCAGGGACGCCCGGGCCTGCCACCACGGCGGCGCGCCGGCCGCGAACACCGCCGCCGTCGCGACGCCGGGCAGCGCGAGCTGCGCGACCAGCACACCGACACCCGCCACCCGGCGGTACGCCCCGACCCCCCGCCGCGACGCCAGCGCCACCCCGAGCACCCCGGCGACGCCCAATGTCACCGTCACGCCGACCGGATCGGCCAGCGCCACCAGCAGCGCGTGCGCGAGCAGGACCGCGCCGCCGGAAGCCCAGCCGAGCATGATCGCCGGACGGGTCGCCGGACGGGCCAGCACGGCGAGCAGCAGCACGGACCCACCCACCAGGTCCACAGCCACCACCGTCGCCCACGACGCCGTCCAGCCCGCCGGCACGGCGAGCAGCACCGCCACCGCACCGGCCGAGGCGAGCACCGTCCACATGCGTCGCGGCAGCAGCGACACGGTCGCGGCCAGCGCCAACGCGGCGGCGGGCGCCACCTGCCAGCCCCAGCTCAGGTCCGGCCCCCAACCGGCCCCGTGCCACGGTGGCAGCGACCG
Source organism: Micromonospora sp. RB23 (assembly GCF_053585025.1). NCBI lineage: Bacteria > Bacillati > Actinomycetota > Actinomycetes > Micromonosporales > Micromonosporaceae > Micromonospora > Micromonospora sp. RB23. The sequence goes on from NZ_CM132111.1 coordinate 5,941,461, forward strand.
GGCGGCGGCGGCCACCGCCAACGCGCCGGTGATCACCACGGTGAGCTGTGCCGTGCCGGCGGCGACCAGCAACGCGCCGGCCCGCGGCCCGGCACGCCAACCGGTGGGCAGCAACCGCACCGCCCCGGCCAGGGCGAGCGCCACCGTCGACGCCGCGAGCAGCAGCAACGACGGACGCAACTCACCCACGGGGCGCAGCAGGGCGGCGGCCAGCACCGGAACCAGCAGCCCGCCGGCCACCGCCCGCAGCGCCGCACCCCCGACCAGCCACGCCGCACCGACCCCCGTCACCGCGACCAGCAGCAACGGTCCCCCGGCCAGCAGCGGCGTACCCGCCGCCCGCCCCAGCAGCAACGGCACCAGCGCACACGCGGCGGCGGCGACCAGCGCGCCGACGTGACCCACCCCGGCGAGCACCCGACCGGCGAGCCGGGCACCAGCCACCCCGTCGCGCAGCGCGACCAGCACCACCAGGTCGAACAGGGCCACCCCGAGCAGCACCAGCGCCCAGCCGGACGCGCCGACCTCGGCCTCCACCGCCAGCAGCGGCAGCACCGGCTGGGCCGCCACCAGCGCGGTGAACCAGGGCCCGGCCAACCCGCTGAGCCGCCCGTACGCGACGGCGACCGCCGCGCTGGCCCCCCCGACCAGCGCGGCGTACCGGGTGCCCGGCCAACCGGCCACCCCGCCCAGATTCACCGACCAGGCGGCGTACCCGTCGAGCAGCACCAGCAGCAGGCCCACCGCGGCGAACGTCTCCGCCGTCCCCCGTAGACCCCGCCGCACCACCAACAGCGGAACGGCCAGGACGAGCGCCGTGACCGCCGCCAGGATCAGCGCCCGGCCACCGACCCCCACGGAAGCCCAGGCCACCGCCGTGAAGACCACCGCCGCCGTGCCGAGCAGGAGTCCACCCAGGACGAACAGCAGCCCCTGGACGGTCCGCGTCGAGGTCTCCGCCACGCCCGGCGGTGGCGTCCCCACCGCGCCACCGGCCGGCGTCGACGCGGCCAGCGGAGTCGCCGGCACGACCGGGATCACCGCCGCCCTCTGTGCGCGGACGACGGCAGCCAGCTCGGCGCGCCGCCGCGAGGTCGCCGCCAGCAGGTCCGCCAACTCGGTGTACGTCCGGCGGGCCCGCTCCACCTCCGGTTCGAGGCGAGCCACCTCCCGGCCGAGTCGCACCACCTCGGCCGCGGTCGGATCTGGTGGGCGGTGGCACGCGGCGCAACCGGCGCTCAGATCGGCCGGCGCGCCGCAGGCGGGGCAGGGATAGCGGGTGTCGTCCACCCGGTCATCATCGAGAAGCCGGCGGGGTACGGCCCAGAGTAGGCGTACCTAGGGTCGGGTGTGGTCGTGCACCCAGGCCGCGTAGCCGGGGTTCCCACTCTCCACCCTGGACACCAGAATCTCCGGAACCTCGTACGGGTGACTGGCCCGGATCTGGTCCACCAGCGCGGCCAACCGGTCCGGCGCGGTCTTGAACTGCACGGACCACTCGGTGCTGGTCTCCACCCCGGAACGCCACCAGTAGGTGCTGTCCACCTGACCGCCGACCTGGGCACAGGCGGCGAGCCGCCCGGCGACGGCCGCGGCCGCCAGCACGTCCGCGACCGAACGCGCATCCACCACCGTCGTCACCACGCAGATCTGGTCCACGAGCGCACCCTACGCGGCGACGAGGCGCTGAGCGCGCTCACCGATTGGCCGCGATCCACGTGTCGATCTGCGCCCACCAGTCGAACAGCCAGTCGATGCGCTGCTGCCGTTCGGTCGGCACCTCCTCGGGCGGCACCGACCAGAACCGCATCACGATCCGCTTGTCCATGGGCAGCTCCCGCCACACGTCGCCGATGGTGAGCATCTGGTCCAGCCCGGTGTGGGCGACGAAGATGACCCCGGCGTCCGGTGCGGCGTCCAACGCGGCGAGCACCCCGCCGGGCTGCGGGGCGAGCACGTGGCGCATCCGTTCGGCGCGCCGCGCCATGCGTTCGAGGCCGAGCGAGCGCAGCCGGGCGATGGCCCGCAGGCGCCGCCTCGGGGTGAAGTTGCCGCCCTCCGGGAAGATCACGAAGGCGTCGTTGTCGTCCAGACCGGTGGCCAGGTGCCCGACCTGGCGTACGGTCTCCTCGCCGCGATCCGCGGTGGGCGCGATGAACCGGTTGGGCAACCTGTTGAGCAGCACGTCGATCGCCGGGTCCCACTGGAGGCTGTCCTTCAGGACGATGCGCGGCTCCCGCTTGAACCAGTTGACCAGCCCGTGGATCAGGATGAACGAGTCGCCCGGCCCGGCGTGCCGGCACAGCACCAGCTCGGGCCGGCCGGGCAGGGCGGTGTCCGGGTCGGTGCCGACCACGTCGATGCTCAGGCGCAGCGACCAGCGGGCCTGCCAGAACAGCACCCGCAGGAACCAGCCGGCCAGCACGTAGTGCGCGCGCTGGAACCCCGGCGAGCGGCTGCGCCAGCCGAAGCCGGAGGCGAGCCAGAGGACGAACAGCGCGAGCAACGCGGCAGCATCCCAGACCAGGTAGACGCAGCCGATCCAGAGCAGTCGCAGGGGGCGCAGCCGGCCCGGGACCAGCGGTGAAGCGGCTGCCGCCAGCAACGCCCAGACCGGCAACGTGGTCACCACGAGGATCGCGAGCAGCACCACGCCGGGCGCGATCAGCAACCGCCGCAACCACCTGGGAGGCAGCGGCATCAGCGTTCCACGTGGGTGGCGAGGTAGCGGCGGGAGGCGGTGTACGCCCGGCTGATCCGGCGACCCACCGCCGCCATGTCCCGGTACGCCCATGGCGTGTCGTCGCGCGGGTTCAGCCCTCCGGTCGGCAGGACGTGCACCTCCACCCCCTCGGGCAGCGCGGCCATCTCCCGGAAGAAGCGGTGCCGGCGGGAGATCTCGAACGCGACCTGCGCGATCTCCCACGGCCGCCGGGGCGGCGTCAGCTCCCGTTCGATCCGGCCCACCTGGAGTACGAAGACCTGGCCCGCGCCCGCGGCCACCGCCTCGCCGATCGGGATGGAGTTGACGATCCCACCGTCGATGTAGTGCGCGCCGTCGATCTCGGTGGGCGGGAGCAGGCCCGGCACCGACGCCGACGCCAACACCGCCGGCACGACCGGACCGCTGGTGAACCAGTGCTCGGCGGCCCGCTCGATGTGGGCGGCGCAGCACCGGAACGGCACCCGCAGGTCGGCGAAGGTGGTGTCCACGCCCAACTCGGATTCCAGCAGCCGGCGCAGCGGCCGGGGCGAGTGCAGGTGGGTACGGGCGGCGAAGCGGCGCAGCTGTCGGGCGACCGAGTCGCCGTACACCTCGCTGGCCTCGGGCGACGCCCAGAGCCGGACCAGCCGGTCGGTCACCGCCTCGGACGGGTCGGCGGCGACCAGCGCGCCGTTGACCGCGCCGATCGACGTGCCGAGCACCATGTCGGGCTGGATGCCGGCGCGGAACAGGGCGCGCAGCATGCCCACCTCGACGGCGCCGAGCACTCCGCCGCCGCCGAGTACGAACGCCACCGGTCCCGGAGCCATGTCCTCATCCTGGCACGGGCCCGCCGCCCACCTCACGGGCCGCCGCCACCGGACGGTCGGCGCACACCGGCCACCGTCCGCCGACGATCCGTACCGTCGGCGTTGACAGGGTGGACACATTCGCGCAACCTGATACCGCTCCCACCCCGAGGGCAGGTGCGATCCGTGAAGGCAGCGCTCCATCCGGGCCGCTTGCTGGCCCGCAGGTACCGACTCATCGACCAGATCGGTGCCGGCGGCATGTCGGTCATCTGGCGCGCGCGGGACGAGGTGCTCGACCGCTTCGTGGCGCTCAAGGTGCTCGCCGCCTCGCTGGCCGCCGACGCGCGGTTCCGCGACATGGTGCGGGAGGAGGCGCGCGCCGCCGCCCAGTTGGTGCACCCGCACGTGACGTCGGTGCACGACTACGGCGAGACGGTCGACCCGGACGGCTCCATCACCTCGTTCGTCGTGATGGAGCTGCTCAGCGGCGAGGAACTGGAGTTGCGGCTCACCGAGGGGCCGCTGCCGTGGCCCGAGGCCGTCGAGGTGGGCGGCCAGGTCGCCGACGCGCTGGCCGCCGCGCACCGGCTGGGCATCGTGCACCGGGACATCACCCCGGCCAACGTCATGATGACGGCGATGGGCGTGAAGGTCCTCGACTTCGGCATCGCCACCCGGATCGGCGCGCCGGACGAGGACGAGGACGGCGGCACGTTCGGCACCCCGGCCTACGTCGCCCCGGAACGCCTCGACGGCGCGCCCGCCCAGCCGGCCACCGACGTCTACTCGCTCGGCGTCCTGCTGTACGAGGCGTCGACCGGGCGGGTGCCGTACCCGGCGGACACCTGGGAGCAGCTCAGCGCCGCGCTCGCCGGCGGCCCCGCGCCGACGCTGGCCGGCGTGCCGGAGCTGCCCATCGAGGTCGCCCGGATCTGCCTGCGCAGCCTCGCCCGCGACCCGGCCGACCGGCCGACGGCCCGACAGGTCGCCACGGTGCTGCGCGGCCACCTGCTGACGCCCGACCCGCCGACCGCCACGATCGCGGTGCCGACGCCGCCCCTGCCGGCGCAGCCGCCACCGGCGAGCGATGCTCCGGCCGCGGCCGTCGGCGTCGTGACGACGCTACGCGCCGACGACGTGCCCCGGCCGCTGACGCCGCCCGGCGACCGTCCCGGCCGGTCCCTCCGGCGTCCGGCGCTGCTGCTGATCCCCGTGGTCCTGGCCGTCGCGGTGGCGCTGGCCGGTGTGGCCCTGCTCCCCGACGACGAGCCGGGTCGTCAGGCCCAGCCCACGGTCGGCCCGACGACGCCCCCACCCGGTGCGCCATCGACGGATCCGCCGGCCACCGCACCATTCCAACCGGCGCCGGCGCCGTCGTCGGCACCGCCCAGCGTCGCGTCCACCGCCGGGCCGGGCACCCTCGCCGAGGCCGCCAACCGCGTCAACGGGCTTGTCGACGCCGGAGTGCGGGATGGGGAGATCCGCGACGACGTCGGCCTCGACCTGCGCCAGTCGCTGGGCAACCTGCTCGTCGCCGTCGGGTCCGGCCGGGACGCGCTGGCGCCGTCGGTGGCCCGGCTGCGCGCGAAGGTCACCGTCCGACTCGGCGAGGGGGCGATCAGTCCGGCGTACGCGCAGCGACTCGACGCCGCGATCGTCGAACTGGGCGCGGCACGGGTCTGATCCGGGCGAGGCGGTCAGCGCACGGCGACGGGGGCAGTGCGCCGGACGTCGGGCCGGCCGAGGGCGAAGCGCTGGTAGACCTCCTCGTAGCCGTACGCCATCCGCTCGACCGAGAAGTTCTCGGCGACGTGCGCCACGCAGTCGCGCGGGTCCAACTCCTCGGCGGCCAGCAGCGCGGCGGGCAACTCCTCGGGTCCCCGGCAGACCAGCCCGGTCCGTCCCGGCCGCACCAGTTCCGGCACCGCGCCCCGGTCCAGCGCGACCACCGGCGTGCCGGTCGCCATCGCCTCGAGCATCACCATTCCGAACGGCTCGTCCCACTGGATCGGCATGATCAGGCAGCGGGCGTCGACGAGCATCCGCAGGGTCTCGGCACGGTCGGCGTTGAGGACGACCGTCACGTCCTCGCCGAGAAGCGGCGCGACGACCTGCTCGTAGTAGCGCCGCTCGGCCGGCTCGTTGCACTTGCCGGCCAGCAGCAGCGGTAGGCCCGCCTCCCGGCAGGCGCGGATGGCGACGTCCGGGCCCTTGTCCGGGCTGAACCGGGCCAGCCACAGCACCGGGCCCGGGCCGGGGGCGGTCTTGCGCGGAAAGCCCCGCAGGTCCAGCGCGTTGTGCACGGTGCCGGCCCAGGGCAGGCCCGTGTTGAGTCGACGTTGGGCGTGCGAGATGGCCACCAGGGCGACGTCCTCGTCGGCGTCGCCGAGCACGTCGCCGTACTCCCCCACCGGGTTGCCGTGCACGGTCGCCACGGTCGGCACCGAGCGGCGACCGGCCAGCAGCGGGCCGATCGTGCTGTGGTCGTGGATCACGTCGAAGTCGGCTGGCGTGATCAGCCGGTTCACCCGGGCCAGGTGCGCCAGCTCCGGCAGTGACTCGCCGAGTCGTTCGTACTGCACCTCCGGCACGGTGGAGACGAAGCCGCTGGCGGCGGTCCCGTGCTGCTCACCCGCACCGAACAGCGTCACCGCGTGTCCGTGCGCGGTCAACGCGTCCACCAGGCCGGCCACCACCTGTTCCAGGCCGCCGTAGCCGGGCGGCGGCACGGACAGCCAGGGCGGGACCACCATCGCGATGCGCAACGACCGGTCCGGCGGGCGGTCGGCGGGCGGGTGGTTCACGGCCACGAGTCCTCCCCGTTGGGTCCCCCGGTCGGCATGGTTCGCGGCGGGTTCCCCCCGCCGCCCCCAATAAACCGGACAAGACGGACGCTTACCCGCCGACCAGGAGTTGGTCGTGCACGATCCGAATGCCCGGCGTCGACCACGCCACGCGCTCCACCTGGTCCCGTTCCCACCACGACCGGACCACCCCGGCGAGGACCAGCGTGTCGCCGTCCACCTCCACCGTCACCCGTTCACCGCCGAGCGTCCGCGCCAGCGCGCGCTGGACGTCCTGTCGCGCCCGCTCGTCCGGCGGTGGCGTCGACGGTCGCACCTCGACGAGGTTCGTGATTCCCCGTACGCCGTCGAGGCGGCGCAACTCCCCCTCGGCGGCACGGCGCTGCCACCCGCACTCGACCTCGCCGCGCAGCATCAACCAGCCGTTGGCCACGCTGACGTCCAGCCGCTCGGCGGGCACGAAACCGTCCCATTCGAGGGCGCGGGACGCCGCGAGGGCGATGTCACCGTCGGTACGCCCCGGCGTCCCGGGGAGCCGTACCTCGATCTCGTCGGCCACCGCGCGTACGCCCCGGACCCGCTGGGCGCAGCGGGTGGCCGCCCAGCCACGGGCCGCGCCGTCGACGTACCCGCTGAGGGTGACCACGCCCTGGTCGACGGTCACCCCGATCTCGTTCGGCAGAACCTGCGGATCCCAGGCCAGCTCGGCCAGGACGTCCCGCTGGATCCGCTGGTCATCGACCCCGCTCATCGGCCCAACCCCCGTACGCTCGCCGGCTCGCCGCCGAGCCTGCCGGGCGTACGGGTGACGGCGGCTCACCCGGAGAGGGTGAACCGCCGGGAAAGAAGCGGCGGGTGACGGAGCCAACCCCCTTGGCTCCGCCACCCGCCGCCGGAGGGAGGCAGGTTCTGTGGCCGGTCAGGACGTCTCGGTGAGGGTCACCGTCACGGTCTTCTCGGCCCCGTTGCGCTTGAAGTGCAGCTCGACCCGGTCACCGACCTTGCCGGCCTGCACCGCGCCGACCAGGTCGTCGGAGTCGTTGATCGGCTTGTCGCCGAAGCGGGTGACCACGTCGCCCTGCTGGAGGCCGGCCTTCTCGGCGGGGCTGCCCGGGGTGACCGAGGCGACCAGCGCGCCGCCGCCCTCGGCCTGGTTGACGCCGACCCCGAGCGACGGGTGGCTGACCTTCTCGCCGCGCTGGAGCTTGCCCGCGACGTCCTTGGCCTTGTTGCTCGGGATGGCGAAGCCGACGCCGATGTTGCCGGTGCTCTGCCCGGAGGTGGCGATAGCGGTGTTGACGCCGATCACCTCACCCCGGGTGTTGACCAACGCGCCACCGGAGTTGCCGGGGTTGATCGGCGCGTCGGTCTGGAGCAGACCGGAGATCGAGCTGACGGCCTGACCCTGCTGGCGCGGGTCCTGCTGCTGGCCCTCACCGGCCCGGATGGTGCGGTCCCGGGCGCTGAGGATGCCGGCGGTCACCGAGCCCTGGAGGCCGAGCGGGCTGCCCAGCGCGAGAACCTGGTCGCCGACCTGCATGGCGTCGCTGTCGCCGAACTTGGCCGCCTTGAGGTCGCTCACCCCGTTGGCCTTGACGACGGCCAGGTCGGTCTTCGGGTCGGTGCCGACGATCTTCGCCTGGACGTTCCTGCCGTCGGCGAAGACGACCTGCACGGTGTCCCCGCTCGCGGAGGCGACCACGTGGTTGTTGGTGAGCACGTAGCCGTCGGCGGTGAGCACCACGCCGGACCCCTCACCACTGTCGGTGGCGATGGAGACGACGCTGTCCTGTACGGCGGCGGCGATCTTCGGCAGGTCCGCGCTGTTGAGCACCGGTGCCGCCGTGTAGGTGCGGGTGACGCCGCCACGGTCGCCGTCGAGGGCGAGCGCGAGCGCCCCACCGGCCACGCCGGAGCCGAGCATCAGGGCGAACACCGCTACGCCCGCGCCGGCGAACTTGGCGATCCGACCCGGCCGCGGGCCGGAGCCGGGCGGCGTGGCCTGCGGGCCCCACGGCGGCACGGGCTGCCCCGGGTGGTGCTGTGGGTGCTGCTGGTGCTGGGCGTGCTGGGGGTAGGCCGCGCCCGGCTGGCCCCCGCCGGCCCAGCCGGACGGCTGGCCCGCGTGCCAGCCGGCGCCCGGGTACTGGCCGGCGCCCGGCTGCGGGTAACCGGAGTAGCCGGGCTGGGCCGGGTAGCCGGAGTGGCCGGGCGCCGGGTGGCCGGAGACCTGGTACGGCGGCGCGGACCCACCGGCGGCGGCCGGCGGCTCGTACCCCGTGGGCTGGCCCACGGTCGGCGGCTCGTACCCGGTCGGCCGCCCGGCGTGCGGGTCGGACCCGATCGGTCCGTCGGAAGCGGCGGGCACGGCCGGCGTGGCGACGGTGGGCGCGGTGTCCCCGTCGGTCGAGACGACCGGCACGGGGGTGGTCGGAGAGTCGGACTGCGCGCGCTCGTCGCGCGGCAGCTCGGCGGTGGGGTGCGACGGCTCGGCGTCGGTGGGGGCCGGCCGGCGCTGCGGGTCGGACTCGAACTCGGTCATGGGACTACCTTCTCCCTCGGCACTGCAATCAACCTGGAACCGTCCTGGAAGTTGGCTGAAAGTCACTCGCCCAGGTCGTCGCCCCGGGGCACCTGCGGCAGCCGGACCCGGAAGGTGGCGCCTCCGCCGGGTGTCTCGAGCACGTCGACCGAGCCGTGGTGGGCGGCGACCAGCGCCGCCACGATGGCCAGGCCGAGGCCGGTGCCGGTGTTGCCGTCCGCCCGTCGGGTCCGGGCCGCGTCGGCCCGGTAGAAGCGCTCGAAGACCCTCTCGGACTGCTCGCGTGACAGACCGGGACCGGTGTCGACCACCTCCACGACGGCGAGGTTGCCCGCCTCGGCGCGCAGGCGCACGCTGACGTCGGCTTCCGGCGGAGTGTGGGTCAACGCGTTGGTCACCAGGTTGCCGATGATCTGCCGCAGCCGCGCGTCGTCGGCGTAGACGACGAGGGGGCCGGACCCGGGCTCGATCTCCAGCTCGATCCGCCGGTCCGGGGCGATCGCGCGCGCCGCCTGCACGGCGTCGGAGGCCAGCACCGGCAGCTCCACCGGGGCCAGCGACAGCGGGCGTTCCCGGTCCAGCCGGGCGAGCAACAGCAGGTCCTCGACCAGCAGACCCATCCGGGCGGCCTCGTCCTCGATGCGGCGCAGCAGCCCGGCGGTCTGCTCCGGCGCGCGGGCCGCGCCCTGGCGGTACAGCTCGGCGAAGCCACGGATGGTGGTCAGCGGGGTCCGCAGCTCATGCGAGGCGTCCGCCACGAACTGCCGCATCCGCTCCTCGGAGCGTCGGGCCCGCGCCTCGGACGCCTGGGCGGCGGCGGCCGCGTCCCGGGCGGTGCTCTCCGCCGACCGGGCCGCCGTCTCCGAGGCCGCCCGGGCGGTGAACGCCGCCTCGATCTGGGTGAGCATCGCGTTCAGCGCACGGGAGAGCCGACCCAGCTCGGAGGTGGGTTGCTCCTGCCCCTCCTCGGGGTCGGGCACCCGGCGGGTGAGGTCGCCACCGGCGATGGCGGCGGCGGTCCGTTCGATCTCCACGAGGGGCTTGAGGCTGGTCCGCACGATCGCCGCGCCGACCGACGCCAGCATGATCAGTACCGCGCCGCCGACCAGCAGGTCGATCCAGACGAGCTGCTTGACCGCACGGTCGACCTCGGTCAGCGGCTGGCCCACGGCCAGCACCGAGCCGTCTGGCTGGGCGGCGTAGTAGACCCGCCACCGGGTACGCCCGTCCTGGGACAGGACTGTCTTCGGCTCGCCCTCCAGTTCCTCGAAGCCCGCCCGGGTGGTCGGGAAGCTGGGCAGTTGTTCGGTTGCCCAGTTGAACTTGTCGTAGTACGGCTGGGACACCCTGTTCTCGTCGGCGAGCGAGACCACGTAATCGCTGGGCAGCGTCACGGCGTTGACCTCTCCGCTGCGCAGTCGCGGAAGATACTGGCCGAGGCTCTGGGTGGCCGAGCGGATCTGCCCGTCCACCTGGTCGACCAGGTAGTTGTGCAGGAAGTAGGCGGTCAGCGCGCTGATCACCAGCAGCGCCGCGGAGACCAGCGCGAGCACCGAGGCGACCAACTTCACCCGCAGCGGTACGCCCCGCAGCCGTCCCTTCGCCTGCTGGACCGGGTTCACGCCGCCGGCTTGCGCAGCACGTACCCCACGCCGCGAAGGGTGTGGATCAGCCGGGGCTGACCGGTGTCGACCTTGCGGCGCAGGTAGGAGATGTAGGACTCGACGATGTTGTCGTCGCCCCGGAAGTCGTAGTTCCAGACGTGGTCGAGGATCTGCGCCTTGGACAGCACCCGGTTGGCGTTGAGCATCAAATAGCGCAGCAGCTTGAACTCGGTCGGCGAGAGCTGCACCCGCTGCCCGGCGCGGTGCACCTCGTGGGTCTCCTCGTCCAACTCCAGGTCGGCGAAGGTGAGCCGGGACGGGGCCTGCTCGCCGGTGCTGGTGCGGCGCAGCACGGCGCGGATCCGGGCGGTCAACTCCTCCAGGCTGAACGGCTTGGTGACGTAGTCGTCGCCGCCCAGGGTGAGCCCGCGGATCTTGTCGTCGGTGGCGTCCCGCGCGGTCAGGAAGACCACCGGGGTACGCGTACCGCCCTCACGCAGCATCCGGATGACCTCGAAGCCGTCCAGGTCCGGCAGCATCACGTCGAGCACGACCAGATCGGGCCGGTGGTCCTTGGCGGCGTTCAGGGCCGCGCTGCCGCTGGTCGCGGTGGCCACGTCGAAGCCCGCGAAGCGCAGGCTCGCGGAGAGCAGTTCGAGGATGTTGGGGTCGTCCTCGACGACGAGAAGTCGCGCCTCGGTCTGGGTAGCGGGCATGGGCCCAATCATCGGTGAACTCACTGCGCCGGCGCTGGACGCTTCCTGGAAAAATCCTGTGAGTCACCGAACGGTCAGCGCAGCAGCCGACGCAGCCCGTCCAGGGCACCGTCGAGCAGCCGGATCGCCGTGCGCAGTTGAGTGTCGCTGAACTGCCGCCCGCGCGCCAGACGGCTCACCTCGGCGGTGAACGAGGCGAGCCGCTGGTCGAACTCGTCGAGCAGCGCGGCGCGTGGGGCATCGACAGGTGGGGGCCGGTGCGCCGACGCGGAGGGCGCCCACCGCGCGCGGCGGGTCTGCCGGGCGGCCTCACTCAGCTCCCGCTTGAGGTCACGCGTTGAGCCGCGCACCTCGCTGCGGATCTCGCCGGCCAGGGTGGAGAGGTCCGCCACCGAAGCCGCGATGTCCGCCTCCAACGCGGCCAGCTCACCGGCGCGCTGGCGTAGCTCGTCGAGGCCGGCGTCGGTGATGGCGTACGTCTTGCGCCCTCCTGCGGCGGTGTGGCTGACCAGCCCCTCCGCCTCCAGTCGTTGCAGGCGGGGATAGATGGTGCCGGCGCTGGGGGCGTAGAGCCCGAGGAACCGGTCCTCCAGGAGGCGGATCAGCTCGTAGCCGTGCTTGGGACCGTCGTCCAGAAGCTTGAGCAGGTAGAGCCGGAGCCGTCCGTGGCTGAACACGGCGGTCACGGCAGCTCCTCGGAATCGTCGTCGACCGCTCGGGCGAGCAGGGCGATGCTGCCCGAGGTCGCGGAGGCCCAGAGCTTACCGTCACCGCTGCCGAGCACCCCCTCGCTGCTCGGCAGCGGGTACGTCGAGCTGCGCACCTGTGGGAAGCCGCTGGTGATCCGGCCGGCGGCGGTGTTCAACCGCACGGAGAGGTCGCTGTCCTCGCGGACCCGGACGGTGATGCTGCCCGAGATCGTGGTGAGCCGGATGTCGCTGCGCCGGGGGTTGTCCAGGTCGCACGTGATGGCGCCGGAGACCGTCTGCGCCCGTACCCGCTCGGCGGCGCTGTCGGCGAGGACCACCTCCCCGGAGACCGTCTCCAGAGTGAGGTCGCCGCGCACCCCGAGCGCCTCCACCGGCCCGGAGGTGATCTTCGCGGAGGTGGTGCCGCGCAGCCCCATCAGGGTGATCTGGCCGGCGGCCAGGTCGACGGTCGTCTGCCGACGCAGCCCGGAGACGACCACCGAGCCGGCGCCCAGGCCCAGGTCGGCGAGGACGTCGGCGGGTACGGCCACCGAGACGTCCACCCGGGGGAAGCGGTAGATCGCCCGGAGGCCGCGCAGGAAGCTCGGCCAGCCCCAGTCCCGCTCCTGGCGGATGCTGAGGCGGCCGTCGGAGTGGTCGATCAGGACCGGTCGACGGCCGACCTCGGTGATGTCGATCCGGGCCGGCCCGTCGCTGGCGACCACGTTGAGCCGTCCGCTGACGAGGCGGACGTCCAGCCGGGTGACCGGGCCGTCCAGGGTGAGCCGCTGCGGCGTCTCGACCGTCCATCCGGCCATGGCTGTGCTCCTCTCGACGGCACGCCGTGGCGCGCCTCCCGAGAAGACGGTAACGCGATACATCGCGATACGACAAGACTGTCGCGAGACGTTGTGCAGGGTGCGTCCCGCCAAGATCCGCGCAGTTTCCCGGATGTTGCTGCCTCCGGCGCGCGGGAAGCAGCAACAACCCTGTTGTTGCGCGGATCTTGACCGGGGGGCCTGCGAGCGCGCCGGCTCAGGCGGCCAGGTCCAACTCCCTGCCGGAGTGCGGTGCCGGGACCGCCGGGGGCGGGGTGGCGACCGGCCGCAGCCGGGTCCGCGCCGGGAGAGCCGGCACCAGGTGTACGGCCGACTCCGCGGCCCGCGCCAGCAACCGCCGATCGGCGTCCTGCCCCGGGTGCAGCGCGGCGCCGACCGTCACCGACACCACCAGATGCCGGGCCGCGACCACCCGGGTCACCGAGCGCAGCAGGGTGTCCGCGCCGAGGAACGCGGCGACGGTGGTGCACGCCCCGGTGTCCGCAAACCGGTACCCGAGCCGAAGCGGCACCACCGGAGCGCCCGCGTCGATGGCCGCCTGGAACATGGCCGGACGGAAGCCGCCCCCGGGACGGCACTCGGCCGCGCCGTCGCCGGCACACCAGGTCGTACCCTCGGGGAAGACCGCGACCGACCGGCCGGCGCGCAGCGCGTCGGCGAGCCGGCGCACGGCGGCCGGCAGCGCGCGCGGGCGCGACCGGTCCACGAAGACCGTGCCCGCGGCGGCGGCCAGCAGCCCGACCACCGGCCACGACCGGATCTCCCGCTTCGCCACCATGCGGGTGGGCGCGACCGCCAGCACGGCGAGGATGTCCAGCCACGACACGTGGTTGGCGACCAGCAGCGCGCGCCGCCGGGGCAGCCGCCCCTTGATCACCAGCCGGACGCCGAAGGCGCGCACGGTGCCACGGGCCCAGCCGCGCAGCAGTGCCTGCCGCTCGGGCGCCGGCAGCACGGGCAGCAGCACCGCCACGCCCACCCCGGCCAGCAACATGCCGCCCGCCGCGACCAGCCGGAGCACCCGACGGGCCACCGGGACCGTGGGCGCCGCGCCGGCCGCCGGCAGGCAGTCGTCGTCGCAGCCCGAGAAGGGCCGCCACAGGTCGTGCGCCGCGACGCTCACCGCTCGTCCCCGCCCAGGAAGTGCCGCAGGTAGCGCGGGTTCATCCGGTCGAGGGAGAAGAGCACGTAGAAGTCCGCGCACCGGAAGTCGGGGTCGTACGACGGCTCGCCGCAGATCCACGCACCGAGTCGCAGGTAACCGCGCAGCAGCGGCGGCACCGCCACGCGAGCGGCCGGATCGCCGTCGGCGGCCAGAGCGGCGGCCGGTTCGGCGAACCACGGACGCAACGGGCGGACCCGCAACGGCGGCGGTGACAGGTGCCGGGCCTGGGCCTGTGCCCACACCCCGGCGACCGTACGACCGTTGTCGTCGACCGGCACGGAGGCGCAGCCGCCGAGCCAGCGGGAGCCGCGCAGGTGTAGGTAGCGGGTGAGGCCCGCCCACATCAGGTTGATCACGGCACCGGAGCGGTGGTCCGGGTGCACGCAGGACCGGCCCGTCTCGACGAGGTCGTCGCGAAGCGGGTCCAGTGCGCCGAGGTCGAACTCGCTCTCGGCGTACCGCCGGTCGGTACGCCCCGGCGGCAGCAGCCGGTACGTGCCGACCACCTGCCCGGTGCTGTCCTCCCGGACGATGAGGTGGTCGCAGTGAGCGTCGAAGGGGTCCACGTCCAGCCCGGCTCCGCCGGGTGCGAGGGTGGCGCCCAACTCGGTGGCGAACACCTCGTGGCGCAGGCGTTGCGCGGCCGCGACCTGGGTGGGGTCGTCGGCGATCAGCAGGGTGTATCCGCTGGTCGTCAGTGGCGTGCCAGCGACATGCAGAACGGCCATGGGATCTGTGTAAGGGCCCCGGGTGCCATCGGTGGACACCGCTGGTGTCGGACGGATGAACGCCGGCCGGCGGATGCCTGCGCGGTGTGCCCGTGCGAGGCTGCGGGCGTGCCGGCGACGATGCCGGCCCACGTCCCACGGAGGTCGCCCATGCGTGTCGAGTCCCGCTACAACGGGCCCACCGGCTCCGGCAACGGCGGCTGGAGCGCCGGGCTCTTCGCCACCGCGGCGGGGACCGGACCGGTCGAGGTGACACTGCGTCGGCCACCGCCGCTGGAGACGGAGCTGACTCTCGTCGACGGCGAGGTTCGGGACCCGGCCGGCGAACTGGTGGCCGAGGTACGCCCGGCGGGTGTCGTGGACGCCGTCGTGCCGCCCGTCGACGCGGGGACGGCGAAGGAGGCGGCCACCCGCTACCCCGGGTTCGTCGCACATCCGTACCCCGAGTGTTTTGTCTGTGGTCCGAGCCGGACCGACGGGTTGCGGATCTTCCCCGGTCGGCTGCCGGACGGCCGGACCGCCGCGCCGTTCCGGGCGCCCGAGCGGGTCGACGACGCCACCGTCTGGGCCGCGCTGGACTGCCCCGGCGGCTGGACGGTGCTCGCGTCGGACCGCCCGTACCTGCTCGGCCGGATCGCCGCCGTGGTCGCGGCCCGGCCGGCGCCCGGCGACGAGTGCGTGGTGACCGGCGCGCTGATCGCTGTCGAGGGCCGTAAGGCGCTCGTGCACACCAGCCTGTACGGACCGGACGGCACGCTGCTCGGCGCGGCCCGGGCCACCTGGATCGCCCGCTGAGGTCCGTCGTCGTCCCGGGCGTCATTCCTGAGGAGGACCACGCCGTAGGTACTCGGGCTGATTGACCTTGTTGCTCGGTACCGTCACGCTGTGCCACGGCGTACCTCGACGCCACACGGGAGGAGAACGATGACTGACGGGCAGCGAAGCCCCACCAGCGACGGTCAGATCGTGGTGTCCGGTCTGACAAAGCAGTACAAGAACGTGCGGGCGGTGAACAACCTGTCCTTCACCGTGGCACCGGGGCGGGTGACCGGCTTCCTCGGCCCGAACGGCGCCGGCAAGACCACCACGCTGCGCATGCTGCTGAACCTGGTCACGCCGACCGGGGGCACGGCCACCATCAGCGGCCACCGCTACGCCGACCTGAGCGACCCGCTGCGGCACGTCGGCGCGATCCTGGAGGCGTCCAGCGCGCACAAGGGCCGCACCGGCATCAACCACCTGCGGGTGATCTGCGCGGCGGCCGGTCTGCCCCGCAACCGGGCGGACGAGGTGCTGGAACTGGTCGGGCTGACCCCGGCGGCGAAGCGCAAGTTCAAGGGCTACTCGCTGGGCATGAAGCAGCGGCTCGGCATCGCCGCCGCGATGCTCGGCAACCCACGGGTGCTGATCCTCGACGAGCCGGCCAACGGGCTCGACCCGGAGGGCATCCGGTGGATGCGCGGGTTCCTGAAGAACCTCGCCCACGAGGGCCGTACGGTGCTGGTCTCCAGCCACCTGCTGTCGGAGATGCAGCTTCTCGCCGACGACGTGGTGATCATCGCGGCCGGGCAGCTCGTCCGGCAGGGGCCGGTCGAGCAGGTCCTCGGGTCGATGGCCCAGGGCGCCCAGGTCCGGGTCCGCACCCCGCAGGCCGAGGCGCTGACCACCGCGCTGAAGGCGCAGTCGGCCACGGTCACCACCGACGAGCACGGCGTCCTGCTGGTCTCCGGGGTGGACGCCCCGACGATCGGCCGCGCCGCTCTGGCCGCGAATGTGGAACTGCACGAACTGACCACCGAACGGCCCGATCTGGAACGGGTCTTCCTGGAGCTGACGGCCGGAAAGGCGGGCATCCGATGAACCTGGTCCGATCCGAGCTGCTCAAGATCCGTACCACCAACACCTGGTGGATCTTCGCGCTGATTAGTCTGCCGCTGTGGGCGCTCACGCTGCTCATCAACTGGTTGCAGGCCGACGCCCTCACCAGCACCAACCCCGCCGACGTGGGCGACCAGGCCGCCCAGTTCGAGGCCGCGGCCAGCCCCGATGCGCTCTCGTCGAACCTGTTCACCACCGGGCAGTTCTTCGGTCTGCTGATCATCATGCTGCTCGGCATCATCGTGGTGACCAGCGAGTTCTTCCACCAGACGGTCACCACCACGTTCCTCACCGCACCACATCGCACCGCGGTGATGCTCGCCAAGCTGGTCGCGGCGGGCGTGCTGGCGCTGCTGTTCTGGCTGGTCACCACCGTGCTCAATCTGATCGCCGGGTCGGCGGTGCTGAGCGCGGTGGGGGTGGACTCACAACTGGGCAACGACGCCGCCTGGCGGGCGATCGGGTTGAACCTGCTCGCGTACCTGCTGTGGGCCGTGTTCGGCGTCGGCATCGGCGTGCTGATCCGCAGTCAGATCGGCGCGACGGTGACCGGCATCCTGCTCTACCTGGGTGGCTCGATCGGCGCGGCCGTGGTGATCACCATCCTGGCCAACCGCTGGGGCGACTGGATCAACAACCTGCAACTGCTGGTGCCGTCGCTCGCCTCGTCGCTGATGGTCACCGGGACGGACATCCCCGGTAACCCGCCGCGCTGGGCCGGCGCGGCCGTGCTGATCGGGTACGCGGTGGTCACCGGTGTGGCCGGCTCTCTGCTGATCCGTCGGCGCGACATCTCCTGACCGACCGGGTTCGGGGTTGGCGGCGGCACGGCCGTCAATCCCGGACCGCGTCGGGGTGGCGGCGGCACCCGCCGTCACCCCGGGGCCTGTCCGCTCGTCAGCCGCCGGGGCAGCCCCGCCCGCCGCTGACAGGGATGCACTGGGTGATCCGCGGGGCCGGCTCCTGGTCGGCGGGGACGTGTCCGACCAGCCCGCTGGTGGCCATGTTGCCGACCAGCGCGACGGCCACGTAGATCAGCGCCACACCGGCGAACGCCCAGGCGAAGTACCGACGCCACACCGCCTCGCCGGCCAGCCCGGCCAGGAGCAGACCGACCACCGGAAGCACCGCGTTGAGCAGGAGCCCGGTCGTCAGCAGGTCGTCGGTGGTCGCGCCGAAAGCCCGCGCCTCGGCGTGCGTCGGCGTGTACGGCCGGGACACGCGCCGGATCAGGCCCACCAGCAGCAGGAACGGCACCCCGTAGAGCCAGGCGAAGAAGAGCCCTCCGAGGCCGAGCCGCTTCACATCAACCCCGCGAGGACGGCGACGCAGAGGGTGCTGCTGACCCCCGCGGACAGAGTCCCGGCGACCACGGCCGACGGGACGAGCCGGGCGGCCAGCGCGGCCACCAGCGCCGTCACGAACAGCAGCCCGACGAATACCGGTGCGCCCCACACCAGCGCGACGAACGCCAGCGACTCCCCCGGCGACAGGCAACTGAACCAGGCCGCGCAGTCGTCGCCCACCGGTGTGCTCGGCACACTCGTGGTGCCCACCGCCACGGCCGCGATGGCGGTGACGTACCAACCGGCCGCCACCGCCATGCTTCTGCCGTAGCGCCCCCCTGCCCCGTGTCGATCCATGCGCCCGATCCTCGCCCGACAGCGCCCTCGGGACATCAGTAGGGATACTCAGTCCGGCCGTACCAGCCCGCGACGATCGCCGCAGGGGTTGCCGAACTTCTGGCATCTTCTGTGAATCGGGCCACCCGACCGAGGCGGAAATGCCGGGGCGATCCGTACGGCGTAGCCTGGGACTCGTCTGTCCGTTCTGCTTGATCGGACGTGACGGACACCGCGTGACACACAAACCCGCGTGAAAGAGGCGATTACCGGCCGTGTCGACCCAGCAGACTTCGCAGGAGAACCCACTGGCGGGTTTCGGCCCGAACGAGTGGATCGTCGAGGAGATGTACCAGCGCTACCTCGCCGACCCAACGAGCGTCGATTCGGCCTGGCACGACTTCTTCGCCGACTACCGACCAGCGCCAGGCGCCGCGACACCGCGCGGGGCGGAGAGCGCCGGCAAGCCGGCCGCCGCGCCCGAGCCGGACGGCCAGCCGGAGGCGGCAGCCAAGGTAAGCCAGCCCGCCACGAAGCCGGCCGCCGCGCCGGCCAAGCCGGCCGCCGCCGCGCCCGCCCCGGCCAAGAGCGCCCCGACGCCGGCCCCGGCGCCCGCCGCCAAGGAGGCGCCGGCCAAGCCGGCCGCGAAGGCGCCCGCGCCGAGCGCCGACGGTCCGCAGACCACGCCGCTGCGGGGTGTCGCCGCGAAGATCGTCCAGAACATGGACGCCTCACTGAGCGTGCCGACCGCGACCAGCGTGCGCGCGGTCCCGGCCAAGCTGCTCGTTGACAACCGCATCGTGATCAACAACCACCTCGCCCGTGGGCGGGGCGGCAAGGTCAGCTTCACCCACCTGGTCGGCTACGCGATGGTGCGCGCGCTGGTCCAGCACCCCGAGATGAACAACTCGTTCGCCGAGGCCAACGGCAAGCCGGCCGTGGTCCGTCCGGCGCACGTCAACCTCGGCATCGCCATCGACCTGGCCAAGCCGGACGGCACCCGCAACCTGGTGGTCCCCTCCATCAAGGGCTGCGAGCAGATGGACTTCCGGCAGTTCTGGCAGGCGTACGAGGACGTGGTCCGGCGGGCGCGGCGCAACGAGCTGACCATGGAGGACTACTCCGGCACCACGATCTCGCTGACCAACCCGGGCGGCATCGGCACGGTGCACTCGATGCCGCGCCTCATGCAGGGGCAGAGCGCGATCATCGGCGTCGGCGCGATGGAGTACCCGGCCCCCTACCAGGGCATGTCCGAGGCCACCCTCGCCGAGCTGGCGGTCAGCAAGATCATCACGCTGACCAGCACGTACGACCACCGGATCATCCAGGGCGCGCAGTCCGGCGAGTTCCTCAAGGCGATGCACGAGCTGATCCTCGGTGAGCACGGCTTCTACGACGAGATCTTCACCTCGCTGCGCATCCCGTACGAACCGGTGCGCTGGATGCGGGACGTGGCCGTCAACTCCGAGGGCCAGATCAACAAGACCGCCCGGGTGCACGAGCTGATCCACGCGTACCGGGTGCGCGGTCACCTGATGGCCGACACCGACCCGCTCGAGTTCAAGATCCGCAAGCACCCCGACCTGGACGTCCTCCAGCACGGGCTGACCCTGTGGGACCTGGACCGCGAGTTCCCGGTGAACGGCTTCGCCGGCCGGCAGCGGATGAAGCTGCGCGAGATCCTCGGCGTGCTGCGCGACTCGTACTGCCGCCGCGTCGGCATCGAGTACATGCACATCCAGGACCCGGAGGAGCGGCGCTGGATCCAGGAGCGGATCGAGCGCAAGTACGAGAAGCCGTCCGCAGACGAGCAGAAGCACGTGCTCAACCGGCTCAACGCCGCCGAGGCGTTCGAAACCTTCCTCCAGACCAAGTACGTGGGCCAGAAGCGCTTCTCGCTGGAGGGCGGCGAGTCGCTGATCCCGCTGCTCGGCGAGGTGCTGGAGTCGTCCGCCGAGAACGGGCTGGACGAGGTCGTCATCGGCATGGCCCACCGGGGCCGGCTCAACGTGCTGGCCAACATCGTCGGCAAGCCGTACGAGAAGATCTTCTCGGAGTTCGAGGGCCACCTGGACCCGCGCTCCACGCAGGGCTCCGGCGACGTGAAGTACCACCTGGGCCAGAACGGCAAGTTCACCACCCCGGACGGCGCGCACGCCGTGAAGGTGTCGGTGGTGGCGAACCCGTCGCACCTGGAGGCCGTCGACCCGGTGCTGGAGGGCATCGTCCGGGCCAAGCAGGACCGGATCGACCTCAAGTTGGAGGGCTACACCGTGCTGCCGCTGGCGGTGCACGGTGACGCCGCGTTCGCCGGTCAGGGCGTGGTCGCCGAGACGCTCAACCTGTCGCAGCTGCGCGGCTACCGCACCGGTGGCACCGTGCACGTGGTGGTCAACAACCAGGTCGGCTTCACCACCGCCCCGGAGTACAGCCGGTCCAGCCTCTACAGCACCGACGTGGCCCGGATGATCCAGGCGCCGATCTTCCACGTCAACGGCGACGACCCGGAGGCCGTGGTCCGGGTGGCCCGGCTGGCCTTCGAATACCGGCAGACGTTCAACAAGGACGTCGTGATCGACATGGTCTGCTACCGCCGGCGCGGCCACAACGAGGGCGACGACCCGTCGATGTCGAACCCCCAGATGTACAAGATCATTGACTCGAAGCGTTCGGTGCGCAAGCTCTACACCGAGGAGCTGATCGGTCGCGGCGACATCACCGTGGAGGACGCGGAGGAGCTGCTGCGCGACTACCAGGCGCAACTGGAGAAGGTCTTCAAGGCCACCCGGGACGCCGCCGCCGCGCCGCGCCAGCTCAACCGGCCGCGCCGCGAGGAGGAGCCGGAGCCGGCTGTCGACACCGCCACCGACGCCGCCGTCGTCAAGGCGATCGGCGAGGCGCACGTCAACCTGCCGGAGGGCTTCACCCCGCACAAGCGCATCCAGCAGCTGCTCGACCGGCGGGCCAAGATGTCCGTCGAGGGCAACATCGACTGGGGCTACGGCGAGATCATCGCGTTCGGGGCGCTGCTGCACGACGGGGTCACCGTCCGGCTCGCCGGGCAGGACTCGCGTCGCGGCACCTTCGTCCAGCGGCACGCCTCGGTGGTCGACTCCCGCACCGGCGACGACTACCTGCCGTTGAAGTCGCTCACCGGCGACGGTGAGCGCTCCAGGTTCTTCGTGCACGACTCGCTGCTCAGCGAGTACGCGGCGATGGGCTTCGAGTACGGCTACTCGGTGGAGAACATCAACGCGCTGGTCGCCTGGGAGGCCCAGTTCGGTGATTTCGTCAACGGCGCCCAGTCGGTGATCGACGAGTTCATCTCGTCCGGTGAGGTGAAGTGGGGGCAGCGCTCCGCCGTGACCCTGCTGCTGCCGCACGGCCACGAGGGCCAGGGCCCGGACCACACCTCCGGTCGCCCGGAGCGGTTCCTGCAGATGTGCGCCGAGGACAACATGCGGGTGGCCATCCCGACGACCCCGGCGAACTACTTCCACCTGCTGCGCCGCCAGGCCCTGTCGCCGAAGCGCAAGCCGCTCGTGGTGTTCACGCCCAAGTCGCTGCTGCGGCACAAGCTCTGCGTCTCCTCGGTGGAGGACTTCACCACCGGCACCTTCCAGCCGGTGCTGCGCGACACGGCCGCCCCGGCGCCCGAGTCGGTGAAGCGGGTGCTGCTCTGCTCCGGCAAGGTCTACTACGACCTGTTCCAGGCCCGGCAGGAGCGCGGCGTCACCGACACCGCCATCATCCGGATCGAGCAGCTCTACCCGCTGCCGGTGGAGGAGATCCGCGCCGCGCTGGCGCAGTACCCGAACGCGGAGGACTTCGCCTGGGTGCAGGAGGAGCCGGCCAACCAGGGTGCCTGGTCGTTCGTGGCGCTCAACCTGCTGGAGCACCTCACCGACGTCCGGCTGCGGCGGATCTCCCGCCCGGCCGCGGCGGCCCCGGCGGTCGGCTCGGCCAAGACCCACGAGGTCGAGCAGACCGCGCTCATCGAGGCGGCACTCCCCCGCCCGTGACCTGACCGCGCCACGCGAGCCGGGGCAGGGCCGTCGACCACGGTCCTGCCCCGGCTCGCGTCGGTCCATCCGATCACCGACCCACCCGGCCCGTGCCGGGCCGAGCACGAGGACGTACGCCGTGTACTTCACCGACCGTGGCATCGAGGAACTGGTCGAACGCCGGGGCGACGAGCAGGTGACCCTGGAGTGGCTGGGCGAGCGCCTCCGCGACTTCGTCGACCTCAACCCGGAGTTCGAAACCCCCATCGAACGCCTGGCGACGTACCTGGCCCGCCTGGACGACCCCGACGACGAAGACGCCTAACCCGTTTGACCCGGTGATCAAGAGGTTCGCGTCACTTCTGGCCCTGATCGTGACGCAAACCTCTTGATCACGAGGGCGGGGTGCTCGGGAGGGGGACGGCCGGGGCTTGGGGGTCTTCTAGGGTGGGGGCGTGGCTCGGAGCCTTTATCTGACTAGCGTGGGTTCGGGCGGGGGCAAGTCGACCATCGCTCTCGGGCTGGCCGAACTGCTGTCGCGGCAGGTGGGGCGGATCGGCGTGTTCCGGCCGCTGGTCGCCGACATCGGCCCCGATCCGATCCTCGCCCTGCTCAGCGAGCGGTACCGCGTCGAGGTGCCGGTCGCCGAGCTGGCCGGGGCCACCTACGCCGAGGCAGCCGCGCTGGTGGCCGACGGTCGGCGCGAGGAGCTGATCTCCACCATCGTGGAGCGCTACCGGGCGGTGGAGCGGCAGTGCCCCGCGGTGGTCGTGGTGGGCAGCGACTTCGACGAGCCGGGCGATCCCGCGCACCCCCGCGAGCTGGCCTTCAACGTCCGGCTGGCCACCGAGTTCGGCAGCGTCGTGGTGCCCGTGGTGGACGGCTACGAGCAGGAGCCGGCGGCCGTCGCGGCGGCCATGCGCGGGGCGTACCACGATGTGGCCGACCTGGGCGCGACCGTGCTCGCGGTGATCGCCAACCGGGTGCCCGGGCCGATGACGCTGCCCGAGCTGCCGGTGCCCGCGTACGCCATTCCGGAGGTGCCGAGCGTGTCGGCGCCGACGGTGGCCGAGGTGGCGGCGGCGCTCGGCGCCACCCTGCTGGCCGGGGATGACGCCGCGCTCGGGCGGGACGTGCTGGACTTCGTGGTCGGCGCGGCGCACGTGCCGACCCTGTTGGGCCACCTCACCGAGGGGGCGCTGGTGATCACCCCCGGCGACCGGGCCGACCTGCTGGTCGCCGCCAGCGCGGCCCACGTGGCCGGGCAGGTGTCGGTGGCCGGGCTGGTGCTCACCCTGGGCGAGCAGCCCGATCCCCGGGTCATGCGGCTGGTGGAGGGGTTGAACACCGGCCTGGCGGTGCTGTCCGTGCGCAGCGACAGCTACGACACGGTCGAGGCGTCCAGCCGGATCGAGGGGCGCCCCAGCGTGGCCAACCCGCGCAAGGTGGAGGCCGCGCTGGGCGCGTTCGAGCGCTGCGTGGACACCGACGACCTGGCCCGCCGGCTCCGGGTGAGCCGGTCGACGCGGGTCACCCCGCTGATGTTCGAGAACGAGCTGATCGACAGGGCTCGCTCGCAGCGCCGCCACCTGGTGCTTCCCGAGGGCACCGACGAGCGGATCCTGCGGGCGGCCGAGATCCTGCTGCGGCGGGGCGTCGCCGACCTGACCCTGCTGGGTCGTCCCGAGGACATCGCCCGGCGCACCCGTGAGCTGGGCATCGACCTCGGCGACGCGCGGCTCGTCGACCCGACCAGCAGCGGGTGGCACGACGAGTTCGCCGCCGAGTACGCGCGCCTGCGCGCCCATCGGGGCGTCACCGCCGAACTGGCGTACGACATCGTGGCCCAACCCAACTACTTCGGCACGCTCATGGTGGCCACCGGGCACGCGGACGGGATGGTCTCCGGCGCCACGCACACCACCGCGGCGACCATCCGACCCGCGTTCGAGATCATCCGTACCGTTCCGGACGTCTCGGTGGCCTCCAGCGTCTTCTTCATGCTGCTGCGCGACCGGGTGTTGGTCTACGGCGACTGCGCGGTGAACCGTGATCCGGACGCCGCCCAACTCGCCGACATCGCGATCTCGTCGGCCGAGACGGCAGCCCGGTTCGGCATCGAGCCCCGGGTGGCCATGCTGTCGTACTCCACCGGCAGCTCCGGCGCGGGCGCCGACGTGGAGAAGGTCGCCGAGGCCACCGCGCTGGTCCGGGAACGCCGGCCCGACCTGCTGGTCGAGGGCCCGATCCAGTACGACGCGGCGATCGACCCGGCGGTGGCGGCGACCAAACTGCCGGACAGCCCGGTCGCCGGGCACGCCACGGTGTTCATTTTTCCGGACCTGAACACGGGCAACAACACGTACAAGGCGGTGCAACGGTCAGCCGGGGCGGTCGCCGTCGGGCCGGTGATGCAGGGCCTGCGCCGGCCGGTGAACGACCTGTCCCGGGGCGCGCTGGTGCCGGACATCGTGAACACGGTCGCGATCACCGCCATCCAGGCGGCCGCCGGGGAGGCGTCATGAGTCGGATCCTGGTGCTCAACTGCGGGTCGTCGTCGGTGAAGTGGCGGCTCTACGACGGGGACCGCTCGCTCGACCAGGGCACCGTCGAGCGGGTCGGCGAGCCCGGCGGCGGTCCGGCGGACCACGCCAGCGCGGTCCGGCAGATCCTGGACGGGCTGGACCTGACCGGGCTGACGGCCATCGGGCACCGGGTGGTGCACGGCGGCCGGACGTTCACCGCCCCCACGCTCGTCGACGACGCGGTGCTGGCCGCGATCCGCGACCTGGTCCCGCTCGCCCCGCTGCACAACCCGGCCAACCTGGCCGGGATCGAGATGGCCCGGGCGGCCCTGCCGGACGTGCCGCAGGTCGCCGTCTTCGACACGGCGTTCCACCACACCCTGCCCGAGGCCGCCGCGACCTACGCGATAGACCGGGACACCGCCGAGCGGTACGACATCCGCCGGTACGGCTTCCACGGCACCTCGCACGCGTACGTCTCCCGGCGTACCGCCGAGCTGTTGGGCCGCCCGTACGAGCAGCTCAACACCATCACCCTGCATCTGGGCAACGGTGCCAGCGCCTGCGCTGTCGCCGGTGGCCGCAGCGTGGCCACCTCGATGGGGATGTCGCCCCTGCAAGGGCTGGTGATGGGCACCCGCAGCGGCGACCTCGACCCGACCGTCATCTTCCACCTGCGACGCGAGGGCGGACTGTCGGTCGACGAGATCGACGACCTGCTCAACCACCGCAGCGGCCTGCTCGGCCTGACCGGCGCCAACGACATGCGCGAGGTGCTGCGCCGCCGGGCCGCCGGCGACCCGGCCGCCGCGCTGGCCTTCGACGTCTACTGCCGACGGATCACCGGGTACGTCGGGGCGTACTACGCGCTGCTCGGCCGCGTCGACGCGATCGCGTTCACCGCCGGGGTGGGCGAGCACGCCGCCGCCGTGCGGGCCGCCGCGCTGGCCGGCCTGGACCGGCTCGGCATCGGCGTGGACGACACCCGCAACGGCGGCGAGGGTGACCGGGTGATCTCGCCCGACGGCGCCGAGGTGAGCGTCTGCGTCATCCGCACCGACGAGGAGCGGGAGATCGCCCGGCAGACCCGGGACGTGGTGGGCAAGCCTTAGGGGCTAGGCGAGCCAGACGACCAGGGCCACCAGCAGCACCACGACCACCGCCGCACCGACGATGAGGGGCAGCCGGGACGGCGCGTCGGCCGGGGCCGTGGCCTCCGGCGTCTGCGTGAAGGCACGGAACGCCTCGGTGTTGCCGCTGGGGTCGGTGTAGTTCTCAGCCATGCCGGTGACCCTAGCGAAGCTCTGGCCGACGCACCGCCCCCACCTCCGTGGTCGCGTCGGGTCGGGCCGCGCGGCGGAGGCGACCCGACCGGGTGGGGGGCAGAGGCAGGCCGGACGGCGGGGCCGTCGCGCGCGTCCCTGCGCCTACGGTGGGACCGGGGGCGGGACGGCTGGTCGCCGTACTGGTGACAGCGCTGCTCGCGGCCTGCGCGCCGGCCTCCGCCGTGGCTGGCGGGTCCGCCGGGCCGCAGGCTGCGCGCCGAGCGCCCGAGGGGTCGTACACCGTCGGCGTGCGTACGCTCACCCTCGATCCGCGCTCGGCGCGCCCCCTGCCGGTGACCGCCTGCCTGGCCGCCCACGTCAGCGACCTTGCCGGCTCGGGGCTGAGGTCGGACGAGGACATGCCCCCGACGGGTACCGTGGCCCGGTGGATGACCTCGCGCAGCGCCAGCTGGCGAGCATCGCCGAGCTGGTCGAGGTGTCCGCGTCGGCTGGCATCCCGGTGTGGCTGCGCGGCGGCTGGGCGATGGACTTTCACCTCGGCGCGGTGAGCCGCCCGCACGTCGACGTCGACTGGTACTGCTGGCGCGAGGACGGCGAGCGGCTGGCCGCGTTGCTGACGGCCCGTGGTTGGCGTCCCGACCCGAGGATGCCGGCGGAGCTACAGCTCGACCTGTTCGCGGGTGACGTGGAGGTCAGCGTCGCGTACCTGGGCCGGGACGACAGCGGCCGGCCGACCGTGGGCGCCGGTCCCTGGGCGGGCACTCCCCTGCCGGCCGGGTTGCTGGACGCGCCGCCCGGCCGGATCGGCCCGCTCACCGTGCCGACGATCTCGGTGGCGGCCCAGATCGAGTTCAAGCAGATGTACCCGGTGTGGATGCCGGAACGTCCCCGCCGTCCGAAGGACGCGGACGACCTGGCTCGACTGCGCGCTGGGCCTCGTCGAGCAGGTCCTCGTACACCCCGACCTTGAAACCGATCAGGTCCAGGCACTGCGTGAGTTTGCCGATCTGGCTGGTGACGCGCTCGCGGTGCTCGCGCAGAAGCGCGAGTCGTTCCTCCTCGTTGCCGGCGCCGGCCCGGACGAGGTCGGCGTACCGGCGGAGCGCGGGCAACGGCATGCCCGACGTACGGAGAATGATGCAGACGGTCAGCCAGTCGACGTCGTTCTGGGTGTAGACGCGACGCCCCGCGGGCCCTCGGCGTACGGGATCGACGAAGACACCCTCCTGCTCGTAGAAGCGGAGGGCGTGCACGCTCAGGCCGGTGCGTTCGGCGACCTGCCCGATGCTCAGACTCGCGATGTCGTCTGCCATGTCGAGCAGGGTAGCGAGGCTTGACCTAGAGCCGACTCGAGCTCCTAGGGTCCTGCTGATCGTTACGACATAGCAAGGGAGCATCGGCATGCGCTACCGCACGCTCGGCGGCACCGGCATCGAGGTGAGCACCCACTGCCTCGGGACCATGATGTTCGGTGCCGTCGGGAATCCGGACCACGACGAGTGCGTCCGCATCATCCACACCGCCCTGGACAGCGGCATCAACGCCATCGACACCGCCGACATGTACGGCCGGGGTGAGTCCGAGCAGATCGTGGGGAAGGCACTGCGGGGACGCCGCGACGACGTCGTCCTCGCCACCAAGGTGCACTTCCCGATGGGCGAGGGACCCAACCAGGGCGGCAACTCACGGCGTTGGATCATCCAGGCGGTCGAGGGGAGTCTCCGGCGTCTCGGTACCGACTGGATCGACCTCTACCAGGTTCACCGCCCCGACCCCTCGACCGACATCGAGGAGACGCTCTCGGTGCTCACCGACCTGGTACGCCAGGGGAAGATCCGCGCCTTCGGGTGTTCGACCTTCCCCGCCGAGGAGATCGTCGAGGCACACCAGGTGTCCGAGCGTCGCGGCCTCGGCCGGCTGCGCACCGAGCAGCCGCCGTACTCGATCCTCGCCCGCGGGGTGGAGGTCGCGACCCTCCCGGTCTGCCAGCGCTACGGCATGGGGGTGCTGGTCTGGAGCCCTCTCGCCTTCGGCTTCCTCAGCGGCAGGTACCGCAAGGACCGGGCCGTCGACCTGTCCACCGGGCGGGCGGTTCTCCGGCCGGCGCAGTTCGATCCCACGATCGCGGAGAACGCGGCCAAGCTCGACATCGTCGAGCAGCTCGTCGACCTCGCGGCGGACATCGGGTGCACGCTTCCCCAACTCGCCATCGCCTTCACCGTGGCCCATCCGGCGGTCACCTCGGCGATCATCGGACCGCGGACCATGCAGCACCTGGAGGACCTGCTCAAGGGCGCCACCCTCACCCTGGACGACGCGGCCCTCGACCGGATCGACGAGATCGTGCCACCCGGGACCAACCGGTACGACCCCAACGCCGCCTTCCCCCCGCGCTCCCTGACCGACCCGGCGCGACGGCGGCGTCCGCTTCCCGAACGCGCCGCTGCCTGAGACGGCCGGTAATGGCGTGGCCACAGCGCGCCGGACCGCGCCGAGCCACCGGCGCGGCAGGGCACAATTACCTTCATGTCGCGTCGTGTCACCCCCACGCTGCTGGCCAGCGCCCTGCTCCTGGCCGCTCTGGTCGGCTGCTCCACGGACGCCCCGAAGAAGCAGGCCGCGCCGGTCGCCGTCGAGCCGCCGCCGGCCGCCACGCCGACACCGCAGGTACCCGCCGGGTCCGCGCCCGAAAATGCCTTCGGCGTCGGCGTACGACAGCTCAAGCTGAACCGGGACGGCCGTCCGCTACCGGTGACCCTCTGGTATCCGGCGGCCGGGACCGCCGGCGGCGCGGCCAAGCGGTCCGCGGCGGCGGCGGACGGCCGGTTTCCGGTGGTGATGTTCAGCCACGGTCTCACCGGACGGCCGGAGGACTACGCCACGCTGCTGACCCGCTGGGCGGCGGCGGGCTTCGTGGTGGCCGCGCCGACGTTCCCGCACACCTCCAAGGGCAGCGACGGCAACGTCCTCGACGTGCTCAACCAGCCGGCCGACGTGTCGTACGCGCTGACCCAGGTGCTGGCACTCGACGGCAAGGCCGGCGACGGGCTGCGCGGCCGGCTGGCGACCGACCGGGTGGCCGCGGCGGGGCACTCGGCGGGCGGGGTGACCACCATCGGTCTGTTCACCGCCGGCCGGGACGAACGGCTGGACGCCGGGGTGGTGTTCGCCGGCACTGCCGTCGGCGTGGGTACGGCGTTCGCGGGCGCGGCCGCGCCGCAACTGTTCGTGCACGGTGAGCTGGACGAGGTGGTCGACTACGCGGCGGGCAAGGCGGCGTACGACAAGGTGCCCTGGCCCAAGGCGCTGCTCAGCCTGCCCAAGGGCGACCACGGCCGGGCGCTGCTCGGCGACCCCGCGACGCTGCGGGTCGTCTCGGACACGGTCGTGGAGTTCCTGCGCTGGTCGCTCTACGGCGACGCGGAGGCCAAGAAGCGCATGGCGACCGAAGCGACCCGCAACGACATCGCCACCTTCGACGACCACCTCTGAGCGTCGCGCCGCCGTCTGCGCGATCTTGCACTTCCTGTGGTGGCGTAACGGGTCATTTCTCGCTGAACGACAGCAGAAAGCGCAAGATCGCGGGGGTGGCGCGGGGGTGGCGCGGGGGTGGCGCGGGGGTGGCGCGGGGATGGCGCGGCCGGCGCGGGGGCGGGGGTTCAGGCCGTGTGGTCGATGACGATCTTGCCGAAGGCCTCGCCGGAGTGCAGGCGGGCGAAGGCGTCCTCCACCCGACTGAACGGAACCACGCTGTCCACCACCGGGCGGACCTCGTTCTCGGCGCAGAACGCCAGCAGCTCGTACAGCTCCCCGGGAGTGCCCATCGACGTGCCCAGGATCTCCAACTGCATGGCGAAGACCCGGCGCAGGTTGACCGACGGTTGGTGGCCGGCGGTGGCACCGGAGACGACGATCCGGGCCATCGGGGCGGCCGACTTCATCGAGTGCTCGAAGGTCGCCGCGCCGACCGTCTCGATCACCACGTCGACCCGCTCCGGCAACCGGGCGCCGGGTTCGACAGCG
Source organism: Micromonospora sp. RB23 (assembly GCF_053585025.1). Classification (NCBI taxonomy): domain Bacteria; kingdom Bacillati; phylum Actinomycetota; class Actinomycetes; order Micromonosporales; family Micromonosporaceae; genus Micromonospora; species Micromonospora sp. RB23. The sequence goes on from NZ_CM132111.1 coordinate 5,971,405, forward strand.
GTGGCCCCGAGAGCCGAGATCCGGTCGCGCTTGCCGGCGTCGCGGCTGGTCGCGTACACCCGCTTGCCCATCGCGACGGCGAGCGCGACGGCCGCGGTGGCGACGCCACCGCCCGCGCCCTGCACCAGCACGCTGTCGGCGTCCGCGACGCGGCCCTTGGTGGTCAGCATCCGCCACGCGGTCAACCAGGCCGTGGGCAGGCACGCGGCGTCGGTCGCCGCCATGCCGTCGGGCAGCGGGATCAGGTTCGACCGGGGTACGGCGACCCGCTCGGCGAGGGTCCCGGCGAAGTGCTCGGAGAGGATGGAGACCCCACGCGGGTCACCGGGAGTGACGACGACCGGGTAGACGACCACGTCGTTGCCCTCGGGGTCCACACCCACCGCGTCGCAGCCCAGGGTCATCGGCAGTTGGGCCTCGGTGAGCCCCACCCCGCGCAGCGACCACAGGTCGTGGTGGTTGAGCGAGGTGGCGCGCACCTGCACGGTCACCCAGTCGTCCTCCGGGTGGGTCGGCTCGGGCTGCTCACCGACGGTGAGGGCGGCGAGCGGATCGGCGTCGTCGAAGCGGGAGGCGAAGGCAGCACGCATGATCGGCACGGTAACAAGCTGAGCGCTCGTTAAGAAGGCCTCACCGTCGGGCCACGCCGTCACGGCGGGCGGCCTCGGCCACCGCCTCGGCGACGGCCGGGGCGACACGCGGATCCAGCGGCGACGGGACGATCGCCTCGGGGGTCAGCGACTCGGCCACCACCTGCGCGATGGCGTCCGCCGCGGCGACCTTCATCGCCTCGGTGATCCGGGTGGCGCCGGCGTCCAGCGCGCCCCGGAACACCCCGGGGAACGCCAGCACGTTGTTGATCTGGTTGGGGTAGTCGCTGCGGCCCGTGGCGACCACCGCGACGTGCCGGGCGGCCACCTCCGGGTGCACCTCCGGCGTGGGGTTGGCCAGCGCGAACACGATCCCACCGGGTGCCATACCGGCGATGGCGGCCTCCGGGATCTCACCGCCGGAAACGCCGATCAACACGTCCGCGCCGCGCAGCGCCTCGGTGATGTCGCCCTGGCGGCCGTCGGCGTTGGTGCTCGCCGCCAGCTCTGCCTTGCCGCCGGTCAACTCGGCGCGGTGCGCGCCGATGATCCCCTTCGAGTCGCAGACGACCACCTGGTCGGGGTTGACGCCCCCGGCGATGAGCATCTTCGTCACGGCCACCCCGGCCGCGCCCGCGCCGCTCACCGCGACCCGCAGGTCGCCGAGCTTGCGGTTGAGCAGGGTGGCGGCGTTGCGCAGCGCGGCGAGCACCACGATGGCGGTGCCGTGCTGGTCGTCGTGGAAGACCGGGATGTCCAGCGCCTCGTCGAGTCGACGCTCGATCTCGAAGCAGCGCGGCGCGCTGATGTCCTCCAGGTTGATTCCGCCGAACGAGGGGGCCAGCGCGCGCACCACCGCGACGATCTCGTCCACGTCCTGGGTGTCGAGGCAGACCGGCACCGCGTCCACCCCCGCGAACTGCTTGAACAGCACCGCCTTGCCCTCCATGACCGGCAGCGCGGCACGCGGGCCGATGTTGCCGAGCCCCAACACGGCCGAGCCGTCGGTGACCACCGCGACCGCGTGCGACGCCCAGGTGTACTCGTCGGCGAGGTCGGGGTCGGCGGCGATCGCCTCGCACACCCGGGCCACCCCCGGGGTGTACGCGAGGGAGAGGTCCTCGCGGCTGGTCAGCGGCACCGTCGAGGCGACGGCCATCTTGCCGCCGAGGTGCAGTTGGAAGACGGGATCAGCGGGGTCCACGGTGGATGAAGACATGGCGGTGACTCCAGGATCTGTCGAGCAGATGTGAGGCGGCGGGCCCGGCCGCGAGGTGGGCGGCGAGCGATGGCACGCGGCGCGGGGGGTCACCCGGGCACTTTCCGAGCATAGTGTCGACACTGCCCCTCGGATGTGAGCAGGGTCATATAAGCCGGCGAGGCACCCGTCCGGGGCGTGGCCAGTAGCGGGCCACCACCCGGCCGCGCACGTCGGCCACGCCGTACGCCCGGGAGTCGTCGGTGATCAACTCGTTGTCACCACGCAGCCACCAACCGCCGTCCTGCGGCCGGACCGCCCGCTTGACGACCAGCAGTTCCGGCCGCGTCCGGAAGACCGCGACCACCACGTCCCCGGGTCGGATCGGACGCCCGCCCGAGCGGACCAGCACCGCGTCACCGTGCCGCAGCGTCGGTGCCATGGACGGGCCGGTCACCGCCACCGCCGTCAGCGGGCCGCGCAGGCGAGGCGGCTCACCCGGGTGATCGGCGCCCACTGGTTTCACCTCCACCCCGTTCGGGGAGCACTCTCAGGAGTAATGTCGCCTTTGATCATCGCAAACTTCCCATGGAGGATCCCGATGCGACTTCCGCGCATCCTTGCGCCTCGCGTCACCGCGAGCGCTCACTGCGACCTGCCGTGCGGCGTCTACGACCCGGCCCAGGCCCGGATCGAGGCCGAGTCGGTCAAAATGATCTGCGAGAAGTACCAGGCCAACACCGACCCGGAGTTCCGTACCCGGGCCGTCATCATCAAGGAGCAGCGCGCCGAGCTGGTCAAGCACCACCTGTGGGTGCTCTGGACCGACTACTTCAAGGCTCCGCACTTCGAGAAGTACCCGAACCTGCACACCCTGTTCAACGAGGCCACCAAGCTCGCCGGCGCCGGCGGCGTCAAGGGCAGCCTCGACCCGGCCACGGCCGACCAGCTCCTCGCGAAGATCGACGAGATCGCGAAGATCTTCTGGGAGACCAAGAAGGCGTGACCAACCCGGTCACCCCGACGATCCGGCCGGTACGTCCCGCGGACGTACCGGCCGTCGTCGCCATGGTGCACGAACTGGCGGCGTACGAACGCGCCCCCGACCAGTGCCACCTCACCGAGGAGCAGCTCACCTCGGCGCTGTTCACCACCGCCCCGGCGCTCTTCGGTCACGTCGCGGTCGACGAGCACGACGTGCCGGTCGGCTTCGCCCTGTGGTTCCTCAACTTCTCCACCTGGGCCGGCGTGCACGGCATCTATCTGGAGGACCTCTACGTCTCCCCGTCCGCCCGGGGCACCGGCGCGGGCCGACTGCTGCTCGCCGCGCTGGCCGAGATCTGCGTACGACGGGGTTACCAACGGCTCGAGTGGTGGATGATCGAGTGGAATCCGGCCGCCGGCTTCTACGCCTCGATCGGCGCCCAGCAGCTGAACGAGTGGGTTCCGTACCGACTCAGCGGTGACGCCCTGCGGGATCTGGCCACTCAGGCGGAGGCCGCCGAGACGCACCCGGGCGACTGACCGGGTAGAGTCCCCGACCGGGGGGATGAGCCGTGACTCAACTGACCAGCCAGCCAGCGACCGACGACGACGTGGTGCACCTCACGGTGCCCGCCGACGGCGGTTACCTCGGCGTGCTCCGCACCGCCACCGCCGGCCTCGCGGCCCGGTTGCAGTTCGCGCTCGACGAGATCGAGGATCTGCGGATCGCCGTCGACGAGGCGTGCGCCATGCTGCTCGCCATCGCCACGCGGGACGCCGAGTTGGAGTGTCGCTTCTCGGTCACCAACGACGCGCTGACCGTCGAGGTGACCGTCCCGACCGTCCGCGGCGCCACGCTGCCCGCCGAGTCGTCCTTCGCCTGGAAGGTGCTCACCGCGCTGACCACGTCGGCGTCTGCCACGGCCGCCGACGGCCGGGCGACCATCTCATTGCTGACCCGCCGCTCCGGCGGCTACTGACCGACCCGCCCGGCGGCGTCACTCGAAGCCGAGGGCCTTCGTCGTGGGCGGACTGACGAGCAGCCAGCCGACGCCCAGGCCGAGCGCGATCAGCGGTACGCCCAACCAGCCCATCCCGCCCTGGATCATGAACCAGCCGATCGGCAGCAGCATCAGCTGAAGGACGATCGCGGGGGCCCGTGCGCCGGCCCGGCGGCGCAGCAGCGCGCGGCCCAGGGCCCAGAGTGCGACGGCCGCCCCGACGGCAAAGGCGGTCACCAGCAACGCCGACGCGAGGTCGGTGGTGGTGGCGGTCAGGTCGGCCCAGACCAACCAGACCGCGATCAGACCGACGGCGACCGCCTCCGCCCACAGCAGCCGCGCCGCCCAGCGAAGCGTGCCGGGAATCCGGGCCGAGTCGATGGTCACGCGCGCCACGATACCTGTGCTACCGAGAGGTACAGTGCCGCCCATGCGGGCCGTCCTGGTGGTCAATCCGAAGGCCACCACCACCAGCGAACGCAGCCGAGACGTGCTTGTCCGCGCGCTGCGCAGCGAAGTCGACCTCAGTGTGCGCTACACCCGCCGCCGGGGGCACGCCATGGCCCTGGCCCGGGAGGCCGCCGCCGAGGGCGTCGATCTCGTCGTCACCCTGGGTGGCGACGGCACCGTGAACGAGGTGGTGAACGGCCTGATGACGGCCGAGCCGCCGGCCGGTGCCGATGGAGCGTCGATGGCGCAGCGGCTGCCCGCGCTGGCCACCGTTCCGGGCGGTTCCACGAACGTGTTCGCCCGCGCCTTGGGTCTGCCCCGGGAGTGGCCCGACGCGACCAGCATGATTTTGGAAGGGCTGCGCCTGGGCCGGCAGCGCACGGTCGGGCTGGGCCTCGCGGACGACCGCTACTTCACCTTCTGCGCCGGGTTCGGGCTGGACGCCGCCGTGATCCACCGGGTGGAGCAGGCCCGCCGCAAGGGGCGGGTCTCGACGCCCGGTCTCTACTTCCGCTCGATCATGAGCCAGTACTTCTTCGCCTCGGACCGGCGGCATCCGGCGATCAGCCTGGAGCGGCCCGGTGAGGCGGCCGAGGACGAGCTGGCCACCGTCATCATCCAGAACACCGCCCCCTGGACGTACCTGGGTGATCGGGAGGTCAACCCGAATCCGGAGGCGTCGTTCGACCTCGGCTTGGACGTGCTGGCCCTGCGTCAGCTCCGGGTGGCTAGCACAACACGGACAGTCACTCAATTCATGTCCCGGCGGCCAGATCCGAACGGACGTCAGGTGTTACGACTCCATGACACTGCGGAGTTCACCCTGGTCTCCAGCCGCCCGCAGGCGTTCCAGCTCGACGGCGACTATCTTGGTGAGCGGGAGAAGGTCAGATTCACCTCCATTCCGGCCGCACTCAGAGTAATCTGCTAGGTCTCGGGTACTGCCCTTGGTCGACGCGGCGCCGCAACCGCAACGGCTGGTGCCGCCACACCGAGGGGCAGGTGCCGGAAATGTCAGCAATGTCACGCGGACTGTACTATATTGATCCTCGGCTGTGGCACGGCGGGTAACCAGGAAGGTACTGGAACCCGGACAAATGGGTTGTGGGCTTGCTCACCGCGCGGAGTTTTTCCGAGCGTCACCCTTGACATCGCGAGCGTTCGTGAAAGTATTCACAAGCGAACTTGAGTTACCGGGACATTGCCTGGATATGCTCGACAGGTTGAGCTGTTCCAGCAGGTCCCCGGGGCTGACTGCCTGCTCACGCACTGCCGAATGGTCGGACGCGAACGGTCACCATAGGCACTGCGGATGCATATAGGAAAAGCACTACCCGCAATAAATTGCCACCCATCCAGAATGAGGAGTGTTGCCGCCATGGACTGGCGTCACCATGCTGTCTGCCGCGACGAGGACCCGGAGCTGTTCTTCCCGATTGGGACGTCCGGACCGGCTCTCCTTCAGGTCGAGCAGGCCAAGGCCGTCTGCCGGCGCTGCTCCGTCACCGACCAGTGCCTTCAGTGGGCGCTCGAGTCGGGTCAGGACGCCGGCGTCTGGGGCGGGATGAGCGAGGAGGAGCGGCGCGCTGTCAAGCGGCGCGGCGGCCTCCGGGTGCTGCGCGCTCACTCCGCCTGATCCCCCAACGACACAGCAGTACGCCCCGGCAGGTCCGCCTGCCGGGGCGTACTGCTGTCCGGAACCGTTCCGGTCGGACGAGCGGTCAGGCCAGCTCGTCGACCCGGCGCAGCACCAGCTCAGCCAGCTCGGGCGCGTCCGTCAACGGGGCCGCCACCGCCACTGCCCCGGCCCCCTGCGCCGACGCGGTCACCGCGTCGTGGAACAGGCCCGGCGCGAGGAAGTACGCGGACACCGCCACCCGCCGCGCGCCCGCCGCCCGCAGCCGCGTCACCGCCACGCCCGTCGCCGGTGGGGCCGCCGAGGCGTACGACACGCGGCACGGCACCCCCAACTCGACGCCGAGCGCATCAGCCACGCGGCCCACCGAACCACGCGCACGCGCGTCCCGGGTGCCCGCAGCGGCCAGCACCAGGGCGTCGAAGCGGCCCGGAGCGACCTCGCCGAGCCGACGACGAAGCCCCGCCAGCAGGGCTGGCGCCACCGTCCCGTCCGCCGGGCCGAGCACGTCGGTCACCCGAACCGTCAGCGCTGGTCCGGCCTTCGTCGCGGCCGCCACCGCCGCGGGAATATCCACCCGGCGGTGGTACGCGGCGGTCAGCAGAAGCGGCACCACCACCGCCCTCCGGTGCCCGGCCTCGGCCAGCCCGCGCAGCACCTCGGTCGGCCCCGGCTCGGTATGGTCCAGCCAACTCGCCGACACCGACAGGCCGGGCCGGACCGCCGACACCGCCCGGGCCAGCGCCCGGGTGGCCTCGGCGGCTCGCGGATCCCGACTGCCGTGCGCGACCAGCACCACCGGGGCCGCCCCGCCGGCCGCGTCCGGGCCGGTCGGGGTGATCGACGACGAGGTCAGACGTGCAGCCCGCACTCGGTCTTCTCGAACATGGCCCAGCGTCCGGCGCGCGGATCCTCGCCGGCCTTCGTACGGCGGGTGCACGGCCAGCAGCCGATCGAGCCGTAACCCTGCTTGAACAGCTCGTTGACCGGCACGTTCCAGCGGGCGATGTAGGCGTCCACGTCCCCCTGCGACCAGGCCGCGATCGGGTTGACCTTGACCCTGCCGCGCCGGGCGTCGAACGTCACCACGGGCGTGTTGGCCCGGGTCGGCGACTCGTCCCGGCGCAGACCGGCGGCCCAGGCGTCGTACCCGGACAGGGCCCGCTCCAACGGCTCCACCTTGCGCAACTGGCAGCAGTCGTCCGGGGACTTGTTGAACAGTCGCGGACCGTACTGGCCGTCCTGCTGCCCCACGGTGAGCCGAGGCCGGATCGACCGGACGTTCACCGGCAGCGTACGGGCGACCTCGTCGCGTACGCGGAGCGTCTCGGGGAAGTGCAGACCGGTGTCCAGGAAGACCACGTCCACGCCGGGGGCGACCCGGGACACCAGGTGGGCCAGGACGGCGTCGGCCATCGAACTGGTGACGCAGAACCGGTCGCCGAAGGTCTGCGCCGCCCAGCGGGCGATCTCCAGCGCGGGCGCGCCCTCCAGCTCCCGGCCGGCGTCCTCGGCCAGCGCGCGCAACTCGTCCGGGCTGCGCCCGGCCGGAGCGGTCGACGTCTGCGCGCCCGGGCCGACCAGGCGCAGGCTCGCGGCGGAGACGAGGCTCATGAGGTCACCGCCCGCGAGAGCAGCCCGGTGAACTTCACCGAGAAGACCCGGGCGCAGGCGTGGCACTCCCAGGCGCCGTGCCCCGCCTCGTGCGGCCGCAGGTCCTCCTCGCCGCAGTACGGGCAGTACAGGGGTGCCGCTCGGTTCTCGCTGCTCACCGCAACTCCTCCTCGTCGACTCTGATCACCCAGTTGGCGAACGTCTCGCCCTCGACCCGCCCGGCCAGGTAGCGGCGGGCCAGCCTCTCCACGTACTCCGGAAGCTCCTCGGCGGTGGTCTTCAGGCCGCGCAGCTTGCGGCCGAAACCGGCGGTCTGCCCCTGCGCCATGCCCAACCCGCCGCCCAGGTGCACCTGGAAGCCCTCCACCTGCCGGCCGTCCGGGCCGACCACCAGCTGACCCTTGAGACCGATGTCGGCCACCTGGGTGCGGGCGCAGGCGTTCGGGCAGCCGTTGATGTGGATGGAGATGTCCGCGTCGAAGTCGCGCAGCCGCTGCTCCAGCCGGGCCACCAGTTCCTCACCGCGAGCCTTGGTCTCGACGATGGCGAGCTTGCAGTACTCGATGCCGGTGCACGCCATGGTGCCGCGCCGCCAGGCCGACGGCCGAGCCTCCAGGCCGATGCCGCGCAGCGCGTCGACGAGCGACTCCGTCCGCGCCGGCGGCACGTCGAGCACCAGCAGTTTCTGGTACGGGGTGAGCCGCACCCGGTCGCTGCCGTGCGCCTCGACGACGTCGGCCAACTGGGCGAGCTGGGTGCCGGAGACCCGCCCGACCACCGGCGCGGCGCCCACGTAGTGCCGCCCGTCGGCCTGCTCGTGCACGCCCACGTGGTCGATCGGCTTCGACGGCAGGGTCGGCGCGGGGCCGTCGAGCAGCGTACGACCGAGGTACTCCTTCTCCAGGACCTCGCGGAAGCGCTCGATACCCCAGTCCGCGACCAGGAACTTCAGCCGGGCCCGGTTACGCAGCCGGCGGTAGCCGTAGTCACGGAAGATGCCGACAACGCCGGCCCACACGTCGGGGATCTCGGCCAGCGGCACCCAGACGCCGAGCCGCTGGGCGAGCATCGGGTTGGTGGAGAGGCCGCCACCGACCCAGAGGTCGAAGCCGGGGCCGTGCTCGGGGTGGTCGACACCGAGGAGCGCGATGTCGTTCGACTCGTACGGGGTGTCGACCAGCCAGGAGATCGACGTCTTGAACTTGCGGGGCAGGTTGGAGTACTGCTTGTCACCCACGTACCGGGCGACGATCTCGTCGATTGCCGGGGTCGGGTCGAGCAGCTCGTCGCGGGCCACCCCGGCGACCGGGCTGCCGAGGACGATGCGCGGGCAGTCGCCGCACGCCTCGGTGGTCTGCAGGCCGACCGACTCGAGCCGACGCCAGATCTCCGGCATGTCCTCGACGCGGATCCAGTGGTACTGGATGTTCTGCCGGTCGGTGATGTCGGCGGTGTCCCTGGCGAACTCCCGGGAGATGTCCGCGATGACCCGCAGCTGAGCCAGGCTGAGCTGGCCGCCGTCGATGCGGACGCGGAGCATGAAGAACTCGTCCTCCAGCTCGTGCGGCTCCAGCACGGCGGTGCGCCCGCCGTCGATGCCGGCCTTGCGCTGGGTGTAGAGGCCCCACCAGCGGAACCGGCCGCGCAGGTCCTGCGGGTCGATGGAGGCGAAGCCACGGTGCGCGTAGATGTTCTCGATACGGGCGCGGACGTTGAGCGGGTCGTCGTCCTTCTTAATCCGCTCGTTGGGGTTGAGCGGCTCGCGGTGGCCGAGCGCCCACTGGCCCTCGCCCCGCGGCCGGCGCGGCGGCCGGGCGGGCCGGGCCGTCGGGTCCTCGGGCCGGGCCGGGATGCTGCTGACCGCCATCGCGGCGTCCTCCGTTGTCTCTGCTGTGCCTCGAAGCACGCGCGGGGCGCGGCGGCCGGCCCGGCGAAGCGGGCGGGACAACGGTGTCAGAGACAGCCGGCGCGGAGCGCGCCCGAGACAGATTGGTCGGGCGTCGTCAGTAGGCCGGACAGATCGCGCTGCGCACGCGGCCGTAGTCGACGTGGCGACGTGCCACGAAGCGGCGGACGACAGCGGCGGTCATGCAGTCATGCTGCCACACGGCGTAGGGGCCGGCCAATGTCCACGTGCTGGATCCCACATCACGGGCCGACGATCACCTGGGCCACCGCCTGCCGCAGCTGACGCCCACGGGCGGCAGGGCCGTGGCAGGCTCGGACCCGTGGGCGGATTGTCGGAGAAGTCGAGCGGGGCGGTGTGGGAACACCTGCGCCGCCCGCCGGTCTGGCTCCCCCCGGCGCTGCTGACCCTGGCGGTGACAGTGGCCGGCCTGGGCTCCGCCCAGCTCTGGCGCGACGAGCTGGCCACGTGGAGCGCGGCCACCCGCTCCCCCACCGAGCTGGCCCGCCTGGCCGACACGATCGACGCCGCCACCGGCCCGTACTACCTGCTGATGCACATCTGGACCAGGATCGTCGGCGACTCCACCGTCGCCCTGCGCGTGCCGGCCGTGCTGGCGATGACCGTGGCCGCCGGGCTGCTCGCCGTGCTCGGCGCGCGGCTCGTCGACCGGCGCACCGGTCTCTTCGCCGGCCTGCTGTTCGCGGTGCTCCCCGGCACGTCGCGCTACGGCCAGGAGGCCCGCCCGTACGCGCTGGCCACCATGCTCGCGGTGCTCGCCACCCTGCTCCTGGTGACCGCGTTGCGGCGGCCCGGCTGGGCCCGTTGGACCGGGTACGCGGTCGCGGTCACCGCCCTCGGACTCATTCACCTGATCGCGCTGACGCTGCTCGCCGCGCACGCGCTGGTCGTCGTGCTCGCCTGGTGGCGTGGGCCCGCCGATGCCGGTGTCGGCACTCGGGACCACACCACCGTCGAGCGGGACCGGCGGGTGTGGCGGTGGGTCGTCGCCGTGGTGCCGGTCGTACTGGTGGCCGGTCCGTTGCTGGTCAAGGCCCGGACCCAGCAGTCCCGGCAGTTGAACTGGGTGGGTCTGGCTCGGCTGGACGACCTGACCGCGCTGCCCGGCGGCGTGGCCCAGAGCAGTGTGGTGGGCGGTCTGCTGGTCGGGATCGCCGCGCTGGGCGCGGCCCGGCTCGGTCGGCGCGCTCTGCTACCGCTGAGCGCGGTGCTGCTGCCGGTCCTGCTGCTCTTCGCGGCCGGCGCTGTCGTACCGCTGTGGGTGCCTCGGTACCTGGTCTTCGTGGTGCCGTTCGCGTGCCTGCTGGCGGGCGCGGCCCTGGCGGCGGTGTCCGCGCCGGCCGCGCTCGTCGTGGTGCTCCTGGCCGGGCTCCTCGGCCTCCCCGACCAGGCCGCGCTGCGGCGGACCCACGAGTGGCCACGCAACGCTCCGGTGGACTACGCGGGCGCGGCAAGGGTGATCGGTGACGGTCAGCGGCCCGGGGACGCGGTGGTCTACTCGCCCCGACACAGTTGGCTCTTCCTCGACCTCGGCATCGAGTACCACCTCGACGACCCGCCGCGCGATGTGCTGGCTACCGAGGACGAGGCCCGCCGGGGTGACCTCTGGGCCGCCGAGTGTCCCCAACCGGCGCAGTGCCTGGCCGGCACGCCACGGGTCTGGCTCGTGGTCGCCGGCCGGCACACCGATCCGCTGGCGGCCGTGCCCGGCGCCAAGGGCGACGCGCTCCGCGCGCGGTTCACCGTCGCCCAGGTCTGGCCGCGCCCCGGCCTGACCGTCGCCCTGCTGACCAGCCGCTGACCGACGAGCCACCGGACGGACCTGCGCGTCGACCGCCGGCCTGATCAGTCGGGAGACGAGGCCGGCCGCACGACGTCGCCGGTGCGCCGATCATCCAGCAGGCGGGCGGACCCACCCGGCGCCGGCTGACGACCTGTTCGTCCAAGAGGCGCGGCCGGGACCACTGCGTTGACCCTGATGCCGGTGAGTCATCTTGATGACTCACCGGCATCACGCTCATTCTGGTGTCCGCTGCTCGCAAGCGGCTGCCGGCCAGCGGGCGGCTCAGCCCTGGGAGCGGCCGTCCGGCGCGCTGCGGCCCAGCGGGACGACCAGCAACGCCTCGGTGCCACCGTTGGCACCCGCGCGCAGCTCGATCGTGCCGCGCAACTCCCCCGTGACCAGGGCCCGGACGATCTGAAGGCCGAGTCGGCTGCCGCGTTCGGCGTCGAACTCGGGCGGCAGCCCGCGTCCGTTGTCGGTCACCGAGACGTGCAGCATCTTGCGGAACCGGTGCGCCGAGACGACCACCTCGGGTCGCAGTGACGGATCGACCTCGGGGGCGGCGACCGGCACCATGCCCGAGGCGGCCGGCACCGGCTCGTCGGCCTCGTCCGCCGGGGGGAAGCCGTGCTCGACGGCGTTGAGCAGCAGTTCGTTGAGCACCATCACCAGCGACGTGGCGATCTCGGCGGGCAGTACCCCGAAGCTGCCCTGACGGCGCATGCCGACGCTCACCTCGGTCGCGGCGACCTCGGTCGCCGCGCTGGCGACCCGGTCGACGATGCCGTCGAACTCGACCGCCTCGTCGCTCGACATCGACAGCGTCTCGTGCACGAGGGCGATCGAGGCGACCCGGCGGACGGACTCCTCCAGGGCGACCCGGGCCTCCGGCATGGCCACCCGGCGGGCCTGCAACCGCAGCAGCGCGGCCACCGTCTGGAGGTTGTTCTTCACCCGGTGGTGGATCTCCCGGATGGTGGCGTCCTTGGTGATCAGCGCCCGATCCCGACGGCGGACCTCGGTGATGTCCCGCACCAGCACCAACGCGCCGATCGGTACGCCGGCGGGCATCAGCGGCAGCGCCCGGGTGAGCATCGTGGCCCCGCGGGCGTCGATCTCCCGGCGGGGCGGGGCCTCGCCGCGCAGCGCGGCCAGGATCCCGGTCGCCGCCTCGGTGCCGTCCAGCGGATCGCCGGCCAGTCGGCGGTGCAACGCCGCCAGGTCCTCACCCACCAGGTGCGAGGCGTAACCCAACCGCCGGTACGCCGACTGGGCGTTCGGGCTCGCGTAGGTCACCTTGCCACCGGCGTCCAGACGCACCAGGCCGTCACCGACTCGGGGCGCGGACGTCGTCTCGCCCGGGTGCCGGGGCGGCGGGAAGGTGCCGTCCGCGATCATCTGGGCGAGGTCGTCGGCAGTGGTCAGGTAGTTGAGTTCGAGCTGGCTGGGCGTCCGCGCCGTGGAGAGATTGGTGTCCCGTCCGACCACGGCGATCACCTCGCCGGCCTCGCCGTCGGCGGTGCGCAGCCGGACCGGGATCGCCTCGTGCCGGGCGGGCACGTCGCCGTACCAGACCGGGTCGCCCTCGCGCCAGATCCGCCCCTGGGAGTAGGCGACCGCCAGGTGGGCGACCTCCGAGCCGCCGATGATCCGGCCCACCTGGTCGTCCTGGTACGCGGTCGGCGCGGTCGTGGGACGCACCTGGGCGACGCAGAGGAACGTGCCGTCGGCGTCGACCGGCACCCAGAGCAGCAGGTCGGCGAAGGACAGGTCGGAGAGCAACTGCCAGTCACCGGCGATCCGGTGCAGGTGGTCGATGTCGGCCGGACGGAGGTGGGTGTGCTCCTCGGCGAGGTCGCGCAGCGTGGACACGGTGACCAGGGTGCCACGCCGCGCCCCGACTCACATCGTCGCGGTGACCTTCTTCAGGCCACGCGGCGCGTCCGGATCCTCGCCGCGGGTCAGCGCCAACGCCAGCGCCAGGCGCTGCAACGGCAGGATGTCCAGCAGCGGGGCGTACCGCTCGTCGACGTCGGGGACGGCAAGCCGCGCGGTGCCCGCCACGTCGGCGGAACCGACCACGACCACGTCGGCGCGGCGCTCGCCGAGGCGGGGCAGCACCTCGCCCATCGACCGGCCGCCGGGGCCGGAGCCGACCACGGCGAGCACCGGAACCTCCGGGTCGGTCATCGCGAGCGGGCCGTGCAGCAGGTCGGCGCCGGAGAAGGCGAGCGCCGGCAGGTACGAGGTCTCCATCAGCTTCAGCGCGGCCTCGCGGGCGGTCGGGTAGGCGTACCCCCGGCCGGTGGTGACGAGTTGGCGGGCGAAGCGGTAACGCGGCGCGAGCTGGGCCGGGGTGTCGTCGGCGAGGGTGCGGGCGGCCAGGTCGGGCAACGCGGCGAGCGCCTCGTGCTCGGCCGCGGGGAGCGCGCCGTCGCCGGCCCGGATGCCCTCCACCAGCATCAGCAGGGCGAGCAGCTCGGCGGTGTACGTCTTCGTCGCCGCCACCGCGCGCTCGTGCCCGGCAGCGATGTCGATGCTCAACTCGGCCGTCTCGACCAGCGGGGAGTCGGGGGCGTTGGTCACCGCGAGGGTGAGCGCGCCGGAGGCGCGCGCGGCACGCAGCACCTCGGCCAGGTCGGGTGAGCCACCGCTCTGGCTGACACCGACGACGAGGGCGTCGGACAGGTCGGGGCGCGCGCCGAAGAGGGTGACCACGCTCGGCGAGGCGAGCCCGGCGGGCAGGCCGAGCCGGATCTCGGTCAGGTACGCCCCGTAGAGGGCCGCGTGGTCGGAGGTGCCCCGCGCGGTGAAGACGACGTGCCGAGGTCGACGCTCGGCGACGACCGAGGCCACCTGGGCGATCGCCGCCGCGTTGGCGGTGTCGAGCAGGCGGGCGTAACCGGCCGGCTGCTCGTCGATGTCGGCGGCCATTCCGGACCCTGCACGTGACACGGACACTCCCCTCCTGCGCGATTGCCGCGCGTTTCCTGCTCAGTCTTGCACTCTTCTGTCGGTCAGAGCAATTATTCGAGCAGTAGTGCGCAGTTGATCACTTGATCATCCCAATATCAACTACGCTGGCCCCGCCAAGAAACTGCGACGAGAGGACACCGTGCCCGAGGGAAGGGACAACCCCGCGCTCTCCGCGACGGAGGAGCTGGCCCTGGCCCGGTTGGCACTGGGCGAGGGTGACCTCCACCACGCCGCCCGCCACCTCGCCGGCGCGTTGGCACGAGCGCCCACCCTGCCCGAGGTGCACGAGACGCTCGCCCACCTCGCCGCGGCCGACGGCGGGGGCCTCGACCTCTTCCCGATCAACCACCACACCTTCGTGGGCGCGGTCGTCGCCCGCGCCCACCTGCTGGCCGCCGCCGGCCGCCCCGCCGAAGGGCTGGAACTCCTCGCCGCCGCGACCGGCCACTCACCCGACGCCGAGTGGGCGGGCGTGCCGTGGGTGACCGCCCCCGAACTGGCCGAACGGCTGGACCCGGACCGCCTGGCCCGCGTCCTCATGCAGGTCTGCGCGGCGCTGGGCGACCCGGTGCCGCGCGCCGGCCGGGCCGCCCTCACGCCGTACCTCGAGCTGGCCCGCAACGCCGTCACCGTGCATCCGGAGAACGGGACGCTGCTGGGCGCGGCGTCCGCGCTGGCCCGGCGTCTCGGCGAGGTCGCGCTGGCGATCCGTTGGGCCAGCCGGGGGGTACGGAGCCAGCCGTCGAAGATGGGCGAGGTCTGGCTCGGGTACGCGTACCGCAGCGCGGGCCGGACCCGCGACGCCCTCGCGGCCCTGTACCGGGCGGTCGACCTGGACCCCGACGACCTGGCCGTCTACGCCGACATCGCCGGCACCCTGGCGGACATCGGGCGGCTCGACGACGCGCTGGAGTGGACCGAGCGGGCGCTGGCCCGGGACCCGACGTTCGACTGCGCGGTGCACACGACGCACCGCCTGCGGCACCTGCGCGACGGCGACGTGTCCCACCTCGTCGCGCTCGCCGACTTCATCCGTGACCACCCGGACGACAGTCACGAGCACGGCGACCTGGCCCAGTGCTGCCGTGGGCGGCCCTGGCTCGGGCAACTGACGCCGGCCGGCGGTCCCCTGCTGGACGCGCTGCGCCAGGCGGTCGCCGACGACGACAACGGCGTCGGCGGCGTCGTACGCCTCGCTGCGGCAGCCCCACCGAGCGCCCTGCGGACCGCGACGTCCGTGGCGCCCGGGCTGCGGGTCGAGGTGGAGAGCGCGGCCGAGCCGGACCCGCACGAGCCCCGGCGCGCGTCCGCGCGGCGGCTGTGGACCTTCACGGGGCACCTGCCGACGCCGGCGCTTGCGGCGCCCTCGGCGGCGGCGGTCGAGCGGATCGGTCAGGTGGCCCAACCGGCGTGGCCGCACCCGCCGGCCGCCTACGACGCGGCCGTGGGTCTGGCCGGCCTCGACGTGGACGACCTGCTCGGGCTGCTGGTGCACCCGCCCGCCGCGCCGGCCAACGCGCTGGGCCGGTTGCTAGCCCTCCAGGACCCGTCGATCTGGGTACGCGGGGTGCAGGTGTGGGCCTGCCTGGGACTGTTGCACCAGCGCACCGACGAGCCCTGGGACTCATCGACGAGAAGACAGGTGCTGCTCGACCTGGTCTGGGGCGTGGAGGACTGGGTCACCGAGGCGGCGCTGTTCGCCCTGGTCACCGCCGCCTGGGTGGACCCTGCGGTACGCCCGGACGTCGCCCGGGTGGTGGCGGAGCGGTTGGCCGACGTGGCGGCCGTGGCCCAGACGCGGCCGGTGCCGATCGCGGCCTCGCTGGCCCACCTCGCGCTGGCCGCCCCTGCCGTCGATCCGGCCACCACGGCCCTGGCCACCCGGATGCTCGGCGAGCGGACATCCCGCGTTCCCCGCCCGCGCAACCCGCTACGCCGGCTCTGGCAGCGACTGACCCACCGGCGCTGAGCCCCGCGCACACGCGACAAGCGCCCCGCCGGAGGATCGGCGGGGCGCTTGTCGATGCGGGGTCAGGCCACCGGGGCCTTGCCGAGGGCGACCTCGGCCTCCTCCTCCGGAGACGCCTGCGGCGGCGCCTCGTTGGCCGTACGCAGCGGGATCTCCTTGATGAACCAGGCGAGCACCGGGATCACCACGGTGAACAGCACGGCCCACAGGAACACGTGCGAGATCGCGTCGGCCAGGCCGGTGAGGACCAGCTCGCGCGCCTGGGCGGGCAGTTGCTTGAGCTTCTCCAGGTCCATCGCACCGCCGCCGGACTCACCGCCGAAGGCCGCGCCTGCGGCGGAGTCGGCAAGCCGGTTGGCGAAGATCGCGCCGAACAGCGAGATGCCGAACGAGCCGCCGATCGACCGGAAGAACGTGGCCGCGCCACTCGCCGCGCCCAGGTCCTTCTGCTCCACGCTGTTCTGCGCGATCAGCATCGAGGTCTGCATGAGGAAGCCCATGCCGACGCCAAGCACGACCATGTAGAGCGAGGAGGTCAGCTTGCTGGTGTTCGTGTCGAGCATGGACAGCAGCGCCATGCCACCGGCCATCACCACACCACCGACGATCGGGTACGCGCGGTACTTGCCGTTCTTGGTGATCGCCCGACCGATGGCGAGCGAGACGACGAGCATGCCGAACATCAGCGGCAGCAGCAGCAGGCCGCTGTTGGTGGCCGAGGCCCCCTGCACGGTCTGCTGGTACAGCGGCAGGAAGTTCATGGCGCCGAACATCGCGAAGCCGAGCAGGAAGCCGACCACCGAGATCAGCGCGAAGTTGCGGTTGGCGAAGAGCGTCAGCGGCAGGATCGGCTCCGGAACCCGGCGCTCCACCAGGCCGAACACCACCAGCGTCACGAGCGCCAGCGCGGCGAGCCCGAGAATCTGCGGTGAGGTCCAGTCGTACTCGTTGCCACCCCACGTGGTGATCAGGACGATCGCGGTGATGCCCACCGAGAGCAGCCCGGCGCCGAGCCAGTCGATCCGGTGCTCGGTCCGGTACTTCGGCAGGTGCATCGTGGTGATGAGCACGAGCAGCGCGATGCCGCCCAGCGGCAGGTTGACATAGAACGCCCACCGCCAGGAGAGGTTGTCGGTGATGAAGCCACCGACCAGCGGGCCGGCCACCATGGCGATGGCCATGATGCCGGCGATCATGCCCTGGTAGCGCCCGCGCTCGCGGGGCGGGACCAGGTCGCCGATGATCGCCATCACGCCGACCATCAGGCCGCCCGCGCCGAGGCCCTGCACAGCCCGGAAGGCGATGAGCTGCACCATGCCGTCCTCGGGCCCGCCCAACATCCCGGAGCCGGCCATGCCGCAAAGCGCCGAGCCGACGAGGAAGATGCCGACGGAGGTCAGGAAGACGGACTTGCGGCCGTAGAGGTCACCGAGCTTGCCCCAGATCGGGGTGGAGACGGTGGTACCCAGGACGTACGCGGTGACCACCCAGGTGAAGTGGTTGAGGCCGCCGAACTCGCCGACGATCCGCGGCAGCGCGGTACTGACGATCATGTTGTCGAGCATCGCGAGCATCATCGCGATCATCAGCCCGAACAGCACGACCCGTACATTGGGTCGCACGTCGGCCTGGGTTGCCTGAGTCATGGGTAAGCTCCCCCCGAGGTTTGTCTCACTTACTTGCCGCCCGGCTAGTCACCTTACTAGCCGCACGGTAAGTTGGGTACCAGCACACGGTCAAACGAATTGGAGGGCGTGGGTGAGGGAGAGCACAGGCGGCACCCGAGAGCGGATCAAAGCCGTCGCGTTGGAGCTCTTCACCGAGCAGGGGTACGAGAAGACCTCGCTGCGGGAGATCGCCGAACGCCTCAACGTCACCAAGGCCGCGCTCTACTACCACTTCAAGAGCAAGGACGACATCGTCGCCAGCTTCGTGGGCGACCGGCTGGCCCAGATGGACGAGCTGACCGCCTGGGGCGAGTCCCAGCCCGCGACCCTGGCCACCCGGCGCGAGCTGGTCTTCCGCTACGCCGACACGATGTTCGGCGGAGACATGCCCTCGGTGATGCGCTTCTTCGAGCAGAACCAGACCGTGCTCAAGAGCAGCTCCTCCGGCAAGCAGATGCGTGACCGGATGATGCAGCTCGCCAACGCGCTCTGCCGGGGCGACGACTCCCCCGCCGCCCAACTCCGCGCCGCGCTGTCCCTGTTCGCCGTGCACGCCAGCTGGTTCGCCCTGCGGGCACCCGGCATCACCGACTCCGAACGCCGCCGGCTCGCGTTGGAGGTCGCCGACGAATTGCTGGCCGCCATCGGCACGCCGCCAGACGAGAGCGCGACCCCGGCCAGTCCGGCCAACGCGCACGGCTGACGGGCCGGCGGTCAGGCGCGGGGCAGCTCCCGCCGCAGGCCGAGCAGGGCCACCCCCGCCGCCGGCGACCAGTCCTTCTCCGGCGTCCGCACGAACCCGAGACGCTCGTAGAGCCGGTGCGCCGGCACGGCCATCCCCGCGCGGACGCAGATCACGACCGCCGTGCAGCCCAGCTCGGCGGCCCGGTCGACGCACGCGCGAGCCAGCGCCGCGCCGACACCCCGCCCCTGGGCGGCCGGGTCGACGGCCAGCATGCGGAACTCCGCCTCGCCCGGCCCGGACAGCTCGGCGAACGGGGTGCCCGGCAGCACGAAGGTCACCGAGCCGAGCACCGCACCGGTCTCCTCGTCCACCGCGACCAGCACCTCGCCGACGGCGGCCCGGGTCGACACGTCGGCCAGCACCGCCGCGTACCCGTGCTCGCCCTTGAGCTGACCATCCGCCTCGTACGCGGCCACGGTCAGTCGGGCGACCGCCGGAAAGTCGGCCGGGTCGGCGGGCCGGACCAGCAGGCCCGTCAACCGATCACCGCGATCAGGTCGCCGTCCTGCACGACGTCGCCCTCGTGGACGGCGAGCTGCTGGACCACGCCGTCGGCTTCCGCGACGACCGGGATCTCCATCTTCATGGACTCGAGGATCACCAGGGTGTCGCCCTCGGACACGGTGTCGCCCGCCGACGCGACGACCTTCCAGACGTTCGCCACCATCTCGGCGCGGATCTCCTCGGCCATGTCCACGGCCCTCCCTTTTCGCGATGTGCCTGCCGACGTATCCAATCACGCGAGGGTGGGGCGTGGGTGCGCAGCGGCGCGGGTCGGCCCCGGGGGGAAGGACGAGGTGCCGGTCGCACTACCATCAGCGGGTCGGACCCGACGCCGGGCGGCCGGTGGGTACAACCGGCGCGAGGCCGCGCGCGAGACGGATCCGACCCATCACGAGGAGGTCAGCATGGCGAAGAAGGCCCGCAAGAAGAAGGCCCGCAAGAAGAGCAGCGCGAACCACGGTAAGCGCCCCAACTCCTGAACGTGCCGACGGGCCGACGTGCCCGTCGACGGTCAGCTCAGCCCGGCCGAGGCCGGGTACACCGGTGGCCCGGGTCGGTATCGACCCGGGCCACCGGTTTGTGTGTGCTTCGGTACGCCGACGTTCAGTCGGCCAGCTCGCGGGAATCGCTGGTCTCGAAGACCACCAGCTCGGTGAGCTTGACCCGCAGCCGCTCGCGGAGCTGGTCCGGAGCGGTCTCGTTACCGCAGCAACGAGCGACAAGCGCCCGCACCTCCTGCTCGAGCCCGTACTCGCGCAGGCACGGCCCGCACTCGTCGAGGTGGTGCCGGATCAGCGCGCGCCGCTCGTCGGCGCACTCGAGGTCCAGGTAGAGGTAGACCTCCGCGAGCACCTCGCGGCAGTCCGTCTCGTGCGGCTCTCCACAGCTCACGTCACACCTCCCGGCCGGCAGCGGCAGCGGTCGAGCCCTTGGCGGACCGGGCCGGGCTGAAGCCCCGCTCCGCGGCGTACTGCTCGAGCAGCTTGCGCAGATTACGACGGCCGCGGTGCAGACGCGACATCACGGTGCCGATCGGCGTGCCCATGATGTCGGCGACCTCCTTGTAGGAGAAGCCCTCGACGTCGGTCAGGTAGACAGCCAGGCGGAACTCCTCCGGCAACTGCTGGAGGGCCTCCTTCACGTCGCTGTCCGGGAGCCGGTCCAGGGCCTCGGTCTCGGCCGAACGCAGACCGCTGGAGGTGTGCGACTCGGCCTCGGCGAGCTGCCAGTCGGTGATCTCCTCGGTCGGCGCCTGGATCGGCTGGCGCTGCCGCTTGCGGTAGGAGTTGATGTAGGTGTTGGTCAGGATCCGGTAGAGCCAGGCCTTCAGGTTCGTGCCCTGCTCGAACTGGTGGAAGGCGGCGTACGCCTTCAGGTACGTCTCCTGGACCAGGTCTTCGGCATCCGCCGGGTTACGCGTCATGCGCAGCCCAGCAGCGTAGAGCTGATCGACGAATGGCATCGCGTCCCGCTCGAACCGGGCCCTGCGCTCGTCCGTCTTCTCGGTGGTCAACCGCACATCCCCTCGCGTCGGATGCTTTCCCGCCGAGGATACGCGCACGGACCTGCCCACAGATTCACTTCCGGCCGGTGTGCTCGTGCTCACCGCACCCACCCCGCCCGGTCCCGCTGTCACGGGCCAGTCCGGACCATCCAGCAGCCGCCGTAGCTGCCGGGCGTCCCGCTCGTCCCGTTCCAGGCTTCGTGTCTCGGTCGGCACCGGTCACCCCCCTCGCAGAAAAGTCGTCCGGGGTTAGTAACGCGAGATGACCACTGGGGCATTCCGTCCGGCTCTCCCGTTCCTGGTCCCGGCCCCGGCGACGCCGGCGCTGGGACCAGGAAGGGCCTGGGAGGACTGGTACCACCTGTCCGGATCGGGCCGGCGGCACCATCGGATGCAACGACCCGCGCCCGGGGCCGGAAACGGTCGGCCGGTCAGTCGGCCGTCCAACCGTGGGAGCGCAACCAGTCCCGTACGACCCCAGCGGTGCCGGCAGGGTCCCGCCGCAGGTCGTGCGTCTCCCCCGGCCGGGTCACCACCTGCACACCCGGCCCGGCCTCGGGCACGCCGAACGGGTCCCGGTCGCCGTTGACGACGAGCGTCGGCAGGCCGGTGGCGAGTTCGGCGGCCCGGGACCGCTCCGGCTTTCCGGGCGGGTGCAGCGGAAAGGCCAGCGCGAGGACGCCGACCGCGCCGACCGCGCCGGCCGTCCGGCAGGCGACCCGCGCGCCACTGGAACGACCACCGACCAGGACCGTGGGTACGTCGGCGTGCCGTTCGCGGAGCACGGCCAGTACCGCCGTCCACGCCTCGTCGAGGTGCCCGGCGGGGGCCGGCGCGCGACGGCCGGCGACCCGGTAGGGCTGTGTCACCCGGATCACCGTCAGGCCGGCCGTGACCGCCGCGTCCCGCACCGCGAGCAGGTCGGGCGCGTCCACGCTTCCGCCCGCCCCGTGGCCGAGCACCAGCAGGGCGGTCGGCCCGCGACCCAGCGACCGGGCCGCCCGGTCCGGTGGAACGGCCGGCCCGGCCGGCGGGTCGGTGTCGATCCGCGCCGGACCGCGCGGGGTGTCGATCTCTTCGCTGGGCAGCACCGGCCCATTCTGCGCCGACCGGCCCGGTCACCGGGATCGGTTCGCCGCGGTGGTCGGCCCAGCGGCAGGCGATGGTCAGCTCAGCGGCACCAGGGTGAGCAGGCGGTCGCGGACCGGAGGACCGGCGTCGTCGGCCGCGTCCGGATCCGGTTCGACCTCGCCGCGCCAGGCGACGAGCATGGCCCGCCGCTCGCGGGGCGTGGTCGCGCCCCACACTCCGTGGCAGTCGCCGACCTCCAGCGCCCACGCCAGGCAGGAACCCTGCACGTCGCAACTGCGGCACAGCGCGACGGCGGCGTCCGCCGGTTCGTTCGGCGCCGGAAAGAACGTCTCCGGATCGACGCTCTGACACGTCCCTCTGGTGCGCCACGCATCGTCCTGGCGACGGTCTCGTAGAGCCCGTAGCAGCCGCGGATCTCTGCGTGCCGCGGCCACCTCGTGCGGGCGGGGCATACGCGCCCGTGTCATTTCACCCACCTCCCCCGTGGGACCGGCAGGATCGGTGAAGTCGTCCGCCCCGTGCGAATCGACAGCCACTACCGGCGCTGTGTTGTATCGCACTTTCGGACACCGGGACAAGGGGCTTCCGAGAACATGGCTGAACGGCCAGGCGACGAATCGATCAGAACCTGGCAAATCGGCGCTCGACGATGCCTCTCATTTTCAGAACAGGGTCAACTCCGGCGGGGACGACATTGACGGAACGGACACGCGGGCGGTCAACTCCGGGCCGTCGTTGCGGACGTCGCCCACCGCCGGCCCGACCGGGCGGATCTCCAACCCCGCGAGAAGGTCGGACGACGCGGGCGCGAGCAGGCGCTCCGGCTCGTCGCACGGCGTCAGCCACGACGCCCACCGCTCGGGGGCCAG
Source organism: Micromonospora sp. RB23 (assembly GCF_053585025.1). Taxonomy (NCBI): domain Bacteria; kingdom Bacillati; phylum Actinomycetota; class Actinomycetes; order Micromonosporales; family Micromonosporaceae; genus Micromonospora; species Micromonospora sp. RB23. The sequence goes on from NZ_CM132111.1 coordinate 5,993,914, forward strand.
CAGCACCGGCATCCGGTCGTGCACCTCGGCCAGCTCGCCGAGCGCCGCGGTGGTCAGCACGCTGAAGGTGAGCCGGCTGTCCGCCCCGGACTCCCAGAACGACCAGATCCCGGCCAGGGCGAGCACCGAGCCGTCGGCCGGGGTCATGTAGTACGCCTGCCGACCGCCGTCGGGGCGGCGGACCCACTCGTACCAGCCGTCGGCCGGGACAAGGCACCGACGGCGGGCGAACGCGCCGGCGTACGCCCGGCTGGTCGCCACCGTCTCGGACCGTGCGTTGATCATGCGGCCCGCGCCGGCGGTGGACCGCGACCAGTGCGGCAGCAGCCCCCAGCGGGCGACGCAGAGGCTGCGGTGCCCCTCGGAGCTGAGCCGGACCAGCGGGACGCGGTCGGTGGGCGCGACGTTGTGATCCGGCCGGAGCACCCCGTCGGTGTCATCGGACGACTCGAACAGGGCGCTCAGCTCACCGGCGCCCCGGGTCGTCGCGTACCTGCCGCACATGCGCTCACGCTAACCCGCCGAGGGGCCCGCCTGCTGTCCCGCCAACCGGGAGTACGCAAGCCGGCCCGCGTCACCCACCGGCCGACACGGCAGAATGTAACCGTGGGGAATCTGACTGCGACCCGGCCGCCACAGCCGTGGGCCGCACCGACCGCGTCCGACCCGGTGGCGGCGACGCTGCGCCTGCCCGGCTCCAAGTCGATGACCGCCCGTGCCCTGGTGCTCAGCGCCCTGGCCGCCGGGCCGTCGACCCTGGCCGAGCCGCTGCGCGCCCGGGACACCGAGCTGATGTCCGCCGGCCTGCGCGCGATGGGCGCACACGTCTCGATCAGCGACGACGAGCGCTGGCTGGTCCGGCCGCACCCGCTGGTCGGCCCCGCCCACGTGGACGTGGGCCTGGCCGGCACCGTGATGCGGTTCCTGCCGCCGGTGGCCGGCCTGACCGACGGGCAGGTCACCTTCGACGGCGACCCCTACACCCGCAAGCGACCGCTCGGCCCGCTCATCGAGGCGCTCCGCTCGCTGGGCGTCCGGATCGAGGTCAGCGACACCGGCAGCCTGCCGCTGACCGTGTTCGGCTCCGGTGCGGTCACCGGCGGTGAGGTGGTGATCGACGCGTCCGCGTCCAGCCAGCTCGTGTCCGGGCTGCTGCTGGCCGCACCACGCTTCGACCGGGGTCTCGTGGTCCGCCACGTCGGCCCGCCGGTGCCGTCCGCGCCGCACCTGCGGATGACCGTGCAGATGCTGCGCGCCGCCGGCGCCGCCGTCGACGACAGCACCCCGGACGTGTGGACCGTCGAGCCCGGCCCGCTCACCGGGCGCGGCTGGGAGATCGAACCGGACCTCTCCGGCGCGGTGCCGTTCTTCGCCGCCGCCCTCGTCACCGGCGGTGAGGTGACGCTTCAGGGCTGGCCGCACCGCAGCGCGCAGCCGGTCGAGCAACTCCGCTCACTGCTCCAGCGGATGGGCGGCGAGGTCACCGTCTCCACCACCGGGCTCACCGTCCGGGGCACCGGGGTGGTGCACGGACTGACCGCCGACCTCTCCGACGTCAGCGAGCTGACCCCCGCGCTGACCGCGCTGGCCATGCTCGCCGACTCACCCTCGGTCTTCACCGGCGTTCAGCACATCCGCGGGCACGAGACCGACCGACTCGCCGCCCTCGCCCAGGAGTTCAGCGCGCTCGGGGCGGACATCACCGAGACGCCCGACGGCCTGACGGTCCGGCCCCGGCCGCTGCGCGGCGGAGTCTTCCGCACCTACGACGACCACCGCATGGCGCACGCCGCCGCGGTGGCCGGGCTCGCCGTGCCCGGCATCGAGGTCGATGACGTCGGCTGCACCTCCAAGACCATGCCCGAGTTCCCGGCACTATGGTCAGCGATGGTGACCGGCAAGTGAGCGTCCGGTTTCCGGACGCTCACTGAGAGCTGACGCGGAGAGAGGGACGGGTCCTGGCGACCAAACGGCGGGAGTACGACGAGGACGACGTACGGGTGCGGCCCGGTAAGTCCTCTCGTCCGCGTACCCGCACCCGGCCCCGGCACGACGACGCGGTGGACGGCTTCGTCATCGCCGTCGACCGGGGTCGCTACCAGTGTGTGCTGTCCGGCGCCGAACGCGGCGTGGTCGGTGCCGAGCTGCCGACGGTGACCGCGATGCGGGCCCGGGAGCTGGGCCGCAAGTCGGTGGTCGTGGGCGACCGGGTCAGCCTCGTCGGAGACACCTCCGGCGCGCAGGGCGCTCTCGCCCGCATCGTCCGCATCGCCGAGCGCCGCTCGGTGCTGCGCCGCACGGCCGACGACGACGAGACCACCGCCGAGGGCCGGTTGGAACGCGTCGTCGTGGCCAACGCGGACCAGTTGGTGATCGTCAGCGCGTTGGCCGACCCGCCGCCGCGCACCGGGTTCATCGACCGCTGCCTGGTGGCCGCGTACGACGCGGACGTCGACCCGCTGCTCTGCCTCACCAAGGCCGACCTGGCCGGTCCGGAGGAGGTGCTGGGCTACTATACGGAGCTGGAGTTGCCGTACGTGCTCAACCGCCCCGACTCCGACCTGGGCGCGCTGCGCGCGCTGCTCAGCGGTCGGGTGTCCGTGCTGGTCGGGCACTCCGGGGTGGGCAAGTCGACGCTGGTCAACCGCCTCGTCCCGGACGCCGCGCGCGCGGTCGGGGTGGTCAGCGCCATCGGTCGCGGCCGGCACACCTCCACCAGCGCGGTGGCGCTGCGACTGCCACCGGTGCCCGGCGTCGACACCGATCCCGGCTGGATCATCGACACCCCCGGCATCCGCAGTTTCGGGCTGGCGCACGTCTCCGCCGACAGCCTGCTGCACGGTTTCCCCGATCTGGTGGAGGGCACCGTCGACTGCCCACCCAACTGCCCGCACACCGCCGACGAGGCCGACTGCGGACTGGACGCCTGGGTGGCCGCCGGCAAGGCCGATCCGCGCCGGCTGGCGTCGTACCGCCGGTTGCTGGCCTCCCGGGCCGGCGACGGCGACGCGCGCGGCGAGGGCGACCAGCGCGGGCCCGGCGAGGACGACCGGCGCGGCCCCGACGAGTGACCCGACGGGCGTCGGCTAGGTTGCCGGCATGACCGGGTACGCCGACGACCTCGCCCTCGCCCACCTGCTCGCGGACCGCGCCGACGCCATCGCCACGGCCCGGTTCCGGGCGCTCGACCTGCGGGTGGACACGAAGCCGGACCTGACACCGGTCTCCGACGCGGACACCGCGGTGGAGCGGGAGATCCGCGCGCTGCTGGCCGAGCACCGGCCCGCCGACGGGCTGCTCGGTGAGGAGTACGGCGCGCAGCCGGCCACCGATCCGGCGGGCCGCCGGTGGATCGTCGACCCGATCGACGGCACGAAGAACTTCGTTCGCGGAGTCCCGGTGTGGGCCAGCCTCATTGCGCTGTACGACGGTGACCGGCCGGCGGTCGGTGTGGTGTCCGCCCCCGCGCTGGGACGGCGCTGGTGGGCGAGCGCGGGCGGGGGCGCGTACGCCGGTCCCGGTCCCGCGGCGGGTGAGCGGATCGGGGTCTCCGCGGTCCGCAGCGTCGCCGACGCGAGCGTCTGCTACTCGTCGCTGACCGGCTGGGAGGACGCCGGGCGGCTCGAGGCGCTGCTCGACCTGCTGCGAGCCGGCTGGCGCAGCCGGGCGTACGGCGACTTCTACGGCTACATGCTGCTGGCCGAGGGCGCGTTGGAGGTGATGGTCGAGCCGGAGTTGTCCCTGTGGGACGTGGCGGCGCTGGTGCCGATCGTGACCGAGGCGGGTGGCGTCATCACCGATCTGGCCGGCCGACCCGCGCCGACGGGCCTGCCCGGCACCGAGAGCAGCGTGGTGGCCACCAACGGTGTGCTGCACGCCGACATCCTCGCGCGCCTGGATCGACCAGCCGAGCGCTGACTCCCGACAACCTCTATCCTCGCCAGGTGGTGTCCTCCGGCTGGTGCTTCCTCGCGGCGATGATCGTCGCGTACGGCTTCGCCAACCTGCTCCAGTCGGTGGCCGCGGCCCGCACCACCGTGCACCACACCTTCGATCCTGGTCTGTTGCTGAAACTGGCCGGCCACCGGACGTACCTGGTCGGGCTGACCTGCCAGATCGGCGGTTTCGTGCTCGCCTTCCTGGCGCGGCGCGATCTGCCCCTGTTCCTGGTGCAGGCGAGCGTGGCGGCCGGGCTCGGGGTTACCGCGATCATCGGTGTGGTGGTGTTGAAGTGGCGGTTGCCGATGGCGGAGGTGGCCCTGTTGGCCCTGCTCTTCGCCGGGATCACCGCGCTCGTGCTGGCCGCGCGGCCGGCGCCGTCGAAGCAACTCGGCACCGCCGGCTCGGTGGCGCTGCTGGTGGCGCTCGGGGTCATCGCGGTGCTCGGTTTCTTCGCCGTCCGACTGCACGGCGCCCCCGGTTCGGTGGCGCTGGGCTCGTTGGCCGGTTTGGCGTTCTCCTCGGCCGCAGTCGCGGCCCGACCCCTGGCCTCCGCGCCGTCGGCCGAGGCATTCCTCGCCGACCCGTTGTTCTACCTGCTGATCGGCCACTCGATCGTCGGCCAACTGCTGCTCGGCCTGGCCATGCAGCGCGGCTCGACGACCGCCGCCGTCGCCGCCATGGACGCCGCCGGAGCGGTGCCCGCGGCGATCGTCGGCCTGCTGCTGCTCAACGACAAGATCTGGCCGGGACGGGAGTGGCTGGCCGCCGCCGGCTTCCTGGTCACCCTGGCCGCCGTGATCGGCCTGACCCGGTACGCCCAGCCGCAGCAGCACCGCGCGGTGGCGCGCCGCCGTGACCGGGACATGGTCGCCGCCGGCCGGGCCGCCTGAGACGAAAGCCCACGCCACGTCACGAGGACGCGGCGTGGGCTCTGCCGTCTTCAGGCTTCGACGGGTTTGCGGCGACTCACCACCCGCTCGTAGAGGCGTTCCAGCGCGCCGGCCGTCCGTTCCCAGGTGTAGCTGCTGCGGACCCGGTCCACGGCGGCGTGACCGTAGGCGAACCGCCCGGCGTTGTCGGCGAGCAGCCGGCGCAGGGACAGCCCCAGCGTCCGGACGTCGCCGGGTGGCACGAGGCGGCCGGTGACCTCGTCGACGACGGCGTCCGCCAGGCCGCCCATCGCGTAGCCGACAACCGGTACGCCGCACGCCATCGCCTCCAGGGAGACGCGTCCGGCCGAGGAGTAGTGCGGGGTGCAGGCCACCACGTCGGCCGAGCGGTACCAGGTCGCCATCTGGTCGTGCGGTACCGCGCCGACAAGGCGTACCTGCTCGCCGACACCGGCGCGCTCGGCCAGCTCGCGCAGCCGGCGTGCCTCCGTGTGGTGGGACAGTTGGTCGGCCGGTGGGCCACCGGCGATCACCAGTTCGGCGTCACCGACCAGCCGCATCGCCCGGATCAGGTCGTCCTGGCCGTGCCCGGGGGACAGCCCGCCGACGGAGAGGATCCGCGCCCGCTGTTCGCGCGGAGCCGCCTCGCCGTCCGGGTGGAACTGCGCGGTGTCCACCCCGGCCGGCACCATCGCCACCGAGGTCCGTTGCAGACCCATCCGGGTCAACTCGTCCACCTCGTCGTTGGACTGGGCCACGGCGATGTCCACCGCCCGGGTCAGCGCCCGTTCCAGCGGGATGCGCTCCCCCGGGCCGTCGTACCCGCCGCCGAGGTGGCGCAACTGCTCCACACCGAGCGAGTGGAAGGTCTGTACGACCGGGATGTCGGTCTCCCGGACGGCGTGCGCGGCGGCCAGCCCACCGATCCAGTAGTGCCCGTGCACCACCTCGGGACGCCAGGCGCCGCCCCACTCGTCGGTCAGCCAGCGCCCGAACTCGGTCACGTGCGGGATGAGTCCGGCGGTGGGCAGGGCGGTCGGAGGACCGACGGGCACCCGGTGCACCCGGTAGCCGTCGACGTCCGCCGTCGCCGGCAGTTCCGGATCGTCCCGGCGCTCGTAAATGCGGACATCATGGCCTCTGCCCGCCAATTCGGCGGCGACCCGCGCGATGTGTTGTCGGGTGCCAACCGGCGGGCCGTCGGCGTGCCGGTACGAACTGCTGTGCGCGCAGACGAGGCCGACGCGCATGGGTCACCTCCCTGCGATCTTTTCCTCGGCGGTCCCGGTCAGAGCGTCCCATTAACCTGCGGGCCCCGAGTCGAAACCTGGCAGATCGGGAACAGTCACCGCGAGTGCCACCGACACTTGCGCCACGGCAATCACAGCGGCCCCGAATCGGATCGTCGACGGCCGGTGGTATGACCGACCCCGACCCGGGGTACGGCGGGAAGATGCCGCTGACCCGGAGCCTCGACGACTCGACCGTGGTGATCACCGGCGCGTCCAGCGGGATCGGCACCGCCACCGCGTACGCGCTGGCACGCCGTGGCGCCGCCGTGGTCCTCGCCGCCCGCAGCGAACGGGCCCTACAGCAGGTCGCGCAGCGCTGCCGGCAACTGGGCGGTCAAGCGTTGGCCGTACCCACCGACGTGACCGACCTCGACTCCGTGCGACACCTGGCCGAGCGGGCGGTGGTCGAATTCGGCCGCGTCGACGCCTGGGTGAACAACGCCGCGGTGAGCGCGGTGGGTCTGTTCGACGAGATCCCGGTCGCCGAGTTCCGGCGCGTGCTGGAGGTCAACCTTTTGGGCACGGTGCACGGCATCAAGGTCGCGCTGCCCTACCTGGAAGCGGCCGGCGGAGGGGTGCTGGTCAACAACGCCTCGGTGCTGGCCGAGGTGGCGATGCCGTACCAGTCGGCGTACAACGCCGCCAAACACGGCATCCGCGGCCTGGCCGACACGGTCCGGCAGGAACTGCGGGTCACCGGTCGGGGGCAGATCTCCGTCTGCACGGTGCTGCCGGCCACCATCGACACGCCGTTCTTCCGGCACGCGGCCAACCACAGCGGCCGGGAACTGGTGCCACCCCCGCCGGTCTACCCGCCGGAGGTGGTCGCCCAGACGATCGTGCGGTTGCTACGCCGACCGCGTCGGGAGGCGTACGCCGGTGGGGCCGCCCGGCTGCTCGGCCTCCAGTGGCGGCTGGCGCCGGCGCTGGTCGAGCGGACCCTCGGCTGGTACGCCCACCGCACCCAGTTCGGGCCGGGCGCCCGACTGGACAGCACGGGCAACGTGTTCCACGCCGACGGGCAGGCGAGCCGGGACGGCGGCTGGCACGGTCGGCGGCGTCAGCTGGTGCGGATGACGGCGGCGTTCGGTCTCGCCGCGGCCGGCACCGCCGTCGGCACGATGGCGGCGATCAACCGCCGCTCCCGGTCGGCCCGCTGATGACGGGCCCCGCTCCGGTTACGGCGGGAGGGCAGCGGGTAGTGATCAGACATGCGCGACAACGAGTACCCGACCCCCGTGTCCGACACCGAGGCGGAGGGCCTGCCCGACACCGCCGATGACGACTCGACCGCCTACGACGACGTCCTGACCGGGCGCGAGGCGGACGGCCCCGAGCCGGCCCAGATCCCCGGCGACCGCACGCCGGTGGCGGTGGACCGCTTCGGGACGACCGCCGAGGAGCAGCTGGACGGGGAGTCGTTGGACTACAAGCTCGATCGGGAGGTGTACGAACGCCCGGCGGACGACCCGCTCGCCGGCCCGGTCGACCCGAAGATCGCCTTCGAGGCGGAGAACGAGGCCGCCGCGGCGCAGGCCCAGCTCGACGCCGACGTGATGGACCCCGGTCCCACCTCGGACCCGAACTCGCCGGTCTCCCTGTACGACCACGGGCAGCTCGGCACGGTCGCCGACGCCACGGTGGGCCGGCTGGTGGAACCGGACGAGGGGGCGCACACCGACCAGGAGACCGACTCCGTGGCGTACGACGCGGGTTCGGCGGGTGGCGGGGCCACCGCGGAGGAGCTGGCCATCCACGAGACCGAGCCGCCGCGTTCGGTCTGAGCCGGTCACTCGTCCAGGCCACGCTCGATCGCGTAGCGGGTCAGCTCGACACGGTTGTGCAGGTGCAGCTTGCCCAGCGTGTTCTGCACGTGGTTCTGCACGGTGCGGTGGGACAGGCCGAGCCGCTGGGCGATCTGCTTGTACGACATCCCCTTGGCCACCAGACGCAGCACCTCCGTCTCCCGCGCGGTGAGCCGGGGCGTCCCCGGCTCACCGTCATCGGTTGTGCCCGATCCCGGTCCGGCGGCCAACCGGCGGTACTCCCCCAGCACCAGCCCCGCCAGGCCGGGCGTGAAGACCGGCTCGCCGTTGGCGGTGCGGCGTACCGCGTCGAGGAACTCGCGGGGCGCGGTCGACTTCACCAGGTAGCCGGTGGCGCCCGCCTTGACCGCGTCGAGCACGCTCTGCTCCTCGCCACTGGCACTGAGCATGAGCACCCGCACGTCGGGCAGGGCGGCGCGCAGCCCGACGACCACCTCGACCCCGGAGATGTCCGGTAGTTGCAGGTCGAGCACGACCACGTCGGGCCGGACGGCGGCGGCGACCCGGATCGCCTGCCGCCCCTCGCCGCTGGTCGCCACGACCAGGAAGCCGGCCTCCGCCAGGTCTCGGGCCACACCCTCGCGCCACATCGGATGGTCGTCGACCACCATCACCCGCACGGCGGTCACCGCCGCGCCCTCGGCACGGTCAGCTCGATCTCGGTGCCGGCCTCGGGGCCCGACATGATCCGGACCGTCCCGCCCAGGTCGGTCACCCGGCCGCGGATCGACTGGGCGACACCGAGCCGCCCCTGCGCGGCGGCCTCGGCCAGCCGGCCCTCTTCGATGCCCGGCCCCTCGTCACGGATCGACACGGTCACGGTCTCCCCCTCGTCCTCGATGAGCACCCAGGCCCGTCCCCCGGCGTGGCGGCCGACATTGTCCAGGGCCGCGCCGGTGGCGGCCGCCAACTCGCCGGCGACCTGCCGGGGCAGGGTCACCGGGGTGGCGGGCGCGGAGAGCGACACCGCCGTCGAGGCGTACCGGCCGAGCAGGTCCCGCAGGTCCACCGCGTCCGCCCCGGTGACGGCGGCGGGCGTGGTGCCGGAGATCAGGGCGCGCAGCGCCGTCTCCTGCTCACCGGCGAGCCGGGCCAATTCGCCGGCCTCGCCGGGCAGGTGCGCGCCGCGCCGCTGCACCAGTGCCAGCACCTGAAGGACCGAGTCGTGGATGTCGCGGGCCAGTCGCTCCCGCTCCCGGGTGGCCGCCTCCATCTCCACCGCGTGTTGCAGGCGTTCCTCGGCGGTCGCGGCGAGCCGGGCGACGTGCCCGACCACCACCCCGGCGAGCAGCAGCAGGATCACCCCGGTGAACGAGGACTGGCTGATCCGCTCCCGGGTGGCCAGGTCGGCGCCGGCCACCAGCAGCGCGGCCACCGTGCCGCGTCGTCGGCCGCCGGAGACGGCCCAGGCCAGCACGGGGCCGGCCATCCAGGCCACCCCGAGGGTGGGTACGCCGTGCCCGAGCGCCTGCCGTCCGACCACCCAGGGGCTGGACAGCACGATGGCGATCACCACACCGAGGTCGACCAGCAGCAGTGGCCAGCGGCGCCAGCCCGGCCGGGCGTACGCGACGGCGGTCACCCCGGTCCAGATGACCATGACGAGCACCAGGGCGCCGACGGCGATCGGACGGGCGTACCGGTCGGCGTCACGCACGGCGAGCACGCAGACGTACCCGAGGGAGGCCAGCCGGAACACGGTGAGCGCCCGCCAGAGCGGCACCTCGAAACCACCCGGCGGCGACGGCATGGCGGTCAGGATGCCACAGCTGGTCCGGTAACGCGGGACCACGTCGTGCGGTTCGAGAAACCCTGACGTACGGTTAAAAAGCCGCGAAATATTCCGAGATCCGCTGCCGGGACAGGGCCATGACGAATGCAGATCCGCACGCACCGCGTACGGTTGTGCCCATCGAACCCTCCCTCCTGATCGCCGAGGCCTTCGACCAGGCCCAGGTGACCGAGATTCGACACTCGGTCACCTCCTGCGCGCATGCCTGCGGCCTCGACGGCCAACGGCTGGACGACTTCGTGCTCGCCGTCAACGAGCTGATCACCAACGCGGTGCGGCACGGCGGCGGTCGCGGGTGGCTGCGGCTCTGGCAGGAGCCCGGCGAGTTGCTCTGCGAGGTGGCGGACCACGGGCACGGCATCACCCCGCAGCGGCTCGGCGACCGGAGCCGCCCCGCCCCGGACACCGCCGGCGGGTGGGGCCTCTGGTTGGCCCGGGAGTTGACCGACGCCATGGAGATCGCCACCAGCTCGGCCGGCACCACCGTCCGCATCACCGCCACCCTCCCCACCCCCTAACCCCCCACCCCCGTCGCGTCGCGTCGCGTCGCGTCGATCTTGCACTTTCGGTGGCGACAAAGCGGTCCCAAGACGACATTTGGGCAACACAAAGTGCAAGATCGGCGGGGGCAGGGGCGGGGCGCGGGACGGGGCGTTCAGCCGAAGAGGGCGGAGACCGACTCCCCGTTGTGGATCCGGCGCATCGCCTCGGCCAGGGCCGGGGCGACCGAGAGGACCTGGAGCTTCTCCACCCGCTTCTCGGCCGCGATGGGGACGGTGTTGGTGCAGACGATCTCCAACACGCCGTCCTGGTCGCTGAGCCGGCGCAGCGCGTCCCCGGAGAACAGTCCGTGCGTACAGGCCAGCCGGATCGAGCGGACCTTCAGGTCACGCAGGTGCTCCATCAGCTCGATCACGGTGCTGCCCTTGGCGATCTCGTCGTCCAGCACGATGACGTCCCGGTCGGCGACCTCACCGATCACCGCACTGATCTTGACCAGGTCATCGCTGAACCGCTGCTTCGCACCGGCCGCGACGGGCGTGCCGAGCAGCCGGGCGAAGGCGGCGGCCTCCTTGGCGTTGCCCAGGTCGGGCGAGACCACCACGGTGTTGCTCAGGTCGTATCGCCGGAAGTGTGTGGCCAGCTCCCGCAGGGCGTGCAGGTGGTCGACGGGGACGCTGAAGAAGCCGTGCACCTGCGGCGAGTGCAGGGTCAGCGCGAGCACCCGGTCCGCTCCCGCCGAGGTCAGCAGGTCGGCGACGAGCCGGGCGCCGATCGAGATCCGTGGCGCGTCCTTCTTGTCCGAGCGGGCGTAGGCGTAGTGCGGCAGCACCACCGTGATCCGGCCGGCGGACGCGCCCCGCGCCGCGTCGATCATCAGCAGCAGCTCGACCAGGTTCTCCTGCACGGGTGGCACCAACGGCTGGATCAGGAAGACGTCCCGCTCCCGGCAGTTGGCCTGCAACTGGACTTCGAGACAGTCGTTGGCGAACCGGGAGACCCGTACCGGATGCAGTGGCACCCCCAGGTGGGCGCAGATCTCGGCGGCGAGGTCGGGATGGGCAGTTCCACTGAAAACGGCGATGTCGCGCACGTTCGCACATCGTAGGCGACGTGACGGCCGACGTGACGCTTGTCGCACCGTGCCGCCGCTGCGGGTACGGTGCTGCCGTGACCCCCCAGTACGTCGCCGCCATCGACCAGGGCACCACCTCCTCGCGGTGCATCGTGTTCGACTCCGCCGGGGAGATCGTCGCCGCGGCCCAGCGCGAGCACCGCCAGATCTTTCCCCGCCCCGGGTGGGTGGAGCACGACGCCGAAGAGATCTGGGACAACGTCCAGCAGGTGGTCGCCGAGGCGCTGCGGTCCGCCGACATCGGCCCGTCGGGACTCGCCGCCGTGGGCATCACCAACCAGCGGGAGACCACCGTCGTCTGGGACCGGGCCACCGGCCGGCCGATAGCCAACGCCGTGGTCTGGCAGGACACCCGCACCGGGCCGCTGCTACGCGAGCTGGCCTCGGCGTACGGCGAGGAGTGGTTCCGGGCCCGCACGGGGCTTCCGCTGGCCACCTACTTCGCCGGCCCGAAGCTGCGCTGGCTGCTCGACGAGGTCGACGGCCTGCGCGAGCGCGCGGAGCGCGGCGAGGTGCTGTTCGGCACGATGGACAGCTGGCTGATCTGGAAGCTCACCGGTGAACACGTCACCGACGTCACCAACGCCAGCCGGACGCTGCTGATGGACCTCACCACCCTCGACTGGGCGCCGGAACTGCTGGACGCGCTGGGCGTGCCCGCCGCGATGCTGCCCGAGATCCGCTGCTCCGCCGAGGTGTACGGGACGGCCAACGGGGTGCTCGCCGGGGTGCCGGTGGCCAGCGCGCTCGGCGACCAGCAGGCCGCCCTGTTCGGGCAGACCTGCTTCCAGCCCGGCGAGGCCAAGTGCACCTACGGCACCGGCAGCTTCCTCCTGCTCAACACGGGCGCCAGCCCGGTCCCGTCCACGCACGGCCTGCTCACCACGGTCGCCTACCGGATCAAGGGCCAACCACCGGCGTACGCCCTGGAGGGCGCCATCGCGGTCACCGGATCGCTGGTGCAGTGGCTGCGGGACAACCTCGGGTTGATCTCCTCCGCGTCCGAGGTGGAGGACCTGGCCCGTACGGTGGACGACAACGGCGGCTGCTACGTCGTACCGGCGTTCTCCGGCCTGTTCGCCCCGCACTGGCGCAGCGACGCGCGCGGGGTGATCGCCGGCCTGACCGGCTACATCACCAAGGGGCACCTGGCCCGGGCGGTGCTGGAGGCGTCGGCGTGGCAGACCCGTGAGGTGGTCGACGCGATGGACGCCGACTCCGACGTGGCGCTGCGCCGGCTCCGGGTGGACGGTGGGATGACCGCCAACGCGCTGCTCATGCAGTTCCTCGCCGACGTGCTCGACGTCCCGGTGGTCCGCTCCCGGATCACCGAGACCACCTGCCTGGGAGCCGCGTACGCCGCCGGCCTGGCGGTGGGCTTCTGGCCCGACCTGGCCACCCTGCGCGCGCAGTGGCGCTCCGACGCGCAGTGGGAGTCGACCATGGCCGCCGAGCTGCGCGAGAGAGAGTTGCGTCAGTGGCGCAAGGCCGTTCAGCGCACGCTCGACTGGGAGGAGTGAGTCATGCCGCAGGTCGTCCTGATCATCCTGGCGGGCCTTGGCCTGGCCGGGATCGCGTACGCCCTCGTCCGGTTCCGGCGCGACCTCGGCCTGCTGCGTCGGGGCGTACGGACGCCGGGTGAGGTGGTGGAACTCCGTCCGGTCACCCGGGGGAACGGTCCCCGCACCTACTACCCCGTGGTGCGGTACCGAACGGCCGACGGCGCCGAGGTGACCACGACGCCGGGGCGCTTCCGGCAGACCCCGTTGTCGGCCGCGCCCGGGCCGGTCACCGTCGTGTACGAGCCCGACCGTCCGAACCGGATTCTCGTCGAGTCGCCGAGCATCGCGGGACGGTCCTCGGTGCTGGTCCCGTTCGTCTCGCTGCTCACCGTCAGCGTGGCCGTGCTGGTGGTCGGCGTGGGGATCTTCCTGAGCCTGGGCTGATCCACGCTCCACAGTGGTCCGTCCCCCCAGCGGTGGGCGGCGGTGGGTACCGTCGGCCGGTCAGACCGACGACAGCGGGAGGGGCACGATGAGCGGGCCGATCGGCGGCACACCGAACTCGGACGTGATGGGGCAGTTGGCCGCACGGATGCGGGAGCAGTTGGGTCGCGGCGAGGAACTGCGCGGCCGGTTGACCGGGTTGACCGGTCACGCGGAGAGCGACAACGGGTTGGTCCGGGTCACCTGCACCGCCGACGACCCGGCCCGGGAACTCCACATCGACCCACGGGCCCTGCGCCTGCCCGCCGCCGAGCTGTCCGAACTGGTCGCCGGCCTCCTGCGCGAGGCGCGGGCCGACCTGGCGCGGGCTACCGCCGAGGTGATGCGTGAGTTGGGTGGTCCGGCTGGCCCCGCGGCGGTGCTCCACGACCCGGCGGCGGCGCAGGCGAAGCTGGCGCAGCTCAACGACATGGTCAGCGGGCCGCTCCGGGAGAGCACGGAGATGCTGGAACGGCTGCGGCGTCAACTGGGGGTCTGACGGGCGCCGGCCCGGGCGGCGGGTCAGCGGCCGCGCCGCACCCGCTGCACGCCCGCCCGCAGGAAGACGACGGCGAGCGCCACCGTCACCGCCAGAAGGACCGCGCCCACCATCAGCGGGGCGATGAGCCAGGCCATCAGGCTGGCGGTGGCCCGGTCGCCGTTGGCCCAGCCGTCGACCCGGTCGCCGGTGTGCAGCGAGCCGCCGCCCACCGGGCCGCTGACCACCCTGCCGTCGGACATGTTCCAGGTGCCCCGGCACCGCTGGGTCGCCTTGGGACCACCGTTGTCACAGGACTCGACCTGGATGCTCACCCGCTCGGCGCCGATCAGATTGCGGCCGAGGCCGATGGGCAGCACCAGGAGGACCAGGAGCATGAGGATCGGCACCAGAATCCGCTGCCAGCGCGGTCGGCGAGCCATCCTGGTCACGTAGTTGTCGGGAGGGGTCGACGGTCCGACTGGCATGGGTCGCAGGCTACCAGCGACGGGCACTCACGCCCATCCATGATCCTGTTAGGCTGTCGGCGCTCCGGCACCATGGACATCGATCACGCACACGGGGAGAGTCGATGATCGAGGTTGACCCGCCGGCGATCCGCGCGCTGGGCGAGACGATCGAACGTCAGGTCGGGCCGCCCCTCGACGCCTGCGCCGAGCTGCTGACGTCCGCCCGCGCCATCGAGCACAGCAACTTCACCTCGGTCGTGCCACAACTCGCGGTCGCCTACGTCGGCGCGATCGAGTTCGTCGAGGAGCAACTGCGCACCAAACGCGAGCACCTCGCCGAGGTCCGCTCCCGGTTGGGCCGTACGGCGGACAACTGGGAAGCCGCGGAGACCGCCAGCACCATCGCGCCCCGCTGACGACGCCGGAGACCGACATGGCAGACCCTACCTACCCCGCGGCCGCCGCGAAGATCGCGATGGTGGAGATCAGCGTGGCCGCCTCGGTCATCCCCGCCGCCTGGCCGATCGCCCAGATCGTCTACTTCAACCAGTGCGACCCCGAGACGATCATGCGCAAGGGCGGCGACTGGCTGTCGATGTACGACCAGCTCGGGACCGCCCACGGCAACCTCGACGACGCCCTCGCGACGCTGACTCCGGCCCAGTGGAGCGGCAAGGACCGCGAGGCGTTCGGGGTGCACATCAACGCGTACGGCGCGCAGGTCGTCGGCACCCAGGTGCTGACGGTGACCGTTGGCGTCACCATGCTCTGCGTCGGTGCCGCACTGCTCTGCCTCGTCGTGGCGTACGCGGTGGTGTCCACCATCCTGCTGGCCTTCGCCACCTTCATCGTGGCGGCCTCGGCGACCGTCGTCGGAGCGCCCGCCGCGGCGTCGGCCGAGGCCACGGCGGCCTCGTTCGCCGCCTCGGCGCTCAGTTTCCTCAAGGGCATCGAGACGATGGCCGAGGCGATCGCCACCGGTGGGGCCGCGGCCATCGCGGGGGCGGCCGCGTTCGACGTCGGCGCCCACCTGGGCAGCGGCGACACCGACGTGCTCAAGGACCTGGTCCAGGCCACCGTCGACGGGCTCGACAACGTGGCCGCCGGGTTCCTGTCCAAGTGGGAGCGCGACTTCGTGGGGTACGGGATCCACAGCGGCGCACGGCATGCCGTCGGCTCGCCGACCGGACCGGGCTACCTGGTCTACGGCGGTGGGACCCAGGTCGCCCCGGCCGGGACGGACGGCGACGGGGACGGGGACACCGTCTGGGGCACGTCGGGTGTGGTGGACAACCTGTGGGCCCGACTGTTCGAGGGCGACGCCTGGAACCACTGAGCGGGCTCCGGCGTCGCGGTCACTCCCAGCGGTTGCCGGTGAGCTTCTCGTACACCTCGACGTAGCGGGCACGGGTCGCCTCGACGACCTCGGCGGGTACGTCCGGCGCGGGCGGCAGCTTGTTCCAACCGCTGCCGGTCGCCCAGTCCCGCACGTACTGCTTGTCGTAGGAGAACTGCACGCGGCCCGGCTGGTACGACTCGGCGGGCCAGAACCGCGACGAGTCGGACGTGAGCAACTCGTCGGCGAGCACCAGGGTGCCGTCCGGCGCCCAGCCCAGTTCGATCTTGGTGTCGGCGACCAGGATGCCCCGGTCGGCGGCCAGCTCGGCACCGCGTCGGTAGACGTCGATGGTGATCTGCCGCAGCCGCTCGGCGGTCTCCTGACCCACCTTGGCCACCACGTCGTCGTACGTGATCGGCTCGTCGTGCTCGCCGGCCGGCGCCTTGCTCGACGGGGTGAAGATCGGCTCGGGCAGGATCGACGCCTCGCCGAGCCCTCGGGGCAGCGGTACGCCGGAGACCGCACCGGTGCGCTCGTACTCGCGCAGGCCGCCGCCGGTGAGGTAGCCGCGGGCGACGCACTCGACGGGGACCATGTCGAGCCGCTGGCAGCGGATCGCCCGGCCGGCGAACTCGGCCGGCACGTCGGTGGCCGAGATGACGTGGTTCGGCACCAGGTCGGCAAGCTGCTCGAACCACCACAGCGAGAGCGCGGTGAGGAGCCGGCCCTTGTCCGGGATCGGTGTCGGCAGCGCCACGTCGTAGATCGAGATGCGGTCCGATGCGACCAGGATCAGGTCGTCGCCGTCGGCGTACACGTCCCGGACCTTGCCCGAGTGCAGAAGTTCCACGCGCCCTAGTACACCACGTGACGCCGCCGGCCCCGTTCCGGCCACCCATCCGCGCACGGGTCGACCGGGGTGACCGGACGGACGTTGACACCCTCCTGCGCCGCCTGCGTGAATGGTCCGACCGCCGTCCGTCCGTGCCAGGAGACCCCGTGCCCGCTGTTCGTCCCCCGATCGACCGGTTCGGCGCCGACCCGGGCCGACGCCGGGTGCTCACCGCGCTGTTCGGCGCTCCCCTGCTGGCCACCGGTGGACTGGCGGGGTGCAGCGACGGCGCCGACACCTCGACCGGAAACGGACCGGTCGAGCTGTCGGTCTTCTGGTGGGGCGGGGCGAAGCGGGCCGAGCTGACGGAGAAGGTCCTCCGGCTGTACTCCGAGCGCAACCCCGGGGTCACCTTCCGGGTGACCTGGCAGGGCGTCGACGGCTACTACGAGCGGCTGGCCACCCAGGCGGCCGGCGGCAACGTCCCGGACCTGATCCAGCTCGACGACTCGATGCTGGCCGAGTACACCCAGCGCCAGATCACGCTCGACCTGACCGAGCCGATCGCCGCTCACCGGCTGGACCTGCGGGGTCTGCCGGAGGGTCTGGTCCGGTACGGAACGGTGGACGGGCGGACGACGGGTGTCGCCGCCGGGCAGACACTCGCGGCCGTGGTCTTCAACCGGGACCTGCTGCGCGAGCTACAGGTGCCCGACCCGCGCAGCGGGATGTCCTGGGCGGACTACATCGCGTGGGCGCAGTTGGTCACCGAGGCCAGTGACGGCCAGGTGGCCGGCACGATGGACGCGTCCGGCGACTACCGTGCCCTCTGGCTCTGGCTCCGGTCCCAGGGCGGCGAGTTCTACCGGGGCCGGGAGCTGGGCTTCGGCGCCGACGAGCTGATCGCCTGGTTCGAGCTGTGGCAGCGCGCCCGCGCCGGGCGGGCCACCCCGGGCGCGGCCCTCGTCGAGCAGGCCGACAGCGGGGAGCCGTCCCGGCAGCCGGTGGTGACCGGGCTGACGGCCGCGTCCTTCGCCTGGTCCCACCAGCTTCCGGAGCTGCAACGACTCACCGACTCCGAACTGGGCGTGGTGGGCTTCCCCGGGCCAGCGGGCGCCCAGTGGCCGCGCGCGTCGATGTACTGGGCCGGGTTCCGGGGCACCCGCCACCCGGACACGGTGGCCGACGTGATCAACTTTTTGACCACGAACGGCGAGGCCGGCACGGTCCTCGGCCACGAGCGCGGCCTCAACCCCAGCCTCGCCGTCCGCCGGTACACGCAGGGCAGCATCACCGACCCGGCGCAGCGA
This sequence comes from Micromonospora sp. RB23, assembly GCF_053585025.1. Lineage (NCBI taxonomy): Bacteria > Bacillati > Actinomycetota > Actinomycetes > Micromonosporales > Micromonosporaceae > Micromonospora > Micromonospora sp. RB23. The sequence goes on from NZ_CM132111.1 coordinate 6,011,706, forward strand.
CGCGCCGCCGCCCTCGGCGACAGCCTCGCCGACCAGCTCGGGCCGGCGCCGGCGCCGCCGCCGAGAGGTCATGCCAAGGTCCGCACCCTGCTGGTCACCGCCGCCGAACGCGTTCGCGTCAAGCGGGACGGGACCCGCGAGGCGACCGCCCGCTTCCTCTCCCAGGCCATCGGCGCCCTGGCGGGCTGAGCCCGGGTCGTCAGCGTGGACGACCCGAGCCTCGACCTGTCAGCGCGGCGGACCGCCACGGCGGTTGCGCGTGAAACGCAGCACCAGGAACACGATGATCGCCACCACCACGAGGCAGCAGAGCAGACCGAGGAAGCCGAAGCCGCCGCCACGGGAGCGTCGCCGCGCGGCCTCCACCACCACCTCGCCGGTGCCCGTGGACGCCCACGCCGCGACCGGCACGAAAACCGCCAGGACTGCCGCACCGAGGACCGCGCTGAGCCGGCCCCACCACTTGCCGAATGAAGACATGCGCCCATCCTCGCCGAAGGACGCAACCTCGGCACGGCGGTAAACGCCAAAGTCACGGGACCGGGCGGGGCCGCCGCGCAATACACCCGCAACCTGGTGGTAAAGAAGATGATCTTTACATGAATCGCTCCGGATGATCAGATTCGGCAACTGGTCATCTCTGGAGGCACTGTGCGGCTCTCTCTCACCCGAAGATCTGCGGCAGCAGCGGTGGGCGTCACCCTCGTCACCGCTCTCGTCACGCCGACGACAGCCCACGGCGCTCCGGCGTCCCCACCGCCGACGGCACCAACGGGACGGGCCACGAACGCCCACGGCGCACCCGTGACGGTCACGCTCATCACCGGCGACCAGGTGACCGTCACCCCCGTACGCGACGGCGCGCCGCCCACGGTGGACGTCGCCCGCCCGCCGGGCGCCACCGGTTCCGTACGCGTCGCCACCGAGGACGGCGACACGTACGTGTATCCGGACGAGGCGTTGCCGTACCTGGCCACCGGCCGCCTCGACAAGCAACTCTTCGACGTCACCCAACTGATCGCCCAGGGCTTCGACGACGCCCGGGCCGGCGCGCTCCCCCTGATCGTCACCCGCACCGCGGCCTCGGCGGCGCTCCGGACCCGCACCGACCTGCCGGGCGCGGAGACCACGCTGGACCTGCCCTCGGTCCGTGGCGAGGCGATCCGCGCCCACCGCCCGCAGGCTGCCGACTTCTGGTCGGCCCTCACCGGCGGCCCCCGGCCCGGGGCGGCGGGGGCGACGGCCCGCTCCGCCGACACCGCGACGCCCTCCTTCACCGCCGGAGTCGACAAGGTCTGGCTCGACGGCCGGGCGAAGGCGGCCCTCGCCGACACCACCGCGCAGGTCGGCGCGCCGGCGGCCTGGGCCGCCGGAGGAACGGGCACCGGAGTACGGGTGGCCGTGCTGGACACCGGAGTGGACACGACCCACCCGGACCTCGCCGACCGGATCGTGGCGTCCCGCAGCTTCGTCCCCGGGCAGGACGTCATCGACCGCGGCGGGCACGGCACCCACACCGCCTCCACCATCGCCGGGACGGGCGCCGCCTCGGGCGGCCGGGAGAAGGGCGTCGCCCCCGACGCCGACCTGGTGATCGGCAAGGTCCTCGACGACTTCGGGGGCGGATCGATCTCGGGGATCATCGCCGGCATGGAGTGGGCGGCACGGATCGAACACGCCAAGGTGATCAACATGAGCCTGGGCGTCAGCGCCTGGCACAGCCAGGACGACCCGCTGAGCCAGTCCCTCACCCAACTGACCGCCGAGACGGGAGCGCTCTTCGTCGTCTCCGCCGGCAACAGCGGTCCCGACCCGCACACCCTGGGAGCGCCGGGCACCGCGGACGCCGCGCTGACGATCGGCGCGGTGGACGGCACCGACCACCTGGCGGACTTCTCCAGCGCCGGGCCCCGGATGGTCGACGAGGGCCTGAAGCCCGACCTGACCGCCCCCGGCGTGGACGTGCTGGCGGCGCGCTCGCAGCACATGGAGTTCGGCGAGGGCTTCTACCGGCTGGACAGCGGCACCTCGATGGCGGCGCCGCACGTCGCCGGGGCCGCCGCCCTGCTGGTACAGAAGCACCCGACCTGGAGCGCCCGGCAGATCAAGGACGCCCTGATGGGCACCAGCGTGCCCACGCCCGACTACAGCGCCTACCGGGCCGGTAGCGGGCGGTTGAACGTGGCCGCCGCCTACCACCAGGACCAGATCATCGCGACCGGCTCGGTCGACGCCGGCCTCGTCCCGTCGGTGCCCGGCACGCAACCGCAACCGATCACCAGGAAGATCACCTACACCAACACCACCGACGGCGCGATCACGTTGGCGCTCTCCGTCGACGGCGCCGACGCCCCCGCCACGACGTTCACGGCCGGTGCCACCCGGGTGACGGTGCCGGCGCGAGGCAGCTCGACCGTCGACGTCGTGGTCGACCCGAAGGGGCTCGCGCCGGGCCGCTACTCCGCCCGGGTCACCGCTGGGTACGCGGGCGGTGCCGTGCACACGGCCGTCGGGGTCAGCGTGGACTCCACGAGGTACGACCTCACCATCCACCTGAAGGACCGCACCGGTCGGCCGGCGAGTGGTGAGGTCGAGGTCGTCAGCGCCGACGGCGCCTCCACCTTCATGTGGGTACGCGACGGAAAACTCGTCAGCCGCTGGGCCCCCGGCACCTACGCCCTGATCGGCGCCATCGACGTGCAGGGTCTGCACGGCGAGGCATCGCTCGGCTTCGCCATGCTGACCGCGCCCGAAGTCGAGCTGACGGCCGACCGGGTCGTCGAACTCGACGCCTCGAAGGCCCGCCAGGTGAAGGTGGCGACACCGCAGCCGACCACCGTCACCAACAGTCGTATCGACATCTTCCGCTCGTTCACGTCCCGCGAGCCGACGCCCAGCGACTACGGCGCCCTCCGCGAGGTGTTCTTCCCCGGGGCCACCTACGACAGTCTGTGGGCGCTCCCGACCAGGGCTCCGGTACGACAGGGCAGCTTCGTCTTCACCACCCGGATCCGGGCCGAGCAGACGCCCCTGGAGATCACCCACGACGGCCGGCGCACCGGTGACCCGCTCGCCCAGCCCGGTTCGCGCCCGCTGACCGACGGCACCTCGCGCCTGGACGCCGTCTTCGCCGGCAGCGGCTCGACGGCGGACTACGCCCGCGTGTCGGCCCGCGGCAAGGCCGTCGTCGTCCGGCGCGACGACTCCGTACCCCCGTCGGAACGCGTGCGGGCGGCGACCGCCGCCGGCGCGGCATTGCTCCTGGTCGTCAACGACGGCAAGGGCCGGGCCAGCGAGTGGTACGGGAACTCCGACGGCACGACGACCGGGCCGCTCCCGGTCGCGGCGCTGGTCGGCGGTGAGGGCGAGAGCCTCATCGCCGCGATCACCGCCGCCGGCCGCAAGGGGGTACGACTCACCGTCACCGCGCACCCCTCGCCGAGGTACCTGTACGACCTGGTCGACTACCACCCTGGCGGCGTACCCGACGACCCGTCGCCCCGTACGGACCCGAAGCACCTCGCCCGGATCGACCTCGTGTTCGCCCCGCCGCCCGGCAAACCGGCCGCCGAGTCGCGCAACGACTTCCCGCCGTACTCGTACGTGGCCGCTCCCGCGTTCCCGATGCAGCCGGTGACCCCGGGGCCGCGTACCGACTGGGTGTCCGCCGGCGACGGCGTCCGCTGGAAGCAGACCGCCGACGTCGTCGGGTGGGGGCGGTCGTACACGGAGGAGATCGCCTACCGGCCGGGCAGCGTCCAGAAGGACCGGTGGTACGGGCCCATCACCCGACCACGCCTGCTGATGTACGACATTCCGTTCCGTGGCGAGTTCGGGATGAGCGCCTACATCCAGGGGTTCGGCGACGGTGGATCCGCGCACAGTGGCAGCGGCAGCAGCGAGATGCTGCAACGGATCTCGCTCTACCAGGGCGACAGGAAACTGACGCAGATGGAGAACGCCGCAGAGCTGTTCGTCGGCGACCTCCCCACGCAGACGTTGCCGTACCGGCTGCTCGTCGAGACTGAGAACGTGCCCGCGTACAGCCCGTACTCGTCGAGCACGCGTACCGACTGGACCTTCTTCTCCGGCGCTGTCACCGGCACGGACGTGCAGGCGATGCCGCTGGTCCAGTTGGACTACGGCACCGACGTGGACCTCGCCGGCCGCGCGCCGCGCCGGAACGACCTGACCATCACCCCGGTGGTGATGGGCAGCACCGCCGCGAAGGACGGCGTCTCCTCGCTCGATCTCGAGGTGTCGTACGACGACGGACGCACCTGGCAACGGCAGAGCCTCAAGGAACGCAAGGGCACCTGGACGGCGGCCCTGAACGCGCCGGGCCGGGCCGGGTACGTGTCGATCCGGGTCACCGCCAAGCAGCGCAACGGCGGTGGCGTCACCCAGACCGTCATCCGGGCCTTCGGCCTGAAGTGACCTGACCTGCGCGCGGGGGCCGGTTCGCGCCGGCCCCCGCCCGCGTCGGCGAACGACATCGACAGGAACGACAGAACCCGGCCCCTATCAAGGGGACCGGGTTCTGTCGTACACCTACGTGGTAGCGGGGACAGGATTTGAACCTGCGACCTCTGGGTTATGAGCCCAGCGAGCTACCGAGCTGCTCCACCCCGCGTCGGCTGTTAAAGCTTAACCCATCCACCCCGGCGATGATCAGCGGGGGTCACCGCCGGGCAACCGCGCGAGCGGAGGCGACAACGACGAAAGCCCGCCTCCAGAAGATCGGAGACGGGCTTTCGCTCTCGTAGCGGGGACAGGATTTGAACCTGCGACCTCTGGGTTATGAGCCCAGCGAGCTACCGAGCTGCTCCACCCCGCGTCGGCTCGATAACCGTAGCGCACCGACCCGGGACACCGCAAAGCGACTCCGATACCGCCGTCAGCCCAGCCAGTTCTCGATCGCCGCCACCGCGCGCCGGCTGTCGGCGTCGACCTGCGCGCGCTCGGCAGCGGTGTACTCCCAGCCCTGCTCCCAGAGCACCGTCACCACGTCGTCGACCCGGACCGCCCGGACCAGCCGCACCTCGTACGCGCCCGGGTCACCCATGCCCGTCGGGTACGGGGCGCGCAGCTCGAACAGCACCGACTCGTCGCCGTACGTCCCCGGGTCCAGCAGTCGCTGCCGCCACACCCTGGCGTCGTCGGGCGACTTCTGCTCGGGGCACGCGCGGACGGCCTGCCGCAGTTCCCGCAGCGCGTCGTCGGCGCGGCCGGGACGGTAGATGGTGATGCTGTGCCGGTAACTGCCGTCCGGCACGTTCCCCGCCGGGGTCTCCGGCCGCTTGTAGGCCATCGACCGGGCGCGGCGCTGTACCACCGCCGACTCGCTGGCGTACCGGGCGCCGCACAGCGTCGGCAGGACCGGGCCGCTGGCGGTCGATTCCATTCCGGTCCGGTTGGCGGCCGCCAGGACGAAGAAGGCCCGGTCCGGGATCGAAGTGGGCGCGTGGGCGGTCGCCTGGCCGGTGGGCGCGACCGGCCGCGTACCCCCCGCCGTGGTGCGTGACGGTGTCGGGGACCACGACTGGTTCGCGGACGGCGCGGACGCCGACGGGACGGACGTGGGGCTGACTCCGAGCGACGGCGGAGCCGGCGTGTCGGCCGGTGGCGGCAGCGGCGCGGACCCGTCCACGGGAAACGCCAGGCGCCCCCCGACGGCGACCCCACCGAGCAGCACCACCACCGCCAGCGCGCTGCCGGCCGCTCGGACGCGGGCGCGCCGGTCGGCGTGCCGCCGGACCACCTCGGGATCTACCAACGTCACGTCGTCGGCGGCGGCGGTCAGCGACCGGTACAGGTCGGAGAGTTCAGCGGACATCGTTCGCCTCCAGTTCGTCGATGTGGACGTCGGGCAGCAGTACGGCCAGCCGGCACCGACCGCGGGACAACCACGACTTGACGGTGCCGACCGGCACGTCGGCCTCCCGCGCGATCTCCTCGACCGACATGTCGAAGAGGTAGTGCAGGGCCAGCGCCTGCCGCTGCGCGGCCGGCAGTTGGCGGAGCGCGCCCACGAGCAGCACCCCGTCCTCACCGGGAGGGGGCGCGGTCGGCGGCGGACCGCTGCGGCTCAGCAGGGCCCGACGGCGGTGCAGGTGACGCCAACGGTCGTTCGCCAACCGGGACACCACCAGCCGCAGCCACGCCTCGGGCGCCGGATGCTCGGCGAGCCGCCCCCACTGCCGCCAGGCCCGCGCGAACGCCTCCTGTACGACGTCCTGCGCCTCGGTGTGGTCACCGGTCACCGCGTAGCCGTACCGGATCATCCGCCGGACGGTGCCCCGGTAGAAATCGTCGAAGCTCTGTGCGTCCCTCACGACTGCCCCCTTGTCCGCGCCCCGATGCATCAAGGACGGCAGGGAGCCGGGCAGGGTTGCGGCTCGGCCAGACAAAGCGTGTCGGAGAGGCGACAGGCCGGCAAATGGTACGGATACCACGGAGCCCCCGACGCCCGGACCCGGGCGGGTCCGACGTCGAGGGCTCCGGTGTGCCTCGGGAGCGGCTGGTCAGCCGCCCGGCGTGGCGCTCGGGGTGCCGGACGGCGGGGGCGCGCCACCGCTCGCCTGCTGCGCCTGCTGGAACGCGGTCAACGCCTCGTCCAACGCCTTCAGCGCGCGGCCGTACCGCTCGAAGTCCCCGGAGGTCTGCGCGGCGCGGACCTCCGTGATCGCGGACTGCACCCGGTCCGCGGCGGCGGCCAGATCGCCGGCCGGCGGGGCGGTGCCGCCCGGCGTCGGGCTCGCGCTCGGGGTCGCACTCGGCGTCGCGTCCGGCGAGGGGCTGGTCGGGTTGCCACCCGTGGTGGGCGGCGGCGAGGTGCCCTGCCCGGCCTTCTTACCCTGCTCGACCAACTGCTTGATGCCGTCGTTGATGTTGTCGGCGAGCGCCACGAACGATCCGCCGTCACCGTACGAGAGCAGCACCTTCTGCAACAGCGGGTACGCGTCCTGCTGGTTGCTCTTCACGTAGACCGGCTCGACGTAGAGCATCCCGTCGGCGAAGGGCAGCGACAGCAGGTTGCCGTACTGCACCTGCGCCTGGTTGCTGGAGAGCAGGTTGAGCTGCTGACGGATGTTCGCGTTGTTGGTCATCTGCTGGTGCACCTGCACCGGCCCGGAGATCCGCGTCTGGTCCGGCAACTCCAGCACCTCGAGTCGCGGCTTTCCGTCGACGTACGACCCGGAGATCAGCGCGGCCAGATTCTGACGGCCGTTCGGGGTGACCGCCGAGGTGAGCTGGAAGCGCGGACTCTCCTGCCCCGGGAACTGGGTGAACAGGTAGTACGGAGGCTGCTTCTGGCCGCTGTCCGGCGCGTCCGGCACGTTCGGCACCTGCCAGAAGTCCTGCGCGGAGTAGAAGTCACCCGGGTTGGTCACGTGGAACTTGGTCAGCAGGTTGCGCTGCACCTTGAACATGTCCGCCGGGTACCGGAAGTGCTCGTTCAACTCGACCGGGATGTCCGCCTTCGGCTTGATCAGGTCACCGCCGAACGCCTTGTTCCACGCCTTGAGCACCGGGTCGGTGTCGTCGTACTCGTAGAGCGTCACGGTGCCGTCGTACGCGTCGACGGTGGCCTTGACCGAGTTGCGCATGTAGTTGACGTTCTCCCGGGCCAGCTGGAAGGTGCCCCGGTTGGTCAGCTCGTCGGTCGTCTCGACCTGGAGGTTGACGCGCTCGGCGTACGGGAAGGTGGCGGCCGTCGTGTAGCCGTCGACGATCCACTGCACCCGACCGTCGACCACCGCCGGGTACGGGTCACCGTCCAGGGTGAGGAAGGGCGCGACCTTCTCGACCCGGTCCCGCGGGTTGCGCACGTACAGCAACTTGGAGTCCTTGTTGACCGCCTCGGAGAGCAGGAAGTTCGACTCCTGCTCCTTGATGGCGTAGAGCAACCGTCGGGTGAACGAGCCGATCTTGACGCCGCCCTCGCCCGTGTAGGTGTAGGACTCGCCGCCACCCTCACCGACCGGCCTGTCGAACTCGGCCTTCTTGTTCGGGTCGGACTGGCCGACGATCGCGTAGTCGTCGGCGGCCATCCGCTCGCCGTAGTAGATGCGCGGCTGCTTGGCCGGGATCTGCTCGGTCTGCGAGGAGCACGCCTCCTGGGTCCGCTCGCCGAGGAAGCCGGAGACGAAGAACGGCTGCCCGCCGCACACCACCTGGTTCGCCGGGGCGGCCACCAGGCCGTACCCGTGGGTGTAGACGGTGTGCCGGTTGATCCAGGTGTTCTGCTGGTCGGTCAACTCGCCGTAGTTGATCTCGCGGACGCCGACGACGTAGTCGGAGGTCTTGCCGTTCACCCCGTACCGGTCGATGTCCAGCTTGGGGCCGAAGTCGTAGAAGCCCCGGACCTGCTGGAGCTGGGTGTACGTCTCGCTGACCAACTGCGGGTCGAGCAGCCGCACGTTCGACACGACGGACGTGTCGGTGGCCAGGTTCGCCGGCGGGTTGAGGTTGCTCGCCGCGTACGGGGTGGTCTCGGTGCTGCCCAGTCCGAACGCCGCCCGCGTCGCGTCGATGCTGCGCTGGATGTACGGCGCCTCCTTGTCCTTGGCGCTCGGCTTCACCTCGAAGGTCTGCACCGCCCAGGGGTAGATGCCGCCGATCGCCACCGCGGAGACGCCCAGCAGGGCGAGCGAGATGCCCGGCCACACCAGGTTCCGCATCCAGGCGTTGGAGAACACGATGATCGCGATGGCCACGACGACCGAGATGTACGCGAGGATCTCCTTCGCCGGCAGCAGCGCGTTGACGTCCGCGTAGCCGGCGCCGTACAGCTTGGCGCCCTCGTTGTACTCGAGCAGCATCGCCCGCCGGTCGAGCACGTACGCGAGGGCCTTGAGCAGGACGAACACCGCGACGAGGCTGCTCAGGTGCGCGCGCGCCGCGTTGCTCATCCGGTCCCCGACGCCCTGTAGGCGGACCCCGCCGAAGAGGTAGTGCACCGCCAGCGCGCCGATCAGCGCCAGCACCACGGCGGTGAAGCCGACACCGAGCAGGTAGCGCCAGAACGGGAGCTGGAAGACGTAGAAGCCGATGTCGACTCCGAACTCCGGGTCCTTGACGCCGAAGTTACCGCCGTTGCGGAACAGCAGCCACTGGTCCCACCGACTCTGCGCGGACAGCCCGGCGAAGAGGCCGATCACGGCGGCGGTCAGCGCGATCCACGTGCCGAGGCGCGGGCTGAGCGCCATCCGGTAGCGCTCCAGCGTGGCCTGCTCCGCCGAGTGCGGTCGCAACCGCGGCCGCAGCCGGTACGCCAACCACAGGTTGCCGCCGACGACCACCGCCATGCCGAGGCCGATGACGAGGAAGAGGAGCAGTCGGGTGACAAGCACACCGGTGAAGACCTCGGTGTAGCGCACCTCGTCGAACCAGAGCCAGTCGGTCCAGGCCTGGACACCCCAGCCGAGCAGGGTGAAGAGCACGAACACCCCGACCAGGACGGCGATGGTGACCCGGCCCCGCCGGCTCATCCTCGGCAGGGGGCTGCTGCTACGCATGACCACTGTTGGCTCCGCACGCTCGATGTGATCGGCTCCGATCAGGCACCCAGAGTACGGGGTGTTCCTGAGCGTGTCGGGGCACGGTCACACGGGTCAGCAGCGGGTCGGCTGACCACCGGCGCGTAGCGTCTCCAACGCGGTTAGCGCCTCGTCCAGCGAGCCCACCTTCAGCAACGGCAGGTCGGGCTGCGGGTTACGGACCGCCTCGGCGCAGTTGTCGGCCGGCACCAGGAAGACCTTGGCCCCCGCGCGCTTCGCGCCGACCAGCTTCTGGGCGATCCCGCCGATCGGGCCGACCGTGCCCTCGTCGTCGATGGTGCCGGTGCCGGCGATGACCTTACCGCCGGTGAGGTCGGCCGGGGTCAGCTTGTCCACGATGCCCAGGGCGAACATCAGACCGGCGCTCGGCCCGCCGATGTCCCCCAGGTCGATGCCGAGCGTGAACGGATGGGGCTGTTGCTGGTCGATCTCGACCCCGATCCGCGGCCGGCCGTCCTGCTCCCGGCTGGTCACCGTCGCGGTGGCCGGCGCGCCGTCGCGCGTGTAACCGATGGTCAACGCCGTACCCGCCGGCTTGGCCCGGATCAGCTCGGTGACCTTGGCGGCCACCGGCACCGGCTTGCCGTCGACCGAGGTGACCACGTCACCGACCTTGAGCACACCGGCGGACGGACCGTCCGCCGCCACCGTCTTGATCACCACCTGCACCGGGAAGCCCAGTTCGCGCAGCGCGGCGGTCTCGGCGCTGGTCTGCGACACCTTGAAGTCCTCGGCGTTGCGCTGCTCGACCTGCTCGGTCGACTCCCCCGGCGGGTAGACCAGCTCGCGCGGCACCACCGCCTCGTCGTCGGAGAACCAGCCGGCGATCGCCGAGCGGAGCCGCACCGTCGGCTGCACCCCCACCGTCGTCAGCCGGAGCTGGCCCGCCGAGGTGGAGGTCTCCCGGCCGGTGACCTGGATGACCTCCTTACCGTCGGCCGTGCCGAGGGTGTTGACGGTCGGGCCCGGGCCGAGCACCACGTACGGAATCGGCACCCGGAGCACCCCGATGCTCAGCAGGGCGGTGAACAGGGCACCGAGCAGGACCGTCAGGCCACGACGTCTCATGCGCCAGAGCGTACCGATCGCTCCCGGCCAGTCCGACGGATGCGCCACGCGACTTCGCCCTCAGCGCAACGCCAGCGGCGACTACCTGGGGCGCGGCCCGCGTACCGTAGAGGTCGTGCCTGATATTCCGTTCGGTTTCGCGCTCCCGGGTGGGCAACCACCAGACCCCAACGATCCCGCGCAGATGCAGCAGTTCATGTCGCAGTTGCAACACCTGCTCTCGGCGCCGGGCAGCGGGCCGGTCAACTGGGACCTGGCCCGGCAGGTAGCGGCCAGCCAGCTCGCCGCCGCCGGTGACCCGGCCGTGTCGCCGTACGAGCGCAACGCGGTCGAGGAGGCGTTGCGCCTGGCCGACCTGTGGTTGGAACCCGCCACGGCGTGGCCGTCCGGCATCCAGTCCCCGGTCGCCTGGAACCGGAACGAGTGGATCTTCAAGACGCTCGACGTGTGGCGCAAGCTCTGCGACCCGGTGGCCAGCCGGATGGTCGGCGCGATGGGCGACCTGGTGCCCCCGGAGGCGCGCGCCCAGCTCGGCCCGATGCAGTCGATGGTCGCCACCCTCGGTGGCGCGCTCTTCGGCGGACAGCTCGGGCAGGCCCTCGGCTCGCTCGCCGCGGAGGTGCTCTCCGCCGGCGACATCGGTCTCCCGCTCGGCCCGGCCGGCACGGCCGCGCTGATTCCGGCCAACATCCGCGCGTACGGCGAGGGCCTGGAACTTCCCGAGGACGAGGTACGCCTCTACGTGGCGCTGCGTGAGGCCGCCCACCAGCGGCTGTTCCAGCACGTGCCATGGCTGCGCGGGCACGTGCTCAGCGCGGTGGAGATGTACGCCTCGGGCATCCGGGTCAACCGGGAGGCGATCGAGGAGGCAATGGGCCGCGTCGACCCGACCGACCCGGAGTCGATGCAGGCGATCGCCCTCGAAGGCATCTTCACCCCCGAGGACAGCCCGGCGCAGAAGGCCTCACTGGCCCGCCTGGAGACCGCGTTGGCCCTGGTGGAGGGCTGGGTCTGCCACGTGGTGGACAGCGCCGCCAGCGACCGGCTGCCCAACGTCGTACGGCTGGGCGAGGCGTTCCGTCGCCGCCGTGCCGCCGGCGGCCCGGCCGAGCAGACCTTCGCGGCCCTCGTCGGCCTGGAACTGCGTCCGCGCCGGCTGCGCGAGGCTGCGGCGCTGTGGGCGGCGCTCACCCAGCACCGGGGCATCGAGGGCCGGGACGCCGTCTGGGGTCACCCGGACCTGCTCCCGTCGGACGACGACTTCGCCGACCCGGTCGCGTTCGCGATGAACGACATGGACCTGAGCGAGCTGGACAGCTTCGACTTCACCGCTCCCGGCGGCGCGCACGAGAAGGCGCCGGGCGAGGCCGACGGCAACGACGACGACAAGGACGACGACAGCAAGAACGACGGCGACGGCACGGACGGCGGCACCAGGAGCTGACGCGGCCAGGCCCGGGCGCCCGCGCGAATCGGTGGCGGGCGTCCGGCACACGCCCGACTCGCTGATCCACTCGGCTTCCTGAGAGGCGGGTTGTCCGCACCGCTCGGACACCGCGGTTTCCGGGAATACGAGTGGATCACGCCCACGATGCCGCCGCGGGGTGCCAGGCGCGTCGCGGGCGGGACGGCCGGGCGCGCCGACGACGTGCCGATCCGGCGATGCGCCGGCTTGCCGACCGAGCGGGAAGGCCAGGCGTGCCGATCAGGCGGAACGGCCTGAGCCCGACAGCAGCGAACGGGTGGCCTCCCAGCCCTCGAAGGCCAGGTCGAGCGCGGCGAGGTCGGCGGGGCCACGCTGGCGTCGCCAACCGGCGGTGACGGCGACGTCCCCCGGCTGGGGGGCGCCGACCCGGGCGTCGGCCGGCATCGCCGTGTCAAGGTCGAGCGGAGGCAACCACTGCGGCACGGGCAGCCGTACGGCCACTCCGAGCAGACCCGGGCCACCGCCCTCCACCGGGGCCACGGCGACCGACCGGGTGGTGAGCGGGCGTAGAAGCTTGCCGACGGTCAGCGCGGGCAGGTCGGGCACGTCACCGGCGAGCACCGCCGCCTGGTCGTAGCCGTCCAGCGTGGCGAACACCGCGTTCGGCGTCGGCTCAGGCACCTCGTGGACGGCGGTACCGGGCCAGACCAGCGCGTCGGCCAGCGGACGGTCGGCCGGGGTCACCGCGACAGCGACGTCCACCTCGTTGAGGGTCGCGACCAGGTCGATGACATCCTCGGCGAGCGCCGCCCGCCACTGTTCCCGATCGATCCCCGGCGGTGACCACCGCACCGGCCCGAGCATCACCACCACCACCCGCCGCGCCATGCCCCGACCCTAGCGCCCCGGCCCACCGCCCGACCCAGCCCGCCCAGCCCAACGCATCGGACCCGCTCAACCTCCCTCGACCCGCTCAACCCGCTCGACCCGCTCAACCCGCCAGCTCAGACGGGCCAGTCAGCCGACGGGTCCGACAGCCGGCGGGGCCGGTGATCCACTCCACATCGGCGATGTCGGGGCATCCCCACGCCAGGACACCGCAACATCGCCGATCTGGTGTCGATCAAGGTCGGGCGAGGCCCACGCACGGCCGAGCCAGGCCGGACAGACCCGGGCAGGGCCGCCGGCTGGGTTGGCCCGGCGGCGGTCAGGCGGGGACGGCGGCAGTCAGGCGGGGACGGCGGCAGTCAGGCGGGGACGGCGGCAGTCAGGCGGGGACGGCGGCGGTCAGGCGGGACGGGGGCGGTCAGGTGGGGACGGGGGCGCAGGATGCGGCGGCGACGCCCTCCAGGTAACCGCGGGCACGCTCCGACTTGGGGTACCGGCCGACGAGCGCCCAGAAGCGGGCGTTGTGGCTGGGCACGATGAGGTGGGTCAACTCGTGCAGCAGCACGTAGTCGATCACCCAGTCGGGCATGTCCTGGACGCGGTGCGAGATGCGGATGCTGCGGTCGGCGGGGGTGCACGAGCCCCAGCGGCCGTTCTGGTTGGTGACCCATCGGACGCTGGCCGGGACGGCCTTCTCTCCGTACCCGCCGAGGTAGAGGTCGATCAGCCGGTTGGCCCGGGCGACGAGTTCGTCGTCGGAGCGGGCCAGTCGACCTTCGCGGGCGGCGAGCCGCGCCAACATGCGGTCGACCCACTCGCTCTCCTCGGCCCGGGAGAACTGGTCCGGAATGAGGACGACCACCCGCTCACCGTCACGGTACGCAGACACCGTGCGTCGCCGACGCTGGCTGCGCCGTACCTCGACGACCGGCTTACGCGTCCCCGCCATCACTGGGCCGCGCAGCCTCGGCTACGTGTCACGAGGGAAAGCTAATGCGTACTGACCAGGGGTCCGCAAGAGTCAACCGCGCGACACGCGCCCAAAAAATGGTGATTGGTCGCCCGGCGTCCCGAAAATTTCTTGACCGGATCACCGCCGAAGCGCTATCGCTCCGTCTCGTCACCCACCGTGTACGCCGACGGCGGCACCGCGCGGTCCTCTCCTCCACCGTAGGTGATCACCGCGCTCGACGCTGCCGCGGGGGCACCCGCAGGGGTGGCTGGGAGGGTTTGGTCGGCGTGTCCCCGCCAAACTGACTTATCCGACCTAATTCGCCATGCACACTCTCGACGTCGACTTGCTCACAGGCCGATGCACAGCTGACATGGAACTGCCCAGACCTGGGTAGGGTCCGCGAACCAGCGGTCACGAAGGTGGCCGTGGAGTAAGACCCAGCGCCGGTGCCCCGTGTGGCCCGCCGCCGGGCATTCCGCCGGAATCGTATTGACCGGTGGACGAGACGAGGAGGGCACCGTGGCCGACCAGGCCCAGACCTACAACGGTTACTGCGTGAAGTGCAAGGAGAAGCGGGACTTCGAGGGGCACGTGGAGGTCTCGAAGACCGGCATGAACATGGCCAAGGGCAAGTGTCCGGTTTGCGGCACAACAGTGAACCGGATTCTCGGTAAGGCGAAGGTCTGACCCGTACGGATCTGCGGGGGCGGGACGGCCACAGGGCCGTCCCGCCCCCGTTGCCGTTCCGGACGGAGACCAGTCTGTCGGGTGGCCGACAGCACGCGTAGTGGCCTGTGGATAACACGGCAGATCCTGTGGACAAGGCTGGATACGGCCCCGGCCGCCTGTGGACAACGATCGACCCAGCGCAGGGAAGCGGTCACGATTCGTCACCATGATTCGTACGCCGTTGCCTCGTCCCACGCTGATCCCTGGCCTCAGCCGGCTCTGGCGGGATCGGCACACCCTCCAGATCGGCCTCGGCCCCGGGCCCGCCGTGCTGGTGGAGTTGACCAACCCGCGGACCGCTCACGTACTCGATCTGCTGGACGGCACCCGCAGCGAGCGGGACGTCCTGATCGAGGCCGGCGCTGCCCAGGTGGCCGCCGGTGACACGCGGACGCTGCTGGACGCCCTCCGCGCGGCGGGCCTGCTGGTGCCAGCGCACACCCTGTTCCCGCGCGACCTGGCCGGGCCGGTCCGGGCCCGGCTCGCCGCCGAGGCCGCAGCGTTGGCGCTGGTGGCGGCCCGGTTACCCGGCACCCCGGCGCAGGTCCTGCGCCGCCGGCGGGCGGCCCGGGTGCTGCTCACCGGCGTCGGGGCCCTCGGCGGGCCGCTGACGCTCGCGCTGGCCCAGGCCGGCGTCGGCCACGTGATCCCGCACCTCAGCGGCCCGGTACGACCGATCGACCTGATCGGGACGGGCATCCCCGCCACCGAGCTGGGCCGTCCGCTGGCCCCGGCGATCCGGGCGGCGGTCGACCGTGTCGCGCCAGGCACCGGCACCCACCCGGTCCGGGCCACTCGAATGGATCTGGTGATCCAACTCGGCGCGGACCGCCCGCCAGCGCTCCTCGCCGCCGGTTTCGCCCAGCGCCGCCAACCGCATCTCCTGGTGACCGTCCGCGAGGGCGTACCGGTGATCGGGCCGCTGGTCCGCCCGCCCGCCGGGCCGTGTCTGCGCTGCGTCGAGCTGCACCGCGCCGACCGCGACCCGGCCTGGCCGGGGCTGGCCGCCCAACTGGCCGCGGCGCGGCCGGTGGGCGCCGGAGCGACCGGCACATTGTTCGCGGCGACCGGGTACGCGGCGGCGGAGGCCCTGGCGCACCTCGACGGCGGTCAGCCAGAGACGCTGGGAGGCGCTGTGGAGATCTCCGGCGCGGGCCGGTTCCGCCGCCGGGGTTGGCCGCCGCACCCTGCGTGCGAGTGTTCGCGGAGCCGGCCGTACGCACCAGCCCGGCCGCACAGCAGCAGCGGACCCCTCCGGTCGGTAACAATGGCGAAGTGACCGACATCCCGCGCCGGGCCGTGTCCCGGACCGCCAAGCTCGCCGCTCTGCCGCTCGGCTTCGCCGGTCGGACCGTCCTGGGCATGGGTAAGCGTGTCACCGGGCTCGCCTCCGACGTCATCTCGGCAGAGATTCAGCAGCGCACCGCCGAGCAGTTGTTCAGCGTGTTGGGTCAGCTCAAGGGCGGGGCGATGAAGTTCGGCCAGGCATTGTCGGTCTTCGAGGCGGCCCTGCCGGAGGAGATCGCCGCGCCCTACCGGCAGGCGCTGACCAAGCTCCAGGAGGCCGCGCCGCCGCTGCCGGCCGCGAGCGTGCACAAGGTGCT
This sequence comes from Micromonospora sp. RB23, assembly GCF_053585025.1. Classification (NCBI taxonomy): domain Bacteria; kingdom Bacillati; phylum Actinomycetota; class Actinomycetes; order Micromonosporales; family Micromonosporaceae; genus Micromonospora; species Micromonospora sp. RB23. The sequence continues at coordinate 6,027,939 of NZ_CM132111.1, forward strand.
GGCCGAGCAGCTCGGCCCGGACTGGCGCGACCGGTTCGTCGAGTTCAACGACACCCCGGCCGCCGCGGCGAGCATCGGGCAGGTGCACCGGGCACGGTGGCGGGAGCCGGGGTACGGCCCGTCCGGTGAGCCGAACAGCCGCGACGTGGCGGTCAAGATCCAGTACCCGGGGGCCGGTGACGCGCTCCTGGCCGACCTCAAGCAGCTCTCCCGCCTCGGCGGGATGTTCCGGGCCATCCAACCGGGCCTCGACGTCAAGCCGCTCCTCGTCGAGCTACGCGAGCGGATCACCGAGGAGCTGGACTACGAGTTGGAGGCCGAGTCGCAGCGCACCTTCGCCGCCGCGTACGCCGACGACGACGAGATCTTCATCCCGGAGGTCGTCTCCGCGTCACCCCGGGTGCTGGTCACCGAGTGGGTGACGGGCACACCGCTGGCGGACATCATCCGCGAGGGCAGCGAGGAGCAGCGGGACGAGGCCGGCCGGCTGATGGCCACGCTGCACCTGTCGGCGCCGCAGCGGGCGGGTCTGCTGCACGCCGACCCGCACCCCGGCAACTTCCGGCTCCTGCCCGACGGCCGGCTCGGCGTGATCGACTTCGGTGCGGTGGCCCGGATGCCGGAGGGCACGCCGGAGCCGATCGGCCTTATCGCCGGGCGGGCGCTGCGCGGGGACGCGGACGGCGTGGTGGCGGGGCTGCGGGACGAGGGGTTCATCGGCGCCACCGACGAGATCGACGCCGAGGGGGTCCTCGACTTCCTCCGTCCGATGCTGGAGCCCATCGCCGCCGACGGGTTCCGGTTCACCCGGGCCTGGCTACGCGCCGAGGCGGCCCGGCTGGCCAGTCCCCGGTCCCCCACGTACCAGTTGAGCCGGCAGCTCAACCTGCCACCGTCGTACCTGCTCATCCACCGGGTGACGCTCGGGTCGATCGGGGTGCTCTGCCAGTTGGAGGCGAAGGCGCCGTACCGGAGCATCCTGGAACGCTGGCTGCCCGGCTTCGCGCCGGTCGCCTGAGGACACAGGGAAGGGCGGGTGCCGGTCGGCACCCGCCCTTCTGCGTGGGGTGGTACTAGAGAACGCCCAGGTCGCGCGCCGACTGAAGGCGGCTGTTCATGGCGACGGTACGGGCGGAACGGGTTGCCTCAGTGCTCGTGGTGGTACGTCCGGCCTGAGGCCGGCGCATTCGAGCCCTGGTCAGCGCTTCGTGGAGTAGTTGCATCTCGTAGGCGCCACTCGGAACGTTCAACATCATCTTCTCTCTCACTGCCGGTGTGACACCGGCGTCGTTGGAACTGGTCGGGAACATGTCAGGCTGCCAGCCGGACCGCGCCTCGCACCTCGGACAGCCCACTGGCCGCCAGGCGCGCCTCGGCCTCGACCCGGAGCGCGGCGTCACGAGCGACGTCCTCCTTGCGCGGACGGCCACGGGGCCGCTTGCGCGGAACGACCGCGCCACGCTCGAAGATCTCGCCGCCCCAGACGCCCCACGGCTCCGCTCGCTCCACCGCTCCGGCCAGGCACTCGACGCGCAGCGGGCAGTCCCCGCAGAGCGACTTGGCCAGCTCGAGCTCGGCGGGCGAGTCGGAGAACCACAGGTCGGGGTCGAACTTCCGGCAGGGCAGGTTCGCCTCCAACTCGACGCTCACGTCGAGGGGGGCCAACGCCAGACTCATCTCCCGGTCACCTCTCTCTCACTTCGATCTCGTGGATCGCATTCCGACGTACTTCGGCGGGGCAAAAAACTGAGGCCGCGGATCCCGGTAGCGGGTTCCGCGGCCTCGAGGTGAGCCGGTGTCTGAGATTCAGACCGGTCTACCTCGAGGTGGAACGCCGCGGACATCCGTGCGCTTCTTGGCGCCATCGATGCCCATGCCCGTGATGCCACTGGTCCCCTCGACTCCGGCATTCGGCGCAACGGTCAGGTTCAGCTCGGTCTGAACCTGGTGCACCTGCGGAACCGACGGTCGTGCGGCCGCGAGGGCCACCCGGACAGCCGACATCGGAGCGTGGACAGACGGCATCGCCGTCAGACGCTCATAGGTGAAGATCTCCACGGGTGCCACCTCCCTCACGTTCCTCGGATCGACTGGACCAACCCCCGTGAGCAGCCGGAATGGCGCCGCTCGCGTGGTGTGTCCTGAGGCTATTCCTCGCCTGGGCGCGAGGGCAAACGAATTTACGACGAGATTTCGAAAGTTTTCTCCGGGCAGACGTCGTCCACCCCCGCGCCCCCCACGAGCGCCAGTACCGACTCGCCGTAGAGGCCCAGTTTGCGGGGGCCGATGCCGGCGATCGCGATCAACTCCTCCGGCCGGCCGGGCCGCCGCTCGGCCAACGCGGTCAACGTGGCGTCGGTGAACACCACGTACGCCGGGACCTTCTGCGCGCCGGCCACCCGCTGCCGCCACTCGCGGAGCCGTTCGTGCAGCTCGTCGTCGATGTCGGACGGGCAGGTGGGGCAGCGGCCGAGTTTGCGGTCCGGGCCGGCGAGAAGGGTCGCGCCGCAGATCCGGCAGGACACGATCTGCGTCCGACGCCGCTCGGGTCGCCGGGCCCCGCCCGTGGAGGTGCCGGCCCGCTCGGTGCCGCCGGAGCGGTCCAGCTGGGGCAGGAAGCGCGAGGGCCGCCGGGCCCGCCCGCCGGGCGAGCGCGCGGCGGCGTACGACAGCCAGAGCCACTGCCGGGCCCGGGTGATGCCGACGTACAGCAGGCGGCGCTCCTCCTCCACCTGCTCGACGGTCTTGGCGTAGGTGGTGGGCAGGGTGCCCTCGGCGAGGCCGACCAGGAAGACGGCGTCCCACTCCAACCCCTTGGCCGAGTGCAGGGACGCCAGCGTGACGCCGTCCACCGTCGGCACGTGCTGCTGGGCGGCCCGACGGGCCAACTCCTCGGTGAAGTCGGTGAGGGTGACCGGACGCTCCACCGAGGCGGCCTCGCCGATCGGCACCAGCTCGGGGGTGGCCGCGTACTCCTCGGCGAGCTGGACCAGCGCGGCCAGGGCCTCCCAGCGTTCGCGGGCGGCTCCGCCGGCCGGGGGCGCGTTTGGCGCCCAGCCGACGGCGGCGAGCGCCTCGACGACGGCGGTCGGCAGCGGCGTCTCCCCGGGGATGGACCGGGTGGCGGAGCGCAGGGCGACCATGGCCTGACGGACCTCGGCGCGCTCGAAGAAGCGCTCGGCGCCCTGCACCACGTACGGCACGGCGGCCTCGGTCAGGGCCTTCTCGTACGCCTCGGACTGCGCGTTGGTCCGGAACAGGACGGCGATCTCCTTCGCCGGGGTGCCGGCGTCGATCAGCGATCGGCAGCGCGCGGCCACGGCGTTCGCCTCGGCGGGCTCGTCGGTGAAGATCCGCAGGTCGGGTTCCGGGCCCGGGGGCCGCTGTCCGCTCAACTCCAGTCGCAGCCGCGCCTCGGTGCCGCGCGCCTGGGAGATCACGGCGTTGGCGAGCCCGACGACCTGCGGGGTGGAGCGGTAGTCCCGGACCAGTCGCACGACGGTGGCGCCACGGTGCCGACGCGGGAAGTCGACCAGGTAGGCCGAGGTCGCCCCGGTGAACGAGTAGATGGTCTGGCTGGCGTCGCCGACCACCGTCAGGTCGGTACGGCCGCCGAGCCAGGCGTCCAGCAACCGCTGCTGGAGTGGGTTGACGTCCTGGTACTCGTCGACCACGAAGTGCCGATACTGACCGCGGACCTGCTCGGCGACGTCCGGGTGCTCCTCGATGCCCCACACCGCGGCCCGCAGCATGTCCTCGAAGTCGATCACCCCGTTGGAGCGCTTGAGCTGCTCGTACGCGGTGAACACCTCGGCGACCTTCGCCGGCTCGTGTGGCGTGTCACGTAGCGCGCGGGCTGCGGCGACGACGTAGTCCCCGGGCTCGACCAGTGACGACTTGGCCCACTCGATCTCACCGGCCAGGTCTCGCGCGGCGGCCCGGTCGGTACGGAGACCGACCCGAGCGGCGGCGAGGGTGACCAGCCGCACCTTGCTGTCCAGCAGCTCGGGCATCGCGCGGCCGGCCAGCAGCCGGGGCGCGAAGTAGCGCACCTGGCGCAGCGCGGCAGCATGGAATGTCCGTGCCTGCACACCTGACACCCCGAGCAGGGCGAGACGGCTTCGCATCTCTGCGGCGGCGCGGGCGGTGAAGGTGACGGCGAGCACGTGCCGGGGGGAGATCTCGCCGGAGAGCGCCCGGTAAGCGATCCGGGAGGTGATCGCACGGGTCTTGCCGGTGCCGGCTCCGGCCAGGATGCAGACCGGGCCGGCCGGTGCGGTCACCGCGGAGCGCTGCTCCGGGTCCAGCCCGGCGAGTACGCCTTCCGACGCTGAGTGAACCCCCACAACCAGGAATCATCTCAGCTCCCCCGGGCGTTGTAGCGAACAGCCTCGGCTTGATCGGCAAGCCGGCGGCCGGAGCAGTTGGAGGATCCGATCATGCTGACGATGTATTCCACTCCCTGGTGCGGCTACTGCCACCGGCTGAAGTCGCAGCTCGACCGGGAAGGCATCGGGTATGAGGTGGTCGACATCGAGCAGGACCCGAAGGCCGCGGACTTCGTGATGAGCGTCAACGGCGGCAACCAGACGGTGCCGACGCTGCGTTTCGACGACGGCAGCGCCCTGACGAACCCGTCGATCTCGCAGGTCAAGCAGCACCTGGCGACGCTGAGCGCCTGACCGACCGGCCGGTGGACGCCGGCGAACGGCCGCCCGCAGGGGCGGCCGTTCGCGTGTCCGACATCCGTCAACGCCGGAACGGCCGCCGGCTGGCCGCCGTCACCGAGCCGTCGATGCCGGCGTCCAGCGGGCGGCGTGGCCCCGGAAGGGTCGGCGGTGTGGGCGTCCCGCCGCCGGACGGCGCGCTGAGGTGCCGGCCCCGCCACAGGTAGACGCCGGCAGCCAACGTGGCCACCCCGACCAGCACGAACAGGACCCGGTAGTCCAGGACACCGACCAGCAGAGCGCCCGCGCCGATGGAGAGCGCCTGCGGCCCGCTGACCAGCGCCTGGGTGGCCGCTGCCACCCGTCCGACGAGGGCGGTCGGCGTGCGCCGCTGGATCAGCGTGTGCAGGCCCACCATGGTCAGCGGCAGCGAGACGCCGGCCAGCAGCACCGCCCCGAACCCGAGCGGCAGTCTGGGGTACGCGAGCGCGAGCGCGGCCGGGGCGAAGAACGCCACGCCAGCGGCGAGCGTGCCGACCTCGCCGAGTCGCCGGACCAGGGCCGGCGAGCAGATCCCTCCGCACAGTCCGCCGACGCCCTGCACCATCACCAGCACGCCCACGAACGCGGCGTCCCGGTCCAACCCCTGGTCGACGTACGCGAAGATCAACGACTCGCTGAAGCCCATCACCAGCGACCCGAGCCCGTAGCCGACCAGGGCCCGGCGCAGAGCCGGCTCGCCGGTCAGGTGTCGCAGGCCGGCGCCCAGCTCGGCGGGCCACCGCAGCCGTACGGTCGTCGGTGGCTGCGCCGGGCTCGGCACCGCGGTCACCACCACGGCGGCGGTCACGAAACCGACCATCCCGATGCCGGCCAGCGCCCACCCGCCGAGCGCCGCGTAGAGCGCCGCGCCGACCAGGGGGCCGACCAACCGCAACCCCTGGCGTACGGTCTGCAGCGCGCCGTTCGCGTCGGCCAGCAGCTCCACCGGCACCAGTTGCCGCAGCAGCCCGCTGAGCGCCGCGCCGAGCGTGATGGACGACAGTCCGTACAGGCCGGCGACCAGGTAGACCACCCAGACGTCGCCCGCGTCGCGGACGGAGAACAGCGGCACGAGCAGCACCGCGGTGACCACGTTCGCGGCCACGAAGAAGGGCCGGCGCGGGTACCGGTCGACGAACCACCCGACAAGTGGCGCCATCGTCATCGGTGCGACGACGGCGAAGATGATGCCGCCGGCCAGCCCGTTGGAGCCCGTCAGGTCCTTGACCCAGATGGCGAGCGCGAGCAGCAGGATCGACTCGGCGGTCATGCTGGCCAGCAGGCCGCCGAACAGGAGGCGGAAGTCGGGTCGGCGCAGGACGGTGCGCATGGGTCCCTCCGGCAGGGTGGCGTGCCCGGGCGGGCGCGGTCGACGAGGCTGGGACCGCGGGTCCGTCATCGTCCGGCGTACCCATGGTCCATTTTTGGCAAGACACGCCCTCGCCGGAACCTCCGACACCGGTCGCGCCGTCCATACTGACCGTGGGGGGCGAATTTCATACAGTTACCGTCGCGTCTGCGGCGGACGACGGGAAAGAGGACACTGTGCCTCCTGCCGCACCCAGCCCAATCATGCGTCGCCGACGGTTGGGCGTCGAACTGCGCAGCCTGCGCGAGACCGCGGGCCTCACCGGCGATCAGGTCATCGAGCGGATCGGTTGGGCGTCCGCGTCCAAACTGTCCCGCCTCGAGAACGGCCGCAGTAGACCGGACCCGCAGGACGTCAGCGTCCTGCTGGATCTGTACGGCGCCGACGCCGCCGCGCGCGAGGAGTTGCTCGGGATCGCCGGTGAGGCCGGCGACATGCGCGGTTGGTTGAAGAACTTCCCGGTGATGACGCAACAGCAGCGGAGCTGGGCCGAGTTGGAGGCGGGCTGCGCGGAGATCTCCGAGTACAACCCGGTCCTGGTGCCGGGCCTGCTGCAGACCGCGGGGTACGCGCGGGTCCGGCTCCAGTCGGCCCGTCGGGTGAGCGAGCGGGCCGGCGAGCAGGAGCCGGCCGACGAGCTGGAGACCGAGGTGAAGGCGCGGCTGGCCCGTCAGACGCTGTTGACGCGGGAGCCGCACGCGCCGACCTACACGGCCGTGCTGGAGGAGGCCGCGCTCGGCCATCGGTCCGGTCCGCCCGAGGTGCTGCACGAGCAGTTGCACCAACTCTGCGAGTTGGCCCTGTTACCGAACGTGACGTTGCACGTGCTTCCCCGGGACACTCAGGTGGGAGATTGGTACCTTCCGCCGACCGCCTTCTCCCTCTATCGGTTCGCCGATCCACTCGATCCGGAGACATTGGCCATCGAAGGGGGGTTCACCGACGTCATGTCGACCGAGTCAATCACGCTAAATCGCTATAAAGTGGTGTTCGAGTGGCTATGCACGGCGGCACTAGACGCTTCGGACACCCTCTCCTGGCTGATCGAGGCGACGGGACGGCTGACCGGGGCGGCACCCGCATCCACAGTGGCGTTCGGGCCGGCAACGGCGCCGACCCAACGCCGCCGTGATTCGGGGCGGCTGACGGACCGGTGATCCACGGGGGACCCTCCGTCGGGGCGTGCGGCACCACTCGTCCCATCGGATCGGTTCACATCAGGAGCAGAACCATGAACGACATCCACCACACGCCGTCCGTCTCCGCCAGTTTCCTGGCGGACGCCCCGTGGCGTACCAGCACACGTAGCCAGACCTCCAACTGCGTGGAGGTCGCGCCGCTGGGCACCGGCCCGTCGGCGGTCGCGCTGCGCGACAGCAAGGACCGGGGTGGCCCGGTACTGCTGTTCAACCGGGCCGGATGGCTCGGCTTCATCGCTGGAGCAAAGACGGGCCAGTTCGATCTGAACTGATCCGCAACCGTGGGGCGGGGCTGTCGGCACAGTGCCGGCGGCCCCGTCGTCGTATCCGCCGACGACCCCGCTGACCAGGCATCCGCCGATCGGACGAGGCTCAAAACCAATAGGCGCGTTTCACTTGCTGGGATGAACACGGGGCGTAACATGACCCACGAGAACGTGGAACTTCCACACACCGGCTCATCCGTCGCGGTTCATCCGGAGACCCTTATGCGGTTCCTGATCGTTCGCACCGACATCCGCACCGTCGCCGACGGGGACATCGCCGCCGCCTGGGCGGACGGCCATCGCCTCCGTGACGAGACGACCACGCCCGAGCCCCGCCGGCAGACCGTGCACGCCGAGGACCGGGACGCCGCGCTGGTGCTGGCCCGGGCCCTGTCCACCGTCGGCGCGGTACGGGCCGGCAAACAACGGGTCAAGGTCCTGCCGCTCACCGAGCCGCAGCCCGTCTTCCGGCGCAGACCCGGTCGCACCGGCACCTGACCCACCGACGTCCGCCGTGGTCGGCTCGGCTCCCCCGCCGCGTCATACCGCTCCCACCGACCACGGCGGCCCGTGTTCCCGGCTCGTGACCGTCGCGGCAACGGCGGCCACGGGCCGGGACCGTGCTCAATGGCCCGCGTCCACCCAACCGTCCAGCCAGCGGTGGATGAGGAACAACGCGATCGACGACGGCGGCGGCAGGATCAGCCGAGCGCCGTCACCCACGTCCACCGCCCGCCCCGCGCACGCGGCCCCGATCTCCTCGCGCGTGAACCAGCGGGCGTACGCGATCTCGGACGGGTCGACCCGCACCGGGTCCGACGGGTCGGCGGTGGCCAGGAAGCCCAGCATCAGCGAGCCCGGGAACGGCCATGCCTGGCTGCCGACGTACCCGATCCGCTCGACCGCGATGCCCACCTCCTCGCGGACCTCGCGCAGCACGGCGGCCTCGGCCGACTCCCCCGGCTCGACGTAGCCGGCCAGGCAGGAGTAGCGCCGCCCGCCCGGGGTGCCCGGCCAACCCGCGTTGTTACCCAGCAGGCAGCGGCCCTCGGGGCCGTCGACGCCGTCGTGCACCAGCACGATCATCGCCGGGTCGGTACGCGGCCAGATCCGCCCGCCGTTGCGATCCACCCGCGACCAGCCGGCCTCGTCCATGACGGTGGGCGCGCCGGTCGCCGTGGAGTAGCCGTGCCGGGTGTGCCAGTTCAACAGCGCGAGCGCGGTGGTGAAGATGCCGGCCTCCCGGTCCCCGAGCAGGTGGCCCACCTCCCGCAGGTTGACCGCCCGGGTGCCCGGCACCGTCGGCAACGGGGCGTCGACCGCGAACACCGGCACCCCGTCCGGCTCGACACCGAGGAACATCGCCGTCGACTCCGCGCCGGCCGGCGCGTCGCCCGCACCGAACAGCACAAGCGTCGGGGGTGACACGTCGGTACGCGCGAGCGTCCGCCCGTCGTCGGTCGAGTCGAGCAGCAGTACCCGGCCACGCAGCCACGCCTCGGTCAACCACTGCGCGTCGCCCCGGCGGTGCGCGGCCCGATCCAGCGTCGAGCGCGCCAGCGGTGGCGCGGCCTCCCCGCTCACGGCTGCACCGGCTCGGTGTGCACGGACGTCAGCGCGGCCAGCCCCGGCGTGATCCGCTCGGCGTCACCGAGGACGACGACCACCGCCCGGGCGGGCGCGAGATAGTGGGCGGCGGCCCGGGCCACGTCGTCGACGGTCGCCTTCGCTAGGCGGGACGCGTACTCGGCGAGGAAGTCCAGGCGCAGGCCGTTGCCGGCGTACGCGCTGGTCAGCGCGGCCAGACCGGCCTGGGTGGACATACCGAGCTGGAGGGTGCCCAGCGCGTACTGGCGGGCCTGCTCCAGCTCCTCGGGCTTCGGTGGCAGCGACGCCAGCCGTCCCAACTCGTACGTGGTCTCCAGCAGCGCCGGACCGGTGACCTCGGTCGCCACCTCCGCTCCGGCGACCAGCACCGACCCGGCCACGGAGTGCTCGATCACCGAGTGCGCGCCGTACGTGTAGCCCTTGTCCTCGCGGATGTTCTCCACCCAGCGGGACGAGAAGTAGCCGCCGAAGATCAGGTTGGCCAGTTGCAGCGGAGCATGATCGGGATCGGTACGCGGCACGGCGGGCAGCGCGACACGCAGCGAGGACTGCACCGAGCCGGGCCGGTCGACCAGCAGCAGTGGCCCCGTTTCCAGCGGCGGGGTGGCGGGCAGGGTGGCCGTACGCCCGGCCCCGGTCCACCCGGCGAGCGCCCGTTCGACCGCGTCCAGGGCCTTCTCCGGTTGCACGTCGCCGACCACCACCAGCTGCGCCCCGGCGGGGTGCACCCGCTCGGCGTGCAGGCTGCGCAGCGCCGCCGGTCGTACGGCACGGAGCTGGGCCGGCTCCGGGGTCTGCGTGGCGTACGGGTGCCGCCCGTAGATCCTCTTCAGGAGCGCCTCGCGGGCCAGGTGCGACGGCTGGCTCTGCGCGACCTGGATCCGGTCGATGAGCCGGTCCCGCTCGGCCGCCACCTCGTCGTTCGGGTAGCTGGCGCCGGTCAGCACCTCGGCCAGCAACTCCAGCATCCGGTCCAGGCCGGTGACCAGCCCCGCGCCGGAGATCATCAGCCGGTCCGGGTCGACGCCGGCGGAGAGCCCACCGCCGACCTTCTGTAGCTCGGCGGCGAGCTGCACGCTGGTCATCGACTCGGTGCCGGAGAGCATGGTCTGGGAGAGCATCGCGCCGCGCGCGAGGTGGGCGCGGCCGAACGGCACCCAGAGCCGCAGCTCGACCAGGGGCACGGCGGGCCGGCGTACCGCGATGACGGTGAGCCCGTTGCCCAGCGTGCGCTCGGCCTCCTTGGGCACCTTCAGCTTGCGGGTGGGGCCGAGCGGGGGCAGCGTACGCGGCCCGACGGCGGCGGCGGTGGTCGCGGTCTTGGTCGCAGTCGTCATCGGGCGCCTCCGGGGATGACCTCGACCGACGCGCGGCGCTCCGGGCGCAGGGTGGCCGCGGCGGCCCGGACCTGCTCCTCGGTGACGTCGCCGACCAGTCGGGGCAGGTCGTTGAGCAGGCCCGGTTCGCCGCGCTGCTGCTCGAGGACGGCCATCCGCAGCGCGCGGCCGAGGACCGCGTCGGTGTCGCGGAGCAGGTGGGTGGCCATGCGCGCCTGGGTGCGGGCCAGCTCACCGTCGGTCAGGCCGTCGGTGGCCAACCGGTCCAGCTCCTCGTCGATCGTGCGCAGCACCTTGTCCACGTCGCCGCCGGGCGGCAGGTGCGCCTGCAACAGCAGCGCCGTGGGGTCGCGCACGTCGAACGGGTCGCCCATGAAGCCGAGGTAGCCACCCAGGCTGGTCACCGTGCGGTCGCGTTGCACGAGCCGTTCGACCAGGCGGGACGCGTCGCCGTCGGTGAGCACCTCGGCCAGCACCACGTACGGCAGGTAGCCGGCGAAGTCACCGATCGGATCGGGGACCCGCCACGCGCCGGCCACGGCCGGCAACGGCGCCAGGGCATCGGTGTACGAGCTGCGCCGCTCGGCGGTCAGGTCGGGCTCGGTGAAGTCGGGTCGTCGTGGCGCGGGGCGGGCCGGCACGTCGCCGAAGTGCCGGGTGACCAGCTCGGTCGCCTCGGCCACGTCGATGTCCCCGCTGACAGCCAGGACCGCGTTGCCACTGGCGTAGTAGTGGCGGAAGAAGTCGGCGGCGTCGGCGACGGTGGCCGACTCCAGGTCGTCGAAGGAGCCGTAGCCGTCGTGCGCGTTCGGGAAGGTGTCGAACATGACCGGCGGCAGCGTCAGCCAGGGGAAACCACCGTACGGCCGGCTCAGCACGTTGACCCGGATCTCCTCCTTCACGACGTCGACCTGGTTGCGCAGGTTCTCCTCGGTCAGGCGGGGCGCCCGCATCCGGTCCGCCTCCAGGAACAGGGCGCGTTCCAGGGCGTTGCTGGGCAGCGTCTCGAAGTAGTCGGTGTAGTCCAGGTGGGTGGAGCCGTTGAACGTGCCACCGGCGCCCTGGACGTGTCGGAAGTGCGCCAGCTTCTCCAGGTTCTCCGAGCCCTGGAACATCAGGTGTTCGAAGAGGTGCGCGAAGCCGGTACGCCCCTCGGGCTCGGAGCGGATGCCGACGTCGTAGACCACCGCCACCCCGATCACCGGGGCGCTGCGATCGGGGGTGAAGACCACCCGCAGGCCGTTGTCGAGGGTGAACCGCTCGACCGGATACTTCGTCGCTGGAATTCTGGATCTCCGCGCCGCCACGGGATCGACCCTAGCGCGTCGGCACTCCCGCCACCGGCGACCTACGTGCAGCCGCTGCCACCGGCTGGGAAGGCCGACCACCTACCACAGCAAGACAGTAGGAAATGCCGACATAACTGAGACGCCCCTTCTCGGTATGTGGATGCCCCTTGACGCTGCTCGCAGCCTGGCCCACTCTTCCTACCAACTAAGTAGGAATACTGCGGATTGGATGGACGATGAGACGCCTCCCCCTGCGCCGGCTGGTCACCCTGGCCACCCTCACCGCCCTCGGCGCGGCGACCCTGGGCAGCACCGCCGCGTGCGGCGACGACAGCGAGGGCGCGGGGGGCAGCTCCGGCCCGGTGACCCTGCGCCTCGGCTACTTCCCCAACATCACCCACGCGCCGGCCGTCGTCGGCGTGGAGAAGGGCATCTTCGCCGAGAAGCTCGGCGCCGACGTCAAGCTCGATCCGAAGACCTTCAACGCCGGCCCGGCCGCCATCGAAGCCGTCTTCTCCGGCGCGTTGGACGCCACCTACATCGGCCCGAACCCCACCGTCAACGCGTTCTCCAAGTCCAAGGGCGAGGCGGTCCGGGTCGTCTCCGGCGCGGCCTCCGGCGGCGTCGCGCTGGTCGTCAAGCCCGGCATCAACGGCCCGCAGGACCTCAAGGGCAAGAAGGTCGCCACCCCGCAGCTCGGCAACACCCAGGACGTGGCCGTCCGCTACTGGCTCAAGCAGCAGGGGCTGACCACCACCAAGGAGGGCGGCGGCGACGTCAAGATCGTGCCGCAGGAGAACGCCCAGACGGTCGAGACGTTCACCAGCGGCGCGATCGACGCCGCCTGGGTGCCCGAGCCGTTCGTCTCCCGCCTGGTCAACGCCGGCGGCAAGGTGCTCGTCGACGAGCGGGACCTGTGGCCGGACAAGAAGTTCGTCATCACCAACCTGCTGGTCAGCACCAAGTTCCTCAAGGCGCACCCGGACGTCGTGCAGAAGCTGGTCGACGGTCAGGTCGCGGCGAACGAGTTCGTCAACAGCAAGCCGGACGAGGCCCAGCAGGCCATCTCCGACGCAATCGGCAAGATCACTGGCAAGCCGCTGGACCTCAAGCTGATCAAGCAGGCGTGGCCGACGTTGGAGTTCACCAACGACCCGATCCCCACCTCGCTCAAGGCCGGCCTCGACCACGCCGTCGAGGTGGGGCTGACCGAGCCGGTGGACCTCAAGGGCCTGTACGACCTGACCTACCTCAACAAGTCGCTCAAGGCGGCCGGCAAGCCCGAGGTCACCCAGCCATGACGTCGACCACGACGACACCGGACAGCGCGACCACCGCGGTCGCGCTGTCCGGCGTGACCAAGGTGTACGGGCGTGGCGCGAACGCCGTGCTGGCCCTGGACGGCGTGTCCCTGGACGTCGCGCCAGGCGAGTTCGTCTGTCTGGTCGGCGCGTCCGGCTGCGGCAAGAGCACCCTGCTCAACCTGGTCGCCGGCCTGGACCGGCCCAGCGGCGGGCAGATCGGGCTGGCCGGCGACGCCAACCCGGGGCTGATGTTCCAGGAACCGGCGCTCTTTCCGTGGCTGACCGTCGAGGCCAACGTGGAGGTGCCGCTGAAGCTGCGGGGCCTGCCCCGGGCCGAACGCCGCGACCGGGTGGCCGAGCTGCTGCGCACGGTGCACCTGGCCGAGTTCGGCCGCAAGCGTCCCCACGAACTGTCCGGCGGGATGCGGCAGCGGGTCGCGCTGGCCCGCACCCTGGCCCTGGACACGCCGGTGCTGCTGATGGACGAGCCGTTCGGCGCGCTGGACGCGATGACCCGCGACATCCTGCACGACGAGCTGGAACGGATCTGGTCCGAGCGCAAACTCTCGGTGCTCTTCGTCACGCACAACGTCCGCGAGGCCGCCCGGCTGGCCGACCGCATCATCCTGCTCTCCAGCCGCCCCGGCCGAATCATCTACACCGCCGATGTGAACATCCCACGGCCACGACGGATCGACTCTCCCGAGGTCGCCGCGATCGCCGCCGAGGTCACCGAACGACTCCGTACGGAGGTGGGCCGACATGGCCAGTGACACCCTGACCAGCACGGCGCGCTCCGACGCGGAGATCACCGGCCTGGACGCGCTGGAAATCGCCGGCCGAGAGAAGGAGATCTCTCGCGGTCGGCGGGTCTGGGCGGGCACGTGGCCCAAGCTGGCGGCGCTGGCCATCGCCATCGGGATCTGGCAGGTCGTGGTCTGGACCGGATGGAAGGACCCATGGGCGCTACCAGGCCCCGGTCCGGTCTTCGCCGACCTCGCCGACTACGCCCTGAGTTCGGCGCTCTGGGAGGGTTTGGCCACCACCGCACGCCGGGCGGTGCTGGGCTTCGCCGCCGCGGTGACCGTAGGGCTCGTACTCGGTCTCGCAGTCGCCCGGTCGAAGATCCTGCGGGCCGCCCTCGGCTCGATGATCACCGCGTTGCAGACCATGCCGTCAATTGCCTGGTTCCCGCTGGCGATCCTCCTGTTCCAGCTCAGCGAGCAGGCCATCTTCTTCGTCGTGGTGCTGGGCGCGGCGCCGTCGATCGCCAACGGGGTACTGCACGGAGTGGACTACGTGCCGCCGTTGTTGATGCGCGCCGGCCGAAACCTGGGCGCCCGAGGGCTCAACCTCTACCGGTACGTCATCGCCCCCGCCGCGCTGCCCGCCATCGTGGCCGGGTTGAAGCAGGGCTGGGCCTTCGCGTGGCGCAGCCTGATGGCCGGTGAACTGTTGGTGGTCATTGCCTCCCGGACCTCCATCGGCGCTCAGCTCACCTACGCCCGGGACTTCTCGGACGCGGAGCGGCTGATGGCCATCATGATCGTCATCCTGGTCGTCGGCCTGGTCGTGGACGCGGCGTTCGGCGCGGCCGACAAGGCGATCCGCCGTCGTTGGGGCGTACTGGACCAGGCTGGTCAGTGACGTGTACGTCTCCGCGCGCAGCGACTACGCGCTCCGGGCGATGCTCGCCGTCGCCGCCGCCGCACCGGGCGGCGACGGTGTCGGCGAGCTGGTGAAGGCGGGGAGCCTGGCCGAGGTTCAGGAGATCCCGCTCAGTTTCCTTCAGGGCATCCTGCTCGACCTGCGCCGGGCCGGCCTGCTGCACAGCCATCGCGGCGCCGACGGTGGGTACGCGCTGACCAGGCCGGCCACCGAGATCACGGTCGGGGACGTACTGCGCGCGGTCGGTGGATCGCTCACCACCGTGCGCGGCCTGCCCGCGGATCGGGCCGGATACCACGGGGTGGCGGCCGGGCTCACCGACGTCTGGCTGGCGGTGCACGGGGCGATCGCCACCGTCGTCGACAGCACCACCCTCGCGGACCTGCTGGTCAACAACCACCCCGACCTCGCGCCCTCCTAGCCCCGCGATCTTGCACTTTCTGCGGCGACAAAGGGGACGTATCACATCAAGTCGACGACCGAAACTGCAAGATCGACGAGGTGGGCGCACGAACTGGGCGCACACGGCGACACGTGGCGACACGTGGCGGTGTGGTCGGGCCGGTGCCCCGCCGGCCCGACCACACCTCGTACCGATCCTGACCGTGCCTGCCCCTCCGCCGGCGACGGTCGGCCGGTCGCTGCTCAGCCCCGGTGCTCGACCACCGGACCGGAGCCCGGGTCGCCAGGACTGCGCAGCTCCACCAGACCGGCGGGAGCGTTGCCCGCCGTGGTGGCATGCCAGGGGCCGAAGGCCGCGACCATGGCGAGGAGCAACCCGGCGAGCCCGACCGCGAACACCAGGAACAGCTCGCGCAGCGCCCCCGAGCCGGCTTCGCCCGCCATGGCCGCTCCTCCCCGTACCGGGCCCCCCGCCCGGCTCCCCCGCTGGTCAGCTTCGACCACCCTGAAGCAGGGCACAGTCGGCCAGCCGACCCAATGGAGGCTGATTACCGATTCAGCCGAACGGCCAACCGGCGGGAGACAGCACGACGGCGACGGGGCGGGAAACGAACCGACCCGCCCAGCCGGAGCGGGACGGGTCGGTGCTGCGGAGAGGATCAGACCGTACGCGGGCGGCGCGGACGACGGGACCGGCCCGACGCGCGGTGCGCGGAGCGGGGCGCGCCGTCCGTGGTCGAGCCACTGGCGGCCCGTCCCCGGTTGGCGGCGACCGGCGGGGCGGCGATGGTGACCGGCACGCCGGAGGGCTCACGGGCCCCGGTGACCCGGGCCAGCGCCCCGTCACCCGGACGCACCTGGACCGACTGCGGCCGGATGCCGGCGGTGGCCATCAGCCGGGACACGTCGCGGCGCTGCTCGGGCAGGACCAGCGTCACCACCGAACCGGACTCGCCGGCGCGGGCCGTCCGACCGCCCCGGTGCAGGTAGTCCTTCGCCTCGGTCGGCGGGTCCACGTTGACGACCATGTCGAGGCCGTCCACGTGGATGCCCCGGGCCGCCACGTCAGTGGCGACCAGGGCGGTCACCTGACCGTTACGGAACTGCTCCAGGATGCGGGTGCGCTGCGGCTGGGACTTGCCGCCGTGCAGCGCGGCGGCGCGTACACCCTTGGAGAGCAACTGGCGGGCGAGCCGATCGGCGCGGTGCTTGGTGCCCATGAACAGAATGGTGCGACCCTCACGGGCGGCGATGCGGGTCAACGCGTCGGGCTTGTCGAGCGCGTCGACGTGCAGCACGTGGTGGGTCATCGCGGTGACCGTGGCGGTGCCGGGGTCGACCGAGTGGGTCACCGGGCTGCTGAGGAAGCGGCGGACCAGCCGGTCGACTCCACCGTCCAGGGTGGCGGAGAAGAGCATCCGCTGACCCTGCGGGGCGACCTGCTCCAGGAGCTTGGTCACCTGCGGCAGGAAGCCCATGTCGGCCATCTGGTCGGCCTCGTCCAGCACGGTGATCTCAACCTGGTCGAGCCGGGCGTCGCCGCGGTTGATCAGGTCGTGCAGCCGGCCGGGGGTCGCCACGACCACCTCGGCGCCGGCGCGCAGCGCGTCTGCCTGGCGCTGCAACGACAACCCGCCGACGACGGTGGCGCAACGCAGACCGACGGCGCGGGCGTACGGGGCAAGCGCGGTGGTCACCTGCTGGGCCAGCTCACGGGTCGGCACCAGCACCAGGGCCAGCGGGCGGCCCGGCCGGGCCTTACGGCCGGCGGTGCGCGAGAGCAGGGGAAGCCCGAAGGCGAGCGTCTTACCCGAGCCGGTACGACCCCGGCCGAGCACGTCCCGGCCCGCGAGCGAGTCGGGAAGAGTCGCCGTCTGGATCGGGAACGGCTCGGTGATGCCCTGCGCGGTCAGCGCGCTCAGCAGCGCCGGCGCCAGACCGGTATGGGCGAAAGACGGAATAACTGTGGTCACGCAGAAGCCTTCCTCGACGCGGCACGTGTCGAGGGAGGGCGCCGAAGTCGGCGCTGTCAACCGGCGGCGCAAGGCAGCCAGGACTCACAAGCACGAACCGATTGGAGTACGGGCCGGCCCGCCGCCGGGCCGGCGCCTGCGGAGGCAGGCGGCGGCGAGGCGGGCCGGTCCCGTCACCGTCACACCCGGAGGGCGCGACAGGTAATGCTGACCGATCCGAAGATCAGATCGGACGGATGTTCTCCGCCTGCGGGCCCTTCTGGCCCTGGGTCACCTCGAACTCGACCCGCTGGTTCTCGTCCAGGCTCCGGTAGCCGGAGGACTGGATCGCCGAGAAGTGGGCGAAGACGTCAGCGCCGCCGCCGTCCGGGGTGATGAAGCCGAAGCCCTTGTCAGCGTTGAACCACTTCACGGTGCCAATAGCCATGTGTTTCGTCTCCTTGACGGAACGTCGGACTCGCACTTGTTGCGTGCCCGAAGAGGAGCGCTCCGCGCGGGGATGCGCGAATCGCCTGTCGCTTCTGGTCGCCCCGCCCGGAGAACTCCGGACACAACAAAGAGCGCCTGGGGCCACAATCCCGCCAGGCGCACACAGAGTCTCTGGTAACCAAAACTGCAACCCGGTCAAGGTACCACGGATTTCCCCGTGATGGTCAAACTCGGGTGGAATCCACGGGCAAATGAGCGATCATGGCGGTGAGCCCGGTCACATCCAGCAGGTCGGTGGGACGGACCGTGACCCCCTCGCGTACGTAGTGGAACGCCGCGCCGACCCGCTCGACCGGAACACCTGCCAACTCGGCCCAGGCCAGCCGGTACACGGCCAACTGCACCGCCGCCACCTGGGCCGCCGGACCGGTGGGACGCGCACCCGTCTTCCAGTCGACCACGTCGAACCGGTCGCCCGGCCGGGCGAAGACCGCGTCCATCCGCCCCCGGACCACCACACCCGCGATCACCGTGGCGAACGGCACCTCCACCTCGACCGGCACCCGGTCGGCCCACTCGCTCGCCAGGAAGCGCTCCTGAAGCTCGACCAGGGCCTCGTCCGGCGCGGCGTCCGCGTCCGCCGCACCGGGCAACTCGTCCACGTCGAGCAACCGGTCAGCGCCGAAACGCTGTTCCAGCCACGCGTGGAAGGCGGTACCCCGGCGGGCGTACGGATTCGGCTCGGTGGGCACCGGACGGCGCAGCGTACGGGCCAACGCCGCCGGGTCACGCCGCAACGCCACCAGCTGGGTGACGCTGAGCTGCCCGGGCAGGGCCACCTCGACCGCGCCGGAGAGCCGGGTCAGCTCGGCCCGCTCGCCCAGCAGCAGGTCCGCCTCCTGCCGCCAGCGCGCCACCTCCGGATCGGCCTCCGGCTCGACCGCCTCGACCTGCCCCGCCGGTTCCCCATCCGATCCGATCGACAGCACCGGCCCGACCGGCCCGGGCAGCGCCGAGGCCGGACCATCCGTCATCAGTCGGCGGACCAACCCGGCCGCCTCGGCCAACGCCGGCCGACGGCCACCCAGCGGGTCGGCCGGCCACTCCGCGCGCAGCACCACCTCGGCCGTCGGGTTCGTGGCGTCCGGGGTGGGCTCCGGCGCCCACGCGTCGACCAGGTGCCCGGGGCCGCCGTCCAGACAGGCGTCGTACACCTCGCGTAGGAAGACCGACGGACCCCGCGGTCGCTTCGTGCCCTCCCCCCACCAGTACCCGGAGCACAGCAGAAGCCGGCGCGGTCGGGTGACCGCGACGTACGTGAGCCGGCGCTCCTCGCGCTCGTCGTGAGCCCGCCAGGCATCGGTGAAGTCGGCCACCGCCCGGGCCACGGCGCGCTGGTCGGCCGCCTCGTCGAGCGCCAGCTCGGGCAGCCCGTCAGCGTCACCACGCAGCGGGAACGGCAGCACGCCCAGACCGCCCAGCCAGTGGTCGGAGTTGCGCACCGGACCGGGCCACGACCCACGGCACAGGCCGGCCACCGCCACCACGTCCCACTCCAGGCCCTTGGCGGCGTGCGCGGTCACCACCTGCACCGCGCCCTCCACGACCTCGACCTCACCCGGTGCGAGACCGCGCTCCTCGTCCTCGGCCGCGGCCAGATAGGACAGGAAACCGGACAGCGTCGCGCCGGGTGTCTCACCGCTGAACCGGGCCGCCACGTCGGCCAGGGCGTCCAGGTGACCCCGGGCCAGGCCGGCGTCGCCCGCGCCGTCGCGGCCGGCGCGCACCGCGACCTCCACGTCCAGGCCGATGGTCCGCTCGATGTCCGCGATCAGATCCGGCAACGCCTGGTCCAGGCGGTAGCGCAACAGCGCCAGCTCGGTCCCGTACGCCCGTAGCCGCGCGAACCCCTCCGCCGAGTACGCCTGCGCCGGCCCGAGATCGGCCAACGCCTCCACCAGGGTCGCCTCGTCCAGCAGGTCCGGGCTGATGTCCGAGTCCTCGTCGACGGCCACCTGTTGGCGAGCCTTCGCGATGCCCCGCGCCCGCCGGTGCAGCGCCACCAGGTCCCGCGGCCCGATCCGCCACCGCGCGCCGGTGAGCAACCGCAGGAGCGCGGCCCCGTCGGTCGGGTCGGCCAGCACCCGCAGCGTGCACACCACGTCCCGCACCTCGGGGGTGTCGAGCAGGCCACCCAGCCCGACCACCTCCACCGGAAGGCCGCGCTCGCGCAACGCCGACTCGATCGCCGGGATCTGACTGCGGACGCGCACCAGGACGGCCGTCGTCGGACGCTGCGCCACCGGGATGTGCTCGGGCGCCGCGCCGGGCATCCGGGCCGCGCCACGCCAGGCGGCGAGCACACTGTCGGCGATCCACGCGGCCTCGTCGGCGTACGTGTGCAGCAGCGCGCAGTGCACCGTGCCCCCGGCCGCCCCGCCGGGGCTGCGGTGCGGAATCGGGTCCCGGACGGTCAGCGCGGACCGCAGCTCCGGAACCCGCGCGCCGGCCGCCCGCAACGGCGTGGACAGCGCGTTCGCCACCCGCAGGATCTCCGGACGGTTGCGCCAACTGGTGGTCAGCCCCAACGCCCGCGCCGGCTCGCCGTCGGACCGCGCGAACTCGGTGGGGAACCGGTCCAGGGTGCCGGCGCTGGCTCCCCGCCAGCCGTAGATGGACTGGCACGGATCACCCACCGCGGTCACCGGGTGCCCGCCGCCGAACAGCGCGTTGAGCAGCACCACCTGGGCGTGGCTGGTGTCCTGGTACTCGTCGAGCAGCACCACCCGGAAGCGGTCCCGCTCGATCTCGCCGACCGCCGGGTGATCCCGGGCCACCCGGGCCGCCCGGGCGAGCTGGTCGGCGAAGTCCATCGCCTCGAAGTCCAGCTTGCGTCGGGCGTACGCCCGCACCAGCGGCAGCAGCCGCAGCCGGGTCTGTTGCAGGGTGAGCGCCTTGCGCACGTCGGCGTAGACCCGGCCCGGGCGCGACTGCACCTCGGCGAAGAACCGACCCGTCCAGGCCGCCAACTCGTCCGGGCCGACCAGGTGCTCGTCCAGCTCTCCGGCGAGCGCCAACACCGCATCGGTGATGGTGCTCGGCATCCGGTCCACCTCGGACATGTCACCGTCGTAGTTGCGCACCAGCAGGTCGACCAACTGCCAGCGGGACGCCTCGGTCAGCAGCCGGGTGGACGGCTCGTAGCCGGCCCGCAGACCGTGCTCGGTGACGATCCGCCCGGCGTACGAGTGGTAGGTGGAGACGGTGGGCTCACCGGCGAGCGGGTCGTCGAGCGGGTCGCGGTCCTGTCGGCCGACCCTGCGGATCAGTTGGTCGAGCCGGGTACGGACCCGGTGTGCCAGCTCACCGGCCGCCTTGCGGGTGAAGGTCAAGCCCAGGATCTGCTCCGGGCGCACGTACGAGTTGGCCACCAGCCAGACCACCCGGGCGGCCATCGTCTCGGTCTTGCCGGACCCGGCGCCCGCCACGACCAGCAGCGGCTCCACGGGGGCGGCGATGATCGCGGCCTGTTCCCGGGTGGGCGCCGGCAGTCGCAGCAGCTTGGCCAGCTCGACAGGCGTGTACCGGGGGCCGGAGTCCGCGAGCCGGGGCGTCGGCGCGGGACCCGCGCCGAACAGGGTGGGCTGGGTCACCGTGTTGTCTCAGTTCGGGACTGCGGGGCTCGCAACACCGGCTCACTCCTCGCCCTCACTGTGCCATCTCAGTTCGGGACTGCGGGGCTCGCAACACCGGCTCACTCCTCGCCCTCACGGATTGTCCGGGGGACGGACGGTCGGCGGCTCGACCACCTGGCGTCCCTGCCCGGAGACCGGGCAGCTGGTCCGCACCGGGCAGACCCGGCACTTCGAATTGGCCACGGCGGCGAACGTGGCGGCTGCCATCGTATCGGCGGTCCGCCGGACCAGCGCCGTCGCCCAGCCTGCCGCCGGGCCCTCCCCCGCCGCCGGCTGGTTCTGTTCCCGGGCGTCCTTGGTGGAGGTGCCGAGCTGCACCAGCGCCGCGCCACCGGACTCCTCGCCGAACTCGGCGAACGCCCCCGCCTCCACCGCCGCCTGGTACGCGCCGAGCTGCGGATGCTCGGCCAGCTCGCTGCCGGTCACCGCGGTCGACTTGCCGGTCTTGAGGTCGATCACCACCAGCCGGCCGGCCTCGTCGACCTCCAGCCGGTCGACCCGCCCGGTCAGGTCGACCGGGCGCTGCGGGTCGTCCAGGCGGACCGCGAACTCGTGCTCGATGGCGAGCAGCCGGCGCGGGTTGGTGGCCAGCCAGCGCAGCAGCTTGTCGACCATCGCCTCGGCGCGCTCGCGCTCCGGGCCGGCCATCCACCGGGCGGCCAGCTCGATCGCGTCGAACCGGGCGGCCACGTAGTCGAGCAGGGCGCCCCGGTCGGCGCTGGCGTCCTCGGCGAGCATCGCGGCGGCGTGCACCAGGTTGCCGACGCCCTGCGCGGTGCTGGTCGGGCCGCTGCCCCCGTGCCGTTCCAGCAGCCAGCGCAGACTGCACCGCAGCGCGCTCTCCATTGCCGAAGGGGTGACCCGCACCGGCTCCCCGTCGTCGACAAGGGGTCGGTCGTCGGAGAGCGCGCGCAGCCCCCACCAGTCGTCGGGGTGCGCGCCGGGCACTCCGGCGGCGGCGAGCCGCGCCAGCTCGGCCGCCGCGGCGCGTCGCCGGGCCGCCGGCGCGGCCGGGTCGATGATGGCGGTACGCAGCTCGGCGACCAGCGCCGGCAGGGTGAGCGCCCGTGGCGGCCGGGTGACCGGCAGCGCACCGGGTTCGGCCGGCCCGTCGTCCCCACCGGCCAGAGCGTCGCCGCCACCACCGGCGGCGGCCGCGTCCGTGGCGGCCCCACCGTCGCCTACCCCGCCGTTGCCGGCCGCGTTGGCGGCGGCCACCCTGTCGCCGGCCGCGCTACTGGTGGAGGCGGCGGCGGTGGCAGGCCCACCGCCGGGCCCCCCATCGGACGGCCCGGTGCGCGGGCCCGGTGGGGCGGTCGGCGGGGCGGGCGGGCTCGGCGGGGCGGTCGTACCCAGCTCGTGCAGGAACCGGCTGGGCTGCTCCTCGTGGTCGTCACCACCGACCGCCGCCGACGCCACCGCGCTGACCAGCAGGCGGTGCCGGGCCCGGCTGATGGCGACGTGGAACAGCCGGCGCTCCTCGTCGAGCAGCGCCGAGGTCTGGCCCACCACGGTGGCGGCCCGGGCGCCCCCGACGGACCGGCCGGCCAGGACGTCGACCAATCGTTCCGAGCCGAGCAGGCTGCCACGCAGGCGCAGGTCCGGCCAGATGCCCTCCTGCACGCCGGCGATCGCCACCAGGTCCCACTCCAGGCCCTTCGCGGCGTGCGCGGTGAGCAGTCGTACCGCCGCGCCCCGGTCGGCGGTCGGCGCGATGGTGTCCGCCGGCAGGTCCTGGGCGAGCACGTGGTCGAGGAAGACCTCGGTGCGCGCGCCGGGTAGCCGGTCGGTGAAGCGGGCCGCCGCGTCGAAGAGCACCAGCACGGCGTCCAGGTCGCGGTCGGCGGCCTCGGCCCGCCGACGTCGGGCCAGGTCACCCTCGCCGGCCACCGGCCGGCCCTGGGCGATCGCGCCGGCCCAGCGTTCGGCCAGGCCGCTGGCGTCCCACACCTCCCAGAGGACGGTCTCGGCGGTGGCGCCGGGTTGCGCGGCGGCGTCCCGGGCGGTGGCGAGCAGCCCGGCCACCGCCTGCGCCGGCTCCGCCCAGCGGCGGTCGATGCTCGCCAGCTCCGTCGGATCGCGTAACGCCTCGACGATCAGCTCTCCGGACGGACGGCGGTCGCCCCCGGCCAGCGCCAGTGCGCGCAGCCCCTGCCGTAGCCGTCGTTCGGCCAGCGGGTCGGCGCCGCCCAGCGGGGAGTGCAGCAGCGCGACCGCGGCCTCCTCGTCGAGCCGGTCCGGTTCGAGGGCGCACCGCAGCAGGAGCAGCAGCGGCGCCACCGCGGGTTGCAGGTGCAGCGGAAGGTCCTCGCCGTGCACCACGGTCGGCACGCCGGCGGCGTGCAGCGCGCGTTGCAGGGTCGGCAGTTGCAGGGCGGTGGATCGCACCAGCACCGCCATCCGCGACCACGGCACACCGTCGAGCAGGTGGGCCGAGCGCAGCATGTGGGCCAGCCAGGCGGCCTCGCTGGTCGCCGACCGGAAGGTGTGCACCTCGACCACACCGGCCGGGGCGTCCGGCAGCGGCCGCAGCCGGCGGTGCGCCGTCGGACCGCGGAGTCGGCGGCCCAGCCGGGCCATCGCGTCGAGCAGGACCGGCCCGGCCCGGTACGACGTGCTCAGCAGCACCTGCGCGGCCGGCGCTCCGGAGGCCGTCCGGAAACGGTGCCGGAAGGTGGACACGCCGGCCGGGTCGGCGCCCCGGAAGGCGTACGTGGAGGAGTCGGGGTCGGCGAACGCGACGAGCGGCTTGCCACCGCCGGCGATGACCGAGAGCAGTTCGAGTTGGGCGGGATCGGTGTCGGCCAGCTCGTCGACGTACACGTGGGCGAGGCGGTGGCGCTCGGCGGCCAGCAACTCCTCGTCGTCGCGCAGCAGACCGGTGGCGGCGCGGACCAGCTCGGCCGGGTCGTACGCGATCGAACCCCGGTTGCTGACGTCGCGCAGCGCGAGCACCTCGACGTACTCCCGCAGGAAGCGCGCAGCGGCCGGCCAGTCGGCGCGGCCGAGCCGCTCGCCCAGCCGGGCCAGGTCGCCCGGGCCCACACCGCGTTCGGCGGCGCGCATGAGCAGGTCACGCAACTGACCGGCGAAGGCCCGGGTGCGCAGTGCCGGGCGCAGGTCGGTGGGCCAGCCGACGGGGTCGTCCTCGGGCGTCTCGCCCACCACGTCGAGCAGCTCGCGGATGATCAGATCCTGCTCGGGGCCGGTCAGCAGGCGGGGTGACGGCTCGCCGCGCTCGGCGGCGGCGCGGCGCAGCAGCCCGAAGGCGTACGCCGGGAAGGTCCGCACCAGCGGCTCGCGCAGCACCCGGTAGCCGTCCTGCGCGACCCGGGCCTCGATGCGCTGGCGCAGCGCGGTGGCACCGCGGCGGCCGAAGGTCAGCACGAGGATCCGTTCGGGGTCGACCCCCTCGGCGATCCGGGCGGCGACCGCCTCGACGAGGGTGCTGGTCTTGCCGGTGCCGGGTCCGCCGACGACGAGCATCGGCCCGTCGCTGTGCCCGACGACCTCGGCCTGGACGGGATCGGCGTGCCAGCTCGGGCCCGCCGACCCGGTCGTGTCGGTGCGGGCGCCACCGTCACCCGGCGCGTCCCCGTCCCCCAGCGCCGGCCCTCCGGGCCGCCGCACCAACCGGTACGCCTGCATCACCAAATCCCATCACCTCCCTACGACAGCAACCCCACCCCATGCCGCCACGCCGGTCGTGAGGGTGGTGGCACGACACGCCGACGGCCCTGCCGCCACCCGCACGACCGACGAGGTGGCCCGGAGTCAGGGTAGGTGGGACTCCAGCGCCTTCAGAGCCTCGGGGACCGTGGCGACCACGGTCAGCAGGTCGAGGCCGGCCGGTTTGAGGAAGTGCTGGTCGGTGATGCTGTGCAGCCAGTCCAGTAGGGGCCGGTAGAAGCCGTCGGCGTCGATCAGCACCATCGGCTTGCTGTGCAGGGCGAGGGTGGCGGTGGTCCAGACCTCGAAAAGCTCGTCCAGCGTGCCGAGGCCGCCGGGCAGGGCGATGAACGCGTCCGACCTGTCGATCATGAGGGTCTTGCGGTCGGCCATCGAGTCGGTCACCAGCAGCTCGTCCGAGGCCAGGTCGGCGACCTCCAGGTCGACGAGCGCCTGCGGGATGACCCCCACCGTGCGCCCACCGGCGGCCCGGGCGCCGTCGACCACCGCGCCCATCATGCCGACGCAGCCACCGCCGCTGACCAGCGTGTGCCCGCGCCGGGCCAGCTCCGCGCCGGTCTCGGTGGCGAGGTCGAGCCAGCGTTCGTCGAGGGTACGGGAGGAGGCGCAGAAGACGCAGACGGCCGCCATCAGTTCTCCCGGGGCCGGTCGGCGGTCTGCTCGGCGGCGGCCTGTTGGTCGGCGCCGGTACGCGCCACAGCCTCGTCGCGGACCGCCTCCTGCTCGGCCGAGAGCGCCGCCTCGGCCTCGACGATGTGGCGGACGGCCGCGTTCACGTCGTCGGTGAGGCAGATGAGGTCCAGGTCCACCGGGCCGATCTTGCCGTCGGCGGCCATCGTGTCGCGCAGCCAGTCGAGCAGCCCCTGCCAGTAGGCGACGCCCATCAGCACGACCGGGAACCGGGTGACCTTGCCGGTCTGCACCAGGGTCAGCGCCTCGAAGAGCTCGTCCATGGTGCCGAACCCACCGGGCAGCACGACGAACGCCTGCGCGTACTTGACGAACATCGTTTTGCGGGCGAAGAAGTAGCGGAAGTCGATGGCCAGGTCGACCCAGTCGTTGATGCCCTGCTCGAACGGGAGCTCGATGCCGAGCCCGACGGAGAGCCCGCCGGCCTCGGTGGCGCCCCGGTTGGCGGCCTCCATCACGCCCGGCCCGCCACCGGTGATCACCGCGTAGCCGGCTCGGGCGAGCGCGCCGCCCAGCTCCTCGGCCAGCCGGCACTCGGCGGTGTCCGGACCGCTGCGCGCCGAGCCGAACACGCTGACGGCCGGCGGCAGGTCGGCGAGGGTGTCGAAGCCCTCGACGAACTCGGAGAGGATCCGCAGCGCGCGCCAGGCGTCCCTGGTCTTCCAGTCGCCGCGTCCGCGCGAATCCAGCAGCCGCTGATCGGCGGTGCTGTTCGGGATGGCACCCCGACGCAGCGTGACAGCGCCCCGGTGCCGCTCCTGTCCGGGACCGCGGCCGGCCTCCCGCCCGTTGTTCTGGCTCATGCAGCAACCGTAGTGGAGCCGCACACCGTCGGGGTCCGGGGCGGGGAGCCCGAGAAATAGTTCGCGATCAAGGGCAACTATTTGGCTTCCCCGTACGTCTTACTATTCACATACCGGGTATGCCCCGGCGCGCGCCTTCGGGGGAGGAGACAGCGTGATCAGCAACAGCGAGATGATCCGGATCCGTCGACAGATGCAGCGGCGGATCCGTGATGTGGTGGCCGAACGCCGCCGGATCCGCGCCCTCGATCCCGCCTTCTCGCCCGCCGCCGCCGGATCCGGAGCCGACCAAGAGGTTCGCGCCGCCGACAACGGGCCAGGCTGACGCGAACCTCTTGGTCACCGGCAACGGGGGTGACCGGGATCAGGCGGGCGCGAGCCAGCGGTGCAGGGTCGCCGCGCCGTCGCGGATCTTGCTGATCTCGACGTGCTCGTCGGGGTGGTGGGCCAGGTTGGGGTCGCCCGGGCCGAAGTTCAGCGCGGGAATCCCCATCGCCGCGAACCGGGCCACGTCCGTCCAACCCAGCTTGCCGATCGGGGCGGCGCCGACCGCCGCCAGGAACTCCTTCGCCGGAGCGGCGCTGAGCCCGGGCGGGGCGCCCGCGATCGAGTCGGTGACCCGCACCTCGAAACCGGCGAACACCTCACGCAGATGCGCCTCCGCCTCGGCCGGGGTCCGGTCGGGGGCGAAACGGTAGTTGACCTCGACCTCGCACAGGTCCGGGATGACGTTGCCGGCCACCCCACCGTTGATCCGTACCGCGTTCATGCCCTCGCGGTAGTCGCAGCCGTCGATGGTGACCCGCCGTGCCTCGTACGTCTGGAGGCGGCGCAGCACCTCACCGGCGCCGTGGATGGCGTTGACCCCGTGCCACGAGCGCGCCGAGTGGGCCCGTACGCCGGTCGTGGTCACGATGGACCGCATGGTGCCCTGGCAGCCCGCCTCGACGATGCCGTACGTCGGCTCCAGCAGCACCGCGAAGTCCGCCTCCAGCCACTCCGGGAACGCCTGGGCGACCAGGTTCAGCCCGTTGTAGCGCGACTCGATCTCCTCGGCCTCGTAGAAGAAGTAGGTCACGTCGTAGCGCGGGTCGGGCAGCGTCACCGCCAGGTGCAGCGCGTACGCGGTGCCGGACTTCATGTCGGAGGTGCCACAGCCGTACATCAGGTCGCCGCGCATGGTCGACGGGAAGTTGTTGTTGAGCGGCACCGTGTCGAGGTGACCGGCCAGCACGACGCGCTGCGACCGGCCCAGGTCGGTACGCGCCATCACCGTGTTGCCGTGCCGGTGGGTGGACAGGTGCGGTACGCCCCGCAGCACCTCCTCGACGCAGTCGGCGATCGCCTTCTCGTTGAGGGACACGGACTCTATGTCGACCAGTACACGGGTCAGCTGCACCGGATCGGCGAGGACCTCGGGGGTCAGCGGGTTCTCCATGGTTCGCACGGTACCTTCAGGTCTGTCAGCGCGAGGAGCGAGCCGAGGCCGGCGTGGCCGCGACCGAGAGGTGCAACAGTGACGTCCGCAGATTCCGCCTGGGGTATCGGCCTGGCCACCGTGACCGCCGAAGGTCAGGTGCTCGACACCTGGTACCCGACCGGGAAGCTGGGCCTGGGTGAGCTGCCGCTGGTCGCCGGCGAGGACAAGTCAGACGTGCTGGACCTGCCGCCGGGCGCGCTGGGCGACCGGCCGCTGCCGGGTCTGCGTACCGTGCAGGTGGTCACCGTGATCGGCTCGCTGGACGATCCGATCAAGGACGCCTCCGACGCGTACCTCCGGTTGCACCTGCTCTCCCACCGCCTGGTGCGGCCCAACCAGCTCAACCTCGACGGCATCTTCGGCAAGCTGGCGAACGTGGCTTGGACCTCCGCCGGGCCGTGCCCGCCGGAGCGGGTGGACGAGCTGCGGGTGATCGAGCGGGCGGCGGGCCGGCACCTGGCGGTGTACGGGGTGGACAAGTTCCCCCGGATGACCGACTACGTGGTGCCCGCCGGCGTGCGGATCGCCGACGCGGACCGGGTCCGGCTCGGCGCGCACCTGGCCTCCGGCACCACCGTGATGCACGAGGGCTTCGTCAACTTCAACGCCGGCACCGTCGGCACCTCGATGGTCGAGGGGCGGATCGTGCAGGGCGTGCTGGTCGGCGACGGCTCCGACGTCGGCGGTGGCGCCTCGATCATGGGCACGCTCTCCGGTGGCGGCACCGACAAGATCAGCATCGGCGAGCGGAGCCTGATCGGCGCGAACGCCGGCGTCGGCATCTCCCTCGGCGATGACTGCGTGGTCGAGGCCGGCTGCTACATCACCGCCGCCTCCAAGATCACGCTGCCGGACGGCCGCGTGGTCAAGGGCCGGGAGCTGTCCGGCGTCGACGGCCTGCTGTTCTGGCGCAACTCGGTGACGGGCGCGCTGGAGGCCCGCCCGCGCACCGGCCGCGGCATCGAACTGAACGCCGCCCTGCACGCCAACGACTGACGTACCCGCCGGGTCCGCGGCACTCGGCCGCGGACCCGACAGGGGTACGCCTCAGCGCAACCGGTACGCCTGGATGACCCGCTGCGTCACCGTGTTGCCGGCGGCGTCCCGCGCGGTGGCCCGTAGCGACGCGTAACCCGGTCCGGCCGGGTGCCGGACGGTGGCGGTCCACCCGTGCCCGCCGTGCCGGACGCGGGCGGGTTGCCAGGTGCGCCCACCGTCGTAGGAGACATCCACGCTCAGCCCGGTCAGGCGCGATGCCGGAGCACCGGGCTGCCGCTGCACCTGCACCGGGATGACCAGGCTCGTACCGGCCCGCGCCGCGTTGTCCGGACCGAGCGGCGGAGTGAACCGGATCGCCGACACCGGCAGGTACCGGTAGTCGTCGCCGGGCACGTGCCCGGACCGGAACGTCCACGCCGCGCTGACCTCGGTGCTCAGGTCGGTGAAGCTCCGCTTCGCCGACACCTCCAACCGGTAGTTCGCCGCGCCGGGCGGCACGGTGAACTGCCCGTTCCCCGGGTCCGGTAGCTCCTGCACCAGAACACCGTCGCGGTAGAGGGCGGTCCGGCCGGCGTCGGTGACCGACCCACCGAGGTGGCCGTCCGCGTCGCCGTGCAACGGAATGCTCACCTCGATCTGGTCGCCGAGGCGCGAGACGCCCTGGCCCGGCCAGCGCGGCGGCGGGAAGGACGGCCCGTACGGCGCGGTGTTCCACGTCTCCCGGGCGTGCTGGCCGGCCCGGTACGCCGTCGGATCGGCGACCAGCACCGCCTTCGTGTCCGGCCAGCCCTCCTCGGTCAGTACCCCGAAGCTGAGCTCCGAGGACCAGCGCACGCCGTTGGTGTTGTAGTGCTCGACGCGCTTACCGGGGACCGCCGTGGGCAGAACCGTGGCCCAGCCACCCACATCCGGGTCGAGGTGCGGGAAGACCACCCGCTCGGCGATCAGCCCGGGGTAGCCGCCCCGGAACTCGTGGGTGACCGTGGCCAGGTCCCGGGCGCGGTAGTTCCGGTCGAAGCCGGTCGGCATCCGGCCGGGGATCTTCTCGCTGAGCGCGTACAGATAGGGGCTGCTGGCCACCTCGGGCTTGCGCCACTGACTGCTCACCGTGGCGAAGAACCGTGTGCCGGACACCGCCCGGCCGAGGTTACCGGTGGCCAGGCCGGTGAAGTCGAACGCGAGCAGACCGAAGCCGTACCCGCCGTCGTCGGGGCCGACAAAGTACGCGCTGATGTCCACCAGGTCCGGTACGGCCGTACGCTCCGGAACGGTGGTCCGTACCGGCCGGGCCCGGCGCGCGTCGACGTTGACCGTGGCGTCGCGGTCGAACACCAGCTCGGGCTGGACCAGTTGGGTCGTGTTCTCCTCCCCGCTGAAGATGATGCTGGCCAACCCGTACCGGCCCTTGGGCACGCGGACCTCGACGGTGCCGTCCGGCTCGTACAGGTAGCGGGTGTCGTAAGTGTCCAGGTTGACCAGCGCCGTGAAGTAGTCGGCCGGCACCGCACCGTTGACGTCGAGGTGCCGGACGGTGAGCTGATAGCTCTCCACCTCCCGGTTCACGGCGACCGGGGTGACCGCCACGGCGGCTCCGGAGCGGGCCACGATCCGGCCGGTCCAGTAGCCGTCCGTACCGACCCGGGTGTCCACGGTGACCGTGGTGCCGGCGGTGCCGCCGCCGGGCACGGTGACCTGTCCCGCGCCGAGGGCGAACATGCCGGCCGGGGCGGGCTGACCGTCCGGGCCGGTCACCTCCAGGGTCAGGTCGAGAGTGAGCGGATCCGGGCCGTCGTTGTGCCAGTCGACCTGGCGGGTGACCGGAGTGTCGTCCTCGTGCGGCCAGGCCGGTTGACCGAAGGAGACGCTGACCGGCGCGCTGGTCACCCGCTGGGTGATCGCCCGGGCCACGTCGATACGGCCGGCGCCCTGCTGGAACGCGGTCTGCTCCGGGTGCGGCTTCGCCGAGGCCATCAGGGTCGCCTTGAGCTGGGTCGCCGTCCACCCGCTGTGCTGCTGGGCGAGCAGCGCCACCGCGCCGGTGACGTGCGGAGTGGCCATCGAGGTGCCGGAGAGCGCCATGTACTGCTCCCCCACCGGCTCGCCGAGGAGCGTGCCGTCGGCGCGGGCCGCGACGATCTCCACGCCGGGCGCGGTCACGTCCGGCTTCAGTCCGCTGTCGCCGACGCGCGGGCCCCGACTGGAGAATTCGGCGAGGGCGTCGTCGCGGTCCACCGCGCCGACCGTGAGCGCAGATTCGGCACTACCCGGTGAGCCGACCGAGCCGTCCGTACCGTCGTTGCCGGCGGCGATGACGAAGAGCGCGCCGGTCTGCGCGGTCAGCGACTCGACCGCCGCCTCCAGCGGGTCGACGTCGGGGGTGTCCGTGCCACCCAGACTCATGTTGATCACATCGGCGTGCTGGTCGACGGCCGCCCACTGCATTCCGGCCAGGATCGCCGAGTCCAGGCAGCCGTTGTCCTCGCAGACCTTGCCGTTGAGCAGCGTGGCATCCGGGGCGACACCGTGGTACTTACCGCCCGACGCGGCGCCGCTGCCCGCGATGATCGAGGCGACGTGCGTCCCGTGGCCGACCGTGTCGTCGGTGTCGGCGGCCTCGGTGAAGTTCTCCGCCTGGGCGATCCGACCGGACAGGTCGGGGTGACTGGCGTCGATGCCGGTGTCGAGCACCGCCACGCGGACACCGCGACCGGTGAAACCGGCCTGGTACGCGGCGGGCGCCCCGATCTGCGGCACGCTGTGGTCGAGGTTGACCTGCCGCCGCCCGTCGAGCCAGATCCGATCGGCGCCCCCCGCCGAGCCGATGCGGGCGCCGGTGCCGGTGAGCGCCGCCCAGACGGCGCTGGCTCGCTGCTTGTCGGCGGTGGCGGCGAACCCGCCGATGGCGGGCAGTTCGGTCGTGACGGTGAGCCCGGTCGGCGCCGCCGCCTTCCGGGCAGCCGCACTCGCGGTGACCAGCACGGGCAGGTCGTCCCGGCGCGCGTCGTCGTAGCCGGCGGCGATCAGCCCGGTCACGTCGAACAACCGCCGGTCGACCCGACCCGCGCGGACCAGGGGCAGGGCGTCCTGCGGCAGCACCGTCAGGTGGCCGTGGTCGCGTGCGGTGACGAACCGTTGGTCCGTACGCCCCGGGCCGGGGCGTACGGAGGCGGACCCGGAGTCGGTGACGGTGACCCGGTCACCGGTGAGCAGGGTGACGGTCCTGCCGGCGGGCGTACTCCCGGCGGCCTTCTCCACAGCGGTGGGGGTGCGCGGCGGGCTGGCCGTGGCGACCCCCGGGCCGGCCAGGACGAGGGCTGCCACGGCCATGGCAGCGGGAATCTTTCGACGTCGATGCAACGGATCCTCCTCGGTGGAGCGTCGGTACCAGTGGAGACGCATTGACCACCGTCATGGTTGCATACCTGGTATGCAAAATTGGCGTCCAAAATATGACGGACCGACCAACCCGATCGGAGACCAGCCGGCATCATCGACCGGGTGACCTCCATGAAGGACCGGATGCTGGCGGGTGAGCCCTACCTCGCCGACGACCCCGAACTCGTCGCCGACCTGGACCGGGCCGCCCGCCTGATGGAACGCTTCAACACCAGCTCGGCGGCCGACCCGACGGCCCGGATCGCCGCCCTTCGCGACCTGCTCGGCGAGCTGGGCGACGACACCTGGATCCGGCCGCCGTTCTACTGCGACTACGGCTGGAACATCCGGATCGGGCCACGCACCTTCGTCAACTACCACGCCGTCTTCCTCGACGTCGCCCCGATCACCCTCGGCGCGGACGTCCAGGTGGGGCCGAACGTGCAACTGCTCACCCCGACGCACCCGGTGGAGTCCGGCCCGCGCCGCGACAAGTGGGAGGCCGCGAAGCCGATCACCATCGGCGACAACGCCTGGCTCGGCGGCGGAGCGATCGTTCTGGCCGGAGTCACGGTCGGCGCGAACACCGTGGTCGGCGCGGGCGCGGTGGTCACCCGGGACCTACCCGCCAACGTCGTCGCCGTCGGCAACCCGGCCCGGCCGGTCCGCGAACTCGACTGACCCGCACCGGCCCTAGGGGGCCGGCGCCTCCGGCAGGCGCACCACCAGGTCGGCGTGCACGGCCGTCGGGGCGATGCGAGCAGCGTTGATCTCGTCGCTGCCCAGCGCCCAGGCCCGGGCTTCCTCGGTCGACCGCCCGTACGCCTCGTGCCGGGCGGTCAACCGACGCTGGCGCAGCTCGGCGTCGAGGTCGAGGAACCACACCTCGTGCAGCAGCGTCCGGACCTCCTCCCAGGGGGCCTCCGGCACCAGCAGGTAGTTGCCCTCGGTCACCACGAGGCGAACCGACGGCGGCACCTCGATGGCCCCGGCCACCGGCTCCTCCACCTCACGGCGGAACTCCGGCGCGTACACCGAGGTCGGCTCCAGCCGACGCAGCCGGCGCAGCAACGAGGCGTACCCGTTGGCGTCGAAGGTGTCGATCGCGCCCTTGCGGTCGGCGCGACCCAACCGTTCGAGCTGCGCCTGGGCCAGGTGGAAGCCGTCCATGGGCACCAGCCGCGCGCTCGCTCCGACCTCGGCGACGATCCGCTCGGCCAGGGTGGACTTTCCCGCCCCGGGCGCCCCGGTGATGCCGAGCAGCTGCCGCGGGCCGGCGTCGGCCAGTGACCGCGCCCGCGCCACCAGTTCGTCGATGGCCAGCACCCGGGCCGGCGGCATCAGCCGAGCACCGGATCGCTGATCGTGAACCGCGCCTGCACCGCCGCCTGCACGAACTGGGGCTGCGGGTCCAGCTCCAGCTCGGGCACACCACCGCCTGCGCCGCCGCCACCGACGTCGAAGCCCGCGCGGGCGAACATCGGGCGGTCGGCCGGACCGGCGTCGGCCAACTCGACGAGCGCGGTGACGCGGGCGCCCAGCGCCTCGGCGTACTCCCGGGCGCGCAGCAGCGCGTCGCCGATCGCCGCGTGTCGCGCCTCGCGGTGCGCCGGGCTGTCCGGTCGTAGCTCCCACCAGGGGCCGGACACCTGGACCTGATCCTGGTCGGCCAGCCGGAGCATCAGCTCACCGAGGGCGGTGAAGTCCGTGACGGTGACCGTGGTGGTGACGCTGCCGAGCCAGCCCACCACGCGTTCGCCCGAGCGCTTGGTCTGCGGACGGACCCACAGGTCGCCGGTCTCCCGCCGGGACACCGCCGGCTCGGAGGAGTCCAGCAGCACCCGGACGGCGGCTGCCCCCTCGGCCAACTGGGTGAGCGTCGCCTCCCGATCCCGGCCGCGAGCCGTCACGGTGACCGCGAACCGGGCCAACTCCGGCGGCACCTCCCGGGTCGCCTCGCCGCGCACCTGCACCACCGGGCTGTCCGTCGCCATGCCTGTCAGCCTAGTCAGGCTGGTCAGCCAGCGGCAGCAGCGCCGGGTAGGAGACGACGTCCGGACCGACCCGGCAGCCCGTCAGATGACCGCCGGCAGCACCCAGCTCGCGCAGCCAGGCCACCTCCACGGTGTGGTCGCCGTCGGCCGGGAACCTCCGGTCCACCGGGGCGAACCGCCGATCCCGCAGCGCCGACCGCGCCGCGCCGGCCTGCTCGTACCGGGCGGTCAACCCCGTCGCGTCGGCGGACCGGAGCGCGTCCGCCAGCTCGTCCAGGAGTACGCGCACCTCGGCCAACTCGTCCAGCACCCGCGCGCGGTTGCCGAGCAGCATGTTGGCCGTCCGCTCAGCCGGCGTCCCGGCGACCCGGGTGCCGTCGGAGAAGCTGCCCGCGGCCAGCGCCAACACCGCGTCGCGCAGCGGCGACCGCTGCGTCGCACCGGCCAACGCGCCCGCCAGCAGGTGTGGAACGTGCGAGGCGAGCGCGGCCACCGAGTCGTGCGCGGACGGGGACATCGGCACCACCCGGGCGCCGAACAGCTCCACCAGGAACCCGGTGAGCCAGCGGAAGGCGAGCGTCCCCGCGCCCGGCGCCGGGCACAGCACCCAAGCGGCGCTGGCGAGCAGCGTCGGAGAGGCCGCCGCCAGGCCGGCGGACTCCGCGCCCGCCATCGGATGCCCGGGTACGAAGCGGTCGGTGAGCCCGAGCCGGTCGGCGGCCTCGGCGACCTCGACCTTGGTGCTGCCCACGTCGGTCAGCACACAACCCGACGCGGTCGTCTCGGCCACCTGCGCCAACGTCCGGGCGAGGGTCGGCAGCGGGCCGCAGAGGAAGACCAGGTCCCGACCGGCGGCGGCCTCCTCGACGGTGTCCGGGGCCGACACACCTGCTGACCGCGTGCGCTCCCGGGTCGCCGGATCGGGATCCCAGCCCGTCACGTCGAGGCCCGCGTCGCGCAGCCGCCACAGCACCGAACCGCCGATCAGACCGGTGCCGATGACGGCCACCCGCGTCCGGGCGTACGGCCCGCCGACCTCCCGGCCCGAGCCGTCCACCTCCGGGTCCGGCCCGGCGGCCCCGTGGCGCTGGTCGCCGGCCCTGTGGCGCTGGTTGCCCGCTGGCAGGACGGCCCCGGCGTCCGGCGTCGGGACGGTCGTGCCGTCGGTCATGGCCGGACGCCCCCGATCAGGCCCGCAGCCGACCGGCGACCGCGGCGACGTGCTCGTCGGACTCGGTCAGCGCCACCCGCACGTACCGCTGGGCGGCGGGCCCGTAGAAGACGCCGGCCGCGACCAGGATGCCGCGCCGGGCCAGCCAGTCGACGGTCTGCCAGCAGTCCTCGTCCCGGGTGAGCCAGAGGTAGAGACCCGCCTCCGAGTGCTCGATCGTGAAGCCGGCCTCGGTGAACGCTGCGCTCAACACCTCACGCCGGGCGCGGTAGCGCTCCCGCTGCTCGACGGCGTGTCCCTCGTCCTGCAAGGCGGCCACCATCGCGGCCTGCACCGGCGCGGGCACGATCATTCCGGCGTGCTTGCGGATCTTCAACAGCTCGGCGACCAGGGCCGGATCGCCGGCCACGAACCCGGCTCGGTAACCGGCGAGGTTGGACCGCTTGGAGAGCGAGTGCAGGGCCAGCACACCGGTGTGGTCGCCGCCGCTGACCTCCGGGGACAGCACCGAGACCGGCTCCGCCGACCAACCCAGCGGCAGGTAACACTCGTCGCTGGCGACCACCGCGCCGCGCTCCCGGGCCCAGTCGACGACCTTGCGCAGGTGCGCCGCGGGCAGCACCCGACCGGTCGGGTTACCGGGTGAGTTGATCCAGACCAACCGGACCCGCGAGGTCGGCCCGACCGAGGTGAGCG
Source organism: Micromonospora sp. RB23 (assembly GCF_053585025.1). Taxonomy (NCBI): domain Bacteria; kingdom Bacillati; phylum Actinomycetota; class Actinomycetes; order Micromonosporales; family Micromonosporaceae; genus Micromonospora; species Micromonospora sp. RB23. Next base: position 6,064,085 of record NZ_CM132111.1, read on the forward strand.
AGTCGGCGCGGACCACGGTGGCGCCGGCCAGCCGGGCGCCGTCCTCGTACGTCGGGTACGCGATCGACGGCACGACCACCACGTCACCGGGGCCGATGCCGAGCAGGGTCGGCAGCCAGGCGACCATCTCCTTGGAGCCGAGGGTCGGCAGCACGCCAAGACCGTCGACGCCCGTGCCACAGGCCCGGGCCACCCACGCGGCGATGGCGTCGCGGAGCGCCGGGGTGCCGGCGGTCAGCGGGTAGCCCGGCGCGTCGGACGCGTCGGCCAGCGCCTGACGGATCACCGCCGGGACCGGGTCGACCGGCGTGCCCATGGAGAGGTTGATCAGGCCATCCGGATGCGCCGCGGCCAGGGTGGCCGCGGCGTCCAGGGTGTCCCAGGTGAACTCGGGCAGCCGTGCCGAGACCGGCGCGGGCCGGTTCAGTGGCCCTCGCCGCGCGGCGGCTGCGCGGCGACGAAGGTGGCGTCCTTCTCCACCTTGCCGATCTTCGAAGCGCCCCCGGGCGAGCCCAGGTCCTCGAAGAACTCGTAGTTGGCGCCGGTGTAGTCCTTCCACTGCTCCGGGACGTCGTCCTCGTAGAAGATCGCCTCCACCGGGCAGACGGGCTCACAGGCACCACAGTCGACGCACTCGTCGGGGTGGATGTAGAGCATCCGGTTGCCCTCGTAAATGCAGTCGACCGGGCATTCCTCGATGCATGCCTTGTCGAGCACATCCACGCACGGCTCGGCGATGATGTAGGTCACCGGTCTTCTCCTCCGCAAGACGCGCCGCGATCTCCCGCGACGGTAAGAGCCTAGTATCTCGCCGGGGAGGGGGTCGATCGTGCTCCGACAGCAGGATGTGGGACATCGAATCGTGGTACGCCGGATTGTGGGGATTCGCGAAGGCCGCCCGCTGTTCTCCGACGCCCTCGGCGAGCTGGTCGAGCTGAGCGAGACCCATCTCACCCTCGCCACGGCGCAGGGCCCACTACGCGTACCGGTGGCGCAGGTGCACCGGGCCAAGCGCGTACCGCCGACCCGCCGGCCGACGGCCGCGGCGGTGGTGGCGCTCGAACGGGCCGCCGACGAGGCGTGGCCGGCCCCGACACGCGGCCGACTCGGCGACTGGCTGCTGCGCTCAGCCGAGGGCTGGACCGGCCGGGCCAATTCGGCGCTGCCGATCGGCGATCCCGACCGACCGTTGCCGGCGGCCGTGGACGCGGTCGAGCGCTGGTACGCGGAACGGGGCCAGCCGGCGATCATCAACACTCCGCTGCCGCTCGCGGCGCCGGTCGGCGCCGAGCTGGACGAGCGCGGCTGGAACACCCGCCCACCGACCCTCGTCCAGACCGCGCCGCTCCCCCTGCCAGCTCTCACGGTCACCGCTGCCCCCGCCGTCGACGCGGTCCTGGAGCTGGTGACCGCGCCGAGCGCGGACTGGCTCGCGGTCGCGGCCGGCCGCAAGGGCGGCCTACCGGACGCCGCCCGGCACGTGCTCACCGCCGTGGGCCAGGTGCGTTTCGCCCACGCGTACGTCGACGGCACGCTGACGGCGATCGGTCGGGCGACGGTGACCGGCCAGGGCCGTTGGCTGGGTCTCAGCCTGATCGAGGTGCTGCCGACCGCCCGCCGGCAGGGGCTGGCGCGACGCGTCATCGGCGCGCTGACCGCCTGGGGCGTGTCGGCCGGCGCGACACACGTGTTCCTCCAGGTGGAACAGCGCAACACGGCGGCCGTCGCGCTCTACCGGACGCTCGGCTTCGCGACCCACCACACCTACCTGACCCGCGTAGCCCCGCACTGACCCGCACCCCACCCCGCCCCCGCCCCGCCCCGCCGATCTTGCACTTTCTGCGGCGACAAAAAGGGGCATATCCCTCCATGCCGGCGACCGGAAGTGCAAGATCGGCGCGGGGTTCTCGCTCCGCGCGGGGTTCTCGCTCCGCGCGGGGTTCTCGCTCCGCGCGGGGTTCTCGCTCCGCGCGGGGTTCTCGCTCCGCGCGGGGTTCTCGCCCGGCGCGGGGTTCTGGCTCGGCGCGGGGCGGGCGGCCTCAGCGGCGGACCACCCGGCGGGGTTTCGCGGCCTTGACCTCGGCGTACCGCTTGAGCTGCTGCGAGCGGTAGTCGAGACCGAGGGCGGTCGCCACCAGGTAGCCGCCCAGCGTCCCGAGGCCGGTGGCCAGCAGGTAGAGCCAGATCTGGGCGAAGAACGTGCCCGCGCCACCGGCGAAGGGGTTGTGGCCGACGACCAGCGGCCCGACCAGCACGGTCAGAGCCATGGCGATCAGCACCACGACCGTCACGTCGGCCGCCCAGACGGCCAGCGGCCGGACGCGTCCCCAGCGGAAGGCGACCACGGCCAGGGTCAACCCGATCACCACGAACATCGCCAGTGAGACCCGGTCGGCCGCAGCGTCGTCGCTGTCGAAACCGAACCGGGTGATGAGCCGGGCGACCACGTTGACCGCGAAGAGCCCTCCCGCGAGCACCCCTATGGTCCGCCACCGTCTGTCCATCGCACGACCTCCTGCCGTACGCCCCTTACGCGGGGCCGCTTCCCTGGCAGGAATATCTACCACTCGTAGCTGTGTGACGTCACCAGGCGCGGAGCGTGGACGGTGGAGCGAGGATCTGCCGGAAACCCATCACGGCGAACGTCATCGCGCCGGCCACGATCATCGCCAGGCCGACCCAGTTGTCGCCGGCGAGCAGCAGGTCGCCCTCGGTGGTGCGGATGGCTGCCACCGCCATCAGGGCGAACCACGGCACCGCCGGCAGCGCCACCGCCCACCGGCGGCCGACCACCTCGTGCGCGAACCAGCTCAGCAGGACGTTCGCGCCGACCGCGAGCAGCGCCGAGACGCCGATGAGCTGCCCGCCGACCCGGAGGGTGGCGAGCAGCAACTCCAACACCCCCGTCACCACGCCGGCCACCACCACGACGATCGCACCGGCCACCCGTAGACCCAGGTCCAGCACTCGCGGCGGTGGCCCCGCCGGCGGCGGGGCGTCCTGGTCGTTCACGACCGACATCGGCGCGACGGGCAGCGTCACCGGAGACCGGCCGCCGCGACCGGGGAGCGGTCCGCGTCGGCCTCTCCGGTCAGCCCGGCGAAGAGGTCGTCCTCCCAGCCGTACGGGCCGAAGCCTGGACCCTTCGCGCCGACGGCGAGGGTGAAGAACTCCACGCCCATGAACTCGCCCCCGAAGTTGCCGGCGATGGAGTAGAGCCACGAGGTGGCCGGGATCTGGGTGGCGTGCGCCCGCATCGCCGCCTCCTTGGCCGCGTGCTGGTCGGTGCCGTCGATCCGGGCGGCGATCTGCTCGTCCGGGGTACCGAAGGGCAGCTCGGCCAGGTCCTGGATGCCGGCGAACGGATTGTCCGAGGATTCCGCGAAGTGCGACATGCCGGCCTCCAACACGCTGAGCGGCATGGCGGTCCAGTAGACCTTGGCCGGGGCGCAGCCCTCGCCGGCGGCCAGTTCGACGGCGCGCATCGCCACCCGGTGCGCCTGGATGTGGTCGGGGTGCCCGTAGAAGCCGTTCGGGTCGTACGTGAGGAGCACCTGCGGACGTACCTCTCGCATGATCTCCACGAGGTGCCCGGCGGCCTCGTCGAGGTCGGCCTGCCAGAAGGCCCGGGGGTGCTCGTTCGTCGCCAGGCCCATCATCCCCGAGTCGCGGTAGCGGCCGGCGCCGCCCAGGAAGCGGTGGTCGGCGACGCCGAGCGCCGCGCAGGCGGCGGCCAGCTCCGCGATCCGGTACCCGCCAAGCTGGTCGGCCTCGGCGGCGGCGAGCTGCGCGAGCTCCGGTACGTGGATCTCGCCCTCCTCGCCGAGCGTGCAGGTCACCAGCGTGACGTGCGCGCCGGCCGCGGCGTAGTGGGCCATGGTCGAGCCGGTGCCGATCGACTCGTCGTCAGGGTGCGCGTGGACCAGCAGCAGGCGGCGGTCGGGCAGCGTCGTCACGACGGTCACTCTAACCGGCGGTACGGCCCCGGAGTCGTTGGACGCGTCCGCCCAGGTCGGCCACATCACGCGCGGCGCGGCTCTACGATTTGGCCTGTGGACTTTCCGGAGCTGGCCGCCCGTACCCGCCGGTTCAGCCACGGCGCGCCTCGGGCCGTCTCCGTGGCCGCGGACGGCTCCCGGGTGATCTTCCTGCGCTCGGCCGGTCCGGAGGATCCGGCGGACGCGCTCTGGCTGCTGAACGTGGCGACCGGCGAGGAACAGCTGGTGGCCGACCCGGCGGCCCTGCTGGGCGACGACGGCGACGTCCGGGCGCTCAGCCCCGGTGAGCGGGCGCTGCGGGAACGGCTCCGGCTCAGCGCCGCCGGCATCGGCTCGTACGCGCTGGACGCGGCCGGCCGGGTGGCCGTGTTCGCGCTGGCCGGCCGTCTGTTCCGGGCCGACCTGGTGCACGGCGACGTGGTGGAGGTGGCCGCCGTCGGCCCGGTGCTGGACCCTCGACCGGACCCGACCGGCGAGCGCCTGGCGTACGTGACCGACGCGGCCGACGGCGTACGCCGGGGTGAGCTGCGGGTGATCGACGCCGACGGCACGGACACCCTGCTGGCGGGCGAGGACGCGGGTGTGAGCTGGGGGTTGGCCGAGCACATCGCGGCCGAGGAGTTCGGCCGGTACCGGGGCTACTGGTGGGCCCCGGACGGGCGCACGGTGCTCGCCGCCCGGGTGGACGAGTCCCGGCTGGACCGGTGGCACCTGCACGACCCGGCCGAGCCGGGCAGCCCGCCGACCGCCGTCGCGTATCCCCGGGCCGGCGGCCCGAACGCCGAGGTGAGCCTGCACCTGCTGGACCTCGACGACGGCTGGGTCGACGTGCACTGGGACCGCGAGACCTACCCGTACCTGACCGGGGTGAGCTGGGTCGAGGGCAGCCCGCTGATCACCGTGCTGCGCCGCTCGCAGCAGCACGGGCTGGTCCTCGCGGTGGACCCGCGTACGGGTGAGACGCAGGTCCACGCCGAGCTGGCCGACCCGCGCTGGGTGGAGCCGATCGCCGGTACCCCGGCGCACCTGCCGGACGGCCGGGTGCTGGTCGGCGGCGAGTTGGCCCACGACGGGTACGACGCGCGGTGCCTGTTCGCCGACGGCACGCTGCTCACCCCGCCATCGCTGTACGTGCGGCGGGTCGTCGGTCGGCTGCCGGCCGTCAGCGGTCCCGCCGACCTGCTGGTGGAGGCGAGCGACGGCGAGCCCAGCGAGCGGCACCTGTTCCGGGTCCGTACGACGATCGGCGGCGGGGTGGACGCCCGGCGTCTCACCACCGACTCGGGCTGGCACACGGCGGCCGTCGGCGGGGACGTGCTGGTGGTCGGGACGGCGTCGCTGGACCACGCCGGGGTGCGCTGGACCGTGTCGCGCGGCGGTCAGGAGCTGACCGAGCTGCGGTCGCTGGCCGCCGAGCCGCCGTACTCGCCGCTGCCGCTGCTGGAACGGGTGACCGACCGGCGGCTGCCGGCGGCGGTGCTCTACCCCGACAACCACGTGACGGGCCGGCGGCTGCCGGTGCTGCTGGACATCTACGGCGGCCCGGGCCACCAGGAGGTGGTGGCGGCGCGAGCCGCGTGGTTGGAGCGGCAGTGGTGGGCCGACGCCGGGTTCGCGGTGGTCACGATCGACAACCGGGGTACGCCGGGAGTGGCTCCCTCGTTCGAGAAGGCGATCCACCGGCGACTGGCCGACGTGATCCTGACCGACCAGATCGACGCGTTGACCGCGCTCGCCGGCAAGCACCCGGACCTGGACCTCGGCCGGGTGGCCGTACGTGGCTGGTCGTTCGGCGGGTGGCTGGCCGGGTTGGCGGTGCTGCGCCATCCGGAGCTGTTCAAGTGCGGCATCGCGGGCGCCCCGGTGACCGACTGGGCGCTGTACGACACCGCGTACACCGAGCGGTATCTCGGCCTGCCGGAGGACGGCATGGACGTGTACGCGCACCACTCGCTCATCGAGTTGGCCGCCGAGCCGGTCACCGGCCCGGACCAGGCCCGACCACTCCTGCTCGTACACGGCCTGGCCGACGACAACGTGGTGGCCGCGCACACGCTGCGGCTGTCGGCGGCGCTGCTGTCGACCGGCCGGCCGCACGCCGTGCTGCCACTCACCGGCGCCACCCACATGGCCGCGAACGGCACCGCCGAGCGGCTACTCCCACTGGAACTGGAGTTCCTGCGTACGCACCTGTGAGGGCGGGGCCGCCTCAACGCGGTCGCCGCATCAGGCGCTCAGCTGCTGGCTGAGGAACAGGGCGGCGCGGTCGAGCGCATGCTCCGCCTCGTCAAGTTGACCGATGAAGGACTGGAACACGTGCGGTACCCCGGCCGTGATGTCGAGGATGACGTCGACCTCGGCGTCACGGGCGCGTTCGGCGAGCCGTACCGAATCGTCGAGCAGCAGTTCGTTCGTTCCGACCTGTAGCAGCAGCGGCGGGAAGCCGGTCAGGTCGGCCAGGACTGCCGGGGCGAGCAGTTCCTGGTTCGGATCCTGCCCGCCGAGGTACAGCGCGCCCGTGTGAGCCATGCCCTCGCTGGTGAAGAGGGGGTCGACACCGGCCTTGGTCGCCATGCTCGCGCCCGTCCGGGTGTGGTCGAGACCGGGTGAGAACGCGACGATGGCGCCGGGCATCGGCAGTCCCGCCCTCTTGGCGGCGAGTGTGGTCGTCACGGACAGGCCACCACCGGCCGAGTCACCGGCGAAGGCGATGGACTGTGGGTTCACCCCGGCGTCCAGCAGCGCCTGGTAGGCGTTGAGGCAGTCCTCGATCGCGGCGGGGAACGGGTGTTCTGGCGCGAGCCGGTAGTCAAGTGACAGCGCGCGGAACCCGGTCCGGAGGACCAGGCTGGCGGTCAGCCCCATCGCCGTCTGCGGAGAGCCGACGGAGAACGAGCCGCCGTGGAAGTACAGGATGGTGCCCGGACGTGTTTCGCCCTCCGGTTCGACGAGCACCGCGGCCCGTTCGCCGAGCGTCGTGTCGGACGTGCGCACCTTCGGTACCGGGAACATCGCCATCAGCGCCGCGAAGTTGCTTCGCATCTGCTCGATCGGCAGCGGGGTGAAACCCTGAGTGCCGCGCCGCAGCATGGCGTCGATGGTTGCGCGCTGCGCCTTGCTCATGGTGGTACTCCTTCGAAGCCCTGCCGTAATGTACATGCCGTGGAAGATAATTTACCTGCCACGGCATGCAATGACCGCGCGATGGCGGCAACTGTGATGTTCTTCAGCGATCTTGTCCGGTGCGAGACCCGCCTGTACAACATCCTGAACGACCTGCAGCGGAGCCGGCACGGGATCGCCGCATCGCAGTTCGAGTTCCTGCGCCATCTACGCGCACACCCGGGCGCTCGCGTAGCCGACCTCGCCGAGTTCTTCGCCATCGGCGTCGGCGCGACCAGCAAAGGTGTCGACCGCCTCGAGGGACGGGGGTGGGTCAGGCGCATCCCCAACCCCGCGGACCGACGCTCCTCGCTGCTGGAACTCACCGACGCCGGCCGCGCCCTCGTCGACGACGCGGAGACCACCTTCGCGACCATCACCGAACTCATCCAGGCAGCACTCGGACCCGCACAGTTCGACGCCGCGGCGGACGCGCTGCGGACGCTGCGGGCCGCCCTCGAACGCGACAAGATCGGCAACCCGGTCGGTTGACCGTCCGCGGCTTCCGGGCGCGGGCGGCGTCGCCGTCGACGGCGCGCACCGCGGTCCCCTCGACGACGAAAGGCCCCCTTCCGACAGCCCTGTCGGAAGGGGGCCTTTCGCCCGGTCCTTGATCCGTGCGACGTGTGCCGCGAAAGCACTCAGCCCTTGGGGCTGGGGCCGAACCGGTTCGCTCCGGGCGTGCTGTCCTGAACGAAGAACACGATCAGGACGATGGCGCCCACGATCGGCACCAGGCCGATCAGCAGCCACCAACCCGTCTTGTCGGTGTCGTGCAGGCGTCGCACCCCGACAGCCAGCGACGGCAGCAGCAGCGCAAGGGAAACGACGAGACCGATGAAGCCGCTCGACGAACCGTCCACGAAGGTCAGTCCCAGCGCGTTGTCCAGGACGGAGGCGACGATGCTGACGAGGATGGTGAACAGGACGAACCACCAGTACTCAGACCGGCGGGCCCGACCTGCGAAGCCGACGTACTGACTGAGAACCGATTTGACGGCGGTACCAAAGGACATGACTATCTCCCGTTTTGTGAGGGGTTCTCGAGCGAGAGTAGCCAAGCGAATCAATGCCGCCCGGTCAACGGCCGAGCAGCCGAACAGCGGTAGCCACGGCGTCGGACTATCGCCGGAGATCGAGGGCTACAGGCTCCCCGACTCAGGCCAGTGGGACCAGTGTGTGTTCGGCTGCGCTGTGGGCGCGTAGAGCGTGAGATCACCGGTCGCCAGGACATCGGCGATCTGGCGGAACGTCTCGGACTGGCTGGGACATGAGCCGCCAGCCAGGTCAGGGTGGTGCCATTCGTCCAGCCGCAGTACCTCGGGCAGGTCGACGGGGATCCGGCGGCGCAGTTCCCGTTCGTCCGCCAGGAGAAGCTCGCGGTGGCGCGGAACGAGCCGACGCAGCACGTCGACCAACTCCTCGCCTGATTCACCGGCGACGGCGACGTCCTGACCGCGAAGCACCACGGGGCCTCCCCGGTACGTCTCCGGCTCGTCCGGATCCTCTATCTCGTCCCAGTTGTCGACCCGATCGAGGAAGTCGCCGTTGGCGGCGCCAGGTTCGCCGCTGGTCAGACAGTTGCCGAACACGTAGAGCACGTCGGTGAGGTTGCCGGCCCGTGGCGAGTAGCCGATCGTCTCGACGACGAGCGCCCATCGCCCCGCGTCACGGTATCCGTGCAGTCGGGCGTCGACGGCGTAGGAGTAGCCGTTGTCGAGATCGGGAAACCGGAACTCGTCGGCTGCGGCGTCGAGTTGTTCCAGGATGTCGGCCGGGCGCACAGCCGAGCACTGTAGTGCGTCAGGCGGCGAACGAAGCGTCCGTCCGTACGTCAGCCCCCTGGGCCTGATACCGATCCGGGGTGGACCGCCATGCTCACAGGACCCCGAGGTTGATGGCGAGCTGGATGATCGTGGGTGGGGCGTCCGGGTGGCGGGCGGCTTGGGCGAGGACGTTCCGCGCCCACGGCCGGTGGCGGATCTCGGCGGGCGCGATGCTGTCGGCCTGCACCAGAAGCCGGGCCGCGTTGCCGGGGTCGTTCGTCTGGAGGTGGGCGCGTGCCGCGTCGACGAGGTGTGCGGCGCGATGTTCGACCGGCAGCCACCGCCAGCCGTCCCGCTCGATCGCCTCCCGATGCCGGGCGACCGCCTGCGGACCGTCGCCCAACTCCACCGCCGCGGTGACCCGCGCCAGCTCGACGGCCGTCGGCCCAAACGCCGTCCGGTGATGGTCGTGTCCATCACCCACTCGAACGGCCAGCCCAGCGGCCTCCTCCAGCAGGTCACCGCTCCCCCGGTCATCACCCGCCCCGGCCGCCGTGAGGGCTGCTTGCACGAGCAGCGATCCGCACAGCGACATTTCCGCAGGTGTTTCCGGGGTGAGCTGGGAGGCGGCAGCCAGCAACACCGTTCTGGTCCGCGCCGATGGTCGCAGCACCTGACCAAGCTGCACCGCCGCGCAGGCCAGCAACACCGTGTCACCGGCAGCGGCGGACATCGCCCGGTCAGCGGCCAACCACGCCAGACTCTCCTCGCCCAGCTTGACCGGCAGCGCCGCCGTCACCCGGTACACCTCCACCACTGCTTCCCGCCCAGCCACCGGCTCCTGCGCGTCCACACGGTGAACCTCGGTGACCAGCGCGGGCAGCAGTTCGACCAGACGCGGGTATCGGGCGTACTGGTAGGTCATCCACGCCTGCCATACCTCCCGCGCCAGCCGGTCCGGCGACATCACCGCCCGGTCCGCCGCCGGGTAAGGAAAGAGCATGGGGTACGCGGACAACACTGCCCGAATCCGCGCGACGCCTTCGCGGCACTCGGCCACCCCGGCGGGCTGCGCATCCCGCCCGAGCAGCGCGGCGGGATCGACCCGCAGCACCGCCGCCATCTCCCGGCCCGAGTCGTCTCATCCACGGGTATCCGCTCCGCCTCAGCCTGCGCGAGCAACCGGCGTTTGGCCGCCTCCCGTTCGGCGGCGTCGATCTGCTCGCCCGCGTTGGGCAGCCCGTCGTCACGCTTGGACATGGTCACCTCGCTGCTGGGTGCATCGGCCGTTGCTGATCACGATGACGCCCATTGGTCGCCGGATGCGACGGCACAGGAAATGACATAAGGGATACATCAGAGGCGACATTTAGACGACATAGGGTTATCGTGGCGAACATGAACGCCCCGAATACCGCCTTGCGCTCGGTCCGTATCGGGATGCGCATGAGCCAGGACGACTTCGCCCGTGCGCTCCAAGCTGCCGGCCTCCGCATCGGCGAGCCCAACGACGCCAACAAGAGGCTCGTACAACGCTGGGAGGCGGGTGTGATCGCCGCGCCCCGGCCGGTGTACGCACGCGCCTTGGAGGTCGTTACCGGCCTACCGGTCTCGCTACTCGGCTTCGCCGCGATCCCCGACGGCCACGCGGTGGACGACCAGACCGGTGGCCACGACATGACCTCACCCATGTCCACTCTGGCCACCCCGACGCCCAAGCCACTCACGGTCCACAAGTCCTACGAGGGGGTGTGGCTCAGCCGCTACCAATACCACTCAAGCGGGCGAAGCCAATCATTCGCCGGCCAGCATTTCGTTGTCGTACTCCAGCACGGCGACCGCCTGACCGTGCGCAGTCTGCCCGCCTCAGCGGCCTCGTCGCTGTCGCTGGATCTCACCGTTGACGGCGGCGTGGTCACCGGGACGTGGGTGGAACAAACTGATCCCGCCGGCTACTACCGCGGAGCCCGGTACCACGGTGCCATTCAGCTTCTGGCGGAACCGACAGGCCGGCGGATGGCCGGAAAATGGGTCGGATTCGGCAAGGACATGGACGTCAACACCGGCCCATGGGAGCTGACCTTCCGCGATGCCTCCACCTCCAAGGCGACGCTCGACCGGTACAACACGTCACCTGAATAGGGCGGTCGGCCGGTTGCGGTCAGGCGCGATGCTCGGCAAGAGCCCTGGTGAACAGCGCGAGATAGCTGTCGTGCGTCAGGCGCAGTCCGCCAAGCTCGTCCTCGGTGAACCAGCCGATGGCATCGTGTTCGTCCGGCGCGGCGTTGACCGGGGATCCCGTCCACGCGTCGATCAGCCAGATCTGCATGTCGAACGTGTCGGTGTGCACCTCGTGCACGGGTGGCGCCGAGGGTACCGAGACATCGATGCCCACCTCCTCCCGAAGCTCCCGGGCGAGCGCCTCGCCCGGTAGTTCCCCGGGCTCGACATGCCCGCCGGGCATGTCCCACACGTCGGGGTACCACCGACGCTGCGGAGAACGGTGACACAGCAGCACCCGGTTCCCGTCGCGCAGCAGGCCGGTGACGATGCGTGCCTTGGCAGAGCTGTCCGCGGTGTTCGACACGGCCATATCGTGCCACCTGGCGCGGCTCAGCGGTGGGCGCGCGCCCACGCCCAAGATCGTCACAACATCGGGGTTGTTGCTGCCTGCGACGCGCACCAGGCGGCACCATCAGCGATCAGGAGAGGTCGCGCCGACTCGGCGGCCAGCGGTCGGTCCGCCACTCGTTCCAGGTTGTGAAACCGGCCGGTGGGTCGTCGACGGGTTCGGAGCCGTCGAGTTCGCCTGGCGTCGGGATGTCCATGCGGGCGGCCCACTCGGCGAGTTCCTCGTCGGACATGGGCCATGTCGTGTGGGGTGCGTCCGCCTGGCGCTGATCGAGCCGTTCGCCCTGCTCGGCAGGCGTGAGTTCGAAGTAGCGCAGTTCCACCCGCGCGCCGAGGTCCGCCGCGGCCTGCCGAAGGGCGCAACGCTCGTCCCGACCCCAGAGGCCGAAGTCGATCACGACGTTGTTGCCGAGTTCGAGGGCGCGCAGCCCGATCTCGATGAGCCGTCCCTCGATCACGTCCGAGGCCGCAGGCGGATTCTCGGCACCGTAGAGGGCCTTCACCCACTCGTCCTTGGTCAGTCGAAGTGCCTTCTGCTCGACCTCGATCCGCCGCGCGGCGGTGGTCTTTCCGGTACAGGGGAGTCCCACCGTCAGGAACAGTGTCGGTCGCGTCATCACGACTCCCGTACGGTCCAGCGTGCCCGGGTCTCCCAGACCGGCCTCTGCGGCTCGTCGTTGTGCACGACGAAGTCGACGTGGTCGATCGGGCGCACGGTGTCGACGTAGAGCTGTTGGGCGGGGATGTAACGCTTCCGCCAGCGCCGTTCGACATCGGCCCGGGATGACACCTGCCGCTCTCGGATCACGGCACGGTCCACCGTCGTCTCGATCGCGGTGGACACGAGGATGCGCAGCTCCCACCGGTCGAGCAGTTCCGGGCGCAGGAGAAAGACGCCGTCGAACACCAGCACGGCGTCAGCGGGTGCCGTCATCTTCGGCGGGGACAGCACGGCATCAGTGGCGTGGTCGTACACCGTGGATTGGAAGCTCCGATCGCCGCCGGGCCCGAGGGGGTCGAGCAGCACCCGGTTCAGTGCCGCACAGTCGTGGGTGTCGAAGTAGCAGCCTTCGGCCGAGTACTCGCCGCGCGGATAGCGTCGCGTCCGGGGAAAGAGGAAGTCGTCGATCGTCGCGCGGATGACGTAGCGGCCCTGACGTCGCAGGAACACGGCGAGTTCGTCGGCGAGGGTGGTCTTGCCGCTTGCTGGTGGACCGTCGACGGCAACCCGTACCGGGTGGGCGACATCGACGGACCCGACCGCCTTGGCGAGACGGCCGAGCAGCTCCGCACGGCGCGACCCCGGCCGCACCTCACTCACCGCAACTCGCAATCCTGGATCTGCCGCCAGAGCCTCATGTCAGTCGTCCTGGATGCGCCCGGTGGCGGGATCGACCATGGCCAGGAAGTCGCGGATGTTCTCTCTGTGCTCGTCGAGCGACAGGCCGAGAGTCGGACCGACGCCGAATCCGTAGCCGGGGTTCGGCCCGCTGAGCCACGTGTAGTCGGTGCCGTCGCACTCGTTCGGGCGGAGAGCGAACAGCTCTCCGTCGACGTCGACCGTGACCGACGTGGCGTCGTCCGTGGGTACGGGGCGCAGGCCCGGTACGGCGTCCCGATCGACATCGCCGTCATCTGGGTAGATCGGCTTCACCTGGCCATCTTCCCGCGAAATCGCCCGAACGGCAGGACCCGCTGTCGAAAGGGGCCCTACCCGCGGTACGACGACCTACGGCTTGCCGTACGCCCGCACTCCCAAGATCGCACTCGATCCAGGAACGAGTGGTATTCCCGGCGGCACGAAACCTCTGCCGCGAAGGGCTCGTCGCGAAAGGCGACATCGGTTACGGTCTCTGCAACAAACGCATGTGACAACGCGGGGGCCACCCTGATCGTTGAACCGGCGCCTGCCCGGACCGGCCGTCACATCACGGGAGGACAAGTTGTCGGATTATCCGAAGATGATCGTCCCGGTCGACCACATTGAGCCGGTGCCTCGCCGGATCCGAGCCTTCCTCGGCGGCGAGCAGGTACTGGAAACCACGCGGGCGTTGTACGTGTGGGAATGGCCGTTCTTCCCGCAGTACTACATCCCCGTCGACGACCTGAATCGCAACCTGTTGATCGAGGGCCAGGGCACCGAGGTGACCCCACGCGGGACCGCGCGGCTGCACGGGCTGCAGGTTGGCGAGACGATCCGTCCTTCGTGCGGGCGGTTGTACGGAGACGACGCGCTGGCCGGTCTGGCGAACACGATCCGGTTCGACTGGGCAGCCATGGATGCGTGGTTCGAGGAGGACGAAGAGGTCTTCGTGCACCCCCGCAACCCGTTCTCGCGGGTGGACGCGGTGCGTTCCACCCGCAGCGTCAGGGTGGAACTGGAAGGGGTCGTCCTGGCCGAGTCGACATCGCCGGTGCTGGTTTTCGAAACCGGTCTACCGCCCCGCTACTACCTCAACCGGACCGACGTGAACTTCCGGCACCTCGTGCCGTCGGCGACGAGGACCGCCTGCCCGTACAAGGGCCGGACCAGCGACTACTGGTCCGTCCGTGTCGATGACCAAACCCACCCGGACCTGGCCTGGTCGTACGACTTCCCGACCGCCGCTCTCCTGCCGATCGCCGGCCTGATCGCCTTCTACAACGAGAAAGTCGATCTCTTCGTCGACGGCGAGCGACTGAGCCGGCCGACAACGCCCTTTCACTGAACCAACGCACTGGATTGAAATCCGGCAAGGGTCCCCGCCCGACGCCGTTGTCGGGCGGGGACCCTTGGCTTTCCGCGGTGTGACCTACGGCTTCACGTACGCGTTGACGAACGACGGGTAGCCGAAGACGCTGGAGACGAAGACCCCGCCGGCCTTGGAGCCGTGCACGTGGTACGCCACGTCGACGTACATCGGCACCACCGGCGCGTGCTCCTTCATGATCCGCTCGTCGAGCTTGGCCCACTCCGGGCCCTGCTCGGACGGGGCGAGTGCCAGAATCCGGTCCATCTCGGCGTTGATCGTCGGGTCGTTGAAGTAGGACTGGTTGCTGTTGCCCTCGGCCTTGATGCTGCGGCCGTCGTACAGCACCGGCAGGATCGCCGCGCCGCTCGGCCAGTCCGCCGCCCAGTTACCGATGTACAGGTCCCACGGGTTGTCCTTCTTCTTGATCTCGTCGAGCTTCGCGTCGTCGGAGATGTTCCGCAGCGTGATCTTGAAGCCGGCGCGCTCCAGGTTGGCCTTGAGCTGGGCGCCCTGCTGCTGCTCGGTCGAGTTGTCGGCGACACCGAGGACCAGCTCCGGCGTCTGCCCGCCGAGCAGCTCCTTGGCCTTGGCGACGTCCCCGTTGGGGCCCGCCGGGTACGCCTCGTACGCCTTGTAGCCGATCGTGGCCGGCGGCATCAGCGTGGTCAGCGGGGCGGCGACGTTCTGGCCGCCGAGCGCCTTGACCATGCCCTCCCGGTCGATGGCGTAGTTGAGCGCCTGCCGGATCTTGAGGTCCTTGACCCGCTGGTTGTTGATGACGAGCTGGTTGGCGCTCGGCGTCGGCGAGAGGATGCTGCGCGACTTCAGCGCGGCGTCCTCGGCCACCTTGGCGACCAGTGAGGCGGGTACGGCGTTGAAGGCGAGCGCGCTCTGGTCGGCGCCGTTGTCGGCGATGACCCGGTTGTTGGCGGCGTCCGCGGTCGGGCCGAAACTCCAGACGAACTGGTCCGGGTACTGGTGCCGGACCGGGTCGGTGTTCGGGTCCCAGTTGGGGTTGCGGTCCAGCGTGATCTGGACGCCGACCTGGTTCTTGGCGACCTTGTAGGGGCCGGACGAGAACGGCTGCTTGTCCAGGTCGATGCCGGTGTCCTTGTCCGGGGGCAGCGGCGCGGTGGTCGGCAGCGACACGGCGAACGGCAGGTCACAGCGGGGCTTGGCGAACTCGAACCGCAGCGTCTTCGCGTCCGGCGTGGTCAGGCCGGGCGGCAGGGACGTCTTGTTCTTCTTGAAGTCCCACTTGGTGTCGAACTGCGGGGTGTCGGCCAGCCACTCCTGGAGGTAGGTCGGGCCACCGGAGAGGTCGGGGTCGAAGGAGCGGGCGATGCCGTACGCGATCTCCTTGGAGGTGATCGGTCGGCCGTCCTCGAACTTCACCCCGTCCTTGACGGTGAATTCCCAGACCTTGCAGTCGTTGTTGACGTTCTTGCCCGGCGTCTCGGCGAGGTCACCGACGAGGACCAGGCCGCCCTTGCCGTCGTCCTTCCAGGTGGTCAGGTAGCGCGCGAAGAGCGGGTTCGTCATGAGCCCGGCGAACGAGTACGTCCGCTGCGGGTCGAGGTGGGAGATCGGCGACTCCCGGATGATGGTGAAGGTGCCGCCCTTCGCGGCGCCGCTCACCTCGGCCGCCGGCCCCTGCGAGTCCTTGGGGTCGGTCGCGATGACCCCGCTCTGCTGCCGGTTGGTGTCCACCGTGGTGCCCTCGCCCGTGTTCTTCGAGCACGCACCCAATGTCACAACCAGAGCGATCGCGCCGCCTGCGGCAACCGCCACGCGTGGTCGCATGAAGTACCTCCTTCACCCATGTGCCGTGCGGTTCCGTCGGGGCGGGAACCGCCGACGTCCCGAGGATCGTAAGGAAGAAAACCTACGAGTTGTGTAACAGTTGTCGATAAATTTTGCCAGCAGCCACGCGCGGGACGGCTAATGGCTCAGCGCAGCCGGACCCTCGGGTCGATGGCCGCGTACAGCAGGTCCACCAGCACGTTCGCCAGCACCACGAAGACGGCTGCGATCAGCACGGTGGCCATGATGGTGGGCAGATCCCCCGAGCGCACGGCGTCCACCGCCGTACGCCCCAGCCCCTGGATGCCGAACGTCGTCTCGGTGATCACCGTGCCGCCCAGCGCCCCACCCACGTCGAGCCCCGCGATCGTCACCACCGGGGTGATCGCCGCGCGCAGCGCGTGCCGCCCGTACACCGTGGGTTTTGCCAGGCCCTTGGCCCGCGCGGTCCGGACGAAGTCCTCGGACAGCGTCTCCAGCATCTGCGCCCGCGACAGCCGGGCGTAGATCGCCGAGAACAGGAAGGCCAACGACACCCAGGCGAGCACCAGCCCACTGGCCCACTTCGCCGGATTGTCGAACAGGGACGTGTAGCTGGGCACCGGCAGCCACCGCAGGTTGTAGACGAACACCAGCAGCAGTACCGCGCCCACGAAGTAGAGCTGCAACGACGCGCCGGTGAGCGAGAAGCCGATGGCCGCCCGGTCCAACCAGGTGCCCCGGCGCAGCGCCGAGACCATGCCCAACCCCACGCCGAGCAGCAGCCAGAGGACCGCCGCCGGGATGACGATGCTCAGCGTCACCGGCAGCACCCGGGCGATGGTGTCCGAGACGGCCTCGTTGGTGACGTACGACCAGCCCAGGCAGGGCGCGTCACATCGGCCGCCCTGGGCGCTGCCCAGGTCCCGACCGGTGACGATGCCCTTCATGTAGCCGGCGTACTGGCTGACCAACGGGTCGTTGAGGCCCAGGTCGTCGCGGACCCGTTCCAGCCGCTCCGCGTTGCAGTTCTTGGAGCAGATGCTGCTCACCGGGTCGCGGGGCAGGGCGAAGAACATCAGGAACGTCAACACGCTCACCGCGAACAGGGTCAGCGTGGCGGAGAAGAGTCGCTTGATCAGAAATCGCGCCATGATGTGGACCCCTACCGGGACGACTTCGGATCGAGCGCGTCCCGCAACGCGTCGCCGAAGAGGTTGAAGGCGAACACCAGCGCGAAGATCGTGATGCCCGGAAAGAACACGTACGCCGGGTCGGTCTGAAGGAAGTCCAGACTGCGGTAGATCATCCGGCCGAAGCTCGGCGTCTCGTCGCTGAGGCCGACGCCGATGAACGACAGCGCCGCCTCGCTGGTGATGAACTGCGGCACCGCCAAGGAGAACGACACCAGGATCGGCGCCCAGATGTTCGGCAGGAGCTGCCGGAAGATGATGTGCCCCAGCCCGGCGCCGCTGGCCTTGGCGGCCTCCACGAACTCCCGCTCGCGCAGCGCGATCACCTGCCCGCGTACCAGCCGTGCCGTGCTGGTCCAGCCGAAGATCGCGAAGACGGCGATCAGCACACCCACCCCGAACGCGGACGACACCTGCCCCCGCTCGCCGTAGAAGCGCAGCGTGATCGTGGGGGTGAGCGCCAGCGCGATGATCAGGAACGGCATGGCCAGGGTCAGGTCGGTGATCCAGTTGATCACCGCGTCGAGCCAGCCGCCGAGGTAACCCGCCAGCGCGCCGAGCGCGATGCCGATCGCCGCCGTGATCAGGGCCGCGGCGAACGCGATGAACAGTGACGTGCGCAGCCCGTAGATCAACCGGATGAAGATGTCCCGGCCCAGCCCCGGCTCCAGGCCGAACCAGTGCTGCCCGGTCACCCCGCCGACGTAGCCGAGCGGCATGCCGAAGCCGTCGAGCAGGTTCTGGAACTGCTCGCGCGGCCCCACGCCGTAGACCATCTCGATCAGCGGGGCGGACAACCCCAACACCATGAAGAACACCAGGAGTACGCCGCTGACCACCGCCGTACGGTCGCGGCGCAACCGCATCCAGGCGAGCTGACCGGGCGAACGACCGACGACGCCCTTCACCTCCGGTCCGGCCGCGTCCGAGCCGGACTCGATCTCGGCCAGCGCCACACCCTCCACCGGGGACAGGCTCACGACGACACCTCCTCGACGATCGGGGCCGCCACGTCGGGGCTCGGGCTGGGCGGTTCCGGGAAGTGACACGCGGTGGCCTGCCGACCGCCGTCGCGCGGCACCAACGCGGGCTCCTCGGTGGCGCAGACGTCCTGCGCCTTCCAGCAGCGGGTCCGGAACCGGCAGCCCGACGGCGGGTCGAGCGGTGTCGGCACGTCGCCGGTCAGCCGGATCCGGCCCGCCGGACCGAGCTGCGTGACGTCCGGGATCGCCGAGAGCAGAGCCCGGGTGTACGGGTGCTGCGGGCGCTCGTAGATGTCCTCCCGATCACCGATCTCGACGATCCGGCCCAGGTACATGACCGCGACCCGCTGACAGAAGTGCCGGACCACGGCCAGGTCGTGCGCGATGAACACGAACGCCAGCCCGAGTTCCTTTTGCAGGTCACGCAGCAGGTTGACGACCTGCGCCTGGATCGAGACGTCCAGCGCGCTCACCGGCTCGTCGGCGACGATCAGCTTCGGTCGCAGCGCCAGCGCGCGGGCGATGCCGATGCGCTGGCGCTGCCCGCCGGAGAACTCGTGCGGATACCGGTTGTAGTGCTCCGGGTTCAACCCGACCAGCTCCAGCAGCTCCTGCACCCGCGCCTTGATCCCGCCGGGCGGCTTGATGCCGTTCACCTGCAACGGCATCGCCACGATCCGACCGACCGTGTGCCGGGGGTTCAACGACGCGTACGGGTCCTGAAAGATGATCTGGAGTTCCTGCCGCAGCGGGCGCAGCTCGCGCCGGCCCGCGTGGGTGATGTCCCGCCCGGCGAACTCGATGCTGCCGCTCGTCGGCTCCAGCAGCCGCACCAGCATCCGGCCGGTGGTCGTCTTGCCGCAGCCCGACTCCCCCACCAGGCCGAGCGTCTCGCCGGGTCGTACCTCGAAGTCGAGCCCGTCGACCGCGCGCACGGTGCCGGTGGCGCGCAGTCCCTGCCGTACCGGGAAGTGCTTGGTCAGCCCGCGTACCCGCAGCAGTGGTTCGTCGCTCATCGGGCCACCCCCACGGATGCCACGTTCTCGGCGTAGATCGCGGCGCGCTCCTCGGCGCTCAGGTGGCAGGCGACCAGGTGGCCGTCGCCGCCCGCCGCCCGCAGCTCGGGCACCTCGACACGGGACCGGTCGCCGACCCGGTCGTCGTACCGGCAGCGCGGGTGGAAGGCGCACCCGGACGGCAGGTTGATGAGGCTGGGCGGATTGCCGGGGATCGGCACCAGGTCCGCGTCCGCGTCGCCGTGCAGCGACGGCACGCTGGAGAGCAACCCCCAGGTGTACGGATGCTGCGGCGAGCGGAGCACCTGCTCCACGCTGCCGTGCTCCACGGCCCGCCCGCCGTACATGACCAGCACCTCGTCGGCGACCTGGCCGACCACGCCGAGGTCGTGCGTGATCAGGATGATCGCGGAGTGGAACTCGGCCTGGAGGTCGGCGAGCAGGTCGAGGATCTGCGCCTGCACGGTGACGTCCAGCGCGGTCGTCGGCTCGTCGGCGATCAGCAGCGCCGGGTCGTTGACCAGCGACATCGCGATCATCGCCCGCTGGCGCATGCCGCCGGAGAACTCGTGCGGGTACGCATCGAAGCGGCGGTCGGGCTGCGGGATGCCGACCCGGTCCAGCATGTCCACCGCCCGCTGGCGGGCCTCCCGCCGACCGACCTTCGGGTGGTGCACCTGGTACGCCTCGGCGATCTGCCGGCCGACGGTGTAGTACGGGTGCAGCGCGGACAGCGGATCCTGGAAGACCATCGCCATCTCCCGGCCGCGCAGCCGGCGTACCTCCTCGTCGGGCAGACCGACGAGCTGCCGGCCGCCGACGGAGATCTCCCCGGTGATCGTGGCCCGCTTGGGATCGTGCAGACCGAGGATGGCCAGTGACGTGACGCTCTTGCCGGAGCCGGACTCGCCGACGATGCCGAGCGTGCGTCCCCGCTCGACGGCGAAGGAAACCCCGTCGACCGCGCGCACCACGCCGTCGGAGGTGTCGAACCGGACCCGCAGGTCTCGCACCCGCAGGTAGGCATCCGAGCTGTCCACGGCACCTCCCTCAGTGACGAAGAGAACTTACAGCAATGTCCAGAGGGTGAAAATAAGCTACAAGTTCGGCACGTGTCAGCGGGCCCGAGCGTAACGAGTCCGCATCAGCCCCGCACGCCCCGCGCCCCGCGCCCGCGCCCGCGTCCGCGCCCGCGCCCGCGCCCGCGTCCAAGATCCGCACAACATCCCCGAAGTTGCTGCCTCAGCCGCGCCTGCGACAGCAACATCCCCGATACTGCGCAGATCTTGACGACGAACCCACCCCACCGTCGTCAAGGTCATGCTCGAACCAGGATGTAGTGGTCTCGATGCGCCGGGAGACCATTACATCCACGATCGAGCGCGATCTTGACGGATCACCAGCCCGAGCCGCATCCATGCGTGCTCGCACCACAAGTGCGACCTCAGCGGGCGGGAATGAGGTGCGCTGGTCAGGTGATAGCCACCGGCATTCTTGGCCACGGCCTGCCGTGGACTGAGTCGGACTACCTCGCTCTCGGCGAGACGGCCGAACGGATCGAACTCCTCGATGGCGGCCTGCTCATCGAACCGCCGCCGTCTGTACGACACCAGGTCATCTTCGGTGCGCTCGCAGCCGCGCTGACACCGGGCTGCGTAGCGGCGGGTCGCATCCTGCTGCCGGTGGTCAACCTACGACTCAACACCAGTCGGATCCTCAACCCCGACCTCGTTGTGACGGCAGAGCTGGACCTCACGGCCGACTGTGTGCCGGCGAGCGCGGTCCTGCTGATTGGCGAGATCACCGCGCCTCACACCGTCGTCATCGACCGCCTGCTGAAACCACATGTCTACGCCGCGGCCGGCATCGAGTGGTATCTCCTCGTCGAGCAGGAATCGCTGACCCTGCGCCTTCATCGGCTGGAGGGCTCGCGATACGTGCAGCGGTCGGCGACCAGGATCGGCGAGGTGTTGGAACTGACCGAGCCGGTACGGGCCACGATCCGGCCGGAAGAACTTCTTCCCTGACGGGTGTCGGTCGGCTGCCCTAGGGTCGTCGCATGACCGAGTTCGACGCGGCCACCGCCGCCGTCCAAGCCGCTCTCGACGCGGGCGCCCGGTACGCCGACGCGCGGGTGATGCACCGCCGCTACGAGTCGATGACCGCGCGCAACGGCGACGTGGAGGAGCTGACCCAGGACGAGAGCGTCGGGCTCGGCGTCCGGGCGCTGGTCGGCGCGAGTTGGGGCTTTCACGCCGTACCCGATCTGTCGGACGCCGCCGCCCGCGACGCCGGCCGGCGCGCGACCCGGACCGCGATGGCGAGCGCGCGGGTGCCCGGCCCCGCGGTCGACCTGGTCACGGTCGAGGCCGTGACGGCGAGCTGGTCCTCGGACTGCCTCGTCGACCCGCTCGGGGTTCCGCTGTCCGACAAGGGCGACCTGCTGGTCGGCGCGACCCGCACGATGACCGAGCACGGCGCGGACCTGGCCGAAGGGCTGTACCAGATCTGGGACACCGCGAAGTGGTTCGTCTCCAGCGAGGGCCACCGCATCGACCAGCGCATCCGCGAGTGCGGCGGCGGCATCTCGGCCACCTCGATCGGCGACGGCGAGACGCAGCGGCGGTCCTGGCCCAGTTACCGGGGGCAGTACGGCACCACCGGCTGGGAGTTGGTCGAATCGCTCGACCTCGCCGCGCACGCCGCGCAGATCGCCGAGGAGTCGCGAGCGCTGCTCACCGCGCCGCAGTGCCCGGCCGGCGAGACGGATCTGATCCTCGGCGGCGAGCAGCTGGCCCTGCAGATCCACGAGTCGGTGGGCCACGCCATCGAACTGGACCGGATCCTCGGCTGGGAGGCCGCGTTCGCCGGCACGTCCTGGCTGGACCTGGCCCAGCTCGGCTCGCTGCGGTACGGCTCGGAGCTGATGAACATCACGATCGACCCGACGATCCCCGGCGCGCTGGGCAGTTTCGGCTTCGACGACGAGGGCTCACCCGCGGTCAAGCGGGACGCGGTGCGCGACGGCCGGTGGGTGGGCGTGCTCGCGGGCCGCGACTCCGCGGCCGTGGCGGGCCTCGACTACGGCGGCAGCGTACGCGCCGACGGGTGGGCCCGGCTGCCGATGGTGCGGATGACCAACGTGGGCCTGGAACCCGGCCCGCACACCCTGGAGGAGATCATCGCGGCCACCGACGACGGCGTGCTGATGGATCTCAACCGGTCCTGGTCGATCGACGACAAGCGGCTCAACTTCCAGTTCGGTTGCGAGGTCGGCTGGGAGATCAAGAACGGTCGGCGGGGGCGGATGCTGCGCAATCCGACGTACACCGGGATCGGGCCGCTGTTCTGGCGTTCGATGGACATGCTCTCCGGCGAGACGGTGCCCTGGGGGACGCCCAACTGCGGCAAGGGTCAACCGGGCCAGATCGGGCACACCGGCCACCCGGCCGCGCCGGCCCGGTTCCGCAACGTCCGGGTGGGGGTGTCCGCGTGAGCGCGAGGAGTGAGCCGGTTTTGCGAGCCCCGCAGTCGCGAACGAAAGGTGGCCCAGCGTGAGCGCGAGGAGTGAGCCGGTTTTGCGAGCCCCGCAGTCGCGAACGAAAGGTGGCCCAGCGTGAGCGCGAGGAGTGAGCCGGTTTTGCGAGCCCCGCAGTCGCGAATTGAAGGTGGCCCAGCGTGAGCGCGAGGAGTGAGCCGGTTTTGCGAGCCCCGCAGTCGCGAATTGAAGGTGGCCCAGCGTGAGCGCGAGGAGTGAGCCGGTTTTGCGAGCCCCGCAGTCGCGAACGAAAGGTGGCCCAGCGTGAGCGCGAGGAGTGAGCTGACGGAGTTGGAGCTGGCGGGGCAGGTCGTCGAGCTGGTGCGGCGGCTGGGTGGCCCGGCCGTGCAGGCCGAGGTGGTGGTGACGCGGGCGGACCTGGCGCTCACCCGCTTCGCCAACTCGGCCATCCACCAGAACGTCTCCGAGTCGACGGTCGGCATCCGGCTGCGGGCGCACGTCGACGGACGCACCGTCGCCGGCAGCGGAAGCATCGTCACCGCAGACGGGCTGCACGCGCTTGTCGAGCGGACCTTGGCCGCGACGCGCCTCGGCCCGCTCGACCCGGGATGGCCCGGTCTGGCGCCGCCCACGCCCGCGCCGGATGCGCCACCGGTCGACGAGGCGACCGCCCACGCCGAGCCGGACCAGCGGGCCGACCGGGTGGCCGCGTTCGTGGCCGCCGCCGGGCCCCTCACCACGGCGGGATACTGCCGCACCGCGCACCGCTCGTCGGCGTTCGCCAACTCGGCGGGGCACAGCGCGTACGGCCGCTCGGCGGAGGCGGCGATGGACGGCATCGCGCGCCGTAACGGCGCGGACGGCGTCGCGCGGCGCAGCGCGGACCGGCTGTCCGACCTCGACGGGGCTGAGCTGGGCGCGCATGCCGCCGCGAAGGCGCAGGCGGCAGCCGACCCGGTCGAGTTGCCGCCGGGACGTTACGAGGTGGTGTTCGAGTCGGCCGCCGTGGCGGACCTGTTGCAGAACCTGTCCTGGTACGGCTTCAACGGCAAGCGGTACGCCGAGCGGCAGTCCTTCGCCGAGCCGGGTGCCGCCCAGTTCGACCCTCTGGTGACCCTGGTGGACGATCCGCTCGGCGCGTCGGGCCTGCCGTTCGACGCCGAGGGCACCGGCCGGCGGGCGGTGACCCTGGTCGAGGCGGGCACCACGCGGGCCGTCGCGCACGACCGGCGGACCGCCGCCGACGCGGGCGCGGAGTCCACCGGGCACGCGATCGCGGGCGGCGCCACCTGGGGCCCGATGGCCCGCAACCTACGACTGTCGCCGGCGGCGGCCGGCCCGGCCAGCGCGGTGGGCCGGAACACCACGGGTACGGCCGCCGGCGCGGTGGTCGACGCGGACACGGCGGCGCTGGTCGCCGGGGTACGACGGGGACTGCTGGTCAGCGACCTCTGGTACACCCGCGTGCTCGACCCGAAGAGCCTGGTCGTCACCGGGTTGACCCGCAACGGGGTGTGGCTGATCGAGGACGGCACGGTCGTCCGGGCCGTCCGCGACCTGCGGTTCACCGAGTCGTACCCCCGGGCGCTCGGGCCGGGCGCGGTGCTCGGGCTGGGCTCTCGGACGGTGCGTCAACCGGACCGGGTGGACGGTGCATGGTGGGCAGCGCCCCCGGTGCGGCTGACGTCGTGGCACTTCACCGGAGGCGCGTCGGGCTGACCGCGCGACGGCCGGCGCGTCTGCGGCGTTTTCGCAGCCCAGACACACGGGACACTCCCTTGCGCGGACGGCTCGCAAAGATCGGCGTAACGTGTGTCACTTAGCTGCGTCGGTCGATCCGGCGTGGTCGTTGGTGTGCGCATGACGTGGCAGCGGGTGCGGGTTCGCCGGTCCGCGTGCCGACCGGAGGAAGCAGCCCGCCCGTACGGGCCCGTCGAGGAGACGACTCGAATGACTTCAACGGCAACGAGGCCGCGGGGGGCGCGGGCGCGCGCCGCCATCGCGGCGAAGACGTTGCGTACCGACCGATGGTGGTTCGCCCCGCTGATCACGGTGATCGGGCTGAGCGCCTGGGTGGCGTACGCGACGGTCCGGGTGTTCATGCACAAGTGGTACTGGGTGGACCAGTTCCACTACCTGACCCCGTTCTACTCCCCGTGCGTGACCGACAGGTGTGTCGAGCAGGCCTCGCACTTCGGCCGGTTCCTGCCCGGCTGGTGGATCATCCCGGACGCCGCGCTGACCCTGCCGTTCCTGCTGCTGTTCCGGCTCACCTGCTACTACTACCGCAAGGCGTACTACCGGTCGTTCTGGCTGTCGCCGCCGGCCTGCGCCGTGCCGGACGGCCACAAGGAGTACGGCGGGGAGACCCGTTTCCCGCTGCTCGGGCAGAACCTGCACCGCTACTTCTTCTACGCCGCAGCGATCATCTCGCTGATCAACACGTGGGACGCGATCCTCGCGTTCCACTCACCCAAGGGCTTCGGCTTCGGTCTGGGCAACCTCGTCCTGCTGCTCAACGTGGTGATGCTCTGGGCGTACACGATCTCCTGCCACTCCTGCCGGCACATCATCGGCGGCCGGCTCAAGCACTTCTCCAAGCACCCGGTGCGCTACCGGGCGTGGACCTTCGTCTCGGCGTTGAACGTCCGGCACATGCAGCTCGCCTGGATCACCCTCGGCACCCTCGCGCTGACCGACTTCTACGTGATGGCGCTGTCGGCCGGCTGGTTCAACGACCTGCGGTTCATCAACTAAAGGGCCCCTGACATGACCACTACCACTCGCATCGAACGACACCACTACGACGTCGTCGTCATCGGGGCCGGCGGCGCCGGTCTGCGCGCGGCCATCGAGGCCCGCCTCGCCGGCAAGAAGACCGCGATCATCTCGAAGTCGCTGTTCGGCAAGGCGCACACGGTGATGGCCGAGGGCGGCGCCGCCGCCGCGATGGGCAACGTGAACAGCCGGGACAACTGGCAGGTGCACTTCCGCGACACCATGCGCGGCGGCAAGTTCCTCAACAATTTCCGGATGGCCGAGCTGCACGCGAAGGAGTCGCCGCAGCGGATCTGGGAGTTGGAGACGTACGGTGCGCTCTTCGACCGTACGAAGGACGGCAAGATCTCCCAGCGCAACTTCGGCGGGCACGAGTACCCCCGGCTGGCGCACGTCGGCGACCGGACCGGCTTGGAGCTGATCCGCACCCTCCAGCAGAAGATCGTCTCGCTGCAGCAGGAGGACAAGCGCGAGTTCGGCTCGTACGACGCCCGGATCCGGGTCTTCTCGGAGACGACCATCACCGAGCTGCTGCTCGACGGTGACCGGGTCGCGGGCGCGTTCGGCTACTACCGCGAGTCCGGCGAGTTCATCCTCTTCGAGGCGCCGGCCGTGGTGCTGGCCACCGGCGGTGTCGGACGCTCCTACAAGGTCACCTCGAACTCCTGGGAGTACACCGGGGACGGTCACGCGCTGGCGCTGCGCGCCGGGGCGACGCTGATCAACATGGAGTTCCTCCAGTTCCACCCGACCGGCATGGTCTGGCCGCCCTCGGTGAAGGGCATCCTGGTCACCGAGTCGGTCCGTGGCGACGGTGGTGTTCTCAAGAACTCCGAGGGCAAGCGGTTCATGTTCGACTACGTCCCCGACGTGTTCCGCAAGCAGTACGCGGAGACCGAGGAGGAGGCGGACCGCTGGTACACCGACCCGGACAACAACCGGCGTCCACCGGAGCTGCTGCCCCGCGACGAGGTGGCCCGCGCCATCAACAGCGAGGTCAAGGCCGGTCGGGGCTCCCCCGCCGGCGGTGTCTTCCTGGACATCGCGAGCCGGCGCTCGGCCGACGAGATCCGCCGCCGGCTGCCCTCGATGTACCACCAGTTCAAGGAGCTGGCCGATGTCGACATCACCGCCGAGCCGATGGAGGTCGGGCCGACCTGCCACTACGTGATGGGCGGCGTCGAGGTGGACCCGGACTCGGGCGCCGCCTTCGGCCACGTACGCGGACTGTTCGCCGCCGGTGAGGTGTCCGGCGGCATGCACGGCTCCAACCGCCTCGGCGGCAACTCCCTCTCCGACCTGCTGGTGTTCGGCAAGCGGGCGGGCGGGCACGCGGCCAGCTACGCCGACGGGCTTTCGGCTCGGCCGAAGGTGGCCGTGGACGCGGTCGAGGCCGCCGTGGAGACCGCGCTGGCCCCGTTGCAGCGGGACACCGGCGAGAGCCCGTACACCCTTCAGCAGGACCTCCAAGCGGTCATGGGGGATCTGGTCGGCATCATCCGGCGCGAAGGCGAGCTGGCCGACGCGCTCGTCCGACTGGCCGAGCTGCGTGAGCGGGTGGCCAAGGTGAGCGCGGCCGGCGGCCGGCGCTACAACCCGGGCTGGCAC
Source organism: Micromonospora sp. RB23 (assembly GCF_053585025.1). Classification (NCBI taxonomy): domain Bacteria; kingdom Bacillati; phylum Actinomycetota; class Actinomycetes; order Micromonosporales; family Micromonosporaceae; genus Micromonospora; species Micromonospora sp. RB23. The sequence continues at coordinate 6,091,233 of NZ_CM132111.1, forward strand.
CTCGCCCTGGACCTGCGCAACATGCTGGTGGTCTCAGAGTGCACCGCGAAGGCGGCGTTGGAGCGGCAGGAGTCGCGCGGCGGGCACACCCGCGAGGACTATCCGACGATGGACCCGGCCTGGCGGCAGGTGAACCTCGTCTGCTCCCTGGACGGCGACGCCGTACGCCTCACCCGCAAGCCGTTGCCGAAGATGCGGCCGGAGCTGATCGGCCTCTTCGACCGGGCGGAGCTGGCCAAGTACCTCACCGACGAGGAGCTCGCCGACTTCGACGCTTCCGTCGCCGACGCTGGAGAGGCGGACAACCGATGAGCGCGAAGCGTCAGTTCCGGATCTGGCGGGGCGACGAGACCGGCGGCGACCTGCAGGACTACATGGTCGAGGTGAACGAGGGCGAGGTCGTCCTCGACGTCATCCACCGCCTGCAGGCGACCGACGCACCTGACCTGGCCTGCCGGTGGAACTGCAAGGCCGGCAAGTGCGGCTCCTGCTCCATGGAGATCAACGGCAAGCCCCGGCTGGGCTGCATGACCCGGATGTCGACCTTCGGCGACGACGAGACGGTCACGGTCACGCCGCTGCGGACGTTCCCGGTCATCCGGGACCTGGTCACCGACGTCTCGTTCAACTACGAGAAGGCGCGGGAGACGCCCGCGTTCGCCCCGCCGGCGGACGTCGCGCCGGGCGACTACCGGATGCAGCAGGTGGACGTCGAGCGCTCGCAGGAGTTCCGCAAGTGCATCGAGTGCTTCCTGTGCCAGAACGTCTGCCACGTGATCCGTGACCACGAGGAGAACAAGCAGGCGTTCTCCGGGCCGCGGTACTTCATCCGGGCGGCCGAGCTGGACATGCACCCGTTGGACGCCCGGACCGACCGCAAGGAGTACGCACAGGCGGAACAGGGCCTCGGCTTCTGCAACATCACCAAGTGCTGCACCGAGGTCTGCCCCGAGCACATCAAGATCACCGACAACGGGATCATCCCCATGAAGGAACGCGTCGTCGACCGCAGGTACGATCCCCTTGTGTGGCTTGGTAGCAAGATCTTCCGTCGGGGCGAGACGCCCCAGACCAGCGTGACCACCGCCCGTCAGGGCTCGGCGAACCTGCCGGGTACGAGCCGGGGCGGCGTGCACTCGCACGCGGGCGGCTCGCACGACCCGCAGGCCGAGGCGCAGGCGCAGAGCGGCGTCAACTGGCACCGCGAGGTCCCCCACCCGACCGCTCCGGCGGTCGACGACCGGGGCAAGCTGCCGCTGACCGAGCTGACCTTCGACCGGCCGGCCGCGCCGTCGCCCTTCGGTGACGACGTGACCTTCCCGCTGCCTCCGGAGCACCTCAACTTCGCGCACCCGGACCAGGACGACAAGCACTGAGCACGAGACCACCAAAGACGGGGGCTGTCGGCATCGCCGACAGCCCCCGCCCCATTCCCCCACCCCCACCGCTCGTTGATCATGAAGTTGTCGCCACGCCCGCCGGCGTGTCGTGACGCCAACTTCATGATCAACGGGGACCGTCGGGGCGCAGGTGGGGGCGCAGGGCTGCCACGATGGGGGCGTCGGCGGGGAGCCAGGTGACCGAATCCAGCTCGTCGGCGGTCAGCCAGCGCAGCGCCTGGTGCTCCAGCGCCTGCGGCTCGTCGCCGTGCAGCAGGCGGGCGGCGTACACCTTGAGCACCGAGCGGCCGTGGGCCATCCGGACGTTGCGGCCGACCCGAGCACCGATCTCAACGCGTACGGCCAGCTCCTCGGCGCACTCCCGGATCAGCGCCTCGGTCTCGCCCTCACCAGGCTCGACCTTCCCACCAGGGAACTCCCACATGCCGGCGACCTCCGGCGGGGCGGAGCGCGCACAGGCGAGCACCCGTCCGTCCCGAATGATCGCCGCTCCCACGATCACCTTCAGGTCCCGTCGCTGGGCCTGCCCGCCACCATTAGCCCGTTCGGTCTGCACGGGCGTCCAGGGTGCCAGATCAATCGGCGGTTTGGGTACCGACACCGTCCGCTAGGCCAATAGAACACGGAAGTGTGGGCGTGGACACCCCTACCGAGCGACGACAGACTAGAAGGCACCGACAAGACACGGGATGGCGACGATTTGGCCACAAGCCGGCAACGGCGCTTGGGGGGTGCGGTGATGCGCGTGCTGTTCAGCAGCCGAGCCAAACACGACTACCTTTCCGACGCGTTGACCCTGCTATCGGGTTGGACGCGGGACGGTGAGCAGATCCGGCGCACGCTGGTGATCGACGATACCCAACACGCGGCGCTGACTGAACGGGTCAAGGTCGTGGCGGACGCTCTACACCTGCGCCCCGAGATCAGCCGCCACTCCGACAGCACTCAGATCCGGGTCGGGCACGGCAACGGTGAACCCCTGACCGAGGGCGAGGTCCTGCTGGCCGCCCGCATCGAGGACGCCTACCGGGCGGTCACCGAGTCCTGACGAGCGATCCGGGCACGGTGGCGCCGGGTTCCTAACCTGGACCGCATGGCGAACATCGCGTACGACCGCAAGGAGCAGGTCCAGCAGATCGAGAGTGGGCTACTCGACGGCGAGCAGATCATCGCCGTCTACGACGCCGTCGGCACCGGCACCGGGTTCATCGGGCTGACCGACCGGCGCGTGATCATCCAGGACCGCTCCTTCGTCGGTAAGCGGTATGCGATCACCAGCATCCCGTACTCGAAGATCACCAGCGTGAGCGTGGTCAGCAACAAGTCCTGGGGTGGGTCGTTCTTCTCCACCGGCGCGATCGCGATCCACGTCGGCACGCACACGTACGAGGTGGAGTTCCGTGGCGCGCAGAAGAGCCACCACGTCCACAACGTGATCCTGCACCACATCTCCTGACGACCCTCCCGGCCGTGAGCCCGGCGGGCACGAGTGCCCTGCCGAGTTCACGGCCCGGAGGTGCCTGATGAGGCGGAGCGACCTCACCGTATGAAGATCACACTGGATGTGAACCCGACCAGCGGCGGATCATCGCGGCCTGGCCGGCCGGCGTGCCGTCGCTGGTGGCGAGGTTCCAGATCGTGACGTCCTCGATCCAGAAGGCCCGGCCGTCCCTGGTGACCCGCGGGCCGCGGTAACTCGTGGCGTAACCCTTCTGCTGCACCGAGTCCAGCAGGGCACGGCGCGACTCGCGGTCCTGTTCCCCGGCCGAGAGCCGCGAGGGCAGGCCGACGAACTCATCCCAGCCGTACCCGAAGAGTTCCTGCGCCTTGCGGTTCGCGTAGACGAACCGCGGATCCGCCGACGTGTCGTGCGCGAGCAGCCCTACGGGCGCCTCGTACAACCAGGCGGCCGCCTCCTCACCCGTGAGCCCGTCCGGGACCAGCGGCTCGCCGAGCAGCTGGGCATAGCTGTCGGCGAGCAGGGCCGGGAGATCTTCGTTCACTGCACGAAGATGTCGACAGATGGGCGCATCTCGCCGCAGATGCGCAGAACCTCGTGGATCGGGTGGTTCTCGAACGCCTTCACCAGGGTGGTGTCCAACACCTGGGTCTGGTGGTCGATCGCCGGGTAGGTGGTCTGCGTGAGCAGGTAGTCGAAGCGCGCCGCCCACTTGCGGGCGCCCAGCCGCGCGGTGGTCGAGCAGTTGTCCACCATGAACGAGACACCCCGGGCGTACATGTACGCGTTGAGCGAGTCGGTGGCCTCGATCACCGATTCGTTGGCGATCTCCGAGTAGGGGTGGCCCATCTCGATGAACGTGTCGACCTGGCCCATCATGACGCCGCAGTACACGCCAGCGGTGAACGGGTCGAGCGGAACGTCGTCATCGACACGGTTCTGCCGGGCGACCTCGCCGACGCGCCACATGTCGGCCTGGTCGATCTTGCCCATCGGGAACTCGGAGAGGCGTTTGCCGGCCATGATGACGCTGCGGATCTCGTTGCCGGAGGCCACCTCGTCATAGATTTCGCGGGTCAGCTCCAGACCGACCGGGTAGGCCGCGGCGTAGGCCTCCGCGAAGACTGCCCTGTCGTGGTCGTCGAGGTTGCGGTACAGCCCGATCAGGCCCTCCTTCGACACGGTCCGCGAGATCGGCCCGGTCACGCTGTCGACCGAATCGCGGTACGCGTCAATCTCGCTCCGCCCCTGCGCTCGGAAGCGCCGGTAGAGGCTCTCCACGATGCCGTGCACCCCGCCGAGCAGGATGGACCGCTCGCCGGTGAGATCGGACAGGAACTCCGAGCGCAGCGTCGTCTTGAACGTGTACGGGGCGCCGACACCCACCGACCAGCCGATGGCCCGGTCAACGGCGCGCCCACTGACGTCCTGCTCCACCGCGATGCTCGAGTTGATGCCCGCGCCGTTGGTCTGACGGCCCTGCAGGTAGAGGGCGCGAACCGAGGCACCCATTCCCTTGGGGCACATCGCAATGACGTCGACGCCCTCGGGGAATCTGCCGCCCTGCTGCTCGAGGTAGCCGAGCAGGAAGCCGTGCGACAGGCCAAGGGTGGCACCGGGCCGCAGGGCCGCAAAGATCTGCTCGTACAGGGCTGCCATCGCGGCGTCGGAGATGAGGAGCAGCACCATGTCGGAGGCGCCGATCACCTCGAACATCTCGCCGAGCGTGCCGTCGGCCTCGCTGAACCCGGCCGCGCGGGCCGCGTCGACGGAGGAAGACCCGGCCCGGAGGCCGACCACGACCTTCAGGTCACCGCCGGCGAGCGAGTCGCGCAGGTTCTGCGCCTGCGCCGAGGCCTGCGGGCCCCAACCGATGACGCCAATCTGGTTGATGCCCTCGAATGCGCGCGGCAGTCGGTCGAACAGGTGACGCCCACCGACCACGATGGCCTCGCGCGTGCCGTTCAGGTCGATGTACCTCTTGTCGAAGACGTTCGTGTCGAAGTCGAGTCTGTGCGTGGTCATGTCGATCCGCCCCTGTCGTTGGTCCTTCACCCTCGACACTAAGGCGCGCCATCTTGCCAAATAGTGGACTTTTTCTACCGCACTGCGGGACGGCTGCAGCTAGCGCCTGGACGGTGACGCACCGGCACCGGGGATACCGCTCACCCGCACACCGACAGGGCGGGAGGGAGCCGACGGGCGTAAATGCCTTGCCGGGCTCCCGGCGTCTCTGATGTCCTCGGTGCGCAGCCACGAAGGGAGCAGCGCCATGCCCAACACGACGAAGTCCCCCCGACCGAACGTCATCCGACTTGAGGAAACGAGGCTTCGTGAGCAGAACCGCTCCGCAGAAGAAACGCACCACTGAGCACAACCCCGGAGGCCGCTGATGTCGGTCTTCGACGATCCCGGCCTCTTCGGCCGGCTGTGGGCCGCCGGCTACGACAGCCCCGGCAACCCCGACCCGGCTCCCGCCGTGGACTTCCTTGCGGCGTTGGCCGACGGCGGCCCGGTCCTGGAACTGGCGATCGGCACCGGTCGGGTCGCGCTGCCACTGGCCGAGCGTGGGCTGTCCGTGCATGGCATCGAGGCATCCGAGGAGATGCTGGCGCTGATGCGGGCCAAGCCCGGCGGCGACCAGATCCCCACGGTCGTCGGTGACATGGCCGACGTGGGCGTGCAGGGCCCGTTCGGCCTGGCGTACCTGGTCTTCAACACGCTGTTCAACCTGGTGGACGCCGAGCGGCAGGCGGACCTGTTCCGCAACGTCGCCCGGGTGCTGTCGCCCGGCGGGGCGTTCGTCATCGAGACGTTCGTCCCCGATCCGAGCAGCTTCGATGCGGACGAGCAGGTACAGGTCCGTGAGGTGACCGAGGAGGCCGTGACGCTCCGAGTGCACCGGTACGACCGGCCGGCGCAGCGCTTCATCCGCCAGACCATCACCTTCGACAAGGACGGCGTGCACCTGAAGCCGTTCGCGATGCGGTACGCCTGGCCGCACCAGATCGACGAGATGGCGCAGCAGGCCGGCCTCGCGCTGACCGAGCGGTACGCCGACTGGCACCGGCAGCCGTTCACGGCGGAGAGTCCGTCCCACATCTCCGTCTACCGGAAGCGGTAACGGTCGGTCGACTCGGGTTCCGCGTCGAACGACGTGCACACGGCGGGGAACCCGAGTCGATCCCGATATCCGTACCGACCGTTTTCCGCGCTGGGCTGATTCTGCCGACAGCAGTCCCTGCTAGCCGATCGCGTCGATACCCGGTCGACTGACGTCATGCCCCGTCTTTCGCGCACCTCGCCGTACTGGCCGGTGCTCAGCCATCCCCTGCTGCGGCGCGTACTACCCGGGTTGGCCGTGTCCGCTCTCGGCGACGGCATGGCGGTGGTCGCGGTGACCTGGCTGGCCATCCAGCTCGCACCGCCTGGCCAGCGCGGTCTCTGGATCGCGGTCGCCATGGCCGCGTACACCCTGCCCAGCGCTGTCGGGACGGTGGCCTTCGGTCGGATGCTGCGCGGGCGCAGCGGCGCCCAGCTCGCCGGGTGGGACGCGATCCTGCGGGCGGCCGCGCTCGCCGCGATCCCGATCGCCCACCTGGTCGGCATACTCACGGTCGGGCTGTACGCCGTCCTGCTCGCCGCGTCCGCGCTCCTGCACTCGTGGGGCTCGGCCGGACGGTTCACCCTGATCGCCGAACTGCTGCCCCAGCGACACCATCTGCCGGCGAACGCGGTGCTCACCACCATCTCGGGCTTCGCCACCATCGTCGGCCCACCGCTGGCGGGCATTCTGATCGGCTGGGCGGGGCCGGTGTGGGTCATCGCCGCCGACGCCGCCACCTTCGCGGTGCTGGCGCTCACCTATCGGCTCGCGCTGCCCGCCACCGGGACAATCCATGGGTACGAGCGCAGCGCCTCCCGTACCGCGGGCTTCGCGTTCATCCGCCGTCAGCCCGCACTGCTGGGCCTGCTGGCGCTGACCGTCGCGTTCTTCTTCCTGTTCGGCCCCGTGTACGTCGCCATGCCGCTGCACATCACCGACGACCTGCACGCGTCGGCGCCGCTGCTCGGCGCGTACTACATCGCCTTTGGCGTCGGCGGTCTCCTCGGCGGTGTGATCACCGGCCATCTTCGGCGCTGGCCGCTACACGCGACGACCGTCGGGATCGTCGTCGGGTTCGGCGCGGCGATGCTGCCACTCGGAGTGGGTGCGCCCGTCGCCCTGTCCCTACCCGCGTTCGCCCTGGCGGGCCTGATCTGGGCGCCGTACATGTCCACATCGATGGCGCTGTTCCAGCGCAGCGCGCCGACCGAGCAGCTCCCTGCCGTGCTGGCCGCGAACGGCGCGGTCACCGTACTGGCGGTGCCCCTGGGCACCATGTTCGGCGGCCCGCTGGTCGGCGCGATCGGGCCCCGACCGACGCTGCTCATCTGCGGTACGGCGATCCTGGCGCTCGGGTTGGTCGCCAGCGGCATCATGCTGCTGCGCTCGAAACCACCTCGCGACGTGCCCTCCGAATTCGGGCCGGGCAGTAGCGTGGGGCGCGTGACCGAGGACGAGAGCATTCGCCGCTACGGCCTGCGACCGTCCGGGGCGGACCTGCCCCACATCCGCAGGCTGCTGCTGGCCGAAGCGAATCGCGCCCAGCAGGACCAGGACACCGAGCTGATGAAGCTGTGCTGCCTGCAACTGTTCAACGCCGGTCAACTCGACGACGTACTCCTGATCTGGGAGGCCAAGGAGTCGAGCTTCGACGCCCACTGCTCGATCGACGTCCAACTGCTGTGTGGAGCCGGACTGGCCGCCACCAAGGATCACCTTGCGGCCGACTGCTCTCCGGAGGCCTCGGCCGCACGAACATATCTGCTGGAGTGCGAGGCGGCCGGTGACTTCGACGGTTTCTCGGTCGCCGAGCAGGCCCGCTGGAGAGCCGACTACTACCTGACCTGACCGTCTCCGGACGATGACCGTCAGAGTCGGCGGGCGCGAAGGACGCCGGTCAGCATCGGCAGGGTGAAGTCGCCCGCACCGGTCTCGGACCTGCCGGCCAGGAACTCGCGGATCTCATCGAGCGTGGCCGTCCGTTCCGGTTCCGGCATGACCAGCATCCCGGCCCTGGTGGCGAGCGTCGCGACCAGGGAGTCGGCGCTCCGGCGCTGCCCGTGGGGAAACTCGGCCTGCTCGGGCGCACCGAACCGGTCGACGATCTCGTTGCCCGGGTTGAGCAGGCCCGCCGTCGCCGCGCGCCAACTGCTCAACGTGTCACGCGGGCCGATCGCCGCGCTCCCGCTGACCTTCTCGAGGGCGGCGACCCAATCGACCCGGTCGTCCAGGACGTTCCACAGACCGGCCAGGATGCCGCCGGGCGTCAGGACCCGGGCGATCTCCGGTCCGGCGACGGCCATGTCGAACCAGTGCAGGGCGTTGCCGGCCAGCACCGCGTCGACGGACGCGTCCGGCAGGGGAATCGCCTCCGCGCTGCCCGGGAGGGCCTTTACGGTCGGAAGCTCGCGGCCCAACTCGGCGAGCATCGCCGGGTCGGGCTCCACCGCCACGACGTCGACACCGAGCGCGACGAGCGTGGCGGACAGTTTGCCGGTGCCGGCGCCGAGGTCGAGGACTCGCGAGCCGGGCGCGAACTCCAGCGCCCACCGCGCCGCGGCCTGCGCGTAGTCCGGGCGATGCCGGGCGTACGCGGACGCCTCCGAACCGAACGACGAGCTGAGCATCATCGATGTCACCGTCCCTCTGCTGCGAGTGTCCACATCATCCCTCGGATCCTCGATGTCGGGGTGCCCGGCCGGACACCCCGACGTTCAAGACCAGATCTGCCGTCAGCAGCAGGGTGAGGCCACTCCGCTGGCCACCGGCTCGGTGTCGGTCGCCTTGGCGAGCGTGTCGGCGTCGGCTTTCACCGTGTAGACCTCCCAGCGCTCGTCACCCGGGGCGCGTACCCAGACCTTGTCCTGTAGGGCGTAGCAGCACTCGGTGTCGTTCTCCTCCAGCGTGATCAGGCCGGAGTCGGTGAGGCGCTTGGTCGCGGCGGTTACGTCGTCGGTGGTGAACACCTCGACACCCAGGTGGTCCAGCACCGTGGGCTGGTCGGCCTCACCCTCGATGAGGACCAGCTTCAGCGGCGGGTTCTCGACGGCGGCGGCGGACCCATCTCGGCGGCTTTCGCCGTCACCGCCGGGTCCATCCTGTTCTCGGGGGCGGTGCTGCTGACAGTCGCCATCGCGGGTCAGGCCGCTCGACACCGCACCATCCGGCGACGACCGCTCGACGGCACCCGCCCGACCTGCGGGCACCGGCGGCAAATGACAGCAGAGCCGTGACGTGCCACAGCCTTCAGCTACCAGAGCCGGACCGACCGCGCGGCGGCGTCGAGGATCATCTGACCGTCGACGTGCACCCGCGACTCGGGCACGTCGTATGCCGGCCACTCGCAGACGAAGGTGACGAGCCCAGACGGCGGCAGTGGCCAGACCCAGTAGCGCGCCTCGTGCCGCCGGGCGTCCGCCTCAGCGTTGCCCGGCAACAACAAGGGGCCCGGTGGCTCCGCAGCCAACGGGGTGGGTGCGGCCCGATCCATGTTGGTGACGATGCTTCCGTCGGCGAACTGCACGCCCACCCGGAGGAAACAGGCTGGTACGGACTGCCCGGCCCGGTGGTGGTGCGAGAGATCAGCCTGACGGTCAGACGTACGGAGCATCGCGGTCACGCTGAACTCGAAGCCTGCGGGGTAGCCGACCAGACTGCTGATCGCGACCGCGACGTGATCGGTGTGAACCACCACCACGTGGCCTTCAGCCACGACGCCGGGGATCACCGCCTCGGGCTTCATCCAGACGGGACGGGGCTCTGTGATCCGTTCCGGTTCGACGTGCGCTGCCGCCACCTGGCGGTCGAAGAAGCCCGCGCGGCTCACCGTCTCCGAATCCCAAGCTCTCGCATGGTCAGGTGAGGCGCTGGGATCGGTGCAGCCAAGGGGTTGCGGCCGGTGCGAGGACTTCGCCCTCGGCTGTGGTTGGCTCCGCTGGACCCGCCGGGTGAGGCGGTCGTACTGCTGGGTGAGAATGCCGCCGGTACGCAGGGCGGTGTCGCTGCGTACCCAGAACTCACGCTCGGGATGTTGGCGGCCGGTCTCGGTGTTCGCGACGGAACTACGGCCGTATTGCACGAGCCGGGCGAGGCCCTGCTGGGTGAGGTTGGCTTCCTTGCGCAGCCGTGCGAGGTGGCGGCCGAGTTCGCGCCGGGCCGTCGTGATCTCGGAGCTGACGGCCATGGTCTGCCACCCCCTGACGGTGCCGAGATGGGGTCACGGTGCGGGCAGACCATATCCGCTGCCTCCGACAGTTCCTGGCCCGTGAGCGAGGGCTGTCATGTGCCGATGGGGGCAAGGACGGGGTTCGGCCGGCAGTCGTAGGGGCGGGGCAGCCTAGCGGCTGTGTCCGCGACCGGGACGGTTCACGCGCGGCTGGCAATGTCGTCGACTTGTCGGTGTCGGCGTCGGTATCTACCGACAATGTCGTGGCACGGCGCAGCGGGCGTGTCGGAGGGCTGGCGTCCTACCGTCGACTCATGGCGGCCGAATCGCCCTACCAGGCGGCGGCCCCCGACGCGCCGGCCCCGCAAAGAGGCCGGTCCGCATCCACGACTCGACCCTCTACTGAAGATCCGGCCTACGGAAAATCACCTTCTGGGCAACCGGCCCACGTCGCACACATCCTTACTGCCATCAATCTGCGCCACGTTGAGGAGGTTCATCAATGACGCGGGCGGTCACCGCAAAGAAGCCTGATTCGGCATACCAGCCGGGCACCGCGCGACCGGAGTCGGTGTTGCCGGAGTTGCGGGCCACATGGTGGGAGACGGGAGTGCGCGCCAGGGCGGAAGCGGGTGTGTTCACCGTCTTCGCGGAGCTTCCCCGGCTCGTCTGGACCGCTCTAGGCGTCAGTTGGCGCGCAGACCGGCTCCGCACGGGGGTGGTGGCCGTGGCGACGGTCGGCGCGGGGTTGATGGCGGCGTTCGGCCTTTTGGCGACACAGCGGGTACTGGTGGAGCTGTTCGCCGGCGGGCCGACCGCGGACAAGGTCCGTGCCGCGCTGCCCGCGCTGGCCGTGCTGGCGGTGGCCATCGCGCTGCGCGCCGGTATGGGCATCGCTACCGGGTACGCGCAGAACGCGTTGACGCCGCAGGTGAGCCGAGAGGTGGAACGGGGCCTTTTCGAGGTGTCCACGGCGGTGCGGTTGGAGGCGTTCGACGCCGACGCGTTCGCCGACGACATGGAACGCGCCTCCCGAGGCACCGAGTCGGCGATCGGACTCGTGCAGTCCTCGATGAACCTGCTCGCCGGGCTGGCCGGTGTGCTGGCGGTGGCCGTCGCCGTCGTGGTGATCCACCCACTTCTGCTGGTGGCCCTGTTGGTGGCGACGGTGCCGAACGGTTGGGCGGCGCTGCGGGCCGGGCACCTGCGGTATCAGACGTACACCGCCGGCTCGGTGCGGCGGCGCCGGCTATGGCTGTTGCAGCGGCTGATGGCCGAGCGAGCCTCCGCGCCGGAGCTGCGGTCGTACGGGCTGCGCCGATTCCTGCTCGACCAGTACGACCGGGTCATGCAAGTCGAGACCGACATCCAGCTCGTCCTGGCGCGACGGGTCACCACCACCACGACGGTCGGGGCGATGATCGGCGGAGTAGCCACCGCCGCGGTGTACGTCCTGCTCGGCCTGCTGCTGATCGACGGGCAGATTCCCCTCGCCGCCGCGGCGACGTGCGTGATCGCCGTGCAGTCGGCGCAACGCTCCCTCGCCATCGTCACCTTCCAGGTCGACCGCGTCTACACCGAGGGCCAGCACTTCCACGACTACACCGGCTTCATGAACCGCGCCATCGCCTACCTACCCCAGCGGCAGACGGGTACCGAACCCGGCGCACAACCCGACCGGCTGCGTGAGCTGACCGTCAGCGGGGTCAGCATGCGCTACCCCGACCGGGACACACCCGCCGTCGACAATGTCACCCTGACCATCACCACCGGGCAGACCGTCGCGTTCGTCGGGGAGAACGGTTCGGGTAAGACGACCCTCGCCGCGATGATCGCCACCCTCCGCACCCCCAGCGACGGCACCATCGAATGGAACGGCCAGCCCATGTCGGAGTACGACACCGACGGCCTGCGAGCCCGGATCGCAGTGGTGACGCAGGAATACCACAAATGGCCGTTCACCGCGGCCACGAACATCGCTATCGGCAACGTCAACACCGACGCCCAGCAGGACCTCATCGAGGCCGCCGCTACCCGCGCGGTCGCCCACGACATGATCATCGAACTTCCCCACGGGTACGAGACACTGCTCGACCGGACCTTCGCCCGGGGTCAGGACCTTTCCGGCGGACAGTGGCAACGCATCACCGCAGCCCGCGGCTTCCTGCGCGACGCGGAACTACTCATCATGGACGAGCCGTCCTCTGCCCTCGACCCCCGCGCCGAGGACGCCCTGTTCCAGGCCATCCGCGACCGTAGAGGCCGGGCCACCACCATCCTGATCACCCATCGGCTGGCAAACGTCCGCCACGCCGACCGGATCTTCGTCCTGCACCACGGCCGGCTCGTTGAGGACGGCAGCCACGACGAGCTCATCGCCACCGGTGGCCGGTACGCCGAACTGTTCGCTCTCCAGGCCGCCGGCTACGACGCCACCCCAGGCGAGGGCAGCACTCTCCCGCAGCAGCACCAACCCGCCCCGCGGTAGGAGAACCAGGCCGTCACGCACCACGTGAAATCCACCGGTAGCTCCGGGGTGGACGATCCTCATCGGCATCCGCGACGACTCCAGCGCCGCAAAGAAAACCATCGCCACGGCGATGCGGAACCGACACGGCTGCGGGTGCGCAACGCCCTGCTACGGGAGCTGCATTCCTGACACAGACAGGAGATCAATCGTCTCTGCGGAACTCGACCAGGTCGCAACCGTCCGGGTCGCCTTCGAAACGGTACAGCCAGGGCTCTCCACGGTCGCCGGAGAGCCACATCTGCTGGTCGTCGAGCCGCAGATCCTCGGTAGTCGCCGAATCGAGGTCGAGAGTCCACGTGCCCTCTTCCGATCGGCCCGTGGTCTCCGGCGAAAGGTCGCTGGCCGTGTAGTGCCCGTCCCCGGTCAGCTCGATTCGCCCACCTGCGGAGCTGGTGTAGACCCCTGCCAGGTCCGTCATGCTGATGTCCTCCGGTGGCCGGGGCGCGCACGGGAAGAAGCGCGAGCAGCCGGCGACGGGCATCGGTACGAGCAGACCGATCGCCAGCGCCGCGCTGAGTCGCAGGGCTCTTTCCATTCCAGGCTCCGTCCTCCCCGACGGACAGGGCGCCGGGCGACAATGGGCTCTAGCGAGCCGGTCGCACGCCCCGGCCGACCGGCAGTCGTTCACCGCCGGGTCAGTCAGCCACGGAACCAGCCGGGAAGACCAGTAAGGGCCGGGTAGCAGCGGCGAGGCGAGCCGGGTTCAGACGTTAAAGCGGAACTCCACGACGTCGCCGTCCTGCATGACGTACTCCTTGCCCTCGATGCGGACCCTGCCCGCCGCCTTGGCCGCCGCCATCGATCCGGCCTCGACCAGGTCGCCGTAGGAGACCACCTCGGCCTTGATGAAGCCGCGCTGGAAGTCGCTGTGGATGACACCCGCGGCCTCCGGCGCGGTCGCGCCGACCGGGACGGTCCAGGCCCGCGCCTCCTTGGGGCCGGCCGTGAGGTACGTCTGGAGCCCGAGCGTACGGAAGCCGACGCGGACGAGCTGGTTGAGGCCGGGCTCGTTCTGGCCGATCGACTCCAGCAGCTCGCGGGCCTCCTCCTCGGGCAGGTCCACCAGCTCGGATTCGATCTTGGCATCCATGAAGACGGCCTCGGCGGGCGCGACCAGGGCACGCAGTTCGTCGAGGAACGCCTCGTTGGCGAGTTCGGCCTCGTCGACGTTGAAGACGTACAGGAACGGCTTGGTGGTGAGCAGGTGCAGCTCGCGCAGGTGCTCCAACTCGATCTTCGCGGCGGCGGCCCCGGAGTAGAGGGTGGTGCCGCCGTCGAGCACCTCGATGGCCTGCTTCGCGGCGGCGACCGCGGCGGCCCGGTCCTTGCGGAGCTTGGCTTCCTTCTCCAACCGGGGCAGCGCCTTGTCCAGGGTCTGCAGGTCGGCGAGGATCAGCTCGGTGTTGATCGTCTCGATGTCGTCGGCCGGCGAGACCTTGCCGTCGACGTGCACCACGTTCGGGTCGGAGAAGGCCCGGACCACCTGGCAGATCGCGGAGGCGTCGCGGATGTTGGCCAGGAAGGCGTTACCCCGCCCCTGCCCCTTCGACGCGCCCCGGACCAGGCCGGCGATGTCGACGAACGACACCGGGGCCGGCAGCACCTTCTGCGAGGAGAAGATCTCGGCAAGCTTCTCCAGGCGATCGTCGGGCAGCCCGACCACGCCGACGTTGGGCTCGATGGTGGCGAACGGGTAGTTCGCTGCCAGCACGTCGTTCTTGGTCAACGCGTTGAAAAGCGTGCTCTTGCCGACGTTGGGCAGGCCGACGATGCCGATGGTGAGACTCACGACGGGCCAGCTTACGCCGGTGCCGGGCGGGTCGGTCCACGCGGCTCCGATTCGGTCGCGCCGGGCGCTGCCCCTGGTCACGCCTCGGCGGGTCCCGGTGCTGGAATCCCGTTGCTACCCTCTCGATGTCACGTGCGACGTTAGGGGGCGTTGTGGACCAGGTGACGGAGTTCGACCGGCTCTTCCAGCAGACTCGACAGGCGTTGGCGTCGATGCGTTCGACCGGTGCGGTTCCCGATGGCCTGGACGTCGAGCCGGCACGGGGCACCGGGTCCGCGGCAGGCGGCCAGGTCGAGGTCGTGGCGGTCGGGCAACGCGTCGAGTCGGTGACGGTGGACCCCCGCGCCCTGCGGATGGGCGCCGAGATGCTCGGCGAACAGATCACCCTGGCGGTCAACGCGGCACTGGACGACCTGCGCCTCGCGGCCGGTGATGCCGCCGACGCGCCGGCGGTCGACCCGGTCGCGCTGGGCCAGCAGCTCGACGAGTTGCAGAACGAGTCGGTGCGCAGCATGGCGGCGATGACCGATGCGCTCACCGATGCCGTGCGGCGCATCCAGCAGTCAGCGAGGTGATGGCATGCCCGAGAACCTGCAGGTGCACCCGCCCGCGCTACGGCAGGGCGGCGGCCACCTGACGACGGTGGCCGAGCAGCTCGCCGCGCAGTGGGAGGCCTTACGCGCGCGGACGGCCTCGATGGGCGACATCTTCGGCGACGACGACGTGGGCGGCCTGATCGGCATGTCGTACCAGGTGGCCGAGGAGATCGCGGCGGAGTGCCTCGGGTCGGTCGTCGACGGGCTGCGCGGCTTCGGTGACGGGTTGAGCCTGATGGCCGACCAGTACGACCTGGTCGAGCAGGACAACGACGCGCAGTTCACGACGATGAGCTGGTAGGCGGGTCGATGGGGATCATGCTGCCCGGCGAGCTCGCCGGCCTGCTGAACGAACTGGGCTACACCTGGCCCAAGTCGGACGAGACGAAGATGTTCGAGCTCGGCCAGATGTGGATGGAGATGGCCGACTCGCTGCAGAACGCGGCGGCGGAGGGTACGGCGGCCGCGCAGCGGGTGCTGACCGGCAACCAGGGCGATGCGTTGACCGCGTTCCAGGAACGCTGGGAGGCCAGCGGCTCGGCGATGGCGGTGCTGCGGGACGGCGGCACCGGCGCGCAGATGGTGGCGGCGACGCTCTTCGTGTGCGCGCTGATCGTCCTCGCCCTGAAGATCAACGTGATCGTCCAGCTCATCATCCTGCTGGTGCAGATCATCCAGGCGATCGCGACGGCCGCCCCGACGTTCGGCGCTTCCCTGCTGGAGATTCCCGTCTTCAAGAAGCTCACCGACATCGTCCTGAACATGCTGATCGACCAGGCCATCGGGGTGGTCCTGGGATGACCTCTCCCCTGCCCGAGCTGTACGTCGGCGTCGACGTGGAGGCGGACGGACCGATCCCCGGGCCGTACAGCATGATTTCCCTGGGCATGGCCGTGGCGGGCCGCCCGGACCTGACGTTCTACACCGAGCTGCGTCCCATCTCCGACGAGTTCGTGCCGGCCGCGTTGGCCGTGTCGGGTCTGGACCGGGACCGCCTGCTCCGCGAGGCGCCGACCGCGCCGGAAGCGATGGCGTCGGCGGCGGCCTGGGTCAATGGGCTGCGGCGGATCGGCCGCCCGGTCTTCCTCGCCGCACCCGCAGTCTGGGACGGCATGTTCGTGCACTGGTACTTCGTACGCTTCGTCGGCCACAGCCCGTTCGGCGCCACCGGCTCCGGAGTGGATCTGCGCAGCTACTGGATGGGACTGACCGGCAGCGAGTGGGTCCAGACCCGCAAGGGCAAGATCAAGCACGAGCTGGGGCTGCACGACGTGCCGCACACCCACCACGCCGGCGAGGACGCCGCCGAGCTGGCCCAGGTCTTCGACGCCGTGCTGCGCCGTCGGCAGTCGGGTGGGTCGGCATGACCGGTCGTCGGCGGGACCTACCGGACGGGGCCACCACCGCCGCCCGGGGCATCGTGGCGCAGGCCGCCCGGAGCATGATGCGGCGGGCCGACGACGTGGCGGGCGAAGCGGCCGAGGCGGCGACCACCCGGGCCGCCCGACGGATTCCGCAGGGCTTCACCGAACGGCAGTGGACCCGGTTCGCCCGAGGCGCCCGGCAGACCCAACGTCAGGCCGGGCTCCCGGACGGCGACCTGGTCGCCCACGGCAGTCGCGTACGCGGCACCGCCCGCCCGGACTCCGACATCGACGTGGCGCTCATCGTCGACGACAAGACCTTCTTCGACCTCGCCGAACGCTCCCTGGCCCGGGCACCGGACGGGACCCGGCTGCGCAAGACGATGCTGCGCCGCATCAACGAGAACGGTCAGCTCGCCAGCTTCGACCTGGGCACCGACTTCACCCACCTGCGCCGCGAACTCATGGACACGCACGTGCCGCACAAGGTGCAGTTCTCCGTGCTGCGCCGGGGTGGCAAGTTCGACAACGGCCCGTTCCTCCCGCTCGATTGAGCGATCCGGCATCTGGCAAGGTGGCAGACGTGCAGACGACGTTGCAGTTCCTCATCATGGTCGACGGCCCGCTGACGGCGGCGGAGCTGCTCGACCTGATCCGCACCCGGCTGCCCGACGCGGTGCCCTACCGCCGGGACTCGGTCGACGTCCGGGGCAACCTGCTGGAGATCAACCCGAACGAGGACGCCGACCCGCGGCTCGCCACCACCGACGAGGACGACTACCTCTACTTCCGGTGGCGGGTGGAGCTGACTCCGATGGACAGGGCGGTCGACGAGTCGCACCAGATCGCCCTCGCCCGGGAGCTGCTGCGGGCGATCGAGGGGCCGCAGGTACGGGCGACCGTGTGCGCCGCGTTCGAGGATCGGGTCTGACCCCTCGCTACCGAAGCAGGCGGGGCACGATGACCGCCTCCCGCACACTGCCGTCCGCGCCACGGCTCACCTCGTACGCCGAGACGCCCTCGCGGTCGGCGACCGCCTCGACCAGCCGGGTCCCCCGGTACACCAGGCCGACGCCGTCGTCGGTGCAGTGGCTGGTCGGCAGCGTCCCGGCACCGACCAGCTCGTGCATCAGCGGCCGCCGCTGACTCTCGCTGTCGTAGTGCACGCCGTTGCCGTACGGCAGCCAACCCAACGCCTCGGTGTAGCCCCGCAGACGTGGGCCGAAGCTGTCGGTGGCGCCACCCACGTGCCAGCAGATCGAACCGGCGGAGACGCCGGCCAACACCACGCCGGCCTGCCAGCACTCGTGCAGGATCTCGTCCAGCCCGTGTACCCGCCAGACCGCGACGAGGTTGGCGACGCTGCCGCCGCCAACCCAGATCACATCCTGTGCGAGTAGGTGGGCTCGGACGTCGTCGACGTTCGGCATCGGGAACAGCGCCACGTGCGACAGACGGAACCGCGTGCCGGCGAACGCCCCGTAGACGGCGGTGAACGAGGTCGGCTGGTCGCCGACGGCCTGCCCGAGATAGCAGATCCGTGGCTGCGGGCCGGCGTCGGCCAACTCGGCAGCCAGCTCGAAGATTGGACCGGGACGCAGGTCGGACGGCCCTCGGTCACCACGGAAGAAGCCCATGCTGGTGGCGAGGATGGTGGGTTCGCTGGCCGGCATGCGCGATCCTTCCGTCGGTGTGGTCTGGCGTCCATCCTGCCGTAGTCGATCATTGTCCGGAATCGCTCGGCCAAGCCGTTCAGCCGGCGCGGCGTTGGCGGGGTATGAGGGCGGGCCGTGCGCTGCCCGGGTCGGCGGCGGCGCTCGACGCGCCCGAGGGAGTCGCCCGCGGATCGGGCAGACACCTCGCCGTCGTACCCCCGTCGGGAGGTTCGATCTCGGCGGCGGGCAGGTCGTCGAACGGCCGCTCGGACGCGGGCAGTTGCGCGGACGCGGCGCGGGGCAGGGTGAAGCGGTCCGCCGCCGCCGGGCCGGCGGAGATCGACTCGCGCAGCATCCAGCGCACCTCGTCGGCCGTCCAGCCCAGCCCGGTTCGAGCGGCGATCTCACCGATCAGCCGACGACCGACTGTCGTGTCGTCGTCGTAGAAACGCATGCACCAGTGGTGTGTCCACATGCCGAGCGCCCGCAGACCGGCCTCGTCGAGCGACCGGACCAGCCGGCCGCAGGCGGTGTCGGCGAACGTCCCCGCCTCGTCGGCGGACCGGTCCCGTTCGATGGCGCCGACGGCGGCCGGCGCGACGGCCCGCATCCGGCGGTAGAAGGACTGCACCACGGCGCGGGGCAGCGGCGGAATCGAGCCGTGTGTCGACGCCGCCACCCAACCCGCAACGCTCACCATCGCCGCCCCCCTTCTTGAGTTGGTGGCGAGACGTTACCCGGGACGACCGACACTTCCGGGCGAAAATCCCCCACCCCTGCCTCCTCACCTCGGTGATCAAGAGGTTCGCGTCACGGGGCACGGCGTGTCGTGACGCGAACCTCTTGATCACCGGGAGACGCGTCGGTCGCGGGCCCGGGTGGGCACAGTCAGGTCTGATTCCCGCCAGCCGGAGGCTTGAGCAGCGGGGCATCATCGATGACGTGGAGATGGACTTCGAGCGGTGCTACCGGGCGGTGGACAGTCGTGACCAGAGGTTCGACGGCTGGTTCTACACCGGCGTGACGTCGACCGGGATCTACTGCCGGCCG
Source organism: Micromonospora sp. RB23 (assembly GCF_053585025.1). NCBI lineage: Bacteria > Bacillati > Actinomycetota > Actinomycetes > Micromonosporales > Micromonosporaceae > Micromonospora > Micromonospora sp. RB23. The sequence continues at coordinate 6,110,347 of NZ_CM132111.1, forward strand.
TCCTGCCCGGCGGTCACCCCGAAGCGGCAGAACGTCCGGTTCTTCCCGTCGGCCGCCGCCGCGCAGGGCGCCGGGCTGCGCGCCTGCCGCCGCTGCCGGCCGGACGCCGCGCCCGGCTCGCCCGAGTGGGACGTCCGGGCCGACGTGGTGGGCCGGGCGATGCGGCTGATCGCCGACGGCGTGGTCGACCGGGACGGCGTACCGGGGTTGGCCGCCCGGCTGGGCTACACCGAACGGCACCTGCACCGGATGCTGCGCGCCGAGATGGGGGCCGGGCCGCTCGCGCTGGCCCGGGCCCAGCGTGCGCAGACCGCGCGGATCCTCATCGAGACGACCGGGCTGGGGATGGCCGAGATCGCGTTCGCCGCCGGCTTCGGCAGCGTGCGGCAGTTCAACGACACGGTCCGCGAGGTGTACGCGAGTGCCCCCTCGGAGCTGCGGACCGCTCGCGGCCGCCACCTCGCGGCGCTCGGGGCGGGGACGATCACGCTCCGGCTGGCGTACCGTCCGCCGCTGCACGCCCACGCGCTGCTGGACTTCCTCGCGGTGCGCGCGCTGCCCGGCGTCGAGGAGGTACGCGACGGGACGTACCGCCGGGGGTTGCGGTTGCCACACGGCCCCGGCCAGGTGGCCCTGACCCCGGCGGACGGGCACGTGGCGGCGGCGCTGCGCCTGACCGACCTGCGCGACCTCGCGCCGGCGGTGGCCCGCTGCCGACGTCTGCTGGACCTCGACGCCGACCCGGAGGCGGTCGACGCCACGCTGGCGGCGGACCCGGCCCTGGCCCCGGCGGTGGCGGCCGAGCCCGGCATCCGTGTCCCCCGCGCGGTCGACGGTTTCGAGATGGCCGTACGCGCGATCGTGGGCCAACAGGTCTCCGTACGCTCCGCGAGAACCACCCTGACCCGCCTGCTGGCCACCCGCGTCGATCATGAAGTTGTCGACACCGGCGACGGCGTGTCGCGACAACAACTTCATGATCAACGGGCTGACCTGCGGGGTTTTCTTTCGCCGGAGGAGGTCTTGGGGATCTCGGACTCGGGGTTCGGGATGCCGGTGCGACGGCGGGAGACCCTTCGCGGGCTGGCCCGTGCCGTTCTGGACGGCACCGTGGACCTCGCGCCGGGCGGCGACCGCGCGGAGACCGTGCGGAGACTGCTCGCGCTGCCCGGGATCGGCCCGTGGACCGCCGACTACCTCGCCATGCGCGCCCTCGGCGACCCGGACGTCCTCCTCGACAGCGACCTCGCGATCCGCCGGGGCGCGGCAGCCCTCGGCCTACCCGACACGAACCTCGACGCGCACGCCGAACGGTGGCGCCCCTGGCGGTCCTACGCCACGATCAGACTCTGGAGAGCGGCATGAGCATCGACAGCACCGTCCTGACCACCCCGACCGGTCCGCTGAGCATCCTCGCCGACCGCGACGGCCAGGTCCTGGCGGCCGGCTTCACCCCCGACCCGGAGGCACTGCCGGCACTGATCCACCCGAGTCTGCGGGCGCCGGTACGGCAACGCGCCGACCTCGGACCGACCACCGCGGCCGTCCGGTCCTACCTGGACGGGGATCTCACCGCCATCGACTCGGTGCCGGTACGGCAGCACACCGGCGGCGCGTTCATGGCGTACGCCTGGCAGGTGCTGCGGGACGTGCCGCCGGGCGCGCCGGTCACCTACACGGGGTACGCGGCGCTGGCCGGACGGCCACCCGCGGTCCGGGCGGCGGCCGCCGCCTGCGCGCGTAACGCCGCGGCGCTCTTCGTGCCCTGCCACCGGGTGCTGCGTACCGACGGGAGCCTCGGTGGCTACCGCTGGGGGCTGGACGTGAAGAAGTGGCTTCTCGGTCATGAGCGGCGGTTGACGGCAAGCTGACAACTACACGGGCACCCAATGACGCTACCGTCGGGTAGTGCCTGTGGAGAGCGACGGCGACCGGGCCGCCCCGGTCGCCGCGGGCCGCCACCCCGTGCACAACCTCTGGCGGCTGCGCCGCTACCTGCGCCCGTACGCCGCCGAGTTCGCCTGGCTGCTGGTCGCCGGGCTCGCCGGCACGGCCGCCGGGATCGCCGTACCCCTGGTGGTGCAGCGCGTGGTGGACGGGCCGGTGGCCCGCCACGAGCCCGCGGGCCTGCTCCAGCTCGGTGGTCTGGCGCTGCTGCTCGGCGTAGTCGAGGCGGTGCTCATCTTCATCCGCCGGTGGGTGCAGTCGTCCTCGGCGGTGGGCATGGAGGCGGCGCTGCGCGCCGACGTCTACGCGCACCTGCAACGGCTGCCGGCCAGTTTCCACGACCGTTGGCAGTCGGGCCAACTGCTCTCCCGGATCACCAGCGACCTGTCGGTGATCCGCAGGTTCCTGTCGTTCGGTGTCTTCTTCCTGGTCCTCAACCTGACCACCTACGTGGTGGTGGTGCTGCTGCTGATCCACCTGCACGTGGCGCTCGGGCTGCTGGTCGCGGCCAGCGCCGTGCCACTGCTGCTGATCACGCGTCGGTTCGGTCGGCACTACCACACCGCGTCCCGCCGGATGCAGGACCAGCAGGGCGACGTGGCGACGCTTGTCGAGGAGACCGCGCAGGGCCTGCGCACCATGAAGGCGTACGGGCGGGGGCCGGAGTTGGCCGCCCGCTTCGCCGAGGGGGCCCGCACGCTGCACGACACCGGCGTGGGCAAGGGCCGGCTGCTGGCGAACACAGCCGCGCTGCTCGACCTGGTGCCCAACCTGACGCTGGGGGTGGTGCTGGTCGCCGGGGCGGCCGCCGCCGCGCGGGGCGCGCTCACCCTCGGAGAGCTGGTGGCGTTCGCCAGCCTCCAACTGATGCTCATCTGGCCGGTGCAGTCCCTGGGCTGGATCATCGCCAACGGTCAGGAGGCGGCCACCGCCGCCGACCGGGTCCAGGAGGTGCTGGACACTCCGCCGCAGATCGTGGACGCTCCCGACGCGCTCACGCTCAGCCGCGACGCGGTCCGGGGCCGGCTCCGCTTCGAGCGGGTCGCCTTCCGCTACCCCGGCGCGGCCACCGGCGTTCTGCACGAGATCGACCTGACCATCGAGCCGGGCGAGACGCTGGCCCTGGTCGGCGTCACCGGCTGCGGCAAGAGCACCCTGCTCTCCCTGGTGCCCCGACTGCACGACGTGACCGGCGGCCGGATCACCCTCGACGGGCACGACCTGCGGGACCTGCGGCTGGCCTCACTGCGCCGGCTGGTCGGGGTGGCGTTCGAGGAGCCCACCCTCTTCTCCATGTCGGTGTGGGAGAACCTCACCCTGGGCCGCCCGGACGCCGCCGACGACGAGGTCCGCGCGGCTCTCGCGCTGGCACAGGCCGATTTCGCGTACGACCTGCCGTGGGGCCTGGCCACCCGGGTGGGTGAGCAGGGGTTGTCGCTCTCCGGGGGCCAGCGGCAGCGGTTGGCACTGGCGCGGGCGGTGCTCGGCCGTCCGGCGCTGCTGGTGCTCGACGATCCGCTGTCCGCCCTCGACGTGCACACCGAGGCGCTGGTGGAGGCGGCGCTACGACAGGTGCTGCGGGCCAGCACCGCCCTCCTCGTGGTGCACCGGCCGTCGACGATCGCGCTGGCCGACCGCGTTGCCCTGCTCGACGGGGGACGGATCGCCGCGATCGGCCGGCACTCGGAACTGCTCGCCACCGTGCCCGCCTACCGGGCGTTGCTCGCCGCCGAGCCACCACCACCCGCGCGACCGGCGCACGCGCGAGCCGCCGAGGCACCACCCGCGCGAGCGGCGCACGCGGGAGCCGCCCAGCCACCCGGTGTGCAGCCGGCCGGCGCGCACCCGGCTCCCGTACGGGCCGCCGGGGCCGAGCCCGGGTGTGCCGGGCCGGCGGAGCCCGACACGTCCACCTCGGACGGCTGGGGGCTGGTGCGCTCGTGACGCCTCCGCAGCAGGCCGATCCGCCTCCCGATGGGGAGCCGGAGCTGGCCCGCTGGCGGGGGACGGCCACCGACCCGGAGGCCGACCGGAGCCGGGCCGAGGAGAACACCCCGGAGGCCGTGGCCCGGCTGCGCCGGCACAGCCGGGCCCTGCTGGCCGATCTGCTGCGCCCGCACCGGGGGCGACTCGCCGCCGCCGTCGGGCTGCTGCTCGCGCAGAACGCCGCCGCGATGGCCGGCCCGTACCTGGTCATGGTCGGCATCGACCGCGCCATCGCCCCGTTGCGCGCCGGGAACGCCACCCCGCTGGTCGCCGTGGCCGGGGCGTTCGCCGTCGCCGCCGGAACGGAGTACGCCGCCCGCCGCGGCTTCCTCACCCTCTCCGCCCGCATCGGCCAGGCCGTCCTGCTGGACCTGCGGCAACGGGTGTTCGGGCACTTCCTACGCCTGTCGGTGGGCTTCCACGAGCGGTACACGTCGGGCCGGATGGTGTCCCGCCTCACCAGCGATCTGGACAGCATCGCCGAGTTGGTCGACGGGGGGATCGACAGCCTGGTGCTCGCCGCCCTGTCGATCCTGTCGGTGGCCGCCATCCTGCTCTGGCTGGACCTGCCACTGGCCGCGGTGACGCTGCTCGCGTTCCCGTTCCTGTTCTGGCTCTCCCGCTGGTTCGCACGGGCGTCGGCCACCGCCTACCGGCGGACGAGGGAGGCCGTCGCGCTGGTCATCGTGCACTTCGTCGAGTCCATGCGGGGTATCCGGGCGGTGCAGACGTTCCGCCGGGAACCCCGTAATCAGCGGATCTTCGTGACGCTCGGGGACGACTACCGCCGTGCGAGCCTGCACGCGTTCCGGCTGATCGCCACGTACTCACCGGCGATCAAGTTGATCGGCAACCTGACGGTCGCGGTCGTGCTCTGCTACGGCGGGTGGCGGGTGCTCGGCGGGCGGACCGAGATCGGTGTGCTCGCGGCGTTCCTGCTGTACCTGCGACGCTTCTTCGAGCCGATGCAGGAGCTGAGCCAGTTCTACAACTCGTTGCAGTCGGCGACGGCGGCGCTGGAGAAGCTGGCCGGGGTGCTCGACGAGCGGCCCGGCGTCGCCGAGCCGGCCCGGCCGGTGCCGCTGCCGCGCGGTCCCGGCCACGGGGAGCTGACCTTCCGGGGCGTCTCGTTCGGCTACCGCGCGAACACCCCGATCCTCGCCGGACTGGACCTGCGGGTGCCGGCCGGGCAGACGGTCGCGCTGATCGGGCCGACCGGCGCGGGCAAGTCGACGATCGCCAAGCTCGTGGCCCGGTTCCATGACCCGGACGCCGGCACGGTGCTGCTGGACGGGACCGACCTGCGCGAGGTGTGCGACGCCGACCTGCGCCGCGCCGTGGTGCTCGTGACGCAGGAGAACCACCTGTTCAGCGGCACGGTGGCGGAGAACATCCGGTTCGGTCGACCGGGCGCCGACGACGCCGAGGTGCGGGCCGCCGCCCAGGCGATCGGCGCGCACGAGTTCATCGCCGCGTTGCCCGACGGGTACGCCACGCAGGTACACCGGCGCGGCGGCCGGCTCTCCGCCGGGCAGCGACAACTTGTCGCGTTCGCCCGGGCGTTCCTCGCCGACCCGACCGTGCTGATCCTCGACGAGGCGACGTCGTCGCTGGACGTGCCGACGGAACGGCTGGTGCAGCGCGCGCTCGGCACCATCCTGCGGGACCGGACGGCGCTGGTGATCGCACATCGCCTCTCCACAGTGGAGACCGCCGACCGGGTGCTGGTCGTCGACGGGGGTCGGGTCGTCGAGGACGGCCCGCCGGCCGTGCTCGCCGCGTCCGGCGGCCGGTACGCGGCCCTGCACCGGCAGTGGCGCGACTCGCTCGTCTGAGCCGCGCGCACCGGCCACGGGCGACGGCGATCGGCAACTGCGTGGCTCGGCACCCTGCTGATGCCTACGATCGGCAGATGACCGATACGGCGAGGACGGCCCGCGCCGGCGTTCCCGAGCGTCCCAGTCTGGACGGGCTCGAGGAGCGCTGGGCGCAGCGCTGGCAGGAGGAGGGCACGTACGCGTTCGACCGCTCGAAAAAGCGGGCCGACGTGTACTCCATCGACACCCCGCCGCCCACCGTATCGGGCGAGCTGCACATGGGGCACGTCTTCTCGTACACGCACACCGACACCGTCGCCCGTTACCAGCGGATGCGCGGCAAGGCGGTCTTCTACCCGATCGGCTGGGACGACAACGGGCTGCCCACTGAGCGTCGCGTGCAGAACGTGTACGGGGTGCGCTGCGACCCGGCGTTGGCGTACGACCCGGTGTGGCGGCCCCCGGCCACCCCGGTCGACGACGCCGCGCGCCGTGACCCGACGCCGATCTCGCGGCGCAACTTCATCGAGCTGTGCGAGCGGCTGACGGTCGCCGACGAGCAGGTCTTCGAGTCGCTCTGGCGGCGGCTCGGGCTCTCGGTGGACTGGTCCCTGACGTACACGACGATCGGCCGGGTGGCCCGCGCCACCAGCCAGCGGGCGTTCGTGCGGAACCTGCGCCGGGGCGAGGCGTACCAGGCGGAGGCGCCGACGCTGTGGGATGTCGGCTTCGCCACCGCGGTCGCCCAGGCGGAGTTGGAGGACCGGGAACGTCCCGGCGCGTACCACCGGCTGCGGTTCGCCGGGCCCGGCGGGCGCGAAATTCTCATCGACACCACCCGACCGGAGCTGCTGCCGGCCTGCGTCGCGCTGGTCTGCCACCCCGACGACGAGCGGTACACCGACCTGGTGGACGCGACCGTGCGCAGCCCGCTGTTCGACGTCGAGGTGCCGGTGCGCGCCCACCCGCTCGCCGATCCCGCGAAGGGCACCGGCATCGCGATGGTCTGCACGTTCGGCGACCTCGCCGACGTGACCTGGTGGCGTGAGCTACGGCTGGACACCCGGGTGGTGATCGGCCGGGACGGTCGTCTGTTGCCGGAGCCGCCGGCCGGGGTGCCCGCGGGGCCGTACGCGGCGCTGGCCGGGCAGACCGTCAACGGCGCGCGCCGGGAGATCGTCGCGATGCTGGCCGACGCGGGTGACCTGGTCGGCGAGCCGCGTCCGGTGACCCACCCGGTGAAGTTCTACGAACGTGGTGACCGGCCACTGGAGATCGTCTCCACACGCCAGTGGTACCTGCGCAACGGCGGACGGGACGCCGACCTGCGGGCGACGCTGCTGGCCCGGGGCGCGGAGCTGAACTGGGTGCCGGCGCACATGAAGCACCGCTACGACAACTGGGTGGGCGGCCTGACCGGGGACTGGCTGGTCAGCCGGCAGCGTTTCTTCGGGGTGCCGGTGCCGGTGTGGTACCGGCTCGACGACACTGGCGAGCCGGACTGGACCCACCCTCTCACGCCGGACGAGTCGGCGCTGCCGGTCGACCCGTCCAGTGACCCGGCGCCCGGTTTCGACGAGTCGCAGCGCGGACGGCCGGGCGGCTTCGTCGGTGACCCGGACGTGCTGGACACCTGGGCGACGTCGTCGTTGACGCCGCAGATCGTCGGTGGCTGGGAAACCGATCCGGAACTGTTCGCGCAGGTCTTCCCGATGGACCTCCGCCCACAGGGGCAGGAGATCATCCGGACCTGGCTGTTCGACACCGTGATCCGTTCGCACTTCGAACACGGGGTGCTGCCCTGGCGGGACACCGTGCTGTCGGGCTGGATCCTCGACCCGGACCACAAGAAGATGGCCAAGTCCAAGGGGAACGTGGTCACCCCGCTCGCGCTGCTCGAGCAGCACGGTTCGGACGCGGTGCGCTACTGGGCGGCCAGCGGCAAGCCCGGCATGGACCTCGCCTTCGACCCGGCGCAGATCAAGGTCGGTCGCCGGCTGGCGACCAAACTGCTCAACGCGTCGAAGTTCGCGCTCGGCCTGGGCGCCGCGGACGCGCTGCGCGCCGCCACGACGGCCCCGCTGGACCGGGCGATGCTCGCCGAACTGGGCACGGTGGTCAGCGCCGCGAGCAGGGCCTTCGACGGGTACGACCACACGGCCGCCCTCCAGGTGACCGAGGCGTTCTTCTGGCGGTTCTGCGACGACTACATCGAGTTGGTCAAGGAACGGGCGTACGGCACCGGAGCGGCTGCCGACTCGGCCCGGGCCGCGCTGGCCTCGGCGCTGTCGGTGCAGTTGCGGCTGTTCGCCCCCGTGCTGCCGTACGTCACCGAGGAGATCTGGTCGTGGTGGCGGTACGGGTCGGTGCACCGCGCGCCCTGGCCCACCACCTACGAGGTGGCCCGTGCGATCGAGGGAACGGGCGAGCCCGCGCTGCTGCGGCTGGCCGGGGACGCGTTGGGCCAGGTGCGGCGGGCCAAGTCGGAGCGGAAGCTCTCGATGAAGGCGGAGGTGCCGCTGGCCGAGGCGCTGGGCCCGGCGGCGCTGCTGGAGCAGCTCACCCTGGTCGCCGACGACCTGCGGGCGGCGGGCCGGATCGGCAAGCTCGACCTGCTTCCCGACCGCACCCCGGAGCTCGTGATCGCCTGCGCCTTCTGACCGGGTCCGCCGCCGCCCACCCCCCTGGGGCGGCGGCGGACCGGCCGTCACCAGCCGCGCAGGAAGCGCAGGCCGAGCAGGAAGGCCACCACGGATGGCCCGACCAACAGGGTGATCGCCTGGAGGCGGTACGGCATCCGGTGCCGGGCCAGTTCCCCCGCGTTGCCCAGCACGATGACCCCGGCGAGCATCATGAACGCGCCCCACCAGCCCGTGTCCAGGTGGATCACCCGGGCGTGCAGCAGTTGCAGGGTCACACCGAGCAGCGCGCCGGTCAGCGCGAGCAGCGCCACCGCGCGGTGCAGGCCCCGGGCCAGCGGGTGGCCCGCCCGCCAGCCGTACGTGCCCGCGACCGCCAGACAGGGCAGCACCACCAGCAGCGGCCAGCCCTTCCCCATCGCTCCGAACATCAGCAGCGCGCCCACCACGAACGCCAGCGCGCCGACGCAGGCGACGACGTACCCGGCGAAGGCGCGACCACCGCCGCGGGCCAGCAGTGGGCCGCCGCTGGCCGCGATCAGCGCGGCCGGGATGAGGATGAAGCCGGCCCACCAGTGGAACCGGCCGCTGCCCTGGGCGGCCGTCGCGACCGTCGCGGACGCGAGGCCGGCAGCGGCGAGGCTGATCAGCCACGCCCGGCTACGGCGGGAGTACGGGTCAGCCAAGGGTCTGCGCTCCGCTTCGACAGTCACGTCCACAAGCCTCGTGCGTGGGACCCGCCCGGTCCATCCGGCCAGCCCTACCCGTCGCCGGAGGGCTGGCCGGACCGTACGGCCTCAGCTCGTCTCGCCGGCCACGCTGAACGAGCGCAGGCGGTCGATCGCGAGCACGGTGAAGCCGACGCTCACCAGCACGGTCATCACGCCGGCGACCGGCACCGACACGCTGGTCTCCAGCAGCCCGCTGGGGGCGAGCCGGTCGGCGAGGGCGATCACGTACTGCTGGATGGAGAGCACCTTCGTGCCGCTGACGAAGTTACCGAGCAGTCCCTCCCAGATCAGCACGTAGACGAGCCCGAGCAGCACCGGACGCCGGGTGACGAGGCTGAGCGCGAGGAACAGCGCCGAGTACGCCAGCGCGCCGAGCGCGGACGCGGCGGCGAGCGCCAGTCCGAGGCGTACCGAATCGGCAAGCACGCCCGCGACGTAGAGCGGCACCGCGACGGTGGCCGCGGTGACGCCGGTGGCGACCGCGAGCTTCGGCAGCACGATCTGCCAGCGCGGCAGCGGCTTGGTGAGGATGTGCACGACCGTGCCGTCGTCGATCTCCGCGCCCAGCACACCCGTGCCGATGATCAGGGCCACCACCGGCAGCACCACCGCCAGGCCGAGGCCGACCAGCACCGGCGGGCCCCACTGGCGCGGGTCCACCCCCAGCGAACGGCAGAGGACGGCCAGGCCGAGCAGCACCAGCGGCAGTGGGAGCAGCAGCAGGAACCGCCGCCGGCCGAACAGCCCGCGCGCGGTGATCCAGGTAATGGTCGACATTCTCAGCCTCTTTCGTTCGTGACTGCGGGGCTCACTCGCTGCGCTCGTTCACTCCTCGCACTCACCTCAGGCCTCCACCAGGTAGGAGAAGACGCTCTCCAGGGACTCGTCGGACGGCACCAGCTGACGCACCCGGATGCCCTGGCGCAGGGCGATCCGGGGCAGCGCCCGGGTGAAGGCGCCGTAGTCGCCGGCGCGCACGGTCAGGCCGGCACGGTCCAACTCGACGGCGCTCACCGACGGCTCCGCGATCAGGGCCACGGCCAGCGCCCGGTCGTCGGTGGAGCGCACCGCGAAGACGTGCGGCCGGTTCGTCATGAGCCGGCGGATGGTCCGGAAGTCGCCGGAGGCGGCCAGCCGCCCCGCCACCATCACCTGCACCGTTCCGGAGACCTGCTCGACCTCCTCCAGGATGTGCGAGCTGAACAGGATCGTCCGGCCGGAGTCGCCGAGGGAGTGCAGCAGCTCCATCATGTGCAGCCGCTGGCGCGGGTCCATCCCGTTGAACGGCTCGTCGAGCAGCAGCACCTGCGGGTCGTGGACCAGCGCCGCCGCGACCCGCGCGCGCTGCCGCATGCCCTTGGAGTACGTGCCGATCCGGCGGTCCTGCGCCGACTCCAACTCCACCAGGTCGATGGCGCGTCGGGCCGCCGCCGCCGGGTCGGCCAGTCGGTGCAGCTTGGCGCTGGCGAGCACGAACTCGTACGCGGTGAGGAAGCTCTGCACCGCCTCGCGTTCGCTGACCAGGCCCAGCCTGCGGTAGACGGCGGGGTTACGCCAGGTCGGCTCCTCGTCGAGGGTGACCGTGCCGCGCGACGGGGCGAGGAATCCGGCCATCATGTGCAGCAGCGTGGTCTTGCCGGCGCCGTTCGGGCCGAGCAGACCGGTCACCCCGGGGCCGAGGGTCATGCTGATGTCGTTGACGGCCACCACGTTGCCGTACCACCGGGACACACCGGTCAGGCTCAGCGTGCTGCTCATCAGGAGGCGACCTTCCGGTAACGGGCCAGCAGGAGGGTGGTCGCCCCGGCGACCAGCAGCACCGCGACCAGGGCGTAGATCGGGCCGAACCCACCGATCGACGGGCCGCCGTCCTGGTTGTCGGGGACCAGCAGGTCACCGAGCGACCAGACGCCCACCCCCTGGACCAGGGTCGTGGGTGAGGCGAGCCCGGCCAGTTCGTTGGCCGTACGGGACGGCAGGATGCTCAGCGTGCCCACGATCGGCGTGGTCATCAGGAAGACGGCGACCACCCCACCGGCGGCGAACGCGCGCTTGCCGGTCAGCGACGCGACGAGCAGACCCACCGAGGCGAAGACGACCGCCCACAGCCCGGCGTAGAGCAGACCGGGGAGCAGGTCGAGCAGCTCGTTCCAGACGCCCTTCAGCCCGTCCTTGGTGGTGAACGCGGCACCCAGGAACATGATCAGTTGCGGCCCACCGAGCAGCAGCCAGAGGCCGGTGACCAGCGCCAACAGCTTGGCGATCGCGTAGTCGGCGCGGGGCAGCGGGCGGGAGAAGTACAGCGGCAGCACACCGCTGCGCAGGTCGCGCGAGACCAGCTCCGGCGCGGCCACCGCGACGAAGAACAGCACCAGCCAGCTCATCGCGTCGGCGAACTGGGCGTACGTGGCGACCGGTTCACCGAGTTGGCTGCGTACGGCGGCCAGGGCCACCGCGACCAGGGTGACGATGCCGATCACCAGCCACGGGAAGATCTTGGCCTTGGCGCTGCGTCCGAGCCCGAAGATGGTGCGCAGCCCGTGCAGGTAGAGCGCGCCGAAGACGTGCCGGCGGCCCAGGCGGGGGCCCTCGTAGCGCTGGTAGCCGATGTCGTGGATGACGCCGGCCGGCGCGGACCGGACGGCGGATGACGGCTCAGGCATGGGTGAGCTCCCTCGTGGCGAAGAGTTCGGCCACCCGGTGCCGGCGCTGGTCCAGCCGGTGCAGCGGCAGGTCCAGCTCGGCGACCGCGCCGAGGATCAGGTCGTAGGTGCTGTCGTCGGCGAGCGGTACGAGCAGCAGCCGGCCGTCCCGCGCCACCGGCAGGTCGAGCGCGGCGAGCCGGGCGGCCAACTCCTCGGTGCCCTCGCTGACCTCGACGGCCAGCACGTCGGTGGCCGACGTCATCGCGGAGATGTGGTCGGCACGCAGCAGCCGGCCACCGTCGATGGCGACCAGCGTGTCGCAGATCCGCTCGACCTCGCCCAGCAGGTGCGAGCACACCAGCACGGAGATGCCGAACTCGGTGCCGATCCGGTGCACCAGCGCCAGCATGGCGTCCCGCCCGGCCGGGTCCAGACCGTTGGTCGGCTCGTCCAGCAACAGCAGGTCGGGGTCGTGCACCAGCGCCTGGGCCAGCTTGACCCGTTGCTTCATGCCGGTGGAGTAGCCGCCCACCGGCCGGTACCGCTCCTCGTAGAGCCCGACGTGACGCAGCGCCTCGGAGGCGCGCTCACGGGCCACCGTGCGCGGCAGGCCGCTGATCCGACCGAGGTGGGTGACCAACTCGGCGGCGGACAGGTCGGGTGGGAGGCAGTCGTGCTCGGGCATGTAGCCGACGCGGGCGCGGACCGCCGCCGGTTCGGCGGTCGGGTCGATGCCGAGCACCGAGACCTGACCGCTGGTCGGGGCGATCAGGCCGAGCAGAATCTTGATCAAGGTGGATTTGCCGGCGCCGTTCGCCCCCACCAGGCCGATGATCCCGGGCTCGACGGCGACGGTGAGGTCGGTGAGCGCGGTGACCCGACCTCCGTACGTCTTGGTGAGCGACTGGGTCGCGATCAGTGTCACCAGACCAGCGTAGGGAGTCGATACCTCCCACCGACACCGGCGCGCCCCCGGCGCGCCCCTGATCCTCGCCGCGGCGGACCCCTAGGGTCTGCTTCACAGGGCGGTCGCAGGTTGGGTGGACGTTTGCGCCGGTCCTGCGATCGGTGAGACCCCGCCTCCGGAAAGTCCACTGCGGGGTGGCACGATTCACTTCCCGTTCACCGGGCAGTGTTCCGGGGGATATTCGACCGCCGACGCGGGGAAGGATCGTGATGGTCGAGGTTGGCGTCCCCAAGGTGAGTGTCGTGGTGCCCGCGTACAACACCGGCTCGCACATCGAGAAGCTGGTGGCGTCGCTGCTACGCCAGTCGTTACCGGTCGACGAGTTCGAGGCGATCTTCGTCGACGACGGGTCCACCGACGACACGGGCGCGCGGCTGGACCGGTTGGCCGCCGAGCACCCGCACCTCCAGGTGGTGCACATCGAGAACTCCGGCTGGCCGTCGCGCCCGCGCAACATCGGCATCGAGCGGGCCCGGGGCGAGTACGTGTTCTTCGCCGACGACGACGACTGGTTCGCCGACCAGGCGCTGGAACGGCTCTACGACTGCGCGAAGAAGTACGACGCGGACCTGGTTATCGGGAAGATGGCCGGGCACGGGCGCGGTGTGCCCCGGGAGTTGTTCCGCAAGAACCGCTTCGACGCCACCCTGGAGAACGCGCCGCTGATCGACAGCCTGACCTGTCACAAGCTGTTCCGCCGGGCCTTCCTCAACGAGCACAAGCTCCGGTTCCCGGAGGGCGGCAAGCGGCGACTCGAGGATCATTCGCTCGTGGTCCGCGCCTACTTCGCGTCCCGCCGTACCTGCGTGCTGTCCGACTACACCTGCTACCACCACACCCAGCGGCCCGATGCCAAGAACGTCACCGCGGCCCGACTGGAGCCGTCCAGCTACTTCGCGAGCGTGCGCGACGCGCTGGGCGTCGTCGACGCCCACACCGAGCCGGGGCCGCTGCGTGACCGGCTGCACCGGCGGTGGCTGCGCAACGAAATGATCAACCGGCTGCGCGGCAAGCGACTCCTGGAGGCTCCCGAGGACTGGGTGGAGCAGGTCGCCGCCGAGGTCCAGAACATCATCCAGGAACGGTTCGCCCCCGGGGTCGCGGCTGGCCTCCCGCCGCTGCAACGGGCCATTGCCTACCTGGCCGAGCGGGGACGGGTCGCGGACCTGCGGCGGCTGGCCCGCTGGGAGTCAGGCATCGCTGCGCACGGCAGGATCGACGCGCTCGAGCCGGACGAGCACACCGTCACGGTGCGCGTCGCCGCCGAGCTGCGCTCCGCGGGCCAGCCGATCGGCTTCCGCAGCGACGGCGAACGCGACGTGCTGGTGCTCCCGATCGACGACATCGCCCCCGAGGTGCTCGACTCCACCGCGCAGGTCCGCAAGGCCCGCTTGGACGTGGTCGCCCGCCGCCGGGAGACCGGTGACGAGATCTTCCTGCCGGTGACGTTCCAGGTCGAGCGGGTCGCCGCGCCCGGCGACAACACCGTCCACCTGGTGCACCGCGCCACCACGAAGATCGACTTCCAGGCCCTCAACGGCGGTCGTACGCGGGGGAGTTGGTTTCTCAAGGCACGGGTCACCAACGCCGGATGGACCGAGGACGCGCGGCTGCCGCTGCTCTTCATCTGCCCGGCCGACGGCGCGGAGCCGAGGATCCGTGACGAGCGGAAGGCCTGGAACCGGCTGCGGTCGGCGGTGGGACGCCGGGTCCGCCGCTGACGTCGTGGAGTGGCGGCCTCGACCGATCGGCGGTCGGCTGCGAAACTGTGTGCCGTCAGCGAGTGGGGGGTGTGGATGAGCAACGGCTGGGTGCTGCCCGACGAGGTGCTCCGGGACGCGCCGGCGTATACGCCGCGTCCCGGTGAGCTCGCCGATCTGGAGCTGCTGCTGACCGGCGCGTACGCCCCCCTGACCGGCTTCATGACCCGCGCCGACCTGGTGTCGGTGAGCCGGCGCGGCCGGCTGGCCGACGGCACGCCGTGGCAGGTGCCGGTGACCCTGCAGGTCCCGGCCGCTCTGGCACAGGGTTTCGATCCGCGCGACGAGGCCCGCCGGGCCCTGGTGCTGACCGACGCCGAGGGCGCGCCGGCCGCCGCCCTCGACGTGGCGGACGTCTGGCCGGTACGCGAGGGCGTCGCCGGCCTGGGTGGTCCGCTCCGGCGGCTCGGCGACGGCGCCCACGGCCCGTTCCAGAGGTTGCGGCGCACCCCGGAGGAGGTTCGGGCGCTGCTGCCTCCGGGTCGCGTCCTCGGGGTCATCGCCGACCGTCCGCTGCACCGGCCACAGCTCGCCCAGATCGCCCACGCCGCCCGCACCCTGGCCGCCCACCTGCTGGTGATGATCCCGGTCGGCGAGGGCGGTGTCGGTGGGCTCGCACCGGAGGCGCTGGTGCGAGCGATCTTCGCCGCTCGGGACCGGATGCCCCCGGCCACCCTGGTGGCCGTACCGCTGTCGCACCGGCGGGACGAGATCAGCGACGCGCTGCTACGGGCCCGCGTCTCCGCCGCGTACGGGGTCACCCATCTGCTCTCCACCGGTGAGATGCTCTCCGGGGCGGGCCTGCGGGTGCTGGTGCCCCGCGAGCTGGCGTACGACAACCGGGACGGGCAGTGGCGCTGGCGGGAGGACATTCCGCCGCGTAACCGGCGTCTCGCGCTCACTCAGGACGAGATCGACGACCTGCTCGACCGTGGCTTCCCCCTGCCCGAGTGGCACACCCCTCCGGCGGTGGCGAAGGAACTGGCCCGGGCTCGCCCGCCGCGGCGGCACCGCGGACTCGTGGTGTTCCTGACCGGCCTCTCCGGCTCCGGCAAGTCCACCATCGCCCGGGGTCTGGCCGACGCGTTGCGGGAGAACGGCGACCGGACGGTGACCCTCCTCGACGGCGACGTCGTACGACGGGAGCTCTCCGCCGGGCTGGGCTTCAGCAAGACCGACCGGGATCTCAACGTCCGCCGGATCGGGTGGGTGGCGGCCGAGATCGCCCGGCACCACGGCATGGGCATCTGTTGCCCGATCGCCCCGTATGCCGCCGCCCGTGCGACGGCACGGGAGATGGCCCTGGCCGCCGGGGCGGGCTTCGTGCTGGTGCACGTCGCGACACCGCTCGAGGTGTGCGAGCAGCGGGACCGCAAGGGCCTGTACGCGCGGGCCCGCGCCGGTCTGCTGACCGGGATGACCGGCATCGACGACCCGTACGAGGAGCCGACGGACGCGGACCTGGTGCTGGACACCTCCCACGTGAGCGTCGCGGAGGCGGTGCAGGCCGTACTCGATCATCTGACCGAGACCGGCTGGGTGGAATTGAAGATCCAGTCCGCCTGAGCCGTCGCCCCACCCCCTTTCCTTTCGCCGGTTCCGGGCACGCGCTAGTGTTCATCTTTGTTGGAACACGTTCGACCGCGTGAGAGTACGTGGACCCCGGGAGGCACGGCGCATGCTCGCACGGCAGCGGCAGACGGCCATCCTGGACCGGGTCCGCACCACGGGCGGCGTCCGGGTGACCGACCTGGCGACCGAGTTCGGCGTCTCCGACATGACCATCCGGCGCGATCTGGAGGCCCTGCACGAGCGTGGCCTGCTGGCCAAGGTGCACGGCGGTGCGACCGCGGCCGGCCCCAGCTCGACCGACGAGCCGGGCTTCCACGCCAAGTCCGTCCGGCAGCTACCGGAGAAGGCCGCCATCGCGGACCGGGCGGCGGCTCTGGTCCGACCCGGCGCGGCGGTGGCCCTCTCCGCCGGCACCACGACCGCCGAGCTGGCCCGCAGGCTGGTGGACGTTCCCGGCCTGACCGTGGTGACCAACTCGCTGCCGGTGGCCGAGATCCTGCACGCCGGGGGTCGGTCCGACCAGACGGTGGTGCTCACCGGCGGCGTCCGGACGCCGTCGGACGCGCTGGTCGGCCCGCTCGCGGTCGGCGCCGTCCGGCGGCTGCACCTCGACCTGCTCTTCCTGGGCGTCCACGGGATCACCGAGCGGGCGGGTTTCACCACCCCGAACCTGATGGAAGCCGAGATCGACCGGGCGCTGGTCGCCGCGGCGGACCAGTTGGTGGTGCTCGCCGACCACACGAAGTGGGGCACGGTCGGCATCTCCTCGATCGTCGAACTGGCGGCAGCCCACGTACTGGTCAGCGACGAGGCGTTGCCTCCCACCGCGCGACGGGTACTCGGCGAACAGGTGGGCCAATTGATCATGGTTAAGGCGACGAGGGCGGGCCGCGCGACGCGCACGCCGACGAGTGAGGGGACGGCGCCGTGAAGCGCACCGCGATCAACCTGGCCGACGGCCGGGAACTGATCTACTTCGACGAGAACGACGACGCCGTCCGCGACCAGCCGGACCGCCGTGACCTGCCGCCACCGCCACCCGCGTCGCAACTGCGCTACGACCCGCTGACCGACGAGTGGGTCGCGGTGGCCGTGCACCGGCAGACCCGCACGTTCCTGCCGCCCGCGAACGAGTGCCCGCTCGACCCGTCCGAGGGCGACCGGCTGACCGAGATCCCCGCACCGGACTACGACGTGGTGGTCTTCGAGAACCGGTTCCCCTCACTCAGCGGTCGGGTGGCCGACGAGCCCGGCGAGATCACCCCGTTCACGCCGGTCCGACCGGGCCTGGGGCGGTGCGAGGTGGTCTGCTTCACCTCCGACCACAACGCCTCCTTCGCCAGCCTCCCGCCGCGCCGCGTCCGCACCGTGCTGGACGCGCTCGCCGACCGGACCGAGGTGCTCGGCGAACTGCCCGGCGTCGAGCAGATCTTCTGCTTCGAGAACCGGGGTGTCGAGATCGGTGTCACGCTGCACCACCCGCACGGGCAGATCTACGCGTACCCCTTCGTGACGCCGCGCACCCGGGCGTTGCTGGCCGCGGCACGCCGGCACGCCGAGCGCACCGGCGGTGGCAACCTGTACGCGGACGTGCTGGCCGCCGAGCGCGCGGCCGGCGACCGGGTCGTCACCGAGAACGAGCACTGGACGGCGTTCGTGCCGGCGGCGGCCCGCTGGCCGTTCGAGGTGCACGTCGCGCCCCGACGCGTGGTGCCGGACATCCCGGCCCTGAGCGACGACGAGCGGGACGCCTTCGGGCCGCTCTACCTCGATCTGCTGCGCCGCTTCGACGGCCTGTTCGACATGCCGATGCCCTACATCGCGGCGTGGCACCAGGCCCCGGTGCGGATCGACCGCGAGCTGGGCCACCTGCACCTTCAGCTCTTCAGCATCCGGCGGGCCAAGGACAAGCTGAAGTACCTGGCCGGTTCCGAGTCGGGGATGGGCGTCTTCATCAACGACATCTCCCCCGAACGCGCCGCCGAACTGCTGCGCGCCGCCTGATCCCGCCCGTCCTCGAACTGCCCCTCGTCGGCCGTCAGGGCGGCGACGAGCGCAGGCGAAGGCCGGGAAACAGGGCGCGGGGGGCCCGGGACAGGGCCCCCCGCAGGGAAGGGACGGCTGGCTGTGCTCGACACAGCCGGGAAGGCTGGCTGATCGGCACGCACACTGCGGTCGACCTCGGTCAACCTTCTCGGACGCGACTGGCATCTCGTCCACCCTGGTCAACGAGGCGCGCCGAGCCGGGTGACGCCGCCCGCGTGTCGCCCGCCGGACACAGCGGAGCCCGCCGGCGGGTGCCGACGGGCTCCGGTGCTGTGCTGTCGAATCAGGCGGAGAGCCGGCGGGCCAGGTTCTCGTCGAGCGCGTTCATGAACTCGTCGGTCGTCAGCCACGGGGCGTCGCGCGAGATGAGCAGCGCGAGGTCCTTGGTCATCTGGCCGCCCTCGACGGTGTCGATGATGACCTGCTCCAGGGTGTTGGCGAACTCGGTGACCGCCGGCGTGCCGTCCAGCTTGCCCCGGTGGGCGAGGCCCCGGGTCCAGGCGTAGATCGACGCGATCGGGTTGGTCGAGGTCTTCTCGCCCTTCTGGTACTGCCGGTAGTGCCGGGTGACCGTGCCGTGCGCCGCCTCGGCCTCGACGGTACGGCCGTCCGGGGAGAGCAGCACCGAGGTCATCAGGCCCAGCGAGCCGAAGCCCTGCGCGACGGTGTCGGACTGCACGTCACCGTCGTAGTTCTTGCAGGCCCAGACGTACCCGCCCTCCCACTTGAGCGCGGCGGCGACCATGTCGTCGATGAGCCGGTGCTCGTAGGTCAGGCCGGCGGCGTCGAACTCGGCCTTGAACTCGGCCTCGAACACCTCGGCGAAGATGTCCTTGAACCGGCCGTCGTACGCCTTGAGGATGGTGTTCTTGGTCGACATGTAGACCGGGTAGTTGCGGTCCAGGCCGTACCGGAACGAGGCCCGGGCGAAGTCCCGGATCGACTCGTCGTAGTTGTACATGCCCATGGCGATGCCGCCGCCGGGGAAGTTGGCGACCTCCATCTCCATCGGCTCGCCGCCGTCGGCCGGCGTGTAGGTGATGGTCACCGTGCCCGGGCCGGGGACGACGAAGTCGGTGGCCTTGTACTGGTCACCGTGGGCGTGCCGGCCGATGATGATCGGCTTGGTCCAGCCGGGCACCAGGCGCGGCACGTTGGACATGATGATCGGCTCACGGAAGACGACGCCGCCGAGGATGTTGCGGATGGTGCCGTTGGGCGACCGCCACATCTTCTTCAGGCCGAACTCCTCGACCCGGGCCTCGTCCGGGGTGATGGTCGCGCACTTGACGCCGACGCCGTGCTCCTTGATGGCGTTGGCGGCGTCAATGGTGACCTGGTCGTCGGTCTCGTCGCGGTACTGGATCGACAGGTCGTAGTAGTGCAGGTCGACGTCGAGGTAGGGCAGGATCAGCTGCTCCCGGATCTGCTTCCAGATGATCCGGGTCATCTCGTCGCCGTCGAGCTCCACGACCGGGTTGTTTACCTTGATCTTCGCCATCGGCCGGCGCTCCTCTCGGGGGACACGTGCTCAAGCAGTACGAGCGTACTGCAATTGGGCCGGCAGCCCCCAGCCGGCCTCGACCGACCGGTGAAACCGGGCTGCACGGCACAGCAGTTCCCTGACACGATCGCGCGATGCCATTGAGCCGCACCCTCGGGTCTATCACGATCACCGCGCTCACCGACGGCGAGGGCGCGTTCTTCCAGCCCCGCGACGAGGCATTTCCGCACGCCACGGCCGCCCACTGGGCAGAGGCCGACCGACGCGACCCCGGTTCGGTCACCGCCGACGGGCAGTGGTGGCTGCCGTTCCGCAGCTTCGCGATCCGCGCCGGCGACGGACCGGTCACCCTCGTCGACGCCGGAATCGGCCCGACCGACGCGCCCGCCGCGAGTTGGGCGCCGGTGCCCGGTCGGCTACCCGCCGAACTGTCCGCCGCCGGCATCGATCCCGCCGACGTCGACACCGTCGTACTCACCCACCTGCACACCGACCACATCGGCTGGGCGGTCACCGGCACGCCCGGCCGGCCGTACTTCCCGAACGCGAGCTACCTGCTCCAGCGCGCCGAGGTGGAAGCCGCCCGGGCGCTCAACCCCGAACTGCCGGCCGGCCTGATCGCGCCGTTGCGCGCCGCCGGCCAACTGCGGGTGGTCGACGGCGACAGAGACCTCACCCCGGGGGTACGACTGCTGTCCACCCCCGGACACACTCCCGGCCACCAGTCGGTGCTCGTGACGGTGGCCGACGAGCGCCTGCTGGTCACCGGCGATCTCCTGGTCCACATGGTGCAACTGGTCGACCCCACCCTGGCGTACGCCCACGAGGAAGACCCGGAACAAGCCCGAGCCTCCCGCGTAACCACCCTGCGCGCCCACTCTCCCATCCTGCTGGCCACCCCCCACCTAGCCACCCCCTTCACCCCCCACCCCTAACCCCCTGCCCCGCCCCGCCCCGCCCTGCCCTGCCCTGCCCTGCCCTGCCCTGCCCTGCCCTGCCCTGCCCTGCCCTGCCCTGCCCTGCCCTGCCCCCGTTGATCATGAAGTTAGCGGCCCCTGACGCGGCGTGTCGGGACGCTAACTTCATGATCAACTCGGGGTTCGAGGTGCGGACCCGGCCTCGACCCCGGTGATCAAGAGGTTTGCGTCAGGAATCGGGGTCTCGGTGACGCGAACCTCTTGATCACCGGATGGGCGGGCGCGGAAAGCAGGCGCAGGGCGGATCCGGCCGGGGCGTGGGGCCGGAGCGGGGGTGCGGGGCGGGGCCGCGCCCTGCGGGGGCGCGCGACCGGGGCGCAGAGCCGGGGCGCAGGGCGCAGGGCCGGGGCGCAGGGCGCACAGCCGGAGCGCAGGGCCGCACCGGAGCGCGGGGCCGAACCGGAGCGCAGGCCGGGGCGCGGGGCCGGGGCGCAGGGCGCAGGGCCGGGACGGGGGCTCAGGGACCGGGGGGCGAACGCGGGAAGGGCGCGTCGGCGGAAGCCGGCGCGCCCTTCGTTGCGTTCGTGGGTGTCACATGCTGGAGATGTCGCCCTGCTTGGCGCGGACGGCCTCGGCGGCCTCCAGGAGGCTGGCGCGCTCGTCGGCGTCCAGGTCGGTCTCGACGACCCGACGGACGCCCTCGGCGCCGATCTCGGCCTCGACGCCCAGGTAGACGCCGGAGATGCCGTACTCGCCGTCGACCCACGCGCAGACCGGCATGACGTCGCCGGAGTCCTCGGCCACGGCCTTCGCCATGCGGGCGGCGGCGGCGGACGGGGCGTAGTACGCCGAACCGGTCTTGAGCAGCGCGACGACCTCGGCGCCACCGTTGCGGGTCTTGACGACCAGCTCCTCGATCTGCTCGGCCGGCATGGCGTCACGCAGCGGCTTGCCGTTGACGGTGCTCTGCGACGGCACCGGCACCATGGTGTCGCCGTGCGAGCCGAGGGTCAGGGTGCGTACGGACGCCACGGGCACGTTCAGCGCCTCGGCGACGAAGTTGCTGAATCGTGCGGTGTCGAGCATGCCGGCCTGGCCGAGAACCCGGTTCTTGGGGAACTGGGTGGCGATCTGCGCCAGGGCGGTCATCTCGTCGAGCGGGTTGGAGACGACGATGACGACGGCGCTCGGGGCGTACTTGGCGACGTTCTCGGCGACCTGGCGGACGATCTTGGCGTTGGTCTCCAGGAGGTCCATCCGGCTCATGCCCGGCTTGCGGGGCAGACCGGCGGTGATGACGACGACGTCGGAGCCCTCGATGGCCTCGTAGCCCTCACCGTTCGGACCGGTGGTCACGCCGACGACCTTGGTCTCGAAGCCCTCGATGGCCCGCGACTGGTTGAGGTCGAGCGCGAGGCCCGCGGGCTTGCCCTCCACGATGTCAGTGATCACTACGGTGTCGAAGACGTCGTACTCGGCCAGGCGCTGTGCGGTGGTGGAGCCGTAGAAGCCAGCCCCGACGACAGTGACCTTCTTACCCATGGTCGTCCCACTCCCTGATACCAGTCGGTTTTCCGGACCGTATCAGTCATCCTGGCACCGATCGGGCCAGGGGCGGCGGCCGTCGCCGGGATGGGGCGAACGTCACCGCCGTCCCCGGCGTCACCGGCGTACGGATCAGCCGCGCTCGGCGCGCTCCACCACGTTCGTCAACAGCATGGCGCGCGTCATCGGGCCGACGCCGCCGGGCATCGGGACGAGCGCGCCGGCCGTCTCGGCCACCTCCGGGTCGACGTCCCCGGTGTAGCGGCCCTTGCCGTCGGGACCGATCACCCGGGTGATGCCGACGTCCACGACCACCGCGCCGGGGTTGATCATGTCGGCGGTCAGCAGCCCGGGTACGCCGGCCGCAACGATGACGATGTCGGCGGCACGGGTGTGCGAGGCGAGGTCGAGGGTGCCGGTGTGGCAGAGGGTCACGGTGGCGTTCTCGCTACGACGGGTGAGCAGCAGGCCGAGCGGACGGCCGACGGTGTTGCCCCGGCCGACGACTGCCACGGTGGCGCCACGCAGCGCCACGTCGTGGCGGCGGAGCAGCTCGACGATGCCGCGCGGGGTGCAGGGCAGCGGACCGTCGTAGCCGAGGACGAGGCGACCCAGGTTGACCGGGTGCAGCCCGTCGGCGTCCTTGTCGGGGTCGATCAGCTCCAGCACCCGCTGGGTGTCGAGGTGGGCGGGCAGCGGCAGCTGGACGATGTAGCCGTGGCACGCCGGGTCGGCGTTCAGCTCGGCGATCACGTCGTCGACCTGCTGCTGGGTGGCGTCGGCCGGCAACTCCCGGCGGATCGAGGCGATGCCCACCTCGGCGCAGTCACGGTGCTTGCCGTTGACGTACGCCTGACTTCCGGGGTCGGCCCCGACCAGGACCGTGCCGAGCCCGGGGGTGATGCCGCGCTCCGCGAGAGCCTTCACCCGTGTCCGCAGCTCGTCCTTGATCTCCGCTGCGGTCGCCTTGCCGTCCAGAAGCGTCGCCGTCACGACCAGATCGTCTCATGTCCGGCACCCGCCGTTCCCGGGACCTCGCTCCGGACGGCCGTCGAGGCCCCGGTCACACCCGATTTGGTAACGAAGAGTCACGTGCTCTTCATCACTATGCGTGACGGCCTGTGGACTCGATCACCGTTAAAACGGTCGAACCCCACGTGACCGACCGAGAGCGGTCGAGGTGCGGATCGGCACCGAATCCGCCCCGGCAGGGGACGGACGTTTCCCAACTCACCGGCAATTGAGCAGCTCAGCGCCGTCTATCCGGTTTGGGGTAGCACGCGACACGGCACCCGGCAAGGAAGGTGTCCTCGGACCGTTACGCACCCGCAACCGGGCCGTTGTCGACGGCCGGTAACCGACCTACCGTTACCGCTTGTTGCGCAGCGTAAACCCAGCGTCGGGCCTGACTGCGCAGCGTGAGGAGATGAGGAGGCTCAATGCGAGTTCGTAGACTCGCCGCCTGGACCGCCCTCCCGCTCGCGGTGACGCTGGGCCTCGCGGCCTGCGGCAGCGGCGGAGACGGTGGATCCGGTGGCAGCGGCAGTTCGGCCGTCAGCATCCAGATCGGCGAGCCGAAGCACCTGGTTCCCACCAACACCACCGAGACGTCCGGCGCGCAGGTCCTCACCGGCCTGTTCAGCCCGCTCGTCGACTACGACGCCCAGAACAAGCCGTACGAGGTCGCCGCGCAGTCGGTCACCTCGTCCGACAACAAGGTCTGGACGATCAAGCTCAAGGACGGCTACACCTTCCACAACGGTGAGAAGGTCACGTCCGAGGACTACATCAACGCGTGGAACTACGGCGCGTACGCCCCCAACGGTCAGGACAGCAACTTCTTCTTCGAGAAGATCGCTGGGTACGCCGACCTGCAGGGCAAGGAGCCGAAGGCCAAGGAGATGTCCGGCCTCAAGAAGGTCGACGACCTGACCTTCACCGTGACGCTCTCCGACCCGTACATCGACTTCCGGTCGATGCTGGGTTACACCGCGTTCTACCCGATGCCGGACGCCGCGTTCTCGGCGCCGGGCGTGCTAAAGGACTCCTACGAGCAGGCGCCGATCGGGCAGGGCCCCTTCAAGATGAAGGGCACCTGGCAGCACGACAGCAAGATCGACGTCGAGCGCTACGACGCGTACCCGGGTGAGAAGCCCAAGGTCAAGGACATCGAGTTCCGGATCTACCAGCAGCTGACCGCGGCCTACGCGGACGTCCTGGCGGACAACCTGGACGTGCTGCCGACGATCCCGACCGAGAGCCTGAGCACCGCGCCGACCGACCTGGGCGACCGGTACCAGACCAGCCCGATGTCGTCGTTCCAGTTCCTGGCGTTCCCGACGTTCGACAAGGACTACGCCAACCCGGACGTGCGCAAGGCCATCTCGATGGCGATCGACCGTGACGAGATCACCAAGTCGGTCTTCAAGGGCTCGCAGACGCCGGCGCGCTCCTTCGTCTCGCCGGTCCTGCCGGGTTACCGGGAGAACACCACCGGCAAGGTGGGCGAGTTCAACCCGACCGAGGCCAAGAAGCTCTACCAGGCCGCCGGTGGCCCGTCCAAGATCGTCATCTCGTACAACGGCGATGGCGGCCACAAGGACTGGGTCGACGCCACGGTCAACCAGCTCAAGGCCAACCTGGGTGTCGACGCCGTCGGTGTCGCCGAGCCGAAGTTCGCCGACCTGCTGACCAAGGTCGAGAAGAAGACGCCGGTGGGCGCCTTCCGGATGGGCTGGGTCATGGACTACCCGAGCATGGAGGACTACCTCGGCCCGCTGTACAGCACCAACGGCTCGTCGAACTACTACGGCTACAGCAACCCGGAGTTCGACAAGCTCGTCAAGGAGGGTTCCGCCGCCAAGACGCAGGACGAGGCGATCGCCAAGTACCAGCAGGCGGAGGACATCCTGGCCAAGGACATGCCGGTGATCCCGCTGCGCTTCGGCCAGAACGTGTTCGGCCACTCCTCGAAGGTCAAGAACGTGCAGATGGACCTGTTCCAGCGGGTCAACCTCGTCAAGATCGAAGCGGCCAGCTGAGCTGACCAACGGATTCGGGCCACCCGGGCAACGACGCCCGGGTGGCCCGGACCGCGCTATCCCGGCCGGGTCCGCGACACGGACCCGGAAACACCGGTGGCGCCGGCCTCCCCCGGGCCGGACGGAACGTCTCTGACATTTCGGGTACGACCAGAGATGCCGTCCTGCGACCCTTTCGCACATTTCCGGAGAGACTGCTAAGCATGTTCCGCTACATCCTGCGGCGCCTACTCCAGATGGTCCTGGCGTTCTTCGGGACCACGCTGATCGTCTACGCGCTGATGTTCGCCGGACAGGGCGACCCCATCCAGGCCCTCGCGGGCGAACGACCGGTGACCGCGGCCCAACGGGCCTACCTGACGGAGAAGTACCACCTCGACGCGACCGGCGTCGGCGGCTTCTTCTACCGCTACTTCGACTACGTCAAGAGCCTGCTCCAGGGTGACCTCGGCCAGTCGCTGACCGGCCGCCAGATCGGCGACATCCTTCAGGCGGCCTGGCCGGTCACCCTCAAGCTCGCGCTCATCGCGCTCGCCGTGGCGATCATCTTCGGGGTCACCGCAGGTGTGGTCGCCGGCATCCGGCGGGCCAGCATCTTCGACAACTCGACGCTGGTGCTGACCCTGCTGGTGCTGGGCATCCCGACCATCGTGCTGGCGCCGCTCGCCCAGTACCTCCTGGGCGTCAAGTGGCAGCTCTTCCCGCCCACCGCCGGCTCCCAGCCCTCGTTCTACGCGTTGCTGCTGCCGGGCATCGTCCTCGGCTCGCTGTCGCTGGCCACCGCGCTGCGGCTGACCCGCACCTCGGTGGCCGAGAACCTGCGCGCCGACTACGTCCGGACCGCCCGGTCCAAGGGCCTGGTCAAGCGCCGCATCGTCACCGTCCACGTGCTGCGCAACTCGCTCATCCCGGTGGTCACCTTCCTCGGTGTGGAGCTGGGCAACCTGATGAGCGGCGCGATCATCACCGAGGGCGTCTTCAACATCCCCGGCGTGGGCTTCAACCTCTTCCGCGGCATCCGCACCGAGGACGGCCCCCTGGTGGTGGGCATCGTCAGCGTGCTCGTCGTGGTCTACCTGGTCTCGAACCTGGTGGTGGACGTCCTGTACGCCGTACTCGACCCGAGGATCCGCTATGAGTGATTTTGAGACTGTGGCGGCCACCGAGAACCAGGCCGCGCGGCGTGGCCCCTCGGGCGAGCCGGGCACCCCGAACCAGGTCGGCGCTCCGCAGAAGCCGCGCAGCCTGGCCGGGGACGCGTGGCGCGACCTGCGCCGCAATCCGATCTTCTGGATCTCGCTGACGCTTGTCGTCGTCTTCACCCTGATGGCGCTCGCCCCGGGCGTGTTCACCGCCAACAACCCCAACGACTGTCTGCTCTCCCGCCAGCACGCCGGGCCGTCCGGCGGGGCCATCTTCGGGTACGACTTCCAGGGCTGCGACACGTACTCCCGGGCGGTCTACGGCACGCGGGCCTCGCTGCTGGTCGGCGCGCTCGCCGCGCTCGGCACCGGCATCATCGCCCTGGTCGTCGGCATGCTGGCCGGGTACTTCGGCCGCTGGGTGGACGCCGTTCTCTCGCGGGTGATCGACGTGGTGCTCGGCATCCCGCTGCTCCTCGCGGCGATCGTGCTGCTCAAGCGGGTGTCCAGCGACAGCGAGAACGCCCGGATCGCCGCCGTGATCTTCGTGCTGGCCATCCTGGGCTGGACCACCGCCGCCCGGGTGGTGCGCTCCTCGGTGATCACCGCCAAGGAGCAGGACTACGTCGCGGCGGCCCGGATGCTCGGGGCCGGCAACGGCCGGATCATGTGGCGGCACATCCTGCCGAACTCGCTGGCTCCGGCCATCGTCGTGCTGACCATCGCGCTCGGATCGTTCATCGCCGCCGAGGCGACGCTCTCCTTCCTGGGCATCGGCCTGAAGGCGCCGACCATCTCGTGGGGGCAGGACATCGACACCGGCCGCATCCACATGCGGGAGGCGGCGACACCGCTGATCGTCCCGTCGGCCTTCCTCGCGCTGACCGTGCTGGCGTTCATCATGCTCGGCGACGCGATCCGTGACGCCTTCGACCCGAAGCTGCGGTGACTCTCCATGCGAGCGCGAGGAGTGAGCGAAGCGAGCCCCACAGTCGCGAGCGAAAGGCAGGCACAGTCATGACCATCGAACCCACGCCCGCCTCCGCCACCCCGGAGGGCGGTCACCTGCTCGAACTGCGGGACCTGCACGTCGAGTTCCGGACCAACGAGGGTGTGGCCCGGGTGATCAACGGCGTGTCGTACCACCTGGACGCCGGGGAGACCCTCGCCGTGCTCGGTGAGTCGGGCTCCGGCAAGTCCGTCACCGCGCAGGCGATCATGGGCATCCTGGACACCCCGCCCGCGTTCGTCCGCTCCGGCCAGATCCTCTACCAGGGTCAGGACCTGCTCAGCGCCTCCGAGGAACAGCGACGGCAGGTCCGCGGCAAGGAGATCGCGATGATCTTCCAGGACGCGCTGTCCGCCCTCAACCCGGTGTTCCCCGTCGGCTGGCAGATCGGCGAGACGTTGCGCCAGCGCGCCGGCATGTCCCGGGGTGACGCCCGCCGCCGCGCGATCGAGCTGATGGACCTGGTCAAGATCCCCGGTGCCGCCAAGCGGATCGGTGACTACCCGCACCAGTTCTCCGGCGGTATGCGGCAGCGCGTCATGATCGCGATGGCGTTGGCGCTGGACCCGAAGGTGCTGATCGCCGACGAGCCCACCACCGCGCTCGACGTCACCGTGCAGGCCCAGATCATGGACCTGCTCGCCGACCTGCGCCGGGACCTCAACATGGCGATGATCCTGATCACCCACGATCTGGGCGTGGTCGCCGGCGTCGCGGACCGGATCGCGGTCATGTACGCGGGCCGGATCGTCGAGCACGCCGACGTCCGCTCGCTCTACAAGGCGCCGGCCCACCCGTACACCAAGGGGTTGTTGGAATCGATCCCCCGCCTGGACGTCCGCGGCCAGGAGCTGGCGACGATCAAGGGGTTGCCCCCGAACCTCATGCGCATCCCCTCCGGGTGCCCCTTCCACCCCCGGTGCCCGTACGCGCAGCAGGTCTGCGTGGACGTGGTGCCGCACGACCTGGTCCTCGGCGACGGCCGGGCCAGCGCTTGCCACTTCGCGCAGGAGGTCCGTGATGACAGCGCCCGCTAGCTCCAGCAAGGTCCGGGGCGAGACCATCCTCTCCGTCGACAACCTGGTGAAGCACTTCCCGATCAGTCAGGGTGTGCTGTTCCAGCGGCAGATCGGCGCGGTCAAGGCCGTCGACGGCGTGAGCTTCGAGCTGCGCCGGGGCGAGACGCTGGGCGTGGTCGGCGAATCCGGCTGCGGCAAGTCAACCCTCGCCCGGCTGCTCATGCGGCTGGAGACGCCCACCTCCGGAAGCGCCACCCTCGAAGGTAGGGACCTGTTCAAGGCCTCCGGGTCCGAGTTGCGCCGGCTGCGGCGGAACATGCAGATGGTCATGCAGGATCCGTACACGTCGTTGAATCCGCGGATGACCGTCGGCGACATCATCGGCGAGCCGTTCGAGATCCACCCGGACGCCGCGCCCAAGGGCAGCAAGGCCAAGCGTGTCCAGGAGCTGCTGGACGTCGTCGGTCTGAACCCGGAGCACATCAACCGGTACCCGCACCAGTTCTCCGGCGGCCAGCGTCAGCGCATCGGCATCGCCCGGGCGCTCGCGCTGCGGCCCGAGGTGATCGTCTGCGACGAGCCCGTCTCGGCGCTCGACGTCTCCATCCAGGCTCAGGTGATCAACCTGCTGGAGCAGCTCCAGGACGAGTTCGGGCTCTCGTACATCTTCATCGCCCACGACCTGTCCGTCGTGCGGCACATCGCCGACCGGGTCGCGGTCATGTACCTCGGGCGGATCGTCGAGATCGGCACCGAGGACGAGATCTACGAGCGCGCCACCCACCCGTACACCCAGGCCCTGCTCTCGGCCGTGCCGGTGCCGGACCCGGAGGTACGCGACCAGCGCACCATGATCCGGCTGGTCGGCGACGTGCCCAGCCCGGCCGACCCGCCGAGCGGCTGCCACTTCCGGACCCGCTGCTGGAAGGCCCAGGAGATCTGCGCGATCGAGGACCCGGCGACGGTCCCCCGCGCCGCGGACCCCCACCCGTCCGCCTGCCACTTCGCCGAACTCCGCTCCCCCACCACAGCCTGACCGCCCCGTCCCCGGCACGCGGCCCCCGCGCGCGGCCCCCGCACGCGCCCCGGCACGCGGCCCCGCACGCGTCGATCATGAAGTTGTGGTGGGCGGCTTCTCCGCCGACGCCCCTTTTGCGGGGCACCACAACTCCATGATCGACGGGGTGAGGGGCGGGGCGGGGCGGGGCGGGGCCGGGCGGGATCAGTGGAAGAAGTGGCGGGTTCCCGTCAGGTACATCGTCACGTTGGCCTTCTTCGCCGCTTCGATGACCTCTTCGTCGCGGATGGAGCCGCCGGGCTGGACGATGGCGCGGACGCCCGCGTCGATGAGGATCTGCGGGCCGTCGGCGAACGGGAAGAACGCGTCCGAGGCGGCCACCGAGCCACGGGCCCGGTCGGCGCCGGCACGACTGACGGCGAGCTGCGCCGAGTCGACCCGGTTGACCTGACCCATGCCCACCCCGACGGTCGCGCCGTCCTTGGCGAGCAGGATCGCGTTGCTCTTCACCGCGCGCACCGCACGCCAGGCGAACGCCAGGTCACGCAGCAGCTCCTCGTCGGCGGGCTCACCGGTCGCCAACTGCCAGTTCGACGGGTCGTCGCCGGGGGCGTCCACCCGGTCGGCGACCTGGGTAAGCACGCCACCGGTCACCGACCGCCACTCGATCCTCGCCGGGGTCCACGCGGGCGCGCGCAGCAGCCGGACGTTCTTCTTGCCCTGCAACACCTCGACCGCGCCCTCGTCGAAGCCGGGGGCGACCACGACCTCGGTGAAGATGTCCGCGACCTGCCGGGCCATCTCGACCGAGACCGGTCGGTTGACCGCGATGACACCGCCGTACGCCGACACCGGGTCGCAGGCGTGCGCCCGGCGGTGCGCCTCGGCCACGTCCACGCCGACCGCGATGCCGCACGGGTTGGCGTGCTTGATGATCGCCACGGCCGGCTGGTCGGCGAAGTCGTTCGCGGCCCGCCACGCGGCGTCCGCGTCGACGTAGTTGTTGTACGACATCTCCTTGCCGTGCAGCTGCTCGGCCTGGGCCAGCCCCGCCGGGACGTCCGGGTCGGTGTAGAGCGCGGCCGGCTGGTGCGGGTTCTCGCCGTACCGCAGCACCGTCGACTTGCGCAGCGCCGAACCGGCGAACGTCGGCCAGGTGTCGTCGGCGGGGGCCAGCTCACGGGCACACCACTGGGCGACCGCCACGTCGTACTCGGCGATGTCGGCGAACGCGCGGGCCGCGAGCGCGCGACGCTGGGCCAGCGTGAAGCCACCCTCGTCGAGCGCGCCGAGCAGCGCCGGGTAGCCGGCCGGGTCGGTGAGCACGGCGACCGAGGCGTGGTTCTTGGCGGCGGCGCGCACCATGGCCGGACCGCCGATGTCGATCTGCTCCACGCACTCCTCGACGCCCGCCCCGGAGGCGACGGTCGCCTGGAACGGGTAGAGGTTGGAGACCAGCAGGTCGAACGCGGCCACCCCCAACTCGTCGAGCTGCGCCACGTGCGTGTCCTTGCGCAGGTCGGCGAGCAGGCCCGCGTGCACCTTCGGGTGCAGGGTCTTCACCCGGCCGTCGAGCACCTCGGGAAAGCCGGTCACCGTCTCCACCGGCGTCACCGGCACCCCGGCGGCGGCGATGGTGCCCGCCGTGCTGCCGGTGGACACGATCTCGACGCCGGCCGCGTGCAGGGCCTGGGCCAGCTCGACCAGACCGGTCTTGTCGTAGACGCTGACCAGCGCCCGCCGAATCGGGCGACGCCCGTCCTGAGTGGGACTCACGGAACCGTGACCTTCCTTCCGGTGATGGTCCAGCCTTCGCGGACCAGCCGACCGACCTGCTCGACGAGCTGGCGGCGCTCGGCTTCCTTGATGCGTTCGGTGAGGGTGTCCACGTCGTCGTCGTCGAGCACCGGCACCGCGACCTGCGCCACGATCGGTCCGGTGTCCATGCCGGCGTCGACGAAGAACAGCGTGGCCCCGGTGAGCTTCACGCCGTAGGCGAGGGCGTCGCGCGGACCGTGGACGCCGGGAAACGCCGGCAGCAGGGTGTTGTGGGTGTTCAGGTAGCGGTCGCCGAAGGCGGCGAGGAAGTGCGGGCCGACCAGCTTGAGGAACCCGGCGGAGATGACCAGGTCGGGTTGGTGCTTGGCGACGTGCGCGGTGAGCGCCCGGTCCCAGTCTTCCCGGCTGTCGTGATCCCGGACCCGCTCGACGAACGTCGGCACCCCGGCGGCCTCGGCCCGGTCCAGGCCCGCGATGCCGTCGCGGTCCGCGCCGACAGCCACCACCTGGGCGCCGTACGCGGGGTCGGCGGCGGCGTCCAGCAGGGCCTGGAGGTTGCTCCCGGAGCCGGAGACGAGGACGACGATGCGGGCGACGGACGCGGGCTCGGTCACCGCAACACCCTATCGGGCAGGTCACGAACGCCCTTCGACCGGGCGGCGCGCCGAATCTGCGCCGGTGCGGACGAGCATCCACCCGGTACGCTGCCGGTCGCTCGGGCTGGACACCGTGCCGGCCCGCACCCCTGTCAGTGACCCGGCACCGCGCGCGTGCCGATGGAATGAGGAGCACCCCCATGCATCCCGGCGCCCACCCCCAGCAGCAGCCGCCGATCAACAACAACATGACGATGTCGATCGTCGCCATCTTCCTGTTCTGGCCCCTGGCCATCCCGGCGATCATCAACGCGTCGAAGGTCAACCCGCTGCTGCAGCAGGGTGACTACGCCGGTGCCCAGGCCGCCGCCGCGGAGTCGCGGAAGTGGTCGAAGTGGGCCCTCATCGTGGGCATCGCGTGGCTCGTCATCGTGCTGCTGTGCTGTGCGTTGGGTGGTCTGGGCGCGATCATGAGTGGGGACAGCAGCACCAACTGACGGAACCAAC
Organism: Micromonospora sp. RB23; assembly: GCF_053585025.1. Lineage (NCBI taxonomy): Bacteria > Bacillati > Actinomycetota > Actinomycetes > Micromonosporales > Micromonosporaceae > Micromonospora > Micromonospora sp. RB23. The sequence continues at coordinate 6,142,534 of NZ_CM132111.1, forward strand.
CAAGGAGTTCTCTCGAATGCAGCCCGGTAATCCCGGTCAGGACCCGTACGGCCAGCAGCCGAACGACCCGACCGCACCCCAGCCGCCGCACGACCCGTACGCCCCGCCGCCGGCCGCCCCGTACGGCCAGCAGCCCACCTCGGGCCAGCCGTACGGCCAGCCCACCTCGGGCCAGCCGTACGGCCAGCCGCCGCAGGACCCGTACGGCGCGCCGCAGGCGCCGTACGGCCAGCAGCCGCAGGCGCCGTACGGGCAGCAGCCGCAGGCGCCGTACGGCCAGCAGCCGCAGGCGCCGTACGGCCAGCAGCAGCCCTACGGCGCTCCGACGTACCCGAACGCCGGGTACCCGCAGGCCCAGGGGCAGAACAACACCCTCGGCCTGGTGTCGATGATCCTCGGCATCGCGTCGATTCCGTTGGCCTGCTGCCTCTTCCTGGGCATCCCGGTGGGCATCGCGGGCGTGGTGACCGGTTACCTCGGCAAGCAGAAGGTCGCCCAGGGCCAGGCCAACAACGCCGGTCAGGCCAAGGCCGGTCTGATCTGCGGCGCGGTCGGCGTCGGCCTGGGCATCCTGGTGCTCCTTCTGAACCTCGTGGGAATGAGCCTACCCACCGAGCCCTGATCGGCTCTGCTCGTCACGGGGCGCTCCGGATCTCCTCCGGGGCGCCCCGCAGCGTTCCCGCCCTTCAAGCCTTGATCATGAAGTTGACGCCACGCGCCTCGGCGTGTCGTGACGACAACTTCATGATCACGGAAGAGAGGCGGGGCGAGGAGCGGGGCGGGGGGTGCGGGCGAGCACGCGGGTGGCGGCGGCGCCGAGTAGCGCGCCGACCGCGACGACGCCGGCCGCCACGGCACCGACCTGCCAGGCCACCGGCCCGAGCTGCGCCAACCGGCCCGACCCGAGCGACCCGCCGGAGGCCGCGGCGGCGACGCCGAGCAGCACGCCGGCCACCGGGCCGGCCAGCACCGCCGGCGCCAGCAACTCCGCCCAACGGCGCGGGGCACGCTCCGGCCCGGCGACGCGGGCCAGCCGGCGGGCGAGCAGCCAGCCGGCGACCATCCCGGCCAGCAGCGGCACCGCGAGCAGCAGGGCGCCAAGGCCGTCCACCGGGCCACGCGGCAGGCCGGCCAGCAGGGGTACGGCCGGCAGCGCGCCGACGGACACCTCACTCGTACGGACGGCCGTGTCCACGCCGACCGCGAAGCCCGGCCCGAGCAGATAGCTCGTGGACCAGACCGCCGCGTTCGGCGCGTACGCCATGCTGACCAGCGTGATCCCGGCCTGCCCGGCCACCCCGGTCCGGTACGCGCCGATCATGTCCGCCGCGTCGCCGCCGCCGGTGGCCACCGCCAGGCCGGCCGCGCCGGCACCCGCACCGAGGAGCAGGAGCGCGGCGACCAGGCCGGTGCGTACGCCGTCGCGCAGCGGGCCGGGTATCCGGGTGACGAGCAGCCGGGTCACGGCGGTGATCCGGATCGCGCCGACCAGCGCGCCGAGCGTGCCGACCACCGCGAACGTGGCCGCCGCCCGTACCGGCGACACCTGTGGCCCGTGCGCGCCGATCAGCAGCGCGGCGATGGCGCCGAGCAGCGCGTACGCCAGACCGACCGCTCCGGCCGCGATCAGCGCCCGGCGCGGTGAGCGGCTGTCACGGGCGCCGATCGCCCGGCTCACGTGCACACCCGCGCGGGTGAGTCGCCACAGGGCGAGCACGGTCAGCGCCAGCGGAGCGAGCCCGAACAGGCCCGCCTCGGTGTGCAGCGGAACGCCGTGCCCCACCAGCCAACCGGCCAGCGCGGTGCGCAGGGTGCCGCCCAGCGTGCTGGAATCCGCGCCGAGCTGGACCAGGCCGAGCACGATGGCCACCGGCAGGTACGAGGTGAGGGCGGCCCCGCCGGCGGCCACCCCGGCGGCGACGGGCAGCGGCGCGCGGCCGCGCGGCGACCCGTCGGCGCGCGGCGCGGGCACCCGTCGGCGCGGCGCGGCGCGGTCGACCGGCCGGTCGTCGGCACGTACGCCGCCCGTACGGCTGGGACGGTCAGGGGTGACGGGGGACATCCGCTCTACTCTGGCACGTCGCGCGGGCGGTGGCAGTCCGATAACCCGCCCCGGAGGGTGGCGAGTTGGGCGAACCGGGGTCCGGGCGGCCCGGGCGGGTCTAGCCTCGGCCCAGAGGGGGTGGTCGCCGCCGCCGTCGGAGTTCCATCCGCCGGTCGCGGCCCGGGTCGGCCCACCGCCCGCGACCCACCGGAGGTAGTCGTGACGACCGCATACCCGCCGCCCCCACCACCGCCGGCCAGGGGCCGGGACCGCACCACGCTCTGGGGCGTGCTGGGCATCGTCCTCGGTCTGATCTGTTGCGGCATCCTGGGCATCATCTTCGGCTACCTGTCGCTGCGCGACGCGCGGCGTAACGGCCAGTCGCCGGTGCTCGGCTACCTCGCCATCGTGTTCGGCGTGATCAACATCATCGGCGGGTCGATCCTGCGTCTCACCGGCAACTATCCGTTCTGGAACAACGACTGAGCCGGCGGCACGACGAAGGGGTCGACCGGTTCCGGTCGACCCCTTCGCTGTTGCCCTGCCGGCTCAGTTGCCGGACATGATCTCCCGCATCAGCTTCGCGGTCTCGGTCGGCGTCTTGCCGACCTTCACCCCGACGGCCTCGAGCGCCGCCTGCTTCGCCTCGGCGGTGCCGGCCGAGCCGGAGATGATCGCGCCGGCGTGGCCCATGGTCTTGCCGGGCGGCGCGGTGAAGCCGGCGATGTAGCCCACCACCGGCTTGGTGACGTTGGCCTTGATGAACTCGGCGGCCCGCTCCTCGGCGTCGCCGCCGATCTCACCGATCATCACGATGGCGTCGGTCTCCGGGTCCGCCTCGAACGCCTTGAGGGCGTCGATGTGCGTGGTGCCGATGATCGGGTCGCCACCGATGCCGACGCAGGTGGAGAAGCCGATGTCGCGCAGCTCGTACATCATCTGGTAGGTCAGCGTGCCGCTCTTGCTGACCAGGCCGATCCGGCCGGAGCCGGTGATGTCGGCCGGGATGATGCCCGCGTTGGACGCGCCCGGCGAGGCGATGCCCGGGCAGTTCGGCCCGATGATGCGGGTCTGCTCGCCCTGCGCGAGGTTGTACGCCCAGAACGCGGCCGTGTCGTGCACCGGCACGCCCTCGGTGATCACCACGGCCAGCGGAATCGCGGCGTCGATCGCCTCGACGACGGCGGCCTTGGTGAACTGCGGCGGCACGAAGATGACGGTGACGTCGGCCCCGGTCTCGGCCATGGCGTCCGCCACGGACGCGAAGACCGGCAGCTCGGTGCCGTCGAAGTCGACCTTCTGGCCCGCCTTGCGCGGGTTGACGCCGCCCACCACGTTGGTGCCGGCGGCGAGCATCCGCCGGGTGTGCTTGGAGCCCTCGGAGCCGGTCATCCCCTGGACGATGACCTTCGAGTCCTTGGTCAGCCAGATAGCCATGATCAGACCCCCGCAGCTGCCAGCTCAGCGGCCCGCTCGGCCGCACCGTCCATGGTGTCCACCCGCTGCACGAGCGGGTTGTTCGCGCCGTCCAGGATCGCCCGGCCGGCCTCGGCGTTGTTGCCGTCGAGACGGACGACGAGCGGCTTCGTGACCTGCTCGCCGCGCTGCTCGAGCAGGGCGAGCGCCTGGATGATGCCGTTGGCGACCTCGTCGCAGGCGGTGATGCCGCCGAAGACGTTGACGAAGACGCTCTTCACGGCCGGGTCGGAGAGCACGATCTCCAGCCCGTTCGCCATCACCGCGGCGCTCGCGCCGCCACCGATGTCGAGGAAGTTGGCCGGCTTGACGTTGCCGTGCCGCTCACCGGCGTACGCGACCACGTCGAGGGTCGACATGACCAGACCCGCGCCGTTGCCGATGATGCCGACCTCACCGTCGAGCTTGACGTAGTTGAGGTCCTTCTCCTTGGCCGCCTGCTCCAGCGGGTCCACGCTGGCCTGGTCGACCAGGGCCTCGTGGTCCGGGTGCCGGAAGGCGGCGTTCTCGTCCAGAGTGATCTTGGCGTCGAGCAGCAGCAGCCGCCCGTCGCCGTTCTTGGCGAGAGGGTTCACCTCGACCAGGGTGGCGTCCTCGGCGACGAACGCCTGCCACAGGCCGACGGCCACCTCGACGACCTGGTCGGCGACCTCGGCCGGGAAGCCGGCCGCGGTGACGATCTCCCGCGCCTTGGCCTCGTCCACACCGGTGTTGGCGTCGATCGGCGCCTTCACCACGCGGTCCGGGGTCTCGGCGGCAACCTGCTCGATGTCCATACCGCCGGCCACGCTGGCGATGCAGAGGAAGGTGCGGTTCGCCCGGTCGAGCAGGTACGAGAAGTAGTACTCCTCGGCCACGTCCGCCGTCACGGTGATCATGACCTTGTGGACGGTGTGACCCTTGATGTCCATGCCGAGAATGTCGGTGGCCCTGGCCACCGCCTCATCCGGGCCCTCGGCAAGCTTGACGCCACCGGCCTTGCCTCGGCCGCCGACCTTCACCTGCGCCTTGACGACCACTCGACCGCCGAGGCGTTCGGCGATCGCGCGGGCCTCTTCCGGGGTCGTGGCGACGCCGCCGGCCAGCACGGGCAAGCCGTGCCGCTCGAACAGGTCCCGCCCCTGGTACTCGTACAGGTCCACGATTGCGCGTCCCGTCCCGTCTCCGCGGCGCGCCGTCGCGCCGCCACCAGCGTTCAGAAAACAGTTTGACGCCTGTCATCAGTTGAAACAGGCCATTGGCGGCAGCCTAGCGAGGTGGGCACGGCCGGCAACCGAGCGGGTGCGCGGTGTGCGGTAATGCACAACCGCGTTCGCGGTAGGACCGGTTCCGGCCAGGTCACGGTGCTCGTCAGCCGTCCGGGCGATGTTGGCGGGGGTGCGTAACCCGCCCGTGAAGTCGTCGTTGAGTCAGGTGTCGGAGCGCTGCACAGCGCGATGACGGGAGACGGCCGATGCCCTGTCGGTCGAGGGGTGGCGGCGGGGCATCGTGCATAGAGGGGCCGGACGTGTGAGGGGTGCGTCCGGCCCCTCCCCCGTGCCCGGATACGGCGGCTCCGCTCAGGAGACCGGCTGCGCCACGTTCTCGCGGACCCACTCGACGATCGCCTGGGTGGTGGCGCCGGGCGTGAAGATCTTCGCGACGCCCAGCTTCTCCAGCTCCGGGATGTCGTCGTTCGGGATGATGCCGCCGCCGAAGACGACGATGTCCCGGGCGTCGCGCTCGCCGAGCAGTTCCAGCACCCGACGGAACAGCGTCATGTGCGCGCCGGAGAGCACGGAGAGTCCGACCGCGTCGGCGTCCTCCTGGATGGCCGTCTCCACGATCTGCTCGGGCGTCTGGTGCAGGCCGGTGTAGACGACCTCCATCCCGGCGTCCCGCAGGGCCCGGGCGACGACCTTCGCGCCGCGGTCGTGGCCGTCCAGACCTGGCTTGGCGACGACTACCCGAATTCGAGAGCTCATCAGCGCACACCTTTCACCGGCTCCACGGCCTTCACCTGAACGAACGGTAACCCGCCCGGGCGGGGCCGGGAAATCCGGGCCGGAAACACGTCCGACATCCCGGTGACCACGGACCCGCCCTGCGGCACCCGTCCCCGCCCGACCGTGGCGTCAAGCCGGACTACTCCGCCGGATCGGTCACGCTCGGCGACGAACGGGTGGTTACAGGGGCACCGTTCGACGGCGCGATGCGTGACAATAATGGACGGAATTGGACAGATCGACACGCCAATTCGGCGCTCTGGCTTGTGACTCGCCTGGTGGTTGGCTAACGTGTCCACGGTTGTCATCAGGTCCATGGACGGGTGATGACGCGGTTGGAAGACGTTCATCTGAGCTTCACGGACGTCCACCGGTCGCTTCGGAACCCCGACAACGGAGGGTGTGCGTGCGCCAGCGCCTGTCGTCTGAGCCCGATAGATATCGCGGTCGCCGCCGCGTACCCACCCCCCCGCGTAGCCGTTACGCGGCGGTCGTCACCACAGCGTTCGTCGGCGCGGGCATTGTCGCGCTGGGTGCGTCGGCCATGCCGGACGCCAAAGACGTCAGCCCGTCGGTGCTCGACGAGCTCAAGCAGGCGTCGATCACCAGCCAGGACGCGGCGGCTCGTGCGGACAACGCCGACCGGGCCTCCCGGGACAGCCGGGGCAAGGAAGCGGCCGAGCCCGAGGTCTGGATGTTGCCGCTCCAGGGCTACGACTTCAACTCCCCGTACGGGATGCGGTGGGGCAAGCTGCACACCGGTGTGGACCTGGTCGTCCCCGAGGGCACGCCCTACGTGGCCGTCCACGACGGTCTGGTCACCAAGGCCGGCTGGTTCGGCGGCTACGGCTACGCGGTGATCGTGCAGCACTCCGACGGCAGTGAGGCCATCTACGGCCACTCCTCCGCGCTCAGCGTCAAGGAGGGCCAGCAGGTCAAGGCGGGCGACCAGCTCGGCCTGGTGGGCCAGACCGGCCACGCCTACGGCACTCACCTGCACCTCGAACTCCATGTCAAGGGCGCGCCGATCGACCCCGTTCCGTACCTGCAGGAGCGCGGAGTGGACATCAAGCTGCAAGTCGAGGCAATCTACAGCGAGGTAGCCGCGTCCTGACGCTGCGTACTGACCGTTGACCGCCCGGATCTGTCGATCCGGGCGGTTCTGCGTCCGGTGATGTTTCCTGGGTCACAGGAGAGACTGTGACCCAGCACACGGACCATATGATCACTTTTTCGGGCGTCGGTCTCCAGACCACCCCAGAACAGACTGGCCTACCCGCGCGCCGCGCGCCGGGCGTCCGGTCCCGGCGGTCGCCCTGTTCGGCCCGGCACCAGTATTTCGAGGTCAAGTGCCCCTCGACTGTGAAGGTCCGCCGTGCAGGAAGACAGCCCCGTCCAGAACGAGAACACCCCCGACACCACCGGTGAGCAGCCTCGGCGCGCCCGCCGGCGGAACCGCCTCATCGTGCTCGGCGCGGCCGGCCTGGTCGCCCTCGGCCTGGGTGGGGTCGCCGTCGCCACCACCGGATCCGACCGGCCCGCGCCCACCGCCGTATCCCTCGACGCGCAGTCTCGGGCCGAGGCCGCCAGCCGGGCCGACCGTTCGGCCCGCGAGTCCAGCGCGCCCGCCTCCCCGACGGCCAGCCCGACCGTGAGCCCCTCGGCGGTCGCCCCCAGCCCGTCGCCGACGAAGACAACCCCCGCCAAACCGAAGCCGAAGCCGAAGAAGACCACCAGGCCGACGGCCGCCTGGGTCGACCCGATGCCCGGGGCCTCGGTCACCTCCTGCTTCGGCCAGCGCTGGGGCACCCTGCACGCCGGTATCGACCTGGCGTTGCCGTCGGGCACCCCGATCCGGGCCGCGGCGGCCGGCACGGTCACCCAGGCCGGTGACGCCGCCGACGGGTACGGCAACTCGGTCTTCATCGACCACGGCAACGGCTACCTGACCCACTACGCCCACCAGAGCCGCATCGCGGTCACCGTCGGCCAGAAGGTCAAGGCCGGCCAGGTGATCGGCTACGAGGGCGCCACCGGCGATGCCACCGGCCCGCACCTGCACTTCGAGGTGCACCAGGGCATGTGGAACCAGATCGACCCCGCCCCCTTCATGCGCGCCCGAGGCGTAAACCTGGGTTGCTGACCCCCACCTGCGCCGATCTTGCACTTCCTGCGGCGACATAAGGGGCACGAGCCCTCATGTCGACGACCGAAAGTGCAAGATCGGCGCGGAAGGGTGGGCGGGTTACAGCTTGTCTACCGGGGCGTGGCGGAGGACCAGCCACATGGTCTGGTCGCCGAAGTCGATCTGCGCGCGGGCGCCGGGGCCGTGCCCCTCCACGGCGAGCACCCGGCCCAGGCCGTAGCGCTGGTGGTTGACCCGGTCGCCGGCAGCCACCTTCGGCCCCTGCGGCAGCTCGCTGGCCGTGGTCAGGCGACTGCCGTCCACGCCGAGCCGCTGGGCGAGCTGGGCCGCCTTCGGCGTACCCCCGGTGAAGGTGCCGCGCCCGCCGGGCGCGCGGTCCGCGCGGCCACCGACGCCGCCGCCCCCGCCGGCCCACGAGGTGTACGACCCTTCGGTCCGCTCCCAGCGCACCAACTCCGGTGGCAGCTCCTCCAGGAACCGTGACGGCGGGTTGTAGGACGGCTGCCCCCATGCCGAGCGGGTGACCGCCCGGGAGAGGTAGAGCCGCTGTCGGGCACGGGTGATCCCGACGTACGCCAGTCGGCGCTCCTCCTCCAACTCACGGCTGTCACCCAGCGAACGCAGGTGCGGGAAGACGCCGTCCTCCAGACCGGTCAGGAAGACCACCGGGAATTCCAGGCCCTTGGCGGTGTGCAACGTCATCAGGGTGACGACCCCCTGGTGGTCGGGGTCGTCGGAGGGGATCTGGTCGGCGTCGGCCACCAGCGCGACCTGCTCCAGGAAACCGGCCAGGGTGGCCCGCTCCCCGTCGGCGCCCAGCGACTCGATCCGCTCGGTGTACTCCCGGGCGACGCTGACCAACTCCTGGAGGTTGTCCACCCGACCGGCGTCCTGCGGGTCGAGGCTCTCCTCCAGCTCGGTGAGGTAGCCCGAACGGGTCAGCAGGGCCTCCAGCACCTCCTCCGGGGTGCCGGTCTCGGCCAGCTCCCGCGCGCCGTCGAGCAGCGCCACGAAGTCCGCGATGCCGTTGGCCGCCCGGGTGGAGATGCCCGGGGCGTCCTTGGCACGCCGCAGCGCCGCGCCGAAGGAGATCCGGTCGCGGCTGGACAGCGCCTCGACGCACGCCTCCGCGCGGTCGCCGATGCCCCGGCGCGGGGTGTTCAGCACCCGCCGAAGGCTCACGGTGTCGTCGTCGTTGACCACCGAGCGCAGGTACGCGAGGGCGTCGCGGACCTCCTTGCGCTCGTAGAAGCGCACCCCGCCGACCACCTTGTACGGCAGGCCGACCCGGATGAACACCTCCTCGAAGACGCGGGACTGGGCGTTGGTGCGGTAGAAGACCGCCACGTCACCGGGGCGGGTCTCGTCGGCGTCGACCAGCCGGTCGATCTCCCGGCCCACCCAGTCGGCCTCGGCGTGCTCGGTGTCCGCCACGTACCCGACGATCCGTTCGCCGTCGCCGGCCTCGCTCCACAGCCGTTTGGGCTTGCGGGAGGTGTTCCGGTCGATCACCGCGTTGGCCGCGTTGAGGATCGTCTGCGTGGAGCGGTAGTTCTGTTCCAGCAGGATCGTCCGCGCGTCGGTGAAGTCCCGCTCGAACTCCAGGATGTTGCGGATCGTCGCGCCCCGGAACGCGTAGATCGACTGGTCGGCGTCACCGACCACGCACAACTCGGCCGGCGCCAGCCCCTCGGTGCCGGAGACCAGCTCCTTGATCAGGACGTACTGGGCGTGGTTGGTGTCCTGGTACTCGTCGACGAGCACGTGCCGGAACCGCCGCCGGTAGCTCTCCGCCACGTGCGGGTGGGACTGGAGCAGGTGCACCGTCGTCATGATCAGGTCGTCGAAGTCCAGCGCGTGCGCCTCGCGCAGCCGGCGCTGGTACAGCGTGTACGCCTCGGCGAGCGCCCGCTCGTTGGGCCCGCTGGCCCGCGCGGCGAACTGCTCAGGGTCGACCAGCTCGTTCTTGAGGTTGGAGACCTGGGCGGCCAGTCCACGCGCCGGGTAGCGCTTCGGGTCGAGATCCAGCTCGCGGGCGACCAGCTGCATGAGGCGACGGGAGTCGTCCGCGTCGTAAATCGAGAACGTCGACTTGAGGCCGGCGTGCTCGTGCTCGGCGCGCAGGATGCGGACGCACGCGGAGTGGAACGTCGACACCCACATCAGCCGGGCCCGTGGGCCGACCAGCGCGGCGACGCGCTCCTTCATCTCGCCCGCCGCCTTGTTGGTGAACGTGATGGCGATGATCTCGCCGGGATGGACGTCCCGTGCGGCGAGCAGGTAGGCGATCCGGTGGGTGAGCACCCGGGTCTTGCCGGATCCCGCGCCGGCCACGATCAGCAACGGTGAGCCGGCGTGGCTGACCGCGTCGCGCTGCGGCCCGTTCAACCCGTCGAGGAGCTGCCGCGGATCGAGGTGGGCGGACGCCGACCCGGGCCGGTTCGGACGGGCCGGCGCGGACTCCGGCGCGGGCGGGGACGCGGGAATGTCGAAGAGAGGATGCATCGCGCGCCAAGTCTATGCCGCCAGCCGGACACTTCCCGACCGGTGCGGGCCGGCCCGTCGAGGCCGCCAGCGACACCGCGATCAGCGCCGGTTCTTGCGTACCGGGGACCGGGGTGGGCATACTCGACGGCGTGATCGCTGCGCGCTACTACTTTTACTACGGCACCGGGAGTCCGGCTGCCGTGGGTCGCGCCTGATCGATCAGACCTGCGAAAAGCCCCGGGCTCCTGGAGTCCGGGGCTTTTTCGTCCCGGGTTGCGGGCACGGGGCACCAGAGCGCGAGAGGTACCCGATGATGACAGACGTGGTGGAGCAGAACGGCGGCCCGGCACGGCCGGACCCGGCACAGGCCCTGGCGGACGGGAGCGTGCCCGAGGCGGGCCCTCCGGTGGAGTCCGGCGACCCGGCCGATGCGCGGACCGGCACCGTGGATTCGACCGCCGCCGCGCGGATCGTGCAGATCAGGGAGCGGATCGACGAGATCGACCACGCCCTGATCACGCTCTGGCAGGAGCGGGCCGCGCTGTCGCGGGAGGTGGGCGCGACCCGGATGGCTTCCGGCGGCACGCGGCTGGTGCTCTCCCGGGAGCGGGACATCCTGGAACGCTTCCGGCTCGCGCTCGGCGCCGACGGTACGCAACTGGCGCTTCTGCTGCTGCGAGCGGGCCGCGGCCCGCTCTGAGGGCGCTCAGCGGGCCCGGACAGACGGAACCGCCTGCCGTCGTCGTGGTGACGTCGGCAGGCGGTTCCGGTGAATCACGCCTCGTGGGTGGCGACGATCTCGCGCCGCTCCGCGAAGTGGCAGGCGCTCGGGTGGTCCGAGTCGCGCCGGATCTCCAGCAGCGGGACCTGCTGGGCGCAGACCTCCTGCGCCTTCCAGCAGCGGGTCCGGAACCGGCAGCCCGAGGGCGGGCTGATCGGCGACGGCACGTCACCCGTGAGCCGGATGATCGTCTTGTTGTTCCGCTGGGTCGGGTCCGGCACCGGCACCGCCGAGAGCAGCGCCTGGGTGTACGGGTGGGTCGGCCGCTCGTAGATCTCGTCCTCGGTGCCGATCTCGACGATCTTGCCGAGGTACATCACCGCCACGCGGTCCGACAGGTGGCGGACCACCGACAGGTCGTGGGCGATGAAGATGTACGAAAGTCCCAGCTCACCCTGCAGCTTCTCCAGCAGGTTCATCACCTGGGCCTGGATGGAGACGTCCAGCGCCGAGACGGGCTCGTCGCAGACGATCACCTCGGGCCGCAGCGCGAGCGCCCGGGCGATACCGATGCGCTGACGCTGACCGCCGGAGAACTGGTGCGGGTACCGGTTGATGTGCTCCGGGTTCAGACCGACCAGGTCGAGCAGCTCGCGGACCTTGGCCCGACGGCTGCCCCGGGGCGCCACCTCCGGGTGGATCTCGAACGGCTCGCCGATCAGGTCGCCGACCGTCATCCGCGGGTTCAGCGAGGTGTACGGGTCCTGCATGACCAGCTGGATCTGCCGACGCAACCGACGCAGCGCGCCGCCGGACAGCTTGGAGATGTCCTGGCCCTTGTAGACCACGTTGCCGGCGGTCGGCTTCTCCAGGTTCATGAGAACCCGGGCGAGGGTCGACTTACCGCAGCCGGACTCGCCGACCACACCGAGCGTCTCGCCGGCACGCAGACCGAACGAGACTCCGTCGACCGCCTTGACCTGACCGACGGTCTTCTTGAACACCACACCCTGCGTGACGGGGTAGTGCTTGACCAGGTCACGGACCTCGAGGATGTTCTCAGACACGGTTCACCAGCTCCTCGGCGAAGTGGCAGGCGCTGGCCCGGGCGTGGCCCACCTGAAGCAGCGGGGGGACCTTCTCCCGGCACACCGGCTGAGCCATGGGGCAGCGCGGGTTGAACGGGCAGCCCGGCGGGATGTTCATCAGGTTCGGCGGGAGACCCTTGATCGTCCGGAGCTGCTGCCCCTTCTCGTCGAGGCGCGGGATCGAGTCGATCAGACCCATCGTGTACGGGTGCGCCGGCTTGGCGTACAGGTCGTACACGTCGGCTTCCTCGACGATGCGGCCCGCGTACATGACGGCGATCCGGTCCGCGACGTCGGCGACCACGCCGAGGTCGTGGGTGATCAGGATCATGCCCATCTGCCGCTCACGCTGGAGCTCCGCGAGCAGGTCCATGATCTGGGCCTGCACGGTCACGTCGAGCGCGGTGGTCGGCTCGTCGGCGATCAGCACCTCGGGGTCGAGCGCCAGCGACATCGCGATCATCGCGCGCTGCCGCATGCCACCGGAGAACTGGTGCGGATAGTTGTTGAACCGGCCCTTGGCGTTCGGGATCTTGACCTGGTCGAGCATCTCGATCGCGCGCTTCTTGGCATCGGCGCGGCCCATGCCCCGCCGGACCCGGAACTGCTCGGCGATCTGGAACCCGACGGTGAAGACCGGGTTCAGGGCGGAGAGCGCGTCCTGGAAGATCATCGCGATGCCCTCGCCGCGGATGCGGCGGCGCTCCTCGGAGGACATGGTGAGCATGTCCTTGCCGTGGAAGCGGACCTGCCCACCGGTGACGAACCCGGGAGGCGTGTCGAGGATGCCCATGATGGTCTGCGCCGTGACGCTCTTGCCGGAGCCGGACTCGCCGAGCACGGCGAGGGTCTCCCCCGCGTCGACGTGGTACGTGACCCCGTTGATGACCTTTGCGACGCCGTCCCGGGTACGGAACTCCACCCGCAGGTCGTCGACCTCGAGCAGCCGGCCGGAGGGACGTCCGGACCCGCCGGATCCCGGCGCGGACTGCTCGGACACGAGAATGTCGGACACTGGATCTCCCCTAGCGGAGTTTCGGATCGAGGGCCTCGCGGACCGCCTCGCCGAGCATCACGAAGCTCAGCACTGCGGCGACGAGGAAGGCTGCGGGGAAGAACACCAGCCCCGGCGCGACCCGGATGAAATCCTTGCCCTCGCTGATCATGATGCCCCAGGACACCACCGGCGACTTCAGGCCGACACCCAGGAACGACAGGGTGGCCTCGGCGCCGATGAACGAGCCGACCATGATCGTGCCGTAGACCAGCAGCGGGGCCAGACAGTTCGGCAGCAGGTGCTTGAGGATGATCCGACCGCTGCCGGCGCCCAGCGCGCGAGCCGCGACGATGTAGTCGGCCTCCCTGGTGGCGAGCACCGAGGAGCGCATCAACCGCATCACGACCGGCCAGCTCAGCACGATCAGCGAGATGGTCACCAGGCCCATGATCTCGGCCTTGCTGTTGCTGCTGCCCGAGCCGTTGAACGTGGTCAGGATGACGATCGCGCCGAGCACGAACGGAACCCCGAAGAACACGTCGGCGATCCGGCTGAGCAACGTGTCGACCCAGCCACCGATGTAGCCGGCGATGATGCCCATGGTGCCGCCGACCAGCAGCGTGCCGATCACGGAGAGCACGGCGACCACGACGGACGCGCGAGCGCCGTAGATGACCCGGGCGTAGACGTCCCGGCCCTGCAGGTCGTACCCGAACCAGGCGCTCCCGGACGCCTTCTCGAGGCTGCGCGACAGCGAGCCGTTGACGGCGTCGCCCGGGGCGAACAGCGACGGGAAGGCCGCCATCAACAGGAAAATGACGATGAACGTCGCCGAGATCCAGAACAGCGGCTTACGGCGCAGGTCACGCCAGGCGTCGCCGAGCAGACCACGCGGCTTCTCGTTGCCCTGCGGTCCGGGGGCGGTCGGGGTGTCGGTCGCCTGCGCGGGAGGGGTGCTGACGATCGATGCGGTGCTTGGGTCACTCATAACGGATCCTCGGGTCCAGGGCGGCGTAGAGCAGGTCGACCAACAGGTTCATCAGCAGATAGACGAGGACCAGTACGACCACGATGCCAACCACGGTAGCGCTTTCCTTGGTGACGATCGCCCGGTAGACCTCACGGCCGATTCCGTTGATGCCGAAGATGCCCTCGGTGACGATCGCGCCGCCCATCAGGGCGCCGAGGTCGGTGCCGAGCAGGGTGACCACCGGAATGAGCGAGTTGCGCAGCAGGTGCACACCCACGACGCGGCGCATGGGCAGGCCCTTGGCGATGGCGGTACGCACGTAGTCGGCGCGGCGGTTCTCCGCGATGCTCGTGCGGGCCACCCGGGCGATGTACGCCACCGACGCGCTACCGAGCACGAAGCCCGGGACGATCAGTTCGGACAACCGCATCTCGGACGAGACGGTCGGCTTGACGATGCCCCACTGCACACCCAGCAGCCACTGCAGCACGAAGCCGACGACGAACACCGGCAGCGCGAGCAGGAAGAGGGTCGAGACCAGGACCAGGTTGTCCAGGAAGCCGTTGCGGCGCAGACCGGTCAGGATGCCGGCGCCGAGGCCGACGACGGCCTCGATGGCGAGCGCGACCAGGGCCAGCTTCAGCGTGTTCGGGTACGCCGTGGCGATGATGTCGCCGATTTCGCGCTGCGAGAACGTCTGCCCGAAGTCGCCCTGAAGGAGGTTCTTCATGTAGTTGCCGTACTGCACGAAGACGTTCTGGTCCAGGTGGTACTTCTCGGTCATGTACGCGACGTACTGATCCGGGCAGCGGCGCTCGCCGCACTTGCCGGCGAACGGGTCGCCCGGGACGGACCAGACGAGCCAGTAGATCAGGAATGTCGAGCCGATGAAGACCGGCACGAGTTGGAGCAGCCGTCTCAACAGATAACGGCCCATGGGGTGGTCCTCCAGACAGGGGGCGCGTCGGACGGCCGACACGGTGGTGACAACGTGGCGAGTGGCATGTTGTAGCACCCACTCGCGGAACGGCCCCGGGTCGGGCTCACCGGATGTGGCGAGCCCGACCCGGGGTCAGACCGTACGGATCAGAGCTCGACCGAGGTGATGTCGAGTTCGCCGACGTTGTTCAGCTCGAGCTTCTTGATCTTCTCCGAGTGGCCGGACTGCTGGCCGTAGAAGTAGATCGGGATGCTCGGGACGTCCTGGTCGACAACCTCGACGGCCTTGGCGAACGCCTCGTGCGAGGCCTCCAGGCTCGGCGCGGCGCTGGCCTGCTTGGCCAGGGTGTCGACCTGCGGGTTGCTGTAGAGACCGTCGTTCGAGGAGCCGCCCTTGACGTAGAGCGGGTTGACCCAGTTCTCCACGTCCGGGTAGTCCTGCTGCCACGCGGCACGGTACGGGCCGGTCATCTTGTGGGCGTTGATGTTCTGCCGGAAGACCGCGAAGGTCGGGATGCCCTCGGCGCGAGCCTCGATGCCGAGGTTGGTCTTGACCTGCTGCGCAACGGCGTCCATCCAGTCCTTGTGGCTGGAGTCGGCGTTGTAGTAGAAGACCATCTCACCGGTGAAGCCGCCGGCCTCGGTCAGCAGCTGCTTGGCCGTGGTCGGGTCGAACTTGCAGGCGGTGCAGTTGCCCGGCTTGGCGCCCGGGGTCAGCGGGTTCGCCCAGCTGTCGGCCGGCTTGCGGGTACCGAAGAAGATCTTGTCCGAGATCTCCTGCCGGTTGATCGACAGCGAGACCGCGCGACGCAGCTTGGCGTTCTGGAAGCGCTTGTCGTAGATCGGGAACGCGATGAACGCGGTCGACGGGGTGACCGTGTTCAGGCCCCGGTCGCCGAGGTCGGTCTTCCACTTGTCACCGGCGAGCGCCGAGGTGGGGACAACCTCCATGAAGTCGAGGTTGTTGGCGAGCAGGTCGGCGTACGCGGCCGTCTCGTCCTGGTACAGCTTGACGTCGACGTCCTTGATCTTCATCTTGTCGCGCAGGTTGTAGTCGTCGAAGCGCGTCAGCTTGATGAGGACGTTGTCCTGCCACGACACGAACTTCACCGGGCCGTTGCCGATCGGGTTCTTACCGAACTCCTCGGGCTTCATGGTGAAGAACTTGTCCGGCAGCGGCATGAAGGCGCTGTAGCCGAGCTTGGTCGGGAAGACCGCGGTCGGGGCGGCGAGGGTGACCTCGAAGGTCTGGTCGTCGATGACCTTCAGGCCGGAGAGCTCCTTGGCCGTCGGGGCCGGGGCCTTCTGCGGGCCGTCCGGACCGTCCGGGTCCTCGGTGTAGGTCTTGTCGAAGCCCGCGATGTCCGCGAAGAAGGAGCCGTTCTGCGCGCCGTTCGGCGAGTACGCGGCCCAGTTCCAGGCGTCGACGAAGTTCTTCGCCTTCACCTCGGTACCGTCGTGGAACTTGGTACCCTTCTTGATCTTGATCGTGAAGACCTTGGAGTCCTTGGTGTCGATGGACTCGGCCAGCGCGTTGCGCGGGGCCCCACCGTCGTTCGGGTACTCGACCAGGCCGGTGAACAGCCAGTCGATGACCTTGCCACCGCCGGTCTCCGTGGTGTTCGACGGAACCAGCGGGTTCTCCGGCTGGACGCCGTGGATGACGATGGCGCCATCCTTGCTGGCGGCAGCGTCGCCGTCACCGTCACCGCTCGAGCAACCGCTCGCGACAAGCGCGGCAGCCGCGCTGAGCGCGATCGCGCTCGTCGCCCGCTTCGAGACTCTCATTCCGAGGGGCCTCCTCTTTCTAACCTGGTTCCGTCGTGGGTTTCACGCACGTCTGGGGGTGACACCGCCCGGCTACCCCGGGGCAGAGGTCGCCGGGACCACAGGGAAGTTGGGGACACCCCTGATGTTCCGATCCGCCGGGCTCCCCACCCGACGGGGCACGACCCTACGCAGGCGTCGCGACCACGAACCCGCCGGGAAACAGCGGAGATCATGGTCGTCGGCCGTACGGAGTGCCACACACCGAGGGTGAGGTGCTGCCACTGTGACACCCACTGGCCTCTTCCGTGAAGGTGCCGTTATCAAGCCGTTAGTTGCCCGCCATGATGTCGATACTTGAAAAATGATCATAAAACGGTCGCGGTGCAGGTCTCCGGCCCCACTGCTCCGACCTGCCAGAAGACCCGTGCGCCGCTCAGATCCGCCCCTCCGCGAGCCACACCACCGCGGTGCCCGTCGATCCGTAGCCGATCGCGCACTCGCCGTTCTTTACCCGTCCGGACGATGCCCTCGTCCGCTACACGGGCACCCGCGCCGACTGGGTGGACGAGGGTGCCGCAGGCGGCCTTCCGACCCGACGACCGCCGGGACGACATCGGCCCCGGCACCGCTCACGCGGTTCCGGGGCCGATGGTGCGGTCAGGGCCTGCTTCTCAAGAACTGGCCGGCCGCCCTTATGAGGCAGGCCCTGGATGGATCAGGCGGTGAAGCGGACCTTGCGGCGACGCACCACCAGAACGGCCACCGCGCCCGCGGCGAGCAGCAGCAGACCCGCGGTCGCCGCCGCCGCGATCGGCGAACCGGTCAGCGGCAGGCCGCCACCGTTGCTCGCCGGCGACGTGGACGGGGCCGGGCTGGCCGGCTGTGCCGAGTCCGACGGGGTGGCCGACGGGGTGGTCGGCGAGGCCGACGCGCTCGGGGTCGCCGACGGGGTCGCCGGCGGCGTCGTGGGTACGGCCGTGAAGGTGGCCGCGGCCCGGGCGGTGACGGTGGCGCCGGTGCTGCCACCGAGGATCAGCTTCTGCGCCTTCTTGGGGCCGGTGAACAGGAAGACGCGGCCGAAGGAGACCGAGTCCTGCGCGGTCAGGGTCACGTTGACCGTGCCGGCGGCCTCGGCGGCCAGCCAGAACTGCCCGCCGTTGGTGGTCGTGGTGACCGGCTTGCCCTCGGCGTCGACGGCGGTGCCGCCGGTGGCCGCGACGGTGATGGTTCCCGCCGGGCCCTTCACCGTGAACGGACCGGCCTTGCCGCCGACCGTCGCGGTGGCGCTGGCCGGGTCGACGGACAGCTCGGCGCGCGGCTCCGGCTGGTCGGTGGCGTTGTTGACCAGGTAGTCACGGACCTGCTTGACCACCGCGTACTGCTTCTCGGCGAGCAGACCCTTCTCCCAGGGGCCCAGCTCGATGCCGTCGCTGAAGTGCCAGACGGCGGTCTGGGTGCCGAAGTAGAGCAGGTTGTCGAGCTGCTTCTTGCCGATCTTGGTGTCCACGCCGGCGGCGGCGAGGAGCTTGGTCGAGTCGGCGTTCGGGTAACCGTGGGTGAGCACCCACTGCACCTTGCCGAGGTTCTTCACCTCGGACTCGTCCCAGGTGCCCTCCTCGTACTTGCCGTCGAGCTTCACGCTGGTGCGGTAGTCGATGCAGAACGCCGGCACCAGCTTGCCGTCGATCTTCAGAGCGAGCGCAGCCGTCGAGCGCGTCTTGCCGTCGAGCTTCAGGATGACGTCGCTGCCCTCGACCATCTTGGCCACGCCGGTGGCCGGAGCGGCGGCGGCGACGCCCGCCACGCCGAACGCCAGGGCGCTGCCGGCGACAGCCGCCAGGGCGATCCGCGCCCAGCGTCGTCCTCGTTGTCCGAACATCAGAAGTGGTACCTCTCCCCCAGGGGTGACCCGCGATTCGCGGGCACGCGCGTGAGCCGTCGTTTCCACGGGATGCGACACCCACGCGCGGAAACGGGACCGGGGCAGTATGGAACCACGAGTGATCTTTTGTCAGCCCCGCCCGGCGGCATCCGTGGCATGTGCCCGAAATGCCGGGGCGGAGGAATTAATCACACGAGCCGGCGGTCCGCCGCCCAGCGGGAAAGCTCGTACCGGTTGGACATCTGGAGCTTGCGCAGCACGTTGGACACGTGCGTCTCCACCGTCTTGATGGAGATGAACAGCTCCTTGGCGATCTCCTTGTACGCGTACCCCCGGGCGAGCAGGCGCAGCACCTCCCGCTCGCGGTTGGTGAGCTGGTCCAACTCCGGGTCCGCGACCGGCGCGTCCGGCCGGGCCGCGAACGCGTCCAGCACGAACCCGGCCAGGCGGGGGCTGAACACGGCGTCACCGTCGGCCACCCGGCGGATCGCTGCAGCCAACTCGTCCGGAGAGATGGTCTTGGTGACGTACCCCCGGGCCCCGGCCCGGATCAGCCCGATCACGTCCTCGGCCGCGTCGGAGACGCTCAGGGCCAGGAACTTGACCTGTGGGTGGCTGCGCCGCATCGCCTCCAGCACCGCGCGACCACCGCCGTCGGGCATGTGCACGTCGAGCAGCACCACGTCCGGCAGCGTGACGGCGATCCGGGCGACCGCCTCGGCCACCGTGCTCGCCTCGCCCACCACCTCGACGTGGACGCCCAACTCGGCACGTACCCCGGCGCGGAACATCGCGTGATCGTCCACCAGGAAGACCCGCAGGCGTTCCGGACGGCTCTCCGTCGGGTGCTCCGTCGGCTGCTCGGCCATGGTCATCTGTTCCTCTCCGCCGCGGACGAGTCCCGGGAGATCGGCAGGATCAACCGGACCTCGGTCCCCTCCCCCGGGCCGGACCGGATCTCGGCCCGTCCGCCGTGCCGCTTCATCCGTCCGATGATCGAACCGCGTACGCCGTGCCGGTGGTCCTCCACCGTATCCGGATCGAAGCCCTTGCCCCGGTCCCGGACGAAGACACTTACCTGTTCCGGTTCCACCTCGGCGTAGAGCGACACGGTCTGCACGCCGGCGTGCCGCGCCGCGTTGACCAGCGCCTCCCGGGCGGCGGCGACAAGCGCGCCGACCTTCTCGTCGGTCTCACGGTCCCCCACCACCACCGCCTCCACGGTGATCGCGAACGTGTCCTCCACCTCGGCGGCGGCCTGCTCCAGGGCCGCGGCGAAACGCTCGTTCGGCGAGGCCGTGGGCTTGTAGAGCCAGTTGCGCAGCGAGCGCTCCTGTCCCCGCGCCAACCGCTGCACCGTCTTGACGTCGCCCGCGTTGCGCTGGATCAGCGCCAGGGTGTGCAGCACCTGGTCGTGCACCATCGCGGCCAGCTCGGCCCGCTCCTGCTCCCGGATGCGGCCCTCACGCTCCGCGCGGAGCTGGTTGTACGTCCGCCAGAGCACCGGGGCGGTGACGACGCCGACCCCGGCCAAGCCGACCAGCGCGAAGATCACCCCGTTGATCACCGCGTCGAAGTTCTGTGCCGGCGAGTAGACCGCCGCGACACCGATGATGCCGACCGCGACCAGCACCCCGCCGCCGATGAACCGGAGCACGAAGGCCCGCCGGTCGCTCTCCTCGACGACCGCCCCGAGCCACGGGACCGGCATCGTCTCGCCCCAGCGCCGCCGCCGCTCGGGCGCCGACTGGTGCCAGATCACGCCCGCGCCGACCGCGATGATGGCCACCAGCCAGCCGGCGGTGCCCGCCGCGCCGACCGAGTCGAAGACCATCACCTGGATCAACAGGACGCCGAGCCCGATCGCGACGAACGGCAGGAGCTGGGCCACGTCCCGCCGGGGCGGCACGGCGGTGTCACCGGGCCGCAGCGGCACCACCGCCCAGAACGCCGCGTACAGCAGCAGCCCGAGCCCACTGAGCCCGAGCAGCACCATGAACGCGACGCGCACGCGCAGCACCGAGATGCCGAGGTGGTCGGCGATGCCGGCGGCGACGCCGGCGGCCATCCGATGCTCGGGGGCCCGGTACAGGCGCGGAGGCGGGGTCACGGTGCTGATCGCAGGCTCCCTGGTCAACGTGGTGGGCTGGATGCGGGTCGGTGAGTCCGATCGTCACACGCTGCGGCGTCCCACGACCACGGGGACGCCCCCGACATTCCGGCCTCGGAGATCTCAGGGTGGCGTCAGGGTCGGGTCCTGAGGTCGTTCGGGCGAGGTGGGCAGCAGGATCGAGACATGACCGAGGATGCTGCCCCGCCGCCCCGCCCCGGGTCGGCACAACCGGGTGGTTCAGTACCGCCCGCACCGCCCACGACACCCGCCGGCTGGACCGAGCCGACCACCTTCGGCCCGCCCGCCGGCCCGACGACGGGCGCCCCGTACGAGCCGACGAACGCCGGCTACGCGCCGGGCGCCGGCTTCGCGGCCGGCACGGGCTACGGCCCCGGGGGTACGGCCGGCACGGGCTACGGGCCCGGCGGCGCGGCGGGTACGCCCGGAGGGCCCGGTGCGCCCGGACCGTCCGTGGGTCCGCTGGGCGGCACCGGCTTCACCTCGCGGTACGGCCTCGTCCGGCCCCGCGACGGCCGCTACCTCGCCGGGGTCTGCGCGGCGATCGGACGGGCCACCAACACCGACCCGGTGCTGTGGCGGGTGCTCCTCGCGGTGCTCGGCTTCTTCGGCGGCATCGGCATCCTGGTGTACGTCGCCGCCTGGCTGATCATCCCCAACGAGGGCGACACGGCCTCCCCGGTGGAGTCCATGCTGGGGCGGGGCCGTTCCAGCATGTCGCCGGTGACCGTGATCATCCTGGGCATCCTGGTGGCCGCGAGTTTCGGCTACATCGTCACCGACGCCTTCCGCGCGGTGCTGCTCGGCGCGGCCATCCTGATCGGCGGCGCGTTGCTGCTCAACCGGGACAACCGTGGGCCACAGCCGTCGGGTGGGCCGGTGCCGCCCTCCCCGGCGGGCACGCCACCCGGGCCGGTCCCGCCGGTCGCCTGGCCCGCTCCCGCGCACGGCACGGTGCCGCCCAGCGGTCCGCTGGCGACCGCGCCGCTCGCGGGCGACGCCCCGTCGTACGCCACCGCGTACCCGCCCGTCCAGGGCGGTCAGCCGGCCGCCACCACGCCGCCGACCTTCGGCGCGCAGCCGGAATCCCCGGTGGCGATGGTGTCCGGGGCAGGCCCGGTGTCCGCACAGCCGGCCGCCGCGACGGCCGCGTCGCAGGGCACCGGCTGGCCGGGTAGCGACACGCCCACCAGCGGCTGGCCGTCGGCGCCGGTGACCGCCGTCCCCGCCGCCGTCCCGTCCACCCAACCCGGGGCGACGACGCCGGGCGGATACCGCCCTCCGTTCGCGCCACACGGCCCGTACGCCGCACCGGCGCCGGCCGCGTACCCCCCGCTGAAGCCACCGAAGCCGCCCAAGCGGCCCCGGGAGCGTTCGTCGCTCGGTCCGGTGACCTTCTCGCTGATCTTCCTGGCGCTCGGCGTGGTCGCCCTGCTCGACCTGTTGGACGTCTTCGACGTCGGCGCCTCGGCGTACTTCGCTGCCGCGTTGGCCACCATCGGGCTGGGACTGCTGGTCGGCACCTGGTTCGGCCGGGCGCGCTGGTTGATCGCGCTGGGTCTGGTGACGGCCGCCGCGCTGGGCACGGCGACCGTCGCCGAGTCCTACGACCGGATCCGGGGCGTGGACGGGGCGGTCACCTGGGCGCCCACCGACTACCGCGACCTCGCCGACCGGTACGAGAACAGTTTCGGTGACGCCGTCCTCGACCTGCGCGGCATCGACTTCACGAAACAGGACACCCAGGTGACGGTGGCGATCAACTTCGGTCAGGCGACCGTGGTCGTACCGCCGAACGTGGACGTCACGACGGTGGCCGACGTCAACGCGGGCGACGCCACCGTCTTCGGCAACCGATCCGGCGGAATCGACGGCCGGCTGCGGGAGTCCACCGACCTGGGCGCGGACGGCCCCGGCGGCGGGAAGTTACGGCTGTACATCCACGTCAATGCCGGCAACCTGGAGGTGACCCGGTGAAGGCTCACCGCACGGACCTGCTCTCGTTCGCCTTCGGGCTGGTGTTCCTGGCGCTGTCGGCCTGGTGGCTGCTCGCCCAACTGCTCGGGCTCGCGCTGCCGCCGGTCGGCTGGTTCCTGGCCGGCGCGCTGATCCTGATCGGGGTCTTCGGTCTGGTCGGCGCGCTGCGCTCCGGTCGATCCACCCGCCCGGAGCCGCACGAGACCACCGAGCCGGTTGCGACGGCACCCGCTGCCACGGTCGCGCCCGTCGCAACCGAACAGGACACGTCGTGGACGGCCGCGTTCGAGCCGCCCGTGTACGCGCCGACCGCGTTCGGGGCCACACCCGACGCCGCGCTGCGCACGCCGGAGCCGCCCACGGCCGCGCTGCGCACTCCGGAGCCGCCCACGGCGGAGCTGCGGACAGCGGACGCGTCGACGGCCGGCATGGTCCATCCCGCCTGGCTGGCTCACGCCACTGCGGAGCCGGAGACCCCTCCGGTCGCGGCGCAGGCCGCCGCGTCGACCCGGGTCGACCAGTCGGACGGCGAGAACGGGGCCGCCGATACGTCGGGAGCCGACAGGGATCCGGCGGCCCGCGACGACCACACCACCGACGACCACGCCACCGAGGACCGCACCACCGGGGACGATCCGGCGGGCGTGGACGAGCGGCCGGGGCGGCGGGAGGGTTCCTGACCCCGGCTGGCGGTCCGGGCCGCAGGGCTCGCCGGTGCGGCAGTGGCGGACAGGCGCATATGCTGGCCGGTGGAGATCTCGCCTCCGCCGGCCGGCCCGTCCCGCCATGGCGCCCCCGCCGCGATTCCCGTCTCTACCCGTCAGGAGCCCGCCCGTCATGACGCAGTCCCCCGCCGTGCGTACCACCGGTCGGTCCGGTCCGGTCCGCATCGGCGAGCGAGCCGCCCGTACGCTCGTCGCCGAGCTGGCCCGGATGAACGACCCGAAGGTCGCCCTGCTGGTCGGCGCGAGCCCGGAGTCCGCGGTGCTGGCCGCCGCGATCGAGGCGTTGCTCCCCGGCGATCGGCTCACCGTGGTGCCCGCCGAGTCGTCCACCGCCACCGCGCTCCGCGAGCACGTCACCGCCCAGGGCCGGTGGGTCGCCGACCGGGTACGCGTGATCGACTCGCTCACCGACGCCGAGCCGGCCGCGGTGGTCATCGCCGGTGAGGCGTTCGTCGGCACCGCCGAGGAGGCCCGTAACGACATCCAGGGATTCTCGAAGTACCTCGTCGACGGGGCGGTGCTGAGCGTCGCCACCACCGCGACGCCGGGCCGGACCACCGGCGCGGCCGGCGAGCTGGGCCGCCAGGACGCCCTGTACGGCGTGGGCAGCGATCTGGTCCTGCGCAACTCGCCGCCGCTACGGGTACACCGGCTGCGGTTCACGCCGGCCAGTCCGGCGGCGGCCGACCGGCTGGCCCCGGCGTACCGGCCGTCCAGCGTGCCGCTGACCAGGGGCATGCACATCGACTCCAACGGAGTGGCGGCGGCGGGCATCACGCTGGGTCTGGCGGCGCTGGCCCGGGTGGCGCGTCCGTCGTCCAAGCTGTGGCTGCTGCCCGCGCTGGCGGCCGGCCCGGTCGCCGCGTTCTTCCGGGATCCCCAGCGGGACGTGCCCGAGGACCCGAACGCCGTGGTGGCCAGCGCGGACGGCAAGGTCCTGTCGGTGCAGCGGCTGTACGACGAGCGGTTCGGTGACGGCGAATGGTTGCGCGTCGCGGTCTTCCTGTCCGTGCTGGACGTGCACGTCAACCGTGCCCCGGTCGCCGGCAAGGTGGTGGACTACTTCGTCGCTGACGGTGGTTTCGTCAACGCCATGAAGCCGGACGCCGAGCACAACGTCGCGGCGTACACCGTGCTGGACACCAGCCGCGGCACGGTGGTGGTCGCGCAGCGGACCGGCCTGATCGCCCGCCGCATCGTGCAGCGTGCGCCGATCGGCGCGCTGCTGGCCAAGGGCGAGCGGTTCGGGCTCATCCGGTTCGGCTCGCGGACCGACGTCTACCTGCCGGCCGACGCGGCGGAACCGCTGGTGGGGCCGGGCGACAAGGTGGTCGGCGGCGCCACGGTCATCGCCCGCTGGCGCTGAGACGAAGAACGGGGCGCCGCTGTGCGCGGCGCCCCGTTCTCGTACGTCGGATCAGGCGGTACGACGCTGGCGCAGCCAGAGCACCGGCCCGCTGACCAGGTAGCCGACCACGATCAGGGCGAACGTGAGCCGGACGTCGACGAGCGCGCCGAGGACCGGGGCGAGCCAGAGCCACGGCGGCAGCTTCACCAGGCGTGCGAGCTTGGCGTACGGGAAGCTGGACACCATCGCGAAGGCGAGCAGCGCCACGCCGGCCACGAGCACGAGGCCGGGCACCGGCAGACCGATCGCCACGGTCACGGCGAGCACGGCGGCGGCCATGGTGGTGGGGACGCCGCAGAAGAAGCGGCCGTCCTTCGGCGAGACGTTGAAGCGGGCCAGCCGGATCGCCGCGCACGCTGCCACCAGCGCGCAGGCGACCGCGGCCGCGGCCGTCGACACGGAACCGGCGAGCGAGGCGTAGACCACCACGGGCGCGGCGAGGCCGAACGAGCACATGTCGGCCAGCGAGTCCATCTGGGCGCCGAACGGGCTGGCGACGCCGAGCCGGCGCGCCAACGCGCCGTCCAGGCCGTCGAAGATGACGCAGGCGATCAGGCAGAGGGCGGCGATGCGCACCTCACCCTGCATGGCCAGGAAGATCGCCAGCATGCCGAGCATCAGGCTGGACAGGGTGCAGGCGTTGACCACGGCGAACTTCATCCGGCGGGCCATCGTGCGCTCGCCGGGAAGAAGGGGGATCGATCCGGCGGTGGCCTCGTCGGTGTGCGCCGTCGGCAGCGCCGGGCTGACCGGCATGACCGCCTCGATGCCGGCGGCGCGGGTGACGCCGGCAGGCCGGCTGAGCCGGTCCAGACCGTAGCGACGGCGCTGGCGGTCGGCGTACCGGTGCTCGGAGAGTGTCAGGTCGGTGGTCCGCAGGTCACCGTCGCGGCGGCCCACGCGGACCAGCAACACCTGCCGGGCGAACGTGCTGCTGCGGCGCAACCGGCCCGCCCAGCGACGCCCAGCGGGGCGCGGACTGTCGGTCGTACGACGCCGGCGCCATAGGGCTCTCGGCACGTTTCCTCCATCACCGGATCGGCTTGCCGCCCTCGGGGGGCGGGTGTCCGGCTGTCTCGTGCCGGACCTTGCGTGGCCCGGCAGCCGTTTTGGCGGAGTACACCATCGCATAGGGGAACAGGGCTTGGCGATAGCTGCCGGCGGTACTTATCTAGTGCAAACCGCTCGAACCGCCTTCTAATTCCCATCCCGGGCTTCATCGCCCGTTTCCTCCACCATTCCCGTCTCTGACTCTACCGGAGGGTAGCCAACTCGGCTCGCTGAGCCGGGCGCTATGCGCCCAGCTGTCCGATTGCCCAGGCAGCGATGCCGGTCAGCGGCAGGGCAGCGGTCTCGGCGGCGGTGAACCAGCCAGCCCGGGCGGTCGAGCCGCCGGCGGACTCGGTCACCACGGCGTCGGTGGGAGCGTCCACCAGCACCCGATAGACCACCCGGACGCCGTGCCAGTCCAGTGGACGGCCCTCCGGGCCGAGCGCGGCCGGATTGTGCAGGTTGTCCACGCCGAGCAACTCCACCACACGGCCCACCTGACCGCCCTCCTCCACCAGTTCCCGGAGCAGCCCGGTGGTCGGCTGCTCGCCGTGATCGGTGCCCCCGCCCGGCAGGTGCCACTTGCCGGCCCCGGGATAGCCGTCGGCGATCTGGGTCAGCAGGATCCGCCCCGCCGAGTCGGTGACCAGCCCGTACGCCCCGAAGCGCAACCGGCGATCCGGATGCGACGGCGCGGGCGGCTCGGCGGGCGGGTACACGTCGGCGGAAAGCGGGACGGCGGGCAGACCGAGCAGTTCGGCGCTGAAGGGCGTCAATGGCAACGCGCTCGCCTCGTCGGTGCCGACCCACCGGGTCTCGACACCACTGCCGGTGACCTCCGGCACACCGTCGGGTACGGCCACGTCGAACAGCAACCGGTCGGTGTGCACCGAGACACCGCCGCCCGCGTCGGCGTTCGCGTCCGCGACGACAGCGCGCAGCCGACCCACCGACGCGGTCAACCCGGTCTGCGCGGAGAACGCGCGCACCACGGCCCGCTCCGGGTGCTCAGCGTGCTGGAGAAGCCCGCCGGGCAGAGACCAGACCCGCGCCCCATCCTCCCGAACAACCAGAAAGCGCCCCAGATCCCCCAACAACCCATAGGAACCAACCAGCCGCACCAAGCTCACCCGACCCACGCCTACCACTCCCCCACTCCCCGCCCCCCGCACCAACCCGGTGATCATGAAGTTATCGCCGTCCATCTCGGCGTGTCCTGACAATAACTTCATGATCAACGCGATGCACGGCGTCCGGGGGCCGGGAGGGGGCAGGGGGGTCAGGTTAGTTGGGCTGCTTGGACCGCTTCGGCGGTCACCTCGGTCAGGCGGTCGGCTCCGAGGGCGCCCAGTTCCTCGCGGGCGAACCAGCGGGCCTCGCAGGTCGAGCCGCCGACGTCGCCGATGATCAGTGGGTTGGGCTGGTCGACCACCACCCGGTAGAAGGCGCGTACGCCGTGCCAGTCGATCGGGTAACCCTCCGGACCGAGCGAAGCGGCGTCGCGGTGGCTCGCCACACCGAGCAGCTCGACGAGGCGGCCGGCCTGGCCGGTCTCCTCGACCAGCTCCCGGATGAGCGCCGCGCCGGGCTGCTCGCCGTAGTCGGTGCCGCCGCCGGGCAGGTGCCAGCAGCCGGCGCCCGGGTAGCCGTCGGAGATGCGGGTGAGCAGCACCCGACCGGCCGGGTCGGTGCACACCGCGTACGCGGCGAAGCGCTGCGCCCGGTGCAGCCCGTCCGGGCCGGGGACCGCGTAGAAGGAGGGGAACTCCGGGGCCTCCTCGGGCACCACGTCGGCCGAGGAGGCGGGGAGACCGAGGGCGCGGGCGGTGAACGAGCGCAGCGGCAACTGACGCGCCTCGTCCAGCGTGTACCACCGGGCGAGGTCGGTGGGGCGTTCGCCGGCCCGGTCGGCCAGGGTGCCGCCGCGCACCCCCACCCGGTAGATCAGGCGATCGGTGTGGATCGTGATGCCGCGCTCGGGCAGCGCCCGCATGTCGGCCAGCACGTCGGCCAGGCCCGAGACGGCGACCGAGAGGCCCGTCTCGGCGGCGGTTTCGCGGACCACCGTGTGGTGGGGGTCCTCGCCGTGGTCGACCGCCCCGCCGGGCAGGGACCACGTGCCGGGTGTGCCGGAGCGCTCCGATGCGCGGACCAGCAACACTCGGCCGTCCGAATCAGCACAAACTGCGTATGCCGCGATCCTGCGGAGCGGCTCCAGCATGGTGGTCACGGGTCCAAATTCTCCCCGGGCCGCGTTACCGGAACGGAAAAGAGTCGGATTCCTGACTCCTGGCTTCCCGCTCAGGGATCGATCAGGGTAGGGATCCGGGCGGTCACCGAGGGCAGGCCGCGCGTCGGCGCGGACCGTGGAGGCATGACACCTACCGCCGCTCCCCAGGCCCCGTACAAGCAGCTCCGGCGACCCACCACCGACCGCATGGTGGCGGGGGTCGCCAGTGGCCTCGGCCGCTACTTCGACGTCGACCCCACACTGGTCCGCGTGGCCTTCGCGGTCGCCGGCCTGCTCACCGGCGGCCTCGCGCTGCTCGCGTACCCGATCATGTGGTTCCTGATGCCCGAGGAGCCCACCGGCGCGCCCGCCTGGCCGCACCCGGCGGGCGTCGCGCCGACCGCCGGGTCCGCGCCCGGCGGCCCACCGCCGGGGTACGCCCCGACGCCGCCCTACCCGCCGACGACCCCGCCGGCCGCGTGAGACCGGCTCACTCCCACTCGATGGTGCCCGGCGGCTTGCTGGTCACGTCCAGCACCACACGGTTGACCTCGGCGACCTCGTTGGTGATCCGGGTGGAGACCCGGGCGACGACCTCGTAGGGCAGCCGGGACCAGTCGGCGGTCATCGCGTCCTCGCTGGAGACCGGGCGCAGCACCACGGGATGCCCGTAGCTGCGCCCGTCACCCTGCACCCCGACGCTGCGTACGTCGGCGAGCAGCACCACGGGGAACTGCCAGACGCCCCGGTCCAGGCCGGCGGCCGTCAGCTCCTCGCGGGCGATCAGGTCGGCCTGACGCAGCAGGTCGAGGCGCTCCCGGTCGACGGCGCCGATGATCCGGATGGCCAGACCGGGGCCGGGGAACGGGTGCCGCCAGACCATCGCCTCGGGCAGGCCGAGCTGGAGGCCGAGCGCCCGGACCTCGTCCTTGAAGAGCGTGCGCAGCGGCTCGACGAGCGCGAACTTCAGGTCCTCCGGCAGGCCGCCGACGTTGTGGTGACTCTTGATGTTGGCGGTGCCGGTGCCGCCGCCGGATTCGACCACGTCCGGGTAGAGGGTGCCCTGGACGAGGAACTCCACATCACCGTGCGAGGCGATCTCGCGGGCGGCGGCCTCGAAGACCCGGATGAACTCCCGGCCGATGATCTTGCGCTTCTGCTCGGGGTCGGTCACCCCGGCGAGCGCGCCGAGGAACCTCTCCGCCGCGTCGACCACCTTGAGCTTGATGCCGGTCGCGGCGACGTAGTCCTTCTCGACCTGCTCGGCCTCACCGGCGCGCAGCAGACCGTGGTCGACGAAGACACAGGTGAGCTGGTCACCGACCGCCCGGTGCACCAGCGCGGCGGCGACCGCCGAGTCCACCCCGCCGGAGAGGCCGCAGATGACCTCCTTGTCGCCCACCTGCGCCCGGATCCGGGCGACCTGCTCGTCGATGATGTTCTCGGGCGTCCAGGTCGGCTCGATGCCGGCGATGTCGTACAGGAAGCGGGTCAGCATCTCCTGGCCGTGCGCCGTGTGCCCGACCTCCGGGTGGAACTGCACGCCGGCCCGACGGCCGACGGTGTCCTCGAAGGCCGCCACGGGCGCGCCCGCCGACTCGGCGGTCACCGTGAAGCCCTCGGGGGCCTCCGTGACGCAGTCGCCGTGGCTCATCCAGACCGGCAGGTCCGCCGGCAGGTCGCGCAGCAGCACGCCCGGCTCCGTGAGGCGCGGACGCAGCGGGGTGCCGCCGTACTCACGGTTGCCCGTCCGCGCGACGGTGCCGCCGAGCGCCTGGGCCATCGCCTGGAAGCCGTAACAGATGCCGAAGACCGGCACGTCGGCCGTGAACAGGCCGGCGTCGACCTGCGGGGCGTCCGGCGCGTACACGCTGGCCGGACCGCCGGAGAGGATGATCGCCGCCGGGTTCTTCGCCAGCATCTCGGCGACCGGCATGGAGTGCGGCACGATCTCGGAGTAGACCTTCGCCTCGCGGACCCGGCGCGCGATGAGCTGGGCGTACTGGGCTCCGAAGTCCACCACGAGGACGGGGCGAGGCAGGCTCATGTGCACGAAGCCTACCGACAGTCACCGCCGACCCGAGCCGCGCCCCACAGACTCGGCGCGCCGGCCGCACCGGTGGCGATACAACCCAATATGTCCGGTCGGGTGGCGACGGCGTTTCGCGTCCCGATACGGTCGGCGACAATCCCCGTACTCACGGACGGAGGCGTGCCGATGGCCGAGCTGACCATCCGAGCGTTCCGTTCCGAGGACGGCGACGCGCTGTCGGCCCTGGTCGTCCGCTGCCTACGCGAGGTGAACAGCCGCGACTACCCGGCCGAGACGATCGACCGGATGTGCGACCACTTCACCGCCGACCGGTTCCGCGAACTCGCCGTCGAACGGCGGATCTACGTCGCCGAGCAGGACGGACGCCCGGTCGGCACGGTGTCCCGCGACGGCAACAAGGTCTACACGATGTTCGTCGACCCGGACGCGCACGGCCACGGCATCGGCCGCCGGCTGATGCGGCACGTCGAGGAGCTGGCCCGGGCCGAGGGGCACACGTTCATGGAGACCGGCGCCAGCCACACCGGGCACGGCTTCTACCAGCGGATCGGCTACACCGACGTGCGCGTCAGCGACACCGCCTTCGGCGTCAACCACATCCTGCGACGACCCCTGTCAGGGTCGTAGGGCGGCCGGGGCGTCCGCGGGCACCGCCGGCCCGCGCGGGGGTACGGGCGGCAGCCGTCGGTACGGATCACCGAGCGGGGGCCGGGGGTCCTCGTCGCCCCTGTTGGGCCAGAAGGACATCGCCCGTTCCGCCTGCGCGGTGATCGTCAGCGACGGGTTGACCCCGAGGTTGGCGGAGACCGCCGCGCCGTCGACCACGTGCAGCCCCGGATGGCCGTACACCCGGTGCCAGGGGTCGATCACCCCGTCCGCCGACGTGGCGCCGATCACCGCCCCGCCCAGGATGTGCGCGGTGACCGGGATGTCGAACGGCTCGGTGAGCGAGCCCCCCGGCGTACCGCCGATCTCCTCGGCGAGCAGTCGGGTGGCGGTGTTGCCGGCCGGGATCCACGTCGGGCTCGGGGTGCCGTGACCCGGCCCCGCGACCAGGCGGCGGCCCCACGGACCGCGCCGCCAGAGGGTGGTCAACGAGTTGTCCACCGACTGCATCACCAGGGCGATGACCGTACGCTCCGACCAGCCGCGCACGGTCAGCATGCGGGCGGCCAGGCCCGGCTGCCGGACGATGCTGCCCAGCCAGCGCCGGACCCGGTGCGGCCCGCCGTCGACCAGCAGCGACTGGAGCAGGCCCATGGCGTTGGAGCCGCGGCCGTAGCGGACCGGCTCGATGTGGGTCTGCGGATCGGGGTGGAACGAACTGGTGATCGCCACCCCCTCGGTGAAGTCGGTCCGCTGCTGCCGGGCCCGTCGCCGAGGGATAGACGCGCCGAGGATCGCCTCGGAGTTGGTCCGGGTCAGCGCGCCCAGCCGGTCCGACAGGCGCGGTAGCGCCCCGGTGGCCTTCATCTCGTGCAGCAGCCGCTGGGTGCCGAGCGCTCCGGCCGCGAAGACCACCTGGTCGGCGTGGATGACCTGCCGCCGTCGCCGCAACCACGCCCCGGTGCGCTCGGTGTGCACCTCGTACCCGCCGCCGGCCACCGGTCGGACGGCGGTCACCGTGGTCAGCGGGTGCACGGTGGCGCCCAGCCGCTCGGCGAGCCAGAGATAGTTCTTGGCCAGCGTGTTCTTGGCGCCGTGCCGGCAGCCGGTCATGCACGAGCCGCAGTGCAGGCAGCCGGTGCGCTCCGGACCGACGCCACCGAAGTAGGGGTCGGCGACGCGTTCACCGGGACGGCCGATGTGCACGCCGACCGGGGTGGCGTGGAAGGTGTGACCGACCCCCATCCGGTCGGCCACCGCCCGCATGGCGCGGTCCGCGCCCGTGTGAACGGGGTACGTGGTGACGCCGAGCATCCGTTTCGCCTGGTCGTAGTGGCGTGCCAACTCGTCACGCCAGTCCGTGACGTCGCACCACTGTGGATCCGTGTAGAAGGCGTCCAGCGGCTCGTAGAGGGTGTTCGCGTAGACCAGTGACCCGCCGCCCACCCCTGCCCCGGAGAGCACCAGCACGCCGCCGGACCGGCCGGCGGCCGACCGGAGCAGGGTGAGCCGCTGGATGCCGTAGCAGCCCAGCTTCGGTGCCCACAGGAACCGGCGCAGCCGCCACGAGGTCTGCGGGAACTCGTCGTCGGCGAAGCGGCGGCCGGCCTCGACGACACCGACCGAATAGCCCTTCTCGGCGAGCCGCAGCGCGGTGACGCCGCCGCCGAAGCCGGACCCGATGACGACCACCTCGTACCGCATGGACGCATCATTACTCGCGAGTAGCGCTCGCGCCAGCGCCCGTTTTCGCGCGATCATGCACCGGCCAACCGACCCGTCGCCTCCCGGCCGCAACCCGGAGCACCCGTCGGAGCGTTGTTCCGGATACGGGTGGAAGGAAACACACACGATGATCCTGGGGTCGATGGAGCCGCGCCGACGCTGGCTGCTGCTCGGGCTCGCGGCGCTCGCCGTCCTCGCGTTGGTCGTCGGCGGAGCGACGGTGATCACCCGGCTCAGCGGCGACGACAAGCCCGCCGGCACGCCGCTGGCCGGCTCGCCGAGCCCGTCGCCGGCCGCCACACCCACCCCCAGCCCGACCGGTCCGCCGCCGGGCGCGAACATCAAGGGTCCGCTGACGCTGCTGCTGGTCGGCGTGGACACCCGGGTCAGCGTGCCGGGCTGGGAGCCGCACTCCGACGCCGTCCTGGTGCTGCACGTGCCGAAGGGCCTCGGCCGGGCGTACCTCTTCTCGCTCCCCCGCGACCTGCTGGTGGACATCCCGCCGTTCCCCAAGGCCGGCTACAAGGGGGGCAAGACCAAGCTCACCCACTCGATGAGCTTCGGCAGCCGGGTGCCGGGCAAGCCCAAGCAGCCGAGCACGGCCCAGGGGTACGAGCTGCTGCGCAGCACGGTGAGCGGCTACACCGGACTGCGGATCGACGCGGGCGCCGTGCTCACCTTCGGCGGGTTCGACAAGCTGGTGAACGCCCTCGGCGGGGTGGACATCTACGTCGACCAGCGGGTCGCGTCCCTGCACCGCAAGCCGGACGGCAAGTACCGGGACAGCGCGCCCGGCGGCTACACCGGACCGCAGAAGGTCTACGAGAAGGGCGAACAGCACCTCAACGGGTGGCAGGCGCTGGACTACGCCCGACAGCGCTACATCACCGGCGGCGACTACGCCCGCCAGCGTCACCAGCAGCAGCTCGTCAAGGCCCTGACCCGCAAGATCCTCGACGAGGGCCTGGCCCGGCAGCCCGAGCGCGTCGACCAGGTGGTCGCCGCCCTGGGCAACACCCTGGTGTACGTGGGCGGCGACCGGATCGTCGACCTGGCGTACGCCCTCAGCGGGGTGCCGGAGAACCAGTTCACCCTGGTCGGGCTGCCCGGCTCGGGAGTCGGCAAGGGCAGCGCCTACCGGGGCGAACAGCTCACCACCCAGGGGCGGACGTTCATCACCGAACTCCGGGCCGGTCGCGCCGAGGCGTACCTGAAGGCCCACCCCAACCTGGTCGTCAAGAAGTGACCCCCGGCCCCCGCCCGCCCTGTTCCGCGGGCGGGGGCGCGGGTGGGGTCAGAGCTTCTTGGGTTGGGCGGGCTTCTTGGTGCCGTACAGCCACGCGTCGAAGAGAGCGTCGAGCTGCTTGCCGGAGATCCGCTCGGCGAGGGCCACGAACTCGGCGGTGCTGGCGGTGCCGTTGCGCTTCTCCGCCGCCCAGGTCTTGACGATCTCGAAGAACGCCTTGTCGCCGACGGCCACCCTCAGCGCGTGCAGGGTCATGCCGCCGCGCTGGTAGACCGACTCGCTGAACAGGTCCTTCACGCCCGGCTTGCCCGGCGGGGTCTTCCACACCGTCGCGGGCACCCGCTGGTACCGGATGTCGAAGGCCTGCTTGGCGGTGTACTCCTTGGTGTGCTCCGCCCAGAGCCACTCCGCGTACGTCGCGAAGCCCTCGTTGAGCCAGATGTCCTCCCACTTGGCCAGCGCCACGCTGTCGCCGAACCACTGGTGGGCCAGCTCGTGGGCGACCACCTCGGTGTTCTCGCCCCGCCGGAAGAAACCGGCCGAGTAGACCGGGCGGCTCTGCGTCTCCAACGCGTACCCGATCCGGCTGTCCGAGACCACCACACCGCCGTACGCGTCGAACGGGTACGGCCCGAAGACGGTCTCCAGGTAGTCGGCCACCTTGACGGTCTGCGCGATCGACGCGTCGGAGGCGCCCTTGGCCACCTTGGTGGTGACCGCGCTGTAGACCGGCTTCCCCTTGTGCTGGCCCGTGGTGATCCGGAACTTGCCGATCACCACGTTGCTCAGGTAGCTGGCCATCGGCGACTTCTCCGACCACTTCCAGGTGGTCCAGCCGTCCGTGGTGGTGCTGCCACCCGGCACACCGTTGCTGACGGCGGTCAGACCCTTCGGCACGGTGATCTCGAAGTCGTACGCGGCCTTGTCCGACGGGTGGTCGTTGACCGGGAACCAGGTGCTCGCCGACTCGGGCTGACCCAGCGCGATGGCGCCGTCGGCGGTGTGCAGGAACCCGCCCTCGCCGAGCAGCTCGTTCTTCAGCGGCTTCGGCACACCCTCGTAGGCGATCTCCACCACGAACCCGTTGCCCGTGATGAGGCCGGCCGCCGGCTTGATGACCAGCTCGTTCTTGTTCCGGGTGTGGGTGGCCGGCGTGGCGTCCACAGTGACCGTCTTGACGGTCAGACCCGCCAGGTCGAGGTTGAAGGTCGACAGGTCCGCGGTCGCCGTGGCCTGCACGGTGGTCGTACCCGTCAACCGGTCCTTCGCCGGGTCGTAGCGCACCTTGACGGTGTACTTCCCGACGTCGTACCCGCCGTTGCCGTAGCTGGGGAAGTACGCGTCGCCGGCCCCGGCCGCCCCGGCCGTGAAGGCCCGCGACGGCGTCGGGGACGCGCTCGGCGACGGTGCCGCCGCCTCCGGAGTGGACGAGTCGCACCCCGACAACACGAGCGCCCCGGTCACCAGTAGACCGACGCCCACCCGCAGCCTGTGCCGCGTACCCCGCATCACGAACCTCCCCGTACGGCCGGTGCGGGATGGCTCCGCCGCCCCGCGCGACCGGCGCTCCTGCCCGATCGCAGGCGGCAGCCTATCGACCGATGATCACGGCGTCGTCACGGCAGGGTCGGGGCCGCTCCGCCGACCAGCCAGGCGTCGAGGAGGGGTCGGAGCGGCCGGTCGGCCACCCGTTCGGCCAGCGCCACGAAGTCGGCGGTGGTGCCGTTTCCGGTCGCCCGCTCGGACGTCCAGGTGCGCAGGATGCGGAAGAAGGTGTCGTCGCCGACCGTCCGGCGCAGCGCGTGCACGGCGAGCGCGCCGCGCTTGTAGACGGCGGTGCCGAACATCCGCTCCCGGCCCGGCTCGACCGACGGTTCCGACCAGTCGGTCGACGCGTACTGCAGTTCGAAGTTGCGCTGCGCGGTCCGGCCGCCGTCGTGCTCCTCCCACAGCCACTCGGCGTAACTGGCGAAGCCCTCGTTCAGCCAGATGTCGCTCCACCTGCGCAGGGACACGCTGTCGCCGAACCACTGGTGGGCCAGCTCGTGCGCCACCACCCCCGGGTTGGGACGGTCGCCGGTGAAGAAGGCGGGCCCGTAGACCGGCCGGGACTGCGTCTCCAACGCGTACCCGATCCGCTCATCGGCGACCACGATCCCGCCGTACGAGTCGAAGGGGTACGGGCCGAAGCGGCTGGCCAGGAAGTCGACGATCTCCCCGGTACGGGCCACCGAGCGGGCCGCGCCGCCGTTCGCCGGCAGGCTCGCCGCGACCGCGGTGACCATCGGCCTGCCGGCGTGGGTGCCGGTGACCACCCGGTAGTCGCCGATCACGAGGGTGCTGAGGTAACTGGCCATCGGGGTGCGCTCCGACCAACGCCAGGTCGTCCACCCGTCGGCGCTGCTCCGCGGACCGGGGACCCCGTTGCTCAACGCGGACAGTCCGTCCGGGACGGTCACCGCGATGTCGTAGCTGGCCTTGTCCGACGGATGGTCGTTGACCGGGAACCAGGTGGCCGCCGACTCGGGCTGGCCGAGGGCGACGGCCCCGTCGGCGGTGTGCAGGAAACCGCCGCTGCCCAGCACGCCGTCGTCGACGGGGGTGGGCACTCCCGCGTAGTCGACGGTCACCGTGAACGACCGGCCGCGCGCGAGCCCGTCGTGCGGGGTCACCACCAGCTCCCCGTCGTCGCGTCGGTGCTGGGCACGCTTGCCGGCGACGGTGACCTCGCCCACGGTCAGGCCGACCAGGTCCAGGTTGAACCGGGACAGGTCCTGGGTGGCGGTCGCCGTGATGGTGGCCCGACCGGTGAGCCGGTCGGTCCTCGGGTCGTAGCGGACGTCCAGCCCGTAGTGCGTGGCGTCGTAGCCGCCGTTGCCACGGCCCGGCACGTACGGGTCACCGGCATCCGTCGCACCGGGCCGGAAGCCGTCGTCGTCGCCCGTGCAGCCGGTCGCGGTCAGCGCGACGGCGCAGCTCAGAGCCGTGAGAGTGGCGGCCAGCCGGCGGCGCGGCGGAGTCAGTCCGCTCAGGACCATGCACCACTCCTTCCGCGCCACCCGGGGTCAGGACCGAGCGTAGCCACCGATACGCCGACGGATGCCCGAATCGACGGCGAGGGCCTCGGCGGTGACGGCGAAGGGCCGGCCCCGCACGGCGGCGGAGTCGGCCCCTCAGCGAAGTGAGCGGTCAGCGGTCGAGGACCAGACCGACCTTCTGGAACTCCTTGAGGTCGCGGTAGCCGCACTTGGCCATCGCCCGACGCAGACCACCGAACAGGTTCAGCTGACCGTCGGCCTCGTCCGCCGGGCCGAAGAGCAGCTGCTCCATCGAGCCGAGTGGCTCACCGGACACCTCGAAGGCGCCGCGCGGCAGCGACGGGTGGCTGGCCGCCGAGTGCCACCAGGCGCCACCGGCAGGCGCCTCGTCGCAGAGCGACAGCGGCTCGCCGAGCATCACCGCGTCCGCGCCGCAGCCAAGGGCCTTGGCGATGTCACCGGAGGTCTGGATGTCACCGTCGGCGATCAGGTGCACGTACCGGCCACCGGTCTCGTCGAGGTAGTCCCGACGGGCCGCGGCGGCGTCCGCGATGGCGGTGGCCATCGGCACCCGGATGCCCAGCACCGACTCGGTCGTCGACCACTCGTCGCCGCCGATGCCCACGATCACGCCGGCCGCGCCGGTCCGCATGAGGTGCAGCGCCGTCTTGTAGTCGGTGCAACCGCCCACGATGACCGGCAGGTCGAGGTCGGCGATGAACTCCTTGAGGTTCAGCGGCTCGTCGGTCGTCGACACGTGCTCGGCCGAGACGATGGTGCCCTGGATGACGAGGATGTCCACCCCGGCGTCCAGGATCACCGGCGCGAGCGCGAGGGTGTGCTGCGGGGAGACCCGCACCGCCACCGTGCCACCACCGGCGCGCAGCTCACTCACCCGCTCGGCGATCAGGTCGGGGCGGATCGGCTCCGCGTACACCTCCTGGAGCCGCTTGGTGGCGCGGGCGTCCTCGTCGAGACCGGCCAGCTCCTCCAGCACCTTCGTCGGGTTCTCGTAGCGCGTCCACAGCCCCTCGACGTTGAGCACGCCGAGGCCGCCGAGCTGACCGAGCCGGACCGCCGAGGACGGGCTCATCGTCGCGTCCGAGGGGTGCCCGACGCAGGGGATGCCGAACGGGTACGCGTCGAGCTGCCACGCGGTCGACACGTCGTCGACGTCCCGGGTCCGGCGGCTCGGCACGATGGCGATGTCGTCCAGGTGGTAGCCGCGCTGCGCGGTCTTGCCCAGCCCGATCTCGACCACGTCACGCATGGGGGACTCCAGATTGTTGGGGGATGGTCAGCGGGAGTGGTAGTTGGGCGCCTCGACGGTCATCTGGATGTCGTGCGGGTGGCTCTCCTTGAGCCCGGCCGCGGTGATCCGGATCAGCTGGCCACGCCGGTGCAGCTCGGGGATGCTCTCCGCGCCGACGTACCCCATGGCGGCCCGCAGCCCGCCGATGAGCTGGTGGGCGACCGCGGACAGCGGGCCCCGGTAGGGCACCTGGCCCTCGACGCCCTCGGGGACCAGCTTGTCCTCGGCGAGCACGTCCTGCTGGAAGTAC
Organism: Micromonospora sp. RB23; assembly: GCF_053585025.1. Classification (NCBI taxonomy): domain Bacteria; kingdom Bacillati; phylum Actinomycetota; class Actinomycetes; order Micromonosporales; family Micromonosporaceae; genus Micromonospora; species Micromonospora sp. RB23. The sequence goes on from NZ_CM132111.1 coordinate 6,180,790, forward strand.
CGGTCCTTCGAGTACGACTTGGCCTGCCCCCGGGACTGCATCGCGCCGAGCGAGCCCATCCCGCGGTACGCCTTGTACTGCTTGCCGTTGATGAAGATCAGCTCGCCGGGGCTCTCCTCGCAGCCGGCCAGCAGGCTGCCGAGCATCACGGTGTCGGCACCGGCGACCAGCGCCTTCGCGATGTCGCCCGAGTACTGGATGCCACCGTCGCCGATCACCGGCACGCCGGCCGGGCGGGCGGCACGGGCCGCCTCCATGATCGCGGTGATCTGCGGGACGCCGACACCGGCGACGATCCGGGTCGTACAGATCGCGCCCGGGCCCACACCCACCTTGATGCCGTCGGCGCCGGCCTCGACCAGCGCGTTCGCGCCGGCGTACGTGGCCACGTTGCCGCCCACGATGTCGATCGTGACGTCCTTCTTGAGCCGGCGGACCATGTCGAGCACCGCCCGCTGGTGCCCGTGCGCCGTGTCCACGATCAGCACGTCGACGCCCGCGTCGACGAGCGTGCGCGCCCGCTTGTACGAATCCTCGCCGACACCGACGGCGGCAGCCACCCGCAGCCGGCCCGCGTCGTCCTTGGTGGCGTTCGGGTACTGCTCGCTCTTGGTGAAGTCCTTCACGGTGATCAGCCCGCGCAGGCGGCCCGAGTCGTCCACGATCGGCAGCTTCTCGACCTTGTGCCGGCGCAGCAGCGCCAGCGCCTCGTCCTTGCTCACCCCCACCTGAGCGGTGACCAGCGGCGTCCGGGTCATGATGTCGCGGACCGGGGTGTCCGGCTCGGAGACGAAGCGCATGTCGCGGTTGGTGACGATGCCGACCAGTTGGCCGTTGCCGTCCACCACCGGGACGCCCGAGATGCGGTACCGACCGCACAACTCGTCGACCTCGCGCAACGTGTCGTCGGGGCTGGCGGTCACCGGGTTGGTGATCATGCCGGACTCGGAGCGCTTGACCAGATCGACCTGGAGCGCCTGGTCCTCCACCGACAGGTTGCGGTGCAGCACGCCGATGCCACCCTGGCGGGCCATGGCGATCGCCATCCGCGCCTCGGTGACCGTGTCCATCGCGCTGGACAGCAGCGGGACGGTCAGTTCGACGTTGCGGGTGAGCTTCGTCCGGGTGTTGACCCGGCTGGGCACGACGTCCGACTCGCCCGGCTGGAGCAGCACGTCGTCGAAGGTGAGCCCGAGCGGAACGACCCGGGCCGAGCCGGCGGGCAGCTCGGGCAGGTGGCCGCCCAGGTCGGCGTGCTCGACGCCGACCGGAAGATCAGTACTGGGCGAATTTTCCACGATTGCTCCCCTGAGCTGCTCGGATGGGCTTCAGCGAGGTGGCGCGGGCGGGCACCGGAACACGGCACGGTGCCGGCACGTCGACCCATCGTACCCAGTGACCTGCGCGACCTGGATCGGCGGCGGCCGCCTCGGCGCGGTGCCGGGGGCGGACGTCCGCGCCGCGTTGGGTCTACGGTGAGGGGGTGCACGACGAGCCCATCGACCCGTTCAACGGCGACCCGGCCGACCCGACCGCCGGGCTGGACGATCCGGGCGACGACACGTCGCCGGATCCGCTGACCGACGTCGAGCGGCAGGACGTGCTGGAGGACCTCGCCGACCTGGAGATCTACCAGGCCCTGCTGGCACCCATCGGGGTCCGCGGGCTGGTCATCGAATGCGAGGACTGCCGGGAACCGCACTACTTCGACTGGGACCTGCTGCGGGGCAACCTGCGGCACCTGCTCAACTCGGGGCGGCCCCGCGTGCACGAGCCGGCGTACGACCCGGATCCGGACCACTACGTGACCTGGGACTACGCCCGTGGGTACGCCGACGGGGTGCACGACACCCTGACCGAGGGCACCGAGGACGAGCCGGGCGCCGCCACCACCGCCGACTGAACGTCCCGCGGTCCGGGGCACCTCGGCCCACTCAAGATCGTGCTCAAACACGGAGGTAGTGGCCTCGCCGCGCAGGCAGACCACTACTTCCAGGCTCAAGCACGATCAAGGACGAGGCGGCGCGGCGGGGCGCGGCGCGGCGTTCAGGAGACCAGACCGGCTCGGAAGCCGGCGGCGACCGCGTGGGCGCGGTCCCGGGCGCCGAGCTTGCGGAACAACCGTCGCGCGTGTGTCTTGACGGTGTCCTCCGAGACGAACAGTTCCCGGCCGATCTCCGCGTTGCTCTTGCCCTCGGCCATGCCCAGAAGCACCTGGAGTTCCCGTTCGGTGAGCCCGATCGACGAGCGGCCGCCACGGGCGCCCGGGCCGGGCCGGCCGGCGTCGGACTGCCCGGTGGCGGTCCCGTCGGCCGCCGACTCGACCTCGTCGTCACCCCGCTGCACCGGCACCGACGCCACGCCCGCCGGCCCGTCGCCGGTCGCGGCGGTCCAGCCGGGCTCGGCGGCCCCGCGTACCGACGGCGCGGAGCGGCCCGAGCCACCGACCGCCGCCGCGTCCCGGGCCGGGTCGGTGACCCGCTGCCGGGAGGCCCGGCCGGGCGCGGTCAGCAGGAGCAGAGCCTTGGCGACCGCACTGGTGAGGTCGTGGTCGGCGTTCTGGATCAGGCCGCGGGCGCCGGCGCTGATGGTGGCGGCTGCCGCCTCGGACTCCTCGGCGCCGAGCAGCACGACCGCGGCCTGTGGCGCGCGGGCCAGCACCCGGCGGACGAAGCCCGCGCTGTCCGGCCGGGTGAGGGCCGTGTCGGCCAGGACCACGTCGGCCGGTCGTTCGGCGAGTCGCAGCATCACCTCGGGATCGGAGACGGCGGTACGAACGATCGCGGACAAACCCAGCCGTGCGGCAGCGGAAGTGAGGTGCTGAGCCGCGAGCGGTGTCCGAACGCACACAAGAACGGTACGCACTGTGATGGTCTCCTCTCCGCACACGAGCAGACCATGACGACGTCGGCTGGGGAGGAGGTTCCCGGCAATCATCTGAACTTTTCCGACAGATGGGGCAAAAGCCGCAAGTTGCCAGGCGTTTTGGATCACAGACGTGTGAGCCGGCAACGACCCGGGTACCGGGGGGTCCAGGCCGGGAACGGTGCGCCTGCGCGGCCCGCCGCCCGGAAGCCGGCCACAAGCATTCTCGCGGTGCCGCGCGGGAGGAGGGGTGCTGATGTCGAACGTACGTAGACTGCCCGGACCCATCGTCGACCTCTGGGACTGGCAGCGGCTCGGTGCCTGCCGAGGCCGGGACAGCGCTCAGTTCTTTCACCCGGACGGGGAGCGCGGATCCTCGCGGCTGCGGCGGGAGTCCTCGGCCAAGTCGGTCTGCCGCGCCTGCCCGGTCCGCGCCGAGTGCGCCGCACACGCGCTGTCGGTCCGCGAGCCGTACGGCGTGTGGGGCGGCTTCAGCGAGTCCGAGCGGCTGCGCCTACTCGCCGTCGGCTGGGAGGACCTGGCGGACCGCCGGCAGATCCGGGTCGACGTGGCCCGGCTGGAGGCCCGCCTGGGCCGCCCGCACAAGTCGACGGTCCCGGCCCAGCGCAACGTGGCCTGACCCGACACAACACCCCGACACCGCGAACCGCGCCCCCGCCCAGCGGGAGCGCGGTTCCCGCGTACCCCACCCACCCCGACCTGGCCCACCCCGGCCTGCCCCCGGTGATCATGAAGTTATCGCCACGCGCACGGCGTGTCGCGGGCGATAACTTCATGATCACCGGGGCTGGGGACGGCCGGGTGGGGTGGGAGTTAGCGGACGTTGACAGTCACGGTGTGCCATCCCGTCGCGCCGTCCGGGGCGACGCTCTGGGTGCGCTCGGTCTGGGTCTCGCCGGTCGCGTCCGTTGCCCGGACCTGGAGACGGTGCTCGCCGGGCGTGGCGTCCCAGCGCCAGGACCACTGGACCCAGGTGTCCACGGACACCGTCGGAGCCAGCTCCGCCTCCTGCCAGGGGCCGTCGTCGACGCGTACCTCGACCCGACCGATGCCCCGGTGCTGCGCCCAGGCCACACCTGCCACCGTCACCGGCCCCGCGGTCAGCCGGTTGCGCCGTCGTGGCGCGTCGATCCGCGACTGGGTCTTGATGGGCCCCTGGGCGGACCAACCGCGCGGCACCCAGTACGCGTCGAAGTCGGCGAAGCGCGTCAGCTCCAGCTCGGTCACCCACTTGCAGGCCGACACGTAGCCGTAGAGACCGGGGACCACCATCCGTACCGGGAAGCCGTGCTGGACCGGCAGCGGCTCGCCGTTCATGCCGATCGCCAGCAGCGCGTCCCGCCCGTCGCGCAGGGCGGCGGTGGGCGTGCCGCAGGTCCAGCCGTCGACCGACCGGCCGACGACCTGGTCGGCGTCCTCGTCCGGCTGGACCTCGTCCAGCAGTTCCCGCAGCGGTACGCCGAGCCAGCGCGCGTTGCCGATCAGGTCCCCACCGACCTCGTTGGAGACGCAGGCGAGCGTCACGTACCGCTCGACCAGCGGCCGCGCCACCAGGTCCGCGTAGGTGTAGGTGCGCTCGGTACCCACCCGGCCGTGGATGCGCAGCCGCCAGGTGTCCGGGTTCACCTGCGGCACCACCAGGGCGGTGTCGATCCGGTAGAACCCCGAGTTCGGGGTGACGTACGGCGCCAGCTGGGCCAGCGACAGGTCCGCGCCCGGCGGCACGGCGGGTGCGGGTACGGCCGGCGCGGGCAACCGGATCGCGTCCCGGGCGGCCGAGACGCCCCGCCGCCCGGCCAGCCAACGCCCGCCGAGGCCGGCGACGGCCGCGGTACCGAGCAGCACCCCGGTGCCGGTGAGGAACCGCCGGCGCGACTCCGGGTCCACGCCCTCGACGGGCGCGGCCGGCGTCACCGGGATCGGCGGCCCCGCCGGCGACACCGGCGGCTCGCCAGCACCGGCCGACAAGCCACCAGGAGCGGAAGGCGCACCACCAGGAGCGGAAGGCGCGCCGCCGGGAGCGGCCGGCGACAGCGGCGCGGGTGGGTCCCACGGCCAGGGGTCCAGCTCGAAGGGGCCGGCGATGAACAGCCAGAGCACCAGGGCGCCCAGTCCGCCGCCGACCAGCGACGGCAGCGCGTCGAAGACGTCCGCGCCGGAACGGGTCAGCGCGGCGGCCACACCGACCACGCCGAACGCCGCGATACCGGCCAGGCCCAGGGCCAGCCGGCGGATCGCCAGCATTCCGAGCAGGGCCGCGAACCCGCCCAGCAGCAGGGCCGTTCCGGTCAGCAGCGCGATCTTGTCGGCGGTGCCGAAGACGTCGATGGCGAACTGTTTGAGCGGCTCGGGAACGGCATCGACGACCACCCCGCCGACCGCGACCAGTGGCGCCGACCGGGGACCGGTCAGCACCGCCACCGGCTCCGCGATGCCGATAGCGACGGCGGCGGCGGTGACTCCGGCCAGCGCGGCGTACCGCCGTGACGTCGTGCTCATCGGCCCAGTGTGCGCGATCATCTCGGCCGGTCGCCAACGACGTCAGCGGTTGGTAATGATCGCCCAGACGAACCGGGGCACACCGCCGTACGGCGGTGTGCCCCGGAACGGGTGTCGCTACCGGCTCAGAAGCCCGGGCCGTGCTGGTGGCCGTGGCCGTGGCCGTGCCCGCCAGCGGCGGCCGGCTCGGGCTGCTCCGGCTTGTCCACCACGAGGCTCTCCGTGGTGAGCAGCAGGCCGGCGATCGACGCGGCGTTGGTGACGGCGTTGCGGGTCACCTTCACCGGGTCGATGATGCCGGACTTGACCAGGTCGCCGTACTCGCCGGTGGCCGCGTCGAGGCCGTTGCCCCACGACATGCCGGCGACCTTCTGGGTGACGACGTAGCCGTCGTGGCCGGCGTTCTGCGCGATCCAGCGCAGCGGCTCGATCAGCGCCTTGCGCACGATCGAGACGCCGACCTTCTCCTCGCCGGTGAAGCCCAGGTCGTCGTCGAGCACGGGGAGGATCTGCACCAGGGCGGCGCCGCCGCCGGGCACGGTGCCCTCCTCGACCGCGGCCTTGGTCGCCGCGATGGCGTCCTCGATGCGGTGCTTGCGCTCCTTCATCTCGACCTCGGTCGCCGCACCCACCTTGATCACGGCGATGCCACCGGAGAGCTTGGCCAGCCGCTCGGCCAGCTTCTCCCGGTCCCAGTCGGAGTCGGAGGCCTCGATCTCCTTGCGGATCTGGGCCACCCGGTCGTCGACCTCGGTCTTCTGGCCGCCGCCGTCGACGATCGTGGTGTTCTCCTTGTCGACCACGACGCGCCGGGCGGTGCCGAGCACCTCCAGGCCGACCTGGTCGAGCTTGTAGCCCAGCTCCGGGGCGACCAGCTCGGCGCCGGTGGAGATCGCGATGTCCTGGAGCATGGCCTTGCGACGGTCACCGAAGCCCGGGGCCTTGACCGCGCAGACCTTGAGGGTCTTGCGCAGCGAGTTGACCACCAGGGTGGAGAGCGCCTGGCCGTCCACGTCCTCGGCGATGATCAGCAGGGGCTTGCTGTTCTGCAGGACCTTCTCCAGCAGCGGCAGCAGCTCCTCGATCGCCGAGATCTTCTGGGTGGTGACCAGGATGTACGCGTCCTCGAGGACGGACTCCTGACCCTCCAGGTCGGTGACGAAGTTCGGGGAGATGAAGCCCTTGTCGAACTGGAGACCCTCGGTCACGTCCAGCTCGGTGGTGAGCATCGAGCCCTCCTCGACGGTGATGACACCGTCGCGGCCGACCCGCTCCATCGCCTCGGCGATCAGCTCGCCGATGGTGGCGTCCTGCGCGGAGATCGTCGCCACGTTCGCGATCGACTCCTTGCCGGCGACCTCGACGGCCCGGCCGAGCAGCGCCTCGGAGACCTTGGCGGCCGCCGCGTCGATGCCCCGCTTGAGGCCGGCCGGGTTGCTTCCGGCGGTCACGTTGCGCAGGCCCTCACGGACCATCGCCTGCGCCAGCACGGTCGCGGTGGTGGTCCCGTCGCCGGCGACGTCGTTGGTCTTGGTCGCCACCTCCTTGACCAGCTGCGCGCCGAGGTTCTCGTAGGGGTTGGTGAGCTCGATCTCCTTCGCGATGGTCACGCCATCGTTGGTGATCGTCGGCGCACCGAACTTCTTGTCCAGGACGACGTTGCGCCCGCGCGGGCCGAGGGTGACCTTGACCGCGTCAGCGAGGGCGTTGACACCGTGCTCCAGCAGGTGTCGGGCGTCGTCCGAGAAGCTGAGGATCTTCGCCATGAATGTCCCTTCGAAGCGCCGCTGCCCCGGCCCGGCGAGCCGGACCGGGGCAGCGACACTGATCGGTTGCTTACTTCTCGATGACCGCGAGGACGTCGCGGGCGGAGAGCACCAGGTACTCCTCGCCGGCGTACTTGACCTCGGTGCCGCCGTACTTCGAGTAGAGGACGGTGTCGCCGACCTGCACGTCAACCGGGACCCGGTTGCCGTTGTCGTCGACGCGCCCCGGACCGACAGCGAGGACGGTGCCCTCCTGCGGCTTCTCCTTGGCGGTGTCGGGGATCACGATGCCCGACGCCGTGGTGGTCTCAGCCTCGTTCGCCTGGACCACGATGCGGTCCTCGAGCGGCTTGATCGCAACCTTGGTCGCGGTAGTCACGGGCATACCCTCCTGGGGTACTGGTTTCGTTGCCGGCCAGCGGGGCTGACCAGCGTCAATCTGCCTCATGCCACCGGGCGGGACCGTCGTCGCGGGTGCCGGTCCGCCTGGCGTGCGCACCCGGGTCGCTAGACCCGGAAGCTGGCACCCTCAGGGTGAGAGTGCTAATCGCAGGTTATTCCGTGGCTAGCACTCCGTCAAGGAGAGTGCCAGCGCGTCGCGCCCCGCCAGCGGTATTTTCAGCTCGGCCGGGAGAATGGGCAGGTGGATCTCGATCAGTTGGCGGCACTGCGTACCCCCGAGGGGTCGGCCGCCCTCACGGCGGCGGCCGAGCTGGCCGGCGGCGATCCACTGGCCGCGGCGTCGGCGTTACGCGCGGCCGGGGTGCCTCCGACGCTGGCGGCGGCGGCCCTCACCCAGGCCGAGCTGCGCCACCGGGCGGAGGGCAAGTTCGGCCCGGCCGCCGCCGGGATGTTCCTGACCCGCGCCGGCCTGGAGCAGGCGACCCGCCGGGTGGTCGCCGACCGGCGGGCCGCCCGGCTGCGCGCGGCCGGCGTGCGCACCCTGGCCGATCTCGGGTGCGGCCTCGGCGCGGACGCGCTGGCCGCCGCCCGCGCCGGCATCCGGGTGTACGGGGTGGAGGCGGACCCGGTCACCGCCGCGATGGCCGCCGCCAACGCCGCCGCCGCCGGACTGGCCGACCTGTTCACGGTCGAGCGCGGCGACGCGACGACGTTCGACGTGTCCCGGGTGGACGCCGTCTTCTGCGACCCGGCCCGGCGGGCCACCGGCACCGGACGACGGATCTTCGACCCGCGTGCCTACTCGCCGCCGTGGGACTTCGTGACCGGCCTGGCGGAGCGGGTGCCGCGCACGGTGGTGAAGGTGGCGCCGGGCCTGGATCACGCGCTCATCCCGGCCGGAGCGGAGGCGGAGTGGGTCGGCGTGGACGGCGACCTGGTCGAGGCCGCGCTCTGGTGCGGCGAACTGGCCGAGGTGCCCCGCCGCGCCAGCGTGTACCGGCAGGAGATCCACCAGCTCACCGGCTCGGGCGACACGGAGGCGCCGGTCGGACCCCCGCGCCGCTACCTGTACGACCCGGACCCGGCGGTGGTCCGCGCGCACCTCGTTGCCGAGCTGGCCACGGAGCTGGACGCCAGCCTGGCTGACCCGAGCATCGCGTACCTCTACGCCGACCAACCGATCCGCACCCCGTACGCGCGCTGCCTGGAGATCACCGACGTGCTGCCGTTCTCGCTCAAGCGTCTGCGGGCGTTGCTGCGCGAGCGTCGGGTGGGCCGGGTGGAGATCCTCAAGCGGGGTTCGGCGCTGACGCCGGAGCAGCTGCGGCGGGACCTGCGGCTGGCCGGCGACCAGGCGGCGAGCCTGGTGCTGACCCGGGTGGCGGGAGCGCCGACCGTGCTGATCGGCCAGCCTGCGGTCTAGGGCGTGTGTCAAAGCCCTCGGTCGAGCCGAGGCGGAGTCCAGGCGGCGATCCGGCAAGGCGGAGATCGGCTCGGATACCGGTGTTGTATCCGGGCCAATCTCCAACGCAGCCGGGCGTCGTCTGGGCCCGCCGCAGGCCGGCCAGGGGCTTTGACACATGCCCTAGGTTCGGGGCGTGGCGGGACAGGGCACTCCGGCAACGGCGTTACTGGCCAAGCGCGGGATCGCGTATCGCACCCACCCGTACCGGGTGGCACCGGACGCCCCGAACTACGGCGCCCTGGTGGCGGCGGCGCTCGGCGTGGCTCCGGAGCGGGTCTTCAAGTCGCTGGTGACCGAGGTGGACGGCGCTCTCACCGTGGCGGTCGTACCGGTGACCGGTGAGCTGGACCTCAAGGCGCTCGCGGCGGCGGTCGGCGGCAAGCGGGCGGCGCTCGCCGACCGGACGGTAGCCGAACGGGCGACCGGCTACGTGCGGGGCGGGATCAGCCCGCTCGGGCAGCGCCGGCTCCTGCCCACCGTGCTCGACGACTCCGCGCTGGACCTGCCGACGATCTACGTCTCCGCTGGTCGTCGCGGGCTGCAACTCGAACTGGCGGCGGCGGATCTGGTGGCGCTCACCGCGGCCCGTACCGCGCCGTTGCAGGCCCGCTGACCTGTCGTTACATCCCCCTTTTCGTGGGATGTTCGGCGAGTAACAGTCGCGTTGCTGAATTGTTATCGCTTCCAACAAACTTGGGACCTGCGTGGTCTTGTGGTGCTGGTGTGACGCGGAATACGTTGCCGGACACAACAAAACAACACCTCCCCCACCTCCGAAAGGACCCTGCACATGCGTAAGGGGATCCTCACCATCGCCGCCGTGGGCCTGCTCGCGAGCGGCGGTTTGACCGCCTGCAGCGACGACTCCGGCACCGGCTCGGCCGACTCCAAAAAGACTCCCAAGATCGGCGTGATCCTTCCGGACAGCAAGTCCTCCCCCCGCTGGGAGACGGCGGACCGTCGCTTCCTGGAGGAGGCGTTCAAGGCCGCCGGCGTCCAGTCCGACATCCAGAACGCCCAGAACGACAAGGCCGCCTTTCAGACCATCGCCGACCAGATGATCACCGGCGGCGTCACCGCCCTCATGATCGTCAACCTGGACTCCGGCACCGGCAAGGCCGTGCTCGACAAGGCCAAGTCGCAGGGCGTCGCCACCATCGACTACGACCGGCTCACCCTGGGCGGTTCCGCCCAGTACTACGTCAGCTTCGACAACGAGGTCGTCGGCAAGCTCCAGGGCGAGGGCCTGGCGAAGTGCCTGACCGACAAGGGTGCCAAGAACCCCGTCGTGGCGTACCTGAACGGCTCCCCCACCGACAACAACGCCACCCTGTTCAAGGCCGGCTACGACTCGGTACTCAAGCCGAAGTTCGACTCCAAGGAGTACACCAAGGGCCCGGACGACGCCGTGCCGGGCTGGGACGGCCCCACCGCCGCGACCATCTTCGAGCAGCAGCTCACCGCGACCAAGGGCAAGATCGACGGCGTGCTGGCCGCCAACGACACTCTCGGCAACGCCGCCATCTCGATCCTGAAGAAGAACAAGATCAACGGCAAGGTGCCGGTGACCGGCCAGGACGCCAGCGTGGAGGGCCTGCAGAACATCCTCGCCGGCGACCAGTGCATGACCGTCTACAAGGCCGTCCGGGAAGAGGCCAAGGCCGCTGCGGACCTGGCCATCGCACTGGCCAAGGGCGAGAAGAAGGACACCGGCCAGACGGTGAAGGACCCGGAGGGTGGCCGGGACGTCCCCTCGGTGCTGCTCACCCCGAAGGCCATCTACAAGGACAACGTCAAGGACGTCATCGCCGACGGCTACGTGACCAAGGAGCAGATCTGCGCCGACGCGTACGCCAAGCTCTGCGCCGGCGCCGGCATCAGCTGACCGACGCCGCAGTACCCGCCGGGACGACCATCGCCGCCCGGCACGGGAGCACCCTCCCGTGCCGGGCGGCGCCCGCCGGACGGGCCCCGACCCTCCCTTAAGAAGGAGACCCCGTGTCCGCGACTCCCCTGCTGGAACTCCGCGGGATCGACAAGAGCTTCGGTCCCGTCCAGGTGCTCCGCGACGTCGCCCTGAGCGTCCACCCGGGCGAAGTGACCGCACTTGTCGGCGACAACGGCGCCGGCAAGTCGACCCTGGTGAAGTGCATCAGCGGCATCTACCCCACCGACGCCGGTGAGGTCCTGTTCAACGGCGAACAGGTGCACATCGGCAGTCCCCGCGACGCCGCCACGCTCGGCATCGAGGTCGTCTACCAGGACCTCGCGCTCTGCGACAACCTGGACATCGTGCAGAACATGTTCCTCGGCCGGGAGAAGCACAGCGGCATCGTCCTGGACGAGCCGACGATGGAACAGCTCGCCGCCGAGACCCTGGCGGGGCTCTCCATCCGCACCGTCACCTCGCTTCGCCAGCACGTCTCCAGCCTCTCCGGCGGTCAGCGCCAGACCGTGGCCATCGCCAAGGCGGTGCTCTGGAACAGCAAGCTCGTCATCCTGGACGAGCCGACCGCCGCCCTGGGCGTGGCACAGACCGCCCAGGTCCTCGAACTCGTCCGCCGCCTCGCCGACAACGGCCTGGCAGTGGTGCTCATCTCGCACAACATGAACGACGTCTTCGCCGTCTCCGACCGGATCGCCGCGCTGTACCTCGGCCAGATGGTCGCCCAGGTGAAGACCACCGACATCACCCACGCCCAAGTGGTTGAGCTGATCACCGCAGGGCGCTCGGGCGGGCTCGGTCTCGCCACCGACCCGGGCAGCAACGGCGACGGCCCGCAGCCGGCCGACTCGATTTCAGGAGGCGTCCGATGACCACCACCGCCGTGCGGAAGGACGGCCCCGCGGCCGTCACACCGCCGCCGACCGTCGGGAGCCACGTCCGCAACTACGTGAGCCGGGTACGCGGTGGCGACGTCGGCGCGCTACCGGCCGTGCTCGGCCTGATCGTGCTCTGCACCGTCTTCGCCATCATGCGGCCCACGTCGTTCCTGTCGGCAGGCAACTTCGCGAACCTCTTCACCCAGGGCGCGGCGGTCACGCTGATCGCGATGGGCCTGGTCTTCGTGCTGCTGCTCGGCGAGATCGACCTCTCCGCCGGCTTCGCCAGCGGTGTCTGCGCGGCGGTACTGGCCAACGTGGTCACCGTGCTCGGCTACCCCTGGTGGGTCGCCGTCCTCGCCGCGGTCGCCACCGGTGTCATCATCGGCACCACGCTCGGGATGCTGGTCGCGAAGATCGGCATTCCGTCCTTCGTGGTCACTCTCGCCGGCTTCCTCGCCTTCCAGGGCGTCGTGTTGCTGCTCGTGCAGGAGGGCACCAACATCTCCGTCCGCGACGAGGTGCTGGTCGCCATCGCCAACCGCAACCTCACCCCCGCGCTGGGCTGGGCGCTGACCGCCGTCGCCGTCGTCGGTTACGCGGCCGTGCAACTGCTACGCCACCGCAACCGGGCGGCCCGTGGTCTGATCACCGACCCGATCGCGGTGGTGGCGCTGCGGATCGGCGGGCTCGCCGTCATCCTCGGCACCGCCGTGTACGTGCTCAACCTGGAGCGCAGCCGCAACGTCCTCATCGTCTCGCTCAAGGGTGTGCCGATCGTGGTGCCGATCATCGCGGTGCTGCTTGTCATCTGGACCTTCGTGCTCCAACGCACCAGCTACGGCCGGCACATCTACGCCGTGGGCGGCAACCGGGAAGCGGCCCGCCGGGCCGGCATCGGAGTCGACCGGATCCGGATCTCCGTCTTCGTGATCTGCTCGTCCATGGCCGCCGTCGGTGGCATCGTGGCCGCCAGCCGGGCCAACTCGGTCGACCCGAACACGGGGGGCAGTAACGTACTGCTCTACGCGGTCGGCGCGGCGGTGATCGGCGGCACCAGCCTCTTCGGCGGCAAGGGCCGGGTATTCGATGCCGTGCTGGGAGGCGCGGTGGTCGCGGTCATCGAAAACGGGATGGGCCTGATGGGGTACAGCGCGGGAGTCAAGTACGTGGTGACCGGCGTCGTGCTGCTGCTCGCCGCCAGCGTCGACGCCCTCTCCCGCCGCCGCGCGGCAGCCACCGGCACCCGCTGACCGCGCGGGAGGTAGCACGAGCATGCGCCCGGCACCCAGCCAGGAGGAGGTCCGGCGGCAGAACCTCGGGGCCCTACTGCGGCACGTGCACGTCCACGGCGCGACCACCCGCGCTGAACTCACCACCACCCTGGGGTTGAACCGGAGCACCATCGGCGCGCTCACCGCCGACCTGGCCGGCGTCGGACTGGTCAGCGAGGGAACACCGAAGGAGACCGGCCGGGCCGGACGACCGTCCATTGTCGTCCGGCCCGAGTCGGCCCGGGTGTACGCGTACGCGTACTCCGTCGAGGTGGACCGGTTGCGCGCCGCGCGGGTGGGCCTGGGTGGCGCGGTGCTCGACCGTCGGGAGCTGGACCGCCCCCGCGGCCTGCTCGCCGCGGAGGCCGCGCCGATGCTGGCCGGCGCCGTCAAGGAGATGCAGCAGGCCGTCCCGGGCGGCGCGATCTGCGTCGGCACCGGCGTCGCGGTCTGCGGCATGGTCCGTCGGGAGGACGGCCTCGTCCGGCTCGGCCCGACCACCGGCTGGGTGGACGAGCCGATCGGCGCGGCGCTCGGGGCCGAGATGGGCCTGGACCTGCCGGTCACGGTCGGCAACGTGGCAGACGTGGCGGCGTTCGCCGAGCACACCAGGGGCGTCGCGGCCGGCTGCGACAACGTCATCTACCTGTACGGCGACGTCGGCGTCGGCGCCGGGATCATCGCGGGCGGGCGTCGCCTCACCGGACACGGCGGGTACGGCGGCGAGGTCGGGCACATGAAGGTGGTCCGTGACGGCATGCCCTGCGAGTGCGGCGCCCGGGGTTGCTGGGAGACCGAGATCGGCGAGCACGGCCTGCTGCGCGCGGCCGGACGGTCCGACGCGCGGGGACGGGACGCCCTGCTGGCCGTGTTCGACGCCGCCGACCGGGGGGACGCCCGCGCCCAGACGGCGGTACGCCAGGCGGGTGACTGGCTCGGCTTCGGCGTCGCCAACCTGGTCAACGTGTTCAACCCTGAGATGGTCATCTTCGGCGGCACCATGCGCGACCTCTACCTCGCGGCGGCGGCCCAGATCCGCAGTCGGCTCAACTCCAACGCCCTCGGCGCGTGTCTGGAGCACGTCCGGCTGCGCACCCCGCAACTCGGCGCGGACGCGCCGCTGGTCGGGGCCGCCGAGCTGGCCTTCGAACGACTGCTCGCCGACCCCCTCGACGTGGGCTGACCCGCGTACGCTGTCCGGCGTGGACGTCGAGCTGCGCGCCTCCGACGACGACCGTCACCGGGTGGTCGCCGACCTGCACCGCCACACCACCGCGGGCCGCCTGACCCTGGACGAGTTCTCCGAGCGGGTCGGCGCGGTGTGGACGTCGCGTACGCTCGGCGACCTCGCCGCCCTGACCCGGGACCTGCCGGTCCTGCCCGATCCCGCGGCCGCGACGGCCGGTGACGGTGGCATCGGGCACGGTCGCCGGGAGCTGCTGGTGCTCTTCGCCGTCGCCGCGCTCACCCTGCTGCTGCTCGGCGGATTCCTCGCTGTCACCCGCTGAACCGCGTCGCACGCCACACATCGCGCTCCGCATTTCCACGGCACCAGCGAATGATCTGAACTGATCGCACGGTCAGTCCGTACCAGTGGGCGGACGGGCGGCCGGCAGGGTGCGGCTGCCCGGTCCAGACGCGTTCTGGTCCGGACCGAGGAGGCACCGCAGACATGGCACCGCTCAAGATCGTCCGTCGCCGGTCGGGAAACCGGATGCACCGCGCGGCGATGTTGCTCATCGCGATCGTCGCGGGGGTCGGTGTCCTGCCGGGTGTGGCCATCGCCGCGCCCGCCGGTGGGCAGCAGCTCAACGCCGCGGACATGACGCTGCTCAACGGGGTGCGGTTGGCCGGGCTGTGGGAGATGCCGGCCGGTCAGATGGCCGCCGAGAAGGGACAGTCGGCGAAGGTACGCGAGATCGGCGCGAACATCGCCAGCGAGCACCAGAAGCTCGACCAGCTCGTCGTCGACGCCGCCAACAAGCTCGGCGCGTCCATCCCCACCGAGCCGACCGCCGAGCAGAAGGGCTGGCTGTCGGAGATGCAGAACGCCTCCGGCGCCCGGTTCGACCAGATCTTCGTGACCCGGCTCCGGGTGGCCCACGGCAAGATCTTCCCGGTGATCGGCGCGGTACGGGCCAGCACCCGCGACGCGACCGTCCGCAAGCTCTGCGAGGACGCCAACGCCTTCGTGCAGCACCACATGCAGATGCTGGAGTCCACCGGACTGGTCCGGTGGCCTGAACTGCCGCCGGCCGCGCTGCCCGCCCCCGGTAAGGACGGCCTGCTCGCCGCCGCCGGGGCGAACGCGGGACCGCAGGTCGGGGTGAGCAGCACCGTGGTCTGGTTGGTCTTCCTCGCCGCTCTCGGTACCGGCGGGATCGCCACCTACCGGATGCTGCGCCGTAGCTGACCGACCGTGGAGGTGGCCCGGAGTCAGCGGTCGACCTGGGTGAAGTCCCAGGAGTGCGGGGCGCGGGCCACCAGCAGGGCGGGCGGATCGGGCAGCGGGCGGGGGTTGCTGCGCCACTTGGAGATGACCACGACACGGTGGTCGGTGGACGAGAAGACTTCGCTGGACACGTGTAGCGGGTCGTGCTCCAGCTCGGGCAGGGCGGTGTCGCACACCCAGGTGATCAGCTCGGCGACACCGTACGCCTCGGCGCGCGACTCCCACATCCGCACGATCATGTCCGGCGTCCCCGTCACACGCTGACCGTGGTCAACGGCATCGCCGAGTCGGCCGGCAGGTCCAGCCGGCTCGGTGCGACCCCGGCGGCGACGAGGTGCGATCCGAGCGCGGCCACCATCGCCCCGTTGTCGGTGCACAGCTTCGGCCGTGGCACCCGGACCCGGATGCCGTACTTCTCGGCCCGCTCCTCGGCCATCGCCCGCAGCCGGGAGTTCGCCGCCACTCCCCCGCCGATCACCAGCGTCTCGATTCCCTGCGCCCGACAGGCGGCGATCGCCTTGTTGGTCAGCACGTCACAGACCGCCTCCTGGAAGGACGCGGCCACGTCGGCGACCGGGACGGGCTCGCCGGCACGCTCGCGCGCCTCCACCCAGCGGGCCACCGCCGTCTTCAGGCCGGAGAACGAGAAGTCGTACCGGTGGGCCGCCAGGTCTTTCGCGGCGGTCAGTCCGCGCGGAAAGGCGATCGAGGCGGCGTCACCCGACCGGGCCTCGCGGTCGATGGGCGGACCGCCCGGGAACGGCAACCCGAGCAGCCGGGCGACCTTGTCGAACGCCTCACCGGCGGCGTCGTCGATCGTGGCGCCCAGCGGGGTGACGCCCCGGGCCAGATCGTCGACGAGCAGCAGGGACGAGTGCCCGCCGGAGACCAGCAGCGCGACGGCGGGCTCCGGGAGCGGGCCGTGCTCCAGGGTGTCCACCGCCACGTGCGCGGCGAGGTGGTTGACGCCGTACACCGGCTTCTCGGCGGCCAGGGCGTACCCCTTGGCGGCGGCGACGCCGACGAGCAGCGCGCCGGCCAGACCGGGCCCGGAGGTGACCGCGATGGCGTCGATGTCGGCCAGGGTGACGCCGGCGTCGGTCAGCGCCCGCTGCATGGTCGGCACGATGGCCTCCAGGTGGGCCCGGCTGGCCACCTCGGGCACCACGCCCCCGAACCGGGCGTGCTCCTCGACGCTGGACGCGAGTGCGTCGGCCAGCAGGGTGTGCCCGCGTACGATGCCGACGCCGGTCTCGTCGCACGAGGTCTCGATGCCCAGGATCAGCGGTTCGTCAGCCATGGTCGTGTGATCCGTCCCCGGTCGGCTCGGCGTCGCGCCGCATGACCAGCGCGTCGGTGTTGCTCGGTTGGTAGTAGCCGCGACGCACCCCGATCGGCTCGAACCCGTACGTCGCGTAGAGGCGCTGGGCGGCGGCGTTGTCCACGGCCACCTCCAGCAGCGTGCTGCGGGCGCCGCGGCGGCCCGCCTCGGCGAGCAGTTCCTCCAGCAGGACGCGGCCGATGCCACGCCGTTGGACGTCCCGCCGGACGGCGATGACCTGCACCCACACCTCGTCCGGTGGGGCGCCGGCGAGCCCGGCGTAGCCCAGCACCGCCCCGTCGGTGTCGGTCGCGACGCGGTAGTGGTGCCCGTTCGCCAGCTCGTTCCAGAACATGGCGGGCGACCACTGCCCGGCGCCGAACAGGTCCGCCTCGAGCGGCATCGCCTGCTCGACGTGCCACCAGCGGAACGGTTCCAGCCGTACCGACGTCACGGGAGGACCGGTTTGCGACCGGTGGCCGCCACGGCGTCGGGACGGCGCAGGTACAGCGGGGTGAGTCGCTCGCCGGGCGCGCCAGCTCTGATCCGCTCGGCGGCGAGCAGCGCCAGCACGGTGGCCTCCGGGTAGCGCGGCTCGACCCGGACCGGCAGGTCCAGAGCTTCGGCGTACCGGTGCGCCCCGTCGCCGACCGCGACCGTCGCGCCCAGCTCACGGGCGCGGGCGGCGGCCACCGCCGGCGAGGAGACCTCCGGCCCGACGATCCGCTGGCCGGCGCCGTCGTAGACGGCCCAGTACAGCTCCTTGCGGCGGGCGTCGCTGGCGGCCAGCACCGGCTCGCCGGCGGCCGCCGGGTGGCCGATAGCGTCCAGAGAACAGACGCCGTACGTCGGTACGCCGAGCACCTGCCCCATCGTGGCGGCGGTGACCAGGCCGACCCGCAGCCCGGTGAACGGCCCTGGGCCGAGCCCTGCGACGATCGCGCCCAGGTCACGCGGGCGTGCGCCGGCGTCGGCGAGGACCGCGTCGACCTGAGGCGCGAGCAGTTCACCGTGCGCGCGGGCATCGACCGTGCACCGGTGCGCCCGGGACGTCACGCCGTCCGCCGAGATCTCCACCAACGCTGCGGTCACCGCGGGGGTCGAGCTGTCCACCACGAGTACGAGCACGGTTAGCCAGCCTAGCGGCCCCGTCGCCGACCTCGGTCATGCCCCGCCCCGTGACCGCACGGTGTGCCGGCGAACCGCCGCTGAGCGCACCCTCGACCGGCACCGCACGCGCCGCCCGCCGGGCGGCGAGGCGACCAGCGGCGAGGCGATGAGGCGACGGCGACGGCGACGGCGACGGCGACGGCGACGGCGACGGCGACGGCGACGGCGACGGCGACAACTCCGGTGAGCGTGATGCCGGTGAGTCATCTAGATGACTGAGAGGCATCACGCTCACCGGGGCGACCGCCGCCAGCCAGCGGCTCGAACCCACGGCGAGATCTGGGTGTGGATCGCGGCGAGTCGTCAATCCGCCGGAGGACTGTCGCGAACGCCGCGATCTGGGCCAGCATGCCGGGATGCCACCGACTCGCCTCGGCAACCTCCTCGGCGCCGCGCTACGTCAACAACGTCAACGACGCGAGCTGAGCCAGCGTCAGCTCGCCGGGCTCGCCGAGGTCAGCCAGGGGGCGGTGGCCCGGATCGAACGCGGCGAGCGCTCGCCGAGCATCCCGGCGCTGGAGCGGTTGTTCGCCGCGATGGACGTGCAGTTGGTGGTCGCGGTCGAGCCGCTGGACGCGCACCTCGACGCCCGCATCGACGAACTGGCCGCCAGGCCGATCGCCGAGCGCATCGACGAGCTGGGCTTGGATGAGATGCTCGACCGGCTCCCCGACCTTCCGCCGGTACTGACCGGCGGCACGGCAGCGCTGTTGCAGGGCGCACCCGTGCCGGTCGACGCCGTGGAGATCGCTCTGCGCTGGGAGGACTCGAAGCGGTTCACCGCCTGGCTGGAGGCGAACTACGGCCAGCGCTGGAACGCCCGGTGGGGTGAGTTCGGCGGCGTGTGGCTGGAGCCGGAGGAGCCGGGAGAGCACCGCTGGTCGACACGGTACGGCGAGATCAGAGCGACCATGTGCGACGAGCTACCCGAGACGATCGAGGTGCGCCACGGTGGGCGGGACTATCAGGTGGTGCCGCTGGTCGAGCTGGAGCTGACCGAGCCACGGGCCGCCGACCTGCTGCGCCGCTACCGGGCCCGGCAACTCGCTGCCCAGGGCTGATCCGAGCCGCGGGATCAGCCGGCGGTGCGCTCCCAGTCGATGGTGGGACGGCCGGCGTCGGCGAGGGCTTTGTTGGCGGCGCTGAACGGGCGGCTGCCCAGGAAACCGCGCGGGTTCATCGGGCTCGGGTGACCAGCCTCTAGCACGACGTGCCGAGAGTTGGTGACCAGGCCGGCCTTCTTGCGGGCGTAACCGCCCCAGAGCAGGAACACCACCCGATCCGGCAGGGCGTCCAGCGCCCGGATGGTGGCGTCGGTGAACTCCTCCCAGCCGGCGTTCGCGTGCGAGCCGGGGGTGGCCTGGCGGACGGTCAGCACCGAGTTAAGCAGCAGCACGCCCTGCGCCGCCCAACCGTCGAGGTTGCCGCTGCGCGGCTTGGGCACGCCCACGTCCTCGCCCAACTCCTTGAAGACGTTGCGCAGCGACGGCGGCACCGCAACGCCCTCGCGGACGCTGAAGCTGAGCCCGTGCGCCTGCCCGGCCCGGTGGTACGGGTCCTGTCCGAGGATCAGCACCCGGGTTGCCTCCGGCGGGCACATCCGGTACGCCGAGAAGAGGTCTTCCAGCGGCGGGAAGACGGTCTGCGTCGCGTACTCCCGGGCGACGAACTCGGCCAGCGCGGCCGTGCGGGCCGGGTCGAGGTGCGGGGTGAGCACGGCACGCCACTGCTCGGGCAGCAGCGCCAGCAGGTCCAGGGCGGGGGCATCGTCGGACATCAGAATCCTCTTCCAGCGCGGGTCGGTCCCCCGCACTCTAGGCACCCGGTCCGACAGCGCCGCGCCCTAACCCAGCTCGGCCAACCGCCGGGCCCAGTCACCACCGACCGGGTCCAGCTCGACGACTCGGGTGTCGTCGTCGCGGCGGTCGATGCGGACCCGCAGGTGCGCGTCGACCAACTGCTCCACCAGGCCCTCGCCCCACTCCACCACGGTCACCGACTCATCCACCGAGGCGTCCAGGTCCAGGTCGTCGATCTCGGCGCGTGGATCGCTGGCGGCGCCCAGCCGGTACGCGTCGGCGTGCACCAGGGCCACCCGGCCACCCCGGGCCGGGTCCGGCCGGTGCACACGAGCGATCACGAACGTCGGCGAGGTCACGTCCCCGAGGACGTTGAGCCCGGCGCCGACGCCCTGGGTGAGGGCGGTCTTGCCGGCCCCCAGCGGGCCTGTCAGCAGCACCAGGTCACCGGCCCGCAGCAGCCCGGCCAGCCGGCGGCCGAACTCCCGAGTGTCCTCGACGGTCGGCAGTTTGACGACGAAACTCACCGGTCCTCCATGCTCTCCAGTGATTCGAGGAACCGCTCCAGCGCGGCGTTGACCTCGTCGGCGTGCTCCAACATCACCACATGACCACTATCTTTGATCTTGATGAACTCGGCGTGTGGCAGCCGCCGGACAATCTCCTCCGAGTGGGTCACCGGCGTGATCATGTCCTTGTCGCCGACCACCACCAGCACCGGCGCGTTCGCCAACGCCGCCAACGCGGGGAAGCGCGAGTGCGTGGCGAGGGTCCGCAGATAGCGGGTCACCGTGTCGGCCGAGGTCCGCGAGTTCATGGTCTCCACGTACGACACGAGCCGGGGGCTGGGCTTGCGGGTGCCGAAGCCGTACTTGCGGGTCAGCAACCAGGCCACGTTCGACGTCGACTTGCGGGCCTTGTCGATCACCGGACCGCCGTAGCGGGTGGCGTTGCTGACCATGTAGAGCACCGGACCACCGACCCGGCCCAGCAGCGCCGGGGCGACCAGCTTGGTCTCCGCGACGAGACCGCCCGACGTGGCCATCAGCACGGTGCCCACCACCCGGTCACCGAACAGCTCCGGGAACAGCTCGGCGAACGCCATGATGGTCATGCCGCCCATCGAGTGGCCGACCAGCACCAGTGGCCCCTCCGGGGCGACCCGGTCGATCACCTGGCGCAGTGTCCGGCCGAGCACCGCGAGGTCGTACTCGCCGGTCTCCAACCGGCCGGAGCGGCCGTGACCGGGCTGGTCGTACGCCACGATCCGGTAGTCGCCGCGCTCGGCGAGCATCTTGCGCTGGAAGTGGAAGGTGCCCATGTCCAGGCAGAACCCGTGCACCAGCACCACCGTCGGGCGCCCCGGTACCGGGCGGGTCGGCTCCACCACCTCGACGTGGATGTCGGTGCCGTCCGGCAGCTCCAGCCGAAATGCCTCGTCGTACCTCTGCTCGCCGAACGTCTCGTGCGCGTAGCGGTCGGTCGGGTCGGACTTGAGCCGGCGGACCAGAGTGCGTTCGGTCGCGACGCCGGCTGCCAGGCCGGCCGCCGCCACCCCGACCGCAGCGCCGACCAGGCCGGCGACGCGGCCGGCCGCGGTCCGCGGACGCGGGATGCGGTACGTCATGAGTGGCGCTCGCCGTCGTAGACGCGCGGTACCCGGGTGCTCCCGAAGCGGGTGACGATCTCGTAGTTGATGGTGCCGACCGCCTCCGCCCAGTCGTCGGCCGTCGGCTCGCCGTCGGCGCCGCTGCCGAACAGGGTCGCCACGTCTCCGTCGGCCACCGGGTCGTCGCCGCAGTCGAGCACGAACTGGTCCATGCAGACGCGCCCGGAGATCGTCCGGCGCGCGCCGGCGAGCTGCACCGGCCCGGTGTTCGACGCGTGCCGGGGCACACCGTCGGCGTACCCGAGCGGCACCACGGCGAGATTCGCGTCGGCCGGCGTCGTGTACGTGTGCCCGTAGGAGACGCCGGTGCCGGCGGGCACCCGCTTGGTCAGCATCACCCGGGCCCGCGCGGTCATCGCCGGCCGCAGCCCGTACGTCTCGCCGGCCACCGGGGACAGACCGTAGACGGCCAGCCCGGGGCGGACCAGGTCGAAGTGCGTGTCGGGGCGGGTCAGGGTGGCCGCCGAGTTGGCCAGGTGCCGCCAGCGGGGACGCAGCCCGGCCCGCTCGACCATGGCCAGTCCCTCGTGGAAGACGGCGAGCTGCCGGTCGGTGGTCGGGTGGCCGGGCATGTCGGCGTACACGAAGTGGCTCCACACACCGACCACCTCGACCAGGCCGTCGGCCTGGGCCTTCGCGGCGGCGTCGAGCAGGGCCGGCCAGTCGGCGACGGTGGCGCCACCCCGCGACAGCCCGGTGTCGATCTTCAGGTGCAGGCGGGCGGGGCGCTCGGCCCGCCGGCTCGCCTCGATCATCTCGTCCAGTTGCGGCAGGCTCGCGGCACCGAGGTCCACCCCGGCGCTCACGCCCTCGTGCAGCGGCAACCCGGGCGCGAGCAGCCACGCCAGCACCGGCGCGGTGATCCCGTTCCGGCGCAGCGTGAGCGCCTCGTCGAGGGTGCAGACGCCGAGCCAGTCGGCCCCGGCGTCCAGTGCGGCGCGGGCGGCCGGGAGCATGCCGTGGCCGTACCCGTCGCCCTTCACCACCGCCATCAGCTCGGCGGTGGTGCCGGAGCGGAGCCGGCTCACGTTCTCGCGGATCGCGTCAAGATCGACACGTACCTCGGCCTGCCACATGCGCCCAGCCTACTTTCCAGCCTGATCACCGTGGGCGGTGACGCTCGGCCCGGCGCACCGGCCGGGTCGGGACGGGACGATCAGCCCAGCCGGGCGACGACCGGGCGCAGCGCGGTCACCACGTCGGGCGCGGTCACCGGGCCACCCCGGGCCGCCTCCCGACCGGCCAGTCCGTGCAGGTACGCGGCCCCGGCGGCCGCCCGGTCCGCCGGCACGCCGGCCGCCAGCAGCGAGCCGAGCAGCCCGGCCAGCACGTCGCCGGTGCCACCGGTGGCCAGCGCCGGGGTGCCGGTCGGATTGACGTACGCCCGGCCGTCCGGCGTGCCGATCACCGTGCGGTCCCCCTTGAGCAGCACCACCGCGTTCATCCAGGCGGCCAGTCGCAGCGCCGACCCGATGCGGTCGGCGCCCGGCTCCTCCCCGCACAGCCGGGTGAACTCCCGATCGTGCGGGGTGACCACGATCGGGGCGTCCCGGCCGCGCAGCCGGTCGGCGAGTGACCCGTCCACCAGCAGGGTCAACGCGTCCGCGTCGAGCACCACCGGCACCGACGTCGCCAGGACGGCCCGCAGCTCGGCCGCCGCCTCGTCCCCGGTGCCCAACCCCGAGCCGCACACCCACGCCTGCACGCGGCCGGCATCGGCCACCCGGGGAGTGGCGATCACCGAGGGGTGCTGGCGCAGCACCTCGTCGCGGGCCCCACCGGCGTAGCGGACGAGGCCGGTCGGCCCGGCGAGCGCACCGCCGACGGAGAGCACCGCCGCGCCCGGGTACGTCGCCGAGCCGGTCGCCACCCCCACCACACCCCGGGTGTACTTCTCCGACGCGGCACCCAGCTCGGGCCACCACCGCGCCAGGTCGGACCACTCGGTGACGTTCAGCGCGGGGGTGCCCCGCAGCCACGGCCGCAACCCGATGTCGACTAGTTCGACCTGCCCGGCCAGGGCGGCGGCCGGGCCGACCACCAGGGCGGGCTTGAGCGCGCCGAAGGCGACGGTCACGTCGGCGCGGACGGCGACAGGCCGGCCGGACGCGGACAGCGGCACATGCCCGGTGTCCACCGCCACCCCGCTCGGCACGTCCACGGCCAGGACGGTGGCCCGCTGGCCGTCGCGCCCACGCAGGTCGCCCAGCCGCTGGACGACCTCGTCCGCGTTCGCCCTGAGCCCGCCCGTGCCGCCGATCCCGACGATGCCGTCGAGGACCAGGTCGACGGGGCCGGCGGGTCGGTCCACCAACCGGCCACCGGCGGCCCGCAGCGCGGCCAATCCGGCGACGTGCGCCCGGCCCGGAGTGAGCAGCAGAGCGGAGACCTCGACGCCCCGGCGGGCCAGCCGCTCCCCCGCGTAGAGCGCGTCACCACCGTTATCGCCCGAGCCCACGAGCAGCAGCACCCGGCCGCCGTACACACCGCCGCGCTCGGCCAGCAGCAGGGCGGCCCGTCGGGCCAGCCCGGCGGCGGCGCGCTGCATCAGCGTGCCCTCCGGCAGCGTGCCCATCAGCCCCGCCTCGGCGGCCCGTACGTCGGCCACCCGCCACACCGGTCTCATGTCACCGTGTCCCATCCGTTTCGCGGGCTGGCCGGCACGGCCCACCCGGCCGACGTCACCGTTCCGCGACCACCATCGCCGAGGCGATCCCGCCGTCGTGCGAGAGCGACAGGTGCCAGTGGTTGATCCCACGCTCGGCGGCCACCGCCGCGACGGTCCCCGAGACGCTCAGCCATGGCCGGCCTTCGGTGTCGGGCACGATCTCGCAGTCGTGCCACCGCAGGCCGGCCGGAGCGCCGAGCGCCTTGGCGACGGCCTCCTTCGCGGCGAAGCGGGCGGCCAACGACTCCGGCGAGCGGGGACCGCCGGAACGGGTGACCCGCTCCGGCCCGGTGAACAGCCGGTCGGCGAGCAGCGGCGTCCGCGCCAGGGACCGGGTGAACCGGTCCACCAGGACGACGTCGAGGCCGACAGCGACGATCACCAGACCACCCTACCGGCGGTGGAGGCGGCAGATTAGCCGTCGGGCCCGCTGTGGGCAACGCCTGTGGACAGACCGGGGTACGACCGGAGCCCGCCGTCCACAGGGCACTCCGGCGCGGTCGGGCGCTGCCTAGCGTTCGACACGTCGATGCCGATCCAACGCGGGGGTGGGGTCATGACCGAGGAGCCGTTCGCCGTCCGACCACGGGAGCTGCGCGCGGAGGCCGGCGCGCTCGACGACGAGGCGTACCGGTTGGCGTGGGGTCTGGCGCGGGTGCCGGGGCTGCTGGTGCCGGTGCCGGGCTGGCGGACGGCCACCGCGCTGGCGGGGCTGGAGGCGGCCGGGCACGCCTGGTTCTGCCGGCTGGGCGCGGCCGTGGCGGCGACCGCCGGTGGGGTCCGTGCGGCGGCCGAGGCGTACGAGACGGTGGACGACCGGGCCGCCGGCCGCTTCGCCACCGTGCCCCGGTGAGTGGGGTCGGCTACCGGCAGCTCTGGGCCGCCGATCCGACCGGTTGGCGGGCGGCCGGATCGGCCTGGGCGGGGTTGACCGGCCCGGTCGACAGGTACGCCGACGAGCTGGCCGGGACGGCCGGGCGGCTGCGTGGTGGCTGGTCCGGTGCGGCGGCCACGGCGGCCGACGCCCGGCTCGTCGGCTTCCGCGACGAGCTGACCTCGGTGTCTCCGGCGCTGATCGAGGCCGACCAGGTGCTGGCCGAGTTGGCCGGGCAGCTCGCCGTGGCGAAGGCTCAGCTCGCCGGGGCGGTCGCCCGGGCCGAGGCGGCCGGTCTGCTGGTCGATCGAGCCGGCGGTGTGCGGGTCGGCCCGGCGCAATCCGCCTCGGCAGCCGCGAACGCGGTGGCGGGCGCGGCAGCGGCGGTGTGTGCGGCGATGGAGCGGGCCGACGGGGCGGACCGGGCGGCCGCCGACCGGTTGGCCGAGCTGACCCGCGCCGCCGGCACCGGTTGGGCGTCCCCGGCACCGCCCGGCCGGCCTTCCGCCGGGGCGTCGCCAGCGGTGGTACGTGCCTGGTGGTCCGGGCTGACCCCGGCCCAGCGGCGCTGGCTCGTCGGGCACGAGCCGGCGCTGGTCGGCGCCCTGGACGGGGTACCGGTGGCGGCCCGCGACCAGGCCAACCGCCTGCTGCTCGGCGCGCGGCGGGAGGAGTTGCTGGCCGAGCGGCGGCGGTTGCTGGCCCGGGTGCCGCCGGGGCCGCTGGCGTCGGTACGACTACGCGCGCTGGCGTCGCGGTTGGCCGGCCTGGACGCGCTCACCGAGCGACTGGCCGGCGGGCAGCCGCGGGCGTACCTGCTGGGGCTGGACCCGACCGGTGAGGGGCGGGTGGTGGTGGCGCTCGACGACCCGGACCACGCGGGCCGGGTGCTGACGTACGTGCCGGGGATGACCGCCGGGCTGGACGACGCCCCCGGTGAGCTGGGTCGGGCCGCCCGGGTGCTGGAGCGCTGCGCGGCGCTCGCGCCGGGTGAGCGCAGCGCGGCGGTGCTGTGGCTGGACTACGACGCTCCGGATTTCCTGACCGAGGCGGCGTCGTCCGGTCAGGCCCGGGACGCCGGCCCGGCGCTGCACCGTTTCCAGGAGGGGCTGCGCGCCACGCACGAGGGGCCGCCGGCCCGGCAGACGGTGCTCGGGCACAGCTACGGGTCGCTGGTGGTGGGCGTGGCCGCCCGGGAGCACGGGCTGGCGGCCGACGCGCTGATGTTCGTCGGCTCGCCCGGGGTGGGCGTGGCGCGCGCCGACGAACTGGGCGTACCGGCCGGGCAGGTGTGGGCCAGCAGGGCGCCCGACGACGTGATCCGCCTGGCCCGGCCGGTGGACGAGCTGGCCCGGCCGGCGCTGTTGGGCGCCGCTCCGCTCGCCGCGGTGCTGGCCCGGCCGGATCGGACCGGCCACGAGCTGTGGTTCGGTCACGACCCGGCGGACGCCGGGTTCGGCGGCCGGGTGTTCCGCAGCGGTCGCGGCGGGCACGCCGGCTACTGGGAGCCGGACAACCCGGCGCTGGACGGGATGGCCCGCGTCGTGCTGGGCCGGTGACCGGACCGCTGACCACGGGGTCCGGGCCACCGGACGCGGCGGCGACGACGGAGCCCCGGCCACCGCGGGTGCGGCGCGGCCGGGGCTCCGGGGTGTGGCTGGCGACTACTCGACGGTGACCGACTTGGCCAGGTTGCGGGGCTGGTCCACGTCGTGCCCCCGGGCCGCGGCGATCTCGGCGGCGAACACCTGGAGCGGCACCGTGGTGACGAGCGGGGCCAGCAGGGTGGGCGTACGCGGCACGTAGATCAGGTGGTCGGCGTACCGAACGACGGCCTCGTCGCCCTCCTCCGCGATCACGATGGTCCGCGCGCCGCGCGCCCGGACCTCCTGGATGTTGGAGACGACCTTGTCGTGCAGCATTCCCCGGCCCACCGGGGAGGGCACCACGCAGATCACCGGGGTGCCCTTGTCGATCAGGGCGATGGGGCCGTGCTTCAGCTCGCCGGCCGCGAAGCCCTCGGCGTGCATGTACGCCAGCTCCTTGAGCTTGAGCGCGCCTTCGAGGGCCACCGGGTAGCCGACGTGCCGGCCGATGAACAGCACGGTCGGCTCGGACTTCAGCTCGCGGGCCAGCTCGCGGACCGGCTCGATGCGGTCCAGCAGCTCGCGCAGCTTGCCCGGCATCTCCTGGAGCTGGGCGACGACCGCGCCGACCTCGTCGGCGAACTTGATGCCGCGGACCTGGGCCAGGTGCAGGCCGATCAGGTAGCAGGCGACGACCTGGGTGAGGAACGCCTTGGTGGAGGCGACGGCGATCTCCGGCCCACCGTGGGTGTAGAGCACGGCGTCCGACTCACGCGGGATGGTCGAGCCGTTGGTGTTGCAGATGGCCAGCACGCGCGCCTTCTGCTCCTTGGCGTGGCGCAGGGCCATGAGGGTGTCCATCGTCTCGCCGGACTGCGAGATGACCACGATGAGCGTGGATCGGTCGAGCACCGGGTCGCGGTAGCGGAACTCGCTGGCCAGCTCCACCTCGCACGGGATGCGGGTCCAGTGCTCGATGGCGTACTTGGCGACCAGGCCGGCGTGGTACGCGGTGCCGCAGGCCACGATGAAGATCTTGTCGACGTCGCGCAGATCCTGGTCGCTGAGGCGGACCTCGTCCAGGGCGATCTCGCCGCTCTCGGTGAGCCGGCCGAGCAGGGTGTCGGCGATGGCCTGCGGCTGCTCCTCGATCTCCTTGAGCATGAACCAGTCGTAACCACCCTTCTCGGCGGCGGACGAGTCCCAGTCGATGTGGAAGTCCTTGCCGCTGGCGGGCTGACCGTCGAAGTCGGTGATCTCGATGCTGTCGCCGGTGATCAGGACGATCTGGTCCTGACCCAGCTCCACCGCCTCGCGGGTGTGCTCGATGAACGCCGCCACGTCGCTGGCCAGGTAGTTCTCGCCGTCGCCGCGCCCGACGACAAGCGGCGAGTTGCGCCGGGCGCCGACGACGGCACCGGGCACGGAGGCGTCGACCGCGAGCAGGGTGAACGCGCCCTCCAGCCGCTGGCACACGACACGCATGCCGGCGGCGAGCAGCTGCGGGCCGTCCGGCTGGCCGGCGGCGCGCAGGTCGGCCAGCGCGGCGGAGAGCAGGTGCGCGGCGCACTCGGTGTCGGTGTCGCTGGTGAACTGGACGCCGTCGGCCTCCAACTCGGCGCGGAGCCTGGCGAAGTTCTCGATGATGCCGTTGTGGATCACCGCGACGCGGCCGTCGGGCGCGACGTGCGGGTGGGCGTTGCGGTCGGTCGGGCCGCCGTGGGTGGCCCACCGGGTGTGCCCGATGCCGGTGGTGCCGTCACCGATGCCGATCGGACTGGCCGCGCAGGAGGTCGGGTCGTCGGCGGCACGCTCGGAGAGCACCTTTTCGAGGTTGGCGAGCTTGCCGGCCTTCTTCTCGGTCAGGAGTTGGTCGTCGCAGACGATGGCGACGCCCGCCGAGTCGTAGCCCCGGTATTCCAGCCGCCGCAGCCCGTCGAGCACGATGCTCAGCGCCGGGCGCGCGCCGGCGTATCCCACGATTCCACACATGGCCCGCAGCCTAACCCAGTTTCGCTCATCATGGGTGCTCGAAAGACGGCTAAACAAGCACCGAATTTGAGCGATCGGCGGTTGATGGGCCGCAATGGGACGAGCGTCACGGGCCGGGCCGCCGTCCGCGAGGACCGGCCGGGGTTGCGGGACGGCCGGCGCGTACGACAGTCTTCCGGCGGGCTCGGCGCACGCTCCGCTGGCTCCTTGACCCCTTACCCACTCCCGCCCGGAGCAGCCATGTCCGACGCGCCGCCGCCCGAGTCGTCTCCGACGCCACCTCCGGACCCCGCCCCGACGCCGCCGGATTCGACGCTCGGGCAAGCACCGCCGGAGCCGCCACCCGGGCAGACGCCGGTGGAGCCGACGCCCGGCTGGGCCACGCCGGACGCATTCCCCACGCCGGGTCCGCTGGCGCCGGGCCAGCCCTGGGCACCCCCGGCGCCCTGGACGCCCCCGCCGGCGTCCGCATGGACACCCGACGCCACCGGCACCCCGTGGGCGCCCGATCCCACCGGCGTCCCGGGTACGCCCGATCCCGCCGGAACGAGCACCTGGCCACCACCCGCGCCACCGGGGCAGCCCCCGACCGGCTATCCGCCGGGTTACCCGGTGCCCGGTTACCCGCCGCCGGGTTATCCACCGCCCGGCTACCCGCCGCCGTACCTCTATCCCGGCTATCCACCGCCCGGCCGCCCGGCCGGCGGCGCAGGTCGGGTGGTCGGGATCGTCGTCGCGGTCGTCGCGGCGCTCGCCGTCCTCGGGTGCGGATGCTTCTGCGTGTCCGGGTCACTGCTCGGCCAACTGGTCCCGGACACGGTCGCCGAAGACCCGTACGACAGCGACCCGTTCGGCGACAGCACCTGGCCGCCGAGCTTCGCGCCCGAGCCGCCCACCGTGCCCGACACCCCCACGGTCGGTCCCACCAAGAAGCCGATCACGCGCCCGACGTCCGGTCCGGCCCCGGTGACGGTGGTCTACGAGGTCACCGGCGTGGGCAGGGCGGACATCGCGTACTTCGACGCCGAAAGCGATCTCATCCACGTCGACGGCGCGAAACTGCCCTGGCGCATGACCATCCGTACCAACGGCCAGAGCAGGGTCATGGTGGAGGCCCGGTGGTCCGACGACGGCGAGAGACCGCTCGACTGCGCCGTCACGGTCACCGGCGTCGGAAAGCCCGTGACGAACAAGGCCCAGGGGACCTGGGCGACCAGCTGTGAGCCCGAATGAGGCTGGAGTCGGGTCAGCGGGTGACCGTAGGCTGGCGCAGGTGACGACGAGCACCGATGTCGACCCGCTGGTGGCCCGCATGCGGCCGTTCGGTACGACGATCTTCGCCGAGATGTCCGCCCTCGCGGTACGCACCGGGGCGGTCAACCTCGGCCAGGGCTTCCCGGACACGGACGGCCCGCCGGAGATGCTGGACGCCGCCGCCGAGGCGCTGCGTGGCGGACAGAACCAGTACCCGCCCGGTCCGGGAATCCCCGCTCTGCGCGCGGCCGTCGCGGCGCACCAGCGCCGGTTCTACGACCTTGCGTACGACCCGGACACGGAGATCGTGATCACGGCGGGCGCGACCGAGGCGGTGGCGGCCAGCATCCTCGCTCTCTGCGAACCGGGTGACGAAGTGGTGTGCTTCGAGCCGTACTACGACTCGTACGCCGCTTCGATCGCCCTGGCCGGCGCGGTCCGGCGGCCGGTCACGCTGCGTCCCGGCGCGGACGGCCGGTACGCCTTCGACCCGGCGGCGCTGCGGGCGGCGTTCGGCCCGCGCACCCGGCTGGTGCTGCTCAACTCGCCGCACAATCCGACCGGCAAGGTGTTCACGCCGGCCGAGTTGGCGCTGGTGGCCGAGCTGTGCCAGGAGTTCGACGCGTACGCGGTCACCGACGAGGTGTACGAGCACCTGGTGTTCTCGGACGCGTCCGGTGCGCACGTGCCGCTGGCGACGCTGCCCGGGATGCGGGAGCGGACGCTGCGCATCTCGTCGGCCGGCAAGACGTTCTCCTGCACGGGCTGGAAGATCGGGTGGGCGAGCGGCCCGGCTGCGCTGGTCTCGGCGGTGGTGCGGGTGAAGCAGTTCCTCACCTACGTCAACGCCGCGCCGCTGCAACCGGCGGTCGCGGTGGCGCTGGCCCTGCCCGACGACTACTACACGGGTTTCCGCGACGGGCTCCAGCAGCGCCGTGACCAGCTCATCGGCGGCCTCACGGACGCCGGGTTCGACGTGCTGACGCCGGAGGGCACGTACTTCGTCACCGCGGACGTCACCGCGCTCGGCGGCACCGACGGGATGGAGTTCTGCCGGTCGCTGCCGGAGCGCTGCGGCGTCGTGGCGGTGCCCACCCAGGTGTTCTACGACGACGTCGAGGCCGGGCGGCGGCTGGTCCGGTTCGCGTTCTGCAAGCGCCCGGAGGTGCTGGCCGAGGCGGTCACCCGGCTGCGCGCTCTGACCCGCTGACGCGGCCAGGTCGCCGGGTCCAAGCCCGGCGACCCGACGTGCGGCCGGTTACGACGCGGCGGGGCTGGCCGTACGCACGAGGGCGGCGATCCGCTCGGCGACCTCGCGCGCGATCGCCTCGGTGGCGGCCTCGACCATCACCCGCACCAGCGGCTCGGTGCCCGACGGACGCAGCAGCACCCGACCGGTCTCCCCCAGCTCCGCCTCGGCCCGCTCGACCTCGGCGCGGACGGCCGGCGCGTTGGCCCCGACGGTCCGGTCGCCGACCGGGACGTTGATCAGGACCTGCGGCAGCTTGGTGACCACCGAGGCCAGCTCGGCGAGCGACTGGCCGGTGGCGGCCATCCGGGCCATCAGGTGCAGGCCGGTGAGCACCCCGTCACCGGTGGTGGCGTGGGCCGGCATGACGATGTGGCCGCTCTGCTCGCCGCCGAGCGCGAGGCCGGAGGCGCGCAACTCCTCCAGCACGTACCGGTCACCGACCTTGGTCTCGATCAGCCGGATGCCCTGCGCGGACATCGCGAGTCGCAGACCGAGGTTGCTCATCACGGTCGCCACCAGGGTGTCCTGGGTGAGGGTGCCGGCCTCCCGCATGGCCAGCGCGAGGATCGCCATGACCTGGTCGCCGTCGACCTCGTCACCATCGGCGCTCACCGCCACGATCCGGTCGGCGTCGCCGTCGTGGGCGATGCCCAGGTGGGCGCCGTGCTGCACCACGGCCTCACGCAGGGCCTCGATGTGGTTGGAGCCACAGTCGTCGTTGATGTTCAGACCGTCGGGCTCGGCGTGGATGGCCACGACCTCCGCGCCGGCCTCCCGGTAGGCGACCGGAGCCACCTCACTCGCCGCGCCGTTGGCGCAGTCGACCACGACCTTGATCCCGTCCAGCCGGTGCGGCAGTGCGCCGACCAGGTGCTGCACGTAGTGGTCCGCGCCGTCGAGCAGGTCGTGCACACGGCCGACGCCGGCGCCGATCGGGCGGTCCCAGGCGGTGGTGGCGTTCGCCTCCACCGCGGCCTCGATCTTCATCTCGATCTCGTCGGGCAGCTTGTGGCCACCGGCGGCGAAGAGCTTGATGCCGTTGTCCGGCATGGGGTTGTGCGACGCGGAGAGCACCACGCCCAGGTCGGCCTTCGCCTCCGCGGTGAGGAACGCCACCGCCGGGGTGGGCAGCACGCCGACGCGTACGACGTTGGCGCCGGCGCTGGTGAGCCCGGCCACGACGGCGGCCTCCAGCATCTCGCCGCTGGCCCGGGTGTCCCGACCGACCACGGCGAGTGGCGGGTGGCTGCGGTCCGTCTCGGCGAGTGTGTGCGCGGCGGCCACGGCGAGCGCCAGCGCCAATTCGGGGGTGAGATCCGCGTTCGCCCGCCCGCGTACGCCGTCCGTGCCGAACAACCGACCCATACCCGCCAACCTCCGAATGAACACGACCAGTAAGGAGAAAGCGAAACGGCCGACCCACCTCCCCGAGTGGGGAGGCGGACCGGCCGTCCGTCAGAAGTACAACGCGCTGGGAAAGATCAGCGCTTCGAGTACTGGGGAGCCTTACGGGCCTTCTTGAGGCCGTACTTCTTGCTCTCCTTGACCCGGGCGTCCCGGGTGAGGAAGCCGGCCTTCTTGAGGGCCGGGCGGTCGTCCGGCTCGTTGACGATCAGCGCACGGGCGATGGCGAGCCGCAGCGCACCGGCCTGGCCGGTGGTGCCGCCGCCACGCAGGTTGGCGATGACGTCGAACGCCTCGGGCTTCTCGGCGGTGACCAGCGGGTCCTTGATGAGCTGCTGGTGCACCTTGCTCGGGAAGTAGGCCTCGAGGTCGCGACCGTTGCAGGTGATCTTGCCGGTGCCCGGGACGATACGGACCCGGACGATGGCCTCCTTGCGCCGACCCACGGTCTGGATCGGGCGGTCACCACGCGGCGCGCGGGCGACGGGCGCCGGCGCCTCGGTGGCCTCGGGGGCAACCTCGGTCTCGGTGGTGATGTCGGTCATGCTGCTTCCTTCGCCCGCGCTCACTGCGCGATCTGCTTGATCTCGAACGGCACCGGCTGCTGCGCGAGGTGCGGGTGCTCGGCACCGGCGTAGACCTTCAGCTTCTTGATCAGCTGACGGCCGAGCTTGTTGTGCGGGAGCATCCCCTTCACAGCCAGCTCGATGGCCCGCTCGGGGCGCTTGGTCAGCAGCTCGTCGTAGCCAACCTGCTTCAGACCACCCGGGTAACCCGAGTGGCGGTAAGCGACCTTGGTCTGGCGCTTGTTGCCGGTCAGCGCGACCTTGCCCGCGTTCACGATGACGACGAAGTCGCCCGTGTCGACGTGCGGCGCGAAAGTCGGCTTGTGCTTACCACGCAGCAACGTGGCGGCGTGGGTGGCCAGGCGGCCCAGCACGACATCAGAGGCGTCGATGACGTGCCACTGACGCTCGATCTCACCCGGCTTCGGGCTGTACGTACGCACAGGTCTACCTTGTCTCGTCGTCGGTCTGGGGTCGCGCGCCGAGGTGACCAGAGCTAACGGGCCGGACCAGCGCGCACGAACGACCAAGCGTACCTGATAGGGCACGCCTCTGGATGTCGTACAACAGCAGGCAACGATACCCGGCGCCCCATCGGCAGGTCAAAACGGGGGTGGGCCGCCGCGCTCGGACGCGGCGGCCGTGACCCGGCTCACACTCCGGCGAGCCGCTGGAACGACCCCGGACGACGGTAGGCGACCCAGGTCAGGGCGAAGCACAGCGCGTACCAGCCGATGAACGCCAGGTAGGCGGCGTCCGCGTTGCCGGAGCTGAGGAACGACTGGCGGAAGGCGATGTTCACCAGCACCCCGCCGGACGCGCCGATCGCGCCGGCGATCCCGATCAACGCGCCGGTCATGCGTCGCGCCCACCGAGCGGCGGCCTCCGGTTCACGCGTGCCGTTGGCGACCGCCTCCGCCGCGCGGGCGCGGAAGATCGCCGGGATCATCTTGTACGTGGAGCCGTTGCCCACCCCGGAGAAGACGAAGAGGGCCAGGAACCCGGCCAGGTAGAGCCCGAACGAGCGCTCGCGGGCCGCGTACAGCACCGTGCCGGCGCCGAGGGCCATCGCCACGAAGTTCCAGAAGGTCACCCTTGCCCCGCCGAGCCGGTCGGCGAAGTGCCCGCCCAGCGGCCGGATCAACGAACCGATCAGCGGCCCGAGGAACGTCAGCCAGGCGGCGTCGACGGGGGTGGGGAACCGCTCGGCGAACTGGAGCTGGAGCACCTGGCCGAAGGCGAATCCGAACCCGATGAACGAGCCGAAGGTGCCGATGTAGAGCAGCGACATGATCCAGGTGTGCGGGTCGCGGGCGGCCTCGCGCAGCGCTCCCGGCTCGTTGCGCGCCCCGGGCACGGTGTCCAGCCAGCGGGCCGCCGCCAGCGCGGCCAGCACGATCAGCGGCAGGTAGACCGCGGGCACCAACCGGGGGTACGCGGCGCCGGCGGTGGCGAGCACCGCCAGCCCGACGAGCTGCACCGCCGGCACGCCCAGGTTGCCGCCGCCGGCGTTGAGCCCGAGGGCCCGACCCTTGAGGTGTGACGGGTAGAAGAGGTTGATGTTCGCCATCGAGGAGGCGAAGTTGCCGCCGCCGACGCCGGTGAGGCACGCGAGCACCATGAGCGTGGAGTAGGACACCCCCGGTTCCAGCAGAATCGTCATCGGCACGGTCGGGACCAGCAGCAACAGCGCGCTGATCATCGTCCAGCGCCGCCCGCCGAAGCGGGCCACCGCCAGGGTGTACGGCAGCCGCAGCACCGCGCCCAGCGCGGCCGGTACGGCGGTGAGCAGGAACTTCCCGGCCGGATCGATGCCGTACGCGGGGCCGAGGAAGAGCACGGTCACCGACCAGAGACTCCACACGGAGAAGCCGACGTGCTCGGCGAAGATCGACACCCAGAGGTTGCGGCGGGCGATCGGCGCGCCTGTCGTACGCCAGAACTCGGGATCCTCCGGCCGCCAGTCGTCCAACGGGCGTCGACGCCCGACGACGGCAGGTGGGTCGGCGGTGACTGCGGTGCTGGTGAGCGTGCTCACGGCGGCTCCTCCTCGTCGGTGTGACGGAAAGGAACGCTAGGAAGGCGGAGTTACCTGGCAGTGCCCGTCGTGGGTCGGCCGGGAAACGCCTGCCGCACCACGCGCCGAGGGCGTCGGTGAGGTCCCTCGATGTCAGAGCTGTTGGAGGATGCGCAGCGCCCGACCGATCCGGAGCATGGTGTCGGTGTCGGCGACGTCCACGCACTCGGTGAACCACTTCTTCATGGGCGACGAGATCCGGTCGGGCATCACCACGTACGCGCCCATCGGCACGGCCAGGGGCGAGTCGCGCAGCAGCGACTCCTCGACCACCTCGACGACGATCACGATGGGCACGTCGGTGGAGTTGTAGACATCCGAGCTGATCACCAGGCCGAGGCGTTCGCGGGCGCCCTCGATGCGCCAGATCTCACCCCTACGCAGCACGCGGCGGTCCGCCGGAGAAGAGGTCGTTGACCATGCCGACCTCGCGGGCGTCGGCGAGGGCGGCGGACTCCAGGTCGAGGCCGGCGCGTCCCACGGCGGCGGCGTGCGCGGTGAAGACCTCGCGCAGCGCCTTCTCCCGGGCGGCCTGGTCCATCCACGCCGAGAGGGACAGCCCTTCGCGCTTGGCGAAGCGTCGGGCCTCCTCGATCGTCTCGTCCGTGAACGACAGCGTCACCTTGGCAGTCATGTCCGTGAGACTACCCATCGGTATGACCGCCAGTCATCCACGCCGGTCGCGGGCACGCCGTAGGAGGCGAAAGGCACTCTGGTGACCTTTGCGACATACCGCGGCCTCACCAGGTCTGTTCGGCGGCCCGCACCAGGATCTCGTTGACGGCCACCCGCCGGTCCCGGGTCACGATGTACGAGACCGCGTCGGCAATGTCCGTGGGCTGTAGCAGCTCCAACCCCTCGGTCTGCCGCACGATCGCCTCCCGGATGCCGTCGCGCACGTGCGAGGACAACTCGGTCTCGACCGTCCCCGGCTCGATCACGCTGACCCGCACCCGTTTCGACCCGATCTCCTGCCGCAGCGCTTCGGAGAAACCGTTGACGCCGAATTTCGTGAGGTTGTAGACGGCCGTCCCGGGCCGGGCCACCCGGCCCGCCGTAGAGCTGATGTTGACCAGGTCCGCGACCCGGCGGGGTGCGGCCTCGGCGGCGGCCAGCAGATGCGGGAGCGCAGCCCTGGTGACGTGCAGCATGCCCTGCACGTTGACCGCGAGCATCCGGTCCCACTCCTCCGGCGGGGCCTCGGCGACCGGGCCGACGAGCATGAGCCCCGCGTTGTTAACCACCGTGTCGAGCCGGCCAAACTCGGCCACCACCCGGTCGACAGCCGACTCCGCCTGCGACCGGTCGGTGATGTCCGCCTCGACCACCAGCGCCGCCCCACCGTCGGCCCGCACGCTCTGGGCCAGCTCGTCGAGCTTGGCCCTACGGCGGGCCAGCACCGCGATCGCCGCGCCGTCGGCTGCGAGGCCGCGCGCGGTGGCCGCGCCGATGCCGCTGCTGGCCCCGGTCACGAGCGCCACCGTGCCGTCGAGCCGTCCTGCCATGCCGCCCTCCTCGTTCCCCGGGATTCACTGCCTGTCGGCGGCGATTCCCCAAGCATGGACAACGGGGGTCAGGCCCGACCGCCGAACACCGCGAAGCGCCACTCCTTGAAGTAGCAGTCGACGTCGACCAGGCCGGCCTCGGCGAGCCACCGGCACTGGTCGGCGACGGTCGCCGGAAGGTCGTAGCGCATGCGGCCCCGGGAGGCGGCGATCTCCTCCGGCGACGACCCCAGTTCGGCGATCCGCGCCATCCACACCTCGTCGTAGCGCTGGTCGAGCGCGGGAGTCGGCCCCGCGACCTGCTCGGCGTTGACGAACACCCCACCGGGCGTCAGGGCGGCGGCGGCCCGCCGGTAGAGCGCCCGCTTGCCGTCGTCGTCCAGGTGGTGGATCGCGAGCGCGCTGACCACCGCGTCGTACCGGCCGGGGGGCAGCTCTTCGGACAGGTCCGCCCGGACGGTCCGGTGCGGCACCGAACGCGCCGACAGCTCGTCGGTGGCGCGGGCCAGCATCGCCGGCGCGGCGTCCACCAGGGTCAGCCGCACGCCGGGCACCGCCGCGGCCAACAGGAGCGAGAGCAGCCCGGTGCCCGCGCCCAGGTCCAACACCTCGGGGGTACGCCCCGCCGCCAGCGCGGCACGCAGCGGTGGCGTGGCCACCTCGACGGCCGCGCCGTAGAAGGCGTCGAAGCAGGGCACCAGCCGCCGTCGTGCCTCGTCGTAGGTGCCGGCCACCGCGTCGAAAACGTCCACCACGCTCATCGCCCACTCCCACCTATTGAGACACTTTTCCCACATTATAAGCAGCCCATCGTGCCTCGGGCAGCACAGGAACCCGACCATCCCGTCGATCTTGCAGTTTCGGTTGTCGAGATGACCGGGATGCCCCTTGTGTCGCCACCGAAAGTGCAAGATCGCCGGGGTGTGTGGTGGCGGGTTACCCGTCACGCCCGTTACTCCGGTGCGGTGTGAGGCCCACTTGACAGGACCGAAACAGAAGGGACCCGGACTGGAAACTGCTCGGCGGCACGCTTTGCCGACATGACAGACGGTGCACGGCCGGCAACTCGATCGGGGCGGACGCCCCGGGAGGTGGCGACGCACTGCCCGTACTGCGCACTCCAGTGCGGCATGACGCTGCGCGAGGACGACGCAGGGGTGAGCGTGCTCCCCCGCCAGTTCCCCACGAACCGGGGTGGGCTGTGCCAGAAGGGCTGGACCTCCGCCGAACTGCTCGACCATCCGGATCGGCTGACCACCCCCCTCGTGCGTGACCCGGCCAGCGGCGCACTACGCCCGGCGACCTGGGACGCCGCGCTGGACCGGGTGGCCACCGGCGTACGCGCCATCCAGGACAGCTCCGGCCGGGACGCGGTCGCCGTCTTCGGCGGCGGCGGGCTGACCAACGAGAAGGCGTACGCGCTGGGGAAGTTCGCCCGCATCGCACTGCGTACCCGCAACATCGACTACAACGGACGGTTCTGCATGTCCTCGGCGGCCGCCGCCGGGATGCGCGCCTTCGGCGTCGACCGGGGACTGCCGTTCCCCCTGGCCGACCTGGGCCGCGCCGACACGCTGCTACTGGTCGGCGCCAACCCGGCGGAGACCATGCCGCCGCTGGTGCGCTGGCTCACCGAGCAGCGCCGGGGCGGCGGGAAGCTCATCGTCGTCGACCCCCGCGTCACCGCCACCGCCCGCCAGGCCGACCTGCACCTGCAACCGCTGCCCGGCACCGACCTCGCCGTGGCCAACGCGCTGCTGCACATCGCGCTCACCGAGGGCTGGGTCGATCAGGCATACGTGGCCGAGCGCACCACCGGCTTCGACGCGGTCCGCCGCAGCGTCGCCGCCTGGTGGCCGGCCCGGGCGGAACAGCTCTCCGGCGTGCCGGTGGCCGACCTGGAGGCGACCGCCCGCGCGTTGGGCACCGGCGGTCGGGTGATCATCCTGACCGCGCGCGGAGCCGAGCAGCACGCCAAGGGCGTCGACACCGTCACCGCGTACGTGAACCTGGCCCTCGCCCTGGGCCTGCCCGGCCGCCCCGGCTCGGGGTACGGCTGCCTCACCGGCCAGGGCAACGGTCAGGGCGGACGGGAGCACGGACAGAAGGCCGACCAGCTCCCCGGCTACCGCAGGATCGACGATCCGGCGGCCCGGGAACACGTCGCCGGCGTCTGGGGCGTACCGGCCGACGAGCTGCCCGGTCCCGGCGTGCCGGCGTACCGGCTACTCGACTCGCTCGGCACCGCCGACGGTCCCCGGGCATTGCTGGTGTTCGGCTCGAACCCGGTGGTCTCCGCGCCCCGGGCCGCCCGGATCGAGGGTCGGCTGCGCGACCTCGACCTGCTGGTCGTCGCCGACCTGCTGCTCTCCGAGACGGCAGCGCTGGCCGACGTGGTGCTGCCCACCGCGCAGTGGGCCGAGGAGGACGGCACGATGACCAACCTGGAGGGTCGGGTGCTCCGTCGGCGCGCGCTGCGCCCACCGCCGCCGGACGTCCGCACCGACCTGGCGATCCTCGCCGATCTGGCGGGGCGGTTGGGCGACGCCGAGACGGCGGCGGCCCGGTTCCCGACCGACCCGGCCACCGTATTCGGCGAGCTGCGCCGCGCCTCCGCGGGCGGCGTCGCCGACTACGCCGGCATCACCTGGGACCGCATCGACGCCGCCGACGGCGTCCACTGGCCGTGCCCCAGCGAGGACGGACCGGACACGCCACGGCTCTTCGCCGACACGTTCGCCACCCCGGACGGGCGGGCCCGGTTCCACCCCGTCGACCACCGGCCGGCCGCCGAGGAGGTGTGCGCCACGTACCCGCTGCACTTCACCACCGGCCGCGTGCTGGCCCAGTACCAGTCCGGCACGCAGACCCGTCGCATACCGGCGCTGCGTCGCGCCGCGGCCGAGGCGTTCGTCGAGCTGCACCCCGACCTGGCCGCCCGGTTGGGCATCGACGACGGCGATCCGGTGCGGGTCACGTCCCGCCGGGGAGAGCTGCGCGCCCCGGCCCGGCTCAGCGTGGGTATCCGGCCGGACACGGTCTTCGCGCCGTTCCACTGGCCCGGCGCCGGGCGGGCCAACTCGGTGACCAACGACGCGGTGGACCCGATCTCCGGGATGCCCGAGTTCAAGATCTGCGCGGTCCGGGTGGAGAAGGCATGACCGCCCGGGTGGTGATCGTCGGCAACGGCATGGCCGGTGCCCGGCTCGCGGCCGAGCTGCACGCCCGCGGGGACGACCGCAAGGTCACCGTCCTCGGGGCGGAACCGCACCGCGCGTACAACCGGATCATGCTGTCCACCCTGCTGGCGGGCCGCATCGACGAACCGGACGTGGAGCTGACCGAGGCCGCGGGGCACGGCGTCGACCTGCGCTCCGGCGTGCCGGTCGCCGCGGTGGACCGGACGGCCCGCGAGGTCCGCACGGCCGACGGCGAACGGATCGCGTACGACCACCTGGTGCTGGCCACCGGCGCGCGGGCGGTGGTGCCGCCCCTGCCCGGCCTCGACCCGGCCGACCTGCCCCGACGGGTCGTCCCCTTCCGCACCCTGGACGACTGCCGCCGCATCCTGGCCGTGGCGCGCGACGCACGCGCCGCGATCGTGCTCGGCGGCGGGTTGCTCGGGTTGGAGGCCGCCCGGGGCCTGGCCACGCGCGGGTTGGCCACCACCGTGGTGCACCCGACCAACCACCTGATGGAACGGCAGCTCGACCCGGCGGCCGGCGCGGTGCTGGCCGGCACGCTCGCCGGGCTCGGCGTCACGATCCAGCTCGGGGTGCCCGCCACCGCGGTGGTGGCGGACGACACCGGCGTCCGACTCGACCTGGCCGACGGCCGGTCGCTGCACGCCGACCTGCTGGTGCTCTCCTGCGGGGTACGCCCGGACACCGCCCTCGCGCAGGCCGCCGGGCTGACCGTGCGGCGGGGCGTGGTGGTGGACGACCGGCTGCGCACCAGCGACCGGTCCATCTCGGCGCTCGGCGACTGCGCCGAGCACGACGGGACGCTCACCGGGCTGGTCGCGCCCGCCTGGGCTCAGGCCCGGGTGCTCGCCGACGTGTTGACCGGCACGGACCCACTCGCCCGGTACCGGCCCCGCCCGGTCGTGACCCGGCTCAAGGCGGCCGGGATCGACCTCGCCGCGATGGGCGACGCGGTCGGTGGCGCACCGGGCGAGGAACTGACGTTCACCGACCCGACCCGGGGCACGTACGCCCGGCTGCGCATCCATGACGAGCGGTTGATCGGCGCGATCCTGCTCGGCGACAACCCGGCCGTCGGCACGGTGATCCAACTCTTCGACCGGGGTCACCCGGTACCGGCCGACCGGCGGGCCCTGCTGCTCGGCCGGGCGCTCGGCGGGGCCGTCTCGACGCCGAGCGCGTCACCGGCGTTGATGCCGGACGCGGCCGTCGTCTGCCAGTGCAACACCGTGACCAAGGGCGCGCTGGTGCGCTGCTGGCGCTCCGGCGCGCGGACGGTCGACGCGGTGGTGGCGGGCACCCGGGCCGGCACGGGATGCGGCGGATGCCGCGACGCGGTCGGCGGCATCGTCGACTGGCTGTCCGAAGCGGAATCGGTGGAGGTGGCGCGATGAGCGGCGCGGACCTGGTCGTCGTCGGCAACGGGATGGTGGGGCAGCGCTTCGTCGACGCGCTGCGCGCCCGTGACCCGCAGGGCCACTGGCGGGT
This sequence comes from Micromonospora sp. RB23, assembly GCF_053585025.1. NCBI lineage: Bacteria > Bacillati > Actinomycetota > Actinomycetes > Micromonosporales > Micromonosporaceae > Micromonospora > Micromonospora sp. RB23. The sequence continues at coordinate 6,222,185 of NZ_CM132111.1, forward strand.
GACGGTACTGGCCGAGGAGAGGCGTCCGGCGTACGACCGGGTGCGACTCTCGGCGTACTTCGACGGGGCCAGCGAGGACGAGCTGAACGTGCACACCCCGCACGACGGGGTGCGGATGCGCCTCGGTGAGCCGGCCACCGCCATCGACCGGGAACGGCGGGTGGTGACCACCGCCGAGGGTGAATACCCCTACGACGCGCTGGTGTTGGCCACCGGGTCGTACCCGTTCGTTCCGCCGGTGCCCGGAGCCGACCTGCCCGGCGTCTTCGTCTACCGGACGCTCGACGACCTGGCGGCGATCCGTGCGTACGCCGCCGATCGACGGGTCGGCGCGGTGATCGGCGGCGGGCTGCTCGGGTTGGAGGCCGCGAACGCCCTGCGTCTGCTCGGCCTGAGCACCGACGTGATCGAGTTCGCGCCCCGGCTGATGCCGGTGCAGGTGGACCAGGCCGGCGGCGCGATGCTACGCCGCTACGTCCAGGACCTGGGTGTGCGTACCCATCTCGGGGTCGCCACCACGGCGATCCGCGCGGGGGCCGACGGCGCGGTGGCCGCGTTGGAACTGTCCGACGGCCGGGTGGTCGACGCCGAGCTGGTCGTGGTGGCCGCCGGCATCCGGCCCCGCGACGAGCTGGCGCGGGCCGCCGGCCTGCCGCTGGGTCCGCGCGGTGGGGTGCTTGTCGACGAGACCTGCCGCACCGCCGACGAGCGGATCTGGGCCGTCGGCGAGTGCGCGGCGGTCGACGGCACCTGCCACGGCCTGGTCGCCCCGGGGTACGCGACGGCCGAGGTGGTCGCCGACCGGCTGGTCGGCGGCGCGGCGACGTTCCCGGGCGCGGACACCGCCACGAAGCTGAAGCTGCTCGGGGTGGACGTGGCGTCGTTCGGCGACGCGCACGGCACCACCGAGGGCTGTCTGGACGTCACGTTCACCGACCCGGCCACCCGCGTGTACGCCAAGCTGGTCCTCTCCGACGACGCGCACACCCTGCTCGGCGGTGTGCTGGTGGGCGACGCCAGCGCGTACCCGACGCTGCGCGCCAGCGTGGGTGGGCCGCTACCGGCCGCGCCGCTGGCCCTGCTCGCCCCCGAGGGCGGCGGCGCGGACGCCGGGACGCTGCCCGCCACCGCCCAGGTCTGCTCCTGCAACGCGGTGACCCGGGGTGACGTGGACGCCGCCATCGCCGGCGGCTGTTCGGACGTACCGTCGCTGAAGGCGTGCACCAGGGCGGGCACGAGCTGCGGGTCCTGCGTGCCGATGCTCAAGCAGCTCCTGGACGCGGCCGGGGTGGCACAGTCCACCGCGTTGTGCGAGCACTTCGACGTGAGCCGCCGCGAGTTGTTCGAGATCGTGCGCGTACGGGGCATCCGCACCTTCTCCCGACTGGTCGCCGAGCACGGTCGGGGACGCGGCTGCGACATCTGCAAGCCCGTGGTGGCCTCGATCCTCGCCTCGCTGGGCAGCGGGCACGTGCTCGACGGGGAGCAGGCGTCGTTGCAGGACACCAACGACCACTTCCTGGCCAACCTGCAACGCGACGGCAGCTACTCGGTGGTGCCCCGCATCCCCGGCGGCGAGATCACCCCGGAGAAGCTGATCGTGATCGGCGAGGTGGCCCGGGACTTCCAGCTCTACACGAAGATCACCGGCGGGCAGCGGATCGACCTGTTCGGGGCCCGGGTGGAGCAGCTACCGCAGATCTGGCGGCGCCTGGTGGACGCCGGCTTCGAGTCCGGGCACGCGTACGGCAAGGCGCTGCGCACGGTGAAGTCCTGCGTCGGCGAGACCTGGTGCCGGTACGGCGTACAGGACTCGGTGGGGTTGGCCGTGGCGCTGGAGCTGCGCTACCGCGGGCTGCGCGCCCCGCACAAAATCAAGTCGGCGGTCTCCGGCTGCGCCCGCGAGTGCGCCGAGGCCCGCAGCAAGGACTTCGGCATCATCGCCACCGAGACGGGCTGGAACCTCTACGTCGGCGGCAACGGTGGCTTCCGGCCCCGGCACGCCGACCTGTTCGCCACTGATCTGTCGACAGAAACCCTGATCCGACTGATCGACAGATTTTTGATGTATTACATCCGCACCGCCGACCGGCTGCAACGCACGGCCGGCTGGATCGAGGCCATGGACGGCGGCCTGGACCACCTGCGGGCCGTGATCGTGGACGACTCGCTGGGCATCTGCGCCGACCTCGACGCGGCCATGGAACGGCACGTGGCGTCGTACTCCGACGAGTGGCGTGACGTGCTGGACGACCCGGAGCGGCTGCGCCGGTACACCTCCTTCGTCAACGCCCCCGACGTGCCCGACCCGTCGATCACCTTCGCCGTGGAGCGCGGCCAGCCGGTGCCGGCCCGCGGCGGCACCCCACCCGACGGCCACGGCCGTCGTCCCGTCCCGCTCGGCCTTCCGGAGGTACGGCGATGAGCATCACGATGACCACACTCAACTGGACGGCGGTCTGCCCCCTGGACCGGCTGGAGCCGGATCGGGGCGTCGCCGCCCTGGTCGACGGTGTGCAGGTGGCCCTCTTCCACACCGTGGACGGGCTGTTCGCGATCGACAACCGTGACCCGGTCACCGGCGCGTACGTGCTGTCCCGGGGCATCGTGGGCAGCCGTGGCGGCGTGCCGACGGTCGCGTCGCCGCTGCACAAGCAGGTGTACGACCTGCGCACCGGCGAATGCCTCGACCTGCCCGGAGTGACCGTGGTCCGGCACGAGACGCGCTGCCACGACGGGATCGTCGAAGTGCGGTTGCGACGGGAGGACTGATGCGGGAAGAACTGGCCGGCTTCACCATCGGGGTGACCGCCGACCGGCGGCGCGACGAGTTGGCCGCGCTGCTCGAACGCCGGGGCGCACGCGTGGTGCTCGCCCCGGCGCTGCGGATCGTGCCGCTGTCCGACGACAGCGAACTGCGCGAAGCGACCCGCGCCTGCCTCGACCAGCCACCCGACATCCTGATGGCCAACACGGGCATCGGGATGCGCGGGTGGCTGGAGGCAGCCGAGGGCTGGGGGCTGGCCGAGCCGCTGCGTTCGGTGCTCGCCGGCTCGTACGTCGTCGCCCGGGGTCCCAAGGCGCGCGGCGCGATCCGTGCGGCCGGCCTGCACGACCAGTGGTCACCGGCGTCGGAGAGCTGCGACGAGGTGGTCGACCACCTGCGTCGGCGGGGCGTGGCCGGGCAGGTGATCGCCATGCAGCTGCACGGTGAGCGGCAGCCCGAGTGCACGCTGGCACTGGAGGCGGCCGGCGCCACCGTTATCGAGGTGCCGGTCTACCGGTGGGCGCCACCGACGGACCCGGCGCCGCTGCACCGACTGATCGACCTGATCGCCGGCCGGCTGGTGGACGCGGTGACGTTCACCTCCGCGCCGGCGGTCGAGGCGCTGCTGCGGGCCGCCGGCGACCGTACCGACGCGGTGGTGTCCGCGTTCCGCACCGACGTGCTGGCCAGTTGCGTCGGCGCGGTGACCGCCGAGCCGTTGCTCCGGCACGGGGTGCCGGTGAGCGCGCCCGGCCGCGCCCGGCTGGGCGCCCTGGTCCGCACCATCGTCGACGAGCTGCCCCGCCGGACCGTGACGTTCAAGGCCGCCGGCCACCTGCTCACGTTGCGCGGACACGCCGCGGTGATCGACGGCGAGTTGCGGCCCCTCGCTCCCGCGCCGATGGCGGTGCTGCGGGCGTTGGCACAGTCCCCGGGCCGGGTGCTGTCGCGTACCGCCCTGCTGCGGACCCTTCCCCGGGGCGCGGACGAGCACGCCGTGGAGATGGCGGTGGCCCGGCTGCGTGCCGGGCTGCACGCGCCCCGGGTGGTACAGACGGTGGTGAAGCGCGGCTACCGACTCCGCGTCGACTGACACGCGCCACGGCCGGCTGTCACCAGCCGGCCGTGATCCGCCGGTCAGTCAGCCGGCCGTGACCGCCTGGGTCAGCCGACGGGCGTGGGGAAGCCCCGACCGTGCTCGGCCTGGAGGCGGAGCATGGCGTGCTCGACCACCGTCACCAGCACCTGCTTGACCGAATCCCGCTGCCGGGCGTCGGTCATGACCAGCGGCACCTGCGGCGAGATCGCCAGCGCCTCGCGGATCTCCTCCAGCTCGTACTGGGGAGCGCCGTCGAAGTTGTTCAGCGCCACCACGTACGGCAGGTTTCGGTTCTCGAAGTAGTCCAGCGGAGCGAACGCGTCGGTGATCCGGCGGGTGTCCACCAGGACGGCGGCGCCCACCGCACCTCGGATGATCTCGTCCCACATGAACCAGAAGCGGGTCTGACCCGGCGTACCGAACAGGTACAGGATCAGGTCCTGGGCCATGGTGATACGGCCGAAGTCCATGGCGACCGTGGTGGTCTCCTTGCCGGGCACCTTGGACGGATCGTCGATGCCGACGCCGGCCGCGGTCATCACCGCCTCGGTCGTCAGCGGCGTGATCTCGGAGATCGAGCCGACCAGGGTCGTCTTGCCGACGCCGAAACCGCCCGCGACGACGATCTTCGCGGAGACGATTCCCCGGCTCGGCTGCCGCCCCCCAGCGGGGTCATAGCCTGCGAAGTCCACTTAGCACCCTTCCAAGCAGTTCCATCCGCTCCTCGAACCCCTCGGCGGGAGCAGCAGTGTGTAACGTCAGCAGGCTCTCGGCCACCATGTCGGCGACCAGCACCCGGGCGACGCCCAGCGGCATCCGGGTGTACGCGGCGATCTCCGCCAGCGACTGCGCACGGCCCTCGCAGACCGTGGCGATGCGGTGCTTGTCGTGCCCCGCGAAACGGGACTCGGCAACCTGGGTGGGAGAGGAGGTGAGGACCGCCTCGAGAGCGATGTCCTGCCGGGGCTCGGTACGACCACGGGTGACCGCGTACGGACGCACCAACGCGCCACGCGGGTCAACGCGTCGCTGGTCCATCCCCGATCACCTCCTCGTCTCCCGCGGAGCCGGCGCACGCCGCCTCCCCTCCCTGCTCCGGCGCGCGGTCCGCGCGCCGGACTGCGGCGCTACGAACGCACCGCGTCGCGGGGCAGCGGCACCAGCGCGGCGCCCACCCGTTCCACCAGCAGCGCCATCTCGTAGCCCACCTGGCCCACGTCGCAGCTCCGCGCGGCCAGCACGGCCATCGACGAGCCGTCGCTGATCGACATGAGGAAGAGGTAACCGCTGTCCATCTCGATGACGGTCTGCAACACCCCGCCCGCGCTGAACATCCGGGCCGCGCCCTCGGTCAGGCTCACCACGCCGGACGTGATCGCGGCGAGCTGGTCGGCCCGGTCCCCCGGCAGGTCCCGGGAGGAGGCGAGCAGCAGCCCGTCGGCGGACACCGCCACCACGTGGGCGATACCGGCCACGCTGTCGGCGAAGTTGGTGAGCAGCCAACCCATGTCCTGCATGGCAGCTGGCCTGTTCATCGGCTCTCCTTGGTCGAGGTGCTGTTCAGGTCCGTACCGGCCGACCGACCGCGCTGCACGCCACGGTGGTAGGCCGACAACAGGCCGCGTACTTCGTCGGGGGTCCGCCGGCTGCGGTCCCGACCACCCTTGGGTTCGATACCGCCCGGCACGAGCTGCGCCTGCGGCACCCGCTTCGGCAGACCCGAGCGGGTGGTGCCGGCGGCGGCCGGCTCGGCGGCCCGGCTGGCCAGCGTCCACCCCTCGTCGGCCGCCGTCCGCCAGGCGTCCGGGTCCGGGCCCGGTGGCGTGGCGGCCGGCGCGGGCGCCGCGACGGGAGCCGCCGGAGCGGCCGGAGCTGCCTGGGGCGGGGCGTACGACGGTGGCGGCGCCGGCGTGGAGGCGCCACGACCGCCGGTCTTCGCGCTGCCGAATCCGTCCATGCTTCCCACGCTCTGCGCCCCGACGCCCTCGGAAGTGCCCGGGGTGCGGGTGGGCAGCGGCGGTCGGGCCGGCGCGGTCGACGGGCCACCGTTGGCCGCGCGCGCGCCGGCGTCGGCGGGTGGGGGCGGCGTGTCGAACTGCGGCCGGGTGAAGATCGCGGTGGCGTCGTCGCCGTGCGACCGGAACCAGACCGCCTCCATCTCCCGGAAGATCGGCGCCTCGGCGGGGAACTCCGGCCGGGTGCTGACCGGCGCGGCCGGCGTCGGCGGCGCGACCGGCACGGCGGGCTGCACGGGCGGCAGCGGCGTCGCGGGCGGTGCCGGCGGGGCCACCGCGCCCGGCCCGGCGACCGGTCCGACCGGCAGCACCGGCGCGCTCGGTCCGGCCGTGGTGTCGGCCGTCGCGCCCCGCCGGGGCAGCGCGTCGATGGTCGGGTACGCCACGGTGGGGCTGCCCGCCGACGTGCCGTTGCCGTTGCCGTACGTGGGTCGCGCGGGTGGCGCCGGAACGGCCGGTGCGGCGGCGGGCGGCGCCGTCGGGCGTGCCCCGGTGTAGCCGCCGGCCTGCACGGCCGGGGTGGTGTCCCGCGTGTCGAGCGGGGACTGCCACTGCGCGGGCGCCGGGGCGTTGCTCCGCCACTGGTCCGGCAGCGTCGCCGCCGAGGTGGCCGCGCCGGCGTACGACTCGGCGTGGCCGACCGGGGTGAGCGGCGTCTGCTCGACGGCCATCGGCTGACGCGGACGGGGCAGCGCCTGGTCACGGCCGCGGCTGCTGGGCAGGATCACGGTGGCCGCGGGCAGCGTCACCTGGGCGACCGTGCCGCCCTCGACGTTGCGGCGCAGCTCCACCCGGATGCCGTAGCGGGAGGCGAGCCGGCTCACCACGGCCAGACCCATGAGCCGGAACGCGGCGACGTCCACGCTCGGCGGGGCGGCCAGCCGGCGGTTCAGCGAGTCGAGCTGCTCGTCGGTGAGACCGAGTCCGCGGTCCTCGATCTGGATCAGCACGTAGTCGCGGATGCGGCGACCGTCGGCGACGACGGTGGTGTTCGGCGGCGAGAAACGGGTGGCGTTGTCGAGCAGTTCGGCGACGAGGCGTACGACGTCGTTGACCGCGTGCGCGGCCACCGAGATGTCGGTGTCGACGGTGCCGAACTCGATGCGGTTGTACAGCTCGACCTCGGACTGGGCGGCGCGCAGCACGTCCACGACGAGCGCGTCGTCGCGGCGCGGCACGGCCGAGTCGGCGCCCGCGAGGACCAGCAGGTTCTCGTCGTTGCGGCGCATCCGGGTGGCCAGGTGGTCCAGCTCGAAGAGCTGGGCCAGCCGCTTCGGGTCCTCCTCACCGCGCTCGATCGCGTCCAGCTCGCCGATCATCCGGTCGACCAGGGTCTGACTGCGGCGGGCCAGGTTGAGGAACATCGCCGAGACGCTGGTGCGCAGGGCGGCCTGTTCGGCCGCGACCCGCACCGCCTCCCGGTGGACGACGTTGAAGGCCGACGCCACCTGGCCGACCTCGTCGCGGTTGGTGAGCTGGATCGGGTCCCGGACCTGGCGGACGATCTCGTCCACGCCGCCGTCACCCACGCTGCCCATGTTCTGCAGTCGCTGCACGGCGTCGGGCAGGTCGTGGTTGGCCACTGCGAGCGCGCCCTCGCGCAGACGGCGCAGCGAGTCGTTGAGCGACCGGGCCAGCACCACGGCCAGCGACACGGCGATGATCAGGGTGAGCAGCACCAGGATCGACTCGACCACGGCCTGCCGGATGACGTCCGAGCGCGCCTCGTCGGCCTGGTCGAGCAGGCGGTCCTGCAGTTGGATCTCGGCCCAGCGCATCAGGTCGTTGACGGCGCCGATGGCCGCGGTGGCGTCCTGCGCGCTGACCAGCGCACGCTGCCCGACCGAGCGGCTGATGTCGGTGGCGACCCGGTCGGCGAGACCGACGGCGTCACCGGAGACGGTGCTGTCGACGAGGGCCCGCTGCACGGGGTCGGCGGCGAGCGAGAAGGAGACTAGCGCCTCCTGCTGACTGGTCAGCGTGGCCACGAAGGAGGAGAACTGCTCCGGGTCGAGCTGGCCGGCGGTCAGCGCGGTGAAGGCGACCGCCTCCTCCTCGGCGACGGACGCCTTGGCGCGGGCGAACGCGGCGACGGCGCGCCGGCTGTCCGCCAGGCTCTCGTCGCCGGGGAGCTGGGCCAGCCCGTCGCCGTAGCTGATCAGGTCGGTGAGGATGACGCCGTAGCGCAGGACCGCCTCGGCGACCGCCATCTGCCGACGGTCGAGCACCTCCTGGCGGGTGCCGTCCAGGGTGGCCAGGTGGTCGTCGATCGCCGCCAGCCGGTCCCGCACCGCCGCCGGCACCTCGCCGATCCGGCCGCGCTCGGCGCGGTACTCGTCCACCCGCTGCTGCGTCTGACGGACCCGCAGGTTGTACGCGTCGGCCGGCTGCTGCGGAGTGGCCAGGTAGGCGGCCGCCGCCATCCGCTCGGCCTGGAGATCCTGGGTCAGCGCACTGACGTCGATGGAGAGCGCGGTGAGCGCCCGGGCCCGGGTGGCGTCGAAGGCGCCCTCGCCCACCGAGATGAGTCGGACGGTGGCCAGCGCGATCACCGCGGCGACCGGAACGACCAGGATCAGCGCCAGTTTGGACCGGATCCGGGCGTCCCGCAGCCTCGGCAGGCGCCGGCGCGTACGCCCGGTATCGCCGCCGATCGCGGGCAGGGTCGTCGGTCCGGTGCTCACGACATCGCCTCCGTCGTTTCTTCCCCGCCTGGCTCGCCGAGCCGTGCCGGGAGCGGAGGGGACCACGCGCGGCACGGCCGCGATTTCATCAGAGAAGATCGTGTTTGGGAAGCCGCAGTGAGGCAGGAAACGGTCGGACGGCGCGGAGCCCTTGATCCGGTCAACTGATACCTTCATTTCCGCAAGCCCCTGAACAGGGCATGTAACTCCAGAGTGGTCACGCGTGTATGCAAAGTGAGGTTTTGCAAACATTGCGTTACCCCAGCATGTGGGATGGCCGTCCCGAAAATGCAACCGGGGTCCGCGCTTGACCACAGCGCCGGCCATTGGCAAGGTTTTGCAGGCTTCGCGCACACACCGTACGGCAGAGGAGATCCCGTCCTCCACTGAGGACGGATTAGCGGCGGTGACCGGGCAGCGCCCGCGCCCGCACCTGGAGGACTGAGTTGAGCCCCATCCGCTCCGCGACCATCGCGGCGCTCGCATCGGCCCTCGTGGCCACCACGCTCGCCGGCTGCCAGTTCGGCGAGGCGGAGCAGGACACGAGTCCGATCGTGATCGCCGCCGACCTCGAACTCTCCGGAGCCGCCGCGCCAATGGGCCGGGCATACCAGCGCGCGCTGGAACTCAAGCGGGACCAGTTGAACTCCTCCGGAGCACTGAACGGCCGGAAGATCGACCTGAGGGTGAAGGACAACCGTTCCGACGCCGCCGAGTCACTACGCAACATCGCCGACTTCAGCAGCGATTCCCGGGTCAGCGCGATCGTCATGGGCGGTTGTAGCGAATGCGCGGTCGGCGCGGTCGGCGTCATCAACGAGAAGCGGATTCCCACCATTGCGCTCGCCGCTTCCGGGGCGATCTCAAGCCCGGTCGCCGACCGGCGCTACGTGTTCAAGCTGGGCCCGAACGCGGCCGACAGCGCCTCCGCGCTCACCACCGAACTGCGCCGCAAGAACGTCCGCAAGGTCGCTCTGCTCGCCAGCAACGACGACTACGGCCGCGAGGGCGTGCTCGCGCTGCGTCGCGAACTGGGCAAGACCACCATCAAGGTGGCCGGCGAGGAGTCGGTGAAGACCACCGACACCGAGGTCGGTCAGCAGATCGGCAAGCTCGTCAAGCTCAAGCCCGACGCGCTGGTCGTCTGGACCCCGCCGGAGCAGGCCACGCTCGCCGCGACCAGCGCCCAGCAGGCCGCTTTCCGCGGGTCGCTCTTCTTCGACGCGGGAGCGGCCGGCGACCTGTTCCTCGGCGCGGCGGCCCGGGCCACCGAGAAGGCCACAATGGTCTTCACCCAGACCATGGTCATCGACGACGTGATCGCCACCACGCCGGCGAAGGCGGCCCGGCGGCAGTGGTTCCAGGACTACACGGCCCGCTACGGCGGCTACAACGGCTCCTCCTCCTTCGCCGCCGACGCGATCCAGCTGATCGCCGACGCCGAACTGCGGGCCGGCGGCGCGGCGGGGAAGATCGACCGGGACGGCATCCGTGACGTGTTGGAGACGTCCCAGATCGACGGCCTCTCCGGCCCGATCCGCATGACGCCCGACAACCACTCCGGCCTCATGCCGCAGGCGCTCACCACGCTCGTCGCGCGCAACGGGCGCTGGCGGTTGGCGGGATAGCTCGGGTCGGGGGTGGTGGCCTACCGCGCCCGGCTCCGGGCGGTCAGGCTTGATCCCTGCGCCGGGCACGGTAGGGCCAAACCCTTGGGCGCCAGGGGGCCCGGGCGAGCGTTGGGCCGCCAAGATCCGCGCAACTTCGGTGATACTGCTGCCTCCGGCGCTTGGGAGGCAGCAGTATCACCGAAGTTGTGACTGGCTGCGGCCGGCCTGCGCCGGGGCCACCGGCAGGCTCGTCCTGCACGCGCCGTCCCCGCCAATCTTGGACAATCTCCGTCAGCGGCTGCTGGTGGTCTCCCGTACCCAGGGCAGCGCGATCCGCTCGACGAGCACGAGCGCGGAGTAGAGCAGGATGCTGACCAGCGCCACCAGCAGGATCGCCGCCCAGGCGGTCGCGTAGTCGCCGACGCCGGCGTACTGGAGGATGACGTAACCCAGGCCCTTTTCACCGGCCTGGAACTCGCCGATCACGGCGCCGATCGCCGCCAGCGGCATGGCCACCTTGAGTCCCACGAAGATCTGCGGCAGCGCCGCCGGGAACCGCACCTTGCGGAACGCCTGCCAACGGGAGGCGTTCCACGACCGGACCAGCTCGGCGAGGTCGGCCGGCGTGGTGGTCAACCCCGTCGCGGTGGACAGCACGATGGGGAAGAAGCAGAGCAGGAACACCATGGTCAGGATCGGCTTCTGACCCCAGCCCAGCGCCACCACCAGCAGCGGGCCCAGGGTGATCTTCGGCACGGCGTTCACCGCGACCAGCAGCGGGGTGAACATCCGCTCCACCGCTCGGGAGCTGGCCAGGGAGAGTCCGATCAGGACACCGGCGGCGGCCGACAGGGCGAAGCCGATGAGGATCTCCAGCAGGGTCGCCCAGGTGTGCTCCAACATCTGGGCGGGCTTGTCGACGAACGCGCTGAACACACCTCCCGGCGGGGGCAGGGCGGCCGGCGGGATCAACTCCAGCCGGGCCACCAGCCACCACACGGCCAGGGCGACCACGAGACCGGCCGCGGGCAGCAGCGTCGCCCCGGTGCCCGCGCGCAGGCCGGCGCCCCGACCCGCCCGACGCGCCTGGCGGCCGGCGCCCGGGGGTGGGGGCGCGGTCACCGCCGGCTCGGCTGAGCGGACGTCGGTCATCTTGTCCTCCTCCTATTCGCCGGCCCGGGGGCCGACAAGCGACGGGGGTACGCCCCACCGGAGACCGGCGGGACGTACCCCCTGGTGACGACCGGACGATCAGGCCTTCGGCGCGAGGCTGAAGTCGATGATCTGCTCGGGGGTGATGTTCTGCTTGAGCGCGCCCGCGCCCTGCAGGATCGCGATGCTCTTCGCCACCCGGCCGCTGTCCAGCGTGCCGATCGCGGTGCCGGAGTTGCCGGAACGCACGTACGCGGCCATGAGGTCCAGCTCGGCGGCGGCTGCCACCGGGTTGGCGGCGTCGACGTTCTTCTTCAGGATCTCGCCGGCCTCCTTGGAGTTGGCCAGGCTGTACTCGAGGCCCTTGAGCAGCGCCGCGGTGAACCGCTTCACCATCTCGGGCTTCTCCTTGGCGATCTTGCTGGAGGTGATCAGCACGTTGCCGTACAGGTCCTGCATCACGTTGCTGTACGGCAGCATGACGGCCTTCTTCTTGGACACCGCCTCGATCGTCGGCTGGCCGACGACGAACTGGCCGATGCCGTCCACCGAGCCGGAGGCCAGCGTGCCGATCAGCGCCTGCGCCTCACCGTTGACCCAGGTCACCTTGCTGGCGTCCACACCGGCGAGCCGGGCGTACGTCGGGAACAGGTTGCGCACCACGGAGCCGGGGGTGTCGGCGAGCTTCTTGCCCTCCAGGTCCTTGGGCGAGTTGATGTTCTTGCCCTCGACGGTGGCGATGCCCGCCATCGTGCGCTGCTGGATCGCGGCCACGGCGGTGAAGTCCTTCGCCTGGCCGTTGCCGAGCTGAAGCAGACCACCGGTGAGGTCGATCGGCCCGAAGTCCGCCTGGCCGCCGACGACCGTCTGGATCACGCCGCCAGTTCCCTGGCCGGCCTTGATCTCGACGTCGAAGCCGGCCTCCTTGAAGAAGCCCTTGTCCTTCGCCACCCAGGCGTAGGAGTCACGGCCGAAGTTGCCGAAGGAGGTGAGGTAGGTCACCTTCTCCAGCGCTCCGTCTTTGCCGCCCTTGGCGTCGTCGGACGAGTCCGACCCGCTGCTGCAGGCGGAGACGAGGGCGAGGGCAGTGGCCAGCGCGGCCGTAGCGACCGTACGGGTCAGCCTTCTCATCAGTAGCACCATGTCCTTTCCGACCGGGACCGCAGGTCACCGGAGGGGTTGTCGCGACGCTGCCGGCTGGAGGGGCAAGCCGGGCACCGCCATCGTGAGGGGACTCTTCGCGGGCACAGCGTACGAGAAACCCACAGTTGCGACGCCAGGCGTATCGGGTTGCGGATCGGAAACAACCTGACGACGACCCCGGACGGTGCGTCATGTCAACAGGGCGGCTAGCCTTTGTCGGATTCCTGACCGTCCACTCAGCGGAGGTCCGCCGCAGATGATCCGACTGTCCGGGGTGTCGCGTACCTTCGAAGGCCGGTCCGGCCAGGTCGAGGCCCTTCGCGGCATCGACCTCGACGTCGCCGAGGGCGAGTTCGTCGCCATCCTCGGACGCTCGGGCTGCGGCAAGTCCACCCTGCTGCGGTTGATCGCCGGGCTGCTCCCGTTGACCTCCGGCGAGATCACCGTGGCCGGTACGCCGATCACCCGGCCCCGCCGCGACATCGCCATGCTGTTCCAGAAGCCGGCGCTGCTGCCGTGGCGCAGCGTGCTGGACAACGTCCTGCTGCCGGTGGAGATCTTCGGCTGGAGTCGCGCCAAGCACCGCGAGCGGGCCCGCGAACTGCTCGACGTGGCCGGCCTGGCCGGATTCGAGAAGCGACTGCCGCACGAGCTCTCCGGCGGCATGCAGCAGCGGGTGTCGCTGTGCCGGTCGCTGATCGGCGAACCGCGGGTGATGCTGATGGACGAGCCGTTCTCCGCGCTCGACGCGCTCACCCGCGAGGAACTCTCCGGCGAACTCCAGCGCGTGCACATGGAGAACAAGCCCACCATCGTCTTCGTCACCCACTCGATCGACGAGGCGGTGCTCCTCGCCGACCGGGTGATCGTGCTGAGCCCTCGCCCCGGCCGGATCCGCAAGGTGGTCGAGGTGTCCATCCCCCGTCCGCGCACCCTGGGCCGCAACGCCCACCTCGCCGACGTCGCCCGGGTCAGCGCCGACCTGCACGAACTGTTGATGGAACGCGACCAGCCGGCCACGGCCGGCGCGGAGGGACGATGACCATGCGGGTGTCGGTGTTCACCGAGCCGCACCGGGGTGCCGACTACGACACCCAGCTCCGGTTCGCCCGACTGGCCGAAGCCGGCGGCTTCGAGGGATTCCTGCGGGCCGACCACTACCAGTCGATGGGTAACGACCCGGGCCTGCCCGGCCCGACGGACGCCTGGCTGACCCTGGCCGCGCTGGCCCGGGAGACCGAACGGATCCGGCTGGGCACCCTGGTGACGTCGGCGACCTTCCGCCTGCCCGGCCCGCTGGCCGTGCTGGTCGCACAGGTCGACCAGATGAGCGGCGGACGGGTCGACCTCGGTATCGGCGCCGGCTGGTACCAGCGCGAGCACACGTCGTACGGCATCCCGTTCCCGGCCGTCGGGGAGCGCTTCGACCGGCTGGCCGAGCAGCTGGAGGTGATCACCGGGCTGTGGTCCACGCCGATGGGCGAGACGTACAGCTTCACCGGTGACCACTACCGGCTGGTGGACGCGCCCGCGCTGCCCAAGCCGGCGCAGGTGCCCGGTCCGCCGATCATCGTGGGCGGCCGTGGCCCCAAGCGGACCCCCGAGCTGGCAGCCCGGTACGCCGACGAGTTCAACATGCCGTTCAAGTCCGTGGCCGAGACCGCCGGGGCGTACGACCGCGTACGGGAGGCGTGCGACCGTACCGGCCGGGCCGAGACCGGGCGGGCGCCGCTGGTGCTCTCCGCCGGCATCGTGGTGGCCATCGGGCGCACCGCCGCGGAGGCCGCCCGACGGGCCGCGCCCCTGCACGAGAAGAGCGCGCTGCCGCCGGAGGACCCGGTGGTCGGCTCGCCGGCGGAGCTGGTGCAGCGGATCGGCGAGTTCGCCGAGATCGGCGCGACCCGGGTGCACCTGCGCCTCACCGACCTCGACGACCTCGACCACCTCGAGCTGATCGCCGCCGAGGTGCTTCCCCAACTGGACGGTGGACGATGACCGACGTGATCGACGGCACCGAACTCGGGCCCGTGGGCCAGGAGATCGTGTACGAGAACGACCGGGTGCGGGTCTGGCACATCCGGCTCGAACCGGGTGAGCGCCAGCCCCTGCACCGGCACGACCACCCCTACCTGGTGGTGGCGATTCAGGGTGCGAAGAACGTCGTGCAGACGATCGACGGGACCCGGATCGACGCCGACGAGCCCACCGGCGGGGTCGTCTACCGGGATCCCGGCGCCGTACACATGCTCACCAATGTCGGGGACACGACATACCTGGCCCGGCTGGTCGAACTCAAGTAGACCCGCCGGGGGACGCCCCGGCGCGCCGCGCGGCGCGCCGGTGGCGGTCGGGTGTACGAGGTGCGTAACGTGCCCGACATGGCCTATCGGACCTGGGGCAGACTGCTGCTCACGGCGCTCGGGGTGAGCGTGCTGGCCGGAGCCGGCCAACTCGGCGTCGCGTACGGCTTCGGCATCGTCCGGCTCACCGGCGCCTTCACCGGCTCGACGGTCAACCAGTGGCCGGCCCAGCTCGTCTGGGTGGGCTGGTTCGCCGCGAACGCCGCCGTGGCCGGCGCAGTCCTGACCGGCCGGCTGGCCCGCCGGGACACCCCGCCCGCCAGCACCGGCCGGCACCTGGCCATCGGGGGTGCCGCCGCGCTCGGCGCGACCGCCGTCGCCCCGCTCTGCATGCAGCCCGCCCGAGCCGCCGAGTTGATCTCGGTGGACCCGGTCTGGGCGGTCGGCATCTGCGCCATCCTCGGCGCGGTCATCGGAGCGGGCGCGGCCATCGCCGTGCTGCTCCGGCCGGAGCTGGGCTGGAACATGGCGGCCGTGGCCGGGACGGTCTGGTTGCTGGCGCTGGTCTCCGTCCTGCCGTCGCTCGGCACGACCGGTCCGCTGCCCACGGTCCGACTCGGCGTACTCGAACCGAACTGGCTCGACGACGCGGCCGCGCAGCGCCTGGCGCTGCTCGTGCTGCCTCTGGTGGCGCTGCTCGCGGGCGCGGCGACCGCCGGACTGGCCCGATGGCGCGGCCAGATCCCGCTGATCAGCGCGGCGACCGGCGTGGCCGGTCCGGTGCTGGTGGCGTTCGCGTACCTGACCGCCGGCCCCGGCGACGCCGTCGACCGCTACCAGACGACCCCGTACTACGGCGCGCTGATCGCCGTCCTCGCCGGCGCGCTCGGGGCCGCGGCCGCCGCCCTGCTGCGCTGGCCCATCGGCGTCCGCGCCGCCGATTCCGCGGCGGTCGCGCCCACCGACATCCTGCGCCCGCTGCCCGCCGGTCCGACGCTGCCCGGTGGCGAGCCGGCGACGTCGACGGACCCGGCCGAGGACCACCCCGAGCACGCGGGCGGGCAGGTGGCCGCGACGGCTCCGGGTCCGCGTGCCGGTGGCGACACCTCAGGTGTACGCACCGTCCCCGCCCACTGGGACTGGCCGTCGGTCACGGCGAGCGGCCAGCACGGCCCGGTCCCCGCCGACGCGGCGCGCGGGGGTGCGGCCGCCCGGTCCGCCGACCCCAGCCCGCGCACGGATGCCGGCCTGTCGCTAGGCGACGCCGCGACCCCGGAGCCGTTGGCCGACGGCGGGCGGCACGACCGCACACCGGCCCGCGACTCCTGGCTGACCGACCCGACCGGCGAGTTCACCGCCGGGCGGGAGCCGTCCAGCCGCGGCGCGGACGCGACCGCCGGTGCCGTCGAGCCGATGCCCACCGTCCCGGTGTCCGCTGCCCCGGCGTCCGCTCCGGACGCGACGGCCGGGGCCAGCCCGACGCCCGACGCGGGCGACGACCATCCGACCGGCGGCGACGCGACCCGCCGGGACGAGCCGGACAGCGACCGTACGGCGGCCAGCACCTCCACCGGCCGGCCCACCACGGGCAGCGCCGACACCGCGGTCCCCGACGACACCGGCACCCCGGTCTCCGGCGGCGCGGGCTCGCCGACCACCAACCCGACCGTCACCCCGGGCACGGGCGTGGCCGTCACGCCGGACGCGGAGAGCACGGGCACGGACAGCGCCGCCGGCAACGGCACGGTCGAGGTGTCCGCGCCCAAGCCGCGCCGTCCACGCAAACCGAAGTCCGTGCCGACCGCCGCCTCGGCGGACGCGACCACCGACGACACGACAACCACCGACGGCCCGACGGCCGCCGACGGGACGACCGGCCCGACCGGCGTACGCGCCCGGCGGGCTACCCGCGCCGGCAAGGGCGCCACCAGCGCCGACGCCGCCCGGCCGCTCGACCGGGACGCTTCGGAGCCGGACCAGACGGCTCCGAACCCCGAGCCCGCCGCAGCGGCCGGAACCGGCGGGGCGGACCCGCAGGCCGAGGCCGCCGCAGCCGGTGCCGGAAGCCCACCCGCCACGACCCCGGACACCCCCGTCCAGGCAAACGATGCCGCGCTGGCCCCGACCTCCGGTGCCGGCCGCACCGACCCGGCCGTGACCGAGGACGGCCCGGGCAGTTCGCTGTTCGGTGCGGCCGCGGGGGCCGACCGGTGGACGCCGGCGGCACCGACCTGGGCGGCCACCGCCTCGGACCCCACGGCGGCGACCGATCCCGAGCCCTCCGCCGCGAACGCCTCCGTCGACGCACCGGAGTCGACCGACTGGACGCCCCGCTTGCGCCACCGGCCACCGTTGCCCGACCTGAGCCGGGTGCCCAGCTGGGACGCCTTCGACACCACTCGTCGTACCAGGACACCGGACCCGAGCACCGGGACGTCGGAGCAGGGCGGGCCGCCCGCCCCGGCCGCCGGTAGGACCGATCCCACCAGTACGACCGGGCCGGCCAGTGGCACGATCGGCCAGGCCGAGGCGGCCAGCGCGCTGGCCGCTCTGGCGAGGTCCATCGTGCCGCCGTCGATCCCTCCGGTCGTGCCGGAGCAGGTCGGCGCGCCCAGCACCGCCGGCACGCCGGAGGGCGACGCCGCGGGGACGTCCACGGACGACGCCCGGCAGTCCTCGCGGCGGGGGCGGCTCGGCGGCCTGTTCCGGCGTAACCGGGCGCGAACCGACGAGGAGAGCCGGACCGCGCCCGACACAACGGAGCCGCTGCCCGCGCAGGACGAGGAGTTCGTGGACTGGGTCGCCGGCCTCGGCAAGCCGGTCACCGACAACGAGCCCGAGCAGGAGAGCCGCCGTCGCTCGCTGCGCTCCACCGGCCGGCACCACCGCGACTGAACTGATCGACCCGGGTTCCGTGCATCCGGGGCGTACCGCCGCCCGCGATGCCCCGATGTCACCGAACCCGAGTCGATCATGCCTGGCCGGCTCTGGCCAGCCCGGTCAGGCCAGCGGCAGGTAGACCTTGCCGCCGCCGGAGACGAACTCCTCCGACTTGTCCTTCATGCCGCGGGCCGCGTACTCCTTCAGCTCCTGGGTGATCTTCATGGAGCAGAACTTCGGGCCGCACATCGAGCAGAAGTGGGCGGTCTTCGCGGGCTCGGCCGGCAGGGTCGCGTCGTGGTACGAGCGCGCGGTCTCCGGGTCCAGTGAGAGGTTGAACTGGTCCTCCCAGCGGAACTCGAACCGCGCCTTCGACAGCGCGTCGTCCCACGCCTGCGCGCCCGGGTGCCCCTTGGCCAGGTCGGCGGCGTGGGCGGCGATCTTGTACGCGATCACGCCGGCCTTCACGTCGTCGCGGTCCGGCAGGCCGAGGTGCTCCTTCGGGGTGACGTAGCAGAGCATGGCGGTCCCGAACATGCCGATCATCGCCGCGCCGATAGCCGAGGTGATGTGGTCGTACGCGGGGGCGATGTCGGTGGTCAGCGGCCCGAGCGTGTAGAACGGGGCTTCGTGGCACCACTCCTGCTGGAGGTCCACGTTCTCCTTGATCTTGTGCATGGGCACGTGACCCGGGCCCTCGATCATCACCTGGACGTCGTGCTCCCAGGCGACGCTCGTCAGCTCACCGAGGGTACGCAGCTCGGCGAACTGCGCCTCGTCGTTGGCGTCCGCGATCGAGCCGGGCCGCAGCCCGTCACCGAGCGAGAACGTCACGTCGTAACGCGCGAGGATCGCGCACAGCTCCGCGAAGTTCGTGTAGAGGAAGTTCTCCTCGTGGTGCGCCAGGCACCAGGCCGCCATGATCGAGCCGCCGCGCGACACGATCCCGGTGACCCGGTCCACGGCCAGCGGCACGTACGGCAGCAGCACCCCGGCGTGCACCGTCATGTAGTCCACGCCCTGCTCGGCCTGCTCGATCACGGTGTCCCGGAACACCTCCCAGCTCAACTTCACCGGGTCCCCGCCGACCTTCTCCAGTGCCTGGTAGATCGGCACCGTCCCGATCGGCACCGGGGAGTTACGCACGATCGCCTCGCGGGTCTCGTGGATCCGCTTGCCGGTGGACAGGTCCATCACCGTGTCCGCGCCCCAGCGGGTCGCCCAGGTCAGCTTCTCCACCTCTTCGGCCACCGACGAGCTGACCGCCGATGTGCCGATGTTGGCGTTCACCTTGACCAGGAACGCCTTGCCGATGATGGCCGGCTCGCACTCCGGGTGGTTGACGTTCAACGGCAGCACCGCCCGGCCCGCGGCGATCTCGGCGCGCACCAGCTCCGGGTCGACGTTCTCCCGGATCGCCACGAACTCCATCTCCGGCGTCACCACACCGGCCCGCGCGTACGCGAGCTGCGTGGGTCGGCGACCGTCCAGACCGGCCAGCGGCGTCCCCGCGCCCCGCACCGGGGCCACGTCACCGCGCTCGGCGATCCACGGGCCGCGCAGTGCCGGCAACCCCACCGAAGGGTCCGACCCCGGGCCGGACGTGTCGTAGAGCCGTACCGGCGGATGGTCACCGGTCAGCGTCACCTCCGCGAACGGCACCCGCACATCCGGCCGCGAACCCTCGACGTACACCTTGCCTCGTGCCTGCATGACAACCTCCCTGGTGATCAGGCGGACCAGCCGAAGTGATCCAGCGGCCCGCGCCCCGCGCCCAGCTCCCAGCCCCGCCCGCCGGTCAGCGCGCGGAACACGTACTCCTTGGCGGTCTGCGCCGCCGCCGGCACCGGATCGCCCATCGCGAGCCGCACGGCGATGGCTGCCGAGAACGAGCAGCCGGTGCCGTGGGTGTGCCGGGTGTCCACCCGGGGACCCCGCAACAGGGTCGTGACGCCGTCGCCGTGCAGCACGTCGACCGCCTCGTCTCCCCCGACGTCGCCGCCGGTGACCACCACGTACTGCGGGCCGCCGGCCGCGAGGGCCTCGGCGGCCACGACCATCCCCGGCACGTCGTCCACTCCGCGTCCGGTGATGGCCGCCGCCTCCGCGCAGTTCGGCGTCGCCACCCGGGCGTACGGAAGCAGCCGCTCCACCGCGCCCACCACGCCCAGCCGGTGACCACTCGTGGCAACCAGCACCGGATCGACGACGAGCTGGGGCAGCCGGCCGTCCCGGGCGGCCTTGGCCACCACGTCGGCGACGGCCGGCGTGCCGAGCATCCCCGTCTTGACCGCGCCCACGGTGAAGTCGGCGAGCACGCTGTCCAACTGCTCCTCGACCGTGCGTGGTGGCAACGGCAGCACGGCGTCGACGCCTCGGGTGTTCTGCGCGGTGACCGCCGTGAGGACACTCGTGCCGTACGCGCCGAGCGCCGCGAAGACCTTGAGGTCCGCCTGGATTCCCGCGCCGCCGCCGGAGTCTGAGCCGGCGATGGTCAGCGTGGTTTTGGGGGTCATGTCGCCTCTTTGGTTGCGGTTTGGGGCTGCGGCCGACCGTGCCCACTCCGGGCGGTCAGGCTTGATCCCTGCGTGGGCACGGTCGGCCGCAGCCCTGACCGGGGGACCTCCGTGCGCCCGTGCCGGCTTTTTTGAACCTTCTGGGTGACCGCCTCGGCGAAGGCGCTGGTCAGCAGGTGTGCTGTCGCAGACGGATCGTCTGCTCGCATCAGTGCGCCGAGCACTGCCACTCCTGCGGCTCCTGCTTGCACGCAGGCCGTTACCTGCTCGGGTGTCTCGATGCCGCCGAGGGCGAGGACCGGCACTGGGCTGACCTTGATCAGCTTGCGCAACCCATTCGTGTCAAGGGGTGGGCCGTAGCCGGGTTTTGTCCGGGTTGGCCAGATTGGGGAGATTGTGGCGTAGTGCTCGGTGGTCAGGCGGTTCAGTTCGGTCTCGTTGTGGCAGGAGCGGCCGACCAGGCGGTGGGGTGGCGGCGGGTACGGGCCGGCGGACGGCAGGTGGACGGCGTCGCCGCCCAGCGGATCGGGGCCGGCAACGATGAGGGTCCCGCCGGCGGCGGCGAGGATCGCGCGCAGGTCGGCGGCGAGGGCGGCCCGCTCGGCGCGCGGCAGGTCCTTCTCCCTGAGCACCACCCACCGCACTCCCCCGGCGACCGCCCCCGCCACCACCCCCTTGAGCTGGCCGCGGGCGACCAGACGATCGGTGAGGAGGACAACTCCCGACGGGACTGGGCTCGTCACAGGTCTGGTCGTCCCTCGTCGGGGGTGGACGCGAGGGCGTGGAAGCGTCGGGCGATCCGGCCCGCGCCCGCGGCGAGGCGTCCGGCCTCGACGGCGTACCGCATCGCCTTCGCCATCGCCACCGGGTCGGCGGCCCGGGTCACCGCGCTGGCCAGCAGGACGGCGTCGCAGCCCAGCTCCATGGCGAGCGCCGCGTCGGAGGCCGTGCCGATGCCGGCGTCGAGGATCACCGGCGCGTCCACGCTCTGCCGGATCAGCCGGATGTGGTGCGGGTTGCCGATGCCGAGTCCCGAGCCGATCGGCGCCCCGGCGGGCATCACCGCGGCGCAGCCCACGTCGGCGAGGCGGCGGGCGAGCACCGGGTCGTCACTGGTGTACGGCAGCACCGTGAAGCCGTCGGCGACGAGCTCCTCGGCGGCGCGGAGCAGCTCCACCCCGTCCGGCAGCAGCGTCCGCTCATCGCCGATGACCTCCAACTTCACCCAGTCGGTGTCGAACGCGTCGCGCGCCAGCCGGGCCACCTTCACCGCCTCGGTCGCGGTGTGGCAGCCGGCGGTGTTCGGCAGCAGCCGTACGCCGCACCGGTCCAGCAGGTCCAGCAGCCCGCCTCCGGTGCCCGGGGCGGTGTCCACCCGGCGCAGCGCCAGCGTGACGAGTTCCGTGCCGGACGCCCGGATCGCCTGTTCCAGCACGTGCAGGTTCGCGGCCCCGCCGGTGCCGAGGATCAACCGCGAGCCGAACGTCTCCCCACCCAGTTCGAACGGCACGCCACTCACCCGCCCTGCGCGGCGGTGAGCACCTCGACGCGGTCGCCGTCGCGCAGCACCGTGGCCGGCCAGCCGGCCCGGGGCACCACCTCGCCGTTGACCGCGACCGCGACACCACGCTGGTGCGGCGCGACGTCGCGGACCAGGTCGGCCACCGACGCGCCACCGGCGACGCTGCGCCCGGCTCCGTTCACCGTCAGCTCCATCACTCCTCCTCGAAACTGCTTTCCGGGTCGGCGAACCGGTCGGCGCCGAAGCCGGTGAGCAGCGGGTCGGGCGTTCCGGTGAGCACCAGGTCGGTGATCACCTCGGCGGTGACCGGGGCGAGGACGATGCCGTGCCGGTGGTGGCCGGTGGCGGCCAGCACGCCCGGCCGGCCGGGCAGCGGCCCGAGGATCGGCGCGTTGTCGGGGGTGCCGGGGCGCAGCCCGGCGACGGCCTCCACCAGGTCGTACTCGGCCAGCTCGGGCAGCAGGTCGACACCGGCGCGCAGCAGCCGCTGCACCGCGCCGGCGGTGACCGTGGTGTCCGACCGCTCCTCGACCGTCGCGCCGAGCACCACCTCGCCGTCGGCGCGGGGCACCAGGTAGACGTGCTCGCCGTCGGCGTACCCCCGGATCACGTGCCGGAAGCCCGGCGCGACGCCGCCGGGCGCACGCAGCCGGAGGATCTGGCCCTTCACCGGCCGCACGGGCAGGCCGGTGAGGGCGGCCGCGCCGCACCCGGCCGCGACCACGGTGACCTTCGCATCCACATCGGACAGCCGCCGGACCGGCCGCGGCACGAACGCCGCGCCGGCCCGCTGCGCGGCCGTGCGCAGCGCCGGCACCAGCCGCCGGGGATCGACCTGGTGGTCGGTGGGCGCGAGCGCGCCGCCGCGCACCCGGGGCGCGAGCGCCGGCTCGCGGTCGCGCAGCTCACTGGGGCGCAGCGGCGTCACCGGCAGATCCAGACCCTGTTGGTACGCCCACAGCCGACGCGCCTCGGCCAGGTCGTCGCCGGTCAGCCCGACCATCAGGGTGCCCTCGGTCCGGTAGCCGATCGCGGCGTCGCTGGCCTCGGTCAGCTCGGCGGCGAACGCGGGCCAGCGCGCGGCGGAGGCCACCAGCAGCTCGGTCAGTCGGCGTTCCCCGAAGTACGCCTCGGCGACCGGGGAGAGCATCCCGGCGGCGACGGCCGACGCCCCCGAACCGGGCGTCGGGTCGTGCACCTCGACGCGCAGGCCACGGGTGGCACAGCGCCAGGCGATCGCCAGTCCGATCGGGCCCGCGCCCACCACCGCCACGTCGGCGCGGGTCACGCCAAGGCCCGCAGCAGTTCGGTGGTCGCCCGCCCGGGGTCGGTGGCCGAGGAGATCGCCCCGACCACG
Source organism: Micromonospora sp. RB23 (assembly GCF_053585025.1). NCBI lineage: Bacteria > Bacillati > Actinomycetota > Actinomycetes > Micromonosporales > Micromonosporaceae > Micromonospora > Micromonospora sp. RB23. The sequence goes on from NZ_CM132111.1 coordinate 6,245,230, forward strand.
GCCACCCCGTACGCTCCGGCGGCGCGCAGCGCCGGCACCCGGTCGGCGGTCACTCCCCCGATCGCGATGATCGGCACGTCGACGGCGTCGACGACGTCGCGTACCCCGACGGACCCGATGGGTTCGGGTAGACCGGCCTTGGTGCTGGTGGCGTGACACGGTCCGACGCCCAGGTAGGTGGCCCCGGCGACGACGGCCTCGACCGCGCCGCGCGGCTCGCGGGCGGTGACGCCCAACACGCCGGTCGGGCCGAGCACGTGCCGGGCCGCGGCGACCGGCAGGTCGTCGGCGCCGACGTGTCCACCCGCCGCGCCGACCGCCAGCGCCACGTGCAACCGGTCGTTGACCAGGCACGTCGCCCCGTACGGCGCGCACAGCGCCAGCACCCGGGCGGCCAGGTCGTACGCCTCGCGGTCGGTCGCGGAGTCCTCGACCCGGACCTGCACGACGAGGTCGGCGCGGGCCGCCACGAGGGCGGCCCGGACCACGGTGAGCGGATCGCGCCCGGGTCGGGTGTCGGTGATCAGATGCAGTCGTCCGAGGGACGGCACGGCAACGCTCCTCCCTGCGCCGGCATTACCCGGATCAGGTTCGACGGTCGGGGGCTGTCAGCCCCCCTCTCAGCCCGGTACACCGGGCTCCCGTGGGTTACTTGCGTGTCACCGTACGACAGTTCGGCCTCCTCTGCCAAGGGTGGGTCATCGGCCCCGCGCCGACGCATCGATCGGGGTGCTTTCTCCTGTCCTGTTCGGAATGTCGCCCGCCGTTGCAGAACCGTTACCCGCCGGCATCTTGCCGGACATCGATGCAGCAGAACTAATTTGTTCAGCGATTCGACAAAATGCCGGCGTGGACGCCCTGGCACGGCGTCCCCACCGGCTCCATCTGGGACGGTCTTCGGCGAGCCGGCCCCGCGATCCCTGTCCACCGCGACATTGGAGGCGGCGTGTCCCGTTCTCGTCGTGCCCGTGTACCACTCACCGCTACCCTGTTGTCCCTCGCGCTGACGTCGACGGCCCTCATCGGGTCCCCGGCGCAGGCGGCTCCGACCGGAGCGCAGATCCCCGCGCGAGACGTGCCTGTCGCGGCTCCGCTCTCCCAGGCGGCGCCGAAGGCGCCGAAGGCCGCAGCGGCCGACCCCTACTCCGTCCTGATCTTCTCGAAGACCGCCGGCTTCCGGCACGACGCCATCCCCACCGGCATCGCCGCCATCCAGCAGCTCGGCGCCACCAACGGCTTCACGGTCGACGCCACCGAGGACGGTGCCGCGTTCAGCGACGCCAACCTCGCCAAGTACAAGGCCGTGATCTGGCTCTCCACCACCGGCGACGTTCTCAACGCCGACCAGCAGGCTGCCTTCGAGCGGTACGTGAAGGCCGGCGGCGGTTACGTCGGCGTCCACGCCGCCTCGGACACCGAGTACAGCTGGGCCTGGTACGGCGACCTGGTCGGCGCGTACTTCGCCAACCACCCGCAGAACCAGCAGGCCACCGTCAAGGTGGAGGACCCTGCCCACCCGTCCACCGCCGGGCTGCCGGAACGCTGGTCCCGGTTCGACGAGTGGTACAACTTCCAGACCAACCCCCGGTCGGACGTGCACGTCCTGGCCAGCCTGGACGAGAAGAGCTACACCCCGGGCGCCGGCGCGATGGGCGCCGACCACCCGACGGCGTGGTGTCAGGACTTCGACGGTGGCCGCTCCTGGTACACCGGCGGCGGGCACACCCGTGAGTCGTACGCCGAGCCCGAGTTCCTCAAGCACCTGCTCGGCGGCATCCAGACGGCGGCCGGCGTGGTCGACGCCGACTGCGGCGCGTCGAAGACCTCCAACTTCGAGAAGGTCACGCTGGACAGCAACACCAGCAACCCGATGGAGCTGGACATCGCCCCCGACGGGCGGGTCTTCTACATCGAGCGCGACGGTCGGGTGCAGATCATCAAGCCGGACACCGGCAACACCGTCACCGCCGTCGACCTGGACGTCTTCACCGGCAACGAGGACGGCCTGATCGGCATCCGGCTCGACCCGGACTTCGCCACCAACAAGTGGGTGTACCTGTACTACGCCCCGAACGACAACGTCACGCGGAACCTGCTGTCCCGGTTCACGGTGACCGGGGACACCATCGACCCGGCGAGCGAGAAGCAGGTGCTGCGGGTCGACACCCAGCGCAACACCTGCTGCCACGCGGGCGGCAGCATGACGTTCGACAGCGCCGGCAACCTCTACCTGGCCACCGGTGACAACACCAACCCGTTCGAGTCCAACGCGTACGCGCCGCTCGACGAGCGTCCGGGTCGCCAGGACTACGACTCGCAGCGCACGTCGGCCAACACGAACGACCTGCGCGGCAAGGTGCTCCGGATCCACCCGGAGGACAACGGGACGTACACGGTGCCGTCCGGCAACCTCTTCGCGCCGGGCACCGAGAAGACCCGTCCCGAGATCTACGCGATGGGCTTCCGCAACCCGTTCCGGATCGGCACCGACCCGAAGACCGACACGCTGTACGTCGGCGACTACGGGCCGGACGCCAACGCGAACAACCCGGACCGGGGCCCGCGGGGTCTGGTCGAGTGGAACGTCGTGACCCCCGGCAACTACGGCTGGCCGTACTGCACGGGCACGAACGAGGCGTACAACGACTACACGTTCCCGTCCGGCCCGAGCGGTCCGAAGTTCGACTGCGCCGCGCCGGTCAACAACTCGCCCAACAACACGGGCCTGACCAACCTCCCGCCGGTCGTCCCGGCCACCGTCGACTACGGCTACGCCGGTGACGCGCGGTACCCGGAGATCGGTGGCGGTGGCGCTCCGATGGGCGGCCCGGCCTACCGGTACGACGCCGACCTCAACTCGACCCGCAAGTGGCCGGCCTACTACGACGGCAAGGCGCTGCTGGGCGAGTGGAACCAGAACAAGATGTACACGATGCAGATGACCGCCGACGGCAAGTCGCTGGTGGACATCAACCAGTTGCTCCCCGGCATGTCGATGATCCGGCCGATGGACTTCGAGTTCGGTCCGGACGGCGCGCTGTACCTGATCGAGTGGGGCAGTGGCTTCGGCGGCAACAACGACAACTCCGGGGTCTACCGGATCGACTACACCGCCGGTGACCGTGCGCCGATCGCGGCGGCGGCCGCCAACCCGACCTCGGGTCCGGCCCCGTTGACGGTGGAGTTCTCCAGCGCCGGCTCCCGGGACCCGGACGGTGGCACGCTCACCTACGCCTGGGCGTTCGGTGACGGGCAGACCTCCACCGAGGCCAACCCGACGCACACGTACGCCACGGCGGGCAACTACACGGCCCAGCTCACCGTGACCAACCCGAAGGGCCGCACGGCGGTGGCCAACGTACCGGTCACCGTGGGCAACACGGCGCCGACGGTGACCATCGAGTTCCCGCCGGACGGTGGTTTCTTCAACTGGGGTGACCAGGTCCGCTACACGGTCAAGGTGACCGACCCCGAGGACGGGCAGATCGACTGCTCCAAGGTCAACCTCCAGGTGCTGCTCGGTCACGACGAGCACGCCCACCCGCTGGAGCAGCACACCGGCTGCACCGGCACGGTCCAGACGTCGCTCGCCTCCGGGCACGGCGCCGAGGCCAACGTGTTCGCGGTCTTCGAGGCCACCTACACCGACAAGGGTGGCGCGGGCGGTTCCGGCGCGCTCACCGGCCGGCAGATCGAGATCCTGCAGCCCAAGCAGAAGCAGGCCGAGTACTTCACCGCCACCGGGCGTACCCCGGTGAGCACGGGCGGCGGCGACGCCGGCGTGCAGCGCGAGGCCGCGACCGACACCGCCGGTGGCGGTCAGAGCATCGCGTTCATCGAGGACGGCGACTGGTGGTCGGTCGTTCCGGCGAACCTCACCAACATCACCGAGATCCGGTTCCGGGCCGCCTCGGCCGCCACTGGCGGTCGGATCGAGGTCCACGCCGGTGCGGTCGACGGACCGGTCGTGGCCACGGCCACCGTTCCGGCGACCGGCGGGTGGCAGACGTACACGGACGTGAGCGCGCCGGTGACCGGTGCCGCGAGCGGCGGGCTGTACTTCGTGGCCCGCGACCCGAACGGCGGAACGGGTTCGCTGTTCAACGTCAACTGGATGGACTTCGTCGGACGCGGCGTCACCGAGAACGGGCCGCCGGTGGTCACCGCCACCGCGACCCCGGGCACCGGCACCGCGCCGCTCACCGTCGCGTTCGACGGCACGGCCACCGACGCCGAGGGCGACACCCCGCTGACGTACGCCTGGGACTTCGGTGACGGCGGTACGGCGTCCACCCTGGACGCCAGCCACACGTACACCAGCGTCGGGTCCTTCACGGCCACCCTCACGGTGACCGACAGCAAGGGCGCCAAGTCGTACGCCACGGTGCCGGTGCGGGTGAACGCTCCGGACACGTCCTGCCTCGGGGCGCGTTCGGACGACTTCAACGGCAACACGCTGGACAAGAGCCGGTGGACCACCGTGGTCCGGGAGAACCAGCTCTACTCCCTCAGCGGCGGCGCGCTGAAGCTGCCCACCGCGGTGGGTGACCTCTACGGCGCCCGCAACGACGCCACCAACCTGGTGCTCCAGCCGGCGCCGACCGGCGCGTGGGAGATGACCACCAAGGTCACGCTCCCGGTGACGGCCAACTACCAGCAGGCCGGTCTGCTGGTGTACGGCGACGACGACAACTACGCCAAGGTGGACCTGCTCTACAACGGCAGCCGTCGGGTGGAGTTCATCCGGGAGACGGCCGGGACGCCGCGCAACGACGCCGCGGATGCCGCCAACGCTCCGGCGGGTGACACCGTGTACCTGCGGATCGCCAGCGACGGGACGAACCTGACCGCCGCGTTCTCGGGCGACGGGCAGACGTTCACCCCGGTCGGCCGTTCGGCCGCGCTCGCCGGCATCACCAACCCGCGGATCGGGGTCTTCGCGCTCAACGGAGGCACCGAGGCGCCCGTGGTGGACGCCGCGTTCGACTCGTTCGTGGTCACGCCGGACGCTCCGGCCGGCCCGGTCGAGCCGTCGGACGAGTTCACCGGCAGCACGCTGGACAAGTGCCGGTGGGACGCCATCGTTCGGGAGGACCCGAACGGCTACCGGGTGACCGACGGCGCGCTGCGGATCGACGTGCCGAACGGTGACATCTACGGCACCGACAACACCGGGCCGAAGAACTTCATCCTCCAGACCGCGCCCTCGGGCGACTGGACCCTGGAGACCAAGGTCGACGGCAGTCTGCTGAACGAGCAGTACCAGCAGGCCGGTCTGCTCGTGCAGGCCGACGACGACAACTACCTGAAGTTCGACTTCATCGCGGACAACCAGGCCGGCCAGGCGGTCACGCGGCGGATCGAGTTCCGCAGCGAGATCGGCGGGACGGTGCAGAACCCGCAGCCGGAGGCGACGAGCCTCACCTCGGCGGTGTGGTACCTGCGCCTGGCCCGCACCGGTGACACCTTCACCGCGTCGTACTCGGCCGACGGGACGACCTGGACCACGCTGGAGGCACTGACCAACAGCGCGGTGGGCGCCACCCCGAAGGTGGGTCTGTTCACCCTCGGCGCCAACCAGACGGCGTCGAAGACGGCCGCGTTCGACTACTTCCGGTTGAGCACGAAGGTGGCCGACGACAAGGCGCCGGTCACCACCGCGGCGGTGTCCGGCACCCCCACCGACGGGTGGTACACCGGCCCGGTGACGGTCACCCTGACCGCCGCCGACGAGGCCGGCGGCAGCGGGCTCGCCAGCACCGAGTACCAGCTGGACGGGGCCACCGCGTGGACGGCGTACACCGCCCCCGTGGCGATCAGCGGTGACGGCGAGCACGAGCTGCGGTTCCGCTCGACCGACAAGGCCGGCAATGTGGAGTCGACGAAGACCGTCACGGTCAAGATCGACGCCACCGCGCCGGTCACCACCGCGACGTTCGCCCCGGCGAACGACGAGGGCTGGCACAACGGGACGATCCCGGTGGTGCTCGCCTCGACCGACGCCGGTTCCGGTGTCAAGACGGTCGAGTGGTCGCTGGACGGTGGCGCGTGGACGCCGTACACGGAGCCGGTCGAGGTGACCGGTGACGGGCAGCACGAGCTGCTGTACCGCTCCACCGACAAGGCGGGCAACGTCGAGACGCTCAAGTCGGCGATCCTGAAGATCGACGGCACCAAGCCGACGCTGCTGGTCTCCGGCATCGCGGACGGCCAGCTCTACGGAGACAGCCAGGACGTCCGGGTGTCCTGGCAGGCCGTGGATCCGACCTCGGGCATCGCGTCCGTGGTCGGCCAGCTCGACGGCAAGGCGTACGCCAGCGGCACCCTGCAGGCCATGTACGAGCTGTCGCTCGGCCTGCACGAGCTGACCGTCACCGCGACCGACAAGGCCGGCAACAAGACGACCTCGAACGTCCGGTTCTTCGTCACCACCTCGTTCCGGGACATGCAGTTCCTGCTGGACCGGTTCAAGGCGACGGGGCGGTTGTCGGCCAAGGCGCACAAGCAGTTGACCGCCAAGCTCGACGCGGCCCGCCAGGCCGAGGCGGCCGGCAACGACAGCAAGGCGATCAAGCAGCTGACCCAGTTCCGGGACCTCGCCACCGACGCCACCCTGGTGGCCGAGGCCGAGATCCGGGACACCCTCACCCGGGACGCCGACGCCATGATCGTGCGGCTCGGCGGTACGGCCAGCAAGGCCGGCGTCAAGGCCAATGACGGCGAGCCGGTCAAGGGCACGGGACGGCTCGGTGGCGACGCCACCCGGCTGGCACCCGGTCGCCAGCTCTGATCCGACCGAGGCCCCTTCCCGACGCTCCGGCGTCGGGGAGGGGCCTCCCTCATTAGGGAGGAGACGTCCGTGACGCGTATCCGCACGGCGGTCGCCGCCGTCCTCGTCGGACTGGCCCTGACGCTTGTCGCCGCGGCTCCGGCCGCCGCACGGGCCGACAAGATCAAGCTGGTGGTGGCCGGCGATGGGGCCGTCGGGGTCACCGTCCAGGCCACCTACGCCGACGGCCGCCGACTCGACCAGGTGGTGCGGTTGATCCTCACCGCCATCGGGCCGGACAAGCAGCAGGTGGGTCCGCTGCAACTGGAGCCGCAGCCCGAGGGGCAGGGCTTCTACAGCAGCGGTCCGGTGCTCTCCCCCGGCACCTGGAAGGTGACGGTGAACGCCCCGGCGCCGTACGGGGTCAAGACCACCGCGACCGTGCAGGCCCAGGTGGCCCAGACCCCGCCACCGCCCACGCCGGTCGCGCTGAACAGGCCGACCGGTGGACAGGGCGCTGCCAGGTGGTGGCCGCTGGCGGCGGCCGGTCTGGTGCTCGTGGCCGCCGCGATGGGGGTGGCCATGCTCTTCGGCCGCCGCCGCCACGACTGACCGGCACCGACGACGAGGGGCCGGGTCGCCGCGCGGCGACCCGGCCCCTCGTGTTTCGGCTCAGAGGATGTCGCGCAGGGCCGTCAGGTCCTCGTCGGTGGGCTCCCAGGTGCCGGCGGCGGCGTTGGCGTGCACCTGCTCGGCGCTGGTGGCACCGGCGATCACCGAGGTCACCGCCGGCTGGGCGGCCAGGCCACCGATCGCCACCTGGAGCATGGTCAGACCCCGCTCGTTCGCGTACACCTCGATGGCCTCGATGGTGTCCCAGTCGGCCGCCGCGAGCCGGTCGGCGTACCGGCCGCCGCCGGAGAGCCGGCTGCCGGCCGGGGGCTGCTCGCTGCGCTTGTACTTGCCGGTGAGCAGGCCGTTGGCGAGCGGGAAGAACGGCAGCATGCCGAGGCCGAAACGCTCACACGCCGGGATCACCTCGGACTCGACGGAACGCTCCAGCAGGCTGTAGTGGTTCTGGGCGCTGATGAAGCGGGCCCGGCCGTTGGACGACGCGACCCAGTCCGCGTCGGCGATCTGCCAGCCGGCGAAGTTGGAGTTGCCCAGGTAGCGCACCTTGCCGTCGCGGACCAGGTCGTCCAGGGCGGCGAGGGTCTCGTCGATCGGCGTACCCGGGTCGGGTTCGTGCATCTGGTACAGGTCGATGTGGTCGGTGCCGAGCCGGCGCAGCGACGCCTCGACCGCGCGGGCGATGTAGCGGCGCGCACCACGGGCCCCGAAGTCCGGCCCGTTGAGGCCGTGCATGTCCATACCGAACTTGGTGGCCACCACCACGTCGTCGCGGCGTCCCTTGAGCGCCTGCCCGAGCAGCTCCTCCGAGCCACCCTGCGGCTCGCCGTAGATGTCGGCGGTGTCGAACAGGTTGATCCCGGCGTCCAGGGCGGCGTCCACCACCGCGCGCGTGCCGTCGAGGTCCAGCTTGCGGCCGAAGTTGTTGCAGCCGATTCCGACGACGGACACCACGAGCCCGGAGTCGCCCAGCCGGCGATAGGTCATCTCTGTCACGAGATCCACCCTATGCCGGCCGGACGCACCCCCGCCCGGCGACCGATCAGCCGACGTCCCAGACCGGCTCCGGGGTCTCCACGACCTCGTTGTCGCCCCGGAACAGTACGAACCGGTCGAAGGAGCGGGTGAACCACCTGTCGTGCGTGACGGCCACCACCGTCCCCTCGAACGCGTTCAGACCCGCTTCCAGGGCTTCCGCGCTGGCCAGGTCGAGGTTGTCGGTGGGCTCGTCGAGCAGCAGCAGGGTCGCCCCGGACAGCTCCAGCAGGAGCACCAGGAACCGGGCCTGCTGCCCGCCGGAGAGCGTCCCGAAGCGCTGGTCGCCCTGCCCGGCCAGCTCGTACCGGCTGAGCACCCCCATCGCCGCGTGCCGGTCCATTCCCTGGCGGTGCTCGTCGCCCCGCCACAGGATCTCGACGAGCGTCTTCTCCATCAACTCCGGTCGGTCGTGCGTCTGGGAGAAGTGCCCGGGGCGGACCCGCGCGCCGAGCCGGGCCGTACCGTCGTGCGCCACCGGCGCGAGCGCGCCCGCGCCGTCGACCGGCCCGTTCGCCGGGTCGGGATCGGTGCCGCCGCGCGCCAGCAGCCGCAGGAAGTGCGACTTGCCGGTGCCGTTGGCGCCCAACACCGCCACCCGGTCGCCGTACCAGATCTCCAGGTCGAAGGGGAAGGTCAGGCCGTCCAGCTCGAGCTGGTCGCAGACGACCGCGCGCTTGCCGGTCCGCCCGCCGGTCAGCCGCATCCGGATGTCCTGGTCCTTCGGGGGTACGGGCGGAGGACCGGCCTCCTCGAACTTGCGCAGCCGGGTCTGCGCGGCCTGGTACCGCGAGGCCAACCCGTCGTTGTACGCGGCCTTCTGCTTGTACATCAGCATCAGCTCGCGCAGCTTCTGGTGCTCCTCGTCCCAGCGTCGACGCAGCTCGTCGAGGCGGGCGTGCCGGGCCACCCGGGCCTCGTGCCAGCTCGCGAACCCGCCCGGGTGCACCCAGGCGCTGCCACCCTCGACGGCGACCACCCGGTCGGCGCTCTGCGCCAGCAGCTCACGGTCGTGCGAGACGTAGAGCACCGACTTCGTCGACTCGCGCAGTCGCGCCTCCAGCCAGCGTTTGCCGGGCACGTCGAGGAAGTTGTCCGGCTCGTCGAGCAGCAGCACCTCGTCCGGGCCGCGCAGCAGCAACTCCAGGGCGAACCGCTTCTGCTGCCCGCCGGAGAGCGTACGCACCGGTCGGTCCCGTACGGCGTCCCACGGTTTGTCGAGCACGATGGTGGCGACGGTGTCGAAGAGCACCTCGGCGTCGTACCCGCCGGACTCGCCCCAGGCGCCGAGCGCGTCCGCGTACGCAAGCTGCGCCTTGCTCGCGGCGTTGCTGAACTTGCCGTGGGCCTCGGCCGCCCGCATGGCCGCCTCGGTCTCGCCGAGCCGGTGGCCGGCGTCGCGCAGGGCGGGCGGGGCCAGCGACAGGGCCAGGTCGGCGAGCGTGGTCTCGTCGCCGATCATGCCGATGAACTGCCGCATGACGCCCAGCCCGCCGGCCCGCGCGATGCTGCCCGCGCGTACCGGCAGGTCACCGGCGACCATCCTCAGCAGCGTCGTCTTGCCGGCGCCGTTCGGCCCGACCAGGGCGACCTTCGCGCCCTCACCGACCCGGAACGACACGTCGGCGAAGAGTTCCCGACCGTCGGGCAGGGTGTGCCCGACCGCTGCCACATCCACGTATCCCACGCCGGGATCCTGCCCCAGCCGGGGCGGGTAGGGACATCCAATTACCGGGTGACCCGCAGCACCCGGAAGCCCTTCTGGCTGGCGTGCCGCTCGACCTGCCAGCCCTGTTCGACGAGCCAGCGCTGCAGCGAGTCGCCGCCCAGGTGCCGGGCGACGACCAGCCAGCCGACGCCGTCCGGGGCGAGCCGGGGCAGCCAGCGCCGCAGCAGCTCGTGCAGCTCGTCCTTGCCGATTCGGATGGGCGGGTTGGACCAGAGCTGGGCGAACGTCACCTCCGCCGGTACGTCGTCCGGCGCGCTCACCCGGACCCGGTCACCGGCGCCGATTCTCGCCGCGTTCGCGGCGGTGAGGTCGCGGGCGCGGGCGTTGACGTCGACGGCCCAGACGATGCTCGCCGGCGCCAGGTCGGCCAGGACGCACGCGATCGGTCCGAAGCCGCAGCCGAGGTCGAGCAGGTCACCCCCGGTGTCGGCGGTGGGCAGCTCGGCCTTGCGCAGGAGTACGGCGGTGCCGGGGTCGAGACGGCTGGCGGAGAAGACACCGCCGGCCGAGGCGAGTCGGTAGTCGCGGTCGGCGACGGAGAATTCGACCTCGCGCGCCGGCGCGTCGCTGGCGGGCTGCGCGGTGAAGTAGTGGTCGCCGGTCACGTCGGCAATTCTCGCACCGGCTCAGGCGGGCAACGACACCACCCACACCTACATTTCCCCAGTTTTACCCCCTAAAGGGACAACGCCTCCTACTCTGGGCGACATGGTGTATCGGTACGAGTCCGAAGAGGACGCATTCGAGGACCCCGACGGGTCCGACCTGGACGCGCTCGGCGCCGGTCCCCCTCCACCGGCCGGCCCCTCACCGTCGCGTTTCCCCGCGCCGTCGCTGCCCCGACCCAACCAGTTGGTGCTGCCGTCGACCCAGCCACCGCCGATCGCCCGCGTCAGCGCGCCGGTCGCGGCCCCCCGCAGCCAGGTCTACACCTCGGCCCAGCCGGCAGAGCCGCCCACCCGGCGCGGCGGTGGGCGGCTCTGGCAGGTGCTGGTCGGCGGCGCGGCCGTCCTCGTCCTGCTCGCGCTCTGCGGCCTGGGTGCCGCCGCGCTGCTGGTGGATCGGAATGCGACGCCGGAGTCCACCCCCACCTACCAGCCGAACGCGGCGCCGTCCGCCACCGCCCAACAGCAGCAGGACCTCGACTCGCGGGACACCGACCAGGCGCCGCTCACCGCGAAGGAACTCTTTCCCGGCAAGGAGCTGAAGCTCGCCGACGGCCAGCCCGGCTACCAGGTGCTCAAGACCCAGTCCAGCGGCAGTTGCGCCGTCGCCGCCACGGACGAGGTGGCGGATCTGCTGGTCCGGCTCGGCTGCAACCAGGTCGTCCGGGCGACCCTGCGGACACCCGGCGGCGAGCACCTGGTCACCACCGGCCTGTTCAACCTGACCGACAGGGCCAACGCCGAGCGGGCCCGGGACCGGATCCGGCAGATCCTCGACGAGCGGCAGGGCCGGTTCCGAGGGCTGACCGCCGGCGACGGAACCGATGCGCTGACCAGCGCCCCGGCGCGGGTGGGCTGGCAGGTCCGAGGTCACTACCTGGCGTACGCGCTGGTGGTCCGCGCCGACGGAAGCGCCGTCAAATCCGGCGACACCAAGATCCGAGAAATCCTGTTCGACATGATCGAGGCACACCTCAGCCGGGGCGTCCTCCAACGGCGGGCCGACCTCGGCACAGCCGGTCAGCCGATAACGGCGCCCACCGAGGACAGCGGCAGCCAGAGCGGCAGCGAGGACGGCGACTGATCCGCGACCGCGCCCGACGGGTGTGCCGCCGACCGGTGGCACACCCGTCGTCGTCCGCGCCGAAGCCCGCCCGTCAGCCCTCCACCGGCACGCGCAGCCGGCGCGTCAGATCGGCACGGCGGGCGTAGTCCGCCGGATCGTCCGGGTAGCCGACCGCGACGAGAGTCAGACCGTGCGCCGGCGCCACCGTCACCTCGCTGGACCGCTCCTGCCGGGTCAGCAGGCTGCCCGGCCACCGCACCGGCCGGCGGCCGTCACCGGCCGCGAGCATCGCCCCCACGAGGCTGCGCACCATCGCCTGGCAGAACGCGTCCGCCTGCACGGTGGCGACCAGGATGCCGTCCGGGTCCCGCCGCCAGTCCAGCCGGGTCACCTCGCGCAGCGTCGTCGCGTTCTCCTTGCGCCGGCAGAACGCCGCGAAGTCGTGCTCCCCCACCAGGCCCTCGGCCGCGGCGTTCAGCGCCGCCAGGTCCAGCGCCCGCGGCCAGGCCAGCACCTCGTGCCGGCGCAGCGGCTCCGCGCCGTACGGGGCGTCGGTCACCCGGTACTCGTAGCGCCGGTAGGTGGCCGAGAAGCGTGCGTCGAAATCGGCGGGTACCTCGGTCATCGCCCGTACCCGCACGTCGGTGGGGAGCAGCCGCGCCAGCCGGCGCAGCAGCCGCCCCTCGTGTTCCCGCCACACCTCGACCGGCAGGTCCAGGTGACAGACCTGCCCGGAGGCGTGCACCCCCGCGTCGGTCCGGCCCGCGACGGTCAGGCCGGTCGCCGTACCCGCGCCCAGGACCAGGTCCAGGGTCTCGACGAGCACCCCGGCGACGGTCCGCCGCGTCGGCTGAGGCGCCCAACCGGAGAAAGCCGCGCCGTCGTACGAGACGTCCAGCCGCAGCCGGATCCGCTCGTCCACCTCGTACCTCCTGTTACGGGTCGGGCCCGACACCCCGAAAGGGGTGCCGGGCCCGCACTGATGCCCGAAGGTCAGGCCTTGTTCTCCTCGGTGGCGAGGTCGCTGTCCTCGCGGGCCTCGGCGGTGTCGCCGGAGGCCGACACCGGCGCCTCGGAGTCCTGGTCGGCGTCGGTCGACTTCGGAGCGTCCTCGGCCGGGGCGAGCGCCTCGACCTTGTCCTGCTGCGCGGCCTTGCGGGCGGCGGTCTTCTTGTTCGCCTTCGGCTCGGCGACCTGAAGCTCCTCCACCAGCTCGATGATCGCCATCGGAGCGGCGTCACCCTTACGCGGACCGGTCTTCACGATCCGGGTGTAACCGCCGGGGCGGTTCGCGTACCGGGGCGCGATCTGGTCGAACAGGGCGTAGACCACGTCCTTGTCCTTGACGACGCCCAGCACCCGACGCCGCGAGGCGAGGTCGCCGCGCTTGGCCTTGGTGATGAGCTGCTCGGCCAGCGGACGCAGCCGCCGGGCCTTCGTCTCGGTGGTCTGGATCTTGCCGTGCTGGAACAGCGCGGTGGCCAGGTTCGCCAGCATCAGCCGCTCGTGCGAGGGGCTGCCGCCGAGGCGGGGGCCCTTGGTGGGCGTGGGCATTTTTGGTGCTCCTCAGTTGTGGCGGCAGCGCGGACTAGAGCTGCTCGGTCTCGCGGTAGTCGTCGGTGTCGTAGTCGGCCTCGCCGAAGGTGTCCACGACGTGCGCCGGGTCGAAGTTCGGAGCCGAGTCCTTCAGCCCGAGACCCATCCCGGCGAGCTTCATCTTGACCTCGTCGATCGACTTCTGACCGAAGTTGCGGATGTCGAGGAGGTCGGCCTCGGTACGCCCGATGAGCTCACCAACGGAGTTGATGCCCTCGCGCTTGAGGCAGTTGTAGGAGCGGACGGTGAGGTCCAGCTCCTCGATCGGCAGAGCGAGGTCCGCCGCCAGCTGGGCGTCCTGCGGGGACGGCCCGATGTCGATGCCCTCAGCCGTCTCGTCCAGCTCACGGGCCAGACCGAACAGCTCCACCAGCGTCGAACCGGCGGAGGCCAGCGCGGTACGCGGGCCCATCGACGGCTTGGTCTCGACGTCGATGATGAGCCGGTCGAAGTCGGTACGCTGCTCGACGCGGGTCGCCTCGACGCGGTACGTCACCTTCAGCACCGGCGAGTAGATCGAGTCGACCGGGATCCGGCCGATCTCGGCGCCGGACTGCTTGTTCTGGGCGGCCGTCACGTAACCCCGGCCCCGCTCGACGGTCAGCTCCATGTCGAGCCGGCCCTTGCCGTTCAGGGTCGCGAGCTTGAGGTCCGGGTTGTGCACCGAGACGCCGGCCGGGGGCTGGATGTCGCCCGCCGTCACGTCGCCCGGACCCTGCTTGCGCAGGTACATGCTGACCGGCTCGTCGTGCTCGGAGCTGACGCACAGCTCCTTGATGTTCATGACCAGCTCGACCACGTCCTCCTTGACACCGGGGATCGTGGTGAACTCGTGCAACACGCCGTCGATCTTGATCGAGGTGACCGCCGCACCCGGGATCGACGACAGCAGCGTGCGCCGCAGCGAGTTACCCAGGGTGTAGCCGAAGCCCGGCTCGAGCGGCTCGATGGCGAACCGCGACCGGGTCTCGTTGATCGACTCCTCGGAGAGGGAGGGTCGCTGGCTGATGAGCATGTTGTCTCTTCTCTTCCGGGACGCCCGCTATTTGACGTCCGCGACACAAACTGTTCCGGTGGCCCGCCCTCCAGGGGCGGGCCACCGCAACGAGCCCGACTACTTGGAGTAGAGCTCGACGATCAACTGCTCCTGGACCTGCGTGTCGATGACCTGCCGGGCCGGGAGGGAGTGCACGAGCACCTTCATCTGGCTGGGGATCGCCTCCAGCCAGGCCGGCACCGTCTTCGAACCGGCCTGAGCCTGCGCCACCACGAACGGGGTGAGCTCCTTGCTCTTGCCCCGGACCTCGATGATGTCGTGCTCCTTGACGCGGTACGACGGGATGTCGACCTTCTTGCCGTTCACCGTGAAGTGACCGTGCTTGACCAGCTGGCGGGCCATGTCCCGCGAGTGGGCGAAGCCGGCCCGGTAAACGACGTTGTCCAGCCGCGACTCGAGGATCTGCAGGAGGACCTCACCGGTCTTGGCCTGCTTGCCGACGGCTTCCTCGTAGTAGCCACGGAACTGCTTCTCCAGCACGCCGTAGACGCGGCGGGCCTTCTGCTTCTCGCGGAGCTGGAGCAGGTACTCCGTCTCCTTCGTGCGGCCGCGGCCGTGCTGCCCGGGCGGGAACGGCCGGGACTCGAACGGGCACTTCGGGCCATCGCACTTGCTGCCCTTGAGGAACAGCTTCATCTTCTCCCGCCGGCAACGGCGGCAGTCAGCACCGGTGTAACGAGCCATCTCTCTCTACCTCTCAGACCCGGCGACGCTTCGGCGGACGGCATCCGTTGTGCGGCTGCGGGGTGACGTCGGAGATCTGCCCGACCTCGAGGCCCACGGCCTGCAGCGAACGGATGGCGGTCTCCCGGCCGGAGCCGGGGCCCTTGACGAACACGTCGACCTTGCGCATGCCGTGCTCCATGGCGCGACGCGCGGCGGCCTCGGCGGCCAGCTGCGCGGCGAACGGAGTCGACTTGCGGGAGCCCTTGAAGCCCACCTGGCCGGCGGAGGCCCAGGAGATGACCGCACCGGTCGGGTCCGTGATGGACACGATGGTGTTGTTGAACGTGCTCTTGATGTGCGCCTGCCCGTGGGCGACGTTCTTCCGTTCCTTGCGCCGGACCTTCTTGACAGCGGCTCCGGCACGAGCCTTCGGTGGCATAAGTCTGTGCGCTCCTATTACTTCTTGCCGGGCTTCTTCTTGCCGGCGACGGTCCGCTTCGGGCCCTTGCGGGTCCGCGCGTTGGTCTTGGTCCGCTGGCCACGCACGGGCAGGCCCCGGCGGTGCCGGATGCCGGCGTAGCAGCCGATCTCAACCTTGCGGCGGATGTCAGCGGCGACCTCGCGGCGCAGGTCGCCTTCAACCTTGTAGTTGCCCTCGATGTGGTCGCGGAGCTGCACGAGCTCCTCGTCCGTGAGGTCCCGAGCGCGCTTGTCCGGCGAGATGCCGGTGGCGGCGAGCGTCTCCAGGGCGCGGGTACGACCGACCCCGAAGATGTAGGTGAGCGCGATCTCCATCCGCTTCTCGCGGGGGAGATCCACGCCGACTAGACGTGCCATGTGCGGGCGTACTCCTCATGATGTGTGGCGGAGGTGTGGACCCGTCCCACCCCGCTACCGGCCGTCCCGTCTTTCCGACGCTGTCAGCGCCGGCGACCGGGATCGGTCGCTGCCCAAGCGGGCCCCGGCCTCCGACCGGGGGTCAGCCACGAAGGAGTACGTCTCGCGTACCGCTCGCGGCTGGGACGAGCATGTGTGATGTGTGTGTCGCTGAGGAACCGCGTGGACCGACGCCACCCGGCCGTGTTCCGGCCGGACGGACTGACTCAGCCCTGGCGCTGCTTGTGGCGCGGGTCGGTGCAGATGACCATGACCCGGCCGTGCCGGCGGATAACCCGGCACTTGTTGCAGATCCTCTTGACGCTCGGCTTGACCTTCACGGTTGCCTTACTTCCCATCTGGCCCGGCAACGCGCCATGCGCGAGACCGGACGTCGAAGACGGACACGGGACTTCCCGGCCGTCGTCAGGACTACTTGTAGCGGTAGACGATGCGCCCGCGGGTCAGGTCGTACGGCGAGAGTTCGACGACGACCCGGTCCTCCGGCAGGATGCGGATGTAGTGCTGCCGCATCTTGCCGCTGATGTGAGCCAACACCTTGTGGCCGTTCGCGAGCTCCACCCGGAACATGGCGTTCGGCAGGGGCTCGATGACCCGACCCTCGATCTCAATGGCTCCGTCTTTTTTCGGCATGTCCTCCGCTGTCCTGACGTCGATTGCACCGGGCGACCCACAACGTCTTACACGGAAATCTGACCAGAATCAGAAGACCGCGCCAGCCGCGGCTCCGGCACCCACCGAAGCGCAGGGTGGGCATGCCGGAGTGGACGCTGTGCGCCGATCAGAAAGTGTACGCCGGCCTGCCGGCCGCCGCCAAACCACCCCGCCCACGAGCTGGTGATCATGAAGTTATCGCCCTCGATCACGGCGTGTCACGGCCACAACTTCATGATCGACGGGCGAGGTGGCGGGTTACTCAGGAGGTTGTGGGGGGTCGTCCGATTCGGCGGCTCGTAGTTCGCGGCGGCGCTCGCGCTTGGCTCGTTTGCGTTGACGGCGGCGCTCCCGCTCGACGGCCTGGCGTCGTGGCTCTCCCCCGACCAGGCCCGCCACCGTACGCACCACCAGCACCGCTCCCCACGGCCCGGCCACCCAGACCGGCCAGAAGTAGAGCAGCTCTCCGCTCAAGAGGGAGATGGCCCCCCAGACGGCCACCACGATGGCGATCACCCGCAGGTACGGCAGCCAGACCTCAGCCAACCACCGACCGGTCACCGCCCGCACCACACCGGCGCCCAGCTCGTCGGGACGGCCCACCGGCCCACCGGCGGCCGGCACCGCCTCCAGGGCGGACCGCTGCTGCGGCGTCACCGGCGGCAAATCGGTCAGCAGGCGGTCCAACTCGCCGTACGTGCGCGCGGCAAACGCCCGTTGCAGCCGCTCGTCGTACTCGTGCAGGTCCAGACGACCCTCGTTGAGCGCCACCCGCAGCCGCTCGGCCACCGTCTCCCGGTCCGCGTCCGCCGCCCGCATCTCGTCGCGCCCGCCCATGCCGGCAAGCATGCCACCGCCACGCCAGTCCCGTCCGACCCGGCGGCCGCCTGTCTCGCCCGGCTCGGCCTCGCCTACGCGACCCGGCGGGGCGGAGGTCAGGAGGCCGTCGACTCGGCGGGCTGGCGGGCCGTCACAAGGTCGCCCAGTCGGGACCGCCCCCCGTCGAAGGCGGTGAGCACCCAGACGCCGTCGGGCAGAAGCGCCATCGAGTGCTCGACGTGCGCCGCGATCGAGCCGTCCCGGGTGACGACCGTCCAGCCGTCGGCCAGTTCGACCGTACGCGGCGAGGCCATCGTGATCATCGGCTCGATCGCAAGGGCCATGCCCGGAACCAGGCGGGGCCCCTTGCCCGGCCGGCCATGGTTGAGCACGTGCGGATCCTGGTGCATCTCCGTGCCGATACCGTGCCCACCGTACCCGTCGACGATGCCGTACCGGCCGCCCTTGCGGACCGCGGTCTCCACCGCGTACGAGATGTCGGTCAGCCGGCCCTTGCCGCTGGCCGCACCACGGGCGGCGGCGGCGATACCGGCCCACATCGCGTCCTCGGCGACCTCGGCCATCTTCAGCAACGCCGGATCGACCTCGCCGACCCCGACGGTGATCGCCGAGTCGCCGTGCCACCCGTTCAGCACGGCGCCGCAGTCGATCGAGATGAGGTCGCCCTCGGCGAGCACCTGGTTCGGCGAGGGGATGGCGTGCACGATCTGCTCGTTCACCGAGGAGCAGATCGACGCCGGGAAGCCGTGGTACCCCTTGAACGACGGGACCGCCCCCGCCTCGCGGATCGTCGACTCGGCGATGGCGTCCAGATCGGCGGTGCTCACGCCGGGTGCCACCGCCTCGCGCATCCGGCGCAGGGCCTCGGCGACCACCAGCCCGGCGGCGCGCATCTTCTCGATCTGGTCAGGGGTCTTCAGCTGGATGTCCAGCTGGGGACGACGCATGGAGCGGTTACCTTTCGTTGCCGAAACAGCGGGGCACGTCTCGCGTACCCCGCTGTTCGCACTCTATCCGCCGCGGCGCGGCCGGGCCTCAGCCGCCGTACGACCGCAGCGCGTCGATGGCCCGGGTCGTGACGTCCTCCACCGGGCCGGTGGCGTCGATTCCGACGAGCTTGCCCTGGGCGCCGTAGTAGTCGACCAGGGGGGCGGTCTTCTCGCTGTACTCCCGCAGGCGGGTGGCGATGGTCTCCGGCTTGTCGTCGTCGCGCTGGAACAGCTCGGCGCCGCACCGGTCACAGATGCCCGAACGGGTGGTGGCGTCGAACTCGACGTGCCAGATCTTGCCGCAGCCCCGGCAGGTACGCCGGCCGGAGAGCCGCCGGATCACCTCGTCGTCGTCGACCACGAGCTCCAGGACCAGGTCCAGAGCGGTGCCCAGGTCGGCGAGGAGCTTGTCCAGAGCGGCCGCCTGCGGAGTGGTCCGCGGGAAGCCGTCGAGGAGGAAGCCCTCGCTGGCGTCGGGCTCGGCGAGCCGATCCCGGACCATGTTGATGGTGACCTCGTCCGGAACCAGCTCGCCCGCGTCCATGTAGCGCTTCGCCTCGACACCGAGTGGCGTGCCCTGGGTGACGTTCGACCGGAAGATGTCCCCGGTCGAAATCTTGGGCACCGAGAGGTGTGCGGCGATGAACTCGGCCTGCGTGCCTTTGCCCGCGCCCGGCGGGCCAACCAGAACGAGTCTCATCTACCGCAGGAACCCTTCGTAGTTCCGCTGCATGAGTTGGCTCTCGATCTGCTTCACGGTCTCCAGACCGACGCCGACCATGATGAGAACAGCGGTGCCACCGAACGGGAAGTTCTGGTACTGCTGGTTGTCCAGCCAGATGAAGAAGAAGTTCGGCAGGATCGAGATGATGCCGAGGTAGAGCGCGCCCGGCAGGGTGATCCGGCTGAGGATGAAGTCCAGGTAGTCGGCGGTCGGCTTACCCGGACGGATGCCCGGCACGAACCCGCCGTACTTCTTCATGTTGTCCGCGACCTCGGTCGGGTTGAACGTGATCGACACGTAGAAGTACGTGAAGAAAATGATCAACAGGAAGTAGACCGTGATGTAGATCGGGCTGTCCGGGGCGACCAGGTTGTTCTGGATCCAGGCCTGGACCTTGCCCGGGTCGTTCTGGTCGAAGAACTGGAGAGCCAGCTGCGGCAGGTAGAGCAGCGACGAGCCGAAGATGACCGGGATCACACCCGCCTGGTTGACCTTCAGCGGGATGTAGGTCGAGGTGCCGCCGTACATCCGCCGGCCGATCATCCGCTTGGCGTACTGCACCGGGATCCGGCGCTGCGCCTGCTCGATGAAGGTGACCGCGGTGATGACCACCAGGACCAGCGCGATGACCAGGGCGAACATGTCCCAGCCCTTGCTGGTCTTGATCTGCCAGCCCTCGCTGGGCAGGCGGGCCGCGATCGACGTGAAGATCAGGACGGACATGCCGTTGCCGACGCCGCGGTCGGTGATCAGCTCGCCGAGCCACATGACCATGCCGGTGCCGGCGGTCATGGTGATCACCAGGATGGACAGCGTCAGCCAGTCCGGGATGCCGGTGCCCTCGGGGATGATCGGGAACTGGTCGCAGCGGTTCTGGAACAGCTGGCCGGAGCGGGCCAGGGCCACGAACGCCGACGCCTGCAGAACACCCAGGCCCAGGGTCAGGTAGCGGGTGTACTGCGTGATCTTCGCCTGGCCGGCCTGGCCCTCCTTGCGGAGCTGCTCGAGGCGCGGGATCACGACGGTCAGCAGCTGCAGGATGATCGACGCGGTGATGTAGGGCATGATGCCCAGCGCGAAGACCGAGAGCTGCAGCAACGCTCCGCCGGAGAAGAGGTTGAGCAGATTCAGCGGGCCCGTCGTGTCACCCGAGATGGAGTCGAGGCACTTCTGGACGTTGCCGTACGAGACGCCCGGGCTGGGCAGCGTGGCACCCAGCCGGTAGACCGCGATGATGCCTACTGTGAACAGCAGCTTCTTGCGCAGGTCAGGCGTACGGAACGCACTGAGAAAGGCGGACAGCAACTTCTTCCTCCTGCGCGAGGCGGGCCGCCGGTGATCCCTGGCGGGTCGGGGTGCATCCCGGGCGAGTGCCCGGAATCCATGGCTGGGATGGGACTCTAACAGCCCCGTCCCGCTCCGGGCAGGTGTGCCCGGCTACATAAACCGATTCCGATATTACCGGGCGCTCAGGCCCCAGGCAGACCTAGGCGCCCGCCAGTTGCTCGCAACTGGACGGGCGCCGAGGTCGTACGCCTTACAGCTCGGTGACAGAGCCACCGGCGGCGGCGATCTTCTCCTTGGCCGACGCGCTGAACGCGTGCGCCGACACCTGGAGCGCCACCCCGCCGAGGTCCCCGGTGCCGAGGACCTTGACCGGCTGGCCCTTGCGGACCGCGCCGGCCTCGACCAGCTCGAGCGGGCCGACCTGGCCGCCGTTCGGGAACAGCTCGGCGAGCCGGTCCAGGTTGACCACCTGGAAGACCACCTTGAACCTGTTCTTGAAGCCCTTCATCTTCGGCAGGCGCATGTGGATGGGCATCTGCCCACCCTCGAACGCCGCCGAGATGTTCTTGCGGGCCTTGGAGCCCTTGGTACCGCGACCGGCAGTCTTGCCCTTGGAACCCTCACCGCGACCCACACGGGTCTTCGCGGTCTTGGAACCGGGCGCCGGACGCAGGTGGTGCACCTTGATCGTCATTACTCGACCTCCTCGACCTTCACGAGGTGGTTGACCGTGAAGATCATGCCGCGGATCTCGGGCCGGTCCTCCTTGACCACCACGTCGTTGATCCGCTTGAGACCGAGCGAACGCAGCGAGTCACGCTGGTTCTGCTTGGTCCCGATACCGGACCGGAGCTGGGTGACCTTCAGGCGTGCCATCAGGACGCCACCCCCGCCCGCGACGCCAGCATGGCGGCCGGCGCGACGTCCTCCACCGGCAGACCACGACGTGCCGCGACCTGCTCGGGGGACTCGAGCCCCTTCAGGGCCGCCACGGTGGCGTGCACGATGTTGATCGGGTTGGACGAGCCGAGGCTCTTGGAGAGCACGTCGTGGATACCCGCGCACTCCAGCACGGCACGCACCGGACCACCGGCGATGACACCCGTACCGGCCGAGGCCGGCTTGAGCAGCACGACACCGGCGGCGTCCTCACCCGTGACCGGGTGCGGGATCGACTGACCGATCCGCGGAACCTTGAAGAAGTGCTTCTTGGCCTCCTCGACACCCTTGGCGATCGCCGCGGGCACCTCCTTGGCCTTTCCGTAGCCCACGCCGACCGTGCCGTCGCCGTCGCCCACGATCACCAGGGCGGTGAAGCTGAAGCGACGACCACCCTTCACGACCTTGGCGACGCGGTTGATCGCGACGACCCGCTCAAGGTGCGGGGTCTTCTCGACGGGCGCGTTTCCGCGGCCGCCCTCACGGCGGTTGTCGCGGCGACCACCCTCGTTGCCACCGGACCCGCCGCCACGGCGCTGTTGACCTGGCATCAGCAGCCTTCCTTATCTCTCGTGACGGGGTTGTTAGAACTCGAGCCCGGCTTCGCGGGCGGCGTCGGCAAGCGCGGCGACCCGCCCCGCGTACCGGTTGCCACCGCGGTCGAAGACGACCTTGGAGACGCCGGCGGCCTTGGCCCGCTCGGCGAGCAGGGCGCCCACCTTGCCGGCGAGGGCGCTCTTGTCGCCCTCCGTACCGCGCAGCGAGGCGTCCAGGGTCGACGCCGACGCCAGGGTGTGGCCCTTGGTGTCGTCGACGATCTGGGCGACGATGTGCCGCAGCGAACGGGTGACGACCAGGCGCGGACGCTCGGCCGTACCGCTGACGTTCTTGCGGACGCGGAAGTGCCGACGCGCACGCCCAACGGCGCGCTTGGCGGCGACGCCGCGGCGGCGCTTGAGCAGCGTGGCGCTCACTTCTTACCTGCCTTTCCAGCCTTGCGGCGGATGACCTCGCCCTGGTACTTGACGCCCTTGCCCTTGTAGGGCTCCGGCGGACGGATCTTCCGGATGTTGGCGGCGACCTCACCGACCTGCTGCTTGTCGATGCCGGCCACGTGGAACAGGGTCGGCCGCTCCACCGTGAAGGTGATGCCCGCCGGGGCGGGGACGACCACCGGGTGCGAGAACCCGAGCGCGAACTCGAGGTCCGAACCCTTGGCGGTGACCCGGTAACCGGTACCGGCGATCTCCAGGCTCTTACGGTAGCCCTCGGTCACGCCGACGATCATGTTGGCGACCAGGGTACGGCTCAGGCCGTGCAGTTCCTTGGCCTTGCGCTCGTCGTTCGGGCGGTTGACGCTCAGCTGCCCGTCCTCACCGCGCTCGATCGTGATCGGCTCGGCGATGGTGTGCTGGAGCTCGCCCTTCGGGCCCTTGACCTTGACGGTCTGCCCGTCGATCGTGATGTCGACGCCGGATGGCACCGGGATCGACTTACGTCCAATTCGCGACATTTCTACCAGTCTCCCGTTACCAGACGAAGGCGAGGACTTCCCCGCCAACACTCCGCTTGCGGGCCTGCCGGTCGGTCAGCAGCCCCTGGGACGTCGAAATGATCGCCACGCCCAGCCCACCGAGCACCCGCGGGAGCCCGTCCGACTTGGCGTACACCCGGAGACCGGGCTTGGACACGCGCTTGATGCCGGCCAGGCTCCGCTCCCGGTTCTGGCCGTACTTGAGCTCGACGACCAGTCGCTTGCCGACGGCGCCCTCCTCGGGCTCCTCGACCGACCAGGTGGAGATGTAACCCTCGGCCTTCAGGACCTCGGCGATGTTCGCCTTGATCTTGGAGTAGGGCATCTTCACCTGATCGTGGTACGCCTGGTTGGCGTTACGCAGACGCGTGAGCATGTCTGCGATCGGGTCGGTCATCGTCATGGATTTCGTCAGCCTTTCTCGCCGGGGTTCCCGGGGCATCAGCCCCGGGCCTACGGCGAAGAGCAATACCTAATCGGTGCAGGAGTTCCCGGCCGGAGCCGGGACGCGGTCGCCCTTACCAGGAAGCCTTGGACACACCCGGCAGCTCACCGCGGTGGGCCATCTCCCGGATGCAGACCCGGCAGAGCCCGAACTTGCGGTAGACCGCCTTCGGACGCCCGCACCGCTGGCAGCGGGTGTACGCGCGAACCGAGAACTTCGGCTTCGCGGCCGCCTTGAGGATCAGCGCCTTCTTGGCCATCTCAGTTCTCCTTGAACGGGAAGCCCAGGAGCTTGAGCAGCGCCCGGCCCTCGTCGTCGGTCGTGGCGGTGGTGACCACCGTGATGTCCATGCCCCGCTGGCGATCGATCCTGTCCTGGTCGATCTCGTGGAACACCGACTGCTCGGTCAGACCGAACGTGTAGTTGCCGTGCCCGTCCAGCTTGCGTCCGTCCAGACCGCGGAAGTCGCGGATACGCGGCAGCGCGATGGACAGCAGCCGGTCCAGGAACTCCCACATGCGGTCGCCGCGGAGAGTCACCTTCGCGCCGATCGGCATGCCCTCGCGAAGCTTGAACTGCGCGATGGACTTGGTCGCCCGCCGCACCTGCGGCTTCTGGCCGGTGATCGTGGCGAGGTCGCGGACCGCGCCATCGATCAGCTTGGCGTCGCGAGCGGCCTCGCCGACACCCATGTTGACGACGATCTTGACCAGCCGCGGCACCTGCATGGGGTTGCCGTAGCTGTGCTGCTCACGCAGCTGGGCCACGATCTCGTTGCGGTACCGCTCCTTGAGGCGCGGCATGGTCTTTTCGGTAGCCGTGGTCATCACAGGTCCTTACCGGTGCTACGCGCGATGCGGACCTTCTGGCCGTTGTCGTCGATCCGGTAACCGACGCGGGTCGGCTTGCCGTCGGAGTCCAGGACCTGCACGTTCGAGACGTGGATCGGGGCCTCCTGGGTGACGATGCCGCCGGTCTTGGCGCCACGCTGGGTGGTGCTGATGCGGGTGTGCTTCTTGACCCGGTTCACGCCCTCGACAAGGACCTTGTCCTGCCGCGGGTAGGCCGCGATGACCTTGCCCTTGGCACCCTTGTCCTTGCCGGCGATGACGACGACCGTGTCGCCCTTCTTGACCTTCACGGTCACAACACCTCCGGCGCGAGGGAAATGATCTTCATGAACCGCTTGTCCCGCAGCTCCCGGCCCACCGGGCCGAAGATACGGGTACCGCGCGGGTCCCCACCGTCCTTGATGATGACGGCGGCGTTCTCGTCGAAGCGGATGTACGAGCCGTCCGGCCGCCGCTTCTCCTTGGCCGTGCGAACGACGACCGCCTTGACGACGTCGCCCTTCTTCACACCGGCACCCGGGATCGCGTCCTTGACCGTGGCCACGATGACGTCGCCGATGCTCGCGTAGCGCCGACCGGAGCCACCGAGAACCCGGATGCACAGGATCTCCCGAGCACCCGTGTTGTCGGCGACGCGCAGTCGCGACTCCTGCTGAATCACGTCTATCTCCTATGTCTGCCGGTTCTCCGGCCGCCGTGGCGGCCGGAGCCTGGCGGAACCTACGCCCGACGCAACGCCGGGCGAGCTCGAGCCTTCGCTACTTGGCCTTTTCCAGGATCTCCACGATCCGCCAACGCTTGGTGGCGCTCAGCGGCCGGGTCTCCATGATCAGGACCCGGTCGCCGGTGCCAGCGGCGTTCTGCTCGTCGTGCACCTTCAGCTTGCTGGTACGACGCATGATCTTGCCGTACAGCGCGTGCCGAACCCGGTCCTCGACCTCGACCACGACGGTCTTGTCCATCTTGTCGCTGACCACCAGGCCCTCGCGGACCTTGCGGCGCGCGCGGGTGGCGTCAGCGGTGGTGTTCTCGGTCATGATGCAGTCACCTCAGTCGGCGCGGCCGAGAGCCCCAGCTCGCGCTCGCGCATGATCGTGTAGATCCGGGCGATCTCCCGACGGATGACCTGCAGCCGCCGGTTGTTGTCCAGCTGCCCGGTTGCGGCCTGCACGCGGAGGTTGAACAGCTCCGCCTTGGCCTCCCGCAGCTTCGTGACCAGCTCCTCCTCGGAGAGCTCACGCAGCTCGGTCGCCTTAACGCCCGCTGCCATCAGGATTCACCCACTTCGCGCGTAACAATGCGGCACTTCATCGGGAGCTTGTGGATCGCGCGACGCATGGCCTCACGCGCGATCTGCTCGTTGGGGAACGACATCTCAAAGAGAACCCGTCCCGGCTTGACGTTGGCGACCCACCACTCGGGCGAACCCTTACCGGAACCCATCCGGGTCTCGGCAGGCTTCTTGGTGAGGGCCTGGTCCGGGAAGATCGTGATCCAGACCTTGCCGCCACGCTTGATGTGACGGGTCATCGCGATACGCGCCGACTCGATCTGGCGGTTGGTCACGTACGCCGGCTCGAGAGCCTGGATCCCGAACTCGCCGAACACCACCCGGTTACCACCCTTGGACGCGCCGTGGCGGTCCGGGTGGTGCGGCTTGCGGAAGCCCTTCGGGGGCTTGCGCGGCATCAGCATCTGTCAGCCCTCCTGCTGCGTTTCAGCCGGAGCAGCAGTGGCGGCGACAGCAGCGCTGTCGACCGGCTCGCCGCTCGGCGTCTCGGCCTGCTGCGCGATGGTGGTCGCAGCAGCCCGACCGGCCTCGGTGCCACCAGCCGTGGTGCCGGACGAACCCGACCGGCCACGGCGCGGACGCTCGGGACGGTCGCCGCGCTCACCACGACGCGGGCGGGACGGACCGGCCTCGGCCGGAGCCTCCCGGCCCGGGACGGCGTCGCCCTTGTAGATCCAGACCTTCACGCCGATCCGACCGAACGTGGTACGGGCCTCGAAGAAGCCGTACTCGATGTTGGCCCGCAGCGTGTGCAGCGGAACCCGGCCCTCACGGTAGAACTCGGTCCGGCTCATCTCGGCGCCGCCGAGGCGACCCGAAACCTGAACCCGGATGCCCTTGCAGGCCGGGTTCTTCATCGCCGACTGCATGGCCTTGCGCATCGCCCGACGGAAGCTGACCCGGCTGGACAGCTGCTCGGCCACGCCCTGCGCGACGAGCTGAGCGTCCGACTCGGGGTTCTTCACCTCGATGATGTTCAGCTGGACCTGCTTGCCGGTGAGCTTCTCCAGCTCACCGCGGATCCGGTCGGCCTCCGCACCCTTACGGCCGATGACGATGCCCGGCCGGGCGGTGTGGATGTCGACGCGGACGCGGTCGCGGGTGCGCTCGATGTCGACCTTGGAGATCCCGGCGCGCTCGAGGCCCTTGGACATCATGCGGCGGATCTTGACATCCTCGCCGATGTAGTCCTTGTAGAGCTTGTCCGCGAACCAGCGGGACTTCCAGTCGGTCGAGATGCCGAGCCGGAACCCAGTGGGGTGAACCTTCTGACCCATTACTCGGCGTCCTCCGTCTTGCTCTGCGCTTCGGCCGGTGCGGCCTCCGTGGCCGGGGCGGCCTTCTTCGCCGCGGCCTTCCTCGGCGCTGCCGGCGCGACCGCCTCGACCGCCACGGTGATGTGACAGGTGCGCTTGCGGATCCGGTACGCCCGACCCTGCGCCCGCGGCTGGAACCGCTTCATCGTCGGGCCCTCGTCCACGAACGCCTCGCTGACGAGCAGCGCGTCAGGGTCCAGCCGCTCGTTGTTCTCCGCGTTGGCGATCGCGCTAGCGAGCACCTTGTACACCTGCTCGCTCGCAGCCTGCGGCGCGAACTGCAGCACCGTGAGAGCCTCCTTCGCGGGCAGGCCGCGGACGAGGTTGACCACCCGGCGCGCCTTCATCGGCGAGATGCGCACGTGCCGCGCAACCGCCCGCGCGCCCGGAAGCACCGGAGCGTCGCCCTTTCCTGGCATCGCTGTAACCCCTTGTTCCCTCTATCCGTATGCCTGGCGGCGTCAGCGCCGACGGCTCTTCCGGTCGTCCTTCTCGTGACCCTTGAAGGTGCGGGTCAGCGCGAACTCGCCGAGCTTGTGCCCGACCATCGCCTCGGTCACGAACACCGGGACGTGCTTGCGTCCGTCGTGCACGGCGATCGTGTGCCCGAGCATCTCGGGGATGATCGTCGAGCGCCGCGACCAGGTCTTGATCACGTTCTTGGAGCCCTTGTCGTTCTGCACTTCCACCTTCTTGAGCAGGTGGTCGTCGACGAACGGGCCCTTCTTCAGGCTGCGAGGCATGTCTTATCTCCCTCAGCCGCGCTTACGCGTGGCGTAGCGGCGGCGGACAATCAGCTTGTCGCTCGCCTGGCCCTTACGGCGGGTGCGGCCCTCGGGCTTACCCTGCGGGTTGACCGGGTGGCGACCACCGGAGGTCTTACCCTCACCACCACCATGCGGGTGGTCGACCGGGTTCATGGCGACACCACGGACGGTCGGGCGCTTGCCCTTCCACCGCATACGGCCGGCCTTACCCCAGTTGATGTTCGACTGGTCGGCGTTGCCGATCTCGCCGATGCTGGCGCGGCAGCGCACGTCCACGCGCCGGATCTCGCCGGACGGCATACGCAGGGTCGCGTACACGCCCTCGCGACCGAGCAGCTGGATACCGACGCCGGCGGAGCGGGCCAGCTTGGCCCCGCCGCCCGGACGCAGCTCCACGTTGTGGATCGTGGTACCCACCGGGATGTTGCGCAGCGGCAGGTTGTTACCCGGCTTGATGTCGGCGCCCGGACCGGACTCGACGCGGTCGCCCTGCTTCATGTCCTTCGGCGCGATGATGTACCGCTTCTCGCCGTCGGCGTAGTGCAGCAGCGCGATGCGCGCGGTGCGGTTCGGGTCGTACTCGATGTGAGCGACCTTCGCCGGCACGCCGTCCTTGTCGACCCGCTTGAAGTCGATCAGACGGTACTGGCGCTTGTGACCGCCACCGTGGTGCCGCGTGGTGATCCGGCCGTGGGCGTTACGCCCGCCCTTCTTCGGCAGCGGAGCCAGCAGCGACTTCTCCGGCGTGGACCGGGTGATCTCGGCGAAGTCGGCGACGCTGGAGCCACGACGGCCCGGCGTCGTCGGCTTGTACTTACGGATAGCCATTGTCTACACCCCTCAGCTGACCGGGCCGCCGAAGGCCTCGATACGGTCACCGTCAGCCAGCTTCACGATCGCCCGCTTGGTCGCCTTGCGCTGACCGAAGCCGGTCTTGGTGCGCTTGCGCTTGCCCTGGCGGTTGAGCGTGTTGACCGTCAGGACGCGGACGTCGAAGATCTGCTGGATAGCGATCTTGATCTCGGTCTTGTTCGCGTCCGGGTGCACCAGGAAGGTGTACCAGTTCCGGTTCAGCTCGCTGTAGCTCTTCTCCGAGACGACCGGCGCCACGATGATGTCGCGCGGGTCGGCGATCGTGCTCACTTGCCACCCTCCTCGGTGGTCTCGGCGGGCACGCCCAGGAACTCGTCCAGGGCGTCCTTGGTGAAGACCACGTCGTCGGCCACCAGCACGTCATACGTGTTCAGCTGGCCGGACTCGATCAGGTGCACGCGCGGCTCGTTGCGCAGCGACACCCAGTTCAGCTCGTCGGTGCTGCTCAGCACGACCAGGACCCGACGGGCCTCGGTGAGCTTCGCCAGCGTGGCCAGAGCGGCCTTGGTCGACGGCTTCTCGCCCGAGACGAACGCCTCGACGACGTGCACCTGCCCGGCGCGGGCCCGGTCGGAGAGGGCACCCCGCAGAGCGGCGGCCTTCATCTTCTTCGGGGTCCGCTGGCTGTAGTCGCGCGGCACGGGACCGTGCACGACGCCACCGCCGGCGAACTGCGGCGCGCGGATCGAGCCCTGCCGGGCGCGACCGGTGCCCTTCTGCTTGTACGGCTTCTTGCCGCCACCGGCGACCTCGCCGCGGGTCTTGGCCTTGTGCGTGCCCTGTCGGGCCGCCGCGAGCTGGGCCACCACGACCTGGTGCATCAGCGCGACGTTGGCCTGCACGTCGAAGATGTCCGCCGGCAGCTCAACCGAGCCGCTGGTGGTGCCCTCGACGGTGCGCACGTCAACGGTGGTCACTTGGCCGCACCGCCCTTCTTCACCTTGCTCTTGGCCGCGGTACGGACCAGAACGAGCGCGCCCTTGGGACCAGGAATGGCACCCCGGACGAGCAGCAGGTTGTTCTCGGTGTCGACCGCCTGGACGGTGAGGTTCTGCACGGTGTAGCGCACGCCACCCATGCGGCCGGCCATCCGGGTGCCCTTGAAGACACGACCCGGGGTGGCGCAGGCGCCGATGGAACCGGGCGAGCGGTGCTTGCGCTCGACACCGTGGCTGGCGCGCAGACCGTGGAAGCCGTGCCGCTTCATCGGGCCGGCGTAGCCCTTGCCCTTGGTCTTGCCGGTGACGTCGATCGTGACGCCCACCGGGAACTCCTCGACCGTGACCTCCTGGCCGAGCGAGTACTCCGACGCGTCCGTGGTGCGCAGCTCGACGATGTGCCGGCGCGGCGCCACGTCCGCCTTCGCGTAGTGCCCGCTGACCGGCTTCTTGACCTTGCGCGGGTCGATCGTGCCGTAGGCGAGCTGGACCGCGGAGTAACCGTCCTTCTCGGCGCTACGAACCTGGCTGATGACGCACGGGCCGGCCTCGACCACGGTCACGGGAACAACCTTGTTGTTGTCCCAGACCTGGGTCATGCCGAGCTTGGCGCCCAGGATCCCCTTGACTTGCCTGTCCATTTGTCCGGTCCCTACAGCTTGATCTCGATGTCGACGCCAGCCGGCAGGTCGAGGCGCATGAGCGAGTCGACCGTCTTCGGGGTCGGGTCGATGATGTCGATCAGCCGCTTGTGCGTGCGCATCTCGAAGTGCTCGCGCGAGTCCTTGTACTTGTGCGGCGAGCGGATAACGCAGAAACGGTTGATCTCCGTGGGCAGCGGCACCGGGCCCGCGACCTGCGCCCCGGTACGCGTCACCGTCTCGACGATCTTCCGAGCCGAGGAGTCGACGACCTCGTGGTCATAGGCCTTGAGCCGGATGCGGATCTTCTGTCCCGCCATGGTGGCTTCTGTTCCTTCTCTCGATGCCGCTGTGTTGCGGGCGCCTGTACCGGCTGGCACAGGCCCACTTCGCCGACCCCCGCGGTCGGGCGTGTCGCGCCCTCGGGCCAGGCTCCGCCCCGTGGTTCCGGAGTGGTGCTGACCGCGCGGTGGGTCAAGGCGTCGATCGCACTACCGCGACCTGAACGCCGTGCGAGGGTGGTTGGCGACTGGGCCGCCAACCACCCTACGCTCGACTGTCTCGCCACCCGGAGGTTCAGCGAAAGCCGAACACAGGCGACGAACTGTCGTTACGCAACCTGACTAGTATGCCGCACGACCGGCGGCGGGTCTAATCGGGGTTACCCAGGTCACTTCTGGATCTTGGTGACGAACCCGGCGCCGACGGTGCGGCCACCCTCGCGGATCGCGAACTTGAGGTTCTCCTCCATGGCGATGGGCTGGATCAGCTTCACCGACATGGTGGTGTTGTCACCCGGCATGACCATCTCGGTGCCCTCGGGGAGGGTGACGACACCGGTGACGTCCGTGGTCCGGAAGTAGAACTGCGGGCGGTAGTTCTGGAAGAACGGGGTGTGCCGGCCGCCCTCCTCCTTGGAGAGGATGTAGACCGTCGCCTCGAACTCCGTGTGCGGGGTCGTGGTGCCCGGCTTGACGACCACCATGCCGCGCTCGACGTCCTCGCGCTTGATGCCACGCAGCAGCAGACCGACGTTCTCGCCCGCGCGGGCCTCGTCGAGCAGCTTGCGGAACATCTCGATACCGGTGCAGACCGTCTTCTGCGACTTCTCGCGGATACCGACGATCTCCACCTCCTCGTTCGGCTTGAGGATGCCGCGCTCGGCGCGACCGGTGACAACGGTGCCACGACCGGTGATCGTGAAGACGTCCTCGATGGGCATGAGGAACGGCTTCTCGGTCTCGCGCTCCGGCTGCGGGATCGCGGTGTCGACCGCGGTCATCAGGTCCAGGAGCTTGCCGGTCCACTCGGGGTCACCCTCGAGGGCCTTCAGCGCCGAAACCCGGACGACCGGCAGGTCGTCACCCGGGTACTCCTGCGAGGAGAGCAGCTCACGGACCTCGAGCTCGACGAGCTCCAGGAGCTCCTCGTCGTCGACCATGTCGCTCTTGTTGAGCGCCACGACGATGTACGGCACGCCAACCTGACGCGCGAGCAGCACGTGCTCACGGGTCTGCGGCATCGGGCCGTCGGTCGCCGCGACCACCAGGATCGCGCCGTCCATCTGCGCGGCACCGGTGATCATGTTCTTGATGTAGTCCGCGTGGCCAGGGCAGTCCACGTGCGCGTAGTGCCGCGCCTCGGTCTGGTACTCGACGTGCGCGATCGAGATCGTGATGCCGCGGGCCTTCTCCTCCGGTGCCTTGTCGATCTCGTCGAACGGCGTGTACGGGTTCAGGTCCGGGTACTGGTCGTGCAGGACCTTGGTGATGGCCGCCGTCAGCGTCGTCTTACCGTGGTCGATGTGACCAATGGTGCCGATGTTGACGTGCGGCTTAGTCCGCTCGAACTTCGCCTTCGCCACTGGTGTCCTCCTGTGGACTTCTTGGTTCGTACGCCCGGCGCGCCGGTCGGCGCTTAGGACTCTGTCGACAGCCTTTCCGGCCAGACGGCCGGAGAGCTTTTGTGGGTTCTGCGGCGATGAAGCCTACAGGCCCGGTCTCACGCGATCCGATCGTGGTGGCCGCGGGCGGGTGAAACCACCCGCGGCCGACCACGAATCACCCGCTCGGGGCAGTTACTCGCCCGTTGCCTTCGCGATGATCTCCTTCGCGACGCTCTGCGGAACCTCGGCGTAGGAGTCGAACTGCATGCTGTAGCTAGCCCGGCCCTGGGTCTTCGACCGCAGGTCGCCGACGTAGCCGAACATCTCCGACAACGGCACCAGAGCCCTCACGATGCGGGCGCCGCTGCGCTCCTCCATCGCCTGGATGATGCCGCGGCGGGAGTTGAGGTCGCCGATGACGTCACCCATGTTCTCCTCAGGAGTGGTGACCTCAACGGCCATCATCGGCTCGAGCAGCGCGGGGTCGGCCTTGCGGGCCGCCTCCTTCATCACCATCGAGCCGGCGATCTTGAATGCCATTTCCGAGGAGTCGACCTCGTGGTACTGGCCGTCCAGCAGCGTCAGCTTCACACCGACGAGCGGGAAGCCCGCCAGGATGCCGTACTGCATGGCGTCCTGGGCACCGGCGTCGACCGACGGGATGAACTCCCGCGGGATGCGACCACCGGTGACGGCGTTGGCGAACTCGTAGGTCGGCGAGTCGTTGTCCAGCGGCAGCGGCTCGACGCTCACGATGACGCGCGCGTACTGGCCGGAACCACCGGTCTGCTTCTTGTGGGTGTACTCGATCTTCTCCACCTTGCGGCGGATCGTCTCGCGGTACGCCACCTGCGGCTTACCGATGTTCGCCTCGACGTTGAACTCGCGGCGCATCCGGTCGACCAGGATGTCCAGGTGCAGCTCGCCCATGCCGGCGATGACCGTCTGACCGGTCTCCTCGTCCAGCTTGACGCGGAAGGTCGGGTCCTCCTCGGCCAGCCGCTGGATGGCGGTGCTGAGCTTCTCCTGGTCGGCCTTGGTCTTCGGCTCGATGGCGACCTCGATGACCGGCTCCGGGAAGGTCATCGACTCCAGGATGACCGGGTTCGCCGGGTCGCACAGCGTGTCACCGGTGGTGGTCTGCTTGAGACCCTGCACCGCGATGATGTCGCCAGCCTGGGCCGAGCTGCGCTCTTCCCGCTTGTTGGCGTGCATCTGGTAGATCTTGCCGATGCGCTCCTTGCGGTCCTTGGTGGAGTTGACCACCTGGGTGCCGGTCTCGACCACGCCGGAGTAGACCCGGACGTAGGTCAGCTTGCCAAGGTGCTTGTCGGTCTGGATCTTGAACGCCAGGCCGGAGAAGGGCTCGGACTTCGACGGCTTGCGCAGCATCGGCGTCTCGCCGTCGGTGGCCGTGCCCTCGATCGCCGGAACGTCCAGCGGCGACGGCAGGAAGTCGACCACGGCGTCGAGCATGGGCTGGACGCCCTTGTTCTTGAACGCCGAGCCGCACAGCACCGGGTTGGCCTTGCCGGCGATGGTGGCACGCCGGATGGCGGCCTTGATCTCCTCGACGGAGACCTCCTCGCCCTCCAGGTACTTCTCCATCACCGAGTCGTCGACGTCGGCGAGGGTCTCCATCAGCTTCTCGCGCCACTCGGCCGCGGAGTCGGCCAGCTCGGCCGGGATCTCCTCGATCGCGTAGTCCTCACCCTTCTGGGTCTCCCCGCGCCAGGTGAGAGCGCGCATGCCGATCAGGTCGACGACACCGATGTGGTCGCCCTCGAGCCCGATCGGGATCTGGAGCACCAGCGGGGTGGCGTTCAGCCGGTCGATCATCATCTGCACGCAGCGGAAGAAGTCGGCGCCGGTCCGGTCGAGCTTGTTGACGAAGCACATACGCGGGACGTTGTACTTGTCGGCCTGCCGCCAGACGTTCTCCGTCTGCGGCTCCACGCCGGCGACACCGTCGTAGACCGCGACCGCACCATCCAGGACACGCAGCGACCGCTCGACCTCGACCGTGAAGTCGACGTGGCCAGGCGTGTCGATGATCTGGATCGTGTGGCCCTTCCACTCACACTTGGTGGCAGCGGAGGTGATGGTGATACCACGCTCCTGCTCCTGCTCCATCCAGTCCATGACGGCGGCGCCCTCGTGGACCTCACCGATCTTGTACGTGATGCCGGTGTAGAACAGGATTCGCTCGGTGGTCGTGGTCTTACCGGCATCGATGTGCGCCATGATGCCGATGTTGCGTACGTTGGCGAGCGCGTCTGCGGCGGCCACTTCAATCCCTACTTATCGTCGTCTCGACTCAACTGGTGGCGGTTCCGGCGCCCGTGGGGCGCCGGAACCTCAGGTGTTACCAGCGGTAGTGCGCGAAGGCCTTGTTCGACTCGGCCATCTTGTGCGTGTCCTCGCGCCGCTTGACGGCGGCGCCGAGGCCGTTGCTCGCGTCCAGCAGCTCGTTCATCAGCCGCTCGACCATGGTCTTCTCGCGGCGGGCGCGGGAGTAGGTGACCAGCCAGCGCAGGCCCAGCGTGGTCGCCCGGGTGGGGCGAACCTCGACCGGCACCTGGTAGGTGGCGCCACCGACACGACGGCTACGCACCTCGAGGGTCGGCTTGACGTTGTCCATCGCCCGCTTGAGGGTGACGACCGGGTCGGTGCCGGACTTCTCGCGGCAGCCCTCGAGGGCCGCGTACACGATCGACTCGGCGAGCTGGCGCTTGCCGCGCAGCAGGATCTTGTTCACCAGCTGGGTGACCAGCGGCGAGTTGTACACCGGGTCAGCGACCAGCGGCCGCCGCGGAGCGGGTCCCTTACGCGGCATGTCAGCTCTTCTCCTTCTTCGCGCCGTAACGGCTGCGCGCCTGCTTGCGGTTGCGGACACCCTGGGTGTCCAGCGAGCCGCGAACGATCTTGTAACGCACGCCGGGGAGGTCCTTCACACGACCGCCACGCACGAGCACGATCGAGTGCTCCTGCAGGTTGTGGCCGACACCCGGGATGTAGGCGGTTACCTCGATCTGGCTGCTGAGCTTGACACGAGCGACCTTGCGCAGCGCCGAGTTCGGCTTCTTCGGGGTGGTGGTGTACACGCGGGTGCACACGCCGCGCCGCTGGGGAGACCCCTTGAGCGCAGGGGTCTTGGTCTTGGTCGTCTTGGCCTGACGGCCCTTTCGGACCAACTGCTGAATGGTGGGCACCGGGTTTCTCCGCTCCCTTCGGCCGCTGCGAGGCGACCGCGCCGTCTGCTCTAGCCGGCCTGATGGACGGCTCTCCTACATTCCGACCAGGGTCACCTTGCGGAGGCCCCGGCACCCGCGGTCGGGCGTGTCGCCCAACTCACGGTTCCGGTACGGACGCTGTCGCGGGCGTACCGGGTTTCTGTCCCCGGCACGCGGATCGCCCCGCTCCGGATCTTTGGCTTGTCGTGCCGCCATCCGGACTCCGGAACCAGCGCACGCACGAGTTGCCCGGGCATGCCCGGGCACAAGGGGAAAGAGTACCTACCACAGCCGCCCAGGTCAAAACGGAATGGGTCAGCGAACGTCTCACGCCCGCCGGCCGGATCTCGTCCCGCCTCGTCGCCCGCGATGGGCACCTACGAACACAAGTGTACCGGCTTCCCCGCCGAAGCACCCGTCGCCCCCGGGCAGGCCCGGGGAACCCTGGGCACCGCCAGCGCCAGGCGCCCGAGCGGGCGGCCCCTGTCACGTCAGACTGATCAGCAACCCCAGCCCCAGACCTAACAGGCTCAGCAGAGCGCCCGCCGCGCCGCAACTGACTCCGGCCACCGCAAGCCCCCGCCCGGTGAACCGCACGGCCGACGGCGAGGCCGGCCGGCGGATCTGTCGCTGACCCAGCAGGCCGGTGACGACCGCCGCCACCCCCGCCAGCACCCCCAGCACCGTGAAGGCGCCCGCGACCCACACTCCCCCACCGGTCCCGAAGGCCACACCGACGCAGATCACCAGCAGCGCGACCAGGATCGACGCGATGCCGGCCACCAGCGACCCGGTCGCCAGCCCGGCGGTCACCGGCGGCACGTCCAGGTGCACCACGCCGAACGGCGTGCCGGGCACCGGTTCAACCCGCTTCGGCGGCCTCCGCTGATCATCGGTGGGTGGCGGTACCGGCCGGGCAGCCGTACCCCACTGCCCCGGTCCCGGCTGCCCCCAGGCCCCGGGCCCGGACGGCGGCTGACCCCAGCCGGGCGGCCCCGACGACGGATGGCTCCACCCGTGCGGCGTGGCGGGCCCGGGCGGCGGTTGGGCCCACCCGTGCGGCGTGGCGGGCCCGGACGGCGGTTGGGCCCAGCCGTACGGCGTGGCGGGCCCCGACGGCGGTTGGGCCCAGCCGTACGGCACCGGCGTGCCAGAGGCCGGGTGGGGCTGTTGGTAGCCGGGCGGGAAGACCCCGCCCCACTCGGCCGTCGGAGGACCCCACGCGGGCGAGGGCGGCGGCCCCCAGCCCGACGGCGACGGCGTACCCGCATCGGGGCCGCCGGTGGTCGGGGACGGCTGCCCGCCCGCTTCGGGTTGCGCCCACTCGCTTCCCGCTGTGGGCACCGGCTCGGGCAGGGCCGCGCCCGAAACCGGCGCGCTCGACGCCGACGCGGTGGGATCGGTGTTCGGGGCCGACGCAGACGACCCCGCGTCCGCGACCGGCACGGAGGAAGTCACGCCGGGAGCCGCGTCCGACGCCGGCGCGGGAGGAGTCGCGCCCGGAGCCGGCGCGTCAGGATGCCCGGCTGGTTCGTCCGCCGGGGGCCGCGCCGGTTCCGTCACGAGGTCCTCCTGTCGCAGGGCCGCCAGCGCGCGCGGCGGACACCGGCCAGGCTACCGCCGGAGGCGGCGCCGTCCGCGCCGGGCGCGGCGGCCGGGCGGGTCAGTCCATGTTCGCGGGGTAGTCGTGGCCGAACGGCGTGCCGGCCAGCCGGACCACGCCGATCACCACGACGACGACCACGCTGACCGCGACCAGCACCAGGCCGGTCCAGGCCATCCGCTCCCCTCGCCGCAGCCAGACGCTCCCGGTCAGGAAACCCCCCGAGGCGTACGCCTCCCGGCGGGCCTGCCGGGCCAGCTGGAGCGCCACCGTCGCGGGCACGACCCCGCCGATGAAAAGCCCGGTCAGCATGCCGAGCAGCCCCAGCGCGAAGACCGCCCGCGCCTTGGTGGCACGGGCCGGATCCGGGTCGAGCGGGTGGCGCAGGCCCGAAGAGGCGACGGACACCTGCCCGGATGCGGTCGTCATGTCTCCATCATGCCCAACCCGGTCCGCTGACAGGGCGGTCCGGAGACGACGAGGCCCCCGGCAGGTGCCGGGGGCCTCGTCGTTGTCTGGTGCTTAGCGGTACGACCCGAAGTCGAAGTCGTCCAGCGGCACAGCCTGCCCGCTGGCCGGCCCGAAACCGTAGTCGGTCTCCGGGTAACCGGTCATCGAGTAGACCTTGGCCTTGGCCTCCTCGGTCGGCTCGACCCGGACGTTGCGGTACTTGCTGATGCCCGTACCGGCCGGGATGAGCTTACCGATGATCACGTTCTCCTTGAGGCCGACCAGCGAGTCGCTGCGCGAGTTGATCGCAGCGTCGGTCAGCACCCGCGTGGTCTCCTGGAAGGAGGCCGCGGAGAGCCAGGAGTCGGTGGCCAGCGAGGCCTTGGTGATACCCATCAGCACCGGGCGGCCGGCGGCGGGCTCGCCACCCTCCGACACGAGCCGGCGGTTCTCCGACTCGAACAGCGCCCGGTCGACGAGCACACCCGGCAGGAACTCGGTCGAGCCGGAGTCGATGACCGTCACCCGCTTGAGCATCTGGCGGATGATGATCTCGATGTGCTTGTCGTGGATGAGCACACCCTGCGAGCGGTAGACCTCCTGGACCTCACTGGTCAGGTGGACCTGGACCGCCCGCGGACCCATGATCCGCAGAAGCTCGTGCGGGTCGATGGTGCCCTCGGTCAGCTTCTCGCCGACCGCGACGTGACCGCCGTCGTGGGTCCGGAGCTTGACCCGCTTCGAGATCTTGTCGTAGACGATCTCGTCGCTGCCGTCGTCCGGCACCACGATGATCTTCCGCGAGCGCTCGCCGTCCTCGATGCGGATCCGACCGGGGGTGTCGGCGATGGGCGCCTTACCCTTCGGGACCCGGGCCTCGAAGATTTCCTGCACACGCGGCAGACCCTGGGTGATGTCCTCACCCGCGACACCACCGGTGTGGAAGGTACGCATCGTCAGCTGCGTACCCGGCTCACCGATGGACTGGGCGGCGATGATGCCGACGGCCTCACCGATGTCGACCGACTTGCCGGTCGGCAGCGAACGGCCGTAGCAGGCCGCGCAGACGCCCAGCTTCGACTCGCAGGTGAGCACGCTGCGCACCCGGACCGTCTCCACGCCGGCGGCGACAATCTTGTCGACCCCGATCGAGTTGATGTCCTGGCCGCGCTCGGCCACCACGGTGCCGTCCGGCCCCTTGATGTCGTCGGCCAGCGTACGGGCGTGCACGCTGGTCTCCGCGTGGGTGTGGACGACGAGCTTGCCGTCCAGACGCTCGCCGATCTGCATCGGGATCGCCCGGTCGGTGCCGCAGTCCTCCTCGCGGATGATGACGTCCTGGGAGACGTCCACCAGACGACGGGTCAGGTAACCCGAGTCGGCGGTCCGCAGCGCGGTGTCGGCGAGACCCTTACGGGCACCGTGCGTGGAGATGAAGTACTCCAGCACGGACAGACCCTCCCGGTAGCTGGCCTTGATCGGCCGCGGGATGATCTCACCCTTCGGGTTGGCCACCAGACCACGGATCGCCGCGATCTGCCGGAGCTGGAGCAGGTTACCGCGAGCACCCGAGTTGATCATCTTCCACAGTGGGTTTTCCTGCGGCAGCGCGGTGTCCATCTCCTTGGCGACCTCGTTGGTCGCCTTGGTCCAGATCTCGATGAGTTCGCCGCGACGCTCCTCGGCGGTCATCAGACCACGCTGGTACTGCTTGTCGATCCGGTCGGCTTCCTTCTCGTACTTCGCCAGGATCTCCGCCTTGCGCGGCGGAGCGATGACGTCCTCCATGCCGATCGTCACGCCGGACCAGGTGGCCCAGTGGAAGCCGGCCTCCTTGAGCCCGTCCAGGGTGGCCGCGAGAGCCACCTTGGGGAAGCGCTCGGCGAGGTCGTTGACGATCGCGGAGAGCTGACCCTTGCGGATCTCGTAGTTCACGAAGCGGTAGCCCTGCGGCAGCGTCTCGTTGAACAGCACCCGACCGAGGGTGGTCTCCACGGTCAGCGGCTCACCCTCGACCCAGCCCTCCGGGGCGGTCCACGGCTCGGCGCCGGCGCCGTTGTCGACACCGATCACGCCGCGCAGACGGATCTTCACCGGCGCCTGGAGGTGCAGCTCGCCGTTGTCGAACGCCATCCGCGCCTCGGCGTCCGAGCTGAACGCCCGGCCCTCGCCCTTCTCACCGGCGGTGAGGTGGGTGAGGTGGTAGAGGCCGATGACCATGTCCTGGGTAGGCATGGTGACCGGCTTGCCGTCGGCCGGCTTGAGGATGTTGTTCGACGACAGCATCAGGATCCGCGCCTCGGCCTGGGCCTCGGCGGACAGCGGCACGTGCACCGCCATCTGGTCGCCGTCGAAGTCCGCGTTGAACGCGGTGCAGACCAGCGGGTGGATCTGGATGGCCTTGCCCTCGACCAGCTGCGGCTCGAACGCCTGGATGCCCAGACGGTGCAGGGTCGGCGCCCGGTTGAGCAGCACCGGGTGCTCGCCGATGACCTCTTCCAGCACGTCCCACACGACCGGGCGCTGACGCTCGACCATCCGCTTGGCGGACTTGATGTTCTGCGCGTGGTTGAGGTCGACCAGCCGCTTCATGACGAACGGCTTGAACAGCTCCAGGGCCATCTGCTTGGGCAGACCGCACTGGTGCAGCTTGAGCTTCGGGCCGACCACGA
The DNA here is from genome assembly GCF_053585025.1 of Micromonospora sp. RB23. Lineage (NCBI taxonomy): Bacteria > Bacillati > Actinomycetota > Actinomycetes > Micromonosporales > Micromonosporaceae > Micromonospora > Micromonospora sp. RB23. The sequence continues at coordinate 6,285,272 of NZ_CM132111.1, forward strand.
TGACCGAACGGCCGGAGTAGTCGACGCGCTTGCCCAGCAGGTTCTGGCGGAACCGGCCCTGCTTGCCCTTGAGCATGTCGGACAGCGACTTGAGCGGGCGGTTACCCGGACCGGTGACCGGCCGGCCACGACGGCCGTTGTCGAACAGCGCGTCGACGGCCTCCTGGAGCATCCGCTTCTCGTTGTTGACGATGATCTCGGGCGCGCCGAGGTCGATCAGTCGCTTGAGGCGGTTGTTCCGGTTGATCACGCGGCGGTACAGGTCGTTCAGGTCCGAGGTCGCGAACCGGCCACCGTCGAGCTGCACCATCGGGCGCAGGTCCGGCGGGATGACCGGGACGCAGTCCAGCACCATGCCGAGCGGCGAGTTGCGGGTGTTCAGGAACGCCGCGACGACCTTGAGCCGCTTGAGCGCCCGGATCTTCCGCTGACCCTTGCCGGACCGGATGGTCTCGCGCAGGCTCTCGGCCTCGGCGTCGAGGTCCATGTTCTGGACCAGCGCCTTGATGGCCTCCGCGCCCATCGAGCCGGTGAAGTACTCACCGAACCGGTCGCGCAGCTCGCGGTAGAGCAGCTCGTCGGTGACCAGCTGCTTCGGCTCCAGCTTGCGGAAGGTGTCCAGCACCTCGTCCAGGCGGTCGATCTCGCGCTGGGCCCGGTCGCGGATCTGGCGCATCTCGCGCTCTCCGCCCTCCTTGACCTTGCGCCGGACGTCCGCCTTGGCACCCTCGGCCTCCAGCTCGGCCAGGTCGGCCTCGAGCTTGGCGGCCCGCTTCTCGATCTCCGAGTCGCGGCTGTTCTCGGACTGCCGCTTCTCGGCCAGGATCTCGTTCTCGATCGTCGAGAGGTCACGGTGACGCGACTCGGCGTCCACGCTCGTCACGACGTACGAGGCGAAGTAGATGATCTTCTCGAGGTCCTTGGGGGCGAGGTCCAGCAGGTAGCCCAGCCGGCTCGGAACGCCCTTGAAGTACCAGATGTGGGTCACCGGAGCGGCGAGCTCGATGTGCCCCATCCGCTCACGACGGACCTTGGAGCGGGTCACCTCGACGCCGCAGCGCTCGCAGATGATGCCCTTGAACCGGACGCGCTTGTACTTACCGCAGTAGCACTCCCAGTCCCGCTGCGGACCGAAGATCTTCTCGCAGAAGAGCCCGTCCTTCTCCGGCTTCAGGGTGCGGTAGTTGATGGTCTCAGGCTTCTTGACCTCGCCGTGCGACCACTGACGGATGTCGTCGGCGGTGGCGAGACCAATGCGCAGCTCGTCGAAGAAGTTGACGTCGAGCACTATGTCCCCTATGTCGTCGTCTTTACAGCTAGATCACGGGCGGGGGTCGGGGGCCCGGAGGCCCCCGACCCGCACCACTTACACCTCTTCGACCGAGCTCGGCTCGCGCCGGGACAGGTCGATGCCCAGCTCCTCCGCGGCCCGGAACACCTCGTCGTCGGTCTCGCGCATCTCCAGGGCCACACCGTCGCTGGACAGCACCTCAACATTGAGGCACAGCGACTGCAGCTCCTTGAGCAGCACCTTGAACGACTCCGGGATGCCCGGCTCCGGGATGTTCTCGCCCTTGACGATGGCCTCGTAGACCTTCACCCGGCCGAGCACGTCGTCGGACTTGATCGTGAGCAGCTCCTGCAGGGCGTACGCGGCGCCGTACGCCTGCATCGCCCAGCACTCCATCTCACCGAAGCGCTGACCACCGAACTGCGCCTTACCACCCAGCGGCTGCTGCGTGATCATCGAGTACGGACCGGTCGACCGAGCGTGGATCTTGTCGTCGACCAGGTGGTTGAGCTTCAGGATGTAGACGTAGCCGACCGCGATCGGGTCCGGCAGCGGCTCACCGGAACGACCGTCGAACAGCTGCGCCTTGCCGGTACGCCCGATCAGCTGCTTGCCGTCCCGGTTGGGCAGGGTCGACTCGAGCAGACCGGAGATCTCCTCCTCGCGGGCACCGTCGAAGACCGGGGTGGCCACGTTGGTGTCACCCTCGGACTCGTGCGCGTCGATCGAGCGGAGCTGGCGCTTCCACTCGGCGTCGTCGCCCTCGACCTTCCAACCGGTCTTGGCGACCCAACCGAGGTGGGTCTCCAGCACCTGGCCGATGTTCATCCGGCTCGGCACACCGAGCGGGTTGAGCACGATGTCGACCGGGGTGCCGTCCTCGAGGAACGGCATGTCCTCGACCGGCAGGATCTTGGAGATGACGCCCTTGTTGCCGTGCCGGCCGGCGAGCTTGTCGCCGTCCTGGATCTTGCGCTTCTGGGCGACGTAGACCCGGACCAGCTCGTTGACACCCGGCGGCAACTCGTCGCCGTCCTCGCGGGAGAACGTACGCACACCGATGACCGTGCCGGTCTCGCCGTGCGGCACCTTCAGCGAGGTGTCCCGAACCTCACGCGCCTTCTCACCGAAGATCGCGCGGAGCAGCCGCTCCTCCGGGGTCAGCTCGGTCTCACCCTTGGGCGTGACCTTGCCGACCAGGATGTCGCCGGGGACGACCTCGGCGCCGATCCGGATGATGCCGCGCTCGTCGAGGTCGGCGAGCATTTCCTCGCTGACGTTCGGGATGTCGCGGGTGATCTCCTCCGGACCGAGCTTGGTGTCCCGGGCGTCGACCTCGTGCTCCTCGATGTGGATCGAGGTGAGCACGTCCTGCTGCACGAGGCGCTGCGACAGGATGATCGCGTCCTCGTAGTTGTGGCCCTCCCAGCACATGAACGCCACCAGCAGGTTGCGTCCGAGCGCCATCTCGCCCTCGTCGGTGCAGGGACCGTCGGCGATGACCTGACCGGCCTCGACGCGGTCGCCCTCGAAGACCACCGGCTTCTGGTTGACGCAGGAGCCGGCGTTGGAGCGGCGGAACTTGTGCAGCAGGTACGTCCGGCGGTGACCGTCGTCCTGGTGGATGGTGACGTAGTCGGCGCAGAGATCCTCGATCACACCGCCAACCTCGGCGACCACCACGTCGCCAGCGTCGACAGCGGCCCGGTACTCCATGCCCGTACCCACGAGCGGCGCCTCGGCCTTGACCAGCGGCACCGCCTGGCGCTGCATGTTCGCGCCCATCAGTGCCCGGTTGGCGTCGTCGTGCTCGAGGAACGGGATCATGGCGGTCGCGACCGAGGTCATCTGCCGCGGCGAGACGTCCATGTAGTCGACGGCGGCGGGGACCACGTCCTCGGTCTCGCCGCCCTTACGACGGCAGAGCACCCGGTCCTCGGCGAACGTCCCGTCAGCCTTCAGGCGCGCGTTGGCCTGGGCCTTGACGAACCGGTCCTCCTCGTCCGCGGTCAGGTAGTCAATCTGGTCGGTGACCCGACCGTCGACGACCTTCCGGTACGGCGTCTCGATGAAGCCGAACGGGTTGACCCGGGCAAAGGTGGACAGCGCGCCGATCAGGCCGATGTTCGGGCCTTCCGGCGTCTCGATCGGGCACATCCGGCCGTAGTGCGACGGGTGCACGTCGCGGACCTCGAAGCCGGCCCGCTCCCGGGACAGACCACCCGGGCCGAGCGCGCTCAGCCGGCGCCGGTGGGTCAGGCCCGCCAGCGGGTTGGTCTGGTCCATGAACTGGGACAGCTGCGACGTACCGAAGAACTCCTTGATCGCCGCCACGACCGGGCGGATGTTGATCAGGGTCTGCGGCGTGATCGCCTCGACGTCCTGCGTGGTCATCCGCTCGCGGACGACCCGCTCCATGCGGGAGAGGCCGACCCGAACCTGGTTCTGGATCAGCTCACCCACGGTGCGCAGGCGCCGGTTGCCGAAGTGGTCGATGTCGTCGGCCTCGTAGCCGTCCTCACCGGCGTGCAGCCGGCACAGGTACTCCACGGTGGCGACGATGTCGTCCTCGGTCAGCGTGCCGGTGGTGATCGGCACGTCGACTTCGAGCTTCTTGTTGAACTTGTAGCGCCCGACCTTGGCGACGTCGTACCTCTTCGGGTTGAAGAAGAGGTTGTCGAGCAGGGTCTGGGCGTTCTCGCGCGTCGGCGGCTCGCCAGGGCGCAGCTTGCGGTAGATGTCTAGCAGGGCCTCATCCTGGCCGGCGATGTGGTCCTTCTCGAGCGTGGTCATCATCAGCTCGGACCAGCCGAACTTCTCACGGATCCGCTCGGCCGACCATCCGATGGCCTTGAGCAGGACCGTGACGGCCTGCCGGCGCTTGCGGTCGATGCGTACGCCGACCGTGTCGCGCTTGTCGATGTCGAACTCCAGCCAGGCACCCCGACTCGGGATGACCTTGACGCTGGAGAGGTCGCGGTCGGAGGTCTTGTCCGGCTGCTTGTCGAAGTAGACGCCCGGGGACCGGACGAGCTGGCTGACCACGACGCGCTCGGTGCCGTTGATGACGAAGGTGCCCTTGGGCGTCATCATCGGGAAGTCACCCATGAACACCGTCTGGCTCTTGATCTCGCCAGTGGTGTTGTTGGTGAACTCCGCGGTCACGAAGAGCGGAGCGCAGTAGGTCAGGTCCTTCTCCTTGCACTCCTCGATCGAGGCCTTGACCTCGTCGAAGCGCGGCGCCGAGAAGGAGAGCGACATGGTGCCGGAGAAGTCCTCAATGGGACTGATCTCTTCAAGGATCTCCGCGAGACCCGAGCGTGCGTGCGGGTCGTCCGCCGACCGGCCCTGCCAAGCCTCGTTGCCGACGAGCCAGTCGAAGGACTCGTTCTGAATGGCAAGGAGGTTGGGGACCTCGAGGTGTTCGGTGATCCTGCCGAATGAAACTCGGCGGGGAGCGAATGCGCTCGACGTACGACTGGTCTTCGCAGGGCGGGAAGCTGCCAAGATGCGTCCTTCCGAGGACCGGTGCTGCAGAACGGCTGGTACGCGTGCACTCCAATGACCCCACCAGAATTATCCGTAAACGGACATTTCCGAGCAGGGGTCAAGTCGGAAGGCAGCGCAAACTAGCAGTGTAGCCGAGAGGCTAACCGCTGTCCAGCCCACCCCGCAGGTCGTCTGCGGAACGCGCCTCGGCCCCCGTTCACCGGGGTCTGCCGGGCCGCTCAGAACGCAACTCCCCACTGGGCCGCTCGGGTGACCGCGACCGATGGTGCCGTCGCCGTCATTACCCACATCGTGGCCGTCGCAAGCGCGGTGTCTTGCTGCAGTCAGGGTGCCTGGCAGGCCGGGGCCGCGTCAAGGGCCGGTATCCGGGTCGTCGGTTCTTTCCCACCTGAGGGCAATCCGGTCGCCCGTGTGGGTGGTCCGTCACCAAGCCATCACTGCCCAGCTCAGGACGGTTGTCACCCGTTCCGCGAAACACGGCGGGCGGTGATCCGTGTCGGATCACCGCCCGCCGCGACGCGACCGTGTCCCAGCTCACCGAGCCGGGTACGCGCAGGTGGAGCTCAGGTCACTTGAGGGTGACCTTGGCGCCCTCACCCTCGAGCTTGGCCTTCGCCTTCTCGGCGGTCTCCTTGTTGACCTTCTCCAGGATGGCCTTCGGCGCGGACTCAACCGCGTCCTTGGCCTCCTTGAGGCCCAGGCCGGTCAGCTCACGCACGACCTTGATGACCTGGATCTTCTTGCCGCCATCAGCCTCGAGGATGACGTCGAACTCGTCCTTCTCCTCCTCGACCGGAGCCGCGGTGGCACCGCCGCCGCCACCCTGGGCGATCGCGACCGGAGCCGCAGCGGTGACCTCGAAGGTGTCCTCGAACTGCTTCACGAACTCGGAGAGCTCGATCAGCGTCATCTCCTTGAACGCGTCGAGCAGCTCGTCGGTGCTGAGCTTCGCCATGTCTGGCGTCCTTTCCTGTTTCTGTTAAGTAAGAACTGGTGCGCCGTGGGGGCCTCAGGCCGCCTCGGCGCCCTCCTTCTCGCGCTTCTCCTGCAGGGCAGCCGCCAGACGGGCGGTCTTCGACAGCGGGGCCTGGAACAGGGCCGCGGCCTTGCTCAGGTTGCCCTTCATCGCGCCGGCCAGCTTGGCCAGCAGCACCTCGCGGGACTCCAGGTCGGCGAGCTTCGTGACCTCGGCCGCGGAAATGGCCTTGCCCTCGAAGACACCGCCCTTGATGACGAGCTTCGGGTTGGCCTTCGCGAAGTCGCGAAGCCCCTTCGCCGCCTCGACGACGTCGCCCGAAACGAAAGTCAGCGCGGTAGGACCGGTGAACAGCTCGTCGAGGCCGGTGATGCCCGCGTCCGTCGCGGCACGCTTCGCCAGCGTGTTCTTCGCGACCGTGTAGCTGGTCTCGGCACCGAGCGAGCGCCGCAGCTGGGTGAGCTGGGAAACCGTCAGACCGCGGTACTCGGTCAGCACGGTGGCGCCCGCGCTACGGAAGCTCTCGGTCAGCTCAGCGACGGCCGTGGCCTTGTCGGCTCGGATCGGCTTGTCCGCCATGTCCCTCCTCTCTCGTTACTCGAGGCTGGTCCCCGACACGGCCGAAGCCGGAGCGGGGGCGGAGGCAGCACGACAACGAAAAGCCCCGGCGCAGGGCGCACGGGGCGAGGGCCGGCGGGAAGTCACGGTCGGCGGACCATGCTCACTGCCGAGTTACGCTTGCCGCCCTACGCGGGTCGCCCGTTGTCGCGGGACCTTCGACCGTGCCGGAGCACGGTGACCAGCGGTCTCTGGGTGGTTCCTCATCCATGAGAACACGGATGACGTCTGAAGCGTACGCGCCCGCACGACCAGCGCCAAATCGTCCCCGGTGAGCGGGGTCACTCAGCCCTGGGCCCGCCGCCGCCAGAGGTAGCCGACGGTGACCGCCGCGCTCCACACCAGGGCCCAGGCCGTGAGCCCGAGCAGGGTCAGCGCGGCGGCGTCACCCGCGGTCGTCCGGGCGGTGGCCATGATCGGCGGTACCAGCCAGGGCGCGACCGACCCACGCAGGCCGAGCGCCACCGCGCCGACACCGCCGAGGGCCAGCACCGCGACGCCGTACGCGGCGCCGCCCACCGACGCCCGGCTGGCCAGCGCGCCAAGAGCAACCGCCGCGGGTACGGCCAGCAGGTGCGCCCACAGCCCCAGCGCGATGCCGACCGGCACCGACCGGTCCCCCGGCTCGACCGGACCGGTGACCCCACCCACCAGCCACGGAAAGAGCAGCGCGACAGCCACCGCGACCAGGGCCGCCACGCCGGCCGCCAGGAGACCGGCCAGACGCTCCCGGGCCACCCCGACGGTCACCTGGGCCAGCCGACGCTGCACGTCCGGCTCGATGTCCAGCAGGATCCTGGTCTGCCAGGCGAGCACCGGGAAGAGCACCACCGCCGAGACCCCGTACGCCTCCGCCGGCTGGGACCGGCCGCCGCCGTAGAGCGTGCCGAGCACGACGAGGCCCGCGAGCAGGGGCGCCAACGCCCGTCCGGTACGCAGGAAACCGGCCAGCCGCATCCGCACCAGCGCGCTCACCGGCCCTCCCCCGTGCCGGGCTCCACCAGCGCGTCGGCCGTTCCCGGCCGCGCCTTCGAGGCCGACGGGGTCGGCGGGGCCGTCGAGGCCGACGGGGTGGGCGGGTGCGCCTGGGGTGGGGCGGTGGAGGCGTCGGTGCGTACCCGAAGAATCTGGTGACCCTCGGCCCGCAGGCGGGCGACGGCGCCGGCGACCCGCGCGGCCGGCACCGCGACCTCGACCACCGCGATCGCCTCCTCGTCGGCGGGCGCGGTCTCCTCGGTCAGCGCGCCGGCGGCCACCGACCAGCGGCGCGCGGCCGGCAACCGGATCGTCTCCCCCCGGTGGTCACTGACCAGGACCGTGCCCCCGTCGGCCAGCACCTCGTCGATCAGCACGGGAACCAGTTCGCGGGTCGCGGCGTCCAGGCCCTCCCACGGCTCGTCGAGCACCAGCAGACCCGGCGTCCGCAGCATGGCCTGGGCGAGACCGACCTTCTGCGCGGTGCCCTTGGACAGCTCCGGGAGCCGCACCGAGCGGAACGCGTCAAGTCCGAGCCGCTGCATCCAGGTCGTCACCGCCTCGTCGGCGGCCGAGCGCCCCAGCCCGGCCGCGCGGGCCATGCCGGTCAGATAGCGGGACACGGTGAAGGGCTGGTCGGCCGGGAAGCGTTCCGGCACCCAACCCACCCGGGCCGGCCGGTCGACGACCCGACCCCGGGCCGGCCGCAACACCCCGGCGGCCACCTGGAGCAGGGTGGACTTGCCCACCCCGTTGCGGCCCAGGACGACCGCCACCTCCCCCGGACCGATCCGGGCGTCCACGTCCCGCAGCACCCACGGACCTCGCCGGTGGTACCGCAACCAGACGTTCTCCAGCCGCATGCGGTCGAGCTTGCCACACCCGGAACGCGCCGGGGCGCCGCCACGGTCGTGGCGGCGCCCCGGTGGAGCGATGCGTCGGCTCAGGCGTCGGCCGAGTCCTCGGTCAGGTTCTTCACCAGGTTCGGGTCGACCGGAACGCCCGGACCCATCGTGGTGGTGAGGATGACCTTGCGGAGGTACTTGCCCTTGGCCGCGGACGGCTTGGCCCGCAGCACCTCGTCGAGCACCGCGGCGTAGTTGTCCACCAGCTGGCTCTCCGAGAAGGAGGCCTTGCCGATGATCAGGTGCAGGTTGGAGTGCTTGTCCACCCGGAAGGTGATCTTGCCGCCCTTGATGTCCTGCACCGCCTTGGTGACGTCCATGGTCACCGTGCCGGTCTTCGGGTTCGGCATGAGACCGCGCGGGCCCAGGATCCGCGCGATCCGGCCGATCTTGGCCATCTGGTCCGGCGTGGCGATCGCCGCGTCGAAGTCGAGCCAACCACCCTGGATGCGGGCGACCAGCTCGTCGGTGCCCACCTCGTCCGCACCCGCCGCGGCGGCCTCCTCGGCCTTCGCGCCGCTGGCGAAGACGATCACGCGGGCGGTCTTACCGGTGCCGTGCGGCAGGTTGACCACACCGCGGACCATCTGGTCCGCCTTGCGGGGGTCGACGCCGAGGCGCATGGCGACCTCGACCGTGGCGTCGAACTTGACGTTGGTGGTCTCCTTGGCCAGCTTCACGGCCTCGGCGGGGGTGTAGAGCTTCGACCGGTCGATGACGTCGGCGGCCTTGCGGTAGCTCTTGCTGCGCTGCATTGCTGATTACTCCTGTGGTCTCTGGCGGGCCGCTCGGCGCGAGCCCTCCCACGATCGGGTCGTCGGCGGAAGCCGAACGTCAGTCGTTGACGGTGATGCCCATCGACCGGGCAGTGCCGGCGATGATCCGCTCGGCCTGGTCCAGGTCGTTGGCGTTGAGGTCGGCCATCTTCTTCTCGGCGATCTCCCGCACCTGGCTGCGGCTGACCGAGCCCACCTTGGTGGCCTGCGGAACGCCCGAGCCCTTCGGGACACCGGCGGCCTTGAGCAGCAGCCGGGCGGCGGGCGGAGTCTTCAGCACGAAGGTGAAGGACCGGTCCTCGTACACGCTGATCTCGGCGGGGACGATGTCGCCCCGCTGGGACTCGGTCTGCGAGTTGTAGGACTTGCAGAATTCCATGATGTTCACGCCGTGCTGACCGAGCGCGGGGCCGACCGGCGGCGCCGGCGTGGCCTGGCCCGCCGGCAGCTGAAGCGTGAACGTCTTGACGAGCTTCTTCTTCGGAGGCATGTCACTTCCTGGGGCTTGGAGCTGGGAAAATGCGGCCGTCGCCGCCGCGGCGGGGCGCGCACGGTCAGCGCGGTGCGACAGCGGCGACGTTCAAGAGTAGCGCAGGCCGCAGCCCGCTCGTCCGCCGAGGTCGAGCGGGAGGGCGTACGCCGACGTCGGCGGCGGGCAGGGCCCGCCGCCGACGACCGTCAGATCTTGGCGACCTGGTTGAAGTTGAGCTCCACCGGGGTCTCCCGGCCGAAGATCGACACCAGCACCTTGAGCTTCTGCTGGTCGGCGTTGATCTCACTGATCGTGGCCGGCAGCGAGGCGAACGCGCCGTCGGTGACGGTGACCGAGTCACCGACCTCGAAGTCGAGGACCTTGATCTCCGGCTTCGCCTTCTTCTGCTCGGTCTCGACAGCCGGCGCCAGCCACTTCAGCACCTCGTCGAGCGACAGCGGCGCGGGCCGGTCGGCCCGGTCGGTCGCGCCGACGAAGCCGGTCACACCCGGGGTGTTGCGGACACACGAGTAGGACTCGGCCGTCAGCTCCATCCGGACCAGGATGTAACCGGGGAAGACCTTGGCCTGGACCTGCGAACGCTTACCGTTCTTGACCTCGACCTCTTCCCGGGTCGGCACCTCGACCTGGTAGATGAAGTCCTCCATGTCGAGGCTCGTGATCCGGGTCTCGAGGTTGGTCTTCACCTTGTTCTCGTAACCGGCGTACGAGTGCACCACGTACCAGTCGCCCGGCGCGTAACGCAGCTTCTGCCGCAGCTCGGCGACCGGGTCGTAGTCCTCGTCCGGCTCAGGCTCGGTGGTGGGGAACTCCGGCTCGCTGGCGGCCTCAACCGACTCGTCACCAGCCGCCGTCGCGACCGTGGACTGCTCGTCCACTTCTCCGGCGGTCTCGTCGTACTCAGGCACGCTCGCTCACTTCCGTCACTATCGGCTGGAGACAGCCGGTCAGTCCGAGTTGCCGAAGACGAACAACACGGCCTTGGCGAAGCCGTAGTCCAGCACGCCCACGATCGTCAGCATCACCGCGACGAACGTGACCACCACGGCGGTGTACGTCAGCAACTCCTTGCGGGTCGGCCAGATGACCTTACGCAGTTCGGCAACGACCTCGCGGAAAAACCGGGCGATGCGGCCGAACACGCCCACCCGACCGGTTTCCGACCTCGTGGTCGGCCGGCTGTCCGCCGATTCCGCCCGAGCGCGGGCCCGCGTCGCGGTGCCGCCCCGGGAGACCGGCTCGTCCGCGCCGGTGGCGTCGTCGTCGGCTACGTCGTCAACGATCTCGTCGTCGAGACGATCGTCGCCGGCGTCCTCGCCGCGCCGCTTGTTGTCGGCCACTTCGCCCTCCGTCGCGGGATCTCGGGTCGCACGCCGGGCGGCGTACGCGGCGCTGGTCACGCCGGCCGGACCCAACCGTCCCGCGACGGGCCGCGGCCGGTGGTCCGTCGCGGGAGCCCCGATTGCCTCGGAACCACCCCGCCGGTGCCACCACCACGGGCCGGACGCCGCCTTGTCGGCGGCGCGACCCACGGGAACGGTCAGGCCTGAGGCGCAGGGGTGACAGGACTTGAACCTGCAGCCTGCGGTTTTGGAGACCGCTGCTCTGCCAATTGAGCTACACCCCTGTGCGGCAACACTCGCCCCACGCGGTCACAGACGACCGAGCAGGGGTCACTTGCCCCACGGCGGACCAGTGTACGGGTAGGCGCCCGACTTTCCCAACCGGTCTCCCCGCCACGCGTGGCGAAGCCGCCTCAGCACGCCGGCGCGGCCTCGGTTCAGCGTGTCGTGCGGATGACCGCGCGCGCCTGCGACAGCACCTTGTCGCCCAGGCAGGTCGCGGTCACGTCGAGCCGGGTGAGGCCGTCCTCGGTCACCTCGCGGACCCGTGCGGTCACCTCGATCTCGGTCCCCTGGTCGTCGTCGGGAACCACCACCGGCCGGGTGAACCGGACGCCGTACTCGACCACCGCGTCGGGCGCGCCGGCCCACTCGGTGACCGCACGGCCGACCAGCGCCATCGTGAACATGCCGTGCGCGATGACCCCGGGCAGCCCCACCTTCGTGGCGACCCGGTCGCTCCAGTGGATCGGGTTGAAGTCACCCGAGGCGCCGGCGTAGCGGATCAGGTCCGCCCGGGTCACCCGGAACGTCTTGGTTGGCAGTTCCATCTCAGGCCTCTCCACGGATGACGTACCGGGCCCAGACGGCGACCACCGGCTCCCCGGCGACGGTGCTCACGTCCGTACGGGTGGTCAGAAGGCCGTGCCCGCCCCGGTTGGTGACCTCTTCGATGGTGTTGGTGCAGACCAGCTCGTCGCCCGCGACCACCGGCCGCGTGTACGCGAACCGCTGGTCGCCGTGGACCAGCCGGCTGTAGTCGACGCCCAGGTCCGGGTCCTCGATGATCTGAGCGGTAGCGGCCATGGTGACGATCACCGGGAACGTCGGCGGGGCGACCACGTCCGGGTGGCCCAGGGCCTGCGCCGCGGCCGGGTCGTGGTGAGCCGCGTCGGTGGCGCCGATGGCCGTGGCGAACTCACGGATCTTTTCTCGGCCCACCTGGTAGGGGGCGGTCGGCGGATACGTCCGGCCGACGAAGGAAGGGTCCAGGGACATGCCGCGAACCTACACGGAAAGCACAACCGCCGATCTGGCCGGCAGGCTGCGGCAATGCCGCGCCCGACCGGTCAGATCGGCGGTTGGGAAGGCTTCGACGACGGCCGGCGTGATGCCGGCCGGCGGTCAGCGGGTCTCGCGGTGAACCGTGTGCCGGCCGTCGCGCGGGCAGAACTTCTTCAGCTCGATGCGGTCGGGGTCGTTCCGGCGGTTCTTGCGCGTGATGTAGTTGCGCTCCTTGCACTCCACACACGCCAAAGTGATCTTCGGCCGGACATCGGTAGCCTTCGCCACGGCGGAGTGCCTTCCTCGCTAACGGAAACAACTACGACGCGTCAGCCTAGACGCTGACTGCGCGGACATGCAAAGTGGGCGCCAGTGGCGCCCATCTCAACGACCACCGGGAACCAGCCCGGAAGACGAGAGTAGCGGTGGCCGGACTTGAACCGGCGACACAGCGATTATGAGCCGCTTGCTCTGCCATCTGAGCTACACCGCCGCGGTGGGTCCAGCTGAACCCTCGAGCCCCCTTACGGAATCGAACCGTAGACCTTCTCCTTACCATGGAGACGCTCTGCCGACTGAGCTAAGGGGGCCTGCGCGATCTCCCCGTGGGGCGCGCAGAAGTAGAATACACGGCAGGGGTCAGCAGGTGAAATCGGATCCCCGGTGCCCGCATATGCCCAGGTCAGGGCACCACACGCAGGCGGGGAAGCTCTCCGCTGGAGATCGTCTCCGGGTCCACCTGAGCGCCGAACCAGGCGGCCAGTCGCTCGTACGGCAGCGGCCGGCTGAACAGGAAGCCCTGACCGATCTCGCACCCGATGTCCTGGAGAAGCTCCAGGGTCAGTTCGCTCTCGACCCCCTCGGCGACCACGGCCAGGCCGAACTGCTGGGAGAGCGTCACCACCGCGTTGACGATCGCCAGGTCCCCCGGGTCCGTGGCCATGCCCTGCACGAAGGAGCGGTCCACCTTCACCTCGTGCACCGGCAACCGGCGCAGGTGAGCCAGGGACGAGTCACCGGTGCCGAAGTCGTCCACCGACAGCCGGACGCCGAGGTCGCGGAGCCGCCGCAGCGTCGGGATGGGCCGGTCCGTGCCGTCCAGGACACCCGACTCGGTGATCTCCAGGGTGAGGCGCTGCGCCGGCACCCCGTACTCGGTCAGCAGCTCCTGCACCCGGTCCGGGAAGTGCTGGTCGGTGAGCGTGCGGGCGGCGAGGTTCACGGCGATGGGCAGCGGCTGGTCGGCCTCGGCCCAGTCCCGGCTGCGCCGCAGCCCCTCGCGGAGCACCACCTCGGTGAGCCGGCTCAACTGGCCGGTGTGCGCGGCCACCGCCACGAAGTCCTCGGGGGCGACCGTGCCGTGCGTCGGATGCTCCCAGCGGGCCAGACACTCGACACCGACCAGACGCCGGTCCCGCAAGGTCACCTTGGGCTGGAAGTAGACCTCCAGCTCGCCCTGGTCCAACGCCTGGCGCAGGTCACCGGCGAGACCCAACCGGCGCAACGACCGGGACTCCAGGCCCGGGTTGAACAACTGCACGCTGCCCGGCACCGACTTGGCGGCGTTCGCCGCCAGGTCGACCCGCAGCAGCAGGGTCGCGGCATCGCTGCCATGATCCGGGTGTACGGCCACCCCGACGGCGGTGTTCACGTCGAGCGTGAGCGCGTCGAAGACCATCTCGTCGCGGATCTGGTCGCGCAACTGTTCGGCAAGTTCGAGTGCCGCCTCGGCGCTTTCCAATCGGAGAGTCACGAGAAATTCGTCCCCGCTGGGCCGGCCCACCAGGGCCGAGGACGGCGCGCTGGCGCGGAGCCGGTTGGCGACCTCGACGAGCACCTTGTCGCCAGCAGCGTGGCCAAGCGACTCGTTGACCTGGCGCAACCCGTCGACGTCGAAGAGCAGCAGGGCCACCACTTCACCGGGTGCGCGGATCCTGACCGACTCCTCCAGAGCCTCGGTGACCCGCCGTCGGTTGGGTAGCCGGGTCAACGCGTCGTGGTAGGCGTCGTGCCGCAGCCGGTCGACCAGCCGGGAATTCTCCAGAGCCACCGCCGCGTGGGCGGCAACCGTCTCGAACAGCGGAATGTCGTTACGAACGAAGTAGTTGCTGTCCCCGAGCCGGTTCGCCACCTCGAGGGTGCCGATGATCGCGTGACCGGACCGCAGGGGAAGCACGATGACGTCCTTGACGCGCTGCGCGGACAACTCTCCCCGCATCTCGGCATCCGTGGTGACGCCACGTCCGACCGCTACGACGCGGCCCTCGTCCCGGGCCCGTCTTCTGAGGACTGCAGGGGTGTTGGCGAGGTCGAGCAGACCGGGGTCGTCGTTCCGTGCCGTCAACAGCACCTCCGGATGCCGGCCCTGAGCCGGCAACCAGAGCGTCGCGTACTCCGCCTGCATCAACGCGCGCACCCCCCCAGTAGCGCGTCGGCCAAGGTCCCGTCCTGGCCGCTCTCGGCCACCGCTCGACTCAGCTCGTACAGGTCGGCGAGGGTGCGGTGCTGCCGGAAGAACTGCGCGTAAGCCCGGTACACGATGGCCAACGCCCCGACGAGAGCGGCCAGCAGCAGAAGTGACCACCAGGTCACCGCGATAAGAATGAGGACGACCAGGCCACTGGCGATGTTGATGGCGGCGGTGAGCAACGCCGGCGGGCATCTCCGGATGGTCTCCCAGCCCACCTGCCATCCCTGCAGGAGGGTATGGACCCCGGCAACGGAGAGGATGCTCACCAGGTTGACCATGCTGGCCGCCACGAAGAGCGTCAGCCAGGTGCCCGGACCGACCCCGTGCACGGGTGGCAGTGCCTGCAACACCAGGACCGCCAGTGACGATCCCACCGCCGCTCTGGCGACGTTGAACCAGAATTTCGTCGCGCCGAAGCGGTGCCTGAGGTGCGTGATGACGGCCGCGAGGGTGTAGATGAAGACCACGGTGAGTGGCTGGACCAGGTAGAAAGCCAGGACCAGCGGGATCTCGGTGAGGGTCACGCCGGTGGCTTGACGCCGGACCGAGAAGTTCCGTACCGGAAGCCCGGCGGCAACCATGCCGACCAGCAGGGCACCCGCGAGGGGCCAGTCTCCCACGGGCTCCGGGGCAACCAGGCCGACGACGGTGGAGCAGATGACAGCCAGGATCGCCATGGGCCCGGTGATGAACCAGGCACGTTCGTTGGAGCGGGGGCCCGTGCGGCCACTACCCGCCATGCAACGCCCCCTCGCCCGCCCCGCTGCCTACATCACGAAGATCGTGGTACTCACTGAGCTGGGGGCATGTTCCAGATGAAGTCCGCCGTGTACATGTGGCCGTCCACGCCGTCACTGACGAAGACGCCGGCGGCGATAGCAGTAAGCACCAGGAACGAGCCAAGCAGCCGGCCCAGCGTTCGACCAGACATTTTTGCTCCTGTCGGGGAAGTGTCACGGGGATGGTGGAGGTTCCACGATCGTGCCACACGGTCCGTACGCAGAAAAGCGGTCGGAGCAGGACCGGGCCGAGCGTTGACCACTTGCCGCCCTTCGGACAACTCCCTGTGCCGCACTGGGCCAGATCAGAGCCCACTTCGCATACTCGAGCGCCTTCACCCTGTGCTTGATACGACCATCAACGCATTTCACCCGGATGCGCTACGCCCCACCGGCCCGCTACCCGCGGTTACTCCCCGCTACCACTCCTCGATCTGGCAGCCACTCGGCGGCGGCAACACATCGACCACCATACCCGCTCAGCGCACGGACACAAGTCGTCTACACCGGACAAGTCGTGCCGTCCGAATGGCACAACTGGTTACCGGCCCGTAGCTACCGGTGGCGCCGCGGGTCGCAGAGAACCGCCGGCCACCGTCAAGCCGGGTCCAACCCTCAGCGGTCGTCGAGCACGTCTCCGGCCAAGCCTCCCCACGTCCCCCTGGGCGGACAGCGGCCGCGCTGCCCGGACAACGCGACCTCGATCCGGCAGAACGGCGGCTGCGGATCTGTGGGGACATCCCGGCGTGGTGACGGACCATGTACCGACGCTCAGCAGCGACCCCCGGCCCGTCCCCCGAAGGTGGCGACGACAGTAGCGATCATTCAACCGGCGCCACGCGCACGGGCCTGGGGACTGACGCCAGCGCTGCGTCTCAGCAAGCCCTTAGCAGCAAGATCGACCTGCCCACACCCAGTCGTCAACGGCTGGATTCAGCCGGACTCGGCTAGATCAACGACAACGGCCCCCGATCAGCATCTCTGCTGGTCAGGGGCCGTGTCTGCACCTGGTGGCGGGTAGAGGATTCGAACCTCTGTAGCTTTCGCGACGGATTTACAGTCCGCTCCCATTGGCCGCTCGGGCAACCCGCCAGGGCACCCCACCGCGTCGCAACGCGGCGGCGGAAGCAAGGATAGCGGCTCGCCCCGGGACCGGCGCAACCGGGTACCGTCAGGGGGTCGTGCCGCTGGTCGGCGGCCGACTGCACGTCCCAGACCGCCGGACAGCAGGAGCAGAAGCATGCCAGCGAACCCGTCTTTCGACATCGTGAGCAAGGTCGACCGCCAGGAGGTCGACAACGCCCTCCGGCAGGCGGAGAAGGAGCTCTCGACGCGGTTCGACTTCCGCGGCACGGGCGCGGAGATCTCCTGGTCGGGTGAGGAGGCGATCGGCCTTCAGGCGGAGACCGAGGAGCGGGTCCGCGCCGCGCTGGACGTCTTCAAGGAGAAGTTGGTCAAGCGGAACATCTCGTTGAAGTCGCTGGACGCGGGTGAGGCGCGCCCGTCCGGCAAGGTGTTCAAGATCGACTGCAAGGTGATCCAGGGCATCGAGGCGGACAAGGCCAAGGCGATCAGCAAGAAGATCCGCGACGAGGGCCCGAAGGGCGTCCAGGCGCAGATCCAGGGCGACCAGCTGCGCGTCACCGGCAAGAAGCGGGACGACCTCCAGGCGGTCATCGCGCTGCTCAAGGGTGAGGACTTCGGCGTCGCCCTCCAGTTCACGAACTACCGGTAGGCGCGGGGCCGCCGATCCGTCAGCGGTCGACGCGGTACCAGTGGGCCGTCTCGCCGGGGATCGGCGTCAGCCGGACGCGGGCGCCACCCGGGTCGTCGAGGATGCGTACGCCGTCGCCGAGCAGCACGGGCGCGAAGAAGATGAGGACCTCGTCGAGCAGGCCTGCGCGTAGGCACTGCTTGGCGACGTCCGCGCCGAGCACGTTGACGTACCTGTCGCCGGCGGCCTCCTTGGCCTGCGCGACGGCAACGTGCAGGTCGTCGGCGAAGGTGACGCCCTCGGGCGGGTCGTCGGGTGGACGGTGGGTCAGGACGACCACCGGCCCGTGGTACCGGCCGCCGAAGGCGCCCTCGCTGTCGGTGCCGCGATTCGGGTCGTCGCCGCCGTAGGTGCGGTTGCCGGCGAGGATCGCGCCGATGTCGGCCAGCAGACGGTCGGCGGTCGGGTTGTCGCCGGTGAGGTGTTCGGTCAGCCAGGACATGTCTCCGCCGGGGCCGGCGATGTAGCCGTCGAGTGACGCGGTCGCCGAGTAAAGCAGCTTGGCCATGGTTTCCCCTCTCGCCGACGCTCAGTCTGGTGCACGGCACCGACAATCGCCGGCGACGACGGAGGGGCTCAGGCCGGGATGGGCTCGTCGGCGCGTACCGCCTGGTTTTCCGCGCGGGCGATGGGCCCGGCGGGCAGCGCGGCGACCGCAGCCCCGACGGCCACCGCCGCGCCCGCGAAGACGAAGGCCCAGGGCACGCCGCCGGCGTGGTCCACGATCAGGCCGGCCACCGCGCCGCCGGCGGCGCTCGCCGCCACGGCCACGGTGACCACCCAGGTGTACGCCTCGTTCAGCATGCCCGCCGGGGCGATCCGGCCGACCAGGGTGTTCTCCAGGGTCAGTGCCGGGGCGATGGTGGCCCCGCCGACGACCAGGGCGACGCCCAGCGCCAGCGGCGTGGGCATCACGGCGAACACCAGGAACGTGCCGGCCAGCGCGGCGAGCAGCAGGGCGAACTGGCGGGTCATGTTCGGCGAGGGCCGGCGTACGCCGAACCAGAAGCCGCCGATGGCACTGCCGACCCCCCAGACGGCGAGCAGCAGCCCGGCGAGGCTCTCCGGGTCGTCGGTGGTGGCGTTGCCGGCGTACGCCGGGACGATCACACCGGCGGCGCCGAACGCGATGCCCAGCCCGGCGACGCAGACAAGTAGGGCTCCGAAGCCGGCGACCCGTAGCGGACCGAGCCCCCGGGCGTGGTGTTCGCGGGGGTGGGGACGCCAGTCGCGCATCACCCGGCCGAGGGCTACGGCGGTGGTGCCGACCAGGGTGACGACCGCCGCCCCGATCAGCGCGGCCGCCGCGTCGGCGACCAGCACGAACCCCGCCACGAGCAGTGGTCCGAGCACGAACACGATCTCGAACAGCGAGGTCTCCGCCGCGAGGGCGGTGTTACGCAGGGCGTACCGGCCGGACGCGGGGCTGGTCAGGTCGTTCCAGGCGCCGCGGATGGCGGCGGTGAGCGGCGGGTACGTCGCGCCGGCGACGCCGGCCGTCAGGTAGATGGCGGCGAGGGCGTCGTCGCCCGCACGGCTGGCCAGCAGCAGCCCGATGAGCGCCAACGGGTGGGCCACGGCGGTGACCAGCAGCACCGGGCTCGGACCGACCCGGTCGGCTATCCGCCCGGCGATCGGGCTGAGCGCGGCGCCGGCTACGGCGTAGATGCCGCCCGCGACGGCGGCCAGTGCGTAGCGCCCGGTCACCTGCTCCACCACCAGCAGCAGCGCCAGCGGCGTCATGCCGATGCCCAGCCGCCCGACGATGCCGGTGACCAGCAGGATCGGCGCGCCGGGGATCCGCCAGACACCCAGGTACTGGCGCAGTGCGGCCACGGCAGACACCTCCGCTGGGACAGGTAACGGGTAGAAGCCCTGTCGACCCTAACTCGGGAGGTCAGACCGTGGATGGTCGATCCGCTCACAGCAGCGCGGAGGCTGGGACTGACCGAGCGGTCACAAAGGGGGTAGGTTGCTGATCGAATTGGGTCCATACGCCGGCACCGCACGATGAGGCAGGAGGTCCGATGTCCGGGACTACCACCGCACCTCTGCGAGTCGAGATCTATTCGCTGTACGGCGACGCCAAACCCAGTGAGGCCGCCTCACCCAGCCTGCGCGGCTCCCTGCCCGCCCGGGCCGTCCAACAGTGCCCGCCGGTCGCCGCCGCCTCGGGATTCGGCTGGTACGTCTATCCACCGGTCGACTTCGCGCTGCGCTGGGACGGGCAGGACACCGAGTGGACCCTGCTGACGGAGAACGAGCCGACCCAGTGGCGCTCACTCGCCGGCGGCTACGACGCCAAGCTGCCGCACGCGGCGGACCAGTTGCAGGCGGCGCCGGAGCAGTTCCACGACGACCTGGACATCTTCGACCGGTACGGCGCGAGCATTCCGTTCCTCGACGCCGACCCGCGCGCCACCAACACCGTCGAGATGGTCACCGGCGTGCTGGCCCGCACGTCCCCGGGTTGGTGCCTCATGGCGAGGAGTGTGCCGAACTGGCCCGACCAGCGCGGTCTCCAGCTCTACGAGGGCGTGGTGGAGACCGACTGGTACACCTCGCTGCTGCCCACCATCCTGCGCCTCACCGAGGTCGGGCAGGTGGTGCGCTTCTACCGGAACATCCCCCTGATGTGCCTGCAACCGGTGCACCGCTCGACGCTGCACGCCTTCCGCAACGCCGAACTGGTGACCGGTGAGGGGCTGCCGGCGTGGCCGGAGGACGTCTGGTCGGACTTCGTGGCGCTGCGCCGACGCCGCCAGGACCCGGAGATCCGCAGCAGCTACCGGCGGGAACAGTCCCGCCGAGCCCGGGAGAACGCCGCCTATCAGCCGATCGGGGTAGTGGAAGCGGATCAGACGCCCTGATGCCCGACACCGACGAGCAGCTCACGCCGTCCCCCGGGTACCGGGCGCTCTTCCGACATCCGGTCGCCTCCCGGCTGGTGATCGCCCGGGGCATCTCGGAGCTGGGTGACTTCGTGGGCCTTGCCGCTCTGCTGCTGCTCGCGTACGACCAGACGAACTCCGTCCTCGGCCCGGCTGCGGTCTACGCCGCGCGTACCCTGCCCGCCCTGCTGGTCGCCACCGTCTTCAGCGGCTGGCTGGACGTGCCGGCCCGCCGTACCCTGCTGGTCTGGCTGTCGGTGGCCGGCGCCGCGCTGATCGCCGTGCCCGCGGCGGTCCCCGAGCCGCTGCCGGCGATCGTGGCGGCCGGCCTGCTGGGCGCGGTGAGGGCCGCCTACGCGAGCGTCAACATCGCCGTCGTCGCCGAGGCCGTGGAGGCTCCGCTGCGGCTGCCGCTGTTCGGTCTCAGCGCCTTCGCCAATCAGGCGGGCCAGGTGGTCGGCCTGCTCGCGGGAGCCAGTCTGACGGTGGCTCTCGGCTCGCGGGTGGCGCTCCTGATCGACCTCGGGTCGTTCCTGGTCGCCGCGATGGTCCTGGCTGGACTGCCGAAGCGCCCCCACCGTTCACGCGGTCCGCGCCCACCGGCGACCGCGGGCGTCCGCATCATCGCCGGCCATCCCGTACTGAGGGGTGTCGCCCTGCTCACCCTGGCCACGATGCTGTCCGGCGCGTTGCCGGAGACCCTCGCCCCGGATCTGGCCGATGGGGCCTGGCGTCCCGCCGTGCTGGCGGCGTCAGCGCTGGGCGGTGCGGCCTTCGTGCTGGTGGTGGGCCGGTCCCGCTGGCTGGGCCGGCTGGCCGGGCAGGTGACCGTCGCCGCCGCGCTGGGCGGCGCGCTGTTGCTGTCCGGTGTCCTGGCCGCCGTCGACGCGCCGCTGTGGGCTCTGACGGTGGGCAACGCTTTGATCGGCGCGGGCGGCGGCTGGTTGATCGGCGCGCAGGCCACATTCGCCCGGTTGGCTCCTCTGGAACGGATGGGGCAGGTCGAGGCGACGATCGTCGCGGCGAACATCGTCACCTCGGGGATCGGCATCTTCCTGCTGGGTGGCGTGGCCGCCGTGCTCTCGCCCGCCGCGTCGTACCTGACGGCGGGCGTCGTCCTGCTCACCGTCGTGCTGCTGACCCGTCCGGACCGGCTGCCCGCACCGGACTGACCGCGAAACGACTCCACCCGCGTCCGTAGCCGGACGCGGGTGGAGTACGGGCTCAGCGGGTCAGCGCTGGAACTGCACCGGCCCGGAGTTGGCGGCCATCCGCTCCAGGCGGGCGACCCGGTCCTCCATCTTGGGGTGGGTGGAGAAGAGCGCGGCGATCGCGCCACCGGCGAACGGGTTGGCGATCATCAGGTGCGCGGTGCTGGTGAGCGTGCCCTGAGCCGGCAGCGGGCGTCGCCGGGCCACGGCGTCGATCTTGCGCAGGGCGCTGGCCAGGGCCAGCGGGTCCCGGCTCAGCTCGGCGCCCGACTGGTCCGCCTGGAACTCGCGGCTGCGGCTGATCGCCAACTGGATCACGGTGGCGGCGATCGGCCCGAGGATCAGGGTCAGCAGCAGCACGGCCGGGTTCGGCGAGTCCTCGTCGTCCCCGCCGCCCAGCGGGATGAACCAGGCGATGTTCGCCAGGAACGTGATGATGCCGGCCAGGCCGGCCGCGACGCTGGAGATCAGGATGTCCCGGTTGTAGACGTGGGACAGCTCGTGCCCGATCACACCGCGCAGCTCCCGGTAGTCCAGGACCTCGGTGATGCCCTGGGTCACGCAGACCGCCGCGTGCTGCGGGTTACGCCCCGTCGCGAACGCGTTCGGCTGGGCGGTCGGGCTCACGTACAGGCGGGGCATCGGCTGCCGGGCCTCGGTCGCCAACTCGCGCACCATGCGGTACAGCTCGGGGAACTGTGCCTCGCTGACCGGTTGCGCCCGCATCGAGCGCAGCGCGATCTTGTCCGAGAAGAAGTAGGAAATGCCGTTCATGACCAGTGAGATAAGGACGGCGATGACCAGGCCGCCACTGCCACCGAACCCGTAGCCCACCGCGAGGATCAGCGCGGTGAGCAGGCCGAGCAGCGCGGCGGTCTTCAGACGGTTGTGGTGCACGATCTCTCCTTCGGTGCGCGGATCGCCTCGATCCGCTGACCGGTACAACAACCCGATACCCGTCAACCATCCATCGGAACGCTGAGAGTTGACTGAGACCCGCTCAGCGGGCAGCGAGATCCAGCACGAGCTGCGGGGCGACGCCGAGCGCCACTGCGGCCACCGTGGTCACCGCCAGCACCACCGCCACCACACCCACCACGGGTACGGCCACCGCGCCGTCCCCGCGCGACGCGGGTGTCGGCGTCCACAGGCCGGCGGTGACCCGCAGGTAGTAGGCGAGCCCGAGCACCGCGTTCAGCGCCACCACCAGCGCCAACCAGGCCGCCCCGCCGTCCAGCAGCGACCGGACCACCGTCACCTTCGCGAACAACCCGGCCAGGCCCGGTGGCAGCCCCGCCAGACCCACCAGCGCGAGACCGAGCGCGGCACCCCGCCACGGGTGCCGGCGCGCAGCCCCGCGCAGGTCGTCAAGCGTGCCGCCGTCCGCCCCCACCGGGCGCAGCGCGGTCACCCCGGCGAACGCCGCCAGCTCCAGCACCACGAAGAACACGGCGTACGCCACCGCGGCGGCGTACGCGGCCGACCGCGCCTCGCCCGTGCGGCCCGCGGCCAGCGCCAGCGCGCCCAGCGGGGCGAGGATGTAACCGGCCTGCGCGACCGAGGACCAGGCGAGCAGCCGGACGGTACGCCGCTGGCGCAGCGCCACCAGGTTGCCGACGGTCATCGTGAGCACCGCCAGCAGGGCGAGCACCGGACCGGTCTGGTCCGCCGGCAGCGCCCGCTGCACGACGGCCAACACCGCCACCAGGCCGCCCAGCTTCGACGCCGTCGACAGGTACGCGGCCACCGGCAGCGGAGCGCCGTCGTAGGTGGCCGGCGCCCAGGCGTGGAACGGCACCGCCGCCACCTTGAAGGCCAGCCCGAGCAGCAGCAGCGCCACGGCGGCGGTGGTCAGCGGCAGGTCACGCAGCTCCGGCCGCTCGGCCAGCAGCGCGCCGACCCGATCGAGGTGCAGCCCGCCGGTCACCGCGTACAGCAGCGCCGCGCCCAGCAACGTCAGCGTGGTGGCCACCACGCTGACCACGAAGAACGTCACCGCCGCCTCGGCGCTGGCGAGGCTGCCCCGGCGCAGGCCGACCAACACGTACAGCGGCAGGGTCAGCGTCTCCAACGCCACGATCAAAGTGATCAGGTCGCCGGCCGCGCCGAGCACCACGCCGCCGGTCATCGAACAGGCGAGCAGGAAGGCGTACTCCCCCACCGGCGACCGACCGGCCCGCAGCGCCGGCACCGACAACCCGAGCACGCCCAGGGTGAGCAGCGCCACCACCGCGCCGACCAGGGCCGCCCGGCCGCCGAAGATCCACGAGCAGTCCGCGCCGGCGCAGAACGTCCGCCGCTCGCCACCCGCGCCGACCAGCGCCGAGGAGACGGCCGTGCCGAGCGCGCCGAGCGCGGCCACCGCGACCGTGGCGCGCGGCCGCGCCAGCGCCAGGTCGACCACCAGCACGAGTACGGCGGTGCCGGCGGCCAGGTACGCCGGCAGCAACGCCACGCTGTCCACGCTCTGCACGACGCTCATCGGTCCGCCCCCGGTCGCGGCACGCTTCTCGTCCTCACCTGTGGATCACCTCGACGAGAGCGTCGACGGGCGCCTCGGCGACGCCGAGGACCAGCGCCGGAACCAGACCGATCGCCAGCGCGAGAAGCACCAGCGGCACCCACGCGGTCAGCTCCGCGCCGGCCAGCCCCGCGCCGACGCCGCCCACCGACGGGCTCGGCCGGCCGTGGGTGACCTGACGCAGCAACCGCAGGAAGTACGCGGCCGTGAGCGCGCCGCCGACCGCCGCGAGCACCCCGAGGGTCAGCCACAGCGGACCGCCCACCTGGATCGCCGCGACCACCGCGAACGCCTCCCCCCAGAAGCCGGCCAGCCCGGGCAGGCCCAGCGAAGCGACGGCCGCGAACGCCAGCAGACCGGCCAGCCGGGGCGCGGTCTCCCGCAACCCGGACAGCTCGGCGAGAGCACCCGTGCCGGTGCGGTCCTTCACGGCCCCGGCCAAAAAGAACAGCAGGCCGGTGATCACGCCGTGCGCGACATTGCCGATCAGGGCCGCCTGAACGCCGGTGGCGGTCAGCGTGGCGACGCCCAGCAGGACGAAGCCCATGTGACCAACGCTGGAGTACGCGATGAGCCGCTTCACCTCGACCTGGGCGAGGCAGACCAGCGAACCGACAAGGATCGCGGCGACCGCCAGCACGCCGAGCGCCGGTGCGGCCCAGCGGGCGCCCTCCGGGGCCACCCCCACCGCCACCCGGATCAGCCCGTACGTGCCCATCTTGAGCAGCACCCCCGCCAGCACCACGCTGCCCACCGTCGGGGCCTGCGTGTGCGCGTCGGGCAGCCACGAATGCAGCGGCCAGAGTGGACTCTTCACCGCGAACGCGAGCGCGAGCAGCGTGAACGCGCCCAACTGGGTGCCCCGGGACAGCCCGGCGCCGCCGGTCAGGGCCACGATGTCGGCGGTTCCCGCGGCGGCGACAACGACGTACACGCCGACCAGCAGCAACACCGAACCGACGAGCGTGTACAGCACGAACTTGCGGCCCGCCCGACGCCGGTCGGCGCCGCCCCAGCCCGCGATGATCGCGTACATCGGCAGCAGGACGACCTCGAAGAAGAGGAAGAACAGCACCAGGTCCAGGGCGAGGAACGTGCCGAGGATGCCCACCTCGACGACCAGCAGCAACGCCACCAGCGCCCGGCCGCTGCCGCCGTCGGGCACCCGCCACAGCGAGTACGCGCAGCAGAGCAGCGTGAGCAGCGCGGTCAGCACCACCAGCGGCCAGGAGATGCCGTCGACGCCGAGGTGGAAGCGCAGATCCAGGCCGGACGCCCAGGGCAGGTCCACCTGGTGCCAGGGGCGCACCGCCGGCGTACCGGCCGACCACGCGAACCAGCTCCGTCCACCGGACACCAACGCCACGGCGGCCAACAGGGTCAGCGCCGCCGCGACCGTGCCGACGATCCGCGCCGCCCGGTCCCGGGGTGTCGCCGCCACCGCGACCGCGCCCAACGCCGGCAGCACCAGCACGGCGACGAGCAGCACCTGCCCGAACGTCATGACACCACCCCCAGCACGGCGGCGGCCAGACCGATCAGCAGCGCGCCGGCCAGCACACCGGCGGCGGCCCGGGGCAGCGCCGCCCGGTGCAGCGCGGCCAGCCCGGCCCCGAGGCCCGTGGCGGCCTTCCCGCTGCCCTCCACGACCCCGTCCACCACCACCTCGTCGGCGGTACGCGCGAGACGGGCGAGGGCCCGGACGGGGCGTACGACAAGGGTGTGCTGGACGTCGTCGAGCCGGAACGCGCGGGCGAAGACCGGCCGCAGCGGACCCAGCGCGGTCGCCGGATCGGCGGCCCGGTCCCGACGCCAACGCGCCCACACCAGCCCCGCTCCCACCAGCAGCAGCGCCAGCGGCAGCAACAGCCCCGGCCCGACGTGAACCAGGCCGTCCTCCGCGCCCGCCACCGGCACGGTGGCGAACCGCAGCCGGTCGGCGAACGCGCCGACGAACCCGGCCAGACCCAGCAGCGCGGCCGGCACGGCCAGCAGCAGCACCGGCCAGCGCAGCACCGCGGGCGGGTCGTGCGGGTGGAGCAGCGGCAGCCGGGGCTCGCCGAAGAAGGCCCGCAGCAGCAGTCGACCCGCGTACCAGGCGGTGATCGCCACACCGAGCAGTCCGGCCAGCCAGACCAGCCAGCCCACCCACGACGGCGCGGGACCGGTGCCCTCCAGCGCCGCCGACTCGGCGACCGTCAGCACGCCGTCCTTGCTCCAGAAGCCGGCCAGCGGCGGCACCCCGGCGAGCGCGCCGAGACCGATCACCGTGCACCAGAACGTCACCGGCATGCTCCGGCGCAGCCCGCCCATCTCCGACATCAGCGTGGTGCCCACCGCGTGGATCACCGCGCCGGCGGCGAGGAACAGCAGAGCCTTGAACGCGGCGTGGGTGAGCAGGTGGAACAGCGCCGCCGACGGCGAGCCGACGGCCAGCGCGCCGGTCATGTAACCCAGTTGGGAGACGGTCGACCAGGCCAGCACCCGCTTGATGTCGTCCTGGGCGGTGGCGGCGAGCGCCCCGAGCAGCAGGGTGATCGCGGCGAGCACCCCGAGCACGGTCAACGTCACCGGAGCGGCCGTGAACAGCGGGTAGAGCCGGGTCACCGCGTACACCCCGGCGGCGACCATGGTCGCGGCGTGGATCAGCGCGGAGATCGGCGTCGGGCCGGCCATGGCGTCCGGCAGCCAGGTGTGCAGCGGGAACTGCGCGCTCTTGCCGGCCACACCGGCGAGCAGCAGCAGACCGGCGGCGGTCAGGGTCGCGCCGGAGTGGTCGTGCGCGAGCACGTCGGCGATCCGGAAACTGCCCGTCGACACGCCGAGCAGAACGATGCCGAGCAGGAACCCGACGTCACCGACCCGCGTCACCAGGAACGCCTTCATGGCGGCGGCCGGCGCGCCCGCCAACCGGCGGTCGTGGGCGATGAGCAGGTACGAGCAGAGGCCCATCACCTCCCACCCCACCAGCAGCATGATCAGGTCACCGGCGACCACCACCAGCAGCATCGCCCCCGTGAAGAGACTGATCTGGGCGGCGTACGGCGGGTAGCGGTGGTCGACGTCGACGTCGTCGTGGGGGCCGCGCCGCAGGTAGCCGATCGAGTACACCTGCACGGCCAGGGCCACCGCGGCGACCGCCACCGCGACCAGCGCGGCGGCGCCGTCCAGGCGTACCCCGAGGGTCACCGCCAGCCCACCGATGTCGACCCAGGTCGTCGACGTCTCCGTCGGACCGTCGACCGTCACCAGCAGGGCCACGGCCAGAGCCAGCGCGCCGGCGGCGCCGGCCACGCCGATCGTCACGGCCACCGTCCGCGCCCGGTCACCGCCGACCGCGCCGCCGGGCTGCCGCGGGGCCGGCGGCAGCAGCAGGCCGAGCAGGCCGGCGAGCAGCGGTACGGCGGGCAGCGCCGCCCCGAGCAGCCCGGTCACCGGCCCGCCTCCGCGTCCCCGGCGACGGTCGACGCCGCCGGTTCGGTCAACGCGACGTCGTCCACCGCCACCGTGGACCGCAGACGGTAGAGCTGGAGCACGATCGCCAACCCCACCCCGATCTCGGCGGCGGCGAGCACGATGACGAACAGCGCGAACACCTGCCCGGAGTGCGGCAGCACCGCGCGGGCCGTGGTGTCCGCGGTGACCAGGATCAGGTTCACCGCGTTCAGCATCAGCTCAACCGACATGAGCACCAGCACGGCGTTGCGTCGACGCAGCACGCCGTACACGCCGAGGCCGAACAGCAGCGCGGCGGTGACGTACGGAATGACCGGCCTCACCGACGCCCCCCGGAGGCCAGTTCCTCCACCGGCGTGGGCGCGTCCTCGGTACGGCGGCCGATGTCGGGTCGGGACAGCACCACCGCGCCGACCAGGGCGGACAGCAGCAGGACGGAGAGCACCTCGAACGGCAGCACCCAGGAGGCGAAGATCTGCTCACCCAGCCGCTCCGCCGTACCCGCGTCGGGCAGCGCGACGGTGCTCCACCGGTACGCGTCGACCAGCAGCACGCTCAGCCCCAGCCCGGCGCCGCCACCGATCAGCGCGGCGGGCCAGCCGGGCCGGTCCAGGTCGTCGGACGCCCCGATCGGAGCCCGGGTCAGCATCACCGCGAACAGCAGCAGCACCACCACCGCGCCCACGTAGATCAGCACCTGGACCCAGGCGACCAGCTCCGCGCCGAGCACCAGATAGTCGCCGGCCAGCGCGCCCAGACAGACCACCAGGTAGAGCCCCGCCCGGACCAGGTGCTTGGTGGTCACCACCAGCACACCGGCGCCGACCGCAACCGCGCCCAGCGCGAGCAGCAGCAGATCCGCGCCGGTCACCGGGCCGCCCCCGCGGCTCGGGCGGTCACGACGCCGGGCCCTCGTCGCCGGGGCGTACCGCCGGTGGGATCGACCGCGCGGCCTTGCGCGCGGCGGCGGTCTCCTCCTTGGCCGGCTCGCCGTTGGGATCGTGCGCGGGTGGCGGCGGAACCGTCGCCATCCACTGGCCGAGGTGGTCCTTGTCGTGCAGCAGGTCCTTGATGTCGTACTCGGCGTACTCGAACTCCGGCGACCAGTAGAGCGCGTCGAACGGGCAGACCTCGATGCAGATGCCGCAGTACATGCAGAGCGAGAAGTCGATGTCGAACCGGTCGAGCACATTGCGCTGGCGGGGGCGGGCGGCGCCGGGCACCGCCACCTCCTCCTTGTGCGAGTCGATGTAGATGCACCAGTCCGGGCACTCGCGGGCGCAGAGCATGCAGACCGTGCAGTTCTCCTCGGACAGCGCGATCACTCCACGCGAGCGCGGCGGCAGCTCGGGGGCGACGTCCGGGTACTGCTGGGTGGTCGAGCGGCTGGTCATCGTCTTGAGGGTGACCGCCAGCCCCTTCACCAGGCCGGCGCCGGGCAGGCCGCGCTCGCTGGCGCCGCCGGCCGGAACGCCGTGCTCGCTGGGGTCGGTCATGTGGACCATCCTGCCCTGTGGCCCCGGCGCGCGCGACCACCACCCACAGGTCGGCGGCGGTACCGTGGTCGCGGGGAGAACGACGCACCTGAGGTACGAGCCGCACGAAGTGGTCGTCGCCATCGAGATCGTCTCGCCGAGCACCCGCTCGATCGACCGCGTGTTGAAGCCGGCGCTGTACGCCCAGGCCGGCATCCCCTACTACTGGCGGATCGAGACCCTGGGTGGCGACCTGGAGGTCGTGACGTACCGGATCGACGCGGTGAACGAGGTCTACACCGAGACCGGGCGGTGGACGAAGTTCGTCGACACCGGCGAGCCGTTCCCGATCAACCTGCCAGTCGACCGGATCAGGCCGAGGAGCCGCTGAGCCCGCCGGCCGGCGGCACCATCTCGACGCCGAGCTGCTGGAGGAGCTGGAGCAGCTCGTTGCAGCTCCACACCTCGATGATCCGGCCGGCGGTGTCGAAGCGCAGGAACGTCGCCCCGGAGTAGCTGACCACCTGCCCGGTCGGCGGCACCGGCCCGAACTGCCCGGCGTGGGTGCCGGCGGCCCGCCAGTGCACGGCCACCCGCTCACCCGCGGCCACCACGTCGACGATCTTGTAGCGGAGGTCCGGGAAGGCGGCACGGCGCTCGCGGTGCCAGGCCAGCGTCGCCTCCGGACCCGTCCCACTCAACCCCGGACACCCCTCGGCGACCAACTCGTACGCCGACTCCTCCCGACGCGCGTTCCACACGTCGGCGATGAAGCGCCGGGCCGCCGTCTCCACATCCGTCATGACGGCAGGGTAGCCAAGAAGGAGCCGCCTCCGGCCAGCACCGGAGACAGCCGAGGTTCGCCCGCGCCGAGCCGGAGCCCCGGATTTCGGCGAGGATGGGCGGTGGAGGGCAACCGGAGCGGGAAGGGCGGACGACGTGGCGCAGACAGGCGGGAAGTACGTCGAGCCGGGTGGCGAGTTCACCCGGGATCAGCGGTACATCGCCACGCGGATCACCGCCGACGGGCGGGACGGGTATCCGGTGGAGCCGGGCCGGTACCGGCTGGCCGTCAGCCGAGCCTGCCCGTGGGCCAACCGCCTCGTCATCGTGCGGCGGCTGCTCGGACTGGAGGACGCGATCTCAATGGCGATCGCCGGCCCGACCCACGATGCCCGGAGCTGGACCTTCGACCTCGACCCGGGTGGGCGCGACCCGGTGCTCGGCATCGAGCGCCTCCAGGAGGCGTTCTTCGCGCGCTTTCCCGACTACGAGCGGGGCATCACCGTGCCGGCGATGGTGGACGTACCCACCGGGCAGGTGGTGACCAACGACTACGCGCAGATGAGCCTGGACCTGTCCACCGAGTGGGGTCCGTACCACCGCGAGGGCGCCCCGCAGCTCTACCCCGAGCACCTGCGCGAGCAGATCGACGAGGTCAACGACGTCGTGTTCCGCGACGTCAACAACGGCGTGTACCGGTGTGGGTTCGCCGGCAGCCAGGAGGCGTACGACAAGGCGTACCACCGGCTGTTCGACCGGCTGGACTGGTTGACCGAGCGGCTGACCGACCAGCGGTACCTGGTCGGCGACACCATCACCGAGGCCGACGTACGGCTGTTCACCACGCTGGTCCGCTTCGACCCCGTCTACCACGGGCACTTCAAGTGCAACCGGCAGAAGTTGAGCGAGATGCCGGTGCTGTGGGCGTACGCCCGGGACCTGTTCCAGACCCCCGGTTTCGGCGACACGATCGACTTCGACCACATCAAGCGGCACTACTACGAGGTGCACCGCGACATCAACCCGACCGGGATCGTGCCGCTCGGCCCCGACCTGTCGAACTGGCTCACCCCACACGACCGGGAGAAGCTCGGCGGCCGCCCCTTCGGCGAAGGCACCCCACCCCCACCCCCCAGGGAACCGGTAGACCCGACCCACACCCCCCTCCGCTAACCCCCGCGCCCCCTCGCCCCCCTCGCCCCGCCGCCCCGCCGCCCCCCTCGCCCCGCCGATCTTGCACTTTCTGTCGTCGATTTGCGCAACGTGCTCCTTATGTCGCCGCAGTAAGTGCAAGATCGCGGACGACCACCGCCCGACCCCGTCGATCATGGAGTTGTGGTGCCAGGTTTGAGCACTCACGGGTGCTTTGTCCCCACCACAACTCCATGATCGACGGGGCGGGGGCGGGGGCGGGGCGGGGGCGGGCGCGGGGCGGGGGGCGCGGGCGCGGGGGGGGTGGGGTGTTTACAGGGCTACTCGGACTGTGGCGGTCAGGACCAGTTGGGCCAGGGAGGCGGGGACCAGGACCAGCCAGCAGAGGCGTTGGAGTTGGTCCTCGCGCAGGCGGGGGTAGGAGACCCGGAGCCAGATGATCACGAAGGCCACGGCGAAGATCTTGAGCAGTGTCCAGAGCCAGCCGAGCTGGTCGTCGGCGAACGGCCCCTGCCAGCCGCCCAGGAACAGCACGGTGGTCAGCGCGGCGATCACCACGATGCCGACGTACTCGGCGAGTAGGAAGAACGCGAACCGCAGGCCCGTGTACTCGGTCATGTAGCCGAACACCAGCTCCGAGTCGGCCACCGGCATGTCGAACGGCGGCCGGCGGATTTCGGCCAGCCCCGCGACGAAGAAGATGATCATCGCGGGTGCCTGCCACACCAGCCACCAGGGCTGCCACGCCGCGACGATGCCGGACAGGCTGAGCGTGCCCGCCGCCATTGCCACCGACGCGGCGGCCAACACCAGCGGCAGCTCGTAGCCGAGCAGCTGGGCGGCCCCACGCAGCCCGCCGAGCAGGCTGTACTTGTTCGCCGACGCCCACGCCGACATGAGCACCGCCACCACGCCGATGCCGACGACGGCCAGCACGAAGAACAGGCCGATGTCCAACGGTTGCCCGACCAGGTCGTTCGGGCCGAGCGGAATGACCAGCAGCACCAGCAGGTAGGGCACCAGCGCCACGGCGGGGGCCAGCCGGAACACCGCCCGGTCCGCCTCGCGCGGGGTAATGTCCTCCTTCTGCACGAACTTCACACCGTCCGCCACGAGCTGCGCCCAGCCGTGGAAGCCGCCCGCGTACATCGGGCCGAGTCGACCCTGCATGTGCGCCATCACCTTGTGCTCGGCCTGACCGACGAGCAGCGGCAGGGTCAGGAACGCGACCACCACGCCGCCGACCCGGAGCACCAGCTCCACCCAGAGCGGCATCAGGCCGTACCCCCGTCGTCGTCGCTGTCGTCGCGCGCCGCCGGGTCCGCGACCGGCCCGGGCCGCGCGGACCCCGCCGGGCCGTCGGCGGCGCCGGCAGCCCGGGGAGTACGCGCCGGACGGGCCCCCGGCGCGGGCCGCGCCGGACGGTCACCGGCCGGTCGGGCCGGGGTACCGCCGCGCGGCCCCTCCCCCACGCCACCCGCGCCGGCCGGGGTGGGCGTCGTCCCCCACTCGCCCGGAGCGGGCACGCCCGGCGGGCGGATCGGTCGACGACCGCCGCCGGCCTCGGACTCACCCGGTTCCTTCGCGCCCGGCCAGGGTTTCGCCACCCGGGAGGCGAGCACGAACTCCTTGCGCAGCGGATTGCCCTCGAACTCCGGCGGCAGCAGCAGCGGCCGCAACTCACCGTGCCCGTCGAAGCCGATGCCGAACATCTCGTGGGTCTCCCGCTCGTGCCAGGCGGCACCCGGGTAGATGTTCACCACCGAGGCCACCGTGGGCGCGTCGCGGGGCACCCGGGTGCGCAGCAGAACGCCGTGCCGCAGTCGCGTCGACCAGAGGTGCGCGACCACGTCGAAGCCCTCGGCCAACTCGTCGACCGCCGACAGCCAGTCGAAGAAGTCGCAGGCCAGCTCGGCGTCGTCGCGGGCGGCGCGGACGGCGGTCGACCAGCTCGCCGGAGGCACGTCGACGGTGGCCCGGGCGAACCGCTGCCCGCCGGAGACCGACGCGGTCACCTCGACCGGCGCGAGCAGCGCGACCAGTCGAGCGCCGACCTCTTCAGACGTCATGCCGCTGATCCTAGGTGCCGACCCGGCCCGCGGTCCGCGACCGGCCTCCGTGATCTGGCGGCTTTACCGGCGGTGGTCCCGTCGGAGGGGAAAGATGAGGGCGTGCGCGCTGTGACGGTGAAACCCGGGGTCGCCAACTCGCTGAGCCTCGTCGATGATCAGCCGGAGCCGGCGTCCGAGGAGGGCGCTGTCCTGGTCCAGGCGCTGGCCGTGGGCATCTGCGGCACCGATCACGAGATCATCGCCGGCGACTACGGCGAGGCGCCGCCGGGCGCGGACCGCCTGGTGATCGGGCACGAGTCGCTGGGCCGCGTCCTGGAGGACCCGACCGGCACCCTGCAACCCGGCGACCTGGTGGCCGGAATCGTCCGGCATCCCGACCCGGTGCCCTGCCCCAACTGCGCGGTCGGCGAGTGGGACATGTGCCGCAACGGCCAGTACACCGAGCACGGCATCAAGGCGCTTCCGGGCTTCGCCCGCGACCGCTGGCGGATCGAGCCGCAGTTCGCGGTCGCTCTCGATCCGGTGTTGGCCCAGGTCGGCGTGCTGTTGGAGCCGACCAGCGTGGTGGCCAAGGCGTGGGACCACATCGAACGGATCGGACACCGGGCCGAGTGGCAGCCGCGGACCGTCCTGGTGACCGGGGCCGGGCCGATCGGGCTGCTGGCGGCACTGCTCGGCACCCAGCGCGGACTCACCGTCCACGTGCTCGACCGGGCCACCGACGGGCCGAAGCCGGAACTGGTCGCCGGACTGGGCGCCACCTACCACGCGGTGCCGGTCAACGACCTGCCCTTCGAGCCGGACGTGGTGATCGAGTGCACCGGCGCGCCCACGGTGGTCCTGGACGTCATGTGCAAGGCCGCGCCGAACGGGATCGTCTGCCTGGCCGGGGTGTCCAGCGGCGGCCGGAGCATCGACTTCGACGCCGGGGCGCTCAACCGGGCGCTGGTGCTGGAGAACAACGTGGTGTTCGGCTCGGTGAACGCCAACCGGCGGCACTGGAACATGGCCGCCCAGGCTCTGTCCCGCGCCGACCAGGTCTGGCTCTCCTCCCTGATCACCCGGCGGGTGCCGGTGAACAGGTACGCCGACGCGTACACGCCCGGGCCGGACGACATCAAGGTGATCCTGGAGTTCGCCTCCTGAGGGCCCTAGATCCCCGGCAGCCGCCCGTTGCGGAACAGGTCCACGAAGAGCTGGTGATCCTGTCGGGCACGCACCCCGTACGTGTGCGCGAAGTCCACGAGATGGGTGACGAACCCCGACTCGTCGGCGTCCACCGCCGCGACGATCGCCTCCTCGGTGGAGTAGTCCACGAGGTCGTGGCTGGACTCGTCGTCGGCGACCGAGTGCATCCGGGCGACCGCCCGACCCAGGTCGGCCAGCACCCCGGTCAACTCGTCCGGCTCGTTGACGTCGGCCCAGTCCAGATCGGCGGCGTACGGGGAGACCTCGGCGACCAGTTGGCCCGCCCCGTCCAACTCGGTGTAGCCCAGCCACGGGTCGGCGTGCGCCTGCAACGCGCGCTGTGACTCGGCGGTCCGGTGCCCCTGGTGCTGGAAGTAGCCGGCCACCGACTCGTCGGTGCTGTAGCGAGCCACCGCCGGGACCTGCGCCTGCTTCATGTAGATCACCACGTCGTTCTCCAGCGCCTGCGTGTGCCCCTCCAACAGCAGGTTGTACGACGGCAGCCCCGCCGAGCCGATGCCCACGCCCTTGCGCAGCACCACGTCCTTGATCCGGGCGGCCCCCGGACGCAGCCGGGCCGTGGCGGCGGGCAGGGTCCCCAGGTACTCCTCGAAGGCGGCGAGCACCCTGTCCCGGGTCGTGGAGTCGACCTCGAAGATGCCGTCGGTGACGGAGAACCGCCGCTCGTAGTTGTCGACGGTGGTCTGCGCGGCGAGCAGGTCGACCCTCGTGTTGAGGCGGGCCTGCTGAAGCACCCGACGCAGCACCCCGTCGGCGTTGTCCAGGGTGATCGAGCCGATGGCGTCGTCCCCGCCGGCGGCGATCGCGCGCAACTCGGTCAGATAGGCGCGGGCGAAGCCGGTGACCAGCTCGTCGATCACCGTGTCGGAGAGGGCCTTGCTGTAGGCGAGCAGCGCCACGCTGGCCACGAACCGCCGCAGGTCCCAGGTGAACGGCCCGACGTACGCCTCGTCGAAGTCGTTGACGTTGAACACCAGTTGCCCGGAGGCGTTCATGTACGTGCCGAAGTTCTCCGCGTGCAGGTCGCCGTGGATCCACACCCGGCCGGTCCGCTCGTCGAGGAAACGGTCGTCGGCGAAGTCACCACGCTGGTCGGCGTAGAACAACGCGGCGCTGCCCCGGTAGAAGGCGAACGGCGACGCGGCCATCTTGCGGAACTTACGGCGGAAGGCCGCCGGGTCGACCGCCATCGAGGCGCCGAACTCCGCGTTGAGCACGTCGATGATCTGATCCGAGCGCTGGTCTCCTGAGCTGCTCATAGTCGGCAGGCTAGCCGGCCGGGTCCACAACGGGGTGGCAGAACGGGAATCCATCGACGATGCTGTCTGCGCCACGCGCGGGGGCCCGGACACCACGGTCACATCGACCGATCGCTGCTGCCGTGGGCGGCAGCAGGTCCCTCGCCGGGCGTCGACCACGGAGGACCTGACACACATGTTCCGAAAAACGGGGACCCTGCTCACCGCCGCACTGCTCGGCCTGACCGCCACGGTCGGTTGGGCCGGACCGGCCGCCGCCGCGCCGACGGACGCGGCCGACGCCGCCAGTTTCTCGGTGAGCCGCCTGGTGCTCGAGCCGACCGAACGCGGCTACCGCGGCACACTCCGGGTGACCATCACCAACAACAGTGCCAGCGCCGACTACTTCTTCTTCCAGATCCGCGAGCCGGTGGCGGCCTCCTTCTCCGGCGGCGTCGAGTCGCACTGCGACCCGGACGGCGAGTCGGAGGGACGGTTGGTCCGCTCCTGCGGCCTGCCCGGCGGTGGCGAACTGGCTCCGGGTGAGAGTCGTACCGCCCCCGTCGAGTTCCAGGTGCTGACCACCCCCCGCGACTATCCGATGATCGCGGGGGGCGGACTCGTGACCGTCAACTCGTCGGCGTTCGGGTCGCTGGGAACCGCTCAGTTCAGCGCGCGGTTCCGCGCACTGACGGGTGCACTGAGCCACCCGCGGACGTACGTGCAGGACACCCAGCCGGATGCCTCCATCGAGTTGGCCGGGCCGGTGACGGACGGCCCGGAGAACACCCGGCGGGTGCCGGTGCGGGTCCGCTACGCCGGCGACGCCCCGAACCTCGGTCTCCGGGTTCGAGCCGCCCCCCTGCCCGCCGGCTCGATGATCCTGTACACCGAGCCCTTCGACGGCCCGGCGTACAGCGACAGCGCCTTCGTACCGGGCGGACAGATGATGGCCGGGGAGGAGCGCGCGATCGCGCTGTTCATCAGTCGGCCGACCGACCCGGGGGACGAGTCGGGTCTGATCAACCTGGAGCTGTCGACCGACTGGGTGCAGACGCCCGCGGACGTCGACCCGAGCGACAACACGGTCACCTTCAGCCTGGCCCTGCCGACCAGCTGACCTGACCCGCGGTCGGCCGCCACCGGGAACAACTCCGGGTGGCGGCCGATCCGTCGATGTCACACGGGTGGGCGTACGGGTGGGGCGGTGAGGGAGTCGACCGAACGCGGGGCACTGGCCTCGGCGGGTGCGGCGAGCAGGTCCCGCTGCGGCACGCCGCCGATACCGGACTGCTCGGCGGCGATCTTCTCCTGAAGGCGCAGGATGCCGTGCAGCAGCGCCTCCGGGCGGGGCGGGCAGCCGGGCACGTAGACGTCGACCGGGATGAGCTGGTCGACACCCTTGGTGACCGAGTACGAGTCCCAGTAGGGGCCACCGCAGTTGGAGCACGCGCCGAACGAGATGACGTACTTCGGCTCCGGCATCTGGTCGTAGAGCCGCTTGATGGCCGGGGCCATCTTGTCGGTCACCGTGCCGGAGACGACCATGAGGTCGGCCTGTCGGGGGCCGTGGGCGAACGGGATCACGCCGAGCCGGATGAAGTCGTGCCGGCCCATGCTGGTGGCGATGAACTCGATCGCACAGCAGGCCAGGCCGAAGTTGAACACCCAGAGCGAGTAGCGGCGCCCCCAGTTCAGCACGAACCGGATCGGCTCACCGAGCACTGCCGGTAGCTGCACGGACGTCCCCTCTCCTCACCCCACAGTGAATCACAGCCGGCTGTCACGGACCGGACAGGCAACCCCACCGGTCCGACCGCAACCGGCAGGCGCAGCCGAGTGTGTGACCGGTGCTGGCGAACACGCCGCCTGCGGCCACCACGGGGAGGACGAGTGCTTGTGACAGGAGAAGTACGGGTGGGCGGACCGCCCCCCGACCCGCCGGGAAGCCCTCTCCCCGCGACCGCCGAACTGGTCTTCGACGACTTCTACAACGCTCACTTCCGCTCGCTGGTGGTGCAGCTCACCGCGTACACGGGTGACCGTGGGCAGGCGCAGGACCTGGTTCAGGAGGCGTTCTGCCGGGCGTACGCCCACTGGGGTCGGCTCGCCCGGTACGACGATCCGCTGGCCTGGGTACGCCGGGTCGCCTGGAACCTCGGCCACAACCGCTGGCGGCGGCTGCGGACCGCGCAGGCCTGGCTGCTGCGGCAACGGGAGACGCACGTCGCCGAACCGAACCCGGACCGGGTCGCCCTCGACACCGCGCTGGCCAAGTTGCCGCCGAAGCAGCGTCGGGCGGTCGTGCTGCACTACCTCGCCGACCTCTCCGTCGCCGAGATCGCCGCCCAGGAACGGGTCGCCGAGGGAACCGTCAAGTCCTGGCTGCACCGGGGACGGGCGGCCCTCGCGACGCACCTGCGCGACACCACCGAGGAGGTGCGAGATGTCTGAGCAGGAGATCCTCGACCTCGCCGAAGAGTTCGCCCACTACCGCCGTACCGTGCTGGAGGAGGTGGAGGTGCCCGGGCCCGCCGCCGTGCGGCGGACGGTGCGGGGACGCGGCCGTCGACGGCTGGCGACCACCAGCGCGACGGTGCTCGCGCTGTTCGGCGGGGCCGCCCTCGGGTACGCGGCGATGAGCGGCCCGGACCGCGAGCCGGGCCCGGTCGACCCCACGCCGACCATTTCCGCGTCGCCCACGGCGAGCGGTTCGGCGAGCCCGGCCCCCAGCCCGTCCGTGACGAGCGGCAGCCCGACCGCCACCGCGCCGGGTAAGAAGATCACTCGGGCGCAACTGCTCGGCGCGTCGGTGACCCTGCCCGCGTGGCGGTCGGGACCGGGATGCCCGACGTCGGGCGTCCGGCTCAGTGCCGACGACCGCGAGGGCGTCAACTGGCTGCTGGCGTTCGACCAGGGGGACGTCGACGGTGACGGCACGGCCGAGGCGGTGGCCCTGGTGCAGTGCGTGCTCGGCAGCGGCGGACCCATGCAGGTGGTCGCCTTCGACCGCGACCAGCAGGGCAGGATCGTGACGCTCGGCCGGGTCGTCGCGACGAGCATCGACAAGCCGCAGTGGTTGTTCGCCCTCGACGTGGTGGACGACGGCACCGTACGGGTGCAGGTCGGGGACATCGCGCCCGGTGGCGGCTGGCCCGGTGAGTGGTCGCAGCGACAGTGGCGGGGCTACCGCCTCAAGGGCGGGTCCTTCGCGCAGGTCTCCGGGCCGTCGAGCTTCGGGCCGAACCCGCACGACGTCAACCTCGTGGTCAGCGCCACGAACCTGGTGCTGGCCGACGCGCCGGACGGTTCCCGGACCGGCACGATCACCGTGCGTGTCCGCAACGGGGGCAACGGACCCGCCGCCTACGTGGCCCTGCGGCTCGGCCTGCCGGAGGCAGTCCGCCCGGACGGTGACGGCTGGAAGGCCTGCCGCGACGATCCGGCGAAGACCGGA
This sequence comes from Micromonospora sp. RB23, assembly GCF_053585025.1. NCBI lineage: Bacteria > Bacillati > Actinomycetota > Actinomycetes > Micromonosporales > Micromonosporaceae > Micromonospora > Micromonospora sp. RB23. The sequence goes on from NZ_CM132111.1 coordinate 6,323,931, forward strand.
TCACCGGTGACCTGCGACCTGAACCAGCTCGCGGCCGGCAAGGAGGTCCGGCTCACGCTCGGCTTCCGGGTCGCCGCGGGCGTCACGGTCGGCACGGGGAAGGCCGACGTGGACGCCCGCCCGATGAACGCGAGCTTCGACTTCGTGGAGGAGGTCTACGACCCCGACAACACGGTGGTCATCACCTACCGGTGAGCCGCACGTCCGGTGCCCCACCCCGAACCGGGTTGGGGCACCGGCGTTCATCCGCCCGAACCCCAGGTGGGGCGTTGCAGGAGCCCGACGAACTCGACCAGCAGCCGTTCCCGGAGCGCCGGCGCGGCGGCGTCGAGCAGCGTGTTCACGACCGCCATCCGCTCCGGCAGGGGACTGCCGGCGTCCGGACCGCTACCCAGGCCCAACCCGGCGGCCAGTCCGACCACCACCTCCGGCGTCAGGGCCTCGGGCGTGAGGACGCCGACCAGGGACGCCAGCTCGGCGGGCAGCCGCACCGGCCCGGTCGCGTGGGCCGCCGCCACCGCGGCGGCCAGATCCGGACCGAACTCGGCCACCCGGGGCGCGACCGACGCGGTCACCGTGAGATGCACACTGGCCGGCAGATCGCCGTACGACAGCTGGGGCTGGGTGTGCCAGCCCCGGGCGGTCAGCTCGTCGACCAGCACGAACAGGTCGGGGCCGCCCTCGGTGGCGGTGAAGCAGACCACCGTGGACTCCGGCTCGGCCATCAGCCGCAGCCCGTCGACGGCGCGGACCGCGTCGGCCAGGGCCGCGACCGCGTCCCGGGTGGTGGCGGCCAACCGCAGGTAACCGGCGTCACCCAGGTGCCGCAGGGTGGCGTACGCGGCGGCGATCGGCCCGCCCGAGCGGGTCGAGGCGATCACCGGGTTGATCATCGTGTAGCCGGGCCAGTCGGCGTACGCGAAGTACTGCGGCGCGCGGCCGGCGGCGTCCCGGTGCAGCAGCACCGACACGCCCTTCGGCGCGTACGCGTACTTGTGCAGGTCGACCGAGATGGACGTGACACCGGGAACCGTGAAGTCGAACGCCGGCACCGGCTCGCCGAGGCGACGCAGGTACGGCAGGGTCCAGCCGCCGAAGCAGGCGTCGACGTGGCAGCGCACTCCGGCCTCGGCGGCGGCGGCGGCGATCTCGGCGACCGGGTCCACCACCCCGTGCGCGTACGAGGGCGCGGAGCAGACGACCAGCACCGTGTCCGGCCCGATCGCGGCGGCCATCGCGGTGGGCTCGGGACGCAGCGTGTCCGGTGAGACCGGCACCACGTCCAGCGCCACCCGCAGGTAGTGCGCCGCCTTGGCGAACGCGGCGTGCGCCGTCGAGGGCACCACGATCCGGGGGGCGGCGATCTCCGGGTGGGCGTCCCGGGCCGCCTTGACGGCGAGGATCAGCGACTCGGTGCCACCGCTGGTGACGCTGCCGACGACGTCCGGCGCGGTCGTGCCGGGGCCGCCGCCGAGCACCCGGCCGGCCGCGCCGACGAGCGCGTTCTCCATGGCCAGCAGGGACGGGAACGCGGTCGGGTCGAGCCCGTTGACGTGGGCGCTCTCACGGTGTGCGGCGGCGGCGAGATCATCGAGCCCGGGCACCGCCGGGTCGTAGACGTAGGCGAACAGCCGCCCGCCGTGGGTGGGCCGGTCGGCCGCCCGCATCCGCCGAACCTCATCCAGCGCCTGCTCGGCGCTGACCCCGTCACCGGACAACGCGCCGGCCTCAACCCTGCTCTCGTCGATCATGGAACTGTGGTGCCCTTCTCGTGACGGTCAACGGCTTTCGTCCCCCACCACAACTCCATGATCGACCCGGGAAGCAGGCGCGGAAGCAGGCGCGGGAGCAGGCGCGGGGGTGGGCGCGGGGGTGGGGAGGGTGTAGCGGCGGAGCAGGAGGATGGGCGGAGCTATCAGGAGGGCCGGGATCAGGGTGAAGCCGAGCAGGACGCCCAGCCTCGCCGTGTCGGACTGGGCGGCCGACGTGCCGGTGTCGGAGGAGACGTAGCCGGAGACCTGCAGGACGAGGCCGTAGATGCCGGGGCCGAGGGCCAGGCCGAAGGTCTCCCCGGCGGTCCACAGGCCGGTGAAGACGCCCGCCTGCCGACGGCCGGTACGCGCCGTGTCGTACGCGATGCAGTCGGGGAGCATGGCCAGCGCGAACACCTGCTGCCCGGCGTACCCGACGCCGAGCACCGCGACCACCAGGTAGACGACGACCGGGGGCAGCACCGGGGCTGCGACCAGGGCGAACGCCCCGGCGGCGAGGATCAGCCCGGCGACGACCAGGGCGTTCCGTTTGCCCAGCCGGGCGCCGACCCGGGCCCAGAGCGGCATCACCAGCAGCGCCGGCCCGACGAAACAGGCGAAGAGCAACGTCGGCCCGTTCCGGTCGTCGCGCAGGATCTGCCCGGCGAAGTAGTTGACCCCGGCGAGGATGGTCGCCACCCCCACCGACTGCACCACGAAGCAGATCAGCAGCGCCCGGAACGGCCGGTTGGCCCCGGCCACCGCGAGCTGGGCACGCAGCGTCGGTTCGCTGACGCCGACCGCACCAGCCGGCGCGGACCGGGTGCCGAGGAACGCGCCGAGCGCGCCGACGGCGATGAGAGCCGCCACGAACAGGCCCATCCAGCGGTGCCCTGGCACGCCGTCGCCGCCGGCCGTCACCACCAACGGGGCGACCGCGCCGGAGATCAGGATGGCCAGGGCCAGCACGGCGATCCGCCAGGTCATCAGCCGGGTGCGTTCGGTGTGGTCGTCGGTCATCTCGGCGGGCATCGCCATGTACGGCACCTGGAAGAAGGCGAACGCGGTGGCGGTGGCCAGGAAGGCGAGCGCCACGTAGGTCGCGGCGGCCGGCCCGTTGCCGAACGGCGCCGCGAAGATGGCCGCGAAGAGCACGGCGAGCGCGAGACCGGCGGCGAGCAGGTACGGGCGGCGTGCGCCCCAGCGTGACCGGGTGCGATCGGAGATCCGGCCGGCGACCGGGTTCACCAGCACGTCCCATGCCTTCGGCAGCAGCACCAGCAGGGCGGCCACCCCGGCGGCGACGCCGAGCGTGTCGGTCAGGTAGGGCAGCAGCAGCAGGCCGGGCACGGTGCCGAACGCGCCGGTGGCCAGCGAGCCGAGCGCGTATCCGGCGTGCACCGGGCGGGGCAGCCGACCGGTTGCGGGCAGGCCGGCAGCACCCGGCGGCTGGTTCATGGGGCCGAATGTTACTCACGTTCTGTCGGGGGTCACATCCCCTCCTCGGGCGACCAACCCGCCGCCGCGATGTCCACCCCCGCACCGCGCAACGGCGTCCCCTCGGCCCGCAGCCGGGCCCACGCCTCGCGCTCGTGCCCCGGCGGCAACCGGCCCCCCGCGGTCACCACCCGGTGCCAGGGCACCGAGCCACCGTGCCGGGCCATGATGCTGCCCACCAGTCGCGCGGAGGAGCGACCCGAGCGTTCGGCCAGCGCGTCGGCGACCGCGCCGTACGACATCACCCGACCCTCCGGAATCCGCTCCACGAGGTCCAGCACCGCCTCGACGTACTCGTCAGGAGTCACAATCCGCCACCATATGGGAACGCCACCGGAGCACGCGGGCGTGAACACGCAGAATGAGCGGGTGCGCGACGCAGTCACGGCCGCTCGACGGATCGTCGTCAAGATCGGGTCCTCCTCGTTGACCACCGCGACCGGCGGTCTGGCCGACGAGCGGGTCGACGCGCTCGTCGACACCCTGGGCCGGCTCGGCGCCGAGGGACGCGAGGTCGTGCTGGTCTCCTCCGGCGCGATCGCCGCCGGCCTCGCCCCGCTCGGTCTGCCCCGACGTCCGCGCGACCTGGCCACCCAGCAGGCCGCCGCCAGCGTCGGCCAGGGCCTGCTGATCGGCAGGTACGCGGCCAGCTTCGCCCGGCACGGTCGCACCGTCGGCCAGGTCCTGCTCACCGTCGACGACGTGACCCGGCGGGCGCACTACCGCAACGCGTACCGCACCCTGCGCAAACTGCTCGACCTACGGGCGGTGCCGATCGTCAACGAGAACGACACGGTCGCCACCGAGGAGATCCGGTTCGGCGACAACGACCGGCTGGCCGCACTGGTGGCCGCACTGGTGCACGCCGACCTGCTGGTGCTCCTCTCCGACGTGGACGCGCTCTGGACCGGCGACCCGGCCCGTCCACAGTCGGTGCGGATCGCCGAGGTGCGCGGCGAGGAGGACCTCGCCGGAATCACCATCGGCGGCGCCGGCCGCTCCGGCGTCGGCACCGGCGGCATGGTGACCAAGGTCGAGGCGGCCCGCATCGCCACCGGCTTCGGCATCCCCGTGGTGCTCACCTCCGCGGACCTGGCAGCGCCGGCGCTGACCGGCGAGCCGGTCGGCACCCTGTTCCACCCGCAGCGGCATCGGCCGACGGCCCGGCTGTTCTGGCTGGCCCACGCCACCTCGCCCCGCGGTCGCCTGCACCTGGACCCGGGCGCGGTGGCCGCCGTCGTGGGGCGGCGCAAGTCGCTGCTGCCGGCCGGCATCACCGCCGTGGACGGCACCTTCACCGCCGGCGACCCGGTGGACCTGGTCGACACCGCCGGCGCGCCGGTCGCCCGCGGCCTGGTCAACTACGACGCGGTGGAGCTGCCCGGGCTGCTCGGCCGCTCCACCTCCGAACTCGCCGCGGCGCTCGGCCCGGCGTACGAACGGGAGGTCGTCCACCGTGACGATCTCGTACTGCTCTGAGGAGTCGATGATGAGCGTCGTTGAGCAGGCGCGACGGGCGCGGGACGCCGCCGCCGAGTTGGCCGTGGCCACCCGTACCGTCAAGGACGCCGCGCTGGTCGCGATGGCCGACGCGCTGGTGGCGCGTACCCCGGAGATCCTCGCCGCGAACGAGGCGGACCTGGCGGCCGGACGCGAGGCCGGGCTGAGCGCGGCCGTGCTGGACCGGCTCGCCCTGGACGAGGGCCGGGTGGCCGGCATCGCCGACGCGCTGCGCGAGATGGCCGCGCTGCCCGACCCGGTCGGCGAGGTGGTCCGCGGGTCCACCCTGCCCAACGGGCTGGAACTGCGCCAGATCCGGGTGCCGTTCGGGGTGGTCGGCATCATCTACGAGGCGCGGCCCAACGTGACGGTCGACGCGGCCGGCATCTGCCTCAAGTCCGGCAACGCGGCGCTGCTGCGGGGGTCGTCGTCGGCCGCACACTCGAACGCCGCGCTGGTCGCGGTGCTGCGGGACGCGGTCGCCGAGAGCGGCCTCCCGGCCGACGCGGTGCAGTTGCTCGACGCCGGTTCCCGCGACTCGGTGAAGGAGCTGATGCGCGCCCGCGGGCTCGTCGACGTGCTGATCCCGCGCGGTGGCGCGTCGCTGATCCGGACCGTGGTCGAGGAGTCGACGGTGCCGGTGATCGAGACCGGGGTGGGCAACTGCCACGTGTACGTCGATGCCGCCGCCGACCTGGCCAAGGCCGTCGCGGTGACGCTGAACGCCAAGACGCAGCGCCTCTCCACCTGCAACACCGCCGAGTCGCTGCTGGTGCACGCGGACGTCGCCGACGCGTTCCTGCCGCCGATGCTGGCCGCGTTCGCCGAGGCCGGCGTGACCGTGCACGGCTCCCCCGCGGTGGCCGCCCACTCGGCCGCCGTCGTTCCGGCCACCGAGGAGGACTACGCCACGGAGTACCTGTCGGCCGACATCTCGGTGGCGGTGGTGGACTCGCTGGACGAGGCGGTCGCGCACATCCGGCGCTTCGGCACCGGGCACACCGAGGCGATCATCACCGACTCGACGACCGCCGCCCGCGCGTTCGTGGCCCGGGTGGACGCGGCGGCGGTGATGGTGAACGCGTCGACCCGGTTCACCGACGGGGGCGAGTTCGGCTTCGGCGCGGAGATCGGCATCTCGACGCAGAAGCTGCACGCCCGGGGGCCGATGGGCCTACCCGAGCTGACCAGCACCAAGTACGTCGTCACCGGCGACGGGCACGTGCGCTAGTCGGCGGGGCGGCAGGCCCGGATCGCGGACAGCGTGGAGTGCACGTCGAACTGGTGGCCGTCGTCGCTCTCCCACCCGCCGTCGCTGCGCTGGGTCTCGGCGAGCCGCCGCAGGGCACGCGTCATCACCCAGTCGTGCGAGTCGATGCCGACCCGGCGCAGCGTGGCCGCCAGCCACGCCACGTCGCCCGCCGACATGGTGGCCATCCGTTCGGCGAGCACCACCTGGATCCGCGCCGACTCCTGGAACATGTCCTGCCGGTGCAGGACGGCCGCGCTCAGCCAGCCGGCGGCGAGGAACGACGGCCAACTCCCGTCCGGGCGTAGCCGCGCGACGATCGACTGGGCCGCGGCCTGCACCACACCGGCGTACGCCCCACCGACCCGGTGATCGAGCGGACCCGAGGCGCGGGCGTCCAGGCCGGCGACGGTGAGCCAGAAGCCGGCGTTGGCGGTAAGGAAGAGCTTGGCCTCCGGGTCACCGGGGCGGGCCCACTCGGGCGCCGAGCCGGCCAACGAGAGGTCCTCGTCCCACCCACCGTCGGGCTGCTGCCGGGAGGCCAACCAGTCCAGCGCACGCCGGGCGGCGGGACGACCCAGCGCGCCGAGGTCGTCCAGCTCGACGAGCCGGAAACACGTGGCGTCGACCGAGGCCACCTCGCCGCCCCAGGTCGCCGGCCAGCCGCCGTCGGGTGACTGGCCGACCTCGGCCGCGTCCAACAGCTCCGGCGGTGGGGGCGTGCCGTTGCGCAGCCAGGAGAGGCGGGCGCGTTCCACCGCGTCCCCGTGCGCCACGACGAACCCGATCGCGGCTTCCAAGTCGACCACGGCGGAGACGCTACCTGCGCAGACGCGATCCCGCCTCGGGGAATCGGCCAGCCGGAAATGGCTGCGTCGCTCTGCGCGCGGGTCTGGTCGGAGCCATCTGCGTCGATTGACGCGACGGGTCGGAGCCGGGACGACAGGGGCCGCCCCGGCTCCGCCGGTCAGTACGCGGGCAGCGACGGGTCGATCTGCTTGATCCAGGAGAGCACGCCGCCCTGCACGTGGACGGCGTCGCGGAACCCGGCCGACTTCAGCGCGGCGAGCGCCTCGGCGGAACGGACGCCGGACTTGCAGTGCAGCACGATCTGCTTGTCCTGCGGGAGCTTGGCGAGGGCCTCACCGGAGATGATGTCGCCCTTGGGGATCAGGGTGGCGCCGGGGATCCGGACGATCTCGTACTCGGCCGGCTCCCGTACGTCGACGAGGAAGATGTCCTTGCCGGCGTCCTGCCACTCCTTGAGCTCCAGGGCGGTGATGGTCGAGTCGAGCGTCGCCTCCTGGGCCTCGACCGAGACCGCGCCGCAGAAGTCCTCGTAGTCTTCCAGCAGGTCGGTGACGGTCGGGTTCTCGCCGCAGAGCACGCAGTTCGGGTCCTTCCGGACCTTGATCTTGCGGTACTCCATCTCGAGGGCGTCGTAGACCATGAGCCGGCCCACCAGCGGCTCGCCGATGCCGGTGAGCAGCTTGATCGCCTCGTTCACCTGGATCGAGCCGATCGACGCGCAGAGCACGCCGAGCACGCCACCCTCGGCGCAGGAGGGGACCATGCCGGGCGGCGGCGGCTCCGGGTAGAGGCAGCGGTAGCAGGGGCCGTGCTCGGCCCAGAACACCGACGCCTGCCCGTCGAACCGGTAGATCGAACCCCAGACGTACGGCTTGCCGAGCAGCACCGCGGCGTCGTTGACCATGTAGCGGGTGGCGAAGTTGTCGGTGCCGTCGACGATCAGGTCGTACTGGGCGAAGATCTCGCGGACGTTCTCCCGGTCCAACGCGGTGTTGTGGATCTCCACGTTGACCAGCGGGTTGATCTCGCGGATCGACGCGGCGGCGGACTCGGCCTTCGATCGGCCGACATCGGACACGCCGTGGATGACCTGGCGCTGGAGGTTGGACTCGTCGACGGTGTCGAAGTCGATGATGCCGAGCGTGCCGACCCCGGCAGCGGCCAGGTACAGCAGGGCCGGCGAGCCGAGGCCACCGGCGCCGACACAGAGCACCCGGGCGTTCTTCAGCCGCTTCTGCCCGGCCACCCCGACGTCCGGGATGATCAGGTGGCGCGAGTAGCGGCGGATCTCGTCAACGGTCAGCTCGGCGGCGGGCTCGACGAGCGGGGGCAACGACACGGTGGACTCCCCGGGATCGGCGGTGTGAACCGCGCCATTGTTGCTCGCCGGGGCCCGGCTCGGCCATGAGGGAGGACACGTGGTCCGCGATGCGGGAGCGGGAATAACTCAGGGGACGACGTCGCCGGCGTAACGACGGCCGTCGAGGTAGGGCCACGCGTTCGCCACACAGCCCTGGAGCCCGTACGTCTGCTGCTGCATCACCGGAGCGGGCTCGCCCGGGCCGGGGCACGCCTCGTGCTCGGCGCCGAACTCGTGACCGACCTCGTGGTTGACCACGTAGGTGCGGTACGTCTCCAACGGCGCGCCGTAGTCGGGCACCGCCTCCTGCCAGCGGGCCAGGTTGATGATGACCCGGCCGGGCAGCCGGCAGGACGTGTACCGCTCGGTGGTCAGCCCACCCTCGGCGCACATCCGCTCCGACGTGACCGGCGTGGCGAGGTAGATGGTGAAGTCGGCGGCCCGCGCGTCGGCCACCCGCTGCACGCGCAGCTCGCCGGAGGCGATCCAGCTACGGGGGTCGGCCAGCACCTCGTCCACCCGCGCCGCGAACGCGTCGGCGTCCTGGCCGCTGTCGCGCTCGACCACGACGCGGTACCGGCGCAGCGGCCCGTCCTCACCGTGCACGGCGGTTCCCCCGTCGGCGGCGGTGAACCGTCCCGCGCCGACCGACGGGTAGTCGCTGGGCACCGGGTGGGCCACCCCGCCGCCCTCGCCCATGCCGCCCGGCGTGGGGGTGGGCGGTACGTGTGTCGGCGGTTGGCCGGTGCGGGCGACGGTCACGCCGGCGGCGGCGGCGAGGACGAGCACGCCGAGCAGCAGAGTGCGGCGTCGGCGGCGGCGCATCCGTACGAGGGTGGGACGCGTGCCGTCGTACGCCGGCCCGGCCGGCGGTTCGGGCGGCTCGGGCGGGCCGTAAGGGGACGACGGCGTCATGACGTCCAGCGTGCCAGACTATTCGGGCAATTCTCCGCTTTTTGCCTCTATTATTGCAATACGTCTGACCGGTGTCTCAGAGCGGCGGCCCGGCGTAGCGCCGACCGTCGACGTACGGCCACGGATTGACCCGGCACCCGTTGAGGAAGAGCGTCTGCTGCATCATCACCGGCGCCGGGCGCCCCGCGCCCGGGCAGCGCTCGTGGTGGTGACCGAGCTGATGACCAACCTCGTGGTTCACCACGTACGTCCGGTACACCGACAACGGCACGCGCGCCGACACGTAGTGCGGCACCGACAACCGCCACCGGTCCAGATTGACGATCACCTGACCGGGCGCGCGGCACGAGGTGTACGGCCGCCCGTCGACCCGGATATCGACCCCACCCGCCGCGCACATCCGGCCCGCCGTACGGGCCGTCGCCAGGTAGACGGTGAAGTCCCGGGGAGCATCCCCCGGCACCTGCTGCAACCGCAGCCGACCGCTGTCGACCCAGCTACCCGGCCCGGTGAGCGCCACCTGGACGGCCTGCGCGAACGCGGCCACGTCCTCGTCGCTGCCCGACTCGACCGCCACCCGGTAACGACGCAGCCCACCCGCGCGGCCCAGGACCGGACCGGAACGGTCGTCGTGGTCGAACCGGCCGGTCCCCGCGCTCGGGACCGCACCCGGCATCCGCAGCACCGGCGACGCGCTCGGGGACGCCGCCACCGTGGCGCTCGGCGACGGACTCACCGACACCGGCAGCGGGCCCGCCACCAGCGGCGGCGCGGCGGCCTCCTCGGCGGTCAACCGATCGGACGGCTCGCCCCGCTCCTCGGCGACCACGGTCACCGCCGCGCCGATCGCCAGCACCACCGCCACCAACTGGGCGATCAGTGCGAAGCGTCGGTGGCGGGAAGCGGACCTGAACATCCGGCTCAGCCTGCCAGATCGGACCGCCGGACGGCGTCCCCCTTTTCGGTGAGCAGACCCACCACCGCACGGGCGACCAGCCGAGGCACCTCCAACTGCGCCACGTGGCCGACACCGTCGAGCATCAACAGGCGGCTGTCCGGAATGACCCGGGCGGTCTGCGGCGCGACCCGCACGTCGACCAGCCGGTCCTGCCGACCCCCCACCACAAGCGTCGGCGCGCGGACCGCTCCGGCAAGCCGCCACAGCGAACCCGACCCCGGCAGGTACGCCCGCAGGAAGCTGGAGACCAGACCCCGGAACGTCCGGACGTACGCGGCCGCGTAGTGCGCCTCCTCGTACCGCACCCGGATCTCCTGCAACGCCTCGGCCCGGCGCTGATCGCAGATCCGGGTGAGGTCGGCGACGCACGCCTCCAGCACCTGCTGGGCCATCACCTCCGGTGCGAGCTGCGTCAGATGCCGGGCGACCAGCCGCTCACCACCCGGAATCGCCAGCACCGGCAGCATCCTGCCCTGCAACGACCGCCGGAAATCCAGGAACGGCAGCGCCGGAGAGATCAGGGTGAGGGTGCGGACCAGGTCCGGCCGCAACCCCGCCACCTGGACCGAGACCGCGCCACCCAGCGAGTTGCCGAACAGGTGGACCGGCCCTCGACCGGAGTGCTCGATCCACCGGATGACCAGGTCGGCGAAAGCCGGGATCGTGTAACGCCGACCCGGGGCGCTGCGCCCGAATCCGGGCAGGTCGATGGCCTGGCCGTCCAACCGGTCGGCGAGCAGACCGGCCAGGTCGGTCCAGTTCTGCGACGAGCCGCCGAGCCCGTGCACGAACAGCGCCGGCTCCGCGCCCGTGCTCGTCGCCGGGGTGTCCCGCACGTACGTGACCTGGCCGTCGAGGCGGACCTCCCGGCCCGGCCACGGCGGCGGCACACCGGCGTCGGGAAGGAGATGGTCCGGCCAGAGGGTGGCGCGCTTCATTTCTCCAGTCTGCCTCGCACTCCTCACGGGCCAGTCCATGTGGACCGGGCCCTCAGGACAGCAGCGCCTCCAGCCGACGGTTGACCGCCGCGAGCGTGGCGCGGACCACCGCCTGCCGGGGGTCGCCGGCCACCAGAGCCGAGCCGGCGAGCTGCTCGACCCAGCCGTCGCAGACCAGCAGCACCACCACGGTGGCCACCTCGCAGTTGCCGAACGGCACCACCGCCGCGTGCTCGACGAAGCAGCGGCCACGCTCGGCGTTCTCGGCGCCGCGCAGCAACTCGTCGACGGCTGCGGCGGCGGCCACCGCGCAGAGCCGCAGCACGTAACCGTCCACCGCGGGCCCGGTCGCGTACCCGGCGGCGCTGCCGTCGCCGGCCAGCAGCCGTACCTCCACATTGGCGTCCAGACCGAAGGTGCTGACCTGCACGTGGTCGATGACCACGCGCGGCCCCGGCGCGCCGCCGGTGTCCAGGGGGCGGGAGGGCGCCGACTCCGTCGTGGTCACCTGACCACCGGAGTACGACGTACCGACCGTCGCCGGGCTGCCGGTGGCCCCACCGGCGGGCGCACCCGAGACCGAGCCGGGCTCCTCGACCGTGGCGCGGCCCCGGTGCGGGGCGCCCGTTCGCCGCCGGCGTGCGGCGTCGGAGCCGGTCCACTGCTCGGGGCTCGCCGGCGCGGCCTCCGCGGGACTGCCGCCCTCGGCGACACGCGAATTCGCGCCGGTGTTGCGCGGCTCGGCAGGTCGGGCCTCGGCGGATCGCGCGTTGGCGGGTTTCGCGCCGCCCGGCCGGGGCTCGGCGGGTCGCGGCTCGGCAGCGCGGCGGCGCACCGGCGCGGCCGGCGTGGTGGGCAGGCCGGGCACGTTCTGCGGTGCGGCGGCGAGCCCCATCCGTTCCTGGAGCAGCCGGGCGACCTGTCGGCTCACCTCGGCGGGGTCCGCGCCGTCGGCCAGGTCCAGCCGGAGGCTGTGCGCACCGGCCGGGGTACGACGCAGCGCCGCGTCCCGGACACCGGCCACCTCCCGGACGGCGTCCAGGATGGCGTTGACGTCGAATCCCTCGGGACGCTCCTGCAACGGGGCGGGCTCGTCGTCACGGCGCAGGTGGGTGGCGATGCGTGCGAGTTCGGGGGTCTCGGCGGGTGGTTCCACGGCTGGCGGCTCCGGCACGACGGGCACGTCCGGTTGCGCGGGGACGCGCTGCGGCAGTACCGCCGGTGTGTCGGGTCGTCGCCCGCCGGCGACGGGGTCGGCCGGCGACGCCGGGTCCGGGGCGGATCGACGGGCCGCGTACGCAGGGGTGGCCGCGGACGACGGCCGGTCGTGTCGTCCCGGCCCGCCAGTGGCCGCGGCCGGACCGGTGGCCGCCGGGGCGGTCGAGGCCGGTCCGACGGTCGACGGGTCGGGTGGCTCGGGGCTCGCCGGCCGGAGCCGGAACGGCGCGGTCGGTCGGACCGGGTTGGCCGACTCACCCGTCTCGCTCGCGCGCGCGGGGCTCACCGGACGGTTGGCCGGCCAGGAGGGGCGATCGGCCGCCGTGGCCGGCGGGATGCGCCCCTCGGACCAGTCCGGTCGCTCGCCGGCCGCGTTCGCCACGGGCGTCGGCGAGCTTCCCGCCCACGACGGACGCTCGGCCGCCGGCCGGACCGGTTTCGCCGGTGACGGCGTGCTCTGCGGCGGCGCGTCCACTACCGTCGCCGGCGGTCCGGCGGGCGCGGGTGGAGGGTCAACCGGCGCTGACGGGTCCACCGGCGCGGGGCCGGCCCAGGTTGGGCGGGCGGGCGTGCCGTCGGAGGCCTGCGCACCGGCCCAGGACGGGCGTGACGCTCCGAAGCTGCTCGGGGCCGGGTCGGACTCGCCGGCCCAGGGTGGGCGCGGCGGCGGGGGGAGCGCCGACGCCGGACCGGCCCAGGACGGACGTTCGGCGGAAGGCGGACCGCTGGTCGGCTCCGCCTGAGCGGCACTGATCGGCGCGGGGCCACCTGCCCAGGACGGACGCTCGGCGGCCGGCGGACCGCTGGTCGGCGCGGGGCCACCTGCCCAGGACGGACGCTCGGCGGCCGGCGCACCGCTGGTCGGCGCGGGACCACCGGCCCAGGACGGACGCTCGGCGGCCGGCGGACCGCTGGTCGGCGTGGAACCGGCCCAGGACGGGCGGTCGGCAGCAGTCGACGCGGCGGGCGCAGGCGTCCCGGGGCCGCCGGTGGGGGTGGGGTCCGCGACGCCCGCTCGGGATGCCGGGTCGGCCGACACGCTGCTCGGCACCGGCGCGGCCCAGGACGGACGGTCTCCGGGAGGCGCGGCGGCCGGCTCGGACGTCGGCCCACCGGCCCAGGACGGGCGCTCGGCCGGCTCGGAGCGGGAGACTGCCGGCGGCACGCCCGCCGGGGTGGTGGCGGGGGGTTCACCGGCCCAGGACGGGCGCGACGGCCTACCGCGGTCGGATGCCGCCTCGGCCTCGGGGGCGATGTCGTACGCGCGGGGCGGCTCGGCTGCCAGTGGCTCGTACGGACGGGTCGGCTCGGCCCGCACCGGCTCGTACGGCACGCTGGGCTCGGCGACCCAACCCGGCGCGGACTCGTCCCGCGCCGGCCGGTCGGACGGCTCGCCGTCCTGTCGGGACCAGGGTGGCGCCCATCCGCTGCCCCAGCTCGGGCGGTTCCAACTGGGCCCGGACCAGTCCGGCTCGACGGAGGAGGACTCGCCCGCGCGCCGGATGTCGGCGGAGGGCCGTTCCGGCTCGGGGTCGTCGCCGCGCCCCGGCTCGGCCGAAGCCTCTGGCGCGAGGGTGTCCCGCCGGGCACGCGATCCGGTCGCCGGGTCGTCGACGGCCGAGCGGTCGACGGCCGAGCGGTCGCCGGTGGGCGCCCGGAGACCGGGTGGCACCTCGAAGCCCGAGGCGGACGTGCCGACGGGCGGCACCTCAAGGGGCGCGGTGCCGGGCACGCCGGCATCGGCCCAGTGGGTGCCGCGCGGCGTCGTGGGTTCCGCGGTCAGGTGCCGGGCCCGGCCGGTGTCGGCCTCCCCCGACCCCTGCTCGGCGGGCGGCGCGGGGCGCTGGGCGGGCACCGCCAGGCGGCCGGCGCCCAGGTCGGGCCGGTCGTCGGTGGTCCGCCCCGGCGGCGCGCTCACCGGTGTCTGGCGACCGGACGACGGACCCACGCCGTTGATCTCGGCGTCCCCGTGGTGCACGCCGTTGACCACGCCATCACCGTCGACCTCGGCCTCGCCATGGTGGACGCCGTTGGTGTGGTGGCCGTTGACCCGGGCCGGCCGCTCGGCGTCGCCGGTCAGCCCGGGTAGCGGCGCGGGCAGGTCACCGTGTCTCGTGGAGGTCGTGCGCCAGCCGGACGCCGGGTCGGGCTGCCATCGTGGCGCCTGCTCCCCGGCCGTTTCTCCCTCGCCGGACGGTGACCACCCGCCCGTCGAGGGTGCCCACCCGCTGCCGGGACGACCCGGGTCGTCGTGCTGACCCGCTCCGTCACCGTGCTCTCCCGGGGTGGCGGCTCCGGGTTGCCCTGTTTCACTCACCGCGCGCTCCTTGGTCGCCCTCGCTGAGGCTACCGTGTGGGGAGAGTGGCGATAAGTTACAGCGGCGGGCCAATTCCACGACGCGGTCGGGGGCCGCCCCGGTCTGGGGGGAAAATGGCGGCTCGTACGAAGAACTCGGAGGATCCCATGACGGCTGTGGGGAACGGCGCACAGACCGCTGGCAGGCCCACGCGCCTGCCCCGCTCCGCGCGTCGTAAGCAGCTGCTCGCGGCGGCCCAGGAGGTGTTCGTCGCACAGGGCTACCACGCTGCGGCGATGGACGACATCGCCGAGCGGGCCGGGGTCTCCAAGCCGGTGCTCTACCAGCACTTCCCCGGGAAGATGGACCTCTACCTGGCGCTGCTGGACACGCACTGTGACGCCATCGTCGCTCAGGTGCAGGAGGCGATGCGGGGCACCAGCGACAACAAGGAACGGGTCAGCGCGTCGGTCCGCGCGTACTTCGACTTCGTCGATCACGAGAGCGAGGCGTTCCGCCTCGTCTTCGAGTCGGACCTGCGCAACGACCCGGCGGTACGGCAGCGGGTCGAGCGGGTCGAGCAGGGCTGTATCGCGGCGATCACCGACACGATCATCTCCGACACGGGCGTGAGCCGGTCGCACGCCGAGCTGCTCGCCTCCGGGCTGGTCGGCGCGGCGGAGACGGCCGCGCAGTTCTGGCTGGCCGGGGGCCGGCAGGTGCCGAAGGCGGAGGCCGAGGCGCTGGTCGCGGCGCTGTCGTGGCGGGGCATCGCGAGCTTCCCGCTGCAAGGTGAGTCAGCCTGACCGCCGCCCCCGTGATCGGATAGCCTTCGCAGGGCGGTTATCGCCCAGTTGAGGAGGCACAGTGGAGGTCAAGATCGGCGTGCAGTACGCGCCGCGCGAGCTGGTTCTGGACAGCGCGCAGTCGCCGGCCGAGATCGAGCAGATCGTGACCGACGCCTTCGCCGGTAACGGCGGCACGCTCTCCCTGACCGACGAGAAGGGCCGGCGGGTCATCGTTCCGGTCGAGAAGGTCGCCTACGTCGAGATCGCCGAGGCGTCCCCCCGAGCGGTTGGTTTCACCGTCCGCTGACCGGTCCGGCTGTCGCGGCAGGTCGCCGTCGGGCCACCTGCCGCGGGCCGGAACCGCATGGACGCGCGCTCAGTTGTTCAGTCCGACGGCGGCCATCCGCGCGGTGTGCGCCGCGGTGAGCCGCGCGAAGAGGCCGGGTACGTCGATCCGGTCGGCCTGCGTGATCAGCGTGGTGAGCGTGGCGCGTTCGGCGGCGACGCGGCCGGCTTGGGACAGTGCCTCCCCGACCAGTCGCCGGGCCCACATGGAGAGCCGGCCGGCCACCCGCGGATCCTCGGCGACGGCCGCCCGGATCTCGGTGGCGGCGAATTCCGCGTACCGGGAGTCGTGCAGCACGTCGAGCACCAGCACCCGGTCGGGCCCGTCCAGGGCGTCGGCGATCTCCCGGATGAAGTCGTCGGTGATGGCGTCGCCCACGTACGCCTTGGTAACGACCTCGGCCCAGTCCCGCGGCTCGGTGGAGTCGTGGTACGCCTGCAACGGCCGCACGTAGGGCGTCATGGCCTCCTCCGGCGGCACACCCAGCGCGGCGAGCCGGTCGGCGAGCCGCCGGTAGTTGTCGATCTCGGCCGCGGCCATCTGGTTCAACGCGACGCGCCGGCGCAGGTCCGGGGCGAGGCGCGCATCGGCGACCATGCGTTCGAAGGCGAGTAGTTCGCCGAAGGCGACCAGGCCCAGCAGGTCGGGGACGGCGGAGCCGGCGGTGGACACGAGCGCAGGCTACCGCGTGTGAGGCAGCTCACATTTAGTCGCCCCGCGTGGCGGCTGGCCGATCGGGAATCGGGACGTGAGCTTGCCTGTTCGGGTAGCATAGAGCAGTTGCCGTGGGCGCCGATCTGATCGACGTTCAGCCCGCGGCGCGCGTGCGGCCCGGTCCGGCTCGGCAGTCAGCCGCCGACCGTGTGGCCCGCGTCATACCGACCGCGCCCTGAGGACATGACGGGGCGCACCCACGAGAGGGCACCCCCACATCCACATGAGCGAGCTGACTCAAGATCTGATGGACGGCCAGGAACTGGCCCCCACCGCCCCGGTCCGACCGGAGGCACCCACCTTCGCCGCCCTCGGCGCCCGCGACGAGACCGTCGAGGCGCTGGCCGCGGCCGGCATCACCCGCGCCTTCGCCATCCAGGAGTACGCGATCCCGATCGCGCTGCGCGGCGTCGACCTCATCGGCCAGGCGCCCACCGGCACCGGCAAGACCCTCGGCTTCGGCGTACCCCTGCTGGAGCGCGTCTTCGCCCCGAGCGAGGGCGGCGACGGCGTCCCCCAGGCGCTTGTCGTCGTCCCGACCCGCGAGCTGGGTATCCAGGTCGCCAAGGACCTGGCCGCCGCCGGCCGGACGCGCGGCGTCCGCGTGCTGCCGATCTACGGCGGCGTGGCGTACGAGCCGCAGATCGACGCGCTGCGCAAGGGCGTCGAGATTCTGGTCGGCACCCCCGGCCGGCTGATGGATCTGCAGAAGCAGAAGCACCTCCGCCTCGACCGGGTGCGCGCGCTCGTCCTGGACGAGGCCGACCGCATGCTCGACCTGGGCTTCCTCGACGACGTCGAGAAGATCCTGGCGATGCTTCCGGAAGACCGGCAGACGATGCTCTTCTCGGCGACCATGCCGGACCCGATCGTCACACTGTCCCGGCGCTTCCTGCGCCAGCCGATGACGATCCACGCCGGGCACACCGCCGAGACCGGGCCGTCGCCGCAGACCCAGCAACTGGTCTACCGCACCCACTCGATGAACAAGGTCGAGGTGGTGGCGCGCATCCTCCAGGCCGAGGGCCGCGGGCTGACCATGATCTTCACCCGTACCAAGCGGGCCGCCGACCGGGTCGCCGAGGATCTCGACTTCCGGGGGTTCGCGGTCGCCGCCGTTCACGGTGACCTCGGCCAGGGCGCCCGGGAGCGGGCCCTGCGGGCCTTCCGCGCCGGCAAGATCGACATCCTGGTCGCGACCGACGTCGCGGCCCGGGGCCTGGACGTCACCGGCGTCACCCACGTCATCAACTACGACTGCCCGGAAGACCAGGACACCTACACCCACCGCATCGGTCGTACGGGCCGGGCCGGGGCGACCGGCGTCGCGGTGACCTTCGTCGACTGGGACGACATGCCGCGCTGGCGGATCATCGACAAGACCCTCGGTCTCGAGATGCCCGAGCCGCCGGAGACGTACCACACCTCCCCGCACCTCTACACCGACCTGCACATCTCGACCGAGGTCACCGGCACCCTTCCCACCGCCGAGCGCACGCGCGCCGGATTGTCCGCCGAGATCGAGGAAGACCTGGGCGGTACGACGCGCTCCCGCCGCGGTGACAGCGGCGGCCGGGGCTCCCGACGCGGTGAGAGCCGTGGCGAGGGCCGGGGCGAGCGACGCGGTCGGGGCGACGGTCGCCGGGACCGCACCGACGCCGGCACGCCGGCCCCCGAAGCGCCCGCGGACGCCGCTGGCGACGAGGGCACCCGCACCCCGCGCCGCCGGCGTCGCCGCCGGGCCGGCGAGACGGTGACCGGTGAGCCGACCGCGGTGATCTCGGCCGACGCGGCGCCCGTCGAGTCCGCCGACGCCGCCGAGGGCGAGGCGTCGAAGCCGCGCCGCCGCCGGCGCCGTCGTGGTGGCGGTTCCGGCGGGGGTACGCCGGCCGAGGCGACCGCGGACTGACGCAACGAGATCCATCCGACATCCCCCGCACCGCGCGAGCGGCACGGGGGATGTCGCCTTCTGCCCACCCACCTGCCGAAGATGGAACGATGCCGGAACCACTGGATGCCGCCCTCACCGAGGTCCGTGCCCTGCTGCTCGACCCCGCGCTGACCCGGGCGGTAGCCGCCGGGCGTCGCCGGGGCCACCGCCCCACCGTCGTACGGGCCGAGCTGCGGCCGGTGACGCTCAAGGCCGGCGCACGGCTGCAGATCGCCACCTCCGACGGTGTACGCCCGTACACCCGCAACGTCGCACCCGGCCCCGAAGCCGACGCGGCGGTCGACGAACTCCTGGCCGAGCCCTTCGGCAACTGGCACGTGGAGACGGCCGACGCGACCCTCCAACTCCGGGTGACGAAGTCCGGCGAGGCGCAGGTGCACCGCGCGGCGACGGCCCGACCGGCGGCAGAGCCGGGTGGAAACGACCGGGCGAAGGAGTACCTGCTCGATCCCGGCGACCCGATCTTCGCCGAGATCGGGGGTTCGGCGGCGAAACGCCGCCAGGTCGACGCGTTCCTGCGGGCCCTGGCGGCGACCCTGCCCGACGACCTGACCGGTCCGTTGCGGGTGGTCGACCTCGGCTGCGGCAACGCCTATCTGACCTTCGCGGCGTACCGCTACCTCGCCAGCCGGGGGCTCGATGTCGAGCTGGTCGGCGTGGACGTCCGGGAGGACCAGCGCCGGCGCAACACCGAGCTGGCGCAGCGACTGGGCTGGGCCGACAAGGTCAGCTTCGTTGCCGGCACGATCGCCGAGGCGGTCGTCGACCCGGCCCCGGACCTGGTGCTGGCGCTGCACGCCTGCGACACGGCCACCGACGAGGCGTTGGCCCGCGCGGTGCGCTGGCAGGCCCGCTGGATTCTCGCCGCGCCCTGCTGCCACCACGACCTCGCCAAGCAGCTACGCGCGCAGCCCACCCCGGCGCCGTACGAGCTGCTGACCCGGCAGGGCATCCTGCGCGAGCGCTTCGCCGACGTGCTCACCGACGCGCTGCGCGCCGGGCTGCTGCGGTCGCACGGTTACCGGGCCGAGGTGGTGGAGTTCGTCGACTCTCAGCACACTCCCCGCAACCTGCTCATCCGCGCCCGTCGTACGGGTGCCGTCGACCTGCGGCACACGGAGTACCGCGAGCTGGTCGACCAGTGGCAGGTCACGCCCCGGCTGGAGGTCCTTCTGGCCGCCGACGCGGAGCCCGTCGCCTAGCGGTCTTCGTCCGGCCTGCCGCAGGCCCCGGGCTTCAGCGTCGGCGGTCGGCGCTGCCGCCCCGGTCCCGGCCGCCGGTACGGTCGAATACCGACACCCGGTCCGCGCCGCTGCGTGTCGAGCGGTCGTCCTCGATCGAGCTGCTCGGGAAGGGCACCACCTTTCCCGAGCTCTCCGCGTTGCCGGCGGCCGTGAACGCGTTCCAGGAGATGTCGACGAGCAGCTTCTTCGTCTCGGCGTGCCGGACGGCCGCGTTCTGCTGCAACGCCATCCGGGCGCCCAGCACGACGGCGACCAGCGTGGTGGTGATCGCGCCGGTGGCGGCCAGCACGTGGGCGCCGGTCGCGGCGTCGGTGCGGAGCACCAGGATCAGCAACCAGATCCAGAACCCGGCGGCGAAGACGCCGGCCTTGGCGACGAAGAAGAGGCTCACCGCACCGGGCTGGTACGGCTGCGGACGGCGCGATTCGGCCATGGTGCTCCTCGGCGGTGGTCCGGACGAACGCGGCAGGCGCGTGTGCGCCGTGCCGGGACGGGCACCGAGCTTAGTGGAAGAACGATGATGATCGCTCGGTACCGGTCCGAATACTGCCCGAGGTGGAGTCTCACCGATGGGACAGTTTGTGCGGTCAGTCAGTGGTTTCCGATCCTCGGCGTACTACGCTCGGAGGCGCATCTTCCCAGTGCTCGGCCGGGAGGGAAAGACATACCGGATGGGTTCCGCAGACGTAACACCGCAGATGGCGTTCGCCCGCTTCGTCCGGCGGGCCATCGACGACGCCCGGGACGAGCGTGGATGGACCGTGACCGATCTCGCCGCGCACACGGGTGTGGGCCGCTCGACCGTGTTCCGTTGGCTCGCCGGTGACTGGCAGGACTACCCCGAACTGGCCAAGGTACGTGGCTTCTGCGCCGCCCTGGATCTGCCGGTGGCGGCCGCGTTCCGGGCTCTCGGACTGCCCGACGCGGGCCCGGCGCCCCGCCGGCGCAGCGACGACGGCCCGGTCGACGCCGACGTTCGCGCCATCCTGGACCGGCTGGCCGACCCCACCGTCCCGGCCGAGGAGAAGCACCACATCCGCGACCTGCTCCGCTACCTGGCCCGCCGCCCCACCCGCCGCGCCGGCTGACCCAGCTCCTCCCCCAGCGCCCCACAGCGCCGTTGATCATGAAGTTAGCGCCACGACACGCCGACGCGAGCGGCGACAACTTCATGATCAACCCGGCGACGGGGGGACGGCGGGGGCCGGGGTCAGGGGACGGTTAGGGTCAGTTCGGCGGTGTGGACCTTGGTGGCTACCTGGA
This sequence comes from Micromonospora sp. RB23, assembly GCF_053585025.1. Classification (NCBI taxonomy): domain Bacteria; kingdom Bacillati; phylum Actinomycetota; class Actinomycetes; order Micromonosporales; family Micromonosporaceae; genus Micromonospora; species Micromonospora sp. RB23. Next base: position 6,344,730 of record NZ_CM132111.1, read on the forward strand.
AGTCCAGGTAGAGGCGGTAACGGCCGGGGCTGGGGACGGTCAACCAGAACTTGACCTGGCCGTCGGCCAACTCTGGTTCGGGGTGCACGTGCAGGTAGCCGAGGTCGCCCTCGCGCAGCGCCACCAGGTGCCCGTACGCGCCGAGGTAGCGCTCCAGCTCCGCGCCACCGTTCGGCCCGTCGATCCGGAAGGTCAGTGGCACCGTCACCCCGGCCTGCGGACTGCCCTGGTAGCCGACCGTGAACCCGTCCACCGTCGTCGAGGTCGCCGGCGCGGGTAGCGGACGCGGCTCGTACGCGCCCGGCACGACCAGGTCCACGCCGAGCGTCACGGCGCTCTGACCACCGTCGTCGGCGACCACGGTGAAGTCCGCGTACGCCCGCCAGACGCCGGGCTGCGCGAGGGTCACCGGCACCGACCAGACGCCGTCCGGTGTCATGGTCGGGTGCAGGTGCTGGTAGCCGGTCAGGTCCCGTCGGACCACGATGACGTGCATCGGCTTGTCGTGCACGACGGCGAAGCGGGTGACCGGTCGACGTTGCGCGTCGCGTACCTGAAAGCGCAGTTGCCCGGGGCGGCCCGCCGGGAACTCGGTGCCCAGTGGCACGAGCGTGTAGCCGGCCGAGCTGACCGACAATCCACCGGGTTCCGTGGCAGCACCCTGGTCGGCTCCCGCGACGGAACCGTGGTCGTGGGCAGCGGTGCCCGCCGGGTGGGTGTGGTCGGGGGTCAGCGCCGCGCCGCCGGTGGGGCCGCCGCCGACGCTGGTGCCGCCGTTCAGGCGACCGAGACCGAACCCGAGCAGGACGGCGAGCACCAGACCACCCACCACCAGCGCCAACCGGACCGTGCTCCGGTCGGGCCCACCGGCAACACCCGGAGCCGAGACGGCCGTGGCGGCGGGCCCGTCCGACAGCGCCTCGCCAGCCCGGTCGGCGGCGACGGTGCTCGCGTCCGACAGCGCCGCGCCCACCCGGTCGGAGTCGCGAGGGCTCCCGGCCGTCGGGGCCTCGCCCGCCTGGTCGGAGGCCACGGTGCTCCCGTCCGACGGGGGCGCGCCCGCCTGGTCAGGCACCGCCGGCGTCCAGCTCATCCCGCCACCGTACCGCCGAGCCCGCCCGGTTCCGGACGACGCCGGGACAGCGTGGCGGCCGTCGCAATCCGCCCGGCCCGGGAACTTTCCGCACCCCAGCCGTCGAGGCGTGATCGGGGACGGCTCAGCCGGCCACGGCGAGCGCGAGCGGAAGCACGTCGGGAGCGCCGGCCCGCCGTAGTTCACGGGCCACCATCGCCATCGTCCAGCCCGAGTCGACCAGGTCGTCGACGAGCAGCACCGGCCCGTCCAGCGCGGCCAGCGCGTCGGCCAGTTCGGGCGGTACGGAGAAGGCGTCGTGCAGCGCGCGTACCCGCTGGGCGCTGTTGCCGCGCGGCCCGCCGGGGCCGTCCGGGCCGGTCGCCGTGACCGCGCCGAGCAGCGGGAGCCGGCCGACGGCGGCGATCCGCTCGGCCAGCGAGCCGACCAGCCGGGGCCGCCGACGGGAGGAGACCGCGACCACCGCCACCGGACGGCGGGGCCACGGGTCGTCGCCGTGCGCCCAGGCCTTCAGCACCTCCACCACCGCGCCGGCCACGTCGTCGGGCACCGGCGCGTCGGGCGACTCCGGGCCGACCAGGTCGCGCAGCCGACCGCCCCACCCCAGGTCGGAGAGGCGGCCGACGGCACGGCCGGGCAGCGCCTGGTCCGCCGGGGCGATCCGGCCCTTGAGGGGTACGCCCACCGCCTCCAACCCGGTCGGCCAGAGCTTCTTGGGCGCGATCTCGACGCCCGGGCGGCCCAGGAACGTCTGCGCGGCGGTGAGCGCGGCCGGCGAGGTGTCCGCGGCGAACAGTGGGCCGGCGCACCTGTCGCACCTGCCGCAGTCGGTCGCCCCGGTGTCGTCCAGGCGCTCCCGTAGGTATCGCATCCGGCAGTCGCCCGTCGACGCGTACTCCCGCATGGCCTGTTGCTCGACGGTGCGCGCCTGGGCGACGCGGCGCAACCGGGCCTCGTCGTAGACCCAGGGCTCGCCGGTGGCGAGCCAGCCACCGCGCACCCGGCGGACCGCGCCGTCCACGTCGAGCACCTTGAGCATCAGCTCCAGGCGGGCCCGGCGCAGGTCGACGAGGGGTTCGAGGGCCTGGGTGGAGAGCGGCCGGTCGGTGTGCAGGGCGGCCAGCACGGCACGGACCTGCTGCTCCGGCGGGAACGCCAGCGAGGCGAAGTAGCGCCAGATGGCGGCGTCCTCGACGCCGGGCAGCAGCAGCACCTCGGCGTGTTCGACGGCGCGGCCGGCGCGGCCGACCTGCTGGTAGTACGCGATCGGCGACGGTGGTGCGCCGAGGTGGACGACGAAGCCCAGATCGGGCTTGTCGAAGCCCATGCCGAGCGCGCTGGTGGCGACCAGCGCCTTGATCTTGTTGTCGAGCAGGTCCTGTTCGGCGGCGCGTCGGTCGGCGTCGTCGGCCTGGCCGGTGTACGACGCGACCGGGTAGCCACGCGAGCGCAGGAACTCGGTGGTCTCCCCCGCTGCCGCGACCGTCAGCGTGTAGACGATGCCGGAGCCGGGCAGCTCGTCCAGGTGGTCGGCGAGCCACGCCAGTCGGTGCGCGGGGCTGGGCAGGTCGAGCACGCCGAGGCGAAGCGACTCACGGTCCAGCGTCCCGCGCAGGACGAGCGCGTCGCCCAACTGCTCGGCGACGTCCTGGGTGACGCGCGCGTTGGCGGTGGCGGTGGTGGCCAGCACGGGCGTGCGCTCGGGCAGTTCGGCGAGGAAGGTACGCAGCCGCCGGTAGTCCGGCCGGAAGTCGTGCCCCCAGTCGGAGACGCAGTGCGCCTCGTCGACCACCAGCAGACCGGTCGTCGCGGCCAGCTTCGGCAGCACGCCGTCGCGGAAATCGGGGTTGTTGAGGCGCTCCGGACTGATCAACAGGACGTCGACCGCCCCGGCCTGGATCTCGGCGGTGATCTCGTCCCACTCGTCCAGGTTGGCCGAGTTGATCGTGCGGGCCCGGATGCCGGCTCGGGCCGCCGCCTCCACCTGGTTACGCATGAGAGCCAGCAGCGGCGACACGATGACGGTCGGGCCGGCCTGGCCGCCCTGCCCGCTGTCGCGCAGCAGCGCGGTGGCCACGAAGTAGACCGCCGACTTGCCCCAACCGGTGCGCTGCACACACAGCACCCGCCGCCGGTCGACGACCAACGCCTCGATGGCCCGCCACTGGTCCTCGCGCAGCCGGGCGTGCTCACCGGCCAGCCGACGGAGCACCGCCTCGGCCCGCTCCCGTACCGCCACCCGCTCGTCGCCCATCCGGCATTTCTACCAGGGGCGGCGGACAACCCCCACGGTCAGCGCGGCCCGGCCGACTCCGCCGCGTGCGGCCCGAGCGCACCCGGGGACCGCCCGGGTGGCGGCAGGAAGAGCAGGACGCCGCGCAACGACTCGGTCGCCGCGAGCGGCAACGGGCAGCGCGCCGCCAGGTCCTCCATCGAGGCGTACGGCCCGCGTATCCACCGGTCCATCGCCACCTGCCGGCGTTGCGCGTCGGTCAGACCGGGCAGCGCGGCGAGCACGTGATCGGGTACGGCGTTGACGTCGATCAGTCCACCGTCGTCGAAGGCGCGAGCCAGGTCCGGGCGGCCGATGGCGAACTCCTGGCGTGCCGCGGGATAGCGGTGCAACAGGTTCCGTGCCTGCTCGCGGCGCACCCGCCGATCCTCCTCGTGTGCCTGCGCCTCGACCGACCGCCCGGTGACCCGCCCCCAGACCCACCGGTTGAGCAGGATCACGTGCGCGGCGCCCCACAGCCAGCAGAGGACGAGCACCCCGAGACCGAAGAACGCTTCCGCCGCCGAATCCTCCTTCTCCAGGTCGTCCGTGTAGATCATGTAGGCCAGCAACGACCCCACGAGGAGATAGCCGAGCGCCACCAGCCCGAGCCGTGAACTCCGCCGGCGCACCGCGTACGCCGCCATGGCCAGCCAGGTCGCCATGCCGAAGGACAGCAGCGCCAGGGTGGCGCCGGCGACGGTGGCCGTGGTGCTGACCCATCGCGGCAGTGGGTGCCTGTCACTTCGCGACGGGTCGGCCCGCACCACCGGTGGCGGACCCGCGGGCAGCCCGCCCGGCGCGGAGTGCAGCGGTGGCGCGAGGTCCGCGTACGGCGGTACCGGAGGCGGGGCGCTGCCGGCCGGTCGCGCCTCGGTGGTCGGGGCCACTGCGGCCCTGCCCGGAGGAGCCGGAGCAGGCCATTCCACTTCCGGCACACCCGCGGTCAGGGTCGGGTCGGCACGCAGGATCCGCCCGTGCAGCTCACGCAGCGCGGGACCGGGGTCGATGCCGTACTGCTCGCGGAGCAAGCTGTCGATCTCCCCGTACGCGGCCAGCGCCTCGGCCTGCCGTCCACTGCGGTAGAGCGCCAACATGTACTGGTGGCGCAGCCGCTCCCGCACCGGGAACTCGACGACCAACTCGACCAGTTCGCCGACCAGCTCGCGATGCCGCCCGCCGGCCAGTTCCAGCTCCACGCGGGTCTCCAGGGCGACGGCCCGTAACTCCACCATCCGGTGCCGGGCGGCCTCGAAGAATCCCCCGCCCATGCCCGCCAACGGCTCTCCGCGCCAGAGTTGCAGGGCGGTGGCCAGCTCGGCCAGCGCCTCGTCGGTGCGGCCGAACGCGTGATGCTGGCGGGCGGCCTGCACGCCCCGTTCGAAACGGACCGCGTCCACCGCCTCGGGGTCCACCCGTAGCGAGTAACCGGCGTCGGTCAGGCTGAGCACCTGTCCCGGCGTACGCGGCGACCGGTCCGGTTCCAGCACCCGACGCAGTCCGGCCACGTACTTCTGCACGACGTTGGGACCGTTCGCGGGCGGATCCTCCGGCCAGACCGCGTCGACGATCTGCCCGGTGGACACCGGTCGGCCGGCGGCGAGCAGCAGTACGGCGAGCACCGCCCGCTGCTTGGCGGGACCGAGGTCGATCTCCCGGTCGGCGTACCAGGCCCGCTGAGGCCCGAGAATCTCGAAACGCAGGTGGCCTGACATGCCCGTTTTCGCTCCTGACACCCCCGGGACCGCCGGACGGCAGTGCCCGGCAGCCGGACGGCAGCATATCGGCAGCCGAACCGCCGTGCGGGCCCGCAGCATTCTCCTCGGCAGAAGCCACGCAGCGAGAAAGAGACATGTGATGACACAGGCAACGGGCACCGCCGGCACCATCCGACGGACGGTCGGTACGGTCGCCGCCGTGCTGGCCGCGACCACCCTGCTCGCGGGTTGCGGAACGGGAAGCGAACCCGCCGCGGCGCCATCGAGCAGCCCGTCCGCCAGCCCGAAGGACGCGCTCCTCGACGCCGTCCCGGATGGCACCGAGGGGGCGTTCCGGTTCAGCGGCAAGGACGCGTCGAGCACGATGGACGGCCGGGTCGACCCGGCGGCCAAGGCAGTCGAACTTCACCTGCTCATGCCGCCGGACGACGGCGTCGTGGCGAAGGTGTCGATCCTGGTCATCGACGACCAGAGCTGGGTGAAGCTGAAGCTCACCGGCCGTCCCGGACTGCCGAAGTTTCCGGCCAAGTGGATGAAGCTGGACCGCACGAAGCTGACCGACGCCGAGAGCATTCCGTCGTACGACGGTGTGGACCAGGGCAACGCCGGCCCGCTGATCCAAGCGGCCAGTTCGGTGCAGGAGAAGAGCCCCGGCCAGTACGTCGGGTTCATCGACGTCAGCGCCGGGGAGGCGGCGAAGGCGTTGGAGGACGGTGAGGCGGCGGCCCTCGGCGAGGCGGGCAAGAAGGTGCCGTTCACGGCCGTGGTCGGCGCGGACAAGCACCTGGCGTCACTGACGCTGAAGATGCCGGCCGTCGGTGAGACCAAGGCGTACGACTACGTCGTCAAATACGCCGACTACGGCAGCGCGCCGAAGATCACCGTGCCGACCGGCGCCGCCGCCACAAAGGCCCCGGCAACGGCGTATGAACTGCTGAACGGCTGACCTACAACGGGCGGCGGCCACACGGGGGGCCGCCGCCCCACCCGCCCCACCCCGCCCCTCCCCTCCCTCGCCCTCTCCCCGTCCCGCCCCGCCCCGCCCCGTCCCGCCCCGCCCCGCCCCGTTGATCAAGAGGTTCGCGTCAGGATCCGGCCGGAATCTGACGCAAACCTCTTGATCAACATGGTTGGGGTGGGGCGGGGTGGGGTTAGCGGCCTAGGACTGAGCCGCCGTTGAGGCCCAGGACCTGGCCGGTTACGTAGCCGGCGGCCGGGCTCGCCAGGTAGCGGATGGCCTCGGCGATCTCATCGGGCAGTCCGGGACGCTTGACGAGGGTCTCCGCGACCCGCTTCGCGTACCCCTCGGGGGTCATCCGGTCGCCGAAGAACTCGGTCTCGGCGACGTAACCCGGGCTCACCACGTTGACCGTGATCTGTTCCGGGCCGAGCTGCGCCGCCAGGGTGTACGCCCAGCCGTGCAGGGCCGCCTTCGCCGCCGCGTACGCGTCAGCGCCGCCCCGCTGCGCGGCGATCGAGCTGACCAGGATCACCCGCCCACCGGGTCGACGCAGGAGGGGCCGCAGCGCCTCGGTCAACAGCACCGCGGTGAGCACGTTGGCGTCCAGGTTGGCCCGCCAGTGCGCGGCGGTCCCGGCCAGCGTGCCAGTGTCCCCGGCCAGGTAGCTACCGGCGTTGTTGACCACGGCGTCGACGGGCCGGCCGTCGACCACCGCCAGGACCCGGTCGAGCTGCTCCGGATCGGTCAGGTCCGCGGTCACCGGGGTGACCGCGCCCGGGCGTCCACAGTCGACGCCGATGCGCTCGGCGGTAGCCGTCAACACGTCCGCCCGTCGTCCGACGACGAGAACGTCGTACCCATCCCGCACGAGCGACCCCGCGACGGCGGCCCCGATCCCGGTCCCACCCCCGCTGACCACCGCAAGCCGCGAATCCATCTGCCTACCTCCCCATCCCAGAACCCGGTCGATCATGAAGTTATCGCCATCGGGCACGGCGTGTCGTGACGATAACTTCATGATCAACGGGGATCCGGCGGTTGGGGGCCGGCGGGCGCGGGGTCAGCGGCGGGGGGTGGGGCGGAGGGCTCTGGTCAGGGCCGTTAGGCGGGGGGCCAGGCTCGTCAGGCCGCCGGGGAAGAAGTACACGGCCAGGATGAAGACCGTGCCGAGGACGAACAGCGGCTGGCTCAGGGGGCGGCTGAGGACGGCCGGCAGGTTGTCGACCGCGTCGCTCGTGCCGAACGCGGTGAGCCGGTGGTCCAGGTACATGTAGAGGACGCCGCCGAGCACCGGACCCCACCGGGTGCCCGGGCCACCCAGCACCACCATGACCAGCAGCGACAGGGTCAGCTCGGAGGACGTGATGTGCGGCGACGCGCCGCCGACGATCAGGACGTAGACCACCCCGCCCGCCGAGGCCAACCCGCCGGCCAGGGTGAACGCCACAAGCTTGTAGCGGTACGGGTCCAGCCCGAGCACGCCGATCCGCCGCTCGTCGTCACGCAGCCCGGCGAGCACCCGACCGGTCGGGGACGCGCTGACCCGGTGCACCACGAAGACCACGAGCGTCAGGTACGCGAGCGCCAGCCAGTACAGGTTGACCGTGTTGGTCACCCCCACCAGGGCGGCGGGCAGCCCGGACACGTCCAGCGGAAGGCCCTCCTCACCACCGGTGAGCCCGCCGAAGTCCCGGGCCACCAGGATCGCCCCGACCTGGGCGAACGCGAGGGTGACCATGGCGAACGCGATGCCCACGGTCCGTAGGGCCACCGCGCCGAGCAGCGCCGCGAGGATCGTGCCGCCGGTGATCGTGAGCAGCGCCGCCTGCCACAGCGGCAGTCCGGCCCGGGTGACGAGGATGTCGGTGCCGTACACGCCGGCCGCGAAGTAGAGCGCGTGCCCGAACGAGAGCATCCCGGTGCGGCCGAAGAGCAGGTCGTACCCCGCCGCCAGCCCACCGAAGATCAGGCAGATGGCGAGCAGTTGCAGGGTGCCGGGCGAGTTGACCGGCCCCTCGAAGATCCCCGGGAGCGAGATCGTCGAGTACGGCAGGATCGCCATCACGAGGAGCGCGACCAGCGGCAGGAACGGGCGGATCCGGTGCCACCGCCCCCGCTGCGGGGTCAGTTCGTCGGGTACCTGCGCGGGGGGCGCGTCGATCACCGTCATGCCGTTGCCACCTTTCCGGCGATGCCCTGCGGGCGCAGCAGCAGCACCACGGCCAGCAGCCCGACCACGCAGATGTCGCCCAGCCCGGACGTGCCGTAGTAGTTCACGAACTGCTGCACCAGCCCGACCACGACCGCGGCGTACGCGGAGCCGACCACCGAGCCCATGCCGCCGATCACCACCACGATGAACGCGAAGATCAACAGTGAGCCGCCCTGGCCGGGTGAGACCGTGCCGAAGTAGACCCCGCCCAGTGCTCCGGCGAGCGCCGCTGCCGCCCCGCCGATCGCGAAGACCAGCGTGAACGCCTTGCGGACGTCGATGCCGAGCGCGGTCACCATCTCCCGGTTCTCCACCCCGGCGCGGATCACCAGGCCGTACCGGGTCCAGCGCAGGAACGCCAGGATCGCGCCCAGCACCAGCACCGCCGCGATGATCAGCAGCAGGCCGCCGTTGGGCACCTGGGCACCGAGGATCCCGGTCACCTGCCGGGTCCAGTCCGGACGCGGGAACGGCCGGGCGTCGGCACCCCAGGTCGCCTGGAGCAGCGCCACACCGGCCAGCGACAGACCGACGGTGACCAGTACCTGCTCGATGGTGCGCGAGTAGAGCGGGCGGATCAGCACCAGTTCGACCAGCACCGCGACGAGCGTGCCGGCGGCCACCCCGAAGGCGACCGCGAGCACGAAGCCGAACCCGTCGGACCCCGCGCCGGGTAGGTTGCCCGCCGCCCACCAGGTGCCGTACGCGCCGACGCCGAGGAACAGCCCGTGCGCGAAGTTGAGCACGTCGGCCAGGCCGAACACCAGGGACAGGCCGGACGCGACCAGGAAGTACAGCGCCGCCAGGCCCAGCCCGGTCAACGCCAGCAGGATGACCGTACTCATGCCGAGCCACCCTTCGTTCGCGACTGCGGGGCTCGCAAACCCGGCTCACTCCTCGCGCTCACCCGTACCTCCGCGCCCACGCCCAGCAGCGACTTCGTCAACGCGGTCTCCAGCAGCAGGTCCTGCGCGTCGCCGGTCCAGGCGACCCGACCCGCGGAGAGCACCACCGCGTCGCGGGCCAGCCGACGTACGACGGCCAGGTTCTGCTCGACGAGCAGCACCGGCACCGACTCCGCGACCCGCTCCAACACCTCGGCCACCTCGGTCACCACCTTCGGCGCCAACCCCTTGGTCGGCTCGTCCACCAGCAGCAGCCGGTTGTCGTTGAGCAGCACCCGCCCGATCGCGAGCATCTGCTGCTGCCCGCCGGAGAGCGAGCCCGCCCGCTGGCGTCCGCGCCGGTCCAGCTCCGGGAAGAGAGCAAAGACCTTGTCGTACGCCGGGGTGGTGCCGCGCCGTTCGGCGAGCCGCAGGTTCTCGGCGACGGTGAGGCCGGCGAACACGCACCGGTCCTCGGGCACGTAGCCGAGCCCACCGCGGACCAGCCGGTGGGTGGGCCGGGCCAGCAGGCTCTGCGCGCCCATCCGGATGGTGCCGCGTACCTCCCCGGCGGGCGGGGTGAGGCCGACGATCGCGCGCAGTGTGGTGGTCTTGCCGACGCCGTTGCGACCGAGCAGGACGGTCACGCCGGTCGGGGCGACCGTGAAGGACACGCCCTGGAGGATGTGCAGCCCGGAGATCCGGACCGACAGGTCCTCCACGGTGAGGATCGGTTCCAGCTGAGTTGCCTCCGTTCGCGACTGCGGGGCTCGCAAACCCGGCTCACTCCTCGCGCTCACAGCGCCTCCCCCAGGTACGCCTCTTGCACCGTCGGGTTGGCCATGACCGTCTCCGGGGTGTCGCAGGCCAGCAGCGCGCCGTGGTGCATGACGGCGATCCGGTCGGCCAGCTCCAGGATGACGTCCATGTGGTGCTCGACCATCAGCACCGACCGGCCGCTGTCGCCGGTCAACGACTTGATGACCCTCACCAGCTCGGGTACGTCCTCGGCGCTGACCCCGGCCATCGGCTCGTCCAGCAGCATGACCCGTGGTTCACCGGCGAGCAGCAGGGCGATCTCCAACTTGCGCTTCTCGCCGTGGGCCAGGGTGCCGGCGAGCGCCGTACCCCGGTGGGCGAGGCCGACCCGGTCGAGCGCCGCGTCGGCGGCGGGCGGCGACCTCCCGGTCGGCCGCCGCCCGCCGCCACAGCGCCATCGAGCCCCCGCGGTGCGCCTGCACGGCGAGCCGGACGTTCTCCCGCACGCTGAGCGAGCCGAAGACCGAGGACGCCTGGAAGGTACGCCCCAGGCCGAGGCGGGCCCGCCGGTGTGGCGGGAGCGCCCCGATGTCCTGCCCGTCCAGGGTGATCCGGCCCTCCGTGGCCCGGCGCAGGCCGGTGATCAGGTTGAACAGTGAGGTCTTGCCGGCGCCGTTCGGCCCGATCACGCCCAGGAACTCTCCCGGCGCCAGGTCGAGGTAGACGCTGTCGACGATGGCGACCTCACCGATCCGCCAGGTCAGACCGCGGGTGGCGAGCATGTGTCAGCCCTTCATGGCCACGGCCGGTGGCGCGGTCTCGTCGCCGGTGAGGCTCTTCTGCGCGGTCGCCGTGAAGGCGGTGCCGCTGCCGGTCAGCTTGGCCTGGAACATCGGCTGGAGCAGCGCGTGGTCGGCGGCGCGGATGGTCATCTTGCCCTTGACCCCGTCGAAGCTCCAGTCCTCCAGAGCGGTGACCATCTTGTCGACGTCGTCGCCGCCCTCCTGCACGGCCCGCACCACCATCTGGGCGGCGGCGAAGCCGTCCGGGTGGAACAGGTCGATGGTGTTCACCTTGGCCTTGAGGGCCTTGCTGGCCTCGGTGTCCGACGCGCCGTCGAAGTAGTGCGACAGGAAGGAGATCTTGGCGCCGGCCGCCCCGAACGTCGGCCAGGAGGCCCGGATGTCCAGGCCGGTGACGACCGTCGTGGACGACAGCACGCCCTGCTGGTCCAGGGTCTGCCACATTGCCGGGGCGGTCGTGCCGGCCCAGGCGACGAAGAGCAGGTCCGGCTTGGCGGCCTTGATCTGGCTGGCGAACGGCGTGAACTCGGTGGCGCTGGCCGGTGCCCGCACACTGCTCACGGTGGCGCCCGCGCCGCCGATGACGGTCTTGACGGCGGCCTCGTTGGCGTCGCCGAACGCGCCGTCCTGGGCGAAGACCACGACCTTCTTGCCGGTCGGGTCGCCGATGAAGGACTTGGCCGTCACCACGTCCTGGTAGGACTGCCGACCGGACCGGAACGTGTACTTGTTCGCGCCGGTCACCGCGTCTGTGGCGGCCGGGCCGGAGATGAACAGGACCTTGTTCTGCGCCGCGATCGGCGCGACCTGCAACGCCACCCCGGACGCGGTCGAGCCGGCAATGATCTTCGTGCCCTTGCCGATCAGGTCCTTCGCGGCGGAGACCGCCTTGGCCGGGTCACCGGCGTCGTCGACCTCGGTCAGCTCGATCTTGCGGTCACCGACCTTGCCGGTGCCCTTGGTGGCGAAGTCGAGCCCCGCCTTGAAACCCTCGATGTACTGCTTGCCGTAGCTGGCCAGGGCTCCCGACTGGGAGTACACCAGGCCGACCTTGACCGGGGCGGCACTGTCGCCGCCGCCGGTGGCGGTGTCCTGCGGGCTACCGCAGGCCGTGGCGGCCAGCGCCGCAGCCATCATCGTGGCGGCGGAGAGGAACGCCCGCCGCGTGTGCCGGACCGTCATCGCGACTCCAGGTGAGGACAGGATGCTTGGTTGTCGGCTCACGCTAGAAGTGACGTCACCCACGGGCTATGTGGCGGAAACACACAAGTAACGCCAGGGGGGTGGCCCGGGGTTACAGCGGACCGCACTACCATTCCTGCCCCGGGCCTCCCGATGGCCCGAAGCGCCACGGATGGATCGACAGGTGTGTCGCCCCGAGCCACCGTCAGCCGCACGGCCCGGCATGGTCCGCCGGGCGCGCGGGCACCGCCGCCGGCCGCCGAGCAGGTGGTCACAGAAAACCCGATGTCGTACGCACTGAGCATCCTCCTCCGACACCGTCGTCTCGGCCCGGTCGACATCGGCGAGGAAGCCCAGCGCCCGCGTGATCGCCCGCGCGAACCGCAACGCCTCCGGCAGATCAGCCGCCAGTACCGGCAGGTGCACCACGAAGCGTTCCCTCGTCATGTTCACCCTCGATCCGCCGACCCCACGCCCGCAGCTCTCGACAGCGGCGGTACGAACGCGGAGCCAACCAGTGGCCCGAACTCCGAGGGTTTGCCGAACCAACCGGAGCCGAACACTCAGCAACCTACACCAAATGCTTGTGTAGGTCGACGGCCGGCGTCGCAGCTTGTTGCAGTTATTGGTGTAGGCCGGCATGATCGAGGAGCCGAACCAACCGGAGTCCTCACCATGCCCACAGCAGAAGCGCCCTATCGGCGTATCGCCAACGAGATCGCCGCGAAGATCAAGAGCGGCGAGCTGAAGCCGGGCGACAAGCTGCCGTCCACTCGGGAACTCGCCGAGAGCTACGCCGTCCACATGAACACAGCGTCACGGGCGCTCTCCCTGCTGCACGACCGCGAGCTGATCACCGGCCAACCGGGACGCGGCACCTACGTCGCCGAGCACCCCGCCCGCTGACGTTCCCTCCCTCCACCCCTTCCGCAGCTCTTCGCCGTCACCCCTCGCGCCCCACCGCCGCCGTCGAGGCCGTGGCCGAAGCCGGCGAGGTCGAGCAGGTGAAGATCCGCGCAACTTCCCTGTTGTTGCTGCTTCCGCCACCTCCAAGACAGCAACAACAGGGAAGTTGCTGCTCTTTGCCGTCGGCGAGTGTCGCCACTGGGCTAGCCATCTCCTTTTGAGGGATATACCTGTGAGTCATCTTGATGACTCACAGGTATATCCCTCAACACAGCAAGTGGTGCCGGTCGAGTGGAACGTCCCGCACGGAGGTCGGCGGGTCGTGGGCTTGCGGGTGAACCCGCGTGGAGACGCCGCCGGCCCGGCGTCCGAGGTAGCGGACGACGGGCCAGCGTGTGGGCCGGGCGTGATCGGCCCGGTGGTCGGCCCGGAGCGGGTCAGCTCCGAGCCGAGGCTCGCGGAGGCGCAGAGGGTCAGAGGGCTCGCGGAGGGTCAGAGGCCGGCGCGGGCGGCGACCGCCGTGTCCGGGTGGTCGCTGAAGACGCCGTCCAGCCCGAGGCGGAAGAAGAGTTCGTACTCGGCCGTGATGTCGCCGCGCGCGTTCGGGTCGGTGCCGATGCGGAAGTCGGCGGGCAGGAACTGGTTCTCCGCGCGGAACGTCCAGGAGTGCACGAGCAGCCGCTCGCGGTGTGCGTCACGCACCACGTTCGTCGGGGCGAGCAGCTTGCCGGCGGCGTCGCGGGGCACGATCAGGTTCTTGTTCGCGCCGATGCCGTCGGCGTACCCGGCGATCCACTTCAGGCCGGCTGCCGTGGCGAGGTCCTGGTAGGTGCGGGCGTCACCGGCGGCGGTGAAGTCGTACGGGCGACCGGTGGCGTCGAGGAGCTGGATCAGCTTCACGTCGGTCAGCCGGCTCAGCCGCCGCAGGTTGGCCGTCTCGAACGACTGGATGAAGACGGGCGAGTTCTTCCGGTCCAGCTTGTTGCGCCGCAGCACCGCCAGCAGCGGCTCCTCCAGCGGCTTGCCGATCGACGTGAAGTAGCTCGGGTGCTTCGTCTCCGGGTAGATGCCGATGGTGCGGCCCCGTGCCCGCCCCTCGGTCCGGGCCAGGTCGATGACCTCCTGGAGGGTGGGCACCTCGAAGCGGCCGTCGAAGGCCGTGTTCGCCACGCGTACCTGCGGCAGCCGTTCCTTGGCCCGCAGCGTCTTCAGTTCGGCGAGGGTGAAGTCCTCGGTGAACCAGCCGGTCACGGCGACGCCGTCGATGGTCTTCGTCACCTTGCGGGCCGCGAACTCCGGGTGGACCGAGACGTCGGTGGTGCCGGAGATCTCGTTCTCGTGCCGGGCGACCAGCACGCCGTCGGACGTGGACACCAGGTCCGGCTCGATGTAGTCGGCGCCCATCCGGATCGCCAGCCGGTACGCCTCAAGGGTGTGCTCCGGCCGGTATCCGCTGGCACCACGGTGGCCGACGACGATCGGCCGGTCGGTGGCCCCGGCGCGGTCCGCGCCGGCCGAGGGACCGGCGGCGGCCATCGTGGGCACGGCCACCGCGGCGGCGGCGAGCAGCGCGCCGGTCACGCCGAGGGTCGAGAGGGTACGTCGCAACGCCGTCTCCTGTCATCGAGGGGTGTCGCAGACAGCAGACCGGCCGCGGTTGACCGGGAGTTGGTCGAGGACTGACCGGCAGGTGAATCTCCGGAATGGGCGTTCCCCCTCGGTGATGCACCCGGAAAAGGAAGATTGTCTGGTGCATCGGTTACTCCGCAACCCCGTGCGGCTGGTGCCGCTGGGGTTCCTGGTGCCGATCCTGCTCGGCACCGGGCTGCTGATGGCGCGCTGGTCGACCGTCCAGCACCAGCGACCACCGCTGGTGACCGCGCTGTTCACCGCCACCTCGGCGGTGTCCGTCACCGGCATGGCGGTCACCGACACCCCCAACTACTGGTCCGGCGGCGGCCTGCTGGTGATCACCCTGCTCACGCAACTCGGCGGCCTCGGCATCCTCACCGTCGCGGCGCTCGTCATCCTCGTGGTCTCCCGCCAGCTCGGCCTGCGTAACCGGCTGCTCGTGCAGGCCGAGACGGCGGAGTTCGGGATCGGTGACGTGACCCGGCTACTGAGCAGGATCGCGGTGACCGTCTTCGCCTGCGAGGCGGTGATGACCGCACTGGTCACCGGCCGCCTCTGGTGGGCGTACGACTACCCGCCCGGTCGGGCCCTCTGGTCGGGCTCGTTCCACGCCATCCAGGCGTTCAACAACGGTGGCTTCGCTCTCTACTCGGACGGCCTGCTGGCCTTCGACCGCGATCCGTGGGTGTCGCTGCCGTTGGCGTTCGGCGCCATCGTCGGCGGTCTCGGGTTCCCCGCCCTGTTCGAGGCGGTGCGCGAGTGGCGCAGGCCGGCGGGCTGGGCGGTGGCCACCAAGCTGACGATCTGGGGCAGTGTGGCGCTGCTGCTGATCGGCTTCTTCGGCCTGCTCGCCGCCGAATGGACCAACGCCAGCACCATCGGCCCGTACGGCGCCGCGGGAAAGATGCTCGCGTCGTTCACGCAGATCGCGTTGAGCCGGACCGGCGGGTTCAGTGTCCTGAACATCGCCGACCTCCAGGAGGAGAGTTACCCGCTGCTCATCGTGTTGATGTTCATCGGTGGCGGGAGCGCCAGCACGGCCGGCGGCATCAAGGTGTCCACGTTCTTCCTGTTGGCGTTCACCATCTGGGCGGAGCTGCGTGGGGAGCCCGACGTGACGGTCGGGCACCGCCGGGTGGCCACCGCCAGCCAACGGCAGGCCGTCACGGTCGCTCTGCTGAGCGTCGCGCTGGTCACGGCCGGGACGATGCTCGTGCTGCTGCTCACCGAGGGCGTGCGGTTCGTCGCGGTGCTGTTCGAGGTCACGTCCGCGTTCAGCACCACCGGGCTGACCATCGGCCTGGCCGGTGACCTTCCGAGCAGTGGTCAGGTGGTGTTGACCGTGTTGATGTTCATCGGTCGGGTCGGGCCGCTCACCCTCGGATCGGCGATCGCCCTGAACACCCGGCGCAGGCTCTACCGCTACGCCCAGGAACAGCCGATTGTCGGCTAGCGAGGAGGAGGTCGAGGTGTCGACGAGACGAGCGGACGGAGGTGGCGTCGTGGTGATCGGGCTGGGCCGGTTCGGCTGCCACCTCGCGGGGTCACTCTCCCGGATGGAACGCGAGGTGTTGGCCGTCGATCGCAACCCGGATCAGGTGCAGCGCTTCTCGGCCCAGATCGACCGGGTGGTGCAGGCGGACGCGACAGAGGAGGGGGCGTTACGGCAGCTCGGCGTCGCGAGCTTCGGCCGGGCGGTGGTGGCCATCGGGGCGTCGGTGGAGGCGAGCGTGCTCACCGTGCTGGCGCTTGTCGAGCTGGGCGTGCCGCAGATCTGGGCCCGCGCCACGTCGCAGAAGCACGCCAAGATCCTGGCGTCCGTGGGCGCGCACCACGTGATCTTCCCGGAGGCGGAGACCGGTGACCGGGTAGCGCATCTGATCGTCAGCCGGCTCCTCGACTTCATCGAGTTCGACGACGATTTCGCGATAGCCACCGTCCGGGTTCCGCCGTCCCTGGTCGGCCGTACCCTGCTCGACCTGCGCCCGAACGAGCGCGACGGTGTCCGCGTGATCGGCGCGAAGGTGCCGGGCGAGCGTTTCCGGTACGCCTCGGACGACACGGAGCTCGTCGACGGCGGGGTGCTGGTCGTGGAGGGCGGGATCGACCAGGTGCAGCGGTTCGCGGGGCGACGCTGACCTCTCACTTCGGATGACGCGCGTGCCCCTCAGGCGCTTTCACCCTTTTCCCGGACCACCCGGCCCCTTGCCGTTGGAGGGCTTCTTCGGCGCCTTCGGCTGCTCCTTCTCGGGTGCCTTGGGCGGGGCCGGCGCCTTGGGGGCGACCTTCGTGGTCTTCGTCGTCTTCTTCGGTGCGGCCTTGGTCGGGGCGACCTTGACGGCCGGGGCGGTGGACGGGGTCGACCCGGCCACCCCGGAGACGCGTACCCCGCAGGTCGCGTCGCCGAGCCGGAACTCCACCGGCAGCGGGTTCGCCCCGGTGTACGTCCCGGCGAGGGTCAGCTTCTCGGCCGCGCCGGGCGCCAGCGTCTTCGCCTGCGCCGCGGGGCGGATCTGCACCGCGCCGCCCTGCTGCTGCGCCGGGGCGGGCTCGGCCTTGGTCACCTTCTGCTGACCGGGGAACGTGAAGCTCATCGTCCAGTCGCTGAGCGCCCGGTCGCCGGTGTTGGTCAGGGTCAGATCTGCCGTGAAGTCCTTGCCGGAGTCCGTCCGCAGCGCGTACGCCACCTCGCAGGGCGCCTTCTCCGGCAGACCCATCCGCGCCTCGGTGGTGGGCCGGTCCTCGCCGCTGGCCGGGCTGCGGGAGGTGAGCCCCCACATCGCCCCGGTGACCGCGATCAACCCGACGGCTGCCACCCCCGCCTCCACCCGCCGACGCCGGTTCGCCTGACGGATGCGGCCGCGCCGGGTCCGCGACAGCGGAAGGGCGTCCGTCTCCGCCGACCACGGCAGAATCGTGGTGCCGGCGTTGGCCAGGGCGGCGGGGTCCAGCGGACCGCCCGCCGGCGAGACCGGTACCGCCGCCAGCATTCCGGCCGCCTCGGCGAGGGTCCGGGCCAGCTCGGCGGTGGCCGGCCGGTCGGCGGGTCGCTTGGCGAGGCAACGCCGCACCAGGTCGGTCACCTCGTCGGGCAGACCGGGTACCGCGGGCATCGGCTCCGGGTCGCTGTACATGTGCGCCCGCAGCATCTGGGTGGTCGTGGTCGCCTCCCACGGCAACCGACCGGTGAGCATCCGGTAGAGCAGCAGCCCCACGGCGTACACGTCGGTGGCCGGGGAGACCTGGCCGTTGTCCAGCCGCTCCGGCGCGAGGTACGCGGGCGTGCCCAGCAACGCGCCGTCCGGCCCCTTCTCGCTCTCCCCCACCAGCGCGGAGATCCCGAAGTCGACCACCTTCACCCCGGTCGAGGTGAGCATGACGTTGCCCGGGGTGACGTCGCGGTGCACGACCCCTCGACTGTGCGCGGTAGCCAGCGCCGAGCTGACCTCCGCGCCGATCGTCACCGCCTCGCGCCACGGCAGCCGTACCTCGCGGCCGAGTCGGCTGGCCAGCGAACCGCCGTCGACCAGTTCCATCACGACGTACGGCACGGTCAGGCCGACCTGGTGGGACTCGCCGTAGTCGTACACGTTGGTGATGTTGGGATGGCAGAGCCGCGCGGCGGCCTGCGCCTCGACGCGGATGCGGTGCCGGAAGGCCCGGTCGGCCGCCAGCCGTGAGGCCAACACCTTCACCGCGACCTGGCGGCCCAGCACCTCGTCGTAACCGCGCCAGACCACCGACATGCCACCCGCGCCGAGCTGCTCGACGAGCCGGTATCGCTCATCGAGGAGTTGCGCGCCGTTACGGTCCCCACCGCCCATGGTGGCCGTTGTTGCCCAGCACGGGCCGGGCTACACCTGAAGGATCGGAATCGGTCAGGAATATCACCCGATCAGGCGGTCGCCAGCAGTTGGTCCACCGGGGCGTAGTCGTCGGTCAGCACCATCGCCGCGCCGACGAAAGCCGTGAGGTCCGCGCCGGAGAGCAGGCTGACAGTCGCGTCGACCACATCGAGGCGGGCGCGCACGGCGGTCAGCGGCAGGGGCGCGTCGGAGGCGACGATGAGGAAGTTGCTCCCCCGCTCCTCGGCGAGCGCCTCCGGCGGGGCGATCAACGCGACGTTCCTGAACTCGGCGGCTACCGTCGCCAGTTCGGCGCGGATGAACCGCAGCGGCGGGTAGTCGATGACGTTCTGCACGTACACCCCGCCGGGGCGGGTCACGCGCCGGATCTCGGCGGCCATCTCCCGGGTCGACAGGTGCCACGGCACCACCAGGTGGCCGAACGCGTCACCGACCACCAGGTCACGGCTGTCCGCCGGCTCACCGGCGACCAGCATCCGGGCGTCGCCCACCACCGTGCGCAGGCCCGGGCCCGGGGGTACGCCCAGCTCCCGTTCGCCCAGCTCGACGAGCCCACCGTCGATCTCGAACACCACGTTGTCGGTGCCCGGGCGGGTGGCGGTCAGGTACCTCGGCACGGTGAAGCCGCCGCCGCCCAGGTGCAGCGCGTCCAACCGCTGGCCGGCCGGCATGGCCACGTCCGCGACCGCGCCGATCCACTTCGTGTACGCGTACTCCAGGTGCCTCGGATCGGCCAGGTCGACGTACGAGTGCTGGGCCGAATTGAGCAGCAGTGTCCGGCCGCTGGGCCGGTTCGGGTCGGTGGTGACACGGGCGCAGTGGTACGCGGTCTCGATGTCGCACGGGTTCGGCGCGATGGTGCTCAGTCCCGCCCCGAGCAGCCCGAGGACGGCCAGCGCGGCCCGGGCCCGGGCCGGACCGGGCAGGTCGGTGCGCGCCTGCCGGCGCAGGTACCAGCCGAGACCGATACCGACCAGGCCGAGGGAGATCGCCAGTGTCAGCAGGATGACCGTGCTCGGCAGCGCCGCGACCAGCACGAACCCGGTGAGCAGGGTGGCGGTGATGCCGCCCAGGGTGCCGATGCCGGACAGCCGGCCGACCACCTGGCCGGTCCGGCGCAGGTCGGCGAGTTGGAGCTTCACCACCAGCGGGGTGACCGCCGCCAGCAGCGCCGCTGGCACGAACACGGCGAGCGCCACGAGCAGCAGGATGGCGCTGGCCGCGCCGCCGCGCAGCACCTCGCCGGCGTAGCGCACCACGGGCAGGGTGATCGCGGTGGCGATCCCGGCCAGCACCAGAGCGGGACCCAGCAGGCCGCGCGGGTCGCGCCGGTCGGCCAACCAGCCGCCGGACCACGCGCCGTACGCGATCGCGGCGAGCGCGATGCCGATGACCGAGCTGGTCACCTGAAGCGTCACCCCGACGTACGGGCCGACCAGGCGCAGCGCGACCGTCTCCAGCACCAGCACGGCGCCGCTTGCGAAGAAGACCAGGAAGGCGGCGAGGCCGCCTGGCAGCGCCCGGCCGGTGACCGGCACGGGCGGAACCTCGGGAGCCACTACGTCGGACGGTGAGGAACTCATCGTCGCGATGGTACGCAGCGAAGCTGCCGCTCCGGGTCAGTACATCGAGAGATGAACATGGTTCGTGTGCGACGCGGCGGGACTGCCGCTGCCACTGTAGGCACGCCACCCGGTGCCGGGATGCCAGATCTGCCGGTACCAGATCACGTAGAGCACACCCAGCCGCTCGGCGTTGCGGACGTGCCAGGCGGCCAGGCTGTCCCCGTACGCCTTGTCGCCGCCGGTCGCGTTCTTGTCCTCGAAACCGTTCGTGGCTGCCGAGAAGTCGCAGGCCCGACCCTTCGGATGCTCGCCACCGCCACCGCTGCGCTTGCAGGAGACGTGCCGCTTGTAGCCGGCCGCCTGGGTCTCCTTCAGGGCGTGCAGGGTGCGCGGCGTGATGCACCCCGAGGTGGTCGGGTCCTTCACGGAGCAGGACTCCGACGGCCACGAGCCGTCGGAGTTCCGTGGCGCCGGCTTCGCCGAGGACGAGCTGCCGCCGCTGAACCCGTTGCTGCCGCCCGAGCTGACCTCGGCCAGCGCCGCCTCGGCCTCCTTCTTCTTCTTGGCCATCACGGCGAGCTGCTTCTGCTGTTCACGGACCTCGGTGTCGATGGCGATCTTGGCCTGCTGGGCCTGCTGCCGGGCCTCGGTGAGATCACGCAACCGCTTGCTGTCCCGCTGGGCCATCAGGTCCAGGTCGGCCGCCCTTTGCAGGAACGCCTGCGGCGTCGCGGTGTTGAGCAGCATCGCCGTCGGGGTGAGCCGACCGGCCCGGTACGACTGCGCGGCCACCTCGCCGACCTGGGCGGTCAACCCGACCAGTCGGACCTCGACGGCCTTCAGCTCGCCGTTCAACGCCGTCTGCCGCCGCTTGGAGTTGTCCAGCTTGGCCTTGGCCTCGATGTGGCCCTTGGCGGTCAGCTCCAGCGCGTCCCGCAACTTCTTGGTGCCGCCCTCGTCCGGCTCCGCGGACGCGGGCACACCTGGAGCGAGCACCAGCGCCAGGGCAGCGAGCAGAGGGATCAGTACGCGGCGAACGCGCGGCTGACTGAGCCTGGTCCTGGGCACGAAGGCGTCCTTCCGTCGACCGCCGGCCCCCGGGTGAAACTCTGCGCGGCGGCGTCCCCGCCGGCGCCGGGCGGCGGCCTGCTGGCGGAGACCGCCGGTCACGATACCGGAACGCGCGCCGGTGACCAGTCCCGTGACCGCGCCCAGGCCGCGGTGTCGACGCAGCGTGCCAGCGCCGTAGCGCCCCGCACGCGAAGGCTCCGGTTCAGGAGCTGAGCAACGCCTCGTGCACCTCGGTCCAGACCTGTTCGTTGGCCGCGACGAGCAGCCCGCGACCGTCGTCGGCCGGGTCGTAGTCGACGCCGTCGAAACGACGGGCCACACCACCCGCGGCACGGACCAGCAGCGCGCCCGGCGCATGGTCCCACGGCAGGGTGCGCCAGAAGAGGGCGAACTGCTGCTCGCCGGTGAGGATGTCCAGGTACTCCCGGCCGGCACAGTGCTGGCCGGGCAGCAACTCGCCGAGCCGGCGACCACCGGCCCGGACCCGGTCACGGACCTCCGGGGGCAGGAAGTGGGTCATCGCCACGCCGCGCAGCGCGCCCACGGACGCCGCGACGTCGGCGGTGTCGACCGGATCGCCGTTGAGCAGAGCGCCCTCGTCGGCCATACCGGCGGCCAGCGTGTCCGCCAGCGGGTCGAGGATCCAGCCGGCTCGTGGTCGCCCATCGGTCAACAGCGCCACCATGAGGGCGAACGGCCGGCGGCCGGCGGCGAAGTTGGCGGTGCCGTCGACCGGGTCGACCAACCACACGTCCCCCGCGTCGCGCAGGTGGCCCAGCAGCTCCGGGTCGTCGGCGACGCCCTCCTCGCCCACCACCAGCGAACCTGGTCGGAGCTTGCGCAGCCCGGCGGAGAGCAACTCCTCGGCACGACGGTCGGCGACGGTCACCACCTCGCCGGGCGCCTTCTCCGTCACGTCGTCGTCGTCGAGCTTGCGGAACAGCGGCACCACGACCTGGTCCGCGGCCTCCCGGAGCAGGCCGCTGACGTCGTCGAGCAGGGTGTCAGCCACGGGGCGGCAACTTGACCACGCTGACGAAGAACTCGTCGATCTGCCGGACAACCGAGATGAAGCGCTCGAAGTCCACCGGCTTCGTCACGTAGGCGTTGGCGTGCAGCTGGTAGCTGCGCAGGATGTCCTCGTCGGCCTGGGAGGTGGTGAGCACAACGACGGGGATACGGCGCAGCTCCTCGTCCTTCTTGATCTCCTCCAGCACCTCGCGACCGTCGCGGCGGGGCAGGTTGAGGTCGAGCAGGATCAGGTCGGGCGCCACCGCGTCGGCGTACGGACCCTCCCGGCGCAGATAGGCGAGCGCCTCGGCGCCGTCGGAGACGACGGTCAGCCGGTTGCGCAGCTTGTGCTCCTCGAACGCCTCCTGGGTCATCAACACGTCACCCGGGTCGTCCTCGACGAGCAGGACCTCGATCGGGCTCTTGCCGTCCGCCGGCGCGGTCATCCCACCGTCTCCCTCATGTCACCCGTTCTACCGCCTTCTGGCGACCCGTCGACCCGGTCCGGCCGGTCCGCCCCGGCGGAGTGCTCCGGCAGCGCGGGAGACGCCTCGTTCGCAGGCGTCGTGTCGTCCGCCGGAACCTCCTGCGGCTCCTCGGCCGCCTCGGCGGCGGCCGCCGCCTCCACGTCCTCGGGACGCGCCGGGAGCGTGAACCGGATGGCGGTGCCCTCCGGTACGTCGGTGTCCACCCAGACCCGGCCGCCGTGATATTCCACGATCTTCTTGACGATCGCCAACCCGATGCCGGTGCCCGGGTACGCGTCCTTCGAGTGCAGCCGTTGGAAGATCACGAAGATCTTGTCGGCGAACTCCGGCTCGATACCGATGCCGTTGTCCTGGCAGCTGATCTCCCACTCGGCCCCGACCAGCCGGGCCGAGATGTGCACCTTCGGTGGCACGTCCGGACGACGGAACTTGATCGAGTTGCTGACCAGGTTTGCCAGCAGGTTCGTGAGCAGCGGCTCCTCGCCACGGATCACGGGCAGGTCGGTCCAGGTCAGCTCCGCGTCGGCGTACTGCCGGGCGGCCTCGGTCTGGCCGGCCACGTCGCCCATCACCTTGTTGAGGTCGACGTCGACGAAGCCGGTGGTGAGCCGGCCGATCCGGGAGAACGCGAGCAGGTCGTTGATCAGGCGCTGCATCCGCTGCGCGCCGTCCACCGCGAAGGCGATGTACTGGTCGGCGCGCTCGTCGAGCTGCCCGGCGTAGCGGCGCTGGAGCAACTGGCAGAAGCTGGCGACCTTGCGCAGCGGCTCCTGCAGGTCGTGGGACGCCACGTACGCGAACTGCTCCAGGTCACGGTTGGACCGGGTCAACTCCTCGGCCTGCTTCTGGAGCTGGCTGTTGACCCACTCGATGCGTTCGCGGGCCTCCCGCACCTCGGCCAGGTCGGAGGCGATCTTCTGGCGCATCGCGTCCACGTCCCCGGCCAGCCCGACGAACTCCGGTGGGCCGACGGTGGTGACGCGGTGCTGGTAGTCGCCCTCGGCGACCTCGCGGACCTGGTCGGCCAGCCCGGTCAGCGGCCGGACCACCATCCGGTCCAGCGAGAGCAGCAGCACCGTGCCGGCCACGACGACCACCAGGGCCGCGACGATCAACAGGACGACGAGCACGTTACTGCTGTCGCGGACATCCGCGGCGGCCTGCTCGCGGGCGGTCAAGATCTCCTGCTGGAGGTCGCCGACCGCCGACCGGACCTGGTCGAACCGCTGCCGGGCCTGCTCGGTGACCAACGCCTGGCCGGCCCGGGTGCCCTCCTGCTCCGTCGTGGTGATCACCGGCGCGGCGACGGTCTCCCGCCACTGCGCCGAACGCTCCTCGACGATCCGCAGCTCCTGACCGATCTGCGGGTAGTCGTCCAGCAGGGCCCGCATCGCGGTGACGGTGGCCTTCTCCTGCTCGAGGCCCGCGTCGTACGGCGCCAGGTCGTCCGGGTCACCGCTGACCGCGTACCCGCGGACCGCCGTCTCCTGGTCGAGCACCGCGTTCAGCAGCTCCTGCGACTGCACCCGCAGCGGCCCGGTCTGGTTCAGGATGGCGTCGATCTGGGTGCGGTTGCGGGCGGCGACGGCCGCCTCGGCGACGGCCAGGCCGATCAGCAGCACGCCCACGACGGTGAGCAGCGTGATGACCCGGCGGCGCAGACTCCAGCCCCCGACCATCGGCGTCACCGGCCACCACCGCGGCTGACCAGCAGCATCGCCACGTCGTCGGCGAGTGGGCCACCGTTGATCTGCTCGGCCCGGCCGACCAGCCAGGCGGGCAGCTCGGGCAGCGACACCTCACGGTTGGCGGGCTCGTCGAGCAGGCCACCCAGGCCCGGCACGTCGAGCCGTTCGTTGCCCGTGCCCACCCGTCCCTCGATCAGGCCGTCGGTGTACATCAGCAGGGACCAGTCATCGGTGTCGAACTCCAGGTCGTA
Source organism: Micromonospora sp. RB23 (assembly GCF_053585025.1). Taxonomy (NCBI): domain Bacteria; kingdom Bacillati; phylum Actinomycetota; class Actinomycetes; order Micromonosporales; family Micromonosporaceae; genus Micromonospora; species Micromonospora sp. RB23. The sequence continues at coordinate 6,369,092 of NZ_CM132111.1, forward strand.
GGCGATCGGCCGGCGGGGTCGTACGCCCAGCAGCAGGCCGCCGGGGGCGGGCACCGGGACGACCCGGCCGCCGGAGAGCAGCAGCGGCGGCGGATGCCCGGCGAGTCGGACGGTGGCCCGGTTGGCGTCCAGGTCGAGTCGGGTGGTGGCCACCGTCGCGAAGATCTCCTGGAGGCGGCGCTCACTCATCAGCACCTGCTCCAGAGCGGGCAGCACCTCGTCGTCCGGTACCCCGGCGAGCACGAGGGCCCGCCAGGCCACCCGCAGTTCCACACCGAGCGCGGCCTCGTCCACGCCGTGCCCGCAGACGTCCCCGACGATCAGGTCGAGACGATCCGGACGGGTCTGCACCACGTCGAAGAAGTCGCCGCCGATCAGGGCGGCGTGCCGGCCCGGTCGGTAGAAGGTGTGCACCGCGACCTGGTCGGTCGTCATCAGCGGCTGCGGCAGCAGGCCACGTTCGAGGCGGGCCGACTCGGCCTGGCGCAGCTCGACCTCGCGCAGCCGGCGGGCGTTCTCGTCGGCGCGCTTGCGTTCGACCGCGTAGCGCAGCGCCCGGGTCAGCAGCACCCCGTCGACCTGACCCTTGACCAGGTAGTCCTGCGCGCCCTCGGCGACCGCCACGATGCCCATGTGCTCGTCCGAGCGGCCGGTGAGGACGCAGACGGCGGCGCCGCTGGACATCTCCAGCACCTGACGCAGCCCGTCCAACCCCTGGGCGTCCGGCAGCCCCAGGTCGAGCAGGACGCAGTCGACACCGGTGATCCGCTGCCGCGCCTCGCTGAGACTGGTGGCGACCACCAGGTCGATCATCGAGTTCGTCTCGGCGAGCAGCTCGCCCACCAGGAAGGCGTCACCCTCGTCGTCCTCCACCAACAGCACCCGCAGCCGCTCGCCCGGCGGCAGGTTGCCGTGCCGGGCCAGCCCGCCGTGCGGGTACGGCACGACTGGGGAGCCGGCCAGGCCGCCTCCCCGGTGCGGCCGGGTCACCGCCGCGAGACGCGGGAGTTCGCTGGTGATGTCGGGCTCCTTCCGAGTGCCCCGCTGATCCTGTATTAGACAACGGTCGCACACAACACGACGGCCGCGGCACGGGGCGGGGATGGGCAGGATCACTGGCCCCCGAGGGAATCGGGGACAGAGCGGACGGGACGATCGGTGTGCGCCCGGCCGTCCCCTTCCCACCCGCCGACCGGCAGGATGGTGCCACCCCCAGGCCCCACCACCCTCGAGGAGTTCGGATGGGCGCACCCCCCACCCCCGTCACGGCGGACGTACCGCTCAAGCCACCTCCGCGCGTACCCCCTGCCGACCGTGCGCTGACCCGACCGCGACGGCGCCTGGCGGCCGCCGCGGCGGCGCTGGTCGCGCTGGCGGCCGTCGGCGCCGGCAGCCTGCTCGACCTGCGGACCCCGGCCCCCCGGCCGGCGGACGCGCCGGCGGGCGAGTTCAGCGCCGCCCGGGCGTACGCGGACGTCCAGGTGATCGCGGCCCGGTCGCACGTCGCCGGGAGCCCCGCCAACGACCAGGTTCGCGCGCACGTCGAGCAGAAGCTGCGCGGTCTGGGCCTTCAGACGCAGGTGCAGGACACCGTCGCGCCGGAGGCCGGCCAGCTCAGCGGGGCGGCCGGCGGGGCGACCTTCGCCCGAGTCCGCAACGTGGTGGCCCGGCTGCCCGGGACCGATTCGACGGGGCGCGTGTTCCTGGTCGCCCACTACGACTCGGTGCAGACCGGACCGGGTGGCAACGACGACGCGGCCGGCACCTCCGCCATCCTGGAGGTGGCCCGCGCGCTGTCCACCGGCCCACGGCTCCGCAACGACGTCGTCTTCGTGCTGACCGACGCCGAGGAGGCGTGCCTCTGTGGCGCGGCGGCGTTCGCCGCGAGCGACCCGCTCGCCGCAGACGGTGGTGTGGTGCTCAACCTGGAGGCGCGCGGCTCCACCGGTCCGGTGATCATGTTCGAGACCTCGAAGAACAACGCGAAGCTGGTGGACGTCTTCGGCCGGGCCGCCCCCCACCCCGTGGGCACCTCGTTCGCCGTGGAGATCTACCGGGCGTTGCCCAACGACACCGACTTCACCGCCTTTCTGGACCGCGGGTTCGTCGGGTTGAACTCGGCGTACATCGACGGCGGCGCGATCTACCACACGCCGCTGGACACGCCGGCCGCCATGGACCGGGGCAGCCTCCAACAGCACGGGGACAACGCCCTGGGCCTGGCCCGGGAGTTCGGCGCGGTCGACCTGACCGACCTGCGCTCCGGGCACGACGCCACCTACTTCCCACTGCCGGGCGGGTTGGCCCGTTACCCGGGCTGGCTCGTCCTGCCGCTGGCCCTGCTCGCGGTGCTCGCGGTCGCGGGTCTGGGTTGGCTGACCCGCCGCAGCGGACGGGCCAGCACCGGCCGGCTGGTCGCCGGCTTCGGACTCGCCCTGGTGCCGATCGTGGCCGCGCCGGTCGCCGCCCAACTGCTCTGGTTGGCGATCACCACGATCCGGCCGGGCTACGCGGAACTGCTCGACCCGTACCGTCCGATCTGGTACCGGATGGCCGTGCTGGCGCTCGCCGCCGCCATCGTGTTCACCTGGTACGCGCTGACCCGCCGCCGCATCGGGCCGGCCGCGCTGGCCGTCGGCGGTCTGGCCTGGCTGGCCCTGCTCGGGGTGCTGCTCGCCGTGGCCGTACCCGGCGGGGCGTACCTGACCACCCTGCCGGCCCTGGCCGGCGCCCTCGGCGGCCTGGTCGCGCTGCGCACCCGGCAGACCGGGCCGTGGCCGGTGGTGGCGGTGACCGTCGCCGCCGCGGTCGGCGTCGTGATCCTCCTGCCGACGGTGGTGCTGCTCTTTCCCGCGCTGGGGATGGCGATGGGCGGGGTGGCCGCGCTCGTCGCGGTGCTGCTCGGCCTGACCGCGCTGCCGGTTGTCGACCTGCTGCACCCGCAGGCCGGTGGGCAGCGCGGCCTGGTGGCGCTGCGGGCCCGGCGACGCGCCGCGCTGCCCGCCGGCGCAGCCGCCGTGGCGGCCCTGGTGCTCGCCGGGGTCGGGCTTGCCGTGGACCGCTTCGACGCCGCCCACCCCGCGCCCACCCACCTGATGTACGCCATGGACGCGGGCACCGGGCAGGCCCGCTGGCTGAGTCACGAGACCGACCCGCAGCCGTGGACGGACGGCTACGTGGACGGGATGGCCAGCGTGGCGGACGACTTCCCCGGCCTCGGCGACGGTGAGCTGCGGGTCGGTCCGGCCCAGGCGGCCAGCCTGCCCGCGCCGAAGCTCGACGTGCTGGCCGACACCAGCGCCGGAGGTGAACGCACGCTGCGGCTACGCCTCACCCCGCAGCGGGAGGTCCGGCTCGCCACCCTGCACGTCGACACGACGACCGCCACCGTGCTGCGCGCCGAGGTCGCCGGGCGCGCGGCGCCGGTGAAGCCGCGCGCGGGCAGGTGGGGATTCGGTCTGGTCTTCCACGCCCCGCCGCCGGAGGGCGTCGAGGTCACGCTGACGCTGCGACCGATCGCCGCGCAGGTGGCGCTGCGCGCGATGGACGCCAGCGACGGGCTGGACGCGCTGCCCGGCTTCCGGCCCCGGCCGCCGGCCGTCGGCGTCGTCGGGTCGCACAGCTCCGAGATGCTGGCCGTCGCCCGCACGTATCCCATCTGAGAAGAACGAGCGGGGGTCCGGTGGCCGATGTGCGCCGCCGGACCCCCGGCCAGGTGGACCAGGCCCTATGCGGCCCGCGCGACGGCCGGTGACGGATCAGTGGGGGCCGAGGGCCCCAGGTCGCTCGGGTCGGTGTTGCCGCCGCAGACGATCACCGCGACCCGCTCCCCCGCCCTGGGCACGTACGCCCCGCCGACAAGCGCGGCCAACGCGGCGGCGCCGCCCAGTTCCGCGGCGACCCGCAGCTCCGACCAGAGCAGGCGACGCGCGCGCACCAGGTCGTCGTCGCGTACCAACACCGAGACCACACCGGTACGACGGGCGGTGTCGAAGGCGATCTCGCCGATCCGGCGGGCGCCCAGCGAGTCCGTGGCGATACCGCCCACCTCGATGTCGACCGGCCGGCCCGCCTTCAGTGCGGTGTTCAGGGTGGGAATCTGCTCCGGCTCGACGGCGACGACACGCACCGACCCGTCGAACCAGGTGGCGATGCCCGACACCAGCCCACCGCCACCGACCGCGACCAGCACCGTGTCGACCCCGCCGAGCTGGCGTTCCAGCTCCCGACCCACGGTGCCCTGCCCGGCCACGACCTCCGGCTGGTCGTAGGCGTGCACCACGAGCGCTCCGGTCTCGGCGGCCCGCCGGGTGCTGGCCGCCAACGCCTCGGCGTAGTGCTGGCCCACCTGCCGCACCTGTGCCCCCAGGCCGGCCAACCGCTGCACCTTGACCGGAGAGGCGGTGACCGGCACGAAGACCTCCGCCGGCACGCCCAGCGAGCGGGCCGCGTACGCGACGGCGAGACCGTGGTTGCCGCCCGAGGCGGCGATCACTCCGGCCGACGGAAGCGGTCCCTGGAGCATCCGGTTGAACGCTCCCCGCGGCTTGAACGAGCCGGTGTGCTGGTGCAGCTCCAGCTTGAGGCTGAGCATCCCGGGAATGCCCAGGTCGGCGCCGTCGACGGTGATGACCGGTGTCGCACGGACCCGCCCCTCGACCCGCGCCGCAGCCGCCTCGACGTCGCTCTTGTCCACCATGAGGAAACTTCCTTCACTACAACCAGCGAGCCAGTCAATCATCGTCGGTGAGCCCGACGAAATCCTACGGAGATGCGCCGGCCATCCCTCGCCGGGCGCACCGACGCCTGATTCACGGGGCGGACCCCGCGTCGATCAATCGACCGGGACCACAAGACCCGGTGCGGACGTGCAAGATGCCCTCCATGCGCCGGCTCGCCATCCTCCTCACTCTGCTGACTGCCGTGGTCCCGGCGACGACCGCCTGCGCCTCGAAGCCGCGCCCGGTGTGGGGCTCCTACGAGGCCGAGGTGAGCGGCGTGACGCCCGGTCCGGGCGCCCAGACGGTCACCGTGCACGTCAAGGCGCTCGCCGGCCGCGATGACTGCTCGCGCAACGTCCGGGTCGGCTACCACACCGAGGAGAACGGCGTCGTCTTCGCCACCGTCGTGCAGGACTCGGCCGGATCGGCCACGGTCGGTGCCTGCCCGACCTTCACGCCCGCCGAGGTGACCCTCACGTCGGCGGAGCCGATCGGCGACCGCCCGTTGTCGCTCAACCAGAAGACCTGGGCGCTGAAGGACGGCGTGTACAGCCCGTGTGACGAGACCCTGGGTTGCAGGCCACCGGAGGACCGCTGCGATCCGATCTGGACGCGTGCGGCCGTACAGGGGATGGATGTGTCCCGCCATTCGCCGGGCCATGTCGAAGCCTGCGACGGGAAGTGGCTCGTCATGACGGTGGCCGACGACCCGGCGGCGTGCGGCGTCGAGCCGCGCCCCGGGTGCGAGGTGAACACCAGCGTGAGGCGCTACTTCCTGCGTAACGAGCCGGCCGGATGGTCGACCGTCGCCCGGACCACGTCGGGCGGGTGCAATGCGATCCGCAAAGCGGCTCCCGCCTTCCCCCGCAAACTCTGCGCCAACCTGAAACCGACGGACCGGTTCGTCACCGCGGGCCCACCGCTGCCAACCGGCCAGCCCGGCGGTTGATCAGACGGTAGGCCGCTACTTCCAGCGGAAGTGGACGAAGAGGCGGCCGAAGTTCTTCGAGTCCTTCTCGACCCGGTGGTAGAGCTGCTTGACGTCCTTCTGGTCGAGGAACCGCAGTACACGCTTCTTGAGCTGCCCCGAACCCTTGCCCGGGATGATCTCGACGAGGGTGGCCTTCTTCGCGACCGCCTCGTCCATGATCCCGCGCAGCGCGCGGTCGATGTCCTGGCCCTTGTTGAAGATGTCGTGCAGGTCCAGCTTGAGCTTCATGCCGCAGCCCCCGGCCGGTCAGGTCCCATGTCCGCCATCCTAGGCACGCCCCTGCACAGACCCCGGCCAGGCGATCAGGGGACGGCCCACGGCGAAGGGGCGGCCCCTCGGGACCGCCCCTTCGCACCGTTCGTCGTCGTCCACGCTCAGCGCGTGCCGCCCACGCGGGTTTCCACCCGCTGCAGGGCGATCCGGTAGTCGTCGTTGGCCGCGTACATCGCCGCGGCGATCCGCAGGTGCCGCAGCGCGTCGGTGTGCCGGTTCAGCCGCTCCAACGTCCGGCCCAGCACGTGGTGCGCGTAGTGGTCGCTCGGGTCCCGGTCGACCAGTTCCCGCAACTGCTCCTCGGCCCGGTTGAGCTGGGCCGACTGGAAGTACGCCCGGGCCAGCAACTGCCGGACGGCCGCGTTGCCGGGCTCGGCGTCCACGATCGGCTCCAGCAGTCGGGCCGCTCCGCTCGGGTCACCGGTCTCGAAGAACATGGTCGCCCGCCGGTAGTCCGCCAGAAGATCCATCTGCCCACCTCCTCGGGTCGCGCCGTCACCTGTTCCGACGCTGGCACAACACCGGCCGTTTGGCGACTGTTCCCCGGGTCGAAATAGGGTCAGGTACGCGCGTCGCGCCGCCCGGCGGACAGCTCCCAGGCCCGGACGCCGCCGACGATTCCGGCCGTGTTCGGCACCACCACCACGTCGTCGCCCATGCGGGCGAGCTGCTCCGGTCGGATCAGCCGGGAGTTGCCCCCACCCAGGTAGAGCCGGTCCCACCGGAACACCGGGCGCAGCCCGTCCACCACCTGTCGGATGCGGCGGGACCAGAAGGCGTCGCCGAGCCGCCGCCGCTCCGGCTCGCCCACGTACGTGTCGTAGGTGGTGCCCCAGCGCACCGGCGCGTGCGACAACTCAAGGTGCGGCGCGAGGACGCCCCCGTCGAAGAGTGCGCTGCCCAACCCCGTCCCCAAGGTCAACACGAGTTCACACCCGGTGCCCGCCACCACTCCCGCCCCGTGCACCTCGGCGTCGTTGAGCACCAGCGCCGGCACTCCGAACGCGTCGGCCAACGCGCCCCGCGCGTCCCAGCCGGACCACTCGGCCAGCAGGTCCGGGTCAACCCTGGACCGGGGCCCGCTGCGGGTGACGTAGTGCGGGGTGGCCACCACGACGCCGTGCCGGATCATTCCGGGTACGCCGACGGTCAGCCGATCGGCCGTGGGCAGTCGGCCACCGAGGTCCAGCAGGGTCCGCACGAACAGGGCGGGCGGCAGCGGGTACGGGGTCGGCACCCGCAGCGGTCGGGCGCGCATCGTGCCGGCCTCGTCGAGCACCGACGCCTTGATGCCGCCGCCACCGCAGTCGATCGCCAGTGTGGTCACCACGTCATGGAGTCTGCCCGCTGGCGGCCGGTCTCATGCGGGCGGCCCGATAGGCTGCCGTCCTGATGAGCGCCACGATGATCGTCAAGGACCTGGCCGCCGGGCACGGCGACCGCCCACTCTTCGCCGGACTGGACCTGGTGGTCGCCCCGGGCGACGTGGTCGGGCTGGTCGGGCCGAACGGGGCCGGAAAGTCGACGCTGCTGCGTACCCTCGCCGGGTTGTTGCCGGTCGAGGCCGGCAGCGTGCGACTCAGCCCGCCCACCGCGACCGTCGGGCACCTGCCGCAGGAGCCGGAGCGGCGGCCGGGCGAGACGGTACGGGAGTTCCTGGCCCGCCGGACCGGGGTGACCGGCGCGCAGGCGGCGCTGGACGCGGCGACGGAGGCGCTGACGGCCGGGTCGGCGGGCGCCGACGACGCGTACGGCGACGCGCTGGAGCGCTGGCTCGCCCTCGGCGGCGCGGACCTCGACGAACGCGCCGACCAGGTGAGCGCCGATCTGGGGCTCACGGTCGACCTGGACCACCTGATGACCGGGCTCTCCGGCGGCCAGGCGGCCCGGGCGGGGTTGGCGTCGCTGCTGCTCAGCCGCTACGACGTGTTCCTGCTCGACGAGCCGACCAACGACCTGGACCTGGCCGGGTTGGAGCGGCTGGAGGAGTTCGTCACCGGGCTGCGGGCCGGCACGGTGCTGGTCAGCCACGACCGGGAGTTCCTGACCCGCACGGTGACCCGGGTGCTGGAGTTGGACCTACCGCAGCAGCAGGTCAACCACTACGGCGGCGGATACGCCGCCTATCTGGAGGAGCGCGAGGTGGCGCGGCGGCACGCCCGTGCCGACTTCGAGGAGTACGCCGAGACGAAGGCGGGCCTGGAGGCGCGGGCGCGGACCCAGCGCTCCTGGATGGAGAAGGGCGTGAAGAACGCCCGCCGCAAGGCCACCGACAACGACAAGATCGGCCGCAAGTTCCGCAGCGAGGCCACCGAGAAGCAGGCCGCCAAGGCCAAGCAGACCGAGCGTCTGATCGAACGGCTCGACGTGGTCGAGGAGCCCCGCAAGGAGTGGGAGCTGCGTATGGAGATCGCCGCCGCGCCCCGCGCCGGGGCCGTCGTGGCCACGCTCCGACATGCGGTGGTACGTCGGGGAGGCTTCACCCTCGGGCCGGTCAACCTCCAGATCGACTGGGCGGACCGGGTGGCGGTGACCGGGGCGAACGGCTCGGGCAAGTCCACCCTGCTGGCCGCGCTGCTGGGGCGGCTGCCGCTGGACGAGGGCACCGCATCGCTCGGGCCGGGCGTGATGGTCGGCGAGGTGGACCAGGCCCGAGGACTGTTCCTCGGTGACGTGCCGTTGATCGACGCGTTCCAGGCGGCCGTACCGCAGATGTCGCCGGCGGACGCACGGACCCTGCTGGCCAAGTTCGGCCTGCGGGCGGCGCACGTCCCCCGGCCGGCGGCGACCCTCTCGCCCGGCGAGCGGACGCGCGCGGCGCTGGCCCTGCTCCAGGGGCGCGGGGTCAACCTGCTCGTGCTGGACGAGCCCACCAACCACCTGGACCTGCCCGCCATCGAACAGCTCGAATCGGCACTGGCCAGCTACCCCGGAACGCTGCTGCTGGTCACCCACGACCGGCGGATGCTGGCCGCCGTCGAGACCAACCGGCGACTGCGGGTCGAGGCCGGGCGGATCGCCGAGGATTGATGCCGGTCCGCGGGCCGGCGCGGGGTGAGAATGACGCCATGCTCAAGTGGGAGTACGCCCTGCTGGTCCGCCGCCGCCAGGCGGCGACCAACGACCTCGGCTGGGAGGTCGTGTTCGTCTGGTACGGCCCGGACGGCTCGATGGTCGACGTGACCCCGTACGGCGACACGTCGCTGGCCCACCTCAACCGGGCCGGTGACCAGGGGTGGGAGCTGGTCGCGATGAGCGAGGACCCGTCGCTGCCCGGCAACCACGAACTGCACCGCTACCACCTCAAGCGGCCGAAACCCGCCGCTCCCCCGCCCCGCCAGCGGATGCGCGGAGGCCGCCGGACGCTGTCCGGCTGACCTGCGACGGCGCTGGACCGGGGCGCGGGCCTTGGACCGGGGCGCGGGCCTTGGACCGGAGGGCGGGCCTTGGACCGGAGGGCGGGCCTTGGACCGGGGCGCGGCACTCCGATGAGCCTGATGACTGTGCGGCATCTTGATGCCGCACAGTCATCAGGCTCGACAGGTAGGTGCCTCGGGACGCCGCATCACGCCCGCCGGTGGTCGTGCGACGGCGAAACGGGAATACCGGGCGCGTAGGCGGGTAACGCGCGGCGGGAGGTGGCCCGAATGGTCGCTTTGGCACAGACTCCGCCCTCGGCCGACCGGCTGCGGTTGATCGACGAATTCCTCGCGCAGGCGTGGGCGGACCAGGTCCGGCACGACGACCGGCTGCGGGGCCTGGCCGTCGAGGCGCGGTTCGACCGGGGGGTCGCCCACCTCACCGGGGAGGTGGCGGAGCAGGCGGACCTCCGGCTGGTACGGGACCTGGTGGGACGGCTGGCCGGCGTGTACGGCGTCTGGTGCCGGGTCGGCGTCGGCGGACGCGCGCCGGTGGTGGTGGATCTCGGCTGCGGTCCGACCAAGCAGTGGTCGGGCAACCTCGGGCTGGACATCTATCCCGCGCCGGGGGTGGACGCGGTGGCGGACCTGTCCGGCTCGCTGCCGCTGGCGGACAACTCGGTGGACGTCCTGTTCGCGGTACACATCCTGGAGCACCTGATCGACTTCCTGCCGCTGGTGGACGAGTGTCACCGGGTGCTCCGGCCGGGCGGCGTCCTGCACGTCATGAGCCCGTGGTGGGGGCATGTCAACGCGGTGGCCGACCCGACCCACGTCCGGCTGATGGACGTGCAGACCTTCAAGGGGATCTGTCAGCTCCGGCCACCGGGCACCCCGCGCTGGTACCCCCTGCACGCCGGGTGCGACGGCGCGTCGATCTTCGCCGACCTGACGCCCCTCCCCGCCGATGCCGAGCCCGCATCGAACTCCCACCTGGCCCGCTTCTTCGACTAGGGCGTGGAGGATTCGCGCAGTTCCAGGTGGTAGGGGGCCTTGAGCGCGCGGGCGGGGGCGGCGCGGTCGCCGTCGAGGCGATTGGCGAGGAGTTCGACGGCCAGCCGGGCGATCTGCTCCTTGTCCGGGGCGACGGTGCTCAGGGTGGGCACCGAGAAGCGGCCGTCCTCGATGTCGTCGAAGCCGACCACCGCCACGTCCTCGGGCACGCGAAGGCCCGCCTCGTGCAGGGCACGCAGTGCGCCCAGGGCGAGCGTGTCGTTGAAGCAGAACACGGCGTCGGGGCGTACCCCCGTGGTGAGCAGGCCGCGCATCGCGGCCGCGCCGTCGGCGCGGTGCCAGGCCGTCGCGGACGCCACGAGGGCTTCGTCGTAGGCCAGGCCGGCGGCGCGCAGTGCCTCGCCGTAGCCGGCCAGGCGGAGGCGGGCGCTGGCGCCCTCGTCGGTGCGCTGAGCGCCGATCGCGGCGATCCGGCGGCGGCCGAGCCGGATCAGGTGGTCGGTGATCTCCCGGGCGGCGGTGACGTTGTCGATCACGACGCGATCGGCGGGGCCGTGGTCGACGCGCTCGCCGAGCAGCACCATCGGGGTGCCGTCGAGGCCGGCCAGATCCTCCGCCGTGAGCGCCAGCGGGCTGAAGATGAGCCCGTCGATCAGGTGGTCGGTGATGCCGGAGGCGACGACCCGCTCCTGCTCACGCCGGCCGCCGGTCTGGTCGATGAGCACGGTCCAGCCGTACTCGGCGGCGGCGGTGACGACGTGGCGGGCGAGTTCGGCGAAGTACGGGATGTCCAGTTCCGGGACCGCCAGGGCGATCACCCCGGTACGCCCCTTGCGCAGGTGCCGGGCGGAGAGGTTGGGCCGGTAGTTCAGCTCGGCGATGGCCTCCTCGACACGGGCCCGGGTGTCCGGACGTACGTGCACGTAACCGTTCACCACGTTGGAGACGGTCTTCACCGAGACGCCGGCCCGCTCGGCCACGTCCTTGAGCCTGTGTCGCACCCCGCAACCTCCCCGATGTAACCCAGCGCACCATACCTCGTCACCAGCTCTTTACAACGTTGCCTACAACGTTGTAGAAACGAGGGACGCCGGGTGGGCGGTGACTGCGGTCACCCGGTGCCGGCACCCCAGGAAAGGTGGCACCCCTTGCGGACCGCGCAGTTGACGATCGATCCGGCCTTCGCGATCGGCCCGGCCGACCGACGCCTCTTCGGCTCGTTCGTCGAGCACATGGGGCGGTGCGTCTACGGCGGCATCTACGAGCCCGGCCACCCCGACGCCGACTCCCGCGGCCTGCGGCGGGACGTCCTGGACCTGACCCGCGAGCTGGGCGTCTCGGTGGTCCGCTACCCCGGCGGCAACTTCGTCTCCGGCTACCGCTGGGAGGACGGCGTCGGCCCGGTCGGCGACCGGCCGCGCCGGCTCGACCTGGCGTGGAAGACGATCGAGACCAACGCGTTCGGCCTGCACGAGTTCATGACCTGGGCCGACGAGGCCGGCGTCGAGCCGATGATGGCCGTCAACCTCGGCACCCGCGGGGTGCAGGAAGCACTCGACCTACTGGAGTACGCCAACCACCCGGGCGGCACGGAACTCTCGGACCTGCGCCGCAAGAACGGCGCGGAGGACCCCTTCGGCGTACGGCTCTGGTGCCTCGGCAACGAGATGGACGGGCCCTGGCAGGTCGGCCACAAGACCGCCGACGAGTACGGCCGGGTCGCCGCCGAGGCCGCCCGCGCCATGAAGATGATCGACCCGTCGATCAGCCTGGTCGCCTGCGGCAGCTCCAACCGGCGGATGCCCACGTTCGCCGCGTGGGAGGCGACCGTGCTGGAGCACACCTACGAGCACGTCGACTACATCTCGGCGCACACCTACTACGACCCGTCCGACGGCGACCAGGCGAGCCTCCTGGCCTCGGCTGTCGACATGGACAACTTCATCACCGAGGTCGTCGCGACCGCCGACCACGTGGCAGCCAGGCAGCGGCACCGCCGCAAGCTCAAGATCTCGTTCGACGAGTGGAACGTCTGGTACGAGTCCCGGCTCCAGGCCGACCTGGACCGGCGCGGCTGGGTCGAGGCGCCCGCGCTGATCGAGGACGACTTCACGGCGGTGGACGCCGTGGTGGTCGGCGACCTGCTGATCACCCTGCTCCGGCACGCCGACCGGGTCGGCGTGGCCGCCCAGGCGCAGCTCGCCAACGTGATCGCGCCGATCCGCACCCGCAACGGCGGCCCGGCCTGGCGGCAGAGCATCTTCCACCCGTTCGCGCTGACCGCCCGGCACGCCCGGGGCACCGTGCTGCGCACCGAGCCGGTGTCGCCGCGCTACGACACGAAGAAGTACGGGGACGTGCCCGTGCTGGACACGGTCGCCGTACACGACGAGGAGACCGGTGAGCTGACCGTCTTCGCCGTCAACCGCGACTCCACGGACCTCGCGTTGGACATCGATTTGCGCGGCCTGCCGGGACTGTCCGGCAAATCCTTCCAGAGCATCGCTGCCGGGTCCGACCCGTCGGCGACGAACACCGAGGCCGAGCCCGACCGGGTGACGCCACGGGACATGCCCACCCCCACCCCCGACGGCGGCCGGTGCAGCGTGCGCCTGCCCGCCGTCTCCTGGAGCGTGCTGCGCTTCGGCCCGGTCCACGCCTGAGGTCGTCCCAGGTTCGAGCAGGCACAATTCATACCGTCCCCCTCCAAGGAGAGATAAAGCATGATCCAGAACGACATGAGCCGGCGACGCCTGCTCGGCCTCGGTCTCGGAATCGGCGCGGCGGCCTCGCTGACCCTCGCCGGCTGCGGTGGAGGCGACAACGCCTCCGGCCCGGCCGCCGGCAACGGCGGCAAGGAGTACACCGGCCCCAAGGTCGACCTGAAGCTGTGGAACGGGTTCACCGGCGGCGACGGCGACATCTTCAAGGCGCTGGTCAACCAGTTCAACACCGAGCACAAGAACATCGCGGTGTCGGTGGCCACGTACCAGTGGGAGGACTACTACAACAAGCTCCCCGGGGCGGCCTCCAGCGGCAACGGTCCGGACATCGCGGTCATGCACATGGACCAGCTCGCCACCTTCGCCGCCCGTGGCGTGATCACCGAGCTGGACGACGTGGCCAAGAACCTGGAGCTCTCCGAGGGAGACTTCGCCCCGACCGTGTGGAAGGGCGGGCTCTACAACAACAAGCGGTACGGCATCCCGCTGGACATGCACCCGCTGGGCTTCTACTACAACAAGGCCGTCATGCAGAAGGCCGGCCTCGACCCGAACAAGCCGCCGACGACGAGGGACGAGTACACGGCGGCCCTGGTCGAGCTGAAGAAGGGCGGCGTGCAGGGCTTCTGGGTGAGCCCGTTCCAGTTCACCGGCGGCATGACCTTCTACTCCGTGCTCAACCAGTGGGGCGCCACGCTCTTCGACGCCGAGGTGGCGAAGGCGACGTTCAACTCCGACCCGGCGGTCGAGGCGTGCACCTGGCTGGTCGACATGATCAAGCAGGGTTACTCGCCGGCGAACGTCGGCCAGGACGCCGACTACCTGGCGTTCAAGAGCGGCAAGAACGCCTTCACCTGGAACGGCATCTGGCAGATCAACGACCTCAAGAAGAGCCCTGAGGTGCAGTGGGGCGTCGCCCCGCTCCCGCAGATCGGCAGCAAGCCGGCGGCCTGGGCCAACTCGCACAACTTCACCATCGTGAAGCAGCGGGCCAACGACGCCAACAAGGTCTCCGGGGCGAAGGTCTTCATCAACTGGCTCAGCCAGCACTCGCTGGACTGGGCCAAGGGCGGCCAGATCCCAGCCCGCAAGGAGGTCCGCGAGGGCGCCGAGTTCAAGGCGCTGCCGGAGATCTCGTCGCTCGCGCCCGAACTGGAGTACGCGGCGTTCCCGCCGGCGGCCCCGGGCCTCGGCGAGGTCATGACGACCTTCTACAACTCCTTCAACGAGGCCGCGCTGGGCAAGAAGTCGCCCAAGCAGGCGCTCGACGACGGCGTGGCGAAGGCCAACAAGCAGCTCGAGGACAACCGCAAGAAGTACGGGAGCTGATAACCCGTGGCGGACGTGATCGAGGTCGGGGCGGCGCGCGGTGACGCGCCGCCCCCGGCGGCCACCGCAGCCCGCCGGGGCGCCTCGCCGCGCCGGACCGGACGGGCGACGCCGTACCTGTTCCTCGCCCCGTACCTGGTCCTGTTCGGGGTATTCGGCCTGCTGCCGATCGTCCTGGGCCTCTGGCTGAGCGTGCACCAGTGGGACTTCCAGCTCCCCAACCGGCCGTTCGTCGGGCTGGACAACTACAAGCAGCTCTTCTCCAGCGACTCGGCCGTCTACGGCGACTGGTGGCAGAGCGTACGGGCCACCGCGATCTTCACGGTGCTGTCGGTTCCACTGCTGGTGGTCGTACCCCTGGGGTTGGCTCTGCTGTTGAACCGCTCGTTCCCGGGCCGGACCTTTTTCCGGGCGATCTACTTCGCCCCGTACGTCCTGGGCGTGGCGGTGATCGGCCTGCTCTGGCGGTTCCTGCTCGACGCCAACCTGGGCCTGGTCAACCGGCTCCTGGGTGTGGTCGGGTTGCCGTCGGACACGCCCTGGGTGACGAACATGCCCTGGGCATGGATCTCCCTGGTCGGGGTGACGGTCTGGTGGACCTCCGGCTTCAACGCGGTGATCTACCTGGCCGGCCTCCAGGACATCTCGCCGGAGCTGTACGAGGCGGCCCGGGTGGACGGCGCGACCGCCTGGCAGCGGTTCCGCAACGTCACCCTGCCGGGCCTGCGTCCCGTCCTGCTGTTCGTGATCACCACGACCGTGCTCGCTTCGGCGAACATGTTCGGCCAGTCCTTCCTGATCACCCAGGGGACGCCCGGCACGGAGACCCGCACGGTGGTGTGGTTCATCGTCGAGGAGGGCCTGCGCAACAACAACGCCGGCCGAGCCGCCGCGATGAGCATCGTGTTCGCCCTGATGCTGGCGGTCGTGAGCATCGCCAACTTCCGCCTCTTCCGCTACCGGGAAGACTGAGGGGACCGCCATGACGACACCCACGCGGACGACCCGCGGTGCCGCCACCGGCCGGGTCGCGCTCTACGCCACCCTGGTCGCGCTGGCCCTGATCTTCCTGGTGCCGCTGGCGTGGATGGTCATCACCTCGTTGAAGACCTACACCGCCGCCCAGCAGATCCCGCCGAGCTGGCTGCCGAACCCGCTCTCCGGCTACGGCTACGAGCAGATCCTCAACAACTCGGCGAACCCGGTGCTGCGGTGGTTCCTCAACAGCATGGTGGCCGCCACGCTGCACGCCCTGCTGGTGCTGGTGACCGCCTCGATGGCCGCGTACGCCCTGGCCCGGCTGAAGTTCGCCGGTCGCGGGGTCAGCTTCGCGCTGATCGTCGGGACGCTGTTCATCCCACCGACTTCGTTGATCATCCCGAACTTCCTGATCGTCGACCAGCTCAACTGGATCGACACGCTCGCCGTGATCGTGGTGCCCGGCGCGGCAAGCGCGTTCGGGGTCTTCTTCCTGCGGCAGTTCTTCCTCTCGCTCCCGAACGAGTTGGAGGAGGCCGCCACCCTGGACGGCGCCAACCAGTGGCAGATCTTCTACAAGGTGGTCCTGCCCCTGTCGAAGCCGGCGCTTGCCACACTCGCCGTGCTGTCGTTCCTGACCAACTGGAACGACTTCCTGTGGCCCATCTTCGTGCTGTTCAGCCCGGAGAAGCTGACCCTGCCGCCGGGCCTGGGCCTGCTCCAGGGCTCGTACGTCACGGACTACCCGGTGATCATGGCGGGTGCGGTGCTGGCGAGCCTGCCGGTGCTGATCCTGTTCGTGCTCGCGCAGCGGCACATCATCCAGGGTGTCTCCCGCAGCGGCCTGAAGGGATGACGCGGGCAGATGCCCGGCGAGCGGGCGCGGCGGCGGTCACCCTCGTCGCCGCGCTGCTCGTCGCGGGCTGCGCCGCCGACAGCGAACCCACCACCAACAGCGGAAGCGACTCCACGATGTTCACCAACCCGGTCGTACGCACGGACGCCCCGGACCCGCAGGTGATCCAGGTCGGCGACACCTGGTACCTGTTCCACACCAACTCGCAGGGCCACAACGTCCCGGTGCGCACCTCGTCGAACCTGGTCGACTGGACGGAGGCCGAGGACGCCCTGCCGGCGCTGCCGGACTGGGCGGACGCCGGCAAGACCTGGGCGCCCGAGGTCATCCAGCTCGCGCCGGAGAGGTTTCTGCTCTACTACACGGTCGCCGGCCGGGAGTCCGGTCGCCAGTGCGTCGGGCGGGCGGTGGCCAGCGCGCCACAGGGCCCGTACTCCGACGACGCGTCCGGCCCGCTGATCTGCCAGGCCGAGCTGGGCGGGGCGATCGACGCGAGCCCGTTCCGGGACACCGACGGCAGCCTGTGGCTGCTGTGGAAGAACGACGGCAACGCGATCGGAGTCGACACCTGGCTGTGGTCGCAGCGCCTCTCCGACGACGGTCTGACCCTCGTCGGTGAGCCGACCAAGCTGCTCAAGCAGACCGAACCGTGGGAGGGCACCCTGATCGAGGGGCCGTTCTTCCACCGACAGGACGGTCGGCTGTACCTGTTCTTCGCCGCCAACGCCTACGACCGTGCCGAGTACGCCGAGGGCTACGCGGTCTGCGAGAGCCCCACCGGCCCGTGCGTGAAGGCCACCGAGAACCCGATCCTGAAGAGCACCGACGCCGCCTCCGGCCCGGGCCACGCCTCGATGGTGGTCAAGGACGGCCGCACGTGGCTCGTCTACCACGCCTGGCCGCCCGGCCAGGAGGGCAGCACCGACCCGGGCCGGCAGGTGTGGCTCGACGAGGTGACCTGGGTCGACGGCAAGCCGGTGGTCAAGGGTCCGACCGGTACGCCGCAGAGCCGTCCCTGACCCGATCGTGCCCAGGGGCGCTTCGGCCCCTGGGCACGTCCGGTCAGGCGCTCGGCTCGCGCTGCTCCGGCGCGACGGCCGGTTCGTGGCGGGCGAGGCGGTTACGGCGGTAGCCGTAACCGAAGTAGATGATCGAGCCGAGCAGCATCCAGGCCAGGAACCGCAGCCAGGTCTCCACGGACAGGTTGAGCATCAGGTAGAGGCAGGCGACCGCCGAGACGATCGGCAGCACCGGTGAGAACGGCACCCGGAACGGCCGCTCCAGGTCCGGACGCTTGCGGCGCAGGATCGGCACCGCGATGGAGACCAGCACGAACGCGCAGAGGGCGCCGATGCTGACCAGGTCGGCCAGGGCGGAGAGCGGCAGGAATCCGGCCAGCAGCGCGACCGCGACCGTCATGATCGCCGAGATCCGGTACGGGGTGCCCCAGCGCGGGTGCACGGCCGCGATCGAGGGCGGGATCAGCCCGTCCCGGGCGATGGCGAAGCCGATCCGGCCCATCGCCACCAGGTCGACCAGGATGACGCTGGTCAGGCCGGCGACCGCCGCGATGGAGACGAGCGTCGCCGCCCAGCCGGCGCCCACCGACTCGAACGCCGACGCGATCGGGGCGCCCCGGTCGATCTCGGTGTACGGCACCATGCCGACGACCACCAGCGAGACGCCGATGTACAGCACGGTGGAGATCAGCAGCGTGCCGAGCAGGCCCAGCGTGAGGTCCCGCTTGGGCTTGCGCGTCTCCTCGCCCAGGTTGGCGACGGCCTCGAAGCCGGTGTACGCGAAGAAGACCACCGCGGCGGCGCTGAGCACCCCGACGAAGCCGAACACCGACGGCTCCAACCCGAACAGCGCCTGCGTCACCGGCTGCTTGATGCCGTCGTCGCCGCTGCCGGCGGGCTCGGCCGGCGGGATGAACGGGGTGAGGTTGGCGGCCTTGACGAAGAAGAGGCCGGCGACCACCACGAAGACGCAGATCGCCACCTTGACCAGCACCAGCAGGTTGGTGATCCGGGCCGACTCCCGGATGCCGACGATGGCGACAATGCCGAGGATCAGCACGATGGCGATGGCCCCGACGTTGACGACGCTGCCCTCCTCGCCGAACCAGCGGGTCGGCAGGTCGAGCAGTTCGGCCAGGTAACCGGACCAGCCGCGGGCCACCACGGCCGCGCCGAGCGCGAACTCCAGGAGCAGGTCCCAACCGATGATCCAGGCGACGATCTCGCCCATCGTCGCGTACGCGTAGGTGTAGGCGCTGCCGGCGGTCGGAACGCTGGACGCCAGCTCGGCGTAGCAGAGGGCGGCGAGCAGGGCCACCACCCCGGCGATGGCGAAGGAGATCACCACGCCCGGTCCGGCGCTGTCGCGGGCCTCGATGCCGGTGAGCGTGAAGATGCCGGTGCCGATCACGATGCCGATGCCGAAGCCGGTGAGGTCGAGCGCCCCGAGCCGCCTCTTGAGTCCGACTCTGCCGTCGGTGCCGTCCGCCTCGCCCTGGGCTATGACGTCCTTGATCGGTTTGGTTCGCAGCACGGACATGCGCTCACCCCTTCACACCCGCGCGACCACCACCGTGGCGGCCGGTGACCGGCGTTGCTACCCAGCGGAACGAATGGTCAACCACGAACACTTGCGGCGGCGTCGCGATTGTGAAAATTTCCTTCTGTACGCAGATAGGCAGCGGCGAATCTTGCCGCATCCAGACTGCACCGGGAGCCCCAACGAAGGGACATACCGCATGAAAGCACTCCGGCTCACCGCCGCCGGCCTGGCCGCGGCCCTGCTCGGCTCACTCGCCCCCATCGCCCCCATCGCCTCCGCCAGCGCCTCCACCCCCTCCGCTGACTGCGTCACCAACCCGGCCACCCCCAAGCGACAGTTCCGGGCCATGTGGATCTCGTCGGTGGTCAACATCGACTGGCCCAGCAAGGCCTCCCAGACGAGCCCCGACCGGATCGCCGCCCAGCAGGCCGAGTACCGCGACCTGCTCGACCTCGCCGAACGACTGCACCACAACGCGGTCGTCGTACAGGTCCGCCCCACGGCCGACGCGCTCTGGCCCTCGGCGTACGAGCCGTGGTCGGAGTACCTGACCGGCGTACGCGGCCAGGACCCCGGGTGGGACCCGCTGGCCTTCCTCGTCGACGAGTCGCACCGGCGCAACCTCGAATTCCACGCCTGGTTCAACCCGTACCGCGTCTCCATGCCGGCACCCGGCGGCGCCGGCGCCGACGTCAGCCAGCTCGCGCCCGGGCACCCGGCACGGCAGCACCCGGACTGGACTTTCGCCTATCCGCCGGCCGGCGTCGCCGGCAGCCGGCTCTACTACAACCCCGGAATCCCCGAGGTACGCGAGTTCGTCCAGACCGCGATGATGGACGCGGTCCAGCGGTACGACATCGACGGTGTCCACTTCGACGACTACTTCTACCCGTACCCCAGCGGCACCTACCAGGTGCCCGACGACGCCACCTTCGCGGCGTACAACCGGGGCTTCACCGACCGGGCCGACTGGCGGCGGGACAACATCAACCTGCTGATCCAGGAGATGAACGGCAAGATCAAGGCGGCGAAGCCGTGGGTGAAGTTCGGGGTCAGCCCGTTCGGCATCTGGCGCAACGCCAGCGCCGACCCGCTCGGCTCGGACACCACCGGCAGCCAGTCGTACGACATCATCTCCGCCGACACCCGAAAGTGGATCAAGCAGGAGTGGATCGACTACGTCGTGCCGCAGCTCTACTGGTACATCGGCCAGTACCCGGCGGCCGACTACGCGCGCCTCGTGCCGTGGTGGGCCGAGACGGTGCGCGGCACCCGGGTGCAGCTCTACATCGGCCAGGCCGACTACAAGAGCGGCGACCCCGCGTACGGGCCCTACTGGCAGAACCCGCGTGAGCTGTCCGACCACCTGACGCTGAACCGGTCGTACCCCGAGGTGCAGGGCAACGTGCACTTCTCCGCCGTCCAGGTACGGGCCAACCGGCTCGGCGCCACCGACATCTACGCGGCCGAGCACTACTCGCGCCCGGCCCTCGTACCGGCCATGCCGCACCTGCCGGCGAAGCCGCTGCTCCCTCCGGTGGTCACCAGGGTCGCGCGGCAGGCCGACGGCGTCCGGCTGACTTGGCGTCAGCCCGCCGACGGCAGGGGCCCCCTCGGTACGGCCACGTCGTACGCGATCTACCGCTTCGACGGGACCACGCTGCCCGGACGGTGCGCCACCGCGGACGCCACCGGGCTGGTCGACACCGTGCGGGCGACCCCCGGCGTCGTGCAGTCCTGGGTGGACACCTCGGCCGAGCCGGGCCGGCGCTACACCTACCGGCTGACCGCGCTGGACCGGACGGCCAACGAGAGCCCGGCCGGTCCGCCGGCGTTCCTGCTGCACTGATCAGGTCCAGTGAATGCCCCGGGTGCACCCGCGCCCGGGGCATTCGTCTGTTTCGACGCATGTCACCGATAGTTGGCGCGGCACATACCGGCCGGCTGATCAGTTGATCGAAACTTGTCGACATCCGGTGACCAGCCGGTAACTTCCGTCCCACCGCACACCCCGCGGAGGTAAACCGTGCCCCGACGTCTCGCCACCCTGTTCGCCTCGGGCGCGCTCGCGCTGCTCGCCACCCTCGCCATCGCCTCCCCCGCCGCCGCCGTCACCCCCGCCGAGAAGCTGTCCGTGCTGTCGAGCTGGACCCAGACCAGCGCGTCCAGCTACAACTCCTGGAACAGCGCCCGCCTCAACCGGGCACCCTGGGCCGAGTACAACTTCGTCTGGTCCACCGACTACTGCTCGTCCAGCCCGGACAATCCGCTCGGCTTCACCTTCAACCTGAGCTGCTACCGGCACGACTTCGGCTACCGCAACTACAAGGCGGTCGGCCAGTTCTCGGCCAACAAGGCCCGCCTGGACAGCGCCTTCTACGCAGATCTGAAGCGGGTCTGCGCCACGTACAACACGGTCGTCCGCCCCGCCTGCTACAGCCTGGCCTGGACCTACTACCAGGCGGTCCACATCTTCGGCTCGGTAGCCGCCGTCCAGCAGGCCGACATCGACCGAGCCGCACAAATGAAGGCCCAGGCCGAATCCCAAGCCCGCACCCGCGCCTGACCCCCAACCCCACCCCACCCCAGCGCGGTGATCAAGAGGTTGGCGTCAGCGGAGGCGCGAATTCTGACGCCAACCTCTTGATCAACAAGGCTCAGGGCTGGGGTTAGGCGTGTTCGGTTTTTGTGGCCGGGTGTTGGGGTGGGGTGGGCTGGGACAGGTCCGTGCTGAAACGGGTCGAGTCCGCCGCCAGGTCTGGATGTTCCACGTCGAGCGCGAGCGCCACCGCCTCGTCCAGGCTCAACTCGGCGCCCTCCGCGTACGCGTCGTCGAACGCCCCGTCGCCCATCATCGCCCGCAGCTCCGCCTGCTGGTCGGCCCAGTAGCCCCCGTGGATGCCCGGCGTCGCCCGCATGCTCGCCCGGGTCACCTGCGCCGCCCCGAACAACCGCGCGGCGGTCGACCGGTCGCCACCGCGCGCGCACCGCACCGCGATCGCGTTCAGGGTGTCGCAGGCCCGGCCGTGGTAGCCGTGCCCCATCCGCGAACGCAACGCCACGAGCAGGTGTTCGTGCGCGGCAACCACATCACCCCGGGCCAGCGCGACCATCCCGAGCAGCATGTCCACCGACCGCCGGCCCCGCTCGACCGGACGGGCGGCCTCCACCGGACGCGCCGCTCCCAGCAGGTCCGCCGCCTCCTCCAGCGCACCCCGCCGCCAGAGCAGTTCGGCCAGGCTGAACACCGCGAACAGCGCCTCGCCCACCACGTCCTGCCCGTGCGCCCAGTCGATGACCTCCCGACAGACCCGCTCGGCCTCGACGAACTGGCCCATGTCCACGAGTGGCGCGGCCCGGCCGGCGAGCACCCGGGCCAGCAGGCCGGCGTCACCGGCCTGCCGGGCGGCGGCCTCCGCCCGCTGCGAGTACCGCAGCTCCTCCGCGAACTCGCCGTCGGCGCCGGCGTGCAGCGAGTGCATGTGGTACGCCGCCGCCAGCTCCGCGTCCGGAATCCGCTCGCCCGTCTCGGCGATCCGTCCGTACAGCCGGAACAGCCAGAGCCGGCCCTCGCGCGCCAGCCCGCGCTCGCGCCACCACTGGTCGAGCCCGCCCGCGAGACGCAGACCGGCGCGGGCGCTGCCCCCGGTGGCACACCACCGCAGCGCGGCCCGTAGCTCGTCGGCCAGCGGATCGAGCGTGTAGAGCGACAGCGTCACCGGTCGCCCGTCCGGGCCGAGGTGGGCCCGTTCCAGGGCGTGTGCCGACCAGGCCACGTGCCGGTCCCGGGCGGCCTGCTCCTCACCCGCCTCAGCCAGCCGCCGCGCCGCGTACGCCCGGATCGGGTCGAGCATCCGGTACGAGCTGCCGGCGGCCCGCGGCTCGGCCAACACCATCGACTTGTCCACCAGCACCGACAGCGGATCCAGTGGGTCGTCGCCCAGCAGCCACTCCACCGTCGGCAGGTCCACCGGCCCCGCGAAGACCGCCATCCACCGCAACAGCCGCGCGGCCCGGGGCCCCAACGTCCGGTACGACCAGGTGACGGTGGCCTGCATGGTCAGGTGCCGTTCGGTGGCCGACCGCTGCACGGCTCTGCTCGCCGGGGTCGGCGGCGGCGTCCCGATCGCCGCGGCCACCAGGTCCACGGTGTCCTGCTGGTTGCCGGACCAGCCCCGCTCCACCGGCGGCGGCTCCGGATCCTCCCGGCCGGCGTCCAGCGTGCCGAGGACGTCGTCCAGCCGTTCGGCGAGCTGGCCCACGGAGAGCACCCGCAGCCGGGCAGCCGCCAGCTCGATGGCGAGCGGCAGCCCGTCCAGCCGCTGCACCACCCGGCGTAGGTCGGCCGACTCGGCCGGGTCCGGCTGCCGGCCCCCACGGGCCGCCGCCGTGCGGTCCAGCAGCAGCGCGACCGCGTCGCTCTCCGCGCCGTCGGCACGCCTGTCGACCGAGAGCGGCGGGATCCGCCACACCACCTCGCCGGGCAGGCTGAACGATTCTCGGCTGGTCGCCAGCACCCGCACGCCACCCCCGCCGGAGAGCAGCCGCGAGATGACCTCTCCGCAGGCGGCCGGTTGCGAGTCGCAGGTGTCCAGCACGACGAGCATCCGGCGGGCCGCCGCGTACTCGACGAGCGTGTCCAGCATCGGGCGGCCCGGCTCGGGCCGCAGCCCGAGCACCGCGGCGATCGCGAACGCCACCAACCCCGGGTCGGTCACCGAGGCGATATCCACGAACCAGACCCCGTCGGGGTACGCCTCGACCACGCCGGCGGCCAACTCCACGGCGAGTCGGGTCTTCCCCGCGCCGCCCGCGCCCAGCACCGTGACCAACCGGTGCCGCTCCACCAGCTGACTCAGCTCGGCGCGCTCGACCTGCCGCCCGACGAACGAGGTCACCTGGGTCGGCAGGTTGTGCGCCACCGCGTCGGCGGTACGCGGTCGGGGGAACTGCCGCTCCAGCCCGGGAGCGACCAGTTGGAACAGCCGCTCCCGGTCGTCGAAGCCACGCAGCCGGTGCAGGCCCAGGTCCAGCAGGGTGGCGCCCGGTGGCAGCGGGTCGGCGCGGCGGGCCGTGGACGCCGAACAGAGCACCTGACCGCCGTGTGCCGCCGCGGCCACCCGGGCGGCCCGGTGCACCTCGGGACTGGCGTACTCCCCGTCGCGGGGCTCGGCGTAGCCGGTGTGCAGACCCATCCGCACCCGGGGCGCGGCCTCCTCGGTCGGCCAGTCGTGGTTCGCCAGCGCCCGCTGGGCGGTCAGGCAGGCCGTCAGGGCCGCCGCCGCGTCATCGAAGGCCAGGAAGAACGAGTCGCCTTCGGTCAACAGTTCGGCACCACCGGTGGCGGCCAGGGTACGACGCAGCAGCCGTCGATGCTCGGCGAGCACCGGGCGGTAGTCCGCGCCGAGCAACTGGGCCAGCCGGGTCGAGCCCTCGATGTCGGTGAACACGAAGGTCACCCAACCGCTCGGGAGCTGGATCCGTGGCGACATGCGTGGAACCTCCGCCCGTGACGTCGGGTTCATGCTGCCTGAGTCCGAGCGGTCACGCATCGTGAGAACGGCCGGGCACGTGCCGACTCAAGGTGCCACTCGAACCCGGTCCCGGCAAGGCCGGTCCACGAGTCTGCCGCCGAAACCGCCGGGTCAGCAGCCGCAGGCGCCACCGCAGCAGCCGCCGCCACCGCCGGATGTCTGCGCGGCGCCGGTGCCGCGACCGGTGACCGACACCGCCGAGAGCAACTTGACCGTGTCGGCATGGCCCTGCGGGCAGCTTGCCGGCGTTCCGGCCTCCGCCATCGGACGGTTGACCTCGAAGGTGTCGCCGCAGGCGCGGCATCGGAACTCGTACCGGGGCATGCCACCAAGGGTACGTGCACCTGACGTCCGCCGGAACATGAGTGATACTCGACGGGTGGTGGACGGCGAGGACAAGACGCGTGTGCAACCGCTTCGACCGGCCGCGCCGCTGGACGGGCCCCTGGCGGAGTCGGGGGCCGCGCCGGATCCGGCGCCTCCGGCCGTACCTCGCCCGCGTCGGCCCTGGCTGAGCAGCGACAGGACGGACGCGAAGACCGCAGCCCCGGCCTCGGATGACGCTGCTCCTGGATCGACAGTCGACGGCCCGGCCGCTGACCGGCGCGAGAACGCCGCCGACGACGACACCGCCGCGAAGGCGGCCCCCACCGCCGATGCCGCCGACGCCGGCACCGCCGGTACGGACACCGCCGACGCGGACCGGGCCGAGGGAGGCACCGACAGCCCGCCGCGCGACGGCACCGACGGCGACGACACGACGAAGGCCAGCGCCACCGCCGCCCCCGCGAAGACCGACACGGCAAGCGTCAGCAGCACGACCGCCGACACGGCGAAGGCCAGCGCCACGACCGCCGACCCGGCGAAGGCGGAGACGGGCGACGCCAAGGTCGACACCGCGAAGACCGGCGACGGGACAGTCGCGGCAGCCGCCACCGACCTGACGGCGACCAAGGTGGACGGCGTCGCGGCCGTACCGGCGGTCACGCCCGGTCGGCGGCGGCGCGTGCCGTTCGCGCATGCCGTACGTCTGCCACCGCCGCGCCAGGCCGCGGTGACCGCCGCCCGGGCGACCCGCGAGTGGTCCCGCCGGCCCAGCGGGCGGCTCACCGTGCCCGGAGTGTTCCTGCTGGCCCTGGTCGCGGCGACCGCCGCGGCGGGAGCGCTGCTCGTCCCGGCGACCATCCGCGGGTCGAAGCCCGTGGCCGTCGACGCCTCGGCCGCGCCGACCGTGGCCGTGCCGCCGGCCCTGCCGCTCGATCCACGGCCGACCGGTCCGCTGCCCAGCGGGGCGGTGCCGACGGGTGTGCTGCCGACCGCGCCGCTGCCCACCGGGGCGTTCCCCACCGGCGTCGTGCCGACCGGGCCGACCATCGCTCCGCCGGTCGGCGGTCGTCCGTCGGACGCGCTGGCCGGTTGGGCGCAGCAGGTCGGGGTCAAGGTCGGCATCCCGCCGGCCGCCATGCAGGCGTACGGGTACGCGGAGCTGGTGCTCGCCCAGACCCACCGTAGCTGTGCCCTGAGCTGGACGACGTTGGCCGCGATCGGTCAGGTCGAGTCCGGGCACGGTTCGGCCAACGGCGCACGGTTGGGCGCCGACGGAAAGGCGCTGCCCAAGATCATCGGTCTACCGCTGGACGGCAATGGCGGCCGGATGCGGATCATCGACACCGACCGCGGCTCGCTCGACAACGACAGCACCTACGACCGGGCGATCGGGCCGATGCAGTTCATCCCGACGACCTGGCAGGAGATCGGGGCCGACGCCGACCAGGACGGGGTCAAGGACCCGCACGACCTGGACGACGCGGCCCTGGCGGCCGGCAACTACCTCTGCAAGGGTGGCCGCAACCTCAGCATCCCCGGCGACTGGTGGAACGCGATCCTGTCGTACAACGACGTGCGGCGGTACGCCAAGGCCGTCTACGACACCGCTGACCGGTACGGACGGACCAGCCGCCGGTGATGTGATCGTCCGCGTACATTGGAGGACCGGACACTTCCCCCGGGCAGCCGTTAGCGGCAAGCTAGACGCGTGATGGTGCGCGAGTGGGACCCCAGGACCGCCTCGTCCGCCGAGATCGCGTCGCTGTTGACCACGTTGAACGCGGTACTCGCGGCCGACCTGCCGCAGGACCCGCCGTGGCGGGAGACGTCCCTGCGGGAGTATCTCGCCGAGGTGATGCCCGGTGAGCGGCGGATCTCCTGGCTCGCCCAGGCCGAACCGAGCGCTCCCGGCGAGGTCGGAGCGGTCCTCGGTCAGGTCCACGTGCTGCTCCTCGGTGACATCGGTGTGCTCGAGGTGCTGGTCCACCCCTCCGTACGACGCGGCGGCCTCGGTCGTGACCTGGTCCTGCGCGCGGCCCGGCGGGTCTATCAGGAGGGCTTCCGGTCGATCGGCGTCGAGGTGGTCGGCGACACGCCGGCCGTGGCCTTCTACGAGTCGCTCGGCTTCAGCCGGGAGTACGTGGAGACGCGCAGCGTGCTCGACCTGACCTCGGTGGACTGGGCCGAGTTGACCGAGATGGCCACCGGGATCGGCGCGGGATACCACCTGGAGTTCTATCCGGGCGGGCCGCCGGACGACCTGATGGAGTCGTACGCGCGGGCCAAGGCCGAGGTGCGCGACGTCGAGGACGGCGAGCTACGTCCCAGCTCCTACGACCCGGAGCGCCTGCGGGACAGCCTGGACACCCTGCACCGGCGCGGCATGAAGCCGTACATCGTGCTGGCGCGGCACGAGCAGAGCGGTGAGGTGGCCGGCCTGACCGAGGTCGTGGTTCCCGCGCAGCACCCGACCCGCGCCGACCAGTACGACACGATCGTCGCGCAGGACCATCGGGGTTACGGCATCGATCGGGCGATCAAGGCGCGAATGCTGCTGGAGTTGCGCTCCGCCGAGCCGGAGCTGGCCGAGGTGCAGACCTGGAACGCGCAGGCCAACGAGGCGATGCTCAAGGTCAACGCGGAGCTGGGTTACCGGCCCGACCGGGACTGGTGCGAGTACAGCGTCGACGTCGCTGAGCTGGTGCACCGCCTCGATCCACCGCGCTGAGGAATTCACGAAAGTGTCCACTGGGGGATGGACGGTGGACAGTGGGGCACCTTAACGTTCGTTGACCCCGTCCACCCATCGTGGAGGCCCTATGCGCCCGCGCCGCACCACAGCCGCGCTCGCGATCGCCACCGCCGCAGTGACCGTCACGGCCCTCGGCGTCACACCCGGCGCGGCCAGCGCCGCGCCCACCGACCTCTTCATCTCCGAGTACGTGGAAGGCTCGTCGAACAACAAGGCGATCGAGCTGTTCAACGGCACCGGTGCTCCCGTCGACCTGACCGCGGGCGGTTACCAGCTCCAGCTCTACTTCAACGGCTCCCTCACGGCGACCACCATCGCGCTGACCGGGACGGTCGCGGCCGGGGACGCCTTCGTGTTCGCCAGCGCCTCGGCCGGCGCGGCGATCCTCGCCCAGGCGGACCAGACCACCGGGGCGAGCCTGTTCAACGGCGACGACGCGATCGTGCTGCGCCGCGGCACGACCGTGCTCGACTCGATCGGCCAGGTGGGCGTCGACCCGGGCACCGAGTGGGGCACGGGCGCGACCAGCACGGCGGACAACACGCTGCGCCGGCTGCCCTCGGTGACCGCGGGCGACACCGACCCGTCGGACGCGTTCGACCCCGCCGCCCAGTGGGCCGGCTTCCCGGTCGACACCTTCGACGGGCTCGGCTCGCACACCGTGGACGGCGGCGGGCCGGTCGACGTCCCGGCCACGCTCACCTGCGGCGGCCCACTGGTCACCGCGTCGGGAACGGCGTCGAGCCGGGAGGTCACCGCCACCGACCCGGACGACGAGATCGTCGACCTGGCGGTGACCGGGGTCAGCCCGACCCCGGCCAGCGGCTCGATCACCCGTACCGCGTTCACCCCGGCCGACGCGGTGGGCGGCACGGCCCGCGCCACGGTCGGCGTGAGCGCCGACCTCACGGCCGGGGCGTACACCGTGACCGTGACCGCGACCGACGCGGGCGGTGGCACCGCCACCTGCGCGCTGGCCGTGCAGGTGACCCGGGAGCTGACCGTCGGCGAGGTGCAGGGCCCGACCACCGACGCCGAGTCCGGCCCCGCGGACCGGTCACCGCTCGCACCCGCGAGCGGCAACGGCACGAGCAGCACGATGTACGACGTCCGTGGCGTGATCACCCAGCGGACGCTGGCGCGTACGTCGGCCGGCGCGGAGCAGAACGGGTTCTTCCTGCAGAGCCGCAGCGGCGACACCGACGGCGATCCGACCAGCTCCGACGCGATCTTCGTCTTCATGGGCACGTTCGGATCGCTGGTCGGCGGCTACGTGCCGACGGTCGGCGACGAGGTGGTACTCCGGGCGCGGGTGTCGGAGTACTACAACTTCACCCAGCTCTCCGGCGCCTCGCTGGTCCGTCGGATCGCCACCGGCCTGGACGTGGACACGGCGGTCCCGGTTGCCGACGCGACGCCTCCGGTCGAGGTGACCGAGGCGCAGCGCTGGTGGGAGCGGCACGAGGGGGCCCGACTGCGGGTACGGGCGGGCAGCGGCGCGGTGAGCGGCCGCGACGTCTTCTCGTCCACGGCCGACGCCGAGCTGTGGGTCGTCGACCGGGACGACCCGCTGTTGGACCGTGCCGACCCGTACGCCCGGAGGGTCTTCCGGGACTCGCACCCGCTGGACAACGACCCGACCCGGCGCTTCGACGACGGCAACGGACAGCGCGTGCTGCTCGGGAGCATGGGCGTCAAGGCCACCGCGGGTGACAGCACCGCGCTGCTCCCGCCGGCGCACACCTTCGACACGCTGCGCGGCGACGCGGTCGGCGGCGTCTACTACTCGTTCGAGAAGTACGGCGTCCAGGTCGAGCGGGCCGAGTTCGACGCCGGGGCCGACCCGTCGAAGAACAACCCGCCGAAGCCCGCCGACCGCTCCCAGGAGGTCGCGGTCGCGACCTACAACGTGGAGAACCTGTACGACTACCGCGACGACCCGTTCGACGGCTGCGACTTCACCGGCAACGCCGGCTGCACCGGTGTCAGCCCGCCGTTCGACTACGTGCCGAGCAGCGAGGCGGACTACCAGCAGCACCTGACGTCGCTCGCCGACCAGATCGTCAAGGACCTGCACGCACCGGACCTGATCCTGGTGCAGGAGGCCGAGGACCAGGACATCTGCACGGTCTCCGGAACGGCCCTGGCCTGCGGCGACACCAACAACGCCGACGGCGCTCCGGACAGCATCCAGGAGTTGGCGCTCGCGGTGGCGGCGGCCGGTGGGCCGGCGTACGCCGCTGCCTACGACCGGACCGGCGCGGACGCCCGCGGGATCACCGCCGCGTTCCTGTACCGCACCGACCGACTGTCGCTGGCGTCCGCGACGGCGGGCGACCCGCTGCTGGGCGCGACTCCGACCGTCCAGTACCGCGCCGACGGCCTGCCGGGCAACGCCGACGTGCAGAACCCCAAGGCGCTCAACGCGGTGCTGCCGTCCGACGTGGACACCTCGACGGGCAAGGACGGGAACAACGTCTTCACCCGGGCGCCCCAGTTGGGCAAGTTCAGCGTGGCCGCGGCGCCGGGCTCGACCGAGCGGTTCACCCTGTACGCGCTGAGCAACCACTACTCCTCGGGCCCGGACAGCCGGATCGGGCAGCGGCGGGAGCAGGCGGCGTACGGAGCGGCGATCGTGACCGCGATCGAGGCGGCCGACCAGGACGCCCGGGTCGTGTACGGCGGGGACCTGAACGTCTTCCCCCGCCCGGACGATCCCATCGCCACGGCCGCCCAGCCCACGCCGTCGGACCAGCTCGCTCCGCTGTACGAGGCGGGTCTGCACAGCCTGTGGGACAACCTGGTGGCGGAGGTGCCGGCCTCGGCGTACTCGTACAGCTTCGAGGGGCAAGCGCAGACGCTCGACCACCTGTTCGTCAACGACGCGCTCTACGGCGACCTGGTGCAGGTGCGGGCGGCGCACATCAACGCCGACTGGCCGGCGGAGTTCTCCGGTGACGGCTCGCGGGGTTCGAGTGACCACGACCCGCAGGTGGCGAGGTTCCGCTCGCGGGCGTCGTTGACCGTCGCCGACACCGCCGTGGTCGAGGGCGATCAGGGCACCCGACATCTGGTGTTCACCGCCACCGTCTCACGGCCGCTGTCACAGCCTGTGCTGCTGTGTGCCGCGACCGTCGGTCTCACGGCGCAGGTGGGCTCGGACTTCGACCCGTACGCCGGCTGCAAGGTGTTGGCCGCCGGTGACACCTCGGTGACCTTCCCGGTCGGCGTGCGGGGTGACCGGCGGCGCGAGTCGGACGAGAAGCTGACCCTGCTGGTGGCCGGCGTGCCCGGCCTGCGGCTGGCCGACCCTCTGGCGACCGGAACCATCACCAACGACGACTGACGGCCCGCGCGCCGGTGCGCTCGATCAAGGATGTAGTGGTCTCCGCCGATCAGGAGGCCACTACATCCTTGTTTTCGCAGGAGTCGCCCGGGCGGGGTCAGAGGTCGCAGAGGCGGCGGCCGGAGCGGATGTCGTCCAACGCGGCGTGCAGGTCGCGGATGCGCCGCTGGGCCTCGGCGGTCAGCCGATCGTGCAGGCCCTGCCAGTCGGCCGGCTGGGGGTCGGGTGGCAGGGCCGCGAGCAGGTCACGGATCTCGTTGACGGTCAGGCCGACGCGCTGGGCCACCCGCGCCACCCTGATCCGGCAGGCCGCGTCGACGTCGAAGCGCCGCTGGTTGCCGCCGGTGCGGGCAGCCGTGATCAGGCCCTGCCGCTCGTAGAACCGCACGGCGGAGCCGCTGACCCCGCTCTCCCGGGCCACCTCGCCGACCGTCAACGTGCCCATCGCCGCTCCCCCGCCGCCATTGACTTCACCATTACTTCAAGTCCTAGCGTCCGAGGCATGACTACGCAAGAGGACACCTCGCCGACCGTCGCCGTGCTCGTCGGGAGCGTCCGGCAACCTCGGGTGGGCCGCTCGATCGCCAACTGGTTCGTCGCGCACGGGAGCCGCCGCGCGGACCTGGACTTGGACCTCGTCGACCTCGCCGAGGTGGCGCTGCCGTTCGCCGACACCCCTCCCGGAGGCAACTCGGCCAGCCCGATCAGCGCCCGGTTGGCCGCCGCCGACGCGTTCGTGGTGGTGACGCCCGAGTACAACCACAGCTTCCCGGCCGCCCTGAAGAACGCCATCGACTGGCACTACCGGGAGTGGGCCCGCAAGCCGGTGGCCTTCGTGTCGTACGGCGCCAGCTCCGGCGGCATCCGCGCGGTGGAGCAGCTCCGGTTGGTCTTCGCCGAGGTGCAGGCCGCCACGACCCGTTCCGGGGTGGTGCTCCGGGCACCCTGGGAACGACTCGACGTCGACGGTCGACTGATCGACGACGAGCCGCTGCGGCAGGCGGCCGACGCCACGCTGAGCGAGCTGGCCTGGTGGGCCGAGGCGCTGCGCACCGCGCGCCGGGCCCGGCCCTGAGCAGCCGACATGGACGCGTCCGCGCGACGGCTCGGCTGGTACCTGGCCCTGGGTGGTCTGCTCGCGGTGATCGACACGACGGTCACCGTGGTGGCCCTGCCGAGGCTTGTCGACGACCTCGACACCGACCTCACCACGATCGGCTGGGTGACCAGCGGCTACGCGCTCGCGCTGGTCGCGGTGATGCCCACCGCGGCCTGGGCGATCGGCCGCTTCGGCGCCCGCCGCACCTACCTGACCGCGCTGCTGCTGTTCACCGCCGGCTCGGTGTTGGCCGGGGCCGCCTGGAGCGTCGGGTCGCTGATCGCGTTCCGGGTGCTCCAGGGGCTGGGGGGCGGACTGCTCAACCCGGTCGGGATGGCCGTCGCGCTCGCCGCGGTTCCGCCGGAGCGGCGCGGACGGATGATGAGCCTGCTCGGTCTTCCGGTACTGGTCGGACCCCTGATCGGGCCGGTGCTGGGTGGGCTGCTGCTCGATCACGCGTCCTGGCGGTGGATCTTCTGGGTCAACCTGCCGGTGGGGCTGGTGGCGCTGGCGCTCGGTCGGTCGGTGCTGCCGGTCGCCGATACGCGACGGCCACCGGTCCGGCTGGACGTCGTCGGGCTGCTGCTGCTCTGCCCCGGTCTGGCCCTGGCCGTGTACGGCCTCAGCGTCACCGGTGAGCGGGGCGGGATCGTCACCGCGACCGTGCTGCTGCCGTTCGCGCTCGGCGCCCTGCTGGTGGTCACCTTCGCCGTGCGGGCCGGCCGGGTACGGCAGCCACTGCTGCGCCTGGCCGTGCTGCGCGCGCCGGGAATGACCCCCGGCGCCGCGACGGTGGCTCTCTTCGCCGCCGGGTACTTCGGCTCGTTCCTGATCATCCCGGCCTACGTGCAGGTGGTACGCGGCGACTCGGCCACCCTGGCCGGGGTGATCGGCATCCCACAGGCGCTGACCACCGGGCTGACGCTCCAGGTCGCGACCCGGCTCGTCGATCGCGTGTCGGCGCGGCGGGTGGTCGGGCTGGGCATCTGCACCGCCGTCGCCGGCACGGTGGCCCGCGTGCTGGTGCTCGACGCCGACACGTCGTACCCCTTGCTGGCCGCGCTGGGCGCGGTCATCGGCCTGGGCATGGGCGCGACGCTGATGCCGACGATGACGGCAGCCAGCCGGTCGCTTCCGCCCGAGGACGTGCCGTCCGGCTCCACGCTGCTCACCACGGTGTCACACACCTCGGTCGCGGCCGGCACGGCGCTGATCGCCGCCGTCCTGTCCTTCCTCGCGGACCGGGTGGCCCCGGAGCTGGGCGGCGGGGGCATCACGGCCGCCGGCCGGCTCGACCCGGCCAGCCGGCTCGGCCTCGCGCCGGAACTGGCGCAGGCCACCCGGCTCACGATGGCGGTTTCGACCGTGCTGTTGGCGCTCGCCTGGCTGACCAGCCGGCGACTTCCGGCCGCCGTCGCGGCTGCCCACGAGGCGGTAACCCCGGCGGGAGCCGCCGGGTCGGTCAGTAGCGCTGGCGGAGCAGACCGGCGGCCTCGACCGCCCAGTAGGTGAGGATGATCTGCGCGCCGGCCCGCTTGATCGAGGTGAGGGTCTCCATCATGACCCGCTCCCGGTCGATCCAGCCGTTCGCGGCGGCGGCCTCAACCATCGCGTACTCGCCGGAGACCTGGTAAGCGGCGACCGGGACGTCCACCGCGGCCCGGACCGCCGACACCACGTCGAGGTAGGGCAGCGCCGGCTTGACCATCACCATGTCGGCGCCCTCGGCGACGTCGAGCGCCACCTCGCGCAGCGACTCCCGCACGTTCGCCGGGTCCTGCTGGTAGCTGCGGCGGTCGCCCTCCAGCGCCGACTCCACCGCGTCCCGGAACGGCCCGAAGAACGCCGAGGCGTACTTCACGGCGTACGCCAGCACTGCCACGTCCTGGTGTCCGGCGGCGTCGAGCGCCCGGCGTACCACGCCGACCTGGCCGTCCATCATCCCGGACGGCCCGACCACGTCGACCCCGGCGGCGGCCTGGGCCACCGCCATCTCGGCGTAGGCGGCCAGGGTGGCGTCGTTGTCGACGTCGCCGTCGGGGGCGAGCACCCCGCAGTGCCCGTGCGAGGTGAACTCGTCCAGGCACAGGTCACTCATCACGACCGTGCTGTCGCCCACCTCGGAGACCACGTCGCGGATGGCCACGTTCAGGATGCCGTCCGGGTCGATGCCGCCGGACCCGGTGGGGTCCCGCCGCTCCGGGACCCCGAAGAGCATGATCCCGCCGACACCGGCCTGCACGGCCTCGGCGGCCGCCTTGCGCAGCGAGTCCCGGGAGTGCTGGAGCACTCCCGGGAGCGACGCGATGGCCCGTGGCTCGGCCAACCCTTCCTTGACGAACATCGGCACGATCAGCTCGGCCGGGTCGACCCGGGTCTCGGACACCAGCCGGCGGATCGCGGGGGTGCGGCGCAGGCGGCGGGGCCGGATCTCGGGGTACGACATGGAAGGGTCCTTCCTCGAACGACGACTACCGGAAGCGCAGAGCGGTCGGCCCCTGCACCTTCGAGCCGCGGCGCTGCTTGGCCGGCATGGCGGCCAGCTTCTCGCGCAACTCGACGGCGTAGGCGGCGAGCGCCTCCACCAGGTCGGGCACCGAGGCGTGCGGCGGCTGGACGTCGACCCGGAGGCCGAACTCCGTCGCGGTCTCCGCCGTCTTGGGCCCAATCACGGCAACAACCGTGCGCGCGTGCGGCTTCCCGGCGATGCCGACGAGGTTCCGCACGGTCGAGGAAGACGTGAAGAGCACCGCGTCGAACCCGCCCGACTTGATGGCGTCCCGGATCTCGGCCGGCGGCGGCGCAGCCCGCACCGTCCGGTACGCGGTCACGTCGTCGACCTCCCAGCCGCGCTCGGTGAGCCCGGCGGCGAGCGTCTCGGTGGCGATGTCGGCACGCGGCAGCAGCACCCGGCCGACCGGGTCGAGGATCTCGTCGTGCGGCGAGAACTCGGCCAGCAGCCCCTCGGAGGACTGCTCCCCGGCGGGGATCAGCTCCGGCTGGATGCCGAACGCGCGCACCGCGTCAGCGGTCGCCTCGCCGATACAGGCGATCTTGACGCCACCGAAGTGCCGGGCGTCCAGGCCGTGCTCGGCGAACTTCTCCCAGACCGCGCGGACGGCGTTGACCGAGGTGAAGATGACCCAGGCGTACCGGCCGTCGACGAGGCCCTTGACCGCCCGCTCCATCTGCGCCGGGGTGCGCGGCGGCTCGACCGCGATGGTCGGCACCTCGCACGGGATCGCCCCGTACGCCCGCAGCCGGGCACTCATCGCGCCGGCCTGCTCCTTGGTGCGGGGGACCAGCACCTTCCAGCCGTACAGCGGGCGGTTCTCCCACCAGCTCAGCTTGTCGCGCTGCCCCACCCCGACGCCGACGGTGAGCACCACCCGGCCGGTGAAGCCGAGCGCGGCGGCCACGAAGCTGTCCACGGTCGACGTGGTCGTGTACTGGGTCTCGCCGGTGCCGTCACCGGTCACCGCGACACCGGTGGTGCCGTCGACCCCGGCGGCCAGCAGGCCGTCCCGGACGGCCGCGAGGTCACCGGCGTCCACCGCGAGCGCGAGCGAACCCCGGCCGACGGCGGCGGCCAGCGCCTCGAAGTCCAGCGTGCTGACGTCCTCGACGTCGGCGGCGGTACGCACACCCGGCAGCGGAACCCCCGCGTAGGTGGCCACACCCTCGGCTTGGCCGACGCCGGGCACGACCTCGAAGTGGGCGGCGGTACGGGCGACGGCCTGCACCTCCTTGACCACCGAGTCGTGGCCGAACGGGTCGCCGGCGACCAGGTGCACCGCGTTCAGCCCGGACCGGGCCGCGGAGATCAGCACCTTCGCCACGTCCCCCGGGGCGCCTTCGGCCGGGGTGAACTCGGCGTCGTCCCTGGCCTCGGCGCGCACGGCGGCGAGCAGCGACTCCGGGACTCCCCGGTCGTAGATCACCTGGTCGGCGTCGACCAGGGCGTCGTGCGCCCGGCGGGTCAGCAGACCTGGGTCGCCGGGGCCCGCCCCGACGAACGCGATACGGCCGACGGGCTTACGGGTGCGGGTCATTCTGTGCTCCCAAATTGCTGGGTCCCCGGGCCGGTGTGTCCTTCGTGGCCGAGGATCGAGTCGGCGCCGAGTTCGAGGAGTTCGGCGGCGAGTGCCTTACCGATCTCCGCGGCGTCGGCGGGCGTTCCGGTGCGGGACAGCCGGAGGTCACGAGTGCCGTCCGGACTGATCACCGCCCCGCGCAGGTAGATCTCGTCAACAACATCGCCTTCGGCGGCTGAGCCGACCGGCTCGCCTTCGGCGAGGATGGCGTAGGCGGCGACGGGTGCGCTGCACCCGGCCTCCAGGGTGGCCAGCAGCGCGCGCTCCGCGATGACCGCGGCGTGCGACGGTGCGTGGTCGAGCGTTCCGAGCAGCTCGACCAGGTCCTGGTCGTCGACCCGGCACTCCACGGCCAGCGCGCCCTGGGCGGGCGCGGGCAGCATCAGCATCGGGTCCAGCGTCTCGGTGATCACGTCGGCCCGACCGATCCGGGCGAGCCCGGCCCGGGCCAGGACGACCGCGTCGAGGTCGGCATCGGGGCCGAGCACCCGCGCCAGGCGGGTGTCGATGTTGCCGCGGATCGGGGTGACCTCCAGTTGCAGGCCGAGCGCGTGCAACTGGGCGATCCGGCGCAGCGCGCCGGTGCCCACGGTGGCGCCGGGCGGCAGCTCGGCGAGCGTCCGGCCGCCGCGGGCGACCAGGGCGTCGCGCGGGTCCTGCCGGGGCGGCACCGCCGCGATGTGCAGCCCGGCGGCGGTGGCCGTGGGCAGGTCCTTGTACGAGTGCACCGCGAAGTCGATCGTCCCGGCGGTCAGCGCGTCACGCAGCGCGGAGACGAACACCCCGACGCCGAGCCGGTGCACGGGCGCGTTGGAGCGGTCACCCGCGGTGACCACCTCGACCAGTTCGACCGGGCGGCCGGTGGCGGCGGTCAGCGCCTCGGCGACGTGGCCGGACTGGGCCAGCGCCAGGGCGCTGCCCCGGGTGCCGAGGCGCAGGGGGGCGGTCATCGCGCACCTCCGGTGGGCGGGACGGGGTCGGTGGCGTCCGCGCCGGGGACCGGGTCGGTCGCGGCGGACAGCATGCCGAGGTCGGGGCTGAGTACGTCGGGAACGGTGTCCACCGGCGAGGTCTGCGGCACCTGGAGGTCGAACAGCTCACGCAGCAGGGCGGCGTACTGGTCGCCGCCGGGCTCGGCGGCGAGCTGGCGGACCTTGACGGTGGGCTGGTGCAGCAGCCGCTGCACCACGCGGTGCACCGTGCGGGCCACCTCGGCGCGCAGGTCGTCGCCGAGGTCGGGGCGGCGCTGGGCCAGGCGACGCAGCTCGGTGGCGACCACGTCGTCGGCGCGACCACGCAGCGCCGCCACGGTGGGTGCCACGTCGGCGCCGCGCAGCCAGGTGAGGAAGCCCTCCACCTCGCCGGTCACGATTCCTTCGACGGCGGCGGCGTCCGCCGCGGCCGGACCGTCGGCGAGCAGTGCCGCCATCCGGTCGATGTCGATCACCTCGACGCCGGGCAGGTCGGCGACGCCCTCCTCGACGTCACGCGGCACGGCCAGGTCGAGCAGGACCAACGGGCCCCGGACCGGGTCGCGCTCGGCCAGCGCCGCCTCGACGACCGTCCGGGTGAGGACCGGTTCGGTGGACGCGGTGGCGGCCACTACGATGTCCACTGTGGAGAGCGTGGCGGCCAGCTCGGTCATCGGCGCGGCGCCCGCCCCGTACGACTCGGCGAGCCGGACGGCCCGGTCGATGCCCCGGTTGGTGACCGTGAGCGGCCCGGCACCCAGCCGGGACAGCGAGGCCACCCCGAGCGAGCCCATCGCGCCGGCCCCGATCACCAGGGCGGGGTGGCCGGCGAGGTCGCCGTCGAGGTACCCGGCCGCCAGGTCCAGCGCGGCGGTGACGACGCTCTGGCCGGCCCGGTCGATGCCGGTCTCGGCGTGGGCCCGCTTACCGACGCGCAGCGCCTGCTGCATCAGCTCGTGCAGCAGACGGCCGGCCGAGTCGGCGCCGGTGGCCCAGTGGTACGCGTCGCGGAGCTGGCCGAGGATCTGCGCCTCGCCCACGACCATCGAGTCCAGCCCGGTGGCGACCCGGAAGACGTGGTCCACGGCGGCGGTGTCGTAGTGGACGTACAGGTGGTTGGCGAGCGCCGCCGGGGTGCTGCCGGCCTGCTCACCCAGGACGGCGCAGATGTCGCCGAGCCCACCGTGGAAACCGGACACGGCGGCGTACACCTCCACCCGGTTACAGGTGGAGACGAGCACCGCCTCGCTCACGTACGGCTGGGCGACCAGGCGGTCCAGGGTGCGGGTGAGGTCGGCGGGGGGCACGGCCAGCTGCTCCAGCGTGGCGACCGGGGCGGTCCGGTAGGACGCGCCGACGACGAGCAGTTTCACGTGCCGATCGCCTCCTGGGTGTCGGTGGCCGCGAGCCCGCCGGGCAGGGCGGTGAGAGCGGACCCGCCGGTGGCGGGCAGCGCGGTCAGCGACGCCTTACGGTGCTCGTGGAAGGACAGAATCTGCA
Organism: Micromonospora sp. RB23; assembly: GCF_053585025.1. Lineage (NCBI taxonomy): Bacteria > Bacillati > Actinomycetota > Actinomycetes > Micromonosporales > Micromonosporaceae > Micromonospora > Micromonospora sp. RB23. Next base: position 6,407,521 of record NZ_CM132111.1, read on the forward strand.
GCTCGATGGCGAGGTCGACCTTGCGAACGTCAACCCCCTCCGGAACAGAGAGTACGCAGGGCGCGAAGTTGAGGATGCTCGTCACGCCGACCGCGACCAGCTGATCGGCGACCCGCTGGGCGGCCGGGGCCGGGGTGGCGATCACGCCGATCGCGATGGACTCCTCCGCGGCGACCGCGGGCAGATCGTCGACATGCCGGACAACCAGGCCGTTGATCTCCTCACCGACCCGGGAGGGATCGGCGTCGAGCAGTGCGGCGATCCGGAAGCCCCGGCTGGCGAACCCGTCGTAGCCGGCCAGAGCGTGACCGAGATTACCCACGCCGACCAGGGCGACCGCGCGACGCTGTGTGAGCCCCAGCACGTACTCGATCTGCTCGATCAGCAACGCGACGTCGTAGCCGACGCCCCGGGTGCCGTACGAGCCGAGGTGGGAGAGGTCCTTGCGGAGCTTGGCGGAGTTGACTCCGGCGGCCGCCGACAGGCCCTCGCTGGAGATGGTTTCGTGGCCGGCGTCGGCGAGGTTGTGCAGCGCGCGCAGGTATTCCGGAAGCCGAGCGACGGTCGCCTCGGGGAGGTCCGGAAGCGCCGGTACGCCACCGGCGCGGCCGGGCGCACCTGACTGACGGTGCTGACTCATGAGACTCCGTGCGGTGCGATCCTCGGCCAACTCCGCTGGTCGGCCGCTTATGGACTCCCGCTGGCGACCGAGGTTGCCGGCTGTGCTAGCAGGGCGCGTCGGAACTACAGAGTAGGCGCTTGTGAAGACGTGCACAAATCGCGATCTTGCCGCTCCAGCACGCGACCCCACCCGCCCCTCCATTCCACAAGATCGATTGAGCGCTCACCGCCCGCGCGATTATTGCTCAATCCCGACTTCTCTGACCAATCCCGCGCCACCCACCCCACCCCAACGCCGCGATCTTGCAGTTTCTGTCGTTCCATACCGCCCGCAGTTGCACAATTCGTCAACAGCAACTGCAAGATCGACGCGGGAATGGACGGGCGCGCGGGCACGGGGAGGAGCGCACGGAGGAGCGCACGGTGGGAGATGGGAACGGGCGCGGTGGGAGAAGACTTGGGCGCGGGAGGGTGGGGACAGCACTACCGGGGAGAGACCGGGCTTCGGGATGGGGGGCGGGTCGGCGGCTGCCTAGCCTTTGAGCCATGACCGCCCTTGCCGCCACCAGCGACCGGCAGCCGCTGGCACGGAGCATCCCCCGCCAACTCTTCGTCGACTCCGGGTACGTGCTGCTCGGCCTGCCCCTCTCGGTGGCCAGCTTCGTCGTCCTCATCGCCGGCCTCTCGGCGGGCCTCGGCCTGATGGTCACCGTGATCGGCCTGCCGATCCTCAGCGGCACCCTGTACGCCGCACGCGGGCTGGCCGACATCGAGCGGCTGCGGTTGCCCGCCGTACTCCGGCAACCCCGGGTCCGACCGCACTACCGGCTGCCGGAGGGGGGCGCGAGCGCCTGGCGGCGAATCTTCCTGCCGATGCGCGACGCCCAGTCCTGGCTCGACCTGGCGCACGGAATCCTGCGGTTGATCGTGGCGCTGGCCACCTTCGTGATCACCGTCGTCTGGTGGGGCGTCGCGCTCGCCGGCTCGCTCTACTGGGCGTTCGACTGGGCCCTGCCCCGCCCGACCGACGGCGACCAGGACCTGGCACAACTCCTCGGCCTGGGTGACTCGACCACCGCCCGGATCGGGCTGAACACCGCGGTCGGCGTGTTCTTCCTGATCACCCTGCCGATCGTGGTGCGGGGCTGCGCGCTGCTCCAGGCCAGCTTCGCCCGGGCCCTGCTGACCGGCGTGGCCGAGATGCGGGACCGGATCACCGTGCTGGAGGAGCAGAAGCGGGCGGCGGTGTCCGCCGAGGCGTCCGCGCTGCGCCGGCTGGAACGTGACATCCACGACGGCCCGCAGCAGCGGCTGGTCCGGCTCGCGATGGACCTGAGCCGGGCCCGCATGCAACTCGCCTCCGACCCGGAGGAGGCCGGCCGGACCATCGACGAGGCGGTCACCCAGACCCGGGAGACGCTTGCCGAGTTGCGGGCGCTGTCGCGCGGCATCGCCCCACCGATCCTGGTCGACCGGGGTCTGCCCAGCGCGCTCGCCGCGCTCGCCGGCCGCGGGCTCATTCCGATCGAGCTTCAGGTCGACAAGGAGTTGGGCGCGCGGGACGGCCGGCTCGACCCGGCGGTGGAGAACACCGCGTACTTCGTGGTGGCCGAGTCGCTGACCAACATCGCCAAACACAGCCGCGCCACCGAGGCCACGGTCGCCGTGGCCCGCCAGGGCACCCACCTCCAGGTGCGGGTGGGTGACGACGGACAGGGTGGCGCACACCTGGCCAAGGGGCACGGGCTGGCCGGCATCGCCGACCGGGTGCGGGCGGCCGGCGGTGAGCTGACCGTGGTGAGCCCGAACGGCGGCCCCACCGAGATCCGCGCCGAACTGCCGCTGTGAACCACCGGAAGAGCGACCTCGACGTGGTAGACACCACACCCATGCGCATCGTGATCGCTGACGACGCCGTCCTGCTCCGGGAGGGGCTGGTACGGCTGCTGACCGAGAGCGGGCACCAGGTGGTGGCCGCCGTCGGGGACGGCGACGCGCTCGTCGAGGCGGTGGTCGAACACCGGCCCGACGTGTCGATCGTCGACGTCCGGATGCCGCCGTCCCACACCGACGAGGGGTTACGGGCGGCGGTGCGGGCACGCCAACTGGTGCCGCGTACGCCGATCCTGGTGCTCTCCCAGTACGTCGAGGTGTCGTACGCCGATGATCTGCTCGCCACCACCGGCGGCGCCGGCGGCGGCGGGATCGGCTACCTGCTCAAGGACCGGGTGGCGGCGATCGACGAGTTCCTGGACGCGCTCCGGCGGGTGGCGGCCGGCGGCACGGTGCTCGACCCGGAGGTGGTCGGCCAGCTCTTCGCCCGACGCCGCCGTGACGACCCGCTGCGCGAGTTGACCCCGCGCGAGCGGGAGGTGCTCGCGCTGATGGCCGAAGGCCGGTCGAACACGGCCATCGCCCGCGCCCTGGTGGTCAGCGACGGCGCGGTGGAGAAGCACGTGCGCAACATCTTCACCAAGCTCACCCTCCCGCCGGACACCGAGCAGCACCGGCGGGTGCTGGCCGTCCTCACCTACCTGCGGAACTGACCACCCGGGCGGCCAGGGCCACCGCGTCGGTGAGGGTGTCGGCCACCGGGTGACCGGAGGCGCGCAGACGGGCCGGGTCGGTGAATCCGCCCGTGTAGAGCACCGCCCGGCCGCCGACGGCGAGGGCCGCGGCCGCGTCGTCGATGGAGTCGCCGATGAGTACGACCGCGCTGCCGTCCACGTCCAGGTCGGCCAGGTGCCGCCGGAGCGACTCGGCCTTGCGGTCGCCGCCGACCGTGGCCCGCAGTCCGTCCACGCGGGTGAAGTGGCCGGTCAGCCCGTACGTGTGCACCGTGGGCACCAGCTCCTCGTGGAACCACATGGAGAGCAGGCTCTGGCTGCCGTCCCAGGCGGCCATCGCGGTCCGCGCGTCGGCCGCCAGCTCGCAGGTGGTCAACCCGTCGCGGTACGCGTCGTGGAAGATCCGGTCCAACCGCCCGAACGCCTCGTCGTCCACGGCCTGCCCGAGCACCTCGGCGTAGTACTCGGCGATCGGCCGACGGAAGCGCGTCCGGTGCTCGTCGGCGGTGACGACCGGCCCGCCCACGCTGGCGAACGCGGCGTTGGTGGCGGCCACCACCAGGCTGAGGTCGTTGAGCAGGGTGCCGTTCCAGTCCCAGACCAGGTGGGGGTGCGCGGAGGTCATCCCAGCACCTTAGGCGGACAGTCAGAGCTGCGGTGTGGTCAGGTCCCGCAGCAGCCGCTCCTCCTCCACCCGCCAGTAACCGTGCTCCTTGCCGTCGAGCATCACCACCGGCAGCCGGTCCCCGTACTCCCGTTCCAGCCCCTCGTCACCGGTGACGTCCCACTCGACCCACTTGTCGCCGGTGACCGCCACCACCCGGTCGAGCGCGGCCTTGGCGTCGTCGCACAGATGGCAGCCGGGTCGGGTGATCAGGGCGAGCCGGGCGTCAGTGGCCATCGGGTACCTCCGTGCGGGCGTCGGCGGATGCGGGCGGGCCGGCCGGGGTCGCCGACCGGAGCTGGGTCTTTCGTACCTTGCCGATCGCCGAGTGGGGCAGTGCGTCGACGAACTCGACGGCGGTCGGGCACTTGAACCGGGCCAGGTTCCGTGCGCAGTGTGCGAGCAACTCCTCGCCGCTGGCCGGCCGCCCCGGCGCCGGCACCACGTACGCCCGCACAGTCTCTCCGGTTCGCGGGTGCGGCACACCCAGTACCGCCGACTCGGCCACCCCGGGGTGGCCGGCGAGCACCAGTTCGACCTCGTGCGGATAGACGTTGAAGCCGTTGACCAGGATCAGGTCGCCGAGTCGGTCCACCAGGTGCAGGTCCCCGTCGGAGTCTGCGTACGCGATGTCGCCGGTGCCCCACCAGCCGTCGGCGTCCGGACCGTCGCGGCCGTCCGGCCAGTAGCCGTCGAAGAGGTTGGGGCCGCGTACGACGATCTGTCCCGGGTCGGTGCCGGGGGCGGCGTCGGAGATGTCCATCTCGTCGGTGTCGTCGTCGGGGACGGCCTGGCCGTCGCGCCACAGGTCCACCGAGTCCGGGCCGACCAGGCGCAGGTGGACGCCGGGCAGCGGTCGGCCGATCGAGCCGGCCTTGGGCGCCCCGCAGACCAGGGTGGAGGTGAGCACCGGCGAGGTCTCGGTGAGGCCGTAGCCGACGTGCACCGGGTGGCCGGTGACCTCGGTGAAGCGCGCCGCGACCGCGGGTTCCAGGGGCGCCGCGCCGCACACCGCGACCCGTACCGACGCGGTCGCCGCGCGGGCCGTGTCGGCGTCGGCCCAGGCCAGGAACATCGACGGTACGCCGACCAGCACGCTGACCCGGTGCCGGGCGATCTCGGCGAGTCCCGCCGTCGGGTCCGGATCGTCGAGCAGCACGCCGGTGGCGCCATGGTGGACGACGGCGCCGAGCCCCGCGTTGAGGCCGTACGCGTGGAACAGCGGCAGGGCCAGCAGCACCGTGTCGTCCGGACCGACCACCGGCGGCTCGATGGCGTCGACCTGGTCGTGGTTGGCCAGCAGCGCGCGGTGGGAGAGCATCGCGCCCTTCGGACGGCCGGCGGTGCCGGACGTGTAGAGCAGTACGGCGAGGTCGTCGCCGCCGCGGCGTGCCCGGGGGCGCGGTCCGGGCTGCTCGGCGGTCGGCGCGGTGACGTGCACGGCGGTGAGCGCGGGCAGGTCGGCGGCCACCTCGGCGACGAGGCCGCATACCCGCTCGGTGCCGATGAGCAGCGACGCGCCGGACTCGGCCAGCACGTGTCGCAGCTCCGGGGCGGTGAAGCCGGGGTTGACGGGCACCGCGACCAGCCCGGCCCGTAGCGCGCCGAGCCACCCGATCACGAAGTCGGGGGTGTTGGGCAGCGCGATCGCCACCCGGGGCGGCGGGTCGCCCGGTTCGGTGGTCGGAACGGCGGAGGCCAGGCCGTGCGCGGCGGCGGTCACGGCGGCGTCCAGTTCGGACCAGCTCACCTTCCGATCCCGCCAGTGCAGCGCGGACCGGTCGCCGTGGTCGAGAGCCGCCCGGTGGACGCGGTCGGCGAGGTTCGGCGGCGGGTCCGCCGGGAAGTCCTGCACGGTCATCGAGTCTGGCACAGCGGTGGTCGACTGGCCACGCCCGACGACGCGCCGACGAGGGGTCGCCCAGCGTCCCGTGTACGGGACGCTTACCGTGCCACCGGCGCACCGATCGAGTCCGGCTGATGGGACGACCGACGCGCCCGGTCGGCGGTTCGGCCGCGCCGCCGCGGCAGGTGGCGGGGACCGCTCACCTGATCGGCCAATGTGCCGTCCGACCTGCGGATCCACCCTGGAACAAGGGGCCGGCCGAAAGTCAAACGCACACGACGGACAACCGGTCCGCCACCGGTGCGACACGGCGGGAAATACTTCCGCCCTGTGTAACGGACTTGCCACGCGCGGGTGACGTTGGCCCTATTATCACTCGGGTCGGCTCACCCCATTTGCCGTGAGTCGACACCCCTCAGCCCGAGGAGGCCCCCGTGCCTGTGAGCGCATTGGACCAGCACCTCAAGGGGAACTGCCGCCCGTCGGCACACCCCGGAACAGTCCTGCCCGACCGGCTGCCCGGCCGGTCCGCACCGACGACCCGCAAACCGGCCCACCCGGCCACCAACGGGACGGGGACGGCGCGATGACCACCTTCGGATACGCGGAACGTCCCGTCGGCCTGACCGGCCAGACGCCTCGCGCGCAGGTCAACGAACGCCCAGCCACCCGCGCGCCGCTGGGCGACCCGCGCGGCGAGGGCCCCGCGCAGCGGACCCGCAACCGCCCGCACACCAACGAGCCTCCGCCAAGACCTGCGGTCCCCGGTGGCAACGGGATGCCGACCGGTGGTCGGGTCGCCGCGCCGACCCGACCGACCATGCCGTCGCAGGGCCGCCGGACCAGCGACGCCCCGGCCGCGACCACCGATCCGGCGGCGGGCGAGACGGCGGTGATCCCGGCGGTTCCGGCCGCCACCGCGACGACGCCGACCGGCTTCCCGAGCCGCCCGGACCCGTCCGATCCGGCCACCGAGGTCTGGACGCTCGTCGAGCGGGCGCAGGCCGGCGAGTCCGAGGCGTTCGGTCTCATCTACGACAGGTACGTGGACACGGTCTTCCGGTTCGTCTACTTCCGGGTCGGCAACCGACAGCTCGCCGAGGACCTGACGTCGGACACGTTCCTGCGCGCCCTCAAACGGATCGGCAGCTTCACCTGGCAGGGCCGCGATCTCGGCGCCTGGCTGGTGACCATCGCCCGTAACCTGGTCGCGGACCACTTCAAGTCCGGCCGCTACCGGCTGGAGGTCACCACGGGCGACGTGCTCGACGCCGACCGCGAGGATCGCGGCCCCGAGGGCAGTCCGGAAGCCGCCGTTGTCGAGCACATCACCAACGTCGCCCTGCTCACCGCCGTCAAGCAGCTCAACCCGGAGCAGCAGGAGTGCATTGTCCTCCGGTTCCTGCAGGGCTTCTCGGTGGCCGAGACGGCCCGAGCCATGGGCAAGAACGAGGGTGCCATCAAGGCCTTGCAGTACCGGGCCGTCCGTGCGCTGGCACGACTTCTGCCCGACGGCTTCCAACCGTGATTCGCCAGCCCACCGATGCGCGCCGATCACTGTCTGCGCAGCTCAGGGTGGGTCTCACTCGGTGACGCCGATCACTTTTTGTGATTTCCGCTCCGCCCGGCCCGTAACCCGTGCCCGGCCCGCCGCGTTTCTCCGGGTGCGACCGGTGGAAGTCCCGGCAGGGCCGGGGCACCGAGGTCCGCCCGGCAGGCCGGACGGCGCCTCACCTCCGTGGTGTCACAACGCCGACCGGTCGCCGTAGACCACGGCGGCCGACCGGCCGTGACCAGCGAGAGGAGGTGCCTGCGGTGGACCACGACCTCTTCTGTCGCCGGCGTGCCGAGCGCTTCGCGCAACTTCTCGACGAGGCCAACGGCGGCCGGCGGCACCACGTGCGGTCCCGGGTGGACAGCCAGCTCGCGCCGCTCGTCGCGGTGGGCCAGCGGATCAGCGTCGATCCCCCCGCCGTCGAGGTGGATCCCGACTTCCGCACCGGTCTGCGGGCGATGCTGCTCGCCACCGCGGAGCGCGAGGGGATCGGCACGACCCCGACGACCGCCGAGCCGGCCGCCCCGCGTACCGCCGCCACGAGCCGTGGCTCGTTGCTGCCAGCGGTCACCGCCCGGCGGGCCCGTGCCCGGGGAGCGATCCTGGTCGGCATCGCCGCCGGCGCCATCGCCGTCTCCGGTATCTCCGCCGCCAGCGAGAACGCCGTTCCCGGCGACGCGCTCTACGGCATGAAGCGGTCCACCGAGCGAGCGCAACTCGCCCTGGCCAGCTCGGACATCAGCCGCGGCCAGCTCTTCCTGGACTTCGCCCGCACCCGGCTCGGCGAGGCATCCGAGCTGCGCGGCGACCGCATCGGCTACAGCGCCGTCCTCGACGACATGGACGCCGACACCCGCCAGGGCGTCCGCCTGCTCACCGCCGCCGCCGTGCAGCGCGCCGAGCCGGCCAGTCTCGACGCCGTCAACACGTTCGTCGCCAGCCAGCGGCGGGCGGTGAGCAACCTGCTCGACGGCGCCGGCCGGGCCGACCGGGAACGGACCCGGCGGTCGCTGGCCCTGCTGGACAGCATCCGGGAGCGGTCGGACGCGGTGCGCGCCGCCATCGCGTGCGGCCTGCCGGCGCCGACCGGCAGCGACACGCTCGGCCCCACCCCGAGCACCTGCCCCGGCGCACGCTGACCGCCACCGAAAGACGCGCACGTCGACCCGCACGGCGAAGGCGCGCACGGCGAGACCGGCAGGCGGACCGCCACGCGAGAGCGCACAACCGACCGGTCGCGGCACGAGTTCCCTGTGCCCGGCCGGTCGACCGTGCGTTCCGGATACCCTCGCTGGAGGCATCGTCGTAGCTGCGGAAGGAGGGGAAGTCGCGTGGCGCGCAGCCGCAGGGTGACGGTCAGCACCGACGTCCGGGGACACACCGCCGGTTGGGCGGAGACGGACCTCGCAGCGCTCACCCCGCCGGCACCGGACCCGACCGCCGCCGCCTTCTTCGACGTCGACAACACGATGATGCAGGGCGCGTCGATCTACTGGTTCGCCCGGGGGCTCGCCGCCCGGAACTACTTCACGACGGCCGACCTGGCCCGCTTCGCCTGGCAGCAGCTCCGGTTCCGGCTGCTCGCCCGGGAACACGCGGGCGACATGTCCCAGGCGAAGGAGGCCGCGCTGGCCTTCGTCGAGGGATGGCGGGTCGACGACGTGGAACGCCTGGCGGAGGAGATCTTCGACGAGCTGATGGCCCCCCGGATCTGGGCCGGTACCCGCCAGCTCGCCCAACGCCATCTGGACGCCGGCCAACGCGTGTGGCTGGTCAGCGCCGCCCCGGTGGAGATCGGACGGGTGATCGCCGCCCGGCTCGGCCTCACGGGCGCGATCGGCACGGTGGCCGAGGTACGGGACGGGGCGTACACCGGGCGGTTGGTGGGTGACCTCATGCACGGGTCGGCGAAGGCCGAGGCGGTCACCCAGCTCGCCGCCGTGGAAGGGCTGGACCTGACCCGCTGCGCGGCGTACAGCGACTCGGCCAACGACCTGCCGCTGCTCTCCGCGGTGGGCCGGGCCGTGGCGGTCAACCCGGACGGCACCCTGCTGCGGCAGGCCCGCCAGCGCGGCTGGGAGGTACGGGACTTCCGTACCGGCCGTCGAGCGGTCAAGATCGCCGTACCGTCGACGGCGGCGGCCGGTCTCGTCGCCGGCGCGGTGACCGCCGGCCTGGCCCTCCAGCGTCGCCGCCGCACCGACTGAGGGTCAGGGACCGAACGGATCGGGCCGCCGTTCCAGCAGCGTGTGCAGGGTCTGCTGGATGGTCTCCCGCACCTGGTCGGCGAGGTTGAAGACGACCAGCGGGTCGTCCGCCGAGTCGGTCAGGTGGGCGGTGGGGATCGGCGGGCAGAACTCGATCAGCCACTTGCTGGGCAGCGGCACCATTCCCAGCGGCCCGAGCCACGGGAAGGTCGGCGTCACCGGGAAGTACGGCAGCTTGAGCAGACGCGCGAGGGGCTTGATGTCGGCGAGCATCGGATAGATCTCCTCGCCCCCGACGATGGCGACCGGGACGATCGGGGTGCCGGTGCGCAGCGCCGCCGAGACGAAGCCACCCCGGCCGAACCGTTGCAGCTTGTACCGGTCGGCGTAGAGCTTGCCGATGCCCTTGAACCCCTCGGGGAACACGCCGACCAGGTCCCCGCCGCCGAGCAGCCGCTCGGCATCCGGGTTGCAGGCCACCGTGCCGCCGGTCTTGCGCGCGATCTCCGACACCACCGGCATCCGGAACACCAGGTCGGCGCCGAGCAGGCGCAGGTAGCGGTGGGCCGGGTGCTTGTCGTGCAGGGCCGTCGACAGGATCAACGCGTCCAGCGCCACGGTGCCCGAGTGGTTGCCGACCACCAGGGCGGGCCCTTCGACGGGTACGTGCTCCACCCCGCTGACCTCGGTGCGGAACCAGTCCCGGTAGAGCAGCCGCAGCAACGGGTGGAAGACCGCGTCGGTCAACTCCGGGTCGAAACCGAACTCGTCGACCTCGTAGTCCCCGGCCAACCGTCGACGCAGGAACGCCAGCCCGTTGGCGACCCTGCGGTCCCACTGGTCCCCCGGCCGATCCGCCACGGCCGGCGCGGTGCCACCGCCGGAAGCCGGCGCGGTGCCACCGCCGGAAGCCGGCGCGTTCCCGCTGGCCGGCTCGCCGGTGGCCGTGGCGTCGACCTCGTCGCCGGCCGTACCCGCCGGACCGTCGGTCGGCGTGTCCACCTCGTCGCCGGCCGTCGCGGCGGGCGCGAGCCGGGCCGCCGGGCGGTGGCCGTTGCGCCGCGCCGGCTCCGCGTCCGGCACGGGCGGAACCGACGGTACGTCGAACCGCCCGATCCCCTGCGGTTCCTGCCCGGTCATGACGTCCGCTCCCGAACCGCGGCACGGACCTGCCGGATGCCGTCCAGGACCACCTGTTCGGCGGCGGCCAACTGACCCCGGCTGAGCACCGCCTTACCGTGGTGGGCGCGGATGAAGTCCTCGAACGCCTCGGCGGTGGAGCGCGGCGTGAAGCCGTACTCCTGCTCGAGGCGCGTGGTGTCGACGACCCGGCCGTGTACGAAGAGATCGACCTGGTCGAGGCCGTAGCGGCCGATCCCCATGGAGCGAGCCAGCGCCGCGGCGCCGGAGAGACCCGGTTCGAACACCGGTACGGCCACCCGGCCGGCGCGGCGGATCGCCTGGGACAGCGACAGCACACCCGGGCCGGCGACGTTGTAGGTGCCCGGGTGGTCTTCCACGATCGACCGGTGCAGCACCTCCAACGCGTCGTCGAAGTGCAGGAACTGGAGCCGGGGATCGCGGCCGAACACGGTCGGCACGAACGGCTGCGCGAAGTAGCGCGTCAGGGTCGTGTCGGCGGTCGAACCGATGAACGGGGCGAAGCGCAGCACCGTCGCGGTCACGTCGGCCCGACGGCGGCGGAAACCTCGGACGTACCCCTCGACGTCGAGGATGTCGCGGCCGAAACCGCCGCGCGGCACCTCACGCGGCTCGGTCTCCTCGGTGAACACCGCCGGATCGCGGAACGACACCCCGTACGCGGCGGTCGACGACCGGACCACGAGCTTGCGCAGGCGGGGCGCCCGCTGGCAGGCGGCGAGGAGCTGCATGGTGCCGATGACGTTCTGGTCTTTCATGGCCGACCGGCCACCGTGCTGCGGGTCGGGAGAGCTGACCAGCGCCAGGTGGACCACCGCGTCGACGTCCAGGTCGGCGAGGAGACCCCCGAGCGAACCCGGATCGACGCGGATCCGCTCCACCCGGTCCAGCAGATCGGTGAACTCGGCGGCCGGTTCCGGCGCGTCCACGCCGATGACCCGTTCGATACGCGGGTCGGCGGCCAGTCGGGCCGCCACGTGGGCGCCCAGGTAACGACCGACCCCGGTCACGACGACGACCCCCGGAGCACCTGGGGTGCTACCGGGGGTCATCGCACGCACCTACGCCGACAGGCGGGATCGAGCCGGGACGACCACGGCCTGATCACCTGAGCCTCCGGGAGTCGACAGTTTGGCAAGTGACGCTGGTGCCGGGCTGGGCCCGGCGGCGGTCACTTGCCGAGACGGCGACGCTGGACGCGGGTCTTGCGCAGCAGCTTGCGGTGCTTCTTCTTAGCCATGCGCTTACGGCGCTTCTTGACCACCGAGCCCATACGACAGCCTTTCGATACAACGTGCGGGGCGGACCGGATGACACCACGCAGGTGGCGACGGAGACCGCATGCGGACAACGGACCGGACCAGTCTGGGCGGCGGGGCGCACCGGCGGGGTCTCGGTCGCGCTCCAGGGTAGCGGGAGAGCGTCAGCAGGACCAACGCGCCCCCGTCCATCACGCCCAGCGGGCGCTCGATCGGCCGTACGGTGGCTCAGGCGGTTTCCTGAAAAGCGCCCCGCAGATATTCGTGCACCGCGTGCTCGGGCACCCGGAACGACCGGCCCACCCGGACCGCGGTCAGCTCACCGCTGTGCACGAGGCGATAGACCGTCATCTTCGACACCCGCATGACCGTCGCCACCTCCGCGACGGTCAGGAACTTGACCTCCGACAGCCGTCCGTCGGACTGCGACCCGGCCATGGCTCACCGACCCATCCCATGCCCGGCGCGTGCCAACCCGACGGATGCTCCGGGCCGGGCGGCGACGCGCGTGTTACCAGTACGGTAGCGGGGCGGCTGTGACCGGCGCGATCCCTTCGTACAACTGATCATGTTTCGGTGGCCGGTTCACCCGTTCCGGCCGGCCGTTATCCCCCCGGCTGCGTCCGTCGTCCGTTTGTTCACTCGGCGCGCAGCGCCACCACCGGGTCGAGCCGGCCGGCGCGCTGCGCGGGGACCACGCCGAAGACGATCCCCACCGCCGCCGACACACCGAAGGCCAGCGCCAACGACCACCACGTGATCGCGGCGGGGATCGGTGACAACGCGTCCACCAGCAGGGCGGTCCCCACACCCAGCGCCATCCCGGTCAGCCCGCCGATGGTGGTGAGCAGCACCGCCTCCAGCAGGAACTGCACGCCGATGTCGCGGGGCCGCGCGCCGACGGCCTTGCGCAGCCCGATCTCCCTGGTCCGCTCGCGGACGCTGACCAGCATGATGTTGGAGACGCCGACGCCGCCGACGAGCAGCGAGATGCCGGCGATGGCGGCGAGCACACCGGTGAGGACGCCGAGGATGTCGCCGAGCACACCGAGGATCTGCTGCTGTGTGACCGCGCTGAACTCGGTGTCCGGGTGCCGGCGGTTCAGCTCCGCGACGATGCGTTCACCCAGCTCGTCGATCCGTTCCCGGTCAGGCGCCTTGACCGCGATGCCGTCCACCCGCTGGGTGCCCCAGAGGCGCTGCGCGGCGGTCACCGGCACGTGCACCTCGTCGTCCCGGTCGACGCCGAGGCTCTGCCCGAGGGGCGCGAACACGCCGATGACCCGGAACCGCACGCCGGCGAGCGTGACCTGTTGACCGAGGGGATCGCGGTCGGGGAACAACGCGCGGGCCACCGAGTCGCCGAGCACCGCGACCCGCCGGCTGGTGTCCACGTCCGTGCCGGTGAGGTAGCGGCCCCGGGCCAGCGTCCGGGTGAACACCGTCGGCGTGGTCTCCAGCACGCCCTGGACGGTGGTGAAGTCGGAGCGCGCGCCGGCCCGTGCGGTCGCCCCGGAGGCGACGGTGACCGCGACCCGCTGGGGATCGCCGACGACGCGGGAGACCGCGTCGGCGTCCTTGAGCGTCAACGGCGAGACCACCGGCGCGTTGCCCACCTCGATCTTGCCGGGGACCACCAGCAGCAGGTTGGAGCCGAGCCCTTCGACCTGCTGCTCCACCTTCTGTTTGGTGCCGGTGCCGATGGCGACCAGCAACACCACCGACGCGACACCGATGATCACGCCGAGCATGGTGAGCGAACTGCGCAGTCGGTTGGCGCGCAACGCGTCCAGCGCGACCCGCCACGCCTCCGCGACCCTCACGCCGTACCGTCCCCGGGCTCGGTTGTGTCTGCTCGCGCGGGGCGCGGGCCGGGCTCGCGCACATCGGCCGTCGCTCGGCGCGGGCCGGGCTCGCGCACATCGGCCGTCGCTCGGCGCGGGCCGGGCTCGCGCACATCGGCCGTCGCTCGGCGCGGGCCGGGCTCGCGCACCTCGGCTTCCGTGTGAGGTGGACCAGGGTCCTGCGGAAGGCGTCCGGTGGCTCCGGCGGCGCCACCGGAGCCACCGGACGGGTGCCCCGGGCCGTTTCCGGACACGGACCGGGGCTCCGCGCTGGGAGCGGGCACCAGTGTCTCAGGTCGATTGTGATCACCGGACGGCGGTCGATCATGAAGGTCGCCGGCGCTGTCCGCCACCACCACACCGTCGCGCATGGCGATCCGGCGCGCGGCCCGCGCCGCCACCTCCTGGTCGTGGGTGACCATCACCAACGCCACCCCGGACTCCGCGTTCAGCCGCTCCAACAGTTCCAGGACCGCCGCGCCGGTCACACTGTCCAGGTTGCCGGTCGGCTCGTCGGCCAGCAGCACCGTCGGCTCGGTGACCAGCGCGCGGGCGATGGCGACCCGCTGCTGCTCACCACCGGACATCTGGTTGGGCCGGTGGTCGAGCCGGTGCCCGAGACCGACCCGGCCCAGCATCGCCGCCGCCCGCTCCCGTCGCTGCCGGGCCGACACCCCCCGATAGACGAGCGGCAACGCGACGTTCTCCACCGCCGACGTACGCGGCAGCAGGTGGAACGCCTGGAAGACGAAGCCGATCGTCTCGTTGCGCAGGGTGGCCATCTCCGGCGGGGAGAGGGTGTTGACGTCCCGCCCGCCGATCACCAACCGGCCACCGGTCGGCCGGTCCAGGCCGCCCAGCAGGTGCATGAGCGTGGACTTGCCGGAACCGGACGGCCCGACCAGCGCCACGTAGTCCCCCGGCTGCACGGTCAACGACACCCCGCGCAGCGCCTCGACCGACACCCCGTCAAGCTGGTAGGTGCGCGACACGTCCACCGCCTCGATGGCCGGCGGGGTGTCGCTCACCGCACCTCCTGGCCGTCGCGCACCTGGTCGGTGCCGCGCACCACGATCCGGTCGCCGGCCTGGACGCCGTTGAGGATCTGCACCAGGTCGGACCCCTGGACGCCCACGGTCACCGGCGCCCGGTCCGCCTTACCGTCGCGGACCACCCAGACGGCGTCCCGACCGTCGGCGGTGAAGACGGCCGAGGCGGGGACGGTCACCGCGTCGGCCGCCTCACGCACGCGCAGGTGCACGATCGCGTTCATGCCGGGGCGGGGCGTGGGAGCCGGCTCGTCCTCGGCCAGCTTGCCCGCGCCCAGGGCGAGGCGTACCCGGTAGGTGACCCCGCCCTGGGCCGAGCTGGTGGGAAGCACGTCCACCGAGCGGACCGTGGCGTCGTAGCTGGCGCCGGTCACCGCGTCCAGCTCGACGGTGGCCGTCACGCCGGGCTTGACCAGCAGCACGTCGGTCTCGTCCACGTCGGCGAGCAGCCCGAGCTGCCCGGTGTCCACGATGGTCAGCACCGGCGTACCGGCGGTGACCTGACCGCCGACCACGACGGCGTCGTCGACCCCGGCCGGCGGGCCGGCCTGGGCGGGAGACAGGGCGGACGGGTCGAGACCGGCCCCACCGGCCTGCTCCAACAGCCCCGCCAGACCGGCGTTCGCGCCACCGCCGGCCCGGGTACCGCCCGGCTGCACCACTCCCGGGATCGGGGCGCGCAGGGTCAGCGCGTCGACGGTCGCCTTCGCCAGGTCGTACGCCTGCTGGGCCTGGAGCCGTTGTGCCGCGGACAGCGAACCGACGGCGGAGTTCAACCCGCTGATCCCCCGCTGCACGGCGCGGACGGCCGCGTCGGCGCTGCGCGCGGCGGCGGCGTACTGCCGCTGGGCGGACGTCACCTGCGCCAGCAACGCATCCCGCAACTGCTGGTCGGCGATCTTCTCGGCGGCCTTGCGGGCGGCGTCGAACGCCTCGTCGGCGGCCTTGTCGGTGCTGCGCCGACTGCTGGTCAGGTTGCCGGTGGAGACACCCCGACCGGCGCGCTTGGCCGCGTCCAGCGCTTCCTTCGCCTGGCGCAGGCGAGACTGGGCCGACGGGGACGCGACCACCGCGAGCACCTGACCGCGCTTCACCCGCTGTCCAGGCTGGACACGCAGGCTGGCCAGGGTGCCGTCGGCGGGCGCGGTGAGGCTGGCGGCAGCGCGGGCCGTCACCGTCGCCGGCGCGTCGATCACCTCGCTGACCGGATTGCGGGCGGCCGAGGCGAGCGCGACCGGCGGTTGATCGTCACCGCAGGAGGCGGCGGTGGTGGCGGTGAGGACGGCGACGGCGGTCAGGGCGATGAGCAGGCGGGGCCGCGTGGCGCTTGCGGGCCTCGGCAGGTCGGGGCGGCGCACCCATCGATGGTACGGCGCACCGTCACGCGGCCGTGGCGCGGACGTACGCCACGCACTCGTCGTGCAGCGTCGACCAGTCCTCGTCGAACGCCTCGTCGGCGGCGGCGGCGAGCGTCGCGCGGTCGTGCACGACGGCCTTGAAGAAGGTCAGCAGCCGCTCCGGCCCGAACCGGTCGACGAGGTGGCGGACGGCGAGGTAGCCGACGCCGTAGCTGCCGCCCACCCGTTCGGCGGGTGCGTCGTCGGCCGGGGTGACGCCCTCCAACCGGCCGTCCCAACCACCCCGGACGAGCTTGCGCACCTCCGCGAGCCCCTCGTACCGGTCGACCGGCTGACCGCCCGAACCTGCGAACTCGGCCAGCCCCTCGACCAGCCACCAGGTCGTCTTTCCGGGGTAGCCACGCTCGGGCAGTGAGGCGGCGTGGGTCAGCTCGTGCCGGAGCAGGTCGTCGGCGCCACTGCTGGGGAGCCCGTCGGCGTTGAGCACCACCTCGTGGTGGCCACCGCCGACGGTCACCGCGTATCCGCCGGTCCACTGTGGCCGCCCGCCGCCGTACCAGCGCTGCCACTCCGTACGGCCGGCGTAGAAGATCCGGTAGCGGTCCGGGGGCGAGCCCGCCGCGACGTACGTGTCGGCGACCTTGGCCGCCGCCTCGGCCTGGGTCAGCAGGGCCGGCAGCTTGCCGCGCAGCGCCGGAGTGGTGGCGACGATGGTCCGCGCGCCGACCGCCACGACCAGGTCGCTGATCTCCCAGGGCCGGGTGCCGGTCTCGACGGACTTGGACTCCTCGACGGCGACCAGTCGGGGCGTGTCACCGTTCTCCCGCCAGCGGGTGCCGATCAGCACGGGGCTCGGTCGGCAGTCGGCCGCGACGAAGCAGTACTGGAAGCGCACCAGCAGCCGCCACTCCCCCGGTCTGCCGACGACCGGCGTGGGCAGGCCGCTCGGCTCGGCCCGCCAGACGGTCACCTTGAGGGCCCGCAGGGCGCCGAAGCGACGACGCAGGTCGGCGTGTGCGGACGGGTCGGCGATGGCGAGGAAGGCGGCGCGATCGCCGCCGAGCAGCGCCGTGGACTGGCGCCGGAGCTGCGCGGTCATCCGGTCGGACAGCCCTCGCGCGACGGCGGTGGCCGGGTCGTCGGTGGCGATGGCGCCGGCCCGGCTGAGCGTGGCCCGGCCGTTGGCCTCACGGATGGCCCCGATCACCAGCATCGCCGGAAGGCCGCAGCCCAGCAGCAGGACGACAACGACGAGTACGGTCCACAGCGGCCAGAGCCGCCGCGGTGCTGGCTGCTGCACCCCGTCAGTCACCCGCCGAAGGGTACGACCAATCGGCGAATCGGGCGAGGCCGACCCGGCCCGATCGGCCGGGTCAGGCCCCGCGAGCCGGCCACGAGCGGAACGCGGTGTCCAGCCCGGCGACCAACTGGTGGTACGACCGCTCGACCTCGCGCGGTAGACCGAAGCCGCCGGCTGCCTCCAGGGCGACGAACCCGTGCAGGGCGCTGCGCAGGGCGCGGGTCGCGTCCACCGCGTCGTCGCCGGTGAGCCCGTAGCCGCGGAGCACCGCGAAGATGGCGCCGACCGCGCGTTCGCCCGCCTCGACGTGCTCCGGGTCGGACGGGTCGGGCACCCGCTGGGTGGTCGGGTAGCGCCCGGGGTGCCGGCGGGCGTACGCCCGGTAGGCGTCGGCCATGGCGCGCAGGGCGTCGCCGCCGGCCCGCCCGACGGCGGCCGTGGTCAGCTCGGTGGCCAGCTCGGCGGTGGCGAGCGCGGAGAGCTTCTGACTCAGCGCGTCGGCCCCGCGGATGTGCTTGTAGAGGCTGGGCAGCGCGACGCCGAGCCGGCTGGCGAGCGCGGCGAGGGTGAGCTGTTCGTAACCGACCTCGTCGGCGAGGCGGGCGGCCTCGCGCACCACGGTCTGCTGGTTGAGCCCCGCCCTAGGCACCGGCACACACCCGGCTAGCTTCCATAGCTCAAAAGCTAACGCTGCTAGCCGGGCGCGTCAAGCGACTGTCACTTCTTGGAGATCAGAGCACGGCCGAAGAAGACCATGTTCGCGGGGCGCTCGGCGAGCCGACGCATCAGGTAGCCGTACCACTCGTCGCCGTACGGGACGTAGGTGCGCACCGTGTAGCCCTCGCCCGCCAGCCGGGCCTGCTCCTCGGGACGGATGCCGTAGAGCATCTGGAACTCGAAGCGCTCCGGCCCCCGGTCGAACCAGCGGGCCCGGTCCTCGCCGATCGAGATCATCCGCGGGTCGTGCGTCGCCAGCATCGGGTAGCCGTCGCCGGACATCAGGATGTTCATGCAGCGGACGTAGGACTTGTCCACCTCGCGGGCCGACTGGTAGGCCACCGACTCCGGCTCCTTGTAGGCGCCCTTGCACAGACGCACCCGCGACCCGGCCGAGGACAGCTCCCGGCAGTCCGACTCGGTCCGCCGCAGGTACGCCTGGAGCACCGCGCCGGTCGACGGGAAGTCCTTGCGCAGCTTCGCCAGCACCTCGAGCGTCGAGTCGGTGGTGGTGTGGTCCTCCATGTCCAGGGTGACCGTGGTGCCGGCCTTGTCGGCGGCCGTGCAGATCGCACGCGCGTTGTCGTACGCCAACTGCTCGTCGAACATCTGGCCCAGCGCGGAGAGCTTCACGCTCACCTCGGCGGCGGGGGTGAGCCCCGCTCCGGAGAGCATCGACAGCAGCTTCAGGTACTCGTCCCGGGTGGCCGTGGCCTGCTCGGGAGTGACGGTGTCCTCGCCCAGGTGGTCGAGGGTGACGGCCAGACCGTCGTCGACGAGCCCGCGGGTCGCGCGCAACGCGTCGTCGGTGGCGGCGCCGGCGACGAACCGGCGGACGACGTCCCGGGTGTACGGGGCAGTCGCGACGAGCCGCTCGACCTGGGATGACCGGGAGGCGGCGAGGATGACGGAACGGAGCATGAGCCGAGCGTATCGCCCCTGCCAGGCCCCCCGCCCGGCGGCGGCTGGGGCTGCGGCGTTGGCGTGGATCGGCTACAACGATGCCGTGGACCAAAGCCCCCGCCGCCGGCTCCGGTCGGCCTCCGTGCAACTCGGCGCGCTCACCGCTCTCGCGCTCGCCCTCTCCGGCTGCAACATGACCTCCGACGACGACGATGACGACTGCGCTCTCGGGCCGGTCGGTGGCGGCGACACGGTCGCGCTGGCGATGCGGGTGTCCGCCCCCACCGCGGGGCGGACCGGCGGTGAGCCGACGACCGCCGCCCTGCCCGAGCGCGGCGGGTTCGGCACCCACCTCGCGTCCTGCGGCGGCTGACGTGCGCCGCGAGTCCGTGACTCCCCGGCCCGACTGGGACGCCACGATCCGGGCGCAGGGGCTGGTCTACGTCGACACCGAACTGCCCGACGGCGGCGTCATGTCGTACTGGGACGAGACCGCCGCGTACGCCTTCGACCTCGACGAGGTGCTGCGGCTGGAGGACGCCACCGAGGAGCTGCACCGGATGTGCGTGGCCGCCGCCGAGCGCGTGGTGGCGCAGCGCCGGTACGCCGAGTTCGGCATCCCGGAGTGGGCCACCGACGCGGTGGCGCGGTCCCTGCGCGAGGCGCCGCCCAGCCTCTACGGACGCTTCGACCTGGCGTACGACGGCACCTGGCCGCCGAAGATGCTGGAGTACAACGCGGACACCCCGACGGCGCTGGTCGAGGCGAGCATCATCCAGTGGTACTGGCTGGAGCAGACCCGCCCCGACCTGGACCAGTGGAACAGCCTGCACGAGCGGCTGGTCGGCGCGTGGGCCAAGATCGGCGCCGGACTGCACGACCCCCGGGTGCACGTGCTCTGGTCGAACGAGGAGGAGTCGGGCGAGGACCACATGACCGCCGGCTACCTCGCCGAGACCGCCCGGCAGGCCGGCCTGGACGTCGAGCTGCAACCCATCCAGGAGATCGGTTGGGACGGCCGGCGCTTCGTCGACGCCGCCGACCGCCCGGTGACCACCTGCTTCAAGCTCTACCCGTGGGAGTGGATGCTCGCCGAGCCGTACGGGCCGCCCGCGCTGGCCCCGGGCACCCCGACCACGTGGATCGAGCCGGCCTGGAAGCTGCTGCTGTCCAACAAGGCGTTGCTGGCGATCCTCTGGGAGCTGTACCCCGGTCACGAGTACCTGCTGCCGGCGTACCTGGACTCGCCGCGCGGCATGCCCGAGTACGTTGCCAAGCCCCTGCTCGGCCGGGAGGGCGGCTCGGTACGCATCGTCACCGCGGGCGAGGAGATCACCAACCCGGGGATCTACGGCGACGAGGGGTGGTGCTACCAGGAGTTCCGGGCTCTGCCGCAGTTCGACGGCAACCGGACGGTGTTGGGTAGCTGGATCGTGGACGGCGAGTCGGCCGGACTGGGGGTCCGCGAGAGCGCCAGTCTGATCACCGACGGCTACGCGCGGTTCCTGCCGCACTACATCGACGCGCCGCGCACCCCGTGAGTCGTCTACCGTTGGGGTGTGAACTTCGACGCGTACGCCCGGACCGGCGTTGACCTGGTCAACGCCCGCCTGGACGACCTCGACGACCTGCGGGCCCTCTTCCCCGACGACAACGCCTGGATGCGCGACGAGGTCGCCGACCGGGACGTCGCGATCTTCCGGCGGGCTCAGAAGCGGTTGCGCGACGTCTTCGAGTACGGCACCTCGGGCCGCGACGCCCAGGCGGTGAACGAGCTGAACGCGCTGCTGGAGGCGTTCCCCGTCCAGCCGCGCATCTCCGGGCACGACTCCAGCGACTGGCACATGCACGTGACCAGCCGTGGCGCGTCGGTCAGCGCCGAATACCTGGCCGGCGCGGTCTGGGGGCTGTCCGTGTGGCTCTGCGAGTACGGCAGCGCCCGCTTCGGGGTCTGCGCCGACGAGCGGTGCGGCAACGTCTACCTGGACACGTCCTCGAACTGCTGCCGACGGTTCTGCTCCGAGCGCTGCGCCACCCGCTCGCACGTGGCGGCGCACCGGGCGCGCAAGCGGGCCGCGGTCGGCGAGCAGGCGACGGTCGCCGCGCAGCCGACCTCGACCGTCGAATCGCTGACCCCAGTCAGCTGACCCCGGCGGCCGGCGTCAGACGTCGACCGGTGACGGCGCGGTGAGGTGCTCGCGGGCGAATTCGAGCGCGGTCCGCAGGTCGGCCTCGCGCACCGCGCGGCTCTTCGCGCCCCGGGTCGCCACCTCGACGGCCACCGCGCCGGTGAAACCCCGGCCGGCCAGCGAGGAGAGCAGCTCCCCGCAGGGCTGGGTGCCGCGCCCGGGCACCAGGTGTTCGTCGCGGCCCTCGCCGGTGCCGTCGCCCAGGTGCACGTGGGCAAGCCCCGCGCCCATCCGGTCGGCCATCGCGAGGGGGTCGCTGTGCGAGGCCGCGCAGTGTGAAAGATCCAGGGTGTACGACGGGTAGCCGGTGTCGGTGGGGTCCCAGCCGGGGACGTACGGGACGAACTGCCGGCCGGCCATGCGTACCGGGTACATGTTCTCCACCGCGAAGCGGAGCCCGGAGAACCGCTCCTCGACTCTGGCCAGCCCCTCGGCGAACCCGCGTGCGTAGTCGCGCTGCCAGGTGAACGGCGGATGCACCACCACCGTCGGCGCCCCGAGCGTCTCGGCCAGCTCGGCCGCCCTGCGCAGCCGCTGCCACGGGTCCGGGCTCCACACCCGCTGCGTGACCAGCAGGCAGGGCGCGTGCACCGAGAGGACCGGAACGCCGTAGTGCGTCGACAGGCCGCGCAACGCGCCCGCGTCCTGGCTGACGACGTCGGTCCAGACCATCACCTCGACGCCGTCGTAGCCGAGAGCCGCGGCCAGTTGGAACGCCGCAGCCGTCGGCTCGGGAAAGACCGACGAGCTGGACAGGAGCACGGGGACTCGGGACGTCACACCAGCCAGCGTAGCCCGGCTGTCACGGGGTCATCAGGACGAGCACCGGCAAACCCGTCGCCGCCGGGGACCGGTCACATCGGTTCGAGTTGATCGAGCCGACGGAGGATGACCCCCTCCCGCAGGGCCCACGGGCAGATGTCCAACGCATCCAGGTCGAGCCGGCGCATCGCCGCCTCGGCGACCACCGCGCCCGCCAACAGTTGGTGTGCCCGGCCCGCGCCGACGCCCTCCAACTCCATCAACTGGGCGGGCGTCATGTGCCGGATGAAGCCGATGATCTGCCGCAGACCGGCACGGGTCAGCCTGCGGTGCACCCAGAGGCCGGCGCCGGACGGCGCCGCGCCGGCCAGTCGCGCCAGGGTGCGGAAGGTCTTCGAGGTGGCCGCCACCCGGTCCCAGCCCACCTCGGTCATCTCATCGACCACCTTGTCCAGGCGGCCGTCGACGTACTCCCGCAGCGCGTCGACAGCCTCGGCGGACGGCGGCGTCACGCTGGCCGGGTCGACCTGTAGCCGCTCGCGGGTGAGTCGCCCGGCGCCGAGCGGCAACGAGACCGCGACATCCGGGTCCTCGTCGATCCCGGCGGCGATCTCCAGGGAGCCGCCACCGATGTCGAGCACCAGCAGACGGCCCGCCGACCAGCCGAACCAGCGTCGCACCGCCAGGAACGTCATCCGTGCCTCGTCCGCGCCGGAGAGCACCTCGAGGCGTACGCCGGTCTCGTCGCGGACCCGGGCGAGCACGTCGGCCGCGTTCGTGGCGTCGCGGACCGCGGAGGTGGCGAACGCGATGAGGTCGTCGGCCTCCAGCCGGGTGGCCGCCGCCCTGGCCATGCCGACCGCCTTGACCAGGCTGTCCGCACCCGCCTCGGTCAACGCCCCGTCCGGGCCGATCTGCTCGGCGAGACGCAGGACGACCTTCTCCGAGTGCGCCGGCCAGGGGTGCGCGCCGTGATGCGCGTCGACCACCAGCAGGTGCACCGTGTTGGATCCGACGTCGAGGACACCCAGTCGCATGGTGAAGACCCTAGGCGCAACACGTTCGTGCGGCTCGCCGGCCTGCGGACGGCACCACGCGTACGCTGGTCCGGGTGACGATGGAGCTTCGCGTGCTGGTGGACGACCCGGGCGACCCGCGCAGCCGTGAGGTGCCGCTGGACTTTCCCCGGGAGTGGATCGAGTTCGCCGACCCGGCGGACGAGACCCACCTGATCCGGGCCGACCTGACCTGGCTGCTCTCCCGCTGGACCTGCATCTTCGGCCGGGGCTGCCACGGCATCATCGCCGGCCGGGCTGCCGACGGCTGCTGCTCGCACGGGGCGTTCTTCACGGACTCGGACGACGAGAAGCGGGTCCGCCGTGCCGTCAAGCTGCTCACGCCGTCGACCTGGCAGCACTTCCAGCGCGGGTTCAAGAACTGGACCGACGAGGACACGATCGACGGCAAGAACCCGGCCCGCCGCACCGCCACCCAGGGCGCCGACGGGCCGTGCGTCTTCCTCAACGACGCCGACTTCGTCGGTGGCGGTGGCTGCGCACTGCACGCCCAGGCGCTGCGCGACGGTGTGCACCCGCTCGAATACAAGCCGGACGTCTGCTGGCAGCTCCCCATCCGGCGTGACCAGGACTGGGTGAAACGTCCGGACAACACCAAGGTGTTGGTGTCCACCCTGTCCGAGTTCGACCGGCGGGGCTGGGGCGCCGGTGGGCACGACCTGGACTGGTGGTGCACCTCGTCGACCGACGCGCACGTCGGGGCCGAGCCGATGTACCTGTCGTACGGCCCGGAGCTGACCGCACTGATCGGCGCCGCCGCGTACGAGCGGCTGGCCGAGCTGTGCGCGGCGCGGGTGCGGCAGGGCCTGGTCGCCCCCCACCCCGCCGACGATCTCTAGCCGGCCCTGGGGGGCGCCTGTTTCGACCGCCCGGGTCAGTCGAGGGCGGCGTCGACGACGGTGCGGGCGCTCTGCCGGGCCGCCTCGGCGATCGCCGGATCGCCGTCCAGCACGCCGCCGGCGAGCCCACCGTCGATCAGCAGGGTGAGCTGCCGGCCGAGCAGCTCCGGGTCCGCCGCGCCGGCCTTGCGGGCCAGCTCGGTCACCCACGCCCGGACGACGGTCTTGTGCTCGACCGTCCGGGCGTGCACCGGACCGCCGGCGGGCGACTCGGCCGCCGTGTTGATGAACGCGCAGCCGTGGTAGCCGTCCCGGCGACAGGCGCTGGTGAGGGCGTCGAACATCCCGACGAGCTGGTCGCGCGGCTCGTCACCGGCATCGCGGGCCGCCGCCCGTAGCGCGCCGAACCAGGCCTGGTCGACCCGGTCCAGGTATGCCAGCACCAGGTCGTCCTTGCGCGGGAAGTGCTTGTAGAGCGTCGCCTTGGCCACGCCCGACTCGGCGATGACCGTGTCCACCCCCACGCCGCGTGGCCCGTGCGCGTAGAACAGTCGGAACGCGGTGTCCAGGATCCGGTCCCGGGCCGAGCCGGCCGGCGTGCGGTGCGCGGGCATCGGTACTCCCTCGTCGTTGCTGGTGGCGGGCACGATTTTACAGACAGCTCTGTCTGCGGCCGCATCCGCACGCTCGTCGAGGAGCGGCGGGGGGTACGCGTCGGAGATGCCTTTGGAGCTGAATCGTTTGCGTCATCAGTGGATGACTCGTTTACGGCATCAGCTCCAAAGGCGCCGCAGGAGAGTCCCCACCCTGGCCCGGGCGTCGCGCCAGTCGTGCCGGGGTGTTCGCATCAGGGACAGCAGATAGACAGACCTGTCTGTTAGTCTGCGAGCAAGCGGCGCGAGGCCACCGCGCCCGAGTGGAGGATCGATCGACATGCGCATCGCAGTTCTCGGCACCGGCTCGGTGGGACAGGCCATCGCGGCCCGTACGGCGGAGCTGGGCCACCAGGTCACCATCGGGACCCGGGATGTCGCGGCCACCCGGGCCGGCGCGTACGCCGCCTGGGCCGCCGAGCACCCCGGGGTCGGCCTGGAGACCATGGCCGCGGCGGCGGCCGAGGCGGAGCTGGTCGTCAACGCCACCAGTGGCACCGGGTCCCTGCCGGCACTCACCGCGGCCGGCGCGGCGAACCTGGCGGGCAAGGTCCTGCTCGACATCGCCAACCCGCTCGACTTCGGCGCGGGCTTCCCGCCCACGCTGACCGTGGACGACAGCGAGTCCCTGGCCGAGCGGATCCAACGGGAGTTCCCGGAGGCCAAGGTCGTCAAGTCACTCAACACGCTCACCGCCGAGCTGATGGTGCGTCCGCGCCAACTGGCCGACGGCGACCACAGCGTCTTCGTCTCCGGCGACGACGCCGAGGCGAAGCGGATCGTCACCGGCCTGCTCGTCAGCTTCGGGCACACCGACGTGATCGACCTCGGTGACCTCTCCACCGCCCGGGGCACCGAGATGCTGATGCCCCTCTGGCTGCGGCTCTACGGCCGGCTCGACACCGCGCTCTTCAACGTAAAGGTCGTCCGCTGAGCGGACGCCGACAGCCCGAAGGGGGTCCACGCCCGGCGTGGACCCCCTTCGGATCGGTCGATCACGGCTCGAACTTGTAGCCCAGACCCCGCACGGTGACGATGAACCGCGGCGCCGACGGCTCCGGCTCGATCTTGGAACGCAACCGCTTGACGTGCACGTCCAGCGTCTTGGTGTCACCGACGTAGTCGGCACCCCAGACCCGGTCGATGAGCTGGCCACGGGTCAGCACCCGGCCCGCGTTCCGGAGCAGCAGTTCCAGCAGCTCGAACTCCTTGAGCGGCAGCTGCACGGCTCCGCCCTCGACGGTCACGACGTGCCGCTCGATGTCCATCCGCACCGGGCCGGCGGCCAGGGTCGGAGCGCCCGCCTCGGCGACCTCCGGGCTCTGCCGTCGCAGCACCGCCCGGATGCGGGCGACCAACTCCCGGGGCGAGTACGGCTTGGTGACGTAGTCGTCGGCACCGATCTCCAGGCCGACCACCTTGTCGATCTCGCTGTCCCTCGCGGTGACCATGATGATCGGCACCGCCGAGCGCTGCCGGAGCTGCCGGCACACCTCGGTCCCCGACATCTCGGGCAACATCAGGTCGAGCAGCACGATGTCGGCGCCGGTCCGGTCGAACTCGGTGAGGGCGTCGGTTCCGGTCGCGGCGACCGATACCTCGAAGCCCTCCTTACGGAGCATGTACGACAGGGCGTCGGAGAACGACTCCTCGTCCTCGACCACCAGAACGCGGCTCAACGGGGATTTCCTTTCCATTGCTGTCAGACCTGCCGTAGCTCGGCCGGACCGGCCTCGATCCCAACCGGCGGCAGTGTCGCCAGGAGGTCGTCCGGTGGGCTGGCGGGCAACCGGAGGGTGAACGTCGACCCACCGCCAAGAGTGCTCGACACCTCCACCCGACCGCCATGGTTGCTCGCGATGTGTTTCACGATGGCCAGGCCGAGCCCGGTGCCACCGGTGGCGCGTGAGCGGGCCTGGTCGGCCCGGTAGAACCGCTCGAAGATCCGGTCCACGTCCGTGGGGGCGATACCGATGCCCTGGTCGGCGACCGCGATCTCGACGTGCTCGCTGTCACCGCGGAGGGTGACCCGCACCGTGGTGTCCTCGCCCGAGTAGTTGATGGCGTTCTCGACCAGGTTCGCCACGGCCGTGGCGAGCTGACTGTCGCTGCCGTAGGCGGTGAGACCACGTGCGCCGTCGACCGTCACCTCGACGCCCCGAGCGGAAGCCGTGGTCCGCGTGCGATCGACCACCTCGGCGATCACCCAGTCGAGCGCGACCGGCTCCGGCGGCGGCTGCGGCTCGGCGCCCTGGAGCCGGGTCAGCTCCAGCAGCTCCTGCACCAGCCGGCCGAGCCGGGTGGACTCGTGCTGGATCCGTTCGGCGAAGCGACGGGCGGCGACCAGGTCCTCGGAGAGGTCGGGCGCCGCGGCGTCGGCCGGC
Source organism: Micromonospora sp. RB23 (assembly GCF_053585025.1). NCBI lineage: Bacteria > Bacillati > Actinomycetota > Actinomycetes > Micromonosporales > Micromonosporaceae > Micromonospora > Micromonospora sp. RB23. The sequence continues at coordinate 6,434,475 of NZ_CM132111.1, forward strand.
TCGGTGGCGTCCAGCAACGCCTCGGCGAGCAGTTGCAGCGCCCCGATCGGGGTCTTCAGCTCGTGGCTGACGTTCGCCACGAAGTCGCGCCGGACCCGGGTCAGCCGGTGCGACTCGGTCACGTCGACGGCCTCGACGGCGATGAAGCCGTTCCCGATACCCATGGCCCGCAGGTGCACGCCCAGCGGATTCTCCCCCGCGCTGTCGCGGCCGCGGGGCAGGTCCAGCTCGATCTCGCGCCGCACGCCGGTGCGCCGCACCTGGCCCGCGAGGGTACGGATCAACGGGTGCGCGGCGATCGAACCCGGTGTGCTGCCGGTGCGCAGGAGGCCCATCGCGCGGGCGGCCGGATTGATCAGGACGGGGACGTCGTCGTCGTCCAGTACCACGACACCGGCCCGGAGCGAGTCGATCGTCCGACGGCCGAGGCCGGCCTGCTGCAAGTCGGCTATCGCGGGCCTCCCCCTGCTCCAGCGGGAGCTCGCGCTACCCGTCGACGTGGAGCTGCCGCGCGCCGGCAGGAACCGGGGCAGCACGAGACCGGCGACCAGTCCGGTCGCCAACGCCACGGCCACCACGACCGCCACCGCCCACTCCACCCGGCGATCGTAGGGTCATTGTTAACCTGGCTACCACACAGAACGGGACGAACCACCCTCACTTCTGTAAGTGTTCACCCCCACGTCTGGCGTCGTTCACCGTGGTTCATCCGGGGTCCGTCAACGCCCCCTACCGTTGGCGTCGCACCTGCTCAACCCCTGCGCCGACACCCGTCGGCGGCGACCGACCACAGGACGTGATGATGCGCGACGAGTTCCGGGCCGACCTTCAGATCGTCAGCCAACTGCTGGTGGACATGGCGGAGGGCATCCGCGCCGCCATGCGCCAGGCCACCCGGGCCCTGCTCACCGCCGACCGGCAGGCCGCCGAGACGGTCATCGAGCGGGACGCCGAGATCGACGACCTCTACCGGCACGTCGAGGAGCGGGTGTGTGACCTGCTCGCCCGACAGGCGCCGGTCGCCTCCGACCTCCGGGCGATGATCACCGCGCTGCACGTGGCAGCGGATCTGGAGCGGATGGGCGACCTCGCCGAGCACGTGGCGAAGACCGCGCTGCGCCGGCACCCCTCCCCCGCCGTACCGGCCGAGCTGCGGACGGTCTTCACCGAGATGTCCGACATCGCCGACCGGATGGCCGCGAAGATCGGATCCGTGCTGGCGAAGCCCGACGTGGACCTCGCCGCCGAGCTGGACCGCGACGACGACGCCATGGACGAGCTGCACAAGAGCCTGTTCGCGGTGCTGCTCGGCGACGACTGGCCGTACGGGGTGGAGACCGCGATCGACGCCACCCTGCTGGGCCGCTTTTACGAGCGTTTCGCCGACCACGCGGTGAACGCCGGCGAGCACGTCATCTACCTGATCACCGGGGAGAGCAGCCCGACCGGCAACTGACCAGGCGTACGAGAAAGGGGGCCCCGCCGGCGCGGGGCCCTCTTTTCTGCGACGCTCAGCGGCCCTGGTTGGCGACCGCGGCGGCGGCTTCCTTCGCTGCCGTCGGGTCGAGGTAGGTACCGCCCAGGGTGAGCGGGCGCAGCTGCGGGTCCAGGTCGTAGCGCAGCGGGATGCCGGTCGGGATGTTCAGCTTGGCGATCGCCTCGTCGGAGATCTGGTCGAGGTGCTTCACCAGAGCGCGCAGCGAGTTGCCGTGCGCGGCCACCAGCACCGTCCGGCCGGCCAGGATGTCGGGCACGATCGAGTCGTACCAGTAGGGGAGCATCCGCTCCACGACGTCCTTGAGGCACTCGGTACGCGGCATCAGCTCGGTCGGCAGCAGCGCGTACCGCGGGTCGCCCACCTGCGACCACTCGTCGTCGTCAGCGATGGGCGGCGGCGGGGTGTCGTACGAGCGCCGCCAGAGCATGAACTGCTCCTCGCCGTACTCGTCAAGGGTCTGCTTCTTGTTCTTGCCCTGTAGGGCGCCGTAGTGGCGCTCGTTGAGCCGCCACGACCGGCGCACGGCGATCCAGTGCCGGTCGGCGGCGTTGAGCGCCAGCTCGGCGGTGCGGATCGCCCGGCGCATCACGCTGGTGTGGACGACGTCCGGCAGCAGGCTGTGCTCGCGCAGCAGCTCGCCGCCGCGCCGTGCCTCGCCCTCGCCCTTCTCGGTCAGGTCGACGTCCACCCAGCCGGTGAAGAGGTTCTTGGCGTTCCAGTCACTCTCGCCGTGCCGCAGCAGGACCAGCGTCCCGACGGTGGGCCCCTCGCTCGCAGTCATGCGGATCATCCTGCCTCAACCGGGTTGCGGACACGCGGGCACCCGTGGTGACGACCACCACGTGAAAAAGCGGGTGACCTGCGAATCCGGCCAGCACTAGGGTCGTAAGGCGCGGTAGTCAGATCGGTCATTACTTGTAAGCGGGGGCACGACGTGCGGACAATGCGGAGCTGGTTCCGGGACACCACCGGCGGACTGCCGAGGACCTTCTGGTACCTGTGGTCGGGGACCCTGATCAATCGGCTCGGCTCGTTCGTCCTCGTGTTCCTCGCGATCTACCTGACCCAGGAACGTGGCTTCTCGCCCTCCCAGGCCGGCCTGGTGCTCGGTCTCTGGGGCGTCGGCGGCGCGGTCGGCACCACGGCCGGCGGGGCCCTGGCCGACCGGTGGGGCCGCCGGCCCACGCTGCTCACCGCGCATGTCGGCGCGGCGACCATGATGCTCGCCCTCGGGCTGGCCCGGGACCTCTGGGCGGTCGCGCTGGGCGCCCTGCTGCTCGGCATGTTCGCCGAGGCCGCCCGGCCGGCGTTCGGGGCCATGATGATCGACGTGGTGCCGGCGAAGGACCGGCTACGCGCCTTCTCGCTCAACTACTGGGCCATCAACCTCGGCTTCGCCTGCGCCGCCATCCTCGCCGGCCTCGCCGCGCAGGCCGATTACCTGCTGCTGTTCGTGGTCGACGCGGGCACGATGCTGATCACCGCACTGATCATCTTCGTCCGGGTGCCGGAGACGCGCCACGGCGGATTCACCGTCGCGGCGACCACCGCCCCGCGCGGCGCCCTGCGCACGATCCTCACCGACCGGGTCTTCCTCGGCTTCGTGACGCTGAACCTGTTCGCCGCGCTGGTGTTCCTCCAGCACATCTCGATGCTGCCGATCGCCATGGGCGACTCCGGCCTGAGCCCGGCCACGTACGGCTCGGTGATCGCCCTCAACGGTCTGCTCATCGTCGTCGGCCAGCTCTTCGTGCCTCGCCTGATCCGGGGACGCAACCGCTCGCAGGTGCTCGCCGTCGCCGCCGTGGTGATGGGCGTCGGGTTCGGGCTGACCGCGTTCGCGGGCAGCGCCTGGTTCTACGGGCTGACCGTGTTGATCTGGACGGTCGGCGAGATGCTGAACTCGCCGTCGAACTCCACGCTGATCGCCGAGCTGTCCCCGGCCGAGCTGCGCGGTCGCTACCAGGGCGTGTTCGGCCTCTCCTGGCAGATCGCCGGGGCGAGCGCGCCCATCCTGGGCGGCCTGGTCCGTGAGCACGTCGGTAACGCGGCGCTGTGGCTCGGCTGCGCCGCGATCGGTGTGCTGACGGCGGTGGCCCACCTGGCGTCCGGCCCCGCCCGCGAGCGGCGGGCCACCGCGCTGCGGCACGCCGCCGAGGTCGCGGCGCCGGTGGGCACCCGTTCGCCGCAGCCCGCCGGGACCGCGGCCTGAGTCCGGTACGACCACCGCGCGCAGGCCCGACTACCGTTCCGAGGAAACGGTTAAGAAACTGAACTGTCGGGAGGTCGCATGCACGCCCTGCGGCGCTGGTGGCACGACACCGCAGGCGGGCTCCCCGGCGCCTTCTGGTACCTCTGGGCGGGCCTGCTGATCAACCGCGCGGGCGCGTTCGCCATGCTCTTCCTGTCGCTCTACCTGACCGACGCCCGAGGCGCCAGCGCGGCGGTGGCCGGCGCCGTCGTCGGGGCGTACGGCGCCGGTGGGGCGGTCGGCGTGCTGTTCGGTGGCGTGCTGGCCGACCGGTGGGGTCGCCGGTCGACTCTGCTCGCCGCCCACCTGGCCACCGCCACCCTGATGGTGGCGCTGGCCTTCAGCCGTCCTCTGCTGCTGATCGCGGCATTCGCCGCGCTGGTCGGCGTCGCGCACTCCATGCCCGGCCCGGCGTTGGTGGCGGCGATCGTCGACGTGGTGCCCACGGACCGGCGCTCGCGCGCGTTCAACCTGGAGTTCTGGGCGTTGAACCTCGGGATGGCGGTCGCCTCGCTGCTCGCCGGGCTGGTGGCCGAGGCGAGCTTCACCGCGCTGTTCCTCATCGACGCGGGCGCCACGCTGACCGCCGCCGCCGTCATCGGCTGGAAGGTTCCGGAGACCCTGCGACGGGCCGCTCCGACCAGCCACCCGACGGCCGGCCGGCCCCGCCGGCCCGGACTGCTCACCGTACTCAGGGACCGGATCTTCCTGGTCTTCGTCGGGCTCACCTTCGTGCTGGCCGTCCTGACCCTGCAGACCTCGACGATCATGCCGCTGGCGATGCGAGCGGACGGCCTCGGGCCGTCGGCGTACGGCGTGGTCGTGGCGCTCGGCGGCGCGCTGATCGTGCTGGGGCAACTGTTCGTGCCCCGCCTGATCGACGGACGCCGCAAGGCCGTCGTACTGGCCGCCTCCACCGCCCTGCTGGCGGTCGGCTTCGGAGTGCTCGCGGTCGCCGACGAGCTGGCGGTCTACCTGGGCGCGGCGGTGGTCTGGACGGTCGGCTCGATGCTCGCCGCCCCGCCCAACGCCCAGATCAACGCGGATCTCGCGCCGCCGGACCTACGGGCGCGGTACCAGTCGGTCTTCTATCTGACGTTCCCGGCCGCGGCGTTCGTCGCGCCCATGCTGGGCGGGGTGAGCCTGCAGTACCTCGGTGACCGGCACTGGCTGATCGTGGGCGGATTGGGCCTGCTGGCCGCAGTCGGCCACCTGTTGGCCGGGCCGACCCGCGAGCGCCACGTTGACGCGCTGCGCCGGGCCGCCGACCGGGAGCCGGCAGACGCGATCCCGACAAGCTGACCGTACGACGGCAAAGCGCCCACCACGTCCCGAAGGTCGTGGTGGGCGCTCGCCGGTGGGGCCGGCGGCGGCGGGCAACACTCACCCCCGTAAGCATCGCCCGCTCGCGCCGCCGGTCCAAACAGGTGGGCACCGTCCCCCAACGGTTGATCCACCCGTCCCCTCGCACCTCGCCTGGTGCGCGGATCTGATCGATCCGCCGCTCCCCCGAACGTTTCCAAGCGCGGTGCGGCGCAATAAAGCTAGTTCGGCCGGATTCTGGATTCAACCCAGATGGGCTGTCTCGCCGGTCACAACTGACGAGTATCCCCAGCTCTGGCCTCGGTCTCTGGCAACAGCCGGGTACCCGTCGAGCATTCCCGCAAACACCTCAACCGTCCTCACGATCGGGTGACTCGGTCCGGAAGAAGTTGCTCTGCCGACCGTCGCGCATCTGCTCCTGATAGATCAGATTGAGCCGGCGCAGATCGAATGTGTGGAACCACTCATCCCAGGTGATCTCACGAATCCGGCTGCTTTCCCGATATCCGGGAATGTTGAAGGTCAGAACACCGGCCCGACCCTCCCGCTCGGTACCCGCGATGGTCGCCGGCTTCGCGCCACGCGCTCGCGCCCACCGCTGGATCACCTCGTGATTCGCGGTGATCAAACTCCGGCCCGGCCGCTCCGGCCGGTCGGCGATCGACGCGATCACCTGCGAGCTGCGGACCGACCGTCCGCTGCCCCGCCCGGTCCGGATCCCACCGGCCGCCGTACCCGTCGACCGGCTTGCCGTGGCCCGCTTCGCGGGAGCCGCGCTCTTCGCCGTGGCGCGTTTCGCCGGGGCCGCGCGCTTGGCGGCCGGTCGGGCCGGAGACTTCTTCGCGGGCGCCTTGCGCGCCGGCGCGGTACGAGCGGTGGCGGAGGTCCGACGCGCGGCCGTCGACTTCGCCGCCGTCGTCTTCTTCACGGTGGCCGACCTACGGGCCGCCGTCGACGTCCGTGCGGTCGTCGTCTTCTTCGCAGCCGCCGTCTTCCGCGCCGGGGTGGCTCTCTTCGCGGCGGCCGTCTTCTTCGCGGCGGCTCGCTTCGCCGGGGCGCTCTTGTTCGCGGGCGCGGCCTTCGCGCGACTCGGCACCGCCCGCGCCGCCGACTTCTTCGTCGCGGCGGCCCGACCCGCCGACGCCCTGCTGCCGGATGCCCGCCCGGCCGGCCCGGTGCTGCGCCGACCCGCGCCACCGGCGTCCGAACGCAGCGAGCGCACCAACTGTTTCACCAGGTCGGGCTTGCGCATCGCGGAAATACCGGAGACCCCGCGCTTGCGCAGTTGCCCCCGGATGTCGTCCACCCGCATCTGCGAGATCGCCGACTCGGAGACGCCCGGGGTACCCGGAGTCTGGTTGCCGGCCTGTCGTCTGGTCCTGGTCGCAGTCCCGCCGCGACCTGAGCTGTTCCGCTGAGCCATGGGACGCTCCGCTCCTCGACACTCCGTCCTCGGCGCGCGGGGGTCCCTGTGCCGCACCGCGCGCCGCGGCATACCCCTCAGGAACGACCCGAACCCTCGCGGGTGTCGCAGCCCCACCCCACAACGCCGCCGATCTTGCACATTCAGCTGTCGATACGACCGCTTATGCCACTTCTGTCGCGACAGAAAGTGCAGGATCGCGGGAGATGGGGGGGTGGCGCGGGTCGTCAGGCCGGGTCGGTGGTGGCAGCTGGGGTGGAGGGCTCGAAGAGGTGGGCGAAGGCGGCCAGGTTCGCCGTCGACTCGCCGCGCTTGACGCGCCACTCGTACTCGCGCCGGATCGAGCTGCCGAAGCCGATCTCCAGCATCCTGTCGAAGGACTCGTCGGAGTAGGTGAGGACCGAGCCGAGCAGCCGATCCAGCTCGTCGGCGTCCACGCCGGCCGGATTGACCCGCCCGGTCAGGTAGACGTCGCCGACCGCGTCGATGGAGAAGGAGACGCCGTACATCCGGGCGTTGCGCTGGAGCAGCCACGCCCACAGCTCCTCGCGGCGCTCGTCGGGCTGGCGCATCACGAACGCCTCGATCCGCAGCGCGTGCTCGCCGACGATCAGGTTGCAGACCGTCTTGAGCTTGTGGGTGCCCGGCAGGGTCACCGCGTACGCGCCGGGACCGGTCGACTCCCAGGCCAGGTCACGCTCGGCGCAGACCGACTCGATGAGGGTCGCAAGATCGCTCTTCGGGCTCACCGGACCCACTCTACGACCGACCCGGCGTACCCGCTCCGGTGGCGAGCGGCCCTGGTCACCAGGAGCAGGACAGAGCCGGATCGCAGGCCAGGTCAGCGGCGAGCCGGGCCCGGCGCGCGGCGATCGCCTCGCCGTAGACGTCGAGCAGACCCGACACCGTACGGTCCCAGGAGAAGTTCCGGGCGTGCCGCGCGGCGCCCCGGGACAGCGTGGCCCGCAGGGCGCTGTCCGGCAGCAGGCGACTGAGAGCACGGGCCCAGTCCACCGGGTCGTGCCCGTCGATCAGCATCCCGCTCACGTGGTCCCGTACGGCGGTGACCAGCCCGCCGACGGCGGCGGCCAGCACCGGCGTACCGCAGGCCTGGGCCTCCAGGGCGACGAGCCCGAAGGATTCGTTGTGGGACGGCACCGCGACCAGGTCGGCGGCCCGGTACAGGGCCGGCAGGTCGTCGCCGGTACGTGGTGGCAGGAAGACGACCCGGTCGGTGACCCCGAGGGTGGCGGCCAGCTCGATCAGGGCGGTCGGCCGGTCCAGGCCACTGCCGCTGGGCCCGCCGCAGATCACCACGGTCAGCTCGTCGGCCAGGGCGGGGTCACGCTCGCGCAACGCGGCGACGGCGCGGATCAGCACGTCCGGCGCCTTGAGCGGCTGGATCCGACCGACGAAGGCCACCACGTAGCCGTCGACCGGCAGCCCCAGCCGGCGGCGGGCGGCACGGGCGGCCAGGTGGCGGTCACTCGGTGCGGGCCGGAAACGGTCCAGGTCGACGCCGGGTTGCACGACGGCGACGTGGGCGGGGTCCGCGTCGTACCGCTCGACGAGGTCGCGGGCCTCGACCCTGGTGTTGGCGACCAACCGGTCCGCCTCGGCGACCACCTGCTCCTCGCCGATCACGCGGGCCTTCGGTTCCGGCCGGTCGTCGGCGGCGAGCTGGGCGTTCTTGACCTTCGCGAGGGTGTGGGCGGTGTGCACCAGCGGCACTCCCCAGCGCTCCTTGGCCAGCCAGCCGACCTGGCCGGAGAGCCAGTAGTGGGAGTGGATGAGGTCGTAGTGCCCGGGCGGGCGGGACGCCTCCGCCCGCAACACCCCGGCCGTGAACGCGCAGAGCTGGCCGGGCAGCTCCTCCTTGGTCAGCCCTTCGAGCGGACCGGAGGTGATGTGCCGGACCTGCACCCCGGGGGCCATCTCGACGACCGGGGGAAGGTCGCCCGACGTGGCCCGGGTGAAGATCTCCACCTCGACGTCGGCCTCGGCGAGCCGCCGGGCGACTTCCAGGATGTAGACGTTCATCCCCCCGGCGTCGCCCGTTCCGGGCTGGTGCAGGGGGGACGTGTGTACGGAGAGGGTGGCGATGCGGCGGGGCCGGGGCCACGGCTGGGCACCTCGCTGACGACCGACGCCGGTGTGCAGTTCCGCCACGTCCGCTCCTTCTGTCACGGTTAATGTCGTCACGCACGACCGGCGCTTCTCGGTCAACCTGTACGCCGGATGTCATCTTCCCCATCGGGCTACGGAAATGCGTCGGCGCGGCGGCCCGGCGTGACGGACCTCATCACCGACGGCCGCCGGCGCAGCCGTACGCCCGGTCGGCATCGGCGGCGCGGCGCGGGTGACAATGACCCGATGACCTCTGTCGCCATCGTCACCGGAGCGTCCAGCGGGATCGGCGCGGCCACCGCCCGACGGCTCGCCGCCGAGGGCTTCCACGTGCTCGCCGCCGCCCGCCGCGCCGACCGTCTCGCCGATCTCGTCGCCGAGATCACCGCCGCGGGCGGGCAGGCCACCGCAGTGATCTGCGACGTCACCTCGGACGAGTCGGTGGCCGGGCTCGCCGAGGCCGCCGCGCAGGCGGCCGGGCCGGTCACCCTGCTGGTCAACAACGCCGGCGGCGCGCGCGGCCTGGACCCGGTGGAGTCCGGCTCGCTCGACGACTGGCAGTGGATGTACGACGTGAACGTGCTCGGCACGCTGCGGGTGACCCAGGCGCTGCTGCCGGCGCTGGAGGCGTCCGGCTCGGGGACCGTCGTGGTGGTCTCCTCCACGGCCGGGCTGACCGTGTACGAGGGCGGCGGCGGCTACACGGCGGCGAAGCACGCGCAGACGGCCATCGCCGGCACGCTCCGGCTGGAGCTGTGCGGCCGGCCGCTGCGGGTGATCGAGATCGACCCGGGGATGGTGAAGACCGACGAGTTCGGGCTGGTCCGCTTCGCGGGGGACGCCGAGCGGGCCGCCGCCGTCTACGCCGGGGTGCCCGGGCCGCTGGTCGCCGAGGACGTGGCGGACTGCATCGCCTGGTGCGCCACCCGCCCCGAGCACGTGAACATCGACCGGCTGGTGGTCCGGCCGCGGGCCCAGGCCGCACAGCACAAGGTGCATCGGGTCTCCTGACCCCGGGGACCGGACGCATGAGCGGGGCTCCACGACGCCGACCCCTCGGGGTGGTCACCCGGGGCACGACCAACCCGAACCGGCTCCGCCGGGTCGACAACTGGATCGTGGCGACGTGCGCCGAACGGCTGCGGGCTGCGGCCGATCCGCTGGTGGTGGACCTGGGCTACGGCGAGACGCCGGTCACGGCCGTGGAGCTGCGAGCCCGGCTGGCGGCGGGGGTCCGTCGGGACGTACGGCTGGTCGGGCTGGAGATCGACCAGGCGCGGGTGGCCGCCGCGACGCCGGCCGCCGACCCGCCCGGCCTGACCTTCGCCCGGGGTGGCTTCGAGCTGGCCGGGCTCCGGCCGGTGCTGGTCCGCGCGTTCAACGTCCTGCGACAGTACGACGAGAGCGACGTGCCCGACGCCTGGCGCACGATGACCGCCGCGCTCGCTCCCGGTGGGGTGCTCGTCGAGGGCACCTGTGACGAGTTGGGCCGCCTGGCGAGCTGGCTGCTCATCGACGCGGACGGACCTCGGACGTTGACCCTGGCCGCGAAGCTCACCACGCTGGGCAGCCCCGCCGAGCTGGCCGAGCGGCTACCCAAGGCGCTGATCCACCGCAACGTTGCGGGCGAGGCCATCCACGACCTGATCCAGGCGTTGGAGGACGCCTGGCGGACGGCGGCCCCGTACGCGACGTTCGGCCCCCGCCAACGCTGGGTGCAGGCGGTGACCCACCTGAAGGCCGCGGGCTGGCCCGTCCTGTCCACCCCGAGGCGCTGGCGTCAGGGCGAGCTGACCCTCCCCTGGCCCTGTCTCGCGCCCTGACCCCAGCCCAACCGCCGCGATCTGGCCCAACCGCCGCGATCTTGCACTTTCGGTTGACGATGCGCACCATTGCGCCGCTTATGTCGCCACCGAAACCGCAAGATCGCGGGGCGGAGGGCGGAGGGCGGAGGGCTAGAGGGCGCAGTTCACCAGGACTGGTTCGGGGTGCAGGGTCACGCCGAAGCGGTCGTGCACCTCGTCGCGGATGGTGTCGGCCAGCGTCAGCAGGTCGCCGGTGCTGGCGGTGCCGCTGCGGTTGGTGAGGGCGAGGGTGTGCTTGCCGGAGATGGCCACGCCGCCGGGGCCGGGGTGCCCCTTGGCGAAGCCCGCCTTGTCGATCAGCCAGGCCGCGCTCACCTTGACCATGCCGTCGGATCCGGGCCAGGCCGGAGGCTCGCCCAGCCCGGCGGCGCGTTCGCGGAGCAGCTCGTACGTCGCCTGGTCGAGGACGGGGTTGGTGAAGAACGAGCCGACCGAGCGAGTGTCCGGGTCGGCGGCGTCGAGCACCATCCCCTTACCGGCGCGCAGTCGCAGCACCGCGTCGCGTGCGTCGGCCAGCGGCACCTGGTCGCCCACCTCGACGCCGAGCGTCCGGGCCAGTTCGGCGTAGCGCACCGGGCCGGACAGCGGCGAGCGGGCGAGCCGGAAGTCGACCGAGAGTACGACCCACCGGTCCTGGTACTTGAAGATGCTGCCTCGGTAGGCGAAGCCGCAATCGGCGGCGGGGACGGTCTGGCGGGTGCCGTCGAGGCGGTCGTACACCTCGACCCCGGTGATCGTCTCGGCGACCTCCTGGCCGTACGCGCCGACGTTCTGGATCGGGGTGGCGCCGGTCGAGCCGGGGATGCCGGAGAGGCATTCCAGGCCGGACCAGCCGTTGCGGACGGTGGTGGCGACCAGGTCGTCCCACGGCTCGCCGGCCTCGACACGTACGGTGACGAACTCGGCGTCCTGGCTGAGGACCCGCAGGCCACCCGAGCGCACCAGCACGACCGTGCCGGGGAAGCCGGCGTCGCCGATCACCACATTGCTGCCGCCGGCCAGGACGAGGATCGGCTCGTCCGCGGCCCGAACCGCCCGGATGATCTCGTCGGCGCTGGTCGCGGCAACGATGCGCCCGGCCGGCCCGCCCATCCGTAGCGTGGTGTAGTCCGCCAGGGGACCCGGAATGGCACGATCGGCTTCGGTTGTCGGCTGGGCGGAGGCGTCTGACACGTCTTTCACCTTAGGCTGATGGGCAGCCGCGGCACCCACTGGTGGCCCGGCACCCCCGGGAGGATGGCGATGAGCAGAGTGCAGGGCGGCAAGGATTTCTGGATTGGGGCGCTCCGGGCCGAGGGTCCGGCGTTCGCCGCGGCGGTTGCCGAGGCACCGCCGGAGACACCGGTGCTGTCCTGTCCCGGCTGGACGGTCAATGATCTCACCCTGCACCTCGCGGGCCTCTACCACTGGGTTTATTCGTTCGCCGGATCCGGGAGCACGGAGGCGCCACCTCGCCGGGAGGCGTCCGAGGCGCCGTCCGGCGTGACCGCGCTCCAGCTCTGGCAGCACGGGTACGACCAGTTGATGACCCTGTTCGACGGGCTCGACCCGGAGGCGCCGGCGTGGAACTGGGCCCCGCAGCCGAAGAAGGCCGGTTTCTGGCCGCGCCGGATGGCACACGAGACGGCGGTGCACCGCTGGGACGCCCAGCTCGCCATCGCGGCCGGCGAGCCGGTCGAGGCCAAGCTCGCCGCCGACGGGGTGAGCGAGGTGCTGGACACGTGGTTGCCGGCCGGCCGGCGGCAGGTGAAGGGCGACTGGCACGGGGTGGTCCAGCTCGCGGCGACCGACGCGGACCAGGAGTGGTATCTGCGGCTGCGTGGCCAGGGAGTGGCGCTGCTCGACACGGCGACGATCTTCGACCACGACGACCACCACGCCCGTGCACAGGTCAGCGGCACTGCGAGCGACCTGCTGCTGGCGCTCTGGGGCCGGGTCAGCTTCGAGACGCTCGACGTCACGGGCGACCGTGCGCTGCTGGACGGTCTGCGCACCGGCTGATCCCGCTCCACCGCACGTGACGAGGGCGTCACCCCGCCGAGGGTGACGCCCTCGTCGTATTTAACGGGACAGATTCGTGAGAGCGCTCTCTTGACAGTGCGCGGGCGACCCACCACCCTGACGTGAGAGCGCTCTCTTGGCCTTCTGCCACCACCTCATCACCCTGAGAGAGGTCCATACGATGGCTGTCCTTCCGCGCCGCCGCCTCGCCGCGGTGGCCCTCGCCGCAACGACCGCCCTGCTCGTCACCGCCGGCTGCGGCGGCGGTGACGACGCCGAGTCGGGCGGACCGATCACGCTGACCGTCGACGTCTTCGGCCAGTTCGGTTACGACCAGCTCTACCAGGAGTACATGGCCGCACACCCCGACGTGAAGATCGTCGAGCGGGGCACCGGCAGCAACCTCGACGAGTACTCACCGAAGCTGACCCAGTGGCTCGCCGCCGGCCGGGGCGCCGGCGACATCGTGGCCATCGAGGAGGGCCTGCTCGTCGAGTACAAGGCGAATCCGAACAACTTCGTCAACCTGCTCGACCACGGCGCCGCCGACCTCAAGGGCAACTTCCTGGAGTGGAAGTGGAACGCCGGCCTGACCGCCGACGGCAAGCAGCTCATCGGCCTCGGCACCGACGTCGGCGGCATCGCCATCTGCTACCGCAAGGACCTCTTCGAAAAGGCCGGCCTGCCCACCGAGCGGGACGAGGTGTCGAAGCTCTGGCCCACGTGGCAGGACTACATCGCCACCGGGGAGAAGTTCGTCGCCGCGAAGACCGGCGCGTCCTTCCTCGACGCGGCCACCAACACCTTCAACACGATCCTGTTGCAGACCGCCGGCAACACCACCGGCTACAGCTACTACGACACGAGCGGCAACGTCGTGGTCGACAGCAACCCGGCCGTACGGCAGGCCTGGGACACCACGATGGACATCATCGACTCGGGCCTCTCCGGCAAGTACGGCTCGTGGTCCGAGGAGTGGGTGTCCGCCTTCAAGCAGACGAAGTTCGCCACCATCGCCTGCCCCGCGTGGATGACCGGGGTCATCGAGGGCAACGCCGGGCCGGCCGCCAAGGGCAAGTGGGACATCGCCCGGGTTCCCGGCAACGGCGGCAACTGGGGAGGCTCGCACCTCGCCGTACCGAAGCAGAGCAAGCACCAGGCCGAGGCCATCGAGCTGGCCAAGTTCCTGACCAGCGCCAAGGGTCAGATCGGCGCGTTCAAGGCCAAGGGGCCGCTGCCGTCGTCGCCGCAGGCGCTCGACGACCCGGCGATCGCCCAGTCGACGAACGCGTACTTCTCCGACGCGCCCGTCGGAGCGATCTTCGGGACCGGCGCGAAGAGCCTGAAGCCGGTCTACATGGGCCCCAAGAACCAGGCCGTCCGTACCGAGGTGGAGAACGCCGTACGGACCGTGGAGCTGGGCCAGCGCAGCCCCGCGCAGGGCTGGACGGACGCGGTGACCAACGCCAAGAAGGCCGCCGCCAAGTAGCCCGAGCCAGCGTGCGGGCGGGCCCCGGAAGCCGGGGTGCCGCCCGCACGACGGAAAGGAGTTTCCGGGCATGACCGTCCAGCTCGACGCCCGTCCGCCTGTCGCACCGGCGACCAAACCCCGCCGACAATCGTCGGGCCGGCTCAGCCGCCTCGACACCCGCTACTCGCCGTACCTCTACATCGCCCCGTTCTTCCTGCTCTTCGCGGTGTTCGGGATCTACCCGCTGGCGTACACCTTCTGGGTCTCACTGCACGACTGGGACCTGCTCGGCAGCGAGCACCCGTTCGTCGGCGCGGAGAACTACACCCGGCTGCTCGCCGACGTGGACTTCTGGCACGCGCTGGTCAACACGCTGGGCATCTTCGTGATCTCGACCGTGCCGCAGCTGCTCGCCGCCCTGTGGTTGGCCAACCTGCTGAACCGGGGGTTGCGGGGGCGTACGGGCTGGCGGATGGCGGTGCTCGTCCCCAACGTCACCTCCACGGCCGCCGTGGCGATCGTCTTCGGGGTGCTCTTCGGCCGCGACTTCGGCATGGTCAACTGGCTGCTCGACCTGGTCGGGCTGGACCCGATCGGGTGGAAGTCCAACCGGATCGCCTCCTGGGTGGCGATCTCCGCCATGGTCGACTGGCGGTGGACCGGCTACAACGCGTTGATCCTCCTGGCCGCGATGCAGGCCATCCCCCGCGATCTCTACGAGGCGGCGGCGATCGACGGCGCGAGCCGGGCCCGACAGTTCTGGTCGGTCACCGTGCCGCTGCTCAAACCGACGATCATCTTCTGCACCATCATCGCCACCATCGGCGGCCTCCAGCTCTTCACCGAGCCCCGGATGTTCCACTCCGGCACCAACCCGATCCGCGGCGGACCGCTGCGCGAGTCGCAGACCCTGACCATGTACATGTTCGAGAACGCCTTCGCGCCGCACTACAACTTCGGATACGGATCGGCGGTGGCGTGGCTGCTCTTCGCGCTCATCGCGGTCGTCGCGGCCGTCAACGTGCTGGTCCTGCGCCGCCTCGGCGGGTCGGGCCCCGGCAGGAAGGGTGCCCGATGAGTCGGCTCTGGCGGGCCAGCCCGCTCACCTACTTCGCCCTGGTGGTCGCCGCCGCCCTGTCGATCTTCCCGATCTGGTGGATGTTCGTCGTCGCCAGTCGTACCAGCGACGCCATGGGCCAGCTGCCGCCCCCGGTCACGCCGGGCAACAACCTGGGCGCCAACATCGCCCGGCTGTTCGACAACACCGACGCGTACTTCCTGACCGGCCTGATCAACTCGGTGATCGTGGCGACCACGGTCACCGTCTCGGTGGTGTTCTTCTCCAGCCTTGCCGGGTTCGCCTTCGCCAAGCTGCGCTTCCGGGGCCGCAACGCGCTGCTGTTGGTGATCATCGCGACCATGATGGTGCCGACGCAGCTCGGCGTGATCCCGCTCTACCTGCTGATGACGAAGTTGCAGTGGAACGACCGGCTGCCCGCGGTCATCGTGCCGGTGCTGGTCACCGGGTTCGGCGTGTTCATGATGCGGCAGTACGCCGGCCAGGCCATCAGCGACGAGCTGATCGAGGCCGCCCGGATGGACGGCTGCGGCACCGCGCGCATCTGGTGGCACGTCGTGCTGCCGGCGCTGCGCCCGGCCGCCGCCGTGCTCGGTCTGCTCACGTTCATGACCACCTGGAACGACTTCCTGTGGCCGTACGCTGTGTTGAACGACCCGGCCAATCCGACCGTTCAGCTCTCCCTGCGGGCGCTGTCCGACGGGTACTACCAGGACATGTCACAGGTGTTCACCGGCACGGCCATCGCGACGCTGCCCCTGTTGCTGGTCTTCGTGCTGTTCGGTCGCCAGATCATCGGCGGGATCATGGAAGGTGCGGTCAAGGCGTGAACGAGATCCGATTTCCCGAACACTTCCTCTGGGGAGCGGCCACCGCCGCGTACCAGATCGAGGGCGCGGCCCGCGACGACGGTCGCGGTCCGTCCATCTGGGACACCTTCTGCCGTACGCCGGGAAAGGTGTACCAGGGCCACACCGGTGACGTCGCCTGCGACCACTACCACCGGTACGCCGACGACGTGGCGATGATGGCCGAACTGGGCCTGGCGGCGTACCGGTTCTCGGTCGCGTGGCCCCGGATCCAGCCCGACGGCAGCGGCCCGGTCAACCCGCGCGGGCTGGACTTCTACGACCGCCTCACCGACACCCTGCTCGCCCGGGGCATCGACCCGATCGTCACCCTCTACCACTGGGACCTGCCGCAGAGCCTCCAGGACCGGGGCGGCTGGACCAACCGGGAGACCGCCGAGCACTTCGCCACGTACGCCACCGCCGTCCACGCCCGCCTCGGCGACCGGATCGACACCTGGACCACCCTCAACGAGCCCTGGTGCTCGGCGTACCTCGGGTACGGCAACGGGGTGCACGCCCCCGGTGAGCGGGACGGGGCGGCGGCCTTCACCGCCGTACACCATCTGCTGTTGGCGCACGGCCTGGCCGCGCGGGCGCTGCGCGCGGCCGGCGCGCGCAGCGTCGGCATCACCATCAACCCGGCGGATGTACGACCGGCCGACCCGCAGAGCGCGGCGGACGCGGCCGCCGTCCGGCTGGTCGACGGCCTGCACAACCGGATCTTCCTGGATCCGATGCTGGCCGGCGGATACCCCGACGACGTACGCGAGCACGTGGCGCGCATCGTCGAGCCGACGTTCATCCACGACGGCGACGAGAAGGTGATCGCGGCCCCGATCGACCTGCTCGGCCTCAACTACTACGCGCCCACCTACGTGGCGGGGCGGCCCGACGGCGACGGTAACGGGGCGTATCCGGGCACCGAGGGCGCCGTGCACTTCCTGCCGCCCAGCGGACCCCTCACCGACATGGGCTGGATGATCGAGCCGGCCGGGCTGACGCGGCTGCTGGAACGGATCGCCGCCGACTACCCCGGCGTGCCCCTGCTGATCACCGAGAACGGCGCGGCGTTCCCCGACAAGGCCGGCGCCGAGTCGTCCGGAGGGCTGGGGCAGGTGATCGACAACGACCGGATCGCCTACCTCGACGGGCACCTGCGGGCCGCCCACGAGGCGATCTCCCGGGGCGTTGATCTGCGCGGCTATCTCGTATGGTCATTGTTGGACAACTTCGAGTGGGCGGAGGGATACCGCAAGCGGTTCGGGATCGTGCACGTCGACTACCTGACCCAGCGGCGCACACCGAAGGCCAGCGCCCGGTGGTACCAGGAGGTGATCTCCCGGAACGGGCTGTGACGAGCGGGGGGGCAGTCACGATGACGACGGCGCAGCGGCCGACGCTGGAGGCGGTGGCGGCACGGGCCGGGGTGTCCAGAGCCACCGTCTCCCGGGTGGTCAACGGCTCCACCACCGTCGCCGAGCCGATCCGGGAGGCCGTCAAGCGGGCGGTCGCCGAGTTGGGGTACGTGCCCAACCTCGCCGCCCGCAGCCTCGTCACCCAGCGCACCGACTCGATCGCCCTGGTCATGCCGGAGGCGGCCACCCGGGTCTTCTCCGACGACCAGGTGTTCCCCGGCATCATCCGGGGCGTCAGCCAGGAGTTGGAGGCCGCCGACAAGCAGTTGGTGCTGATGCTGGCCGGCTCACCGGCCGGGCACCAGCGGGTCGAGCGGTACACCAGCGGCCGGCACGTCGACGGAGTGCTCTTCGCCTCGCTGCACGGCGCCGACCCGCTGCCCGGCACGCTGGCCCGCCTCGGCATCCCCGTGGTGGTCAGCGGCCGGCCGCTCGGCGACTCACCCGTGCCGTACGTGGACGTCGACCACGTCGGCGGCGTCACCGCCGCCGTCCGGCACATGATCGACAGCGGTCGGCGGCGGATCGCCACCATCGCCGGCCCGCAGGACATGGTGGCCGGTATCGAACGGCTCAACGGCTACCGGGAGACGGTCGCCGCCGCCGGGCTACCCGAGCTGGTCGCCGTCGGCGACTTCACCCGGGAGTCCGGCGCGGCGGCGATGCACCAGCTCCTCAGCGAACACCCCGACCTGGACGGGGTGTTCGCCGCCTCCGACCTGATGGCGCACGCCGCCCTACGTACGCTGCGCGAGTCCGGTCGGCGGGTGCCCGAGGACGTGGCGGTGGTCGGCTTCGACGACATCGAGACCGCCGCGTACACCGAACCGCCACTCACCACCGTCCGGCAGCCGATCGTGGAACTCGGCCGACGCATGACCCGGCAACTGCTGCGGCTGGCGGCGGGCGAGGCGATCGAACCGGCGGTCATGCTCGAAACCGAGCTGATCATCCGCGCCTCGGCCTGACCAGGCCTTCGACGCGCCTCGTCAAGATCCGCGCAACTTCGGTGTTGTTGCTGCTTCCCGGCGTCGGGAGGCAGCAACAACCCTGAAGTTGCTGCCTGGCGCGTTAATGCGTCGCCGCCGTGCGGCGGGACGGACAGCGCGATGGCCGCGTACCTGGATGCGGTACGCGGCCATTGCGGTGCCGTGCGGACGGCGAAGGTGTTGGTGGCCGCCCTGGGCGGCCACCAGGCGGATTACGGCTTGACGGTCAACTGGAGCAGGGTGGTCGGCTCCCCGCCACCGTCGCCCTCGCCGAACTGGGTGCTGCCGTTCGGGTCCAGGTCCTTGGTGGTGCGCACGCCGGCGTCGGTGGTGACGGTGGCCGTGCCGTTGTGGCCGGTGGTCGAGGTCTGGCCGTCACCGCGGATCTCGTAGACGCCCGGCACCTTGAGGTCGAGGCGGCCGGTCGACGCGAGCGCCTTGAAGCAGATCAGGCCCTCGCCCGTCTGCCCGATCGGCGCGACCGTGTTCACCCGGATCACACCGACGTTGTTGACGGGCGGGGTGTTGCAGTCGGCCAGCACGATATGACCGTCGCCCGAGATCAGCTCGACATTCTGGCTGGCGAGGATCGCCGCGGCGCCCGGGTACTTGAAGTCCTCCACGATGGAGCCGCCGTTGGTCTCCGTCGGGACGTCCTCGTTCGCCGCGAGCGCGACGCCAGCGAAGGTCGCTGCGACGGCGGCCCCCGCCACACCCACCATCGCCGCCTTGGACAGCATGCGCATGCTTTTACCTCTTCCTCACTCAAATTCCCAGCCGTCATAGCGGCGAGTCCTTCGCCCCCGTGCAGTGACGAGCCCAGCCCGCGCAGGATACTGAACTATCTGGGGTATGTCTGCCCCTCCTGAACGAGCCTTCACCTTCCTGGCCGGCGACCGCGTCCCGGCAGCCGGGCGGATAATTCGTAGCTGTGCCGGGTGATCGTGGTTAGCCTCGCCGGCATGCCGGATCCTGTCGCGCTGCTGCACGTGCCCGCTCTCTCCGACGTCGCCGAGTACGCGTACGCGGCCACCGTCGAACCGCCCGCCCGGCTGGTGTTCACTGCCGGCGCGTGCCCGCTCGACGCCGACGGTCGTACCGTCGCGCCGGGCGACCACGCCGCGCAGGCCCGGCAGGTGATGGCGAACCTGGAGACCGCCCTCGGCGCGGCCGGCGCGCGGCTCACCGACGTCGTCAAGACCACCGTGTACGTGGCATCGTCGCGGCAGGCGGATCTGGTGACCGTCTGGGAGGTCGTCCGGGACTTCTTCGGCGACCACGATCCGCCCAGCACCCTGCTGGGTGTGGCCGTGCTCGGCTACACCGACCAACTCGTCGAGATCGAGGCCGTCGCCGCCGTACGGACGGAGGCCTGACATGCGCATCCGCCCAGCCCGACCGGACGACGCGGCAGCCGTGGTGGCGCTACGGGCGATCGTCCACCCGTACCTGGTGCGCGGGGTCGAGTCGACCCGCAAGATGATCGCCGATCCGCCGCCGGTCGACGGCTGGACCGCGCTCGTGGCCGAGGTCGACAGCCAGGTGGTCGGCTGGACGTCCGCCGAACCCACCACCTCGACCTCCGTGGAGGGCTTCGGCGACGTCAGCATGCTGCACGTACACCCCGACCACCGCCGCCGAGGCATCGGGACCGCGCTGCTGACCGCCGCGACCGACCACCTCCGCCCCCTCGGGGTCCGCCGCGTCCGCGCCATGGCCACGGCGGACTCCTTGCCGTTCGCCCTCCGGCACGGCTTCACCCCCAGCCGCGAGGTGCGCTACTCGGCGCTGGAACTGACCCCACCGCCCGCGCTGCCCGAGCCGCCGGCGGGCGTACGGCTGCGGCCGATCGCCGAGATGGACCCGCACCTGCTCTACGAGGCGGACGTCGCCTCGGCCGTCGACGAACCCGGCGACGTACCCGTCGACGCGGTCAGCTTCGAGAGCTGGCGGTACGACGTGTGGGACAACCTCGGACTCGACAAGTTCGCCAGCACCGCCGCCGAGGTCGACGGCGACGTGGCCGCGTTCAGCCTGGTCAAGCGGGACGGTGACCGGATGTGGTCGGACTACACCTGCTCCGTCCCGGCGTACCGGGGACGGGGACTCGCCCGACTGGCCAAGACGGCAGCGCTGCACCGCGCCGCCGAGAACGGCGTACGGATCGCGTACACCTCGAACGACGAGTCGAACGCACCGATGTTGGCGATCAACGCCCGGCTGGGCTACCGACCGGTGGCGACCCTGTCGACCTGCCTGGCCGACCTGACCTGACCTGATCAGTCAGCTCCGCCTTCGCTGCGTGGGCGCGTCCATTCCAGGAACCGCGCGACGTACACCGCCGGGTCCGGTCGCAGGCCCAACCTCAGCGCGTCGGCGAACGCCTCCCGCGCGAGCGTGGTCAACATGAGCAGCATCCCGACCCGGTCGCCGTGCCAACGGGACAGCAGTGACAGCCGCGCGGCCGAACACGGCCAGTGGGCGCCACAGCGGGTACAGCGCCAGTGCGGCAGGCCGGCATGATGCGGGCGCGGACGCGGGCTCATCCGGCGCACCCGTTGGCCAACTGCACGCCTTCGCGCCGCACGTAGAGCTCCCGCCGGGCGACCGCGTCACCGTGCGCGCCCAACTCGTAGGCGTCGAGCCACACCCACCCGTCGTACGTGGCCCACTCCAGCTCGCGGATGACCCGCACGGTGATCGGGCGCAGGAACTGCACGCTCGCGGTCGCCGACAGGCGTAGCAGGTCGCCGGCCCGGAATGCCGGTCCTGGTGCTGCGGGCATGTCTCCCCCTCCGGTGGGCCAGGAGGGGCCGCCCCTGAATGCTCGCCCACGGGACGGCCCCGGGCTGACACCGCCGCCGGGCTACACCTCCACCAGCAGTGCCGCTCACCCGAAGGCTGCCAACCGTTGCCGGATGAACACACAGCGTTGCACTATGTACTTTGGACGTTCGGGACAGAGGAGGGCATACGCGGGATGAACCGAGCCGTGATGGCCGCGATGAATGAAGCTGGGGAGACTGCCGAAAGCCTCGCGGGCCAGGTGGGAGTGGACCCGAAGACCGCCGCGCGATGGGCGAGCCACGGACGAGTCCCACAGACGCGGCATCGTGCCCAGGTCGCCGCGATACTCCGCAAGGACATTGACGAGTTGTGGCCGGACGTCCTGAAGCGCCGCGAGCCACCATGGTTCCGGGCATGGACCGACATCGAACGTGAGGCGGTGGGCCTGCGGTGCTACGAGTCGTCCGTCATCCCCGGGCTACTCCAGACCGAGGCATATGCCCGCGCCGTCATCACGAGCGGGCCGCTCAGCGCTGATGCCGGACTCTATGTAGAGACGCGTCTTCGGCGGCAGGAGGCAGTCTTCGATCGGCCTCGCCCGCCGATGACGGTCTTTGTCATCGATGAAGCGGCATTACGCCGCGGTCCTGCCGACCTGATGAGCGCACAAATCGACCACCTGGCAACGATGGCACAACGGCCGAACGTCATGGTGCATGTGATCCCGCTCAATGCTGGACTACACCCTGGGCAGGCCGGGCCCTTCGTTCTTGCCGCGACACCGGACGGCGAGACCGTCGGCTATCTCGATGACCAGGCGGCCGGGCGCATCACTAATGACGTTGCTCCGCTGTGGGCGGTCTGGGATACCGTGAGGTCGGTAGCGCTTCCGCGTGACCAGACCGTCGAGTTCCTGAGAGCGCGAGCATGGATGACCTGACCGGCGCCGGCTGGCGCAAGAGCACCCGCAGCAGCTCCAACGGCGGCAACTGTGTCGAGGTCGCCGACAACCTTCCGGGCGTCGTCGCGGTTCGCGACTCGAAGGATCGCGATGGCGGCACCCTCCGGTTCGACCGGCACACCTGGCGGGGCTTCGTCGACATGGTGAAGACCGCCGCCCTCTGAGCCACCACATCGACGAAGACCCTCGGGTGAACCCGGGGGTCTTTCGCTGTGCCTGGCGGCGATGCCAACTGTGGTCGCACCGCAACGAAGAGATCTTGGACAGTTACCGTCAGCAGATGACGGTAACTGTCCAAGATCTGCGGGCGGTGCGGGCGGACCGGGCGGACCGGGCGGACCAGGGGTGATCACTTGATGGTGACCGGTCCCCAGAAGCGACTTCCAACTGGTGAGCATCAAGTGATCAAGCCGAGAGACGCACGGGCCTACGCCGCGTCGAAGACCTCGCGGGCCGTTGCGTGCGTGTCCGCGCCGAAGAGCACCAGGCGGGCCTCCGTGACCGATGCGGGCGTGGCCGCGCGGAGCACCGTCAGCGCCTGGCGGACCGCGTCGTCGACCGGCCAGCCGTAGATACCGGCGGAGATCAGCGGGAACGCCACCGTGGCCGCGCCCAGCTCGTCGGCGACCCGCAGGCTGTTGGCGTAGCAGTCGCGCAGCAACCCCGACCGGTCCTCGCCGGCCGAGAAGACCGGGCCGACCGTGTGGACGACCCAGCGGGCCGGCAGGTTCCCGGCCGTGGTCGCCACCGCCTGCCCGGTGGGCAGCCCTCTGCCGTACCTGGACGCGCGCAGCGCCCGGCACTCGGCCAGGATGGCCGGGCCGCCGCGTCGGTGGATCGCGCCGTCCACGCCACCGCCGCCGAGCAGGGACGAGTTCGCGGCGTTCACGACGGCGTCGACCCGCTGGTCGGTGATGTCGCCCTCGATCAGGGTGATCTCCACGTCAGCTCTCCTCGATCGACTGGCCCAACGAGCGGCGGGCCAGCAGGGTCGCGCCGGCGACGGCTGCCGGCATGACCAGCACCGCGCCGAGGGGGATGAGGAAGCACAGGAAGACCGCCACCCCGAACCCGAGTGCCATGGGCCGGTCCGCCTTGAGGATCGTCCGGCGCTGCGGCAGCCGCATGCCACGCCGGTAGAACGGCGCGCCGACCAGCTCGACGGCGAGGAACCAGCCGCCCACGGCCGCCCCGATCACCGGTACGACGGTCTGGCCGACCACCGGGATGAAGCCGGCGAGAAAGAGGGGGATTCCGACGAGCGCGGTGAGGGCCACCAGGCGTACGGAGTCGGCGAGGCTGCGACGCAGCGACGACCAGAACGGCACGTCCACGGCGTCCGGGGTGCCGCCGAGCCGCTCCTCGACCGTCTCGGAGATCTTCTCGTAGAACGGGTCACCGATGACCAGGGTGACCGCCGTGAAGCTGACCACCGCGAGCAGGCCACCGAGTCCGAGGAAGGCCAGGCCGGCGATCACCCGGACCAGGCTGCGACCGGTGCTCGACCAGTCGTCCGCGAACGGGGTGACCAGGGCGGCGAGATCGTCCACGAAGTACACGAGGGTGGCGAACGCGGCCACGAACAGCGCACCGGAGATCAGCGCCGGCACGATGCCGAGCAGCATGAGCTTCGGGCTGCGGACGTAGAGGCCCAGTCCGCGCAGGAGCAGCCGCACCCCGAGGAGGAAACGTCCGACGGCCCCGGTCACCGGGCTGGCGATTCTGCTGGCGTCCACGATCGAGCAGCCTAACGACCGGTGATCGAATCCGCCGGGCGGCGAGCGGTACGAGGCAGGATGGGCGGGTGCGCGCCTCCCGACTGATCTCGTTGCTGCTGCTGTTGCAGGCACGCGGTTCGATGACGGCCGGCGAGCTGGCGCGGGAGCTGGAGGTCTCCGAGCGGACCGTCTACCGGGACGTGCTGGCGCTGTCCGCCGCCGGGGTGCCGGTGTACGCCGACCGGGGCCGGGCCGGCGGATACCGGCTGCTCGGTGGCTACCGGACCCGGTTGACCGGGCTGAACCGCGACGAGGCGGAGGCGCTCTTCCTCGCCGGCCTGCCCGGTCCGGCCGGTGACATGGGCCTGGCCGACGCGGTCGCCGCCGCCGAGTTGAAGGTGCTCGCCGCGCTGCCGCCGGCCCTGCGCGACGCGCCCGTACGCACGGGTCAGCGGTTCCACCTGGACGTTCCGGGTTGGTTCCAGGAGACGCCCCCACCGCCCTGGCTCAGCGAGCTGGCCCGGGCGGTCTGGACCGACCGGGTGGCACGGCTGCGCTACCGGCGGGGCGAGAACGAGGTGACCCGGCACCTTCAGCCGTACGGGCTCGTGCTGAAGAACGCGACCTGGTATCTGGTCGGTCGGGTCGGCGACGACATGCGCACCTACCGGGTGGACCGGGTCACCGACGTCGAGGTGGGCGAGGAGCAGTTCGCCCGCGACGAGAGCTTCGACCTGGCCGGGCACTGGCGCGAGCAGGCCGGGTCGTTCCTGCGGACCATACTGCGGGCCGAGGTCACCGTCCGGCTGAGCCCCGCCGGCCTGCGCCGGCTCCGGCACGTGGTCGACGCCCCCGAGGTGTACGACGAGGTCGTCACCACCATCGGCGAACCGGACGGGCAGGGCTGGGTGGTGGCGCGACTGCCCGTGGAGACCGTCGACGTCGCGTACGCCCAACTGCTGGCGCTGGGTCCGGAGGTCGAGGCGCTCGACCCGCCGGAGCTGCGCGGACGCCTGGCGGACGCGGCACGCCGGGCCGCCGCACGCTACGACGGCCCGGCGGTGGCGGACGGCGTCAGCGGTACCCGGTGACGTCGGCCGGCTTGCCGGCGTCGACGACCTCGCTGATGTAACGGAACGCCTCCGGCTGGCTGCCGTCGACGTCCGTGAAGCCGTACACCTTGGACAGCGTGCCCGCGTCGACGGACTGGCCGCTCCAGCGGGCCTTGTCCTCGTCGGCGGCGAGCGCGGCCACCGCCCGGCCCACGAAGGCCGGCGTCTCGGAGATGAGGAAGTGCGGGTCGGTGGCGGCGCCGTCGCGCCAGGTCTCCTCGGTGACGCCGAAGTGCTCCAGCATCGCCTCGGAGCGGATCCAGCCGGGGGTGAGCGCGACGGCCGTGCAGCCGTGCGGCTTCAGCTCGTGCGCCTGGCTGAAGGCGAGCCGGTTGACCGAGACCTTGGCCAGGTCGTAGAAGACCGAGAGGCGGTAGTTCTGGTCGTTGTACGCCTTGGTGCCGTCACCGATCTCGACGACCAGGCCACCGGGCTTACGGATCAGCAGCGGCAGCGCGAAATGGCTGGTGATGATGTGCGTGTCGACCGCCAGCCGCAGGGTGCGGAAGCCCCTGTCGAGTGGCTGCTCCCACACCGGCTTGTCCCAGGTGACGAGCGGGTCGCCGCCCCAGATGTCGTTGACCAGCACGTCGAGGCCACCCTGCTCGGCGTCGATCCGGGCGACCAGGTCACGGACCTGCTCGGGCACCAGGTGGTCGACCTGCACGGCGATGCCGGTGCCGCCGGCCGCGGTGACCAGTTCGGCGGTCTCCTCGATGGTCTCCGGCCGGTCCATCTCCGAACGACCGGCGCGGCTGCTGCGACCGGTGGCGTACACGGTGGCGCCGGCAGCGCCCAACTGGACCGCGATCTGTCGCCCGGCGCCCCGCGTGGCACCGGCGACGAGCGCGACCTTTCCTGCGAGCGGTTGTGTCATGCCTGCGAGGCTGCCAGCGATACCTGACAGCCGACGTCCGGATTCGTCAATCCACCAGCCGGACGCGGACCCGCCGGTTGGCCCGGCCCTTGCTCTCCACCTTGACCACCTGCACCTTGCCGATCTGGGCGGTGGACGCGACGTGGGTGCCGCCGTCCGCCTGGACGTCCAGACCGACGATGTCGACGATCCGCACCTCCTGCTCGTCCGGCGGGATCAGGTTGGACTGGGTGCGGATGATGTCCGGCAGAGCCAGCGCCTCGGTGCGCGGCAGCACCCGGGTGGCGACCGAGCGGTCAGCGGCCACCTCGGCGTTCACCAGCTCCTCGATGCGGCTCTTGAAATCCGGTGGCACCTCGGGCAGGTTGAAGTCCATCCGGGCCTCGCCCGGTTCCATGTTGCCGCCGGTGACCAGCGCGCCGAAGTCGCGGAACACCACGCCGCAGAGCACGTGCAACCCCGAATGGGTACGCATCAGACGGGTGCGGCGCTCGTCCTCCACCGCGCCGACGACCTCGGTGCCGACCGGCGGCAACGGGTCACCCTCGGCGGGGATCAGGTACGGGTCGTCACCCTTGCGCGTACCGACGATCCGGGTCTGCACGCCCTGCCAGAGCAGCACGCCGTGATCCGGCGGTTGGCCACCGCCACCGGGATAGAACGCCGAGCGGTCGAGCACGATGCCCTGCTCCGGGTCAGCGTGCAGGACCGTGCAGGTCCACTCGCGCAGGGTCGGGTCGGCGAGATCGAGCCGGTGCGTCCGGCCGTGCTGTGTGACGCCCATGACAGGCCACGTTACTCGTTGAGGAAGCCGGAGATGCGCCCCCGCAGGTCGGCGCGTTCCGACCAGAGGAACCCGGGGCGGTCGTACACGTGCAGGGTGGCCCGGGGCAGCGCGGCGGCGAGCTGCTCGGCGACCTCGACCGGGTGCAGGTCGTCGCCCACGCACCCGATCACCAGGGCCGGCGCGGTGACCGCCGACAGCACACCGGCGTCGTCAAGCGGCACCTGCCCCGCCAGGGTGGCCAGGCCCTCGTCCAGGCCGTCGCGGAGCAACTGGTCGAGCCGCTGCCGCAGGTACGCCCACCCGGCCGGCGTGTTGCGGACCGCCGCCGGCAGCTCCAGTGAGACGACGTCCGCGACGGCCCCCGCGTCACCGCTGGCCACGGCGTCCACCAGTGCGCCGACGCGTTCCCAGGCGGCCGGACCGCGTGGTTGGTCGAGCGCCGCCGGCAGGAAGAACACCAGCTTCTCGAAGCGCTCCGGACTCTCGGCGAGCAGGCGGCAGAGCGCCCCCGCGCCGAGGCTGGCCCCGAACGCCCGGCTGGCGCCGCCGAGATCGGCGATCGCCCGCAGGTCGCGGGCGAGGTCGAGGTAGGTCCACGAGCCGGGCGGCGCGTCCGAGCGCCCGTGCCCCCGGAACTGGAAGAACAGCCGACGACCGGCCACCCCGCTGCCGAACGGTCGCGTGGTGGCGATCCCGTTGCCCAGCCCGTGCGCGAACACGGTGACCGGGTCACCGACGCCGGTGACCAGGCGTTCCACCTGCACGCCGTGCGGCGTGGCGACGAGCTCGGTCTCCGGATCGGGGATCGCGGGACGGCCGGTGCGCGGCCCACCCGGGCCGGGACCGAAGGTGCGGGGGCCGCTGTCCGGTGGCGGAGGCCAGCGGAAACCTCTCACCAGAACCCTTTGCCGTCATTGAGCTCGCGCAGACCGACCCGCACGTCGAGCAGGTAGATGAGCGCGGCGGCGATGCCGATCAGTCCGAAGAGGCTGATCGGACCGCGGCTGAGCAGAATCAGCACGAGGCAGACCGCGAGGATCGCGATCCAGCCGCCCTTGGGCAGCGTCCCGATGGCGGCGAAGGCGTCGGACCGCTGCGTGATGGCATGCACCAGCGCGACACCCTGAATGATCAACGCGAAGACGAGCAGGATCAGCTCGATCACGTAACGGACTTCGAACGCGAAGATCGGCGCGGCGGTGGCCATGCCGGCAAGTTTATGTCGGCGACCCCGACTACGTCCGACAAGGACGCCGTCGGGATCGCCGGCAGGTTTGAACTACTCGGCCGCCGGGCGGGTCCGCTTGGTGGCCCGGGGCAGCTTGGCCGACGGGGTCTCGGCCGGCTTGGCGGCCTTCGCCCGGGTGGCCTTCTTGACGGCGGCCGGCTTGGCCTCGGCGATCTCGGCGACCTCGGCCGGGCTCGGCACCTCCGCCGGGGCGGGCGTCGCGGCCGGGGCGGTCGTCGCGGCCGGGGCCGTCGTCGCGGCCGGGGCCGTCGTCGCGGCCGGGGCCGTCGTCGCGGCCGGGGCGATCGTCGCCTCGGTGGCCTCGATGTCCGCGTTGACCGTCTCGGCGGCCTCCAGCACGCCGGCGCCGACGACCCGCTCGCCGCGGGCCACCAGCGCGCCGTACGCGGCGAACGCCCGCTCCTGGGCCGCCTGGGCGGCGGTGACCACCACGGCCGCGTTGCGGGTGGCGGCGGCGCGCAGCTTCTCGATGTCGGCGACCTCGCGCAGCTTGGCCAGGTCGGCCGACTCACGCAGCTTGGCCAGGTCCAGCTCGGCCTGTGCGCGGTCGCGCAGGGTGCCGGCGGTCTCGTTGGCCGTACGCAGCGTCTCGGTGGCCTTCTGGCGCAGCTCGAAGCCGGTCAGCACCGCCCGGCCGCCCAGGTCGGCGACGACCCGGGTGCCGTGCACACCGACGGCCGCGGGCAGCTTGCGGAGCTGCTCGAGGGCCAGCTCGGCCGCACCGGCGGCGGCGTAGATGGGAGCGGGGATGCGATTGGTCTTCGGCTCGGTCATGACGTCTCCTCCTCGGCCGTCTCGACGGCCCTCTTCTTCTTGGGGGTGCTGCTCGGGGTGCTCAAGTCGGGGGTGCCGCTCGGGGCGTTCTTCTCGGGGGTGCCGCTCGGGGCGGGCGCGGGGCCCGCCTCGGTGACGGCGACCGACTCGAGCACGGCCTCGGTCGGGGTGCCGCCCTCGGTGGTGGGACCGGTCGCGGCCAGGTTCGCCACGTCGGCGGGCGCGTCGGCGACATCGGTCGGGGTGGTCGGGGTGGTCGCCCCGGCCGCGGCCTGGGCCTCGGACAACCGGGCGTTCTCCCGGCGGAAGGTCTCGTAGATCTGGCTGAGCGACTGCTTCTGGGCCATCGTCAGGTCGGGGTCCACCGCGATGGCGGCGAGCACGCCGTGGCCCTCCTTGTCGTCGAGCAGCCCGGCCCGCAGGTACATGGCCGGGGTCGACACCCGCAGCGCGCTGGCCAGTTGCTGGAGCACCTCGGCGCTCGGCCGACGCAGACCGCGCTCGATCTGGCTCAGGTACGGGTTGCTGACCCCCGCCTGCTCGGCGAGCTGACGCAGCGAGATCTTGGCGTTGCGGCGCAGATCGCGGATGAACCCGCCGACATCGGGAAGGTCCTTTGGTGTCGCCATGATGCCGACGCTAATCCGATCCGCTAACTCCTGCAAGCAAAACGCTAGCCAGAGTTAGCAAGGTCTCAGCGTCCCGTTTGCGTGCCGCCCCGCCCGGTCCGTACGGTCCGTTGGTGCACAAGATCACAGTCAATGGAGCAGTTCTCGCGTACGACGAGGTCGGCAGCGGTTCGCCCGTCGTCCTGCTGCACGCCGGCATCGCGGACCGGCGCATGTGGCGGGGCGTCGTACCCACGCTCGCCACCCGGCACCGGGTGATCGTCCCGGACCTGCGCGGTTACGGGGACTCCGAGCTGCCGCCGACGCCGTTCGCGCACCACGACGACGTGGCCGGCCTGCTGGACGCCCTGGACCTGCCGCAGGCCGCGCTGGTCGGCTGCTCCTTCGGCGGGTCCGTCGCCGTCGACACCGCCCTGGCCCATCCGGACCGGGTGAGCGCGCTCGCCCTCTTCGACACGGCGGTCTCCGGGAACGAGTGGTCCGACGAGGCCAACGACCTCTGGGACGAACTGGTCGGCGAGGTCGACCCGGACGACTTCGTGGCGGGCGCGGCCGGCGAGGTCCGGTTCTGGGTTGTCGGCCCGGCCCGCCAGCCGGCCGACGTCGACCCCGAGCTGCTGGCGTTCGCGCAGGAGATGGACCAGCGCGCCCTGGCCGCGGAACTGGCCCTCGGTGCGGTCGAGGTGGGCGAGCTGACCCCACCGGCGATCGGACGTCTCGGCGAGCTGACGATCCCCGTCCTGGTCACCGCCGGCGCGGCGGACGTGCCGGACATCCGCCGGCTCGCCGACCGGATCGCCGCCGACGCCCCGAAGGCGGTACGCCTGCCGGACGTGCCGGACGCCGCGCACCTGCTGCCGCTGGAGCGCCCGGAACCGGTCAGCGCCGCGCTCCTGGACTTCCTGCCCTAGCCTGCAGCCGCCACACCCCGTTGATCATGAAGTTACTGCCACCCGCAGCGGCGTGTCGTGGCGATAACTTCATGATCAACGGGGCGAAGGCCGCTGGTTACCAGAGGGGGCGGATCGCTCCGACCGGGACGCCGCCGCCGAAGAGGGGTGCCTCGGCGTACTCCGTCAGCACTGGCGCGTCCACGCCGAGCCGGCGTAGCGCCGAGACCAGCACCGGCATCCGCGCCCGGTCTGCGCCATCGTCGATCTTCAAGGCCACCGCGCCGACGCCCGGCAGCCCGACGGCGAACACGCCCTCGGCGCCGATCTTGGCCAGTAGACCCGGAACACCGCGCATCAGCCGGGTGTCGTCGGCCTGGGTACCGCCCACGATCTCCGGGTGGGCGCGCATCGCGTCGGCCACCCGGCGCGGGGCCGAGCCGGGCTCGGCATCGACAAGCCGGAGGTACGCCCCGGCCAGGCCGGTCAGCGACACCGCCAGCACCGGTGCGCCGCAGCCGTCCACGCCCACGGCCGCCACCGGCTCACCGGTGAACTCCTCGACGGCCGACCGCAACTGTTGCTGCAACGGGTGCTCGGGCCGCCAGTAGCCGTCGCGGGGCCAACCGGCAGCCTCGCAGGTCAGCAGCATCCCGCTGTGCTTGCCGGAGCAGTTCATCTGCACCCGGCTCGGCGCTCCTCCGGCGCGCAGTACCGCCTCCCGGGCCGCCGCACCCGCCGGCAGATCGGGCGGGCAGTGCAGCGCGGAGGCGTCCAGCCCGGCCCGGTCGAGCAGCGCGCCGACCCGGGCGAGGTGGAAGTCCTCCCCCGCGTGGCTGGCCGAGACCAGCGCCAGGTCGGCCGGGTCGGTGAGCGGCAGGCCGGCGCGGAGCATCCCGATCGTCTGCATCGGCTTGCTGGCCGAGCGCGGGAAGATCGGCGCGGTCACGTCCCCGGCGGCCGCCAGCGGCGCCCCGGTCGCGTCCAGCACCACCACCGAACCTCGGTGGCCGCCCTCCACGAACCCGGACCGGACCACCTCGGCGAGCGGCACGCCACCCTCGTACGTCTTTCCCACGTGCTGGACGGTACCCAGCATCTCGGGTCGCCCGTCGGCGGGGTGACCAGGTCGTCAACCGCGCGGGTGACAGGGGCGCGGGAAGCCCGTGGCCTTACAGCCCGAGCAGCGCGCGGGCCTCGGTGGTGGTCAGCGGCGGCCGTTGGGCGAGCTGTGCGAAGCCGACCGCGCGGGCGACCAGCTGCATGTTGGACTCGACCGGACGGCCCTTGGCATACGTCACCGTGTCCTCCATGCCGACCCGCAGGTGCCCGCCCGTCGAGAGCGAGGCCAGCAGCACCGGAATGGTGCTGCGGCCGATGCCGGTGGCCGAGAACGTGGTGCCCTCGGGCAGGTCCCGCAGCATCCGGTGGGCGGCGACGAGCGTCTCGGTGGTGCCCGGCATCCCGCCCGGCACCCCCATGACGAAGTCGACGTGCACGTGCCCGCCGGCCGGCAGCCCGTACTTGCCGAGCAGCCGCTGCAAAGCGGACAGGTGACCGAGGTCGAAGATCTCGTACTCCGGCACGATCCCGCGCTCCTGCATCCGGGTGTGCAGGTCGACGATGAACTCCCAGCGGTTGAGGAAGACATCGTCGCCGAAGTTGACCGTGCCCATGGTGCAGGAGGCCATGTCGGGGCCGGCGTCGAGCACGGCGAGCCGGGACGCCTCCGGGTCGGTCACCGCGCCGCCGGACGAGAGCTGCACGATCAGGTCGGTGCTCTCCCGCAGCGCCGCCACGGTCTCGGCCAGGCGGGCCGGGTCGAGGGTCGGCCGGGCCTCGTCGTCGCGGATGTGGACGTGGATCACGGCGGCGCCGAGCGCCTCGCACTCCTTGGCGGTGAGCAGCAACTCGTCCAGGGTCACCGGCAGCGCCGGCACCTCCGCCTTGGCCGACTCCGCGCCCGTCGGGGCCACCGTGATCAACGTCCCTGTCGTCATGCCGGCGATCCTAGACGTGCCGGTCAGGACGGGTCGATCGCCGCCGCGGTCTCGCCGATCAGCAACGCGGCGTCGTCCGGGACGTTCCGCTTCAGGACGGCGAGCGCCACCTGACCCAGTTCGTGGTGCAGGACGGCGGTGCCCACGAAACCCACCGCCCGACTGTCGAGGGTCACCGGCGTACCGGCCGTCGGCGGCTGGTCGGTGGTCACCCCGTCGAGGTGCAGCAGCACCAGGCGGCGCGGCGGCCGGCCCAGGTTGTGCACGCGGGCGACCGTCTCCTGACCCCGGTAGCAGCCCTTGTCCAGGTGCACGGCCGGGCCGATCAGGTCCACCTCGGCCGGGATCGTCCGGTGGTCGGTGTCGACCCCCACCCGGGGCTGCCGGGCGGCCACCCGGATCGCCTCGTACGCCCAGAGGCCGGCGACCGGCACGCCCGCGCCGCGCAGCTCCGCGACCACCTGCTCCATCGCGGAGCGGGGCACGAGCAGGTCCACCCCGAGGAGGCCGCGTCGCGCCCAGCCGCCGATGGGCAACGGGCGGACGTCGTACCGGATGCCCGCCCGGGGTGGCACGGCGCCGGCGGCGAACTTCGGACCCGGCACCGGGAGCAGGTCCGGTGCGGCCAGCCCGGTCACGCCGAGCGTGGCCACGGCCTCCGCCGCCGCCGGACCGACAAGCGACAGCAGCGCCCGTTCGGCCGTGGCGTCGCGGGGGTCGACCTTGCTGAAGAACCGCATCTTCTCCAGGTACGCCAGCAGGCCGTCGGTCGCACCCGGCTCGGTGTCCAGCCAGGTGGTCTCGCCGTCCTCGGCGACCAGGGCGTGCTGCTCGACGTGCCCGTGCGGGGAGAGCACCAGCAGCTCGGTGCCCTCACCGGCGGACAGCGTCGACAGGTGCTGCGAGGTGATCGTGTGCAGCCAGCCGGCCCGTTCCTCGCCCGGCACCGCGACGATCCCCCGGTGCGACCTGTCGACCAGGCCGACCTCGGTGTCCAGCACGCGCTGCTCGCGCAGCGGGTCGCCGTAGTGCGCCGCAACGCCCCGCACGCCCGCGGCGACGTGCGCCGGGTCGGGCTGATCGCGGCTGGCCTCATCGATGCTCTCGACGGCCACCGCGCCCGCGATGTCGATCATTTGTGGTCCCCGTTCTCGCACCGGCCGCAGACGCCGAAGAGTGACACGTGCCCGATGTCCACCCGGAAGCCCCGCTGCGCCTCCAACTGCTCGGCGAGCGGACGCAGCAGCTCCGGATCGATCTCGTCGATCGCGCCGCACTCCCGGCAGACCAGATGGACGTGTTGGTGCTCACCCGCCGCGTGATAGGTCGGCGAACCGTGCGACAGGTGGGTGTGCGTCACCAGGCCGAGCCGTTCCAGCAGCTCCAGCGTGCGGTAGATGGTGGTGATGTTGACGCCGGCGGCGACCTCCCGGACGGCGGCGTGCACCCGCTCCGGGGTGGCGTGGCCCAGATCGAGCACCGCCTGCAGGACGAGCTGCCGTTGGGCCGTCAGCCGCAGCCCACGGGCCCGGAGCATTTCCGCGAGGGAGGATTCGGACACCGTCCGATCATAGTTCGGCGATCGCGCCGACCCCCTGCGCGCGGCCGGCCGCCGCTAGGCTCGACGGTCATGGTGACGTCGTCCGTCGGCAATGTCCCGGCCAGCCCGAGCACCCGGATCGCCGTGCTGGGGCGGGGCCTGATTCCCGCGGACGAACCCGTGCTCCGCGGCGACGACCTGGGCGTCCTGCGCGGCGACGGGCTCTTCGAGTCGATGCACCTGCGCCAGGGGCGACCGTGGCTACGCGACGAGCACCTGGCCCGGCTGGTCACGGCGGCGGCCGCCGTCGACCTGGACCTGCCCCCGACCGACGCGCTGACCGACCTGCTCGACTCGGTGCTCGTGGGCTGGCCGGCGGACGTGGAGGGCGCGCTACGGCTGGTCTGCACCCGGGGCTCGGAGGCCGGCGGTCCGCCAACCGTCTACGCCACGCTGACCGCGGTGCCGGCGTCGTCGCAGGCGGCGCGGCGGAACGGGATAACCGTGGCCGTCCTGCCGCTGGGGGTGCCCGCCGACGCGCGTACCGGGCTGGACTGGCTGCCGGCCGGCATCAAATCCACCTCGTACGCGGTCAACAGCGCCGCCCGCCGGTGGGCGCGACGGGCCGGGGTGGACGACGTGCTCTGGGTCTCGTCCGACGGGTACGCCCTGGAGGGGCCGATCGCCAACGTGGTCTGGCTCACCGGCGACACGATCTGCACGGTTCCCGCCGCCACCACCGGCATCCTGCCCGGCACGACCGCCGCCTGGCTTCTCGCCCACGCGCACGAACTGGGCCTGGACGGGGCCGAGCGGATGGTGACGCCCGCGGAGCTGCACGCCGCCGACGGCGTCTGGTTCAGCTCCTCGGTACGCGGACTCGTCGAGGTCCGGATGCTGGACGGGGTACGCCGGGATGCCTGCCCGCGTACCCCCGCCCTGCACGAACTGCTGGGTTTCCCCGTCGACTGAGCCGTCAGCCGCCGACGCGGACGAGCCGCGCCGAGAGGTGCGGGCTGAGCGGGTGACCCATGGCGGCCATCTCCTGGGCGTACAGCAGCGCGCCCTCGACGATGCCGAAGAGGCGGTGGCCCCCGGTGACCTCCTTGGCGGTCGAGGTCCGCACGACCGCGTCGGTGGCGAACTCCACCTGGGTGCCGGTGCGCTTGCCGAGGTGCAGCTCCATCACGCCGGTGGGAGTCGTGAGCAGGGCCTCCAGCTCGTCGGTGGCCCGGCCGTCCACCAGCACCGGCCGCCACCAGCCGACCTCACGTCCGGCCGGCCGGACGGGCCGGCTCTGCTCGTCGAGGATCCACGCGCGCGACTCGTAGTGCAGGAACGGTCGGCCGTCGTGGCTGATCTTGATTTCCTGCGCGTAGTCGAAGTCCTCCACGGTGGGGAAGCCACCCTTGCCCCGACCGCGCCACAGGCCGATGTACGGCAGCAGGCCGTCCAGCGCCGGGTGCAGCTTCGGACCGACGCGCAGGTCGTAGCTCTCCTCGTACGGATACTCCTCGACCGGCGGCGCGTTGAGCCACGGCGGTTGCAGCGGGTTCTCGTCGCTCACAGTGCGCTCACCAACGTCCCCTTGAAATCTTCACTGCCAGGTAGACCAGGCCGCCGGCGAGTCCACCCAGGCCGGCGACCAGCAGGCTGACGAACCCGATCTCGGTAACCATCCCGCCCATCCTATGCTGGGCCCCATGGCCCGCTCTCTCGTCGTCAAGGTCACCGCCGGGGCGGACGCCCCGGAGCGCTGCGCGCAGGCGTTCACGGTCGCCGCCACGGCGGTCGCGGCCGGCGTGGACGTCTCGCTCTGGCTGACCGGGGAGTCGACCTGGTTCGCGCTGCCCGGCCGCGCCCAGGAATTCGAGCTACCGCACTCCGCGCCGCTGGCCGAGCTGCTGCACGTCATCCTGACCAGCGGCCAGGTGACCGCCTGCACCCAGTGCGCGGCCCGCCGGGAGATCGGCCCGGAGGACGTACTGCCCGGTGTGCGGATCGCGGGCGCCGCGGTCTTCGTCGAGGAGGCGTTGGCCGAGGGCGCGCAGGCGCTCGTCTACTGACCTTCGACTCAGCCCGGTAGCGGACTTCGAATACCGGCCCGGCAACCCGAGGGGCTGCCTACGATTCGGATGTGACCGAGGCGACCCAGAGGTTCTTCGAATCCCTGCCGGCGCGGGCCCCCACGGTCCTGCGCGGTCTGGCCGCCGGAACCCTCCAGATCGACCTCGGCACCGACCACCAGACCGAGCACTGGCTGGTCCGGATGCGGCCGGGAGCGGCGCGGGCCAGCCGCCAGCGAGGTCCGGCCGACGCCATCTGGTACAGCAGCTCGGCCCTGTTCGACAGGTTGATCGCCGGCGAAGCCCAGGCGCTCGCCGCCGTGCTGCGCAACGAGAGCACCTTCAGCGGTGACGTGGTGCTCTTCCTGGCCTTCCGCCGTTTCTTCCCGGACCCACCGGGCACGAGGGACCCACGCGAGGTCGCCCGCGAGGCAGTCGGGCGGCGTTCGTGAAGGACCTCGTCAGCATCCTGGACGGCAACACCTTCCTGGTCACCGACCACCGCGGGGACATCGAGCCGTCCTTCGACTTCCCGACCGGGCTGTTCTCCTTCGACACCCGCTTCCTGTCGAGCTGGGTGCTCACCCTCGACGGGCAGCGGTTGCACGCCCTCTCCGTGGACGCCAGCGAGTCGTACCGGACCACGTTCTTCCTCGCCCCCGGCGAACCCACCCACTACCTGGACGCCAAGGCGTCGATCATCCGCAGCCGCGAGATCGGGAGCGGCTTCGACGAGGAGCTGACCGTCCTCAACCACTCCGGCGAGGAGGCCGAGTTCACCGTCCGGGTCGAGATGGGCAGCGACTTCGCCGACCTGTTCGAGATCAAACACGCCCAGCAGAAGGTGGGCCGGACGACGGTCGCGGTGACCGACGAGCTGCGCCTCACGTACCGACGGGAGGCCTTCCACCGGGAAACCCTGATCCGCTCCACGGCACCGGCACAGGTGGACGCCGCCGGGATGACGTTCCGTGTCCGGATCGACAGCAACGGCGAGTGGACGACCCGCCTGCACATCTCCACCACCGTCTTCGGCGCGCGGGGCGAGGACATCCGGACCACCCTCCCGTACGCGGGCGGCCGCGGTGGGGACGCCATCCGCGCCGAGCACCGGGAGCTGATCGAGCGGGCGCCGACGCTCGGCTGTGACTGCGAGCCCTTGGCCGGGGCGTACCGGCGCAGCCTCAACGACCTGGCCGCGCTGCGCTACGAGTCGATCGCCCTGGGCGTACGGCTGATCGCCGCCGGCCTGCCGTGGTTCATGACCCTGTTCGGTCGGGACAGCATCATCACCTCGTTGCAGGTGCTGCCGTTCCTGCCGGAACTCATCCCGCCGACCATCCAGATGCTCGGTGGCCTCCAGGGGCACCGGGTGGACGACTTCCGGGACGAGGAGCCTGGCAAGATCCTGCACGAGCTGCGGTACGGCGAGACCGCCGGCTTCGAGGAGCAGCCCCACTCGCCGTACTACGGCTCGGCCGACTCGACGCCGCTGTTCGTCATCCTGATCGACGAGTACGAGCGCTGGACCGGTGACACCGCGCTGGTCCAGCAGTTGGAGCCGCAGGTCCGCGCCGCGTTGGACTGGATCGACACCTACGGCGACCTGCTCGGCACCGGTTACCTCTGGTACCGCACCCGCAACCCCGAGACCGGGCTGCAGAACCAGTGCTGGAAGGACTCCTGGGACGGCATCTCGTACGCCGACGGCCGGCTACCCGGCTTCCCCCGGGCCACCTGCGAGTTGCAGGGCTACGCGTACGACGCGAAGATCCGCGCCGCCCGGCTGGCCCGCGAGATCTGGGACGACCCGGAGTACGCCGACCGGCTGGAACGGGAGGCCGCGGAACTCAAGCAGCGGTTCAACCGCGACTTCTGGATCGCCGACCGCGAGTACTACGCGCTCGCCCTGGACGCCGACGGTCAGCAGGTCGACGCGCTGACGTCGAACATCGGGCACCTGCTGTGGAGCGGGATCGTGGACGAACCCCGGGCCGGCAAGGTGGTCGAACACCTGCTCGGGCCGCGACTCTTCTCCGGTTGGGGGGTGCGGACCCTGGCCGAGGGAGAGGGCCGGTACAACCCCATCGGCTACCACGTGGGCACCGTCTGGCCGTTCGACAACTCGATCATCGCCTGGGGGCTGAGCCGCTACGGCTACCGGGAGGAGGCCGGGGTGATCTGCGACGCCATGCTGGCCGCGTCCACGTCCTTCGGCGGGCGGCTGCCGGAGGCGTTCGCCGGCTACGCCCGCAGCCGCACCGGCTACCCGGTGGAGTACCCCACCGCGTGCAGCCCGCAGGCCTGGTCGAGCGGCACCCCACTGCTGTTGCTGCGGGTGATCCTCGGGCTGGAACCGCAGGGCGAACACCTGATCATCGACCCGGCCGTGCCGCCGGGAATGGGACGGGTGGAGCTGCTGGACATCCCCGGTCGTTGGGGCCTCATCGACGCGTTGGGGCGCAGCCGCGATCCGGGCGATCGGGAGACGGGCGGCTGACCCGGCCACTCAG
Organism: Micromonospora sp. RB23; assembly: GCF_053585025.1. Lineage (NCBI taxonomy): Bacteria > Bacillati > Actinomycetota > Actinomycetes > Micromonosporales > Micromonosporaceae > Micromonospora > Micromonospora sp. RB23. The sequence continues at coordinate 6,472,670 of NZ_CM132111.1, forward strand.
CCGGAGCAGCCGACGGTGGCGGCAACGCGCGCGGCGTCCGGGCCGAGTTCGGCCAGCACGGTGACGTCGCCGGCGCGGTACGCGTACACCGGGGGGTTGTCCAGCAGTGGCGCGTCGCCGGCCAACCGGGCGAGCCCGGCGGGCGCGGCCGGGCCGGGACCGGCGGCGGACCGCACGGTACGGGCCAGCGTGCCGTCCGGGCACGGCGCGGTGACCAGCTCCGGCGCGCCGTCGGTCGGACGGCCCAGCGCCGTCAGTGCGGCCGTGAGGGCCGACGCCTCCGGGCCGGCGGCGTTGCCCGGCGTCGGGTCGTAACCGGCGCCCGGCGGCCGGCAGCCCGTGTCGACGGTCAACCGCAGCCGGCCGTCCCCCGTCGGGCGTCCGGAGACGGCGACGAACTCCCCCGCGTCGGCGCGCAGTTCCGGACCGTCCAGGCCGGGACCGACCCCGGCCCGCCAGGTCGCCGGCAGGCGGTCGGCGATACCGGTCAGCACGTCCCGCTCGGTGCCGGCGGGCGCCAGCACGCCGACCTCGCGACGCAGCATCGCGCCGTCGGCGAGCGGGGTGACGCGGCAACCCTCGCTGACCCGCGCCGGTCCCAGCTCCAGCAGCCCGGCCGTGCCGGCGGCCCGGGCCAGCTCGCCGACCGCCCGCTCGACCACCGGGGCGGCCTCGGAGAGGGTGCGCTGCTCGCGCACCGTCGGCGGGTCGTCGCGGACCGACATCCAGGTGAGCCCGGCCAGCAGAAGGGCCCACAGCACCGTCGCGACCAGCAGCCAACGCCGCCCACGCCGGGCAGGCGCCGGCGGGACGGGTTCGCTCGACGAGGGCCAACCCGTCTGGACAGCACCGCTCACCCGGCCATGGTGTCACGAGCTGTCCTCCGCTTCGAAAGGCAGTGGTCGACGGCCCGGCGACCCGCCTCTCTGGCGGAATAACGCCAGGTCACCGGCCGATCGTTAGGCATTGAGCACCGTCCGAACAGGTCCCGAACCCAGCGGGACCCCATGTGGGGAGGAACAGTGCTCCAACCACCACCGAACGCGAGATCCGTCCTCTGGCGAACGGCCGTGGCGTGCGGCGCGGCCCTGCTGGCCCTCACCGCCCAGCCCGCCGTCGCCGCCCGACCCGCGCCCACGCCCGCCCGCGTCGACCAGGGGCTGCTCCGTCAGCTCGGCACGACGGGCAACGGCAGTTTCCTCGTCTACCTGCGCAGCACCGCGCCGGTGGCGCGGACCGCGAAGCTGCGTGACCCGGACGACCGGGCCCGCGAGGTGCGCCGGCTGCTCACCACGACCGCCACGCGCACCCAGAAGGGTCTGCGCGCGCTGCTCAAGACCCGAAAGGCGCCGCACACCGCGTACTGGATCGCGAACGCGGTACGCGTCACCGGGAATCGCGCGCTGCTCGACGAGATCGCCAAGCGGCCCGAGGTGGCCAGGATCGAGCCCAGCCGCAGCTATCCCCTGCTGCGGCCGACCCCGGTCACCCGCGGCCGCGTGAACGCGAACGGCCCGGAGTGGGGAATCGCCAACATCAACGCTCCGCAGGTGTGGAGCGAACTCGGCGACCGGGGTGACGGCGTGGTCGTCGCCACGATCGACAGCGGCGCCCAGTACGACCACCCGGCGCTGGTCGGGGCGTACCGCGGCAACCTCGGCGGTGGCGGCTTCGACCACAACCACAACTGGTACGACCCGGCCGGCGTGTGCCCGAGCGCCGCGCCCTGCGACAACGCCGGCCACGGCACGCACACCATGGGCACGATGGTCGGCGACGACGGCGCGGGCAATCAGATCGGCGTCGCCCCCGGCGCGAAATGGATCGCCGCGAAGGGCTGCGAGACCGACTCCTGCACCGACGCCTCGCTGCTCGCGGCCGGCCAGTGGGTGCTGGCCCCGACCGACCTGAACGGGCAGAACCCCCGCCCCGACCTGCGCCCCGACGTGGTCAACAATTCCTGGGGCGGCGCCGGCGGCGACCCCTGGTTCGAGCAGACCATCGCGGCCTGGCGCGCGGCCGGCATCTTCGGGGTCTTCTCCGCCGGCAACGACGGTCCGGCCTGCGGCAGCACCGGCTCGCCCGGAGACAACGCCAACGCGTACGCCGTCGGCTCGTACGACGTGCAGAACACCATCTCCGACTTCTCCGGGCGGGGCGCCGGTACCGACGCGCGGTCGTACAAGCCGAACGTGGCCGCGCCCGGCAGCAACGTGCGCTCCAGCGTTCCCGGCGACTCCTACGCCGCGTTCGACGGCACCTCGATGGCCGCGCCGCACGTCTCCGGCACCGTGGCGCTGCTCTGGTCGGCCGCGCCGAGCCTTCGGGGCGACGTCGCCGCCACCGAGGAACTGTTGGACCGGACCGCCCGCGACGTCGACGCCACCGACTGCGGAGGCACCACCGCCGACAACAACGTCTTCGGCGAAGGCCGACTGGACGCGTACGCGGCGGTGCGGGCCGCGCCGCGCGGCGCCGTCGGACAAGTCACCGGCACGGTCACCACGGCCGGCGGCGGGCCGATCGCCGGCGCGACCGTCGGCGACGGCACCCGCAGCGTCACCACCGGCGCGGACGGCCGGTACGCGCTCACCGTGCCGGCCGGCGCGGCGACGGTCACCGCCAGCGCCTACGGGTACGCCGGGCAGAGCGCCACCGTCACCGTCGCCGAGGGCGGAATGGTCACCCGGAACTTCGCCCTGACGGCCAGTCCGTCGGTCACCGTCGCCGGCCGGGTCACCGACGGATCGGGGCACGGCTGGCCGCTGTACGCCCGGATCGAGGTCGCCGGCCGTCCCGGTGGACCCGTGTTCACCGACCCGGGCACCGGCCGGTACTCCTTCACCGTGCCGGGCAACACGACGTACCGGCTCACCATCAGCGCCCGCTACCCCGGCTACCGCACGGTCACCCGGGACGTGGCCACCGGCGGCGACCCGGTGACGGCCGACATCGCCGTACCCGTCGAGACCGGGTGCACGGCGGCCGGCTACACCGGCAGCTTCGGCACCCCCCTGCTCGACGAGAACTTCGACAGCGGAGCGACGCCGGACGGCTGGTCGGTACGCAACCGCACCGGGGACGGCGGCTGGACGTTCACCGACGCGGGCGAGCGGGGCAACCTCACCGGCGGCAGCGGTGCCTTCGCCATCGCCGACAGCGACCGTCTCGGCTCCGGCCGGACGCAGGACACCGATCTGGTGACCCCGACCGTCGACCTGCGCGGCACGCCGGCGCCGGTGCTGCGTTTCCACAGCGACTGGCGGGCGGTCGGCGTGAGCGACACCGCCGACGTGGACGTCTCCACCGACGGCGGTACCACCTGGACCACCGTCTGGCACCAGACCACCAGCCGACGCGGGCCGGTCGTCGAGGAGGTGCCACTCGACCCGGCGGCCGGGGCCGCCACGGTACTCGTCCGGTTCCGCTTCCACGGCAGCTTCGCCTGGTGGTGGCAGGTGGACGACGTGCAGGTGGTCAACCGCGACTGCGTGGCCGCCCCGGGCGGGCTGGTGCTCGGGTTCACCACCGACCGCAACACCGACACGCCGCTCGACGGGGTCACCGTGGCCGACGCCGACCGCCCGCAGGACCGCGGCAGGTCAGCGCCGACGCCGGACGACCCGGGGATGCCGGACGGCTTCTACTGGCTGTTCTCCGGGCTGACCGGGGCACACCGGTTCACCGCCAGCCGCCCGCCGTACCGGGTGGCCACCACCAGGGTGACCGTGCCGGCCGACGGGGTCCGCCGCCTGGATGTCGCGTTGGCCGCCGGTCGACTCACCGTCACACCGTCGAGCGTCAAGTCGTCCCAGCCGTACGGCAGCAAACGCACCGTGAAACTGACGGTACGCAACACCGGCAGCGCGCCGGCAACCGTCAACCTGGTCGAGCGCAACGGACGGTTCGACATGCTGTCCAGGGCCGGGGCGCCCCTGCGGGAGCAGCGGACGAAGGGGATCAGCAAAGCCCGCACGGGCATCGCGTACGGCGCGGCCGGGACCCGGACCGCGCCCCGGGCCCAGGACGCCTGGACCGGTATCGCCGCCCTTCCGGCGGCGGTCTTCGACAACGCGGCGGCCACCCTCGACGGCAAGGTCTACTCCGTCGGCGGCGGTGGCGGCAGCGGCCTGGAACGCAAGGCCTGGCGCTACGACCCCGACACGGACACCTGGACGGCGCTGCCGGACATGCCGAGCGCCCGGGCCAAGCCGGTAGCGGCGGCCGTCGGCGACAAGCTGTACGTCCTCGGCGGCTGGGGCGCCGACGACAACACCGTTGCCTCCGTGGACGTGTTCGACCCGGCCACGGACACGTGGAGCACGCTGGCTCCGGCGGTCAACCCGTTCCCCGCGGCGGCGGCCGGTGGGGCGGTCACCGGGGGGAAGATCTACCTGGTGGGTGGCTGCCGGGACAACGACTGCGCCGAATCAGACCGGCTCGTCGTCCTCGACCCGACGACCGGCACGTTCCACACCGGCGCGGCGTACCCGCATCCGGTGTCCTGGCTCTCCTGCGGCGGGATCGGCGGCGCGGTCTACTGCGCCGGCGGCACCGGCGACGCCGACTACACCGACGCCTACCGGTACGACCCGGTGGCGGACGCGTGGCACCGCCTGCCGGACCTGCCTCTTGACCTCTGGGGCGCCCAGTACACGACAGCCGGTGACCTCCTGCTCCTGGCCGGCGGGGTCACGGCGGCGTCCACCACGGTGACCAACCGGACCATCGCGTACGACCCGGTGGCGGGGAGTTGGCGCGACCTGCCCAACGTGCAGTTCGGTCGGTACCGGGGCGCAGCCGCCTGCGGGGCGTACAAGATCGGTGGTACGCCGTCCTCCTTCGTCGGCTCCATCGAGGCGGAACGGCTCAGCGGCCTGGAGTTGTGCGCCGGTGAGGGCGACCTGCCCTGGCTGACCACGAAACCAGGCACGTTCACCCTCGCGCCAGGCGCCTCCCGAAAGGTCACCGTCTCCCTGCGCGCCACGGCCGCCGCCGGTGTGGCCCAGCCGGGCACCTACTCCGGCGAGTTGGGTGTCGCGTCCGACACGCCGTACCGGGTTCCGGCGGTGCCGCTGCGGATGACCGTGTCGCCACCGGCGAGCTGGGGCAGGATCCAGGGCACCGTCACGGGGGTCACCTGCGCCGGGGCCACCGTCGCGGTCGCGGCGACGGTCCGGGTGAACCGGTTGGGTACGACGACCGGCTGGACCCTGACCGCGAACGCCCAGGGTCGGTACGTCTGGTGGCTGCCCAAGGGCCGCTACGAGGTGATCGTCGCCAGGGACGGGTGGGTACCGCAGACCCACCGCACACGCGTCAAGGCGGGCATCGTCCAGACCGTCGACGTCGCCCTCGATCCGGTCTCGTCCTGCACGAGAGCCACCGGCATCTGACCACGGTGACGACGATCGGGGCCGGCCACCCAGGAGGGTGACCGGCCCCGGTCGATCAGAGCGGTGGGTCAGGCGACGGTGACGGTCACCTCGTTGATGCCCCGGCCGGCGGTGACGGCGGTGTCGCCGTTGCCGTGCCGGGACAGCGCCCGCAGCGTCCAGGAGCCCGGCGCGGCGAAGAACCGGAACTGGCCGGCGGCCGAGGTGACCACCTCGGCGGTGAACTCACCGGTGGAGTCGAGCAGCCGGACGTACGCGCCCGGCACGACCTCGTCCGCCGCCGAGCGGACGATACCGGTGATGACGGTCTCCTTCTCGAGGTCCAGGCTGGCCGGCAGGGGCGCGGCCTGGTCAGGCGCGGCGCAGCCCGCAGCGGTGGGAGCGGTCATCGTCAGGCCTCCCCGGGCTCGTCGCCGAGCGCGACCGGCACGCCGACCAGCGAGCCGTACTCGGTCCAGGAGCCGTCGTAGTTCTTCACGTTGCGGTGACCGAGCAGCTCCTGCAGCACGAACCAGGTGTGCGAGGAGCGCTCGCCGATCCGGCAGTACGCGATGGTCTCCTTGCCGTCGTCCAGCCCCGCGTCGCCGTAGATCTTGCGCAGCTCGTCGTCGGACCGGAAGGTGCCGTCCTCGTTGGCCGCCTTAGACCACGGCACGCTGATCGCGGTCGGGATGTGACCGGCCCGCTGCGCCTGCTCCTGCGGCAGGTGGGCGGGGGCGAGCAGCCGGCCCGCGAACTCGTCGGGGCTCCGAACGTCGACCAGGTTCTTGGTGCCGATCGCGGCGACGACCTCGTCGCGGAAGGCCCGGATGGAGGTGTCCGGCTCCTGCGCGACGTACCGGGTCGCCGGGCGGGTCGCCGTCTCGGTGACGAGCGGACGGGCGTCCAGCTCCCACTTCTTGCGGCCGCCGTCGAGCAGCTTGACGTCGCGGTGCCCGTAGAGCTTGAAGTACCAGTAGGCGTACGCCGCGAACCAGTTGTTGTTGCCGCCGTACAGGATCACGGTGTCGTCGTTGCTGATGCCCCGCTCGGACAGCAGCGCCTCGAACTGGGTCTTGTTGACGAAGTCCCGGCGGACCTGGTCCTGGAGGTCGGTCTTCCAGTCGATCTTGATGGCGCCGGCGATGTGGCCGGTCTCGTAGGCCGAGGTGTCCTCGTCGACCTCGACGAAGACGACGCCCGGGGCGTCGAGGTTCTTCTCGGCCCACTCGGCCGAGACGAGTGCGGTGTCGCGACTCATCGAATCACTCCCTGGTGAGGATGGATGGTGAGCCAACGCGCGAATATCGATGGGTTGAACTGTCGCACCGCGCGCGGGACCCAGCGGAAGGACGGGATCACGGGTTCGTGCGACGGCGCCGCTGCCGGGCGTTCGGTGGGATCACCGGAAAGGGTCGAGGACCCTGCGTGCCGGTGGCCGCCGTCAGGCGGCCAAAATCAGCCCCGCCGTCAGATGACAGGGCGACACAGGCAGGTGGCCACGCGGCACAGGTCGACCGCGCGCCGTTTGGTGAGGTGGGTCCCCATGGTCACGGAGCCTACCAGCCATCCGGAGGGCCGCCACCGTACCGACCACCATCCGGGAATCGTCCGGCTGCCGGGCCACTGTGGCGTCCCGGCAGTCCGGACGATCGAGGCACGAGTCAGCTCACGGAGTTGATCGGTACGTTCTTCGCGTCGGCGGTGACCGCCAACCCTTCGGGCAACGGCTGGACCTTGCGGACCGCGAGTTGGAAGGGCAGGTCGGGCAGCGGCACGTCGATCGAGATGCTCTTGGCGTAGTTGTTCAGGATCGTGCGGGCCAGCGGCAGGTTCGGCAGGCCGGCGGCGTCCAGGTTGTTGAAGCGCAGGGCCACCGCGCCGTTCTTGGCGACGGTGACGTCGGCGGTGCCGGCGACGGTGAACTTCTGGCCGAGGATGTCGACCGGGGCGCTGACGGCCAGCTTGCCGCCCTGCTCACCGAGGGTGAGGCCGGGCCGGTTCAGCAGCGCGGCGAGGCTCTCGTAGCTGATCGTGCCGGTGCCGTCGACCGTGTCGGCCACGACGTCGCCCTGCCCGGACCGCAGCGTGTCAAGCGACGCCCGCACGTTGCGGGCGTCGACGTCCAGCACTGGCAGCCGTACGGCGTCACCCTCGACCGACGCCTGCACGTCCCGCAGCGAGATGGAGATCCGCTCGTACCGCCCGTCGAGCACCTGGGTGAGGAACGGCACCCCACCGACCTCGACGTCCGGCGCCGAGGACTGCGCGCCCTGCTTGCTGATCTCCTGGCTGACCCGTTCGGCGATGAGCCGCTCGGCAACCCCGACCGCCACCCGGTCGGCGACCACCAGCAGGCCGGCCACCACGAGGAGCAGGACGACCAGGGCGATGAGCAGCTTGCGCCCGCGCCGTCGGGGCCGGGCCTCGTCGACCGGATACTCCTGGGCCACGCCGCCTCCTGTCTCCGCCCGCCACGACAGGGCGGGTCGTTCGATCTGATGCCGCAGCGCGGCGCACCGTAGGTACCCGAGGGGCACCGGCCTCAACCGTGGGCTCAGAGGAAGAGCATGCACATGGCGTACGCGGCGGGCGCAGCCAGGGCGAACCCACCGAGGGGCCCCTGCATGTGCCGGGCCACCCACATGGTGGGCGGCTCCCCGGCCATCAGGCGGCCCGCCTCCGCGTACCCGACGGCGAGGTCGGTCAGGACGGCCGTGACGGCGGCGACCAGGCCGATCACCGCGGCCCTGGTCGGGGTGAAGGGTGTCACCAGATAGCCGCCGAGCAGCGCGCTGCCCAGCGTGCCCACCATCGCGCCGCCGACGACGCCGGCCGCACCCCGGGGCACCTGCGGGGCCAGCCGGGGCCACGGCAGCACCGCGTCGGTGAGCCGGGCAACGGTGAGCGCGACACCGCTCGCGGTCAGGCAGACGGTGATCGCCTGGGTGCCGGCGGGGATGCGGCTGAGCACGATCAGGGTGCCGAAGGCCACGACACCCACCACGATGAGCAGGGTGGCGCCGAGGGAGTCGGTGACCCGGACGCGGTCGACGCGGCGGACCAGTTGGCCGAGCACGGCGGCGAGGAAGCCGCCGACGGCCAGGTAGCCCAGCGGCGCCAGGCCGGCGATGTCGCTCCGCACGGCGGCGACGTCGGCGGCCGCGGCGACGGCGGCGCTGATCCCCGCGACCAGCAGCAGCGCCGGTGGGCGCATGGCCATCGTCCAGGCGAGCACGAACAGCAGTTGGACGCCGAAGACGATGACGGCGAACGGCAGACGGTGCCCCGGGCCCGACGTCTGCGCGCCGAGCACCAGTCCCACGCCGAGCAGCGCGGCGAAACCGGCGATGGTCAGCGCCAACGGGCGGTGCACCTCGACCGGGGGGACGACCTCCTCCTCCGGCTCGTCGACCTCGTCCTCGGTACGACGGGCCGGCTCTCCGGCACGGCGGGCACGGCGTGGCCCACGTTCACGGCGCTCGCCGTCGGCGACAGCCGGTCCGGTGCGCGGCGCGGGCGGGTGGCCACGGGTCGGAGCGGCCGGGCCCGGACGGGGGCCCTCGGCCCACGAGTCGCGGCCGGCGTCGGGCGAGGTGGAGGGAAACACGCCCCGATCGTGCCAGATCGACCGGCCGACACGGCGGTCGCGGGTTTCAGCAACGTTAAAACCTGTGCCACGATCAGGGGCAAGCTAGACAAACGGGAAATGGCCTGACGGTACAGCGCAGGCGATCGGTTACGCTCAACGCGTTACCCGCCCGTCAGCGACGCCGGGACCACGCAATTTCTCAGCGCACTCCCTCACGAGTGCGTCTGGTCGCGTGCGGCGATGCGCCGCCGGGACGGAGGTGATCGTGGAGATCCTGCTGCTGGTGACCGCGCGCGCAGGTGAACCGTCGGCTGTGCTGCCGGCTCTCGACCTGCTGCCACACTCGGTGCGCACCGCGCCGCGCGACGTCCGCACCCTGGTCGCCGGGCCCAGCCCCGACGCGGTGCTGGTCGATGCCCGGTCGGAGTTGAGCGAGGCCCGGGCGACGTGCCGGATGCTGCACGCCACCGGGCTCGGCGTGCCGCTGGTCGCGGTCGTCACCGAGGCCGGCCTGATCGCGCTCAACGCGGACTGGGGCGTCGACGACGTCATCCTCGCCTCGGCCGGTCCCGCCGAGGTCGAGGCCCGGCTGCGCCTCGCGGTCGGCCGCCTGAGCAACGCGACCGCCGGCGCCGGCGGCTCGATCCGGGCCGGGGAACTCACCATCGACCCGGACACGTACGCGGCGAAGCTGAAGGGCCGCCCGCTCGACCTCACCTACAAGGAGTTCGAGCTGCTGAAGTTCCTGGCCCAGCACCCGGGCCGGGTGTTCACGCGCGACCAGCTGCTGCGCGAGGTCTGGGGTTACGACTACTTCGGCGGCACCCGGACGGTGGACGTGCACGTCCGGCGACTGCGCGCGAAGCTCGGCTCGGAGTACGAGTCGATGATCGGCACGGTCCGCCAGGTGGGTTACAAGTTCGTCGTACCCCCGTCGCGTTCGCTGCCCGAGACGGAGCACGCGCCGCTGCCCGTCTAGCTCACGCCCGATTCCCCATATGCCCTTTTTGCGCAGCTTGGCAGTCCTATTCTGACTGCCGGGTTTGTCGCAAAAGGGGGGCAGGGATGCGCGCAGGTAACACGGGGGCGACGGGCCGGCGGCTCCGGCCGATCGGGTGGAAGCCGTGACGCGGGTCAACACGACCGCCCGCGCGGCAGGGATCGTGACGGTGGTGGTGGCGGCGCTGCTCGGCTCCGCGTACGTGCTGGGCCGCAGCCTCGTGCCGGACCAGACCCGGCCGCACACCGCCGGCGTCACCACCGACGCCAACGGGCCCCACTACGCCGACCAGCCGCCCGAGCAGCCGTCGACCGAGCGCCCGGAATCCAGCAGGAGCGCCGAGCGCCCGAGCGCCAGCCGGAGCGCCGAACCCCCGAGCGCCAGCCAGAGTGCCGCCGGTCCCGCCGAGGCCGGCCAGGACGGCACGGGCCGGGACGCCGGCGGCGACCAGTTGTTCGGCGCCCACACGGACACCGGCACCGCCCGACTCGCGCTGACCTTCGACGACGGGCCGGACCCGCGCTACACCCCACAGGTCCTCGCGATGCTGCGCGAGTACGACGTCAAGGCCACGTTCTGCGTGGTGGGCGAGAACGCCCAGGACCACCCCGACCTGATCCAGGCGATCGTGGCGGACGGCCACACGCTCTGCAACCACTCCTGGCACCACGACGTCTCGCTGGGCAACAGGTCCGCCGACCAGATCCGCGCCGACCTGGTACGCACCAACGAGGCGATCCGGGCGGCCGTGCCGGACGTCCCGATCGTCTGGTACCGCCAACCCGGAGGCGCCTGGACCTACCCGGTGGTGTCGGTGTCCCGGCAACTCGGCATGACCCCGCTGCACTGGTCGGTGGATCCGTCGGACTGGCAGGTTCCCGGTGCCAAAAAGATCGCCACGACGGTGCTCACGCAGGCGCAACCCGGGTCGGTCGTCCTCATGCACGACGCGGGCGGCGACCGACAGGGCACGGTCGACGCGCTGCGCCGGATCCTGCCCGAACTCAGCGCGCGGTACGAGCTGGAGGCGCTGCCCACCGATCCGACGTAGGCCCCCGCCCGCTGCGAGTCCCCGCACTGGCGAGGCGACAGGCGCGCAGCGACTGGCGGTTCGGCCAGTGCCGGGCGCGGGTCGGACCAGCTGGGTCAGGGCGGCCGGGCCAGGGCGGCCGGGCCAGGGCCGCCGGGCCAGGGCCGCCGGGCCAGGGCCGCCGGGCCAGGGCCGCCGGGCCAGGGCCGCCGGGCCAGGGCCGCCGGGCCAGGGCCGCCGGGCCAGGGCCGCCGGGCCAGGGCCGCCGGGCCAGGGCCGCCGGGCCAGGGCCGCCGGGCCAGGGCCGCCGGGCCAGGGCCGCCGGGCCAGGGCCGCCGGGCCAGGGCCGCCGGGCCAGGGCCGCCGGGCCAGGGCCGCCGGGCCAGGGCCGCCGGGCCAGGGCCGCCGGGCCAGGGCCGCCGGGCCAGGGCCGCCGGGCCAGGGCCGCCGGGCCAGGGCCGCCGGGCCAGGGCCGCCGGGCCAGGGCCGCCGGGCCAGGGCCGCCGGGCCAGGGCCGCCGGGCCAGGGCCGCCGGGCCAGGGCCGCCGGGCCAGGGCCGCCGGGCCAGGGCCGCCGGGCCAGGGCCGCCGGGCCAGGGCCGCCGGGCCAGGGCGGCTAGGCCCGAACCGGCTGGGTCAAGGTCATTGGTGCGGTGCCTTTGGAGCTGATGCCGCAAACGAGTCAGTCCCACGTCCGCTGAGTTGTCCCGACGGCGGGCGGATCGACGACCGCCTGAACTCGGGACCGCCACCGCCACCGCCGCCACCACCGCCACCACCGTCACCACCGGCACCGCCACCGCCGACACCGCCGACACCGCCGCCACCGGCACCGCCACCGCCGACACCGCCGGCACCGCCACCGCCACCGCCGCCACCGCCACCGCCGCTACCGCCACCGCCACCGCCGGCACGGTTGGCGATGCCGCAAACGATTCAGCTCCAAAGGAGCCCATCAGAGGTCATCGGTCCCGGCCAGGCGGCCGGGACCGCGCGAAAGCGACGATCAGCGCCCCCTCGACCGCCACCCCTGACCAGCGACCGACTGCCCCTCGGCCGAGGTCGCCCTTTCGTCGGCGGCCCCCTGAGACGGACGGCGCAGCGGCTACGGTGACGGGATGAGCAGCGCGGAGCCGACCAGCGACCAGGTGACCCGGACCGACCGACTGTCCCCCACGGAGATCGCCGGGGTACTGGCCCTGGCCCGTACGGCGGGCGACACTGACGGCGCCGACCCGCTGGACGAGCACGTCCTGCTCCGCCTGCGCGACCCGGACGCTCCGGCCGTACACCTGCTCGCCCGCGCCGACGACGGGACCCTGACCGGGTACGCGCACCTGGACACCACCGACCCGGCGGACGGGATCGGGGTGGAGTTGGTGGTGCACCCGGCGTACCGGCGGCGTGGCACCGGCCGGGCGCTGGCCCGGGGCGTGCTCGCCTCGGCGACCGGACCGCTGCGGGCGTGGGCGCACGGCGACCATCCGTCGGCGGCGGCGCTCGCCGTTGACCTCGGCTTCACCCGTGCCCGGGTGCTGTGGCAGCTCCGCCGACCGTTGGCGGCCCCACTCGGCGAGCCACGCCTGCCCGACGGAGTGGCGCTGCGCGCCTTCCGGCCGGGGGCGGACGACGCGGCGTGGCTGGCCCTGAACGCGCGGGCCTTCGCCGAGCACCCCGAGCAGGGCCGGTGGACCCCGGACGACCTGCGGGTACGCCTCGCCGAGCCGTGGTTCGACCCGGCCGGCTTCCTGCTCGCCGAGGAGACCTCGACCGGTCGGCTGCTCGGCTTCCACTGGACGAAGGTGCACGAGCGACCCGGCTCGGCCCGCATCGGCGAGGTGTACGTGCTCGGGGTGGAGCCGACCGCGCACGGCGGCGGTCTGGGCCGGGCGCTGACCACGGCGGGGCTCGCGTACCTGCGGGACAGGCGCGGTCTGGACCGGGTGATGCTCTACGTGGACGACTCGAACACCGGGGCTGTCGCGCTGTACGAGCGGCTGGGCTTCGCCCGGTGGTCCGCGCACATCAACTACCACCTCGGCTGAACAGCAACGGGCACTGAAGTGCCCCGGTTCACTTAACGGACAACTCACCCTCAGCGAGCGGTCACCTCGGGGGCCGCACGTGTTCACCTCGCGTTCATTTGCGACCGGCGAACCGGCTACCTGGCACTTCTAACTTTCGTGTCAGCCGGTCAGTGCCGGTCCTCGGGCCCCGGGATCGGGGCGCCAAGTCAGACGCGAAGGGAAACCCCTCAGGTGAAGCTCCAGCGGTACGGCACTATTGCCTGCCTCGCTCTTGCCGCGACGCTCGGCCTCAGTGCATGCGGCTCGGACAACAACGAGCCCACTTCCGGCGCCAGCGCCTCGGGCTCCGCCGCCGCGGTCGACTGCGGTACCGGCACGGTCAACGCCCAGGGCTCGTCGGCCCAGAAGAACGCCATGGCCGAGTGGATCAAGGCTTACCAGCAGAAGTGTGCTGGCACCACCATCAACTACGAGGCTTCCGGCTCGGGCGCCGGCGTCGAGGCTTTCAAGGCTGGCACCGCCGACTTCGCCGGTTCCGACTCCGCACTCAAGCCGGAGGAGCAGCCCCAGGCCGACGCCAAGTGCGCCGGCGGCAAGGCGATCCACCTGCCGATGGTGATCGGCCCGGTTGCCGTCGCCTACAACGTCAGCGGCGTGGACAACCTCCAGCTCAAGCCGGCCACCCTGGCGAAGATCTTCGCCGGCAAGGTGACCAAGTGGGACGACGCGGCCATCAAGGCCGACAACCCGGGCGCCACCCTCCCGGGGACCACCATCCAGACCATCCACCGCTCGGAAGAGTCGGGCACCACCGACAACTTCACCAAGTACCTCTCGAAGACCGCCGAGAGTGACTGGACCTTCAGCAACGCCAAGGCTTGGAAGGCCCCGGGCGGCACCGGCGCCAAGGGGTCGGACGGCGTGGCCAGCCGGGTCAAGGGCGCCGACGGCTCCATCGGCTACATGGAGTGGTCGTTCGCCGAGAACGCCGGCCTGAAGATGGCCAAGATCGGTAACGGCAACGGCGAGTTCACGGCGCTGACCGCCGAGGCGGCCGGCAAGACCATCGCCGGCGCGACCATCGAGGGCCAGGGCGACGACCTCAAGATGAAGATCGACTACAACACCAAGGAGGCCGGGGCCTACCCGATCGTCCTGGCGACGTACGAGATCGTCTGCAGCAAGGGCCTCGCGGCCGACAAGCTCAAGCTGGTCAAGGGTCTGCTGGGCTACGCCGCCAGCGCCGAGGGCCAGAACTCCCTGACCGACCTCGGCTACGCCCCGCTGCCGGAGACGGTCCGCACCAAGGTCGAGACCGCGGTCAAGAACCTCTCCTGACCCGACCCCCACACCTCCGCAACCGAATCGAGCGAGCAGATGGGTGAAACCCCTCACCGCTCGGCCGACGCCGGCACCGGCGGGACGCGCGTGACCGAGAGTCACGAGTGGCCCGCCGGTGCCTCGGCGCGTGTGGCCGAGGCACCAGTCAGCACCCGTTCCCCGGGCGGCACCGGGCTGGGCGGCGGCGGCGCGCTGCCGCGCAGCCGTAAGTTCGGCGCCGAGCGGGCCTTCCGCGGCCTCACACTTGCCGCTGGCACCGCCGTTCTGGTCATCATCGCCGCCATCGCGATCTTCCTGGTCGCCAAGGCGGTGCCGGCCCTGCGCGCCAACAATGAGAACTTCTGGACCTACGAGGGCTGGTCGCCCAACGAAGCGGAACCCAAGTTCGGCATCGGCACCCTCGCCTTCGGCACCGTCCTCAGCTCTGCGCTGGCGCTGCTGATCGCGGTGCCGGTGGCGCTGGGCATCGCGCTCTACCTGTCGCACTACGCGCCGCGGCGGCTGGGCACCGCCCTCGGCTTCCTGGTCGACCTGCTGGCCGCCGTGCCGAGCGTGGTCTTCGGCCTTTGGGGACGGGACATCTTCAGCAGCCCGGTCCGGGACTTCTCGGTCTGGCTCAACGAGTACTTCGGCTGGATCCCGCTCTTCGGTGGCGACGGCCCGTTCGGAGCCTCGATCATGCTGGGTGCCCTGGTGCTCGCCATCATGGTGCTGCCGATCATCACCTCGCTCTCCCGTGAGGTGTTCCTCCAGACGCCGACCGCGAACGAGGAGGCCGCCCTCGCCCTGGGCGCCACTCGCTGGGAGATGCTCCGCACCGCGGTGCTCCCCTACGGTCGCCCCGGCATCATCGCCGCGGTGATGCTCGGCCTCGGTCGGGCGCTCGGCGAGACCATCGCGCTGGCGCTGACCCTCGGCATCACCTTCGGCATCTCGTTCAACCTGATCCAGAACGGCGGCAACACCATCGCCGCCAACATCGCCAACGCGTTCGGCGAGGCGAACGAGACCGGCCGGGGCGCGCTCATCGCCTCCGGCCTGGTGCTGTTCACCATCACGCTGATCGTCAACATCACGGCGCGGGCGATCATCTACCGCCGCCGGGAGTTCACGGAGTCGGCCGCATGACCACAACCGTCACCTCCCACCGCACCCGGCCGCCGGCCCAGCCCGCCTCGCTGCGGGCCAGGCGGCTGCCCTGGTACGCCGCACCGGCCATCGCCGTGGCGGCTCTCGCGCTCTCCGCCGTGATCGTCTACGGCGCGGGCATCGGCGGTCCGGTCCTCGCCGTCGTCCTCGGCGCGATCCTCTACCTGGCCGGGCTCTTCGCTGCGGCCAACGTGGTCGAGGGGCGTCGGTCGGCGCGCAACCGCACCTGGAGCGCGCTGATCCACTCCGCGTTCGTGCTCGCGGTGCTGCCGCTGATCTCGGTCGTCTGGACGCTCGTCAGCAAGGGCACCGAGCGGCTGGACGGCAACTTCTTCCAGACCTCGATGAACAACATCGGGGCCCGGGACGCCAACGGCGGCGCGTACCACGCGATCGTCGGCACGCTGGAGCAGGTCGGCATCGCCACCCTTATCACCGTTCCGCTCGGCATCCTCTGCGCCATCTACATCGTCGAGTACGGCCGGGGCCGGTTCGCCTTCGCGATCCGCTTCTTCGTGGACGTCATGACGGGCATCCCGTCGATCGTCTCCGGCCTCTTCGTGCTGGCGTTCTGGGTGCTGATCGTGTCGCCGTGGTTCAACGACGGCCGGCCGAGCTTCTCCGGCTTCGCCGCCGCGCTCGCGCTGAGCGTGCTCATGCTCCCGACCATCGTGCGGTCCACCGAGGAGATGCTCCGCCTCGTCCCGCCGCCGCTGCGTGAGGGCGCGTACGCACTCGGCGTACCCAAGTGGAAGACCATCCTGCGGGTGGTGCTGCCGACGGCGCTGCCCGGCATCGTCACCGGCGTCATGCTCGCCATCGCCCGCGCGGCCGGCGAGACCGCGCCGGTGCTGCTGGTCGCCGGCGGCGGCGCCGCCATCAACACCAACCCCTTCGAGAACAACCAGTCGTCGCTGTCCCTCTTCGTCTACCAGCAGGCCGGTGACGCGTCGAAGTACGCGCCGGCACGGGCGTGGACCGCGGCACTCACCCTGGTCGCCCTCGTGCTCATCCTGACGATCGCGGCGAAGTTGCTGGCCCGTCGCAACCGGCTCAGCCGATGAACCCCGGAGGTACCACCATGGCCAAGCGCGTCGAAGCCTCGAACGTCACCGCCTACTACGGCGGTTTCAAGGCGATCGAGAACATCAACCTGACCGTCGAGCCGAAGACGGTCACCGCCCTGATCGGTCCGTCCGGTTGCGGCAAGTCCACCTTCCTGCGGTCGATCAACCGGATGCACGAGGTGCTGCCGGGAGCCCGCGTCGAGGGCAGCCTGACGGTCGACGACCAGGACATCTACGACCGGGACGTGGACGTCACCGCGGTCCGGCGCATGATCGGCATGGTCTTCCAGCGGCCGAACCCGTTCCCCACCATGAGCATCTTCGAGAACGTGGTGGCCGGGCTGAAGCTCAACGGCGTCCGGAAGAAGTCAATCCTGGACGAGGCGGCCGAGAAGGCCCTGCGTTCGGCGAACCTGTGGGACGAGGTCAAGGACCGCCTCGGCAAGCCCGGCGCGGGCCTGTCCGGTGGTCAGCAGCAGCGACTCTGCATCGCCCGGACCATCGCGGTCGAGCCGCAGGTCGTCCTGATGGACGAGCCCTGCTCGGCCCTGGACCCGATCTCCACGCTGGCCATCGAGGACCTGATGTTCCAGCTCAAGGACAAGTTCACGATCATCATCGTGACGCACAACATGCAGCAGGCCGCCCGTGTGTCGGACCGCACCGCCTTCTTCTCGATCGAGAAGACCGGCGACCCGGGCCGCCTCATCGAGTACGACAACACCCAGAAGATCTTCAGCAACCCGAGCGTGAAGAAGACCGAGGACTACATCACCGGCCGCTTCGGCTGAGCCGCCGGACCGCTCTCGGTCTGCGAAGGGCGTCGGTCGACACGGCCGGCGCCCTCGCCTGTATCCGCATCGGTTCGCAACTGCTCCATTGATCGACTCTTTCCCCCCCCTGTTAATTCAGACTTTTCCCTATATCGCCGCGTGGAGTGATTCGATCAACACACAACGCAGTCGAACTGGGGAGGATCCACATGCGTTCAATGAAGGTACGGGCAGCCGTCGGGGCGGTTGCAGCGCTGGCGATGGTAGGGCTGGCGGCATCACCCGCTCAGGCCGCGATCGCAGCAGGAAAGGTGCATGACGCCAACCCCACCGGGCTCGCAGTGCGCACGCTGCCGGGTTCCGCAGGTGCGATCATCACCCGGCTGAAGGACGGAACGGTCGTCCAGATCGGCTGCTACGTCAACAGCTCCGGCGTCAAGTGGTACTACCTCAGTGACTACGACGGCTACTCGAGCTCTGCCTACATCAACATCACCGTGGGTGCGGCAGACGTCTACTGCGACTTCTGACCAAGATGGGTGGAGGGCGCCTCGGGTGCTCTCCACCCATTCGATTCAGGCGATCACCCGAGAACGAAGCGGGGTTCGCCGTCCGGCGGCACGTCCAGGCGGGGAGTGACGGGGGTGGCGGCGTCCCGACGAGCCGCCGCCCCCGCCACGTTCGCCAGGTCGCCGGCCGCCGCTATCTGGGCCAGCGTGACCAGGGTCGGTGGCAGCATGGCCAGCTCGCCGGCCTGGGCCCGGGCGAGCGCGTCCGCCGGCCGGATCCACAGCGTGTGGTCGGCCTCGCCGGAGACGTCGCGGGTCCGCTGTCCGGCCGGCAGCAGGGCGACGAAGAAGTACGTGTCGAAGCGGCGCGGCTCGAACTCGGGAGTGATCCACCGGCTCCAGGGCAGTAGCAGGTCCGACCGCAGGGTGAGCCGACGGTCGGCGAGCAGCGCCGCGAAGCCCAGCCGACGTCCCTCCAGGTCCTGCCGGGCCGCCTCCCAGTCGTCGCCACTGACGTCACCGACCACGGTCTCGGTGTCCGGGCCGGCGAGGAGTACGCCGGCCTCCTCGAAGACCTCCCGCGCGGCGGCGCAGACCACCGCCTGGGCGGCCGGCGGGGCCACCCCGAGCCGGTCCGCCCACTCGTCCGGCGTCGGCCCCGCCCAGTCCAGGTGCGTCTGCGAGTCGGAGCGGTCCACCCCGCCGCCGGGGAAGGCGTACATCCCGCCGAAGGTCATGGCGGCGACCCGGCGGATGACGTACACCTCGAAGTCGGTGTCGGTCGGACGCAGCAGCAGCACGGTGGCCGCGACCCGCGGCGTGGCCGGAGTGCCACCCTCGGCCTGGAACCGGCGGGCGTGCTCGACCAGGGCGGCCGGGGCGGGGAAGCCGGCACTGTCGATCGTCATGCCGCGAGCCTAGGGCGTGTGTCACGGCCCGGGACGTCGCGGTCCCGGACGGCGAGGGGCGACGTCGGGCCGGCAGCCGCAGGGGTTAGCGTTCCGGCATGACTCGTTGGGGCATCCTGGCCACCGGCCACATCGCCAGCTGTTTCGCCGAAGATCTCCGGCTGGTGCCGGACGCCGAACTGGTCGCGGTCGGCTCCCGCTCCGCGGACAGCGCGCGACGGTTCGCGGACACGTACGGCGCGCAGCGGGCGTACGGCTCCTGGGTGGAGCTGGCCGCCGACCCCGAGGTCGACGTGATCTACGTGGCCACGCCGCACGCCGCGCACCACGAGGCGGCGCTGACCTGCCTGACCGCCGGCCGGGCGGTGCTGCTGGAGAAGCCGTTCACCCTCGACCTGGCCACCAGCACCGAACTGGTGGACACCGCCCGCGCCGCCGGGGTCTTCCTCATGGAGGCCATGTGGATGCGGACCAACCCGATCATCCGGCGGATGGCCCAGCTCGTCGCGGACGGTGCGATCGGCACGGTGCGCAACGTGCGGGCCGACTTCGGGGTGGCCGGGCCCTTCCCGCCGGAGCACCGGATGCGCAACCCGGCGCTGGGTGGGGGCGCGCTGCTCGACCTGGGGATCTACCCGATCAGCCTGGCGCACCTGCTGCTGGGCGTGCCGCAGCACATCCGGTCCTGGGCGCACCTGGGCCCGGAGGGGACCGACGAGAACACCGGCATCCTCCTCGGCTACGACAGCGGAGCGGTGGCGACGCTGAGTTGCGGCATGGTCGGGGCGAGCACGTTGGCCGCCTCGATCACCGGCAGCACCGGCCGCATCGACCTACCGGAGCCGTTCTTCCGGCCGGCCTCGCTGACTTTGCACCGGGACGGCGCCGAGCCCGAGACGATCACCGCGGAGGAGGCCGGCAACGGCTACCAGTACGAGGCGATCGAGGTGCAGCGCTGCCTGGCCGCCGGGCTGACCGAGAGCCCGCTGGTGCCGCACACCACGACCCTTGAGGTGATGGCCCTGCTGGACACGGTCCGCGAGCAGATCGGCGTGCGCTACGAGTGAGACGCGAAACGGCCCCCGGGACACCCGGGGGCCGTTTTCGTGTACCGGAGCCGGTCAGCCGAACAGCGGCCGGACCAGCAGGTAGGTGACGCAGGCGATCAGCGCGGCCGCCGGGAATGTGATGACCCAGGCGATCACGATGTTGCCCGCGACGTTCCAGCGAACCGCCGAGAGTCGCTTCGTCGCCCCCACGCCCATGATCGCCGAGGTGATCGTGTGGGTCGTGGAGATCGGGGCCTTGAGCACCAGGGCGTTGAAGTAGAGCACCGCGCTGGCCACCGTCTCGGCGGCGAAACCCTCGGGCGGACCGAGGTCGATGATCTTGCGGCCGAGGGTACGGATGATCCGCCAACCACCGGCGTACGTGCCGAGGGCCAGCATGGTGGCCGAGGTCCAGAAGACCCAGCCCGGGATGTGCGTCTTGCTCTCCTGGAAACCGCCGGTGTAGAGCGCCAGGACCACGATGCCCATCGTCTTGGCGGCGTCCTGCATGCCGTGGCCCACCGACATGGCGGCGGCGGAGACGGTCTGCGCGTGGCGGAAACCCCTGTTGAGCTTGCCCGGCTGCCCCTTGCGGAACAGCCAGAGGATCGCCAGCATCAGCAGGTAACCGAGGGTGAGGCCGACGATCGGCGAGAGCACCATCGGCAGGATGACCTTCTCGCCGATGTTGCCCCACTGCACGATGCCCCCGGTCGACAGCAGGGTCGCGCCGACCAGGCCGCCGAAGAGCGCGTGCGAGGACGACGACGGCAGGCCGAAGTACCAGGTGATCAGATTCCAGGCGATGGCGCCCAGCACCCCGGCGAAGACCACGCCGAGGCTGCTCACCCCCGTGGGAAGGGTGACCAGGCCGTCGCCGACGGTCTTCGCGACACCGGCGCCGAAGTGGGCGCCGATGAAGTTGCCGACCGCGGCGAGGCCGAGGGCGATCCGGGGTGTCAGTGCGCGGGTGGAGACGCTTGTCGCGATCGCGTTGGCGGCGTCGTGGAAACCGTTGGTGTAGTCGAACGCCAAGGCCACCGCGATCACCGCCAGCACGGCGATGAGTTCGGTAGACACCGGCTCAGGACTCCTTGACCGCGATGGTCTCGACGGTGTTGGCCACGTGCTCGAAGGCGTCGCAGGCGGCTTCCAGCTCGTCGGCGACCTCCTTCATCTTCAGCACCGTCAACGCGTCGTACTCGCCCGAGAAGAGCCGGACGAGGAGCTGCCGGTTGATCCGGTCGCCCTCGTTCTCCAGCCGGTTGCACTCGATCCAGTAGTCCTCGAGGTCCTTCATCGACTGGAGCCGGGGCATCGCCTCGGCCGTCAGCTTGGCCTGCTGGTCGAGCACGTTGACCATCTCGTGCAGCTCGCGGGGCAGCGCCGGCAGCTCGGTCAGCCCGTACAGGTAGAGCAGGTCGCCGACCGCCTCCAGGTGGTCCATCACGTCGTCGAGCAGCGAGCCCAGCCGGTAGATGTCCTCCCGGTCGAACGGGGTGATGAAGGTCGAGTTGATCTTCTTGTAGAGATCGTGCGTGATCTGGTCGCTGTCGTGCTCGACCTCGGTCAGCCGTTCGCTGACCGACTGCACGTCGACACCGGGCAGGGCCAGTTCGTTCAGCAGCGTGGTGCCCCGGACCAGGTTCTGCGCGGCCCTGGTGAAGAGCTCGTAGAAGGCGCCCTCGGTGGGGCGGAAGGAAAACTTCACAGCACAGACCTCGTCGCGTCGGTGGAAGGGTGGCGGCGTCCGTGGGCGTCCGCTCGGTGAATGCTAGGAAACGCCAGAACCGCGAATTCGCCGGCCCACCCCTGGTCGGACCACATTCACCGCTCGTTCACCTAGTGTTCATCTCGGGCGTCCCAACCGTCCCCGCTCCCCCAGCAGCCAACCGCTCGCGCTCGTGCGCCACGTCGAAATCGGCAGGCGGATACCCCAGAGCAAGCGTGTCGAACGTCTCTCGGAGCAGGTGGGCCACCGCCCAGTCCCGGTACCACTTGCGGTCCGCCGGCACCACGAACCACGGCGCGGCGTCCGTGTCACACCGGCTCAGGGCCTCGGCGTACGCGGCCTGGTAGTCGTCCCAGCGCGACCGGGAGTCGACGTCCGACGGGTTGTACTTCCAGTGCTTACGCGGGTCCGTGAGCCGCTCCAGCAGCCGTTCGCCCTGCTCGGCGTACGAGATGTGCAGCATCACCTTGATCAGGGTCACGCCGTCCTCGGTCAACTCCCGCTCGAAGGAGTTGATCTCGTCGTAGCGGGCCCGCCAGATCGTCTCCGGCACCAACGCGCCGACCCTGGCGATCAGCACGTCCTCGTAGTGCGACCGGTTGAACATCCCCACGTACCCCGCGGGCGGCAGCTCCCGGCGAATCCGCCAGAGGAAGTCGTGTTGCAACTCCTCCTCGGTCGGCGGCCCGAACGAGCGGATGTGCAGGCCCAGCGGGTTCATCGCGCCCGCCACCCGCTTGATCGTGCCGTCCTTGCCACCGCAGTCCATGGCCTGGAGCACCAGCAGCACGCGGTGCGCCGGACGCGTGGACCCGGCCTTGGCCATCGCAAACAGCATCTCCTGCTGGCGGCCCAGCTCCTCGCCGATCAGCTCCACCTGCGCACGGGCCCAGGGCTTGCGGCGCTCGCCGATCTCCTCGGCGGACGGCAGGCCGGGCGTGGACCGTGGGTCGATCGCGGCGAGATCCACCGGCGCGGTGACCCGCAACAGGTCCCGCACGGACCCACCGTGCGGCGACACGATCTGGCCGCCCTGCCCTTGCCGGGGTTCGCTCATCTGAGGATCATCGCCCACCCGCGCGCCATCCGCCCGTCGAGGCCCACCGCGCCGGCAGACGGCCCCGAACGGGCCCGCGCCAGGTCAGACCACCAGCGCCAACCACTTACGGTACGAGGTGGCGAACGGCTCGGTGCCGTCGCCGAGCGCGCCGTACAGCCACCGGGCTGCCGCCTCGGCCTCGACCACCACGTCGTCCGGGTAGCCGAAGCGGGCCCGGTGCTCGGCGAACTCGTCCTCGTCCAGCAGCTCCACGACGCCGGTGGCCCGCCGGCGGACCACGTCCAGGTCGAGGTCGATCAGGTGGACGGTGTCATCGGAATCCCAGCGGGCCGGGGTGGCGATGTCGCAGTAGACCTCGCTGGTGCGCGGCGGAGGATTGAACATGCACGTCCACCACGCGTGGTGCGGCACCAGCAGGACGAAGGGGATCTTCTCCACCGACGGCCGGCCGTGGTAGACCGATTCGGTGCCGAACGGAACGCCGAGCCAGACACCGAGGTCGTCCTCGGTGAGGCGGCGGGCCGGGTAGTCGCGGTGGGCGCTGCCGTCGTACTTGCGGTAGATCACTCGGACCACGTCGCTCGGCATGATTCGCACCCTAACCGATAGCGCCCACACGTCGTAGTGCAGCCGTAACCGGACGGCGCCGGCCGGCGAGAGCGACGATCAGGTACGCGCCACGCGGGCGGATGGGCGCGATCGGTGTCGGCGGCGACGGGTACCGTCGCACGGTGACTCCGCCCCGCACCGCCACCGGTTCCGCCACCCCCTCGGCCCGTGGCGCAGGCCGGCGGCGGGGCGCCCGGCCCAGCGGCACGGAGCTGCTCGCGGCGGCGGTCGGCGCGGTCCCCGGCGGCACGGCACGACCCGGCCAGCAGGAGATGACCACCGCCATCGAGGAGTGCGTGACCAGCGGCGAGCACCTGCTCGTGCAGGCGGGCACCGGCACCGGCAAGTCACTGGCCTACCTCGCTCCGGCTCTCACCGTGGACGGCCCGGTGGTGGTCTCCACGGCCACCCTGGCGTTGCAGTCCCAACTCGTCGACCACGACCTGCCCCGGCTGGCCGACGCCGTCGAGCCGCTGCTCGGCCGCCGGCCCACGTTCGCGGTGCTCAAGGGTCGTCACCACTACCTGTGCCTGGCCCGACTGGACAACTCCACCGCCGACGAGCCGGAGGAGACCCTCTTCGACGCCCCGGCCGCCCGTCCCGGCGGCGGGACGAAGTGGCTCGGCGAGGCCGGCCGGATCGGCAAGCAGATCGAGCGCCTGCGCGACTGGGCCGAGAAGACCGACACCGGCGACCGCGACGAGCTGGACCCGGGCGTCGACGACCAGGCGTGGCGGCTGGTGTCCATGCCGTCCCGGGAGTGCGTCGGCGCCACCCGCTGCCCGTTCGGGGCGGAGTGCTTCGCCGAGGCGTCCCGGGCCCGCGCCCGCGAGGCCGACATCGTGGTGACCAACCACAGCCTCCTCGCCGTGGACATGCTGGCCGAGCGGCACATCGTTCCGCCGCACAAGCTGCTGATCGTCGACGAGGCGCACGAGCTGGCCGACCGCGTCTCCTCGGCCGCCCAGGCCGAGCTGGTGCCGGAGATGATCGACCGGTCCACCCGGCGTGCCCGCCCGCTGCTGCGCCCGGAGACGGCCGACGCGCTCACCGCCGCCGGTGACGCCCTCGCCGTCGGGCTGGCCGAGGCGCCGGCCGGTCGACTCACCGCCGGTCTGCCGACGCCGCTGCGCGAGGCGTGCACCCTGCTCGACTCGGCCACCCGCGCCGCCCTGGACGCGATCGGCGACATCAAGTCCGACGACCCCGACCCGGTGCGCAAGCAGCAGGCCAAGGCCGCGATGGACGACCTCTCCGCCACCGCCCAACGGCTCCTCGAGGAGGCCGACCACGACGTGGCCTGGGTGGAGAAGAACGACAGCGGCAACCGGCGGGCACTGGTGGTCGCGCCACTGTCGGTCGCCGGCACCCTCGCCGCCCACCTGTACGACGAACGCACAGTCGTCGCCACCTCGGCCACCCTGGCGCTCGGCGGCCGGTTCGACACGGTGGCCCGCGCCCTCGGCCTGGACGCGCCGCCGGTCCCGGCGTCGCCGGCCGCCGCCTCGCTGGCCGCCCGCACCGGTGCCGGCCGCCCGGCCGCCGAGACACCGGGCCGCCGGCTGGCCGACCCCGCCACCGTCCCGGCGACGGAGGGCCCGGGCTGGCGGTCGCTGGACGTGGGCTCGCCGTTCGACTACGCGCGGCAGGGCATCCTGTACGTCGCCGCGCACCTGCCCCGGCCCAGCGTCTCCGGGCTGCCCGACGCGGCCGGTGAGGAGCTGCTCGGGCTCGTCGAGGCGCTCGGTGGTCGTACCCTCGGGCTCTTCTCCTCGCGGCGGGCCGCGACGCAGGCGGCGGAGCTGCTGCGCGCGCGGACCGACCTGCCGGTGTTGTTGCAGGGCGAGGAGGCGTTGCCGCTGCTGGTCCGCCGGTTCCGCGAGGAGCGGTCGAGCTGCCTGTTCGGGGTGATGTCGCTCTGGCAGGGGGTGGACGTGCCGGGCGACGCCTGCCAGCTCGTGGTCATCGACCGGCTGCCCTTTCCCCGCCCCGACGAACCACTCGCCGCGGCCCGCGCCGCCGCCGTGGACGCGGGCGGCGGCTCCGGCTTCGCGGCGGTCAGCGTGCCGATCGCCGCGGTACGGCTGGCGCAGGGCGTGGGCCGGCTGATCCGGGCGACCGGCGACAAGGGGGTCGTCGCGGTGCTCGACTCGCGCCTGGAAACGGCCCGAGGCTACGGACCCTTCCTACGCCGGTCCCTTCCCCCGTTCTGGTACACGACCCGCCCCGAGGTGGCCCGAGGCGCCCTGAAACGCCTGGCCACCACGTAAAGCCTCACCCCTCACCCGGACCCCGCACCCGAACCCGGACCCCGCGCCGATCTTGCAGTTTCGGTTGCCGACTTGAGGTGTTTGTGGCCAATTGTCGCCACCGAAAGTGCAAGATCGCAGAGGCCGGGGTGAGGGCTCGGCGGGTCAGGGTGCTTGGGAGGCTACGACCACGGCGTCGGGTGGGGTGTCGGGAACGGTACGGGCGGCCAGCCGGCGTACCGCGGTGTTCAGCACCGCGATCAGAGGGACGGAGACCAGGGCGCCGGTGATGCCCGCGAGCACCACGCCGGCCGCGATCCCGATGATCACCGCGAGCGGGTGGATGGCCACCGCCCGACCCATGATGAGGGGCTGGAGCACGTGCCCCTCGACCTGCTGCACACCGATCACCGCGCCCAGGATGATCAGCGCGGTGACCGGGCCGCTGTCGACGAGCGCCACCAGCACGGCGACGCCGCCGGAGAGCGCCGCACCGACGATCGGGATGAACGCGCCGAGGAACACCAGGGCGGCCAGCGGGAAGGCGAACGGCACGTCGAAGATGACCAGGAAGATGCCGATGCCGACGGCGTCGATGAAGGCGACCAGCACGGTCGCGCGGACGTACGCGACGAGCGTCTGCCAGGCGGCCCGCCCGGCGTCGTCGACCTTCCAGCGGGCGGCCACCGGCAGCAGCCGTACGACGAAACGCCAGATCTTGTTGCCGTCGCGCAGGAAGAAGAACGTCGCGAACAGCACCAGCAACGTGCCGGTCAGCACCTCCGCCAGCGTCGCCGCGGTGCTCAGCGCGCCGCTGGTGAACTTCGAGGTGTTGTCGTTGATCCAGCCCTGCGCCTCGTCGATGTAGCGGTCTAGCTGCGTGTCGGACAGGTGCAACGGGCCCGTCTTCAGCCAGTTCTGGATCTGCCGGACGCCCTGCGACGACTTCTCGCTCAGCTCCGGCACACCCTGGATGAACTCGTTGACCACCAGGGTCAGCGTGCCGATGACCGCCGCCAGGCCGCCGACCAGCACCACTGCCGTGGCCAGCGAACGGGGTAGCCGGGCCCGCAACAGCCAACCCACGGCCGGCGCGAGCAGGGCCGAGAGCAGCAACGCGATGGCCAACGGGATGATCACGATCCGGACCGTGCCGACGATCCGGAGCAGCGCCCAGGCCACCACACCGATCACGATCAACCGCCAGCACCAGGCGGCGGCGATCCGCAGACCGTGCGGCACGTCGGCGTCGTCCCGGCTGGACGTCGAGCTGTGCAGGTCCACGCCAGGCTCCGCGCCGACGACCGTGGCCTGCGCCGGAGCGGCGGGCCCGGGGACGGCCGGCGAGGCGATCCCGGGCGACTCCGGCGCGTCGCTCGGCGTCTCCTGGGCGGCGCGTACCGACTCCTTTTCTGACTGGTAGGCGCGGCGCAGCCGCCCGCGTACCCGCTCGAAGCGGCTCAAGCGCACCTCCTGGCAGAAGAATCGTCCGCCCACGGCGACAGGTCGGACAGCATACGTCCGTTCCCGACACGGTAGGGCAGTTCCGCCACACAATGCCCGCACGACCCTGGGCGTAACCACCGGCGGCCGGTCACCTGCGACACGGTAGCGTCTGCCCCGTGACCGCCGACCAGGATCTCGACTCCGGCCTGCCGATCCGCCTGCTGCACGACCGCGTGCTGGTACGGATGGAAGGCAGCGAGGGCGAGCGTCGCTCCACCGCAGGCATCGTCATCCCGGCGACCGCAGCGGTCGGCAAGCGCCTCGCGTGGGCCACCGCCGTGGGTGTGGGGCCGAACGTCCGCGCCATCGTCTCCGGCGACCGGGTGCTCTTCGACCCCGACGACCGCTCCGAGGTCGAGCTGCACGGCCGCGGATACGTGCTGCTGCGCGAGCGCGACGTGCACGCCGTGGCCGCCGAACGGGTGGACAACGACTCCACCGGCCTCTACCTGTAGACCTCCCCGGGCCCGGCCGCTCCGTTTGTCGGACCGTACGACGGGAAGCCAGCCGGCGACCGTGGCCCTGGGGAGGGACGATGCCGGTATTCGTGAAGAAACTGCTGACCTGGGGCAGCGTCGCTTTCCTGATCTACTTCATGGCGTTCCGGCCCGACGGCGCGGCGCAGATGTTCAAGGCGATCGGGGCCGCGTTGATCGCGATGGCCCAGGGGCTCGGCGACTTCCTCACCACCCTGATGACCTGACACCGGCAGCCGCGACGCGCGCCACCCGCGCTCAGGCGTTACCGGGCGGCCACGGCGCGGCGGGACGCAGGCCGTGCCAGCCGGCCGGCGGGTAGCCGACCGGGGGCGGCGGGGCGAGCACCACCGGGATGGGCACCACCGGCTCGTCGGGCGCGGTCACCGATCGCTGCGTGCCGTCCGGGAAGCGCAGGTGGTACTGGCTGCCGTCCCAGACACCGGCCGGGGCCTGCGGGTCACGGCCCACGAAGTACGACCGGTACGCGGTGATCGCCTCCAGGAGTTGCCGCTCCTCGACGGCGGTCCGTTCCCGGTCGGCCGGCTTACGGTCCAGACCGCGCAGCGTCCCGTCACGCAGCAGGGCCAACCGGGTCGCGGCGAGCTGGTATCCGCGCATCGCCCGCGCCCCGGCGTCGCCCGCTACCCGTCGTGCCCAACTCCGGGCGGCGTGCCGACGGCCCAGGCTGCTCAGGGCGGCGACCTCGGGCGGGCTCAACCAGCCGGCGCGTACGTAGTCCGGCAGCGTCCGCTCGGTGAGCCGCCCCTCCCAGGCACGCAGCCACACGGCCAGCCCGACCACGCCGAAGAACACCGGCACCATCAGGCCCAGGAAGCCGTACAGCATGATCACGGCCTCGCCGGTGGCCTGGGTCAGCGTGGGCAGCAGGTTCCACGTGCCGTGCAGCATCATCGCCAGCAGCAGGCCGGCGATCGGGGCCAGCACCCGGACCCGCCGGTCGGCGGTACGGGAGGCCACGCCGAGTCCCACGCCGGTCATCGAGGTGAAGAGGGGATGGGCGAACCCGAAAAGGAGGATCCGCACGATGAAGATGGCGATCACCTGCTGGGTGCCGGTCGCGGGGCCGTACCGGTCGGCGCCGGCCGCGTAGCCGTATCCACCCAGGTAGAGGATGTTCTCCACCATGGCGAAGCCGACCGCGGAGAGCCCGCAGTAGACCAGGCCGTCGGTGATCCCGGACCACTCCCGACGCCGGAACACCAGCAGCAGGATCGGGCCGAGAGCCTTGGTCAGCTCCTCGATGAACGGCGCCACCAGCACACCGGTCAGCGCGTCCGGCAGCCCCCAGTCGGCGAACCGCCCGGCGGCGAACTCGTTCACGGTCAGCGAGGCGGCGGTGGAGACGAACGCCCCCCAGGCGAAGCAGAAGACCAGGTACTTCAGCGGTTCCGGCTCGTACCGGTCGAGCCAGAGGAAGCAGGCGACCAGCACCGGCACCGGCAGGATCGCGGCACCCACGCCGATGAGCAGCGCGTCGAGGCCAAGCGACTGGCCGAGGCGGACGACCATGAAGACCGCGCACGCGGCGATGAGCAGCACCACCCCGGCCAGCACCAGGAACCGCCGCCAGCCCAGGCGCCGCAACGGCATCCGGGGCGACGCGCCGGGCGGGACCGCGGGCGGATGCGGCGGCGACGGCAGGGGTGCACCGGGCGGGGTGTCGGCCATGCGGTCAGCGTAGCCATCCCCCGCCGGCTGGTCCGGCCGCATCCACAGCCGCTATGCTGCCGGCAGGTCACGAGCGCCAGCGTCAAGCCCCGGCTTGCTGGCCGGCAACCCTCGTCGAGTTCGCGGTGGGGTGCCCCGGGTGATGACCGGGCCCAGCCCGATCGGCGTGCTGGGCAAGCGCGGACCCCGTCCCGACAGCACACCCGGGGTCCCTGACCCCGGAGGTTCCGGCGTGTCCGTCACTCTCGTACCCTCGCTACCCAGCCTGCCCGCCGTCGCGTCCCCGCCGTCGGCGGCGCTCGACGTGCTCGGCGTACCCGGCGAGATCAACCTCGACTACGCGGCCACCGCGCCGTGCGCGCGGGCCGCGGCCGACGCGGTCAACGAACTGCTTCCCTGGTACGCCAGCGTGCACCGGGGCGCGGGAGCGCTGTCGCGGCGCTGCACGTTGGCCTACGAGCGGGCCCGGCAGACAATCGGCGACTTCTTCGGCGCCCGCGCGGACGACCACGTGGTCTTCACCCGGAACACCACGGACGCGCTCAACCTGCTGGCCCGGTCGTTGCCCGCCGGCACGACGGTGGTCACCTTCGCCGGTGAACACCACGCGAACCTGCTGCCCTGGCCGCGCGGCTCGGTACGCCTGCCGGTGCCCGCCAACCCGGCCGGGGCGGTACGCGATCTCGCCGCCGCGCTCACCGAACTGCGCCGCGACAGCAGTCCCGCGCTGCCGGTGCTGGTCGCGGTGACCGGGGCGAGCAACGTGACAGGTGAGCTGTGGCCGGTCGCCGAGCTGGCCCGGGTGGCCCACCGGCACGGCGCCCGGATCGTCCTCGACGCGGCGCAGCTCGCCCCGCACGCGCCGGTCGACAAGCACGCGCTCGACGTGGACTACCTGGCCGTGTCCGGCCACAAGCTGTACGCCCCGTTCGGCGCGGGTGTGCTCGTCGGCCGGGCGGACTGGCTGGACGCTGCCCCGCCGTACCTGGCCGGCGGCGGAGCCACCAGCCACGTCGGGCCGGCCACCCACGACGTGACCTGGGCGACCGGACCGGCCCGGCACGAGGGCGGCACGCCCAACCTGCTGGGCGCGGTGGCGCTGGCGGCGGTGTGCGCGGCGTTGACCGACGCCGACCGGCTCGCGCTCGCCGCCCGCGAGCAGGCGTTGCTGGCCCGGCTGCGCACCGGCCTCGCGACCCTGCCGCACGTCGTGGAGCTGCGGACCTTCGGCCCGGACGCCCCCCGGGTCGGCATCGTGTCGTTCGTGGTCGCCGGTCAGGACTCGGCCACGGTGGCCGCCCGGCTCGCCGCCGAGCACCGCATCGGCGTACGGGACGGGTTGTTCTGCGCCCACCCGCTGGCCCGACGGCTGCTCTGCGAGGCTGCCACGCGTACCGGCCGACGGGATCTCCCACCGACCGCGCTGCGTGCCAGCATCGGTCTGGGCAGCACCGCCGCCCAGGTGGACCGCCTGCTCGCGGCGCTCGCCGAGCTGGCCTGACACCCGCCCTAGCCGACGGGCGGCGCGGTGGGTGGCTTCGGCGCGTCGCCCGGCTCGGCCGGTTCACCCACCGGTCGCTCCTGGTCGCCGAACGAGGTGCGGATCCAGCGGTTCGCCTCCTCCTGCTCGATCCCGGAGGCCACCAGCAGGTCGCTGGCCGTGGTACGGATCTGGGCGATCACGACGCTGCCGGAGAAGCCGACGCCGGCCCCGTACGCCCGGCCGGCCTCGCTGACGGCCCGCAGTGACCGCTCCCGTGCCTTCTGCGGCTCCTCGCCCGCCGCGAACTCGTGTTTGAGCAGCCGGACCGACTCGGCGAGGTGACCGATCGCGTCCGGCATGGGGTCGGGTACCGGCTCGTCGTCCTCGATCAGCGTGACGGAACGGCGGATCAGGGTGCCGGAGTTGCGCATCGCCCGGTCGATCGGGTCGGCGGCCTCCGCGTAGTGGATGAGTTCGTCGCGGCGGTGCCAGCGGGCCGGCGACAGGGTGGCGGTCTCCTTGGCGCCCTCGATGGCCTCGCTCAGGGTCGCCAGCTCCTCCTTGTTGTCGCGCAGCCGCTCCAGCGCCCGCTGGATGGTGGCGCGGTCCCGGGAGCGCAGGCCGTCGGCGGTCGCGTCGAGCTGCGCCGCGAGCAGGTCCAGCGCCGGCCGGGCGGCCCGGTTGATCACGCGGAGCGGGTTCAGCGGTAGCAGCACCGCCGTCACCAGCAACGCGATCCCGCCGCCGAGGAACGCGTCGACGAAGCGGGGGATCTCCAGGTTCTGGGTGGACGGGCTCAGCGTCACGATCAGCACCGCCGTGGCCGCCGCCTGGATGACGATGGCCACGCTCGCCCCGGCGAAGATGGTGAGCAGGATCGCCACCGTGACCACCAGGCCGAGCTGCCACGCGCCGGTGCCGAGGAAGTAGATCAACAGATCACCGACGGCCACCCCGACGCCCACCCCGACGATCAGCTCCACGGTCCGGCGGAACCGCTGACCCACCGACGCGGCGAGCGTGCCGACCGCGGAGATCGGCGCGAAGACCGGTTGCGGGTTGCCGAGCACCTTGTGCGAGACGAGGTACGCCAGGCCGGCCGCCAGCCCGGCCTGGACCGCCAGCCCACCGGCCATCCGTACCCGGTGCAGCCGGTCGTGCAGGGTGGCCCGACCCCGGTGCTTGAGCTGCTCGGTGGCCTCGGCGATGCGCGCCCCGTCGACGTCCACGAGCCCGTCGCGCAGCGGCGCACGCCGCACCATCGGAGGTCTCTTGTCCCGGGCCGCCGCCATGGGCGCGACTACCCGTGCCGGGCCCGCTGAATCCTCCCCCGCGCGATAGGGCGTGGATGCGGCAGACTCGGGCGGTGGCCGATCTGCTGGAACGGTGGCGGGCTGCGGCCCGCGCCGCCGGTGCGACAACAGACGAGCACGCGACCCGGGCCGGTGAGCGGCTGCTCGACCGCTGGCGGGAGCCGCACCGGCACTACCACACCGTCACGCACCTGGCCGCCGTACTCGATGTGGTGGACCGCCACGCCGGGCTGGCCGAGCGGCCCGACCTGGTCCGGTTGGCAGCCTGGTGCCACGACGCGGTCTACGACCCGCGGGCCGCCGGCGACGCCAACGAACGGGACAGCGCGGCGCTGGCCGGGAGCCTGCTCACCGGGCTCGGGGTGCCCGGACCCGCGGTGGCCGAGGTCCGCCGGCTGGTCCTGCTGACCGCCGGGCACCGGGTGACGGCGGACGATTCCGACGGCGCGCTGCTCTGCGACGCGGACCTCGCCGTGCTGGCCGGCCCGCCGGCCGCCTACGACCGCTACGCGGCGGCCATCCGACGGGAGTACGCGCACGTGCCCGACCCGGCCTTCCGCAGCGGGCGGGCCAGCGTCCTCACCGGGCTGCTGGGGCTGCCCGCACTGTTCCGGCTGCCGCCGCTGGCGCGACGGTGGGAGGTGCCGGCCCGCGACAATCTACGCCGTGAGCTGGCCACCCTCACCGGGTCGGCGACGCGCTGAGATGCTTCGGGCGGCGCAGGCCGGTGTCGCGGAGCAGCCGGACCAGTTCCCGGCTCGGCACCACCCGGGCGCCGAGCCACACCGCCGCCGCGAACCGGTCGGCCGGGATGTCGTAGTGGTCCCGGTCGAAGCCGCGCCGGGGTGCGCCCAGCGCCTCGGCGAAGGCGTGCAACTCGGCGTAGGAGACATCGCTGATCAGGTGCGACCAGAGCCGACCGCGCCACGGCCAGGCAGGCCGGTCCAGGTAGAGCATGTCGCCAAAGCTAGCCCGCGTTGATGATCGGTGGCAGGCGACCTAGCCTCGGCGGCATGGCCCCCACCGGACTCCTCGACGACCTGCGCGCCGCCCTGGGCGAGAACGGCGTGCTCACCGACCCGGACCTGCTGCGCGTACACCAGCGCGACGAGGCCGACCTCTGCGCCGCCGGCGTACCCCTTGTGGTGACCCGCCCCCGGACCACCGAGCAGGTGGTCGCGGTGGTCCGGGCGGCGGCCCGGCACGGCGTACCGGTCGTGCCGCAGGGCGCGCGGACCGGACTGGCCGGCGCGGCGAACGCGGTGGACGGCTCGGTGGTGCTCAGCACCGTCGCGATGGACGAGATCCGGGAGATCGACCCGGTGAGCCGGATCGCGGTCGTCCAGCCGGGCGTCGTCAACGCCGCGCTGGCTAAGGCGGTCGCGAAGCAGGGTCTCTGGTATCCGCCGGACCCCGGTTCCTGGGAGTCGTCCACGATCGGCGGCAACGTGGCTACCAACGCGGGCGGCATGTGCTGCGTGAAGTACGGCGTGACCACCGAGTACGTGCTGGGCCTGGAGGTGGTGCTCGCCTCCGGTGAGGTGCTGCGCACCGGCCGTCGTACCGCCAAGGGGGTGGCCGGCTACGACCTGACGCGGCTCTTCGTCGGCTCGGAGGGCACCCTCGGCGTGATCACCGAGGTGACCGTGGCGCTGCGGCCCGCCCCGGCGGACTCGTTGACCCTGGTGGCGGTCTTCGGATCCACCGCGGCGGCGGGCACGGCGGTGGCCCAGATCGCCGCGCGGGGCCTCACACCCAGTCTGCTGGAGTTGCTGGACCAGACCCACCTGCGGGCGATCGAGGCGTACCGGCCGATGGGTCTGCGGACCGACGCGCAGGCCCTGCTGCTCGCCGCCGCCGACACCGGTGACCGGGCGGCCGACGACCTGGCCGTCGTGGCGCAGGTGTGCGAGGCGGCCGGTGCCGAGGAGGTCTACGCGGCCACCGACGCGCTGGAGGCGGCGGCGTTGTTGCAGGCCCGCCGGCTGGCCCACCCGGCGATGGAGAAGTTCGCGGCCGACACCCACCCCGGTGGCAGCGGCGGCCTGGTGATCGACGACGTGGCGGTGCCGCGGGGCGCGCTCGCCGCGCTGCTCGACGGGGTGGCCCGGATCGCGACGGAGTGTGCGGTGCCGATCGGCGTGGTGGGGCACGCCGGGGACGGCAACATGCATCCGAACATCGTCGTCGACCGGGCCGATCCGGAGAGCGTACGGCGGGGCCGGCGGGCGTTCGACGAGATCATGCGCCTCGGCCTGGACCTGGGCGGCACCTGCACCGGCGAGCACGGCGTGGGCCTGCTCAAGCGGGACTGGTTGGCGCAGGAGATCGGCCCGGTCGGCGTCCGGGTGCACCAGGCGATCAAGTCGGCGCTGGACCCGGCCGGCCTGCTCAACCCCGGCAAGGTGCTCTGAGGCGCCGCGTTCAGCCCTTGACCTCGGCGGGCGTGGCCTGGGTGAGCAGCAACAGGATCTCGCCGGCCACCGGCGGCCGCTCCTCGCCGGGGCAGTCCTGCGAGGTGATCAGCCCGGACGAGGTGAGCAGGCTCGACGTCAGCGCGTCGATGCAGGTGGTCCGGTACCGCCGGACCTGGTCGGTCTCCTCGGCGAGCCGGGGGTCGGCGAGCAGCACCTGGAGCCGCTCGGTCTGCTCCGGGGCCAGCCGGCCCCGGGAGGTGACCCCGTCGCCGGCGCAGTCGAGGCACTGCCACGACCCGTCCTTCTCGACGCTGAGGGTGCGCAGCGGGGCGTCGGCGCCGAGCCGCTGGAGCAGGCTGACCTGACCCACGGCCACCGTCGTCGGGGGCTCGGGTGCCGACCCTCCGGCCGCCGTCCCGGCCGGCGGTGGGGCGGCCGGTGTGTCGGCGTCGTCGTCGCGGCCGAGCAGCGAACACCCGGCCAGGGCACCGACGAGCACCACGGCGAGAACAGGGGCGAGCGGACGGCGGCGCGCACGGTACAGCACGCGCGGAAACCTACCCCACCGTAGGTAGCGTTCGAAACCACCATCCGGGCTGCTATCGCTAGTTACCCATCGGTAACGTTACATTCCGGTCATCTCACGGTCGGTCGCAGCTCCGCCTGATCGTCGCCGCCCCGGTCCGCGGCGTACCCGCGCGCGTCCGGCACGCCGAGTCGGGCAGCATCCGCCCCGGCGTCGTCCGGCATGAGCTGGGACCGGCGCTCCGCCTCGACCCGCGAGCGATAGTGCTCGACCTCGCGGGCCCGGGTCGCCGCGTCCCACCCCAGCACCGCGCCCATCAACTCCGCCGCGTGTTCCGCCGACTCCAGACCACGATGGCTGGTCTCGAACGAGATCCGCGTACGCCGCGTCAACACGTCCTCCAGGTGCAGCGCCCCCTCGGCCCGCGCCGCGTAGGCGACCTCCGCCGCCAGGTACTCCGGAGCGCCGGCCAGCGGCGACGCGAGCAGCGGCTCGGCGTCGACCAACGCCAGCAGGTCGAGGGTGAGGCTGCCGTACCGCTCCAACAGGTGCTCCACCACGCCCACCGGAACGCCGTGCCGCCGGGCCAGGTCGGCCCGGTCCCGCCACAGCGCCGCGTACCCGTCGGCGCCGAGCAGCGGCAGGTCGGCGGTCCGCGACGCCCGACCTCCCCCCAACCGGCGTACGGCCCGATCGACCACGTCGGACGCCATCACCCGGTACGTCGTGTACTTGCCACCGGCCACCAGCAGCAGTCCGAGCATCGGCTCGAACACGGCGTGCTCCCGGGACAGCTTCGAGGTGGAGTCGGCCTCGCCCGCCAGCAGGGGACGCAGGCCGGCGTAGACGCCCTCGATGTCGGCGGTGGTCAGCGGCCGGTCCAACACGGTGTTGACCTGCTGCAACAGGTAGTCGATGTCCCGGGCCGAAGCCGCCGGATGGGACCGGTCCAGCCGCCAGTCGGTGTCCGTCGTACCGATGATCCAGTGCCCGCCCCACGGGATGACGAAGAGCACCGACGTCGCCGTACGCAGAATGAGCCCCGTCTCCCCGGTGATCGCCGAACGGGGCACCACCAGGTGCACACCCTTGGAGGCGCGCACCCGGATGCCGGGCCGCAGGCCCACATCGTTGAGCATCCGGGACATGTCGTCGCTCCACACGCCGGTGGCCGCGATGACGGTGCGGGCGTGCACCTCGAACTCCGCGTCCGGCGAGCCGGCCGGGGCCTCCAGGTCGCGGACGCGGACGCCGGTGACCTCCCGGGCCTGTCGGACCAGCCCGACGGCACGGGCGCTGCTCACGACCGTGGCCCCGAGGCTGGCGGCGGTGCGGGCCAGGGTGACGACCAGCCGGGCGTCGTCGACCTGCCCGTCGTAGTAGCGGATCGCGCCGGCCAGGGCGTCGGCGCGCAGGCTCGGGAAGATCCGCCGGGCGCCCTCCCGCGTCAGGTGTCGGTGCAGCGGCATGCCCCGGCCGCCGCCGAAGAGACCGGCGAAGGCGTCGTACGCGGCCACGCCCGCGCCGTAGTACGAACGACGAAAGACGCGCGCCGGCAGATCACGCAGGCCCCGACCGGCGGGCAGCGGCACGAGGAACGGCACCGGGCGGACCAGGTGCGGCGCGAGCCGGGTCGCCAGCAGGCCACGCTCGGTCAGCGCCTCGTGGACGAGGTGGAACTCCAACTGCTCCAGGTAACGCAGCCCGCCGTGGATCAGCTTGCTGGAACGGCTCGACGTGCCCGAGGCGAGATCGCGCGCCTCGACCAGGGCGACCTTCAGGCCCCGGGAGGCCGCGTCCAGGGCTGCACCGGCACCGGTCACCCCACCCCCGATGACCAGTACGTCGAAGCGTTCGGCGCGGAGTCGGCGCAGGTCTGCCGCACGACGGATCGGCGAGAGCTGCCCGGCGACGGCCCGGGAGACATTGGGATCACGCACTCATCCACCGTAACCGCCATCTCAGCCGGTCGACACGTGCCGCCCGCCCCACCACGTTCCTTTCCACCTCGACCGGACAGAGATTTCGGACAGTCTCCGTCAGCGGCCAACGGAATGTGTCGAAGATCTTCCGGGTGGTCGTAGGGTTCTCGGATGCATGGTCATCCTGGAGTCGGCGACCGCAGCTCCCCGTGGCCGGTGGTCGCGGCCGTGTTCGTCGGCTGCTGGACCGTCGCCGTCACCGTGGCCACCCAGACCGGTGGCTGGCTGACCGATCAGGTGCTGCTGAACTTCGGACGGGACCGCCTCGGCTGGCTCTGGCCGGTGCTCGGCCTGACCGCCGTCGTGCTGGTCGGAACACCCGCCCTGTTGCTGGCCGTCCTGCCCCGTTCGGCCGCCGTCCGGGCCACCGGACACCTCTGGTTGCTCGGCGCGCTGACCCTCGGCCTGCTCACCCTGCTGCGGGTGGTGCCGCCCGTGCACCACGAGGCGTACCTCGCCGTGCTGGCCGCGACGGCGCTGCTCGGCGCGCTCGCCGTGCGCTGGTCGGCGCGTCGGTGGGCGTACCCCCGGCTGGCCGGCCTCACCGACGGCCCGGCGCCGGGCGACTCGCGGCGGCCGGGACCGGTGCCCCTGCTCGCCGTCGCCGCCGGGCTGGCGCTGGTGCTGCCGTGGGCCTGGCTGGGCGCGCTCGGCGGGCTGCTGGAGACCGTTCTCGCGGTCCTGGCGGCCGCCTCGCTGGGAGTGCTGGCGGCCACGCTGCTGGACGCCAGCTTCTGGTCCCGGTTCGCGGTCGGCCGGCCACCCCGACCGGCCCGCCTGGTGCTGGTCGGCGGCCTGGTCGCCGGGGTGGCGCTGCTGCTGCTGGCGGCCGGGACGGGCCAGTCCGGCGCGCAGTTGCCCGCCCTGCTGACGCTGCCGCCGACCGGCTTCGTGCTCGCCGCGCTGTGGGCCGCGACCCTGCGACCCACCGCCGACCCGGCCGTCACCCCCCGACCGACCGCCGACGTGGCCGGGGCTGCCCAGGCCGGCCGGGTGGCGACCGGCTGGCTGGTCGGTCTCGCCGCGCTCGGACCGCTGGCGTTCACCGACCCGGAGGAGATCACCCTGCTGCTGGTCGGCACCCGCGACGTGCCGTTCTGGGTGGCGGCCGCCGCCGGCGTCGGCCTCGCCGTCGGGGTCGTCCTCGCCGTCGGGTACGCGGTGCTGCTGGCCCGCCCAGCGGCACGAACCCCGAGCCGCCGGGTCGCCGCGCTGGCGGCGGCGGTCCTGCTGGTGACGGTGGGCGTGGTCGACGTCGGGCCCGGTCAGCCCGGCCTGTACGGCGAACGGCTGCTGGTGGTACTCCGCGAGCAGGCCGACCTGAGCGGCATCCCGGCCGGCGCCCCGGGACAGGCGGGCCGGGACGCCCGGGCGGCGGAGGTCTACCGGCGGCTGGTGACGACCGCCGACCGTACGCAGGCCGGCCTGCGCCGGACGGCGGCGCGGCTACGGCTCGACCCGGTGCCGTACTACCTGGTCAACGCGGTCGAGGTGGACGGCGGTCCGGCCGTGCGCGCCTGGCTCGCGCGGCGGCCCGAGGTGGCCCGGGTACTGGTCAGCCAGCGTCTACGGCCACTGCCCGCCCCGGCGGGGCAGAATCGGGGCACCGCGCCGGCACCGACCGGCCCGGAGTGGAACATCCGTCAGCTCGGTGCGGACCGGGTCTGGTCCCAACTCGGGGTGACCGGCCGGGGCATCGTGGTCGGCAGTTCCGACTCCGGCGTGGACGGTGGCCATCCGGCGCTGCGGGCGGGGTTCCGGGGCGGCGACGACTCGTGGTACGACCCGTGGGACGGCACCCGGGCGCCGAACGATCAGGGCGGGCACGGCACCCACACCGTGGGCAGCGCGGTCGGGCGCGACGGCATCGGCGTGGCCCCGGACGCGCAGTGGGTGGGCTGCGTCAACCTGGACCGCAACCTGGGCAGCCCGGGGCACTACCTGGACTGTCTCCAGTTCATGCTGGCGCCCTTCCCGGCCGGGGGCGACCCGTTCACCGACGGTCGACCCGAACGCGCCCCGCAGGTGCTGACCAACTCGTGGGGCTGCCCGGCGATCGAGGGCTGCGACCGGAACGCGTTGCTGCCTGCCGCCGCGGCGCTGGACGCGGCCGGGATCTTCGTGGTGGCCGCCGCCGGCAACACCGGCCCGTGGTGCGCGTCGATCGACGACCCGCCCGCGCCGTACGCGACGGTGCTGACCGTGGGCGCGGTGGACGCGCAGCGGCGGGTGGCGGAGTTCTCCTCGCGCGGGCCGGTGCCGGGCGGCGCGGGCAAGCCGGACGTGCTGGCCCCCGGGGTGGGCGTCGTGTCGGCGATGCCCGGCGGCGGGTACGCGGCGCTGGACGGTACGTCGATGGCGACCCCGCAGGTGGCGGGAGTGGTCGCGCTCATGTGGTCGGCGAATCCGGCCCTGATCGGCGACCTGACCCGGACCCGGCAGATCCTGCGGGACACCGCCACGCCGGCCGAGCCGACCTACCGCTCGCGCAATCCCGACGACGCCTGCGGCGTTCCGGCGAACGTCACGGGCGCCGGTCAGGTCGACGCGTTCGCCGCCGTCCGGGCAGCCCGGGGGTGAGCAGGGCGGAGGGCGGCGGGTGATCTAGGGTCGGCACCCATGGACGCCGAGATCATCGTCACCGAGCTGGCCCTGGACCTCGCGCCCAGCGTGGCGCGGCTCTGCGCAGAGGCGCTCGACCTGCCGGAGGACGCCGCCGAGGCGGACGCCATCGTGGACGTCCTCTGGCCCCGGGCCGCCGTCGACCGGCCGGTGATCGCGCTCGGGGCGTACCGGGCCGACGACCTGGTCGGGGTGGCGCTCTGCTCGGTGTCGCCCACCGAGCCGGGCATCGGGCACGTGGACCTGGTCGCCGTACTGCCGGGGCATCGTCGCCGTGGCGTGGGCCGCGCGCTGCTCACCCGGGCCGAGCGGGCACTCGCCGGCCATGGCGTGACCGAGGTGCTGCTGGCCGGGAACCCGCCGTACTACGCCTGGCCCGGCATCGACGTGCGGTACACGCCGGCGGTGTGCGCGGCCCTGGCGCTGGGCTACGACCAGGATCGGACCGCCTGGAACATGACCGCGGACCTGTCGTACGACGAGTCGCCGGCGCTGCGGTCGACGGAGGCGGCCGAGCGACGGCTCGCCGGACAGGACATCACGGTACGGCGGGCCGAGCCCGCGGACCTGCCGGCGTTGACCGCGTTCGCCCGGTCCACCTTCGGCGGCGCCTGGGACGGCGAGCTGGCCGGATCGGTGGGCCGCGAGGGGGCCGGTTGCCACCTGGCGGAGCGGGCCGGCGAGGTGCTGGGGTTCGCCGCCTACGGGTCGTCCCGGCCGAGCTGGTTCGGCCCGATGGGCACGGCCCCGGCCGCCGAGGGTTCGGGCATCGGCGGGGTGCTGCTCCGCCGCTGCCTGCGGGACCAGCATGCGGCGGGACTGGACCGGGCGCAGATCGGCTGGGTGGGGCCGGTGCCGTTCTACTCGGGCAGCGCGGGCGCGCGGATCGAGCGGGTGTTCTTCCTGTACCGGCGACGCGTCACGGCGAAATAGCGGTCAAATGGGACATTGATCCATTCGCCCGCGTCGGGCATCGACGCCCCCTACCGTTTCGGTAGAGGAGGCAGCCATGACCACGGATGACGACCAGACCGAGGACGGCCCGCCGATCACCTGGAAACCGGTCGACGACCTGCCCGGCCAACTGCCGTTCGACCGGCTGGACTACGGCGACGCCGAACAGTTGGCCGAGATGAGCACCGACGGCCGCCCGGCGACCGACGAGCCGCAGGAGATGGTGGACGCGCCGATCCAGTTGCTGCCGCCGTACGACCGGGCGCAGAAGCGGCGCAACCAGCGCCCGCTGCCCACCTGACGACGAACGGGGCGGACCGCGTCAGCGGCCCGCCCCGTTCGGTGTGTCGGATCTGGACTCAGAAGTCCATGTCCCCGCCACCCGGGCCAGCCGGGGCAGCCGGGGTCTTCTCCGGCTTGTCCGCGACGACGGCCTCGGTGGTGAGGAACAGCGCGGCGATCGACGACGCGTTCTGCAGCGCCGAACGGGTCACCTTGGCCGGGTCGATGATGCCCGCGGCCAGCAGGTCGACGTACTCGCCGTTGGCGGCGTTGAGGCCGTGACCCGCTTCGAGGTTACGGACCTTCTCCACCACGACGCCGCCCTCGAGGCCGGCGTTGACGGCGATCTGCCGCAGCGGGGCGTCCAGCGCGACCTTGACGATGTTGGCACCGGTCGCCTCGTCGCCGACCAGGTCCAGCTTGTCGAAGGCGGTCTTGCCGGCCTGCACCAGCGCGACGCCACCACCCGGGACGATGCCCTCCTCGACGGCCGCCTTCGCGTTGCGAACGGCGTCCTCGATGCGGTGCTTGCGCTCCTTCAGCTCGACCTCGGTGGCCGCGCCGACCTTGATGACCGCAACGCCACCGGCCAGCTTGGCCAGCCGCTCCTGCAGCTTCTCGCGGTCGTAGTCGGAGTCGCTCTTGTCGATCTCGGCCCGGATCTGGTTGACCCGGCCCTGGATCTGCTCGGCGTCACCGGCACCGTCGACGATGGTGGTCTCGTCCTTGGTGACGACGACCTTGCGGGCGCGGCCCAGCATGTCGACGCTGACGGCGTCGAGCTTGAGGCCGACCTCCTCGCTGATGACCTGGCCACCGGTGAGGATGGCGATGTCGCCCAGCATGGCCTTGCGGCGGTCACCGAAGCCCGGCGCCTTGACGGCGACCGACTTGAAGGTGCCCCGGACCTTGTTGACGACCAGGGTGGCCAGGGCCTCGCCCTCGATGTCCTCGGCGATGATCAGCAGCGGCTTGCCGCCCTGCATGACCTTCTCCAGGATCGGGAGCAGGTCCTTCACCGACGAGATCTTGCTGTTGACGATCAGGATGTACGGGTCGTCGAAGACGGCCTCCATACGCTCCGGGTCGGTCATGAAGTAGGCCGAGATGTAGCCCTTGTCGAAGCGCATACCCTCGGTGAGCTCCAGCTCCAGCCCGAAGGTGTTGCTCTCCTCGACGGTGATGACGCCTTCCTTGCCGACCTTGTCCATCGCCTCGGCGATGATCTCGCCGACGGTGCTGTCGCCAGCGGAGATGGAGGCGGTGGAGGCGATCTGCTCCTTGGTCTCGACGTCCTTGGCGAGCTTGGACAGCTCCTCCGAGACGCTCGCGACCGCGGCCTCGATGCCCCGCTTCAGGGCCATCGGGTTGGCGCCGGCGGCCACGTTGCGCAGGCCCTCGCGAACCAGGGCCTGGGCCAGGACGGTCGCCGTCGTCGTGCCGTCACCGGCAACGTCGTCGGTCTTCTTGGCGACCTCCTTGACCAGCTCGGCGCCGATCTTCTCGTACGGGTCCTCGAGCTCGATCTCCTTGGCGATGCTCACACCATCGTTGGTGATGGTGGGGGCACCCCACTTCTTCTCGAGCACGACGTTGCGGCCCTTGGGGCCGAGGGTCACCTTTACGGCGTCGGCGAGCTGGTTCATGCCCCGCTCGAGGCCGCGGCGCGCCTCTTCGTCGAACGCGATCATCTTGGCCATACGGCGTTGTCCTCCTGGACACTCACGGGCCACCCGAGATGTGTGCCCCGGATGGGCCGCCTGGTGTACGCACCTTGGGACGTCGCCACCTGGCGACGACGACGTCCTTCGGCCGGGCCGGATAGCCCGCGACGACCGGCCATGTGCTGCTCCGGTGTCTCCACACCGGGGCAACCAGGCCCCACCGTCCCGACCATTGGCACTCACGGTATGCGAGTGCCAATGACTTGTTTAGCACTCTCACCTGCCGAGTGCAAGCACGATGAGCCCGGTCAGCCGAGTTCCGCGGCCAGTGTGGCCCCGTTCACGGGCCCCTCATGAGCGCGTTGCTCGGCGTACGTGATCAGCAGACCGACCAGTTGGGCGAGGTGGGCCGGCAGGGCCAGCACCGCCGTGACGCCGATGACGGCCACCACCCCGACCGCGGCGCCCGGGGACGCGAACGGATCCTCGCCGAACGCGGTGGTGCCGGCGGACTCCAGGACGCCGGGGACGACGCTTCCGATGATCACCGCCGCGCCCACCAGCGCCACCCGTCCGAGCAGCATCCCGAGCCGGTCGTGGAACATCCGGAACGACCGGCCGATCGGATTGTCCCGCTCGAACAGGTAGACCGGGCCGGCCATGCTCAGGGCGAACGCCAGGTAGATGCCCGGCAGCACGCAGAAGCAGACTCCGATGCCGATGAGCAGGCTGACCAGCAGCGTCCAGCCCCACACGCCGAGCGCGCGGCGTAGCCCGTACCGCAGTGCCGCGCCGAGGCGGGCGGGCTGGCCGATCGCCTGCTGGGTGATCACCCAACTGCCCGCGGCCCAGCCCAGCGCCTGCACCAGGCCGATCACCAGGCTGCCGCCGACCAGCACGACGACGAGGGTCAGCAGGCTGGTGGCGAAGTTGTCCGGCAGCCCGGCCGACGGGTTCGTCTCGGCCTGCGCCTCCCAGGCGGGTGACGGGTCCAGACCGAACGAGATGACCGAGAGCACCGCCGCCGGCAGGACCTGCGTGAGCAGCATGATCGGCACCAACTGCCGCCAGCCCCGACGCAGCGCGCCCCAGAACCGGTCGAACCAGCCACCGATGCCGGCGCCGGGCGGTGTGACCAGGGCGTCGTTCGGGTCGAGGC
The DNA here is from genome assembly GCF_053585025.1 of Micromonospora sp. RB23. Lineage (NCBI taxonomy): Bacteria > Bacillati > Actinomycetota > Actinomycetes > Micromonosporales > Micromonosporaceae > Micromonospora > Micromonospora sp. RB23. Next base: position 6,516,215 of record NZ_CM132111.1, read on the forward strand.
CGTAACCCGGCGGGTACCAGCCGACCGGTGCCCCCGGATACCAGGGCTGGCCGCCGTAGGGGCCGGCCCCGGGCGGGTAGCCGCCGACGCCGGAAGCGGCCCAGCCCTGCGGCGGCAGGCCGGCCGGAACCCAGGCGCCGCGCGCGGGGTCCCAGACGGGCGACGGCCCGGCAGGCGGCATCCCGGCGACCACGTCAGGCGGCTGCTCAGCGGCCGGCGGCCAGCCAGGAGGCATCCCAGCGCCGGACTCGGGCGGCGCACCCGGGACGGGTGACGCGCCGGAATCTTCGGCGGACGGGTCCGGCTCACCCGGCCCGGAGGGCGTGGCGGGTGGCGGCGACTGGTCGGTCATGAGCCCTCCTCAGCATCGGCTGGAACGGTTCACGATCTTCCCGGGCCGGCGTCCGCGCCGCAGCCCCGACTCGCCAGCCGATCGGGGGAACCGCCGGCGAGCAGATCGGGATCGGTCAGCTGATGACGCGGACGTGCTCCGCCTGCGGACCCTTCTGACCCTGGGCGATCTCGAACTCGACCCGCTGACCGTCGTCGAGCGCCTTGTAACCGTCCATCTCGATCGCGGAGAAGTGGACGAACACGTCCTGACCGCCGTCGACGGCGATGAAGCCGTAACCCTTCTCGGCGTTGAACCACTTCACGGAACCCTGTGCCACGGTGCACTTCCCTCACTCTTCGCGGCGTTGCCTGCCCGGACACCCGGCACGGCCGGGCACCCGCGGACCACCGCCACAGCAATCGACGACGACCGCTGAAAGAGGTGATCGAAATCGCACGCTACACGAGGAGTGACGGGAGCGCACGACCACAAATCGGGCATACTTCGTGGCGATTCGAGGGTCCGTCGGATTCATGACGATGGTTGCGTTAGGGCCGGATGGAGGAGATCCAACCGCACAGGTCGCCGGTGCGCGTCCACCCCTGTGGTAGGCATGCGGGCATGACCACCACCACGGGCGCCGCAGCCCTGCGGCAGGCGCGGATCCACCGCGTACGACCGCAGGACGCCGCCCGGATGCGAGCGCTTCGCCTGGAGATGCTCGCCGACGCGCCGTTGGCCTTCCTGGAGACCCTGGCCGACGCCGCGGCCCGGCCGCACAACGAGTTCGCCGCCCGGGTGGCGTACACGTCGACCGGTCCCCACAACGCGCAGTTCGTCGCGGACCCGGGCGGCCGGCTCGTCGGGCACGCCGGGGGTACGGTCGCCCCGAACGAGCCGGGCCTCACCGTGATCTACGCCGTGTACGTCACGCCGGCCTGGCGGGGCAGCGGGCTGCTCGGCGAGCTGATCGACGCGGTGGCCGCCTGGTCACGTTCCTGCGGTCGGCCGGAGCTGCTGCTGGAGGTGGTGGTCGGCAACGACCGCGCCTACCGGGCCTACCAGCGGCTGGGCTTCAAAGACACCGGAGTACGGGTCCCCCACCCCACGATCCCCGCCCTGACCGAACTACAGATGCGACGAACAGCGTAAAAAAGAGAACTCTTCCCAGGGCAAAACCACGAAAGGTGCCCCACCCAAACCCGGACGCGAAAGCGACAACCGTGCCCACGGAAGGGTTTCCGGGGCAGCCCGCCCCGCGCAGGGATCAAGCCTGACCGCCCGGAGCGGGGCGGGCTGCCCCGGAAACCCCCACCGCAACCAAAGATCAAGCAGGCCGCCGCGACTGCACGATCCGGAACCGGTTAGCCACATATGCCCCGTCGGTCAGCGCCGAGTTGGCCGCCGCGTTGGCGCCACTGCCGTGGAAGTCGGAGAAGGCCGCCGACTGGTTCACGAAGACACCGCCGGTGAGGTTGCAGGACAGGTGTACCCCTACCTCGACCGCGACCGCCTCGGTGGCGTCCAGCACCGACTCGTCGGTCGAGTAGACCCCGGCGGTCAGCGCGCCCTTCTCGCCGACGGTCCGGCGCATCAGCTCCAGGCTGTGCGCGGTGGAGTCGGTCGCGATGGCGAAGGAGATCGGCCCGAACCACTCGCGGCCGTACGTCTGGGCGTCGTCCGCGGTCAGCTTCACGATCGTCGGGGTACGCACCACCGCGTCGGCGTACGACGGGTGGGCGACGGTCCGCGACTCCAGCACCGGCTCCCCGACCTTGGTCACCTCGGCCAGCCGCTCCAGCACGCCGTCGTTGACGATCGCGCCGGTCAGCTCGACGCCCCGGGCCGGGTCGGCGGTCAGCTTGCCGACGGCGGCGGCGATTCCACCGGCCACCTCGTCGAAGCTCTTGTGCCCCTGGTCGGTCTCGATGCCGCCGGCCGGGATGAGGATGTTCTGCGAGGTGGTGCACATCTGCCCGCTGTAGAGGGTCAGCGTGAACCCGAGGTTGCGGCACATGCCGGCGAAGTCGTCGGTGGAGTCGATGACGACCGTGTTCAGGCCGGCCTTCTCGGTGTAGACCGACGCCTGCCGGGCGTGCGTCTCCAGCCAGTCGCCGTACTCGGTGGAACCGGTGAAGTCGACGATCTTGACGGCCTGGTGCAGGGCGAGGTCGCTGGCGAGCTTCTCACCGGGGGCCTCGGCCGCCAGCAGGATCAGGTTCGGGTCGAAGCCGGCCTCGGCCAGCACCTCCCGGGCGTACTTGACGGTGATCGCCAACGGCAGCACCGCGCGCGGGTGCGGCTTCACGATCACCGGATTACCGGTGACCAGCGAGGCGAACAGCCCCGGGTACGAGTTCCAGGTCGGGAAGGTGTTGCACCCGATCACCAGCGCCACCCCCCGCGGGACCACGTGGAACGTCTTGGTCATCCGCAGCGGCTCACCCTTGCCGGCGGCCTTCTCCCAGCCGGCCGTGCCCGGGTGCCGGGTCATCTCGGCGTACGCGTACGCCAGCGCCTCCAGCGCCCGGTCCAGCGCGTGCGCGCCACCGGCCTGGAAGGCCATCACGAACGCCTGCCCGCTGGTGAACTGCACCGCGTTCGCCAGTTCGAAGATGTGCGTGTGCAGCCGGTCGAGGATCTCCAGGCAGACGCCCACCCGGGCCTGCGGGCCGGCGTCGCGCCAGGCCGGCAGCGCGGCGGACGCGGCGGCGACCAGCTCGTCGGTGCCGGCGTGCGGGTACCGCACCGCCAGGTCGACGCCGAACGGGCTCGTCTCGGTGGCGGTCCGCCCGCCACCGCCGGGTTGGTCGAGTGGAAAGTCACCGCCGAGGTACGCCTCGAAGGCGGCCTTGCCGTCGGCGGCGGCCGTCTCGCCGTACACGCGAGGGCTGGGGGACTCGGGATAGGCGGACCAGTAGCCCCGCTCCGTGATCGCGGTCAGCGCACGGTTGAGGGTGTCGGCGTGCCTGTCGTACAGGGGATGCGGGGTCTCCGTCATGCCCGCCATCATGCAACAACCGGGCTCGTGCGCAGTAGGGCCGGTACCGGCCGGCGATTGGTCCGGCGGAGTACGGGTAACCGCCGCTCTCGGCCAGGGAGGGACGGCGGAGTGGGTATCACCGAGATCCGGGTGCACGGCGTCGCCGACAAGGGTCCGGAGGCGATCCTCGATCGGCCGGTGGTGATACGGGTCGCGGGGGACGACGACGCCGGCTTCTACCGGCCCCGACCCGGCTTCGGCGACACGGCCGGGTCGCACGGGGCGACGGTGGAGGCGTATCGCTGGGGCAGCCTGACCGGCGGCACCGCCACCCGGACCTTCTCGCTCGTCCTGCTGCTGCCGTTCATGCTCAGCAACATCGTGATCTGGATGCTCCCGATCAGCGGCCGTTCGGGCACCGCCGGTCGGGCGGTCTGTCGGCTGTTGGCGGCGTCGTTGACCGCCATGTACGTCCTCTCGACGGTGGGCGTCGCGATCGACCTGATCGCCTGGCAGTGTGCGGCGTACCCACGCTGCCTCCAGGACCGCCGGGAAATCTCCTGGCTGGGCGGCGTGACCCCAGGTCTGCGGCTGGCCATCCTCGCCATCCTGCCGATCCTGGCGATCGCCCTGATCTGGCGACTCGGGGCGCGCACCTGGCAGCTCCCCGAGGACAGCGCGACGACCCCGCAGGGGGTGGGCGCGGACCGCCTGGACACCCCGGCCTTCTGGGACAACCGGGCACTCCTGCGGCGGCTACGGTCGGTACACGTCGCCGTGGCGCTCGGCACTCTGGACGCGGCGCTGCTACTGCCGCTGGCCCGCCACGACGCCGCCCTGACCGGTTACGTGCTGCTCGGTATCGACGTGGCCCTGCTCGCCGGGACCGCCGTGCTGCTCTGCCGGCCGGCCATCGAGCGGCACGGCGGGCCGGGCACCGGCCGCTCGGGGACCCAGGCGGCGCGCCGCTCGGCCGTGGTGCTGACGGTGCTGACGCTGGCGTACGCGTCCGCACCCCGTTCACCGTGGGCCGCCACCGGCACGTTGCCCTGGTACGACGTGCTGGTCGCCGGACTCTTCGCCACACAGTTGGTGCTGCTGTTGGCCCTGGGGGTGCTGGTGCTCAGCCGCCACCCGCCGACCGGACGGACCTTCGTCGCCCGCCTCGGCGCGCCGGTGCTGGGGTCGGTGGCGATCGGATTGGCCGTGGCGTACTCATCCGCCGTCACCTACGCGGTCGCCGAGTACCTGGACCGCGGCTCCAGCCCCACCCCGGCCCGACCGTTGCCTCCGGGCGCGCCACCGCTGTCCCCACCGGTCGCGTACCGCTGGGCGGCGCTGGGTTTCTCGGTGGCGCTCGTCCTGGTGTGGGGGGTGGCGGTGATCGGGGCGCGAACCCGACAGGCCCGCTACCGTCGGCAGGCGGAGGAACTGGTCCACCGGGAGTATCCGGAGGCGTCCCGGGTGCCGCGGGAGCGCGTCGAGGCGGTGCGGGACGCGATCGTCAGGGCGCGCCTGGCGGACCGGCTCGGCCCACTCCTGCCGATCGCGTACGCGGTGTTGGCGTTGCTCACGCTCGGCGCGGCCGGGCTCTCCATGGTGCACCAGGGGCCGGGGGCGCTCGCGCTGCGGCTGGGCGGCCAGACGCTCGCCCGGCCAGTGATCTTCGTGACCGATCTCGGTGGGGCACTGACCGGCGTGTTCGCCCTGGTGTTGGCGGCAGCGGGACTGTTCGCCTACCGGTCGGCCGGCGTCCGGTCGGTCGGGGTGCTCTGGGACCTGGCGACGTTCTGGCCACGCGGAGCGCACCCGCTCGCGCCGCCCTGTTACGCGGAGCGGGCAGTGCCGGAGCTGACCCGCCGGATCGGGCAACTCGTCGCGGGCGGTGACCAGGTGGTCCTGTCCGGGCAAAGTCACGGCAGCGTGCTCGCCATGGCCGCGGTGCTCCAGTTGCCGGCGACCTGCCAGCGGCGGGTCGCGCTGCTGACCTACGCGAGCCCACTGGGCACCCTGTACCGGCGGTTCTTCCCGGCATACGTGAACGACTCGGTGCTGTACGAGGCGGGAGAACGGATCGACTGGCGGTGGATCAACCTTTGGCGCTATACCGACCCGATCGGCGGTTGGATCTTCGTCGGTGATCCGGTGGCCCGACCCGGCCATCCCACGGCCCGGGTGGGCGGCCGGGCCGTGGAGGTGGATCGTCGGGTGCGCGATCCGGCCGGGTTGACTGTCCCGCCGACCGACACGGTGCCGCCACCGGTGCTGAGGCACCACTTCACCTCGGACCAGGATCTACTCAGCGCGGTCCACGAGCTGAAGCGACGGCTGGAGGCGGGTGAGCCGCCGGCGGTCAGAGGGTGAGCTGCCAGTTGTCCCAGGCATCCACCGGGCGGAACCCGAGTTGCTCGTTGATCGCCACCATGTAGCTGTTGCTGGCCGCGTTCCAGGTGTCGATGACGCGTACGCCGGGCTCGTGGGTCAGCAGGTGGTGCAGGTTCTCGGCCTTGGCGATGAGGCCCAGCCGGTGACCACGGTGGGCCGGGTCGACGAGGGTGATCTGCTGGTACGCGTGCCAGTCGACGGAGACGCCCACGTCGAGCAGGGTCCAGGCGACCAGCCGGCCGGACGCCTCGTGTCGCATGGCGAGGTGGTAGCGCCGCCGACCCCGGGCTTCCAGGGCGCGCTCGTTGCCCCGGATGCGCTCGGCGTCGACCTGCTCCGGTTCCCACTGCACGTCGCCCATGGGCGCGTCCATCAGCAGCCGGCCGTCCAGGTAGGCGATGTCCGCCACGTACTCCGGCGGGGTGGCGCCCTGCCAGGAGACGGACCGGTAGCCCTCGGCGCGGGGCTGGGCCTCGGCCAGGGCGGCCCGCAGCGCGATCCGGTCGATGTGCTCGATCTCCAGGCGGCGACGCACCTCGACCAGCGCGGAGTGCGCGCCCATCGCGGTGGCGAACGCCGCGCCCGCCGCCGGTCGGGCCGGGCCGCCGGGTAGCGCGGCGACAGCCATGGCGACGACCCGTTTGCGGTCGTGTCGACGTAGCAGGCGTACCCCGTACTCGTGCAGGGCCCGGCCGACGCCCCGGCGGCGCAGGTCCGGACGGACCGTCAGCTCGGCGGTGGCGTTGTCGGTGTTGTCGAGCTGCGGCAGGTCGAGCTGAAGGTAGCCGGCGGGCACCCCGTCCAGCCGGGCCAGCACCCAGAGGGAACGGGTGCCGGGCATCGGGGTGTGGAACTGGGCGTCGAAGCGTCGCCGGCAGGACGGCGGGAAGTCGGGCAGGTCGGCCTCGGTGGCCGCCGCGCCGATCCGGTACGCCTCGTTGACCGCGGCCCGGTCGGTGCCGTCGAACGGCGCGATCGTGATGCTCATGCGGGTCAGCCTGGCAGCCGCAAAAGCGACAGGGCCAGCGAATATTCGCTGGCCCTGTCGAACGTGGTCGGGAGGGACACTCGCACAACGCCTCCGGCGTTGGGTCGCAAGAACTTCAAAAGTCTTCGGCGAAATGCCCTCCCGCACGGAGCATCTTGCGCCGTCCGGTTCCTGCCGTCAAGTCCTGCGCGGTGGGTTTTCCGCACTCACAGCGAAAATCCAGTCACCCGGTGGATTCAGCCGAGCAGACCGGCGTCGCGGGCGGCACGCAGGGACGGCTTGATCTGGTGGGTCGGGCCGACCTGGGCAGCCACTGCGTCGATCGTCTTCAGACCTTCGCCGGTGTTGAAGATGACCGTCTCCGCCGTCGGGTCGAGCCGGCCGGACTCGACCAGCTTGCGCAGCACCGCCGCGGTGACGCCGCCGGCCGTCTCGGCGAACACCCCGGTGGTGCGGGCCAGGTCGCGGATGCCGGCGCGGATCTCGTCGTCGTCGGCGTACTCCATCCAGCCGCCGGTGCGGCGCACCGCCTCGAGGGCGTAGAGGCCGGCGGCGGGGTCGCCGATGTTGAGCGACTTGGCGATGCCGGTGGGCTTGACCGGGGTGATCGTGTCGGTGTCGGCGTGCAGCGCCACGGCGATCGGGTTGCAGCCGGCCGACTGCGCCCCGAAGACCTTCCAGCCGCCCTCCGGCGCCTCGACCAGGCCGATCTCGACCAGTTCGGAGAACGCCTTGTCAATCTTGGTGAGCAGTTCGCCGCTGGCCATCGGGATGACCACCTGAGCGGGAATCCGCCAGCCGAGCTGTTCGGCCACCTCGTACCCGAGGGTCTTGGAGCCCTCCGCGTAGTACGGCCGGACGTTCACGTTGACGAACGCCGTGTCCTCGAACTCGTCGGTCTCCACCAGTTCACCGCAGAGCCGGTTGACGTCGTCGTACGAGCCGTCGATGGCGACCAGTTCGCCGCCGTACACGGCGGTGGTGATGATTTTGCCCTGCTCCAGGTCGCAGGGGATGAAGACGATCGAGGGCACGCCGGCGCGGGCGGCGTGCGCGGCCACGGAGTTGGCCAGGTTGCCGGTGGAGGCGCAGGCGAACCGGCTGAACCCGAGCGCCTTCGCAGCGGTCAGCGCCACGGAGACGACCCGGTCCTTGAACGAGTGGGTCGGGTTGGCGCTGTCGTCCTTGACCCAGAGCGGCGCGGTGATGCCCAGCTCGGCGGCGAGGTGCGGCGCCGCGACCAGCGGGGTCAGACCCGGGTCGAGGGTGACCCGGGTGGCCGGGTCCTGCCCGGCGGGCAGCAGCGCGGCGTACCGCCAGATGTTGTTCGGGCCGGCCTCGATCTGCTCGCGGGTGACCGTGGCGAGGGCCGCGGTGTCGTAGTCGACTTCCAGCGGGCCGAAACACTCGTAACAGGCGTGCTGGGCGGCGAGCGGGTAGCGGGCCGAACAGGCGCGGCAGACGAGAGCGCGGGCGGGGCTGGCGGAGGTGTCGATGCCGGAGGCGGCGAGCGTCGACGTCATGTCGAGAGTCCTCTCATCTTTCCCCGCATCGCACGGTGCGGCGGGGACGGAATTGGCACCTGCCCCGCCTGTCGCTCAGCGGTGAGCGCGCGGGGTGGTTGCCGGGGCGTCGTCGGGCCGTATCCCTCAGCCCCTCTGGATGAGGTATGCAGTTGTGCCACCGAGTCTAGGCAACGTTGCCCGGCGCCTCCACCGGGCATCCCAGCCAGTGGGTCAGCGGGCGGCCACCGCCACCGGGTCGACCACCGCGACCGGATCGGTGACGGCCGTCGCCCGGGGCGGCGCCGAGGGCCGGGGGCGGGTGCGCGCCGCGAGGTTCGCGGCGACCAGGGCGGCGATGGTGATCGCCGCGCCGACCAGCTCGACGCCCTCCGGCCGGTAGCCACGGGCGATCTGCACGACGAAGGTGGTCACCGGGACGAGGTTCATGAACAGGGCGGCGTTGGCCGCGCCCAGCCGCTGCACACCGGTGTTCCAGGCCAGCACCGCGACGACGGCGGCGACGAGCACGGCGTACGCCAGTTGTGGGGTGACCGCCACCAGGTCGGCGGCGGCCGGCGCGTGCTGCCACCCGACGGCGTCGGCGCCGATGCTGGCGGCCAGCATGGCGGCCGTGCCGGCGAGCGCGGTCAGGGTGGTGAACCGCAGCGGCGACCAGGCGCCGAACCGGGTCGCGCCGTGGGTGTAGACGGCCCAGCCGAGCACCGCTCCGATCATCATGAGGCCGCCGAGACCGAACTGGCCGAGCCCGGCCAGGCTCCCGCGCGTGATCACCAGGCCGACGCCGAGGAGCGCCACCAGGGAGAGGACCAGCAGGAGAGGCTTCGGCCGTACGCCGTCCCGGGCCCACCGGACCAGTTGGGTGATGATCGGGGTGGTCGCCACGAACAGGGAGATCTGCTGCGGGGCGGCGTGTTCGAGGGCCAGATTGGTGAGCAGGTTGAAACCGGCGAAGCCGACGACACCCAGCACCACCACCTCGACTCCGCGTCCGCCGAGGCGCAGCGCGGCCGAGCCCTCACGGATCAGCAGGATGCCGACCAGGATGACGGCGGCGAACAGATAGCGGGCGGTGGTCAGGTTGAGCGGGTCGACCCTCACCAGCGCGGTGGCGAGGATCGGAAACATCGCACCCCAGGCGAGCGCGGCGAGCAGCGGGTAGGCGGCGGCGCGGGATCGCATCGTCAGCTCCTTTGTTCGAGTATCTTCGAACCAACGACACCGACCCTAGGGTGTTGTTCGATCGTTGTCGAACAAGGGTTAGACTGGTCACATGGAGCCGCACGAACCCGACCTGACCGCCGTACCGGTCACCGCCGTGCTGGCCGCACTCGCCGACGACGTGCGGTTGCAGATCGTCCGGGCGCTCGCCGAGGGTGGCGAGGCGGCCTGCGGCAGCTTCGACTTCGGCGTCTCGAAGGCGACCCGCAGCCACCACCTCAAGGTGCTGCGTGAGGCCGGCCTGACCCGCACCCGGGCCGCGGGCACCAGCCGCCTGGTCCGACTACGCCGCGATGAGGTGGACGCGCGCTACCCGGGCCTGCTGGACGCGGTCCTCACGCCCCGCCCGCCGGCCTGACTGCGCGCCTGAGTCGGCGTGAGGGCGGCCGGGGAGCGACCCCTCCCCCTCGCATCCTTTGGAGCTGAATCGTCCACGGCATCACCCGATGGAACGACGCCCCGAACGCACGCGTCGCCGGAGCCGACACGCCGAGGCTCCGGCGACGCGCGTTACGGGTGCGGTCAGGCGTTCACCGGGCTGGGCTCGGCCATCGACGGCGCCGACGCCTCGGCGCGACGCTTGAACAGCAGCGCGTCGAGCGCCCACGGGCCCGAGCCGAGTGTCGCCACCAGCAGGAACGACCAGCAGAAGAGTGCGGCCAGCTCACCGCCGTTGCGCAGCGGCAGCAGGTCGTCCGGCTGGTGCACGACGAAGTAGGCGTACGCCATCGAGCCGGACGCGAGCAGCGCGGCAGGTCGGGCGAAGAGACCGACCAGCACGAGCGCGCCGCAGATGAGCTGGATCAGGGCGGCCCACCAACCCGGCCAGGTGCCGAGCGGTACCGCCTTGCCGGTCATCGGGTTGCCGCCGAACAACCCGAAGACCGAGGAGAGGCCGTGCAGCGTGAACAGCAGGCCGATCACGATGCGGAACAGGGACAGGGTCGGCCCGCCGAGCCGAGAGACGTTCATGGAGACCTCCATCGAAGGGGACAGATCTCTTCCATGGTGGGGCCTCAAGGCATCGATGTTAATAGATTCCTTGCTAGTGGGAAAATCCCCGTCGGTAACACCCAGAGCGCAGTGCTGGAGCTGCGACTTTGCCCTGATTTGATCCACACACGACGGCGCCTCGCTCGCTGGGAGCGCTCCCGAATCCTCAACGTACCGGCTGGCGCGGTGCCCGTACACCCTGTCGAGCTGCCCCGAACCCCGATCCACGCCCAGGTCGGCGATGTGGCGGGATCCGGCTACCGGGAAGGCACCACTTCGCCGATCTGGCGAGCGGCAACCAGCTGGACACCCCCGGATCGGCGCTCCGGCGGGAGGCCGGGCAGCGGCCGGCCGCGTCGGTGGGCGAGGATCGGGGGATGATCTTCCGGAACGCCATCGGGCGACGGGTCGGCGCGGCGGCCGTACTGGTGCTCACGCTCAGCGCCTGCGTGCCCCGCGATCACGCGGGGCAGGGCGGCGACCCCACCGGTCCGCCGCCCGGGCCCACCTCCGCGGCCGGCGCGAGCCCCTCGGCGAGCGCCCCTCCGGTGGCCGAGTGCCCGGCGTCCGGCGTCCGGATCCGCTCGACCGGCGGGGACGCGGCGATGGGGCTGCGCGCCCTCGGCCTGGAGCTGGTCAACTGCGGTGACCGCCCGTACCGGCTCAACGGGTACCCGACGGTGTGGGTCCTCGACGAGCAACGCAAGCCGATCATCCTCGCGGTGGTGAACGGGGCGAAGGACATCACGTCGGGCTTCGACCAGCCGCCGCAGCTGATCACGCTGCAAAAAGGCGAACGGGCCGTCGCCACCGTCCTCTGGCGCAACCTGGTCACCGACTCGACGGTGGTGGCCACCGACGGGGCGTACCTGACGGTGGCCCCCGCCGCCGGTCAGCCGGCCGAGGAGGTCGACCCGCACGGCCCGGTCGACGTGGGCAACACGGGGCGGATCGGCGTCAGCGCCTGGCGGACGCCTACGACGTGATGTCCTTGCGGGTGAAGCGCCAGAACGCCAACCCCCAGAACAGCGTCGCGTAGCTGATCGCCGAGATGCAGCCGCGTACCACGTCGTCGGTCTGCACCGGCGTGGACAGCAGTCCCAGCCAGGCGGTGCTGAAGTGGGTGGGCAGGAAGTCCCGCAGCACGCCCAGGGCGGTGATCTGGTCCAGGATGCTGGACAGGATCCACAGCAGAACCGCGCCGCCGACCGCGCCCAGCGCGGCGTCCGTCGTCACCGACAGCAGGAACGCCAGGCCGGCCACCACCAGGAGTACGACCGCCAAATAGCCGAGCACCGCCAGCAACCGGAGCAGCCCCTCGCCCGGCTCCAGCTCGGCGGCCACGGTGCTGCGCAGCGGCGACCAGCCGTAGCGCAGGGTGCCCACGAGCAGGGCGGTACCGGCCAACAGCACCAGGGCCAGGGCCGAGTACGCGAGCGCGACCACCAGCTTCACCGTCAACAGCCGGGCCCGGGGCACCGGGATCGCCAGCAGGTAGCGCAGGCTCCCCCAGCTCGCCTCGCTGGCCACCGTGTCGCCGCAGAACAGCGCGACGACCACGACCAGCAGGAACGACGCCGACACGAAGATCGAGAAGAGGGTGAAGTTCAGCCCGCCCGAGGTGGCGAGGTCGACCAGGCTGGCGAACTCGTTGTTGCCGTTGTCGTCGTCGCCACCGGAGTTGAACTGGAAGGCGATCAGGATGATCAGCGGTAGCAGCACCATGAAACCGAGCGCGAGCTGGGTCCGCCGTCGGGACGCCTGACGGCGGAACTCCGCCCCGAACGGCAGGGTGGCCGACGGCCGGTAGCCCCGCGCCTCGCCCGCGTCGACAACTGCCATCACCGGTCACCGCTTCCCCGAGAGTTCTCGCCCACCAGGGCGAGGAACGCGTCTTCCAGGCGTCGCCGGGGCACCACCCGGTCCACCCCGATGCCGGCGCGCACCAGCTCGGCCACCACCTCGCTGCGAGCCGTGCCGTTGGTGTCCACCACCAACTGCCCGTCGCTCTCCGGCAGCACCCGTACGCCGTGCAGCCGGTCCAGCACCGCCCGCGCCGCCTCCGGGTCGGTGACGTCGAACAGCACGCTCGGCGATTCGCCGACGATCTCCTGGACCGGCCCCGAGGCGACGATCCGGCCCTTGTTGACCACCACCGCGTGCGTGCAGGTCTGCTCCACCTCGGCCAGCAGGTGACTGGAGACCAGCACCGCCCGGCCGTCGGTGGCGTACCGCTGGAGCACCCGGCGCATCTCGGCGATCTGCGGCGGGTCGAGCCCGTCGGTCGGCTCGTCCAGCACCAGCAGCTCGGGAAGACCGAGCATGGCCTGGGCGATGGCGAGCCGCTGGCGCATGCCGTGGCTGTAGTTCTTGATCTTCCGGTGCACCGAGTCGCCCAGCCCGGCGATCTCCAACGCCTCGTCGAAGTGCGCGTCCTCGGCCGGTCGCCCGGTGGCCCGCCAGTACGCCCGCAGGTTCGCCAGACCGGAGAGGTGCGGCAGGAACCCCGGCCCCTCCACCAGCGCGCCGATGCGGGACAGCACCGGCGAGCCGGGCACCAGCCGACGACCGAACACGTAGATCTCCCCGGCGGTCGGCTGGGTCAGCCCCATCAGAACCCGCAGGGTGGTGGTCTTGCCCGCGCCGTTGGGCCCCAGCAGGCCCACCACCTGGCCCGGGTGCACCTCGAAGTCCACGTTCGACACGGCCACGAAGCCGTCCGCGTACTCCTTGCGCAGCGCGCGCACGGCCAGCGGCGTGTCCGCGTACTCCGGACGCACCGAGCGGTCCTGGCGGCGGTGCCGGCGGCGGACCACGGCGACGACCACGACGAGCCCGATCACGATGCCGGCGAGCAGGGCGGCGAGCACCCAGCGCCAGACGGTGGCCGCGGTGGGGATCGGCTCGCCGTCGACAGTGGGCAGGCTGACCGCGCCGTCCGCGGCCACCGTGTAGACGGTGGGCGCGGCGGGCGTGGTGTACGCCTGGTCGGAGCTGGCCACCACCAGGCGCAGCCGGTGCCCCGCCTCGATCCGGCGGACGATCCCGGGCAACGTGACGGTGACCGGGCGGGCGTCCTGCACCCGCTGCGGCAGGCCGGTGAGGCGGATCGGCGCGACCAGACCGTTCGGCAGGGTGGCCGCGCCGTCCTTGTCGACGTCGTAGAGCTTGACGAAGAGCACCGCCTCCCCGGTCGGCGAGGCCGCCCGTACGGTCACGGTGGGTGCGCCGGCCACGTCGACCGCCTCGGTCAGCGGCGTCGACTCGAAGCGCGCGTGCTGGCCGGGCACGTCCCCGGCCACCCCGTCGAGCAGCGAGGCGAGCCCACCGGCGAACGGTACCGAGGAGATGGCGGCCGGGTTGCCGTTCGGCGGGTTCGCGATCGGCTGCGCCGGACCGGCGACCGCGACCTCGCGGCGGGAGTTGCCGGCCAGGCCCGGGTAGTCGGCGCGGCGGAAACCGGTGGCGACCAGGCCCCGGTCGAGCGCGTCGAAGCCGGCGATCCGGGACCAGGTGAAGTCGTCGCCGGGCGCGTCGCCCTCGCCCTTGACGTAGTGGTCGAGCCACTGGATGGTCAGGAACTTCACCCGGTCGGAGTCCGAGCGCGGTCCACTGCCACCGTCGTGGCCGCCGGTGAACCAGGCGACCCGCACCGGGGTGCCGGCGGAGGCGATCCCCTTGGCGTTCGCGTCCGCCTCGCCGAGCGGGAAGAGCGTGTCCGCCTCGCCCTGGACCAGCAGGGTGGGCGCCTTGATCCGGTCCAGCACGCCGGCCGGGCTGGACCGGCGGAGCAGGTCGACGGCCGCCTGGTCGGCCCGGCCCGTGGTGGCGATCCGCAGGTACGCGGCGCAGACGTCGGCCGCGAACCGCCCGCACGACGGGTCGGCGGCGCCGGCCGGGAGGCCACCGGGCGCCGTTCCGGGACCCGCGCCCGGCCCCGGGCTCGGCGGGCCCGCGGACGCGGGCGCGCCTTCGGGCTGGGCCGCGGTCGTACCGGAGAGCCCCGCCGGGCCGGTGCCCACATTGCCGCCCCCGCCGAAGAAGAGGCCGGCCCAACCCTTCTTGAACACGCCCTCGGTCGGCGCGCCGCCCGTGCTCTCCGGCAGGAACGCCCGGGACAGGTCGTTCCAGGTGATCATGGGGACGATCGCGTCGACCCGACGGTCCTGGGCGGCCAGCAACAGCGCCAGACCCCCGCCGTACGAGCCGCCCACCACGCCGACCTTCGGGTCGCCAGGCGCGTCGGTCCGCACCTCGGGCCGGGCGGCCAGCCAGTCCAGCAGCCGCTGGGCGTCGCGCACCTCGTAGTCCGGGTTGTCCAGATGGATCTCGCCGCCGCTGCGGCCGAAGCCCCGCGCCGTCCAGGTGAGCACCGCGTAGCCGCGTCCGGCGAACTCCTCCGCGTCCGAGCGCACCGACTCCTTGGTGCCCCCGAAGCCGTGTGCCAGCAGGACCGCGGGGACCTTCCGACCGGACGACGCGCCGGACGGGAGATACAGGGTGGTGTCCAGGTCCACGGGCGCGTCGCCGGACGGTCCGGAGCGGACGGTGAGCATCGCGCTCTGGGCGCGTACGCCCGACCCCTGCGGCCACACCGCCCAACCGACGGCGACCGCCACCAGCACGACGACCACCGCCGCGGCGATCACGCGACGGCGGGTGGGCAGGGCACGCCGGAACCACGCGGCCGGCGACGGCGATCTCATGCGGCACACGGTACGGCTCGGAGCCTGAGCGTTGGCTGAGATCCGCCGTACGTCCGTCCGGTTGCCCCGATCGGTGCTCCGGTCCGGTGCGACCGAGCATCCTCCGGTGGCGGGCCAGTGAGTTGAGTTCGGATCCCGTGAATTCCGATCTTTCGCGGATATCACCCTCGATGCCTTCATGTCACACCAGCCAATGGGACACAGCGTGCCGGGAACCCTGACGAACGGTGACATCACGCGAACTGACGCAAACCTGACTCGCCGCAATCGGCCGCTCGCCTGGGGGTTCGATTAGTTTTCCGGTCCGGTGGACGGGACTTGTCGGCGAACCCGACACCGCGCGATCCCCCGCCCGACGCCGGAGGAGACACACCATGACAGTCCCCGCGCCGCGGGCCCGTCGACGGACGTCCATGCTTGGCCGGTCCCTGCCGCTGTTGCTCATCGTCGTGCTGCTCGCGCCGGTCGGGATGCTCTTCGCGTCCACCTGGCGACAGACCGGCGACGACCGGCGCCTGGCCGACTCCGAGCGACTCGGCGTGGAGTACCTGCGCGCCCTCGCCCCGATCACCGAGGCGCTGGTGGAGGCCCAGTCCAACGCCGTCGCCGGCCGGGGTGTCCCCGGCGAGCCGCTGACCCGCGCGGTCGAGCAGGCCGCCGCGGTGGACGCCCGCATCGGCGGACAACTGCGCACCCAGGAACGGTGGGCCGGGCTGCGGGCCAAGCTGGAGGCGCTGCGCGAGCGCAGCCCCGCCGACCCGGAAGCGGCCTTCACCGCGTACGGCGAGGTCACCGACCTGCTGCTCGCCCTGCACCGCAAGGTTCGGGAGAGCTCAGGGCTGGGTCGTGACCCGGGTGCCGACTCCTTCTTCCTCCAGGACAGCGTCGGCCAGGAGTTGCCCGAAGCGGTGGTGGCCGCCGGCCGGCTCGCCGATCTGGGTGCGCTCGCCGGCAAACGACCGGCCGCCGAGCGGCCCCGGAGCCTGATGGAGATGACCGGCCTGCGGGTGTCCGCCCTGTCGCCCGCGAACGACGTGGTCGACAACCTGCGCTCCGCCGTGGACAACTCGGAGAGCACCGACCTGGGCGCCAACGTGCTGACCCCACTCGACGCCTACCAGCGGTCGGTGGAGGCGTTGGCCCTGTACTCGACTCCCAGCGCCTCCGGCGTCGTCGACCAGGGCCAACTGGCCGCCGCCGCGCTCAACTCGCGCAACGCCGCGCGGCAGCTCCAACCCGTCATCCTCGGTGAACTGGACACCCTGCTCACCGAACGGGCCGACGGGCTGGCCCGGGACCGGTGGTTGGCGGTCGGGGCCGGTGCACTGGCCGCGCTGGTGCTGATCTGGCTCGCCGGGCTGCTGGTCGCCGCCGACCGGCGGACACGCCGACGCGCCGCCGCGCCGGACGCCGCGACCCCCGCCGCCCCGCCGCCCGGGGACCCCTGGCAGCCACCGGCCGCCACCGACATCCGACCGCTGCAACCGGTGGGCGCGGCCCACGAGCCGGCCGTCGAGCAGTGGGGGCCGTTCGATGCTGCTCGCTAGGCTCCGGATCCGCGCGAAGCTCGCGCTGCTCGTGGTGATTCCCCTGCTGAGCATGGTCGGCCTCGCGGTGCCCGTGGTGCTCGACCGGGTGGCCGCCGCGCAGCGCGCCGCCGACATCACCGACCAGGTACGGCTCGCCAGCCGGGTTGGCAGCCTCGTCCAGGACCTCCAGCAGGAGCGCATCCTGTCGATCGGCTTCCTGCTCGGCCGGGTCGAACGCTCGGAGGTGATCCGCAAGGCGGCCGACGTGGACGACCGGGTGGCCGACCTGCGGGCCGACGGCGGCGACGCGCTGACCGAACAGGTCGACCACGCGCTCAACGGGGTGTCCCGGCTCGGCGACCTGCGCCGGGCGGTGCTGGCCCGTACCGCGAACCCCGGCCAGGTGATGGACGCCTTCGGCCCGGTCAACAGGGAGTTGATCGGATCGCTCCGGCTGGTCTTCAGTGTGGACACCGAAACGCTGCCCGGCCGTCAGGTGCTCGCCCTGGACGGGCTGCTCCGCGCCGACGAGGGCATCGGCGCCTGCGCCACCCTGAGCATCCTCGTCAAGGCGGTCGGTACTCCGGACACCACCGCCGGCTACGTGGCGTGCATCGCCGCCCTCCAGGTCGACAACGCGCGCTTCCGTAGCCTGATCACGCCCGAGCAGCTCAAGGTGGCCCAGCTCAACGACGCCGCCGTGGCGGCGCGTACCAGCCCGGACTTCCTGATCACCAGTGCCCGGGACCCGGCCGGGGCGGTCCGTGACGTGCCGATGGAGGCGCTGTTCCCGGCCGTCCGCACGATGATCCGGCTCGGCCAGTTCGTCGAGAAGAAGATCGTCGCCGACGTTCTCGCCGAGGTGAAGGCCGACCAGCGACGGGCGCTGACCGCCGCCTACCTGGTGGCGGGCGCGGCGGCGCTGATCCTGGCGCTGGTGGTGCTGCTCAGCGCGGCGGTGGCGCGTACGGTGGCCCGACCGCTGACCCAGCTCACCCGCTCCGCCGACCGGGTCGCCCGGGTCGCGGAGGCGGAGTTGGTCCGGGTCACCGACGACGAGGCGGAGAACGTCCAGTCGGTCCGGTTGGAGCCGGTGGTCATCCGGTCCAGCGACGAGATCGGTGACCTGGCCCGGGCGTTCGACCGGGTGCAGAACACCGCCGCCCAGTTGGTCGAACGGCAGATCGCCGGCCGGCGCAACGTGGCGCAGATGTTCGGGCACGTCGGACGGCGTACCCAGAACCTGGTGAGCCGGCAGCTCGCGCTGATCGACAGGTTGGAGCAGCAGGAGGCCGACGCCGGCAGGTTGGAGCACCTGTACCGGCTCGACCACATCTCCAGCCGGCTGCGGCGCAACGCCGGCAGCCTCGTGGTGCTCTCCGGCTCGGCCGGCGCCGACGCGCACACCGCGCCGGTCCCGCTGGCCGACGTGGTCCGGTTGGCGCTCGGCGAGATCGAGGACTACACCCGCGTCGACGTGCAGGTGCCGGCAGGTGTCGCCGCCGCGCCGGCCATCGTCGGCGACCTCGTCCTGGCACTGGCCGAGCTGATGGAGAACGCGACGGTCTTCTCCCCGCCGCACACCCGCGTCGTGGTGACGGGCGAGACCTCCGGGCAGGGCGCCCGGATCACCGTGGTGGACCACGGCATCGGCATGAGCGAGCAACGGCTCGCCGGGGAGAACGCCCGGCTCACCCGGCGGGAGCGTCTCGACCTCGCGCCGACCGAGGTGCTCGGCCTCTTCGTGGTGGGCCGGCTGGCTCGCCGCCACGGCTGGGAGGTGACCCTCGCCAGCACCGTGGGCGGCGGAGTGACCGCCCAGGTGGAGATCCCCCAGGGGTCACTGGTGCTGCGCCGCGCCGACCGGGCCGGGGCGACGGTCGCCCGGGCCGCCGTACCGGACCGGGGGCGACGGCCGGCTCTCGACTCCGCCCGAGGAGCCCGCGCGCGAGGCGCCGCCGCCGCGCCGGCCACCGCTGTACCGGCGGCCGCGCCGGCCACCGCCGCAGCCGCCGCCGTGGCCCCGGCCGGCTTCGACACGGACCTGCTCAGCCGGGCCACCCGCAGCCTGGAGGCCGGCGAGTCCTGGGACGCCTTCGGCGCTCGGGAGCCGGCGGACGCCGCCGCGACCGGCCGTGCGACACCGCAACCCGCCACCGTCGCGCAGAGCGCCACCACGGCGGGAACGTCCGCCGGCCCCCGGATCCGGCAGCGGGTACCCGGCGCGAGCCTCGCCGACGCCGCCGCGCCCACCCGGCCGGTCGACGCCACCGCCGCCGACCCGGACGCCGCCCGCGCGCTGGTCGAGGCGTTCCAGTCCGGCGTACGACGGGCCGAGTCGAGCGCACCACCGGCCGATGGTCCCGGCGGGAACTGGTCAATGCGGACGGTCACCGACGCGCCCGCCAGCGCGGGGCCCACGGTGGCGGATCCCGGCGCTACCGTCGACCTGCCCACCACCCCCGGCGGCCTCGGCCCGACCGTGGCGGACACCGGCGGCACCAACCGGGGTCGCCCCCGGCTGAGCCGGCGCGTGCCCGGCGCGAACCTGACGGTGTCGCCACCCCACCAACCAGCCAGCCCGCAGCTCGGCGACCCGGCCGAGGTGCGCAGCCTCATCACCGAGTTCGAGGCGGGCGTCGCCCGTGCTCTCCGCGAAGTCAGCCCAGATCGTCGGAACGAAGAAGGATCATCACGGTGACCAGCCCCTTCCTGCACGACAACGTCGACCACCAGACCCAGCCGGCCGCCGCCGGGGACCTCAGCCCCGAGGCCCGCACGTTCAACTGGCTGCTGGACTCCTTCACCTCCAGCACCGCCGGGGTGTTGGAGGCGATCGCGGTCTCCTCGGACGGGCTGCTGATGGCCATGTCGGCCATCAAGGACCGCTCCAACGCGGAACGCCTGGCCGCCGTCGTGTCGGGCATGACCAGCCTCGCCGGAGGCGCGGCCAGCTGGTACGCGCTCGGCGGTCTCAACCGGGTGATCGTCGACATGGCCGACGGGTACCTGTTGATCAGCGCCATCAGCAGCGGTTCCGTGTTGGGTGTCGTCGCCGACCGCTCGGCGAACCTGGGCACCGTCGCGTACGAGATGACGCTCTTCGCCGGGCGGGCCGGCGGCGCGCTCACACCGCGACTGATCGCCGAGCTGAAGAACGCCGTCCAGCAGTGACTCCCGACGTCGCCGGCGAGGATCCGGACCCGGAGCCCGGGGTACGGATCCGCCCCTACCTGCGCACGCCGCACCCGGGTGGGGGCGGCGCGCCGGCGGCGCCGGAGTCGGCGCCGGACGACAGCGGCCTGGCCGGTCTGCGGCCGTTCGTGCTCACCGCCGGGCGGGTGGCCGGCGCCGATCCGGCGATCGGACTGGAGACGCAGGTGACCCGCTCGGACGGCGGCCGATGGACGGGCACACCGGTCACCCTGCTGGCACCGGAACTCCAGGCGATCATCGCGCTCTGCGCCGAGCCGATCTCGGTGGCCGAGATCTCCGCCCGAGCCCGGCTCCAGTTCGGCGTGACCCGGGTGCTGGTGGGCGACCTGCGGGCCGCCGGGCACCTGGACGTGCACGTCACCGACGCCAACGACGCCTACGACCCCGACCTCATCCTGCGAGTGATTGATGGACTTCGTGCGATCTCCTGAATGGCCGGTCGTCCCGATCGGGGGTCTCGCCGGCAACAGCGCCACCGCCCGCTACGGCGCGGCCCCGGGCACCGGTCCGGCGTCCGGGCGTGCCAGCGCGCCGCCGCCCCCGCCGGCCACGCCGCCACCTCCGTATCGACCACCGGCGGACACGGGACCGACCAGCCGTCCGTCGGCCGCGCCACCCGTACCGGTCAAGATCCTCGTCGCCGGTGGGTTCGGGGTGGGCAAGACCACCACGGTCGGCGCGATCTCCGAGATCGCGCCGCTGACCACCGAGGCCGAGATGACCAGCGCCGGCATCGGCGTGGACGACCCGGGCGTACGGTCCACCAAGACCACCACCACGGTGGCGATGGACTTCGGTTGTGTGACCATCGACCGCAGCCTGAAGCTCTACCTGTTCGGCACGCCGGGGCAGTCCCGCTTCGGCTTCATGTGGGACGACCTCGCCCGGGGGGCGCTCGGCGCGCTCGTGGTCGTCGACAGCGCACGACTCGACGACTGCTTCCCGGCGATCGACTTCTTCGAGCGGGCCGGGTTGCCGTTCGTGGTGGGGGTCAACGCGTTCGACGGCCGACTGGCGCTGGAACTCGGCGAGATCCGCTGGGCACTGGCCATCGGCGACCACGTACCCCTGGTGCAGTTCGACGCCCGGGACCGGCTCTCGGTGCGGGACGCCCTGCTGGTCGTCCTGGACCGCGCGTTGGACCGGGCCACCCGGGACAGGAAGGCCTGAGCCGACCGGCTCCGGCCGTGGCGGGAAGGGGTGATCGGGTGAGGGGCGACCTGGACGAGACGCTGGCCCGGCTGGCCCGGCGCGAGGAGGCGCTGCGCCGGCGGGCCAACGACCGTGACGATGCCACGCCAGCGCCGGGCCCGACCGCCGCGCCGGGCGTCACCGCACCAACCCGCAACGCCGGCCCGGCCCGGCACGCGGAACCGCACGACCCCGCCGACGAGGCCGGGTGGGGACCGGTCGAGGAGGTCACCGAGGCGGTACGCCAGGTCGTCGGCGCGTACCCCGGGCTGGCGGTGACCGTCCGCGTGGAGCACGACGGTCGGACGTACCCGCTGCGGGTTTCCTGGGACGGCCCGGACGTGACGGTCGGCCCGGAGCCACCGGCGGCCCCGGTGGAACCCCCGCCGTCCTGGCCGCTCTCCGGCCGGACGGTGCCGGCGTGGGCGCCCGGCCCGGACGGGCTGACGCCGGACCCGGCCGCCCGCCTGGCGGAGCTGATCCGGCGCGACCCGTCGCTGCTGGACGAGTTGGATCCGCGGCGCTGAGCGGCGTGACGGGCTGACGGGTACTACGGTCGGTCGGTGGCCCAACCCGACCTGACCCTGACGGCGAGCCTACGACCGGCCGCGCTGGACGCCCGACGGGGCATCGTGCGGCTGCACCCGGAGGCGCTGACCGCGCTGGGCCTGCGCCCCGGCGCGCCGGTGCGGCTGGCGGGTCGTCGGGAGACCGCCGGGATCGTGGCGGCGGCCGGGGCCGGCGCGAGCAGCGGCCTGCTCTACGCCGACGACCTCACGCTCGGGAACCTGGGCGTGCGGGACGGCGCGTCCGTGCGCGTGTCGCCGTTGCCGCTGACCCCGGCCGGCCGGGTCACCCTGGCCGGGCCGGTGGAGGTGATCGCGGCGGTCAGCCCGGAGATGCTCCGGCTCGCCCTGCTCGGCAAGGTGGTCACCGCCGGCGACGACGTGTCGCTGCTGCCGCAGGACGTGCTGCCGGACGCGTCGACGCGCAGTCTCGTCGAGGCGGCCCGGCGCAGCCTCGCCACCAGCGTCGGTTTCGCCTGGACGAGCACCCTGCTCACCGTGGTCGCCGTCGAGAAGTCCGCCGGGTCGCTGGTCACCATGGACACGGTGGTCGCCTGGGAGCACGGGCCGGCCACCCACGGCGCGCCACCACCGGCCCGGCGGCCCGGGACGGTCGACGCCGTCGAAGAGACGGACGCGCCCGACGTGGACGAACTGCCGGGGCTGCGCGCCCAGGCGGACGAGTTGACCGAACTCCTCGACCTCGGCTTTCACCACCGGGAGGTGCTGGGCCGGCTGGGCACGACCATCTCGCTGGGTGTGCTGCTGTCCGGGCCGGCCGGCTCCGGAAAGTCGGCGTTGGTCCGGGCGGTGGCGGCCCGGGTGGGCGCCCGCGTACACCCGCTGTGGGCGCCCGAGGTGGCCGCGCTGACCGACCAGGCCGCCGCCGACCGGCTGCGCGCCGCCGCGACGGCGGCCCGTGCCGACGGGCCGGCGGTGCTGCTGGTCACCGACGTGGAGGCGCTGGTGCCGGCGGAGGAGCCCGGCCCGCTGGCCACGGTGTTCCGGCAGGCGCTCGCGGAGGTCGTCCGCGCGGGGGTCGCCGTGGTCTGCACCACCAGCCGGCCGGAGGCCGTCGACGTCGCGCTGCGCGCGCCGGACCTGCTGTCGCTGCGGATCAGCGTGCCGCTGCCCGACGCGGCCCTGCGCCGCGAACAACTCACCGTGCTGACCCGGCAGGTGCCGCTCGCCGAGGACGTGCGGCTGGACGAGGTAGCCGGCCGTACCCCCGGGTTCGTCGCGGCGGACCTGGCCGCGCTGGTCCGGGAGGCCGGGGTACGCGCGGCGCTGCGGCAGAAGTCCGCGTCGACGCCCACGGTGGCGATGGGCGACTTCACCGCCGCCCTGGAGGTGGTCCGGCCGACGACGATGGCCGCGTCGACGCTGGAGTTGGCGTCGGTGAAGCTGGACGACGTCGGCGGACTGGACGAGGTCAAGCAGACGTTGACCGAGTCGGTGCTGTGGCCGTTGACCTATCCGGACACCTTCGCCCGCCTCGGCGTGCAGCCACCGCGCGGCGTGCTGCTCTACGGACCGCCCGGCTGCGGCAAGACGTACCTGGTCACCGCGCTCGCGGGCTCGGGCCGGGCGAACGTGCTCTCGGTCAAGGGCGCGGAACTGCTCTCCAAGTGGGTGGGCGAGAGCGAACGCGCCGTACGCGAACTGTTCCGCCGGGCCCGGGAGGCCGCCCCGACGCTGATCTTCCTGGACGAGGTCGACGCGTTGGCCCCGGTGCGCGGGCAGGCCACCGACGGCGGCACCACGGATCGGGTGGTCGCGGCGCTGCTCACCGAGTTGGACGGGGTGGAGGCGCTGCGCAACGTGGTGGTGGTCGGCGCCACGAACCGGCCCGACCTGGTCGACCCGGCGCTGCTGCGGCCCGGCCGGCTGGGGCGGCTGGTCTACGTGCCGCCACCGGACGGGCCGGCGCGCGCGGAGATCCTGCGGGCCGCGTCCCGGAACGTGCCGCTGGCGTCCGACGTCGACCTGGCCACGCTCGGCGCGGACCTGGCCGGTTTCTCGGCCGCGGACTGCGCCGCCGTGATCCGGGAGGCGGCGCTCGCGGCGATGCGGGAGTCCCTGGCCGCGGCCACCGTCACCGCCGCACACGTGGCCACCGCGCGGGAGCGCGTCCGCCCGTCGCTGGACCCGGCCCAGGTCGCCTGGCTGGCCGCGTACGCCGCCGAGCGGGACTGAGCGCCGGCTCCAACCTTTTGCCGTACGCGGAACGTTGTCGAAGCGGAACGTTCCGCAGTGGAGAGATCCACTCGACGACAGGCGGTGACCTCTTGCGCAGGCTGTTCTCTATTCTCGTCGTCCCTCTGGTGGCGGCTGCCTCCCTCGCCACGGTCGGCTCGCCCGCGACCGCTCACCCGACCACGTCGTTCCCGTCCCGGATCGCCCTGCCCGACGGGTACGCCCCCGAGGGGCTGACGATCGGCCGGGGCAGCACCGTCTACGTCGGCTCGGTCGGCAACGGGGCCGTCTGGCGGGGCGACCTCCGTACCGGACGCGGTTCGGTGTTCATCGCGGGCGCTCCGGGCCAGCAGAAGGCCGGTCTCAAGCTCGACCCGCAGGGCCGGCTGTGGACGGCTGACTTCTCCGCCGGAGCCGCGAGCGTCTACGACGGTGCGACCGGCGTGCGGCTCGCCCGCTACCAGTTCACCGACGAGCCGGGAAGCATCGTCAACGACCTCGTGGTCACCCCGCGCGCCGTCTACTTCACCGACTCCGCCCGGCCGGTGCTGTACGTCGTACCGCTGCTCCCGGGTGGTCGGCTGCCCGCCGCCACCGCTGGCCGGGTGCTGCCGCTCACCGGTCCGGCCGCCACCGGAGACGCGTTCAACAACGGGATCGTGGCGCTTCCCGACGGGGACCTGCTGGTCGCCCAGATGTTGACCGGCCGGCTGGTCCGCGTCGACGCGCGCACCGGCGCCAGCCAGGTGGTCGACCTCGGCGGCTACTCGGTGGACCGGGCGGACGGGCTGGTCCTGCGCGGTCGCACCCTCTACGTGATCCGGAACCTGAGCAACGTCGTCGCGGTCGTCGAGCTGAACGCCGGCCGGACCGCCGGGGTGGTACGGCGGGAGATCACCAGCCCGGCGCTGCGGTCGCCGGCGACCGGGGACCTGCTCGGCTCGGCGCTCTACGTGGTGAACGGCCGGTTCGACGTCGAGCCGGGCCCGACCGTCGACTACGACGTCGTACGCATCCCGGCCTGATCGGGACGGTCGGCGGCGGCACCGGGGGGGTCGCCGCCGACCACCCGGCGGTTCGCTAGTCGGTGGGCAGGAGTGGGCCGAGCGGCCCGAGATCCACATTCAGGTCCTCGGGGGCCAGGCCGAAGTGCTCCCGCAGCCCCGCCATCTGCTCCTCCAACGCCATCAGCGTGACCCCGATGCGTTCGACCTGCTCCTCGGTCAGGTCGCCCAGGTCGACCCGACGCAGCGCCTGCCGCTCCATGAGCTGACGCAGCAACTCGACGACGGTCAGCACCAGGCTGGCCAGCCCTCGTTCGACCGACTCACGGTCCACGGAGATCCGACCGTCCAGCGGGGTGACCCGGGGTGGCTGCCAGGACCGCGCGTCGAGCGCCGCGACCAGCTCGCTGGCGTCGTCCCGGCCGGTCACCCGGCGTCCTCCGCCGCCAGCGCGCCGACCGACGCCACCAGTGCGCGCAGCGAGATCCGGACCAGGTCGACGTCGGCGATGGCCAGGGTGATGTCACCGCTGATCACCACACCGGTGGCGAGCACCCGATCGAGCAGGTCGACCAGGGCGACGGGCCGGTACGCCAGCGGATCGTCCGCGCTGCTCGGCGCGAGCGCGGTGGTCACCGTGGCTCCCCGACGGCGTCGGCCGGACGTTCCGCCACGAAGGAGTACGCCGGCCACGGCCCGGTCAGCTCCAACCGGAGGCCCGGATGACGATCCCCCAGCGCGCCGACCAGCTCGGTGAAACGGGGCAGCGCCGCGACGTCGACGAGGTACGCGCCGTTGAGCGCCATCGCCGTGGACGCGCCGGAGAGCCGCCGGTCCTGCGGAGCGTGTCGACGACCCGCCACGGCCACCTCGCAGAGGGCCGTGTGCACGGCTTCGGCGGCGGAACTCGCCACCTGCTGTTGCGCGTCGCGGGCCGTGAGCTGGGCGCGTCTGCGGCGCAGGTACGCCGTACCCACCCCGCCATCCGGGGCGACCGCGCTCTCGACCGGCGTCCCCGGCACCAGGTAGCCCTTGACGCCCCACTCGTCGCGTCCGGTCAGCCGGGCGAGGGTCGCGGACAGCTCGGCCCGCCGGGAGGCGAGCGACGCCGCCACCAGATCGTCGTCGGTGTGCACGGTGGCGAGCCGGGCCGGCACCACCGGACCCTGTCGGGCGAGCGCGTCCACCACGGCGTGGTGCGCCCGCGCGGCCCGCTCCAACCAGGCCAGGTCCTCCAGGTTGCGGCGCAGCGGCTCCTCGCCGTACTCGTCGAGTGGCGCGGGGCTGACCACGGCGACCAGTCCGGCGGCCGCTACCGCGCGGACCGGGGCGCCGCCCATTCCGGCGAGCGCCGCCAGCGTCGCCGGCTCGACGTCACGCACCACGCCGTGCAGCCACACCCCCGTCGTCGTGGCGGACTCCGCGGGCGCGACCTCAGCCGTCGAACTCATCCCACTCCTCCAGCCCGGCGTCGCGGCGGCGTGCCCGGGCCGCCACCCGGGGACGCCGCTCGGCCTCGACCTGCTCCGGGTCGCGCGGTCCCGGCTCCACCGGAGGGCGGGCCCGCGAGCTGAGCCACGGGTCGTGCTCCCACCAGTCGATGCCGATCTGGCGCGCCGTGTCCACCGACGCGATGACCAGCCGCAGCTTCAACGTCAGCAGCTCGATGTCGAGCAGGCTGACCCGGATGTCGCCGGCGATGACGATGCCCCGGTCGAGCACCCGCTCCAGGATGTCGCCCAGGTTGGCCGGCTCGTGGCCGGCGGGCAGGACCTGGCCCGAGTTCTGCACCACCGAGGGCGGCTGACCAGCGGTCATCTCAGCCCACCTCACCCTTTCCGCGCTGGTAGCGCCGCACCCGTCGGTAGCCGAGGAGGTTGCCCTCGATGTCCAGCTCCGCCTCGTACAGGCCGAGCAGGTCCGTCGAGCTGGGAATCCGGTGTGCCTCCACCATCTCCACGCCGACCAGCCAGCCGTCCTGGGTGGCCTCCAGCGACGTGGTCACCGACGGCTCGCGGCCGGTCAACTCCACGAGCTGCCGCAGGCCCGCGCGCGCCGCCTCGGCCGCCGACACCGGCTCCAGGTACTCCTCGTCGGCCTGCTCACGCTCGCGGGCCCTCGCGTCGTCGGTCATGACGCACTCCCCTCTCCCGGCCCGGGCCACGCGGTTGTCCGGTGGAGGGAGGCGCGCCGCCGGCACGTCGACCCGCACCCCCGGTCAGCCGGTCCAGCACCCGCTGCTCGGCCCGATCCCGTTCCTCGGCGCTGAGTTCACCGGCGGCCACGGCGGCGTCCAGCTCCTCCAGCTCGCGCCGGACGTTGACCGGGTTGTGCTGTCGCGCCTCGGCCTCCCGGGCCACCACCCCGACCACGGCGGTCAGCCCCCGCACGGGGGCGTACGGCAGGGTCAGCAGCGCCCAGAGCAGATCCACGGTCAACCCGCCAACTGGTGCGCGTCGACGAAGTCGTACGGGGCGAGAGGCCCCAGCAGTCGCAGCCGCAGCAGGCCCCGCCGGTCCTGGGCGTACTGCTCGAGCACGTCGATCAGATCGGCCTCGCGGTCGGTGTCCACCAGCAGCGCCACGTGCCCCGCGTCCATCTCGTGGGTGGGCGGACGCAGTTGGGTGGTCACCACGAACTCGGCCGTGACGTCCAGCAGCCGCCGGTTCTCCGCCTCGCGGCGCAGCTCCACCGCCTGACTGATCAGCTCCCCGAGTCGGATCCGGGGCTCCCGGCTGGCCGCCTCGGCCCGACCCCGTACCTGCTCGGCGAGCTGAGCGGCGGCCGGGTTCTCGTCGAGGACGGCGCGCAGCAACGCCTGCTCGTCGAAGCGGCCCTGCACCACGTACTGCACCCGGCCCTCGAACTCCGCCAGCGCGGCGGCGAACCGGTCGTGGTGTGGGCGCAGCAGGTCGAGCACCGCGTCCGCGCCGGTGACGACGGTGCCGAAGCGGACCGGCAGCACCGGTGCCACGACCGCCGTTCCGTCCAGCAGCTCCTGGTACGCCCTCAGGTCCGCCGCGCTACCCAGCCGCGCGTCCAGTGGCACCTCGCTGACCAGCGCCGCGAGGTCGCCGTGTCGGACGACGGTCACCTCGCCGGACGGTTCCCCCACTCCGGCCGCGTCGGACGTCGCCTCGACGTCCGCCGGCACCAGCCCGTAGATGAACAGTCCCGTGTCGTCCGCCATGTCAACCCCTCCCGAGGTCCCGTACCGTGCCGTTGGCGTCGCCGGTGACGTCCCGGACCGAGCCGGTCACGTCCCGGACCGAACCGGTGACCTCGCGGACCGCGCCCGTGACGCCGCCGACGAGGCCGGCCAACCCCTCGCCCTCGTCCGGGCCGATGTCGAGCCGGTCCACCGCCTCGGCGAACCGCAGGTACGTCTCGATGCTCGCCACCACCACCCGAGCGTTGATCTCCACCAGGGGGATGCCGACGACCCCGACCGACACCTGCGCGTCGATCACGACGCCCTTGTCGAGCACCGTTTCCACGACATCGGCGAGGTCGCCGGCGGCACCCTCCACACGTTCCAGGGCACCGCCGACGGCGTCACCACCGGAAACCAGCGTCACTCGTCCTCCCCCCGACGGCGGCGCACGACCGGCCGGCGCGGCGGCTCAGAGCCTCGCCGGACGGGCGGTCGCGGCCGCTGCGGCTCCTCACGCGGCTGCGGGCGACGGGCCCGCTCGGGAGCGCGTCGGCGGGGTGCGGGCGGCGGCTCCTCGTCGGCCTCCTCGGCCTCGTCCTCGTACCCCTCGTCGTAGCCGTCCTCGTACGCCTCGTACTCGTCGTCGTACTCCGGCTCGGCCGGTCGCCGCGGCGGGCGCTGGCGCTGGCGTCCTGCGGGCCGGCGGCGCGGCTGTTCCTCGGCGGGCTCCTCGTCGTACTCCTCGTCCTCGGGCTCGTTCGGTTCGCGGCCGCCGCGCTCCTGCTGCTCCCGCTCCTCGCGCAGGCCGGTCTCGTGGTCCTTGACCACCTGGGAGTCGCGGATCTCGCCCCGCCAGCCCTCGACCTGGTCCGGGTCGAGCGCCACCTCGGTCATCACGTGCCGGACGAAGTGCTTCAACTCCAGTCGGACGCGCCGACCCTGGGCCCGCCACAGGTTGCCGGTGTGCTCGAAGAGGCCCTGCGGGTGGTATTCGAGCACCACCAGGATGCGGGTCAGGTCCGGGGTCAGTTCGTGGAAGCTGACCGTGCCGTCGACCGAGCCCTTCTCGCCCTTGGAGCGCCAGTGGATGAGCTTGTCGGGTACCTGCCGGACGATTGTCGACTCCCAGGTCCGGTGCGACCAGAAGACCTGCGCCTTCCAGGTCATCTTCTCGGGCTCGTCGTTGTCGGCCTGCTCGACCTTCTTCATGAAGCTCGGGAAGTCGCCGAACTGCGTCCACTGGTTGTACGCGGCCCGTACCGGAACACCGACCTCGATCGTCTCGACGATGTTGGTGACCTTGTTCTTGCCGCCGCCCTTACCGCCCTTACCGCCCACGCGGCCGAGAGCCGACATCACCTTCTCCTTACCGCCGGCCACTCCGGCGTGCAGCATCGCCTTCACCGGTGATCCGCCCTCGGCCAGCTTCTGCGCTCCGGTGGCGGCGGCGACCAGTCCGGGTCCACCGCCCTGGCGCGCGTACTCGCTCAGACGGCCGGTCGCACCGGTGATCCGCTCCGTCACCACGCTCACCGCGCGTTCGCCGATGGCGCCGGCGAGGTTGCGCATCTCGTCGGCCAACGGCCCCCGGATCTTGTCGCCGAGGCCGCCCGGGCTGCTGTTTCCCGCCATGGTCACCGCCCCCGCCGCTGCCCGGCCGCCGCGTCGTTCCGACCGCGCGTCTGGTTGTCGCCGCCCCCGTTGCCGTCCTGGTCGCCGTTGCCGTCCTGGTCGCCGTTGCGGTCCTGGTCGCCGTTGCGGTCCTGACCACCGTCGCCACCCTGGCCACCGTCGCCACCCGGGTTGCCCGCGCGGCGGCGCAACGCGTCGGCGGAGCCGCGCAGCCGGCCGGTGAGCGCGTCGACGCCGCTGCCGGCCGCTGCGGTCGCGGCGGACCGGCCGGCGTTGACCAGCGGCCCGCCGAGTCGGCTGAGGCTGCTCAACTGTGGGGACGACTGCAACAGGTCCCCACCCCGCTTCAACAGACCGCCCGGGTCGCGGCTCGCGCGCCCGGCGGCCACCGCGGCCGCCAGGGTCAGCGCGGTACGCAGTTTGCGACGCCGGCCCAACAGGTAGCCGAAGCCCACCGCCAGTCCGATCCGTGTTCCGGTCTTCATCAGGTCTCCCTCGCTCCCCGGTGGTCCGGGACATCTGCGGGCTCAGGGCAGCGGGCCACCGGGGAACAGCGCACACCACGCCCTCGAAGAGACGTCCCGTATTTGCGGACCCGGCGGGCAGTACCCGGCGGAATTGCCGCGAAACCGTCTGGACATTTTCCGTCGACAGCGGCCAGCGCTATTCGGAAAAGCGAACCAGGACGGCCCAGACGGGACAGCAGGGCGGTTTCAAGCAGGGAGAACGTCAGAAAAAGGGAAAGTGGAATTGCGGCTCAGAGAGCCGGGGGTGTCGAGTCCAGGCAGATTTCGGCGTGCACCTTTCCGCCTTCCTCGCGCAGTTTGGCACCGCATTTCTCGAGGATGGCGAGCGCGCCGGCGTTATCCGGTGTCGTTTCGGCGACCACGGCACGCATCCCGGCGCGGGCGGCGACGTTGAGCAGCTCGCGCAGGGCGGCCGCGCCGATGCCCTGTCCGCGCGCCGAGAGGCCGAGCCACATGCCGGTCTCCACCGTGCCCGGATCGTCACAGCGCGTCATCCGGATCATGCCCACCACCTCGCCGCCAACGAGGATCGCGTACATCTGAGAACCGGTCGGGCCGTCCAGGCCGGCGAAGCTCGCCCGGTGGAAGTCGCGGAAGGCCTCCCGGCGGGCGAGCGACCAACCGGCGGGCGCCTCCACCGGAGGCATCACCTCGCCCGGCTCGGCCTCGGCAGCCGCTACGGAGAGCAACGGCTCCAGATTCCGCTCGTCCACCGGCTCCAGCCGTACCGCACTCGCCACGTGCCGCAGTCTGCCGGCCTCATCGGCCGAAGTCCACCCCATTGGCCAGCGGATGGCGGTCCGGCCACGGGTACCGGCCGGTCGGGCGGTTCGCGTGTTTCTCCTCACGCTCCGTCGTCATATGGCCTATGGCCCGAACTCGCAGAACACCACCGACGCGTCGTCCGTGGACTTGTGCCGGCGGAGCCGATCGGGATGATCGCGCTCGGCGTCCCGGACCCGACCGAGCAGCGCGGCCGGACCCTCGGCGCTCAGCAGGTCGAGCAGTCCGGTCCAGTCGGTCAGCCCGAACTGCTCGACCGCACTGGACGCGCCGTCACTGAGCAGCGCCGCCCGGCGCAGAGCCGCCGAACCCCGCCGGGGCGCCGTCCCGGTCACCGCGTGGAAGGCCGCGTCCGGGTCGGCCGCCGCCACCCAGTAGCCGTGCGTACGGTTCATCCGCTCCCGTTGGACGCCCACCGCGTGCCGGAAGCGCTCGACCGGGTCAGATGCGCCCGCCGGCACCGTGGCGAGGGTCTGCCGCAGCTCGGCCATCGCCGTGTCCAGTCGATCGTCGGTCACCACACTCACCTGACCGCCCACGTCCAGCACCAGCGGACTGTCGCAGAGCACCAGGTAGTCGACCTCGTCGCCGCAGTCGCGCAGGAGGCAGACGGTGCTCGACGGGGTGACCGGATGGTCGAGGTCGCACTGCCCGCCGTGGTCGGCGCGGACGGCGAGGATGGCCGCGGCGAGGTTGCTGGTGAGGCGGGCCGCCGGACGGACCGCCTCCGCCACCGCGAGCCGGGCGGCCAGGTGTCGGACGTACCACTCCGGCCCGTGGACGCAGCCGGTGTCGAAGCCGTCCGGCACCGTGGCGCCGTCCAGGACGCCGACCAGCGGACCGAACTGGAAGACCACGTCCTCGTTGACCGGCCGACCGGGGGCCGGCGCGGACGCGGAACGCACCCGCATCATCGACGCCGGCCCCGTCACATCAGCGCTGCCGAAGGTCGTCGGCGGCCGCATGCGCCTGCCCCTGCACCTGACCGGCGGCCGAACGGCCCTGGTCGCGTACGGCGGACATCCCCTGCTGGGCGCTGGAACGCACCGACTGGGCCGCCTGCTGCGCGGGCTCCCGCAGGTTGTCCTGGACCTGATGGCCGACCTGGCTCGCCTGCTGACGCAGCTCGCCCGAGTGCTCGCTCACCATGTCCCTCGCGCGGCCGGCGAGTTGACGTTCGCGCCCGCTCGGCGGAATCAGCGAGGCGGCCAGCAGGCCGGCGCCGAAGGCGACCAGCCCGGCGGCCAGTGGGTTGCCCTGCGCCTGCGCGCGCGACTGCTGCCCGAGCGAACGGGTCTCGTCGCGTACGGAGCCCGCGGCGTGCGACATCCGCTGGCCGGCTTCCTGCCCCAGGTGGTTGGAGCTGCCCATCATCTTCTCCTTCGCTCGGGTGAGCGCGCCGCGAGCCTGCCCGACGCTGTCACCGGCGATCCGACGCGGGTTGACCTTGTCGGCCAGGGCGTCGACGTCACTGCTCAACTCGTTTCGGGTGGTCTCGATCTCCCACCGGATCCGATCCGGATCACTCGACATGCTCTGCTCTCCCTACCGACTCGGTCACCGGCCCCGCAGGGCGTCCGGCAACTCCCGGGCGGTCTGCTTCGTTCGGGGCAGTACCTCGCGTGCCCGCTTGAGCTGGGTCCGTGCGTTGAGGAAGAGGCCACCGGCGACAGCGGCCCAGACGATCGCGACGATCAACGCCGCCCAGCCCTCGTCCATCACGTTGGACAGCCCCCACCAGACGGCGTACGACACGAAGAGCACGGCCAGGAACCCGGCCAGCCCCGCGCCGCCGAACATACCGCCGGCCTTGCCCGCCTGGCTGACCTCCTCGCGCAGCTCGGCCTTGGCGAGCTCGACCTCCTTGCGCACCAGTGTGGACAGGTCCCGGGTCACGTCGCCCAGCAGGTCGCCGACCGACGCCTGGGTCCGCTCCTTCTCCGGGGCACTCACGGCGCCACCCCGCCCGGCACGTCCGGCTGCGGGCGACCGGCGGGCGAGACGTTCTGCGCCCGCGCCGCCCCCACGTACGGCTGCTGACCGTCCTGGTCCGGTGCGCCCTGCGGCATCGGTTGGCCGCTCGACATGCCGCCGCCTCCGCCGTTGCCGGAGGCCGAGCCGGTCAGGCCGCGGGTGAGCCGTCCGACCAGAAGTCCGGCCACCGCCGCGCCCGCCAGGAACGTACCGGGGTGACGCCGCGCGTACGTGCGCACCTCGTCGAGCACCTCGCCGGGTTCACGCTCGTCGAGCCACCCGGCGGCGTGCTGGGCGGCGTCGGCCACGCGGCGTACCGCCTGACCCGCCAGCCCGGAATCACCGTCACGCTCAGCCATCGACCCCAGTTCCCGACCGATGTCGCGCAGACCGTCGGCGGCTCGCCGCTGCTGCGTCTGGGCCTGTTCCCGAAGTTGTCCACCGGCCTGACCGGTCAACTGACGGGCCTGCCGACGCGCCTCGGCGGCCACCTGCCCACCCTGCTCGGCGGCGGCGTGGGCAACCTGCCCGCCGGCCTGCGTGGCCTGGTGGCCGACGCGGGACGCTTCCTGCCGGGCCTGCTGCCCGCTGCTGCTCTGGTTGGTTGCCGTCATGCTCCGCTCCCCTCCTGGGTGCTCGGTCGCCTGGCGACCCCGGAACTCCCGTCGCGTACCCGTGGGCCCGGCCGACATGCGAGCCGGCGGGCGGGACGACCGGGAGAGACCGTCGGAAGGCGGGCAACCGGCTGCGCCCGGAAGCGAAGCGGACGGCAGCGCCGGCACCGGTCGGACCGGACAGGTCGGTCAGCGGCGGCGGTTGCGGGCCCGCGACGAGCGCAGCCGGCGAAGCCGGCCGATCAGCACCGGGTCGGCGGCGAGCGCCGCAGGATTGTCGAGCAGGCCGTTGAGCAGTTGGTAGTACCGGGTCGAGGAGACGCCGAAGGTGTCCCGTACGGCCTGCTCCTTGGCGCCGGCATGCCGCCACCACTGCTGCTCGAAGGCGAGTATGGCCTGCTCGCGAGCGGTCAGGCCGACCGCCGGAGCGGCGGGAGCGGCGGTCGTCGCGTCGGCCGGTGCGGCCGTGTCGTCCAGCTCGTCGTCGTCGGTGCTCTCGACGGGCGGCGCCGGTCGCGGGGTCGGCACACTGGGCGCTGCGCCGGCGGCCGTCCCGCCCGGGCGAGCGTCGGTGGACGGCTCGGGGGCGGCCGGGGTGGCGTCGGCGGGCATGGCGTTCAGCCTAGTCAGGGCAGGCCCCGGTCGCAGCAGCCGGCGCGGCCGGCCCCGCACGTCGGAACACCGACGTCGAAGCCGGCCGCGCCGGGTCACTCACGTACCGCTCAGGAGATGTCGCGGCGACGCATCGCCCAGATCGCCGCGCCGAGAATCACCACGAGCCCGATCGAGAACAGCGCGGAGGACTGCTGCCACGTGATGTCCATCGTCTCCGGCTTGCACTCGCCGTAGTAGGTCGCGTTGCAGGACTGCCAGTTCTCCAGCTTGACCGTCTTCGTCATCCAGGCCAGCGCGTACGTCGGCAGCAGCCACGCCTCGGCGAACTTCACGTTCGCCATCGCCAGCAGGATGCCGAGGCCGAACTGGCCGACCACCATCAGCGCCACGACGCCGCCGAGAGCCATCGCGGTGTGCCGGCCCAGCGAGGCGAGCGCGAAGCCGATGGTCGTGATGACCAGCACCAGCGCCACGCCGCGTACCCCGGTCAGGACGAACGACTGCCAGGCCCCCGAGGTCATCTTCTCCGTGCTGCCCCGGAAGCTGGCGACCGCCCAGAAGCCGGCGAACCACAGCACCGCGGCGGGCAGCGTCACCGCCAGGATGCCGGTGAGCAGCGCGGCCAGCTTGGTGAGCAGTACGGTGAGTCGCTTCGGCCGCCAGAGCAGCAGATTCATCATGCCGCCGGTGCTCCACTCGGCCCCGACGAAGGACGCGCCGATCACGAACCCGACCAGGGCGAGGATCGCGGCGAACGGCACCAGTGTCTCGTCGAACGTCTTACGGAAGTTGAACGTCGACGGCAGGAACCACTCCGCCTGGATCTGCTCCCGCGCTGGCGGCGTGATCACCGAGCAGTCCTCGGGGTAGCGGCCGTCGTTCGGCGTGCCGGCCTTCTTGGCCTCCTCGCAGTTGACCCGCTCCTGCTCGCTCCAGCGGACCTGCTCCTGGTACTGCTGGTCGGCCTGCCGCTCGGCCTTGGCGAGCTGACCGGCGTCGATCTTCTGGTTAGTGAAGAAGACACCGACCACCACGGCGGCCAGCACCAGCAGGCCGAGCAGCGACATGTAGCGGGTGAAGCGCCGCTTGGCCAGCCGGCGCAGCTCAGTCCGATAGAGGCTCACGCGCCCCACCCTCCTCCGGTGGCGCCGGGCTGACCCGTCCCACCGACCTTCGTGGACTCGTCGACCTGCCGGTGCTGGCCAGGGACCGGCGCGGTGGCGGTCAGTTCGAGGAAGACACTCTCCAGGTCGACCGCGATCGGGGCCAGTTCGCTGACGTACAGGTTCTGCTCGGCGAGCAGCCGGGTCACCGACGCCGGCTTGTCGACGCCGGTCAGCATGAGGTGGTCCGGGTGCCCGGTGACCCGGATGCCGGCCCGGGTGAGGGCCTCGGTGGCCGTCGGCAGGTCGCTGACCGCCTCGAGGCGTACGCGGACGGCACCGGACGAGTGCTGGGCGAGCACCTCGTCGACCGGGCCGAAGGCGACCCGTCGACCGAGCGAGATGATGGTGACGGAGTCGCAGATGAGTTGGATCTCGCCGAGGATGTGGCTGGACAGCACCACGGTCATCCCGGATTCGGCGAGCGTGCGCATCAAAGTGCGCATCTCCCGGATGCCGCCCGGGTCGAGGCCGTTGGCCGGCTCGTCGAGGATGAGCAGCTGCGGGTTCTTCAGCAGGGCGGACGCGACGGCGAGCCGCTGCTTCATGCCCAGCGAGTACGTCTTCACCCGCTCGCCGGCCCGGTCGCGTAGCCCGACGAGCTCCAGAACCTCGTCGACCCGTGTGGCGGGCACCTCGCCCGCCCCGGCCAGCAGGGACAGCGTGTCCCGGGCGGTGAAGTGCGGGAAGAACTGCGGGCTCTCGACGATCGCGCCGACCTGACCGGCGACGGTGGGCAGCGCGGCGGGAACCTCGTGCCCGAGCAGCGTCATCCGTCCGCCGTCGGGCCGGATCAGGCCGAGAAGCGTACGCAGCGTGGTGGTCTTACCGGACCCGTTGGGACCCAGGAAGCCGTGCACCTGCCCCGCGTCGACCCGCATGTCGAAGCCGTCGAGCGCGTTGCGGGTGCCGCGTCGACGACTCTTGTACGTCTTACGTAGACCTTCGATCTCCAGGACAGCTGGCAAGCTGCACCTCCCCCGATGGTGGGCGTGACAGCCGACACCATACGCGGTATGCAGCGCTGCGCAATACCGGGTATGCAGTGACACGCCGGTCGATGCATTTCATCGACGGAGCGTGACCGCTCAGGCGCAGACGACCTGCACGCCGGCCGCCCGGAAGGCCTCCACCACCTCGGGCGCGGCCCCGGAGTCGGTCACCAGCGTCTCGACCCGCTCGACCGGGCAGATCCGGGCGAAGGCGTGACCGCCCAGCTTGGACGAGTCCGCGATGATCACGACCCGCTTGGCGCGGGCGACCATCAGGTTGTTCATGGCCGCCTCTCCCTCGTGGTGGGCGGCGGCGCCGAGCTGCGGGTCGATCGCGTCCACGCCGAGCAGGGCGACATCCAGGGTGACCTCCCGCAGCAACGCGCCACCCAGCGGGCCGACCAGCTCGAACGACTTCGGGCGCACGACCCCGCCGGCCACCACCACCTTCATCCGGGACCGCACGAGCAGCTCGTTTGCGATGTTCAGCGCGTTCGTCACCACGGTGAGCTGGGCGCCCTCGGCACTGGTGTTGAGGTCCGGCCGAACGGCCAGCGCCCGGGCAACCTCGGTGCTCGTGGTGCCGCCGTTCAGCCCGACCACCGTTCCGGGCGTGACGAGGGCCGCGGCGGCGGCGCCGATCCGCTGCTTCTCCGCCGAGTGCTTGGCCGTCTTGTAGCGCAGCGGCAGGTCGTACGAGACACCGTTGGCGACCGCGCCACCCCGGGTCCTGGTGATCATCTGTTGCTGGGCGAGCTGGTCGAAGTCACGCCGGATGGTCGCCTGAGAGACGTCCAGCCGCTCGGCGGCCGCCTCCACGCTGACCCGACCGTTGTCGGTCAGCATCTCCAGCAGGGCGTTCCATCTGGCGTACCGGTCCACCTCGGGGGCCCTCCCAGTTACTGCACGTTCGGTGATTGATTGCGTGCACACTAGTGCGCGAAACTAGCCTCGCGCAAAAGGCTGGCCTGCGCGATCGGTCGGCCGGTTGCCACGAGCACCCCGGTTCGCGCAGAATAACGCGCGAAATACGGCCCTTACGAGCCGTATTGCGCAGACAGGTCGGCCCTGCGAGGAGTTGCCCATGGCGTACGTGGACGCGGAGATCGCGAGCCTGGCCCAGCGGTTCGCGGTCGCCCTGGCGACCAGCCGTGGCCTCGACCCGGATGCGCCCCGACACGTGTCCCGGTCAGTGGTACTGGCGTGAGCGGTGCCGCGCGCGACGACCGGGTGGTCGTGGCGCTGGACGTCGGCGGCACCGGCATGAAGTGCGCCCTGGTCCGGCCGGACGGCGTCGCCGTACGCACCGAACGACACCCCACCGACGCGGCGCGCGGGCCGGCGGCCGTGGTCGACACCATCCTCGACATCGCCGAAGGGCTGGCCGCCAAGGCCCACGCCGACGGTCTCACCCCGGTCGCCATCGGCATCGCGGTCCCCGGGGTGGTGGACGAGGCGCGCGGTGTCGCGGTGTGGTCGGCGAACGTGGGCTTCCGGGACGTACCGCTGCGGGACCTGGCGGTGCGACGGCTCGGGCTGCCCACCGCGCTCGGCCACGACGTGCGCGTCGGTGGTCTCGCCGAGGCGCGGCTCGGGGCCGGGCGCGGCGCCGACCACGTGCTCTTCGTGGCGATCGGCACCGGCATCGCTGCCGCGCACGTCGTCGACGGCGTGGCGGCCGTCGGCGCGCACGGCGCGGCCGGCGAGATAGGCCACATCATGGTCCGACCGGACGGCCCGCGCTGCGGATGTGGGCGGCCCGGCTGCCTGGAGGCGGTCGCGTCGGCGTCCGCGATCGGCCGGCGCTACGCCGAGCTGGCCGGCGGACGGCCCGACGTTCCCGTGACGGCTGCCGCCGTGGCCGAACGTGCGGCGGCCGGCGAGCCGCTCGCCGCCCAGGTCTGGCAGTCGGCCGTCGAGGCGCTCGCCGACGGCCTGGCCACCGGGCAGGCACTGTTCGACGTGACGACGATCGTGCTCGGCGGCGGTCTCGCCCAGGCGGGCGACCTGCTGCTCGTCCCCCTCCGGGCGGCCGTGCACGAGCGGATGACCTTCCACCGTGAGCCGCGGCTCGTTACGGCGGCCCTCGGCGACGAGGCGGGCTGCCTGGGGTCGGCCCTGCTCGTGTTGGACACCCTGACCGCCGACCGTGCTTGACCAACAGGAGGAACGATGACCGAACGGGTGAACGGCCGAGTGGTGACCCCGACCGGTGTCATCCGGCAGGGCTGCGTCGAGTGGGACGGTGAACGGATCACCGCGGTGGCCGAGTACCCGTCGGTCCGCGACGGACACTGGATCCTGCCGGGCTTCGTGGACATGCACACGCACGGCGGCGGCGGGCACACCTTCACTACGGGGGACGCCGACCAGGCCCGCGCGGCGGCCACCTTCCACCTGGGACACGGCACCACCACGCTGCTGGCCAGCCTGGTCAGCGCGCCCTTCGCGGTGATGCGCTCGGCCACCGAGGCGTTCGCGCCGCTCGTCGACGAGGGTGTGCTGGCGGGGATCCACTTCGAGGGCCCCTACCTCTCCGCCGCCCGTTGCGGCGCGCAGAACCCCGAGTACCTGCGTGACCCGTCCACGGACGAGCTGGCCGAGCTGATCGAGTTGGGCCACGGCGCGGTCCGCATGGTCACTCTCGCCCCGGAACGCGATGGCGCGCTGGAGGCGATCAAGCTGCTCGCCGCGCAGCGCGTGGTGGCCGCCGTGGGTCACACCGACGCCACCTACGAGCAGACCCAGGCCGCGGTCGCCGCCGGAGCGAGCGTCGGTACGCACCTCTTCAACGGCATGCGACCGGTGCACCACCGCGAACCGGGCCCGGTGGTGGCCCTGCTCGACGCGTCCACCGTGGTCTGCGAACTGGTCGCCGACGGCGTCCACCTGCACGACGGCATGCTCGCCTTCACCACCACGACCGCCGGCCCCGACCGGGCCGCGCTGATCACCGACGCCATGGCCGCCGCAGGGATGGCCGACGGTGAGTACGAGTTGGGCGGTCAGGCCGTCACGGTGACCGACGGGGTGGCCCGGCTGGCCCGCGACGGCGCGATCGCCGGCAGCACGCTGACCATGGACGCGGCGCTGCGGCACGCCGTGCACGCCGGAATCCCGATGGCCGACGCCGCCCGGATGGCGGCGACCACCCCGGCCCGCGCGATCGGCCTGGGCGACCGCGTCGGCGCCCTCCAGGTGGGTCTGCGCGCCGATCTGGTCGTGCTCGACGACGACCTCAACGTGGTACGGGTGCTGCGCGGCGGTTCCTGGGTGGAGTGACCGACCCGCTGGGCACCCCCTGCCCGGCGGCCCGTGCCCGGCGGCCTGTGCCCGGCGGCCTGTGCCCGGCGGCCCGTGCTCAGCGGTCCCCGCGCGATCGGTCGTGGCGCAGCGCCACCCCCGCGCCACCCCGACCCGGCTACTGCCACCGGGACGCTTTGGAGCTGATGTCGTAAACGAATCGGCTCGTCGTGGCCAATGCTGCTGACCGTGCCGCGTGCGACTGTGCCGCGTCGAGTCGTCGGCTGGGAGGCCGATGTCGTAAACGATTCAGCTCCAAAGCGTCCCGGTGGCAGTACCGCGCTGGGGCGACTACCCCGCCAGCAGCGCAGTCGGGCGACTACCCCACCCCGTGGGATCAGCCGGTCCGTCAGCCGAGGGCGGGGACGTCGACGCCGAGGACTGCCTGCTCGTCGGGGCGGTGCACCAGCACGTCGGACAGGTACGACTGGACCGCGTGGCGCATCCCCACGTCCCGGCCGGCCTGCTCGGAGAGCAGCCACTTGTGCTCGATGATCTGCGCGAACAGCTCCTGCGGCTCCAACTTGCGCCGCAGGTGGGCGGGCACGGCCCGGACGACCGGCTCGAAGACCTCGGTGAGCCAGCGGTGCGCCGCCTGCTGCTCGTCGGTCAGATCGCTCTCCGCACGGTAGGCGTCGAGGTCGTTGAGCAGCTTGCGGGCCTGGTTCTCCTCGGCGTCCAGGCCGGTCAGCCGCAGTAGCCGCCGCGTGTGGTAGCCGGCGTCGACGACCTTCGGCCGGACCAGGTAACGCCCGTCCGCGGCGCTCGACATGGCGACCTCGGCCACGTCGAAACCCAGGTCGTTGAGGCGACGGATCCGGCCCTCGATGTCGTGCCGTGCCTGCCGCTCGATCGCCTGCTCGTAGGTGATCTCGTGCCACAGCCGCTCGTAACGCTGCACGACCTCCTCGCAGACCACCTCCGGGTCGATGGACTCGTGCAGCAGCCCGGCGGCCTGCAGGTCCAACGCCTCTCCGAAGATGTTCACCCGGGCGATCTCCAGGTCCTCGCCGCGTTGCCCGTTGGAGAGCGAATTGTGCAGCGCCCCCGTCTCCGCGTCGACCAGGTAGGCGGCGAAGGCTCCCGCGTCCCGGCGGAACAGCGTGTTCGACAGCGAGCAGTCGCCCCAGAAGAAGCCGGTCAGGTGCATCCGCACGATCAGGGCGGCGAGCGCGTCGAGCAGCCGGCTCATCGTCTCCGGCCGCAGGGTGTGCGAGAAGAGCGCCCGGTACGGCAGCGAGAACTGGAGGTGCCGGGTGATCAGCACCGATTCGAGGGGCTCGCCGTCCTCGGTCTGCCGGTCGGCGACGACGGCCACCGCCTCCACCGACGGGAAGTCGATGCGCTCCAACGCCCGCAGCAGGTCGTACTCCCGCTCGGCGATCCGCTCCCGGGTCTCCTTGAAGGCGTACACGTAGTCGCCCAACCGGACGAACCGGACGATGTGCCGGGAGATGCCCTGGGGCAGCGCGACCAGGTGCTGGGCAGGCCACTCCTCCAGCGGCGTCGACCACGGGAGGTCGAGCAGCGCCGGGTCGACGAGGGCAGACGTGATCCGCACGGGGACAAGCATGACGGGTCACCCCCGCATCCGCCGCACATCGTGGCTGGGCCCACAGCGCCGCACATCCCGGCCGGTAGCGTGGTCGCGTGCTCAAACCCACGGGTGTACGACGTGACCTGCGGCTCCGGGCCGTCCGGCCGGCCGGCTGGTGGTTCGACGCCCTGCTGCTGGCCGGTTTCGGGGCGGTGACCCTGGCGCTCGCCAACGGGGCGCTGCTCGGGCTGGACCTCGCGGTCCGGGACTGGGCCTACGCCCATCACCCGGCGCCGATCTACTGGACGGCGCGGGCGTTCAACTTCCTCGGGCAGGGTGGTTGGCTGCTGATGCCGATCGCCGGGGCTCTCGGCCTGGCCGTCGCGTGGCGTTCCCGCACGGTTCGGCCGCTGCTGCTGCTGGCGGCGACATTCGTGCTCCTGTACCTGACGGTCGGCCCGCTCAAGATCGTGACCGATCGGGCAGCGCCCAGCTCGGATCTGCCGCCGGCTCAGTCCGTCCGGATCTTCAACGACCTGCCGCCCACCGAGTACGACCTCTCCTATCCGTCGGGGCACGTCGCCAACGCGATCGTCTGGTACGGGGTGATCGCCGTGCTGCTGACCGCGCTGACGGCCGGACGACTGCACCCGAGCGTGTACCGCCTGATCCGTTTCGCACCGCCGGCGATCCTGCTGGTCACCACGACGTACTTGAACTTCCACTGGCTCACCGACGGCGTCGCGGCCCTACTGCTCGGCCTCTTCCTGGACCGGCTGCTGCACCGGGTGCCGTGGGACGATGTGCCGATCCCCGGCCGGTTGCGCGAGTGGGACCGGCCGTTCACGTCGTACACCTAGGGTTTCCGCTCATGGATCAACTGGCGCGGCGGCTGGGCGTACCCGATGCGGTTGTCATCGGGTTGGGCTCGATGCTCGGCGCGGGCGTCTTCGTGGTCTTCGCCCCGGCCGCGGCGGCGGCCGGCGGCGCCGGTCTGCTGCCCGCGCTGGTGCTCGCCGGCTTCGTGGCCTTCTGCAACGCGACCAGCTCAGCGCGGCTGGCGGCCCGGTATCCGGAGTCCGGCGGGACCTACGTCTACGGGCGGGAACGCCTCGGCCCGCTGGCGGGATTCGTGGCGGGCTGGGGGTTCGTGGTCGGCAAGACGGCGAGCTGCGCGGCGATGGCGCTGACCATCGGGGCGTACCTGTGGCCGGGGCAGACCCGGCTCGTCGCCGTCGGCGCGGTGCTCGCGGTGACCGCCGTGAACCTGCGCGGCATCGGCAAGACGGCCACCGCCACGAAGGCGCTCGTCGCGCTGGTGCTCGCCGTGCTGGCCCTCGTCGCCGTCGTCGGTCTGGTCGGCGGGCCGGTGCACCTGGACCGGCTGACCGATGCCGGCGGCTCCGCCCGGGGTGTGCTCACCGCCGCCGGGTTGCTGTTCTTCGCCTTCGCCGGGTACGCGCGGATCGCCACGCTCGGCGAGGAGGTCCGCGACCCGGAGCGGACCATCCCCCGTGCGGTGCCGCTGGCACTGGGAGCGGTGCTGGCGATCTACCTGGTCCTGGCCGTGATCACGCTCGGCGTGCTCGGCGCCGACCGGCTGGCCGGGTCCGCAGCGCCCCTGGTCGACGTGGTGACCGCCGCCGGGCTGCCCGGCCTGGCCTGGGCGATCCGGGCCGGGGCGACCATCGCCGTCGTCGGGGTGCTGCTCTCCCTCGTCGCCGGGGTCGGCCGCACCACGCTCGCCATGGCCCGCCGGCGCGACCTGCCCGGCGCGCTGGCCGCCGTGCACCCCGTGCGCCGGGTAC
This sequence comes from Micromonospora sp. RB23, assembly GCF_053585025.1. Classification (NCBI taxonomy): domain Bacteria; kingdom Bacillati; phylum Actinomycetota; class Actinomycetes; order Micromonosporales; family Micromonosporaceae; genus Micromonospora; species Micromonospora sp. RB23. Next base: position 6,559,152 of record NZ_CM132111.1, read on the forward strand.
CGCACCGCGCCGAGCTGGCCGTCGCCGCCGTGGTGATCGTGGTGGTGCTGCTCGGCGACGTACGGCAGGCGATCGGCTTCTCCAGCTGCACGGTGCTGGTCTACTACGCGATCACCAACGCGGCGGCGCTCACGTTGGGCCGGGACCCGGACCGGCGGCTACCGGTGCAGGTGCTCGCCGGGCTCGGGCTGGTCGGTTGCCTGCTGCTCGCGCTCAACCTGCCGCTGGGGAGCGTCCTCGCCGGCCTCGGCGTACTCGCCGCCGGTGCCGTGTGGCACGGCCTGCGGCAGCGGGGTCGCTAGACCGGCGGGCGGGGCGGCCTGCCGGGTCAGCCAGTCCAGGCCGCGTCGGCGGGCGACCACGGTGAGCCGGTCACCGGCGAAGATCACCTGTCGCGGGTCGAGGTCCTTCCACCAGATCGTCCTCGCGCCACCGGCCGGGGTCCGGGCGATCAGCCGGACCTGCCCGTCCCGGTTGACGGTGTCCAACGGCCGGCCGTCCAGCTCGGAGCCGGCGGCGACCGGCACCTCGGCGACCGGCAGCGCGTGCCGGTCGACCGGGATGGTGGTGATGACCGCGCGTTCGGTGAGCGCGCCGATGAAGGCCGGCGCCGCCAGATAGGACACCGATCGGGACACCCCGAGCGCGAAGGTCTCCTCGACCCGCTCGGCGAAGTCACCGTCGAAGAGCCGCAACACCACCCGCAGGTCGTCGCGGAGGTCGCGGGCGGCCAGGGCCGCCTCCAGGTTGGCGACGTCGTCGGTGGACGCCACCACCAGCGCCTGACAGTTCGCCACCGACGCGGCGGCCAGGGTCTCGGGCAGCGCGGCATCACCGACGACCAGCGGCACCTCCAACTGGCGGGCCAGGGCCGCGCCACGCGGCGCCGGGTCCTTGTCGATCGCCACGACCTCGACGTCGTACTCACGCAGTTGGGCCATCACCCGCGTGCCGACGTTGCCGAGGCCGATCACCACGACGTGCCCGGCGCGGGCCGGTTGCAGCAGACCGGTGTGCAGGGCGAGACGGGCGTTGACGATGCCGTCCACGACGACGGCGGTGATCAGCGGGATCAGCGCGAGCCCGGCCAGGTTGAGCACCACCTGCATGATCTGGGCGTCGGCCGCCTTGCCGGTGTCCGGATCGGCGCCGCTGAGCGTGGTGACCAACGTCAGGTACAGCGCCTCCAGCGGCGAGACGTTCTCGGCGCGGGAGATCAGCGCGCCCAACACCGCGATCACGGCCAGCACCAGCATCACCGCGATGCCGATCTTGCGGGTGGCGAAGCCGCGTACGGCACGCACCAGCACCGCGACCGGACGGCGTCGACGTCTGGCCCGGACCAGCCGCCGCGCGGCGACCTCGGTGCCCGGCGGCTGACCGGTCGCCTCGGCGAGCACCAGGTCCGCTCCGGCCTGCTCGGCCGGCAGCAGCTCCACCCCCTGTCGCCCGTCGGGGCGGGCCAACGCGCACACCACGTCCTGCGTCCGCACGTCGGCACGCCGCGCCACCCGCAACGTCTTGTCCCGGTGCTGGAAGGAACTGGGGTCGACCTCGCCGAGCGCGGCGGCCACGAACGCCGGGGCGGCCATCTCGGCATCGGAGAGCACCTCGACGGGCGCCCTGATCAGCTTGCGGACGCCGTCGGCGAGGGTGCCGTTGAACATTCGCAGCACCTGCCGGACGCGTTGGTCGACGGCCTGCGCGCAGAGCGCGGCGTGCAGATTGCCCACGTCGTCCTGGTGCAGCAGGGCCAGTCCGGTCGCCCCGGCCAGCCCGGCGGCCTCGAAGGTCCCCACGTCCAGGCGCTCCGAGCGGATCACGCGGACGCCGCGCAGACTCGCCACGTCCGGACCGGTGCTGCGGTAGCGCTCCGGCACCACGACGGTCACCCGTGCGCCACCCACGGGCAGGTCGGATTCGAGCAGCGCGCGGGCCACGTAGTAGGCGAGGGCGTCCCGGCCACAGATCACGTAGTGCGGGCGCGGGTCGCCGGCGGAGCGGAGCCGCCAGTTCCACTCGACCGCCCGTCGCGCCCGGTCCCGCCACGGCTCCGCCATGCCCGGATCGTAACCAGCACGATCACCCTGGGCGACCCGACCCGGATCGTCCCCACCGCAGGCATGGCGACCCGGGCCGTGGGTAGAGCACCTGCCATGCAGACCTTCCTCCCGTACCCGGACTTTCTGGCCAGCGCCCGCGCGCTCGACCAGAAGCGGCTGGGCAAGCAGCGGGTGGAGGCCATCCAGGTGCTGCGCGGGCTCACCTGGCCGGGGTACGGGTGGCGCAACCACCCGGCGGTGAAGATGTGGGCCGGGTACGAGGAGGCGCTGACCCGGTACGGGCTGGACATGTGTGCCGTCTGGACCGAACCGGGCCGGGCGGACACCTGTGCCACCACGTTGACCGTCGACCTCGCCGCCGCCTGCGGGGCAGGTGTCGTACGCACCCAGGACGAGCTGGCCAGCGCCGGTGACCTGCCGCCCTGGCTCGGCCGTGACGACCTGCACCTGAGCCACCGTTCCTCCCTGCTGCGCAAGGACCCGACGCACTACGGCCCGATCTTCGACGCCGACACGCCGGACGACCTGGAGTACGTCTGGCCCGCGTCCGACCGCGCGCCGCGCTGCCTGCCGTAGGAGACTGGCGGCAGACGAGGGAGGTGCCCGTGGCGCTGTCGCGTGTGGTGGGTCGGCTCATCGGCGTACGCCAGCATGAGGTGGACCCCGGCGGTGGTGGCGCCGACCGCGTGCCGCGACCGGTCGCGGCGGTCGTGGTGGGCGGTGGCATCGCCGGCATGTCGGCGGCTGTGGTGCTCGCCGAGCGTGGCGTCGACGTGACCGTGCTGGAGGCGGCGCCGACCATCGGTGGGCGGCTCGGCGCCTGGCCGGAGGCCCTGCCCGACGGGGAGCAGCAGAACGAGCACGGCTTCCACGCGTTCTTCCGGCAGTACTACAACTGGCGGTCCATCCTCCGTCGTGTCGAACCGGACCTGGGCTTTCTCAAACCGATCCCGGGCTATCCGATCCTGAGCGCCGAGTGGCCGACCGAGGAGTTCGGCAAGCTGCCCCCCGCGCCTCCGGCGAACCTGCTCGCGCTGCTGCTGCGCAGTCCCAGCCTGCGCCTGGCGGACCTGCGGTCGATGGACCGGGACGCGGCGTTGCCGCTGCTCACCTACGATCCGGTCCGCACCTACGCCGAGCTGGACGACACGACGGCCGACGATTTGCTGGCGTCACTGCGGCTGCCGGACCGGGCGCGGGCGATGCTGTTCGAGGTCTTCTCCCACTCGTTCTTCAACCACGAGGCGGAGATGTCGGCGGCCGAGATGGTCGCCCAGTTCCACTTCTACCTGCTCGGCAATCCGGAGGGGCTGGCCTTCGACTGCCCGGACGAGGACTATGCGACGGCGATCTGGCAGCCGCTGACGCGGCACGTGGAGAAGCACGGCGGTCGTGTGCTGACCCGCTCCGCCGCGACGGGGGTGCACCGCGACGGCGACTGTTGGCGGGTGACGACCACCGACGGCGGCGACCACCGGGCGGCCCACGTGGTGCTGGCCGTCGACCCGCCGGCGCTCGCCGCGCTGGTGGCGGCCTCTCCCGACCTGGTCGCGCGGGCGCCGGAGCTGGCGGAACGGATGCCGCGCTTCGGCAGGCCCGGCCCGCCGTACGCGGTGGCGCGGTACTGGTGTGACGGCGACGTCGCCGCCGACCGGGCGGTGTTCAGCGGCGTGTCCCGGCAGCCCACACTGGACTCGGTGACGCTGTACCACCGGCTGGAGAACGAGTCGCGGCGCTGGGCGCGCGGGACCGGTGGTTCGGTCGTCGAGTTGCACGCGTACGCCTGCGAGCCCGGTGTGCCGGCCGATGAGTTGGCCGAGCGGATGCGCCGCGAGCTGGTCGCGCTCTGGCCGGAGGCTTCGGCGCTGCGGGTCCGCGAGCTGCGCGCACGGGTGGAGGCGCAGGCACCGGCGTTCACGCCGGGCAGCCACGCCTGGCGTCCGGGGGTCCGCACCGAGGCGCCGGGTGTCTATCTGGCCGGCGACGGGATCGCGACGGACTTCCCGAGCGCCCTGATGGAACGCTCCGCGGCGACCGGAATCATCGCGGCGAACCACATCCTGCGGGCACAGGGCGCCGCGACCGAGCCGGTGCGCTCGGTCCGCCCGCGTGGCCTGCTGGCCGGGCGGGTCACCCCAAACCGACAAAAAGCGACATAAGCGACGGTACGCTGCCGTACGCTCGATTGATCAACCGTCGATCGATCGGGCGGGAGGGCAGCGGCGATGTCACCACTGCACCGCGCCGGCGCGGCGGACGTACGACCGGCCGACGAGGCCGCCCGGGACGACGCGTACCCGCTGATCCGTGACGAGCGCGCCTGCGTCGTCACCGCGCTGCGGCTGGGCTGGTGGATGGCGGACGCCTACCACCACGGACAGCACGCCGAGCCGGGGCCGGCCACGCCGGCCCATCCACCGGCCAAGCTCTCCAACCTGACCGAGATGTCACTCCCCCGCCGGATGCGGATGTACCTCGACGGCGTCGATGTCGCGCTGGCCCAGATCTCCGCGCTCACCCGGCACACCGGTTCGTTGCCCGACACGTCCGCCGCCCGCACGCGCCTACCCGACCTGGACCGGCTACCCGACCTGGACCGGCTGCCCGATCTGGACCGGCTGCCCGATCGGGAACAGCCGCACCTGGTCGACACCGAACCGCTGCTGCTCGCTCTCGACGACCTCAACGTGGACGTGTTGCGCTGGGCGATGGCCACCAACCTCCGGGTCGGACTGGCCTACCGGCTGGGCCGCTCCCTGGCCGACACGGTCCGGCCCGGTGACGCCGCCCAACTGCTGCGCCGGTTCGACGGCCGGCAGGTCCAGATCAGCCGGTGGTTGGACGAGTTGGCGAGCGTGCTGCCGCCGTACTCGGCCGCGGTGGTGCGCCGCTCGCTGGCCGCCTGGGCGGTAGCCGTGGAACGGGCCGGCCGGGGTGACCCGGCCGAACCGGAGCCCGCCGAGCTGAGCCGCGAGCTGCGGAACCAGGGTGACCTGTGGCGCGGCGTGCTCACCGGCGGCCTGCACCCGCGTGACCTGCTCGACGAGGAGGACTACGCGGTGGTCGCCCGGAACCTGATCATCCGGGACCGGCGGCTGGTGGCCCAGGCCGCCCGGGGCATCTTCTGGCCGGTGCTGGTGCCACTGCTGGTGGTGCTCTTCGCGCTGGTCGGGGTGAGCGCCGCCGCGGCGGCCGGTTCACCGACCACGCGGGCCGCCGTGGCCCTGCTCGGCCTGGGCGCCGGGCTGGCCGCCATCTGGCGCTCCGTCTCGGGACCCGCGCTGGCGGTCGCCGGCGAGGTCAACCGGCCGCTGCTGGACAGCGAACTCACCGTGCGGATGGCGCTGCGTCTGGACCGGCCACTGACGGCCGCCCGTCGCACGGCGGGGGCCACTCCCCGCACCCGGCGTCCGCGTGCTCCCGAGGAGCCGGGCAGCCGATCGAAATACGTTGCCCCTCTCTCCCGTGCGGACCTACCGTGATCGCGCACGGTCAACCACCACCGAGGGAGCAGCTCATGACGATGTCGCACGTCACCACCGTGCCGTCGTCGCTGCTCACCGGTCGCGGTCGGCCGGCGGAACACCCCCGGGCGGGCCGGCCCGGCTGACGCGTACCCGTACGCCGAGCCGCCCGTCCGAACGCCGGACCGGGCGGCTCTTCGCTGTCCGTCGCCACTGTCGAAAGGAGTCCCGGTGGACGCCGTTCTCGTCGTCAACGCCGACCTCGGCCCGTTGCACCGGGTCACCGTCCAACACGCCGTCCGGATGCTCTGCCGACGGGTGGCCGAGATCCACGAGGCGGAGCCCGATCGGGTGATCGGCGTCTTCCCACTGCCCCGGGTGGTGCGGCTGGTCCGCTACGTGGTCACCCGGTGGCGGTTCAACGCCGGGCCGGCCTGGTCACGGGCCGGAGTGCTGCGCCGCGACGACCGCTGCTGCGCGTACTGCGGTGGCCCCGCCTCAACCATCGACCACATCCTGCCGCGTTCCCGGGGTGGCCGGAACACGTGGCGAAACACCACCGCCGCCTGCTACGGCTGCAACCAGCGCAAGGGTGACCGTACGCCGGCGGAGGCGGGCATGCCGCTGCGCCGCGAGCCGGTGAACCCGGGCTGGTCGGCTCTCGCCGGGCGGTGACCGACCGGCCGGCGGGAACGGGGGGCCGCGTCCGGGGTACGCCCCGGCGCGGCACCCGTCGGCCCCGGTCAGGCGGCGCGCTCGGTGACCTTCGGCTTCGGCCGCCCGGCGGCGCAGTGGACCCGGATCTCGCTGCTGTGCTCGGGTGAGGTCAACTCGACCTGGACCTGCTTCGCCGGCCCCGCGTCGTACGGCTCCGCCTGGTAACCCGACGCGGGGGTGACCGTGAGCAGCTCGGCCGATCCCCCGACGCAGCGGACGGTGACTGTCCCGCCCTGGGCGCGCACGGTCACCCCCGGGGCCTGGGCGGGCGGGGAGGCGGTCGTGGGGGCGGCCGTCGGCGCGAGGGTCGGCGAGGGCTGACCAGGGGGCGGCGTCCGGGCCGGGCCCGCTCCGGGGCCAGGGCGGGGAGCGGCCGACGTGGCAGGGGCCGTCGGGTCGGCGGGCGGGCGCACAGTGGACGGTTCGGGCTGCGCGACGTCCTGCGGCAGCCCCACCGTGGTGGTGTCACCCGTGCCGACGCCGGTTTCCGGAGTGGCGCCGTCGTGCCGTCGTGCGCTGTAGTCGCCGAGCGACCCGGCCACCGCCACGGCGGCGATCACCGCCCCGCCGACCACCAGCGCCAGCCGGTGGCGACGCCAGGACCGACGCCGGGGGGCGCGGTTCACGCCGTCGGTCGACTGGGCGGACGCGCCGTCATCCACCTCCGGGTCCGCACCCGCTGCGTCCGTACGCTCCGGGGTCGCGGCCTCATCCGCGGCCGCCGGCCCGGGAGCAGTGGTCGCACCGGCCAGCCCGGAGACGACCGTGAGCAGGATGCGGGCCACTTCGGCCGCCGGGGGCCGGTCGTCGGGGTTCCGGGCCAGACACCAGTGGTAGAGCCGGTGGACCTCGGCGGGCACCCGGTCGATCTCGGGTAGCGGGTCCGGATCGACGTGCACGTGTGCGCGGAGCATCCCGGTCTGCGTCTCGGCGGCCCACGGCAGCCGACCGGTGAGCGTCCGGTGCAGGAGCAGGCCGAGCGCGTACACGTCGGAGGCCGGCAGGACCTCGCCGGCCGCCAGTCGCTCCGGGGCGAGGTACGCGGGCGTGCCGAGCAGCCGGCCGTCGAAGTCGATCTCGGAGTCACCGGCGGCCGCCGCGATACCGAAGTCGAGCACCTTCGCGCCGGTGGGGGTGAGCATCACGTTGCCCGGTTTCACGTCCCGGTGCACCAGCCCCTGGGCGTGCGCCGCCGAGAGGGCCGACGCCACCTCGGCACAGACCCGCAGCGCGGCGCGTGGCGGCAACGGCCCGGCGAGCAGCCGTCTTTCGAGGGTGTCGCCGTTGAGCAGTTCCAGCACCACGAACGGCACCTGGACACCGTCGAGACGCGACTCGCCGAAGTCGTAGACGTTTGTGACGTGCGGGTGCGACAACCGAGCTGCCGCCTTGGCCTCGGCCCCGATCCGCTGCCGGGCGTTGGGGTCCGAAGCGACGAGCACCTTCACCGCCACGTCCCGTTCGAGCACGTCGTCGTACGCCCGGTACACCACCGACATGCCGCCGCTGCCGAGACGCTCCAGGAGCCGGTAGCGGCCCGCGAGCAACTGATCACGCTGCACGACCGACAGACTGCCGTACGACTCACGTTCAGCACCACCCGGGATCGAGGTTTCGCAATGGGTGGAACCGCGGTGGCTGCCGCCGAGGACCGGTTACCGGGCTCGACTCGGGTTGCAGGACATCGGCGTGTCCCCGCGCACGGGACACCCCGCCTTCCTGGAACCCGACTGGATCAGGGGCCGGGTCCGGCAGCTTCAGCGCTCGGTCGGTGCCCGCCAGGCGAAGCGGGGCGTACGGCGCTCGGCCATGGCCGCCACGCCCTCGCGGGCCTCGCCGCTGTCCGCGACCTTCCGGTGCCACCAGGCGATCCGGGCCGGCCCCGCGCGGTCGTCCACGATCTCCTTGGCGGCGGCGACGCTCAGCGCCGACCGTTTGGCGATCGTCGCGGTGACGTCGTCCATCCGCTCGGCGAGGCGGTCGCCCGGCAGCACCTCGTCGACCAGACCGATCCGCAGGGCCCGCTCGGCGTCGATCAACTCGGCGGTGAAAAGAAGGTGCTTCGCCGCCGACGGGCCGACCAGCCGCGCCAGCCGGCGCGTCGTCGGCGCCGGATAGACCAGCCCGAGCCGGGCCGGAGGTACGCCGAACCGGGCGTCCTCCGACGCTATCCGCAGGTCACAGGCGACCGCGAGCTGCGCGCCTCCCCCGACGCAGGCGCCCCGGATCGCGGCGATCGTCGGCTTGGCGAAGCTTGCCAGCCGCTCCTCGGCGGCGACCGCGATGCTGGTGTCGCCGGCGTCCAGCAGCTCGGCCAGATCGCCCAGGTCGGCGCCGGCGCAGAAGGCGTCGCCCGCGCCGGTGAGCACCAGGGCCCGTACGTCGGGGTCGGGTTCCAGCCGGTCGAGCAGTTCGGGGAGCTGCCGCCACATGGCCGCCGTCATCGCGTTCCGGCGGGCCGATTGTGGATCACGACGGTCGCCACCGGTCCGGTCACCGCGACAGTCAACTCCGCGTCCGACACGCAAACCCCTCCTCCAACGCCACCCGAACCGACCCAGATTGCCAGAACGGCCCGGACGCGAACCCGGCGACCACCGTTGCGGTGGTCGCCGGGCCCGGGGTGTCGGTCAGGTCAGGAGACGTTGACCGCCGTGTCGTCGACGACGAAGGACGTCTGGAGCGAGGAGTCCTCCGTGCCGGTGAACTTCAGGGTGACGGTCTGACCGGCGTACCCGGCCAGGGAGAAGGACTTCTGGCTGTAGCCGGAGGCCTTGTTCAGGTTGGAGTAGGTCGCCAGCGTGGCCAGCACCGTCCCGCCCGAGTTGAGCACCTGCACGTTGAGCTTGTCGTACGCGGTGCTGGTGGTCGTCTCGGCCGAGTCGATGTGCAGCCAGAAGCTCAGCGTGTACGACGAGCACCCGGCCGGGAGGGCCACCGACTGGGCGAGCGTGTCGGTGTGGGTGCTGCCGTACCCGTTCAGCCATGCCTTGTACGACCCACCGTGTGCCGCCTGGCCGCTGGAGTTGGTGATCACCCCGGAACTGGCCGTCCAGCCGGTGCCGCCCGACTCGAAGCCCGGGTTGGCCAGCTTCTGGCCCGCCGAGGTGCAGCCGCCGCCGGTGCCGTTCACGGTCAACGTGTAGGTCGCGGTACGGGTGACCGATCCCGCGCCGTTCACGGTGACCGAGTAGGTGCCCGGTGGGGTGCTCGCGGAGGTGCTGATGGTGAGGGTGGACGACCCGCCCGAGGTCACCGAGGCGGGGCTGAACGCGGCGCTCGCGCCGCTGGGCAGGCCGGACGCGGAGAACGTCACGGTCTGCGCCGAGCCGCTCGTGGTGGCGGTCGACACGGTGGTGGAGACCGCGCTGCCCGGGTTCACCGAGCCGGCGGTCGGCGACAGCGACACGGAGAAGTCGTTGCCGGTGGAGCAGGGCGCGTCGTTACCGGCGACGTTGACCGCCGTCCAGGCGGCCTGCACGGCCTTGTACTCGGTCGAGCAGCTGCCGTACAGGTCGGTGGCCGCCCGCAGGCTGTAGGCCCGGGCCGTGTTCGCCGGGTTGCTGGTGTTGACGTACGACGTGTTGGAGGTGAAGTAGACGTCCAGGGCGCGGTACCAGATCTTCTCCGCCTTGGTACGACCGATGCCGGTCACCGCCGGGGCGGAGCCGCAGACCGGCGAGGTGCCGTACGAGGTCGCGCCGGTGCCCTCGGCGAGGTTGAAGTAGAAGTGGTTGCCGACGCCGGAGGAGTAGTGCACGTCCTTGTTCTTGGTGCTGGTGGACCAGCAGGAGTCGGACGCGCCGTCGAGCGACGGGTTGTACATGTAGCGCAGCGGCGTACCGTTGCCATTGATGTTGATCTTCTCACCGACCTGGTAGTCACCCGGGTCGCTCGGCGCGGCGGCGTAGAACTCCACCATGTTGCCGAAGATGTCGCTGGTGGACTCGTTGAGGCCACCGGACTCGCCGGAGTAGACCAGGCCGGCCAGCGCCTCGGTGACACCGTGGCTCATCTCGTGCCCGGCCACGTCCAGCGCGACCAGCGGGCGGGCGTTGCTCGACCCGTCGCCGTAGGTCATCTGGGCGCCGTCCCAGAAGGCGTTGACGTAGTTGTTGCCGTAGTGGACCCGGCTCGGCACACCGCTGCCGTTGCCGAAGATGCCGTTACGGCCGTGGACGTTCTTGAAGTAGTCGAATGTCTTGGCCGCGCCGAAGTGCGCGTCCACGGCGGCGGACTGCCGGCTGGAGGTGGTGCCGGTGCCCCACGCGTTGTCCGCGTCGGTGAACGTGGTGCAGGACGACGTGCCGTTGTTCATGTCGCAGGTACGGCCGTTGCCGCGCACCGGGTCGACCATCTGGTACGTGCTGCCGGAGAGCGTCGTGTCGATGCTCACCGTGCCGGTGTAGAGGCCCTGGCCGCTGCCGGTGACCGACACGATCTCGTCGTACGACCCGACGGTCGCGCCGGAGGTGGCGTCGGTGATGACGTGCAGCCGCGACGGCGTCTGCCCGTCCGGCTGCCAGCCGGCGACCACCGTCTCCCAGGCCAGTCGGCCCTTGCCCGAGCTGGCGTCGACGAACAGTTCGGGAGTGCCCACGGTCTCGGCCTTGCCGGTGAATCCGGCGCGGGCCGTCTTCTTCGCCGCGTCGGCGCTGACCCGTGGCGTGGTGAGGAGGGTCAGCGGTGCGGCGAGTCCGACCGAACTGCCGGCGTACGTGCCGTTCGGCGCGGTGTGGATGACGAAGTCACCGCCGTACACCCGCAGTCCCTGGTAGGTGCGGGTGTAGCGGGTGTGCGCCGCGCCGGAGGCGTCCAACCGGGTGCTCTGCACCTGGTAGGACTCGGCGCCGGAACCCTGGACGGCGCCGGGGTTCGTTCGCAGGACGGTCGCCGCTCGGGCCGCGGCGGAGGCGTCCGGCGCGGGAGCGGGAGGTGCGGCGGCGTGCGCCGCGGTGGCGACGCAGGTCAACAGGCCACTGGTGAGCAGCGCTGCGCTGACGGCCGCGAGGGGTCGTTTCACGTGCCCTCCTGGAAGGAGAAAGGGTGTGACGGGGGTAGTCACGCATGTAGATATAGCTATGCGTTGAAGAAAAGAGAAGTCTTCGACCGCTCCCAGACATTGAGATTGGCCGAACGGATGAGTGCCTTGACAAGGGAACCAACGCCGGCATCGGCACGTCCGACGGACATGAGATCCGCCTCCACGACCGGCGTCACCATCGCGCTCCTGGCCGCTCTCCTGGCCGGCTGCACCGGCACCGACCGGTCCGCCACCCCCACCGACCTGCCACCGGGCACCGGCGCGACCGCGGGCCCGGACCTCTCGAACATCCCCGCGCCGAGCGGCATGGTCCCGAGCGGGCCTGTGCCGAGCGGCCCGGCCCCGAGCGGCGCTGCGCCGAGCGGCCCGAAGGCCGACGACCGGGCTCGGGTCGCGCTGTTCCGCTCCGGTGGCTTCGCCGGGCGCGGCGACAACATCACCGTCGAGCCGGACGGGCGGTGGACCGTGGTGGACCGGGGCGGCGGCCGTCGTACCGGCAAACTCGGCACCGCCGACCTGGGCCGGCTGCACGGACTGGCCGCCGACCCACGGCTGAGCGCCGAGGCCCGTCGCACGGCCACCACGTCGAGCTGCGCCGACGCGTTCAGCTACCGCCTCACCGTCGGGACCGTCGAGACCGGGTACGTCGACTGCCCCGCCGATCCCGCGCCGCCGCCCGCCACCCGGGAACTCGTCGAGCTGCTGCTGAAGGTCACCGCCTGACGGCAGGTCACACGAGGTAGTCCGGGGGAAGACCGGTGCCCCGCAGCTCGGCCGGCAGGTGCGCCACGTCGTTGACGGCGATCAGGTTCGGCGGCCCGGCCGGGCCGTACCGGATGACGGTCAACCCCGCGTTGTGGTGGTTCACACCCAGCCACCGCCGCTCCGGCGCGTCCAGGGCGTGCCGGATCAGCCAGGCGATCAGGAAGGTGTGCGTCACCACCAGCTCGCGGACCGGCTCCCCCTCGCCCGCCGCGTCGTCGGGGGCGGCCGGTCCGGTGAAGCGCCGCACGGCCTCCGCCGTCACGCGCGGCCCGTCGGCCCGCTCGACCGCCGAAAATCCGGCCAGGAACGTGGCGTACGCCGACGGCAGGCCGGTCGGGTCCGTGTCGTGCGGGAGGTGGTCACCGGCCAGCTCGGTGGCGTACACCGGAACGCCGGGCAGTGCCGCGGCGACCACTTCGGCGGTCTGCGCGGCCCGGCGCAGCGGCCCGTGGTGGACGGCCGCGAACGACCGGCCCCGCAGCCGCTCGCCGAGCAGCGCCGCCTGCCGCCGGCCGCGCTCGGACAGGCCGGTGTCCGGCTCGGTCGCGCCCGTGTCGGTGTGCCCGGTGAGGTCCTGCTCGCCGTGTCGGGTCAGGTACAGCAGCCGCGTTCGCATGCCGTACACCCCAACACACCGGAGGGCGCGGTGCTGGCCCGCGCCCTCCGGTTGCTTGATCTTGTGGCTACGCCCGGGGGAACATCTGGCCGATACGGATCTTGTTCCCGAACGGGTCCCGGATGCCGAAGTCGATCCCGTACGGGCGCTCGGTCGGCTCGTCGGTGATCTCGACGCCCTTCGCCACCAGGTCCTCGTGGGTCTTGTGGGCGTCGTCGGTGGTCATGAAGAGGTACCCGCCCAGGGCGCCCTTGGTGAGCAGCTCCCGCACCTGCTCGGCCGTCGCCGGGTCCAACGCCGGCGGGCCGGGCTTCTCCAACAGGATCTCGCGCTCCGGGTCGCCGGGCAGGTTGACCGTCAGCCAGCGCATGAAGCCGAGATCCTGATCGGTGTTGACCTCCATGCCGAGCTTGTTCACGTAGAAGTCAAGCGCCTCGTCCTGGTCGAGGACGTAGATCTGGGAGCGGCTGATCGCGTTCATCGTCATGCCCATGACCGTAAAGGGTGGCCCTGACCTGCTGCTTATCCAAAACTGCTGGGACGCGTCCACGCCTTGGTGAAGCAGGACGGCACGTTGCCGGCGGCCACGCGGCGACGCCGGAAATCCGAGGGCGACTCCCCCACGATCTGCCGGAACGTCCGGCTGAACGTGCCCAGGCTGCCGAAGCCGACCGCGTAGCAGATGTCCGTCACGTCCCGGTCGGTCTCCACCAACAGCGTCATGGCCCGCTCCACCCGGCGGCGTTGCAGGTAGCGGTGCGGCGTCTCACCGAAGGTCGCCCGGAACGTCCGGATGAAGTGCGCCTCGGAGACGTGCGCGATCCGGGCCAGTGCCGGGATGTCCAGCGGTTCGGCGTACGCCCGGTCCATCGCGTCACGGGCGCGCAACATCGCCCGGTTGGACTCCTCCACGGCCCGGCTCACCGTGGGCCCCCGGGCGGCAGGATCGGCGTCTGCGTCACGTCCTGATCGCGCAGCTTGGCGTACACGACCTCGGACGTGAACCCGCCGATGAACCCGATGGCCAGCACGAAGAAGACCAACTGCCGGGCCGCGTCACCGTCGAGCAGGTCGGGATTGGTGCTGAGCTGCGCCGCCACGAACAGCAGGAAGGCGATGACACCGGCGGCCGACCCCAACGCCGCCGCCCGCAACCAGTTGCCGTTGCCGTCGTACGCGTTGCGCACGATCGCGCCCCACACCGACGCGAACATCGGCGCGGCCACCAGGACCGCCACGTTCTGCCACCCACCGGCCGGCGCGGCGTACGCCAACGGGATCGTGGCCAGGGCCAGCAGGAGCAGGACCAGCGCGGTGACCAGGCCCGCCACCGTACGCCGACCGGCTGCGCCCTCGGCCTCGCGGGCGGCGCGTTCCTCCTCGCCGCGGCGTCGCACCTGCGCGCACAACGCGGCGACGATCGGGCCGGCAGCGCCCGTCTGCCACGGACGGGCCAGGAGCGCCACCTCCTCCTCGGTGGCGACGCCGCGCTCGTCGGTGAGTCGTTGCCAGGTCTTCTCCGCTCCGCCGCCGAACGCCGCGACCGCCGCGACCGGGATACGACGGGACAGGCCGATGAGCCCGGCGATGAACGTGGAGCGTCCACCGCCCACCAGCAGCAGCGCGTCGGCCGTCAGCAGCCACCGGTAGAAGCTGACCTCCCAGTCGTCGGTCGGCTCGGGCACGACGGTGAACAACTCCGGATGCCGCTGGACCTCCTCGAAATCCACGTCCTGCTGGTACCGCCCACGGACCAGAATCGACCCGTGCATCGCCCGGCCGGAACTTACGTAACCGCGCACGACATCGCGTTCCAGGTAGTCGGGATCGCTGGAGTAAACGACGATGCGACAGCCCTGCCGCGCGAGCTCCGCGCCCATCTCGGCCGCCGCCCCGGGAGCGGCCTCGGGATCGCGTACGGCGGGCGAGTAGGAGCGGTTGACCTGGGCGCTGCCGGCGATCGCGACGAGCGGGCTCATGCGACTCCTCGACGGTCGGGTGATACCCGAACTATAGGAGTGGCCGACCATCGATGGCCCGTGCCGCCCGCACAGCCAGGGGTACGCCGGGGTCGGTGTCAACGGCCCAGGCCTTGTCGGCCGTTGCACCAGAAGGGGGCTACTACCAGTCGAGGTACGACTGCGGATTGCAGCCCAGCCACTCCACGTTGCCGTCACCGTCGTCGTCGTATTCGAAGATATCGGTGATGTCCGAGTCGGACAGCCACCCGTACTGGTTCGTTCCTGCGATGCGGACGTACCACCACATGTTTCCGTACTGGTTGAAGTAGTAGCAGTAGTAGTAAACCCTGGAGCCTGCGGTGACCCGGTTCGCGTTGGGGCAGGCCGATTCGGGTGCCGTTCTCAGGTAGAAGCTGCGGTCGACGGTCGCCGCTCCCTCGCCGTTCAGGATCCTCGGCTGTCGGCAGTCGGTAGCAGCGCGGGCCGGCTCTGCCATGGCGAGGACCGGAGTGACCGCCGCCACAGCGGCGAGGACGACAGCAGCGAGGATCGCTCGGAAGCGTGGTGCGGCATTGAATCCTGTTCTCATAAGTCGACCCTCTTTTATCCGTCGCCGGATATCGTTGACTCCGCGTGCCGACTCATTGACTCCAGGTGCCGATCCCACGCACCCCGCTACCCGAGGTCACCTGGTGGACGCTGCTCGAACACAGAAGCGGCAGCAGGCCGAGCGGGACGCTCTCGTGAGCGCCCTTGCTGCCAGACGGTCAACTCGCGGCAGCGCCGGTCGGGAAAAAGCCTTGTGGAATTGGAGCCCCCGGCCGGGATCGAACCGGCGACATCTCGCTTACAATCTCTGTGCACCGCGTCCGCCGTCGGCCGCCCGCGTCCGTGACCTCGCGACTGTTCGCAGCCGGCGCCCGACCGCTGTCCCTGTCCGGGCCGGTTGCTGTCTCTCTGCTGTCAACGAGGGCTAGGCGACACGCAAACTTTCGAGGTCTGCGACTGATGGTGACGAAGGATAATACCCCTCACTCGCCGTCAGCGCTGTTCCAAAAGTCGCGTAATGCCCGTTCAGTGTTCGATTTTAATTCACGCAATGACGCCACCAGGTATTGCTCTTGGTCCGACAGGTAACGATTCGCACTGATCTGACCCATCAGGCCGTCAATCTTACCCTCAAGCGCAGCTACGCATATATTGGCCGCTTCATTATAACCATCAGCGAATGCGCCATCCGCGCGAGCAGCGGCAGAATCCCGGATCGCCCCGAGGACTCTCGCCCCCAGCCCGTTCTCACTGAGCATGCCAACCTCCGCACTCCGCGACCGATGTTCCGTCGATCAACTTTACCGCTCGAACTAAGGGCGGAGGCGACACCTCACCCAGCCGATCTCGCAGGGAGACTCGATCCCTGAGTCCCTCGCGTGACTTCGGGGTAAGGACAAAAGGGGCGGATCGGTGCGCGCAGGATCTCGGTGTGGTCACCTATGACATCGCCGCCCGCGGCAGACATGACGATTGCGGCCCGATCCGCTCTAGGGAACCCGATTGCTAACTTGTGGTGGTTGGTCATGGGCTTCAGCTCACCTCGGATGTGTCGGATGACTGACTACTTTGCCGCTCTCTCAACTGGCACCGTCCCTTCTATACGGGCGGCAGGCTCTGGGCAACGCGCGGCTGCCCCTCCGGTGGTAGGTTCGCCAGGATCTAGAGTGCTTAGCTGTCGGCCTAGTTGCCGTCCAGGGCAGATAAGGAGTCCGCCGATGAGCGGCAATACTCCCCTAAGGTTCCTCGGGGTTGGCAACCTGCTCGACCGCGAGTACCGCAACAGTCCGGCTTATCAGTGGGGGCGCGAGCTGGCCCGCAACGGCATCGAGGCCGACGCCAAGGTCATCCGATTCGGTGTCGAGTGGGAAGGCGTCAAGGCCACCGGCACATACCGGATGCAGTACGCCGACGACGGTCACGGCATGACCAAGGATCAACTCCGCGAGTACATGCTAACGCTCGGCAAGGGCGGAAAGATCGTCGGCGGCGCTCACGATAACTATGCACTCGGAAGCCGCATGACCCTGCTGCCATGGAACCCGAACGGTGTCGTTGTGATCTCCATGGTCGACGGCATCTCATACATGGTGAAGATGATGTTCGACCCGGACGCCGCCAACGGCGAGGGCGAGTATGTCCTTGAGGAAGTCAACTGGGAAGGCGACGGCGACGAGGGACTCGCAACCGTCTACCCGCCCTACGTCGACGACGTGCTCGGGTTCGACTGGGCCGATACGGTGCCGGACTTTATTGGAAAGGCCGGTCACGGCACAACCTTCATCCTGCTGGGCCGAAATGACGCAGATAATACGATCAACGGCGACAGCGAGCGCGGCGAGCGCCACCGTTTTCTGGGCCGCAAGTACTTCAACACGCGATTCTGGGACATACCAGAGGGCATAACCCTTCAGGTAATGGAGATGCCCGCAGAGCCAGCAGCATGGCCAAAGTCTCCCGCCGAGTCCAATAAGTTCCAGTTCCGCAGGGTCCGTGGGGGCAAGTCACTGGTGGAGTACACTACCCGCACCGGCGACGAATTCATCGCTTCGAAAGGTCAGATAGATCTCGCAGAGGGCACGCAGGTGCAATGGTGGCTTCGAACGGTGCCGAAAGTGGACACCGGTGGCCTGGGCGCCACGTCCGGCTACATCGGGGTGCTATACCGGGGCGAGCTCTATGGGCAGGCCCACGCCGACCAAGAGGACGGGGATACCCGCATCGGCGCAGCGGTGTATCGGCAGTTCGGTATCGGCAGCGACACCGTGCGCCGGCGCGTCTTCCTCATCATCAAGCCTCCCGAATATGATGAGGCGACCGGTGCGGCCGGCGTTGCGCCCTCCACAGGCCGTGCTGATCTCTACTGGATGGGGGCCGGACAGTCGCCCCGGTCGGTGAAGCCGGCGGACTGGTCCGAGGAGTTCGGCGAGAAGCTCCCTAAGGAGATCCTCGACGCGATCAACGCGGAGTACGACGCACGTGACCACGGCGACGATCAAGAGGAGCGGCTCAAGCGAGTCATGGACCGCTTCTCGAAGCGGTGGCGCGCCACACGTGCGCGAACGCAGACCGAGAACACTGACACCACGACCATGCCGACTTCACCGGGGTCCGTGCCCCGAGCGCCGATCGATAGTCCTACACCGCGTCCGCGCAATCCCCGTCAGCGCAAGAAGGTCGTTGTCCGCGGCCGCGCAGGAGAGATAAGCATCGGGCAGCCCGAGACCGGTGACACCCCAGCCAAGACAACGACCGTCTCGGCCGGTGTCCCGGCGGTTCGTTGGGTCAGGACGACTGATATTAACGATCAAGGCATGATCGCTGCTTGGCAGAAGCCGACGGCGCAATTCCCAAACGGCTGCATCGACTTGGACGAGGATCATCCAGTCATCCGATTGCAGATCGAGTACTGGCAGGACCAGTACCCCAGAGCAGTCGCCGCTCAGGTCGAGAAGATTGTCCGCGAAGCCTACGAGGAGGTCGCGGTCGCAAAGGTGTCCCACATGCACGCGCTCGCCGGCACCGTGCTCTCCGAGGAGCAGCGCGACGCCATGCTGCTAAACCCTGCGTTGACCACCGCGTTGCTCGGACTAATCAGTGAGGACGCAGTAATCGGGCCGCGTACCGGCAAGCTCGGCACCAAACGACGGCGCGCGGAGGATACTTACAACGGGAATCCCGAGACAGCGAGAACAGCACCGGCGGCCGAGGCCGCCCCAGCGTAAGCAACCCGCGACGGAAAGCGCAGGAGCGCCACGACGAGTGTCGCAGCGCTCCTGCGTCAGATCATGCGGCGACAGCTGCTGCATCAGCGGTGTCGTCCAGCTGCTCCTCCTCGCGGATGGTCGAGTCGCCGGCGCCCTCCTCGGAGAGATAGGTGTCGAGGATGTCGAGTGCGGTCTCCAACCGAGTCGACCACTCGGAGCGCTCCGAGACGTAGAACCGCGCACGGTCGTCGACGCTCTCCACCTCGCACGACCCGATGACGAAGAGCATCACCTCGATAGCGGCCCTCAGTCGGGGCGTGGCGTCTTGGCCCTTGTAAACGCGGGTGTAGAAGCGATGCGAGGTGTTGAGCCAAACCACCCGCGCTCCGCCGAGCTGCTCGACTCGGTAGAACGGAGCACCCGGGCTGGACTCCTCCTTCACGACGTACGGTCGCTCGATCGTCTCAGCCTGAAGCTCCTTCACGACCTCGATCTTCGGGCGGCCGGTCTTTTCGGCCACCTTCTGGGCCTGGCGTTCAAGGTTCTCCTTGCCGCGCTGCTCCAGTCGTTCCCGGTCGGAGGGCGGCGTCTTGGAGAACTTCTCCGCCTCCGCCATGGTCTTCTCGGAGGGCGTCGGGGCCTTGGAGGAGCCGCTGCCGCGCAGCTTCGCTTTCTCCTTGTCGTACTTAGTACGCATCTGCTGCACAGCCTCGATGAGGCCGTGCTCCTTGAGCTTGTCCCACATGCGGTCCGAGATGACCACGGACTGCTTGCTGGTGGTGATTGAAAACTCTTCGTCGAGCGACGGCGGGAAGTCCAGCTCGACGCCTACATAGCGGTCATCGTTGTTGAAGTAGAGGACGCCGCGCTTAGATCCCACTACATCGATTTGGCGGTGGTTGCGCATCACGATGATGCCGTTGTTGTCCGCACGGATCCGGAAACGTTGGTTGTTCTTGCCGCGCTCCTTACTCTTGTCCACCTGGCCGAATCGGGGCGGCATGTACGAATAGCGCAGAACGACTGGGCACTCCACCCCCTCAGAGTTCGTGACCGTGAAGCGGGCCTCCGGCAGCGCCTCAGCACGCTGGAAGTCCTCGTCGTAATAGAGCGCACCGGGGGTGAGGAAGAGCGGGTCAATAGGCTTGATCTGGGTGCCGTCGACGAAGATATCGAGGTTCCGCAGGTAGTCGCGGTACGTGACGGCGAAGTGGGGCACCAGATTCTGCTTCAGGCCTAGAGCGGTGGTCCAAGTGAGCCGGTCGAGTTTCTCGATGAGCACGATCGTGCCGCTGGACGGCTCGAACTTGAGATCATTGAGCCGGACGGCGAGCGCCGGGGGAAGCGGCGTCACCTTGCCCTCCGGAATGACAATGCGGTGACCGTCGTTGTACTTGCCCTCGCTCATTTCGTCCAGATCGAGGGTGACGCTCGAATACTCCGATGCCGTTCCGGTCTTTGAAAAGACGGTGAAGCGGCGGCCCTGGCTGACCGCCGAGCTAGGCAGACCGTAGCCGTAGCGGCCGAAGCCGTTGCGGTCGTTCTCGCGGTGCGTGCCACCCCAGGCCATGGCCAGGCGGATCATGTCCGCCTCCATGCCGTGACCGTCGTCGGCGACGGCAATCCACGTTGGCTTCTTCCCTGCCGTGTCCCACAGGACGTGGATGCTGTGGGCTCCCGCCTGGTCGGCGTTATCGATCTGCTCGTCCAGGGCGGTACCCGTGTGCTTGTATCCCAGGTCCCGGATGCCCCGGATGAAGGCTGCCGTGTGGGCGATGCCGAAGTCGTGTCCGTGTCGTTTGAGGCTCTCGACGAAGTTGCGCTGCGCGAGGAGATCGGGGTCGGCGGAGAGGCTGCTCGATGTCATGACGGGCTCCAGGAACTCGATGTCGAACTGGGTCTGTTGGTAACGGTCGGCGCTCACGCTGCTACCGCAGTCAGAACCGTGGCGGAGGTGGCGGTGGCAGCCCCGGTGAGGCGGCCTTCGGCCAGCGCCCTGTCGTGGCGCCGCTGGGCCGACTGGGGCCGCATCCCGATCTCACGGGCGATCTGCGCAACGGGGACGTCCTGCCAGTACCGGCGGAAGATGATGTACCTGGTCGTCGGGTCGAGGCCACGGACGAACCGCCGGACGGACTGTGCCGTCAAGGGGTCGATCTCGGGCTCGGGCGCCGCCGGAGCGTCGTAGAGGGTCACGTCCTCGACCGGGATGTCGAAACCGAGGTCCTTGTTCTTGCGCACGTCGCGGTCGGTGCGGACGACGTGTCGCGCGGCCCCCACCAGGTAAGGCCACATGTATCCGTGGAACGGCACACCGGCGGCGGCAGAGTACACGCCGGGCCGGCGGCAGAACTCCTCGCGGACGGCCTGCTCCACGTCCTCGAGATCCTGGGCTTTGGGCTTCGCGGCCAAGGCAGCCCGACGGATAAGCATCTCGTCCTCCGGCGTCAGCGTGTTCGCGCCGAGCACCGGCAGGCTGGTGTTGCTGTGGAGGGAGGGGGGATTGACGGACTTGAGCCCATTGACCATGACGATCTCCTACTCAAGCACCCGGGGGCGCGGGAGGGAGGTCGGCTTCGCCGAGGCGAAGTACGGGCCATCTGAGTCCGCCAACTCTTCGCAGCCTTTTGCGACCACGTTGTGAGAGGACCTCCAGTGTCTCCGCCTACAGAGTGCCAGGCGGTTCCACGAAAAACAGCTGTGCGACCCGGGCAGGCCGCAAGCACGGGTGCGAGAAATACCCTGAATTGGGCAAAAGCGGCAGCAAGCCCCCTACTTCCTCTCCCGAGTCTCGCCTCTCCCGGGGTCTCAACATCGTGACCCGCATCGCGGTGTTGTCACCCAGGCGCCCCCGGGTCACCCCCCCCCCGGCAGATGATGGGCCAGGGGGAGCCGGAGGAGAGGAGCTTCGCTCGGCAGCAGTCCATCGACATCCGACCGGCGCAGGCCAGAGGACAGTTCCGGTTCCTGTGTTGCCTGCCGGGTCGCCACCCTGGGAGGGTCTGTCGTACCTCAGTGGTGAAATAACGGGTGTGTAAGTTAGGAGAGGTGACTGACGTGGCGACAGACGCCCCCACGGGGCGCGGCGATCTTGAGTCTCGACGCTCAGTTGAGGCCCGGGAGCCGCGGGCGCGACGTGGGGTGAAGCAGCCGCGCGTCCAGGCGATCCCAGTTGCCAAGATCCGCCCGGAGGATGGTCTGGGGCGCAAACGCGACCGAGAAGGTCACCGCGAGTTGCGCCAGTCCATCGAGCAGTTCGGGGTGCTCACCCCGGTGACCGTCCGTGTCGCGCCGGACGGCTCCGGCGACTATCTCCTCATCAAGGGCCAGGGCCGGACGCTGGCTTGCCGTCTCCTGGGCGTCGAGAAAATCCCCGCAATAGTGGTCGACGCCGAGTTCGGCGAGTACGAGAAGGTCCAGCAGTTCCTCGTTGAGAACGTGGCTCGGCTGCGGATGCGGCCCATCGACCGAGCAGTTCTCATCGCCCGGGCCCGTCAGGATGGTGAGGAAACAGCCAGCGTGGCCAGGCGCTTCGGTGTCACCCCCGCGACGGTCCGGCGGCTGGAGAGTCAGCTTGAGGGCGCCAGCAACCGTGAGGTGGCCGCCCTGCAGGATGGCAACGTCAACTTGGCACTGCACGCGGTGATCGCGAGGTACATGGGTCCCGACGAGCGGTCGGACGCCGTTAGCGCCATCGCGGGGTTCAAGCTGAAGACTAGGGAGCTCGAAGTGCTGTTCGAGGCGCTCGGCTGGAAAGACCTGGTACATCTGGGGCCGGAGCACCGCTTGGCTCGATTGAAGTTGTTGGCTTGGGCTTGCGCCACGTTGCACCGGCTGCCGGCCGGCTCCATCGAAGCGCGGCTGGGTCAGCTGGGAGCGGAGCTGCCGATTGAATTTGGCGGCCCGAGCCCGCGACGGGCGGTGGCGAGTTGAAGCTCGTTAGCCTGCGGCCGGATGAGCTGATGCTCAGCGACGAGCTGCGGCGATCGGGGAGTTCAAAGCAGTTCGAAGACCGACTGAGGGCCTCTATTGAGGAGATCGGACTGGCTGAGCCACTTAAGGTGGCACACCTGCCTACCGGCAACTACTTGGTGGTTGACGGCACCATGCGGTTACGTGCCATCCGGGCAATTCGGCAGGACTACCCGGAGCGGTTCGAGACCGTACCGGCCTACCTCACCGACTACGATCGTCGGTTCGAGATCCGATACCAGACGGACATCTACCAGGATCTGCTACCCAGCCAGCTGGCGTCACTTGTTGAGCACCTACACCAGTCCGCTCGGGTGAAAAAGGCCGACATTGCACGGTACCTTGGAGTGTCGCCCGCAACGGTCCGTAACTACACTGGCTTGTGGCGACTCGTGCAGCGCGGCGGCCTGTTTGCCAGGATCGTCGAGCTTATGGACGCGGGGGTCTTCCCGGCCTCGAACCCTTACGCTTGGCTGCGGCTGACGGCCGGCGGCCTGGAGCACGTGTTAACGCAGAGCTTCTGCGAAGACGGCGAGACTCCGGATGAATGGATCGACCGGACGATTGTCGCTGCCAGGCACGGCAGTGTGCAGCGAGTACCGACGGCCGTGGTGGAGTCGACGACCGGCGATCTGAACCCTGAGCACTACCGGGAAGTCGAAGACCTACGGCTCGTCAAGAAGGATCTGGGGCTGCGGCGGGCCATAAACATGACGCTGCCGGAGATGCCGGAGATGCCGGAGACGCCGGAGCCAAGGGCTCCCGCACCAGAGATTGCTGAGCCTGCGCAACACCAGTCCGCTGCGTCAGTTGGGGCGCAGTCGCGGCGCAGCACGGTGATGGCACGACGGCATCTGTCCCGAGTAGCCCGAGAGTCTCCCGAACCGGTTCTCCAAGCGGCGGCCCGTTCCCTAGCGGAGTATCTGATATGACCATTGCATCATTGGACTGGTCTGAAGACGCATTTTTCGAGGCACCTGAAGCCAAGCCACTCGATGGGGGCACTACCTCTCAAGGGCACCTGTGGCACATCGCGCCCCAGCGGTGGGGCCACTCCATGCACACCATGTGCTCCTATCACGGCATGTTTCCGGCCAAGCTCGCGCATTACTTTATCCAGCGGTATACCCGGCCCGGGGACGTTGTACTCGATCCTTTCAGCGGCCGCGGCACCGTGGCGCTGCAGGCCCGAGCTGAGGGCAGGCGGTCGATCAGCAATGACCTCAGCCCGCTCGCCTACATTCTGACGCATGCCAAGGCGAAGGCCCCAGACTACGAGACCGTGCTGGAGTATCTCGGGCAGTTGGAGAAGCGTTACCGGCAGTCCCGAATCCAACCGGTGGATGTCTCAGCTGACATCGAGATGCTTTACCATCCCACAACCTTACGGCAGCTGGTCTTCCTTCGCGAGGAGCTGCATCGCAAGCCGTTCACCGCGTGGACGGCTGCGGAGACAGTGATCGCGGGCTCCCTGGCAGGCATCATGCACGGCTCATTCCGTCGTGATGGCACGTCGCAGTATCTGAGCATTAGTATGCCGAACACATTCAGCATGTCGCCCTCTTACGTGGAGAAGTTCATCCGCGAGAAGGGGCTGGTGAAGCCCCCCCAGGATGTGTTCGAACGTCTGCGCGAAAAGCTGGCCCGCATCTACCTGGACGCGGTAGACGGACCTGAGGGCCAGGTGTTCCATGAGGACGCTGCCCAACTCATGTCGAGCGATAGCATCCGAGCCAAAAGCGTGGACCTTGTGGTGACGTCGCCGCCATATCTGCAGGTTGTCAACTACGGCACGGCAAACTGGATTCGGCTGTGGCTTTTGGGTATTGAGGAAGTGGGCCGAGAACGGGGGGCCGGGCGCCGCAACCTTGACAAGACGCTCGATCACCGCCACACCTACGACTCATACCGCGAGTTTATGACGCGGACCATCCAAGGCGTAGAACGAGTCCTTAAGCCCAACGGCGTGGCTGCGATCGTGATTGGTGATGTAGCCAATCCCGGCAAGGAGACCATCCAGCTGGCAAGCAAGATTTGGGCAGACGTCAGCAGTGAGACGACGCTGAGGTTGGTCGATACCATCGACGACTTCATCGATATTGACAGGAAGGTCAGCCGGATCTGGAAGGACACTAAGGGACAGGCCACGGCAACTGACTCAGTGCTCGTACTGACACACGCCAAAGGCAAGCCCTGGAACGGCCCGGAAGAGATCGACTGGGACGAGCCTTACAAGGACGGCGGCCCTGACGCTGCTCATCAGCGTGTGAGCGCAGGTCGGCACCGACACCAGTAGACGGGGAGATCTGACCAGCGAAGAACGCGAAGAGTCGGCGGCGACCCTGCGGTGAGAAAAGCACCGCCTGGGCGTTAAGAATGGGATCTTGCGTCGGGCAGCGGCCCGCACTGCGTGAAAAATCTGGCCGCGATTCAGACCGCTGTGTCAAGCGGAGCTTGACACGGACGGACGTTGCGGGAACAGACTGAGTCGGCTCTCGTGTCGCGGACCGCGCCCCCGACGGACACCGCCACCGTGGCGCAGTTGACCTAACCTCGCCCGCCTCCGGACCCGGCTCCCGGGGTCGAATCTCGCCACCGGCGGCCTCCCCTCCCCTCCCGAGTGAGCAGTTGACCTGACCTCGAGCGGCTGTGAGCCGGCTCCTGGACGACCGGCACGCTGCCCGCGCGGACACCGCCCCCATGCTTGGGGCTTGCCACGCGGCCGGCATGCCTCCCCTACGCCGCGCGGACTCGTGGCCGCGCGGCCCGGCTGGCTGCCGGCCCACCCCCACCCAGTCAACCGCCTGTCGTCCTGCGGCGGCCCCTTGGGCTTCACGCTTCCGCGCCAGCCGCCGGGCGTGTTGCGTGGCCGGAGTCGGAGCGCCAGCGGAGCGACGGGCGCGCGCCCAGGCGGCGGCGCGTGCGGCCCGTCAAGGGCCGCCATGAAGACGTACAGAAACTTTGAACCACTTGGCCGGCAGCCGGCGTGTCCCGTCACGGGACATGCTTGACACTCGCGTACCCACCAGATGCTTGACATGATCGATATTCGGCTTCTTCATCGCGTGGTGTTTGCGGATGTCGCGTGGTGGGAGGCCGGGATTGGCGCTGGTGGAGTTGTCGATCGTGGAGCAGCGGTATCGGGCGGTCCTGGGCGTGCGGGCCGGAGAACCCGTCGTGGAAGTGGCAGCCCGGACCGGGGTGTCGAGGCAGACGATCCATTCCTGGCTCGCCCGTTATGCCGAGGTGGGGCTGGCCGGGTTGGAAGACCGGTCCCGCCGGCCGCAGGGGTGTGCCCATCAGGCGTCGGCGGAGGTGGAGGCGTTGGTGTGTGAGCTGCGCCGGCATCATCCGCGGTGGGGCTCGCGGCGGATCGCGTTCGAGTTAAGCCGGCACGGGTGTCCGGATCCGGTGCCGTCGCGGATGACGGTGTATCGGATCCTGGTTCGCCACGGCTTGATCGAACTGGCCAAGAGACGTCGGGGTCGGAAGGACTATGTGCGCTGGCAGCGGGCTCGGCCGATGGAGTTGTGGCAGATGGACATCGTCGGCGGGATCATGCTCGCCGGTGGCACCGAGGCGAAGGTCGTCACCGGCGTGGACGACCATTCCCGGTTCTGCGTCATCGCCCAGGTCGTCAGGAGGGCCACCGGCCGGGCCGTCTGCTTGGCCTTCGCCGACGCGCTGCAGCGGTTCGGGGTGCCAGAAGAGGTGCTGACTGACAACGGGAAGCAGTTCACCGACCGGTTCGGCAAGGGCGGGGAGGTCATGTTCGATCGGATCTGCCGGGAGAACGGCATCATTCACCGGCTCACCCAACCGGCGTCGCCGACCACGACCGGGAAGGTGGAACGGTTCCATCAGACCCTGCGCCGGGAACTCCCCGATGAGGTGCCGGTCTGGCCCGACATCGAGAGTGTCCAGGCCGCCGTTGACGCGTTCCGGCACGAATACAACACCGACCGGCCGCACCAATCCCTGGACATGGCCTTCCCCGCCGACCGGTTCAACCCGGTCCCGGAGCAGGCGGTGCCGGTGAAGCTGCCTGCCAGGCTCACTCAGCCCGTCGACCAGGCTCTGGTCTCACCACCGGTCCCGGCGCCGATGCCGGTGCTGCCGGAGGCGGTGGAGTTCGACCGGGTGGTGCCACCGTCCGGAAACCTGCAGGTGGCGGGAAAGCAGTTCTGGCTCGGCCCGGCCCGCTCCGGCGTGACGGTGACGTTCTGGGCCGACACCGACGTCATCCACCTGCTCATCGCCGGCGCCCGGATCAAGTCCGTGCGTTCCCACTTGTCCGTCGCCGATCTCGCTGGCCTGCTTCAGCAGGGCGGGCGACCATCTGGTGAACCGCCCCTGCCGCCGGCACCACCCGGTGAGGCGGTCGAGGTCGACCGGACCATCAGCCGCGGTGGCCACGTGTCCCTCGGCCAGCACATCGTCCTGGCCGCCGAGGTCCTCGGCGGGCAACGGGTTGGCATCCGTATTGAGGACAAGACCCTGAGCTTCTTCGACCTCAACACCAGGCAACTGCTGCGCACCCGACCCAACCCGCTCACCCCCGCCGAGGTTGCGCGGCTGCGAGGCGCCCGACCCGCCGGACCACCCCCGCAACCTGCAACCGGGCCCGTGCAGGTCCAGCGCCGTGCATCCAACAGCGGCGTGGTCATGGTTGTCGGGCAGAAGATCGCCCTCGGCCGGGTCCACGCCGGTAAGACCGTCACCATCCACGTCACCGATACCGAGCCGGCTATCGCCTGCGACGACGGCATCCGCATCGTCCGACGCACCACGGACCAGCCCGTCCGCAACCTCAAAAGCAAGCCGACCCCGCAAGGTGGCTGCCGGTGTTTAGGGCATCCTCAGCGCGCGGGCCACCTTCCGCTGCACCACCCGCAGGAGCTTGATCGTCTCCTCATCGGAAAGGCCAGTGGTGATCGACCAATCCCAGCCAGAACCCACCACGTCGCTCGCGAAGACAATCTCAGTGGCCAGCACCGCCTTTCGCCACTGCGACCTCGTCAACGGCTCCCCGTGTTCCAGCGCCTCTCGCAGCCTGCGTCCCTCGCCTCGCCACAGGTCCTCCTTGCTGACGAAACCAATAGCCCGTGCGAGGTCATCCGTTGGACTCGCGGGTCCGCCCCACTCACCCAGCCCTCGGCTCAACAGGAACCGCTCATCTACGGTGAGATCGACCGCTACAAGGTCAGAAGCGCTCATGGGCACGATTCTGAGGCACAGCCCCTACAGGGACTCACCCCGCAGGGCCACATCCAGCAGTCACGCCCCACACAGTGACCGGCCCGAGCTTTCACAGGACCTAGACCAACCGTCAAGCATGTCGTGGGACGGATTCGTCAAGCATGTGGTGGGACTAGACAGGCCGGCAGCCGGCGGATCAACCGAGTGGCGGGGCTCCCTTGGCTGCCCGGTCCACGTCGAGTTTCCTGCTCACTGCGGGCCAGTCTTCGCTGGTGACGCTGTAGTTAATCGAATGCCGGACGTGGCGTCTCGCAGGATGCGGTGGTTCCGGAAGGTGCCTTCCTCTGTTGTACCGAGGCCCTTGATGGCTTGCTGCGATCGGGTGTTGCGGCTGTCGGTCTTGAAGGCCACACGGATGGTGCCCAGGTCGTTGAAGGCGTGCCGCATGAGCAGGTGCGACGCTTCGCGGATCGCGCCAGTACGCCAGTATCTCGGCGTCAGCCAAGCCCACCCGATCTCCAGGCTGTGACGGTTCGGTGAGATGTCGAGGTAGCTGATGCTCCCGACAGCCTTGCGCGTGGTCAGGTCGGTGCTGCCCCGTCGGTCGCTGCTGCCAGAGCTACCCGAGCGCTCGTCAGGTGCAGTTCGTACATGCGGTCCTCCGTAACGCGCGGCAACACGCGATGCGGGAGGATCTGGTGTCGCGCAACGTGGCAAAGCGCATACGTGTCCCCTCCCCGCGCTACAAAATCGGCAAGGGCCTGTCCGTCGACCAGGTGCGCAAGATCCTCGCCGCCTCGACCGGCCATCGGCTACACGCCCTCTACGTCGTGGCGGCCACGATGGGCCTCCGCCGTGGTGAGCTAGTCGGTCTCCGCTGGTTGGACGTCGACCTCGACGACGGCACCCTTCGAGTGCAGCAGACCGTTCAGCGGGTCCCCGGGACGCTTCACGTCCTAGACGCCAAGACGGAGGACTCCGAGGCGGTGCTACCGCTGCCCGAGTTCACCTGGCTCACGCTGTTGGAGCACCGGGAGCGCCAGCAGGAGGAGCGGGCAGCCCTCCCCGAGGTCTGGGAAGATCACGGGCTCGTCTTCTCCTCCGAGCGCGGTACGCCGATGGAGCCGACCAACCTCAGCCGCTCGTTCGCCCGCCTCCGGGAGACCGCCGGCCTACCCGGCGTCCGGCTGCACGACATACGGCACACCGTCGTCTCACTGCTAATGGAGTTGGGCGTCCCGCCGCACGTCGTCCAGGCCATCGCACGGCACGCCGACGTCAAGGTGATGCTCAAGGTCTACGCCCACGCCAACCTCGACGCGATGCGTCAGGCGCTCGGCAAGCTCGACGGACGGCTGTCGTGACCCCCGTTGCTGTCAATCGGTGGGTTCACGCGGCATGTTGGCCCGGAACGCCTTGTGGAATTGGAGCCCCCGGCCGGGATCGAACCGGCGACATCTCGCTTACAAGGCGAGTGCTCTGGCCAGCTGAGCTACAGGGGCGCGTGTGTCGACGCCAGCATAGCGACTGACGTCCGGATATCCCGCTCGCGAGGGCTCCCGAGCACGGGAAACGTCAACAACCCGACGGCTGACGCTCCACCGTGACGCCGATTGATGCCTGCCCGTGCCCGACTGCCCGTAATGCGTAGGCATTGGGTCACTTCCGAGGGTCCCTCGCCTTGGCAGCGCGGGGAAAGCCAATTACGGTGCAGTGACACGGACGACGATCCGGCCGCCCCCGCGACCGACCGCCGTCCGCTGACCGGCACGGGCTCGTGCCGGTCGCTCCTTCACTCGGATCGTCCGGCACGTTCCTGCCGGTGAAAGGAAGCGCACCACCATGGCTACGGTCACCTATTCCAAGGCGTCCCGGATCTACCCGGGCACCGAGCGTCCCGCCGTCAACGAGCTCAACCTCGAGATCGGCGACGGCGAGTTCCTCGTTCTCGTCGGCCCGTCGGGCTGCGGCAAGTCCACCAGCCTGCGGATGCTCGCCGGGCTGGAGGACGTCGACGCCGGCTCGATCTACATCGACCAGCGCGACGTCACCCACCTTCCCCCGAAGGCCCGCGACATCGCGATGGTCTTCCAGAACTACGCCCTCTACCCGCACATGACGGTGTACGAGAACATGGCGTTCGCCCTGAAGCTGCGCAAGACCTCCAAGTCGGAGATCGACCGGCGGGTCAAGGAGGCGGCCGGGCTGCTCCAGCTCGAGGAGTACCTCAGCCGCAAGCCGAAGGCGCTCTCCGGTGGTCAGCGTCAGCGTGTGGCCATGGGCCGGGCGATCGTCCGTGAGCCGCAGGTCTTCCTCATGGACGAGCCGCTGTCGAACCTCGACGCCAAGCTGCGTGTGCAGACCCGTACGCAGATCGCGTCGCTCCAGGCCAAGCTGGGCGTCACCACCGTGTACGTGACGCACGACCAGGTCGAGGCCATGACCATGGGTCACCGGGTCGCCGTGCTGCTCGACGGCGTGCTCCAGCAGGTGGACACCCCGCGGGCGCTCTACGACACCCCGGCGAACGTGTTCGTCGCCGGCTTCATGGGCTCTCCCGCCATGAACATCAAGACCGTCCCGCTGCACGAGCAGGGCGCCGAGTTCGCCGAGCTGCGTATCCCGCTGACCCGCGAGCAGGTCGAGGCGGCCCGCGCCGAGGGTGGCGACGGAAAGGTCACCGTCGGCTTCCGTCCGGAGGACTGCGACCTGGTCAGCCCGACCGAGGGCGGCATGCCCGTCGTCGTCGAGCTGGTCGAGGACCTCGGCTCGGACGCCAACGTCTACGGCCACGCCGCCCTGGGTGGCAACTCGGAGCGGTTCGTTGTCCGCACCGACCGGCGCAGCATGCCGAACATGGGCGACACCGTGTTCGTCAAGCCGCGCGCCGGCCGCAGCCACGTCTTCCACGCCGCCACGGGCAGCCGGATCTGACGTAACGCACTACCGGAAAGGGGCGGTCCGCTGCGGCGGGCCGCCCCTTTCGTCGTACCCGGGAGGGGTCCTCATCCCCGGGAGCCAGCGTGCGGGTGGCTCCCCAGGGTGACGCGGCGGGGTGTGCCGTGCCCCTAGCGTTCGCGGCACACCGAGCCCGAGGAGACGCCGTGTCCGCCACCGCCACCGCTCACAAGAACCAGATCATCCGCCGGGCCGGTCGTAGCCTCGCCTACTGCGCGACGCTGGTGCCGGTCGCCCTGTTCACGCTGGCGACCACCCCGGTGGGTGGGGCCGATGCCGCCGTCGCGCGGTGGCGCGGCCTGCGGACCGGCCTGCTCGGCGCACCCCCGACGGCCGTGCCCGGTCGGCGGCCCGGCACGCTCGCGGTGCTCGGTCACGCGCTGCTCAGCCTGCTGCTCGGCCTCGTGGCGCTGCTGCCCCTCGGGGTCGAGGTGTTGATGGTGCTGCGCGGCGTCCTGTACGGGGTGGTCGATCCCGGCCCGTACGACCACTCCTGGGGCGGTCCGAGCCGGGAGGGCGCGTGGCTGGCGCATTTCCTCGTCGGCCTGCCGCTGGCGGCCGGCGGGCTGGCCGCGTTGATCGGCATCGCCGCCGTCCACCAACGCCTGACCCGACGCCTCGACGGGGAACGCGGTCCGGCCTGGCTGCTGCCGACCACGCTGCTGATCGCGGTGGCCGGTGCGGTCCTCTTCGTCGCCTGGCTCCACCAGATCTGACGGCGAAGCCCCCTACCGCTGCGGGCGGTAGGGGGCCTCGTCGACGTCGTTACAGCTCGACCGAGCGGCGGCGGGCGACCTCGGCCAGGGTGACCGCGGCGGCCACGCTGGCGTTGAGCGACTCCACCTCGGAGATCATCGGGATGCTGACGGTCAGGTCGCAGGTCTCCCCGACCAGCCGGGACAACCCGCGTCCCTCGGAGCCGACGACCACGACCAGCGGGCCGACGGCGACCTCCAGGTCGTACAGGTCGGTGTCGCCGTCGGCGTCCAGGCCGACCACCATGAAGCCGGCGTCCCGGCACGCCTTCAACGACCGGGTCAGGTTGGTGACCTGGGCCACCGGCACCCGCGCGGCCGCGCCGGCGCTGGTCCGCCAGGCGGTCGCGGTGATCCCGGCAGCACGCCGCTCGGGTACGAAGACACCCTGCGCGCCGAACGCGGCGGCCGAACGGATCACGGCGCCCAGGTTGCGCGGGTCGGTGACCCCGTCCAGCGCGACCAGCAGCGGCGCCTGCTGCTCCAGCGACGCGGCGACCATGTCCTCGAAGGGCTGGTACGCGAACGGCGGCACCTGCAACCCGACACCCTGGTGCAGCACCCCACCGGTCATCCGGTCCAGCTCGGCGCGGCTGATCTCCAGGTTGGCGATGCCCCGATCGGCGGCCGTCCGGATGATCTCGTTGACCCGGTCGTCCATGTCGATGCCCTGGGCCGTGTAGAGCGCCGTAGCCGGCACCTGGGCGCGCAGCGCCTCCAGCACCGGGTTACGCCCGACCAGCAGCTCCGGGGAGTCCTTCGACGGGTTGGACTTGCGGCCCGGCGCGACCCGGGGGCCGGTCCGGCCGGTGGGCTTGCCGCCCCGGCCGGCAGTGCCTCGACCGGCCGGTACGCCCCGACCGCCACCCTTGCCCCAGGTGGTGTCCTTGGAGCCGGGCTGGCCGATCTTCGGGGCGCGCCCCTCCTCGGCCGCCGCGCGGCGCTCCTTGTCCTGCTTCCAGGCGGTGCGCTGCGGCAGCTTCTCGGTGCCCGAGTAGCCCTTGTGCCAGGGCCGCTCGTCGGCGGGCAGGGTGCGCCCCCGCCCGGCCAGGGCGTCCCTGTTCTTGCCGCCGGAGCCCTTGGGGGCGCCCGCCTTCGGCGTCAGACGCCGGCCACGGCGCTGCGAGTTGCCGGCCATCAGTCCTGCTCTCCAATAGTCCAACGGGGGCCCTGGGGGGTGTCCTCGACCACCACGCCGGCCAGCTTGAGCTGGTCACGTACCGCGTCGGCGGCAGCCCAGTCCTTGCGGCCCCGGGCCTGCGCGCGCTGCTCCAGGGCCAGCGCGATCAGGGAGTCCACCACGGCGCGCAGATCGTCCGAGCGACCGCCACCGGTCCACGCCTCGTCGAGGGGGTCGATGCCGAGGATATCCAGCATCGCGCGTACGACGGCCAGGGTGGTGCGGACGGTCACATCGTCGCCCGCGCTCAGAGCGGTGTTGCCGTCCCGAAGGTGCTGTTGCAGCACGGCCAGGGCGGCGGACGTGTTGAGGTCGTCATCCATCGCCGCGACGAAACCGGCCGGCAGCTCGCCGAGCTGCCCGACGCCCACCCGCTCGACGGCCCGCTGGACGAAACCCTCGATCCGGCGGTACGCGGTGGCCGCCTCACGCAGCGAGTCCTCCGAGTAGTCGATCACCGAGCGGTAGTGCGCGGCGGCGTAGTAGTACCGCAGCTCCACCGGCCGCACGCCGAGCGAGTCGACGTACGCGAGGCCCAGGGCGTTACCCGCCGACTTGCCCATCTTGGCCCCGCCGATGTTGAGCAGGCCGTGGTGCACCCAGTAGCGGGCGAACGGCAGCCCGGCCGCCTGGGACTGGGCGATCTCGTTCTCGTGGTGGGGGAACGTCAGGTCGAGGCCGCCGCCGTGGATGTCGAACTCCGGGCCCAGGTAGCGCCAGCACATCGCCGAGCACTCGATGTGCCAGCCCGGACGGCCCAGCCCCCACGGGGACGGCCAGTACGCGTCCGCCGGCTCGTCCGGCTTGGCGCCCTTCCACAGGGCGAAGTCGCGCGGATCGCGCTTGCCCCGGTCCGGCGCGTCACCGGCCGACTGCATCGCGTCCGGCGACTGACCCGACAGCGACCCGTACGACGGCCAGGACGCCACGTCGAAGTAGACGTCGCCGGAGCCGTCGGTCGCCGGGTACGCGTGCCCGTCCGTGATCAGCTTCGTGATCAGCTCGTGCATCTCCGGGATGTGCCCGGTGGCACGCGGCTCGTAGGTGGGCGACAGCACGTTCAACGCCCGGTACGACTCGGCGAGAACCAGCTCGTTGGCGTACGCGATCGACCAGAACGGCCGACCCTGCTCACCCGCCTTGACGAGGATCTTGTCGTCGATGTCGGTCAGGTTCCGGATGAACGTGACCTCGTAACCGGCGGCCAGCAACCATCGGCGCAGCACGTCGTAGTTGACGCCCGAGCGAAGATGACCGATGTGCGGCGGCGCCTGAAGGGTGAGACCACACAGGTAGACCCCCACCTTGCCGGCTTCCCGCGGGACGAAGTCCCGCACCGATCGGGTGGCGGTGTCATACAGGCGTAGCGTCACCGTACAAGGGTAGCCGTCCGCGCCTGTCCGGGTCCGCCGGTGCCGGGTCGTACGCTGCGTGCTGTGGATGCGACGGCAGGGTCCAACCGGACCGGGGAGACGTCCCAGACGCTCGACCGGGGTCTGCGGCTCCTGCACCTGGTCGCCGATACGCCGACGGGCCTGACCGTCAGCGAGGCGGCGAACCTCCTCGGCGTCGGCCGGGCGGCCGTCTACCGGCTGGTCGGCCCGCTGACCGCGCACGGCATGCTGCGCCGGGGCAGCGATGGCAAGCTCCGGATCGGCGCGGGCGTGCTGCACCTGGCCCGACGCGCCCAGCCGCTGTTCGCCGAGGGGGCGTTGCCGGCGCTGCGCCGACTCGCCGAGCAGGCCGGCGCCACCGCACACCTGACCGTGGTCGAGGGCGACGAGGGTGTCGCCCTGGCCGTGGTCGAGCCGAGTTGGACGTCGTTCCACGTCGCGTACCGGACCGGGGCGCGACACCCCCTGGACCGGGGTGCGGCGGGTCGGGCCATCCTGGCCGGCCGGAGCGGCGCGCCCGAGCCGGTGAGCAGCAGCGGCGAGTTGGAATCCGGGGCGTACGGGGTGGCCGCGCCGGTGCTCGGCGTACCGGGTCTGGAGGCCAGCGTCGGGGTGGTGGCGCTCGCCCCGCTGGACGTCGACCTGGTCGGCCCTCAGGTGCTCGCCGCCGCGACCACGGTGGCAGCCACCCTCCGCTGACCCCTTGATCCACTCCAGTTCGCCGATGTGGCGTCATCACGAGCCTTCGATAGCGCCACTACGCCGACCTGCTGACGATCTCGCCCTATAGCACGTCCATCGGCCTCTCGGCGGTTGTCCACAGGCAGGTGCGGCGCGCGCCTCCGGCACTGTCCACAGGGGTGTTCGCCGCCGCCTGGGAAATCGCAGGCTGGCCGCATGCCCCCACACCCCCACCGGCCTCCCACCCTCGCCTGGCAGGTCTTCCGTGGCTCCGCGGTGACCCAACAAGGTCTGATCACCAGGCACCAACTACGCGGCTCGTCGTGGGTTCGACTCCGCCACGACGTGTACGCGGATGCCCGCCTCGAACGCAACCACGAACTGGCCTGCCGCGCCGCGGCCCTACGGCTGCCACCGCAGGCGCTGATCGCCGGGCCGTCGTCGGCCTACCTGCACGGCGTCGAGCATGCCGCCGGCTTCGACGACGACGTGCACGTGCTGATGCCGAAGGCCGCCCGCGTCGATTCTCGGCCCGGCCTGCACGTACACGTGCTCGGCCCCGATACCGCCGCGACGCCGTTGCCCACGCAGGCCACCGGCCCGCAGCCGCCCGTGCCAGTGCGCTCCCTGCCCGGCGCACGATCCGGCGGCGCTACCCTCCGCAGGACCGATCCCGCATCAGCGGCGTGGGAGACGGCGGTCTGGTTGGATCCGCTGCGCGCGGTCGGAATCGTCGACTCGTTGCTCGCGGCCGGCCTGACCCGCACCGCGCTGGCCGCGGTCGCCACCGCCAATGCCGACCGGCCCGGCGGACGGCGTGCGTATTGGATCTTCGATCTCGCCGATCCGGGGGCGCAATCGCCACCCGAGTCGCAACTGCGGGTGCGTCTGGTGATGGGCGGCCTTCCTCGACCGGTCACCCAGCACCCGATCCGGCTGCCTGGCGGGCTGGTGGTCCATCCCGACCTGGCCTGGCCCGAGTTCCGCGTGGCGGTGGAGTACGACGGCCGGTGGCACGCCGACCCGGAGCAACTGCACCTCGACCGTCGACGGCTCAATCTCCTCGTCGGGGCAGGCTGGCTGGTGCTGCACGTGACCAGCAGGAGGCTCCACAGGGACTTCCCGGCGGTGCTCAACGAGGTGCGGTCGGCCCTGCTCTCCCGCGGCTGGCGCCGCTGACCACACCGGCCGTGATCGTCTCCAGCTCGCCGATGTGGGGGTATCCATTCGACCTGATGCCGCCACATCGGCGACCTGGAGTCGATCACGCAGGCACCGCACGCGACCGCCGCACGCACGCCCGCACGCGACCGCCGGACGCGGCAGGGCCCGGCCGACGAGTGTCGACCGGGCCCCGCGGGTGCGTTACGGGCGTGCGTTGGCCTTGAACGGGGTGGTCACCGCCGCGTACGCGTCGACGATCCCGTACCCGTAGAAGCCGTTGAAGTTGACCCCACCGGCGCAGTACGCGTCGTAGGTCTCGTCACGGCCCTCGTTGCGGTACTGCTGAAGGCGCGGCTCCGGGCAGGCGTGCTCGGCCGCCGTGCGGTAGAGGTGCTGCTCGACCTGGTCCGGGGACATACCGAAGCCGCCCCGGCCCTGCGGCTTGCCGTACCGGCTGACGATCAGCGCGGCCACACCAGCGGCGTGCGGGGACGCCATCGAGGTGCCCTGGAGGTAGGTGTAGTAGCCGCACTCACCGTTGCGCTTGCACTGCTTGAAGACGGACTCCTCGAAGCCGGCGACGATGTTGCCGTCGGCGTCGACCGAGCCCTCCTCCTGGAGCACGTGCTTCGGGTAGGACGACAGGATCATGTTGGCGTCGGTGCGGAAGGTGTCCGTGCCGAAGCCGTCGCGGAACCAGCCGCCCGGCGCGGCGACCGAGATCTGCTCGGTGCCGTAGTTGGAGTAGTCGGCCTTCTTGCCGGACGGGCCGACCGACGACACACCGATCACGTGCGGGCCCTCGGTGGGCAGGTCCCAGCAGCTGTTGTTGTCGATCGGGCGCGGGTACGGGTCGGCGCCGTAGTCCGGGCTGGACGTGTCGGTGCGCGGTGCGCCCAGGTCCTCGTTGTTGTTGCCGAGCGCGCCGACCAGGGTGACGCCCTTATTGTGGGCGAAGACCAGCGCCCGCTTCATGGCCTTGATGATGGCCCGCTGCTCGGCCTGCGCCTCGGGGGAGTCGGCCGGGTTGGCGGTGCAGTTGTAGAGCCACGGGTCGACGTAGAACGACATGTTGACCACGTCGAGCCCGTTGCGGCCGGCGTAGACCAGGGCGTTGACGACCGGGTCGAGGAAGAAGTAGCCGGAGTCCTGGCCGCCCTTGAGCTCGACCAGCGACACGTTCGGGGCGACACCGGACAGGCCGAAGCCGTTGGCGGCGGCGCCGATGGTGCCGGCCACGTGGGTGCCGTGCCCACCGTCGTCGGTGCCGACGGGGTCGAGGCAGCTCGGCACCTCGCAGGGGCCGTCCACGTCGGTCAGGTCGGGTGCGAAGTTGCGCGACAACGCCCAGTTGAAGTTGGGCGCGATGTCCGGGTTGCTGGCGTCGACACCGGTGTCGAGCACGCCGACGGTCACCCGTCGGTCACCGGGCTCGACCTTGCGGGCCTTGTCGGCCCGGATCATCTCCAGGCCCCAGAGCTTGTCGTCGAGCGGGTCCATCTTGGCCCCGCGTCGGGCGGCAGCGCCGGCGGCGGCCTTGGTGGCGACCGTCAGGTGCTCCTGCTCGACCCGGTCCAGCTTCGGCTTGCGGCCGATGGCCTTCTGCTCGGCGGCGCCGATCAGGGTCGGCGCGGCGGCGGCCCTGGCCGCGAAGTCGGCCCGGTCACTGGTGACCCGGAACATGCCGACCTCGTCGGACGAGGAGACCACCGTGCCGCCGGCGGCCCGGATGGCGGCGACCGCCGTGTCGGCGGCAACCCCGTCCTCGGCGACCACCGTGAAGGTGCGGGACGTGCTCGGCGCGGCGCTGGCCGGTACACCCAGGCCCGCTGCCGTAAGTGCCAGTACCGCCGCGGTCGCGACGGCACCGACGGTGAAGCGCTTGCTCACCACATCGAATCCTCTCGTTGAGGGACGTGGCGCCATCACACAACACGCGGCGGGTTTCCGCCAGGTGAACGTCCGTTATGCCGGTGAATCTCCTCGTCATCCGCCCAGGTCGATGCCCGCGTTCGCCCGGTCGGACGATGCCGCCGGCAGGTCGGCCAGCACCTTCGGAAGATCGGTCAGGGCGGCCACCTCGGCGTCGGGCGCGAGCCCGGCCGGGCGGGGCAGGCCGTACCGGTTCAGCCACACCGACCGCAGGCCGGCCTGCCGGGGTCCCACTACGTCGTGCTCCCACGAGTCGCCGACGTACACGATCTGCTCGGCGGGCACCCCTGCGGCTTCGACGACCGCAGCGTAGAACTCCGGGGCGGGCTTCTTCGGCAGGCCGTTCTCGTGCGCGTACACCTCGAAGGTGAACTCGCCGGCGAGCCCGCAGCGTTCGGCGCGGCTGTTGCCGTTGGTGGCGAAGCCCAGCGTGTACCGCCGGCGCAGCGCCGCCAGCGCCGGCGGAACGTCCGGGAACGGTCGGGTGAGGGCGAACCGGCGGGCGAAGAAGAGGGCGGTGATCTCGTCGAGGTGGTCGCCGAGGCCGGCGCGGTCCAACGACCGGGCCAGGGCGGCGCGGCGGATCTCCATGACCGGGGCGGCGCTCAGCTCACCGAAGACCGCCCCCCAGTCCGACTCCAGCTCGGCGAGCGTCACGCCGGCCGCGACGGGCGTGCGACGCCGCATCTCGTCGAGGACGGCCGCCAGCCCGCCGGTCACCGCGGGCCGCAGGTCGAGCAGGGTCTCGTCGGCGTCGAACACCACAGTGGTCAGCACGTCCGCCACTCTCTCACCGAGCGGCCGACCGCACCGAGCGGCGACCTCACCGGATGCCGGCCGCCAGCGCGGGCTCGGGCGTGGCGGGCGCGGGCACGCCGCGCAGCTCGTCGAGGCGTACCAGGGCGACCCCGGCGACGATCAGCAGGCCGCCGAGGAGTTGCCAGGTGGTGGGCAGTTCGTCGAGGAACAGCCAGGCGATGAGTACGGCGAACAGCACCTCGGTCAGCCCGACGAACGACGACAGTCGGGGGCCGAGGATCCGGCTGCCGGCGATGCCGGCCAGGTACGCGATCACGGCGGCGACGAGCGTGAGCCCGACGATGGGCAGCAGCCAGGTGGTGCGGTGCCCGGCGAAGGTGACCTCGCCGAACGTGGCGCGCAGCGGCAGCAGCCCGGTCAGCCCGACGAGCAGCAGCACGGCGGCGCCGACGGCCATCCCGCCGCTGGCCATGGCGACCGAGGGCAGTCGGGGGTCGACCCGGCCGGCGAGCACGAAGTAGCCGGCCAGGCCGAACGCGGCTCCCATGCCCCACAGCACGCCGACCGGGTCGAAGCCGGCGTCGCCGGTGAGGTCCAGGACGAACGCCAACCCGCACAGCGCGGCGGCGGAGCCGGCCACGGTGAGCCGCCGGGGTCGCTGGCCGTGCCGCAGCCACATCCAGCCCACGACGAGGATGATGCCCAGGTATTCCAGCAGGAGCGCGATGCCCACCGGCAGGTAGCGCACGGCGTTGAAGAAGCACACCTGCGCCAGGGCCACGCCGAGCAGCCCGAACATCACGACGGCCGGGCTGTTGTCGCGCAGCACGTGCCACCTGCCGCGCAGCGACAGCAGGGCGGGGATCGCGAGCACCAGGGCGGCCACCCCGACCCGGACGACGACGGCGGCCTCGGCCGACCAGCCGGCCTCGATGAGCGAGCGCGCGAAGGTGCCCGAGGTGGCGAACGTGACGGCGGAGAGCAGCGCCAGCGCGGCGCCGACGGCGGGTCGTTGCGGCATCTCGCGCTCCTCGCTGCGCACGGGTGTCATGGGCAAACTATCCTTGTGCCCATGACGCTAGGCGGCCATCGTGACAGGAGTCAAGTTGCTGTTCGCTCATGACACCGAATGCTCGCTGACCGCCGCAGCCGCGCTGGTCAACACCGGTGGCCGGGACGGGGAGCTACTGCCCGACGTCGCCGCGCTGGACGCGTTCTTCATCCGACACACCTACAGCGGGCGGCACGAACACACCGACGCGGAGCTGCGCGCCGTCCGACAGTTGCGCCCCCACCTGCGCCGCATCTGGGACGCCGAACCGCCTGAGGTCGTCGACATCGTCAACGGTCTGCTCCGCGAACACCGGGCGCTGCCGCAGCTCATCGAGCACGACGACGAGCCGTACCACCTGCACGCCGTGCCCCGCGACGCGCCGCTGGCCACCCGCATGGCGGTGGAGGCGGCGATGGCGATTGCCGACCTGGTCCGGATGGGCGAGCTGAGCCGGCTGCGCATCTGCGAACACCCGGACTGCGACAACGTCGTCGTCGACCTGTCCCGCAACCGGTCGCGGCGGTTCTGCGAGGCCGGCTGCGGCAACCGCGCCGCCGTGACCGCCTACCGGGCTCGCAAGGCCGCCGGCCGGTCCTGAGCGACGTCGGCGGCCCGCAGCTCGTACTCCACCTCACCCTGCTCGGTCCCCGGGATCGGGTCGTCGAAGTCCAGGTGGAACGTCCGCACGTAACGCAGCCCCGCGTTCTCCATCACCCGGCGGGACCGCTCGTTCACCGCCATCGTCTGCGCCCACACCCGCCGCACGCCCACGACGTCGAGCGCGTACCGGACCAGCGCCCGGGACCCCTCCGTCGCCAGGCCACGCCCCCACGCCGCGCGGCGCAGCCGGTAGCCCAACTCGGCCTCGGCGCCGTCGTCCGACGGGTCGAGCGCGAACCAGCCGAGGAACTCACCGGACGCCCGGTCGAGCGCCGCCCACCGACCCAGGCCGGGATGCCGCTCGTACTGGGCGATCAGCCTCGGCAACTGCTCGTCCCGGACAGTGGCACGCGGCGTGGCGACACCGCCGGTCAGGAACCGCATCACCTCGGGATCGCTGTCCAACTCGACGAACGCGTCCACGTCAGCCATGGTCAACCGGCGCATCCGCAGCCGCTCGGTCGCCGGAGGTTGTCCATCCATGGACCGGATCATCGCGCCGCTGCGGGACACCGTCGACCCGATTACCCGCGACCACCGTCGCGGGCAGGGCGGTCGCGTCAGCGCGGGGGCGCGACCACGAAGAGCCGCCAGGAGTACGCGTCGACCACCAGCACGGGTCCGTCCGGGTCCTTACTGTCTCGCACCCCGACCACGCCCCCCAGATCCGTAGCCACCTCGACGCAGTTGTTGTCCTGGTTGCTGCGGCTGCTCTTGCGCCAGCGAGCGCCGGTCAGCTCCACGACTCGGCCACCTCGCTCATCAACTCGATGGACGCCTGCGGGGGCAGGGCCTCGCCCAGGGTAGCCTCCCAGACCTGCTGCAACCGCAGTAGATCCTTCGGCTGGTCTAACTCCTGGCCGCGGACCTGGCACTCCATATAGGCCAGTTCGACGCCATCAGGCAGGGTCGCTAGCGCGAATTGTCCGCCGAGCCCCGGGTACTCATCGGCGGATAGCGGCACCACGTGCAGCCGGAGCCGAGGATGCTCAGTGGCAATGCGTGCGAGGTGCAGCGTCTGGTCGCGCATCACCTTCCGGCTGCCCACCCGTCGCCGCAGCACTGCTTCGTCCAACACGGCCACGATGTGCGGCGACCGCTCGTCATGTAGCACGCCTTGGCGGTTCATCCGGTCGGCGAGCCGCCGGTCGACCTCGTCGGAGTCGAGCAAGTTGCCCGCCTCAAAGACCGCCCGCGCATAGTCCTCCGTCTGAAGGAGCCCGGGCACATAGCGGGGTTCATACCACCTGACAGTGCGCGCCTGCTCGAAAATCGCCTGCCAGCCGCGCAACCACGGCTGGGTCCGGTCCAGGCTGACCAGTTCGGTGGACATGCGGCTGAAGAGGCCGCCGGTGTCCAGGGCGCGGTCGAGGAGTTCCAGGTACTTCGCGGTGGGCGGCTGTTGACCCAGCTCGACCGCGCTGACCATCGACGGCGAGTAGTTGACCGCCTTGGCCAGCTCGTCCTGGCTCCAACCCCGGCGGGCCCGCGCCCGGCGCAGCTCCGCGACCAGGAACGCCGCCGCCGTCATCTGCCCATCGGCCATGCCCGACCACTCTCCAACCCGCCGGCGATCAACTCCACAGGGCCAACAGAGCCGGCACGGCCCCGGAACAGGGCAGCCCCGACAGGTCGGCCGAACCCTTCCGACCGTAGTCGTCCGGTCACCAGACTGTGAGGTGCGACGCCGCTCCCCGTCCCCCGGGCCCAGCGGCATCGCACGGGACCGCCCGAACCCCCGTGCCGGGCGGTCCCACCCCGCAAGATCGTGCTGGAACGTGGAAACAGTGGCCTTTCGTACGCGTCGAGACCACTACATCCAGGATCGAGCACGATCTTGGGGCCGGGTGACGGGCGCTGGCCGGCTGCGGGGGCGGACGCGGGGGCGGACGCGGGGGGCGGACGCGGGGGGCGGACGCGGGGGGCGGACGCGGGGGGCGGACGCGGGGGGCGGACGCGGGGGGCGGACGCGGGGGGCGGACGCGGGGGCGATGTCACAAGCGATTCAGCTCGAAAGGACCCCCACACCATGCCCCGGACCACCCCGGACGACCGCACGACCGCACCCCGTCGACCGCACCTGCCGTTGCGGCCGCTGTGGCTCTGCCGGGTCTGCGCCGCACCGTGGCCGTGCCCGGAGGCCCGACTCGCCCTACGCCAGGAGTACGCCCACGACCGGATCGCCCTGAGCATCTACCTGTGCACGGTCCTGCACGACGCGGTCGCCGACCTGTACCGGCTCAATCCGCACGACGGCCCGGACCCGAAGGCCCTCTACACGCGGTTCCTCGCCTGGGCGACTCCGCGCGGCGACCCGCCCTGAGGCGGCCGGCGCGGAGTCACCCGGCGACCGGTCAGGGGTGGGTCATCCGGAGCAGGTCCAGGGTCTCGTCCAACTGGGTCTCGGTGAGCTTGCCGGAGTCGACGTGTCCCCGGGAGATGACGACCTCACGGATGGACGCCTGCTTCGCCAGCGCCTCCTTGGCGATGGAGGCGGCCTCGTCGTACCCGAGGTAGCGGTTCAGCGGGGTGACGATCGACGGTGAGCCCTCGGCGTACGCCAGGCAGACCTCGGCGTCCGCGACCAGGCCGGCCACCAGGCGGTCGGCGAACAGCCGACTCGCGGCGGCCAGCAGCCGGATCGACTCCAGCAGATTGCGACCCATCACCGGGAGCATGACGTTCAGCTCGAAGTCGCCCTGGGAGCCGGCGAACCCGACGGTCGCGTCGTTGCCGATGACCTGGGCGCAG
This sequence comes from Micromonospora sp. RB23, assembly GCF_053585025.1. Classification (NCBI taxonomy): domain Bacteria; kingdom Bacillati; phylum Actinomycetota; class Actinomycetes; order Micromonosporales; family Micromonosporaceae; genus Micromonospora; species Micromonospora sp. RB23. Next base: position 6,601,996 of record NZ_CM132111.1, read on the forward strand.
ACCTGCCGCATCGCCTCGGCGACCACCGGGTTGACCTTTCCCGGCATGATCGACGAGCCGGGCTGAAGGTCGGGGATGCGCAGCTCCCGCAGGCCGGCCCGGGGGCCGGAGCCCATCCAGCGGATGTCGTTGGCGACCTTGTAGAGGCCCACGGCGATGGTCCGGAGCTGCCCGGAGGTCTCCACGAGGGCGTCGCGTGCGCCCTGCGCCTCGAAGTGGTTACGGGCCTCGGACAGTGGCAGCCCGGTCGACTCGCGCAGCTTGCCGATCACGGCGGCGGCGAAGCCGAGCGGCGTGTTGATCCCGGTGCCCACGGCGGTACCGCCCAGCGGCAGTTCGGCCAGCCGGGGCAGCGAACCCTGCAACCGCTCGATGCCGTAGCGGACCTGGGCCGCGTACCCGCCGAACTCCTGCCCGAGGGTGACCGGCGTGGCGTCCATCAGGTGCGTACGCCCCGCCTTCACCACCGTCTCGAACTCGGCCGCCTTGGCCTCCAGCGCCTCGGCGAGGTGGGTCAGCGACGGCAGCAGGTCCTCCGCGATGAACTGGGTGGCCGCCAGGTGGATCGAGGACGGGAACACGTCGTTGCTGGACTGGGACGCGTTGACGTGGTCGTTCGGGTGCACCGGCGAGCCCAGTTCCCGGCTCGCCAGGGTCGCGATCACCTCGTTGGCGTTCATGTTGGACGACGTCCCCGAACCGGTCTGGAAGACGTCGACCGGGAACTGGTCGTCGTACCCGCCGTCGGCGACGTGCGCGGCAGCGGCGACGATCGCGGCGGCCACGTTGGCGTCGATCACGCCAAGCTCGCCGTTGACCTCGGCCGCCGCGCCCTTGATCTGGGCCAGGGCCTTGATCTGGGCGGGTTCGATGCCCCGGCCGGAGATCGGAAAGTTCTGCACCGCGCGCTGGGTCTGCGCCCGCCACAGCGCCTCGGCGGGCACCTCCACCTCGCCCATCGAGTCACGTTCGATCCGGTAACCGGTCGCCTCTGGAGTCGTCACGCGTACCATCCTGCCGCGCCCGCCGCGGAACCGCAGATGATCCGTCAGCCCAGCTCGGCGAGCAGCCGTTCCACCGCATGCTGGTCCGGCACGTCGATCTGCCGGTACAGGGACAACGCCCGGGTCAGGTGCGCGCGGGCCGCCGCCGGGTCGGTCGTCAGCAGGCAGCGGCCGATGCCCTCCAGGGCCCGGCCCTGCTCGTATCGGACACCCAACTGGGTCGCGTCGGCGAGCACCCGGCGATACAGGTCGAGGGCGCTTGTCGCGTCGCCCTGGGCCAGGATGGCTCGGGCCAACAGGTTGCGCGAGCCGCACTGGCCGTTGCGGTCTCCCACGTCGGTCATCGCGACGAGCGCCGAGCGGTGCAGGTCGGCGGCCCGCTCGGGGCGGCCGGCCTCCCTCTCCATCATGCCGATCTCGTTCAGCACCTCGCCCTCACCGAACCGGGCGCCCACCTGTCGTTTCAGGCGCAGTGCGGCCCGCAACAGCCGGCCGGCCGGCTCCACGTCACCCATCCGGTGCCGGGCCATTCCGAGGTGCCCGATGGCGTTGGCGATGCGGCGCGGATCGCCGATCTCGCGGGCGACTATCAGGTGCTTGCGGGCCGTGAAGACCGCCTCGTCGAGCCGACCCCACAGCAGCAGGCTCAACGAGCGGTTGTTGAGTTCGTTCGCCAGCGCGTCGTTGTCGGGCATCCGCGTCGCCAACAACCGGGAGGCGTCGTAGGCATCCCGGGCCCGCTGGAACTCGAAGTTGGCGGCGTACGAGGTGCCCAGGTTGACGAGGGTGTTGCGGGTCTCGCGACGCAGATCGAGCCGGCGGAAGATGCCGAGCGACATCTCCATCACCCGGATCGCTTCGGGGAAGTTGCCCAGCCGGTAGTGGGCCGAGGCGAGATAGTTGAGCAGCGTCGCCATCGCCGTCTCGTCACCCAATTCCTGTGCTGCGCGCAGGCCGACGGAGTGCGTGTCGATCAGCTCGTCGAGACGGCCGCTCTCGAACTGGGCGTACCAGCACGCCCTGGTCAACTGCCAGCAGTAGTGAAGGAACCGCTCCGTCTCGGCCAGGCGGACCAGGGCGGGCCACAGGGCCATGTTCTCGTCGAACCAGGCTGCGCCCTGCTCGGTGACGGTCGCGACCAGGTCGACGCGGAGCGGCTCGGCCACCAGGAGCCGCGGACGAGAGGCGGAGAGTTCCCGCTTGCGGCCGATCGCGACGGCGACCTGCAAATGGTGATCGAGGAGACGCTCGACGCCGTCCCGGCGCTCCACCGCCCGATCCGGGTGGGCTATCAAGGTCCGGGCGTACTCGCGGACCAGGTCGTGTAACCGGTACCGATCCGGCTGCGCCTCCTCCACCAGGTGCGCGTCGACCAGCTCGTCCAACAGATCCTGCGCGCCGGGGAGGGGCAGCTCGGCGAGGACGGCGGCGACCGGGGTGTCGAACCGGACCCCCGGGTGCAGACCCAGCAGCCGGAACGCACGCTGCGCCGACGGCGACACCTGGGCGTACGACAGGGCGAAGGCCCGGTCGACGGACCGTTCGCCGGCCTCGAACTCGGCCAACGGGTCGGACCGGCTCGACAGCCGCTCCGCGAGGTCGGCGACGCGCCAGCGGGGCCGATGAGCCAGTCGGGCGCCGGCCAGTCGGATCGCGAGTGGCAGGCGACCGCAGCGCCGCACCACTTCGGCTGCCGCCTCCGGCTCGGCGGCAATCCGGTCCGAGCCGGCCACGTGCCCGAGCAGTTCGACCGCCTCGTCCTGGTCCAGCACCGGCAGCGAGAACGGCCGCCCCTCGTCCACACCGATCAACCGGCGACGGCTGGTGACCAGGACCAGGCAGTGCGAGGCGTTGGGTAGCAGCGGTGTCACCTGGTCGGCCGTGGCGGCGTTGTCCAGCACCAGCACCACTTGCCGGCCGGAAAGTTCCGTGCGCCAGAGCGCCAACCGGTCGTCCTGGTTGGCCGGCAACCGCTCGGCGGGAACACCGAGCTGCCGTAGCAGGGTTGCCACCGCAGCCGACGGCGTCAACGGGCTGCGTTCACTGTGCCCGTGCAGGTCGATGTAGAGCTGGGCGTCCGGATAGTGGTGAGCCAGAGCGGTGGCGACGTGCACCGCAAGCGTCGTCTTGCCGCTGCCGGCCATGCCGTCGATGAGCTGGATCCGCGTGCCGGCCTCCACGTCCTTCACCAGACGCGCCACCGTCTCCTGCCGGCCGGTGAAATCGCCGATCGCCCGAGGCAACGAGCGCACCGGAGCCTTCGACCGGACCTCCCGGCCGGCCAGGGCCAGGTCACCGGCCAGCACCCGCTGATGCAACTCCTGCAAAGCGCCGCCCGGTTCCAGGCCCAACTCGTCGGCGTAGAACCGTCGGCCCTCCCGGTAGATTGCCAACGCGTCGGCCTGCCGACCCACTGACGAGAGCGCGAGCATCAGTTGGCCGCGCAGCCGGTCCCGCAGCGGATGCCGGTCGACGCTCTCGGTCAACTCCTCGATCAGCTCGGCGGCCCGCCCGAGTCGCAGCTCGACGTCGACGCACTCCTCCAGGACAGTGAGCCGCTGCTCGTCAAGCGTCTGCGCCCGACGACGGACGCTGCGGCTGGTGATGCCAGCCAACGCCGGACCTCGCCACAGGGCCAGGGCCGCCCGGAAATGCGTACGGGCATCCACCAGACGACCGGCCGCGCCCGCGGCACGGGCCACCTCGACGCCCCGGCTGAAGAGGTGCGCGTCCACGTCGGCGAGGGCGGTACGAACGCCGTACCCGGCCGGGTCGGTGACGATGGTCTCCGGGGCCAGCCCCAGCTCGGCGAGGCGACGCCGCAGCCGCGACACACACGTCTGCAACTGCGCACGGGCGGTGGCCGGAGGATTCTCCTCCCAGACCGCGTCGATCAGCTCCTCGACCGGCACCAGCCGACCGGCGCGCACCAGCAGCATCGCCAGCACGACCCGGTCTCGGCCGGCGGTGACGGTGGACTCACCACCGCCCACGCGCAGAGGCCCCAGGATTCCGAACCGCATCTCTTCCCTCGTGTCGTGCAAACCATCCAGCAGCGTAGTCCGGGAGTCACCGACCGACATCGTCCGGTGATAGTGATCTGAGAGCGGATCGAGTGGGGCGCACCGCAAACTTGTTCCAGGTTGGCGGTGACGACATCCGACGGGGGCGGTGCGACCGTCCCACCCCCCAGCGGGCGGGCGTACCGATGTCGGTGGAGGTGCTACCGACGGACGAGGCGTCAGGCGAAAGCCTGGCGCCTCGTTCCGTTACCGACCGATCAGCGAAGGTCGGCGAGCAGTTGCTCAACGTCATGCCGGTCCGGCACGTCGATCTGCCGGAACAGAGCCAACGCCCGGGTGAGGTGCGCGCGGCCCGCCACCGGGTCGGTCGACAGCAGACACCGGCCGATGCCCTCCAGGGCCCGGCCCTGCTCGTACCGGACACCCAACTGGGTCGCATCGGCGAGCACCCGGCGGTACAGGTCCAGGGCGCTTGTCACGTCCCCCTGGGCAAGGATCGCTCGGGCCAGCAGGTTGCGCGTGCCGCACTGGCCGGTACGGTCACCCGCCCCGGTCATCGCGACGAGCGCCGAACGGTGCAGGTCGGCGGCCCGCTCCGGGCGGCCGGCCTCCCGTTCCATCATCCCGATCTCGTTCAACACCTCGCCTTCACCGAACCGGGCGCCCACCTGTCGCTTCAGTCGGAGCGCCGCCCGAAGTAGCCGGCCGGCCGGCCGCACGTCGCCCATCCGGTGTCGGGCCATCCCGAGGTGCCCGATGGCGTTGGCGATCCGGCGCGGATCGCCGATCTCGCGGGCGATCCCCAGGTGCCTGCGGGCGGCGTGCACCGCCTCGTCGAGCCGGCCCCAGAGCAGCAGGGTCAACGACAGGTTGTTGAGTTCGTTCGCCAGCGCGGCATCGTCGCGCATGCGCATCGCCAGCGCCCGAGCGGCGTCGTAGGCCTCCAGTGCCCGGTCGAACTCGAAGTTGGCGGCGTACGAGGTGCCCAGGTTGCCGAGGGTGTTGCGGTACTCGCGTCGCAGGCCGAGCCGGTGGAAGATCTCGAGCGACCTCTCCATCACCCGGATAGCCTCGGGGAAGTTGCTCAGCCGGTAGTGGGCCGAGGCGAGGTAGTTGAGCAACGTCGCCACCGCCTTCTCGTCGCCCAACTCCTCCGCGGCGCGCAGGCCGACAGAGTGCGTCTCGATCAGCTCGTCGAGGCGGCCACTCTCGAACTGCGCGTGCCAGCACGATCTGGCCAACTGCCAGCAGTAGCGAAGAAGCCTCTCCGTTTCGGCCAGCCGGACCAGCGCGGGCCACAGGGCGATGTTCTCGTCGAGCCAGGCTCTGCCCTGTTCGGCGACGGTCGCGGCCAGGTCGGGGCGGAGCGGCTCCGACACCACGAGCAGCGGACGAGCGGCGGAGAGTTCCCACCTGCGGGCGATTGTCGTGGCGGCCTGGAGGTGATGTTCGAGCAGCCGCTCGATGCCTCCCCGCCGTTCCGCTGGCCGTTCGGGATCAGCCACCAACGTCCGGGCGTACTCGCGGACGAGGTCGTGTAACCGGTACCGACCCGGCTGTACCTCCTCCACCAGGTGCGCGTCGACCAACTCGTCCAACAGATTCTGCGCGCCGGCAAGGGACACCTCCGCGAGTACGGCGGCGACCGGGGTGTCGAACCGGACCCCCGGGTGCAGGCCCAGCAGCCGGAACGCACGCTGCGCCGACGGTGACACCTGGGCGTACGAGAGTGCGAAGGCCCGGTCGACGGACCGTTCGCCGGCCTCGAACTCGGCCAACGGGTCGGACCGGCTCGACAGCCGCTCCGCGAGGTCGGCGATGCGCCAGTGGGGCCGGTGGGCCAGTCGGGCGCCGGCCAGTCGGATCGCGAGTGGCAGGTGGCCGCAGCGCCGCACCATCTCGGCCGCGGCCTCCGGCTCGGCGGCGACCCGGTCGGAGCCGACCACGTGCCCGAGCAGTTCGACCGCCTCGTCCTGGTCCAGCACCGGCAGCGAGAAGGGTCGTCCCTCGTCCACGCCGACCAGCCGGCGACGGCTGGTGACCAGGACCAGACAGTGCGAGCCGTTGGGTAGCAGCGGTGTCACCTGGTCGGCCGTGGCGGCGTTGTCCAGCACCAGCACTGCCCGCTGGCCGGCCAGCTCCGTGCGCCAGAGCGCCAACCGGTCGTCCTGGGTCGTCGGCACCCGGTCGGCGGGGACACCGAGCTGCCGCAGCAGGGTTGCCACCGCAGCCGACGGCGTCAGCGGGGTGCGCTCGCTGTGCCCGTGCAGGTCGATGAAGAGCTGGGCGTCCGGGTAGCTCTCCGCGAGGACAGTCGCGACCTGTACGGCGAGGGTGGTCTTGCCGCTGCCGGCCATGCCGTCGATGAGCTGGATCCGGGCCCCGGCCTCGACGTCCTTGAGCAGGCGTGCCAACGTCTGCTGCCGGCCGGTGAAGTCGCCGATCGCGCGGGGCAACGAGCGCACCGGAGCCGCCGACCGGACCTCCCGGCCGGCCAGGGCCAGGTCACCGGCCAGCACCCGCTGATGCAACTCCTGCAAAGCGCCGCCCGGCTCAAGACCCAACTCGTCCGCGTAGAACCGCCGACCCTCCCGGTAGATTGCCAACGCGTCGGCCTGCCGACCCACCGACGAGAGCGCCAGCATCAGCTGACCCCGCAGCCGATCCCGCAACGGATGCCGGTCGACGCTCTCGGTCAACTCCTCGATCAGCTCGGCGGCCCGCCCCAGGCGCAGCTCGACGTCGACGCACTCCTCCAGCACCGTGAGCCGCTGCTCATCGAGCGTCTGCGCCCGACGACGGACACTACGGCTCGTGATGCCACTCAGCGCCGGACCTCGCCACAGGGCCAGGGCCGCCCGGAAATGCGTACGGGCATCCACCAGACGACCGGCCGCACCCGCGGCACGGGCCACCTCCACCCCCCGGGCGAACAGGTTCGCATCCAGGTCGGCGGGGTCGATACGCACGCCGTACCCGGCCGGGTCGGTGACGATGGTCCCGGAGGTGAATCCCAGCTCGGCGAGGCGACGCCGCAGCCGCGACACACACGTCTGCAACTGGGCACGGGCAGTGGCCGGAGGATCGTCCTCCCAGACCGCGTCAATCAGCTCCTCGACCGGCACCAGCCGACCGGCACGCAGCAGCAGCATCGCCAGCACGACCCGATCCCGGCCCGCGGTGACGGTGGACTCGCCACCGCCGACACGCAGAGGCCCCAGGATCCCGAACCGCATCTACTCCCCCGCGTCGATCGCACACCATCCAGCAGAGTAGTCCGGCGATCACGGCGCGACGCAGTCCGACCACCGACGCAGGAGGCGCCAGGCGGTGTGCCTGGCGCCTCCTGCGTGACGAAGCGGTCAGCGACGGCCGATGGTCAGCACCGGCTTGGTGACCTCGGCGAAGAAATCGTTGCCCTTGTCGTCGACCACGATGAAGGCGGGGAAGTCCTCCACCTCGATCTTCCAGACCGCCTCCATGCCCAGCTCCGGGTATTCGAGCACCTCGACGTGCTTGATGCAGTCCTGGGCGAGGCGGGCCGCCGGGCCGCCGATCGAGCCGAGGTAGAAGCCGCCGTGCTGCTGGCAGGAGCGGGTCACCTGACCCGACCGGTTGCCCTTGGCCAGCATCACCTGCGAGCCGCCGGCGGCCTGGAACTTCTCCACGTAGGCGTCCATCCGGCCGGCCGTGGTGGGACCGAACGAGCCGGACGCGTACCCCTCGGGGGTCTTCGCCGGGCCGGCGTAGTAGACGGCGTGGTCCCGCAGGTACTGCGGCATCGGCTCACCGGCGTCCAGCCGCTCGGCGATCTTGGCGTGGGCGATGTCCCGAGCCACGACGAGCGGGCCGGACAACGACAGGCGGGTCTTCACCGGGTACTTGGACAGCTCGGCGCGGATCTCGTCCATCGGCCGGTTGAGGTCGACCCGGACGACCATCTCGGCGTCGAGCGCATCGTCGGTGACCTCGGGCAGGAACCGCGCCGGGTCGGTTTCGAGGCGCTCCAGCCACACGCCCGACGGGGTGATCTTGGCGACGGCCTGCCGGTCCGCCGAGCAGGAGACGGCGATCGCCACCGGGCACGACGCGCCGTGCCGGGGCAGCCGCACCACCCGTACGTCGTGGCAGAAGTAGCGCCCGCCGAACTGCGCCCCGATGCCGAAGTTCCGCGTCAGCTCCAGTACCTGCGCCTCCAGCTCCAGGTCGCGGAAGCCGTGAGCGCTCATCGAGCCCTGCGTCGGAAGGGCGTCCAGGTACTTCGCGGAGGCGTACTTCGCGGTCTTCAACGCGTACTCGGCGGAGGTGCCGCCGATGACGATGGCCAGGTGGTACGGCGGGCAGGCGGCGGTGCCGATCAGCCGCAGCTTCTCCTCCAGGAACTGCATCATCCGCGTCGGGTTGAGCAGCGCCTTGGTCTCCTGGTAGAGGTACGACTTGTTGGCCGAGCCGCCGCCCTTGGCCATGAACAGGAACTTGTACGCGTCCGGGTGCCCGTCCGGGTCCTCGGCGTACAGCTCCACCTGGGCCGGCAGGTTGCTGCCGGTGTTCCGCTCGTCCCACATGGTCAGCGGGGCGAGCTGGGAGTAGCGCAGGTTGAGCCTCGTGTACGCCTGGTAGACGCCCCGGGAGATGGCCTCGGCGTCCGCGCCGTCGGTCAGCACGTGCCGCCCACGCTTGCCCATCACGATCGCCGTGCCGGTGTCCTGGCACATCGGCAGCACCCCGCCGGCGGCGATGTTGGCGTTGCGCAGCAGGTCCAGCGCGACGAACCGGTCGTTCGGCGACGCGGCCGGGTCGTCGATGATCGCCCGGAGCTGCGCCAGGTGCGCGGGGCGCAGGAAGTGCGCGATGTCGTGCATCGCCTCGGCGGTCAGCGCGGTCAGCGCGGCCGGCTCGACGGTGAGGAAACGACGACCCCCGGGGCCGTGCACGACGTCCACGCCCTCGTCGGTGACCAGGCGATATTCCGTCTGGTCGGGGCCGGTCGGCAGCAGGGGGGCGTACGAGAATGCGGCGGCACTGCTCATGAGCGGCAAGCCTAGGGCAGACCGGTCGATCATTCCCACCCGCCGGGCTGGGTCTGGGACGCCGCTCTCATCCGTCGAGGTGGACAGCGCTCAGCGGAGCTGAATCCCACCCGCTCAGCCGTCCTTGCCGCCGTCCGGTTCGGTGCACAGCTCACCCTTGGGCCCGCAGTCGCCGTTGCCGTCACCCGACCCGGGGCGGGTGCCGCCCGGGCCGGGGTTGCCGCCGTCGCCGGGCTGCGGGACGGGGGCGCCGGGCGTGGCGCCGAAGCGGACGTACCCGATCTCCCGACCCTCGCCGATGATCATGCCCTGCGAGCCGACGGCGAGGGCGTTCGCCGAGGTGCGCAGGACGGCCAGCTCCCGCCCGGTGCGCGGGTCGAGGGCGACCAGCCTCGACGGCTTCTCGTCGGCGAGCACCGCCGCGTACGGGGTGAGCGCCGCTCCCGCCTTGGCGCTGGCCGGCCTGGTCCACCGCACCTTGTCAGCGCCGAGTTCACGGGACACCACCGAGCGCTTGTCGGCCGAGCGGAACACCGCGTACCGGTCGTCGACGGCGACGAGCTTGGTGTCGGTCTCGCCGACCCAGAGCAGGCGTCCGTCGTATCCGTCGATGACCGCCTCGCGGCCGTCCGGGCCGACGCCGATCAGCACGTTCCGCGCGCCCTGCGGGTCCTCGCGCTGCACGCAGCCGGCGGTGTCGGCGGTGCGCAGGTTGACCCCGGCCCGCTGCCACGCCTCCTGCCCGGTCGCCGGGTCGCGAGCGGAGATCGCGAAGTAGCAGGTGCCGTCCTGGGAGCGGGCGGCGATCCGCAGCATCCGGCCGCCCACCACCGACAGCCGCTCGTCCCGGCCAGGCTCGACGTTCTGCAGCACCCGGCCGGTGGCGGTGTCGACGACGTGTACCCGGCCGTCGACCGGGAAGCCAAGCAGCGGAGGGGCCGCCTCCGGCCCGGCCACCCCGTCGTCGATGCGGGTGGCGGTGAGCCGCCGCGTGCCGCGCAGACCGGGGTTGTCGGCGAGCAGGCCACTGTGCACGCCGGGCAGGAAGGCCGTCCACAGTGGTGTGGTGCCGCGCGGGTCCCACGCGCTCAGGGTGCAGTCGGTGGCGTCCGTGCAGCGGGCGTCCAGCAGCAGGTTCCGGTACGTCCACACGGCCACGGCGTCGTCGTCGCGCCGCCGGGTCGCCCCGGTGGCCGGGTCGAGCAACTCGTACCCCTTGACCAGGAGCTTGCCCACGGCGACGACCGGGTCACGGTCGCCGCCCGCGACCGCCGACCAGTCCGCCTTGCGTTCCCAGAGCTGGGCGCCGGTGGCCAGGCTGCGGGCCTCCACCCGGGTGCGCTGCTCGACCACGACGGTGTCGCCGGCGATGGTCACACTGCGCGGGGTGCCACCGACCCGCTGCTGCCAGACCACGTCCGGCTCGGAGATGGGCTCGCTGCGGTCCACCCAGTCCCAGATGCCGGGGAACGGATTCCAGACGCCGGTGGCGGCGAGGGCGACGACCACGGCGAGGCCGGCCAGCAGCCCCACGCGCACGCTCCCCTTCGCCACCCGCACACCGTAGCCACGATCACGGATCTTCCGTACGCCCGCGCCGCCGTGTCGCCGCGCTTTCTGCGCCGGAAGGTGTTACGGCGCTACGGACCAGTGGGAGCGTGCGGTAGGGAATCTGCTCCGCCAGCGCGATGATCGTCGACGCGCGGGTGATGCCGGCGAACGAGACGATCTGGTCGATGACCCGTTGCAGGTCCGTGTTGGAGCGGGCCACGATCCGGCAGAGCAGGTCGCTGGAGCCGGTGATGGTGTGCGCCTCCAACACCTCGGGGATCGCCGCCAGGTGGGCGGTGACCGGATCGTGGCCCTGCCGTTGGCTGATCTCCAGCGTGACGAAGCTGGTCACCCCGAACCCGATCGCGGCCGGCGAGATCTCCGGACCGAAGCCCCGGATGACGCTCCTCTCGACCAGCTTGTCCAGCCGTGCCTGCACGGTGCCCCGGGCCACGCCGAGCCGCCGGGAACACTCCAGGACCCCGATCCGCGGCTCCTCGGCGAGCAGATCGACCAACCGAACATCGAGCGCGTCGAGCTGTACACCCTGCTCACCTCTCACGGGTTCAGACCATACCGAATGCGCAACCTGACCAGCGTTTACGTCGACAGTTGCCCACTCGACGCCCGCACGGCGATCCTTCGGTCAGGAACCGGCCCACGAGGCCGGCCGGTACGCGAGGGAGGCCACCATGACCCAGGCGATCGACCGACCCCAGTCGACCGAGGACGTCGACATCGACCGGCTCGTCGGCGCTGTCGACCACGACATCAGCCACGACCCGTTCCCCGTCCGTGGGCTCGACCACGTGCACTTCCTGGTCGGCAACGCCAAGCAGGCGGCGCACTACTACTCCACCGCGTTCGGCATGACCTGCGTGGCGTACCGGGGCCCGGAGCAGGGTTACCGTGACCACGCCCAGTACGTGCTGACCAGCGGCTCGGCCCGGTTCGTGCTGACCGGCGCGGTGCGCCCGGACGCCGACGGCGCGGAGCACGTGGCGAAGCACAGCGACGGCATCAGCGACATCGCGCTCGAGGTGCCGAACGTCGACGCCGCGTACGCCCACGCGGTCGGCCAGGGCGCCACCGGCGTCGTCGAGCCGCACGACGTCACCGACGAGAACGGCACCGTCCGGATGGCCTCCATCGCCGCGTACGGCGACACCCGGCACACGCTCGTCGACCGGTCCCGCTACCGCGGCCCGTTCCTGCCCGGCTTCGTGGCGCGCGGCCCGATCGTCGACCGGCAGCCCATGATCGACGCCGGCATCCAGCCGAAGCGGTTCTTCCAGGCCGTCGACCACGTGGTCGGCAACGTCGAGCTGGGCCGCATGGACGAGTGGGTGGAGTTCTACAAGCGGGTGATGGGCTTCTCCAACATGGCGGAGTTCGTCGGCGACGACATCGCGACCGACTACTCGGCGCTGATGAGCAAGGTCGTCGCGAACGGCACCCGGAAGGTGAAGTTCCCGCTCAACGAGCCGGCCATCGCCCGCAAGAAGTCGCAGATCGACGAGTACCTGGAGTTCTACCAGGGCCCGGGCGCCCAGCACATCGCCGTCGCCACCAACGACATCGTGGCCAGCGTCGACGCCATGCGCGCCGCCGGCGTGGAGTTCCTGGACACCCCGGACTCGTACTACGACGACCCGGAGCTGCGGGAGCGGATCGGCAACGTACGGGTGCCGATCGAGCAGCTCAAGGAGCGCAAGATCCTGGTCGACCGGGACGAGGACGGCTACCTGCTCCAGATCTTCACCAAGCCGGTGCAGGACCGCCCGACCGTCTTCTTCGAGCTGATCGAGCGGCACGGCTCGCTGGGCTTCGGCAAGGGCAACTTCAAGGCGCTCTTCCAGGCCATCGAGCGGGAGCAGGAAGCGCGCGGCAACCTGTAACACTGTCGAGCGTGACGCAGCCTCCGTCGTACCCGACGCCGCCGGTCGGTGGGCCTCCGCCCGCCGCCGGCGGCGTCGCGCCACCGCCCGGCCCACACCCCCAGGGGTACGCCGTGCCGCCGCACCACGCCCCGCCGGGGTACGCCGCGCCACCGCAGTACGCGCCGCACGGGTACGGTCCGCCGCACTGGCCGGCCACCCCGCCGGCGCTCAGCCCGGCCGGGCAGCCGCTGGCCAGCTTCGGTGACCGGCTGCTGGCCTGGCTCATCGACACGGCGCTGGCGAGTGTGGTGTCGATGGTGCTGTTCATGCCGGTCTTCCTGGTCCTGTGGTGGCAGATGTTCCGGGAGATGACCCGGACGAACCCGGACGGCACGCTCGTGGAGCCCGACCCGGCCACCTTCCTCAAAGACTTCTTCCTGCCGCTGGTGCTGTTCGAGATCGGCTTCGTCGTGGTGCTGCTCGGGCTCTACTGGCTCTACCACGTTGAGTACCTCAAGCGTGACGGCCGGACGCTCGGCAAGAAGATCATGAAGCTGCGCGTGGTGTCGCTCGATCCGAACCGCACGCTGGACCGGCGGATGGCCGGCCGCCGGTGGCTCGTGCAGTACCTGGCGTGCTCGCTGGTCCCCGGCATGAGCTACGTCGACGGGTTCTGGCAGCTCTGGGACAAGCCCTGGCAGCAGTGCCTCCACGACAAGTTCGCCGCGACGGTCGTCGTTAAGGTTGCCTCGTGAGCGAGCGAACCAGCAGGTACGGCAGCGGAGCGTCGGCGTGAGTGTGCAGCCCGGCTGGTACGTCGACCCCGCCGACCCGGAGACCCGTCGCTACTGGGACGGCGAGGGTTGGCTCGGCGCGCCCATCCCCGTCGACGCGACCCCGCCCGACGGCCCGCCCCCGCCCGAGCCGCCCCCCGTGCCGGTCGCCCCGGCCGCCCCGGCCGGCTCCCCGTCGGCGGAGACCGCGCCGGGCTGGCCGCCGCACCCTGGCCAGCCAGCGCAACCGGGACACGGCCCGGGTCCGCGCTGGGGCCCACCTGCCGGCCCGCCTCCGGGCTGGGGCCCGCAGGGCGGTCCCGCCGGCTGGGGTCCGCAGGGCACCCCGCCCGGGTACGGCCCGCAGGGCACCCCGCCCGGGTACGGCCCGCAGGGCACCCCGCCCGGGTACGGCCCACAGGGCACCCCGCCCGGTTATGGGCCGCAGGCTGCCCCGGCCGGCTGGGGTCCGCAGGGCGTGCCTCCCGGCTGGGTCCCCGGCTGGGCCGGCCGGCCACCCGAGCCCCGCCCGCACGGGCTCAGGCTGGCCGGTTACGGGCGGCGACTCGTCGCCCGGCTGATCGACATCGCTCTGGTTTTGGCGCTGAACGTGCTCGTCAACGGCTGGTTCGTCTGGCGGTGGCTGCAAGAGCTGGCGCCGTACTGGCGGGAGGCGTACCCGCGTGCGATGGAGGGCAACACCTCCAGCGAGGGACTGCCGCCGATCGGCGAGCAGGCCGGGCTCCTCCAGTTGGCGATCCTGGCGATCGCCACCGCGCTGTGGCTGGCGTACGAGGTGCCCGCCATGGCCGCCAACGGGCAGACCATCGGCAAGCGCGTGATGCGGATCCGCGCCGTCCCCATCGAGGCCGACCAGCCGTTGGGTTTCGGCCGGGCGCTGCGCCGATGGACGACGCCGGGCATGTTCACCCTGCTCTGGCCCTGCTTCGGGATCGGCCTGCTGATCCAGTTCATCGACTCCGTGTCCCCGCTCGTCGACCATCCACTGCGCCGAGCACTGCACGACAGGCGTGCGCTGACGGTGGTCGTCGAGGTTCCCGCCACCACCGGTCCCCCCGCCACCGACGATCACCCTCAGCCCTCGGGAGACACCCCATGACCGACCCCGGACGTCACCAGCCGGCGGTGCGACTGACCCGCGCCGACCTGGACGCGCTGCCCAGCTACGTGCCCGGGCGCAGCCCCGCCGACCTGGCCCGCGAGCTGGGTCTACCGGAGGCCATCAAGCTCGCCAGCAACGAGGTGCCGTACGGGCCGCTGCCGGGCGTTGTCGAGGCGGTCACCGAGGCGGTCAGCGGCTCGCACCGGTACCCGGACATGGGCGTGGTCGCGCTGCGCGACGCGTTGGCCCAGCGGTACGGGGTGGACGCCGACCGGATCGCCACCGGCTGCGGGTCGGTGGCCCTCGCCGAGCACCTCGTGCGGGCCACCTGCCTGCCGGGTGACGAGGTGCTGTACGCGTGGCGGTCGTTCGAGGCGTACCCGATCATCGCGGCGACCAGCGGCGCGACAAGCGTGCGGGTCGCCAACGACGCCGGGCACGGGCACGACCTGGCGGCCATGGCGGCGGCCGTGACCGACCGGACCCGGATGATCCTGGTCTGCAACCCGAACAACCCCACCGGTACGGCGGTCCGCCGGGCCGAGCTGGACCGGTTCCTCGACTCGGTGCCGGACGACGTGCTGGTGGTGATCGACGAGGCGTACCGGGAGTTCGTCACGGACCCCGAGGTGCCGGACGGCCTGGACTACCTCGGTCGGCCGAACGTGGCGGTGCTGCGCACGCTGTCCAAGGCGTGGGGCCTCGCCGGGCTGCGGATCGGCTGGCTGGTCGCGCAGCCGACGGTGGCGGCGGCGGTCCGCAAGGTGGTGACGCCGTTCTCCACGAGCACGGCCGCCCAGGCCGGCGCGCTCGCGGCGCTGGCACAGGCCGAAGAGATGGAGCGCCGGTGCGCGCTCGTCGTCGCCGAGCGGGACCGGGTCACCGAGGCGCTGCGCAAGTTCGTGCCCGACGTGCCGACCAGCCAGGCGAACTTCGTCTGGCTGCCGCTCGGCGACCGGGCCGTGCCGTTCGGCAAGGCGTGCGAGTCGCGCGGGGTGATTGTGCGGCCGTTCGCCGGGGACGGCGTCCGGGTCACCATCGGCACCCCGGCCGAGAACGACGCGTTCCTGGCGGCCGCGGAGGCGGCGCTCGCCTGACAGCTGTGCTGCTGCCCGGGGCCGGTCCGTCAACCCCGTACGGACCGGCCCCGGGCGTCTCAGCCGGCGGTCGCCGGTTGACGGAACCGTCGGCGGTAGGTGTAAACCGCGAACAGCAGCAGGATCAGCAGTGAGCCGGCCACGCCCGACCCGAGCACGAGTGCCCCGCTGTCGAACTTGCGCCTGGTGGTCGCGGCCGCGGCTGGACCGAAGTCGACCGAGCCGGTGGCCGTCCGCTTGGTCCACCCGCTGGCCAGGTCCAGCCGGGCCTTCCACGGACCGTCCGGTAGTTGCCGGTCCAGCCTGACCCGCACGGTCGTCCGTCCGTTCAGCGGGAGCGTCCGCGCCTCGGCCCGCAGCGGACCGGCCGAGAGTCCGCTCGGCCCGTCGGTGAGCCGCAGCTCGCCGGCCAGGTCGAGCGCGCGTTGACCGGTATTGCGCACCTCGGTCGTGACGAACGGGGTGCCGTCCGCCTCCCGACCGCCGCTGAGCGGGCCCACCTCGAATCCGGAGGGCGGTTCCCCGCCGGGCCCCACCGACAGGTAGACGCGGATGCCGGCCCGCGCGATCTGCTCGACCATCCGCTCGTCGCCGCTGCTGGACTGGGCCCACACCACCGCGTACCGTTCGCCGGCCTCGGCCTTCTCCGGCACCCGGATGGTGACCCAGACGGTGGCCTCGTCCTCCGATGCCAGCTTGACCTGCGTCGTGTCGACCTCGATCCAACTGCTGAGCTCGTTAGGCGTCCGGTCGGGCGCGAGCACGAAGCCCTTCTCGGTCACGTCCGCCGCCGCCGGGTAGACGTCGACGGACCGCTTCACCGGCGAGACGTTCTCCACGACCATGCGCCGCCGGATGGTGGTGCCGGGGTGGACGTGGTCGACGATGTACTTGTGTGCACGGGTGTCGTCGCGCCGGTTGACCGGGGCGTCGAGCAGCCGTACGCCGACCGCGGCCGGATTTCCGTCGTTGGTGGGACTGCCCGAGGGCCGAGGTGACGTGTCCCCCCGATCGAGGCCGGGGACGTCCGCTTCCACCATGTCCGGGTCCTCGGGCGCCGCGCCCGCGAATGAGTGCGCCCCGGCCGCCGTCGCAGGCAAGGCCGGCGCCCCGGCGGTGACCGCGAGGGTCACCGCCAGGGCGAGAGTACGAAGAACGTCATGCCACCGAATGGGTGATCACCCCCGTGTAGGTGCCGCCGACCGCGCTGGGCGGGATCGTGATGCGGAGGGTCGGGTTCCAGGTCGCGGAGTTGTTGCCGCTGCCGGAGGTCTTGCTGAACGCCACCCGGGGCAGGTTCAGGGTGACCGCGTCGGCGGAGGTCAACTGGCCCGGGACGAAGGTGCCGGTACCGGTCGTGGAGATCGCCGGGCCGGACCAGTACTCGACCAGGTTCGGCAGGATCGTCTCCGAGCCGGTGCCACCGCCGGTGGTGAACGCGGTGCTGCTGACCGTGGCGGTCCAGGTGGCGCTGAGCGCGGCCCGGCTGTCGGTCACGGTGACGTTGCCGAGCTGGCCCTGGATGGTGCTGCCGGCGAAGGCCGCGCCCAGGTTGACCGACGGTGGCACCGAGATGTCCAGGTTCGCGGTCGAGATGGTGAACGTGACGACGGTGTCGCCGGACGGCGCTGCCGCGGCGGGCGCCGCCAGAGCCAGCACTGCGGCCCCGGCGGCGAACAGGGTAAGAAGTGGCTTCCTCATGGAAGCGACATTACGGACGATAAAGGACACACCATGTGCCATAACGGACAGATCACCCATTAGGCGACAGAGTGGGTAATAGTTCCGGTGTACACGCCTGTCACCACAGTGGACGGTACGGCGATGCGGATCGTCGGGATCCACGACACCCGGTTGTTGCCGTTGCCGGCGGTCTTGCGGAAGGCCTCGCGGGTCACGTTCAGGGTCACGGCCTGCGCCGCGGTGAGCTGACCCGGAACCAGGGTGCCGCCGCCGGTGCTTTGGACCGCCGGGCCGGACCAGTACGAGACCTGCCCGTTCGAGATGGTCCGGTTGGTGCCGCCACCTCCGGTGATGAAGACCGTCGCGCTCACCGTGGCGACCCAGAGGTTCGGATTCACGTTACCGCGCTGGTCACGCACCTCCACCGTGCCCAACTGCCCGGTCAGCACGCCACCGACGAAGCCGCTGCCGAGGTTGGCGGCGGCGGGCACGGTGATGTCGACGCCCGGCGTCAGGGCAAGCTCGACGGTGCGCGTAGCCGGCGCGGCCTCGACGGGCAGTGCGCCTCCGAGCGCGAGAAGCAGACTGAGCGGGACAACAATCGAACGCACGACGGAGACTATATTACCCTTTGTCCGTTTTGTCGACCTGCAGGTTGTCTCACCTGACCACGGTCCGCATCAACTCGGTCGGCGGCGCCGGGCGGCGAGCCAACCGATGGCCACCAGGGCCACACCCAGCGCGAGGAGGAACAGAATCGACCCGCCGCCGGAGCCGGTCACCGGCAGCTTCCCGCCGTGACTGGGCGTCGGCTTGTGCGGATGCCGGGTGGGCTGGGGTGTCGACGGGGTGGGCTGGGGTGTCGACGGGGTGGGCTGGGGCGTCGCAGTGGCGGTCGGCGATGCCGGCACCACCTCGAAGGTGACCCGGGTGCCTTCCGACGGCGCGGCCCGCACGGCGGCGGACGCGTTCGGCGGCCGATGGCCCGAGGCGAACATGGGCGCCGTGATCACGAGACCGGCGGTGGCGGCGATCAACCACCTGGCTGCTCTGTTGCCCACGCGACGACCCCTTCCACCGGAACCTGAACCATGAGAAACCTACCTATTGCGGTCAAACATGGTGGAAGTTTCAGGGTCGGGTGCCCCGATCAGGTGGCAGCCAGGATCACTGCCTCCGAGGTCAGGTAGTAGCGCTGGTCGTCGCCGTCCGGATCGACCGGCTCGCGCACCCGTTCCATCGCCACGTAGCCCGCCTCGGCCCAGACCGCTCCCGGGGCCCAGCCCGTGCCGTCCGAGCCGACGTTGAGCGTGCTGCGGGACAGCAGACGCCCGGTCATCGGGTCGAGCGTCACCAGGTCGTTCGCCTCGGTCAGCAGATGCACCCGACCGGGCTGGGCCGCGAGCACCCGCGCCGGACCCAGACCGGCGTAACGCCACACCTCGATGCCCGTACGCGCCGACCTGCCCACCGCCACCCCGTCGACGACGCCGACAGCCCGTTCGCCGACCACGACGACGCCGGCCGGGTCCAGCGAGGGCGCGGCCAGCGGCTCGCCACCGCCCAACAGCCAACCCCGGCCACCGGCGTCACCCGGACCGGCTGTGCGCAACGCCAGACACCCCGATCGGCCGGTACGACATCCGAGCGGGGTGACCACCAGGTCGTCCGGGCCGCCCGGCGGTCGCCAGCGCTCGCCCACCCGGCCCGTCGCGGCGTCCCGGAACTCGATGGTGGCCGGCCCGGCGCAGGTGTCCAGACCGATCAACTGCCCGGTCGCCGTGGTGCCGACGTCGCTGCGGCAGTCGCCGGGCAGGTCGGTCCGCCACAACTCCCGACCGCTGGACAGCTCCATCCCGCTCGCCCGCGTCTCTCCGCTGACGGCAACCACGGTCCGGCCGTCCGGAAGATCGCTGAGGAGGAGACCGCTCGGGTTCCAGACGGTGGCGGCACCCGCGCGCCGGACCACCGCCGTGCTGGGGACGGGCACCGGTCCGTCGGCCCGCCAGCGCACCCGCCCGGTGGACGCGTCGAGCGCGACCAACCGGCCGTCCGACCAGCGACTGACCACGATGGTGCCGCTCGCCACCACCCCGGTCAGCTCCGCCGGCCAACGCCGGTACGACCAGTAGGGAGTGGTGCGGTACCGCCAGTCGACGGGCCGGTCGGCATAGACCTGGCGGTGGGCGGCGTACACCCGCAGCCTCCCGTCCACGATCAACGGGGCGACCGGCAGCCGGCCGATCACACCGGCCGCGGGCTGGGGGGCCGCCGGATAGTCCGCTCGGGCCGGCGTACTCACCTCGGCAGGCGCGAGCACCCGGTGGACGACGACCGCGACGGCCGCCACGGCGAGTAGCACCGCCACCGCCAGCACGAGCCGTCGCCGGCCCCTCGGGAACCCCATGCCGCACCTCCGCCCGGCACCCTACCCAGCGCGGTGGGTCGGAGCCCGGTCAGGTTGTACGGGTCAAAGCCCCGGTACGGCCACTCAGGCCGCTTCGAGGGAGCCGGTAGCGCCGGCCGCGACGGCCAGGTCGGCGAGGTCACGCCGGAGCGCCACCTCGACCGCCCGGGCGGCGAGGCCACCGAGCAGCAGGGCCACCACCCGACCGTACGGTTCGGTGGGCACCGCCTCCTGGGTGACCGTGACCACGGTGCGCGGGCGTCGGCGTCGCCGGCCCGGACGCAGACGCCAGGTGATCCGGTAGTCGGCGCCGGCGCCGGACGAGCAGAGCACCAGCCGCTGGGGCGCGAGCGCCTCCACCACCAGGAACTCCTCGATGAGAGTGCCGCCGCCCGGCTGGGCGCGCTCCTCACGCCAGGCGGTGCCCGGCCCGAACGGGCCCGGGGTCAGCACCTCGACCGCGCCGGCACCGCTCAGTCGGGTGGACCGGCCGGACAGGTCGGTCAGCAGGCACCAGACATCGACGGCGTGCGCCTCGATGAAACCGGTAACCGCGACCGTCGACATGCCACCCTCCCGTGCCGTCGACGGTACGCGCGGTGCGGACCGGACGAGGCCCCCGGACGGAATTTCCACCACCCGGAGGCCACGTTGCCCGTTTCGGCGGCCAGGTCGCACCGTTTCACCGGTGCGAGGCCGCTCAGCGCTCGAAGCGACCGGACCTGATCGCGCCGACGAAAGCTGTCCATCCCGGCGGGCTGACGGCCAGTGTGGGGCCGCTCTGGTCCTTGGAATCGCGGACCGCGACCAGGCCGATCACGTCGACCAGGTTGTCCGCCACCTCCACGCAGAGCCCTTGGTCGTTGGACCGGCTGCTGGTGCGCCAGAGCGCTCCGGTGAGATCGTGCATGGTTGTTACCTCCGTGTGCGTCGGGACGCCCCACCACTCCGGACGGGGTGGCGGGGCGACTGATCCGCGTGATCAACGGGGTAACGGGGTGTGGTGATCGCACAGACGGTGCGACCAAGAGTCTCGTCGATGAGACGATCCGCCGGCGGACGCCTCAGCGGGCCGGCTGGACCGTCCCGGTGACCTCTCCCAGGGCGATGGTGGTGCCGTCCGGCCCGGGCGCGGTGGCGGTGATGGTGACGGTGTCACCGTCGGCGAGGAACGTACGGCTCTCGGCGCCGACCTTGGCCGGCTCGGCCCCACCCCACGTCAGTTCCAGGAACGAGCCGACCTGGGAGCGGTCCGGTCCGGAGACGGTGCCCGAGGCGTACAGGTCGCCGGTGCGCAGGGAGGCACCGTTGACGGTCAGGTGCGCCAGCTGCTGGGCCGGCGTCCAGTACATGCCGACGAACGGCGGCTCGCTGACCCGTTCGCCGTTCCACTCGACCGCCAGCCGGAGGTCGAGCCCCAGGTGCGGCACGTCACGCAGGTAGTCGACGACCGGCGGGTCCTGGTCCGGGGCCGGTACGAAGGCGTCGGCCAACGCCTCCAGCGGTGTCACCCAGGCCGAGACCGAGGTGGCGAAGGACTTGCCGAGGAACGGGCCGAGCGGCTGGTACTCCCACGCCTGGATGTCGCGGGCCGACCAGTCGTTGACCAGCACCACGCCGAAGACGTGGTCGGCGAAGTCGTCGACCGAGACCCGGTCGCCCAACGCGCTGGGCACGCCCACCACGAAGCCGACCTCGGCCTCGATGTCGAGGCGTACCGACGGGCCGGTCACCGGACCCTCGGCGGACGCCCGCTGCCCGGTGGGCCGGACCACCGGCGTGCCGGAGACCACGACGGTCCCCGCGCGGCCGTGGTAGCCGATCGGCAGGTGCTTCCAGTTGGGCAGCAGCGGCGGCTGACCCGGGCGGAAGATCTGCCCGACGTTCGACGCGTGGTGCTCCGAGGAGTAGAAGTCGACGTAGTCGGCCACCTCGAACGGGAGCAGCAACTCCACGTCGGCCAGGGGCACCAGCAGCGGTTCGACCGCCGGCCGGTGCTCCGGGTCGGTGAGCAGCTCCACGATCCGCTGGCGGACCGACGTCCACTGCGGACGCCCGAGCGCCATGAAGTCGTTGAGCGTGGCGCTGCCCAGCGAGCCTGCGGCCAGCACGAGCCCGGCTTCCTCCGCTGCGGCCAGGTCCAGCACCCATGACCCGATCCGTACGCCGATCCGCGGCTCGTCCCCGCCTGGGGTGAACACCCCGTACGGCAGGTTCGTCACGCCGTACGGCGAACCGTCAGCGCCGCTCACCCAGGTCATGCGTCGTAGCCCCCGTTCACCAGCCCCAGCCGGATCAGATCGGTAAGTGGTTCCAGGATGCTGCACGAGCCGAAGCCGACCCAGAGCGGGCGCGGCGCGTCCAGCCGTCCGTTGACGCGTTCGAGCAGCGGACGTGGATCGAGCGCGGCCAGCAGCTCGGCCACCACCCGCACGCTCTCCCCGTCGCCGGCGGCGAGCGTCGCGGCCAGCACGTTCGCGTAGCCGTGGTGGGTGAACCCGGTCTCCGGGTCGAGGTGCCGCACCGCCTGGTGCAGTCCGGCGGTGAGCTTGAACGGCAGAGCGCGGTCGCGGCAGGCGCAGATCACCGCCGCCAACTCGGCCGGGGTGGGGAACAGCTCGGCGGCGAGGCCGCCGGTACGGAACTTGGCGGCGATCGGCACACCGCCGGCCCGGGCCGCGACGAGCGAGTCCAGAGCGCCCATCAGCCCGAAGGTCAGCGGCAGCTCGGCGTAGACGGCCTCGACGCCCGGCAGGGTCTCGGTCAGCCGTAGCAGCTCGGCGATTCCGGGCAGCGGGTCCTCGCCCCGTTTGGCGACGGCCACCTCGATCTGGCGGGCCGTGATGCCGTCCGGCGTCAGGATCGAGAGCGCGAACGGCAGGCGGGCGATCCCGGTGTCGCCGATCAACCCGATCACCAGGCCCTCGTGCGGATCGACGAGACCGCTCAGTTCGCCGGCCACGACGGTCGAGGCGGGAACGAGCAGCGGGCCGACCAGACGCGCGTACCAGGCGGCGCGGTGCTGGCGGTGCGCCGTCAGGGCGTCGGGCAGCGTGGCGCTGCCCGGTGGGAAGACGGCGGCGTCGTCCACCAGGCCGTGAAGGAGCGCGGGCACCTGCGTTGACACGGAACAAGAATGTACGGGACGCTACGAGGAACGGACAACAGCGTCCGATTATCGGACGCCTTCGGCCGGTGAACGGGATATATCGGGAGGGCGAGATGCCGTACTACCGCAGCGTCGGCGAGGTGCCGCGCAAGCGCCACACCCAGTTCCGCCAGCCCGACGGCAGCCTCTACGCCGAGGAGCTGATGGGTCAGGAAGGCTTCTCCTCCGACTCGTCCCTGCTCTACCACCGGCACGCGCCCACCGCGATCCTGGCCGCCGACGAGTTCACCCCGCCCGCGTTCGCCCGGACGCCGAACCTGCCGCTCAAGCCCCGCCACCTGCGCACCCACAAGCTCGACGCCGGCGACGCCGACCCGATCCTCGGCCGGCAGTACCTGCTCGCCAACGACGACGTGCGCATCGGCTACGTCCTCGCCGACCGGCCGTCGCCGCTGTTCCGGGACGCCACCGGCGACCACTGCCTGTACGTCGAGTCCGGCACGATGCGGGTCGAGTCGCCGTTCGGGGCCCTGGACGCGGTCGCCGGCGACTACGTCGTCATCCCCACCTCGACCATCCACCGGCTGGTCCCCACCGGCGACGCGCCCGTCCGGCTGCTCGCCGTCGAGGCGTCCGGGCACATCGGTCCGCCCAAGCGTTACCTCTCCGTACGCGGACAGTTCCTGGAGCACTCGCCGTACTGCGAACGCGACGTCCGGGGCCCGGACACGCCCCTGCTCGCGGAGGGCGAGGAGATCGAGGTCCTGGTCCGGCACCGCCGCGGCTGGACGAGGTACGTCTACGCGAACCACCCGTTCGACGTGGTGGGCTGGGACGGCCACCTCTATCCGTGGGCGTTCTCCATCCACGACTTCGAGCCGATCACCGGCCGCATCCACCAGCCCCCGCCGGTGCACCAGACCTTCCAGGGGCCCAACTTCGTCATCTGCTCCTTCGTGCCCCGCAAGGTCGACTACCACCCACAGTCGATCCCGGTGCCGTACAACCACCACAACGTCGACTCCGACGAGATGCTCTTCTACACCGGCGGCAACTACGAGGCCCGGCGCGGCTCCGGCATCGAGCAGGGCTCGATCTCGCTGCACCCCTCCGGGTTCACCCACGGCCCCCAGCCGGGCGCCGCCGAACGCTCCATCGGCGCGGACTACTTCGACGAGCTGGCTGTCATGGTCGACACCTTCCGCCCCCTCGACCTGTGCGACGCGGCACGTGCCTGCGAGGACGACGCCTACGCCTGGACGTGGGCGCGTTCTGTCTAGTCGCCGTGGGGGTTTCGCCGGAGCCCGCCCGCTCTGGGCGGTCAGGCTTGATCCCGACGCGGGCGGGCTCCGGCGAAAACCTGACGTGGGCGAGCTATACGACGCTTGTTGATCTTCTGGGGTTACGCCTTGGGTTGGGTTGGTTGCCTGGTCAGCGGACGGTTGTCCTGGTGAAGGCGGCGAACTCGGCTATCACCGTCGCGACGATGGCTAGCACCAGCGGCCACGGCGAGCCGACCACCGCGTACACGAGCAGCAGCAGCGGCGCCGCCGCCACCGCGTAGATCGCCAGGGCCATCGTCCGGTCGGCGTGCAGCATGGTGGGCAGGACGGTCCGGGTGAACCCCGGCAGCCGTGCCGCGAGCTGCCACACCACGACGCCCCCGGTCAGGGCGGCGAGCACCGCCAGGACCCGCGAGAACCCGTCGCTCGCCGACGCCGCGAACGCGACCACCACCGCGGCGACCAGCGACCAGCCCGCGCCGTAGAACACCAGGCGGTGCAGGCCGTGCGCGAGGGTCCGTGGGGAGTCGATCCGGCTCGGGCCGAACGTCACCGTCTCGGCCACCTGCTCCAGCGCCGACGACCAGCGGCGCTGCTCCAGGCGCAGAACGCCGACGTCGTGCCCGACCTCGACGAGGCGGGGGTCGAGCCGCAACGCCTCCCGGTAGGCGCGTTCGGCCAGGTCGAACAGCTCCAGCCGGGCCGCGACCAGACTCAGCACCAGATGCGCCTGCGGCTCCTGGGGGGCCAGCTCGACCCCGCGCCAGGCCGCGTTCAGCGCCGGCTGGCCGTTGCGCGCGTCGGCCAGGATCGCCGCAGCGCTGCGCTGGGCGTACGCGTCGGCCGGCCCGAGCGCCAGCAGCCGGTCGGCGGTGGCGGCCGCGTCGGCGTACCGGCCCAGGTCGACGAGCGCCATCGCCCGCACGACGAGCGCCGGCGGGGCGTCCGGCGCGGCGGCCACGGCCGAGTCGGCGGCGGCGAGCGCGTCGGCCGGCCGGTCGGCGGCGAGATGCACCCGGGCCAGCATCGTGAGGGCTTCCGGGTCGGCGGGCTTCAGCGCGAGCCCCTCGGTCAACTCGCCGGCCGCCTCGTCGTGACGGCCCAGCTCGGCGAGGAGTTGGGCGCGTTCGAGGTAGCCGTCGGCGGCGAACCGGTCGGGGGCGGGATCGGTGGACATCGCGGCGAGCCTAGGCGGCCGGGGCGTCGTACACCAGCGCGACGGCGACGCCCGCCAGACCTTCCTCGCGGCCGGCGAAGCCGAGCCCGTCGGTGGTCGCGGCGGAGACGGTCACGGGTGCGCCGACGGCCTCGGAGAGCACCCGCTGGGCCTCCTCCCGCCGGCGGCCGATCTTGGGCCGATTGCCGATGACCTGCACGGACACGTTGCCGATCGCCAAGCCGGCGGCCCGCACCCGGCGGGCCGTCTCGGTCAGCAGCGCCACGCCGGACGCCCCGGCCCACTCGGGCTGACCCACCCCGAAGGCGGAGCCGAGATCACCGAGACCGGCGGCCGAGAGCAGCGCGTTGCAGGCGGCGTGGGCGGCGACGTCGGCGTCCGAGTGCCCGGCGAGACCGTCCTGGTCCGGCCAGAGCAGGCCGGCCACCCAGCACGGTCGGCCCGGCTCGAACGCGTGCACGTCGGTGCCGATGGCCACCCGAGGAACGATCATGAGCCGAGAGTACGCGTAACCGACGTCACGGTCCCGCCCGTGGCGGAGGTGCCCGGCGGGTCAGTCGGAGGCGGCGAGCAGGTGCTCCGCCAGTGCCAGGTCGAACGGACGGGTGATCTTCAGCGCGTACTCCGAACCGGGCACACAGGCCACCGCGACGCCCTGCTTCTCGACCAGGCCGGCATCATCGGTGAGCGGATCACCCGCGGCGGCGTGCGCGGCGGTCAGCACGGACCGACGGAAGCCCTGCGGGGTCTGCACCGCGCGCAGCGCGGACCGGTCGACGGTGCCCAGCACCACCTCGTCGGCGTCGACCTCCTTGATCGTGTCGACGACCGGCAGGACCGGGATCACGGCAGCCTGGCCGCCCCGGATGGCGGAGGCAACCGATTCGACCAACTCGGGAGGGGTCAGCGCACGGGCGGCGTCATGCACCAGGATGATCGTCGGGCCGGCCGGCACGGCCGCGAGCGCGGCGGCGACCGAGGCCTGCCGCTCGGCGCCACCGGCCACCACGGTCACGGGCGCCACCGGGGCGAGCAGCTCACGGACGCCCGCCACCTCGGCCGCGGGCGCGGCGACCACGATCGTGTGGACCGACGAGGCGGCGGCGAGTCGACGCACCGCGTGCACGAGCAGGGGCTCGCCGGCGAGCAGTCGCAACGCCTTGGGGCGGCCGGGACCGAGGCGTACGCCGGCACCGGCCGCAGGCACGAGGACCGCGACGTCACCGCGCGGGTTGAGCTGCGCGGTCACGTCGCGGTCCTCGGTGGTTTCTTCGCTACGAAGTGGGTACGACGATGCTGTGCGGACTAGGCCTCGGTGAGGACCTTGTCGAGCAGCGTCTCCGCCTCGTCCTTGGTGCTCTTCTCAGCCAGCGCGACCTCGCCGACGAGAATGTCGCGGGCCTTGGCCAGCATCCGCTTCTCGCCTGCGGAGAGGCCCCGCTCCCGCTCCCGACGCCACAGGTCGCGCACGACCTCGGCGACCTTCAGCGGGTTGCCGGACGCCAGCTTTTCCAAGTTGGCCTTGTAACGCCGCGACCAGTTGGTCGGCTCCTCGGTGTGCGGAGCCCGGAGAACGTCGAAGACCTTACCGAGGCCCTCTTCGCCGACCACCTCGCGAACGCCCACGATCTCGGCGTTCTCAGCCGGCACCCGGACCGTCAGGTCACCCTGCGCGACCCTCAGGACGAGATATTGCTTAGGCTCGCCCTTGATGACCCGAGTCTCGATTGCCTCGATGAGTGCGGCCCCGTGGTGGGGGTAAACAACGGTCTCGCCGACACTGAAAACCATAGGTTCGAAACCCCTTTCGCTGTGTCTAGGGTAACACGCTCAGGCAACGATGTCTCACCGATGTCCTGACCGTTGGCGCAGCTCAGGGGCCCTGTGAGAGGTATTTCTTCAGCTTGACAGGCGGTCAAACCGATGGTTCAAACACGCTCCGTGACGATCGGATGACTTCCCGATACGAGTGAACAGAACGTCGAGATCAAGGGCTATGCGCTCCTCCCATGGTATCCCGGCGTGCGGGACCGCGCCCAGATGTAGCGGGACGTGCCCCCGGTGCGGGACCCTGGAGTCCGAGCCACACTCCGCTCTCGAGACGCTTCCTGGGGGGTCCGATGGGCAAGCCGGACGCAGAGGGCCACGGGCCACCCGACGGCCTGCCCGACCTACCACCCGAGTGGGGCCGCATCGTCGTCCCCGACGACGCCTCCGCCCTCGCCGGCGAGGCCGCCCAGGTGCGCCGTGAGCTGCGCCGGGCCACCGGCGGGTACGCCGGACGCCGGGCACTCGCCCTGCCGCTGCTCGTCCTGCTGGTGGCGGTGCTCACCACCCTGACCGGCCTGCTCGCCGTGACCTGGCCCCGCGCCGGCCGGAGCACCGAACGGCCCACTCCGGCGCCCTCCCCGCAACCGCTGTCCCTCACCGGCCAGGCGCTGCCGGCGCTGGACCTGGTCGACGCCCGGCAGTCGCCCGTGCCGCTCCGCGGCCTGCTACCCGCCATGATCATCCTGGTGGACGACTGCGGCTGCCCCGACGTCGTCGCCGAGGCCACGGCGGCGGCGCCCGCCAGCGTCACGGTGGTCACCGTCACCGAAGGCCGAACCGTCTCGACCGCGTCGCCGGTCGACGGCGTCCGCGCGCTCGCCGACCCCGCCGGCGGCCTGCGCTCGTTCCTGGGCCCGGGCGCCGCCAACGCGCTGCTGGTCGACCGCGCCGGCGTGGTGACCCGGGTGCTGCCCGGTGTCGGGCCGGTCGACGCGTACCAGGACGACCTGACCGCCCTGGCCCGCTGAGCGGGCCAGAGCGTGCGTCAAAGTCCCCGGTCGCAGGCCGCCCAGGGGCTTTGACACATGCCCTAGGACGGGGGCAGCGCGACGAGCTGCGCCTCGACGTCGATGGGCTGATCGGCGACGGCCGACAGCGACACCCGGAACGGCCCTCCGCCGGGCAGCACCCGGGCGGAGGCGAGCGTGCCGTCGCAGTCGATGCGCGACGGGCCGGCGATCTCGGCCCCGGTGCTCGTCACCGCCAGCGCGCCGGGTCGGGTGCACCGGTACTGGAACAGATAGCGGGAACCGTCGTCGGACGCCTGCCGGGTCCGCTCCTCGCCGGGCGCCAACTCCCGCTGCTCCCGCCAGATCGTGCCGCGGAACGAGGGCAGATCGCTTCCGGGAGAGAGCACGCCCTGATCGTCGCCGAGGTCGATGATCCAGCCCGTCTCCGGATCGACCAGCGAGGGCCGCCGCTCCACCCGGACGGCCTCGCCCGTCTGCGCGTCCACCTGCACCGTCACCCGCCCCTCGGGCAGACCATGGGCCAGGACACGTTCCATCTCGGTGCTGACGCTGGGCCCGACCACCGGCGGGCGCACCGGTCCGGCCACCGGAGCCGGCGCGGCGGCACGCCACCACCAGCCGCCGACCGCCAGCGCGGCCAGAGCCGTACCGACCAGCACCACCGACCGCAGCCGCTCGGTTCCCGCCGTGTCCATCACCGGAGGGTACCGGTCGGGGCGTGAGCGTTCACTCCTGTCGATCGAGCAGAACGGCGTACAGGGTGAGGCCCGGACCGAACGCCAACATGACCACCCGCCGAGGCGGCGGCGTCGAACGAGCCAACCGGTCCAGGATCAGCAGCACCGTCGGCGACGAGCAGTTCCCGTGCTCGTCGAGCGTCGCCCGCGACGCGGCCAACGCCTCCGGCGACAGGGCCAACTCCCGCTCGACCACGTTCAGGATCCGTGGACCGCCCGGGTGCACAGCCCAACCGTCCACCTCGGAGACGGTGCCGCCGTGCCGGGCCAACAGGTCGTCGACCAGTCCGCGCACGTGCCGGGAGAGGACCTGCGGGACCTTCGACGACAGCCCCATCCGGAACCCCGCGTCGGTGACGTCCCAGGTCATGTGGTCGGCCGTCGAGGTGTCGGTGACCGAGGCCACCTCGCGCACCGCGTACCCCCGCCCACCGGGCACCACCACGGCGGCGACCGCGGCGTCCGAGAAGAGCGCGTGCGAGATGATCTGCTGGGTGTCGACCCGGGCCGTGGACGGCTGGATGTGCAGGCTGGTCAGCTCCGCGCAGAGCAGCAACGCCGGTCGACCCCGGGCGGTGACGAAGTCGCTCGCCGCGCCGAGCCCGGGAAGCGCCGCGTAGCAGCCCATGTGACCGACGAACATGCGCTGGGTGTCCGCCGCCATGCCCAGGTCGCGGGCGAGCAGGATGTCCAGCCCCGGGGTGGCGTACCCGGTGCAGGAACAGACGATGAACATCCCGACGTCGCTGGCGTCCAGGCCGGCGGCGGTCAACGCGCGCCCCACCGCCTCCTTGCCCAGCGGCAGCGCCTCCACCTGGTAGCGACGCATCCGACGCTCGGTCGGCCAGTCCGAGACGTCCTCGAGCAACGGGTTGACCGCGGCCTGCCGTCTGGTCACCCCCGAGTTCGCGAAGATCCGCTCGGCCAACGCCCGCGTGCTGCCGGAGAAGTGTCGGGAGAAGAACCCCTCCCACAACTCGACCTGCGAAGCGGCCGGCGGCTGTGCTGTCCCGAGCCCCGCGATCACTGGTACGGACACGATCCCCACCTCTCGTCAGACGCTGTCCTCCCCCTGGCCGTCCCACCGGCCACCTCGGCCGGCCTCACCCTCGTGCGTTTTCCGCGACACCCGCTCACCAACGCGGTGCCGATCCGTCGCGGTCCGGGTCCCCGCCCAACGCGGCGATGCCCAGCCAGTCGGCGCAGACGTCCGAGGTGGCCGGGTGCAGTGAGCCGCAGCGGGCATCCCGGTAGAGCCGTTCCAACGGATGACCGCGCCGGGTCGCCGACGTGCCCGCCGCCTCCAGCATCGACGCCGCCACCTCGGCGGCCGTCGTCCCGGCCAGCAGCTTCGCCCGCCACACCCACCGGTTGGTCTCCGCGTCACCCGGCGCGTCGTCCACCCGGCGGGCCGCCTCGGCCACCGCCAGCTCGGCCGCCGCCGTCGCCGCGTCCGCCCGGCCCAGCCGTGCGCGCACCGCCGGCAGGCCGGCCAGGTTGCGGGCGTTGAGGTGCTCGGCCGCCGCGTCGATGGCCGCCCGGGCCACCCCCACGTAGACGGCCGCGTAGCTGGCCACCAGCCAGTGCGGCATGAGCTGGGCGATCACGAGGGCCAACCCCTCGACCCCGCCGAGCAGCCGGTCGCCGGGCACGGTGACGTCCAGGTGCAGGTCGTGCGACGAGGTGGCGCGCATGCCGAGGGCGTCCCAGGTCGGCTCGACGCTCAGGCCGGCACCGGCCGGCACCAGGAACTGCGACACCACCGACTGGTCGGTGGAGCTGCGCGCGGCCACCAGGTAGCCGTCGGCGTGCCCGGCCCCCGAGCAGAAGGTCTTGCTGCCCTTGAGGTGCCATCCGCCGTCGGTCGGCTCGTAGACCGTGCTCAACTGCGAGAGGCGGGCGCCGGTGCCCCGCTCGCTCATCGCCACGCCGTACCAGGCGCCCTGGGCAGCGGCGGTGAGCAGCCGGTCCCGGGCGGCCAGCGCCTCGTCCGACACGCCGAGGGCCTCGGCCAACTCCTCGGTGACCGCGCCCAGCGCGCCGGTCACCGAGGCGTGCATGTTGAACACCAGCGCCGTCGCGCCGTTGCCCCGGGCCAGCTCGGCGGCGACCGCGGTGTACTCCGCGAAGCTCGCGCCCAGGCCACCGAGAGAACGCGGAACCATCAACCCGAAGAGGCCGGCCTCCCGCAGATCACGGAAGTCCTCGACCGGGAAGGAGCCGTCCCGGTCGTGCTCCGCCGCCCGCGCGGCGAACCGCGGCGTCAAGCGGCGGGCCGCCTCCAGCGCGTGCACCGTCATGTCGCTCCCTCCTCGGCGTCCCATACCCCGCCACGAGCCGACTATCCTCTGCGGACCCCCTGGCCCTGGTACAGCACGGCGGTGGACCGGGTCGGCACGATGCGCGGCGCGCGGCCGGTCGACGGCACGCCGGGCGTCCGTGCCGTGCGGGCACGCCGCACCAGCCAGGCAAGCAGCCCCCCGACCTGCGGTCGTATCCCGCGCAGGCGCAGCTCGACGCCGTGCCGGGCACACTCGGCCACCAGCGCCCGGGCGTCCACGAACAACCGTGGATCGTGGATCCCACGCGGCACGGTCGGCAGTCGTTCGGCGATCCGCACCGCGACCAGCCGGGCCAGCGCCGTGTCGTTGAGCGTGTCCAGCACGAGCAACCCGCCCGGGCGCAGCAGGCGGCACGCCTCGGCCACCGCGCGCGGCCAGTCCGGCACATGTTCGAGCAGCTCACCCGCGGAGACCACGTCCGCGCACCCGTCGGGCAGCGGCACCGCCGTGGCGTCACCCTGCACCACACGTACACCGTGCCCGGCGGCCTGGACCAGCGCCGAACGGGTCAGGTCCACCCCGACGTGCCGGTAGCCCTTGCCGGCCAGGTGCGGCGCGAGCAGCCCGGCACCGCAGCCCAGGTCGACCAGGACCGCGTCCGGACTCCTCGCCGGCGGTACGAGCGCGGCGCGGGCCTCGGCCAGCCAGTGCAGCATCGCGAACGCGCCATCGGGTCGCCACCACTCGCCGGCCAGGTCGTCGTACTGGCGCGGGTCGTTGCGCGGCAGCACCCGCTGAGCGGTCGACGCCACGTCTCGCATGGCTCCGAGCGTGGCACGACTGCTCGGTAACGACCAGACTTCCCTTATGTCGTCGAGGGTGTTAGGGCTGGTCAGAGCGAGCCATCCGGAACCGGCCGCCGCCGTGACCACAGTGTCCGGTCTGCTGGCCTGGGGAGTGGGGCACCGGCCGGCGGGAATCGTCTCGGTGGTGCTCGCGGTACTCGCCAGCCAGCTCGCGGTCGGCTGGACCAACGACGCGCTGGACGCCGAACGGGACGCCACTGTGGGGCGTACCGACAAGCCGGTCGCCGCCGGCGCGGTGGGCCGGCGCGTCACGGCCTGGGCCGCCGCGGCCGCCGCGCTGGCCTGCCCGCTGCTGGCGCTGACCACGAACCCCCGGGCGGCCCTCTGGCTCACGGTCGCCCTGATCTCGGCGCTGCTCTACGACTGGCCGCTCAAGGCCACCGTCTTCTCCGTCCTGCCGTACGCCGTCTCCTTCGGCGCGCTGCCCGGCTTCGTGGTGCTGGCGCTGCCCGGCGAGCCGGCCCCACCGCTCTGGCTGTTGACGGCGGCGGCCTGCCTCGGGGCCGGCGCGCACTTCGCCAACGTCCTGCCCGACCTCGCCGACGACGCCCGCACGGGCGTGCGCGGCCTGCCGCACCGTCTCGGCGCGGCCGGCAGCCGGGCCGCCGCGGCCGGGCTGCTCCTCGCCGCGACCGCCGTCCTGGTCCTGGGTCCGCCGGGGCCGCCGTCGGCCCTCGGGCTCGCGGCGGTCGGCACGGCCGCGGTCGTGCCACCACTGAGTTGGTACGCCGGGCGCTCGGCGGCCCGGTCCGGCGGGCGGCCGGTGGCTGCCTTCCGGGCGGTGATGCTGGTGGCCCTCATCGACGTCGCGCTGCTGGTGGCGAGCGGTCGGGTGGTGTGAGGACACCCTGCGGGGTGGCATTGCCGGGTCCCCGTGCGGGCCTCGATCAGCTCCAACTACCCTGGAGCGCGGTCTGCGCGGGTATGGCCACCTCGCCCGGCGTGCGCCCGGGTGGGGATCGTAACGAGGAGGACCGACGTGACGCGCTCGATCAACCGATCCCGGCGGGCGGCCCTGCTGCTGTCCGGAATCGCGGCGGCCACCAGCCTGCTCGCGTCCGGCTGCGGCGCTGGCCAGATCGCCGAGACGGCGTTGAAGGAGCCGTCGGTCCAGGGCGTCAACCTCACGACCCCGAACGGCGCCTACTCGGTGCGTGGCCTGCTGGTCACCTACCCCGGCACCGAGGGTTACCGGGCCGGCCAGGACGCGCCGCTCAACGCGGTGATCTACAACGACTCGAAGAGCCCCGTGACGGTCACCATCACCACGCAGAGCGCCCGCGAGGTGCTGATCTCGGGTGGCTCGGCCAGCCCGACGCCGTCCGCCGCGGAGTCGGCCTCCGCCACCCCGTCGGGTTCGGCCAGCCCGTCGGGTTCGGCCAGCCCGTCGGGTTCGGCCAGCCCGTCGACCAGCGAGTCCGGCTCGGCCAGCCCGTCCGCGACCCCGTCCGAGACCGGCTCGTCGTCGGCGACCCCGTCCGCACCGGAGTCGGCGCGGGCCTCCGGTTCCGCCAGCCCGGCCGCGCCGGGTCAGCCCGCTCGCATCGAGCTGGGTCCGCTGAGCTACCTCCAGCTCAACTCGGAGGCCACCTCGCAGCTCCGGCTCGTCGGCCTGACCGAGGCGCTGCGCTCCGGTCAGAACGTCGTCGTGACCTTCGACTTCGGCAACGGCAACACGGTCTCCGGCCCGGCGCCGATCGCGGTGCCGCTCACCCCGGCGGCGCCCGCCTCGCCGATCATCGAGCGCGAGGGCGGCTACGAGGGCAACGAGGGCGGCACCACCCACGAGTGACCCGATCTGGAGTACCGGACACCCCGGCGTGGGAACCACCACGCCGGGGTGTTTTCGTCGTACGAGGGAGCTAGCGTCCTGATGTGACCACCTCCCGATCGACCTCTGGCCGTGGCGGCGCGGCCGGTGCACCCCGCGCCCGGTCCGCCGCCCGAGAGCCGCGCCCGGCGTACGAGTGCGACGCCTGCGGACACCAGCCGCCCAAGTGGGTGGGTCGTTGCCCGGAGTGCGGCGAGTGGGGTTCGGTGGTGGAGTCGACGCTGACCGGGCCGACGGTCTCCGGGCGGGTGGTCAGCTCGCGGATGCCGGCCGAGCCGGCCCGACCGATCGCCACCATCAGCGCCGCTCCGGCCCGCGCCCGGCCGACCGGCGTGAGCGAACTGGACCGGGTGCTCGGCGGCGGCCTGGTGCCCGGGGCGGTCGTGCTGCTCGCCGGCGAGCCCGGCGTGGGCAAGTCGACCCTCCTGCTCGACGTGGCCCAGCAGTGGGCGGTGGGCGCCGGCAGCCCGTCCCTGGTGGTCAGCGGGGAAGAGTCGGTCAGCCAGGTCCGGCTGCGCGCCGAGCGGATGGGCACCCTGCACGACCAGCTCTACCTGGCGGCCGAGAGCGACCTGGCGGCGGTGCTCGGGCACCTCGACGCGGTCAAGCCGGGCCTGCTCGTTCTCGACTCGGTGCAGACCATCTCGACCACCGGCACCGAGGGTGTGCCGGGCGGCGTGACACAGGTCCGCGCGGTCACCGCCGCGCTGGTGTCGGTCGCCAAGGAGCGGGGCATCGCGACCGTGCTGGTCGGGCACGTCACCAAGGACGGCCAGGTGGCCGGGCCCCGCGTGCTGGAGCACCTGGTCGACGTGGTGCTGCACTTCGAGGGCGACAAGCACTCCTCGCTGCGGCTGGTGCGCGGCGTCAAGAACCGGTTCGGGGCCGCCGACGAGGTGGGCTGCTTCGAGATGCACGAGGGCGGCATCAGCAGCCTGGCCGATCCGTCCGGGCTGTTCCTCACCCGCTACTCCGAACCCGTGCCCGGCACCTGTGTGACGGTGGCGATGGAGGGGCGGCGGGCACTGGTCACGGAGGTACAGGCCCTGATCGGCGCGACGGTCGCCGGCTCTCCCCGCCGTACGGTGTCGGGCCTCGACTCGGCCCGCCTGGCCATGGTGCTCGCGGTCCTGCAACGGCGTACCGAGCGGTTGACCCTGCACGACCGGGAGGTGTTCGCGGCCACCGTGGGCGGCATCCGGGTGGTGGAGCCGGCGGCCGACCTGGCCGTCGCGCTGGCGGTCGCCTCCGGTGGGCTCAACCTGGCGATCGCGCCGCATCTCGTGGCGATCGGCGAGGTGGGGTTGACCGGCGAGGTGCGCCGGGTCGGGGCGGTGCCGCGCCGGCTGGCCGAGGCCGCCCGGCTGGGGTTCAAGGTGGCGCTGGTCCCACCGGGCTGCGGACCGGCCAGCACCGGCGCCGGGCCCGATCAGATGCGCGTGACCGAGGTCACTGACGTACGCTCCGCCCTGCACCACGCGGCCCGCGCGTCCGCCGAGTAACTCAGCGTGCCGACGCCAACGGCGATAACGGACAGCATCGCCGCAAGTGGAAACGGTTCGAAGGGCTGCATCGTGACACATCACAGTAACCACGACAGCACCCACCGCACGGCAGTCCGTAGACTGTGCCCGTGCCGATCGACCGCGATACCACCAAGCCTGCCGGAGCGCCGCCCCAGGCCCGCACCGGCACCGTGGGCTCGCCGGCCCGCCCGATCAGCGTGAGCGTGACCGCCGCTGCCGGGGGCGCCGGGGACCCGCTGCGGGCGAATCTCGCCCTGATGGCGCCCGGCACCGCGCTGCGCGACGGGTTGGAGCGCATCCTGCGGGGTCGCACCGGCGCGCTCATCGTGCTCGGCTACGACAAGGTCGTCGAGGGTCTCTGCACCGGCGGCTTCCCGCTGGACGTCGAGTTCTCCGCGACCCGGGTGCGGGAGCTGTGCAAGATGGACGGTGCCGTGGTGCTGTCCAGCGACGGCACCCGCATCGTCCGGGCAGCCGTGCACCTGATGCCCGACCCGTCCATCCCGACGGAGGAGTCGGGCACCCGGCACCGCACCGCCGAGCGGGTCGCCCGGCAGACCGGCTACCCGGTGATCTCGGTCAGCCAGTCGATGCGGATCATCAGCCTCTACGTCAACGGTCAGCGACACGTCCTCGACGACTCGGCCGCGATCCTCTCCCGGGCCAACCAGGCGCTGGCCACCCTTGAGCGCTACAAGCTCCGGCTGGACGAGGTCTCGGGCACGCTCTCCGCGCTCGAGATCGAAGACCTGGTCACCGTGCGGGACGCGGTCGCGGTGGTGCAGCGGCTGGAGATGGTCCGCCGGATCGCCGACGAGATCGCCGGTTACGTCGTCGAACTGGGCACCGATGGTCGACTGCTCGCTCTCCAACTCGACGAGCTGATGGCCGGCGTCGACGCCGACCGCACGCTTGTCATTCGGGACTACCTGCCCGTCGGCCGGAAGTCCCGCACCCTGGACGAGGCGCTGGTGGAGCTGGATCTGCTGGGCGCCACCGAGCTGATCGACCTGGTGTCGGTCGCCAAGGCGATCGGCTACCCGGCGGCATCGGACGCGCTGGACGCCGCCGTCAGCCCACGTGGATTCCGGCTGCTGGCCAAGGTTCCGCGCCTGCCGGTGGCCGTGGTCGACCGCCTGGTGCTGCACTTCGGCAGCCTCCAGCGGCTGCTGGGCGCGACCGTCGAGGACCTGCAGGCCGTCGAGGGCGTGGGCGACGCCCGCGCCCGGGGCGTCCGCGAGGGCCTGTCCCGGCTCGCCGAGGCGTCCATCCTCGAGCGGTACGTCTGATCCACGGCCGATCCGGCCGCGCGGGGCTCAGCCGGTGATCGTGACCTTGGTGGGCCCGCTGTACTTGGTGCCGACCCGGGCGAACACCTGGTACGTCCCCGCCGGCGCGAACGGCCCGGCGGCCAGGCCCGCGCTGTCGCACCGGCTGGTGTCCCGCCCGTTCCAGCCCACCTGGTAGGAGCGCTCGAAGCCGGGTGTGAACGACTGCACGTCCGAGCCCTGGACCTTTCCGCAGGTGTCGGACGACCACACCTTCTCGGCGCCGGCCTTGACGAAGATCTCCTGGAGGTCCGCGCCGACGTCACGACTGCACGTACGGTCCGACGTGTTCTTGATCTTCAGTTGCAGGTCGACCACCGCGCCGCGCTGTACCGAGGTGGGCCGCGCCACCGACGTCACGCTGATCTCCGCGTCCGTGCAGGTGCCGTCGTCGCCCGAACCGGCGGCCGAGCCCGGCGGCGGGTCGTTGCTGGTGACCTCGGGGCTCGGATCCGTGGCGTTCGCGTTCGCGTTCGTGGCGTTCGGATCGGCGGACTGGCCCGTGGCGTTCGGCTCCGGGGAGCCGGACGCCGGCGGCGCGCCGGTCTGCGGGGTCAGCACCGAACCACTGGGCCCGGGACTCGACGTCGTTCCCGCCCCCGTCTGCCCGCCGGAGCGACCCGAACCGGAACAGGAGTAGAGCAGGACAATCAGGAAGAGAAGCCCCGCTCCGAGTACGACGGCGCGACGCCGCCAGTACACGGCGGGTGGCAGGGGGCCGACCGTCAGACGCATGATGCCCCCCACCGTAGTCGCGCCGCACCCACCTGCGGGTCACGACGCGCCGGAGCGTCAGCGCGGCGGCGCGCGGAACCTCCACTGAGGACGGACGGGTCGACGTCCGGCCGCTCGTTCAGAGGTAGACCTTGCGCTGGTAGACGGCGTGCGCGCCGGCCACCCGGTCCAGGAAGAGCAGCCCCTCGCAGTGGTCGATCTCGTGCTGCAACGCCCGCGCCTCGAAGCCGTCCGTGACCAGGCGCACCGCCGCTCCCGTACCCGGCAGGTCACCCTCCACCACGAGCCGACTGGCCCGCTTCACGTCCCCGGTCAGGTCCGGCACTGACATGCACCCCTCCCGACCCGGCTTCCACCGGGTCGCCTCGACCACCCGGGCGTTGCACAGCACGAAGGTGCCGTGCACGGTGACCGCCTTCGGATGGCCCGTCACGTCGACGGCGAAGACCCGGGCGCCCACACCGACCTGCGGCGCCGCCAGACCCACACAGCCCGGCGAGACCCGCATCGTGGCCACCAGATCGGCGGCCAACCTGACGGTCTCCTCGGCGGTGGGATCGACGTCGCCTCCGGCCTGGCTCAGCACCGGGTGCGGGGCCGACACGACGGCCCGCACCTCACCCGCCACCGCCAGCGAATCCGGCGTCCAGTCCCCCAGACCGGCGTACGCCTCGCCCTGCCCGTCGCTCACAGCAGATCCGGATCTGCCGGCCGGAGGGTGACCTCGACCCCGACCTCGGCGGCCGTCCGGTGCAGCCGTTCGGTCAGCGCCTCGACGACCCCCGCCGGCAGCTCGACCTCGGCCAACACCACGTACAGCGAGCCGGCCAGCCGGGTGCTCAGGTCGGTGACGTTTCCACCGGCGTCCACCAGCACGCGCGTCATCGCCGCCACGATGCCCATCCGGTCCGATCCGTGCACCGCCAGCACGTACGGTTCGCCGGCCGGCGCCACCGCACCGTCCGGCGTCACCGCGCGTACGGTCGCCAGCAGTTGCCCCTCGGCCGCCAGGGGCGCCAGCGCCGCCTCCACCTCGGCGGCGGCCGGGCCGGTGCAGATGAGGGTCATCGCGAAATGCCCCCGCAGCCTGGTCATCGTGCTGTCGGTGAGGTTCGCGCCCAACCCGGCCAGCACCTCGGCGACGTCGGCCACGATGCCCGGCCGGTCCCGGCCGATGACGGTGATCGCGAGCTCGTTCATCCGCGCATTCTGCCCGATCCGCCCACCACCACCGCGACGCCCCGGCCGAGCCGCCCAACCAGCGGGACCGGGCCGCGTGACATCATCGACGACGCCATGACTCAACCCGATTTCGCCGCACTGGTCAGCCGATGGTTCCAGCAGCACGCCCGCGACCTGCCATGGCGGGAACCCGACGTGACGCCGTGGGCCATCCTGGTCAGCGAGGTCATGCTCCAGCAGACGCCGGTGGTCCGGGTCGTGCCGGCCTGGCACGCCTGGCTGGCCCGCTGGCCGGACCCGGCGGCCCTCGCGGCGGACACGCCGGCCGAGGCGATCCGCATGTGGGGGCGCCTCGGCTATCCCCGCCGCGCGGTCCGTCTGCGGGAGTGCGCCGTTGCCATCGTGGACCGGCACGGCGGCCAGGTGCCCGACCGGCTGGAACAACTCCTGGCGCTGCCCGGCGTGGGCACGTACACGGCACGTGCGGTGGCGGCGTTCGCGTTCGGCCAGCGGCACCCGGTGGTCGACACCAACGTACGACGGGTGGTCTGTCGAGCCGTGGCCGGTGAGCCGGACGCCGGCCCGGTCACCCGCCCCGCCGACCTGGTCGCCACCGAGGATCTGCTGCCCACGGAGCCGGCCGCCGCCGCGCTGGCCAGCGCCGCGTTCATGGAGTTGGGCGCGGTGCTCTGCACGGCCCGCTCGCCGCGCTGCACGGCCTGCCCGGTCGAGTCGGTCTGTGCCTGGCGGGCCTCCGGGCAGGAGCCACCGACCGGCCCGACCCGCCGCCCCCAGCGGTACGCGGGCACCGACCGTCAGGTACGCGGGCTGCTGCTCGGGGTGCTCCGGGAGACCACCGGTCCGGTCCCGCACCAACGCCTCGACCAGGTGTGGACCGACGACGTGCAGCGCGCCCGCGCACTGGCCGGCCTGGTGCAGGACGGGCTCGTGGAACCGGTCGGCGCCGACTCGTTCCGGCTGGCCGGCGACGGGCCGTCCAACCCGACCGCCAACCTGACCACCTGACCCGCCAGGCCGTTGGGGCGTAACGGCCCACGGCGCACACCTTCGGGGAAACTGCTGCATCCGGCGGCCGGAAAGCAGCAGTTTCCCCGAAGGTGCGGGTGGGCCTCGGCGGATACGACGTGGCGGGAGGCGCCGGGTCGGCGGGAGCGGGCTGTCGGCAGCGCACAGAAAAGGGGCGGGGCCCCGGTGGCTTGCGCCGCCGGAGCCCCGCCCCTTTGTTGTGCTGCTGGTTATGCCACCTCGTCCGCTGCCGCGGTGCCGGCGGCGGTGCCACCGAGGTCGGCCGGAACGGCGTCCGGAACCTCCACCGGCTTGTCCGCGCCCCGGAAGACGAGCTTGGACTTGTCGATGTCGTTCGGGTCGCCCTCGCAGTCCACCACGACGATCTGACCGGGGGTCAGCTCGTTGAACAGGATCCGCTCGGAAAGGTTGTCCTCGATGTCGCGCTGGATCGTGCGACGAAGCGGACGGGCACCGAGCACCGGGTCGAAGCCCTTCGCGGCCAGGTACTTCTTGGCGTTGTCGGTCAGCTCCAGACCCATGTCCTTGTTCCGCAGCTGGCCCTCGATCCGCTGGATCATGATGTCCACGATCGAGAGGATCTCGGTCTGACGCAGCTGGTGGAAGACGATGGTGTCGTCGATCCGGTTGAGGAACTCAGGCCGGAAGTGCTGCTTGAGCTCGTCGTTGACCTTCTGCTTCATCCGGTCGTAGTTGGACTCGGAGTCCTCCGACTGCTGGAAGCCCAGCGACACCGCCTTGGCGACGTCACGGGTGCCCAGGTTGGTGGTCAGGATGATGACCGTGTTCTTGAAGTCCACGATCCGGCCCTGACCGTCGGTGAGCCGACCGTCCTCCAGAATCTGCAGAAGCGTGTTGAACACGTCCGGGTGGGCCTTCTCGATCTCGTCGAAGAGGACCACCGAGAACGGACGACGACGCACCTTCTCGGTCAGCTGCCCGCCCTCGTCGTAGCCGACGTAGCCGGGAGGGGCACCCACGAGGCGGGACACCGTGTACCGGTCGTGGAACTCGGACATGTCCAGCTGGATGAGGGCGTCCTCGCTGCCGAAGAGGAACTCGGCGAGCGCCTTGGACAGCTCGGTCTTACCGACACCGGACGGGCCGGCGAAGATGAACGAGCCGGACGGGCGCTTCGGGTCCTTCAGGCCGGCCCGGGTACGCCGGATCGCCTTCGAGACCGCCTTGACCGCGTCCTCCTGGCCGATGACGCGCTTGTGCAGCTCGTCCTCCATGCGCAGCAGGCGCGAGGTCTCCTCCTCGGTCAGCTTGTAGACCGGGATACCGGTCCAGTTGCCGAGCACCTCGGCGATCTGCTCGTCGTCGACCTCGCTGACGACGTCCAGGTCACCGGCCTTCCACTCCTTCTCCCGCTGCGCCTTCTGACCGAGGAGCTGCTTCTCCTTGTCACGCAGCTGGGCGGCGCGCTCGAAGTCCTGCGCGTCGATCGCGGACTCCTTGTCGCGGCGCACCTGGGCGATGCGCTCGTCGAAGTCACGCAGGTCTGGCGGCGCGGTCATCCGACGGATGCGCATCCGCGCGCCGGCCTCGTCGATCAGGTCGATCGCCTTGTCCGGGAGGAAGCGGTCCGAGATGTACCGGTCGGCGAGCGTCGCGGCGGCCACCAGAGCGGCGTCGGTGATGCTCACGCGGTGGTGCGCCTCGTAGCGGTCACGCAGGCCCTTGAGGATCTCGATGGTGTGCGCCAGCGACGGCTCACCCACCTGGATCGGCTGGAACCGGCGCTCGAGAGCGGCGTCCTTCTCCAGGTGCTTGCGGTACTCGTCGAGCGTGGTGGCACCGATGGTCTGGAGCTCACCACGGGCCAGCATCGGCTTGAGGATGCTCGCGGCGTCGATCGCGCCCTCGGCGGCACCCGCACCCACCAGGGTGTGGATCTCGTCGATGAACAGGATGATGTCGCCCCGGGTGCGGATCTCCTTGAGCACCTTCTTGAGGCGCTCCTCGAAGTCACCGCGGTAGCGGGAACCGGCGACCAGCGCACCGAGGTCGAGCGTGTAGAGCTGTTTGTCCTTCAGAGTCTCGGGCACCTCGCCCTTGATGATCTTCTGGGACAGGCCCTCCACCACGGCGGTCTTACCGACGCCGGGCTCACCGATCAGGACCGGGTTGTTCTTGGTACGGCGGGAGAGCACCTGCATGACCCGCTCGATTTCCTTCTCGCGCCCGATGACCGGGTCGAGCTTGCCCTCGCGGGCGGCCTGGGTCAGGTTGCGGCCGAACTGGTCCAGCACGAGGCTGGTGGACGGCGCGGCCTCACCCGGCGCGGCACCCGCCGCGGCGGGCTCCTTGCCCTGGTAGCCGGAGAGGAGCTGGATCACCTGCTGGCGGACCCGGTTGAGGTCGGCGCCGAGCTTGACCAGCACCTGGGCGGCGACGCCCTCGCCCTCGCGGATCAGCCCGAGCAGGATGTGCTCGGTGCCGATGTAGTTGTGGCCGAGCTGCAGCGCCTCGCGCAGCGACAGCTCCAGCACCTTCTTGGCCCGCGGCGTGAACGGGATGTGCCCGCTCGGCGCCTGCTGGCCCTGGCCGATGATCTCCTCGACCTGCTGGCGGACGCCCTCCAGGGAGATGCCGAGGCTCTCCAGAGCCTTGGCGGCGACGCCCTCACCCTCGTGGATGAGGCCCAGCAGGATGTGTTCCGTACCGATGTAGTTGTGGTTGAGCATCCGGGCCTCTTCTTGGGCCAGGACGACAACCCGTCGCGCTCGGTCGGTGAACCGCTCGAACATGCCCTCGTGCTCCTCACGTGCCGTGCGCCTTGATGGTCAAGATCTTGGCGGGGCCGGTGCACGAACGTCCGGGACGGGCGTCCGTGCCTCCTTACTCTATCGTCGCTGACCGACTCAGCTGAGGTCGTGTCTCTCCGGTCCGGGTCGGTTCCACGTCGTTTTGCACAACCGTCCGCGCTCAGGAGGTGTTCCGGTACCCCTGTCGCTACGCGCAGAGCGAAATCCGATCGACCCCGTGGAAGCCCTCCGCCGCCTCCGGAGAGGCCCAGCGGGGGTCCGGGAGAGGCCCGGGACGGCCATCCACAGGTTGTGGACAACTTCTCCACCGCCTGTGGACAACGTCGCCCGGGCCGCTCGACATTCCCGTCCACCCCGGCCGCCCGACTGCGGCCCGCCCGGGGTGGAAAGACGGCGACGCCGGCCCGGAGGATGCTCCGGTCCGGCGTCGGTGTCGCCCCGCGGTGGCCGCCGCCACCGGTCAGCTGAGGGGAATCAGCGCTTGGCGTGGAACTCGTCGACGATCTCCTGGGGAATACGACCGCGGTCCGAGATGTCCTTGCCGGCCTTCTTGGCCCAGTCCCGGATCGCCTTGTTCTGCTCCCGGTCGGCGGTGGCGCCACCGCGACCGCGGGCGGCCCGCCCACCGATCACCACGCCACCGCGACCCACCTTGGTGCCCGCCCCGACGTACGGCGCGAATACGTCGCGCAATTTCGCGGCGTTGGCGCCGGACAGGTCGATCTCGTACTGAACGCCGTCGAGCGCGAACTTGACGGTCTCGTCCGCGTCCCCGCCGTCCAGGTCATCGACCAGCTTGTGAATGATCTGCTTGGCCACGTCCCACATTCCTTTCGAGCAGGGCGCTCCTGCTAATGAGAGCACAATAACCCGCGTGCCGCTCGCCCCGTCAATAGGATGCCGTTACGACTCGCTGGGAGTCGGCGGACGACTACTCCGGACGGACCAACGGGAAGAGGATCGTTTCCCGAATTCCGAGGCCGGTCAGGGCCATCAAGAGACGGTCGATTCCCATTCCCATACCCCCGGCCGGAGGCATTCCGTACTCCATGGCCCGGAGAAAGTCCTCGTCGAGACGCATCGCCTCGTCGTCGCCGCGAGCCGCGAGCTGCGCCTGGGCGACCAGCCGTTCCCGCTGCACCACCGGGTCGACCAGCTCGGAGTACCCGGTGCCCAGCTCGAAACCGAGGACGTAGAGGTCCCACTTCTCGGCGAGTCCCGGCTCGCTGCGGTGCGCCCGGGTGAGCGGGCTGGTCTCCTCCGGGTAGTCCCGTACGAAGGTGGGCGCCTGCAGGCCGGGAACGACCAGTTCCTCGAACAACTCCTCGGCCAGCTTGCCCGGACCCCACTTCGGGTCCACGGCCAATCCCACCTTGTCCGCGTACTCGACCAGCCGGGAGCGTTCGGTACGGACCGTGACCTCCTCGCCGAGCGCCTCGGAAAGGACCCCGAACAGGGACACCGATCGCCACTCGCCGCCCAGGTCGAACTCCCGCCCGTCGGCGTGGGTCACCACCGTCGAGCCGCTCACCGCGATCGCCGCCTGTTGCACGAGATTGCGGGTCAACTCGCCGATCGTGCCGTAGTCCCCGTACGCCTGGTACGTCTCCAGCATCGCGAACTCCGGCGAGTGCGAAGAGTCGACACCCTCATTACGGAAGTTGCGGTTGATCTCGAAGACACGGTCCACGCCGCCGACGACGGCGCGCTTCAAAAACAGTTCCGGCGCGATTCGCAGATACAGATCGGTGCTCAACGCATTGCTGTGGGTCACGAACGGTCGGGCCGTCGCGCCTCCGTGCAACAGTTGCAGCATCGGAGTTTCCACCTCGATGAAGCCCTGACCGTGCAGTGAATCGCGCAGGCTGCGTACCGCCGCCGCGCGGGTACGCACCATCTGCCGGGCCTGCGGGCGGACGATCAGGTCCACGTAGCGCTGCCGGACCCGCGCCTCCTCGGAGAGCGGCTTGTGCGCGACCGGCAACGGCCGCAGCGCCTTGGCGGTCATCTCCCACCGCTGCGCGAGCACGGACAACTCGCCCCGCCGGCTGGTGATCACCTCGCCGGTCACGCCGACGTGGTCACCCAGGTCGACCAGGCGCTTCCAGGCCTCCAGCCGCTCCGGGCCGACCCGGTCGAGGGAGAGCATGGCCTGCAACTCGGTGCCGTCGCCGTCCCGCAGGGTCGCGAAGCAGAGCTTCCCCGTGTTGCGTACGAAGATCACCCGGCCGGTGACCGAGACCTCGTCGCCGGTGGCGGTGTCCGTCTCCAGGTCGGCGTAGCGCTCCCGGACCTCGGCCAGCGTGGTGGTCCGTGGGAAACCGACCGGGTAGGGCTCGACGCCCTCGGCGAGCATCCGGTCCCGCTTCTCCCGGCGGACCTTCATCTGCTCGGGAAGGTCGTCGGCGGGGTCCACTGGTACGGCGTTCTGCTCGCTCACGGCACGCTTCCTCGTCACGGGAGA
This sequence comes from Micromonospora sp. RB23, assembly GCF_053585025.1. Lineage (NCBI taxonomy): Bacteria > Bacillati > Actinomycetota > Actinomycetes > Micromonosporales > Micromonosporaceae > Micromonospora > Micromonospora sp. RB23. The sequence continues at coordinate 6,646,706 of NZ_CM132111.1, forward strand.
TACAGGGGGTCAGGCCCGAGCGTACTCAAGCGCTCCGGAGGCCGTTACGGGATAACCTGCCCGTCATGGCCGATCACACTCAGGCGCTCTCGTTCGGCGTCGCGGCGAGCGATTATGACCGGTTTCGACCCCGCTATCCCGAAGCGGCCGTCCGGTGGGCACTCGACGGGTTGCGCGACGCCCACGTGGTCGACCTCGGCGCGGGCACCGGCATCCTCACCCGTCAGGTGCTCGCCCTCGGGCACGACGTGACGCCCGTGGAGCCGGACCCGGGTATGCGCGCCCAGCTCGACGCCGCCACCGCCGGGTGCAGCGCGCTGGCCGGTGGCGCCGAGGCGATTCCGCTGCCCGACGACGCGGCGGACGCCGTGGTGGTGGGGCAGGCGTACCACTGGTTCGACCGCGACCGGGCCCACGCCGAGATCGCGCGGGTGCTGCGGGGCGGTGGGACGTTCGCCCCGATCTGGAACCTGCGGGACGAGCGGGTCGCGTGGGTGGCCGAGCTGGGTCGGATCGCCCACCTGGGCGACAACGCCGGCGACGTGGTCGGACGGTACGACGACTTCGGTGCGGCGTTCACGCCGATCGAAACGGGCGAGTTCACGCACCACACCACGCTCACGCCGGACGAGGTGGTGGCGATGATGCACACCCGCTCGTACTGGCTCACCGCCCCGGCCGACCGACGCGCCCGGATCGACCGGGACCTGCACGACCTGTTCACGGGTCATCCCGACCTCGCCGGGCGGGAGACGGTCGACCTGCCGTACCGGACGATCGTGCTGCGGGCGCGGCGACGCTGAGGCCCGCGCGCCGGCCGACCTCGACGGCGGCCGGCGTCAGAGGTTGCGTTCGTAGACCATCCGCAGGCCGATCAGGGTGATCATGGGCTCGTGGTGGGTGAGGGTGCGGCACTCGTTGAGCACCAGCGAGGCGAGGCCACCGGTGGCGATCACCGCCTTCACCTCGCCCAGCTCCTCGGTCATCCGCTCGACGATCCGGTCCACCTGCCCGGCGAAGCCGAAGTACAGGCCGGCCTGGAGGCACTCCACGGTGTTCTTGCCGATCACCGAACGGGGCTTGGTGGCCTCGACCTTGCGCAGTTGCGCGGCGCGGGCCGCGAGCGCGTCGAAGGAGATCTCGATGCCCGGGGCGAACGCCCCGCCGAGGAACTCCCCGCGACCGCTGATCACGTCGAAGTTGGTGGTGGTACCGAAGTCCACGACGATCGACGGCCCACCGTAGAGGGTGTACGCGGCAAGGGTGTTGACCACCCGGTCCGCGCCCACCTCCTTCGGGTTGTCGATCGCCAACTGCACCCCGGTCCGCACGCCCGGCTCGACGATCACGCTCGGCAGGTCGGCGTAGTAGCGGCCCAGCATGGTCCGCAGCGAGCGCAGCGCGGCGGGCACCGTGGAGCAGGCGGCCACGCCGGTGATCTCGACGTTGTCCCCGGCGAGCAGGCCCCGGAACATCAGACCCAGCTCGTCCGCCGTCGAACGGGCATCGGTCTTGATCCGCCAGGAGTGCACCAGCTTGTCGCCGTCGAAGGTCGCCAGCACGGTGTTGGTGTTTCCGATGTCGATGCAGAGCAGCACGCTCGCAGCCTAGACAACTACCTCGTGCGCAGGTCCAGCGCGATGTCCAGGATCGGCGACGAGTGGGTCAACGCCCCCACCGAGAGGAAGTCGACGCCGGTGGCCGCGTAGCGGGCCGCGACCTCCAGGGTCAGCCCGCCGGTGGCCTCCAACTCCGCCCGGTCGCCCACCGCGGCGACCGCCTCGGCCAGCACCTCCGGCGTCATGTTGTCGCAGAGCAGGAAGTCGGCGCCGGCCTCGACCGCCTCCACGGCCTCGGCGACGGTGGTCACCTCGACCTGCACCGGCACCTCCGGGAACGACTCCCGAACCCGCCGGTACGCCGCCGTGATGCCCCCGGCCGCCAGCTTGTGGTTGTCCTTGATCATGGCCACGTCGTAGAGGCCCATCCGCTTGTTGGTGCCGCCGCCGGCCCGCACCGCGTACTTCTCCAACGCCCGCAGGCCGGGCGTCGTCTTGCGGGTGTCCAGCACCATGGCCTTCGTTCCGGCCAGGGCGTCCGCCCAGGCCCGGGTGTGGGTGGCCACCCCGGACATCCGGCAGAGCAGGTTCAGCGCGGTCCGCTCGGCCGTGAGCAGCAGCCGGGTCGGACCGGTCACCGTCGCCAGCACGTCGCCGCGGGCCACCCGCTCGCCGTCGCGGGCCCACACCGACACCTCGACGGTACGACCGGCAGCCGTCACCTCGCCCACCAGCTCGAACACGGCGGCGGCCACCGCCAGCCCGGCCACCACCCCGTCCGCGCGGGCCACCAGGTCGGCGGTGTCGGTCTGCTCGGCCGGGATGGTCGCCACGCTCGTGACGTCCAGGAATTCCGGCCCCAGATCCTCGACCAGCGCGGTCTCGACCACCCGTCGTACCTGTTCCGGGTCCAGGCCGCCCGCCCGCAACGCCACCCGAGTCGACTCGATCATGAATTTGCCTCCCACTGCTGCGTCACCGCGCCCTGCGCCCCGACCGACCCGACGAGGTGGCCCTGCCACCGCTCGTCGGCCGTCGGGAAGTCCTCCCGCCAGTGGCATCCCCGCGTCTCGGCGCGCGCGTACGCCGCCGCGACGAGCGTCGACGCCACCGTGAGCAGGTTCGTCGCCTCCCAGTCGGCGGTCCGGGGTCGCCCCCGCGCCGCGCCCAGCTCGGTCAACGTCTCCGCCGTCCCGGCAAGCGTCGCGGCCGAGCGCAGCACCCCGGCGCCGCGGGTCATCGCCCGTTGCAGGGCCGACGTGGCGCCGGCCGGCACCACCCAGCCCGCGCCGCCGCGCCACGCGCCGACGTCCGCCGGTTGCGCCTGCTCGGGCAGGCCGGCCGCGATGTCGTCGGCGATGCGCCGGGAGAACACCAGCCCCTCCAGCAGCGAGTTGCTGGCCAACCGGTTCGCGCCGTGTACGCCCGTGCAGGCGACCTCGCCGCAGGCGTACAGGCCGGGGATCGACGTACGGCCCCGCAGGTCGGTACGTACGCCGCCGGACGCGTAGTGGGCGGCCGGAGCGACCGGAATGAGGTCGGTGGCCGGGTCCACGCCGATCGCCAGGCAGGACGCCACGATGGTCGGGAAGCGCGCGGCCAGGAAGTCGCCGCCCAGGTGCCGGGCGTCGAGGAACACGTGGTCCGCGCCGCCCGCCAGCAGCACCCGGTGGATGCCCTTGGCCACCACGTCCCGGGGGGCCAGCTCGGCCAGCTCGTGCTGGCCCACCATGAACCGCTTGCCGTCGGCGTCCACCAGGTACGCGCCCTCGCCGCGCAGCGCCTCGCTGACGAGCGGCTGCTGGGCGTGCCCCGCCCCGGGCACCCCGACGCCCGACGGGGTGATCAGCGCGGTCGGATGGAACTGGACGAACTCGACGTCGGTCACCGCCGCGCCGGCCCGCAACGCCAGCGCCACCCCGTCGCCAGTGGACACCGCCGGGTTGGTGGTCGCCGCGAACACCTGCCCCATTCCGCCGGTGGCCAGCACCACCGCCCGGGCCAGCAGCGCGCCCACGCCGTCCTCACTGCCCTCGCCGAGCACGTGCAGCGTGATCCCGCAGGCCGGGCCGAGGCCGTCCGGGCCGTCGCCGGGCGCGCGGAGCAGATCCAGCACGAGGGCGTGCTCGACCAGCCGGATCCACGGGTCGCGTTGCACCGCGGCGTGCAGGGCCCGCTGCACCTCGGCGCCCGTCGCGTCGCCGCCCGCGTGCACGATCCGGTCCGCCCGGTGCCCACCCTCGCGGGTCAGCATCAGCGAGCCGTCCGGATGGCGGTCGAACTCCGCGCCGATCCGCATCAGCTCCCGCAGCCGGGTCGGCCCCTCCTCGACGAGGACCCGTACGGCCGCCGGGTCGCAGAGCCCCACACCGGCGATCTCGGTGTCCCGCGCGTGGGCCGCCGGAGTGTCCGCCGGGTCGAGCACCGCGGCGATGCCGCCCTGCGCCCACCGGGTCGACCCGTCATCGATGTTGACCTTGGTGACGACGGTGACGTGCAGACCCGCCTCACGCAGGTGCAGGGCGGCGGTCAGCCCCGCCACCCCGGACCCCACCACGATCACGTCGGTGGTCTCGACCCAGCCGGGCTCGGGCGCGGCCAACAGTCTGGGCAGGGCCGGCAGGTCCACGGTCGGAACGTCCATCCCACCAGTCAACCCGAACGATCCTCGCCGGGGGCGGCGGGGGCTCAACGAGTGGTTTGGGCTACCCCGTCCGGCCGGTCACTTCGTCCGCACCGGCAGACCGGCCGGGCCCGCGCCCTTCAACGACGCGGTGACCGTACGGTCGCTCAACCACAGGTAACAGCGGACCCCACGATCACCGACCCGCCAGCGCCCCGCCCCGGGCGGCCGCACCACCACTCCGGCGCGGAAGCGCAGCACGGAATCGTCCGGCACGCCCACGTAGCGCCCGAGGACGCTGCGGCAACCGTCGTAGAGCGGCGCCCAGTCGGCGTCCCTGGCCGGGTACGGCTTGTCCGGCGCGCGCCACACCCCGACGAACTCGGCGTCGTGCCGGCCACCGCACTCCACCGGGACAAGCGTCTGCACGCCCCGCCCCGCCCCGGCCCGCGTCTGCTGACAACCGAGCCGCAGCCCGCTGGCCCCCTTCAACACGTTCCGCAGGCTGCCCGAGCGGACCACCACCGTGGCCCCCGCCTCGACAGTGGTCAACTCGGTCAGGTCGCACCGGTACCAGCGGGCGCCGGCGGTCCAACCCGGCCCGGAGGGCAGCGCCACCGACAGCCGCAGACGGCCGGCCCGCCAGTCGTCGCCCACGTACCCGGAGGCCCGGGTGTCGCACTCGGCGAACGCGCCGCGCAGCTCCACCGAGCCGGTGGCCGGCGCGGCGGGCCGCTCGGCGGGGAACGCCCCCACGTGCACAGTCTCCACCCGGTGCGGGCCTGCGCAGTCGATCGGCTGGTAGGTGGCCAGCGTGACCACCTCGGTGAAGTCGGCGGCCTGGCACACCCCGACGGCCGGCGTGAAGGCCGTCGCCGGCGGCAGCGCCGCCCAGTCGTCGGTCAGGTCGCCGTCGAGACCACCGGACCCGGCACAGCCCACCAGGACCACTGCCGTGACGGCAGTGACGAACAGGGTCGTCATGGCACGGCGCATCGCGGCCTCCCCCAGCCACCTACCGGCTTCCGCCAGCGTGCCCAGGGTAACCGGAAATGACCTTCCGGTGACAGACCGGAATCTCCGCGCGAGATCAGACTCCGGACACCGCGAACGGGTTGGGCACCGGTTCACCGGCCGTGCCCGGCGCCGCCGTGGCCGGATCGGCACCCAGCTCGACCACCCGGTTGTCGGCGTCCACGTGCACCACCCGCGGCCGGTACGACCGGGCCTCGGCGTCGTCCATCTGCCCGTACGAGATCAGGATGACCAGGTCACCTGGGTGTACGAGATGCGCGGCGGCACCGTTGATACCGATCACGCCGCTGCCCCGCGCACCCGGGATGACGTACGTCTCCAGGCGTGCGCCGTTCGTGATGTCCACGATCGCGACCTGCTCGCCGGGGATCAGGTCGGCGGCCTCGAGCAAATCCTCGTCCACCGTCACCGAACCGACGTAGTGCAGGTCGGCCTGGGTCACCGTGGCGCGGTGGATCTTCGACTTGAGCATGGTCCGCAGCATCGAAAGTGGCCTTTCGGAAAGGTGGTGGTGGTGGGGATACGGCCGGGGTCAGGCGCGGGGGGCGAGGTGGATCGCCGCGTTGTCGATCAACCGCGTGGTGCCCACCCACGCGGCGATCACCAGGCGGGCCGGCCCGGACACCGGCCCCGGCTCCAACTCGGGATCGGTGAGCACCAGGTAGTCGAGCTGGGCGCCGGGCGTACCGGCCCCGAACGCGGCGTGCGCGGCGGACAGCACCTCGCCCGCGTCCAGGCCGTCGTCGGCGGCCCGCGCCCCCGCCCGCAGCGCGGCGGACAGGCTGAGCGCCGCCGCGCGCTCGGGCCCGCTCAGGTAGCGGTTGCGGCTGGACAGCGCCAGCCCGTCCGGCTCCCGGACCGTCGGCACGCCGACCACCTCGACCGGGACGTCCAGGTCCCGGGTCATCCGGCGTACCAGGGTGAGCTGCTGGTAGTCCTTCTCACCGAAGAACGCCAGGTCGGGACGGGTCAGTTGGAGCAGTTTCAGGACCACGGTGAGGACGCCGTGGAAGAAGCCGGGGCGACTCGCGCCCTCCAGCTCCGCGCCGAGCGGACCCGGGTCCAGGCGCACCCGAGGTTGGCCGTCGGGATACATGTCGGCCACCGAGGGAGCGAAGACCAGGTCGGCGCCGGCCCGCCGGCACACCTCCAGGTCGGCGTCGAGCGTGCGCGGATAGCGGTCGAAGTCCTCGTTCGGCCCGAACTGCAACGGGTTCACGAAGATCGTCACCAGCACGTGGTCGGACTGTTCCCGGGCCGCGCGAAGCAGGGTCTCGTGCCCCTCGTGCAGAGCGCCCATGGTCATCACCACGCCGACGGTGCCCTTCAGCGACCCCCGGGCCTCGTCCAGCTCGGCACGTGTGTGCACCACCTGCGTCATGCCGCCACCTCCCGATCCGTCCCGGCGAGAACGCCGAGCAGCGACTGCGCGTCCACCGGTCGAAGCCGGCCGGCGGCGATCGCCCGGTCGGCCGTACGCCGGGCCAGCGCCAGGTAGGCCGGGACCGACTCCGGCGCGGTGGCGGCCAGCCGGGCCAGGTGCCGCTCGACCGTGCCCGCGTCGCCCCGGGACACCGGACCGGTCAACGCGTCGTCGCCGAGGCGCAGCGCGTTCTCCAGGGCGGCCCGCAGCAGTGGGGCGAGCACCTTCTCCGGGCGGGCCACCCCGGCGTCACGCAGCCGGTCGGACGCCTCGTTCACCAGGGTCACCAGGTGGTTCGCGCCGTGGGCGAGCGCGGCGTGGTACAGCGGACGGTCCGCCTCGGCCACCCACTCCGGCACGCCACCGAGGTCGGTGACGAGCCGGGCGGCCAACGCGCGCAGCTCCGCCGGAGCCGTCACCCCGTACGAGATGCCGTCCAGGCGGGCCAGGTCGTCCGGCGTACCCGTGAAGGTCATGGCGGGGTGCAGGGCGAGCGGCCGGGCGCCGACCGCGGCGGCCGGCGCCAGCACGGCCAGACCGTGCGCGCCGGAGGTGTGCGCGACCACCTGACCCGGACGCAGGGCGCCGCCCTCGGCGAGATCGGTGACCATCCCGGCCAGCGCGTCGTCCGGCACGGCGATCAGCAGCAGGTCGGCGGCGGCGCGGGCGACGGAGGCGACCGGGCGGCGGGGCACGTCGGGCAGCAGCAGGGCGAGGCGGGCGCGACTGGCCCCGGAGTCACCGGCGACGGCGGCCACGTGGTGCCCGGCGGCGGCGAGCGCCGCGCCCAGCACGGCCCCGACGCGGCCCGCGCCGACGACGCCGACGGTGAGTGGGCGGGAGGTGGCGCGGACGCCGGTGTCGGCGCGATCCCACGAACCGGCAGGCCCGTGTGGGGCGGCCGGGCGCGGGCGCAACGGTGCGCTCATGACGACGATCCAGTCCTCGAGAAGGGGTACCGGTCGATGGCAAGTATGCGCCCGGCTCGCCGAACCGGAACAAGCATGTGAAAACCTTCACCACTGCCCGGGGCACCGGTTCCCGGAGCGCAGATCTTGTCCGGGGTCTACTGCCGCTAGCCCGCGGGTGACGTGATCGCGCGCAGCTCGGCGGCCACCTCGGCGATCAGGTCGCTGAGCGACGCGTCGCTGCCGGGCGCGATCCAGCGGGCGTACGCGACCCGGAAGACCGTGGCGCCCGACTCGGTGGCCAGGGTGGCCGTGGTCTCGTCGAAGCCCTTGGCGTGGAGGGCGGCGGTGACGGCGGCCACCAGGGACCCCGTCTTGCGCAGTTCGCGCTCCCGCAGCTCCGGACTGCTCTCGATGACGGCCTGTCGCGCCCGGACGAGTTCCAGGCGGTCGGCGAAGATCTCCTCCGCCACCCGGCGGAAGGCCGCCACCACCGCGTCGAACGGGCCGGCGTCCCGCTCTGCCACCGACTTGACCAGCACCTCTTCCAGGTGCCCGCTGCCGCTGAACAGGGCTTCGCGCTTGTCACCGAAGAGCCGGTAGAAGGTGCGCTTGTCGAGACCGGCCCGCTCGGCGATGTCGGCGACGGTGGTCTGGTCGAAGCCACGCTCCCGGAACAGCTCGAAGGCGGCCGCCTCCAGGCGGCCGCGCGCGTCGGGTTGCCAGCGGGCCATGCGGCCGATGGTATCCGATGTCACAGTGCGACATTGCTTCCCGCAGGGATGTCGCACTGTGACATCACGCGAGGTACGGTGATGTCGCAATGTGACATCGGTACTCACGAAGGACGCACCATGCGCGTATTCGTCACCGGCGCCTCCGGCCACCTCGGCTCGGCGGTCGTGCCGGAACTCCTCTCCGCCGGACACGACGTCGTCGGCCTGGCCCGCTCGGACACCTCCGCCGCCGCCATCGAGAAGCTCGGTGGCGAGGCCCGCCGGGGCGACCTGTCCGACCTCGACGTGCTCCGCGACGAGGCGGCCGCCTCCGACGGGGTCATCCACCTGGCGTTCCGCCACGACCTCATGCTCGACGGGAACCTCGCCGGCGCCGCCTCGGTCGACCTGGACGCCCTCACGGCACTCGCCGACGGCGTGGCCGGCTCCGGCAAGCCCCTCGTCGGCACAGGTGGAACCGCCATGCTCGTCATGGGCGGCATCGTCGGCCGCCCCGGCACCGAACAGGACACCTTCCCGGGCGGCGGCTACCGGATCGACGCGGAGAACCTCGTGGCCGGCCTCGCCTCCCGTGGAGTGCGCTCCTCCGTCGTCCGACTCGCCCCGACGGTGCACAGCTCACTCGACCGGTACGGCTTCATCGCCGCCATCATCGCGAGCGCCCGACGGCACGGATACGCCGCGTACGTCGGCGACGGCGCCAACCGGTGGCCGGCCGTACACACCCTGGACGCGGCCGTGCTGTACCGACTCGCCCTCGAGAAGGCGCCGGCCGGCGCACGCCTGCACGGCGCCGCCGACGAAGGAGTCCCCTTCCGGCAGATCGCCGAGGCGATCGGCCGCAACCTCGACATCCCGGTCCGGAGCATCGACGCAGACGAGGCGGCCGAATACTTCGGCTTCCTCGAACGATTCGCGCAGATGGACAACCCGACCTCGTCCACCGTCACCCGCGAGCTGCTGGGCTGGACCCCGACCCACCCCGGCCTGATCGCCGACCTCGACGAGGGGCACTACTTCCGGGGCTGAACCCGGGGCCGCGCGACGGGGATCGGGAGTCGTCACCGGACCGGTGGCCGTAGGGTCGGCACGGTGACGCCTCCTGCATCCCGAACGACCTGATGCCGATCCGTTGGCGGGACGCGATGAGCCAGGCCCTCTACGGGCCGGACGGCTTCTTCGTGGCCGGCGCCGGGCCGGCCGACCACTTCCGGACCAGCGTGCACGCCTCCCCCGCCTTCGCCACCGCGCTGCTGCGCCTCCTCGCGCAGGTCGACGCGACCCTGGGCTGTCCGTCACGGCTCGACGTGGTCGACGTCGGTGCGGGACGAGGGGAGCTTCTGCTCGCCCTGCGCCGCCTCGTCGCGTCCGCCGACTCCGTCGGGGTTGCGGTGGGGGTTTCCGGGGAGCCCGCCCACTCCGGGCGGTCAGGCTTGATCCCTGCGTGGTCGGGCTCCCCGGAAACCCTGACTCCGGCGGCCGCCGTCCGTCGGTCGCCCGACGAGCCGTCGTTGGTCGCCGGTCGTCCGTCGCTGGCGGAGCGCGTCCGCTTCACAGCAGTGGAGTACGCCCACCGCCCGGAGAACCTGCCCGAGGACATCCACTGGACATCGGAGATCCCCGACGGCATCACCGGACTGCTGCTGGCGACCGAGTGGCTGGACAACGTTCCGCTGGACGTCGCGGTGCACACCGAGGGTGGCTGGCGGTACGTGCTGGTCGACCCCTCCACCGGTACGGAGACGGTTGGTGAGCAGGTCAACGCTGCCGACCTCGACTGGCTGACCACCTGGTGGCCCGGTCCTCGGGGCCCTCGGAGTGCGGACCGTTCCGTAGCCGGTGGTCAAACCTCGCCGGATGCGACGAGCGGAAGCGGGTCGGGTCTCCGGGCAGCCCGGCCGGCGCAGGGATCAAGCCTGACCGCCCGGAGCCGGCCGGGCTGCCCGGAGACCCCCCACCGCGACCAACCGAACCCGCACAGCGACCACCGAGCAGAGATCGGCAGACCACGGGACGAAGCATGGGCCGATGCGGTGGGCAGGATCAGCCGAGGGTTGGCGGTGGCGGTGGACTACGGGCACCTGCGGGACGGCAGACCGGTGGACGGGACGTTGACCGGCTACCGCGGCGGGCGGCAGGTGCCTCCGGTGCCGGACGGGTCGAGCGATGTCACCGCGCACGTGGCAATGGACTCGGTCGCCTCCGCCGGCGCGGCGGTCGCCCGGTGTGCGTACTCCCTGAGCTTGCAGGCCGAGGCGCTGCGGGCGCTCGGGGCCGACGGCGGCCGACCGCCGCTCAGCCTGGCCGGCACCGACCCGGCCGGCTACGTGCGGGCGCTGGCCGCGGCGTCGGCGGTGGCCGAGCTGACCGACCCGGTCGGGCTCGGCGGGCACTGGTGGCTGCGCCAACCGGTCGGCATCCCGCTCCCGCCGGCCGTGGCACGATGACGGGCATGAGCACCGACGCCGGGGACCTCCGCGAACTGACCGTCGGCACCGGGGCCGGGCTGGTCGCCGGCACCGGCGATCAGCAGCTCGGCACCGACATGGTGCTCAACATCGGCCCGCAGCACCCGTCGACGCACGGCGTGCTGCGGTTGAAGCTGGTGCTCGACGGCGAACGGGTGGTCGCCTGCGAACCGATCATCGGCTACATGCACCGGGGCGCGGAGAAGCTTTTCGAGGTACGCGACTACCGGCAGATCATCGTGCTGGCCAACCGGCACGACTGGCTGTCGGCGTTCTCCAACGAGCTGGGCGTGGTGCTCGCCGTGGAACGCCTGATGGGCATGGAGGTGCCCGAACGGGCCACCTGGCTGCGGATGGCTCTCGCGGAGCTGAACCGCGTGCTCAACCACCTGATGTTCCTCGGCTCGTACCCGCTGGAGATCGGCGCGATCACCCCGGTCTTCTACGCGTTCCGGGAACGGGAAACCATCCAGGCGGTGATGGAGGAGGTCTCCGGGGGCCGGATCCACTACATGTTCAACCGGGTGGGCGGCCTGAAGGAAGAGGTGCCGTACGGCTGGACGGGACGGGCACGCGCGGCAATCGGCGAGGTTCGCCGGCGGCTGCCCGACCTGGACCACCTGATCCGGCGCAACGAGATCTTCCTGGCCCGTACCGTCGGGGTGGGCGTGCTGTCCGCCGCCGACGCCGCCGCGTTCGGCGCGTCCGGGCCGGTGGCCCGCGCCTCCGGCCTCGATCTGGACCTGCGCCGGGACGACCCCTACCTGGCGTACGACGAGTTGGACGTCCCGGTGGTCACCCGGACCGCCGGCGACTGCCACGCCCGCTTCGAGGTGCTGCTCGACCAGGTGTACGCGTCGCTGGACCTCGCCGAACAGTGCCTCGACCGGGTGGACCGGCTCACCGGGCCGATCAACACCCGCCTGCCGAAGGTGCTCAAGGCCCCGGAGGGGCACACGTACGCCTGGACGGAGAACCCGCTCGGCATCAACGGCTACTACCTGGTGTCGCGGGGCGAGAAGACGCCCTGGCGGTTGAAGTTGCGCACCGCGTCGTACGCGAACGTGCAGGCGCTGGCCACCCTGCTGCCCGGCTGTCTCGTGCCGGACCTGATCGCCATCCTCGGCTCGATGTTCTTCGTGGTCGGCGACATCGACAAGTGACCGGAACGCCGGTCACCGCCGACGGTCCGGCGGGTCAGCGCCAGCGGTCGGTGATCGGGGCGCCGCCGGCTCGGGGCGCGTCGTCCTGCGGCGGGTAGCCGTACCGTTCCTCGACCCGACGGCGGCCACCCCGCTCGGGGGCGGGTTCCGGCTCGTGGCCACGTTGGCGCGGCGGACGCCACTCGTCCGGCACGGGCACGCCGCCGACCGGCAACGCCGGCCGACGCTCATCCTGCCAGCGCGGGTCCTCCTGGCGGCGGGCGTCCTCGTGCCAGCGCGGGTCCTCCTGGCGGCGTGCCTCTTCGTGGCGGACGGACGCCCAGCGGTCCGCCACCCGGTACTCGGTGCCCGTGGCGTCGGCCTGCACCTCGGCGCGGCGCTCCCCGACGCGCAACTCCCGGCCGTTGTCGTCATCGCGGACAGCCGCCCAGCGGTCGCCGGCCCGCAACTGCGACCAGTACTCGCCGGTGTCGTCCGCCCGCAGGGCGGGACCGGGCTGCGGGGCACCGGCCCGCTCCGGCTCGACCTGCTCCGACCAGCCACGCCGCTGCGCCCGACCGTCCCACGCGGACTCGTCGGCCGGCGCGTACGCGTCGCGCTGGTCGGTCCACGCCGGCTCGTCGCCACGAGCCGTCCAGCGGGGCTCCTCCTCGCCACGCTCGGGTCCGCCCCAGCCGGAGCCGTCGCGGGGGCCCGCCGAGGCCGCCTCCCCCCGAGAGGAGTGCTGCGGACCCCAGGACCGGTCGCGGTCGTCGTCGCCGTACGCGGACCGGGGTTCCCGCGCGTCATCCCGGGACCGGGCACGCCCCTGGGTGCCGCCCCGCGTCCACTCCTGGGCCGGCGGGGTCCACTGACCGGCGTACCCGCCGCCGTAGCGTCCACCCGACTCGGCCGGACCGCCGTCGACGACGGTGTGCCGGGTCGTGACGTGCACGGTCTCGGTGTGCCGGACCACGCCGACCGGCCGGTGCGTCGGCTCCGGGCGGTCGCGCTCACGCGCACGGTCGTACTCGCGCGGCGGGTCGTACTCCCGCGGGCGGTCCTGCTCCGGCGGGCGGGCGGCGGCGCCGTACACGCTGCCGGCGGGGGTCTCGGGAGCGTCGGCGGCCCGGTGGCGGTACGCCGGTTCGTCGTCCGCGCGCTCGTCGCGACCCCACCGGCCGGCGGCCTCGTTCGGTGCCGGCACCCGTACGCGAGCGGCGACCTCGTCGGTGACCGGGCCCCGGCCGGCGGTCTCCCCCGCGGCCGGTACGCGCACCCGGGCGGCCGGGGCGTCGCCGGGGACCGGAACCCGGCTGCGGGCGGGCGGGGTGTCGTCCACCGGTTCGGCCGCCGTCACGCGGGCGCGGCTGGCCGCCGCCGGCTCGGCCGCCGGGGCGCTCCCAGCGAGGGCCGCACCGGTGGCGTCGAGGCGGCGGCGGATGGCGGCGACCCCCTCCTGGGCGCGCTGCGCCTGGTCGAGCGCCTGGTTGCCGCGCTGCGCGGCGGCCACGATCTCGGCGCGCAGCTCCCGGCGCAACTCCTCGATCTCGTCGAGCAGCTCCTCGACCCGCGCCGATGCGCCGTCGCCGTCGGGGCGCAGCGCGATGGAGAGGCCGATCAGCACCACCGCCACGATGGCGAGCACCGCCGCGAGACGCAGGGGACCGTTACCGTCGGCCACCAGGAGGATCAACGCCGCGACGGGCGCCAGCGCCACACCGCCCCAGAAGAGCACGGTTAGCAGGAGCGGTTGACGCCGGGCGTCGGGGGTGACCGGGGCTGGCATGGGAGTGCAGCCTACCGACGATCCGCGGCGGAGGAAACGGGTCCCGGACGCACGGACGTCCCCACCCCCGCGCGGGGGTGGGGACGTCCGTGAGCCGCCGGAAGGGGCCTCAGCTCGTGGCGAAGGCGCTGTCCGAGGAGAAGACCAGACCAACGCTGATCTTGCCCTCACGCAGGCCGTTCTTGGTCAGCGGTCCGCCCTGGTCCAGGGAGGAGAACGAGCCCACCGAGAGGCCGTAGGTCTTCTCCAGGCCCGGCTTGCAGAACGGACGCTGCTGGCACTCCGGCGGGCCGCCCAGCACCGTGGCGCTGCCGGAGCACTTCGCGGCCAGCTCGGAGAGGGTCCGCACGCCGTACTTGTCGGCGAACTCCTGGGTCACCGCGAAGGCGTTCTGGTCCTGCGCGGCGGCCGGCGCGCCGAAGGTGATGCCCACCTTGTCGCCCTCGGCCTTGAGCGCCGTCAGCGTGGTGTTGATGTCGGGCGAGGAGACGGGCGGCGGGTTCTGGCCGTTGGCCTTGGTGTTGAGGAACTCGGCCATGGTCGACGCGTACTCCGGGACGACCTGGATCTCGCCCTTCTCCAGCGCCGGCTCGTACAGCTCCCGGTTGCCAATCTGCTGCACCTTGACCTGGTAACCGGCGGCGGTGAGCGTGATGCGGTACAGCTCGCCCAGGATCTGGCTCTCGCTGAAGTTGGCGGCGCCCACCACGATCTCGCCGCCCGGGCCCTTGGCGATGCCCGCGGTGAGGTTGTTGGCGCTGGCGAACTCCTCGGCCGCGACCTTGGGGGTCTTGCGGTCGACGTCGACGGCCTTGTTGAGCTGGACCAGCTTCGGCGTGTCGAGCGCCGCGGAGACCTTGTCCAGCGCGGCGATCAGCTGCGGGTTGGCCACCTTGCTGTTGACCGCCGGAATGACGTTGTCCGAGTTCTGGAGCTTCTTGTCGTCGGTCAGCGCGATGAGCTGCTTGCCGGCGACCGGTGCGCACCCGGCGCCCGAGGCGCTGGTCTGCGGGGCGTCGGTGCCGGACGAGCCGGCGTCCCCACACCCGGTGAGAAGTGCTGCCCCGGCCACGACGCCGACGGCGCCGATCGCGAGACGTGTACGTGCGCGCATGTGCCGCCCGCCTTCCGTGTCCCGGCGCGACCCGTCCCGGGCCGGCCGCGTGTCCGACGGGCGATCCTGGATGTCGGTCGCCCGCAATTCCCACCCAACATGGTCCACGGCCGACCGACAACTCGGGATGGTCTTCGTCACCGCATCGTCACCGACCGGCCCGCCGCCGGTCGCCGCTTCGGCGTCCGCTCACCCGGACGGAGCACGCCCGGTGACGGATCAGGCCCGGCCGGTGGCGTCCGCGGGTCGCGGACGGCCGGCGCGCTGCCGGCCCCTGCGCAGTGGACGAGGAGTGACCAGGCGTTCGACGATCCCGAGCAGCAACTCGGCCAGCAGCGCCAGGCCGGCCACCAGCACACCGCCGGCGACGATCTGCCCACCGCCGACGGCGATGCTCAGACCGAACCCGGTGCGGATGATCTCGCCGAGCCCACCGCCGTTGACGAACGAGGCCAGCGCGGCCGTGGCGATGACCTGCACGGCCGCCGTCCGGAAACCGGCGGCCAGGTACGGCACCGCCAACGGCAGTTCCACCCGCCGCAGCAGCTGCCCGCCGGACAGGCCCATCCCGCGGGCCGCGTCGCGTGCCTCCGGGTCGACCTGGCGTACGCCGGTGTAGGCGTTGGCCAGCAGCGGCGGTACGGCGAAGACGGCGAGCGCCACCACCACCGGCGTACGGCCGAAGCCGAGGAACGTCAGCGGCAGGATGGTCAGCAGTGCCAGGGTGGGGATGGCCAGGGTGGCGTTGGACACCAGCACCACCAGACCACCGCCGCGACCCGCGTGCCCGAGCCAGAGCCCGACCGGCCAGGCCACCAGGCAGCCGAGCGCCACCGCCAGGGCGGAGATCGTCAGGTGCTCGCCGAGGCGGTCCAGGATGCCACCCGGGTTGGTCCAGTTCAGCGGGTCGTTGAGCCAGAGCACCCCCTGCCGCAGGGGGTTCTCGGCGGCGCTCACCGGACGCTCCGGGCGGCCCAGGGGGTGACCAGCCGGCCGACGAGGACCAGCAGCAGGTCGAGCAGCACCGCCAGCGCCACGGAGAGCACGGTCCCGGTCATGATCTCGGCCTTGTAGAGGTTGTTCTGGAAGCCCGCGAAGATCAGTTGCCCGAGGCCGCCGTGCCCGACGAGCACCCCGACCGTGACCAGCGCGACGGTCGACACGGTGGCCAGCCGCAGCCCGGTCAGGATGCCGGGGATGGCCAGCGGAAGGTCGATCCGGAACAGTCGCCGCCACCGGCCGTAGCCCATGCCCTCGGCGGCCTCGCCGACCTCCGGCGGCACCTGGTTGAGCCCCGCCACCACGTTGCGGACGATCAGCAGCAGCGCGTACAGGACCAGCCCGACCAGTACGGTGGTGGCGCCGGTCCCCAGGTATGGCGCGATGAAGGCGAACAACGCCAGCGACGGGATGGTGTAGATCACTCCGGTGACGCCGAGGATCGGGCCGGCCAGTGGGCGGAACCAGTACGCGAGCACGGACAACGGCAGGGCGATGAGCACCGCGATCAGCACCGCGCGCCCGGTGAGGGAGGCGTGTTCGCGCACGGCGGCGAGGATCGTGTCAGAGTTGTCCCGCACGTACTGCCAGGAGAACCAGGGGTTACCCGGGTCGGCCCGGTAGCTCAGGCGGAAGGACATACGTGGACGTTACCCCGGAGGCCCCCGGCGCAGCCGAATCCCCTCGCGCGGCGTCGATCTCCCTGCAGGGCATCCAGAAGCGCTACCCGAACGGCACCGAGGCCGTCCGGGAGCTGAGCCTGGACGTCAGGGCCGGCGAGTTGGTGGTGCTGATCGGCCCGTCCGGCTGCGGCAAGTCGACGGTGCTCCGCATGATCAACCGTCTGATCGAGCCGACGGCCGGGCGGATCATGCTCGGTGACGAGGACGTCACGGACGCCGACCCGGTGCGGCTGCGCCGCCGGATCGGCTACGTGATCCAGAATGTCGGCCTCTTCCCCCACCAGACGGTCCGGGCGAACGTGGCCACCGTCCCCGGCCTGCTCGGCTGGTCCCGGCAGCGGACCCGCGCCCGGGTCGACGAACTGCTCGACCTGGTGGGACTGGACCCGAACCAGTTCGGCCGCCGCTATCCGCACGAGCTGTCGGGCGGTCAGCGGCAGCGGGTCGGCGTGGCCCGCGCGCTCGCCGCCGACCCGGTGGTGCTGCTGATGGACGAACCGTTCTCGGCCGTGGACCCGATCGTCCGGGCGCGCCTGCAGGAGGAGTTCCTCCGCCTACAGGCCGAGGTGCGCAAGACGATCGTGCTGGTCACCCACGACCTCGACGAGGCCGTCCGGCTCGGCGACCGGATCGCGGTGCTGTCCGAGGGCGGGCACCTCGAGCAGTACGACACGCCGGCCGCGTTGCTCGGCGCACCCGCCACCGCGTTCGTCCGCGAGTTCGTCGGCGCCGACCGGGGCATCCGCCGGTTGGCGGTCACGCCGCTCGACCGCGAGTCCCTGGAGCCCGTGCCCGGGGACGCCCCCGCGGACCTGCCCACCGTGGGGCTGGACGGCACGGCGTACGACGCCCTGGCGGCACTGCTGACGTCGGGGCAGGACCGGCTCCTGGTGACCGATGACGGCCGCCCGGTGGGCGCGCTCAGCCGTCAGAGCCTGCTCGGCCCGGGTCGCTAGACGCCGGCCTGTTCGGCGCTGGCCGGCTGGGCCCACCCGGCCTGGCTGCCCACCCTGCTCAGCCTGCTCGGCCCTGGCTGGCTAGCCTGCTCGGCCCTGGCTGGTCAGGCCCGGCCGCCGAGACTCGCGGTGCCGATGATCCAGCCGGTGAGGAAGCCGTAGCCGGCGCCGGTGCTCGCATCCTGCAACGCCTTGAGCAGCGACGGGTCCGGGCCGAGCAGCGCCGCCAGCACAGCGGCGAGCCCGCCGGCCAGCACGTACGCGGCCCAGCCGGAGAAGAACTGGCTCACCGGGCCGGGCACCCGGGCCACCTGCGCGGCGGGCAGCAGGTAGAGCAGCGCCACCGCGAGGAGCACCAGCGCAACGGCCCGCAGGTCGGCGGCGAACAGGCCACCGGCCTGCCCGTCCGCGTCCAGTCGCCACGCCGGCCAGGCGAGCAGGCGCAGGTAGAAGCCGCCCGCCGAGGTCGGATCGGTCAGCGTCGTGGCGGCCCAACCGGTGTACGCCGGGCTGCCACAGATGCCGACCAGCAGCAGTACGGCGAGCGCACCGGTACCGGCGGCCGTCCCGTAGCCGGTGACCGGACCCGAACGGACGAGCCCCATGATCCGACCCGCCGACCGGCCGGACCTGGCTTGCGTCGGGCGGCTCAGTGCTTCAGCAGGTAGTCGATGAAGGCGGCCCGCAGCAGCGGCGCCGACTCCTCGTAGCCGTGCCCGGTCAGCTCCCGCCACAACGCGTTCGCCTCGTCGATCGTCGGACCGATCGAGTTGGGCGCGCCGTCCAGCACCGTGGCCTCGTCCGCGTTCGGCAGGTGTCGCAGCACCGACCAGTAGAAGCCCACGTCGTGACGCTCCCGGGCCCGGGCGAACGCCCGCTCCCGCAGTTCCTCCGTGGACAGCGCGTCGAGTTCCTCGAACGAGGTTCCGCCGGGGGCGGCGGCTGGTGTGTCGGTCATGCGGCGAGCCTAACGGGCGAGATCACCGCCGGCTCGGCGGACGCGACACGGCTCACCGGTCACCGGCGTCCCAGCGCCGCGGGCTGTCCTCCCAGCGGGGGTCACGCCACGGGTCGGCCGGTTCCGGTGCGGGCGGCGTCGGCAGCGTCGGAGGCCAGTTGTCGGCCGCCTGGGGTCGGGGGATGCTCCAACCCGAGCTGATCGTGCCGTCGGCGACGGGCTCGGGCTTCTCCACGGCGCCCGGCCGGGGCCGCCCGAACGTCTCGACCAGCCGGGTCACCAACAGCCCGACACCGAGCGCCACCCCGCCCACCGCCCAGCGGCTCACCGACCAGTCGCGCTCCGGCGCGTACGCCTCGAAGACCGTGACCAGGCCGACCGCCAGCACCGTGCCGAACACGCCACCGCGCCGCCCGTACGCGCTGGTCCCGCCGAGCAGGGACACGCCGATGGCGAGCACGGTCCAGTCCAGCCCGGAGGTGGGCGTGACCACGCCGGGAGGATTGGCGGCGAGCAGGACCCCGGAGAGCGCGGCCAGCACGGTGGAGCCCACCAGCGCCAGCGCGGCGACCACGGCGGCCAGCGCACCCCGGCGGCGGGCCGGGTCGGCGATCGGCCGGTACCGACCAACCAGCCGGCGGATCGCCCGGATCGCGCCGAACAGACCGCCGAGGACAGCGACGGCGGCGAACCCGGCGAAGAGGTAACCGGCCGTCCGCCGCGGGTCGTAGTCACCCTGCACCAGCACCGGCGCCGACCGGCGCTCGATGTACACCACCACGCCGACGGCGCCGGCCAGGCTCGCCGCCCAGGCGGGTACCTGCAACCCCACCACGACCAACGCCAGCACGAGACCACCCACCGCGGCGACCACGACGGCCGAGCCGACGGACGGGCTCAGCCCCCGGTCGCCCTGCTCCGCGTAGTGCAGCGCGGCGGCGACCGCCACCGGCCCGACGGCCAGGTTCGGGACGGCGGTACGCAGACTCAGGCCGGCGGCGAGAGCGAGCAGCCCCAGGCCGACCGCGTCGACGAGCAACGTGCGCAGGTCGGCACCGCGCAGCGCGTCCGGATCGGCCCGCCAGAGCAGCCAGCCCAGGGCGGCCAGCCCGGCCAGCAGCAGAAGTTCCCAGCACACGTGCACGCCGACACGGTCGCGGCCCGGCTCGCCGTGGGTGGGATCGTCGAAGACGTTCTCCAGGACGGCGGCGGGAACCGCGGGCGTGGGGTCGACCGACCGCTCCCGGTCCGTGTCTTCGTACCCCATGGCACCGCCTCCCCAGTGGCCGGCCGCTCCCGTCCCGGCACACGGACGGACCGGGGCGGCCGTTGCTCTCCGATCGGAGGCACCGTACCCGCGGCCGGAGCCGGGCGTAACCCCCTGCTCAGCGCTGGCCGGGGCGGCTCTCCCGCTGGTCCTGCTCGTGCTCGTCGTCCGGACGCTCCGGGACGCGGCAGGAACGCTCCAGCCACAGCGCGGCGCCCACCAGCGCCAGCGACGCCAGCAACCCGCCCCCGGCGGCCGGCCGGTCCTCGGTGGCGGCGCGCGTGGTCTCCACGAAAAGCCACCCGCTGAGTCCGGCGTAGAACCCGGCGAAGATGGACCCGGCCAGCGCCGACGCCTTGGCCAGCACCACGAACCGAGCCACCAGCAGCGGATTGACGGGATCCCGACCGGGCTTCCGGTCGATGCGGCCACGCGTGTTGACGGCCGCGTACGCCTCCAGCACCGCGAGCGCGGCAAGCGTCACCACCGGCAGCCACGGTAGGCGGGGGATGCCGCTGTAGTAGAACGCGCTGATCAGCAGCCAGGCCACCGCCGCCGCGGCCAGGGCGGCCACGACCAGCGTCGAGATCCGGGTCGGGCCCATCCGCGACCCGTCCGGGCCCGGCGGTGGGGACTTCGCCTGGCTCATGCCGGCCGGCTCCACTGGGTCATGCCGTCGACTCTAACGTCAGTTCCGGCCGGGGACGCAGTTCCAGCGCGTCGTCGGCGGCCGGGCCGGACGTGAGCAGATCGGTCAGCCAGCCGTGGCCGGGCAACCGCCCGTACGGCTGGATGTCGATCCACGGTCGCAGCACGAACGCGCGCAGGTGGGCGCGAGGGTGTGGGAGGGTCAACTCCTCCTCGTCGCTGAGCACCGGCTCGCCGTCGTCGCCCCACACCGCGATCACGTCCACGTCGAGGGTGCGCGGCCCGAACCGCCGCCGCGGGTCACGGACCCGACCGGCCACGCGCTCCGCCTCGTGGGCCCGCTCCAGCCAGTCGCGGGGAGTCGCGCTCCCGTCCTGGACGAGCACCACGGCATTGAGGTACGCGGGCTGGTCGGCGTCTCCCCACGGTGGAGTCTCGTACACCCCGGAGACCACCAGCACGGCGTCGCCCAGCGTCGCGACGGCCGTCCGGAGGTGGTCCAGGCGATCACCGAGGTTGCTGCCGAGCGACAGCACGGCCCGGGTCACCGGGTACGCGTCCGCGTCATCGTGACGGCCACGTCGGTGAACGTGTGCGGCACCGGCGCCTCCGGCTTGTGCACGGTGACCGTCGCGGTGACGACCCGCTCGTCGGCCAGGCAGACCGCGAGCAGCCGGTCGGCCAGGGTCTCGATCAGGTTGACCGGTTCCCCGGTCACCACGGCAACCAGCCGTTCGGCCAGCTCGCCGTAGTGGACCGTGGCGGTGACGTCGTCGCTGGCGGCGGCCGGGGCGAGGTCCAGTTCCAGGACGGCGTCGACGACGAAGTCCTGCCCCTGTTCCCGCTCGAAGTCGTACACCCCGTGCCGGCCGTGGGCCCGTAGGCCGGTCAGTTGGATCCGGTCGCTCATCGGTCTCCCTCCCGCCCGCCGGTCCGCTCCTTGCAGTGCGCGGACGCGAGGCGCGGCCCGCCGGTGGCGGTCCAGACGGCGAGCGCGTCCACGGTGGCCCGCACGTCGTGCACGCGCACACCCCAGGCGCCGGCCGCGACGGCCAGCACGCTCGTGGCCACGGTGGCGGCCTCCCGCTGGGCGGTGGGTCGCGGCGTGCCGTCGGCGGCGGCGAGCAGGCGACCGAGGTACGACTTGCGGCTGGCGCCGAAGAGCAGCGGGTATCCGAGGTCCAGCAGCTCCGGTAGGCGCGCGCTGAGTTCCCAGTTGTGGGCGGCCGTCTTGGCGAAACCCAGACCGGGATCGATGACGATGCGGTCGGCGGCGACCCCGGCGGCCAGCGCCGCGTCGACACGTTGTCCGAGCTCGACGCGTACGTCGATGACCACGTCGGTGTAGCTGGCAAGGTCGCGCATCTGCCGGGAGTGGCCACGCCAGTGCATGAGCACCCAGGGGCAGCCGGCGTCCCTGACGACGCGGGCCATGTCGGGGTCGGCCAGTCCGCCGGAGACGTCGTTGACCACCGCGGCGCCCGCGCCCAGCGCCGCCTCGGCCACCCGTGCGCGGCTGGTGTCGATACTGACCGGCACCCCGGCGGCGCTCAGCTCGCGGATGACCGGCAGTACGCGTTCGGCCTCGGTCGCCGCGTCGACCCGGTCGGCGCCCGGGCGGGTCGACTCGCCGCCGATGTCGACCAGGTCCGCCCCGGCCTCGCGCAGACGGACGCCGTGTCCGACGGCAGCGTCGAGGTCGGCGTACCGTCCGCCGTCGGAGAAGGAGTCCGGCGTGACGTTGAGGACGCCCATCACCACCGGGCCCGGAGCCCGTACCAGATCGGTCACGACTAGACGGTACCGGTCGTGGCGACGGAGCTCGGCGACCCGGGTCGACCATCCCTGACGTGCGCATTGGAACAGGTGTACGATCGGTCGTCCGGGCAGCAACGGGCAGCCCGTTCGCGGCTTGTCGCAATCCGGGGCGGCCCGTACGCTTTGGAATTGGCCAGCATGGAGATGGCGAAGTCTGGAGGGAGGGCCGAAGCGGGGAAAAACCGCCCAAAGCTCGCCACTCTCCGTGGTGAGTAACGAACACAGGGTCGAAATCGCTGCGCCCTGTCTGCAGATTTCCCGCCAGGCTTGCCTACTGCACCGCCGCGGCTCCGCCGGCCGCGATATGGGGAGGTTCCAGTGATCGCCTTCGAGCTCATGGAGACGGCGTCGTCCGGCGTCGCCCACGCGCTCTCCACCCTGGCGTCGGCTCCGCTCGCCGAGCCGGCGCCGAAGGGGATCGACACCAACGGTGTGGTCACCTTCTTCGCCAGCAAGATCGCGCCGATCCTGCTCGCGGTCCTGGGCGTCATCTTCATCGGTCGCGCCAGCCGGGGCGAGATTTCCAAGGTCCTGACGAGTTCCGCGATCGCCATCGTCGGACTGGCCTTCATCGCCGGCGCGGCAACACTCTTCTTCGTCGGCGATTACCTGATCGACCTGATCTTCGAATAGGCGCGGTCACCAGATGCGGCTGCGCACCGACGACGACATCTACCGGGCCCGCCTGGTCTACCTCGGGCCGCCCGGCTACACCCTTCCGGTCCACCTGCCCTACGCCCAGTACGGGCTCTTCATCCTGCTCGTCCCCCTCTACATGTTCATCCACTGGCTGTTCACGTTGACGGTCGACCTCTTCCCTGCCTGGGAGATCGCGCTCGCCATCGTGACCACGTCGTTCATCTTCCGGCACGTCGACCCGGACCGGCCGGCGCGGGTGGTCATCCGCACCGCGCTGACCGACTGGCGACGTACCCGGGAGCCGGCGGTCGAGCAGCGCGACCCACGTCTGGTCGGCAGCCGGATCAGGATCCGGGAGGAGCTGGCATGACCGGGGGTACGTCGATCGGTCTGTTTCACGCGGGTGAGGCGGTCGCATGAGTCGCTCTTCCACGCCGGGTTCCCCGGCCGGCCGCCCGGCCGTGCCGCCCAGTCACCGTGCGCAGTCATTCGACTACCCCGAACCCGAGGACGAGGTCGCACTCGATCCCGCGCTGGTGACCTCGCCCGGCCACGGCGCGGTCGGCGTGTTCCAGGCGCCCCGGCCGGTCAGCCGCCGGACGCCGCCGGCCGAGCCCAGCGCGGTCTCGGCCGGCGAGAACGCCGACATCGACTCACCATTTCTGGACCTGTTCGGCGGCGCGCGGCCCGGTGGCCCCCGGGCCGTGACGGCGGCTCCCACCAGCCGCCGCCAACCGGCGATCCCGCAGCAACCGCCGACACCGGCCCGGCCGACTCCGGAGCTGGAGCCACCGTGGACACCCGACGACTCCCCCAGCGGAGGCCACCGGTCCGACATCCGTCCGACCGCTGAAACCCGCGTGCCACACCAGGCCGGCGACCGACGGCCGACGCTGCCGCCCACGACCGAGGTCGAGCAGACCGCCGCAGCCGCGCCGACGGCCACCGGCCCGGCGTCCCGGGCCACGTCGGTCGCGCAGACGGCGGCGCCGGTGGAGCGTCCGAGCGCCCCGACAGAGCAGCCGACCACGTCGTCGGCGGGGCCGGGCACCGCGCCGGCCGACCGGCCCGCCCTGGAACGCGCGCCACGCCGTACCGCCCGGGCGGAGCGACCCACGGGCGTCGGTAAAGAGGTCACCACGCCCCGCCCGCGAGCCGCGAGCCGTCAGGACCGGCCGATCAAGCCGGTCCGGGTCCGCGCCCCGAAAATCAAGTTCGGTGACCGGGACCCGTCGGTCGAGCTTGCCATCACCGAGATCGCCGGCCACCTGACCTTCACGCCGAACACGGTGACCGCCTGGTACTGGCTGCCCGAGGTGCGCTGGGCCTTCCGCCCGGACGCCGAACGCGAGGCGCTGCTCTCGGCGATCTCCGAGCAGTACGCGGGCCTCGCCGGCTTCCGGCTGCACCTGCGCCGGACCACCCGACCGTTCCCGGCCGACGAGTGGGCGCGCACCATCGACACCCACACCGCCGCGCCGCTACCCGACGTTCCCGGCACGACCGGCTGGGCGGACCATCTGGTCGCCGCCCAACGGCACCTCATGGCGGTCAACCACGCCGAGGGGCAGACCTACCTGGGCGTCACCTTCGCCCGTCGTTCCCTCGGCGACTCCATGACCGAACGGTTGCTCCGCACCTTCGGCCGCGGCACGGCGGAGGGCGAACGTCGCAAGCTGGGTCGCACGGTGGAGCAGTTCGACGAGGTGCTCGGCGCGTTCGGCATGCGCGGCCGACGCGTGACCGCGCAGGAGCTGGAATGGCTGCTCTACCGCTCGGTCGCGCTCTGCATGGCGCCCCCGGGTCGGCTCTCGCCGGTGACCGACGGGAACTGGGAGCGCGGTGACCTGCTCGCCCTGACCGAACAGGTGGAACGCTACCGCACCCCGTACGGCTCGACGGTCAAGCTCGTCAACCGGATGACCGGCGAGGAACGGCACGTGGCCGTGCTCGCCGTCGGTCGTATGGAACCGCTGGAGATCCCGGAACGGCACGAACCGTGGCTGCACTTCCACGAACGACTGCCCTGGCCGATGGAGATCTCCACCCGGGTCGACATCCTCGGCTCCGGCGACTCGTTCCGTAACCTCGAACACCGGCTGCGCATGATCCGCTCCCAGCAGCTCGACTACGCCGAGCACGGCATCGACGCGCCCCCGGAGCTGGAACGCCTCGCCAAGCGGGCCCTGGTGATCGGCGACGAGATGACCACCGGGCTACCCGTCGACTCGGCACGCGCACACGGCTGGCACCGCATCGCGGTCGGCGGCCGGACCAGGGAGGAGTGCCTGGAGCGGGCCCGTCGGCTCATCCAGCTCTACTCCCGCGAGCTGCGCATCTCCTTGCAGCACCCGAAGAACCAGGACTGGCTCGCCCGCGAGTTCATCCCCGGCGAACCGATCGCCAACACCGGCTACGTCCGTCGGATGCCCGTCCCGCTGCTCGCCGCCGCGCTCCCCCAGGCCGCCTCCACCGTCGGCGACCGCCGTGGCGACCTGATCGGGCGCACCGCCGGCACCTGCCGTCGCCCCGTCTTCCTCGACCTGCACTTCCCCATGGAGGTACGCGAACGCTCCGGGCTCGCGGTGTTCGTGGCCGAGCCGGGCGGTGGCAAGTCGACCCTGCTCGGCGCGCTGGGCTACCTCGCCGCCCGACGGGGTGTGCAGGTGACCCTCCTCGACCCGTCCGGTCCACTGGCCCGGCTCTGCGCCATGCCCGAGCTGCGCCCGTACTCCCGGGTGTTGAACCTGACCGGGTCCGAGCACGGCACCCTGGCGCCGTACTCGCTCATCCCCACGCCCCTGCGCAGCGAGTTCGCCAGCGGGGCCGCCGGCGACCGCGAGTTCGAGATCGCCGTCTCCAACGCTCGGGCCGAGCGCCGGATGCTGGTCCAGGACATCTGCATGATGCTCGTGCCGCCGCAGGTGGCCCGGGAGGCGTCGACCGCCACCCTGTTCCGGCACGCCGTCCGGCAGGTACCCGCCGAGGAGACGTCCACCCTGGACGACGTGGTGAGCTGCCTCGGGCGGCTCGACGACGACGCCGGCAAGGAACTGGCGAACCTCCTCCTCGACACCGCCGAGATGCCGCTCGCCATGCTGTTCTTCGGCCGGCCACCCGAAGGGCTGCTCGGCGCGGACGCGGCGCTCACCGTGATCACCATGGCCGGGCTCCGGCTGCCCGACCTCAAGATCGAACGTGAGTACTGGTCGGCCGAGGAAGCCCTCGCCCTGCCGATGCTGCACACCGCGCACCGGCTCGCCGTCCGCCGCTGCTACGGCGGGTCGATGTCGTCCCGCAAACTCGTCGGCCTCGACGAGGCGCACTTCATGGAGGGCTGGCGGTCCGGACGTTCGTTCCTGGTCCGGCTCGCCCGTGACTCCCGCAAGTGGAACCTCGCCGCGCTCGTCGCCTCGCAGAACCCCCGCGACATCCTCGGCCTCGACGTGCAGAACCTGGTCTCGACGGTCTTCGTCGGCCGGATCGCCGAAGACGCCGAAATCGCCTCCGAGGCGCTGCGACTGCTGCGGGTGCCGGTCAACGACGGGTACGAGGCCACCCTGGCCTCACTCTCCGCCGCCGACAGCAACTCGGCCTCCCGCCTCGGCTTCCGTGAGTTCGTGATGCGCGACGTCGACGGCCGGGTGCAGAAGGTCCGGGTCGACGTGTCGTACGTCGACGGCCTGCTGGACCACCTCGACACGACGCCCGCCGCGATCGCTGCGGCGGCCGGAGTCCTACCGAGCATCTCCCTGCCCGATCTGGAGGCGTGACATGGCTGGGGCCCGGGTTCGGATCGCGTCGTTCCTGCTCGCGCTCGGCGTCCTGGCGACGGCCACCCTCAGTTGGCCGCTGCTCGGCGCGGAAGCGGCCGCAGCCGCCCCACCCGTCACCCAGGCCCGAGCCGAACTCTGCACCACCGCCGAGTGGCAGGCCGACTTCCGGGCCTGCGTGGGAAAGCTCCAGGAGGTCAGCGAGGACGAGGTGAAGTGCCGCAACGCGCCGACCCCGGGCACCCCCGACTCCGGCCTCGCCGGCTGGTTCGCCGCAGCACCACCCGCCGAGGCGGCGAACGGCATTGCCGGCCGCTACAGCCTCTACGGGTACGCGGGTTACAGCTACAACACTTACGACATCGACGGCGGCTGCGCATCAAGCGTCCTACATCCGGACTACAAGTTCACCACCACGGTGGCGAACGGTGAGTTCATGGTCGCCACCGCTATCGTCGGCGCCTCCAACGCGTTGCGCGAGCGCGCCTGGGATCCCCGGTCCATGTGGGGCTGGGCGGACCCGCTGGTAGAGAAGGCGACGAAGGCCGTCTACGAGAAGGTGTTCAGCGTTTTCGGGATCGTCACGTTGTGCGTGGTGGGGCTCTACCTGCTCTGGCGCTCCCGCCAGTCGGACATGAGCAACGCGATGACCACCGCGGGCTGGGCTCTCCTCGTGATGGTCGCGGTCACCGCGCTGGCCGCCTGGCCGGTGAAGTCGGCGAACATCGCGGACGGCACGTTGGTCACCAGCCTCGGTGTGGTTCACGACGCGGTGGGTCCGCAAGCAAAGGAGCCCGACCCCGATCGGTGCATTGATCCGGACCGTTGCAAGGACCTACGTACACCCGCCGTAAGGGCCAGCGATACCGCCACCGAGACCATGCTCTACCGAAACTGGGTCCGGGGGGTCCTGGGATCGGCCGACAGCGAGACGGCCCGCAAGTACGGGCCGGCGTTGTACGACGCGCGATCTCTGACATGGGGCGAAGCCCAGTCAATGCGCGCCAACCCGGCCACCCGGGAAGCGACGATCAAGGCGAAGCAGCAGCAGTGGGCGCGCGTGGCCCAGCAGATCCAGACCGAGGACCCGGAGGCGTACGAGTACCTCCAGGGTGTCCGGGACATGGACCGGGTCGGGGCGGGATTCATCGCGGTGCTGGCCTCGGTGCTGTTCGCCATGTTCGACCTGACGGCGTCGCTGCTGGTCCTGCTGGGCTTCCTCATCTTCAGATGGGCCGTGATCGCGGCGCCCATCCTGGGCACCGTGGGGCTGCTCCGACCGGCCAGCGCCGGCCTGCGACGGCTGGCGAACGCCGTCGTCGCCGCGATCTTCAACATCGCCATCTTCGGCACCGGTGCCGCCATCTACCTGTTCGCGGTCGATCTGATCATGAGTACGCCCACACTCCCCGGATGGCTCCAGGTGGTGCTGGTGTGGCTGTGCGGCGTGGTCGGTTGGCTACTACTGCGGCCGTACCGACGGATCACCCAGCTCGGCGGCAAGGACAGCAGCGAGGCGGTCGGCTCGGCCGGTTCCTGGCACCGTCGGTTCTTCCGGGACATGCGGGTGGCGGCGCGACTCGACATCGTGGAACCCGGGGGCACTGTGGAACCGGTGGGTGGGCGCCGTCGGTCGCCGGACGCCGAACAGACCCGGCTGCGCCCGGAGGCCCGCCGGGAAGACCCGCCGCCGACGCCGGCACCCGCCCCGGCGGGGAGCCGGCGCACCGACGACGCCAGACCTGATGGTCAGGAACGCTCCGACGAGGCGCCGACCGGGGAGACCGGCGGCCGAGATCGTCCCGTGCCGCCGCGGCCCCGTCGCCGCCAGCCAGCAACCTGGACCGAACCCGACGTTCCGGCGGAGAACCCGTCGTTCGTGGTCTACCGGCCGGGCTCCACCGAACGTGCGCCGGACCGCACCGGACCGCGGGTGCGTTCCGAGGCTCGGTGACAGCGATGCGACGGGCCCTGGAGTTCCTCTTCACCCGGGCGCTGCGTTCCCGGCTGGGAGTGGCCGCGGTGATCGCGGTACTCATCCTCGGGGTGATCGGAGCGGCGCGCCTGGCGTCCGGTCCGGCCGACCCTGCGGACGGTTTGAGCAACCGGCCGAACCGACCGATCACCACCGTCGATCCGACGGCCGGCGACGACGGCCTCGTCGCCACCGAGGCCCCACCGTCGCCGGTCACTCCGCGCGGTGCCCGTACACCGGAGCAGATCGCGGACCGATTCGCGTCGGCCTGGCTCGGCCGGCCCGGCATGACAGCCGAGCAGTGGCAGGCCGGTCTGCGGCCGATGTCGACGCCGGCCCTGACCGAGAAGCTGGCCGGCGCCGAGCCGGGCGGCGTACCGGCCGAGGAGGTGACCGGCCCACCGACGGTGCGGTCGCGCACCGAGACCTTCGTCGAGGTGCTGCTGCCACTCGACACCGGCCGCCTCCGGTTGGAGCTGGTGATCTCGGACAAGAGTTGGCTGGTCGACGTGGTGGATTGGGAACGACAGTGACCGCCGGCCGAGCGGGCCGCGCTCTTCGTCGGCCGATCCGGGCCGGTGTGATCGCCTCGGTAGTCACTGGCGTGTTGCTTCTGCTCTGCTGCACCGGGGGGACCGCGGCGTTCTTCCTGAGCGGGCTCGGGGGCGATGCGGAGAACGGTGACACCCTGGCCGGCTGGGGCTGCGGGCCGGTACGGCCAGTCGACATCACCGGCGAACTGCCCCGGTTCACCGAGTACGGCGACGCGCAGGTCCGCAACGCGGCGATCATCATCAAGGTCGGTCAGGATATGGGGGTGCCCTCCCGCGGGTGGGTGATCGCCCTGGCCACGGCCATGCAGGAGTCCGCCCTGCGCAACCTGGCCAACAGTGACGTGCCCGAGTCGCTCGCCCTGCCGCACGAGGGCGTGGGCGCCGACCACGACTCATTGGGTCTCTTCCAGCAACGTCCGGGTTGGGGATCGATCGCCGAACGCATGACACCCGCGTACACCGCCCGGAAGTTCTACGAGAAGCTCGTCAAGGTCCGTAGCTGGCAGCACCGACCGTTGACCGTGGTGGCGCAGCAGGTCCAGGTCAGCGCCTATCCGGACGCGTACGCGAAGCACGAGGAACTCGCCAGCACGATCGTGGACGCACTCGCCGGTGGTGCGGCCCGCACCGTACAGATCAACGGCAAGGCGGTGTGCGACGCGGCCGAGCGCGGTCAGATCGCCGCCTCCGGCTGGACTGCGCCGATCTCCGGAGACGTCGGCTCCGGCTTCCGGACCGCCGATCGTCCCAGCCACAACGGTGTCGACATCGGAGCGGCAAAGGGTACCGAGATCCGTGCCGCTGCCGCCGGCCGAGTGCTGGTGGCCCGCTGCGACCCGGACAACAGGGGACGCCGGAGCTGCGACGTGGACGGGTATCCGGGCAAGGGTGGCTGCGGCTGGTTCGTCGACATCCTGCACGCCGGTGGTTACATCACCCGCTACTGCCACATGGTGGTGCAGCCCCGGGTCTCGCCGGACCAGATCGTTCCGGCCGGCGAGGTGATCGGGCAGGTTGGCAGCAGCGGCAACTCGTCCGGGCCGCACCTGCACTTCGAGGTGCACCTCCGCAGCGACCGGTCCAGCCGGGGCGCGACCGACCCCATCCCCTTCATGCGCGAGCGGGGCGCTCCGCTGCGCGCCGCGGAGTGAGGCCGGCACCGCATGACCGGACCGCTACCGGACCCGTTCGCCGACCAGCCGGACTGGGCGCCCCGGCCACCGCGCCCCCTGACCATCGTGCCCGCCACCGGGCGGGTGGAGTTACGCGGGCAGCGCGTGCTCGTGGGTCTGCCGGGGTTGGGGTGGCGAGGAGACCTGCGCGCGGACGACCGGGTCGTGCAGGGTGCCCGAACCTACGTGCCGGTCATCCCCGAACACGAGTGGTACCGGGCCGAGGCCGACCAGGTCGAGGTGTTCGCGCCGCTGGTGCCGGTGGAGCGGGTCTGGGTGGAGACGGTCGGTGAACGGCCAATGTCGGAGGGCGCACGGGACACGGGCATCCGGTTGGTCTCGCTGGACGGGCCCTCCCACCGCGCCCCCACACCCGTGTTCGAAGCCGACGCGGTCACCGGCCGTCGGGTGGTGCACGTCGAGGACGGACGTGAACACCGCGACATGCGGGCGGTGACCGAGACCTACTCGGGCGCCGAGGGCGACATCTGCGTGCGGATCACGCCCGAGGTGGAGTGGTACCGCTGGGCCTGGCGCGGCCAGTCACCCACCACGCTGGAGGTCCCGGTCCATCTCCTATGGATCGAGTGACACTTAACGAGCCTTGGTGCCAGTACATACGCGCCAGCCGCCTCTATCCTGGACATCGAACCGCCAGGTGTCAGCCAGACTCTGTTGAATTCCATCGATCGATGCGCTCCGGCGAATTACAGCAACGACCGAGGCATCACTCGGATTGATCTTGGAGACGCTAACGCCTTCGATATTAATCGAGAACGAAACGCCCAGTTCATGTTCACGTTGGACAACCTGCGCATTGAACTCATCCAGCGCCGGGACCGACCCGTCGCAAGTAAATAGCTTTGCTCTGTTGGCGTCGCGGGACACAAGTGCTGCCTGTAGGTAGTTAACGACGACCACGTCGGGGGCGCTTCGGTCCGGGGCGGCAGCGCGGTTGTACAGCACGAGACCTGCCGCCACCCCGCCGAGCAGGAGCAGCGCGAGTACCCCTCCCACCACGATGAGCACGGTGCGCAGCCGGCGGGGCCGTGGCGGTGGTGCCGGCGTTGGCGGGGCCGGCGGCAGCTGTTCGGACGGAGTCCGCTGGGCCGGTACGCGGGAGACCTGGGAACCGGCGGGGGGCTGCACTGATTCCACCTCCTGACGTTAACGGCTGTACGGCCCGGAGCCAATGCCTCAGATCCAGCGGATCGTGACGGACCCCTCCCCACCGGTGACATCCGCGACAACACCGGCGCACCGCCGCAGTACCTCCCGGAGGTGAGGCCGTGGCTGGGATACCGTCACTGCTCGGGGAGGGGTTGCCGACCTCGGGTGAGGGGGTGGACACGGTGGCCGGTCCGAAGGCACGCACGAACCGCGCCGCGGCGCTGCATCGCCGGGCTGCCGCTGTCGTCACCGCCGCCGCCGGGATCCTCGACGAGGTGCGGCCGGCCCCTGCGGACCAGCGCCGCCAGTACGAGTTGGCCGAGCGGCTCCAGGTGGTTGCCGCGCGGCTGGCACCGGGTTGGTCGGGGGCCGCTCTGGATTCACTCGACGTGGGTTCTCCGGCGGGTGACGGCCCACCATCCTTCGTGCGGGTCGGCACGGCGGCGCCGTTGGACGACGCCCGTTTCCCCGCCCTGGTGCCGCTGGTCGGTACGGGACATCTGAGCGTGGATGCCGACGGGCGGGAGGCCCGGGTGGCGGGGCTGTTGCGCGCCGTCGTGCTGCGGCTGCTGGGTGCCGCGCCCGCGGGTGCGCTGCTGGTACGCGCGGTGGATGCCACGGGTGCCGTGCTGACGCCGTTCGGCGCGCTGGCCGATGCCGGGCTGTTGCCTCCGCCGGCGGTGGACGTGGCGGGTCTGCGCGCGGTGTTGACGGAGGCGGAGCAGTGGGTGACGCCGGGGGCGAGCGGACGACGTCGTCACGACCGTACGCTGCTGTTGGTGGTCGCCGCGCTGCCGGAGTTGACCGGCCCGACCGACCTGGCGCGGATCGAGGCGTTGGCCGAGCAGGGGCCGGCGGCGGGACTGCACCTGGTGGTGGCCGGGTGGCCGCCGCCCGGCCCGTACGCGTCCCGGGATCCGTTGCCGCGGGCCACTTCGTTGGTGTTGCGTAACGCGTACGCGCTGCTGGGCGACCCGCCGGGGGCGTCGTTCGCGAGCCCCGGGGCCGAGGCGCCGGGTGGGATGAACTCGCCGGTCTTCGTGGAGACGGACCCACCGGCGGATCTCGTCGACGCGGTGTGTCGGCGACTCGCCGCTCAGGTGGAGGCGGGCTCCCGGTTGGCGTTGGCGGATCTGCTGCCGGAGACGGGTGACAGCCTGTGGTCCGGGGATTCCTCGGACAGTCTCACCACGATGGTGGGTGACGCGGGGGGCCGGCCGGTGCCGTTGGGCTTCACCGAGCTGACGCCGCACTGGCTGGTCAGTGGCCGGTCCGGCGCGGGTCGTGCGGCGTTCCTGACCACCGCCCTGCTGGGACTGGCCGCCCGGTACGGCCCGGACGATCTGGCGCTCTACCTGGCGGACCTGGGCGACGGTGAGTCGTTCGTGGAGTTTCTGCAGACCGAGCGGGACCGCTCCTGGGTCCCGCAGGTGCGGGCTGCGGCCATGGCGGCCGACCGGGAGTACGTCCGGGACCTGTTCGAGCAGTTGACGGCAGAGGTACGGCGCCGCGCTGAGGCGGCGGAGCGGGCCGGCGGGCAGCGCTTCGCGGAGCTGCGCCAGCACCGTCCGCTGCCTCGCATCGTCTGTGTGGTGGACAATGTGCCGCTGCTCTTCGCCGAGCGGGATCGGCTGGCCGCCGAACTGGCCGCGCAGGTGGACGGGCTGGCCCGCGCCGGTCGGGCGTACGGCGTGCACCTGGTGCTGGCCGGCGCGGGTGAGCTGGGGTTGACCGCCCGGACGGACGCCGGGCACCGGGACTCGGCGCTCGGGCAGTTCCCGGTGCGGGTGGCGTTGCCGGGCGGCGGCCCGGTGTTGGAGCCGACGAACGATTCAGCCGCCGGCCTGCCGGTGGGCAGCGCGGTGGTGAACACCGCAGGAGGGTTGGGCGGCCCGCGGGGTGCGATCCGTGGTCACGAGCGGTTGATCCGCCATCCCGATCCGCTGGACGACCCGGAGGTGGTCGAGCGGCTGCGACACGAGCTGTGGGGGGCCCGGCCGTCTGATGCGGCGCCGCCGGTGGTGTTCGCCGGGTACGCGCGTCCGCTACTGGGCAACGACCCGCGTCACCGGGCGGCCCTGGCGGGGCGGGCGTCCGGCCCGGCGGCTCTGCTTGGTCGTGCGGTGGGCGTGGCCCGTACGACGGTCGCCGTACCGCTGGGGCCGGCGCCCGGACGTAACCTCGCGGTGTTGGGGTCGGGCGCGGCGGCGGGTGGACTGCTGGCGACGGCGGCCCGGAGCACCGCGGCCCACCACGCGCCGGGCACCGCGCGCTTCCTGGTGGCCGCGCCCGACCAGGGGGCTCACCCGCTGGCGGAGGCGCTGACGGCCGAGCTGGCCGCCCGTCATCCGGCCCGACTGGTGGACCTGCCGGCGCTGTTGGCCGATGCCGACGACGAGCTTCCGACGTACCTGGTGGTCTTCGGGTTGGACCGGCCCGGGCCCCGGGACCTGCCGGCCGATCGGTTGCGGGCGCTGCTGCGGGACGGGCCGCCGGCGGGCCGGCACCTGCTGGGTTGGTGGCGGGCGGTACCGCCGTTCGCCGCGCTGCTGGAGCCGGACGGCGAGGTCGACAAGCTGGCCGCCGTCGTGGCGCTGGATGTTCCGGCCGCGCAGCTCGCTGCCGTGTTCTCCCGGCCGGTCCAGTGGCGGGCGCACCCGGACCGGGCGGCGCTGTGGGACGGCCCCGACGAGCGGGGCACGATCCTGCTGCCGTTCGCGGACGAAACAGGGCGAGCGGGCGAGACAGGCCACGCGGACGAGACAGGCCACGCGGACGAAACAGGCCGCGCGGGCGATGCGGGGTGAGCCGGCGATGCGTACGGGACGTGCCGAGGTGACGGCGACGGTGACCGGTCCGGGCCCACAACGGGCCGCCGGTCCGGACGCTGGCGCGGCACCTGGCGACGCGTGGGCCGAGTATCTGGCGGCGGCCCGTCAGCTCGACGCGGTTCGTCGCAGCGCGGCGACCGCCGCCGGTGAGCAGGCCCGCTCGGCGCAGGCCGCCCGCGAGGAGCTGACGGCGGTGCGGGCCGGGCTGGCGACCCAGCAGGAGCGGTTGCGGGAGCGGGGCGTACCGGCGATCTCGCTGGTGCCGTCGCCGCCGGAGCTGACGGAGGCCGCCCGGTCGATGGCCGGCGGCCCGGCTGCCGTCCTGGCGGCGCTGCGGACCGCGCGGGGTCGGGCCGAGGCGGCGGACGCGGCGTTGGCCGCGCGTCGCGGCCTCCGACCGACCTCCTGGCCCGCGCGGGCCCGGAACCTCCTGGTGTACGGGCCGCTGGCGCTGCTGGTGCCGCTGATCCAGGTCATCGTGTACGCGACGGCCGGGCCGGGCCGGGTCAGCATGACGGCCCTGGTCGGCGGGTTGCCGATGCCGGCGGCCGCCTTCGTCGTCGGCTGGATCGCTGTCGGCCGCGTGTTCCGTGCCGCCCCCGACCACCTGGTGGACCGCACGGTGCGCTTCGGGGTGCTGGTCTGCCTGGTGCCGGCGGTGCTGGTCACGGCCGGCCTGCTACTGGCCCTGCTGGCCGGTTGATTGGCTGGCCGTCGCGAGGGCGGCCGGGTGGGTCAGCGGGGAAGGATCAGGGCCATCGCTTCGGCCCGCGACTTCGAGTCCGTCTGCAGGATGCCGCGCACCGCCGAGGTGATGGTCTTCGCGCCGGACTTCTGGATGCCGCGCATCGCCATGCACATGTGCTCGCATTCGAGCACGACCACGACGCCGCGCGGGGCCAGCTTGCTCATCAACAGGTCGGCGACCTGCGAGGTGAGCCGTTCCTGCACCTGCGGCCGGCGGGCGAACACCTCGACGAGGCGGGCCAGCTTGGACAGGCCAGTGATCCGCCCGTCCGGGCCGGGGATGTAGCCGATGTGTGCGCTGCCCCGGAACGGCAGAAGGTGGTGCTCGCACAGGCTCATCACGTCGATGTCCCGGACGATCACCAGCTCTTCGTGGTTGGCCTCGAAGGTGGTGCTGAGCACCTGCGCCGGGTCGACGCGTAGACCGGCGAAGAGTTCGGCGTACGCGCGGGCGACCCGGGCCGGGGTCTGTTGGAGGCCGTCCCGGTCCGGGTCCTCGCCGACCGCGATCAGGATCTCGCGGACGGCTCGCTCGATCCGGCCGAGGTCGACCGCGTCCTCGACGGGACGGCCGGTCAGCTTGCCGCTGATCAGTCGGGCGGCGACGTAGTCCAGCTCGTCGTCGCCGTCGGGTTCGGTCGCGGAAACGGCCAGCTCCCGGTGGGGGGAGCTGGCCGTCGGTTCGTTGCTCAGTGCGTACCGTCCGAGTTGTTGCTGGACGGCGACCCGCCACCGACGGACGCCTGCGCGCCGTCGGCCTGGGCCTGCGCCTTGAGCTTGTCCTTCTCCGCAGGGGTGAGCACGGGCGGCTCGGTGGACGGCTGGCGCTTGCCGAACCCGTTGTACGGGGCGAGCGGCGGCCGCTTGACCACCCGGGAGCAGATCCGCGCCATGTCGGCCGTGGAGAGGGTTTCCTTCTCCATCAGCTCGAGCACGATGTTGTCCAGGACGTCCCGGTACTCGACCAGGATCTCCCAGGCCTCGTCGTGCGCCAGCTCGATCAGGGCCCGCATCTCGCCGTCGATCTCGGCGGCCACCGAGTCCGAGTAGTCCCGCTCGTGGCCCATGTTGCGGCCGAGGAACGGCTCGTCCCCGCTGGTGCCGTACTTGATCGCGCCGAGCTTGGAGCTCATGCCGTACTGGGTGATCATCGCGCGGGCCAGCTGGGTGGCCTTCTCGATGTCGTTGCCGGCGCCGGTGGTCGGCTCGTGGAAGACCAGCTCCTCGGCGGCCCGACCGCCCAGCGCGTACGCCAGGGTGTCGATCATCTCGGCGCGGGTCTGGGTGTACTTGTCCTCGGTGGGGAGCACCAGGGTGTGGCCCAGCGAGCGTCCACGGGACAGGATCGTCACCTTGTGTACCGGCGCGGCGTGCGGCAGCGCCCAGGCGACCAGCGCGTGCCCACCCTCGTGGTACGCGGTGATCTTCTTTTCCTGGTCGCTCATCACCCGGGTCCGTCGCTGCGGACCGGCGATCACCCGGTCGATCGACTCCTCCAGGGAGTCGTTGGTGATCGCCCGCTGGTCCTTGCGGGCGGTGAGCAGGGCCGACTCGTTGATCACGTTGGCCAGGTCGGCGCCGCTGAAGCCAGGGGTACGCCGGGCCACCGAGTCGAGGTCGACGTCGGGGGTGAACGGCTTGCCCTTGGCGTGCACCCGCAGGATGGCCTTACGACCCTCCATGTCCGGGGCGTCCACCGGGATCTGCCGGTCGAACCGGCCCGGGCGCAGCAGCGCCGGGTCCAGGATGTCCGGCCGGTTGGTGGCGGCGATCAGGATGACGCCGCCCTTGGTGTCGAAGCCGTCCATCTCGACGAGCAGCTGGTTGAGCGTCTGCTCGCGCTCGTCGTGGCCGCCGCCCATGCCGGCGCCACGGTGCCGACCGACGGCGTCGATCTCGTCGACGAAGACGATCGCCGGGGCGTTCGCCTTGGCCTGCTCGAACAGGTCGCGGACCCGGCTCGCGCCGACACCCACGAACATCTCCACGAAGTCGGAGCCGGAGATGGAGTAGAAGGGCACCCCGGCCTCGCCGGCGACCGCGCGGGCCAGCAGCGTCTTACCCGTTCCGGGCGGGCCGAACAGCAGCACACCCTTCGGGATCTTGGCCCCGAGCGCCTGGTACTTCGCGGGGTTCTGCAGGAAGTCCTTGATCTCGTGCAGCTCCTCGACGGCCTCCTCGGCGCCCGCGACGTCCGCGAAGGTCGTCTTCGGGGTGTCCTTGGTGATCATCTTCGCCTTGGACTTGCCGAAGTTGAGCACCCGGGAGCCGCCGCCCTGCATCTGCGACATGAAGAACAGCAGCAGGAGCACGAGCAGCGCGATCGGCAGCAGGTTGACCAGCAGGCTCACCCAGATGCTGTCCGAGGAGACCTTGGCGTCGGCCGGGCCGGTGACCCGGTTGGCCGCCTTCGCCGCCAGCACCTCGTTCCAGATCTCGTCGCCCACCTGGTACGGGAACTGGGCCTCGATCCGGTCGGTGGTGGTCTCACCGAACTTGGTCTTGTTCTTCAGGTCGAGCTGGAGCGTCTGCTCCTTGTCCTGGAAGATGACCTTGTTGATCTGTGCGGTGTGGAGCTGGTCGAGCGCAACGGAAGTGTCCACGCGGTGGTAGCTGGGACCAGCGGTGAACAGCTGACTGAGCACAACGGCGCCGAGGATGACCAGGATGATCCAGACCACCGGTCGGCGGAAGAAACGCGTACGTTCCATACTGTTGTCGAGCGCCGGAGCGCCCGCATCCTCCTGATCGACGTCCTGACCGTCTGATGGTGTCGCCGCGCTGAGCGGCGGCCGGAGCCGCCGTGCGGGCCGGCCTCGACCCCGAGGCGCCGAAACTGCCGCGCCGCGGTCATTCGACGGTACACCGTGTACGCGAGGAGTGAGCTTGCGAGCCCCGCAGTCGTGCACCATCAAATCCGCGTGAACGCGAGGAGCAGGCCTGCGGGCCCCCGCACCCGGCGCGCCTTGAGTATCGGCGGCACCCAGGTTGGGTAGGCCCACCAGCCCGAAACCAGCGCACGGCGGGTCCGGGGAGGAACCGGCGTGGCGGGGAGTCCGGCCCGGCCACCCGAACGCCCGGTCACGCGGTCGAGGGGTCGGACGCGGAGGTACCTCCACGCCA
The DNA here is from genome assembly GCF_053585025.1 of Micromonospora sp. RB23. Taxonomy (NCBI): domain Bacteria; kingdom Bacillati; phylum Actinomycetota; class Actinomycetes; order Micromonosporales; family Micromonosporaceae; genus Micromonospora; species Micromonospora sp. RB23. The sequence goes on from NZ_CM132111.1 coordinate 6,684,817, forward strand.
CCGGGGTCCACCGTAACCGCAAGAGCTGAGAGCCCGCTGAACGTCGGCTTGATGAACGCCGATACGAGTCGCCCGCACGCCGCCCGAGGGGCCGGCGGCGGGCCGCAGGTCCGGGTTCAGGAGCGGGCGTACACCTCGGGCTTGAGCACCCCGACGTAGGGAAGTTCCCGGTAGCGCTCGCCGAAGTCGAGGCCGTAGCCGACCACGAACTCGGTGGGGATGTCGAAGCCGACGTACTTCACCGGCACCGGCACCTTGACGGCCTCCGGCTTGCGGAAGAGCGCGACCACCTCGACGCTCGCCGCCGAGCGGGACTCCAGGTAGCGCAGCAGCCAGGAGAGCGTCAGCCCGGAGTCGACGATGTCCTCGACGACCACGACGTGCCGACCGGCGATGTCGCGGTCGAGGTCCTTGAGGATGCGGACCACCCCGGAGGAGGTCGTGCCCTGGCCGTACGAGGAGATGGCCATGAAGTCGAGTTCGGCCGGGGGGCCGTTGCGGCCCAGAGCCCGGGCGAAGTCCGCCATGAACATCACCGCGCCCTTGAGCACGCAGACCAGCAGCAGTCCGTCGCCCACGTGGGCGTAGTCGGCGGAGACCTGCTTGGCCAGCTCCGCTGTCTTCTCGCGGATCTGCGCCTCGGAGATGATCACGTGGTCGATGTCGGCGTCGTACCAGGAGCCGTCAGCCATGACTCCTAGCCTGCCGTACGTCGGATGGCCTCCGTCGGCGGGGCCGCACCTTTCGGCACGGTCCCGCCCGGGATTTTTGCCGCAAAGGGCATCAAAGGCATCAGCTGGTACGGGACCGCCAGCGGCGGCCGTCCTCGCTGGGCTTCCAGTCGGCCGAGTCGTGGCTGTCCGCGGTGAGGCCGGCCGCCGAGGCGGCGACGAGCAGGACGAGGAACAGGAGGAAGAACAGGAACTCCATGGCGGCGCTCACTTTCGCATGATTGCTGTCGGTTTCGCCGCCGGTGCGCACCGGACTGAGACCAGTCTCCGCCGACTCGCGCCACCCGGACAGTGGCAGAGATGCCACTGGGCATCGATTTACTGCCACCTCTCGGGTTACCCTCGTCACATGCTCCGATCCGTCGCCGTCCTCGCCCTGGACCAGGTCGCTCCGTTCGAGCTCGGGGTGCTCGCGGAGGTCTTCGGCACCGACCGGACGGCCGACGGTTTCCCCGCCTACCGCTTCGACGTGTGCAGTCCCGACGGCGCCGCCGTACGCACCTCCGCGGGCTTCCACCTCACCCCGAGCGCCGACCTGACCCCACTCGACGAGGCCGACCTGGTGGCCGTTCCCGCGCACGCTCAGGGCACCGTCGTGCCCGAGTGCGTGCTCGACGCGCTGCGCCGCGCCGACGCGCGCGGGGCCCACCTCATCAGCGTCTGCTCCGGGGCCTTCCTGCTCGGCGAGGCCGGGCTGCTCGACGACCGGGAGTGCACCACCCACTGGCGGTACACCGACGAGCTGCAACGCCGGCACCCCCGCGCCCGGGTGCGCTGCAACTCCCTGTACGTCCAGGACGGTCGGCTGCTCACCAGCGCCGGCACCGCGGCCGGCATCGACGCCTGCCTGCACCTGGTCCGGCAGGTGCACGGCTCGGCCACCGCGACCCGGCTGGCCCGGCGGATGGTGGTCCCGCCGCACCGCGACGGCGGCCAGTCGCAGTACGTGGAGGCGCCGATCCCGAAGGCTCCGGAGGCGCCCACCCTGGAACCGGTGCTGGAGTGGCTGATGGGGCACCTGGACCGGACGACCACGGTGGAGGAGCTGGCCGCCCGCGCCGGGATGGCACCACGGACGTTCGCCCGGCGGTTCCGGGCCGAGACCGGCACCACCCCGCACGACTGGCTCACGAACCAGCGCGTCCTGCTCGCCCGACGCCTGCTCGAGGAGACGCCGTTGAGCGTGGAGGCCGTCGCCGACCAGGCCGGTTTCGGTGACGCCGCGACGCTGCGCCACCACTTCAGCCGCCGGGTCGGCGCCACCCCGCACAGCTACCGGACCACCTTCCGGGACCGGACCGAGGGCGCGGCAGCTCTCAGCGGGGGCTGAGGACCGCCAGTCGGTCGCCGCGACGGAGTACGCGAATGCCCCCGGGCAGATCGGTCGGACCCTGACCGTGCCAGTCGGTGACCAGGGCGTCCAGCGCGGCGACGTGCCGGTGCGACAGCGCGCCCCCGACCGCGCCCAACTCCCGAGCCCAGGCGTGCAGCACCCGAGCACGTACGGCGGAGGTCAGACCGGCCAGCTCCGCCACCGCGAGCCCACCCGCGGGGTGCCGGGCCGTCGCCAGGGCCGTCGCCGCGATCTCGTCGAGTGCCGCGTTGTCCGCCGCCACCAGCCGGGCGGTACGCGCCAGGTTGTCCACCACACCCGGTCCGAGCGCCCGTACCAGCGCCGGCAGCACGTCCGCCCGCACCCGGGAGCGGGCGTACGACGGGTCGGTGTTGTGCGGGTCCTGCCACGGGCTGAGCCCGAGGACGGCACAGGCGGCACGGGTCTGCTCCCGACCGATCCCCAGTAGCGGACGCAGCAGCGGCACCCCGGCCAGCTCCCGCCGGTCGGGCATCCCGGCCAGCCCGCGCGGGCCGGCGCCCCGGGCGAGCGCGAGCAGCACCGTCTCCGCCTGGTCGTCGCGCGTGTGACCGGTGAGCACCGCGACCGCATCGTGCTGCCGAGCGGCCTCGGTCAACGCCTCGTAGCGGGCGTCCCGCGCCGCCGCCTCCGGCCCACCCGGACGACCGGCCACCTCCACCCGCACCGCCACGACCGGCGCGAACCCGACCTCCCGGGCCCAGGCGGCCACCGCCTCCGCGCGCCGCGCCGAACCGTCCTGCAGGCCGTGGTCGACGGTCACCAGACCGGCGGGCCGACCCAGGCGGGGCGCCACGAACACGGTCGCCGCCGCCAGGGCCAGCGAGTCGGCCCCACCGGAGCAGGCGACCAGCACCGGACCGCCGGACGGCAGCCGGGTCAGCGCGCGACGGACCGCCACCCGGATGGCGGCCACCGGTGGGGCGAGCGCGGCCACCGGCGGACGGTCAGCCGGCGGACGGGACGGTGCCGGCCGGGCCGTGCACGCGTGCCACCCAGGCGTCCGGGTCGCCCAACTCCGACAGCCGGGGCAGGGTGAGCGGAGAGTTGAAGATCTGGTTGAAGCCGTCCATGCCGACGCGCTCGACCACACCGTGCACGAACTTGCGGCCCTCGGCGTACTGGCGCATCTTGACGTCCACCCCGAGCAGCCGGCGGATCGCCTTCTCCAACGGGTTGCCCGCCTCCCGGCGACGGTTGAACGAGGCCCGGATCCGCTCCACGCTCGGGATCACCTGCGGGCCGACGCCGTCCATCACGAACTCGGCGTGCCCCTCCAGCAGGGTCATCAAGGCGGTGAGGCGGTCGAGGACGGCCCGCTGCGCCGGGGTCTGCACGATGTCCAGCACGCTCGTCCGGCTCTCCGGGTCGCGGACCGCCTCGGACAGCGTCGCGACACCGCGCCGCAGCCGCTCGACGAGATGCTCGCCGCCGCTGGAGGACGCGTCGACGAACGCCTGCACCTCGCCGAGGAAGTACGCCCGCATCCACGGCACGGCGGTGAACTGGGTGCGGTGGGTGACCTCGTGCAGGCAGACCCACAGCCGGAAGTCCCGGGAGTCGGCCTCGAGCTTGCGCTCCACCTCGACGATGTTCGGCGCCACGAGCAGCAGCTGCCCCGGGTCGGCGGAGAAGACCTCGTACTGGCCGAGCACCCGACCGGACAGGTAGGCCAGGACGGTGCCGGCCTGCACCCCGGTCAGCCGCGACCCGATGGCCTCGGTGAGCGCGCCGGGCTGCTTGTCGCCGGACAGCCGGCTGACCAGTGGGGTGATCACCTCACGCAGCCCGGCGATGTTGGTGGCCGCCCAGTCCCGCCGGTCGACGACCCGCACCGGCGGGTGCGCCACCTGTGCCCGCAGGCCGGTGTAGTCGGCCACGTGCCCGGCGGCCTCGTCGGTCAGCCGCCGCAGGTCGCCGACCACGTCGGTGGCCTCGGCGTACGACACCCGGGGGCCCGACTTGCTCAACGCCCCCGCGGTGGCGGCGGCCAGATCCCAGTCCACGAACTGCGCCATGAACCCACCGTACCCGCGTCGCGACACCCCGGCCCGGGCTCGCGTCGGCGATCGACGCCGGTCGCGGCCCCGCGCCGACCCGGACCGGGCCCGGACGCCGGTCAGCAGCAGCCGGTCGGAGCGGACGCTCAGCGGCAGCCGCAGCCCGCCAGCGCGGACGCGATGCGGTCCAGCGCCGGTTGGGCGGTGTCCGTCCCGCCGGGCACCTTGTCGGTGAGCACCGCGAAGGTGAGCAGGCGGCCGTCCGCCGTGGTGACCAGGCCGGCGATGGCGTGCACCCCGGTCAGGGTCCCGGTCTTCGCGCGTACGGCGCCGGCGCCACCGGCGGTCCCCGGGGCACCCCGGTAGCGCTCGCCCAGCGTGCCGGACCAACCGCCCACCGGCAGGCCCCCGAAGACGCCGGCCAACTCCGGGTGATCCGAGCTTGCGGCCAGTCGGATCAGGTCGGTGAGCAGGGAAGGGCTGATCCGGTTGCGGCGCGACAGGCCACTGCCGTCGGAGAGGGTGATCTCGTCGGCGGGTAGACCCAGCGCCGCAACCTCGGCGTCCATGGCGGCGGCGGCGCCGTCGAACGACGCCTTCTGCTTGCGGGCCAGCGCCACCTGGCGGGCCAGCGCCTCGGCCAGCAGGTTGTCGCTCTCGCTGATCATGATGTCGACCAGCCGGATCAGTGGTGGCGACTGCACCACACCCAGCTCCGTGCCGGCTGGCGGGGTGCCACCGGCGGCGGTCGACAGGGCCGGGGCCGTACCCCGTTTGACGGCGCTGGTCGGTACGCCGAGCAGCCGGGCGAACGACCGGCCGGCGGCCAGGTCGGGCTCGGCGACCCGCTCGGCCCCTCCGGGCTCGGCGCCCGGGTCCTTGCGCGCGCCGTCGGTCATCAGCGCGGTCACCGCGCCGCCGTACCCGCCGGTCGGGATGTCGTCGTCCCAGCCGGGACCGTACACGGGACCGGAGTAGACCGTGCCGTCGACGGTGACGCTTGTCGGGGCGGTGCCGCCGAGGGCGGTACGCACCTGCGCGGCCAGGTCGTCCAGACGTGCCGCGCCGGGGTAGTAGCCCTTCTTGTTCACCGCGAGCGTGGGGTCACCGCCTCCGACGATCACCACCTCGCCCGGCTTCGCGCCGGCCACCGCCCGGGTCGGAATGCGGAATCCGGGACCGCGGGCGGCCAGTACGGTCACCGCGGTCGCCAGTTTGGTCACCGATGCGGGCACCGTGCCGTCGTCCGCCCCCTTGTCGTACAGCGTCTGGCCGGTGGTCACGTCGGCCACCGAGACGTTCACCCGGTCACCCAGCGCGGGTACGCCGACCAGCGGGTCGAGCGCGGCCCGTACCCCGTCGGGCGTGGGCAGGGGAGCGTTCGGGTCGGGCTCGTTCAACACGTCGGACGGGTCGGGTTCCGCGGCGGGGCCGGCGGCGGTCGGAGCGGACGCGTCGTCCTCGCCCAGCCACGCGGCGACCGGACCGGGCCGGGCCACCACGACACCCACACCGGCCAGCACGAGCAGCACCACGACGGCCAGCACGGCCACCAGTCGCCCACGGCGACGTGGCGGGGGCGGCGGCGCTACCGGCGGCTCGACGCCCGCCGCGGCCGGCAGCGCGGAGATCGGCGGACCCAGCGGGGGTACGCCGGTCGGGATGCGGACCGTCGGCCCGTCACCGGACACCGGGCCACCTCGGGCCGGGCTGGTCGGGGGCGTGGGACGCGTCGGGCGCGCGCCACCGGTGGGACGCTCGGAGCCGACGACCGGAAAGCGACCGTTGTTCGGACCGGCCGGGGCCGAGCCCGACTGACCCCACGGCAGTGGGGCGGGGCGCTCGGGGACCGACCCGTCCGGCGTCCGGGGGAGGTGCGCGTCCGGCACCGGAACCCGCCCGGTCGCCCCACCGGAGCCGGATCGTCCGGTACCGCGAACGACGCCCCCGTCCGGGCGGTAGTGTGAATCTTCCCTCCCCACGACCCCCTCCTCCCCCAACGAAAATCGGCTTGGGTGACACTACTTCGGTCCGAAGACTATGCGGCGGCCGGAGTCGGCGGGTGGGCATTCGCCTGTCCGGAGGGCCGCCAGTGGTTCCGTTAGCCAGCGTGGGCAGACGAGGGAGCGTGCAGATGGATTTCGACGTGACGGTTGAGATCCCGAAAGGTCACCGCAACAAGTACGAGGTGGACCACAAGACCGGCCGGATCCGGCTGGACCGCACCCTCTTCACGTCCACCCAGTACCCGGCCGACTACGGCTTCATCGAGGACACGCTGGGCGAGGACGGCGACCCACTGGACGCGCTGGTGCTGGTCCCCGAACCGACCTTCCCGGGCTGCCTCATCCGCTGCCGGACCATCGGCATGTTCCGGATGACCGACGAGAAGGGCGGCGACGACAAGGTCCTCTGCGTGCCCTACGAGGACCCCCGCCAGGAGCACCTGCGCGACATCCACCACCTGGGCGAGTTCGACCGCCTGGAGATCCAGCACTTCTTCGAGGTGTACAAGGACCTGGAGCCCGGCAAGTCGGTCGAGGGCGCGACCTGGGTCGGCCGCACCGAGGCCGAGGCCGAGATCCGCGCCTCCTACCAGCGGGCGCGGGACGCCGAGGCGCGCGGCGAGTCCTCCCACTGACGTTCGACCACCGACAGGGCCCGGGGGCTGCTCATCCGAGCAGCCCCCGGGCCCTGTCGTACAGGTCGAGCACCGCGCAGGCGACCGGCACCACGGCGACCACGAGGGCCGTGTCGGTCAGGTCCGCCAACCGCCCGAGGTACGGCGACACCGGCCGCCGGGCGTACCCGACGGCCGCGGCCACGGTCACCAGGCCCAGCGCCGCCCCGCCGAGGACCAGCGCCAGGCGGGCGGTGTCGTCGACCCGGTCGACCAGCACCGCGCCCAGCACCGCGTAGCCGGCGAGCCCGGCGAGCACCGTCGGCACCCGGTGCCGTACCGCCACGAACAGCCGTGAGCGCAGCAGCAGCACGGCCGAGACCACCGCCACCAGCACCGGGCCGGCCGTCCCACCTGCCACGCCGAGTACGACGGCGGCGCCGACCGCCAGCACCGCGTGCCCGAGCAGCATCCCGGTGAGCATCTCCTCGGTGCGGGTGACCGCCGCCTGCACCCGGCCCCGGTCCGGCAGGTCCGCGGGACGTTCCGGCTCCGCGGCGGGCGGGGTGGCCGGCAGGGTGATCGGCGGCAGCGGCAGCTTGCCGAGGCGGATGGCCAGCAGCGGGATCGCCCCGATGGCGAAGACCAGCGCGCTGAGCAGCACCGCCGCGGTGCCGGCGGGAGTCGACGGCAGAGCGCCGAGCGCCGCGCCGGCACCGAGCAGACCGACCGTGACGCCGGCCACGAAGATCCGCTGTCGGCTCGCCACCCCGAGCAGACCGACCAGCGCCACGAGCAGCAGCGCCACCGAGCCGGCCAGCAGTTCGGGCGCGCCGACCCAGCGCACCGGTCCGAGCGGGCCGACCGGGTCACCCGAGCCGACCGCGAGGGCGCCGGCCACGAAGGCGTACGGGAGGGCGTACCCGCCGAGCGTCGCGCCGGCGGCGCCGTCGCCGTTGGCACGGCTGGCGACCGCGCCGGCCACGGTGAGCAGCAGCGCCACCACCGCCGCCACCACCCAGCCGCTTCTCGACGTCGGGCCGCCGGCGAGCAGGGCGAGCAACCCGACGGCGAGCGGCACGGCGGCGCCGGTCAGACCGGCTACCCGGGTGGCGGCGGGTGACCAGGCCCCGCCACGTCGACGGGCCCCGTCGGCGATCGCCTCCACGACGTCGTCGTACTCCAGTTCGGGCCAGTGGGCGCGGGCCGGCACGAGGTGCAGCACCTCGCCGTCGCGGACACCCTGCGGCAGCAGCGCCTGCGCGGTCGCCAGCAGCGCGCCGTCGGTGCGGCGCAGCACCCAGCCGCCGTGGCGTTCGCCGTCGTCGGCCAGTCCCTCACCGGCGTGCCGGAGCACGTCGGGCAGCAGCTCGGCCAGGGGGACCTGCTCCGGCAGGGCGACGTCCACCCGCCGTTGGGGCGCGCTGATGGTGACGCGGGCCAGTCCGGTTGTCATCGACCGGTCTCCATATCGAGCGGTATCGGAGGCTGCGGGGACGACAGGACTTTACCTACCATGAGCCAGGCTCGGGTTACCCAGCGCAGTCAGGAGGCCGAGTGTCCACAGTCGTCATCAAGCGCCCGCCGCGGCGGCCAGCGCCGGAGATCCCCGTCGGCGAGCTGCCCGTCGAGGCGCCACCGGAGATCCCGGCGGTGACCGGCGGCCGGTGGCAGCAGGCGCTGATGATCCTGCCCATGCTCGGCGGCACGGTGGCGATGGCGATGATGTTCGGGCGGGGCGGCGGCGCGTACTCGTACGTGGTGGGTGGCATGTTCGGGCTCTCGTCGCTCGCGATGCTGGTCACCACGTGGGGGAGCGCCTCGGGCATCCCGAAGAAGTCCGAGATGATGGCGGCCCGCCGCGAGTACCTGCGCCACCTGGCGACGCTGCGCCGTCGGGTCCGGCAGACCGCCGGGCAGCAACGCGCGGGGCTCTACTACCGACACCCCGACCCGGCCCGGCTGTGGTCGACGGTGGACAGCCGCCGGGTGTGGGAACGCCGCCCCGGAGATCCGGACTTCGCGGTGGTACGCGTCGCCGTCGGGCCGCAGACGCTGGCCACTCCGCTGGTGCCGCCGGTGACCCGGCCGCTGGAGGAGTTGGAGCCGATGACCGCCGGCGCGCTGCGCCGGTTCCTGGACGCGTACTCCGTGGTGCCGGAGCTGCCGGTGGCTCTGTCCCTGCGCAGCTTCGCCCGGGTGCACGTGCGTACCGCCGCTGGCAGCGGCGCGACCACCGGCGGGCCGCCCACGCCCACCGGTGACCCGGCGGCGCAGGCCCTCGCCCGGGCCGTGCTGATCCAGCTGGCCGTGTTCCACGCGCCCGACGAGCTACTGATCGCGGTCTGCGCCGGCCCCGAACGCCGCGCCGCCTGGGAGTGGGTGAAGTGGCTCCCGCACGCGCACCACCCCGGGCGCACGGACGCGCTCGGGCCCGCCCGGCTGGTGACCTCGTCGGCCGCGGAGCTGGAACGGCTGCTCGCGGACGTGTTGGCCAGCCGCTCCCGGTTCAGCCCGGCCGGTCCGGCCACCGACGGCCCGCACGTGGTGGTGGTCCTCGACGGCGGTGACCTGACCGGTGCCACCGACCTGACCGGAGACGGCGGCATCGACGCGGTCACCGTCCTGGACCTGGACACGCCACCGCCACGGCTGCTCGACAGGTACGCGCTGTTGCTGGAGCTGCGCGGTCGGCGGCTGCACTCGTGGTCGGCGGAGGGGCACGCCGAGGTGGGCAGCGCCGACCACCTCGACCTCGCCGACGCCGAGGCGGTCGCCCGACGGCTGGCGCCACTGCGGCTGGCCGGCGCGGCCCGCGGCCCCGACGCCCCGTTGGAGGCCGAGCTGGGCCTGCCGGAGCTGCTCGGCCTCGGCGACCCGGAGAGCTTCACCGCCGAGCAGGGTTGGGCGCCGCGCTCGTCCCGGGACCGGCTGCGGGTGCCGATCGGGGTGGGCGTCGACGGTGGCGCCATCGAGCTGGACCTCAAGGAGTCCGCCCAGGACGGGATGGGCCCGCACGGTCTGCTCATCGGGGCCACCGGCTCGGGCAAGTCCGAACTGCTCCGCACGCTCGTGCTGGGGTTGGCCGCGACGCACAGCTCCGAGCAGCTCAACTTCGTCCTGGTCGACTTCAAGGGCGGCGCCACCTTCGCGCCGTTCGACCGGCTGCCGCACACCGCCGCCGTGATCACCAACCTGGCCGACGCGTTGCCCCTGGTGGACCGGATGGTCGACGCGATCAATGGGGAACTGGTCCGCCGGCAGGAGCTGCTGCGCCGTGCCGGCAACTTCGCCAGCGTGCGCGACTACGAGCGGGCCCGCGCGGCCGGCAGCCCGCTCGCCCCACTGCCGTCGCTGCTGCTGGTCTGCGACGAGTTCTCCGAGCTGCTCTCCGCCAAGCCCGACTTCATCGACCTGTTCGTGCAGATCGGTCGGCTGGGTCGCTCGCTCGGCGTGCACCTGCTGCTCGCCAGCCAGCGCCTGGAGGAGGGCCGGCTGCGCGGGTTGGACACCCACCTGTCGTACCGGATCGGGCTGCGCACCTTCTCCGCGCTGGAGTCCCGCACGGTGCTCGGCGTTCCGGACGCCCACGAGCTGCCCCGCTCCCCCGGCCACGGCTACCTGCGGGCCGGCACCGATCCGCTGGCCCGGTTCAAGGCCGCGTACGTATCCGGTGCCGTACGTCGCCGGGCCACCACGGCCGGCGACGCGGCCGGCGACGAAGCCCGCCTGCTCACGTTCACGACCCACGCCGTACCGCTGCCCGAGCCGACGACACGGGCCCTGCCCATGGTGGCCGAGGACGAGAGCAGCCGGGAAACACTGCTCGACCTGCTGGTCGACCGGCTCGTCGGGCAGGGGCCGCCCGCCCACCAGGTGTGGCTCGCGCCGCTCGGTGATCCGCCGGCACTCGACGAGCTGGTCGGTACGGTCGAGGTGGACCCGGTGCGCGGGCTCACCGTTGCCAACCCCGAGCTGCACGGGGCGCTGGGCGTGCCGGTGGCCGTGGTGGACCGCCCGTTGGAACAGCGCCGGGACCTCCTCTGGCTGGCCCTGGACGGCGCGTCCGGGCACGTGGCGGTGGTCGGCGCCCCGCAGAGCGGCAAGTCCACGGCGCTGCGGACGCTGATCTGCGCGTTGGCGCTCACCCACACCCCGACCGAGGCGCAGGTTTACTGTCTCGACTTCGGCGGTGGGGGCCTCGCGGCGCTACGCGACCTGCCGCACGTGGGTGGGGTGACCGGCCGCGCCGACCCGACCGCCGTACGACGCACCGTCGGCGAACTGACCACCCTCCTGGCCGACCGGGAGCGCCGCTTCGCGGAGTTGGGCGTGGAGTCGATGGCCACCTACCGGCAGCGTCGGGCCGCGACGGCGGCGACCGACCAGCCGGACGCCGACCCGTACGGCGACGTCTTCCTGGTGGTCGACGGTTGGAGCACGCTGCGCAGCGAGTACGACGACCTGGAACCGCTGGTCACCGACCTGGCGACCCGCGGTCTGTCGTACGGGCTGCACGTCGTCGCCACGGCCCTGCGCTGGCTGGACTTCCGCCCGGCGATCCGGGACCTGTTCGGCTCCCGGCTGGAACTGCGCCTCGGCGACCCGGCCGACTCCCTGGTCGCCCGGCGGGCCGCGGCGAACGTGCCGGAGCTCCCCGGCCGGGGGGTGACGGCCCAGAGCCTGCACTTCCTGACCGCGCTTCCGCGACTCGCCGACTCCAGCGATGGCACCGCCGAACTCGTCGAGCGGATCGCCGACAGCTGGCCCGGGCCGGCGGCGCCTCCGGTCCGACTCCTCCCACCGGTGCTGCCGTACACCGATCTGGATCTCACCGCCACCGCCGGCCTGCGACTGCCGATCGGTGTCGCCGAGGCCGACCTGCGGCCGGTGCAGCTCGACTTCGCGGCCGAGCCGCACTTCGTGGTCTTCGGGGACGCCGAGTGCGGCAAGTCGTCGTTCCTGCGGGCGCTGGCCGCGTCGATCACCGCGCGGTTCACGCCGGAGGAGGCCCGGGTGATCCTCGTGGACTACCGGCGCAGCCTGCTCGGCGCCATCGAGACGCCGCACCTCATCGGCTACGGCACCGCAGCCGCGCACACCGCGGACCTGGTCGAGTCGGCGGCCGGTTACCTCCAGCGACGGGCGCCCGGGCCGGAGGTGACGCCGCAGCAGTTGCGCGACCGTTCGTGGTGGTCGGGGCCGGAACTGTTCGTGCTGGTCGACGACTACGACCTGGTGGCGACCGGTCCGGCGAACCCGTTGCGGGCGCTGGAGGAGCATCTGCCGCACGCCCGCGACGTCGGCCTGCACCTGGTGCTGGCCCGCCGCTCCGGCGGCGCGGGCCGGGCCCAGTACGAGCCGATCGTGCAGCGGCTGCGCGAACTGTCCACCGCCGGGCTGGTGATGGCGGGCAGCCCGGAGGAGGGCGCGCTCGTCGGGCCGGTACGACCCGGACCGCTGCCGCCGGGCCGTGGTCGCCTGGTCACCCGACGGGAGGGCGTACGCCTCGTGCAACTGGCACATTTGCCGCCACCGTGACCTGTCTTCGCGGTTCCCCCCGTTACGCGTGGGGAACCCGGTAATCTCCGATCGTCATGGTTCCGTCGGGATGAATGGCAGTGGATGTGACTGGGGTTCGGCAGAGCGCTCCGGCGGTGGCCCGGCGGGCCGGCCGGGCGCTGCTCGGCGTGGTGGCGCTGGCCGCTGTCGCGGTTCCGAGCGCCGCACCCGTCGCCGCGCCGAGCAGCGGCGGTCAACTCGCCGGCGCGCCGGCCGCGTTCGCCCCCGGTGACAGCGTCTCCCGCACCGACCAGGTGCGTGACGAGCAGTGGCAGCTTGAGGAGCTGCGCGCCGACACGGCCTGGCGCACCTCGACGGGCCGGGGCGTGACCGTCGCGGTGGTCGATTCCGGTGTGGACGGCAACCATCCGGACCTGGCCGGTCAGGTGCTGCCCGGCCTCGACTTGGTCGGGCCGGCCGGGGGCGCCGGTCCGGATCCGGTCGGCCACGGCACCACGGTCGCCGGCCTGATCGCCGGGCGCAACGATGACAAGCGGGGCGTGGTCGGCCTGGCTCCGGACGCCCGGATCCTTCCGGTACGCGTGCTGGACGAGCGCAACAAGTACGACGACGCCCTGATTGTCGCGAAGGGCGTCCGGTGGGCGGTCGACCACGGCGCCCGGGTGATCAACCTGTCGTTGGGCGGCAGCGGCGACAGCCCGGCCCTGGCCGCGGCTCTGGACTACGCGTTCGCCCGCGACGTGGTCGTGGTCGCCTGCACCGGCAACCTGGCCACGTCGACCGACTCCAAACCCTGGTACCCGGCCCGCGAGCCGGGCGTGATCGCGGTCGCCGGGTTGGAACGCAACAGCGACAACCTGTGGTCCGGGTCGATCACCGGTCGGGCGACGGTGCTCACCGCCCCCGCCACCGGCCTGGTCGGTGCCCGACCGGCTGACGGGTACTGGCGGGTGCAGGGCACCAGCTTCGCCGCGCCACTGGTGGCCGCCACCGCCGCGCTGGTCCGCTCCCGCTACCCGGACATGCCCGCGGGCCAGGTCGTCAACCGACTCGTGGCCACCGCCCGCGACATCGGCCCGACCGGGCGGGACGACCGCTTCGGGTACGGGGTGGTCGACCCGGTGGCCGCGCTGAGCGCAGATGTCGCACCCGTCGCCGCCAACCCGCTTGACGATCAGACCTCGCCCGGCGTGGTCGGCTTCGGGCCGGCCCCCGGTTCGGGCGACGACGACCCGGTGAGCGGTGCCGGCAGCGACCCGCTCGGTTTCACCGCCCCCCGGCAGCAGACGGGGTGGACGGCCCGGCCGGCGGGCGCACCGGCCGAATCCACGCCGGAGCACCTGTGGACGGGGGCGGCGCTCTTCGTCGCTCTGGTCACCGGCGCGGCGCTGGTGGTGCGCCGGTTCCGCCAGCGCGCTCGCTGACCGTCGCGCACGACAGGCCTGATTGCCCGGCGGGTGGGGTAGAACCGACCGCATGAGTACGCCCGCCACCCGTACCCTCGACACCACCCGACGCCCGTCCTGGCGGCGTCGTCGCCTCGACCCGGACCATTCGCTGGGCCTGCGACTGACCCTGGCCTCGACGGCGGCGTTCCTGGTGCTGGTGCCGTTCGCCCTGCTCGCGCTGCTGGTGCTCGGAGCGTGGGCGCCACTGCACCGGCTGGACACGACGATCACCGACGCGCTGCACGGGCACGCGGTGGACCACCCGGCCTGGGTCATGCTGATGCGCGTGTGGAGCGAGGTGTTCGCACCGATGCCGCTGCGGGTCGTCGTGCTGTTGGTGGTGATCTGGCTACTGCGCCGGCAGGCCCGCCGGTTGGCCCTCTGGGCGACCACCACCATGGTCGTCGGCGGTTTGATGGGGCCGCTGCTCAAGCTGCTCGTCGGCCGGGACCGGCCGGAACTGCTCGACCCGGTGGCGCGGGCCGCCGGCTACTCGTTCCCCTCCGGGCACGCGCTGAACGCCACCCTGGCCGCGGGCGTGCTGCTGCTGGTGTTCCTGCCGTACGTCCGGCGCGGGGCCGCGCGGGTCGCGCTCTGGGTCGCCGCGCTGCTGGTCACGCTGGTGACCGGGCTGAGCAGGGTCGTGCTCGGCGTGCACTTCACCAGCGACGTGCTTGGCGGCTGGCTGCTCGGCGTGGCGGTGGTGGCCGCGACCACCGCCGCGTTCACCAGTTGGCGGGCGCACCGGGGCCTGCGGCCGGTCCGACCGGTCCGTGACGGTGTCGCGCCCGAGGTCGAGCGGCGGCCCGACGCGACCTGAGGCGTGACGACGACGCCGAGGGGGTACTGGCCGGCTCATGTCCGACACCGTGGTCCAGATCGTCCGGCGGGTGCTGCTGCCGGTGTCCCTCCTCTTCGGCGTCATGGTGCTGCTCGGGGTGCTGGTCACCCGGGTGTTCGCCCATACCTGGCCGTTCACCGTCGAGGACGCCGTCAACCGGGAGTTCGCCGGTGAGCGCACCGGCGGCTGGAACGACGTCTCGCTGGTGTTCAGCACGTTGGCCAGCACCCAGATGATCGTGGTGGTCACCGTGCTGGTGGCCCTGGCGCTGCGGCTCTGGCTGAAGCGCTGGCGGGAACCCCTGTTCCTGTGCGCGGCGGTGACCGCCCAGGCGCTGGTGTTCCTGTTCACCACGATGGTGATCGACCGGCAGCGGCCGGCGGTGGAGCACATGGACACCTCGCCGCCCACGTCGAGCTTTCCGTCCGGGCACACCTCGGCGGCGGTGGCCCTCTACGTCGGTATCGCGGTGCTGATGGCACTGCGGGCGCGCAGCACCGGCGCGAAGGTCGCCTGGTGGACGCTGTTGCTGGTGGTGCCGGTGGGTGTGGCGCTGACCCGCATGTACCGGGGGATGCACCACCCGAGCGACGTGGTGGCGTCCTTCCTCAACGGCGGCACCTGCGTCGCGATCATGGCCCGGGCGGTCCTGGACCGGGGACTGCGTTGGGGACGTACGAAGCTCCCGGTCGCCGCCACGGCCCGGACCTGATCGGGTACGGGGCTCAGGTGCACTCGCCGGTGGCGACGGCCCGGTTGCGTTCGGCGCCGGCCAACGCCACCGGCCGGGCCTCGGCGGCGGTCACCGCGAAGCCGGTGTTGGGGTCGTCGGCCGCCGCCGCGAAGATGACGCCGAGCACCAGGCCGTTGGCCGACAGCAGCGGGCCGCCGGAGTTGCCGCTGCGCACCAGGGCCCGGATCGTGTAGATCTCCCGAGTGACGTCACCGGACGAGTAGATGTCCGGCCCCTTGATCCGGTCGACGTCACGGACCCGCGCCGACTGTGCGTTGTACGGGCCGTCGAGCGGGAAGCCGAGCACGATGGCGTCCGATCCGCTGCCCGCGTTGCCGGCGGCGAACCGCAGCGACGGGCCGGGGAGCCCCGGCACCAGCAGCACTGCCAGGTCCCGGTTGGGGTCGTACACCACCACCTGGCCGTCGTACCGCTCCCCGCCCAGTTCCACGGCCACCGAGCGGGTGCCCGCGACCACGTGGGCGTTGGTCATGACCCGGTCGTCGGCGTACACGAAGCCGGAGCCCTCGATGCGGCGCGAACAGCTCGGTGCCGAGCCGAGCACCTTGACCACGGAACGCTGACCGTTGACCACCACCTGGGAGCCCGCCAGCGCCGGGTCGGGCGGCTCGACCTGCCGGGCCCGGGTGGGCGCGAGGCCACCGAAGACGTCCGGGAAACCGTCGGTGTCGACGGTGTCCTCCAACGCGGTCGAGAGCCGGTGTGCCTCCTCCGGCAGGATCCCGTTCACCACGCTGATCAACGCGCTGTTGCGCACCGAGGCGGCGAGCCACGGCACCGACGACGACCCGAGCGGTACGGCGACCAGCCAGGCCAGCAGGAGCACGGCGAACAGCGAGACGAAGGCGCCACCGATGTCGTCGACCCGCCGACCCACGTCGCTGGTGATCGTCTTGCGCAGGTGCGACCCGAGCCAGCCGGCGAGCGCCTGCCCGATCACCGCCAGGCCGAAGATCGCCACCAGTGAGATCAGCACCCGGGTGCCGGCGTCGACGAACTGCCGGGCGAACAGCGGCCCGAGTTGCAGGCCGAGCAGGAGACCCAGGAAGAAGCCGGACAGCGAGGTGATGCCGATGACAAAACCCTGGCGGTATCCGCTGATCGCGAACACGAGCATGAGCAGCAGCAGGACGAGATCCACGACGGACACGGGGTCCAGCGTACGGGCACCGCGCCCGCCGGATGACCACCGCTTGCGGAAGGTGACCGCGTGGTCAGCGCAGGGCGGTCTCGTCGACCTCGTCGGTGCCGGCCGAGGGAGCGGGAGTGGCGCCCGTGGGCGGCAGGTCGACGAGCCGGCCGGGCGACCACGGTCGGGACCAGCCGCCCATCTCGAGCAGGGCCGCCAACACCCCGGCGGTGAAGCCCCAGACGAGCATGCCGTGCGACGAGAACGCCGGACCGACCCAGCCGCTGGGGTGGCGGACCCGCAGCCGGTTGGCCGGGTCGACGAGTTCGCGGATCGGCAGTCGTGCCACGTGCGCCACCTCGGCGGGCTCCCGGGGGTGCACCGGATGCGGGTCGTGCCACCAGGCCAGCACCGGGGTGACCACGAAGTCGCTGACCGGAATCCACAGCTTCGGCAGCTCGGCCAGCACGGTCACGCTGGCCGGGTCGAGACCGACCTCCTCGTTGGCCTCGCGGAGCGCGGTGGCGCGGGCGTCGGCGTCCTCCGGGTCCGCCGCCCCGCCGGGGAAGGCCGGCTGGCCGGCGTGGTTACGCAGGGTGGCGGCGCGTTGCAGGATCAGCACGTCCGGTCCGGTGTCGGGTTGCTCGCCGAGCAGTACCAGCACGGCGCTCTCCCGGCCACCTTCGGCGGGGGTGCTGAGGCGGGTGAAGTCCTCGACGCGGGCGGTGCCCAGTCGGCTCAGCAGCGGGTCGATCCAGCCGGGAGGGCGACGGGTCACGCCGGCACCGCCACGCCCAGGTGCTGGCGTACCAGCGCGGTGAGGGAGGCGTCGTCGAGGGCCCCGGTGGCGTCGATGTGCCGGATCCGGCCTCCCGCGTCGACGAAGAGGGTCAGCGGGAAGGCGTTGCGCCTCAGCTCCCGTTGCAGCGCGTCACCCTGGTCGACGAGGACCGGGAACCGTACGCCGAAGTCCTCGCCGATGGACTGTGCGCCGCTCCGGCTGTCGCGGGTGTTGACCCCGACCACCTGGAGCTGACCGCTGGTCCGCTCGCTGAGCCGCTGGAAGGCGGGCAGTTCCTTGCGGCACGGCCCGCACCAGGAGGCCCACACGTTGATCACGGCTGGCCCGGCCACGTCCCGCAGCGCGACCGGCGCGCCCCCGGTGAAGCAGGCCAGGGTCAGCGCCGGCAGTTCCTGCCCACCCGCGCCCGCGGCGGGCGAGGCGGAGACGGCCCCGGGGCTGGGCGTCGCGGCCGCAGGGGCAGCGCCCAACGCGGCGCAGTCCCGGAAGGGCGACGGTCGCTCGGCGGCGGCCGGCTTCGGTGCGGGGTCGTCGGCCGGGCTGTCGGTGCAACCGCCGACGAACAGCGTCAACGGTACGGCGAGCAGGGCGAGCCGCCGGGTGACGGCACCCGCGAGCAGGCGGTTCACGGCACCTCCGCGGCGACCGCCTGCGGCGGCACCAGCTCCGGGTCGACCCCGGCCGCCACGGCCAGGTCACGCGCCCGGGGGCCCTTGAGCAGCTTGGCGGCGGCGGCCGGCTCGGTCGGTCCGGTGCCGTACGAGGGGCAGAGCTTCGCGAGCGTGCACGCCCCGCAGGCCGGTTTGCGGGCGTGGCAGACCCGCCGCCCGTGGAAGATGATCCGGTGCGACAGCATGGTCCAGTCGCGCTTGGGGTACAGCGCGCCGATCGCGTGCTCGATCTTGACCGGGTCGGTCTCGGTGGTCAGCCGCCACCGGTGCACCAGCCGCTGGAAGTGCGTGTCGACGGTGATGCCGGGCACGTCGAAGGCGTTGCCGAGGATGACGTTCGCGGTCTTGCGGCCGATCCCGGGGAGCGTCACCAGGTCGGCGAGCCGGCCGGGAACCTGGCCGTCGTACCTGTCGACGAGGGCCTGCCCGAGCTTGAGCAGCGAGTCCGTCTTGTTGCGGTAGAACCCGGTGGGCCGGATCAGCTCCTCCATCTCGCCCCGGTCGGCACCCGCGTACGCGGCGGCGTCCGGGTAGCGGGCGAAGAGCTTCGGGGTGACCTCGTTGACCTTCTTGTCGGTGCACTGGGCGGACAGGATGGTGGCGACGGACAGCTCCAGCGCGTTGGAGTGGTCCAGCTCGCAGTGCGCGTCGGGGTGCGTCTCGGTCAGCACCCGGCCGATCTTGCGGGCGCGGCGGGTGCGCCCGAGGTCGGTCTCGCTGGCGCCGGGAGGGCTACTGGTCACGACGGCCAGCCTACGTCGCACCCCGGACGTTCCTCCGCGGTCAACCGCCGGTCGGCGCGGTGATCCTGCCCTGCCCGTCGAACCGGGCCCCGCTCCTCGGGAAGTCGGTGCGGCTCAGTTCGGTGACGAGCCCCAGGCCCCGGTCGTCCGGGTCCATCGTCGGCTTGCCGGTCGAGTTCATGTACGTCGAGGTGAACGAGCCGCCACCCCAGCTCCCGTCGGGCCTGAGGGACACCTTCAGCACGCCGCCCCAGCCCAGCCGGCCGGCATTGCTCAAGGAGTTGCCGCCGCCGGCGAAGTTGCCCAGGCTGTACGCGATCAGCCGCCCCTTGTAGAACTCCATGCCCCGCAGCACGTGCGGCCCGTGCCCGACGATCAGGTCCGCGCCCGCGTCGATCATGGCGTGCGAGAACTTGACCGGATCGCCCCGGTTCTCGCCCAGGAACAGCTCGGTGCCCGGCTTCACCCGGGTCTTGTCCGCTCCCTCGCCGCCCATGTGCACCTGCACCACGACGAGGTCGGCCATGGTGGCCGCCTTGGCGACCACCGTCCTGGCCTTGGCGATGTCGACCAGGCTGTTGGACCAGACGTACGAGGAGAAGCCGGCCACGGCGACCTTGACGCCCTTGACGTCGACAACGGTGATCTCGCCCGGCGCGCCGGTGTGCTCCAGGTCGTACTTCTCCAACGCCTTCTGCGTGTTCTCGTAGCCCTTCGGCCCGTAGTCGTAGCCGTGGTTGTTGGCCTGGTTGAGCACCCGGAAACCGGCGTCGCGCAGGTGCGCCGCGTACTCGGGCGGGGCGCGGAACTGGAAGCAGCGGGTGGAGTTGGCCCCGCACTTGCCGGTGCCGGTGTCCACCGTCAGCGGCTCCTCCAGGTTGCCCATGACCAGGTCGGCCTTGAGCGCCCCGGTGACCGAGTCGAAGAAGCCCTTGCCGCCGGCGGCGGGCAGCCGACCTGGCGCGTTGCCCATGATGATGTCGCCGGTAGCGGAGAGCGAGATGGCGCCGCCCCCGCCGGAGGTCGTCGCGCCGCCGCTGGTCTTCGGGCCGGCCGTGTTCAGCGGCGCGCCCGTGCCGCCACCACCGGCGCCGGGCTGCCACACCGGGTCCTCCCCGCTGTCGGCGCAGCCGGCGACGAGCAGGGCGGCCAGCAGCGCCGCGAGGCCGACGGCGACGCGGCGGAACGGGCGGGGTGCGGAAGGGGCGGCAGCGTACATCGCCCGCGACCCTACCGACCCCGGAACGCGCCGACGAGGGCCGATCGGCCGGAAGTTCAGCCGGTCAGCCGGTCCGACCAGGGCACGACCGGTCGTTCGCCGCCCGCGAGCACGGCGGCATGGACGGCTCGTGCCAGCGGGGCGCCCCACGTCGAGCGCGGCCCGCCGTACGCGGCCTCCGGCCCGTCCAGCGGACAGAGCACGGTGACGGCGTCGGTGGGGGTGCCCGTACCCGGCAGCCCCAGCTCGCCGATCGCCTGGGTCTTCGCCTCGGTGGCGGTGGCGACGGCGTTGACCAGCGCCGGGTCGGCGAGCCGGGCCGGCACGTACACCACGATGTTGACCGTGCCCACCCGCTGCGTGAGCGCGCCCGCGGCCGGGGCGGCGGCGGGCACCGGCGTCCCGAGGCCGACGGTCGCCCATGCCCGCACCCCGGTGTCCGTCCGGGCCACCACCTCGGCCACGTCGACGCCGGTCAGCAGACCCACCCCGGGACCGTCCAGGGCCAGGTCCGCGGCGAGCGCGGCCAGGTGGGCGGCGGGGTCGTCCCGGTCGTACGACATGGGCACGGTCGCGTTCACCACCCACCGCCGGAGGCCGACGCCGCCGCCCAGCGGGCCGCTGCTGACCGCCCGCAGGGGACCGTCGGTCCGCCAGACGAGCAGCGGCACAGGGCGCCCGTCCTCGATGCGGCTGGTCAGAATCGGGTCCCTCAGCACGTCGGGCAGGTTACGCCCACCGATCAAGATTCCAGGGGCGACCTCTGATTCGTGCTCACGTGCGCCTAGACTTGGCGGCGCGCGAGGGGATCAGCGGACGGCGGCCCCGGCCGACGGACGGCACGCGCAACCGGAGGTGCGCAATGGATGAGGTACTGGCCCGCAGCGGGATCTTCCAGGGTGTGGACCCGGAAGCTGCCGAGGCGCTCGCCAAGGAGATGGAGACGATCGAGGTCCGCAAGGGCGAGATCGTCTTCAATGAGGGCGAGCCCGGTGACAGCCTCTATATCCTGCTGTCCGGGAAGATCAAGGTCGGCCGCCGGGCGGCGGACGGCCGGCAGAACCTGATCGCGGTGATGGGGCCGTCGGACATGGTCGGCGAGCTGTCGCTCTTCGACCCGGGCCCGCGTACGGCGACCGCCACCGCGGTGACCGACACCCGACTGGTACGGCTGCGCAAGCAGGCGCTGCGCCCGTGGCTCAACAACCGCCCGGAGATCGCCGAGCAACTGCTCCGCGTGCTCGCCCGGCGGCTGCGCCGGACCAACGACTCGCTCGCCGACCTGATCTTCACGGACGTGCCGGGCCGGGTGGCGAAGAACCTGCTCCAGATGGCCGGCCGCTTCGGCACCCGCGACGGCGGGGTCCTGCGCGTGACCCACGACCTCACCCAGGAGGAGATCGCCCAGCTCGTCGGCGCCTCCCGGGAGACGGTCAACAAGGCGCTGGCCGACTTCGCCTCACGCGGCTGGCTGCGGCTGGACGGCAAGAGCATCATCATCCTGGACCCGGAGCGTCTGGCCCGCCGCGCCCGCGTCTGAGACATCGGGACGTCCCCGCCTTCCGTCACCGACGGTCAGGGCGGGGACGTCTTTGTCTGCCCGGCGCAGAATCGCTGGTTCGGGGGCGGCTGGCCGGGTGAGGGTGGGAAGATGCCGAACCGCGTCGCCGTGCTCTCCGACATCCATGGTGTGCTGCCCGCGCTGGAGGCCGTGCTGGCCGAGCCGGACGTCGCCGCCGCCGACCTCATCGTGCTGACCGGCGACATCGCGGCCGGCCCGCAGCCGGTCGAGGTGCTGGACGTGCTCGCCGGGCTCGGTGACCGGGCCTGCTGGGTGGGCGGCAACTGCGAACGTGAGCTGGTCGAGGCCCGTGGGGGCCGACCCGCCTCGATCGAGGTGTCGAACTGGGCCGCCGGCCAACTCCGCGACGACCAGGCCGCCCGGCTCGCGGCGCTGCCCACGACCGTGACGCTGGAGATCGACGGCCTGGGCCCGACGCTGTTCTGCCACGCGACGCCCCGCGACGACGAGGAGATGGTGCTCGTCGACTCGCGGATGGAGCGCTGGGCCGAGGTGTTCGCGGGCCTGCCGGCCGAGGTCCGCACGGTCGTCTGCGGCCACACCCACATGCCCTTCGCGCGGCTGGTCGACCGACGGCTGGTCGTCAACCCGGGCAGCATCGGCATGCCGTACGGGGGCGCTGGCGCGTGGTGGGCGCTGCTCGGGCCGGGCGTCCAGCTACGCCGTACCGCTTTCGACGTGGACGCGGCCTGCGCTCGGGTGGCGGCGGAGTCGGGCTATCCGGACGCCACCGCGTGGGCCGACGAGTACCTGCGCTCCCAACACAGCGACGCCGACGCGCTCGCCGTCTTCGGCCCTCGGGACGGCCGCTGACCCGGACTGGTGGGCTGGGGATTCCGCTCCCCCGAGACCTCGGGGTACAGGGTCGGGGTGCCTTTGGAGCTGAATCGTTAACGACATCAGCGCGGGCGATAGCCGGATGCCCTCGGCAACGCACGAGCGATTCGTTTGGGACATCAGCTCCAAAGCGAGCACACCGTATGTGCCGACCTCGCACCGCGCGCAGCCTGCCCGCACGACGCAGGCCGCACGACGAAACCCAGCACCCCCGCCCCACCTGGACGAGCACGCTCCACAAAAAGTCAGTCTTGACTGTTTGTTTCTGAGGCAACAAGCTGTTCGCGTGTCTCCCGCATCAGCCCCTGCCGCATCGACGCGTGTCCCCCAGCAGGAGCGCAGTCGCGCCACCCGGGCCCGCCTGCTGGAGGCCACTGTCGACTGCCTCATCGAGCACGGATGGTCCGGCACCACGACCACCGTCGTGGCCGCCCGGGCCGGCGTCTCGCGGGGCGCCCAGCTACACCACTACCCCACCAAGGCCGCGCTGGTCACGGCCGCCGTGGCGCACCTGGCCGAGCGCCGGGCCGACGAACTGCGTACCGAGGCCGAGGCGTTGCCGGCCGGCCCGCAGCGGCTGGATCGGGTGATCGACCTGCTCGGGGCGGCCTTCACCGGGCCGCTCTTCGTCGCCGCGCTCGAACTGTGGGTGGCCGCCCGCACCGACCACGAGCTGCGCGACGCCCTCGTGCCGTTGGAGGCGACGGTCGGCCGGGAGATGCACCGGCTCACCATCGCGCTGCTCGGGGTCGACGAGCGCCGACCTGGCGTCCGCGAGGCGGTGCAGGCCACTCTCGACCTGATGCGCGGGCTCGGGGTGGCCAACCTGCTCAGCGACGACTCGGCCCGTCGTACCGCCCTGCTCGTCACCTGGAAACGCCAGCTCGCCACCCTGCTCACGCCCTGACCCCGCCCATCGGGGGGCCCGCACCGACCGGAGGCACCATGGTCGACCTCAGTGACCTGCTCGCGGATCTGACCGACGAGTGCGACGACCTGGATGCGCTGGTCGCGCCGCTGTCCGTGGCCGACTGGGCCCGCCCGACCCCGGCAGCGGGCTGGACCATCGCGCACCAGGTCGCCCACCTGGCCTGGACCGACCACGTGGCGCTGCTGGCTGCCACCGACGCCGAGGCGTTCTACGCGACGGTGACCGGCGCGCCGGACGTTACCCGGCTGGTGGACGCCGGCGTCGACGAGTTCCTGGCGCCACCCGCCGACCTGCTGGCCCGCTGGCGGGCCGGCCGGGCCGCGCTCGTCGACGCACTGGCCGCCGTTCCGGCCGGCGAGAAGTTGCCCTGGTACGGCACCCGGATGTCGGCCACCTCGATGGCCACCGCCCGGATGATGGAGACGTGGGCGCACGGTGAGGACGTGGCCGACGCCCTCGGTGTGATGCGCCCGGCGACCGACCGCCTCCGTCACGTGGCGCACCTCGGTGTGCGTACCCTCGGGCACGGCTTCGCCGCCCACGGTCGGGAGGCGCCGACGGCGCCGGTCCGGGTCGAGCTGGCCGCGCCCGGCGGCGACACCTGGACCTGGGGACCGGCGGACGCCGCCGACCGGCTGAGCGGCCCGGCCCGGGACTTCTGTCTCCTGGTCACCCAGCGCCGGCACCGGGCGGATCTCGCCCTGCGACCCACCGGCCCGGTCGCCGACGAATGGCTCGACGTGGCCCAGGCCTTCGCCGGACCGCCGGGAGACGGCCGGACGCCGGCCACCGGAAACGGAGTACGCCCGTGATCCGTATCGGCAACGCCTCCGGCTTCTACGGTGACCGGTTCACCGCCTGGCGGGAGATGCTCGACGGCGGCGAGCTGGACGTGCTGACCGGTGACTACCTGGCCGAGTTGACCATGCTGATCCTCGGTCGGGACCGGCTGCGCGACCCCGCCCTCGGCTACGCGAAGACGTTCCTGCGCCAGGCGGAGACGTGCCTCGGGACGGCGCTCGACCGGGGCGTACGGGTCGTGACGAACGCCGGCGGGCTGAACCCGGCCGGGCTGGCCGCCGCCATCGAGGCGCTCGCCGGCCGCCTGGGCCTGACGGCGAAGGTCGGGTACGTCGAGGGCGACGCGCTCCCACGCGCCGACGCGCTCACCGCCAACGCCTACCTGGGCGCGTTCGGGATCGCCGCCTGCCTCGACGCCGGGGCCGACGTGGTGGTGACGGGCCGGGTCACCGACGCGTCGCTGGTGGTCGGCCCGGCCATCGCCCGGTACGGGTGGAGCCGCGACGACCTCGACGAGCTGGCCGGGGCCACCGTCGCGGGACACCTCGTCGAGTGCGGCGCGCAGGTCACCGGCGGCAACTTCAGCTTCTTCACCGAGCTGCCCGACGGCGGGCGCCGGCCCGGCTTCCCGATCGCCGAGGTGCACGCCGACGGCTCGGCCGTACTCACCAAACATCCGGGCACCGGTGGCGCGGTCACCGTGGAGACCGTCACCGCCCAACTGTTGTACGAGGTCGGCGGGCCGGCATACCTGGGGCCGGACGTGGTCAGCCGACTGGACACGGTGACGCTGCACCCGGACGGGCCGGACCGGGTACGCGTCACCGGTGTGCGGGGCACACCGCCGCCGCCCACGCTCAAGGTGGGCGTCAACAACCTCGGCGGCTTCCGGAACTCGATGACGTTCGTCCTCTGTGGCCTCGACATCGAGGCCAAGGCTGCCCTGGTGCGCGGGCAGATCGAGGAGGCGGTGGGCAAGGACGGGCTGGAGTTCACCCTCGCCCGCACCGACCACCCGGACGCCGCCGACACCGAGGCGGCCAGCGCCCTGCTGCACGTACACCTGCGCGACAGTGACCGGACGCGGGCCGGGCGGGCCTTCTCGGCCGCCGCCGTGGAGCTGGCGCTGGCCTCGTATCCGGGTTGCACGCTGACCACCCTGCCGGGCGACGCCACCCCGTACGGCGTCTTCACCGCCGACAGCGTGCCGCAGGACGAGGTCGGGCACGTGGCGGTCCTGCCCGGCGGCGCGCGGGTGTCGATCGCCCCGCCGGTCCGCACGGCCGCCGTCGAGCAGGACGAGTCAGCCCCGGGCGGTGCAGCGGTGACCGTCGGACCCACCCGGCGGGGAGCGCTCGGTGAGCTGGTCGGCGCGCGCTCCGGCGACAAGGGCGGGGACGCCAACCTCGGCGTCTGGGCGCGCTCCGATACCGCGTACGCGTGGCTGCGCGCCTGGTTGACCGTCGAGCGGTTGGCCGAGCTGCTGCCCGAGACGGCGGCACTGACCGTCCGGCGCTACGAGCTGCCGAACCTGCGCGCGGTGAACTTCGTGATCGAGGGTCTGCTCGGGGCCGGGGTCGCCGCGTCCACCCGGTTCGATCCGCAGGCCAAGGCGTTGGGCGAGCTGCTCCGCGCACGGATCGTCGACCTGCCGGCAGGAGTCACGCCATGAGCATCGCGAACACCCCCGAGCGCCGACAGCTCCGCGAGCTGACCCGGGCGTTCGTCACCCGGGAGGTCCTGCCGCACCTGGACGACTGGGAGCGGGCCGGCGAGGTCCCCCGGGCGCTGCACGCCACCGCCGCGAAGCTGGGCCTGCTCGGCATCGGCTTTCCCGAGTCGGTCGGCGGCAGCGGCGGCGACCTGCTCGACTCGATCATCGTGACCGAGGAGCTGATCCGCGCCGGTGGGTCGTCCGGGCTGGTCGCGGCCCTGTTCACGCACGGCATCGCGCTGCCGCACATGGTCGCCGCCGCCGGCGCCCGTACCAGTGGATCGCTTGGCGGCCGACTCACCGGCGCGTCGTCCCCGGGTGACGACAACCTGATCGAACGGTACGTCCGACCCACTTTGGCCGGCACGATGATCGGCGCCCTGGCCATCACCGAACCGGACGGCGGCTCGGACGTGGCCGGCATCCGCACGACCGCCGTCCGGGACGGCGACCACTACGTGGTGAACGGATCGAAGACCTACATCACCAGCGGTCACCGGGCCGACTTCGTGACCACGGCGGTGTGCACCGACTTCCCCGGCAGCGGTGAGCTGACCCTGCTCGTGATCGACAAGGACTCGCCCGGATTCACCGTGGGACGCCGGCTGGAGAAGCTGGGCTGGCACTGCTCGGACACGGCCGAGCTGTCCTTCGTGGACGTGCGGGTGCCGGTGACCAACCGGATCGGCGCGGAGAACACCGGCTTCCTGGCGATCATGCAGCACTTCGCGGCGGAGCGGCTCTCGCTGGCGACGCAGGCGTACGCGACCGCGCAGCGCTGTGTGGAGCTGGCGGTGCGCTGGTGCAGGGACCGGGAGACCTTCGGGCGTCCGCTGGTCGGCCGGCAGGTGGTCCGGCACCGGTTGGCCGAGATGCACACGCGGGCCGAGGCGGCCCGGTCGTACGTGCACGAGGTGGCCGCCCGGGTGGCCGCGGGCGAGCCCGTGGTGACCGAGGTGGCCATGGCGAAGAACGTGGCCGTGGCGGCCTGCGACCACGTCGTCGACCAGGCGCTGCAACTGCACGGTGGCTTCGGCTACCTGCGCGACGCCGAGGTGGAGCGGCACTACCGCGACGCGCGGATTCTCGGCATCGGCGGCGGCACCACCGAGATCATGAACGAGATCATCGTAAAAGGCATGGGCCTGTGAGCGCGCGGAGTGAGCCGGTTCTGCGAGCCCCGCAGTCGCGAACGAAGGAGGCACGGTGACGATTCTGGACAGCGCGATCGACCCGGCTGCGCCCGGGTACGCGGCGAACCGGGCAGCCCTGGTGGAGCGGCTGGCCGAACTGGACGCCGCGCTCGATCAGGCGCGGGCGGGCGGCGGTGAGAAGTACGTGTCGCGGCACCACGCGCGCGGCAAGCTGCTGCCCCGGGAGCGCATCGGGTTGCTTGTCGACGCGGACAGCCCGTTCCTCGAACTGTCGCCGGTCGCCGCCTACGGCACGGACTTCCCGGTCGGCGCCAGCGTGGTCACCGGCATCGGCGTCGTCGAGGGCGTGGAGTGCCTGATCGTCGCCAACGACCCGACGGTACGCGGCGGCGCGGTCAACCCGTGGTCCCTCGCCAAGACCCGGCGGGCCGGCGAGATCGCCCTCGCCAACCGGCTGCCCATGGTGAACCTGGTCGAGTCGGCCGGTGCGGACCTGCCCACGCAGGCGGAGATCTTCATCCCCGGCGGTCGGGTGTTCCGTGACCTGACCCGCCTCTCGGCGGCGGGCATCCCCACGGTCAGCGTGGTCTTCGGCAACGCGACGGCCGGTGGCGCGTACGTGCCGGGCATGTCCGATCACGTGATCATGATTCGGGACCGGTCGCAGGTCTACCTGGCCGGGCCGCCGCTGGTGAAGATGGCGACCGGCGAGGTCACCGACGACGAGTCGCTGGGCGGCGCGGCGATGCACGCGGGCACGTCCGGGCTGGCCGACTACCTGGCCGAGGACGAGCGCGACGGCATCCGCCTGGCCCGACAGTGCGTACGCCGGCTGAACTGGCGCAAGCGGGGCCCCGCGCCACGGACGGCGGTGCCGCAGCCGCCGAAGTACGACCCGGAGGAGTTGCTGGGCATCGTCAGCTCCGATCTGAAGGTGCCGTTCGACCCACGTGAGGTGCTGGCCCGCATCCTGGACGGCAGTGACTTCGACGAGTTCAAGCCGGCGTACGGGGACTCGCTGGTCACCGGCTGGGGCGAGCTGCACGGTTATCCGGTGGGCGTGCTGGCCAACGCGCGCGGGGTGCTGTTCAGCGCGGAGGCGCAGAAGGCGGCCCAGTTCATCCAGCTCGCCAACGCCTCCGACACCCCGTTGATCTTCCTACAGAACACCACCGGCTACATGGTCGGCACCGAGTACGAGCAGCGCGGGATCATCAAGCACGGCGCACTGATGATCAACGCGGTGTCCAACTCGACGGTGCCGCACCTCACGGTGAACCTCGGGGCCTCGTACGGGGCCGGCAACTACGGCATGTGCGGCCGGGCGTACGAGCCGCGGTTCCTGTTCACCTGGCCGAACGCCAAGTCGGCCGTGATGGGCCCGGCGCAGCTCGCCGGCGTGCTGTCGATCGTGGCCCGGCAGGCTGCCGCCGCCCGTGGGCGCGACTACGACGAGGAGTCCGACGCGGCGATGCGGATGATGGTCGAGCAGCAGATCGAGTCGCAGTCGGGCGCGCTGTTCCTGTCCGGCCGGCTCTACGACGACGGGGTGATCGACCCTCGGGACACGCGTACCGTCCTCGGGCTCTGTCTCTCGGCGATCCACAACGGACCGGTGCAGGGCGCCGACGGGTTCGGCGTCTTCCGGCACTGATCCGTGAGCGCGAGGAATGCAGCGAAGCGGAGTCCCGCAGTCGCGAACGAAAGGCAGGCTCAGCGCGAATGATCAAGAGACTACTCGTGGCCAACCGGGGTGAGATCGCCCGGCGGGTCTTCGCCACCTGCCGGGCGATGGGCGTGCAGACCGTCGCCGTGCACTCGGACGCGGACGCCGACGCGCCCTTCGTCGCCGAGGCCGACCAGGCGGTCCGGCTGCCGGGCGCCACACCGGCCGAGACGTACCTGCGCGTGGATCTCATCCTGGACGCGGCCCGGCGCAGCGGCGCGGACGCCGTCCACCCGGGTTACGGCTTCCTCGCCGAGAACGCCGAGTTCGCGGCGGCGGTGACCGACGCGGGCCTGACCTGGGTCGGCCCGCCGGCCAAGGTCATCGCCGCGATGGGCGACAAGCTGGCGGCCAAGGCGCTGCTCGCCGAGGCGGGCGTGCCGATGTTGCCGAGCTGGACGGATGTCGACCAGGTCACCGACTTCCCGGTGCTGGTGAAGGCGTCCGCCGGCGGTGGCGGGCGGGGCATGCGGATCGTCCGGGACGCCGCCGAGCTTGCCGAGGCCGTCGCCTCCGCGGGCCGCGAGGCGGCTTCGGCGTTCGGTGACGGCACGGTCTTCATCGAGCGGTACGTCGAGCGCGGCCGGCACGTCGAGGTGCAGATCCTCGGCGACACCCACGGCAGCGTGCAGGTGCTCGGTGTCCGGGAGTGCTCGATCCAGCGCCGGCACCAGAAGATCATCGAAGAGGCCCCCGGTCTCGTGCCGACCGAGGTGCGGGAACGTCTGCACGAGGCGGCCGAGGCAGCCGGACGAGCTGTCGACTACGTGGGCGCGGGCACTGTCGAGTTCCTGCTGACGCCCGACGGGGCGGTCTACTTCCTGGAGATGAACACCCGGCTCCAGGTGGAGCACCCGGTCACCGAACTGGTCACCCCGGACGGGCTGGACCTGGTCCGGATGCAGGTGCTGGTGGCCGAGGGCGAGCCGCTGCCCGCAGACCACCACCCCGCGACGCGTGGCCACGCCGTCGAGGTGCGGCTCTGCGCCGAGGAGCCGGCGCAGGGTTGGCGGCCCGCCACCGGCACCCTGCACCGCTTCGACGTGCCCGGGGTGGACGGCGAGTTCGGCTGGATCCACCCGGCGGGTCTGCGACTCGACTCGGGCGTGGTGGCGGGGTCGGTGGTGGGCGTGCACTACGACTCGCTGCTCGCCAAGGTGATCGCCGTGGCGCCGACCCGGTCCGAGGCCATCCGCGCGCTCGCGGGCGCGCTGGCACGGGCCGAGATCCACGGCGTCGCCACCAACCGGGATCTGCTGGTCCGGGTGCTGCGCAGCCCCGAGTTCGCGGCCGGCGAGATCGACACCGGCTTCCTGGACCGGCACCCCGAGGTCTTCGCCCCGCTGCTTGCCGCCGACCAACTGTCGGTCACCGCGCTCGCCGCCGCGTTGGCCGGCGCCGCACACCGTCGATCGACCGCGCCGGTCCTCGCCGGGCTCCCCTCCGGCTGGCGCAACGTGCCGGCCGGCGGGCAGGTCACCCGCTTCACCGGCCCGGACGGCGAGATCGAGGTCCGCTACCGGCTCGACCGCGCCGGCCGGCTCGCCGAGTGGTCCGTCGAACGCGACACCGACGAACACACCGCCGGCCCGTCCACCGTCGAGCTGGTCGGGGCCACACCGGACCGGGTGGTGCTCGACGTCGACGGGGTGCGCCGGTCGTACCGCGTACACCGGGTGGGGTCGGAGATCTTCGTGGACGGCCCGGACGGGGCGGCGAGCCTGGCCGAACTGCCGCGTCTCCCCCTCCCGACCGCGGAGCTGGCCGCCGGGTCGCTGCTCGCGCCGCTGCCCGGCGCGGTGACCCGGGTGCACGTGGAGGTCGGCCAACGCGTCGCGGCCGGCGATCTTCTGCTCACGCTGGAAGCGATGAAGCTGGAACATCCCGTGCTCGCCCCGAGCGACGGCGTGGTCGCCGAACTGCCGGTGCCAGCCGGTGCTCAGGTGCAGGCGGGCGCCGTGCTGGCCGTTATCGGAAAGGACCACTGATGACCTTCGACCTCACCTCCGAACAGGACCAGTTGCGCGACGCCGTACGGGCGCTCGGCCGCCGGTACGGGCACGGCTACTTCGTCGGGAAGGCGAAGGCCGGGGAACACACCAGGGAGCTGTGGGCCGAGGCGGGGCGGCTCAGCTACCTGGGGGTCAACATCCCCACCGAGTACGGCGGCGGGGGCGGCGGCATCACCGAGCTGGCAATCGTCTGCGAGGAGCTGGCGGCGGCCGGCTGCCCGCTGCTGCTGTTGGTGGTGTCCCCCGCCATCGCGGCCACCGTGATCGCCCGACACGGCACCGAGGAGCAGCGCAAACGGCACCTCCCCGGTCTCGCCGACGGCTCGGCGAAGATCGTCTTCGCGATCACCGAACCGGAGGCCGGTTCCAACTTCCACCGCCTCGGCACGGTGGCCCGCCGCGACGGTGACGACTGGGTGCTCAACGGCCGCAAGTGCTACATCTCCGGCGTCGACGAGGCGGGTCACGTGCTCGTGGTGGCCCGGACCGAGGACTCCTCCACCGGGAAGCTCAAGCCGGCGCTGTTCATCGTGCCGACCGACGCCGCCGGACTGACCCGGTCCAAGCTGGACATGGAGATCGTGTCCCCGGAGAACCAGTTCCTGCTGTACCTGGACGACGTGCGGGTGCCTGCCGACGCGCTGGTCGGCGAATCGCTGGACGCCGGGCTGCCGGCGCTGTTCAGTGGGCTGAACCCGGAGCGGATCACGGTGGCGGCGATGGGCGCCGGCACCGGCCGGTACGCCATCGAGCGTGCCAGCGAGTACACCGCCACCCGCAGGGTCTGGGGTGGCCGGAGCATCGGGTCCCATCAGGGGGTGTCGCATCCGCTGGCGCACGCGGCCGTGCAGGTCGAGCTGGCCCGCCTGATGATTCAGAAGGCGGCCACGCTGTACGACGCCGGCCGCGACCTGGAGGCCGGGGTGGCCGGGAACATGGCCAAGTACGCGGCCGGCGAGGCCGCCGCGCTCGCCGTGGACACCGCCGTGCAGGCCCTCGGCGGGGCCGGCATGACCACCGAGTACGGGGTGGCGACGCTGCTCGGCGCGGTACGGGCCGGCCGGATCGCCCCGGTCAGCCGGGAGATGATCCTCAACTTCGTCGCCCAGCACGTCCTCGGTCAGGAGAAGTCCTACTGAGGCGCGGCGGCGGTCAACCCGGGGGCACGGCAGGCGGCGTCGATGCGGTGCACCGGGCGTACGCGGCGGCCCAGCCCCTCCAGTAGCGAGTCCTCGACGTGGAAGTCGTGGATGCGCAGCCGGTGCCGGGGCAGCTCCTCCTCGCTCGGGCAGAGCACCTGCGCCCGGACGAGGCCGACCGGCACGTACCGGACCCCACCCCGTTCCTGCAGGATCACCATGTTGACGTCGTCGGTGGTCACCACGTGCCCCCGTACGTCCTCGGTCGGGCCGTTCTCGGCGCCCACCGTGGTGACGGTGAGGGGCAGCACCGGTGTGCTGATCACCGGTAGCGCGGCCCAGACCAGCATGGCCAGCACCGCCACCTCGGTCACCGACGCCAGGGGACGGATGACCACGCCGGGCAGCGGACCGGCGATGAACAGCGCCAGCACCGGAGGGACCACCAGCAGCGCCAGCACCAGCAGCTCACCCTGCGCGCCGGCGTCGCGCAGCGTGGGCACCATCAGCCACCCGTACCCGGCGAACAGCGCCACGATCGCCAGCAACCGGGGTACGACCCATTCGTGCAACCGCTCCGGCCGGAGTTGGAACGCGGCCACGAACGCCGGCAGCAGCAGCGGCAGGTAGAGCAGCGGCCAGGTGAGCAGGGCGAGCAGGAAGCTGGCCAACACGAACCAGGCCGGGGTGAGGTCCGCCCAGCGGGCGAAGAGCGGGCGACGCCGGGTGCCGGGCGGCAGGCGCTCCACGCTCACGGCCAGCACCGCGCCGAGCGCGAAGACGGCGACCAGCCCGGTGGAGAGCAGTCGAGCGGCGGTGGTCAGGAAACCCGCGAGCAGGTTGACCGTCCCGACGTTCGCGACCAGCAACAGCGTGGTCTGTAGCTCCCCGCCCGCCTCCACGCCGAGCCGGAGCACCGAGAAGATCGCCGGTACGCCCACGACCGCGGTCCAGAACGACTGGCTGGCCCGCGCCCGCCGCTCCGCCGGGTCCCACCGCACCGGCACGGCGTCGGCGGCCTGCTCCGCGTCGGCTGCCGGTCCGGTGGGTTCGACGTGCGGCGTCTCGTCGGCGTCGACCTCGACGTGGTCCGGCGGTACGGACGCGCGGGGCGTCGGCACCGGGCCGTCGGCGCCCGCGTCACCGGTCGCGGTCCGCGTCCCGCTCACCGCCGGGGTGCCTTGTCGTCGAAGTCGACGAGCTTCGGTACCTCCAGCGGCTGTGGCTGGCTCTTCTCGATCCGCAGCCACGGGCCCAGGGTCCGGTTGTACGCCGTCTGCCACGGACTGGCCTGCCCGTCGCGCCCCTGCAGGTAGCTCTTCTGAAGGAAGAACGCGACCAGGTCACGCAGCGCCGGGTCGCCGATCGGCACGCCGATGCCCAACAGCTCGCTCGTGCCGAAGGGCAGGTCGACGATCTCGAACTCCTTGGGGTACGTGGCGAGGAAGCCCGCGAGGATCGTCTCGTCCGAGCTGACGGCGTCGTACCGGCCGGCGCGGATGCCGTTCACGCAGTCCCAGACGTCCTTCACCACCAGCGCCTTGACCTGGCGCTTCTCCAATTCGGTCTCGGTGGTCGAGCCACCGCTGGTGCAGATCTTGTACTTCGGGTTCCGCAGGTCCTCGATGGTGCGGATCTCGTCCTTCAGCCGGACCGGAACCAGCACCTCCTGCGTCGTGACGAAGTACGGCCCGGCGAAGCTGACCAGCTTCTTGCGCTCCTCCGTCATCGAGAAACTGGACACCACCAGGTCTACGGTGCCGCCCTGTAGGTACGGAATCCGGTCCTCGGTGGCCACCGACACGAACTCCAACTGCTGTTCACCCTCGTAGCCGAGGGAAGCGGCGATGTACCGGCCGATCTCGACGTCGAAGCCGATGTGCTGGCCGTTGCGGAGGTCGCCCATCAGCGGCTCGTTCGTGGCGACGCCGATGCGCAGCTTCGACTGGCCGTAGATGTGCGACTCGCGCATCTTCTCCTGCACGGACTGCAGGTCCGGCTCCTTGCGACTGTCACAGCCGGCGGCGGCGGCGAGGGTGAGGGTCAGCGCGACCGCCAACGTCGTCGCGACCGAACGGAGTCGGGACTGGGGGGTACGGACGTTCATGGGCGACCTCGCTGACGGAGCAGCCTGCGGAACACCGAGAGTAGCGACACCGGTCCACTGCGTACGCATGCCGTTCGGTCAGGTCGATCCAACCGTTCGATCAACGCCGATCGGCGTGGCGGATCGCCTCTGCGGTTGACAGCGAGCCGGGCCACGACATGCTGGAAGGGTGAATCGACTGTCCAGGATCGATGCGCGGATGGTGGCGGCGGTCGCGGCGCCGGGAGCGCTCGCGCTGCTGATCCTGCTGGTCGTCTGGCGTCGGCAGGATCTTGTCGGTGTGGTTCTCGCGCTGCTGTGCGTGCTGCTCGTCATGGTCACCGTGGTCGCCGTGTCGGCCGCCCGTCAGCGTGACGAACCGGAGCCGGCGGAGCAGCCGAACCCCACCGGCCCACCGGACCTGATGCCGTACGGCATCGACGCTGACACCCTCGACGCGCTGGACAGCCGGGACGCGTTGCGCGCGGTGCGTGACCGGGGGCGGACGCGCGGCGGGTTCAGCGACCGGTGAGGGTGGGGGCGGTGAGCGCGTCGACGCCCCGGCCCGCCAGGCACCGGTAGACCCGGTCGACGTTGCCGTCGACGGGCGGCAACACCTCCAGGTGCCAGCCGGCCGGCTCGATCTCGGTGGTCAGCCGGAACGTCGTGGCGCTGCACACCTGTCGTACCTGCTCGGCGGCGACCACCTCGTCGTGGTCCGCGCCCACCAGCGGCACCGGCAGGATGCCCTCGGCGTACGTCTCCCAGGTGTGCCGGCCGTCGCAGGGGACCCGCGCCGCCTCCGCACGTTCGCCGCGGATGCGTACCGGGCCGAAGCACTCCAACTCGGGCAGACAGCGGGCGCCGCTGGGCAGCGCGCTCGGCGCTCCGGCGCCCGTCGTACAACCGGGGAGTGGGCCGGTCGCCGGTGCCGCGACCCGGGTCACCGAGGGGGACGGGCTGGGCGGTCCGTCGCTGCTGGCCACCCAGGCGCCGGTGGTGGCCGAGGCGGCGAGGGCCAGCACGCCGGCGCCACCGAGGAACCAGCGTCGCCGCCAGCGCCGGCCACCGGGCACGCTGGGTCGGGTGTCCTCGACCGGTGGCCGCGGGCCGGGCTGGCCCGTGCCGTACAGGCCGGAACGCGTCGAGCCACCGCCGATCGGAGCGCCGCCGCTGATCGGAGCGCCGCTCACCGGGGCCGTCGGTGCGCCGAACGGCAGGTTGGCGAGCAACTCGTGCAGCTCGAGAGCGGAGGGCCGTTCGGCCGGGTCGTTGGCCATGCCGAGCCGCAGCACGTCGATCAGCTCGTCCGGAACGCCGGGCAGGCCGGGAATCGGCTGGTTGAACATCTCCAGCACGGTCACCAGGCTGGGATTGCGCTCGGACTGCCACCGCGGCGGCCGGCCGTGCATCACCGCGTAGAGGGTGGCGCAGAGCGCGTACACGTCGACGGCCGGCGACGGCGGGCTGTGGCTGAACATCTCCGGTGGCGCGTACGCCGGGGTGAGCACCTCCAGGGTGACCGACGCGTCGCGGGCCTCGGCCAGCACGGCGAGCCCGAAGTCGGCCAGCACCGCCGAGTTGAAGTGCGAGTAGAGGATGTTCGCCGGCTTCACGTCCCGGTGCAAGACCCCGGCGCCGTGCGAGTGGGCCAACGCGTCCGCGATCTTGATGCCGAGGTCGCGTGCCTCCACCGGGTCGAGCGGCGAGTGACGCATCCGCTCGGCGTACGACCCGTCGCAGAGTTCCATGATCAGGTACGGATGCTGGTCGACGGTGACGCCGACGTCGAAGAGGTCCACGACGTGCGGGTGCGACGACATCCGTCCGGCCGCCCGCGCTTCGCGCAGAAAGCGGGCCTGGTCGCGTTCGCTGTCCAGCGTGCGGTTCTCGACCTTGACGGCGACCTCACGGCCGACGGAGATCTGGGTGGCCTGGTAGACGGTGGCGTAACCACCTCGGGCAAAGACCCGCAAATCAGTCAGACCGGGCACGATCGGCACCGGCAGGCCGCCGCTCGGGGTGTCGGTCACCGCTTGAAAATACCCAACCCTGCCGGAGGCTCAGCTCACCGCGTCCGCCGAAGCGGCCGGCGCGGGGGCGGCGGGGACGGCCGGCGTGCCCCGGCGGGCGTCCACCCGCAGGCCGACAGCGGTGGCCACCGCGCCGAGCCCCTCCCACGCGGCCACGCCGAAGAACCGCTCGGGAGCAATGTCGGCCAGCACGGCGATGGTGAACACGGTGAAGGTGACCAACCGGAACACCACCGTGAAGCGGTAGAACGCCCGCCACTCGGTGACCGTCGCCAGCAGGTAGTAGACGCCCATGTTGAACGCCGCCATCGAGGACGCCAGCAGGAAGGTGCCCGTGTAGTCGCCGGGGGAACGCGTCTCCGGCACCTCGAAACCGAGCATGCGCAACTGCGCCTCGGGCCAGAGGATGCCGACGGCGCCCATCACGAGCGCCAGGACGCCGAAGACCGCGATGGTCCAGCCCGCGACGGAACGCGGCAGCTTCATGTGAGCCTCCCCCAGGCACGGCGACGGTCACCACTGTGGACCACCGCACGGTGGTGACACGCTAGCCGCTCGCCGGGACAACCACATCCCCAGAACCGCCAAAACCCACCGAACTCCACTGCGCGGTGATCATGAAGTTGTTGCCACCAACGCCGGCGTGTCGGCGCGGTAACTTCATGATCACGGTGCGGGGTGGGAACCCGCGAGGGTCAGGCGCTCCTGGAGCGCCTTGGCGGCCGCTCGTTCGCTGCGTTGCTCGGTGGCGTACGCCAGGCGGACCGCCTCGTCGGCGCAGGACCGGGCCTCGTCCGGATAGCCGCAGGCCGCCAATGCGTCGGCGAGCACGGTCGCGGCGATCACCTGACTGCGCACGTCCTCGGCGGGTGCGGCGACCGCCCGCCGGGCCCAGTCCAGCGCCTGTTCCCGCTGACCGTGCGCAAGCAGCGCCGACGCGTACCGCGCCATGGTCTGGCGGCGGGACAACAGCAGCGAGGGCGCGGTGGCCGCGGCCGTCGCCACGGGGGCGAGCAGCCCGACCGCGGTCGCCGGGTCACCGGCCGCCAGTCGGGCGGTGGCCAGCAGCACCCGGGGCGCGACCTGCGCCGGCGCCTGCGGATTGTGCGGCTCAACCGCCGTCAGCACCGCACGGGCCGCCTGCTCGGCGGTCTCGTGGTCGCCCATGTCGAGCGCCACGAAGCCACGCAACGTGCCGGCCATTCCGGTGAGCAGCGGGTGCGAGGTCTGTTCGGCGTACACCAGGGCGTCGGTGAGCAGGTCGGCCGCGTGTTCCGGCTCGCCCAGCCCGCGCGCCACGACGGCCCGGACCACCAGCGCGAAACCGCGCCCCCAGTCGTCGGAGGCGGCGGCGAACTCGCGGTACGCGCGGCGGGCCTCCCGGTCCGCTTCGGCCAGGTCGCCCAGCTCCGCGGTGGCGAACGCCGCGACCGCGCGCAGGGTACCCACCGCCCACGCCTCGCCGACGCGCTCGCCGAAGGGCAGGAAGACCTGCGCCAGGCGGCACGCCTCCCGGAGCCGGCCGGCGAGCAGTCGGGCGAACGCGGTGGTGCCCCGCAGCCACGCCCGACCGTACGGGTCCTTCAACTCGGCGAAGAGCCGTGCGGCCCGGCCGAGCACCGCGTCGGTGCCGGCGAAGTCACCCCGGGTGGTGGTCACCCACGCCAGGTTCTGCAACGACCAGGCCTGCCCGCGCCGATCCTGCGCGGCGAGGCTGACCTGGTACGCGGCGGCGAGCCGGCTGCTCGCCTGGCTCAGTCGACCGGCCACGAAGTCACCCATGCCGAGTCGCCGCATGGCGGACGCGCGCAGCGTGGGCAGCCCTTCGGTGGTGGCCACCTGCAACGCCTCCTGCCAGGCGGCCTCCGCCCGGCCCTGGTCGCCGAGGGTCTGCTGGGCCTGCCCGGCGAGCAGCAGGGCGCTGGCCCGGGTCGCATCGTCCCCCGCGTTCGCGGCGATCTTCTCGGCGAAGGCGAGCGCGTCCACGACCCGACCGATCTGCAACAGCGCGCGAGCGTGCACCACCCGGTCGGTCGGCGGCACCCCGTCGCGGGCCAGTTCGCTGGCGCGTTCGGCGTACTCGACGGCGAGCGCGGGCTCCCCGGCGGACAGCGACCGGCGGGCGGCCCGGCCGAGTGCGGCGATCCCGAGCGGGACCACGGCGCGGGCCGACGCGTCCGGTCGTAGTTTCACCGCGTCGGCGAGCGTGGCCGCCCGCTGCACGTGTGCGGCGACGAAGTCGTCGCGGGACTCCTCGGAGAAACCGCCCGCCGTGACACCCTCGGCCGGCGCGGCCCAGCGGGCCAGCGCGGCGTGCCGCTCGGCCAACTCCGCCTTGCTCACCCCGGCGTACGCGGCCTCCCGCATCAGCGGGGTGGCGAAGGCGTACCCGGAGCGGGTGCGGTGCAGCATGCGGCGTTGCAGCAGCTCCTCGACGGCCCGGTCGAACTCGACGGCGACCACCGCCGACGGTCTCCCGTCCCGGCCGGCCCGCTGCTCGCGGAGGGCTTCCAGCGCGCCGGTCGGCACGGTGTCGCCGACGACGGCGGCGTCGCGCAGCACGGTCCGGGCGTCCGGGGGCAGCGCGTCGATCCGGGCGGCGAGGACGGCGGCG
Organism: Micromonospora sp. RB23; assembly: GCF_053585025.1. Classification (NCBI taxonomy): domain Bacteria; kingdom Bacillati; phylum Actinomycetota; class Actinomycetes; order Micromonosporales; family Micromonosporaceae; genus Micromonospora; species Micromonospora sp. RB23. The sequence goes on from NZ_CM132111.1 coordinate 6,723,299, forward strand.
AGGTCGCGGGACAGCAGCCGACTGCCCAGCGAGCCGGGGACCAGCCGCCAACCGGACGAGTCCTGGTTCCGCGTGCCGGGGGCGGTGGTCAGCGCGCCCCGCTCGATCAGGAGGGTGACCAGCTCGGCCAGGTAGAACGGGTTACCCTGCGCGGTGGCGAGCAGCCGGTCCGCGTCGGCCGGCGGCAACTTTCCGCCGCCGAGATAGCTGGTGAGCAGGCGTGCGGCATCGGCGCCGCGCAGCGGTGGCAGGGAGTGCACCTCGGCGTCCGCGACGCGGGTGAGCGCGCCGGCGGTACGGACCAGCTCGGGCCGGCCGAGCAGCAGGACGAGCACCGGACCGGTGAGTCGGGACAGGGTCAACCCGAGCGCGCTGATGGTCTCGGCGGTCGCGTCGTGCAGGTCGTCCACCACGATCACCAGCGGCGCTTCCGAGGCGAGCCCGCTGAGCAGGTCGGCCACGGCGTTCGGCACCGCCTCGGCGTCGGCGGCCGCCGCGCCCGCGGCGCCCCACTCGCCGTTCTCGGTGCCGCCGTGCGCGGGCAGTTCGGCGTAGCCGAGCAGGGCGAGCAGTTGGTCGTTGGCGATCGGCGCGGTCTCACCGGAGCGGGCGAGACGCTGGCCGAGTCGTCGCAGCCGCTCCTCCACGGCGGGCCGGGTGAGCGCGGTGGCCGCGTCGGTGGGGAGACCGACGGCGGCACGGACCAGGTCGGCCAGGGGCGCGAGCCGACGCCGCTCGCCGAAGGCGGCGCAGCGCACCGACAGCACCCGCGCGCCGGTGTGCGCCGCGTACCGGCCGGCGCCCACGTCGTATCCGGCCGCGAGGCGTTCGACCTCGGCGGCGAAGCGGGACTTGCCGATGCCCGCCTCGGCGGTCATCAGCAGCACCCGGGGGTCACCCTGGTCGATCACCTCGGCGAGCCGGCCGGCGACCCGCCCGATCTCGGTCTCCCGGCCCACGTAGGGCGCCTCGTCACCGAGACCCGAGCGGGTGCCCGGCGCGTCCAGCAGGCCCAGCAGCTCGTACGCCTCGACGGGTTCCCGCTTGCCCTTGAGCCGCAGCGGGCGCAGTGCCCGCCAGGAGGAGACGTGCCGGGTGGCGGCGGCGGTGCGCGCGCCGGCGTAGACCGCGCCGACGGCAGCGGCGTCGGCCAGCCGGGCGGCGGTGTTCACCGTGTCGCCGATGACCGTGTACTCGATGGCGGCCTGGATGCCCGCGATGACGTCGCCGGTGTTCAGCCCGACCCGCAGACCGAGCGGCGCTCCGCCGCCCCGCTCGTCGTCGAGCACCCGACGCACCGCGCGCTGCATCGACAGGGCGGCCCGGACGGCTCGCTCGGCGTCGTCCTCGTGCGCCACCGGGGCGCCGAAGACCGCCATGATCCCGTCGCCGGTCAGCTTGTCGACGTGCCCGCCGAAGGTCTTGACGGCACCGGCCAGGGCGGCGAGCACGCGGTCGGTGACCGCCCCCACGCGTTCCGGGTCGAGGTCCTCCGACCAGGAGGTGAACTCGGAGAGGTCACCGAAGAGTACGGTGACGACCCGGCGCTCGGCCGCCGGCAACGTGGCGGCCGCCGGTAGCGCGGCACCGCAGTTGTGGCAGAACCGTGCGCCGGGTACGGCGACGGTTCCGCACACCGGGCAGGTCACATGTGCTCCAACCCACTGACCCCCGGCGCGGATTCCCCGGTGTCGACGCCCAGATATTCGAGCTGGGCACGGACCGACCATTCCGCCGCCCACCAGAGTGAGCGGTCCACGTCCGCGTAGACCGCCGCGACCACGTCGGCGGGCGTCCGGGCACCCGCGTCGACCGCGGACCGGACCTGGTCGAGCCGGGCACGCCGGTGGGCGAGGTAGAACTCGGCGGCGGCGGCGCAGTCGGCCAGCGCCGGGCCGTGGCCCGGCAGCGCCGCGATCCCGGTGTACGCCGAGAGCAGCTCGAGGCTGTTCAGGTAGTCGCCCAGGTGCCCGTCCGGGTGGGCGACCACTGTCGTGCCCCGCCCGAGGATGGTGTCACCGGTGAGCACCACCCGCTCGTCGCCGCACTCGACCAGAAAGCAGACCGAGTCGGCGGTGTGGCCGGGGGTGTGCAGCAGGTGGATCTCCAGCCCGAAGCCGCCGAGGTGCTCGCCCGGCTCGGTCAGCGGCTCGCCGCCGATCGTGTGCGCCGCGTCGGCGGCCAGGACGTGCACGCCGCCGAGCAGCTTGCTCAGCCGGGCGGAGCCCTCGGTGTGGTCGGAATGCCCGTGGCTGATGAGGATCAGGCCGATCGGGCCGTGCTCGGCGATCCGCTTCAGGTGCCCCTCGTCGGCCGGCCCCGGGTCGACCACGACGCCGTACTCCGCCGCCGGCGCGCGCAGCACCCAGGTGTTCGTCCCGTCGAGGGTCATCGGCCCCGGGTTGGGCGCCCGCAGCAAAGAAACCCACGCCGGCAGCTCGCCGGCCAACGCCGCCACGGCCCCCGTCACGTGCCCGCTCATGGCTGCGATCGTACGACCCCGCCCCCCACTGCCCGCGATCTTGCACTTCCTGTTGCTGCTTCATGCCGGTTCACGGCATTCGTCGGGACAGGAAGTGCAAGATCGCGGTGGGGTCAGGCGACCTCGACGATCAGTTCGATCTCCACCGGGGCGTCCAGGGGGAGTTCGGCCACGCCTACCGCGCTTCTCGCGTGGCGGCCGGCCTCGCCGAAGACGGTGCCGAACAGGTCGGAGGCGCCGTTGATCACGGCGGGCTGGCCGATGAACCCGGGCGCCGAGGCCACGAAGCCGGTCACCTTGACCACCTTGACCACGTTCTCCAGGCCGACCAGCGAGTCGACCGCCGCCAGGGCGTTGAGCGCGCACCGCTGGGCGAGATCCTTGGCCTGCTCGGCGGAGATCCCGGCGCCGACCTTGCCGGTCGCCAGGAGCTTGCCCTCGGCGATGGGCAACTGACCGGAGACGTACACGTGCTGCCCGGACTGCACGGCCGGCACGTAGCTGGCCACCGGCGGCACCACGTCGGGCAGTTCGAAGCCCAGCTCGGCGAGCTTCGCGTGCGGACCGTTGCTCATCGCGCCACCTCGTCGTTCGCGATCGCGCAGCGTCGCCGTGCCGAAGTTCCGGCGCTCACGCCTTGGGCCGCTTCAGGTACGCCACCAGCTGATCCGGGTTCGGGCCGGGGACGACGGCGACGAGTTCCCACCCGTCCTCACCCCAGTTGTCGAGGATCTGCTTGGTCGCGTGGACCAGCAGAGGGACCGTGGAGTATTCCCACTTCTGCATCGCTGGAGGGCTCCCTCGTGGTGCGGACTTCGTCGAGGCACAGCCTACGGTCCGCTGGCCGGGCGAGGCGCGGGACGCTGCTCCGGCGTGGCCGGCACCTCGCCACAGGGCCCCTCGTGCCCGTACCCCTGGGGGCAGCGGGAACGGTCGGGCAGCAACAGGTCGCAGAAGACGCGGTGCCGGTTGTTCTGGTCGTCCGCGTTCGACACGGTCGTCTCACCCGCGTCCAACTCGGGCAGGAATCCCAGCGACACCGCGACCCGCCCGGCCAACGCGGTCGCCGCCGCCAGGTTGGTCACCCGGATCGGCAGGTGGATGACGAACCCCGGCTCGTCGTCGTCCCGCGACCGCTCGACCGGTCGGTTCGACGCCCGGTAGCCCTCCGGCGGCTCCGAAACCCGACGGTACGACCGCTCGTTGATGGGCAGGTTGCCGACCAGCCCGCCGGTCGCCTCACCCACCGACCCGAGCCGCCGTTGCCGGTCGTTCGCCGGGAACTGGGTGCGAGGGATGTTGTCCGCGTCGCGCATGAACTGCCTCCGGTCGTACCTCTCGGACCACGCTTCCGGTCCGGTCCAACCAACCGTTCCGGTCCCCCGTACCGGGACGAAAATAGGTCCGGGAGGGCGGTCCCGCCAACAGGACGCGCACGATCAGTCACCCAGAGTCACATATGTGACAGACCCACGGCAGGAATCCCGACTGCGTCGGATGCCACCATCCGCTTCTCCGGGTCGAGAAGTGACGTACGGCGCGGTAGGGGCGACACCGAACCGACGGTCGGCCGCTACCCTCTCGGTCGGACGGTCGCGCAGCGCCCGGCCGCCCGCTCGATCTCGCTCGGCGCCAGGGGTGGCGGCCGGGCGCCGCACCCCCGGGGGAACGAGATGACCCAACCGCCCAGCGGCGACCAGGCCGGCCCGCGCGCTCTTCCGCCGTCCCACCCGGACCCCGCCGGCCAGCCCGAGGCAGCGGCCGGCCCGGGGCAGTCGGACCCGACGACCTCCACCGCTGAGTCCGGCGCGCCGACCACGCCGGGCCAGCCGGTCATCCCCGCCCAGCCGGGCCCGTCGGCGCAGCCCGGTCAGCCGGGCCCGTCGACGCAGCCCGGTCAGCCGGCGCTCCCCGACCAGCCCGCAGGGTCCGGTCAATCCGCCCTCGGTGGGCAGCTCGCCCTCCCCGGCCAGCCGGTATCCGGCCAGCCCGTCTCGGGTCAGCCCGTTTCCGGTCAGCCCTTCCCCGGCCAGCCCGTTTCTCCGGGTCAGTTCGGGGCGGGGGCGCTTCCCGCGCAGCCCGGGTTGCCGACCACGCCCGCCCCGCCCGGTGGCGTCCCGCAGACCGGGGGTCCGGCCGACACGTCGGCGCTGCCCGCCTCCCCAGGCGCGATCCCGCCGCCCCCGCCCGGCTACCCGCCGTACGCCGGCGCCGCCGAGCCGAAGAAGAAGCGCGGCCTGCTGATCGCGGCCATTGCGCTGGCCGTGATCATGGTGCTCTGCGTGGGCGGTGGCGTCGTGACGTTCCTGACCCTGCGGAACGCCGAGTCCGGCGAGGGCGCGAAGGAGCCGGCGGTCGCCGTCGACGAGTTCCTCACCGCCGTCTACAAGGATCGGGACGCCGACAAGGCCGCGGAGCACGTCTGCGCCGCCTCGCGCGACGACAAGAAGATCGCCGCCAAGGTGGCCGAGGTGGAGAAATACGCCTCCACGTACCAGAACCCCCGGTTCAAGTGGACCACCCCGAAGGTCGACAACCAGACCGGCGACCGGGCCACCGTCTCGACCCGGATCACCATGACCACGGCCGACGAGAAGGTGGCCGACCAGGACCTGCGCTTCACCGTGGTGCAGAAGACGGGTTGGTGGGTCTGCGAGGTCGCGTGACCCGTCGCCCTGGATAGGCTCGACGGGTGCGTGCACCTGAGCGGCCGTCCGACCCGGCCGGTAGCGGATGGTCGGCCCGCCTCCACGTCGTGACCGGCAAGGGCGGCACCGGCAAGACCAGCGTGGCGGCGGCGCTGGCCCTGGCGCTGGCCGCCGGTGGCCGGCGCACCCTGCTGGTGGAGGTCGAGGGCCGGCAGGGCATCGCCCAACTCTTCGGCCTCGACCCACTGCCGTACGAGGAGCGTCACCTCGCCGACGCGCCGGACGGCGGTGAGGTGCGCGCGCTCGCGGTGGACGCCGAGGAGGCCCTGCTCGAATACCTGGACATGTTCTACAAGCTGGGTGCGGCGGGGCGCGCGCTGCGCAAGCTGGGGGCCATCGACTTCGCCACCACCATCGCCCCGGGACTGCGGGACGTGCTGCTCACCGGCAAGGTGAAGGAGGCCACCACCCGCACCTCGGGGCAGCGGCGCGCGTACGACGCGGTGGTGCTGGACGCGCCGCCCACCGGTCGGATCGGTCGTTTCCTCAACGTGACGGCCGAGACGGCCCGGCTCGCCAAGGTCGGCCCGATCAAGACACAGAGCGAGGGTGTCTCCGCGCTGCTGCGCTCCCCGATGACCGCCGTGCACGTGGTCACGCTCCTGGAGGAGATGCCGGTGCAGGAGACGGTGGACGCCATCGCGGACCTGACCTCCCTCGGCTTCGGCATCGGGAAGGTGATCGTCAACGGCGCCCGGCCCTCGCTGCCGGCCGGCCCGGCGGTCACCGCGGCGGACCTGCGGCGGGGTCTGGTCGCCGCTGGACTGCCGGCCGATCAGGACATCGTGGCCGGACTGCACGACGAGGCACGGGACCAGCTCATCCGGCGCGAACTGGAGGATTCCCTCCGCGCCGACCTGGTGGAGCTGGGGCTGCCGATGGTGGAGCTGCCGTTGCTGCCCGACGGGGTGGACCGTGTGGGCCTCGCGACCCTGGCCCGGGCCCTCGTCCGCGCCGATTGACTCACACCTGAGCTCAGCACGGGCGCATGGACCGACGCGGCCCGATACGCTCGATTGGTGCCTTCCGAAGACGCGGCGCCGCAGCTGGACGTCGACCAGATCCTCGCCGACCCGGGCGTGCGGATCGTCGTGTGCTGCGGCGCGGGCGGGGTGGGTAAGACGACCACGGCCGCCGCCCTGGCGCTGCGGGCCGCCGAGCAGCACGGCCGCCGTACGGTGGTGCTCACCATCGACCCGGCCCGCCGGCTCGCCCAGTCGCTGGGCCTGACCGAGCTGGACAACACGCCCCGGCAGGTCAAGGGCATCGACGTCGAGGCCAGCGGCGGTGAGCTGCACGCGATGATGCTGGACATGAAGCGCACCTTCGACGACGTGGTGCTGGCGCACACCGACCCGACGAAGGCCGCGGAGATCTTCGCGAACCCGTTCTACCAGGCCATGAGCTCGACATTCGCCGGCACACAGGAATACATGGCGATGGAGAAGTTGGGCCAGTTGCACGCGCGCGGCGAGTGGGACCTGATCGTGGTGGACACCCCGCCGTCCCGCTCGGCGCTGGACTTCCTGGACGCGCCGGCCCGCCTCTCCCGCTTCCTCGACGGCCGGATGCTGCGGCTGCTGCTGGCACCGGCACGCAGCGGCGGGCGAAGCATGTTCAGCCTGGTCACGGCGTCTTTCGGGATGTTCTCCAAGGTGGTGCAGAAGGTCCTCGGCGCGCAGCTCCTCACCGACCTGTCCGGCTTCGTGGCCGCGCTCGACTCGATGTTCGGTGGCTTCAGGCAGCGGGCGGAGCAGACGTACCGCATTCTGCAGGCGCGGGAGACGGCCTTCGTGCTGGTCGCGGCGCCCGAGCCCGACGCGGTCCGGGAGGCCGCCTACTTCGCGGGCCGGCTGCGGGAGGAGAAGATGCCGCTGGCCGGCCTGGTGCTCAACCGGGTGCACCGACCGGTGGTTCCGGAGCTGGACGCCGAGCGGAGTCGCGCCGCCGCGGAGCGGCTGGCCGAGCTGGGCGGGCACGAGGGCACCGCCGACGTGCTGCGGGCGCACGCGGCGCTGGCGCGTCAGGCGGTACGCGAGCAGCAGGTCGCCGCGCGGTTCACCGAGGCGTTCCCGGCGGTGCCGGCGGTGTCGGTGACGGCACAGCCCGCCGACGTGCACGACGTCGACGGGCTACGGACGATCGGCGCGGCGATCAGCCGGGCGTGACCGGCGTCAGTTCGTCGCGGTGACCAGGACCTTGTCCTTGCCGGCCTTGTCCTTGCTGTTCTTCTTCATCGCTGCCTCGAACATCTTGCGCCAGCTCGTCACCTGGGGGTGACGACGCAGCAACGCCCGGCGTTCGCGTTCGGTCATACCGCCCCACACACCGAACTCGATCCGGTTGTCCAGCGCGTCGGCCAGGCACTCGTACCGAACTGGGCAGCTCCGGCAGATCCGCTTGGCCACGTTCTGTTCGGCGCCCTGTACGAACAACGCGTCCGGGTCCCCGTTCTGACATGCCGCCAGTGACGGCCAGTCAGTGATCATGCCCATGTGTACTCGTCCCCCCTTGCAGTACCTACCGACCTCGTTGCACGGCAGCCGGCAATTCCCCCCGATCGCCCGGCTCGCCTTCCCCAAGGCGGCGCGGACGACATGTGGCGCTGTCGCCGCCATCATCATGCTCTGTAGTCGACCGATTACGCAACGTTGTCGGCGAAATCCATCATTCCGGACACTCCCGGCTTCCCGGGCTCTCGACCGCCGGTTACCCCGCCGAGGTCCACGAAAACGCTGCGAGGTCTCCACCAAACGGAGGAGACTCACGCCGATCACACGCAACCTCGTACCGGGGGTCATGCGTTTAGCACAACGAGGGCAGCGCGCGCAGGAAATGGGGAAACACGCCCATGCGCCCCTCGTTCCCTACTCGCGTACCATGCCGAGGTGACCTGGATGCGGAAACGTGACCACAATGTGCTGACCAACGCCGCATCGCTGCTCATATGTGGCCTGCTGGCCGGCGTGGTGGTCGCCGCGGCGGCCTTCCCCGCGGTAGCGATGTCCGGACTGGCCGCGAAGGCCGGCGCCGAGACGTTCGGCAACCTGCCCACGGAACTGACGGTGGCCCGCGCGCCACAGATCAGTTACCTGCTGGCGTCGGACGGCAAGACGCCGCTGGCGACGATGTACGACGAGAACCGCCGCGACGTGAAGCTCGCCGACATCTCGCCGTACATGATCAAGGCCATCATCGCGGCCGAGGACCACGACTTCTACAAGCACAACGGCGTCGACATCAACGGTGTCGCCCGCGCGTTCGTCAACAACCAGAGCGAGGGCGCTGGCCGCCAGGGCGCCTCGACGCTGACGATGCAGTACGTCCGGCTCGCGATCGCCTACTCGGCCACCCACCCGGCCGACGTCGTCGCGGCGACCGAGGACACCAGCGCCCGCAAGCTCCGCGAGATGCGGCTGGCCCTCCAGGTCGACAAGGAGTTCTCCAAGGACGAGATCCTGACCCGCTACCTCAACCTCGCGTCCTTCGGCAACGGCGCGTACGGCATCTACGCCGCCAGCCAGGTCTACTTCGGCAAGCCGCCGAGCAAGCTGAAGATCGAGGAAGCGGCGCTGCTGGCCGGCATGGTCAAGGCGCCGACGACGAACGACCCGACCACCAAGAGCGGTTACCCGCTGGCGCTGGACCGTCGTAACTACGTCATCCAGAACATGGTCGACACCAAGGCCATCACCCAGCAGGAGGCCGACGCCGCCAAGGCGGTCAAGCTGAAGGTGCAGGACAAGCGCACCCCGAACGGCTGCGTCGCCACCAACGTCAACGAGTGGGGCTTCTTCTGCGACTACTTCTACCGCTGGTGGATGCAGCAGCCGACGTTCGGCTCGACGTCGTACGACCGTGAGCGGCGGCTCAAGAGCGGCGGCTACACCGTCGTCACGTCGATCGACGTCCAGGCCCAGAAGGGCGCGGACAAGGCGGTCCGCAAGGCCAAGAGCGTGAACAGCAAGGAAGCCGCCATGGTCGCCGTGGTCGAGCCGGGCACCGGCCGGGTACGGGCGCTGGCGGTCAACCGGCAGTTCAAGCTGGACGATCCGAAGCACCCGAAGAACAAGATCTCCAGCGATCCGGCGAAGAGCAAGCGGGGCATCAAGGGCAACTATCCGGCGACGGTCAACCCGCTGCTCACCGGCGGCGACGGCATCGCCGGCTACCAGGCCGGCTCGACGTTCAAGATCTTCACGATCGTGGCGGCCCTGGAGAAGGGCATCCCGCTCAGCTACTCGATGAACGCTCCGCAGCAGTTCAAGTCGGAGTACATCATCGACAGCAGCAGCCCCGCGGCCTGCCCCGGCACCCACTTCTACTGCCCGACCAACTCCGGCAAGAAGGCCGGCGGCGTGCAGAACATGTGGACCGCCTTCGCCCAGTCGGTCAACACCTACTTCGTGCCGCTGCAGCAGCAGGTCGGCGCGGAGAACGTGGTCGACGTCGCCAAGCGGGCCGGCATCCAGTTCCGGGCCAGCAACGACGCCAAGTTCGCCGCCACCAAGGACGCCGCCCACCAGTGGGGCGCCTTCACCCTGGGCGTCTCCGCCACCACGCCGCTGGACCTGGCCAACGCGTACGCGACTCTCGCGGCGGACGGCAAGTACTGCGAGCCGATCCCGGTGCAGGAGATCCGCGACCCGGAGGGCAAGAAGCTGGATATCGCCAACCCGCGCTGCGAGAAGCGGTTCAGCACCGACGTGGCCCGCGCCGCCGTCGACGCCGCCCGCTGCCCGGTCGGCGACAACTCCAAGACCAGCAAGTGCGGCAGCAGCCGTACCGCCGGCGTGGTGCGGGGGATCGTCGGCGCGCCGGTGGCCGGCAAGACGGGCACCACCGACTCGGAGAAGACGGCCGCCATCGTCGCGATGACCAAGCAGTACGCGGTGGCCGGCATCATGGCCGACCCGGACTGGCCGCAGACGAACGTCAAGATGAAGCACGCCGAGAAGGACGGCATCAATCCACCGGTGTACGAGACGCTGCGCGACGCCATGAAGGGCAAGCCGCGCATCAACTTCGAACCCCCGGGCCAGAAGATCTCCGAAGGTGACCAGCGCAGCATCCCCGACGTGAAGTGCCAGCCGGTGGACACCGCGAAGTCCCGGATCAAGGGCGCGGGCTTCGAGCCGGTCGTCTCCGAGGCGAAGGTGGCGTCCAGCTGCCCGGCGGGCACCGCCGCCGGCACCAGCCCCGACGGTCGCACCATCAAGGGCGGTGTGGTCACCATCCAGGTCAGCACCGGCGCCGGTGGCACTCCGCCGGACAGCAACAAGCCGGGACAGCCCGGCGGCACGCCCGGCCGACCCGGTAACCGTCCGGGCGGCTGAGCCGCAGCGACACACGCGAACGGGCGGGCACCCTTCCGGGGTGCCCGCCCGTTTCGTTGGGTCGAACCCGAGCCGCGTGGCGGATCAGAGGCCGAGCTGTCGCCGTACCTCGGCAGCCACCCGGCCGCCCTCGGCCTGGCCGGCCACCGCGGCCTGGGCCGCCTTCATGGCCGGGCCCATCTGGGCCTTGCCGGTGAAGCCGCCCGCGGCGAGCGCCCCCGCGACCAGGTCGGTCAACTCGGCATCCGAGAGCTGCTTGGGCAGGTAGCGGTCCAGTACCTCGCCCTCGGCGGTCTCCTTCGCGGCCTGCTCCCCGCGGCCCGCGTCGGCGAAGGCGGTCGCCGCCTCCCGGCGCTTCTTGGCCTCCTTGGTCAACACCGCGAGCACCTCGTCGTCGGTCAGCTCGCGCTTGGCCTTGCCAGCCACCTCGGCGTTACCGACGGCGGCCAGGGCCATCCGCAGCGTGGAGGTGGTCAGCTCGTCGCGCGCCTTGAGCGCGGAACGCATGTCGGCGGTGAGGCGGTCCTTCAGCGTGCTCATGGACGGTCAAACTACCCTGAACGCCATGCGAAAGCGCACACTATTCCGCCTCGCCGCCGGAACCGCAGCGGTCGGAGCGACCACCCTCGCGTACGCGTCGCTCGTCGAGCGCAACCTGTTCACCCTGCGGCGGTACGACGTGCCGATGCTGCCGGCCGACGCGGAGCCGCTGCGCGTGCTGCACCTGTCGGATCTGCACATGATGCCCAACCAGGCCCGCAAACAGCGCTGGGTGGCGTCGCTGGCCGCCCTGGACCCCGACCTGGTGGTGGTGACCGGCGACAACATGGCGCACCCCGAGGCGGTGCCGGGCGTGCTGCGGGCGCTGCAACCGCTGCTGGACTATCCGGGCGCGTTCGTGTTCGGCTCCAACGACTACACCGGTCCGGTGCTGAAGAACCCCTTCAGCTACTTCCTGCCCGACCGGGAGTACACCGAGGGCGTCGAACTGCCCTACGAGGAGCTGCGCCAGGTCTTCACCGGAGCCGGCTGGGCGGACCTGAACAACGCCCGGACGAGCCTCAAAGCCGGCGGCCGGGAACTGGACCTGGTCGGCGTCGACGACCCCCACATCGACCGGGACGACTACCCGTCCGTGTCGGGCCGGGTGGCGTCCACCGCCGACCTGTCCATCGCCGTGACGCACTCCCCCGAGCCGCGGGTGCTCGACCAGATGGCCGCCGACGGCTTCGGCCTCCTGCTGGCCGGGCACACCCACGGCGGGCAGGTCTGCGTCCCGGGGTACGGGGCGCTGGTCACCAACTGCGGCCTGCCCCGCTCAATGGCGCGCGGTCTGCACCGGTGGCCGGGCTCGGACTCCTGGCTGCACGTCTCCGCCGGTCTTGGCACCCACCCGACGGCCCCGGTCCGCTTCGCCTGCCCCCCGGAGGCGAGCATCCTGACCCTCATCCCCCGCTGACCTTGCGTCGTCGTCCCGACGCACCGGCGCGTCGGACGGCGGGGGTACCGAGTTTGACCATCGGAGCGGGTGGGCTACTATTTGTCGGCACGCCTCGGGGTGTGGCGCAGCTTGGTAGCGCGCTTCGTTCGGGACGAAGAGGTCGTCGGTTCGAATCCGGCCACCCCGACCAGAGGTAAGAGGGCACATCCGATCGATCGGATGTGCCCTCTTCGCATAGCGGTCCTGCCCGACCGCCGTCAGTCGTGCCGCTCGGTGCGCTCGATCTCGGTGAACGCGGCGGCCAGGTAGCCGTCCAACGGCGCGCCCGTCGCCGCCAGCAGGTCAGCCACGAGCAGCGGGGCGTGCCGGGCCAGGGCGGACGCGTCCGGGGGCGCGTCGTCACCCTCGGGGTCGTACACGCCCAGCGCGCCGGCCAGCAGGACGAGCACCACGTGCGGGTCGACATCCGACCGCCAGCGCATCGCGTCCTGCACGCATCGCGCCAGCACCTGGCGGATGTCGTCACCGTCCAACCCGTCCGGGTGGCTCTCCTCCAGCAGGAGCCGGACCACCGTCCCGAGCACCAGACCGGACCGCTCGTCGGCCGCCAGATCGGCGACCGCCTCGTCGTACGCCGCACCGTCACGGGCCTGGGCGGCGGCGACTGCTGCCGTGGCGGTCACCGCGATGGCGCGGGCGGAAGCGGGCAGGTGTCGCCAGGTGCCGGTCATCGGGCCAGCATCCCAGACCGGGCCGACACCGACTGTCGTCGTGGCGTTGATCACCGCGAGCCCGAGGTTCGTCCAAAACGGTTCGCCTGACGTCACACCCAGCGCACAGAATGCCGGACATGCTGCGCCGCGCCCTACCTCGCCGTCCAGAAGCCCGCCGGATGCTCGCCGGCACCCTGCTGTCGGCGATCGGGCGAGGGCTGACCCTGCCGTTCCTGTTCATCTACCTGACCGACGTCCGGGGACTCACCGACACCCGCGCCGGTCTGGTGATCGGCTGGTACGGCGTCGTCACCCTGGCGCTGTCGCCGCTGGGTGGGACGCTGATCGACCGGTTCGGCGCGCGCTGGGTGGTGGTGCCGTGCCTGGTGATCGAGGCGATCGGGACCGGTTCGTTGGCGCTCGTTCACTCGACCGGTTCGGCCCTGCTGGTGATGACGGTGATCGCCATCGGTAGTTCGGCGATCTGGTCCGGGCAGAACACGATCCTCGCGTCGCTCACCGACGACGGCGAGCGGCAGAGGGTCTTCGGGCTGAACTTCGCGCTGCTCAACCTCGGCATCGGCATCGGCGGTATGACCTCCGGGGCGATCGTCGACACGGCGCGACCCGCCAGCTTCCAGACGATCTACCTGCTGGATGCGGTCAGCTACCTGATGCCGGCCCTGATCCTGCTGACCCTGCCGGGAGTCGGCCACCGACTCGGCCACCGCTCAGCCGGCACCGGGCCGTCGAACGGCGGCTACCTGACCGTGCTGCGGGACCGTCCGTTCCGCCGGCTCGTGATCTTCGGCCTGGTCCTCACCACCTGCGGATACGCCCAGGTCGAGGTCGGCTTCGCCGCATACGCCGTCCGAGTCGCCGAGGTGAGTCCCCGGGTGGTCGCCTGGGCGCTCGCGGCCAACACGGTGATGATCGTGCTCGCCCAGTTGCTGGTAATCCGCCGGATCGAGGGGCGCAGCCGCACCGGCGCGCTCGCCGTGGTCGGGGCGGTGTTCGCCACCGCATGGCTGGTCCTCGGCGTCGCCGGCGTGGTCAGCACCGGCAGCGCCCTGGTGGCCGCACTGTGTGTGGTGGCCTGCTCGGCGATCTTCGGTTTCGGCGAGACGCTGCTGTCGCCGGTCATGCCCGCGTTGACCAACGCCCTGGCCACCGACGAGCTGCGCGGCCGCTACAACGCGATGAGTTCGATGATCTTCGGGATCAGCGGCGTGATCGGCCCGGTGACCGCCGGCCCGCTGATCGGTGCCGCCGACGGCAAGGTCTGGGTGGCGATGGTGGTCGGGGGCTGCCTGGTCGCCTCCCTGGTGGCGCTCTCGCTGCGCCGACTGCTCAGCGCTGAGCAGGACGGCCGGATGACGCCGGTCCCCACCTCCCTCGACCCGACCCCCACTCCCGCCTGATACCCGCCGCCGGGCCCGACACGCCTTGCGCGGCCTGGCGACCGACACCCGACACGCGACGCCCGCACGCGGCGCCCGCACCCGACACGCGCCGCCCGGCACCCGGCCCCCGACACGCGACACGCGACACGCGGCCCCGGCCCCGGCGCCCGGCCCCGGCGCCCGGCCCCGGACCCGGCGCCCGGCGCCCGGCGCCCAAGATCCGCGCAAGTTCCCCGATGTTGCTGTCTCCGGCGCGCGGGAGGCAGCAACATCGCCGATGTTGCGCGGATCTTGCTCGCGGAACCGCCGACTCCGCAAGATCGTGCTCGATCCTGGATCGAGTGGCATCCGCAGGCTCGGAGGCCACTACTTCCAGGTTCGAGCGTGATCATGTGACCGCCAGCAACAGGGACGGGAAACGGGTCGGGCCCCGGAGCAGCTGCTCCGGGGCCCGACGTCGCGGGGTCGGCCGTCAGGCGGCGGGGACCTCGGCGGTGGTGCGGATGCGGTCGAGCGCGGGAGCGGAGACCGGCGACTGCGCGGTCAGGTACGCCACGAACGCGTCCAGGTCGATCTGGCCGGTGACCTGGTTGGTGCCCGCGGTGAGGGCGCTGAAGCCGTCGCCGCCGCCGGCCAGGAAGTTGTTCACCGTGACGCGGTAGGTGGCGGCCGTGTCGACGGCGGTGCCGCCGATGGTGAGGCTGCCCCGGACCACGCGGGTGCCGGCACACGGGTCGGCCGCGGTGCCGGTGGCGCCGGCCGGGTCGACCACGTAGCCGACGGTGGACGACGGATACAGCGTCCGTCCGGTGACGAACTGCTGCTCCAGGACGCAGTAGAGCTGCGCCCCGGTCAGGTCGAGGGTCACCAGGTTGTTGGCGAACGGCTGCACCGTGAACGCCTCCTCGTAGGTGACCGGCCCGGCGTTGAGGTCGGCCCGGACCCCACCCGGGTTCATGAAGGCGGCGACCGCGTTCTGTTCGTCGTCGGTGGCGGCGAGCTGCGCGTCGGCGATCAGGTTGCCCAACGGGGATTCGCCCAGCGTCGTACCGAAGAGGGTTTCCTGGGTCTTGGTGATGGCCGTGGTGGTCTCGCCGACCTGGCGGTCGGCGACCGGGCCGAGCACGGTCTTGTAGCGGTCGATCAGGGCGGTCTGCTTCGGGTCCTTGGCGACGTCCCGGGTGACCACGACGTTGTTCGCGGCAGCGGAGATGACGTCACCGCTGCGTCGGTCGATCTTGAGGTCGATGTCGGTGACGAGGCGACCGAAGGAGCTGGCGCTGGTGACCAGCTTGCCGTTGATGTTGCAGTTGTACGCCTGGTGGGTGTGGCCGCTGACCACCACGTCGATCGACGGGTCCATCCGGTTGGCGATGTCCACGATGGGCCCGGTCATGCCGACGCAGTCGTTGATGCCGCCGGTCGCCGCCTGGGCGCCACCCTCGTGCAGGAGCACGACGATGGTCTGTACGCCCTTGCGGCGCAGCTCGCGGGCGTACCGGTTGGCGGTCTCGGCCTCGTCGGTGAAGGTGAGGCCGGCGACGCCCTGCTGGCTGACGATCTGCGGGGTGCCTTCCAGGGTCATCCCGATGAAGCCGACCTTGACGCCCTGCACCTTGTGGATCGCGTACGGCGCCATGAGCGGCTTGCCGGTGGCGGTCTTGAAGGCGTTGGCGGAGAGGTACTTGAAGCCGGCGCCCCGGTACGGGGTGCCGTCGGCACAGCCGTCCACCGGGTGGCAGCCGCCGTTCTGGATGCGCAGCAGTTCGGCGGCGCCCTCGTCGAACTCGTGGTTGCCGACGCTGGCGTAGTCCAGACCGGCCATGCTCAGCGCCTCGATGGTCGGCTCATCGTGGAACGCGGCGGAGAGCAGCGGGGACGCGCCGATCAGGTCGCCGGCGGCGACGGTGATGGTGTTCTTCTTCTTGGCGGCGGCGCGCAGCTCGGCCAGGTGGGTCGCGAGGTATTCGACACCGCCCGCGGTCTGCCCGGCGATGGTGCCGCTGGAGCCGCTCGGCGGTTCGAGGTTGCCGTGGAAGTCGTTGAGGGCCAGCAGGGTGACGTCGACCGGCTTCGGTCGCGCGTCGGCCTGCTCGGGAGTGGTGGCGACCGCGCCGAGCGCTGCCACCGCGAGCGCGGTCAGGCCGACAGCGGCCCGACGCATCCCGGAATTGGACATGGAACTCCTCGTGAGAATCGGCGTACGGTGCCCGGCCGGTGGGTCGTGCGGCCGCCTGTCGCGCCGTCGGAAGGATCGATCACGCTTGGCGGCGGTTGGGCCGTCGCCCGCCCGGCCAGCCTCTCATCCGCACGCTCACCCGTCGAGCCGAGCAGTACGGCAGAGCTGCGAGTACACCGATTGGTCCACCGCCGGCCACCGATCAGATCCCTCGATCGCCGTCCACGGCGGACGCCGCCGGCCGGTCGACCGGCGGCGTCCCCCTGCTCAGCAGGAGGTGTAGCTGCCCTTGCTGCCCCAGGAGCAGGAGTCGATCTGCTTCCCGGCCGAGTCGCGCAGGTAGGCGCTGTCGCCGGTGTTGTTCCAGATGTACGCGCCGGATCCCCAGTAGCGGTGGGTGGAGGTGTTCCGGCCCTTTCCGGTGTGGATGTAGACACTGGCTCCGGCGGCCAGGCGGACGTCGCCGCTGAAGGTGTAGACATGGCGTGCCTTGTCCCGCAGCGTCCAGGACTTCATGTTGATGGTGCTCGACCGCCGGTTGGTGAGGCGGACGTACTCCGCGTTCAGGCTGGAGTTCGAGCGGTTGTCGCTGCCGGGCGAGTTGTAGTAGACCTTCGTGATCTGCACCGCCGGGGTCGCGGCCTGCGCCGGTCCGGCGGTGGCGAGCGTGGCAGCGAGCGTCCCGGCGAGCGCGAGCGCGAGACCGATCGTCTTCCTCGTCATGCTGTCTCCCCACTCCGTGCGCCGGCCGATGAGCACCGACGCGGTCGTTCCACATGTGACGGTGAGCGCTGACGCTAGCGCCGGGAGGGCGCGGGCATGACCAGCGAGGAGGCTGCGACGCCAAGTCGATCCGGGCGGTGGAGGGTGGAGTGCCGGTCGGTCCGCGGCGGCGCCGCCCGGCAGTTCGGACCGGTCGTCCTTCGGACGTGACGGGACTCCCACCGGCCCGCCCATCCGGTCCGATGATCCCGCCGGTCGATCCGGCCGGCGGATCATCGCTGTCGACCCGGGCGGAAGCCGGGATCGGCCGGTCAGGCGGTGGTGAGCGCGTCGTGGACCAGCGCGCGCACGGTGTCGGGCGGCCAGCCGTCCGCGACTCCGGGGCGCTGCGCCAGGTAGTCGGCGATCCGCTCGGCCGGCCAGGCGTGTGACTCGTGCAGCCCTTGGGCGATCATGCGCAGGTAGGCGGGTGCCGGTGGCCGGTGCGGCACGGCGGACGCCGGTTCGGGGGCGGTGAAGGTGAGCATCGGGATGCCGGCACGCCGACCGGGGCAGACCAGGGTCTCGTAGCGGCCGGGGCCGAGCGTCGCCCGCCCGTCGGTGACGGCCGCGTCGATGGCCGCGACGCTCGCCGGGAGCAGGTCGGCGGTGTCGGCCGTCGGGCGGTACATCTCCTGGGCGGCGATGTCGGTGAACTGCTCGATGGTCACCAGGTACGCCCGCGCGGCGGCCTCGCCCGGCAGCTCCGGGTCGTAGAACGCCATGCCGCCGGTCCACGCGCCGGACTCACCGGCGAAGTAGATCCCACCGGGCATCCACACGGGAGCCGACCGGCTCGGTGGGCGGGTGTCGCGGCAACCCGGGTACGTCCGCCGCCCGCCGGGTGGGCAGCCACCGCCGATGTACCAGGCCAGTCGGGCGGCGTGCATGTTCGACCCGTACGCGACGTACCAGACGAGCACGGTGACGACCTCAGAAGCCGCAGGTCTGCCCGGCCGTGTGGCTGACCTGCACCGTGTGGGTCACGCAGCCGTCCGGCTCGATCCGGTGCAGCAGGAAGGCGGTCGGCTCGGCGACCCAGCCGATCACCTCGTCCGTGGCCATGGTGAGGGTGCTCTGCTTCCAGGTGCTGGGTGCCACGGTGAGCAGGGTGCCGGCGTACCCCGTGGTGACCGTGCGGTGCAGGTGCCCGGCGGCGACCCGCACGACGTGCCGGTGCCGGCCGACCACCTCGGCCAGCGCGGGCCCGTCGGCGAGGCGGATGGCGTCCGCCGTGGGGATGCCGACCGCGACCGGCGGGTGGTGCAGGCAGAGGATGGCGGGGACCTCCGGCCGGCCGGCGAGGACCCGGTCGAGCCAGCCGAGCTGCTCCTCGCCGAGCTGGCCGGCGTCGCTGCCGGGGACGAGCGAGTCGAGCACCACGATCGTCGCCGCCTCGTGGTCGACGTGGTAGTAGGCGGAGAACCCGCCCCCGAGCCAGGGCGTGCCGCCGAACGTGTCGAGCAGCGACTCGCGGTCGTCGTGGTTGCCGGTGGTCAGGTAGATCGGCAGTGGGAACCGCCCGATCAGCTCGCGCAGCGCCGCGTACTCGTCGGGTCGGCCGTGGTCGGCCAGGTCGCCGGTGATCACCACGCAGTCCGGTCGCGGGCGCAGGGCGAGCACACGGCCGAGCGCGCGGTGCAGCCCGGCGGCGGGCTCGGCGGCGAGCAGACCGGTGGTCAGGTGCGGGTCGCTGATGTGCGCGATGAGCATGGGCACTCCTCCGGGACGCCGGGACCCCACGCTATCGTCCGCCGCCTCTTCCCACAGGCTCCATCCACAGCCTGTGGATAGCACATGTGTACGAAGCTGGAAGCCCACTCCGCGAACGTGAGTACGCTTGATCCAACCCCTCCCCTACCTGGAACGACGTGCGAGTGGATCATCAGCGAGTCATCCGTGACGTCAGCGTCCGCCTGTCGATGGCGTCGAGCGCGCCGGAAGCCTGTCGGTGGACGGTCAGCGCACTGTCCCACCACACCCCGGCCACCATCTCGGTGCTGCTCGAGGCCCACGACCGGCT
This sequence comes from Micromonospora sp. RB23, assembly GCF_053585025.1. Classification (NCBI taxonomy): domain Bacteria; kingdom Bacillati; phylum Actinomycetota; class Actinomycetes; order Micromonosporales; family Micromonosporaceae; genus Micromonospora; species Micromonospora sp. RB23. The sequence continues at coordinate 6,742,346 of NZ_CM132111.1, forward strand.
GCGCTGCGTGGCGGCGACCGGCGCGTGGCAGGTCTTCGCGACGGTACCGGCGCGCACCGGAATCGTCGGCCGGGTGTACGCCACCGGCACCGCCGCGGTGGTCCCGGACGTCACCGTCGACCCGGACTACCTACCCGTACGCCCCGACGTCACGACCGAGCTGTGCGTTCCGGTACGCGACCCGGGCGGCCGGGTGATCGGCGTTCTGGACCTGCAGTGGAGTGATCCGGTCGACCTGCGGCCGTGGCGGGAGACCGCACAGCGTCTGGCGGCCCGGCTCGGCGCGCGGATCGCCGCGCTGGGCGGCCCGCCGTCCGAGAGCCGCAGCGAGAAACTGCTCCGGCACGCCGCGGCACTGTCCGCCGCCCCCACCGAGGCCGCCGTGATCAGCGCGGCGACCGACGCCGCCCGGGAGGTGTCCACCCTCTCCACCGCGGTGCTGTTGATCGGCGGTCAGCTCGGCCCGTCCCCGACGACGCCCGGTGACCTGGAGACCCGTATCCGTGCCGAGCTGGCCGGCGCGGGCCCCGCCGCCCTGGACCGGATGGTCGAACGGGCGCACCGGTACGGCGCCGGCTACACGCTGGGCGAGGCCGGGCATCCCCCGACCGAGGACTACCGACCGCTGACCCGGGCGGGGGTACGCACGCTTGTCGCCGTGCCGGTCGGGCCGGCGGACGCTGCCGGGGTGCTGCTGGTCGCCGACGAGCGTGCGCTGCACCCGGACCCCACCACGGTCAGCCTGATGGAGTTGCTCGCCGGGCAGGCGTGGACCAGCCTGGAGCGGCTGCGTACGCTCGCCCGACTGCGCGAACAGGCCAGCTCGGACCCGCTCACCGGGCTGCGGCACACCGGCCCGTTCGGACAGCGGATCGCGGCGGCCACCCCGGGGCGTACGGCTCTGCTGGCGATCGACGTGGACGGCTTCAAGACGGTCAACGACACGTACGGGCACCAGGCCGGCGACCAGGTGCTGGTCGGGTTGGCCCGGGCACTTGAGGGCGCGCTGCGGCACGGCGACGAGCTGTACCGGATCGGCGGTGACGAGTTCGTCGCCGTGATCGAGGTGAGTCGCCCGGAGGAGGCCGTCCGGATCGCCGAACGGTTGGCCGAGGCGGCCCGCCGTACCGGCCGCACGATCAGCGTGGGCGTCGCGCTACCCCGCCCCGGCGAAACCCCCGACCGCACCCTACGAAGAGCCGACCAGGCCCTCTACGCGGTGAAACGCCAAGGCCGAGACGGAGTCCACCTAGCCGCCGCCTAACCCACGCCCCCGCCCCCGCCCCCGCCCGCGCCCGCTGAAACGCGTCGATCATGGAGTTGTGGTGGGGACATTCATCCCTTCCCCCACCAAAGCGGCCACTACAACTCCATGATCGACCCAGAAACCGGGGCGCGAGGACAGCGCGGGCGAGAGCGCGACGCGGAGGGCGGGACGGGTTACGGGGTGCGGAGTTCTTTGGCCAGGAGTTCGGCTATCTGGGCGGTGTTGAGGGCTGCGCCCTTGCGGAGGTTGTCGCCGGTGACGAAGAAGTCGAGGGCGCGGGGGTCGTCGAGGGCGCGGCGGATCCGGCCGACCCAGCTCGGGTCGGTGCCGACCGCGTCGATCGGCATCGGGAACTCGCCGGCCGCGGGGTCGTCGACCACGATCACGCCGGGCGCGTTGCGCAGCGCCTCGCGGGCGCCCTCGGCGTCGACCTCGGTGGCGAAGACGGCGTGTACGGCCACCGAGTGGGCGGTGACCACCGGCACCCGGACGCAGGTGGCGCTGACCTTGAGGTCGGGCAGGCCGAGGATCTTCCGCGACTCGTTGCGGATCTTCATCTCCTCCGAGGACCAGCCGACGTCGGCCGCCGAGCCCGCCCACGGCACCACGTTGAGCGCCAGCGGCGCCGGGAACGGGCCGAGGTCGTCGCCGACCGCCTGGCGGACGTCGCCGGTGCGCGAGCCGAGCGCCCGGTCGCCGGCGACCTTGGCGAGCTGGTCGTGCAGGATGTCCACGCCGGCCTGGCCCGCGCCGGAGACCGCCTGGTAGGAGGCGAGCACCAGCTCCCGAAGGCCGTACTCGCGGTGGAGCGGCGCGACCGCGATGATCATCGCGAGGGTGGTGCAGTTGGCGTTGGCGATGATGCCCCGGGGCCGGTTGCGGACCTGCTCGGGGTTGATCTCCGGAACGACGAGCGGGACGTCACGGTCCATCCGGAAGGCGCCGGAGTTGTCGACCGCGATGGCGCCCCGCTCGACGGCGATGGGCGCCCACTCGGCGGAGACCTCGTCGGGCACGTCGAACATCGCCACGTCGACACCGTCGAACGCCTCCGGGGTCAGCGCCTGGACGACCATCTCCTCGCCCCGGCAGCGCACCCGCTTGCCGACCGACCGCTCGGAGGCCAGGAGCCGGATCTCGCCCCAGACGTTGCGACGCCCGGTGAGCAGCTCGCACATGACGGTGCCGACGGCACCTGTCGCTCCGACCACGGCGAGGGTGGGCAGCGCCGTCATCGGCGCTACCTTCCCGTCCCGGCGTAGACCACGGCTTCGGTGTCGCCACCCAGCTCGAACTGGTCGTGGATGGCGCGCACGGCGGCGTCGAGGTCGGTGTCGCGGCAGACCACGGAGACCCGGATCTCGGAGGTGGAGATCATCTCGATGTTGACCCCGGCGGCGCCAAGCGCGGCGAAGAATCCGGCGGCCACCCCGGGGTGCGAGCGCATGCCGGCGCCGATCAGCGACACCTTGCCGACGTGGTCGTCGTAGAGCAGGCCCTTGAACTTGACCGGCTCCTGGATCTTGCTGAGCGCGGCCATCGCGGTCGGGCCGTCGGCCTTGGGCAGGGTGAACGAGATGTCCGTGCGGCCGGTCCCCTCGGTGGAGACGTTCTGCACGATCATGTCGATGTTGATCTCGGCACCGGCGACGGTGTCGAAGATCCGCGCGGCGGCACCCGGCTCGTCGGGCACGCCGACAATCGTGATCTTGGCCTCGCTGCGGTCGTGCGCGACCCCGGTGATCAGTGCCTGCTCCACGGAAAGGTCCTCCATCGATCCGGTGACCATCGTGCCGGTGTTGGTCGAGTATGACGAACGGACGTGGATCGGCAACCCCGCCCGGCGGGCGTATTCCACGCTACGCAGGTGCAGCACCTTCGCGCCGCACGCGGCCAGCTCCAGCATCTCCTCGTAGGTGATGTCTCTGATGTGCCGGGCGTTGGGCACGATCCGCGGATCGGCGGTGAAGATGCCGTCCACGTCGGTGTAGATCTCGCAGACGTCCGCGTGCAGGGCGGCGGCGAGCGCCACGGCGGTGGTGTCCGACCCGCCACGCCCGAGCGTGGTGACGTCCTTGGTGTCCTGCGAGACGCCCTGGAAACCGGCGACGATGACCACCGATCCCTCGTCGAGCGCGCCCTTGAGCCGCCCGGGGGTGACGTCGATGATCCGAGCACGGCCGTGCACCGAGGTGGTGATCACGCCGGCCTGCGAGCCGGTGAACGAGCGGGCCTCGTACCCCAGGTTGTGGATGGCCATGGCCAGCAGGGCCATGGAGATCCGCTCCCCGGCGGTGAGCAGCATGTCCAGCTCGCGGCCCGGCGGCAGCGGGCTGACCTGGTTGGCCAGGTCGAGCAGTTCGTCGGTGGTGTCGCCCATCGCGGAGACCACCACCACCACGTCGTCGCCGGCCTTGCGGGCGGCGACGATGCGCTCCGCCACCCGCTTGATGCGCTCGGCGTTGGCGACGGAGGACCCGCCGTACTTCTGCACCACGAGTGCCACGACGGTGCACTCCCTCCCAGCGACCCTGAGCGTGCCGACGCCGCCGGAACCGGGGCCGGCGGCGCGTGTCAAACCCCTTGAGGGTATCCGGCGGGTCACGGCGGTGGGACAAGTGATCCCACCATCCGGCCCGCGCGGCCGTCCGGCCGACGCGGTTGGCCAGGTCCGCGAGGGGCCAGGGGTACGCGGACAAGCCGCCCCGACACGCCGGGAGGCGACGGATGTGCGCCGTTGCCCGCAGGTGCCCCGCACCTACCAGAATGGGCCGGTGCCCGTCCTTCCCCGCTCTGCCGGTCGTGTGCTCGGACCGATCGTGCTCGCCCTGCCGATGGCCCTGACCGCCTGCGACAGCGCCCCGCCCCCGCCCCCGCCGCCGCCAGCCGATCCCGGGCCGCTCGAGGTGGATGGCACCCGTGACGAGTTGGCCGCCCTGGCCGCCGCCGCGCAGGATCGCCACCTGGTGGCGCAGTACGTGTTCAGCCGGAGTGGCCAGCCCGACCGCACCATCGTGTTCACCAGCGCGAACGACGGCAGTTGGCGGGTCGACGTGCCGGGTGGGGCGCTCGGCGGCACCGCCGACGTCTCGCTGGCCGCCACCTCCGACGGGCTGTTCCAGTGCGCCCTGCCCTCGACGGGTCACCCGGAGCCGGCGCGCTGCGTACGCCTCGGCGACCGCGACGACGCCATCCCGCGCCGGCTGGACCCCCGGATCCAGCATCCGCTGACCGACTGGTTGGACGTACTGACGGACCGGCGCGCGCCGCTCGCGGTGGCTGTCGCGACCACACCCAAGGGCCTCACGGGCACCTGCTACTCGGTCGAGTCCACCTCGGCCTCGCTCAACGCGCCGGTGGACGTCGGCATCTACTGCTACGACCCGGACGGCACGCCGACCGGTGCCCGGACCGACGCCGGGACGCTACGGCTGGCCGCCCCACCGGGCGCGGCGCCCGCCGCGGTGCAGTTGGCCGGGCCGGTGGTGGACGCGGAACCGCTGGACACGGCCGCTCCGCCGACTCCCGACCCGTCGCTCAGCCCGAGCGCGGGAACGTCCTGATCTTCGTACCGTTACGGGTGCTCTTGCCCACATCTCCGCAGCCCGCTTTCAGCCGCTAACCGCCCATACGGGACGATTGCCGACATGGCTGACCTGACTCCACTCCTCGCCTTCCGCTGGAGCCCCAGGGCCTTCGATCCGACCGCCGGCCTGACGCCACAGGAGGCGGATTCGCTGCTGGAGGCCGCGCGGTGGGCGCCGTCGACGGACAACGGGCAGCCCTGGCGGTTCGCCCTCGGGCACCGGGACGACGAGAACTTCAAGCGCATCCTGATCAACCTCCCGGACGGCGACCAGTGCTGGGCCCGGCACGCCGCGACCCTGGTCGTGGGCGCGCACACCGGCGGTGATGCCGAGCGGGCCGCGTGCGACCTCGGTCAGGCGATCGCCCACCTGACCCTCCAGGCCACCGCCCTCGGGCTGCACGTGCGTCAACTAACCCGGTTCGACCGGGCCGGCCTCGCCACCGAACTCGACCTGCCCGGCGGCATCCGACCGCTGGTGGTCGCCGCGGTCGGGCGACTCGGCGACCCGTTCGCCCTGCCGGCCGAGTTGCGCGCCAGCGAGACCGGCCTGCGGCACCGCCGCCCGGTCGCCGAATTGTTGCTCGCCTGAGAACTCAGCCGCCCCGGCTGGCCCGCAGCAGCACCGCCGCCGCCTCGGTGTTGCGGTAGAGGACGTGGCGGCCCTGTCGAGCGCGGTCGACCAGGCCGGCGGCGTGCAGCGCGGTCAGGTGCGCGGAGACGTTCCCGGCGGACATCCCGGTGCGTCGGGCCAGATCGGTGGTGGTGGACGCCGTGTCGAGCAGGTACAGCAGCGCGGCCCGGCCGGAGCCGACCACCCGGGCCAACGGGTCGCCGGGTGGCGACGCGGCCGTCTCCCAGAGCGTCCCGACCGCCCGCACCGGGTACGCGGCCGCCGGTAGCGAGTCCTCCAGCAGGTTCCACAGCACGCGCCGCTCGGAGAATACCGTCGGGTTCAGCGCCAACCCACGGTCCCGCAGGTCGAAGTCCCGCTCGAACGGGTCGTCGCTGACCACCCGGTCGCCGAGCCAGCACAGGCTTGGGTGAAGCTGCTCGAAGAACCGACCGGCGCCGTTCTCGGCAAGCTGGGCGGCGCGGTAGGCCACGTCGGCGTCGAGCAGCGCCCGCATCCTCGGCCAGTCCGGGGCGATCGCCTCGTCGTACCAGACCCGCACCGCGTCGACGAGCTGCGGCAGCAGCCCACGGGGGTCGGCTAGCAGCGCCTGCCCGAACGGGCTCAGCGGCCGGCGCGGGGTGGTCGCCAGCAAGTCCTGGACGACCACGGACGGCGGTGTCGCGGCGATCTGGGCAAGCTGCTCGGCCATCTCCACGTTCGGTCTGGCCGCCGGGGTGAGGAAGTCGGGCAGCCAGCAACGCGGCCGGGCCAGCTCCACCAGCGGTCGGACCCGGGCGGCCACCTCGGGCCGACGCATCGTCACCCGGGCGCGGTCGATCCAGGGCAGGTGCACCGCGTGGTAGACGGGGCTGGCCAGCGCCCACATGCTCATGACCGTCTCGTTGGCCGGCGACACGGCGAGCCGCACGCCCGCCACGTCGGCCAGGCTGAACCGCAACTCGGACACACACACCCCCGGGAGCAGGATTCGGCCCAGCCTAAAAGGCTCGCCCGATCTCGTGGGGGAACGGTTCACTTCCCGCCATGGGGACCAGAGACACCATCCGTACCGCCGTGGCGAATGTCGTACCGCCGGCCGGGTTGACCCGCGCGCTGGCCGTGCAGGCCATGGTCTACGCCGTCGGCAGCGGACTGTTCCACGCCGGCAGCGCCGTCTTCTTCACCCGGGCGCTGGGGCTCAGCGCCGCCCAGGTCGGCCTGGGCCTGTCCATCGCGGCGGGGGTGTCGCTGCTGGGCACGGTGCCGCTGGGCGGGCTGACCGACCGGTACGGGCCGCAGCGGGTCTGGGTCGTCGGGCTGGTGCTGGACGCGGCGCTCTTCGCGTCGTACCCGTTCGTGGGCGGCTTCGCGAGTTTCCTCGCCGTGGTGGTGGCGCTGGCGGCGGTGGACGCGTCGACGGGCGTGGCCCGTCAGGTCTACTCGATCAACGCGCTCCCGCCCGCCGAACGGGTCACGGCGATGGCGTACCAGCGGTCGTCGTTGAACGTCGGCTTCGGTCTGGGCGCGGTCATCAGCGGAGTCGTGCTCGCCGTGGACACGATCGAGGCGTACCGGACGATGGTCTGGTTCATCTCGGCGGTCTTCCTGGTCACGGCCCTGTTCGTCCGGCGACTGCCCCGGCTGCCGCAGGTCGCCCGACCCGAGGAGCCGATGAGCCGGCTCGCCGTGCTGCGGGACCGGCCGTTCATGGTGGTGTCCCTGCTCTCCGGGTTGCTCACCGCGCACCAGCCGCTCTACCTGACGGTGCTGCCGCTGTGGATCCTCACCCACACCGACGCCCCGAAGACGCTGATCGCCGCCCTGGTGCTGCTCAACACGGTCCTGATCGTGCTGCTCCAGGTACGCGTCAGCCGGGACACCGACACGGCCTCGGGCGCGGCGCGGGCCTCCCGCCGGGGTGGCCTGCTGATCGCCCTGTCCTGCCTGGTCCTGCCGATCTCCGGGGCCACCCGGGGCGCGCTCACCGTCGTGGTGCTGGTGGTCGGCGCGTTACTGCTGATCCTCGCCGAGTTGATCGACTCGGCGGGCACCTGGGGGCTCGTCGCCACCCTGCCGCCGGCCGCCCAGCGCGGCGCGTACGTGGGGGCGTTCGAACTCGGCAGACAGGTGCAGTACCTGATCGCCCCGGCCGGCTTGACCGCGCTCGCCGTCAGCACCGGCGGCTGGGGTTGGTTACCGACGGCAGCGATCTTCGTGCTGGTCGCAGCGGCGATCGTGCCCGCCGTGGCCTGGACCGAACGGACGCCGAGGCTGGGTTCCCAGTCCCCGGAGGCGACCATGACATCGATCCCATAGTCCGGACCAGCCTTTGCACCCTTCGTCCCATCACGTAGGGTGACCTGGTCATGTGGCGAGCGCTTCTCCTCCTTAGCCGCCGCGACGAGGCCTGACCGGCCGGCACCTCGTCGCGGAGTCGCATCGCGCCGTCCAGCACATCTGAGCTTCCCCTCGGCACCGCCGCGCATCGTCGCCCGGTAATCCGCCGACACCTTCCGATCTGCTGACGCCACATGTTCCAGGGAGCACTCCGAGATGGCTCAACCTGTCACCGACGCCGAATCCGATCCGATCGCCCGGCAACGCCCCAGCCGGATGCCGTACCACCGCTACCAGCCCTACGGGGAGCAGTTCCGGGTGGAACTGCCGGACCGTACCTGGCCCACCCGTACCGTCGACGCCGCGCCGCGCTGGTGCGCGGTCGACCTGCGCGACGGCAACCAGGCGCTGATCGACCCGATGTCGCCCGAACGCAAGCGCCGGATGTTCCAGCTGCTGGTGCAGATGGGCTACAAGGAGATCGAGGTCGGCTTCCCGTCGGCCAGCCAGACCGACTTCGACTTCGTCCGGCAGATCATCGAGCAGGACATGATCCCGGACGACGTCACCATCCAGGTGCTCACGCAGTGCCGGGAGCACCTGATCGACCGGACGTTCGAGTCGCTGCGCGGCGCGAAGCGCGCGATCGTGCACTTCTACAACTCGACCTCGACGCTCCAGCGTCGGGTGGTCTTCGGCCTGGACAAGGACGGCATCGCCGACATCGCCACCTCCGCCGCGCGGCTCTGCCAGAAGTACGCGGAGATCCACACCCCGGACACCGAGATCTTCTACGAGTACTCGCCGGAGTCCTACACGGGCACCGAACTGGAGTACGCGCTGGACGTGTGCAGCCAGGTCATCGAGGTGATCGACCCGACGCCCGACCGGCCGCTGATCATCAACCTGCCGGCCACCGTCGAGATGGCCACTCCGAACGTGTACGCCGACTCGATCGAGTGGATGCACCGGCGCCTGCCGCGCCGCGACAGCGTGGTGCTGAGCCTGCACCCGCACAACGACCGGGGCACCGGCGTGGCCGCCGCCGAGCTGGGACTGCTGGCGGGCGCGGACCGCATCGAGGGCTGCCTGTTCGGCAACGGTGAGCGCACCGGCAACGTCGACCTGGTGACGCTGGGGCTCAACCTGTTCTCCCAGGGCATCGACCCGATGATCGATTTCTCGAACATCGACGAGATCCGCCGGGCCGTCGAGTACTGCAACCAGCTGCCGGTGCACGAGCGCCACCCGTACGCGGGCGACCTGGTCTACACCGCCTTCTCCGGCTCCCACCAGGACGCCATCAAGAAGGGCTTCGACGCTCTGGCCGCCGACGCGAAGGCCGCCGGCGTACCTGTCGACGAGCACACCTGGGCGGTGCCGTACCTGCCGATCGACCCGAAGGACCTGGGCCGCACCTACGAGGCGGTCATCCGGGTCAACTCGCAGTCCGGCAAGGGCGGCGTCGCGTACATCATGAAGAGCGAGCACCAGCTCGACCTGCCGCGCCGGCTCCAGATCGAGTTCTCCGGCGTCGTGCAGCAGGTCACCGACCACGACGGCGGCGAGGTCGACCCGGCCGCCATGTGGGAGATCTTCGCGACGCACTACCTGCTGGACCACCAGCCGGACCCGGCGGTCCGGTTCGCCGGCTACACGATCGGCACCACCGACGGCAAGGTCGAGATCGAGGCCCACGTCGGCGTCGGCGGCGAGCAGCGCTCGCTCACCGCGGTCGGCAACGGTCCCATCGACGCGTACGTCAACGCGCTCCAGGCGGTCGGCGTGGGCGTCCGGGTGCTCGACTACCACGAGCACGCGCTGTCCTCCGGCGGTGACGCACAGGCCGCCGCGTACGTGGAGTGCGAGGTGGACGGTCGGACGGTCTGGGGTGTCGGCACCGACGCCAACATCGTGACGGCCTCGATCAAGGCGGTCACCAGCGCCGTCAACCGCGCCCGCAGCTGACGCAGAGGTCACGCCCCCGAAGGACGGTTCTCCTTCTTCGGGGGCGTGGCCGCGGGCATCGAGTGGCAGGGCTGCGACGGCGGCGCCGCGCGGGGTGGCCGGTGCACCAGCACGAGGGCCACTACCGCGCCGACCAGCAGCAGCCCCGCGCACCAGGCCAGGGCGCCCCGGAACGCGTCGGTCAGCTCGGCCTTCTGTTCGTAGCCGCCGCCGGACAGTCCCACCAGGAGCGGCAGCGCGGCCACGGCGAGCAGGCCCCCGGCCCGGGACGCGGCATTGTTGAAGCCACTGGCGACCCCGGAGAACCGGTCCTGCACCGCCGCGAGCACCGACGCGGTCAGCGGCGCCACCACGAGGGTCAGTCCGAGGCCGAAGAGCAGCACCCCGGGCAGCACGTCGGTCCAGTAGGACGCGCCGGGGCCGACGCCGCGCAGCAGCAGCAGGCCGACGGCGGCGATCACCGGCCCGACGGTCAGCGGCAGCCGGGGACCGATCCGGGCTGACATCGCTCCGGCCCGGGCCGAGCCGACGAGCAGCAGCACAGTCATCGGTAGCAGCGCGATCCCGGTCCGGAAGGCCGACCACTCGACGACGTTCTGCAGGTAGACGGCGAAGAAGAAGGTGAACCCGCCCAGCGCCGCGTAGACCACCACGGTGAAGAGGTTCAGGACGGAGAAGAGCCGGCTGCTGAACAGCCCGGTGGGCAGCATCGCGGTGTCCCCGCGCCGCCGCTCCAGCAGCACGAAGGTCACCGTGGCCACCACGCCGACCAGTGCGGCGACCAGCACCGGCGCCGAGGCGAAGCCCCGCGCGGGCGCGTCGATCAGGGCGTACGTGACGCCGGCGAGCGCCAGTGCGCCGAGCACCGCCCCGGCCACGTCGAAACGGCGGCGCGTACGGCCCGGACCGTGGGTGCGGGAGGCGTTCTCGTCGCGGCTCTCCGGCACCCAGCGCAGCGCGGCCAGCACGACAAGTACGGCGATCGGCAGGTTGAGGAAGAAGATCCACCGCCACGAGAGCGCGTCGATCAGCCAGCCGCCGATGAACGGCCCCAACGCGGTGGACACTCCGGACAGTCCGGCCCACGCGCCGATCGCCCGGCCCCGGTCGTCGGGGTGGAAGCTGGCCTGGAGCACCGAGAGCGAACCGGGCGTGAGCAGCGCTCCACCCGCGCCCTGCACGATGCGGGCCGCGATCAGGGTGCCGGTGCCCTGGGCCAACCCGCACAGCACCGACGCGACGGTGAACCAGAGCACCCCGATGAGGAACACGCGCCGCCGGCCGAAGCGGTCCCCGAGCGACCCGCCGAGCAGGACGAACGCCGCCAGCGTCAGCAGGTACCCGTTGATGGTCCACTGCAGATCGGCGACGTTGGCCCCGAGGTCCTGACCGAGTTTCGGCAGCGCCACGTTGACGACCGTGGTGTCCAGGAAGACCATGCCGGAGGCGAGCACCGCGGCGAGCAGGGTTCCCCGGCCGGCGGCGGTGCCCATCCGCAGGGCGGGCGGCGGTGAGGCGGTCATCCCACCAATCTTCCTTGCACATTGTGGGAGACGCCGCGAAACGCCGAAACCGTGCCCGGGTACTGTGCGCAAGCGCCGGGAGCCCGCAAGCTGGAGAGGTGTCGTCTGTGCGTACCAGATCAGGATCGCGTGCGTCGATGGCCGCGCTCGTCGCGGCGCTGGCGCTCGTCATGGCCGGTTGCGTCCCGCCCGAGGAGGCGGATACCACGCCCGCGCCGGGTGGCGGCGGCGGTAACGCCGTCGAGCAGTTGGGCCAGTTGACAGTCGCCACCGCTGGCTCGATGAAGGGCTACAGCCGGGAGCGCTTCCCGCACTGGCGGGACACCGGCAAGAACTGCGACGTGCGGGACACGATCCTGCAACGCGACGGTAAGGACGTGAAGCTCTCCGGCTGCAACGTGGTCGGTGGTCGCTGGGAGAGCGTGTACGACGGCCGCAGCGCCACCGATCCCTCCGACGTGGACATCGACCACACGGTGCCGCTGGCCAACGCGTGGCGCTCCGGTGCCGACGAGTGGGACAACGCCAAGCGGGGTGACTTCGCCAACGACACGACACGTCCGCAGCTCATCGCGGTTTCCGCGTCCTCCAATCGGGCAAAGGGTGACCAGGATCCGTCCCAGTGGAAGCCGGCGAACCGGTCGTACTGGTGCCAGTACGCCAAGGACTGGGTGACGGTGAAGCACTACTGGAAGCTGACGGTGACCGCTGCCGAGAAGGCGGCCCTGACCGACATGCTGGAGGGCTGTTGATGAGCGAGGAACCGGCCACAGACGCCAAGACGGCGGCGGACCCTGCCCCGTCCGCCGCCGGGATGACCGCCGACGGCACCGGCGACACGCCGGCCGCCGTGCCGGGCGCCGGCATGGTCGCCGACTCGACCGGTGCCAGTGCCCCGCAGAGCCGTACCGCCGACATCGTGCCCGGCCCCGGTGGGGTGATGACCGACGAGGTCGGCGTGGTCACCGGCGAGCTGACCCTGCGCACCGAGTACGCGGACGGCAAGGTCACCCTGCGGGTGCAGTACAAGGACGCGGACGAGTGGTACGCGGTGACCGGTGGATCGGCCGCGCTGGCCGACCCGGCGGGGCTGGACGCGGTGCACAGCGTCGCCGTCGGACTGCTGAACCGCCCGGAGGGCTGACAGCTCGTACGGCGGTCAGGGGCCGCCCGTGGCGGACGGCCCCTGGCAGCGTCACGGGGTGGGGATCAGCTCGCCCGGCGGGTCGACCGGGCCGGTGCCGTCGGTCGGGCGGACCAGTTCCACCTCGACCTCGTGCGGCCGGATCCGACCGGCGGCGATGTCCTCGGCGAAGTGGCAGGCCACCCGGTGGCCGCCGACGACGTCCCGCAGCTCCGGCCGCTCGCTCGCACAGCGGGTCGGCTGGGCCCAGGGGCACCGGGTGTGGAACCGGCAGCCCGACGGCGGGTTGCTGGGCGACGGCAGGTCACCGGCGAGCAGGATGCGCTCGCGGCGGTCCTCGACGACCGGGTCGGGCACCGGCACCGCGGACATCAGCGCCCGGGTGTACGGGTGCATCGGCTCGCGGTACAGGTCGTCGCTGGACGCCTCCTCGACCAGACCGCCGAGGTACATCACGCCCACCGTGTCGGCGATGTGCCGGACCACCGCCAGGTCGTGCGCGATGATCAGGTACGTCAGGCCACGCTCGTTCTGGAGATCCTCGAGCAGGTTGAGCACCTGGGCCTGGATCGACACGTCGAGCGCGGAGACCGGCTCGTCGGCGACGATCAGGTCCGGGTTGAGCACCAGCGCCCGGGCGATGCCGATGCGCTGACGCTGACCGCCGGAGAACTCGTGCGGGTACTTGCTGAGGGCGGACGCGGGCAGACCGACCGCCTCCAGCGTCTCGCGCAGTCGCCGACTGGTCTCGGCCTTGTCGCCGGCCAACCCGTGGGCCTTCAGACCCTCCACCAGCAGCGACTCCACCGACTGTCGGGGGTCGAGGCTGGAGAGCGGATCCTGGAAGATCATCTGCATGCGGCGGCGTGCCTGCCGCATCGCCTCGCCCTTGAGCGCGCGCACGTCGGTGCCGTCGAACACGATCTCGCCGTCGGTGGGCTCGACGAGCCGCAGCAGGCCGCGGCCCAGCGTCGACTTGCCGCAGCCCGACTCGCCGACCAGGCCGTACGTCTCGCCCTTGCGGATGCTCAGTGACACGCCGTCCACCGCGTAGACGTAGCCGACGGTCCGGTCGAAGAGCAGGCCGCTCTTGATCGGAAAGTGGACCTTGACGTCGCGCAGCTCGATCAGCGGGGTGGTCTCTTCGGTCATCGGGCCGCCACCTCCTCGGAGACGGGGTTGTTGCAGCGCAGGTCGCCGCCGGTGGCGGTGGGTTCGAGCGGCGGAGGCCCCTCCAGGCAGGCGTCCACGACGTTGTCGCAGCGCGGGGCGAACGCGCACCCCTCGGTCCACGGGATGTTGTCGGCCACCGACCCGCGGATCGCGTGCAGCCGCTCACCGCGCGGGGAGTCCAGCCGCGGCACCGAGTTGAGCAGCCCGTGGGTGTACGGGTGCCGGGCGTGGGCGAACAGCTCGTGCCGCCGCGCCCGCTCGATCACCTTGCCGCCGTAGAGCACGTTGACCGTGTCGCAGAGCCCGGCCACCACACCCAGGTCGTGCGTGATCATGATCAAGGCAGTGCCGCTCTCGTCCACCAACTGCTTGAGCAGCGTGAGGATCTGCGCCTGGATGGTCACGTCGAGCGCGGTGGTGGGCTCGTCGGCGATCAGCAGCCGGGGTTTGCAGGCCAACGCGATGGCGATCAGGGCGCGCTGGCGCATCCCGCCGGAGATCTGGTGCGGGTACTCGCTGAGCCGCCGCTGCGGGTCGGGGATGCCGACCGCGTCGAGCAGGTCCCGTGCCTCCCGCAGCGCCTGCTTGCGGTCCCGGCCCTGATGGCGTTCCAGCACCTCGGCGACCTGCACACCGATCGGGATGACCGGATTCAGCGACGACAGCGGGTCCTGGAAGATCATGCCGATGTCCCGGCCGCGCCGATCACGCATGTCGCCCGGTCGCAGCTTCAGCAGGTCGGCGCCGTCGAACAGCACCTCTCCACTGACCCTGTTGCCGCGCTTGGGCAGCAGACCCATGATGGCGAGGCTGGTCACGCTCTTGCCGCAGCCGGACTCGCCGACCAGGCCGACGGTCTGCCCCGGCTCCACCGTGAAGCTGACCTTGTCGACGGCGTTGAAGGGGCGCTCGCCACGCCGCTGGAACACGACGCTCAGGTCACGTACGTCGAGCAGACTCATCGAGTCACTTCCTCACTGCTGTGGTTCATCGCTCGCGATGCGCGCACGGCGGTCACCGCCGGTTCTTCGGGTCGATGGCCTCGCGCATCGCCTCACCGAACAGGGTGAAGCCGAGCGCCACCACGATGATCGCCAACGCCGGGTAGTAGGCCAGTTCGGGGCGTACCTCGAAGTAGCGCACGCCGGCGTCGCCGAGCATCGCGCCCCACTCGGCCCGGTCCCGATCGGGGTCGCCGAGGCCGAGGAACGACAGCGAGGCGGCCTCGATGATTGCGACGGAGAGCGTCAGCGTCGCCTGCACGATCACCGCGGTCATGGCGTTGGGCAGCATGTGCCGCAGCACGATGCTGCGCTGCTTGACGCCCAGCGCTCGCGCGGCCAGCACGTGGTCGCTCTCCCGCTGTGCGAGCATCGAGCCCCGCAGCAGCCGGGCGAAGATCGGCACGTTGACGATGGCCACCGCCATGATGACCGTCCATTGGCTCGACTTGCTGGCCAGCGCGACCAGGGTGATCGCCAGCAGCAGAGCGGGCAGGGCCAGCATCACGTCGGTGATCCGCATGAGGATGTTGTCCACCCAACCGCCGACGGCACCGGCGATCGCGCCCAACAGCACGCCGATGGCGAGCCCGATGAGGGTGGCGAGGACGCCGACGAAGAGGGTCTGCCGGCTGCCGTAGACCAGGCGGGACATCAGGTCCCGGCCCAGTTCGTCCGAACCGAGGGGGAAGCCGTCCATGTGACCGGGGATGTTGTTCGGCGTGAGCTGGTCTTTCAGCTCGTCGAAGCGCTGCACCGGGTCGTGCGGGGCGATCAACGGCGCGAAGATCGCCACCAACACGAAGAGCGCGATGATGGTGGCGCCCACGATGGCCGCCGGGTTGCGGCGCAGCCGACGGAACGCGTCGCGGAGGAGACTCACGCCGCCGGGGGCGGCGCTTGCCTGGGCCAGTTCGTCCAGGCGGGCCTTCTTGCGGTCACTGAGGCGGTTACGGCCCGCGCCGGACGCCTGCTCCTTGCCGCTACGGGGAGCCGGGGTGCCGGCCTGCGTGGTTGGTTCGGTCATCGCACACGCACCCTCGGGTCGATGAAGGCGTAGGAGAGGTCCACCAGCAGATTGACCACCACGAAGACCAGTGCGGACAGCAGGATCAGCGCCTGGAGGATCGGGTAGTCCCGGCTGCCGGTGATCGAGTCGGTGATCAGCGTGCCGAGGCCACCCCAGTTGTAGACCTTCTCGGTGAGGACCGCGCCGGACAGGAGCGCGCCGGTCTGGAGGCCGATGGTCGTGACCACCGGCAGGAGCGCGTTGCGCAGGATGTGCCGGCCCCGGACAGTGCGCTGCCGCAGGCCCTTGGCCTCGGCCGTGCGTACGTAGTCCTCGTTGAGCACGTCCAGCACGCTGGCGCGGGTCATCCGGACGATGACCGCCAGCGGGATCGTGGCGAGCGTGAACGCCGGAAGGATCAGGTGCCAGAGCGCGTCGGCGGTGGCGTCGAATTCGCGGGTGAGCAGGCTGTCCAGGACGAAGAAGCCGGTGATGTTGGTGTTGTCCAACCCGATGCTGACCCGGCCGGACGGCGGGAACCAGTGGATGTTCTGGGTGAAGACGTCCTTGAGCAGGTAGCCCAGGAAGAAGATCGGAATCGAGACGCCGAGCAGCGTGCCCACCACCGTCAGGTGATCGAGGAGCCGGCCGCGCCAGCGGGCGGCGAGATAACCCAGTGGAACGCCCAGCCCGACCGCGATGAGCATCGCCGTGAGGGCGAGCTCCACGGTGGCCGGGAAGGCCCGGCCGATGACCTCGGTGACCGGGTCACCGGTACGGATCGAGTTGCCGAGGTCACCGGTGAGGATCCGCTGCATGAACTTGCCGTACTGCACGAGGATCGGCTGGTCGTAACCGAGCGCCTTGGTCAGCAGAGCACGGGTCTCGGGGGTCGCCCGTTCACCGAGCAGCGCGTCGACCGGGCCACCGGGCAGGTTCCGCAACCAGACGAAGATCAGCGCTGACAGGGCTATCAGCGTCACCACCAGCTGTAGCAGGCGGCGGACTATGACTCGCAACATCTCTCACACACCAGACTCTCGATAGTCGCGGAATCGGCCCGGGCGGGGGAAATCCCCAACCCGGGCCGATTCCGCCTACGGCGTCAGCCGATTGACGTCACTTCTTGACGCTGACGGTGTTGAACCGCTCGTCAGTCAGCGGGCTGGCCTTCAGGCCCTCGACGTCCTTGGTGACGACGATCGCCGGCGGCGCGTGCCAGATCGGCACGGCAGGCAGCCACTTGGCGGCGATGTCGCGGTTGACCTGCTCCCAGGCGGCCTTCTTGCCGGCGTCGTCGACGGTGCCGTCGGCCTTGGCGATGGCGTCGAACATCTCGGTCATGCCCTGGTCGCCGAACTCGGCCTTGCCCCGGCCGAAGAACGTGCCGACGAAGTTGCCCGGGTCGTTGTAGTCACCCGTCCAGCCGAGGATGTGCAGGTCCTGCTTGCCGAACGTCTGCACGTCGTCCTTGAAGCCGCCGTTCCACGGGCGAGGCACACCGTTGACCTTGATGCCGACGGCCTGGAGGTCGTTGGCGAGGATGGTGAAGATCTCCTGCGGGTTCGGCATGTACGGCCGGGAGACGTCCGGCGGGTAGTAGAAGTTCAGCGTCAGGCCCTCGGCGCCGGCCTCCTTGAGGAGCTGCTTGGCCTTGTCCGGGTTGTACTCGTACTTCTGCACGTCCGGGGCGTAGCCGAGCACGGTGTCCGGCATGAACTCGTCGGCGACCTTGGCGCCGGTCGGGCCCTTGGTCTGCGCGAGCTGCTGGCGGTTGAGCGCGTAGGCGATCGCCTGCCGCACCCGCAGGTCCTTGAGCTTCGGGTTCTTCTGGTTGAGGCCCAGGTAGAGGACGTTGAACGCCGGGCGGGCCACGACCTGGAAGCCCTCGTCGCTGAGCGCCTTGGTGTCGGCCGGGGCCGGGAAGTCGATGCCCTGGACGGTACCGGCGCGCAGCTCCTGCTTGCGGGTGTTCTCGTCCTTGATGATCTTGATGATCATCTTGTCGACCTTGGCCTTGTCACCGAAGTAGTCCGGGTTCCGGTTGAGGGTGATCTCGCCCTTGGTCTTGTCCCAGCCACCGAAGGTGAACGGGCCGGTGCCGACCGGGTGCTCGTTGGCGAACGGGCTGTACTCGAACGAGTCGCCGTTCTGCTTCACCGTGTTGGCGTCGTACTTCTTCAGCGCCTCGGGGCTCGCGATCGAGAGCGAGGTCAGCGCGAAGGCGCCCGGGAAGGCACCCTTGTACTTCTTGAGCGAGAGGACGGCGGTGCCGTCGTCCTTGGCCTCGCACTTGTCGTAGATCGACTCGCTGGCGCCCTCAGCCTCGTTCTTCGCGAAGCCGCCGAAGACGTCCATGTAATAGATCATGTTCGCCTGGGCCGCGGCGCCCTGCATGTTGTACCAGCGGTCGAAGTTGTAGCAGACCGCCGCCGCGTTGAAGGGGGTGCCGTCGTGGAACTTCACGCCCTGCCGCAGCTTGAAGGTCCAGACCTTGCCGGTCGGGTCGTGCTCCCAGCTCTCGGCCAGGCCGCCGGTCAGCTCGGCGGTGCCCGGCTTGTGGCTCACCAGGGTGTCGAACATCTGCCGGACCGGCCGGAACGACTCACCGTCGTCGTTGAAGATCGGATCGAAGTTCTTCGGGTCACCGGCACCCGCGAAGATGAAGGTGCCGCCAGTCTTGGCCTCGCCACTGTCGCCGTCGCGCTCGCTCTCCGCGCAGCCGGCCGCGCCGACCGCCAGAGCGGCAACGGCCGCGATGGCCATGGCCGTTTTAAGCCTTCTCGCCTGCATCTCTCACCTCTGTCATGCGCATGACCACGCCGAGCTGTGGCTCGGTCCGTGTGCGGGAGGCTATGACATGTAACACCGGAAGCGAAACGCCCGCCCGGCAATCGCTACCAAGCCGACACCTTGCGCAGGCGTCTGACAGTCGACGGCACGACGAACACATCGAGCGACACATAAACCGTGTTGCTCTGGGGCGCGACGAGACCACTCCCGGCCACCGGATGTCGCAGGCCACGAACAGCATCCGGTGCAGTCGATCAGGGCGCGGGCGGTGGGCAGGCCTCCAGCCGCTCGACATCCGAACCTGCCCGGGCCGTGCCCAGGTCGTGGAACGTCACGCGGTGGCAGGCGTTCACGTGACTCGCCCCGAACACCACGCCGTAAGGGGCGGACCCGTACACCGTCACCACCAGGTCAGGTGCCCGACGGACCTCCCGCACCTCCACCTGGGCGCCCTCCGCGACCGCCGCCAACCGTTCGTCGGTCGGCGCCCGATCACCGGTGGCGACCACCGCCGCACCGTACGCCCGGGCGTTCCGCGTCACCGTCACTTCGGCCTCGGCCTCCTGGGCGCTGGTGTCCGCGGCCGCTCGCCGACTTGCCACCTCGATCGCCACGAGGACGCCACCGAAGGTCAGCGCCAGAACGGCCACCAGGACCGCCGGGGTCCAGGACCGCCCGTCCGAACGCCGCGTCGCCACACGCCACCTCCCCAGGTACGCCAGTGGGCCCGCGCTCGTCGCGCGGACCCACTCAGTTGTAGCCCACCGGTGACGATCTGTGGGGGTCAGACCGCCCGGCGGCCCTCGAAGGCACGACCCAGGGTGATCTCGTCGGCGTACTCGAGGTCGCCGCCGACCGGCAGGCCGCTGGCCAGCCGGGTCACCGCGATCCCCATCGGCTTCACCATCAGCGCCAGGTAGGTGGCGGTCGCCTCGCCCTCGGTGTTGGGGTCGGTGGCGAGGATCAGCTCCCGCACCGCTCCGCCGCTCAACCGGGTCAACAGCTCGCGGATGCGCAGATTGTCCGGGCCGATCCCTTCGAGAGGATTGATCGCTCCGCCCAGCACGTGGTAGCGGCCCCGGAACTCACCGGTCCGCTCGATGGCCACGACGTCCTTCGGCTCCTCCACCACGCACAGCACCTCGTCGGTGCGGCGCGGGTCGCGGCAGATGCGGCACTGCTCGGACTCGGCCACGTTGTAACAGGTCGTGCAGAAGCGCACCAGCTCCTTGACCTTGCGCAGCGCGCCGGCCAGCCGGTTGACGTCGGCCGGATCGGCCGAGAGGACATGGAACGCGATCCGCTGGGCGCTCTTCGGGCCCACGCCCGGCAGTCGCCCCAGCTCGTCGATCAGATCCTGGATGGCGCCTTCGTACATCTGCCGGCTCAGAAACCGGGCAGGCCGAGGCCGCCCATGCCGCCGGCGACCGGGCCCATCTTGCGCTCGGTCAACTCACGCGCCGCCTCGGCGGCGTTGTGCACGGCCGCCACCACCAGGTCTTCCAGCGTCTCCACGTCGTCCGGGTCGACGGCCTTCGGGTCGATCTTGATGGCCTTCAGCTCACCCGCGCCGGACACGGTCGCGGTGACCAGCCCACCGCCGGCCGTGCCGGTCAGCTCGGCCTCGGCCAGCTCGGCCTGAGCGGCGGCGATCTGCTGCTGCATCTTCTGCGCCTGCTTCAGCATCTGCTGCATGTTCGGCTGTCCACCTGGGCGCACGGATGGCTCCTTCTCGCACTCGTCTGCTCGGCCGCCGACCAGCCTAGCCGCTGGGACCGACGCCGCCGTGTCCGGTGCGTCCGCCCACGCCGGGCCCGCCGGACTTCTCGCCGGGGACCGGGACGGCGCCGCTCAGAGCCGGTCGTACTGCTCGCGCACCAGTGACTCGACGACGGGCGCGGTGTCCGACGAGCCGCCGACGGCGCTGACGACCACGACGACGTCGTCCCGGCCCGCGAGGCCCCACGCGCCGGCCCGCCCGGCGGCGACGAAGACCGCCGCCCCGGGCACGTCGGCGAGTGGGCTCAGCCCGCCCGGCGTCGCCCGCTGGAGATCGGCGTAGGTCCGCTGGAACTGGTCGGCCGACTCCGCCGAGCCGAACTGGATCAGAGTGATCGACACCGTGGCGTCGTCCGAGCGCTTCCAGGCCGATCCGGCCACGTGGACCATGTCGCCGCCGGCCTGCTGGGTGAGCAGGAAGGTCCGCTCGTCGGTGAGCGGAAGAATTCGACCCAGGTCGACCCGATCGTCGACCGCGACCGGGGTGACAGGCGCCGAGCCGGCCGGAGCCCCCACCACCAGCGCGCCGAGTCCGCCGTCCTGGTCGACGTGCGCCGGGTGGGTCGCATACCAGACCACCGTGACGAGGACGGCTGCCGAGGCGAGACCTGCTACCACGCCGGCGACCGGGCCGGGTCGCCGCCACCAGGGGGCCGCCGCCCGGACGTTGCGCCGGGAGCCCTGCCAGACGAACGGGGTCGAGTCCGCCGCGGCCGGCGGGTCCGTTCCGGCAGGACCATCGGCGGGTACGACGGGAGGGGCCTCCGGTGCGGTGGGAGTCGTCGGCTCCGGCAGGACCAGGACGGCGCGTACGAGGAGCACCACCCCGAACACGGCCGGCCACACACCGCCGAGGAGATCCGCGCTGGGACCGTCCTTCAACGGGAACCCGCTGACGTCGATGGCTGCCGTGGCCGGCAGGAGGGTGCCGACGCCCAGCACCACACCGAGCAGGATCGCGGCCAAGCGCAGCCCGAACCGCCACACCGGACGGACCCAGGCCAGCACCAGCACCACCAGCAACGCCGCCCACCCGACCACCAGCGGCTGCCAGTAGCCCGGCAGATCGGTCAGCATGAACGTCCGCACCTCGCTCGAGGGAGCGCGGCCGAACATCCGGTCCACGGCGTACTCGCCGCGACTCACCGACACCCAGGGCAGCGACCGCGCCGCGATCAGCATGGCCAGGCCGGCGACCGCCAGTGCGGCAGTCTTTACCTGGTCACGGCCGAACCGGCCGTTGTCGCCGGCTTCCTCCGCAGTCGCGGTGATCTTCACGGCGCACATCCTGACAGCGCAGGGGAACACCGTCCACCCCGTGCCGGTACGGCTACCACTACCCCGAACCGGCGGTCTGGCGGTAGTGCGCCGGGCACCCCCGCACTGGTCTGCTCGTGGGTATGAACCTCACCCGCAGTGGACGCGCCGTCGCGCTGTGTTGGGCGATGGCCGCACCGGTCCTCCTCGTGGCCAGCCTGGTCACCGGCCTGCGGTGGCGCGAGCCGACCTACAGCTGGGCCACCCACAACATCAGCGACCTCGGCAACGTCCACTGCGGGATCTGGGACACCACCCGACCCCGTTTCGTCTGCTCGCCCTGGCATCCGCTGATGAACGCCGCGATGCTGGCCACCGCCGTCCTGCTCGCCACCGGGCTGCTGCTGACCTGGCGGCTTCTCGGTCGGGGCGGCGTGGTGCGTTCGGCGCAGATCCTGCTGCTGTTGGCGACCGGCGGGTACGCCCTGGTGGCCCTCTATCCCGCCGACATCGATGAGAACCGGCACGTGCTGGGCGCGTTTCTGATCATGGGCGTGGGCAACGTCGGTCTCCTGCTCGCCGGCTTCGCGCCCGACTCCACGGTGCTCGGCCGGTGGCGACGGATCTCCCTCGCCGCCGGGCTCACCGCGCTGGTCGGGACCGTGCTGTTCGCCGCCCAACGGGACGTCGGCATCGGGATGGGCGGCCTGGAACGCGTCGCCGTGCTGCCCTTCCCCCTGTGGGCCTGCTGCCTGGGCGTCCTGCTGGGCGAAGCGCCCGCTACCGCGCGTCCACCTCGTCGATCTTCTCCGCGCCGAAGGTCTCCCGCAGCAGCCGTACCGCCTGCTCCTCGCTCGACTCCCGGGCCGTCTTCTCGTCGATGACCTCGTCCAACGGCTCGTCGCCCGGATCGAACCCCTCGTAGGTGGGCTTCGCCGCCGCCGGCGTCGCGCCGCCGGGCCGTCCGCCCCGCAACGGTCCGTCGTAGTCCGGGTCGTAGGGAGGTTCGCCCGCCCATTCCGCGTCCGCGGTGGGCCGGCTCGCCGATGGGGTACGAGCACCGCGCCCCGCAGCCGCCGCGCGAGCCGCGGCGATGGCGCTGCTCACCGGTGCGCCACCGGCTGACGCCGGCTGCCGGGCGCCCGGGGTCGGGTTACCTCGCCCGCCCGGGTCACCACCGTTCGCCGCGCCGGGACCCGCCGGACCGCTCCCGCCCCTCGGTCCACCGCCGTTCGCGGGGGTGCCGTTGGGAGTGGCCCCGTTCGTGGAGGTGCCGTTCGCGACTGAACCGCCTGCGCTGCCCGTTCCGCCGCCGTCGCGGGCGGATGCGGAACTCGGGTCCGGTCCGGCCGGGACACCGCCGGGGCGGGCGGCCTCCGGCCAGTCGTCGTCATCCGTCGCCTCGGTAGCACCGCCACCGGGTCGGGCCGCCTCCGGCCAGTCGTCCTCGGCCTGGGCGGTCTGCCCGCCGCCGTGGCCACCTGCGCTCTGACCGGCGGCGATTGAACCAGCCGGGCTCGTCGAGCCGGCTGCGGGCTGCGCGTTACGCGCGCCCGAGGGCGCACCGGCCAGGCCAGCCCCGGTCACCGCGCCCGGCGCGACACCTGCCGGAGCGGCGGCCGCGCTGGCCGGCGAGCCAGCGATCACGCCCGGCGCGACACCTCCCGGGCCGGCGGCGGTCGGGGCCGACGGGCCGGCGGCGGTCGCGGACTGCGGGCCGGCGGCGGTCGCGGACTGCGGTGCGGTCGCGGCGGGCGGTGCGGTGCGGGCCGGGGCGGCCGGCTGCGAGCGTGGCGGGCCGGACGGCGACGTGCCGCCCCGCTCGCCGGCCACCTCGCAGCGGATCTGCCAGCGCCCGCCCAGCTCCTCGTAGAGCGCGTCGGTGAGCACCGCCGCGTGGTCGGCCATCATCTTGGCCAGCACGGAGGACTTCACGGTCAACACCAGCATGTCGCCGTCGAGTTCGCGGACCACCGCGTCGCGCATCAGGGCGGCGATGCGCTTGTTGGTCCGGTTGACCTTGCCGACCACGTCGGGCCAGACCCGGCGCACCGCGACCGCGTCCAGCGCGGGGGCCGGCGTGCCCGGGCGGGGCGGCGCGGGCGTCGCCGGGTCGGGCAGCACGGCCGACGGCGGCACCGCCCGACGGGGGGTCGGCGAGCCGGTGCCCGGCGCGGCGGGCGAGACGGGCGCGGCTTCGGACGTCGGGGCGGCGGCCGACGCGCCGGGCGACACGGAAATCGGTGAGTCCGCTCCCGAGGGCGCATGCGCGCCCCGGATGCCCGATGTGACATCGGCCGAGCCAGCAGCGCCACCGGCACCCGCCGAGCCAGCAATTCCGGCGGCGGCCGGGGCGGTTGTGTCGGCGGTGGAACCCGAGGCACCCGCGGTTCGCGGAGTCGGCGACGCCGTCGGGTCGACGTCCCACGGCGGCGCGGAGGTCGGGGCGGCGGCGGGTGCGGGGCCTGCGGCAGCCGGTACGGGGGGAGCCGACTGCGGGCGTACCCCTGGGGTCGTGGCGGACGCGAAGCCGGCGGCGGCCGGCGGCGCGTCGGTGCCGGCGAGGGTGAGCCGGCGTTCCATCCGTTCGAGGCGCTGGAGCAGGCCGCCGGTGGAGTCGTCCACGCCGGGCAGCAGCATGCGGGCGCAGATCAGCTCCAGCAGCAGCCGGGGCGCGGTGGTGCCGCGCATCTCCACCAGGCCGTCGTGGACGATGTCGGCGCAGCGGGAGAGCGTGCTCGGGCCGAGCTGCGCGGCCTGGGCGGCCATCCGCTCGATCTGGTCGGCGGGGCCGTCGATGAGGCCCTTCGCGGCGGCGTCCGGCACCTGCTGGATCACGATGAGGTCGCGCAGCCGTTCCAGCAGGTCGGAGGCGAACCGGCGCGGGTCGTGGCCGGCCTCGGCCACGCGGTCGACGATCGCGTACGTGGCGGCGCCGTCCCCGGCGGCCAGCGCGTCGCACATCTCGTCGATCAGCGCCGCGTCGGTGACGCCGAGCAGCGCGGCGGCCCGCGCGTAGCTGACACCCTCCGGACCGGCGCCGGCGATGAGCTGGTCGAGTACGGAGAGGCTGTCCCGGGCGCTGCCCCCGCCGGCGCGGACCACCAGCGGAAAGACCGCCGGCTCGACGGAGACGCCCTCGGCCTGGGCGAGCTGCTCCAGGTACGGGCGGAGGACCTTCGGCGGGATCAGCCGGAACGGATAGTGGTGGGTCCGCGAGCGGATCGTGCCGAGGACCTTCTCCGGCTCGGTGGTGGCGAAGATGAACTTGACGTACTCCGGGGGTTCCTCGACCAGCTTGAGCAGGGCGTTGAAGCCCTGGGTCGAGACCATGTGCGCCTCGTCGATCACGTAGATCTTGAAGCGGCTGTTCGCCGGCGCGAAGAAGGCGCGCTCCCGCAGCTCCCGGGCGTCGTCGACACCACCGTGGCTGGCCGCGTCGATCTCGATCACGTCGATCGAGCCCGCGCCGTCGGTGGCGAGGGAGCGGCACGACTCACACTTGCCGCACGGCTCCGGAGTGGGGCCCTGCTCACAGTTGATCGAGCGGGCCATGATCCGGGCGCTGGTGGTCTTGCCGCAGCCGCGCGGGCCGGAGAAGAGGTAGGCGTGGTTGAGCCGGCCGCTCCGCAGCGCCTGCGACAACGGCTCGGTGACGTGCTCCTGCCCGATGACCTCGGCGAAGGTACGTGGCCGGTACTTGCGGTACAGCGCCAGCGTCACTCGTCCCGCCTCCTCTCGACCGAGCCATTCTGCGCCGGTCGGGCGCGGGTGACCACCCACCCCGCCGGGTCGCCTGGACCGTCGCGCCTGATCGACTCGGCTTCTTGGAAACCGGGGTGTCCGCGCGCCTCTGACAGCCCGACATCATGCACGTCGAGTGGATCAAGGCCCCGGGAACGAAAAGGCCTCCCGTGCACCCGGCAGAGCTCGCTTATCCTTGCTGCCTTCCGGCCCTGGGGAGGTTCACGAGATACCGCCGCACGGGAGGTGACGCCAACCCTACCCGACGGCTCGTCGATCTTCAGGGGGTGGTGGGGTGTCACCCTTCGCGGCGGCCTGTATCCTGGCTCGCGGAGGATTCGCCTAGAGGCCTAGGGCGCACGCTTGGAAAGCGTGTTGGGTTTACACCCTCACGAGTTCGAATCTCGTATCCTCCGCTCGCGGAGCATGATCGACGCCCGGCAGACCGATAACAGGTCGGCCGGGCGTTGTCGTTGTGGTCTCATCGATGCCGTGGCTGACTCGACGTGGCAGTGGGACGAGACGTTGTACGCGGGCAGCGCCCGTCACTACAGCATCGGCCGGTGGCCGTACCCACCCGACATCGCCGAGGCTGTCGGCACCGCACTCGGCCTGGACGGCACCGGCCGGCTCCTGGACGTGGGCTGTGGTCCCGGTTCGTTGACGCTGCTGCTCGCGCCCCTGTTCGAGGCGGCGGTCGGGGTGGACGCCGACCGGGACATGCTCGTCGAGGCACGGCGTCGGGCCAGCGCGGCCGGGGTCACCAACGTCGAGTGGCGGCACCTGCGGGCCGAGGAACTGCCGGCCGACCTGGGTACGTTCCGGGTGGTCACCTTCGCCCAGTCGTACCACTGGATGGATCGACCGCTGGTGGCCCGCCGGGTCCGCGACATGCTCACGCCCGACGGCGCTTGGGTCCACGTCAGCGCCACCACCCACCAGGGCGTGGCCGATGACGAACCGCTGCCGTATCCCCGCCCGCCCTGGCCGCGGATCGACGAGTTGGTCGCGCGCTACCTGGGGCCGGTCCGCCGGGCCGGTCAGGGCTCGCTGCCCGCCGGCACCCCCAGCGGCGAGGGGGAAATCATGCTGGCCGCGGGCTTCTCCGGTCCCACCCGACTGACCGTCGAGCAGGGCATGATCGTGGAACGGTCGGTGGACGAGGTGACGTCGGCGGTGTTCTCGCTGTCCAGTTCGGCGCCGCACCTGTTCGGCGATCGGCTGCCCGCGTTCGAGGCGGACCTGCGCGAGCTGCTGACATCGGCGGCCCGGGACGGCCTGTTCGCCGAACGGCGGCGGGACGTGGGCCTCGTCATCTGGCGCCCCTGACGCGCGAAGCGTGGTTCGCCGGCCCGCGGGCTGAGACCACGAGATCTTGGACAGTTTCCGTTAGCTCTGGACGGTAACTGTCCAAGATCTAGGCCCACCGGCGGGTCGACGGACCGCAGGGCCGTAGCGCGGTAGGGGACGGCAGGCCGTAGGGGTCCGCAGCGGTGCGTACCGTGCCGGGCTCTCACCCTCGGGCTCGGGCCCAGGAGAGGAAGCGGTCGGTGAGCCGGGCCGGGTCCACGTCTCGGAGGTGCTCGCTGGCCTCGGTCAGGAGCGTCGCCAGATAGACGGTCAGCGCCACCCGATCGCCCCGGTACTCGCCGAGCAGCCGGAGCTTCGCCGCCGAGCAGGGCCAGGCGATGCCGCAGGCCTGACATCGCCAGGTGGGTCGGGTGGGCAGGTGGTTCCGGTGGCGACGACGGGGCACGAGTGGGCCTCCTTCCTTGGTGGAAGGGGGTCACCCCGCCTCCGCGTCGGGGCGACCCCGGACTGACGCCGACCGCCGGGCTGCTGCGCCTCCACCGGCCACGCCGTCTTCTGTGGACCACAGTGCGGCACGTCACCGGGCACCTACAGGGCGTAGCTATATGGTTTTCAGATATTCGAGACATCCGATGGAGGGGCCGTGAACGACGCGTTGCGGGTGGCGCTCAACGACACCGGGCACACCACCGAATCCCTCGCCGAGACCGTCGGCGTCGACCCGAAGACCGTCGCGCGCTGGCTGACCGAGGGGCGCATCCCGCATCCTCGGCACCGCGTGGCGGCAGCGGAAGCCCTCCACAAGGACGTGTCGGACATCTGGCCGGACACTGCGAGACGTCGTGACCCCATTTGGTTTCGTCCCTGGCAGGAAATCGAGCGCGAGGCGGTGTCGCTGCGCTGGTACGAGTCGACGGTTCTGCCCGGGCTGCTGCAGACCGAGGCGTATGCCCGCGCGGTCCTCGGCGGCGCGGGCCTGATCCCCGGGAGCGAGATCGAGCGGCACCTCAGCGTCCGACTCAACCGACAGGGCGTGCTCAAGCGGGACGACCCGCCGCAGTTCACGGCGGTCGTCGACGAGGCCATCCTGCGCCGGCCGGTGGGTGGCCGGGCGACCATGCGCGAGCAGATGCTGGCCCTCGTCGCGGCCTGCGCCGAGCCGCACATCCGGGTGCATGTCGTACCGGGCACGGTCGGCGCGTACGCCGGACTGAACGGGCCGTTCGTGATCGCGCACAGCCACGACCACCGGGTCGCCGGCTACCTGGACAACCAGCTTCAGGGACAAGTGGCTAGCGACCCCGAGGACATCGCGGCCATGATGGCGGCATGGGAGAACGTGCGCGGCGAGGCGCTGTCGCACTCACAGTCGGTCGAGCTGATGACGGAAGTGGCGGAATCATGGAGTTGAACGGCGCGCGGTGGCGCAAGAGCACCCGCAGCAGCGGCAATGGTGGCGCATGTGTCGAGGTCGCCGACAACCTGCCCGGCGTGGTCGGCGTACGGGACTCCAAGGACCCGACCGGTCCGGCGCTCGCCTTCGCGCCGGCGGCCTGGCGCGCGTTCGTCGCCCAGCTCGCCAACCGAGCCTGAGCAGCCGACCGCCCGACGGCGGCACGACGAGATCTTGGACAGTTTCCGTCAGCTCAGAACGGAAAGTGTCCAAGATCTGCGGCCAGACCGCCGGAACGCCGGGCCACGGGACCGCAGGGCCGGCGGAAGGCAGGCCCGCAGCGCCCGGGGCGCTGGGTCTCGGGGCGCCGCGTACCGTGCGAGGCACGAGCGGCGGCGGAACCGTCGTACACATGTTCTATCCACAGGCTGTGGACGGCGGGGGATCGATGGCGTACCAGCTCAGCGCGGTGGTCGCGGACGCGGACCTGCTCCGCGAGCACACCGCCGAGCTGGACCACGCCGTCCTCGGTGAGCTGCGTCAGGACTTCGCGCTGTTGCCGGTCACCCCGCAGTTGGTGACCGAGCTGACCGGCTCGCTACCGGACTACGCGGCGGACGACCGCAGCGCCGAGCGGCCGTTCGACCTCGTGTTGTCGCCGCCGCTGGCCGAGCTGCTGGCCGGGTGGTCACGGTCGGGCCCGGTGGCGTACCTGGAGGCGGAGTTCGGCGGTGGCATCGGACACCAGTCGGCGGCGGTGTGGCTCGGTGGGGCGCTGTCCTGGGGTCCGCGCTTCGACGACGTCCTGGAAGCGCCGCGCGAGGAGTGGCCGATCAACGCGGCGCTCAGCCGGCTCGGCGTGGAGCGTGGGGCGTGGATCGATCCGTTCGCCGAGCTGGGGTTGCATCTCGAACGCAACACGGCCGGCTGGTTGGCGCACGGGCGGCGTCGGCTCAGCGCCGACTACTGGGACGAACTGATCGAACAGTGGGAAAACCAGTAATCCGCCGACGGGCAGCAACCTGAACGGCCCCGGTCCGTTGGGGACTGGGGGATTCCATGAAATTGCGACAATTTGCTTTTATTGCCATGCTGCTGGCTGCTGCCTCGATCGCGGGGAGCGGTACGCCGCCTGCCGGTCCGATGCCGGCGAACAGGCCCGCCGGCAACGTCGAGACCATCGACCTGAACGGCCTACGCAACGTCGAGTTCGGTGACACCGAGGCCGAGCTGACCCGCCGGGGCATCCTACGTACCGACCAGGACGTCTGCGGGCCGGTCCTCGCCGGTCACGACACCGTCAGCCCCGTCTTCGTCGAGGACAAACTGGTGCTGCTGTGGGTCGGCGACCCCATGCGGACACCGGAGGGCATAACGGCCGGCTCACCCGTCGAGGAGGTCTGGGACCGCTACCCGTCGGTCACGCGGCTGCCCGCTCCACAGGGGACACACCGGCTCGACGGGCTGCTCGCCCGCAGCGGCGACCGCGCGTACCTGTTCCTGCACGACGGGCGCGCGGTCCGAAAAACCATCGCCGGGTACGCCGACTGGGCGCGCCGCCTCTTCGACGAGGGCGCCGGCCCCTGCTGACCCTGCCCGCGTCGACAGTGGTCGTCAGGCGGAGTCGACGTGGGCCGGCGGGCGCGCACCCGAGACGGCGGCGAACCCGCCAAGCGCGATCTCGGCCGTCTGCCGCAGCTCCTCGCGAGGAACTCCGGCGGCGGCGTGGATCGCCTGCCCCTCGGTGACACTCATGACGAAGCGGGCGAGCGCGGCCGGGTCGGCGCCGGCCGGCAGGTCTCCCTCGGAGACGGCACGGGCGAACCGGTCGGCGAGTGCCCGCTCACCGGCCAGGCGGCTGGCGGCGAGGAACTCGGCGACCGGGGCGTTCGCGCTGGAGCAGGCGGTACCGCCCTGGATCGACAGACAACCGGCCGGACGGTCGGGCCGGGTGACGGCGAGCACGTTCTCCCGCAACAGGGTGGCGACCACCTCGTACGCGGTGGTCTGGGCGATTGCGTGCCGCGCGTACCCCATGTCCTGTTCGGCATAGCGGGCCACGGCCTTGTGGAACAGCTCCTCCTTGCTGCCGAAGGCGGCATAGAGGCTGGGCTTGTTGATGCCCATGGCGGCGGTGAGGTCGCTCATCGAGGCGCCCTCGTATCCCTGTCGCCAGAACACCTCGAGCGCGCGTTCCAGCGCCTCGTCGACGTCGAAACCGCGTGGACGCCCTCGCACCGGCACGATCCCCACCTCCGGCCTCCATCCTACCCGCGACGAAAACCGATCGGTACAGAAATTTGCGGCCCAGGTCAGGGGTTGTTACGGTCGTATCCGTACCGCTCGGTACACAATAATGGAGGAGATCATCGTGGGACAGCTCGACGGCAAGACCGCTCTCGTCACCGGCGGCACCACCGGCATCGGCCTGGCCACCGCCCGTCGCTTCGCCGCCGAAGGCGCGTACGTCTTCGTCACGGGTCGCCGCAAGGGCCCGCTGGACGAGGCGGTGGCCAGCATCGGCGTTCACGCGACAGGCATCGTCAGCGATTCCGGAAAGCTCGACGACCTCGACCGGGTGATGCGGGCGATCGAGGAGCGGGGCGCAGGGCTGGACGTCCTGTTCGCCAACGCCGGCGGCGGCGAATTTCGAACGCTCGACGCGATCGACGCCGAGCACGTCGCCAACACCTTCGACACCAACGTCTACGGCACCATCTTCACCGTGCAGAAGGCGCTGCCCCTGCTCAACGAGGGTGCCTCGGTCGTGCTGACCGGCTCGACGTCGGCCGTCAGCGGCATCCCGGCGTTTTCCGTCTACGCCGCCTCCAAGGCCGCCATCCGCTCGTTCGGCCGCAGCTGGGCCGCCGAGCTGATGGACCGCAAGATCCGGGTCAACACCCTGGTGCCCGGCTCCACCGAGACCCCCGGGCTCGCCGGCCTGGCCCCGAGCGCCGCGGAGTCACCCGCCCTGCTCAAGAGCATCGCCTCGACCGTACCGATGGGCCGGCTGGCCCACCCGGACGAGATCGCGAACGCGGTGCTCTTCCTCGCGTCCGACCAGAGCAGCTTCATGACCGGCAGCGAGCTGTTCGTCGACGGCGGCGAAACGCAGCTCTGACGCGGAAACGCCCGGTGCGATCCTCGCGGATCGACCGGGCGTTTTCGCATTTCACGAGCGGTGGCGGCGGGATTTGAACCCGCGGAGGGCGTAAACCCTCACACGCTTTCGAGGCGTGCTCCTTAGGCCACTCGGACACGCCACCGCCGACGAGGGTACAGGACCACCGGTTCGGACGCCGAACCGGTATCGCCCGAGCCGGCCTGGCAGGATCTTTGCCATGAGTACGCACATCGGCGCTAAGCCGGGCGAGATCGCCGAGCGGGTCCTGATGCCGGGTGACCCCCTGCGGGCCAAGTGGATCGCGGAGACCTACCTCGAGGGCGCCACCTGCTACTCGACGGTCCGGGGAATGCTGGGCTTCACCGGCCGCTGGAACGGCGTCGACGTTTCCGTCCAGGGCTCCGGCATGGGCATGCCGTCCGCCTCCATCTACGCCCACGAGCTGATCAACGAGTACGGCGTGAAGACGCTCATCCGCGTCGGCTCCTGCGGCGCTCTCAGCACCGACCTGCAACTGCGTGACGTGGTCGCGGCGATCGGGTCGTCCACCGACTCGAACATGAACCGGATGCGCTTCGACGGTCTGATCGACTACGCCCCGGTGGCCGACTTCGGCCTGCTGCGTACCTCGGTCGAGGTGGCCGAGCGACGCGGCATCGCGATGCACGTCGGACCGATCCTGGCGGCGGACGCCTTCTACACCGACCGGCCCGACCTCTACGACACGCTCGCCGACTACGGCGTGCTCGCGGTGGAGATGGAGTCGGCGGCGCTCTACACGATCGCGGCCCGGTTCAAGGCTCGGGCGCTGACCGTGCTGACCGTCAGCGACCACATCAAGACCGGCGAGAAGACCACGTCGGAGGAGCGGGAGCAGACCTTCAGCCAGATGGTGGAGATCGCGCTCGACACGATCATCGCCTGACCTTCCGGGGCGGCGCACCGCGAAGAGCGTGATGACTCACAGGCATCTTGATGCCTCACAGTCATCACGCTCTTTCGCTCACGCCAGGCCAGGCCACGCCGCGCCGGTCCACGCCACGCCGCACAGGGCCACGCCGCGCACGCCGGGCCACCCCACGCCGTGCGCGCCACACCGCGCCACACCGCACCGCGCCACACCGCACCGCGCCACGCCGGCCGCACCACGCCGGGCCGCACCACGCCGACCCGCGCCGGCCCGAACCGTGCCATCCCGGTCAGACGGCGGTCAGCGCCTCCGTCGGGGAGAGCCGGGCGGCGCGGACCGCCGGGTAGAGGCCGGCGAAGCCGCCGATGACCAGGGTCGCGCCCACTCCGCCGAGCATCGCCCACGCGGGCACCACGGTCGGCCAGCCCTGGGACAACGCGTATCCGGCGGTGACCAGGATGCCCAACAGCACCCCGCCGATCCCGCCGAGAGCGGAGAGCAGCAGCGATTCGGCGAGGAACTGGGTGCGCACCTGACCTCGGGTGGCCCCCAGCGACCGGCGCAGGCCGATCTCGGCCCGCCGTTCCAGCACCGAGATGACCATCGTGTTGGCGACGCCGACACCACCGACGAGCAGGGCGACCGCACCCAGGCCGAGGAGCAGCCCGGTGAACGCGGCGTCGGTCGCCTCGGCGGCGGCCAGCGCGTCGGAAGGTCGGGACACCTCCACCTCGTTGGGCGCCTCCGGGTTGGCCGTCGCGCCGAGCACCGACCGGACGGCCTCGACCTGTGACTCCTCGGCCCGGGTGTAGACGGTGGTCGGGTGCCCGTCGAAGCCCAGGTAGTCGGTCGCCGCCGACCAGCCGACCAGTGCCGAGGTGTCCAGCTCCGGGGCGAGCGGCGCGGGAGCGAGGACGCCGACCACGGTGAACCACCGCCCGCCCAACCACACCTGCACCTGCACCTGCGGATTCGCCCTGTCGACCCCCAGCCGGTCGGCGGCGGTCGCGCCGAGGACCACCGCCGCGTAGCGGGCGGTGGCCTCGTTGAGCCACGTTCCGCTGGCCACCTGGGCGCCGACGGTGCCGAGCAGGTCCAGCCGGGCCGCCCGGGCGGCGATCCCGCCCGTCTCGGCCGCCGGAATCCGGTCCGAGCGGTAGACCTTGGCGTCGGAGACCTGCCCGGTCGCGGACACCTCGGTCACCGGACCGATCCGGCCGATCATGGCCACCGACTCCTCGGGGAGCTGGGCGTCCGCGCCGAACAGGGTGTTGCCCGGTTCCACGGTGAGCAGGTTGGTGCCGAGCGCGTCGAGCGCCCGGTCCAGCTCGGCCCGGGACGACGACGAGATGCCGACGACCGCGATCATCGCGGCGATGCCGATCGCGATGCCCAGCGCCGAGAGGAACGCCCGCAGTGGTCGGGTCCGCAGGCCCACCCCACCGACGCGCAGGACGTCCCCCGGGCCCATCCGGGCCGGAGTGAGCACCGCCATCAGCCGACTCCACCCGTGGCGAGGAGCGAGTCGTGCCGTACCGCGCCGTCCCGCATCCGTACCTGCCGAGGCAGGCTGTCGGCGATCTCCCGGTCGTGGGTGATCACCACGACGGTGGTTCCGGCCCGATGCAGCTCGTGCAGCAGTTCCAGCACGCCCGCGCCGGAGGTCGAGTCGAGGTTGCCGGTCGGCTCGTCGGCGAGCAGCACGGCGGGCTCGCCCACCACCGCCCGCGCCACGGCCACCCGCTGCCGCTCCCCGCCGGAGAGTTCGTGCGGCCGGTGCCCGAGCCGGTGGCCCAGGCCGACCCGGACCAGCGCGGCCTCCGCGCGGTCGCGCCGCCTCCGCAGGGGTACGCCGGAGTACAGCAACCCGTCGGCCACGTTGTCGACCACCGGGACGCCGGGGGCCAGGTGGAACTGCTGGAAGACGAAGCCGATGCGGGTGGCCCGCAGCGCGGACAGCTCCCGGTCGGTGAGCTTCGCCGCGTCGTACCCGTCGATGAGGACGCTGCCCGACGAAGGCCGGTCGATGGTGCCGATGAGGTGCAGCATCGTCGACTTGCCCGACCCGGACGGGCCGACGATGGCCACCAGCTCGCCGTAGCCGATCCGCAACGACACGTCGTCCAACGCGACGACCCCGCCGGGGTACCGCTTGCTGACCCGGTCCAGCACGATCACGTCGCCGGTCACGCCGGAACCACCACCGTCGTTCCCTCGGCGATCCCCTCGCCGGTGATCTCCACCCGCCCGTCGGCGAACAGGCCCGTGGTCACCGCCACGATCCGGCTGCCGCCGCCGTCGACGACCTCGACGCCGTAGCCGCCCTCGGCGAGGGCCAGCAGCGCCGCCACCGGCACCGTGAGCACGTCCGCGCGTTCCGAGGCGGTGAAGGTGACGTCGACGCTGGCCTGGTCGAAGCCGGCGAGGGCTTTCGGGTCGGCCACCGCGACGGTCACCTCGATCTTCGTCTCCGCCTCCGCCGACTGGCCGTTCGCGCCGGCGGAACCGGTCTGGATCACCGTCTCGACCGTGCTGATCGTGCCGTTCACCGCCCGGCCGTCCGGCAGCTTCACGGCGACCTTCGCGCCGCGCTCGGCCAGCCGCTGGTCGTCCACGTCCAACTCGACGGTGACCACCCGGCTGGTGCCGGTGTAGGTGAGCACCGCCTGGCCGGGCTGGGTGACCGCGCCGACGTCGACCTGGTGGCTCTCCACCCGCACCTCACCGTCGGCGTAGACGACGCGTCCGGGCTCGACCCGACCCGTCTCCGCCAGGCCGAGGTCGTCCTGCCACTCGCGGACCGCGTCGGCCGTCGCCCCGGTGTACTCGTCGTCGACGGTGAAGCCGTCGTAGCCGAGCGCCGCGAGGTTCCGCTCGAGCTGCGCGACGTCGGCGCCCTCCACCCCGGGGGCGAGCGTCCGGTAGGCGGGCAGTCCGCCGTAGAGGAGCACCACCTCCGCGTTGTCGACCAGGTAGAGCGCCTTGCCCCGCCGTACCGTCGACCCCGTCGCCGGCAGTCCGGTGACCGTGCCGCTCAGCCTCGCCGTGGCGGTACGCGTCGAGCCGTACCCCAACTCGCCGTCGGCGGTCTGGGAGTCGGCGAGGGTCCGCCGGGTGATGGCGGCGGTGGCCGCCGGGGAGCCGGCCCGGGCGGCGTCTCCGCCGGTCCCGCCGTCGAAGCCGACCGCGGCGATCACGCCCACGGCCGCGACCAGCAGCACGACCCCGCCGACGAGGGCAGCCCGCAGCCGTGCGCGTCGGGTGGCGCCGGTCACCGGCCACCGCCGAACTGCGGCGCGTACTGCCGGCACTTCTCCATGGCGGCACGCAGCGCCGGGTCACCGATGTCGAGCCCGCTGTCGCCCTTGGTGATCTGGATCCGCCCGTCGGCGTCCGGGTCCGGGAAGTTCGGCACGCCGTTCTCCCGCATGCACTTCGCCATGGCGCGCATCTGCTCGGCCTGCTCCGGGTTGAGCTGGGGGCCCTGCCCGCCGTTGGGCAGGTTGTCGCGGCACTTCTCCAGGGCGGTCTGCACCTTCTGCGGGTCGGTGCCCTCGCCGAACCGGAATGCCGGCCGCCCGCCCGCCTCCGGGTCGGGCATGTCCACCCCGTTCTCGCGCATACAGCGGGCGAACGCGAGCTGACGGTCCGAGTCGCCGGCTGATGTGGCGCTGGCCGTCGTGCCGCCCTTCGCGCCACCGGCGGTCGCGACCCCGCCGCCGTCGTCCGCCGGGCCACACCCGGCCAGGGCCAGGGCGAGCAGGACGGGGATCGCGAACATCTGTCGTCGCATGGCGTCCGCCTCCGTTTCCTCCTCCGGCGCGGATCGCCGGACGTTGACGCCCAGTTCACGGCAGAGGACGTATCCGGGGCGTAACCGTGCACGGTTACGCCGCCGTTACCCGCCGGCGTGGACCATGGACGGGTGAGAGTGCTGGTGGTCGAGGACGAGAACGTGCTGGCGGACGCCATCGCCGAGTGGCTGCGCCGCGAGTCGTTCGCGGTCGACGTGGCGTACGACGGGGATGCCGCGCTGGAGCGGCTCGGCGTCAACGAGTACGCCGTGGTGGTCCTGGACCGGGACCTGCCGGTGGTGCACGGCGACGACGTGTGCCGGGCGATCGTGGACGCGGGCGGGGAGACCCGGGTGTTGATGCTGACCGCCGCCGCGGCGGTACGGGAACGCGTGGCGGGCCTGGCGATCGGCGCGGACGACTACCTCACCAAGCCGTTCGCCCTGGTGGAGTTGTCGGCGCGGGTGCACGCGTTGACCCGTCGCGCCCGCCCGGCCGCACCGCCGACGTTGCGCCGCGCCGGGATCCAGCTCGACCCGGCCCGTCACGAGGTACGCCGCGACGACCGGCACGTGGCGCTGTCTCGCAAGGAGTTCGCGGTGCTGGCCGAGTTGCTGCGCGCCGACGGGGCCGTGGTGTCCGCCGAGGACCTGCTGGAACGCGCCTGGGACGAGCACATCGACCCGTTCACCAACGCGGTCCGGGTCACCATGGTGAAGCTGCGCCGTAAGCTCGGCGACCCACCGGTGATCGAGACAGTGCCGGGAGCGGGGTACCGCATCCGATGAAACGGCTGACGATCCGGGGCCGGCTCACCCTCATCTACGGGGGGCTCTTCCTGCTGGCCGGCGTGGTTCTGCTCGCCGTCACGTACGTGCTGGTGGACCAGCGGATGCCCCAGCCGTTCGGGGTGAAGGTGAGCGACCTGCCGAAGGTCACCGCGACGTCACCCAAGCCGGGCAACGGGCAGAACATCGAGACGCTGCGCGCCCTGGTCGAGGAGGCGCAGACCGAGGCGAAGCGCAACGCGTTGGAGTCGCTGCTCACCCAGGGCGGCATCGCGTTGATCGTGGTGTCGGCGGTGGCGATCGCGTTCGGCTGGCTGCTCGCGGGGCGGGCGTTGCAGCCGTTGCAGCAGGTCACCGACACCGCGCGGCGCATCGCCGGAGCGGACACCGCCGGTCGCGGTCTGCACGAGCGGATCGCGCTCGCCGGCCCCCGCGACGAGGTACGCGAACTCGCCGACACGTTCGACGAGATGCTGGAACGGTTGGACCGCTCCTTCGACGGGCAGCGCCGGTTCGTGGCGAACGCCTCGCACGAACTGCGTACGCCGTTGGCGCTGAACCGCGCTCTGGTGGAGTTGGCGGTGACGCGGCCGGACGCGCCGGAGGAGACCCGGAGGTTGGGCGAGTCGCTGCTGGCGGTCAACGAGCGGCACGAACGGCTCATCGACGGACTGCTGACCCTCGCCGACTCGGAGAACGAGCTGACCGAGCGTACGGCGGTCGACCTGGCGGAGGTCTGCGCGCACGTGATCGACCAGGCCGGCAAGCAGGCACCCGACCTGCCCGTGCACCGGTCGCTCGCGCCGGCGCCGACCCACGGCGACCCGGTGCTGCTGGAACGGCTGACGTTCAACCTGGTGGAGAACGCGCTACGGCACAACCTGCCCGCCGGCGGTTGGGTGGAGGTGCGCACCGGCCTGCTGGACGGGCGGCCCACCTTGACGGTGACCAACACCGGACCGGTGATCGCCGGCTATGACGTCGAGACGATGTTCCAGCCGTTCCGCCGACTGTCGCGCGAACGGGTGGCCGGTACGCGCGGCTTCGGGTTGGGGTTGTCGATCGTCCGCGCGGTGGCCCGGGCCCACGGCGGCACCGCCGAGGCGCATCCCCGCCCGGGCGGTGGCCTGGTCGTCACGGTCACCCTGCCCGCGCACTGACCACCCGTCTTTCCCGCGCGGGGACGTCAGCGGAAGAAGGCGCGCAGGACGGCGGCGGTCTCGACTTCGAGCACACCGCCGTACACCTCGGGACGGTGGTTGAGCCGGCGGTCGCGCAGCACGTCCCAGAGCGAGCCGGCCGCGCCGGTCTTCGGTTCCCACGCGCCGAAGACGACGGTGGAGACCCGGGCCAGCACCAGCGCGCCCGCGCACATGGTGCACGGTTCCAGCGTGACCACCAGTGTGCAGCCGTCCAGCCGCCACTCGCCGGTCCGTTCGGCCCCACGACGCAGGGCCAGCACCTCGGCGTGGGCGGTGGGGTCGCCGGTCAGTTCCCGCTCGTTGCGCCCGATCGCCAACTCGGCGCCGTCCGGGCCGTAGAGCACCGCGCCCACGGGGATGTCGTCGACACCGCCGCCGGGGATCGCCGGATCGGTGACGGCGACCTCCAGGGCTCGGCGCATCCACAGCTCGTGTCGCTGCCGTCGCCCGGTCCCACCGGGGTCGGCCAGGCCCTCGTGGGCCCCCGGCCCGGCCCGCCGCACCGATCCGGGCGTCGGCTGGCCCGGCCGGACCGTCCCCAACGCGGGATCGGTGGCGTCGGCGGGCTCAGACCTCACGCAGCTCCTCGACCTCGTCGGCGCAGCCGAGCACCTCGCAGATCTCGGCGGTGACGTCCGCCGGCAGCATCCCCTCGTGGCCGCAGAGAGTCAGCAGCTTCTGCGCCGAGATGCCCAGGTTGGCGAGCAGGTCGGCGTCGCCCACCGGATCGGCCTCCGGGTCGACGGCGGGCTGCTCGCTCTCCTCGTCCCCGCCGGCGGCAGGGCGCGGCTCGTCGTCGCCGTCGAGCCCGGTCACCGACGTCTTCAGGTCACCGACCAGCAGTTGACCAAGCCGGGACTCCTCGGCGTACGCCGAGTCCGATCCGAAGACCCGCAGGTCCTCGCCCTCATCGAGACGCAGGATCACCAGGTACGCGTCGTCGGCCTCGACGAAGAGCAGCGAGGTGTCCGCTTCCTGGTCGACGTCGCGCAGCCGGTCGGCGACCTCGTCGAGGTCGTTGACACCCCGTAGGTTGACCTCGGCGGCGGTCCAGCCACTGTCATCACGCACCACGGCCGCAGCGAAGTACGACACGGTTCCCCCAAAAGCCCTCGGCACAGCGCCGACTCGTCAAGGGTGCACGTTAGCCGGTCGGGTCGGCAGGCGACCGGTCAACGCCCCGAGACGCCGGCCAAACCTGACAAAGTCGGATCAGCCAGCTACCCGACGGCGGGTGGCGATGAGTTGGCGTAGACGCTCGGTGCGCTGTCGCTGCGGCCGGCTGCGCTGGCGTACCGCCCGTGCGCCCGCCAACTCGGCGAGCAACTGGAGGCGGCGGCGGTTGCGATCCGGGTCCTGCCGCGGGGTGGTCCAGGCCATAGTGCCGAGCGTGCCGAGTCTCGGCGGCCACGTCAAGACGGCGTTCGCTACGCAGCCAACCGGGCACGCGGCGCAGTCGTCCGCGCCCTGATCCGGGCCGGTCGGGGCTGCCTCACCACAACGGCCAGTCACCGCTCGTGGCCCAGCGCACCGCCACCACGGCGGCGGCGATGCTCCAGCCGCCGGCGGTCACGATCGCCACTCCGGTGGCCACTCCGCGGTCGCCGTAGCGGACCAGCACCAGGGCGGTCAGCCAGGCCAGCAGGCCGGCCACCACCGTCCACCACGCGTAGCTCACCACGTCGGTGCCGAGGAGCCCGAACAGCAGCAGCCAGGCAGCGGCCGCGCCGCCACCGGAGGCGACACCACCACCGGTCACCGGGTGCGGTTCGCGGTAGGTCGGTCTGGTCGGTGGCCCGGCCGGAAAGAGCCCCGAGGGGGTACGCGACGCCGGCCGCGCGGCAGCCGGATCCGGGACGGGATCTCCTCGGGCGATGCTCACCGGCTGCCCTCCCTCACGCGCGTCGCTCGTCCCCACGGTACCGGTCTGTCAGGATGGCCGAATGCCCTCGCCGACGATCGGTCGCCGCGTGCGTCCGGCGTACCCGATCATGTTGCTGCTCGCCCCGATCCTGGCCGCCGGCTGCGCGACGACCCGGCCCGGGGTGCCGCCGGACGGCGTCGCCGCGCCGTCGCCGTCGGCGGTCTGGGCGACCGGCGAGCAGCCGGCGGCCCCGACTGCCGCGCCGACGCCGACCCGCCCGGCCAGCCCGACGCCGTCGTCGGCCAAGCCGTCGCCGAGCGCGCCCCGCACCGGGCTGCGGCACGTCTTTCCGGTACGCGCCGACAACGTGGACTACCACACGACGCACGGGGCGTACCCGGCGACGGACGTGTTCGCCAACTGCGGTGAGCCGTTCGTGGCGGTGACGGACGGCAAGGTGCTGGAGGTGAGTCGCGTCGACAGGTACTCCAAGAGCGGGCCGCAGGGGCCGGACAACGGCGGCCTGTCGGTGTCGCTGCTCGGCGACGACGGGGTCCGCTACTACGGCTCGCACCTGAGCGTCGTCTCGTCCGGCGTCGAGGCGGGGGTCCGGGTCCGGGCCGGGCAGCAGCTCGGCAAGGTCGGCCGGACCGGCAACGCGAACAACGTGTGTCACGTGCACTTCGGAATCTCGCCGCCGTGCGCCGGCAAGGACGGGTGGTGGATCCGGCGCGGTGTGCTCTGGCCGGCGCGCTACCTGGACTCGTGGCGGCGCGGCGGCAACCGGGAACCGGCCGCCGAGGTGACCGCGTGGCAACGCCGACACGGCTGCCCGAAGGCTCCCTGACATGGCTGCCCGGGATCCCATCGCCGACCTGCGCCGCATCGCGTTCCTGTTGGAACGGGCGAACGAGGCCACCTACCGCGTGCGGGCGTTCCGTTCGGCGGCCACGGCGCTGGCCGGTCTGCCGGCGACCGAGGTGGCCGAGCGGGCCGGCAACGGCACACTCACCGAGCTGACCGGCGTCGGCGACGTGACGGCCCGCTGCGTGGCGGAGTCCCTCAGCGGTGAGGAGCCGGTCTATCTGCGCCGGCTGCTGGCGACCGAGGGCAGCGACCTGGATGCCGAGGCCACGGCGCTGCGCGCCGCACTGAGGGGCGACTGCCACACCCACTCGGACTGGTCCGACGGCGGCTCGCCCATCGAGGAGATGGCGTTGGCCGCGGTCGAGTTGGGTCACGAGTACATGGTGTTGACCGACCATTCGCCGCGTCTGACCGTGGCAAGGGGGCTGACCGCGGCGCGGCTGCGCCGTCAGCTCGACTACGTGGCGCAGGTCAACGCGGCGCTGCCGGAGGGCTTCCGGATCCTCACCGGCATCGAGGTGGACATCCTCGCCGACGGCTCGCTCGACCAGGACGAGGAGTTGCTGGCCCGACTCGACGTGGTGGTCGGCTCGGTGCACAGCGGCCTGAAGGACGAGCGGTCGAAGATGACCCGGCGCATGCTGAAGGCGGTCGCCAACCCGCACCTGGACATCCTCGGTCACGTCACCGGTCGGATGGTGTCGTCCCGACCGGCGGGGGTGACCGGTCCGGGTGACAAGGGGCACCGGGCCCGGACCCGCGCGGAGAGCGACTTCGACGCGGACGCCGTCTTCGCCGCCTGCGCGGAACACGACACCGCAGTCGAGATCAACTCCCGGCCGGAGCGGCAGGACCCGCCGAAGCGGCTGATCCGCCGCGCCCTGGAAGCAGGCTGCCGCTTCGCGATCGACACGGACGCGCACGCGCCCGGCCAGCTCGACTGGCAGCGGTTCGGCTGCGAGCGGGCCGCACGCTGCGGCGTCCCGGCCGACCGGGTGGTCAACACCTGGTCGGCCGAGCAGCTCGTGGAGTGGACACGCGACCGGACCTGACCGGTGGCGGACGCCGGTCAGCGGCGGACGGGCTCGGCGGCGGGCGCTGCGGGCGCACCCACGCCGACGACCGGCCGGGGCGTCCGGCGGCCCAGCACGCCCTGCGCGACCGCAACGCCCAACAGCACGATGAGCGCCCCGACCGGCTGGTGCCAGTTGAGCCGCTCGTCGAGCACCACGGCACCGATCAGCACCGCGAAGATCGGAACGAGGTACGTGACGGTGGAGGCGGTGCTCGCGCCGGCCACCCGGATGTTGCGCATGTTGATGACGAAGGCGAGCCCGGTGCCGAGCGCGCCGAGCGCCAGGACGCTGGCCACGACCTTCGCCGACAGCTCGGTCGGCAGCGGCGGCGC
This sequence comes from Micromonospora sp. RB23, assembly GCF_053585025.1. Classification (NCBI taxonomy): domain Bacteria; kingdom Bacillati; phylum Actinomycetota; class Actinomycetes; order Micromonosporales; family Micromonosporaceae; genus Micromonospora; species Micromonospora sp. RB23. The sequence continues at coordinate 6,784,204 of NZ_CM132111.1, forward strand.
GCCCGCGACGAACGGGGTGACGATGGCGAGCTGCGCGGCGGCGAGCAGCAGCTGCGCCGTGGACAGGGACAGCCCGGAGTGCGTGCTGCCCGCGATGAACCGCTTCTGGTACGGGATGGCGACGCCGTAGCAGGCGGCCGCGCCGAAGCACATCAGCTGCCCGACGAAGTGCGCTCCGCCGATACCCTCCCAGACTCCGAGCACGACGAGCACGCCGACGAAGCCCAGCCCGAGGCCGATCGCTCGGCGTACGGTCAGCCGCTCGGTCCGGAACACCAGCACCGCGAGCGGCAGCACGATCAACGGCGTCGTCGCGTTCCAGATGCCGGCGAGCATCGATTCGACCCGTTGCTCGCCGTAACCGAAGAGGGTGAACGGCACGGCCACGCCGAACGCGGCGACGACGGCCAGGTGCGCCCACACGCGGGGCTCGCTGGGCAGCCGGTCGCGCAGCACCGCGAGGACGACCAGCAGGGTCAGCGCGCCGGCGACGACGCGGTAGAGGGTCAGCTGCACGGGGTGCAGCTCGGCCACGCCGACCTTGATGAACAGGAAGCTGGAACCCCAGATGGCGGCGAGGGCGAAGAAGCCCGGCAACCAGGCGCGCAGCGGGACCCTGTCAGGAGCGATATCGGTGTTCACCCCTGACACTCTGCCGGAGGGGTCCGACAATGTCGTCCGACTTTCCGCTGCTCGGACACGACAATTGACATCGACATCCTGACCGGGTGGTCACGTAGTGTCGCAGCGTGGGACGAATTGATGAAATCGCCAATCGCTACGTGGACAAGTGGGCGCCGTTGAGCCCGACCGGCGCGACCTACGTCGGCATCGCCGGCCACGACAACAAGCTCGACGACCTCTCGCCCGACGGATACCGGGCGCGCGCCGACCTGACCCGCGCGACGCTCACCGAGCTGGAGGCGGCCGAGCCGGACACCGAGGCGGAGCGCACCGCCAAGGAGGCCATGCAGGAACGGCTCGGTCTGGACCTGGCCCGTTACGAGGCCGGTGAGACGACGAGCGAGGTCAGCGTGATCACCAGCGGGCTGCACGAGGTCCGCATGGTGTTCGATCTGATGCCGACCGCGACGGCCGACGAGCAGGCCAACATCGCCACCCGGCTCAACGGGCTCGCCGGCGCGCTCGAGGGCTACAAGGCCACACTGCGTGAGGCGCTCGCCAACGGGCAGGTCAGCTCGAAGGTGCAGCTCGTCGAGGTGGCCAAGCAGTGCGACATCTGGACCGACCCGTCCGGGGACAACTTCTTCCACGGCCTGGTCGAGCGGCTGGGCGCGGACGGCACCCTCGGCGCCGAGCTGCGCAGGGGCGCTTCGGCGGCCACCGCGGCGACCGCCGAGTTCGGCCAGTTCCTGCGGACCGAGATGGCCCCGCACGGGCGCGACAAGCAGGCCGCCGGCCGGGAGCGCTACGAACTCGCCTCGCAGTACTTCCTCGGCGCGAAGATCGACCTCGACGAGACGTACGCCTGGGGTTTCGCGGAGCTGGCCCGCCTGGAGGCGGAGATGCGGGTCGTGGCCGGGCGCATCGCCGGCTCGGGTGCCACGATCGACGAGGCGGTGGCGCAGCTCGACGCCGACCCGGCGCGCACCATCCAGGGCAAGGAGGCGTTCCGCGACTGGATGCAGGCGCTCGCCGACAAGGCCATCGCCGAGTTGCACGGCACCCACTTCGACATCCCGGAGCAGGTCCGCCGGATCGAATGCTGCCTCGCGCCGACCAGCGACGGGGCCATCTACTACACCGGGCCGAGCGAGGACTTCTCGCGCCCGGGTCGGATGTGGTGGGCGGTGCCGCAGGGCATCACCGACTTCTCCACCTGGCGTGAGGTGACGACGGTCTACCACGAGGGCGTGCCGGGGCACCACCTTCAGGTTGCCCAGACGGCCGTCCGGGCCGACCTGCTCAACCGCTGGCAGCGGCTGCTCTGCTGGGTCTCGGGGCACGGCGAGGGCTGGGCGCTCTACGCCGAGCGGCTGATGGACGAGCTGGGTTACCTCCAGGACCCGGGCGACAAGCTGGGCATGCTCGACGGCCAGGCGATGCGCGCCGCACGGGTGATCGTCGACATCGGTATGCACCTGGAGCTGGAGATCCCGAAGGACAACCCGTTCGGCTTCCACCCGGGCGAGCGGTGGACGCCCGAGCTGGGCTGGGAGTTCATGCGGGCGCACTGCCGGGTGCCGGACGAGAACCTGCGCTTCGAGCTGAACCGCTACCTGGGCTGGCCGGGGCAGGCGCCGTCGTACAAGGTGGGTGAGCGGATCTGGTTGCAGGCCCGCGAGGACGCAATGGCTCGCAAGGGCGCCGACTTCGACCTGCGGGAGTTCCACCGGCAGGCGTTGGACCTGGGCGCGCTGGGCCTCGACCCGCTGCGCAAGGCGCTGGCCCGACTCTAGGACAGCTGGCGAGCCTTGACGGCTCCGTCCGCCGGGGATACAACGAACTCCCGGCGGCGGAGCCGTCCTGTCGAGTCAGGGGCTTCCTGCTGGCGCAGCCCACCCGTGATGTGTGACCGGGTCGGGCCGTCCGTCCCTCAGCCCAGGGTCAACACCAGTGCCGGCCGCGCCGTGAGGGTGTTGCTGGTGACGTACGCCAGGTCGATGACCGGGTCGGTGAACGTGATCGGGACGGGTGAGGTGACCGGAAGGCCGTTCGGCAGCGGAAGATCCGGCGTCAGGGTGACCTTGATGCCGAGCAGCTTGCCGACGAACCGGGTGGCGTAGAAGGCCACGTTCCCGCTGACGGTCAGCCGGTCGGTCGCGTACCGCTGGTTACGCCCCTGCGGGCCGTCGGCCCGCAGCAGGAAGTCGTCGGTCACCGCCTCGCGCATGCTGAACTTCAGCACCTTGAGGGTGCCCTTCTCGGTCTGCAGCTCGGTGACCCCGTCGAAGCGCAGCCCGGTCATGCGTACCGACGAGCCGGTGAGCTTGGACGGAGTCTGCGCCACCCGGGGCAGGTTCGGGTCGGGGGCGATACGCGGCAACGGCTTGCCCGGCTCCACCGTGCCGGGCTCCGCCGCGCCCGGCGTGGTCGTACCCGGCTTCGTCGCGCCCGGACGGTCGGGCCGGCCGGGGTCGGGGCAGGCTGCGGGCTTCCCCGGGCGAGCCGTCGGCTTCGCCGAGGGCGTGGGACTCGTCGTGGGTGTCGCGGTGGTGCGGCGGTGGCCCCCGGTCAGCAGGTCACCGATCCCGTCCAGGATGTCGGTGATGATGTTGCCGCCCTGCTGCGGGCTCGCAGTCGGCGCGGGTGTCGACGCGCCGGGGGCGGGTGTCGCCGGTCGGGGCGGGGTGGGGCAGACGGCGGCGGCACGGATCGGTGCGGCCTGCACGGGCCGGGGCTGGACGGCCAGGCCGCCGCTGGCGAGGCCGAGCACCACCAGGACCACACCGAAGGTACGCGGGTCGACGCTGCGACCAGGCCCGTCCGGGTCGGTCTCGCTCAGCGGGTGCTCGCCGCCGGCCGGCTCGGTCCCGGCCGACTCGGTCCCGACCGGCTCGGTCCCGGCCGACTCGGTCCCGGCCGACTCGGTCCCGGCCGGCTCGGTCCCGGCCGACTCGGTCCCGGCCGACTCGGTCCCGGCCGACTCGGTCCCGGCCGACTCGGTCCCGGCCGACTCGGTCGCGTCGGGTGCCGGGCGGTTCGGCGTCCAGGCGAAGGCCAGCGCGCTGCCGACGATGCCGAGCAGCAGGCCGACGAAGAAGCCGCCCAGGTTGAGACCGATCAGCGCGTACACCGCGGTGACCGCCGCGACGATCGAGTAGAACAGCCGCTGTCCCGGGGTGAACCAGAGCAGCAGGCCGCAGGTCACCAGGATGACCGGAATCAGCAGAGAGAGCAGGCCGGTGGCGCCGCTGTGGAAACTCAGGCCGTTGAGGGTCATCCGAGTCGAGGCGAACATCTCCACGCCGGCCAGGACGGTGAGCAGGCCGCCCCAGAACGGCCGGCTCCGTCGCCAGCCACGGAACCTCCGCCACGCCTGGGCCGCACTGCTCGGCCGGACATGGGACGGGTTGGCGGTTGTCACGTACTCCTCCTGGCGGAGCGGGGACGGGGTCGGAGTGGGCCCGCGGCCTGGTCGGTCACCGCGGGCCGCGCTCAGCTCAGAAGCACTCCTTGCCCTTGGCGTCGTCGCCCACGTTCACCTTGAGTCGCAGCCCGACCAGGTTGAAGGTCGCCGCGGTCGTGTACCGGGACACCTGCTTGAGGTCGGTGATGGTGACGTGGTCGGCGTTCTGGCCGAACGAACCCCGCTGCGCCGTCGGGTTCAGGTCGGTGGCGTCGCGACCGATCTTGATGGTGGTGAAGGTCGCGTTGCCGTCGAGCGAGTCCATGGCGATCAGCAGGTCGTCGGCGTGGGCGGGCTGCTTGCCCTCGCCGGCGTTGATGGTGAGCACCACCGGCATGCCGGGCAGATCGGCCCGCACGGACTGGCAGAGGTTGTAGAGGTCCGCGCTGCGGATCTCGGAGAGGGCGACGGGGTGCACCGCGCCGCTCTTGCCGTCCTTGCCCTTCTCCTTGACGACGCCGCCGTACTGGGTGAAGCCCTCGCCCTCCAGGCGGTCTGCGCCGATCTTGAACGTCTGCCCGGAGACGGTGATGTCGGACGCGATCGCTCCGGTCGACATGCCGAAGAGGATGGCGCCAGCAGCGGCCGTGGCGGGCACCATCAGGGCGGCGAACCGCCGCCACCGGACCCGACCCTGATTGTCTAACCGATCCTGCACGGGTTCCTCCTGGGGGTGGATGTGCGCGGGGGCTGTTCGCGGCCACCCACGCAGTGCCCGTCATCTATTACCGGCGGGTAACGATCGAGCCTGATCGTGCACCCGGCGCGGCACGGCTCACAACCCCCTGATTACCCGGCGGTAACACGCAGGCGACGCAGAGGTAGACCGATGTCACGATGCGTTGGCGCTTCCGGCGTTGCGAAAGCCCTTTAATCCCAGCAGATGCCACATAAGACGTCGCACCGGCAACTCAGGGTGACCAAGGCATCGACGCATTACAATCAGGTAACGGATGTAAAGTGCCCAGGTCAGAGCGAACCGTTCGGGCGGTCGTCCCGACCCGAACATCCCCGTCGGCAGGTCGCCACATGCCCTAGGGTTTCGGCGTGAATCTGAACGACGTACGACGCGACTGGACCAAGCTGGGCGCCGAGGATCCGCTCTGGGCCGTACTCGTTCAGCCCGGCAAGCGCGGCGGCCGGTGGGATGTCGAGGAGTTCCTGGCCACCGGTCGCGCCGACGTCGAGGAGACGACCGGGTGGCTCGGGCAGCTCGGACTGCCGACCCGGTGGGAGCGCGTACTGGACTTCGGCTGCGGCGCCGGCCGGCTCTCCCAGGGGCTCTCCCCGTACGCCGACGAGGTCGTCGGCGTCGACATCGCGCCGTCCATGCTGGAGACCGCCCGGCGGCTGGATCGGAGCACCGGGAACATCCGGTTCGTCCTCAACGACACGCCGGACCTGGGCCAGTTCCCCGACGGCCACTTCGACCTGGTCTACAGCGCGCTGGTGTTGCAGCACCTGCCGCGCCCCGCCATCGACGGCTACCTCGCCGAGTTCCTCCGCGTCCTGCGACCCGGGGGAATCGCCGTCGTGGGGCTGCCCACCGAACCGGCCCGCACGGCCAAGGGGCTCATCTGGCAGGTCGCGCCGTTCCGCCTGATCAGCTGGGCCCAGCGTCGCCTGCTCAACTATCCGGCGCCGATGAGCATGACCGCCGTACCGGACGCCGACATGACGCGGCTGGTGTCCACGCACGGTGGACAGATCGTCGGGCAGCGGCCCGACCTGCCGTACACCGAAGACTGGGTGTGCACCCGGTACGCGGTGCGGCGCTCCTAGAAAGCCGCGACGGACCCACCACCTGGAACATGGACGGGCCGGCCGACCCGAGGGTCGGCCGGCCCGAAGATCGGCGTGCGGTGGTGGTGTGGGTCGTTACGGCTCGCTGCGCTCCGCGGCGTGCCGCCCGCCGGCCGGCACCGTGGTCTCCTCGACCGGCTCCGACGAAGCCTGCGACGGCAGGTCGGTCGTCGGACGGTCGTCGGCTGCCACCGGGGGCGTCGCGTCGGGCCGGCGACGGGTCGCGCGGACGATGAGGAACACACCGAGCAGGACCAGGGCGAGGCCGAGGACACCGAGGGCGATCGGCACCACCGTGGTCAGCAGGTTGATCTGCTTGCGCGCATCCTTGGCAGCGTCGGCCTGCTGCTTCTGGGTGGCCTCGTCGAAGGCGAGGGTCGCGTCGATCATCTTGACCTTGTCGGCGCCGCTCGCGTCGCGCAGGGTCTGCGCCTGCTTCTCCTGGCCCTTCACGATGACGCCGCTGTCGGGCTCCACCCACAGCGTGCGGGTGTTGGTGTAGAAGAGGCCGGCGCTCACCGTGGGCTCCGTCGAGTCGACGAGTCGTCCCGGCACGTCGATCTGCTTGATCTCGACCGGCTCGGCCGTCATCTCGAACCTGTAGACGGTCAGGCCCTGGAGCTTCTCGGTGCCCACGTACCTGACCGGGTACGCCTTGCGCGCGGTGTTGTCGAAGTACTTGTAGGTCTTCTTCTCCGTGCCGAACGGGAAGGTGTAGGTCAGGCCCTCGTGCTTGAAGGCCGTGCCGTTGATGTTCTCGGCGCAGCAGGCCACCGCCTCCGCGGTCCGCCGGTCGAGGGCGACACGGTCCGTGTTGACGGTGATCTCGTTCTTGGCGTCGTCGATGACACGGACGCCGACGTTGAAGACCGCCCGGTCAGTGTTCCCGGCTCCGACATCGCCCCGTACGGCGCGGTGGGCCGTGAGGCTGACCCCGCTCCGCTCGGACAGTGTCTTGAAGTCGAAGACGGTCGCGTTCTGAGCCGTCGACACCGTCACCGAACTCTGGTCCAGGGGCACCTTGACGAGCGCGGGCGCGACGGTCAGCGGCGTCGCCACCGCCCCGACGATCAGGAACGCGCCCGCCGCCACCAAGATGGCACCCGACGTAGGTCGCATGAAACTCCTCCCCTTGTAAAGCTCGACTGGTCGGCTGACAGTACATGACGAGACCGTTTTCGGATATGGTCCGTCGCGTCCTTCGAGGACGTACCGACTCCGGCGGCGCGCAGCCGTGGGGTCACCCCGCCAAATAGGATGTCGAGGAACTGTGAGCCAACCCGTCGAACCCGACGCGATCAACGGACGAGTGGGCGAGTCCGCGCCCAATATCGTCCGTTCGGATGGCTGGCTGCCCGCATTGGAAGGACTCCGTGCGGTCGCCGTGCTCGCCGTGGTCGTCCACCACGTCTCCTTTCTCAGCGGATTGACCAACTCGTTCGCCCGGCCGGCAGGTGTGCTGGCCAGGCTGGATGTCGGAGTCGCGATCTTCTTCGCCCTCTCGGGCTTCCTCCTCTACCGACCATTCGCGCTCGCCGCCATTCACGGGCAGCCGCAACCGTCAGTTGGGAGATACCTCTGGCATCGCGCGTTGCGCATTCTGCCCGGTTACTGGCCAATGGCGGTCGTCGCACTGGCGTGGCTCAACATCGATTACCTCAGGTCGGTATGGGACTGGGCAATCCCCCTTCTGCTGGCACAGATATATCAGCCATTACGACTCCCGGTCGGGATGGAACAGACCTGGAGCCTGGCCACGGAGGCGAGTTTCTACCTGGCGCTGCCGGTGATTGCGGTGATCGCTCGCCGAATGGGCGGTCGGACGCCACTTCAACGAGCGCGACGTCACCTGACTCTCGGCGTCGTCCTCGTCCTCGCCGGCCTCACCTGGAACGTGTACGCGCACGGCCCCGACTCGCCACTACCGGGGCTCGCGGTGCTCTGGCTACCCGCCTTCCTCGACTGGTTCGGTGTCGGCATCGTGCTGGCCGTGCTCGCCTCCTGGCCGTCGAACGGGAACCCGTCGGCGTTCCTCGGCGGCCTGGCCGGTAGCGGTGTCGGGCGCGGCGACGAGGACCTGTGGTCCGGCACTCCGCGCGGACTGCGCATCTTCACGTTCGCGCCGGGCACCTCGTGGCTCATCGCCGGCGCGCTGCTGTGGATCGCCAGTACGCCCATCGCCGGCCCACGCGGGGTCGATCCGGCCACGCGGGTCGAGGCGCTGGTCGAGCACCTGGTGTTCCTGCTCGTCGCCTGGTGCGTGATCGCCCCGCTCGTCGGCCCGGGCTCGGGCGGGGTGCCCCGGGCGCTCCTCGGCCAGCCGGTGATCAGGTACCTCGGTCGGATCTCCTACGGCATCTTCCTCTGGCATCTCCTCGCGCTCGAGGCCTGCTTCCGCCTGCTCGGGTTCACCCGGATGAACAGCTCGTTCTGGCTGCTCCTCGTGCTCACCCTCGCCGTCACCATCCCCGTCGCGACGGCCAGCTACCACGTCATCGAGCGGCCGACGCAGCGACTGCGCCGATTCCTCGCCCGGCGGCACGACCGACACCGGCCCGGGATCGTCGAGGCCGACACCCCCGTCGAGGCGCCGGTGCCCGCGTTGCAGGGCGCGGCGTCGGGTCCAGCCGCGCAGCCGGCCCTCGCGGCGCGACTCGTACCGTCCGCGCACCCGACGGGACCGCAGCACGAGGGCGGCGATCGCGACGAGGAGCAGGCCGGTCGGGAGCGCGACAAGCAGGTCCGCCAGCCACCCCGGCCCGACCCGGGGCAGCCACCACCGCTGGGTCCCGTAGGCCGATAGACCCACCGCCGCCGGCACCCAGATCCAGCCGGGGGTGGGCATCCGACGTCGGTGCAGGACGACGACCACGACGGCGCAGCCGAGCCCGACCACACCTCCGAGCAGTGCCGGCACCCCCAGTGCGAGCACCGGCGCGGTCGGCATCGTCGTCGGCACCACGGGGTACGACGGCCGGTGGTGACGGGCGGGGAGCAGCGCCGCGACGACCAACAACAGCAGCAGTCCCCCGCCCACGCGCAGGACGAGGGCGTACTGCTCACCGGGTGTGAAGACCAGCTCGACCCGGCCGGCGGCCCCGGCCGGCACGAGCCACGCCTGTTTCCACCCGTCGAGCCGGGTCGGTACGAGCCGGACACCGTCGAGGGTGGCCCGCCAGCCCGGGTTGGCGTTCTCCGGTACGACCAGGTAACTGCCGCCACCCGCGCCGACCTCGACCGACCGGCGCTGGTCGTCCCAGCCGAGCACCGTCAGGGCCCGGCGGGGCGGCTCGGCCACGGTGGGCCGCCGCGGCGGTTCGCCGGTGAGGATCAGGCTGTCGACGAGGAACCGGTCCGGCGGCGCGGCGACCTCGTTCGGGCCGGCGCGCAGCCCCACGCGGTCGTCGCCCGTCGCAGCCCGCGTTTTCGGAGCGGGGTCGCAGGCCCGGTAGCGCAGCGGCCGCAGGTCCCGCAGGTCCCGCAGGCTGCCCGTGGCCGTCGTCGGCACGGTCGCCCCGTTGATCACGATCGTCGGGCCGGCGCCGCAGGGCAACGTCACCGTACGGCCGAGGTCACGCGGCTGGTTGGCCTCGGGCACGCCGTCCACGTCCACCCCGCTGAGGCCCACGGGCAGCGGCTGTGGCTCGAAGAGCGCCGTCGTGCGGTTGACCCGGGACACCGTCGAGGTCACGGCCACGACGATGCTGCGCCCACGCAGGGCGGGGAAGCGGGCGACACCGTCCGGGCCGACCGCCACCTCGCGGATGCCGTTGTCGCCGGTGATCCGCACCGTTCTGGGTGGCGCGGCGACGAGGGTCGACGCGAACCGCAGCCGTACCCAGCTCACCTTCCGGATCCCGGTCCAGCGCAACCGCACGGTGGGCTGCGGGTCGTTCGGGTCGGCCCACCAGGCCGTGCCGTCGTCCCCGTCGGACAGCGACCGGGACGAGGCGACCGGGTCGGCGAACCACGAACTGGACGTGCTGTAGGTTTCCCCGCCCACCAGCTCGTCGTACACGGCGAGCGCGGTGGCCGGCGTGGCGCGGGCCAGACCGGTGAGGTGCGGGGTGGAGGCGGCCGGCAGGTCGAAGCGGCGGGGCGCCAGGCCGGTCTCCTCGCCCTGGCGGATCAGGTCGGGGGCGCACAGGTAACGGTTGCCGACCGCGGCGCAGGCCGACCGGTCCCCGGCCTTGCAGGCGAGCGCGACGACCTCCGGGGCCCGGGTGGTGTCGGGCGACGTCGGCAGCCGCAGGTAGCGCTGCGGGCTCACCCCGGGCACGCGCAGCTCCCGGATGCCCGCGCGGCGTCCCGGCACGTCGAGGCCCGCGACGCCGTCGATGGTCACCCGCGCCCAGGTGGTACGCCCCGAGGGCAGCGCCAGCCGCAGCGGCTTCCGCCCGGCGTCGGCCACCGAGTGCACGTACGAGCCACCCGCGGTGCTGATCCGAACCCGGGTCACCGGGTCGCCGACGACCTCGTCGTCGACCACCTGTAGCTCCACCGACCCGGCCTGGATCTTCTCGGTGAAGCGGACCTCCACCCACTGGCCGACGGGTTTGCGGGCGCCGTCGGACAGCCAGGCTGTCCCGCTGTCCCCGTCCACGGCGGCGAAGGGCGCGGCGGAGGGGTCACGCAGGCCGGCCGGGCCGGTGACGTCCGCCGCGCTGGTGGAGGCCCGTACGTCGGCGATTCCGGCGTACCCCGACGACGTGAACGACCGCCGCCACGCCGGGTCGAGGATGTCGTGGGACGGTTCGGGTTGTTCGTCGGCGGTCAGCGTCCGCGAGGTGTTGCCCCGCACGAGTCCGAAGTCGACCGTGCGGTTACGCAGGCTGTCGGCGAGGACGGTGCCAACGGCGGCGCCCGGCGGGGCGTCGCCGTCGAGGATCACCGGTCGGTCGCCGAGCACGCCGGCGTCGCTGAGGTCCAGCAGCGTCTCCGGAGCGCCGACCAGGTTGAGCGGCTGGGCCGCGTCGGCCAGCGTGGCCCTGCTGGTCGGCCGGTCCACCTGGTAGATCTCCACCGCCGGGTACGACTCGTGCAGCCCGTAGTCCCACGCCCCGTCGAAGTCCGGTCGTACCCCGCTGTCGGGGCCGAACGCGGCGACCCGGAACAGCCCCGGGGCGCTGTTCAGCGCGCGGTGCACGAGGACCGGCCAGGCGAAGCCGCCGACGGGCTGGCGAAGGTCGTTGCGGACGAGCAGGTACCGCACGCCGAGCCGACCGAGCACGTCCGCCAGTCCGGGGGAGGCGGTTCCGGCGGCGAGCCGCTCGTCGATCGCGGAGAGCAGTCGGGCGTTGCCCGCCGATCCGGCCGGCACCAGTGACCGCACCGCCCACGGCGAGTCCAGCAGGGGTTGGACGGGTTCGTCCAGCGGGCGCCCCCAGTTGTACTCGGCGAAGTTGCTGCCGGGCACGAGCAGCGTGGTGCCCGGGCCCGCGTGCCGGTCGAGCCAGGAGGTCGCCTGCCGCCAGTGTTGGGGCAGCGCCCAGAAACCGCCGCCGGCCGGGAGGCCCGCGGTGCCCGCGCCGCTGGCGACGGCGAGGAGCGCGATGGCGGTGATGCCCAGCGCCACCCGTCGGGGTGCCATGTTGGTGGGTCGGATGAACCTGCGGACGACCTCGATCCGGCCGACGGTGTCCAGCATGTGCGCGGTGGCCAGGGCCAGTGGCAGACGGAGCACGACGTCGAACTTGTGCAGGTTGCGCAGCGCCGCGAGCGGGCCGTCGAGCACCTCCCGCACGGTGGCGGCGAAGGCCGCGCCGCCGTCCGACAGGTTGCCGGCGGTCAGGGTCAACAGGCCGACCAGTGCGCTGACCAGCAGGAACCGTCGCTCGGGCAGGTCTCTGCGGGCCAGGCCGGCGAGACCGACGCAGGCGATCAGACCGGTGAGCACGACCATCCACGACGTCGTGACGAGCACCCACCCGGAGCGCCACCAGGGCACCCCGTCCACGGCCAGGTAACCCACCCAGTGGGTGGCGCCCCGCACCGCTGCCGGGAGCGACGTCACGCTCGTGGTGACCGCCGCGGTCTCGGTGTACGGCAGGAAGGGGAACCCGTAGCGCTGCATGAGCAGCAGCGGGACGAGCCACCAGAAGGTGGCCGCGACCATCGCCACCGTCCACGCGGTCAGCAACCGGACCCGTCGCCAGCCGGGCGCCCGGGTCACCACGTAGAGGAACGCCGGCAGCACGGCGCAGGCTGCGGCGGCGCCGTTCGCCCCACCCATGCAGACCACGGCCAGCCCACTGAGCGCCGCGGCCCGCCGCAGCGAGCCGCCCGCCGCCCCCTTGACCAGCGGCAGCAGCACCCACGGCGCGACGCAGTACGGCAGCAGCTCCAGCGAGACCGTGCCGACCAGGGTCAGCGCGCGGGGCGAGAGGGCGAACACCGCGCCGGCCACCAGACGCGACGCCGGCCCACCCAGGTTCAGGGCGCGTGCCAGCCGCACCACTCCGGTGAGGGCCACGCAGAGCAGCGCCGCCATCCAGAGCCGTTGGACGAACCAGGCCGGTAGACCCACCGCATCGCCGAGGAGGAAGAAGGGGCCCATCGGGAAGAAGTAGCCGACGGCCTGGTTCTGGAGCGTGCCGAACTGCCAGTCCGCCGTCCAGAGGTGGGTCGCCCGGGTCAGGAAGCCACCCGGATCCAGGGCCATGTCCAGCTTCGTGTCCGGCACGATGAGCCCGGGCTCCTGGGTGACGCAGAAGCCGATCAGCGCGAGGCAGACCAGCAGCTCACGCAGGCGCCACACCGCCAGGGACACCGTCGCGGACGGTATGCCGGGGGCGCGGCGAGCGGTCGACCAGGCGGTCAGCACTGCCGTACCGGAACTCCGGTGAGCAGTTCGTCATCGCTGGCGTCCCGCTCGCTGATCTGCTCGGGCGCGATGCCCGCCTCGACGAGCACCCGGCGGACCGCCGCCGGATCGGCGGCGGGCACGACGATCCACAGGCCACGCTCGTCGGCGACGACATGCCGGGTGTACGGAAGGAGAGGCGACACGTGGGTGAGGACGCTCTCCGGCTGGTCCGTCCGGATGAGCAGGGAGGCGTTCCGCGCCGCCCACGGCACCCGGCGCGGCGCGAGCAGGTCCCCGATGACGGCCCGGACCCGCCGGCCGGTGTCGGCCCAGCGGAAGCTGTCGCTCCACCGGCGACACTCCGCCGCCATCGCTTCGGCCCCGGCCGGTACGGCGAGGGTGTCCAAAGCCCGTTCGAGGCCGTCGGCCAGCCGGCCCGCGGGGTCGTCGCCCTCCTCGACCAGCCACCCGGTCCGGTCCGCGCGCACGGCGTCGCGCAGCCCGTCGACGTCGAAGGCGACCGTGGGCAGTCCGGCCGCGGCGGCCTCCACCACCACGAGGCCCCAGCCCTCGCCCCACGAAGCGGATACGTGCGACCACGCCCTGGCCAGTAGCGCGTCCCGCTCGGCGGAGGGCAGGTGACCGTGCACCGTGACGACGTCGGTCAGCCCACGCTCGACGACCTGCCGGCGGATCGTGGCCACGTCCGGCCCGCCACCGACGACGTCCAGCCGCAGGTCGGGTCGTCGTGACCGGAGCTGGTCGACGGCGTCCAGCACGAGGTCGACCCGCTTGTGCCGGGTCACCCGGCCGACGCAGACGACACGGGGTCGCGCGTCGCGGGCGGCCGGGTCAACGACGGGTGACGCCGACGCGTCCGCGCCGTTGGGTACGACCACCACCGGGCCGGGCCAGCGGAGCCGGTCCCGTACGGCGGTGGCCGTCGACGGTGAGACGGCGAGCGTCACCCCTCGGCGGTAGACCCGTCGGGCGACCGGGCCCTCCAGCCACGCGCCGAAGCGACCGACGACCGGACCGAAGTAGAGCCGGAACTGACGGTCGTGCACGTGGTGGATCACGCAGACGACCGGCACGTCCGAGGGCAGGACCGCCGGGCTGAAGAACGGTATGCCGTTCTGGCAGTCCACGACGGCGTCGAACTGACGTCGACGTCGGGCGAGCCAGCCCAGCACCCGGGGGTAGATGCTCCACCGCCCACCCAGCCGGACGATGCGGATGCCGTCGCGGGTCTCGGCGCCGGGCTGTCCGTCCGGACGGGCGGTGACGAAGGTGACCTCCGCGCCGGCGGTCACCAGGTCACTGGCGACCTGCCAGGCGTAGACCTCGGCGCCACCGGCGTCCGGATGCCACGGGTCCTTCCAGTTGAGCACCGCGATCCGCCGCCCGGCCACCACCGGTTCGGTGGTGGGCGTCGCGGCGACCGGAGAGTGGCCGACACTCACGGCCGCAATCCCACGGTGGCGGCGCCACCGGCCACCTCGCTGCCGACCTGCCGGGCGACGACCGGCAACGGGATGGCGGGTAGAACCTCGGCACGGCGCAGCCGCCAACTGATCTTCGCGACGTCCACGAAGCTCTGCCATCCGTGGCGGGCCGGTGAGAAGCGTGAGCCGGGTACATCCACCCAGTTGACCGGGATCTCCACCAACCGGGCTCCGGCCCGTTCCGCACGACCCAGGACCTCGACGTCGAACGCGAACCCGCCGCAACGCAGCGGCGCGAAGGACCGCCGCGCGACGTCGTTGCGGAAGAACTTGAACCCGCACTGGGTCTCGCCCACGCCGCGCACCACCTGCCGGACGGCGGCACGGAACGCCACCGCGCCCCAGCGCCGGAGCAGGCTGTGCCGCTCCTGCACCACCGACTCGGGGTGCGCCCGCGAACCGACCACCGCGTCGACGCCGTCGGTCAGGAGATTGAGCACCTGCCCGAGCGTGTCCGGCGCGGTGGCCAGGTCCGCGTCGCAGAAGCCGACGTAGCGCGCGTCGCTCGCCAGCACACCGGTACGTACCGCGAAGCCCTTGCCCGGTTCGGCGCACCAGAGCAGCCGGACGGGGACCGGGCCGCTCGGCGCTCCGGTCACCACCTCGGCGGTTCCATCGGTGCTCGCGTTGTCGACCACGGTGACCCGGCAGGGCACACCGAGGTCGGCCAGCGCCGCCCGGAGCAGGATCAGGGTGTCGGGCAGCCGGAGCGCCTCGTTGTACGCGGGCACGACGACGTCGAGGACGACCGCATCTGACGACACGTCAGGAGGTAGGACCTCCATGACGGGCCGTCAGCGATCGCCGTAAACGATGATGGATTCCTGCACGTTCGCAGGCTTGGTGTTGCTGTTCGTGATGGTGGACGTCCCGACCGAGACGGCCAGAATGCCCAGCACGGCACCCACCGTCGCGGCGACGACCGCGATCAGGAGGGGATTGAAGGATGCCTTCATGGACGGTCCCTTCGACAAAAGTGACCGCACAGTAACATGCGTCGACGTCTCGCGGCGGGGTGCGAAAGGGCGATCAACATGGTGGCCCCGAGTACCGAATACCCCAACACCGGACCAATGCCGACGCTCCCCGACGAGCGGGAAGAACCAGCACCAGGCAGACGTAGCAGGATCAGTGCCCCGTCCCGGCGCACCACGTCGGCGGCCCCGAAGCGGGCCTCGACCTGGGCCGCACCAGGTTGGTCGGTCTGGATGAGCGCGTACCGCACACCCAGCCGGCGCAGCCCCGCCACCGGATCGCCCGGCGCCGCCAGCACCTCGGCCACCCGGTCCGAGGTCGCGCTCTCTCCACGAATGCGCTCCCGGCCGACCAGCACGTCCTGGTCGGCGATCACCGGTCGACGAAAGGCGCGCGACGCCGGATCGAGCACCGGGACCTGCCCCGCCCAGCCATAGGCGCGGAACGACGCCCAGGGCAGCGAGACCAGCGCGCCCCCGGCCGGATCCCGGTTCACCACCGCACGCACCGACGACCACTCGGGCGGGTACCGCACCGTGTCCAGTTGGCCTCCCAGTCCCCAGGCCAGGCCGGGCAGCAGCAGCACCGGGGCGACCATCGCCAGCGGGGCCAGCGACCGGAGGTCCGCCGTCATCAGCCGCTCGACCACCAGGCCCAGGCCGACCGCCTGCACCAGGGCCAGCGGGGCGAGCAGCCGGGTACCGTCCCGGACCGCGCCGGCCAGCGGGACGTGCTCGACCAGCGCGACCATCGCGTGCGCCCCCACCGACCAGGCGGGCAGCAGGGCGATGAGGACGCCCAGTCCAGCGCCGACGAGCAGTCCCCACCAGGCCGCCGCCGGCCAACGGCGACGGGCCCGGGCGTACCCCCAGAGCGCCGCCGCGGCGAGGGCCAACGCGAGCAGGGCCACCGGCCACCGGTCCCGGCCGACCGCGACGGCGTGCCGACTCCAGACACCGCCGAGAGTCGCGACGCTGCCGAGCACGCCCAGTGGCGTGTCCGCGCGCACGGCGAAGGCGGCGACGCCCCGCTCGTCCAGATCCACCGCGGCGCCCCGGTTCGTCAGCGCCACCAGCCACGGCGCGGTGAGACCGGCGAGCGTCGCCGCTCCCGCCACCAATGCCCGCCACCGCCGTGCCAGGGCCAACGCGGGCGCGCAGGAGAGCACCGCCGCCAGCACCAGCGCCGGACCGCCCAGCACCACCGCCGCCCCACCGGCGACGGCGGCACGCCGGCCCGGTCCGATGCCGCCCGGCGGTCGCAGCACCCCGAGCACCCAGGCGTACGCCCACGGCAGCGCCGCGTACCCGGCGACCACCGCCCACTGACCGAGGTGCAGTCGCCCGTACACCCAGGGGTTCCAGACGTACGCGAGCCCCGCCGCGATCCGTGCCAGCGGGTGGCTGACCGGGGCCAGCCGGGCGGCGCCCAGACTGGCCAGCACCAGGCAGCCGGCGAGCAGGACCTTCTCCGCCACGTCGGCCGGCAACAGGTGCGCGAGGCCCACCGCGAGCAGTTCGCTGGGCACCGCACGGGGCAACTCCCCGCCGTTGCCCCAGACCATCGCGCCGAACGGCGGGTCCGGCACGAACACCAGGTCGTACCGCAGGACGTAGCCCCGGCCCAGCACCGGCCCGAGGATCGCGAGGACCACCGCGACGCCGAGCGCCGTCTCCGGCCACCACCGACGGAGTACGACCACGGCCCGCGACAGTGCCGGACGGGAGCCCGGTGATCCTCGGCGCACACGGACCCCCACAGACCTGGACGGGAAGCGGGCCCGATGTCGCTCCCGGGGCTCCGGACAGCACTCTAGGCACAGGGGGAGCGCGGACGGTAGCTTGCCTCACACGTCGACGGGCGACTCCGCGACGACGACGGCAAGCTCGGCGCGCCCACACCGGGCCCCGGCCACACCTTCACGAGGCGCGATGACAGACACGACGGCCGGCCCCGGCGCGGGCCGCCTCTCCGCGGCGGGCGCGGCGGTCGCCGGTGCCGCCATGGTGACGAACGGGCTGGCCTACCTGCTCCCGATGCTCGGCGCCCGACACCTGGCGGCCGAGGGTCTGAGCGTCCTGGCGACCGTGGCGGCCCTCGTCGCGATCGCCGGCGTCGCCGGTGTGGGACTGCAGATGGCGGTCGCGGTGCACCGGGCCCGGCATCCGGGCACCCCGACGAACCGGGTCACCCTCGTCACCACCGCCGTCTCCGCCGGCGCGGTCGTCGTGGCGGCACCGCTGATGATGACCGCCCTCCGGCTGTCGCTGACGGTCGTGGCGCTGGTCGCGGGTACCACCGTCGCGGTCGTCCTGGCCGCCCGATGGCTCGGCGAGTTGCAGGGCGAACAGCGCTTCCTGCGTCTCGCGTGGGCCATGGGCGTCGTCGCCGCCGGCCGGTACGGCGGTATGATCGTCGCGCTGGTGTTCGGCGCCGACGTCGTCGACACTCTGGTGGCGGGCATGGTGACCGCGTACCTCGTGCTGCCCGCGCTGATCTGGATCGCCCGACCGGCGCACCGTACCGCCTCGGGCGCGGACGGCGACGTCGGTGGCGCGCTGCGGATCCGGCAGGTGGCCAGCGCCGGCACGGCGGCGCTGGCGATGCTCGCCGTGTCGTACGCCGATCTGATCTTCGCCCGGCAGCTGCTGTCCCCGGCGGACTCCGGCGCGTACGCCGTGGGCACCGTGCTCACCAAGGGTGCCCTCTGGGCGCCGCAGGTGATCGTGGTGCTCGCCCTACCCCGCCTGGCCGTCGGGGACAACCGCGTCCGCACCACCGTGCTCGCCATCGTCGCCGCCTGCGGCGCCGTGCTCGTCGCCGCCTCGACTTTGGCCGGTGGCCTCGCGTTCCGGCTGGTGGGCGGCGAGAACTACGCCGCGCTGGGCGAGTACGCCCCGTTCTTCGCCGCCACCGGAGCGCTCTACGCGCTGGTCTTCGCGGCCGTCAACGCCAAGATCGCGGCCGGCGCACGCTGGCCGTCCGCGCCCCTGTGGGTCGCCGCCGCCGTCCTGGCCGTCCTGACGATGGTCGTCGCCCCACGCACGTTCCAGGGGATCATGTGGTGCGCCCTGGGCACCGCCGCGGCGACGGCCCTGGTGATGATCCTCAGTCTGCCTTCAACCACCCGTTCAGCAGGTGGTGGTCTATCGAGTCCACCCGACCGAGCCGGCGACCTGCCGCGACCCGCTCCCGCAGTTCCTCCCGCGTGAACCAGCGCGCCTCCAGCAGCTCCACACCGTCCACGCGTACCTCGTCGGATGTCGCCGTGGCCCGGAAGCCCACCATCAGCCCGGCGGGGAACGGCCACGCCTGCGATCCCTGGTACGTCACGTCGGTGACGGTGATCCCGGCCTCCTCGGACATCTCCCGGCGGACCGCGTCCTCCAGGCTCTCGCCGACCTCCACGAAGCCCGCCAACGTCGAGTACGAGTCCTCGGCCGCGCCCGCGTGCCGTGCCAGCAGGCAGCGCCCGGGCGAGCCGGGCGCCTCGACCAGCACGATGATCGCCGGTTCGATGCGGGGGAACAGCAACCGGCCGCACTCCGCGCCGGAACAGGTCCGCACGTGGCCGCCACCACCGGCGACGGCCACCGCACCGCACGCGCCGCAGTAACGCTGCTGCCGGTGCCAGTGCAGCAACCCCCGCGCGTACGCCTGGGTCGCCGCGCCGGCCGGGTCGAGTCGTCCGACCAGCGCCCGCACGTCGACGGCCCGTGCCGCCCCCGCCATCTCGACGGCGGCGGGCTCACCGAGTTCGGAGAGGTCCACGGCGAACACCGCCACGTCTCCGTCGAGCCCCAGGAAGACGGTCTCCCCGGCGGCCGACCGGACGAGCGACGCGCGGTCGGCCGTCAGCCGGACCGGGCCGTCACCGTCGACGAGGCAGCGGTCCCGCCACAGCGGCAGCACCACCGTCGCCGGGTCGGCCAGCAACGCGTCCAGTCGGGCCGGGTCGGTCCGTAACGGGCCCGCCCGGTCCAACCAACCGCCGCCGTACGCCAGAACCCGCTCCGCAGCGTCCACCCCGCCACCGTGCCACGGCCGTGACGCGGCGCGGGCACCGGCCCCACGTTCCCGCGACACGCCGGGCGACACGCGGTAGCGGTAGCGGACGGGCGCAGCCCGCGCGGACGGCCGGGCATTGGTTACCGTGGTGTCCTCCGGGAGGGGGGACCTCCCGCGGCACCTGGCGATCGAGGTTGCAGTGACGCTGTACGGCGACAAACGTCCACCCGCCGACGACCGGCCCACCGTGCAGGTCACCGCGGTCACCTGGCCGGACGACGAGCCGGACGGTGCCACACCGGCGACGGCGACGGCGACGGGCGAGGCGGACAACGGCGGTCGTCGTCCCCGCCGCGTACGGATGCTGCTCGGGGCGGGCGTCGCCGGCAGCGTGCTCGCCGCCGCGGCGGGTGCCGGAGCCTGGGCGTACGCCGGGGACGTGCCCCGGGGCACCAGCGTGCTCGGCGCCGAGCTGGGCGGTCGGAGCCGCGACGCGGCCGACCGGAAGTTGCGTGCCGAACTGGAACGGCGGGCGGCGGCCCTCGCCGCGCCCCTGCGGATCACGGCCGGGGAGCGGACCGCCGAGATCGACCCGGCCGACGTGGGGCTCGCGGTCGACGTGGCGGCCACGGTTGCGGCAGCGGCCGAGGCCGACGCGCACCCGGTCAGCCGGCTCGTCGGTTCCCGTACCGTCGAACCGGTGGTCACCCTCGACGCGGCCCGCCTCGACGCGGCACTGCGGACGGCGCTCGGCGACCTGGTCCGTCCGATGACGATGCCAGCCATCACCTACCAGGGCACCAGGCCCAAGGTCGTACGTCCCACGTCCGGCCTCACCTTCGACCCGCAGCGCTCGGCGGACGCCGTCCGGACCGGCTGGCTGGCGGGTACCCCGGTCACCGTGCCACTGGTCGAGAGCCAGCCGGCGACCACCGCCGAGGAGGTCGACCGCCTCGTCGCGGAACTGGCCAAGCCAGCCGTCTCCGCGCCGGTCACCCTGCGCACCGACCGCGGCTCGGTGCAGGTGCCACCGGCCGCCATCGCCAAGAGCCTGCGGTTCAACGCCGACAAGGCCGGCAAGCTCACCCCGGCGGTGGACGTCAAGCGACTGCGGACGGCCCTCGGCGACGACCTGAACGCGATCGAGGTGCCCCCGAGGGACGCGACGATGACCATCGCCGGCGGCCGTCCCAAGCTCGTCGACGGGCGTGCCGGGCAGCAGCTCGACACCGGCACACTGGGCCGGGACCTGTTGGCGGTGCTGCCGAAGCCCGACGGACGCGAGGTGACCGGTGAGCTGAAGGAGACGCCGCCGGAGGTGACCAGGGAGAAGCTGGCCGGTCTGGGCATCAAGCAACGGGTGTCGACCTTCACCACCCGCTTCACCGGCGGGATGGCGTCGCCGCGCAGCCAGAACATCGCCACCATCGCGAAGAAGGTGGACGGCACGGTGGTGCTGCCGGGCAAGACGTTCTCCCTGAACGGGCACACCGGCGAGCGGGGTTACGCCCAGGGCTACCGGGACGCGCCGGTCATCCTGGACGGCAAGCTGGTGCCCGGGGTCGGGGGTGGCACGTCGCAGTTCACGACCACCCTCTTCAACGCCACGTACTACGCCGGCCTCCAGGACGTGGAACACAAGCCGCACTCGTACTGGTTCGACAGGTACCCGGCCGTCATCGAGTCGACCATCTTCTGGCCGAACCTGGACTTCAAGTTCCGCAACAACACCGAGTACGGCCTGCTCATCGACACGTCGTACACGTCGAGTTCGGTGACCGTCTCCATCTGGAGCACGAAGATCTACGACAGCGTCAAGACGGAGTACGGCCCGCGTCGCAACATCACCACACCGAAGCTCATCCACCTCGAACCCGGCCCGACGTGCATTCCCAGCAACGGCATCAACGGCTTCACCCAGGACGCCTTCCGGGTCATCAAGAAGGGCGGCGTGGTGGTCAAGCGGGAGAAGTTCACCTGGCGCTACGACGCCGAGCCACGCTACGTCTGCGGCCCCAAGCCCTCCTGAGCCCGCCCGTCGGTGTCGTCGGCCGACACCCTTGGCGCCATCCGCTCCTCCTGGACGCGGATCTCAGCGCGGTAGCGGGTCGCCGCCGGATGCCACATCTCCTCGAACGGCCCCATGACCTCGCCACCGACACCGCGGCGGCGACCACGCACCCCCAGCCACCAGAGCGCGGCCAACACGCCGCTCACGCAACAGCCGAAGACGAAGAGGATCAGCACCTCACCCACAGAGCCGAGCCTAAGCCGCAGCCCCGGCCCCGCACATCCC
>NZ_JBQAPF010000002.1:0-1839 GCF_053585025.1 Micromonospora sp. RB23
GATGTGGCGGTCGGGTGCAGTGGGCCAGTAGTGGTAGGTCAGGTACCAGCCCGGTGCCCAGATGAGCAGGGTCATGTTGGGAAGATTCAGGGTGCCCTGGCCCCAGACGGGGTACTTGCCGGGGTTGATGCCCTCGGGCAGTTCGTCGTCCGCGAGGCCGGCGATGTCGGGGCGGTCCCAGGGTCCGAACAGGCCCGAGCGCAGGACGCGTTCGATGGGCTTGACCATGTTCAGGTCCTTGGGCGGGGCCATGCCGCCCCACGAGGAGATCATCGAGTGCGGGAACTGGATGTCGTAGTGCAGCGCTTCGTAGCCGTAGCCGGCGAGTTTTTCGGTCGGCCTCGGTGGCCTGCTTCATGTGCAGGATCGGCGCGTGGTAGAACTCGGCGAACGCGTCGATGAACAGTTTCCAGTTGGAACCGATCTCGGCCTTGTAGCTGTAGACCTCGGTCATCTGGTCGAAGGGGTAGCCTTCGATGCCCTTGGCCAGCGGGCCGAGGTATTCGTCGAGGGGTTGGGTGTCGTCGTCGAGGTTGATGAAGATGAAGCCCTGCCAGATCTCGCAGCGCACGTACTTGAGGCCGAAGTTCTGCTTGTCCAGGTCGAAGAACTCGTCTTCCTGCTGGACGAAGGTCAGGTCGCCTTCGAGGCTGTAGCGCCAGGCGTGGTACTTGCAGGTGAACTGCTTGCAGCTGCCGGCGACTTCTTCGCCGGGGAAGTCGTTCCATACCAGTTTGTTTCCGCGGTGGCGGCACACGTTGTGGAAGGCGCGGATCTCACCGTCGTTGCCCTTGACGATGATCAGTGAGGTGCCGGGGCCGGCGGAGGGCAGTTCCTTGGTGAAGTAGCTGCCCTTGCGGGGGAGTTTTTCGATGCGGCCGACGTTGAGCCAGGTGCGCTTGAAGATCGCGTTGCGCTCGTCCTCGAAGAACTGCGGGTCGTACGAGTCGGTGTAGTCGACCGGTGCGGTGCCGAGTTCGGGCCAGTGCTCGGTCCAGCTGCCTTCGGCTGGTTTCGGGAAATGGGGCACGGATCTACCTTTCCTGTCCGAACTCGTCGTCTCTGTCTACTTTTCAGCCCATCCAATCTCATCTATGAGAATGGCACTCTCATTCAGTGACTATTAGGTTTTCACAGTTGCCGGGAGCGTCAACGTCCGATCGCGGGTGAGTCGGTCCCGTGGACCCGGCCCGGGCGAACGTGCGCCGCGGAGGACCGGGACCAACGAGCCGTCCCCCCACGGCGATTCGCTGTGGGGGGACGGCTCGTTGGTGCGTCGGGTGTCAGACCACCGGTTCGTGGGTGATGTCGGCCCAGGCTGCGCCGCTGTCGGGGACGCGGGGTTGTTTCCAGACTTCGACGGGGAAGGAGACCATGATGAGCGACTGCATCAGGTGCACGAGGGCGCGGGCGTCGTCGGGCAGGTCGTCGAGGTCGAATTTGTCGCAGTAGGTGATGGCGTCCTCGATGCGGCCGAAGGCGGCGTCGTAGAACTTCTGCATGTCGGGCATGGTCGAGGCCAGGCGCTTGGCGTAGCGTTCGGGTTCGGTGGCCAGGACCCAGTCGGTGTAGGGCTCGAGGTCGGCGAATTCAGTTGGCAGCAGCGCCATCACGGTACTCCTTGACGTAGTCTCCGACGGTTTTGTGCAGGTGGCGGAGGAGGATTTCCTGATCGCAGAGCGGGAAGTCGGTGACGGCGCGGGTGCCGATCATCGTCTGTGTCGCTTCGAGGGTGTTGGCGTCCTGCAGTGCGTATTCCTTGAAGGTGACCGCGGCGAGTTCGTGGGCGAGGCGTTCGCGGACGTTCTTCGGGGGCACGAAGTAGAGGTTGGCCTCGAA